>NZ_QXXQ01000009.1:22475-158801 GCF_003570715.1 Gemmobacter lutimaris | reverse complement strand
TCTGCGGCGAATTCTGACCCTGAGGCAAAGCACCCGACAAGGCCTCCGTCTCAAAATCATTCCCAAAACCAGACATGTACCCAAACTGCCCGCCAGCAAAAATACCACCAGCACGCCGAAGCCCGGACACATCAATGTCATTCGTCATGGCAACCCCCCTCCGTTCATCCTGCCGCCCCTCCGGGGGGTATGCAGATAAATAGTTGCAGATGTAACGAAGTCAAGATATTTATTGCAAATGAAACGAGTGACCCAGACATCGCGCCTGGCGCGACAGGAGACCAGAAAATGATCCGTCTGTTCGATTACTGGCGTTCATCGGCCAGCTACCGGGTGCGAATCGCATTGGGGCTTGCCGGTCTGCACTGGGAAAGCATTCCGGTTGATCTGGTCGCCGGCCACCAGCGCGCTGACGAACATCTGACGCGCAACCCACAGGGTCTGGTACCAGTGCTGGGCATCGACGGACTGTCGCTGACACAATCGCTGGCCATCGTCGAATATCTGGACGAAACGCGCGGGCTGAACCTGCTCCCCGGATCGGCGGGGGATCGGGCGCGCATCCGTGCCATCGCCCATGCCATTGCGATGGAGATCCACCCGGTCTGCAACCTGCGCGTCGCACGTTATGCGGTGGCACAATCCAATGGCGGGATCACCATGGAAAGCTGGATGCGCGACATGATTTCGCCCGGCCTGCGCGCCGTCGAGGAGATGGTGGATCATGGGAACCATTGCTTTGGCGCCGGGATCACGCTGGCAGATATCTGCCTTGTGCCGCAGCTTTACAATGCGCGGCGCTGGGGAGTGGACCTGACAACGACACCCCGCCTGACCCGGATTGGCGCGCATCTGGAAAGCCTGCCCGCCTTTGCAGCCGCACACCCGGATCTGGCACCGCACTAGGCTTCAGCGGGCAGCAGATAGTTCAGCGCCTCGGCATATTCGGCGCGCAGGACCGCCAGCATTTCGCGCACGCCTGCCTCGCCGCCCGAGGCCAGCGCCCAGAGCGGCAGCCGACCGAGCATGACGCCCCGCGCCCCGCGTGTGGTATAGCGCAGAACGTCAAGACCACGTTTCACGCCGCTGTCCGCCAGAACTGTCAGGCGCCCCGCAACCGCATTGACGATCTGCGGCAGAACGTCGATGGGCGCGGGGGCTGCGTCAAAATTCCGAGCGCCGTGCGAGGAAACGACAATACCGTCGGCACCAGCCTCAACCGCGCGCCGTGCATCTTCGGGCGACAGAATGCCTTTCAGGATCAGCGCGCCGGACCAGCGGTCGCGCAGCCAGGCGACGTGATCCCAGTTCAGCCCCGGCATCAAGGACAGGCGCGGATCGACCGGCGGGCCGATCAGGCGGGGGCGCAGACCCTCGGGGTAATTGTCCATCTGCGGGATACCTCCACGCAGCACCTGCGGCAGCATCACCCCCGCCAACCAGTTGGGGCGCAGCGCAAGGTCGATCAGGCTGCGCGCGCACATGCGGAAGGGCATGTTGAAGCCGCTTTGCAGGTTCCATTCCTTGCGTGATCCGGCCGGAGTATCCACCGTCATCACCAGCACCCGAACACCGGCATCGCGCGCGCGGCGCAGCAGGGCCTCGGTGAAGCTCAGCTCGCGCCAGAGGTAAATCTGCATCCAGATCACAGTTTCGGGCGATGCGCGGGCGATGTCATCCACCCCGCTGACCGATTGGGTGGACAATGAAAACGGGATGCCCGCCGCCCCGGCCGCCCGCGCCAGCGCAGCCTCGCCCTGCCGATGCACCAGCCCGGCCATGGCCGTAGGGGCGATGATGAAGGGTGCGGCGAAGCGTTCCCCGAACAAGGCGCAGCCGGTGTCGGGGTGGGGCCGCCCCTGCAAGGCACGCGGCATGATTTCGGCGGCATCCAGCCGGGCGCGCAGGGCCCGCAGGCTGGCTTCCTCGCCCACGCCCCGGTCGATATAGTCGAACAGCCCGCGCGGCAGGCGACGGCGAGCGTTGCGCCGGGCCGCATCGAAACTGAGGAAGGTCGCCATTTCAGGCGCTCACCACCCAGATGACCTCGGCATCTTCGTCGCTGGCCGTCGTCCAGCAATGCGGGACATTGCCGTCGTAATAGACGGAATCGCCGGGGCCGAGTTCCAGCGGCTCATAGACCTTGGAATGCAGCAGCATCCGGCCCGAAACGACCCAGAGAAAGATTTCGGCATCCGATTGCGGCCAGACCGGGTAATCGGTTGTGCTCCGGGCGGTCACACGGGTGCGCACGGGCACCATGCGCTTGTTCTTCAAATCGCTGCACAACAGGCGGTTCTGGCAGGATTGCGAGGTATGCGCCTTGCCCTCACCCTGACGGCTGACCGCGCGACGCCCCGGCGCGGTGGCGACCCGGCTGGGCGCCAGCAGCTCGGCCGGTTCCACCCCGAAGCCCGAGGCGATCTTCACAAGAGTTGAAACGGTCGGAGACAGGTCGTTCCGCTCGATCTTCGACAGGGTGGAGGCGGCCACACCCGACAACCGCGCGCATTCCTGAAGCGTCAGCCCGCGCGCCTTTCGCAGACCGATGATTCGCTCGCCGATCGCCTCTTCGGCGGGCTCCGCAGGCTCGCTTGCCGCAAGCGTTTCCGTCTGACTCAGTAGCGTCTGACCGCTGACCAGCATTGCACACCTTTCAAACAGCGCCCTGTTGCCCGGGCCGGATCAATATTTCGCGTAACCCATTTCACCGGAAGGCTTCTCCGCAACAGGCAGCCGGCTCTGTGGGTCGTCTTTCCCATCCATGCATCTTAGCGAAACATCGGTCAAAAAGGAAATGCAGTTTTCGTATAATAAAATTATTGACGAAACGAGAATTTTTGCACAGGCTTTTTCTAGGCGCGGAACAGCCGCCACAACGAAATCCAAAGCCGACGGGGAAAATATATGAGCTATTTCCGTAACATGCGCCTTGGCGCAATGACTGCTTGCGCCCTGATCATCGGGGGCGTTGCGGCCCATGCCGAAACCGTGCGCTTCGCCCATGTCGATGGCGAAGGCGACCTTCTGGCCAATACCTACTGGACCTATACAGAGGTTTTCTCCAGTTCGCTCGCCGCGCAGACCGGCGGTAAATATGAAGTGCAGGTGTTCCCCAACGGCCAGATGGGCGATCTGGAATCGCTGGCCGAACAGAACGTCCGCGGATCGCTGCAAATGGTGGGCGGGCTGAACGCCGGGCACCTTGCGGCTTATGCGCCCGTCGCCTCGGTGCTGGAGCTGCCCTACAGCTTCCCTTCCACCGCCGTGGCGCGCGAGGTGCTGAACGGGCCCTTCGGGCAGAAGCTGTCCGATCTGGTCGCCGAACAATCGGGCGTACGCATCCTTGCCTATCTGCCCTCGGCCTTCCGCAACTTCTCGTCCTCGACCAAGCTCATCAAGTCGCCCGCCGACATGAAAGGCATGAAGATGCGCACCCAGCAGGTGCCGATTCACGTCGCCATGGTCGAGGCTCTGGGTGCCTCGCCAACGCCGATTGCCTGGGCCGAGCTTTACAGCGCGCTTCAGACCGGCGTCGTGGATGGGCAGGAAAACGCGCCCTATACCATGCTGATGGCGAATTTGCAGGAGGTGCAGAAGTATTACACGCTGGATCACCACCTGATCAACATGCCGCTGATCACCGTCAACGAGGATTACTGGAAGGCCCTGCCCGACGAGGACAAGCGCGCTTTCAAGGCTGCCGCTGACGAGGCTGCCTTCGCCATGCTGGGCGTGATCGCCGCGAAGGAATCGCAGGATCTGGCCGTGATCCGCAAGGCGGGCGTTGAAATCTACCAGCCGACGCCGGAAGAGTTCCAGCAATTCGTCGATGCGGCGCGCGGGCCGGTGGCCAAGATCCTGGCCGAAACCACCGGACAGGAAATCATTGACGAACTGACCGCCGCCGTCGCCGCCGCGCAGGCCAACTGAGCCAACGGCGGGCGGTTCGCCGCCCGCCCCTTCCCTCGGGGTGCCCATGCTTCCGCTACTTGAACGCCTTGCCACGGTCCTGTCGTGGGTCACCTCCGCCGTAGCGCGGGTTCTGCTGCTGATCATCTTCGGCGTGCTGTTTCTTCAGGTTGTGCTGCGCTACGCCTTCGGCTTCTCGCTGCCCTGGCCCGAGGAAGTCTCGCGTTACCTGATGGTCTGGGTCGTGATGCTGGCAGGCAGTCTGCTGGTCCGCGACGATCAACTGGTCCGCGTCGATTTCTTCGATCACTTCTGGCCGCAACGCCTGCTGGGCTACCGCAACGCTGCCTTCCGCCTGCTGCTGGCGGCGATGCTGGCGGTTCTGGTCTGGAAAGGGTTCGAGAATGCCCTGTTCGGTCAGCGCCGTCAGGCGGTCACGCTGGGAATATCGTTCTTCTGGATTTACCTCTCGGTCCCGGTCGGCGCCGCCCTGATGCTGTTTCACATGCTGGTGCTGGCGCTGCGTGACCTGATCCGCGGCCCGGTCGATACCGGCCCCTCCATCCTGAATTCGGAGATCTGAGCGATGGATCAGCCGCTTCTTGCCATCGTCGGTCTGCTGCTGGCGCTGATGCTACTGGGCAGCCCCGTGATCTTTGCCATCGGCTTTGCGGGTCTTGCCTATTTCTTCGTGAAACCCGGCATGACCGACATGCTGGATATCTACGCCCACAAGTTCTTCACCGGGATGGATGTGTTCATCTGGCTGTCGATCCCGCTGTTCATCATTGCGGGCGAGATCATGAGCGCCATCGGCATGACCGAGCGGCTGGTGAACCTGTCGCGCCTGCTGGTCGGGCGGCTACGCGGGGGGCTGGCCTATGTGAACGTCGTGGGCTCCATGATGTTCGCGGGCGTATCGGGATCGGCGCTGGCCGACATTTCGGCACTTGGTCCGGTCGAGATCGAGATGATGGAGAAAGACGGCTACGACAAGGATTTCTCGGCCGCGCTGACCGTCAGTTCGGCCATTCAGGGGCCGATCATCCCGCCCTCGATTCCGCTGATCATGTTTTCGGCGCTGACCAATACTTCGGTCGCGGCGCTGTTTCTGGCCGGTGCCGTGCCGGGCATGATGCTGGGTCTGGGTCAGATGGCGCTGATCTTCATCATGGCGCGGCGCTTCGGCTTCAAGGCCAACCCCATCGCCAACCTGACGCTGGCGGTGGCGCTGAACATCGTCGGCAATGCCTTCTTCGCCATCTTCATGCCGATGATCATCATCGGCGGCATCATCTCGGGCATCTTCACCGCGACCGAGGCGGCGGCGGTGGCCGTGGCCTACGCGCTGCTGGTGGGTTTTCTGGCCTATCGCAATCTCAGCCTCAAGGCGCTGTGGGCCATCCTCGACCGTTCTGCGCGCACCTCGGCCTCGGTTTACCTGATCGTCGGTTTCGCCACGATCATTTCCTGGGTGCTGGCGAATGAACGGCTGCCGAACCAGTTGGGCGATCTGGTGGCGGCCTATAACCTGCAACCCTGGATGCTGCTGCTGGCGCTGAACATCTTCTTCCTCATCAACGGGCTGTGGATCGGTGATTCCGTCCAGCTTCTGCTGTTCGCGCCGCTGTTCACCCCGATCCTCGCACAGATGGGCGTCGATCCGGTGCATTTCGGGGTCATCATGGTGATGAATGTGATGATCGGACTGATGACCCCCCCCTACGGGCTGGCGCTTTACCTCGGCTCGTCAATCTCGGGCGTTTCGCTGGGGCGGATCGTGCGCGCCTCGCTTCCCTTCCTCTGCTCCAACCTCGTGGTGCTGCTGCTGGTGACCTATGTGCCGGCGATTTCGCTGACGCTGCCGCGACTGCTGGGCTTTCTCTGATCGTTTGACCAAGGACCAAGACCATGACTTTGACCAAGGATGACCTGCACGGGCTGTTCACCGCCATCGTGACGCCCTTCACCGCCGAAGGCGCGGTGGATTATGACGCGGTCAAGGCGTTGGTGAAGCGGCAACTGGCGGCGGGCGCCACAGGGATCGTGCCGATCGGTGGCACCGGCGAATACCCCGCCCTGTCGCGGGGCGAGCGCGCAGGCGTGGTATCCGCCTGTGTCGAGGCGGCAGAAGGCGCCCCGGTCCTGCCCGGCGTGCTGTCCACCGGCTATGAGGATGCGCTGGAGGCCGGGCGCGACTTTCTGGCGGCGGGGGCTGCTGGTCTGATGCTTGTGACGCCCTATTACGCGGTCGGCCCGCAGGAAGGCATGCGCGCCTATTTCGCCCGCTACCGCGATACGGTGGACCTGCCGCTCATGGCCTATGAAATTCCGCGCCGCACCAATGCCGCGCTCAGCCCGGAAACCTATGCCCGGCTGGCAGAGGATGGCACGATCATCGGCATGAAATATTCCAACTATGACGTGCCGGGCTTCATCGCCACGCTGCGCGAGGCAGGCGACCGGCTGGCCGTGCTCAGCGGCGAGGAACCACTGTTCGCCACCCATGTGGCACTGGGGGCGAAGGGCGGCGTTCTGGCTTCGGCCTCGCTTTATCCGGAATACTGGATCAAGGTCTTCGATCTGGCCCGCAACGGCGATCTGGCCGGGGCGCTGGCCATGCAGCACCGCATTGACCCGGTGCTGACGGCGATCTACCGCGAAACCAACCCCGGCCCGCTGAAGGCGTTGATGAAGATGGCCGGGCAAGACATGGGCCCGGTGCGCCTGCCTCTGACCGCGCCTTCGGCCGAGACGATGGCAATGCTGACCGCCGTTCTGGGCCACATCGGGCAAAGCGAGGCCGCCTGACCATGACCGCCGATCCCGCGCTGCTGGCCGAGCTCACCACGATCCTCGGCCCGAAGGGGCTGCTGACCGAAGCGGCGGACATTGCCCCCTATGTCACTGATTTTCGGGGTCGTCGCAGTGGCACGGCGCTGGCGGTTCTGCTTCCGGCGACGGTTGACGAGGCTGCGGCGGCGGTCCGGGCCGTTACCGCGCGCGGGATCGCGGTCTTTCCACAGGGCGGCAACACCGGGCTGTGTTATGGTGCGGTGCCGCAAGCGGGGGTGGTGATCGGTCTGAAACGGATGCGCCGGTTGCGGCAGGCCGATCTGCATTCCGGCCTGCTGACCGTGGATGCGGGGATGACACTGGCCGAGGTCCATGCCGAGGCGGAAAAGCTGAACCTGCAATTCCCGCTTTACCTCGGATCCGAAGGCACCGCACAGATCGGCGGGTTGATCGCCACCAATGCCGGCGGCACCGGCGTGTTGCGCTATGGTGCGATGCGCGATCTCGTGGCGGGGGTCGAACTCGTGCTGGCCGACGGGCGCGTGCTGTCCGATCTGGGCGGCCTGCGCAAGAACAACACCGGCTACTCCATGACCCAGCTCGTCGCCGGGTCCGAGGGCACGTTGGGGGTGATTACGGGTGCCGTGCTGCGCCTTGCGCCCCGGATGCAAAGCCGCGCCGATTGCTGGCTTGGTTTCGCCTCGGTCGATCAGGCGCTGGAGGTGGCCACCCGCATCCGCGCCACTTTCGGCGCGCTGGTCGAGGCGCTGGAAATGATCGACCGCGCCGAGGCGAGCTATGTGGTGCGCCACTTCCCCGACATCCGCATGCCTTTGGCGGCGCTTCCCGACTGGTCGCTGATGGTGCAGCTTGCGTCCTCGCGCGCCGATGACGTGCTTGCACCGCAATTGGAAGCCCTGCTGGCAGAGGCTATGGAGGAAGGGCTGATCGCCGATGCGGTGATCGCCCAAAGCGAGGCGCAGGCCGAAAACATCTGGCATTTCCGCCATTCGGTGACCGAGGCGAACAAGCTGACAGGGGTGGGCGTGGTGCTGGATACCTCGGTCCGGCCCTCCGAGGTGGCGGGCTTCATCGCCGATGCCGACCGCGTGGCCGCCGCGCGTTTCCCACAGGCCGAACGCGCCATCGTCGCCCATCTGGCCGATGGGAATGTGCATTACATCCTGATGTTCCCGCGCGAGTTCTGGACCGCCCTCCCCGACAAGGAGGCGATGGAACTGGAGGTCGAGCGTGCCATTCATGACGTGGCCATCGCCCATGGCGGCAGCTTCTCGGCCGAGCATGGCATCGGCCGAAAGCTGACCGAGGAAATGGCGCGACTGGTCGATCCTGTCCGGCTGGACATGATGGCCGGCATCAAGGCGGTGTTCGACCCGCAGTGCCTGATGAACCCCGGCGCCCTGCTGCCACCGCGCGGCTGAGCACCACTCTCCCGATCCTGTGACCCAAGGACAGAAATCTGCGCGCTGGTAAAGCGCGCGGAAGCGCGGCACTATGCCTGAAAAACGCGCAAACACCGGACGCACAGGAATGCCCCCGATGCCCCGACCACAAGCCGGACCCAAAGGCGGGTAGCCCCGCCTGCCCGCAGGCTATACCGCATTTTGTAACAGTTTGATGACATATCCAGGCTCCGCCCCCCGGCGCCAGACCCGAGAGACCAGATGACCGAAACCTCGCCCCTGCTGTTCCTGATCCATGTCTCCGGCGCGGCCGCGCTGCTGCTGTGGTCGGTGCGGCTGGTGCGGACCGGGGTGGAGCGTGGCTGGTCGGTGCTGTTGCGCAAGCTTTTGCGGCGCGGGGCAGAAAACCGGGCTGTCTCGGCCGGGATCGGAATCATGGCGGCAGTGCTGCTGCAAAGCTCTACTGCCGTGGCGATCCTGACGGCGAATTTCGTGGCCTCAGGCGCGATGCCGGCGGTGGCGGGGCTGGCAACCATGCTGGGCGCCGATGTCGGCTCGGCCATCGTGGCGCAGATCCTGATGACGCGGGCCGACTGGCTGGTGCCTCTGCTGCTGATCGGCGGGGTGGGGCTGTTCCTCAAAGGCAAACAGCGGCATTCGCGCATGGGCGGACGCATCCTGATCGGGCTGGCGCTGATCTTCGTCTCACTTTCCATGCTGCGTGACGCGACCGAGCCCTTGCGCGACAGCCCTGCGCTGGTGTCGGCCATGGGTTATCTGGGCGGCGATCCGATGACGGCCTTCGTCATCGGCGCGTTGCTGGCGTGGATGATGTATTCCTCGGTCGCAGCGGTGCTGCTGTTCGTCACACTGGCGGCGCAGGGCGTGCTGCCCGTTACCGCAGGCGTCGCCATGGTGCTGGGCGCCAATCTGGGCGGCGCGGTCATCGCCTATATGCTGACACTCGGCGCCGAACTTGCGGCGCGGCGGGTGATCCTTGCCAATCTGGCGCTGCGCGGCGGCGGAGCCCTGATCGCGCTGATCGTGCTCTTGCTGCTGGCACCGCCACTTGAGATGATTGGCGCCACGCCTGCCCGGCAGGTCATCAACCTGCATCTGCTGTTCAACCTTGCGCTCGCCCTGATCGCGCTGCCGCTGGTCAGCCCGATCCTGCGCGCGGTCTCCGCCTGGGTGCAGGCTCCGCCCGACGCGGCGCAACTGACGCGGCTTTCGGCGCTGGATCCCGCGGCACTGACGAAGCCCGACCGCGCACTGGCCTGCACCGCGCGCGAGGTGTTGATGATGGGCGAAATGGTCGAGGCGATGCTGCGCCCCGTCATCTCGCTGTTTCAGAAATGGGACGACGACACCGCCGCCGCCATCAAGACCAAAGAGGCCGAAATCAGCCGGATGCACCTTGAGGTGAAGCTGTATCTGGCCCGCATCCAGCGCGCGGCGCCGGATGAGGATACCAATGGCCGTGTGATGGAACTGGCGGAAATGGCAGTCAACATGGATGGCGCCAGCAACACGATCAGCGATTCCATCGTGGCGCTGGCCAAGCGGCTGGATCAGGAAGGCACGCGCTTTTCCGCGACCGGCTGGAAGGAACTGTGCGATTTCCACGACCGTGTTCTGTCGAATGCACAAGCGGCGCTGAACGTGCTGATGACGCTGAATCCCGATGCCGCCCGCGCGCTGGTCGAGGAAAAGGACCATGTGCGCGATCTGGAACAGCAATTGCAGCGGTCGCACCTGGAGCGGCTGCGCGAGGGGCTTTCCGAAAGCATCGAGACGTCGAGCGTGCATCAGGAGACGTTGCGCGCGCTGAAACAGGTGAACTCGGCCTTCACCATGATCGCCTATCCGATCCTGTCGGAAACCGGCGACCTGCTGTCCAGCCGGCTCAGCAAGGCAAGCTGAGCCGCCTCAGACCAGTGCGCCCAGAACAACGCCTGCCCCGACCAGCGCGCCCCCCGCCAACATCCAGAGCGCGGGATGCAGCGGGCGTTTCGGCTCTGCCTCCGGGCGCGACTGGCGCACAAGCTGCGCCTCGACCAGGGCGGGCAATTTCGGCCCGAACCGGCCCAGAACCTGCGCTGTCTGCACCAGATCGCGCAACAGGGCGCGAGGGCCGATGTTGGTCTTGATATAGCCTTCGACCACCGGGTGGGCGACCTGCCAGATGTTGATATGCGGGTCCAGACCACGCGCCACGCCCTCAACCACCACCATGGTGCGCTGCAACAGGATCAGCTCGGTCCGGGTCTGCATTCCGAAGCGTTCCGTCACCTCGAACAGATAGGCCAGCAGCCGCGCCATCGAAATGCGGCTGGCGTCCATGCCGAAGATCGGCTCGCCCACCACGCGCAGCGCGCGTGCAAATTCGTCGATGTCGCGGTCCGCGGGCACATAGCCAGCCTCAAAATGCACCTCGGCGACGCGGCGGTAATCCTTGCGGATGAAGCCGAACAGGATTTCGGCATAAACGCGGCGGGTATAGTCATCCAGCCGCCCCATGATCCCGAAATCATAGGCGATGATCGCACCATCGGCCCCGACCTTCAGGTTGCCCTGATGCATGTCGGCATGGAAATAGCCGTCGCGCAGCGCATGGCTGAGAAACAGCTCCAGCACCCGCGCGCCCAGCGCCACGCGGTCATGCCCGGCGGCATCCAGTGCGGCATTGTCGGCCAGCGCGATGCCCTCGGCCCAGCCCAGCGTCATCACATTGCGGCTGGACAGCGCCCAGACGGGTTTAGGCACCCGGAAACCCGCGTCAGTTTCGGTATTTGCCGCAAACTCGGCCGCAGCGGCGGCTTCCAGCCGCAGGTCAAGCTCGCCCATCACCACGCCCTCGAAATGGGCAATGACATCCTTTGGCCGCAACCGGCGCGAGGCGGGCGAGATCAGCTCGATCGCCTGCGCGGCGAACCAGAAGGCGTCGATGTCCTTGCGGAAGGCGCGTTCGATGCCGGGGCGCAGCACCTTGACCGCGACCTCCTCGCCGGTTTCCGCCAGCCGGGCGCGATGCACCTGCGCGATGGAGGCGGCGGCGACGGGTTCGGAAAATTCGATGAATTCGGAGGAGACCGAGATGCCCAACTCCTCCTCGATCATCCGCTTGGCGGTTTCGACCGGGAAGGGCGGCAGCTTGTCTTGCAGGTATTTCAGCTGCTCGGCCAGTTCCTCGCCCACGATGTCGGGACGGGTCGAAAGGATCTGACCGAACTTGATATAGGCCGGACCCAGCGCAGTCAGCGCGCGCGTGGTCGGCGGCAGCGCCGGGTCGCCCTTCAGACCCAGCCATTTGAACGGCCAGCCCAGCACCCGTGCGACGGCACGCAAACGCGGCGGCGCGTCCATCGCGGCCAGAACCTGCCCGATGGCGCCCGTGCGCTCCATCGTGGCCAGCGTCCGCACGAGGCGGATGATGTTGTGCGGCCCGCGCATCAGATCTTCCAGCCGGAATGCAGCGCGGCAATGCCCATGGTCAGGTTGCGATACTTCACCTGCCCGAAGCCCGCCTGCCGGATCATCCCGGCAAAGGTTTCCTGATCGGGGAACTTACGGATGCTTTCCACCAGATACTGATAGCTGTCACGGTCCCCCGCGATCACCTGCCCCATCACCGGGATCAGGTTGAAGCTGTAAAGGTCATAGGCCTTCTGCATCAGATCATTGGGGATCTGGCTGAATTCCAGCACCATCAGCCGCCCGCCGGGGCGCAGCACACGGAACGCCTCGTTCAGCGCATCCTGCACGCGGGTCACGTTCCGGATGCCGAAGCTGATCGTGTAGACATCGAAGGTATTGGCCTTGAAGGGGAGCGCCATCGCATCGCCCACCACCCAATCCAGCCGGTCGGCCATGCTGTCCGCCTCGGCCCGCCGGCGGCCCTCGACCAGCATCGATTCGGTCATGTCCAGAACGGTGGCATGCGCACCCGGCGCGCGCTTGAGGTAACGGAAGGACACATCCCCCGTGCCACCCGCCACATCCAGCAGCTTCGTCCCCGGACGCGGCGCCAGCCAGTCCATCATCGCATCCTTCCAGATGCGGTGGATGCCAAGGCTCATGGCGTCGTTCATCACGTCGTATTTGCTGGCGACGCGGGTGAAGACACCATGCACCATCCCGGCCTTTTCGGCCTCGTTCACCGTCTGAAAGCCGAAATGGGTGGTTTTCTGATCGTCTGTCATCGGATACTCGCAGGGCTTGCCGTCGCGGCGCTGGACCTCCTTATAGGCCAGAGCGTGCCCGCCGCAATGCGCCGATCTGTCCGAAGGGGAAGCCATGCCCGAACTGCCCGAGGTTGAAACCGTCCGCCGTGGCCTTTTGCCGGTGATGGAGGGGCAGGTGATCGCCCGCGCGCAGGTGAACCGCCCCGACCTGCGCTGGCCCTTCCCGCCCGGCATGGCCGACCGGCTGACCGGGGCGAAGGTGAACACCCTGCGGCGGCGGTCGAAATACATCCTTGCCGATCTTTCGACAGGCGAGACGCTGCTGATCCATCTGGGCATGTCGGGGCGGATGCTGATTTCCGGGGCGCAGGTGGGCGGCTTTCACCACGACCACCCGGCGCCTGCCAAGCATGATCATGTCGTGCTGGATATGGAGGGTGGCGGCCGCGTCACCTTCAACGATGCCCGCCGCTTCGGCGCGATGGATCTGATGCCCACCGCCACGGCCGAGGCGCATCCGCTGCTGTCCGTTCTGGGGCCGGAGCCTCTGGGCAACGATTTCCACGAGGATTATCTGGCCTCCCGCCTGAAAGGCCGGGCCACGCCGGTCAAATCGGCACTGCTGGATCAACACCTGGTGGCGGGGCTGGGGAACATCTACGTCTGCGAGGTGCTGTTCCGCGCCGGTATCCACCCTGCCCGCCTTGCCCGCGACATTTCGCCCGCCGAGGCCGCGCGCCTGGTGCCGCTGATCCGCGAGGTTCTGGCCGAGGCCATAGAAGCGGGCGGATCATCGCTGAAGGATTACCGGCAAGCCGATGGCGAACTGGGCTATTTCCAGCACAGTTTCCGGGTCTATGACCGCGAGGGCCAGCCCTGCACGACGCCCGGTTGCACGGCACATCTGCACCGGATCGTGCAATCGGGGCGCTCAAGCTTCTTCTGTCCCGCCTGCCAGAAGTAACGTCGGGACTGCGGGCTTGCACGTTTCCGTGAGGCTGATAGGACTCGGCCCAGACCAAAGGGGAGCCTCCGCATGGCCTATGAGACGCTGATCGTCGAGATCGAGGATTATATCGCGCTGATCCGCCTGAACCGGCCGGACGCGCTGAATGCACTGAACAGCAAGCTGCTTTCCGAACTGGCGGTGGCGCTGGGTGAGGCCGACAAGGACGATTCGGTGCGCTGCATCATCATCACCGGGTCCGAGAAAGCCTTCGCCGCAGGTGCCGACATCAAGGAAATGTCGGAGAAAACCTTTGTCGATATGTTTGGCGAGGATTTCTTCGCCCGCGAATCCGACGCCATCATGCGCACCCGCAAGCCGATCATTGCGGCAGTATCCGGCTATGCACTGGGGGGCGGCTGCGAACTCGCCATGGCCTGCGATTTCATCATCGCCTCGGACACGGCGAAATTCGGTCAGCCCGAAATCAATCTTGGCGTTGTGGCCGGAATCGGTGGCACCCAGCGCCTGACACGCTTTGTCGGCAAATCGAAGTCGATGGACATGCACCTGACCGGCCGCTTCATGGATGCCGCCGAGGCCGAACGCTCGGGCCTTGTCAGCCGTGTGGTGCCCGCCAAGGACCTGCTGTCGGAAACGAAGAAGGCCGCGGCCAAGATCGCCGAGAAATCCATGCTGACCAGCCTCGCGGTCAAGGAATGCGTGAACCGCAGCTACGAAACCACGCTGCGCGAAGGCATCCTGTTCGAGCGCCGGGTGTTCCACGCCCTCTTCGCCACCGAGGATCAGAAGGAGGGTATGGCCGCCTTCCTTGAAAAGCGGCAGCCGCAGTTCCGCGACCGCTGATTCCGCTTCCCTTTGCCGGGAATCTGACCTATAGGCCCACGGTACATGCGCGTGGGCCCGCTTAGGCAAGAATCATGACCTTCCCGAAGGGACGGTCGCCTTGGGTCTATTGTAGCAACCGAAACAGAAGACCCGAAGGATTAAGCCCATGGCCAATACGCCCCAGTCCAAGAAACGCGCCCGTCAGTCCGAAGCGCGCTATGCCGTCAACAAGGCCCGTCGTTCGCGCATCCGCACCTACCTGCGCAAGGTCGAGGAAGCTCTGGCCTCGGGTGATCAGGCGGCTGCCACCGAAGCCCTGAAAAATGCCCAGCCGGAACTGGCGCGCGGCGTGACCAAAGGTGTTCTGCACAAGAACACTGTGGCGCGCAAAATGTCGCGTCTGGCCTCGCGCGTGAAGGCCCTGAACGCCTGATCTGCCCGAATCCATCGTGACATGAAGGTCACGCCCTAAGCGCGCCAAACGGCGCGCTTTTTGCGTTTTCAAGCCCGTTTTTCGCCAATTTCAGCGTTTTTCAGAGCGTTCGTGGCACGTTTGCACGCGACTCGGGATTCGCTGCCACAAACTTCTGTCAACAGCGAAGTTCGGTTGCAGGCGCCTCGTGCGGCGGGCTAGCTTGGCCCTGCGATTCCGCTGTCCTGGGGGACACACGCGATTGCGATCCGAAGCCATGGGCTGCCGCCCTGCATGCTGCCCATGCAGGGAACCTGGCTAGGATTGCAGTCTCTATGTGACATGGCCTGCGCTATTTTTGCGCAGAATCCGCCATTTGGCGCACATGACCGGAATATCCGGCCGTGAAGCCTCTGTCGTTTCCCCTGACCCAGCGAAATGCACGCGGCCAAGCCGCGCAAGTATGTGGGGATAGGGCGCCGTATGCGCCCCAACGTAGCCAAAGAACGGCACGGGACGGGTTGAAAAGAGAATGACAAACGAGACTTGGGGCGAGATTCGTGAGCAACTGGAAAAACGGCTGGGGAAGCATAACTACACCACCTGGATCGAGCCTCTGAAGCTTTCCGTGCTGAAGAATGGCGTCGCGCATTTCGAAGTGCCGACGACATTTTTTGGCGACTGGGTATCGCGCAACTATGGTGAGCATATCCGCAATCATCTGAATGCCGCCGGCGCCGAGATTTCGCGCGTGGAGTTTGCCGTTGGTGCGGGCGCAGTTGCCGCCAAGCCCATGCGCACGGCCGCCAAACCCGCCCCCCGCGCCAGCGAAAAAACCGCAGCCCGAAGCCGCCTGCGTGACGACGATCTGCCCGGCGCCCCGCTGGATGCCCGCTTCACCTTCGACAGTTTCGTGGTTGGCAAGCCGAACGAGCTTGCCCATGCCGCCGCGCGCCGCGTGGCCGAAGGTGGGCCGGTGACCTTCAACCCGCTGTTTCTGTATGGGGGTGTCGGCCTTGGCAAAACGCACCTGATGCATGCCATCGCGCACGAACTTCAGCAGCGCAAACCTGACCTGCGCGTGCTTTACCTGTCGGCCGAACAGTTCATGTATCGCTTCGTACAGTCGCTGCGCGACCGTTCGGTCATGGATTTCAAGGAGATGTTCCGCTCGGTCGATGTGCTGATGGTCGATGACGTGCAGTTCATCGCAGGCAAGGATTCGACGCAGGAAGAATTCTTCCATACGTTCAACGCGCTGGTAGACCAGAACAAGCAGATCGTGATTTCCGCCGACCGCGCGCCGGGCGAGATCAAGGATCTGGAGGAGCGCATCAAGAGCCGCCTGCAATGCGGTCTCGTGGTGGATCTGCACCCGACGGATTACGAGCTGCGTCTTGGCATCCTGCAACAGAAGGCCGAATTCTACCGCGACCAGTATAAAGGTCTGGTGATCGCGCCGGGCGTGCTGGAATTCCTTGCACATCGTATCAGCACCAATGTCCGCGTGCTGGAGGGGGCGCTGACCCGCCTGTTCGCCTTTGCAAGCCTCGTCGGCCGCGAAATCACGCTGGACCTGACGCAAGACTGCCTTGCCGACATCCTGCGCGCCTCGGACCGCAAGGTCACCATCGAGGAAATCCAGCGCAAGGTAGCGGAACATTACAACATCCGCCTCAGCGACATGATCGGGCCGAAGCGTCTGCGCAACATCGCCCGGCCGCGTCAGGTGGCGATGTATCTGGCCAAGCAGCTGACGCCGCGCAGCCTGCCGGAAATCGGCCGCCGCTTCGGCGGACGCGACCACACCACCATCATGCATGGTGTCCGCAAGATCGAGGAACTGATGGCGACCGACAGCCAGTTGGCTGACGATCTGCAACTGTTGCGGCGTCTTTTACAAGGCTGACCACGCGGCGGCAGGCGGGGCAGGAATGCAACGCCCTGCCGGTCACGCCTGCCCTGACCTGACGGCTGTGACTTGACGGCCACGCCGTTCCGGCCGAATGTCGCCGAAATTGCTTGAGAACCGGCGGGAACCGGCTAATTTCGGTATCCCGCAAGCGAAGGATGACAGGGATGAAGATCAGCATTGAACGCGGCACGCTGCTCAAGGCCGTGGCTCAGGCGCAGTCTGTGGTGGAACGGCGCAATACCATCCCGATCCTCGCCAATGTGCTGATGGAGGCGGAAGGCGCCCAGATCAGCTTCCGCGCCACCGATCTTGACATCGAAGTGGTGGACCGTGCCCCCGCCATGGTGGAACGCCCCGGCGCCACCACGGTCTCGGCCGTGATGTTGCATGAAATCGTGCGCAAATTGCCTGATGGCGCGCTGGTCACGCTGGCCGACGATCCTGCGGCCGGGCGGCTGACAGTGACCGCCGGGCGTTCGACCTTCAATCTGGCGACGCTGCCGAAAGAAGATTTTCCGATCATGGCCTCGTCGGAATATACGACGAACTTCGCCGCCGCCGCCCCGGTGCTGCGCCGCCTGTTCGACAAGGCGAAATTCGCCATCTCGACCGAGGAAACCCGCTATTACCTGAATGGCGTCTATATGCATGTCTCGACCGGCGAGGATGGCCCGGTGCTGCGCTGCGTGGCGACCGACGGGCACCGTCTGGCCCGGATCGACGCGCCGCTGCCGGAAGGCGCCGAGGGCATGCCGGGCGTCATCGTGCCGCGCAAGACAGTGAACGAGCTGCGCAAACTTCTGGACGATGACGAAGCGCAGATCGCGGTTTCGGTGTCCGAAACCAAGGTGCGCTTTGCGACGCCGGCCATCACCATGACCTCGAAGGTCATCGACGGCACCTTCCCGGATTACACCCGTGTCATTCCGATGAACAATTCGCGCCGGCTGGAGGTGGATGCCACCGATTTCGCCAAGGCGGTGGACCGGGTGGCGACCGTTTCTTCGGAACGCTCGCGCGCTGTGAAGCTGAGCCTTGACGAAGACCGGCTGATCCTGTCGGTCAATGCTCCGGACAGCGGCGCCGCCGAGGAGGAACTGGCCGTGGCCTATGGCGACGAGCGGCTGGAGATCGGATTCAACGCCAAATACCTGCTGGAAATCGCGAGCCAGGTGGACCGCGAAAATGCGGTGTTCCTGTTCAACTCCTCCGGCGATCCGACCCTGATGCGCGAAGGCAATGACACTTCGGCGGTCTATGTCGTGATGCCGATGCGCGTCTGACGCCGACGCGGGACAAGGCAACGGCGGCGCCTCTGGCCGCCGTTCTTTTGAGTATTTGGGCAAGAAGCAAAAGGGGTTCGGGTGAGCGGTCTGGCGATCCTGACGCTTCAGCTTTCGCATTTCCGCAGCCATCGCGCCGCGCGGCTGGAGTTTGACGGGCGGCCGGTGGCGCTGGTCGGGGCCAATGGTGCGGGCAAGACCAATATCCTTGAGGCGGTGTCGCTGCTCTCGCCCGGCCGTGGCTTGCGGCGCGCGGCGGCGGAAGATCTGGCACGGCGGCCCGAGGCGATCGGCTGGAAGATCGCGGCTACCGTGGCGGGTTTGAGCGCGGCGCATGAGCTGGAAACCTGGGCCGAGGGCGGGCCGCGTCAGGTGCGGATCGACGGCAAGACCGCACCGCAACTGGCACTCGCGCGCATTCTGCGCATGGTTTGGCTGGTGCCCGCGATGGACCGGCTATGGATCGAGGCGGCGGAGGGACGGCGGCGGTTTCTGGATCGCACGGTGCTGAGCTTTTCGCCCGATCATGCCGAGGCCGTTCTGACTTACGAAAAGGCCATGCGTGACCGCAATCGGCTGTTGAAGGACGAGGTTCGCGACCCGCATTGGTATGGCGCGCTGGAGGCGCAAATGGCGGCCTCTGGCGCGGTGATCGCTGCGAACCGCGCCGATGCGCTGGCACGGCTGACGGCCGCGCAGGAGGGGGCGGAGACCGCCTTTCCCCGCGCATCACTGACGCTGGTTCACCCCGAAGGCGAGGTGGATGACCTTGCCGCCGCGCTGGCAGAAAACCGGCGCCGAGACATGGCGGCAGGGCGCACGCTACTGGGGCCGCATCGCATTGACCTGCAAGCTGTGTTCAGCGCCAAGGGCGTGCCCGCCGATCAATGTTCGACAGGCGAGCAGAAGGCGCTGCTGATCAGTTTGATGCTGGCCAATGCGCGGGCGCTGGCCGCCGATCTGGGACGGCCGCCGATCCTTTTGCTGGATGAGGTGGCCGCGCATCTGGATGCCGGGCGTCGTGCCGCGCTTTATGACGAGATCTGCGCCCTGGGGGCGCAGGCGATCATGACCGGAACCGAGCCGGGACTGTTTGACAGTCTGGGCGCGCGCGGGCAAAGCTTCGCCATCGCCGATGACGTCGGCCTGTCGAGCATCCGGGAGGTGCCATGACCCCGCAGCGTGTGACCCTGATTACCCTTGGCGTGGCCGATCTGGCCGCCGCGCGCGCTTTTTATGCCCGGCTCGGCTGGCAGGAACATGCGCAAAGCCAGGAGACAGTGGCCTTCTTCCAGATCAACGGCATGGTATTTGGGCTGTTCGGGCGGGATGACCTAGCCACGGATCAGGGCCGCAAAGGGGCTGTTCTGGGCACCGGGGCTATCACGCTGGCGCAGAATTTTGCGACCGAGGCAGAGGTGGACGCGGCTTTTGCCGCCGCACTGACCGCCGGGGCAACCGCCCTGAAGGCACCTGAAAAGGTGTTCTGGGGCGGTTATTCCGGTTATTGGGCCGACCCGGATGGCCATGTCTGGGAAGTGGCCATGAACCCGTTCTGGCCGCTGGAAGCGGACGGCTCGCTGCACCTGCCGGAGTAACCCCATCTTGAGCATCACTTTCTGGCAATTGATCGTCTATGCGGGCGGCATGGCGGCGCTGTGGGCCATTCCCGGTCCGGTCTGGGTCGCCCTGACGGCGCGCGCGCTGTCCGGCGGATTCGCCGCCGCATGGCCTCTGGCCGTGGGCGTGGCACTGGGCGATCTGTTCTGGCCGCTGAGCGCCATACTGGGCCTCAGTTGGATCACCACGCTTTACGGCGATGTGCTGAGTCTCCTGCGCTGGGTCGCGGCGGCAATCTTTCTTGTCATGGGCGTGCTGCTTCTGCGGAAGAAACCGCAGGCGCCCGGCAGCGACAGCCGACTGACACGGCCGGGTCTCTGGGCCGGGTTTTCCGTAGGCTTGGCCGCGGTGATCGGCAATCCGAAGGCGATCCTGTTCTACATGGGCGCCTTGCCTGGCTTTTTTGATCTGGAGCGCCTGACAACGGCCGACATCATCGCCATTATCGCGGTTTCCGCCCTTGTGCCGATGCTGGGCAACCTTGGCCTTGCCCTGTTTCTGGACCGTGCGCGGGCACTCTTGTCCAGCCCGAAGAACCTGCACCGGCTCAATGTCGGCTCGGGCATGATGCTGATTGCCGTTGCGCTGGCGATCCCCTTCCTTTGACGGTCAATTCACCCCCCTAGGGGTGACATTCCCTACCCCAGTCGCTATAAATCGCGGACAATTCGAGGGATGTTCGATACATGGCCGAAGCCGCGAAGAAGCCGAGTGAATACGGCGCCGATTCCATCAAGGTTCTCAAGGGGTTGGAGGCTGTTCGCAAGCGCCCCGGCATGTATATCGGCGACACCGATGATGGCAGCGGCCTGCATCACATGGTCTATGAGGTCGTCGATAACGGCATCGACGAGGCGCTGGCCGGACATGCCGATTATGTGCATGTGAAAATCCACGCTGACGACAGCGTTTCGGTGCGCGACAACGGCCGCGGCATCCCGGTTGATATGCACGCGGAAGAGGGCGTTTCGGCGGCCGAAGTCATCATGACGCAGCTGCACGCGGGCGGTAAGTTCAACAATACCGACGAAGGGGGCAACGCCTACAAGGTGTCTGGCGGTCTGCACGGCGTTGGTGTTTCGGTTGTGAACGCGCTGTCGGAATGGCTGGAACTGACGGTCTGGCGCAATGACACCGAATATCGCGCGCGGTTTGAGCACGGCGAATGTGTGGTTCATGTGCATGAGGTTGGCCCGGCACCCGGCCAACGCGGCACCGAAGTGCGGTTTCTGGCTTCCGCCAAGACCAACCGGCCGGATGGCACGTTTTCCAACCTCGACTACAGTTTCAAAACGCTGGAAACCCGGTTGCGCGAACTGGCTTTCCTGAATTCCGGCGTGCGGATCATCCTTGAGGACGACCGACATGCCGAGCCGGTCAAGACCGAGCTCTATTATGATGGCGGCGTTCGGGAATTCGTGAAATACCTCGACCGTTCAAAGACTTCGGTCATGCAGGAGCCCATCTACATGGTGGGCGAACGCGGCGGAATCGGCGTCGAGGTGGCGATGTGGTGGAATGATAGCTACCATGAAACCGTATTGCCGTTCACAAACAATATCCCGCAGCGCGACGGCGGCACCCACCTCGCAGGCTTGCGCGGGGCGCTGACCCGCACCATCACCAAATACGCGCAGGACAGCGGAATCGCCAAGCGCGAGAAGGTCGATTTCACCGGCGACGACGCGCGCGAGGGGCTGACCTGCGTGCTGAGCGTGAAGGTGCCGGACCCCAAATTCTCCAGCCAGACCAAGGACAAGCTGGTCTCGTCCGAGGTGCGGCCCGCGGTCGAGAACCTTGTGAACGAAAAGCTGGCCGAATGGTTCGAGGAAAATCCGGCGCAAGCCAAGATCATCGTCGGCAAAATCATTGAGGCCGCACTGGCGCGCGAGGCGGCGCGCAAGGCGCGCGAACTGACCCGGCGCAAGACCGCAATGGATGTCGCCTCGCTGCCCGGCAAGCTGGCGGATTGTCAGGAAAAAGACCCGGCGCTGTCGGAACTGTTCATCGTCGAGGGGGACTCGGCCGGTGGTTCCGCCAAGCAAGGCCGTTCGCGCAAACAGCAGGCGGTTCTGCCGCTGCGGGGCAAGATCCTGAATGTGGAACGCGCGCGGTTTGACCGGATGCTGTCGTCCGAAACCGTGGGCACGCTGATCACAGCCCTGGGCACCGGAATCGGCCGCGACGAATTCGACATCGGCAAGCTGCGCTATCACAAGATCATCATCATGACCGACGCCGACGTAGACGGCGCGCATATCCGCACCCTGTTGCTGACCTTCTTCTACCGGCAGATGCCCGCGATCATCGAGGGCGGCTTCCTCTATATCGCGCAGCCGCCGCTTTACAAAGTTTCTCGTGGAAAATCAGAAGTTTACCTGAAAGATCAGGCCGCTTTCGAAGACTATCTGATCGAACAGGGCACCGATGGCGCCGTGCTGCGCCTTGGTGACGGGACCGAGATTGCCGGGGCCGATCTGGGTCGCGTGGTCGATGGTGCCCGCGCCTTCCGCCGCGTTCTGGAGGCTTTCCCGACGCATTATCCCCGCAATATCCTTGAACAGGCCGCGCTCGCCGGGGCCTTTGATGCGGGCCGCGCCGATGCGGATCTTCAGGCAGTGGCCGAATCCGTCGCCCGGCGTCTGGATGCGGTGGCGGTGGAATATGAACGCGGCTGGCAAGGCCGCATCACGCAGGACCACGGCATCCGCCTCAGCCGCGTGTTGCGCGGGGTCGAAGAGCTGCGCACCTTGGACGGCGCGGTTCTCCGCTCGGGCGAGGCGCGCAAGCTGTCGCAGGTCGCAGGCGGAATGAAAGAGTATTTCGCCACCGAATCCCGGTTGGCGCGGAAAGACCGTGAATTGCCAATTCACGGGCCTGGCGACCTGCTGCGGGCTGTGCTGGCCGAAGGCGAAAAGGGCCTGACCCTTCAACGCTACAAAGGTCTGGGCGAGATGAACCCCGAACAGCTGTGGGAAACCACGCTGGACCCCGATGCCCGCACCCTGTTGCAGGTGCGCGTCGATGATGTGGCCGAGGCAGATGACCTGTTCACCAAGCTGATGGGCGATGTCGTCGAACCACGGCGCGAATTTATCCAGCAGAACGCGCTGAACGTCGAAAACCTCGACTTCTGAGTGTTAGCGGCGGCCCGATGCGGCCAGACGGTGCAAGACTTCCGCCCGTCCGAAAGCCTGCCTGGCGTCGGCCTGCCGCTGCATGACCGTCACAGTCTGGCGCGCGAGTTGCATATTCAACTGGCGGCGCCTTTCATCTGCCCATTGCTGATAGGCTTGCGCCGCGCGCGCGGCTGCAAGCGGCGACAGACCTGTCGCAGGAAGGACCGCCAAGCCGGCAAGGTGGGCCTTTGTCATATCCCGTTCGGCTGCGGCGCGACGCAGATCCTCCAGCGCCCGGTCACGGATCAGATCGCTTAACGTAGCCAATTGCTTAAGCCGTTCGTCTGTCATCGCCCCCTCACCCGTTTTCGCATCGCATCGGCAAAACGGATCGCGGCCGCCACGGCACGGAACTGATCTGCCGGAATTTCATCACCAATCTGCATCACGGAGTGCAGCGCCCGCGCGGTGGGCGGATCACTGTGCATGGGCACGCCTGCCTCTGCCGCCCGTTCACGGATGCGCGCCGCGATCTCGTCCACCCCTTTCGCAACACAAACCGGGGCACGACCGGAAGCCTTGCTCCATTTCAGCGCCACCGCATAATGCGTCGGGTTGACGATCACCACGCTCGCCTCTGCCACATCACGCAGCATCCGGTTGGTGGCGATCTCTTGCCCGCGCT
Organism: Gemmobacter lutimaris; assembly: GCF_003570715.1. Taxonomy (GTDB): domain Bacteria; phylum Pseudomonadota; class Alphaproteobacteria; order Rhodobacterales; family Rhodobacteraceae; genus Gemmobacter; species Gemmobacter lutimaris. The sequence continues at coordinate 135,656 of NZ_QXXQ01000009.1, read as the reverse complement.
GGCGGCGCTGCCACTTGGCATGCGGATCGCCCTCGACCTCCTTGTGTTCATCCTTCATCTCTTGCCGCGACATGCGATTCTGGCGGCGATGTTCTGCAATCTGCCAAAGGTAATCCAGCATTCCGATCACCAAAGCGGTCAACACCACAAGTGTCACGAAGCCGGTCAGAAGATCATCCAGAACCAGTAGCCCCTGTTCCGGCGTCACACGCAGGGACGATACCACCTCATCCATCCGACCGGTCAGAAAGGCCCCCAGGATACCAGCCACGATTGCCAGTTTTACGGTGTTCTTTGCAAAATCGAACATCCCGCGCCGCCCGAACTTTTGCGTAGCTGTTGCAAGCGGAGAAATGCGCGAAAGCTTCGGCAACAGATTTGTGGGGGTAAACAGAAAGGCACGCTGTGCGGTCAAGGCCAACAGCACCATCATCGCGGGCAGGCCAAACACAGGCAGCAGCGGTAGCAGCAGATCCGGCAGAATGCCGACCAAGGATGCCCGCGCGCCGGCCGTCATTTGACGCGACAACAGATCGGCATTGGCCAGCACGCCCCCAAGTTGCGCAGCCAGATGCTGCGCCGACCAACCGCCGGTCAAAACAAGGGCAAGCAGAAATCCCGTATAGGCCGCCGCCGACAGCAGATCCTGTGATCGCGCGATCCGGCCTTCGCGGCGCTGATCGTCAAGCCGCTTCTGCGACGCCTCGAATGTCTTGTCGTCGCTATCCTCGCTCATGGCGCTGCCAGCGGATTGAGGAGAAAGCTCTCAACCGCGTCTGCCCAGACCGGCAGGATCAGCGGCGCCACCAGGGCAAACAAGGCGAGGCCCCCAAGGGTAAGCGCCGGGGCACCAATAAAAGCCACCATCAATTGCGGCATCGCCCGATTCACCACGCCGATCGCCACATTGTAAAGGAGCGAGCCGATAACGAACGGAGCGGCAAAGGCCAACGCAAGCCGGAAGGATCGGCCAACCTGCGCCAGCCCCCAATGCAGCAGGTCGCCCGAAGGCAATATGGTGCCGGGCGGAAAGGTGCTGTAGCTTTCGGCAAGGTATTGGGCGGCCCGCAGATGCAGGCCCAGAGTCATGAATAGCGCGAGGCCTGCGAGGCTGAGCGCATGCCCCATCGCGGGTTGCGACTCACCCATACCACCAAAGAACTGCGACAGCGAAGTGGCCTGCGCGATGATCGCACCGGCCGTTTGCAGCGCGAAGATGAAGAAGCGCAGGCCAAGCCCCAGCATCAGGCCAATGGCCGGTTCCGTCAGAAACAGGGTGAATCCCACGGTTTCGGGTTGCAGGCCCTGCGGCAGGACCATCGGGGTGACAATCAAGGTAAACGCAAGCGCCGCAACCAGCTTTATCCGCGCTGGCAGCATGGTTTCACCGAAGCCCGGCATCAATGCCACCGCCGCGCCAACCCTTAGCAATACGACCAGGGCCGCCGCGAAAAGCGGAGCGGCAAGGTCGCCAAGCTGTGTTAGCAAGGGAAACAGCCCCATCATGCAGGAACCGTGCCAATCATCGCCGGGCGTGCCTCCAGCCCGATTTCGTCATAGGACAGGACAGGCGTCGTCAGCCCCCGTGCCGCCAGAACCGTGCGCAGAAAGCGCCGTCGCAGGGTCGAGGTGACAAGCGCCGGGAAAGTGCCTGCTTCCGCCGCGCGCGACAGCCGCTCTGCCAGGGCGGTGGCAAGTCGGCCGAATTGTTCAGGCGGCAGGGCCACATCACGCAACCCGCGCTCTCCGTCGATCTGATAGGTGGCAAAGGTCTTTTCCCATTCGGGCGCCAGTTGCAGCAGCGGAATGGTGCCATCCTCGCGCTTCAACTCGGCCACCAGCTGGAAACCCAGCCGCTGCCGGACATGTTCGCAGATCGCCTCGGGGTGACCGAGGCCGCGCGCTTCGGCGATGGCCTCCAGGATCAGCGGCAGATTGCGGATCGAGACCCTTTCGTCCAGCAAAAGCCGCAGCACCGCCAACAGCATGTCAACCGGCACACGGTCAGGGACAAGTTCATCCAGCAACCGACGGTTCGCCTCGGCCCGCGACGGATCGCTGACCTTGACGAATTCGTCCAGCAGCCGACGAAGCCCCTTCAACGTCAGCAACCGCGCCAGATTGGCTTTCAGAACCTCAAGCAAATGCGTGGCCAGAACCTCGGCTGGTGTCACAACGGTCAATCCCGCAATGGCTGCGTCTTCCTGCGAGTCAGCCGCGATCCATCGTGCCGCAGCGCCATAAACGGGCTCGCGCACATCCATCCCCTCGGGCGCCGCCACACCTTCGGCCAGCAGCGCCAGCACCCGGTCCGGGATCAGACGATCACGCACCCGTTCGACCCCCTGAAGTCGGATGCGGTAGCTGCCCGGAGGCAACAGAGGATCGTCCGTCAGCCGGATTTCCGGCAGGATCAGCCCGAAGCTGGTGGCGATATGATTGCGCATATTCTGGATGCGCGCATCCAGCCCGGTTGCGGGGTCCAGCACCATCGGGATAAGACTGGGCGCGAATTCGATATGAATATCGTCGAAATCCAGCAGATCACCCAGGGATTTCCTTGCCGGTTCAGCCGCCACCTCTGCTTCAGTGGCGGGTGGCAAGGCGCGGCGGCGCAAGCCGTTCCACGCCAGACCGCCCAGCGCAGCCGCGCCCAGCATGAAAGGCAGAAAGGGCAGACCCGGCACCAGCGCAAACAGCGCGAGCAGCAGCGCCACTGTGCCCATTGCTGCCGGATATTGCCCAAGCTGATGGAAGAACGACACATCTACCGCCCCCGTCGCACCGCCACGCGCCAGCAGGATTGCCGCGGGGACCGAAATCACCACCGCCGGGATCTGGCTCACCAGACCATCGCCAACCGTCAGGATGGCGTAGGTTTCAAAGGCCCGGCCCACAGGCATGCCATGGATGACAATGCCCATGATCAGGCCCATGACAATGTTCAGCCCTGTGATCAGCAGGCCCGCCACAGCATCGCCCTTGACGAATTTCGACGCACCATCCAGCGAGCCGAAAAAGTTGGTCTCGGCCAGTTCGCGTTCCCGTCGCGTCTTCGCCTCTTCATGGGTGATCGCGCCTGCTGCCATGTCGGCGTCGATTGCAAGTTGCTTGCCCGGCATCCCGTCCAGTGCGAAACGGGCCCCGACCTCGGCCATGCGACCTGCCCCCTTTGTGATGACGGTAAAATTCACGATCATAAGGACGCAGAACACCACGACACCCAGAAGCAGATTGCCGCCCATGATGAAATTGGCAAAGCCTTCAATCACATGGCCGGCGGCGGCCGTGCCTGTATGCCCTTGACCGATGATCAGCTTGGTGGATGAGACGTTCAGCGCCAGTCGCAGCATCAGGGAGGACAGCAGGATTGTCGGGAAGGCCGAGAAATCCAGCGGGCGCTCCACGAACAAGGTGACGGTGAACATAAGGATGGCCAGCGCAAAAGACACGGCAAGCCCGATGTCCAGCAACCAGGTCGGCACCGGCAGGATCATCATGCCGATCACCGCCATCAGGGCGAGTGCCAGCAGAACGGTAGGGCGTGGCAGAAGTGCAATCATCCTGGTCGTCTCAGGGCAGACGGGCAAACAGGGATGAGCCACCCACGCTGCGCGGCACAAGGGAGCCACGGGCGCTGCGACTACCTGGCTGCAAAAGCGGATAGCGGTTCGGCCTTGGTGCCGGTTCGGCACTGGCCAGCGTCAGCACCGGCACGGGCAATGTTCCCAAGCCGGCGCGAACCGTGCGGAAACGGTCCATATAGCGGCTGGCATAGGTATCGGTTGCCGAATGATACGCGCCCGCCGCTGCCTCCCAATCGCCGGTTTCCCGATATTTCCCAGCCAGATAGCGGGCCGCGTAAAGTGCGTTTTCTTCGGGGTCGAACATGGCCTGCAACGAAGGGAAGGCCCTCGAATGCCAGCGGTGATTCAACTGGAAACAGCCGATGTCGATATTGGTGATCCCGGTCTGAAGCTGATCTTCAACCCAGTCCTGCGCGGCTTTGGCACTGTCGAACCACCACCCCTTGCCGCCCTGATTGACGGCCCAGGGCCAAGGCTCTATCCGACCGGCTTTTGTGCGACCCGTCTCGGTCCGCGTCAGCGCCAGCAGCACGTCCAGCGGCACATCCGTTTCCGCAGCGGCCCGTGCCGCAGCGTGATCGCACAAGTCAGCCGTGCTGGCCAGCGCAGGCAAGGCGGTAAGGCACAGGCACAGTAAGAAGGCCAGAGTGTAGGGCATGAACCGGATTCTCCGCTGGCACCATTCCGCACCAGCCTAGAAGCCGAATCTTTCCAACCGGTAAGCGCCGCCTCTCAGAACAGCCACAAAAGCATCCGCGACAGATCGCTGTCGGCCTCGCAAAGATCGAGGATCACATCGAAATGGTGACGTCCCGCAACTTGCAGCAGCGGTGCGCCGGTCGCTTGGGCATAGGCCGCACTCTGGCGGTGGAATCCGGCCGTTTCCTGCTCGGCCACTGCCACCCCGAGTTTCATGCCACCGGCCGGCAGATGCCGCAGCGGACTGCAATCGGCGATCTGTTCGGGGGTGAAGCCCATCCAGTCCTGCACGGTCATCGCGGCCAGCGGCGCCAGTTCGAACAGCCCGCTGATTGGCAGCGCCCCGCGCAGCGGATGCACCGGCAGCCCGTATTGCGCGGGCCAGTCCGGCGCCGCCAGCGCACCTGTCAGATGCCCCCCGGCCGAACTGCCTGCAACGACGATCCGGCTCCGGTCAATTCCCAGGTCGGGCGCATTGTGCCAGAGCCACGCAACCGACTTCCGCACATCATGCACAATGTCGGCAATGCTGGCAGCGGGTGCCAGCCGGTAATCCGGTGCTGCGGTGGCGATCCCATGCGCCGCCAGCATGGGGGCCGCGAAGGTTGAATGTTCCTTTGATAACGCTCGCCAGTAACCGCCATGGACAAAGACCATCAGCGGACGAAGGCTTGACGGATCGGTGGCCAGCAGATCAAGCCGCTGGCCGGTCACATCGTCAAACAGCAGATTGGCGCGGCAGGGGAGTGTTTCGCGCGCCAGCGCACTTTGCCCGGCATAGGCGTCAATCGTTGCCTCGAACGCTTCGACCGAACAACACTTCCTTGCGGTGTAATCGGCGTCCAGCCGATCCCGCGCCCAGTCTGCCTCGTGACGGATCATGCGACCTTTGTGACCTCGTTGCCCAGATTTTTGAAGAACTGCCCGCCCAGCTTCTGCGCCGTACGGTTGATGACGAAATCGCCCAGACCCGCCGCCTTGATCTTGACGTCAGCCTTGACGGTATAGGCCAGCCGGGTGCCCGCGTTTTCGGGCGCCAGCGTCACATGCACCACACCCTTGGCGCGTTCACCGACATTGGCATTCATGCGCAGTTTCTGGCCCGGCACCTCGTCATGCAGACGCAACCGGCCCGTCACCACGCGGCGGAAGAAGGCGATCTCGATCGCGGCCTTGACCTGCATCTCGGCCGGGCCTTTCGGGGTGACCAGCTCGCAGCCGGGGATGACCCGTTTCAGCAGCTCGGGATCGTGCAGCGCGCGCCACACGGCATCGGGTGCCGCAGCGATAAAAACGGTGTGTTCATCCATGGCCGGTTCCTTCAAATGACGAGCGGACTGGCGCGGTTCTCGATCAGGCGCACCAATGAAAGTGCCGTCATTTCGGAGGATTTGGGATTTGTTGCAAGAGGCCGGTTGTCAAAGACCGCCTCCATGCGGCCAAAAGCACCCTCTGCGGTGATGCGGTGGCGGTTCACCGCTGCCCCTGGATCCGCAATCAGGGCAACCGTGGTGCGATCCAGCCCGATCCCGGCCAGCGCCGAAATCGCCGCGACATTGGCATTTTGCGGGAAATCCGTGGCCGCCTGCCCCGCCGGGCCTTCAAAGAAGGTCGTGGCCTCGGTCAACGCATCAAGATCCAGCAGGCTTTCAGCGGAGGTGCCTTTCCAGGCGCGGGGCGGCTTCACCACCTCGTGCCGCACGCGGTCCAGCGGCAGGCGCGCGGCAGCGGCCAGCGCATCAATACCGCCCAGTGCACCGGGCGGCACGATCAATTGCGCGCGTGCAGCGCGCGCCGCCCCGGTCAGCCGGTCCAGCAAGGCCGGATCGACCAGCGCCGAGGTCGAGGAGACGGCCACATCAATCCCCGCTTCCAGAAGCGGCAGGGCCCAGGGGTCAACGGCAGCGCGGCCCGCAACCTCGATCACCAGCGCGGGGCGCAGGGCGATCAGGCTGGCGGGGTCGGAAACCTGTTCGACACCCGTCGGCAACGGGCTGCGCGGGCTGCTGCCATACCGTAACCCCACCGCCAAAAGCCGCACCGGCGCGCGACGTTCCGCCAGAAGGTCAGCCACGCGCGAGCCGATGGCCCCCCAGCCGATCAGCGCTATGGGCAGATCAAAGCCCGACATAGCCCCGCACCTTTTCGCTGTCCCGGTCCATATCGGCGCCCGTCCCCACCCAGACGGTGCGACCCTTTTCCACGATGTAATGCCTATCTGCGAGCCGCTTCAGCACACCAAGGTTCTTGTCGATCAGCAGGATCGACTGCCCCTCGGCCTTCAGCCGCTCGACACAATGCCATATCTCGGTGCGGATCACCGGCGCCAAACCCTCGGTCGCCTCGTCAAGGATCAAAAGGCGCGGGTTGGTCATCAACGCGCGCCCGACGGCAAGCATCTGCTGCTCGCCCCCTGACAGCGTGCCCGATACCTGACCTGCCCTTTCGCGCAGGCGGGGGAACAGGTCATAGACCCGCTCCAGCGTCCAGGGGTTGTCGCGCTTCAGCCGGTTCGCCGCCGTTGCCACCAGGTTTTCGCGCACGGTCAGGGTGCTGAAGATCTGCCGCCCCTCTGGCACCAGACCGGCGCCGAGCCGGGCAATACGTTCCGGGGTCAGGCCCAGCGTCTTCACACCTTCAAACTCGATGCTGCCTCCCCGCGCGCCCAGAAGGCCCATGATGCAGCGCACGGTCGTGGTCTTGCCCATGCCGTTGCGGCCCATCAGCGTAACCACCTCGCCGTCGCGGATGTCCAGATGGATGTCGAACAGCACCTGACTGGCACCATAGGCGGCTTTCAGTTCGGAAACGCTCAGCACAGTTCGTCCTCCGCGCCCAGATAGGCCTCGCGCACCGCCGGATCATTGCGGATCTCGTCTACCGAGCCCTGCGCGATGATCCGCCCATAGACCAGGACCGAAATCCGGTCGGCCAGTGCGAACACCGCCTCCATGTCATGTTCGACCAGCAGGATCGCGGCCTCCTTGCGGATGTCGCGCAACATGCCGATCATCTGCTGGCTTTCCAGATGGCCCAGACCGGCCATCGGTTCGTCCAGCAAAAGCAGGCGCGGCTGCATCGCCATGGCGACCAGAAGTTCAAGCTGTTTCTTCTCGCCATGGCTCAGATCGGCGACCACCACATCGGCGCGGTCGGCAAGCTGACACCCCGCCAGAAGGCGGTCGGTTTCATCCCAGATCGCGCGGCGCCTGCGCAGCGCATCCCAGATGCGGAAATTGCCGCCCTCGCGCACCTGCACGGCCATACCGATATTGTCGCGCACCGTCATCTCGTCCAGCAGCGAGGTGATCTGAAAGGTCCGCCCCAGCCCGAGGTCAACCCGCGCCGGCACCGGCAGATGGGTGATGTCGCGCCCCGCAAGATGGATGGCGCCCTCGTTCGGCTGCAACTCGCCGCAAAGCTGGTTGATGAGCGTCGATTTACCCGCGCCATTCGGCCCGATCAAAGCATGAATCTCGCCCGGCATGACCTCAAGGCTCACATGGTCGGTCGCCACCAGGCCACCAAACCGCTTCACCAGATTTTCGATCTTCAGGATGGCAGTCATTTGCGGCCCCCCGTGAGGCGCGTGACCAGCGCCATCAACCCGCCCTTGGTGCCCAGCACCACGACCAGCAGGATCAACCCCATGGCCAGCGGCCAGTGTTCCGACCACGACGCCAGCACGCTTTCCAGCGACAGGAGCGCGGCGGCGCCCAGGAATGGCCCGACCAGCGTGCCGACCCCGCCAAGGATGACCATGATCATCAGCTCGCCCGATTTGGTCCAGTGCATCATGTCGGGGCTGGCAAAGCGCAGCACATTGACCATCAGCGCCCCGGCCAGCCCCGCCCCCATGCCCGACAGGATGAAGGCGAACAGCTTGTAGCGATAGGCCGGGATGCCCAGCGCCGCCATGCGGCGTTCGTTCTGGCGGATGCCGGAAATCACGGTGCCGAAGCTCGATTTCGTCAGCCGGCGCAGGCCCAGCGCGAAGGCGACGGTGATCGCCAGCACCACCCAATACATCACCGCCCGGTCGCGGGTATTCAGGAACGGCAGTTCATTGGTGCGGCGCACGATGATGCCGTCCTCGCCGCCATATGTTTTCAGCGAGACGAAGAGGAAGAACAGCATCTGCGCGAAGGCCAGCGTAATCATGATGAACTGCACGCCGCCGGTCCGCAGGCTCAGCGCGCCGATGATGGCGGCGAAGGCACCGCTGACCAGAATGGCCGCGGGCAGCGTGATGAGCATTTGCGTCGTGCCGGGGATGAAACCCCAGAACAGCGTTTCGGTATCGGCGTGGTGATACAGGACGCCCACCACATAGCCCCCGATCCCGAAGAAGGCGGCGTGGCCGAAGCTGACCATCCCGCCATAGCCCAGAACGAAGTTCAGGCTGGCGGCTGCCATGCCATAGATCAGGATGCGCGAGGCCAGCGACAGCAGCGCAGATTGCCCGGTCGCCTGCGCGATGAAGGGCAGCGCGGCGAGGATGACCAGCAAGACGGCGGCAAGGATACGACGGTTCATGGCTCAGCTCCCCGCCGCAAAAAGGCCCTTGGGCCGGACCAGCAGCACAAGCGCCATCAGAAGATAAATCCCCATCGACGAAATGCCGACGCCCAGCGCATCGGCCTCGGGGCCATTCATCACCTGCCGCAGCAGGCCAGGCAGGAATGCGCGCAGCATCGTGTCGATGACGCCCAGTGAAATGCCCGCAACGAAGGCGCCCTTGATCGAGCCGACACCGCCGATGACCACGACGACGAAGGTAGAGAGCAGGATTTGTTCGCCCATGCCCACCTGCACCGCCAGCACCGGCCCGGCCAGAAAGCCCGCCAGCCCCGCCAGCAGCGCGCCAAGACCGAAGACAAGTGTGTAAAGGAGCCGGATGTCTACCCCCAGCGCCCGCACCATCTCGCGGTTGGTTGACCCTGCGCGCACCAGCATGCCGATCCGTGTGCGGTTGATGATCAGGTAAAGCCCCAGCGCCACCAGCAGGCCGACCGCGATGATGAACAGCCGGTAGCTTGGATAAGGCAGGCCGGGGATGACCTCGACCGCGCCGGAAAACAGCTCGGGCAGTTGGGTGAACATCGGCTGACGACCAAACAGCAGAATGATCGACTGGTTGAAAAACAGGATCAGGCCAAAGGTCGCCAACACCTGATCCAGATGGTCGCGGGCGTAAAGGCGCCGGATCACCACTGCCTCGACCACCAGCCCGGTCAGAGCGGCGGCAATCAGCGCCACGGGAACCCCCAGCCAGAAGCTGCCGGTCTGCATGGCAGCCAGCGTGCCGGCATAGGCCCCGATCATGTAAAGCGAGCCATGGGCGAGGTTGATCACCCCCATGATCCCGAAAATCAGCGTCAGCCCCGCGGCCAGCAGAAACAGCATCACGCCATACTGCAAGCCATTGAGCAATTGTTCGAGAAACAGGATCATGCGCCCGCCCGATCAGATGTCTGGATTGTCAGGGAAACGGGCCGGGGCATTTCCCGGCCCTGCGCCGTTACATCTTGCACTCGGCCGCGTAGACGTCACCCACATCGTCACGCAGTTTTTCCTTGGTCACCCACACAGGCTTGCCATCCGAACCGGCCACGATATCGACCATATACCAGTCCTGCACCGGGTGCTGGTTCTGCCCGAACTTGAAATCGCCACGGGTCGAGGCAAAATCGGCCTCTTTCAGCGCGGCACGGAAGGCATCCAGATCGTCGATCCCGCCGGTCTTCTTCAGGGCCGAGGCGATCAGCAGGCCCACGTCATAGGCTTGCTGGCCATAGGTGGTCAGAGGCTTGTCCGGGTGCTTGGCAGCCCAAGCCGTGACCATAGCCTTGTTCGCGTCATTGTCGAAATCGGCATTCCAGTGCGTCGTGGCCTTCAGACCCACCGCCGCTTCACCCACAGCCCCCAGAATGACGCCATCGGCCGAAGGTTCGGACACGATCATCGGCACATCTTTCGACAGACCTGCCTGCACATATTGCTTGAGGAAGGCGATCCCCATGCCGCCCGGATGGAACTGGAACACCGCATCCGGCGCGGCGGCGCGGATCTGGGCCATTTCCGGCGCGAAGTCGGTCTGTTCAAGCTGGGTATAGATCTCGGTCACATCGCCACCGAATTCGCGCTTGAACCCGGCAATGGCATCCTTGCCCGCCTGATAGTTGGGAGCCAACGCCACAACCTTCTTGTAGCCCAGCGCCTTGGCGGCAGCACCCGTCGCCTCATGCAGCGAGTCGTTCTGCCAGCTGACCACGAAATAGTTCTTGTTGCAGCCCGCACCGGCAAGGCTCGACGGGGCGGCGTTCGGGCTGATGTAGATGGCGTCGTTTTCCACCACTTCCGGCACAGTCGCCCCGGCGACGTTCGAGAAGATGATGCCGGTGATCAGCTTGATGCCTTCTTCGTTCAGGAACTTGTCGGCGATCTGAAGACCGTTGCCGGGCTTCAGACCGTCATCTTCGACCACCAGTTCCACATCGACACCGCCCAACTTGCCGCCTTCCTGGTCGATGGCCAGTTGCAACCCATCACGCACCTGTTCACCCAGATAGCCGGCGGGGCCGGACAGCGTGGTGATGACGCCGATCTTCAGCGGCTCTGCAAGCGACGGAAGGGTGGTAAGCGCGAGAAGGCTCGCTGCCGTCAGCAGTTTTTTCATTGATGTCTCCCATGTTGGGGCCGTTTTGGCCTTGTTGTTGAAGGTAGCATGCCACAGCGGGCAAATATTTCAAGCATAAAATATCTAGAGTTTCACCCAGCCCTCCGGCGGTTCCTTGCCGGGGTGGATCGTGCCGCAATTCGGGCAGGTGCGCGCCTCTTCATCGGCGTAGAAGGCTTTGTAGATCGGCGGCAGGTCATCGACGATGCTTTCCAGATCAACCTCGGCCCGATGCACAAGGCTTTGACATTCAAAGCAATACCACTCCACCGCGTCAAGCGCGCCGTCCGGGCGGGCAGGCTCGATCACCAGCCCGATGCTGCCTTCCTGCGGGCGCTGCGGCGAGTGGCGCACATGCGCAGGCAGCAGAAAAACATCGCCCTCGCGGATCGGCACATCATAGAAATCGCCGGTTTTCGTATCATGCAGCTTCAGAAGCATGTCGCCCTTGAGTTGATAGAAAAACTCTTCCACCGGGTCGTCATGGTAATCAGTGCGCTTGTTCGGACCACCGACCACGGTGACCATCAGGTCCGAATCCTTGAACACCATCTGGTTGCCGACCGGCGGTTTCAGCAGATGTTTGTGTTCGTCGATCCATTTCTGGAAATTGAAGGCAGCGAGGCGGGTCATCGTGATCTCCCTGTGATCAGAGTTTCAGGCCGCAGGCTTCAAAGGCCGCACGGGTCGCGCGTTTCTCGTCTTCGGTCAGTTCAAGGCAGGGCGGGCGTACGCGGCCGCCGGTCTGGCCCAGCAGGTCTTGCCAGTATTTCTGGTGGCTGTGCGGCTTTTCCGCCGGGCGGGTGGATTTCAGCGCATGGCGCACGGGGTCAAGGCTGTCGCGGATCGCCCGCGCCTCGGCCGCCTTTCCGGCAAAGGCGAGGTCGGTATATTGCCGCATCCGCCGGTCATTCTTCGTCTGGATCAGATAGGGCGGCGAGGAACAGAGATAGAGCCGCCAGTCCAGTTCAAGGATATTGTCCAGCCATTCCTCCTCCGACGCGGTAGAGACGATAATGCGGTCGCCGGCCAGCCGGGTCAGTTCGGCATACATCTCGCGCGGGACGGAATATTTGATCGCCACCACGGTTTCGATGTCGGCCAGCCGGTTGCAAAGCTGCGGGCTCATCAGATAGCCGCTGTCCGGGTGGCTCCACAGCGCGATGCCGATATCCACCTTGCTGGCGATGGTTTCGTAATAGCGCAGCAGGGTTTCATCCTGTTCCTTGAAGAAATGCAGGATCGGCGCGTGGACGACGATGTAATCGGCGCCGCAGGCCTGCGCGTGTTTCGCCAGATCAATCACCACATCCATGTTCTGATCGGAACAGGACATGATGGTTTGCGCCCGGCCGCCCGCCGCCTCGACCGCAAGGTCGAAGCTGCGCTTGCGCTCGTCCAGCGACATCGAGAAGAACTCGCCCTGCTTGCCAGCGATGAAAAAGCCATCGATCCCCAGATCCTCGATCCAGTGATCCATGTTGCGGCGAAAGCCATCCTCGTCGATCGACAGATCCTCGCGGAACGGCATCAGCGCCGCCGCCCAGATGCCGCGCATATGGGCGAAAGCGTGGGATTTGGCGGTTTCACGGGTATATTTCATGGCTCAAGTCCTGTCATGGCGCGCCAGAGTTTTTCCGGCGTCAGCGGAAGTGAAAGATCAGGGGCGTCGAAGGGCAACAGCGCGTCCTGCACCGCGTTCAGCAGCGCGGCGGGCACGCCGATGCAACCGGCCTCACCCACGCCCTTGAAGCCCATCTCGTTGGCGGTGCTGGGCAGCGGCTGACTGATCAGCCGCACGGGCGGCATGTCGCTGGCGCGGGGCACGGCGTAATCCATCAGACTGCCGGTCAGCAGTTGGCCGTCGGCATAGGCCATGCGTTCCATCGTGGCCGCGCCAAGACCCTGGGCCAGGCCGCCAATCAGTTGACCTTGCACCAGCATCGGGTTCAGCACACGCCCCGCATCATCAACCCAAGTGATACCCTCGACCGTCAGATGGCCGGTATCGGGGCAGATCGCCACCTCGGCCAGCACCGCGCCCGAAGCCCAGGCCTCGCCCGGCGCCTCATAGCGCTCCTTGACCGAAACGGGGCCGATGCCGGTCCAGTCCTTTCGCGGGCCAAGCTGGTCCAGCAACCGTCGCGCCGCGCGGGCCATGGCGGTGCCGCCGATGGCGGTCGAACGCGACGCAAGCGCGCCGATGCCTTCGGGCACCGCCTCGGTATCGCCCTGCACCACGCGCACGCAGTCGGGGGTCACACCCATGACCTCGGCCACGATCTGCGCAAAGGCGGTTTCGCGGCCCTGCCCCTGTGCCGATGATCCGGTCAGCGCGGTGAAGCTGCCATCGGCCTCCAGCCGCAACTCGGCACTTTCCCAACCCTGTCCGCAAGGTTCGATATAGAGCGCGAGACCAAGGCCGCAGACCGCACCCGCCGCGCGTCTCTCGGCCTGTCGCGCCCGCAGGCCCGCGTAATCGGTTTCGCGTTCCAGTCGGTCCAGCAGCGCTGCGAAATCGCCGGAGCAGATCGCCTCACCCGTCGGCGTCGCGCGCGGAAAGGCGCCGCGATAAAGCGCGCGGCGCCGCATCTCCAGCGGGTCAAGGCCCTGCGCCTGCGCCGCCTTGTCGATCAGCCGCTCCATCAGCATCGCCGCTTCGGGCCGGCCGGCACCGCGATAGATGTTCACAGCCGCGCCCGGCGTCAGATGCGCCTGCGCCTCGATGTCCACCGCCTCGATGGCGTAGGGTCCGGGCAGGATGCGCCCCGCGTTGCGGATCGGCGCCAGCGCCGAATAGGGCATCCAGTGGCCCAGCGGAAAGCGCAGCTCCGCCGACAGCGCAACAGGCAGGCCCTGATGATCCAGCGTCAGCACGGCGCGGGTTTCGCCACCGCGGCCTTGCGTCGCCGCCTGAAACTCCTCGGAACGGGCGGCGGTCCATTTCACCGGACGGCCGAGCCGCAACGCCGCCAGTGCCACCACCGCATCCTCGGGCATCAAGGACGCCTTGCCGCCAAACGCGCCGCCCACATCCTGCGTCAGCACCCGGATCGCGCTGGGCGCAAGGCCAAGGATCGCCGCCAGATCGGTGCGACAGCGTTGCGGCGTCTGGGTCGACAGATGCACCTTCAGCCCAGCCCCTTCCGGCAGCGCCAGCGTCGCGCGCGGCTCCAGCGCCATCGGGGCCACAAGCGCATGATCAAGCTGCACCGAAATCTCGCGTCCGGTCTGCGGAACGCCGGATTGCCAGCGATGGCGCAGCACGCGGCGGGTGGCCAGCGGTTCTTCGGCGATGTCGAAGGCAATCAGTTCCACTGCATCGCGCGCGGCCTCGCGGGTTTCGGCGATCACGGCGGCAATCGCCTGCCCGACCGCCTTCACCCGGCCCGAAGCCAGCGGCTCCAGCGGATGCACCTCGGCGCCTGGCAAAAGCGCGTTTACAGCCGCCTGCCCCAGCCCGGCAAAATCTTCGGCAGTCAGCACGGTGACCACACCTTCGGCATCAACGGCGTCCGAGACATCCAGATCTGTGATGCGCCCAGCCGCATAGGGGCTGCGCAGGAATTCGAGGAAAAGGCACCCCTCGGGCTGATGATCGTCAACGAAACGACCCGCACCTTTCAGCAGCCGCGCATCCTCGCGCCGCACCATCGCCTTGCCGATCCATGGGACTGTCTGCTGCATCCGATCCTCCGATACCGGCAACAGACCATGTTCACGAACATTCAAAAAGACGGATTTATTCTATATTTTGATAGTATAATCAATATGTATGGCCGGACATATCACTATGCCCGGCCGCGTCGCCTCAGATGAAGCGGTTCCACAGATTTTCAAGCCGCTCCTGCCGACCGGATTTCGGCTGCGGCTCGATGCCTTCGGCCGTCACCCGCGCCGCCGCCTGCTCCAACGAGCCTTCCAGCATCGCTTTGGCAGCAGGCGCCTGCCAGCCCGCGTAGCGCGCTGCGCGTGCGGCCTCCAGCCCCCCATCTTCCAGACAGGCAGCCGCCGCCTTCAACGCCCGCGCACAGGTATCCATACCACCGACATGGGCAAGGATCAGATCCTCGGGGTCGAGGCTTTGGCGTCGGATCTTGGCGTCGAAATTGGTGCCGCCGGTGGTATAGCCGCCCGCGCGCAGGATTTCGTAGAACGCCAGCGCCTTTTCCGCATGATTGTTCGGGAACTGGTCGGTATCCCAGCCGGATTGATAATCGTTCCGGTTCATGTCGATGGACCCGAAGATGCCCAGCGAGGCCGCCAGCGCGATCTCATGCTCGAAGGAGTGTCCGGCCAGGATGGCATGGCCCTGCTCGATGTTCACCTGCACCTCCTTTTCCAGACCGAATTGGACAAGGAAGCCATAAACGGTGGCCACATCGTAATCATACTGGTGCTTTGAAGGTTCCTGCGGTTTCGGCTCGATCAGGATGGCGCCCTTGAAGCCGATCTTGTGCTTGTAATCGACCACCTGTTGCAGGAAGCGCCCCGCATGTTCGCGTTCGGCCTTCAGATCGGTATTCAAGAGCGTCTCATAGCCCTCGCGCCCGCCCCAGAGGACGTAGTTCTGCCCGCCCAGCCGATGCGTCGCATCCATGTTCGCCTTCACATTGGCGGCGGCATAGGCATAGACGTCCGGGTCAGGGTTGGTGGCCGCGCCCGACATCCAGCGTTTGTGGCTGAACATATTGGCGGTGCCCCACAGAAGCTTGGCCTTGTGGCCAGCCTGCTTTTCACCGAGGTAGTCCACGATTTCCTCAAGATTGCGCAGGCTTTCGGCGAAAGTGGCCCCTTCGGGCCGGGCATCGGCATCGTGGAAGCAGTAGAAGGGCGCGCCGAGGATGTCGAACATCTCAAACGCCACATCGGCCTTGAGCTTCGCCAGCGCCATACTGTCGCCGAACCACGGGCGGTCGAAGGTCTGGCCGCCAAAGGGGTCACCGCCCGGCCAGGCAAAGCTGTGCCAATAAGCAATGGCAAAGCGCAGGTGATCTTCCATCCGCTTGCCGAGGATCACCTCGTCGGGGTTGTAGTGGCGGAAGGCAAATTCATTCGCACTGTCAGGGCCTTCGTAGCGAATTGCCGGAATACCCTTGAAGAAGTCGGTCATGTCAGTCCTCGGATTGCGGATTGTGCGGCGCGGAACCGGGCGTGGCCCGCGTCGAAAGCGTCGGAAAGCGCGGCAACCGGCTCGATCACGCGCGCAATAGGTGGCAGGGTGGCGACTTCGGCCCCCGCACCGGTGGCAGCCATCAAGGCCAGCCGGGCGGCGCCAAAGGCTCCGCCGAAATCCCCGGCCTCTGGCAGCAGGACCGGAACGCCCAGCGCGGTGGCTATGGTTTGCAGCCAGTAGTCGGAGCGAGAGCCGCCGCCAACCGCGATCAGCCGCTCCAGCCGTGTGCCGGTGGCAGCCAGTGCATCGCGGCAGTCGCGGAAGGCGAAGGTCACGCCCTCCAGCACCGCGCGCGTTCCCGCCGCTCGGTCGGTCGCATGTTCCAGCCCGGTAAAGGCGCCGCGCACTGCCGCATCGTTCAGCGGCGTGCGCTCGCCGCCCAGATAGGGCAGGAACAGCGTTTTACCGGGTGCCTGCAACGCGCCGAGTTCAGAGGTCAACGCCGCGGCGTCCCGATCCACGAACCGGCCATACCAGTTCAGCGCATCAGTCGCAGCGAGGATCACCCCCATCTGATGCCAGGTCTGCGGCAGGGCGTGGCAAAAGGTATGCACAGCGGTTTCCGGCGCTGGCTGATAGCCATCGTTCGCGGCAAACAGCACACCCGAGGTGCCGAGGCTGACGAAAGCATCGCCCGCCCGCACCACACCGACGCCAATGCCAGAGGCCGCATTGTCGCCACCACCGCCCGCGACCACTACCCCCTCGGGCAGGCCCCAGCGCCGCGCGAGTTCCGTCCGCAGCAAACCCGAAACCTCGGATCCTTCGACCAGCCGGGGCATTTGCGCCCGGTCAAGCCCCGTTGCCGCCAGCAGATCGTCAGACCAGTCGCGCGCGCCGGTATCGAACCAACTTGTCCCGGCGGCGTCCGACATCTCGGCCACATGCTCGCCCGTCAGCCAAAGCCGCAGATAATCCTTCGGCAACAGCACCTTGGCGACGCACTGCCAGACCTGCGGCTCGTGCGTGCGCAGCCAGTCGAGCTTGGGCGCGGTGAAGCCCGGAAAGACGATATTGCCGGTGATCCGGCGGAACATCGGGTCGCCGTCCAGCACCGCTGCCTCGGCATGGGCGCGGGTGTCGTTCCACAGAATGCAGGGGCGCAGCACCTCGTCCGCCGCATCCAGCAGGGTCGCGCCATGCATCTGCCCGGACAAGCCGATGCCCTTGACCACCGAAAGGTCAGCCTTGCGGGCCAGTCCGTCCATTACCGTTTCCGCCGCCGCGATCCAGTCGGCGGGAGCCTGTTCGCTCTGGCCTTCCGCCGGGCGGGAAACAGCCAGGGAGGCGATGGCTTCTGCCACCACCTCCTGACACTCGTTAATCAGGATACCCTTAAGCCCGGAGGTTCCGAGATCCAGTCCGATATACATGTCAATATGCCTGCGGGGGTTTCTTGCCGAGGATGATCATGCCCAGAATGTCATCGTCGGTCACATCACCCACATTCACCGTGCCGACCCGCTGGCCGTTCTTCATGACCACGGCGCGGTCACACAGTTCCATCACCGCATGGATGTCATGTTCGATCAGAAAGATGCCCAGACCCTGTTTCTTCAGTTCGGCAATGAGTTCCGCCACCATCTGCGTCTCGTGCGGGCCAAGCGCGGCGGTCGGCTCGTCCATGATGAGGATCTTCGCGTTGAAATAGACCGCCCGCGCAATGGCAACCGACTGCCGCTGCCCGCCTGACAGTGCCGAGACCGGCACGTTGAACTTGCGGAAGTTCGGGTTCAGCCGACCCATGATCTTGCGGGTCTCGGCCTCCATCGCGATGTCGTTCAGAAAGCCGCCGGGCCCGACCAGTTCGCGCCCGAGAAACAGGTTCGACGCGGCATCAAGGTTATCGGCCAGCGCAAGTGTCTGGTAGATCGTCTCGATATTGTAGCTGCGCGCGTCGCGGGGGCTACGGATCTCGGCCTTGTCGCCGTTGATGAAAATCTCGCCGCTGTCCATCTGATAGGCACCGGAAAGGCACTTGATGAGCGTCGATTTCCCGGCACCGTTATGGCCCAGCAGACCCACAACCTCGCCCGGATAGAGGTCGATCGTCACATGATCCACCGCCTTGATGCCACCGAAGGAGATGGAGATGTCGCGCATCTCGACCAGCGGGGTTCCCTTGTTCGTCATGATCCTTCCCCCTTATTTGGCGCGTTTGCGGTAAACGATGTCCAGCCACACGGCGAGCACCAGAACCGAGCCGACAACGATGTTCTGAAGCGCCGCATCAAAGCCGATCAGCACCATGCCGGTTTGCAGACTCTGCATCACCAGCGCCCCGATGATCGCGCCGTAGATGGTGCCGACGCCCCCCGCCAGCGATGTGCCGCCGATGACCGCCGCCGCGATGACATAAAGCTCGTCCAGCGTGCCCAGTGCATTGGTGGCCGAGTTCAGGCGGGCCGAGGCCACGACCGAGGACAGGCCAGTCAGAAAACCCATGACGGCGAAGATCTTGACCGTCATCCACTTGGTATTGATGCCCGACAACTCGGCCGCGTCGGGGTTGCCACCCATCGCAAAGACATAGCGGCCAAAGCGGGTGCGGGTCGAAATCACCGTCATCACGACACCGACCCCCATCAGGATCAGAACCGGGATGGCCCAGCCATGGCTGATGAACAGCCCCGCCTCGGTCAGTTCGATGTTGTTCGCCGCCGCATATTGGCGGACGATCCCCTTGGGCCAGGGATAGGCATTGACCAGAAGCGTCGCGCCGATCACCAGACCGCAGCCCAGCGCAGCCAGCACGCCCTCGGCCCAAACCGGGCGTTGCGGGAAATCATGCAGCGCACGGGTTCGGCGCCCATTCCACAACATCCAGAGGATTGCGGCGCAGGCAATCAGGGCAACGATCCAGCTTCCCGTGGCGCCGATGGCGCCATAAGGCCCGCCCCCCAGCAGCGAGAAGGTGCTGTCCAGCGGCGAGATGGTCTCGCCCCGCGCCAGAAGGAAAGCAAAACCGCGCCAGACCAGCAATCCGCCCAGCGTCACGATGAAGGCCGGGATACCGCGATAGGCCACCAGCCAGCCATGGAAGGCCCCGATGGCCGCGCCCAGCGCCATGCCGACCAGCGCCGTGATGACCCAGATGAGCGGATGGCCGAGGCCCAGAAACTCGGGCAGGATGCGGGCCTGCACGATGCCCATGACCATGGCGCAGAAACCCAGAACCGAACCGACCGACAGGTCGATGTGACGAGTCACGATCACCAGAACCATGCCACAGGCCATGATGCCGATGGAGGCGGTCTGGACCGACAGGTTCCACAGGTTGCGGGGGGTGAGGAATGAACCCGAACCCTTGAAAAAGACACCGAAAAGGTGGAAGCCGACCCAGATCAACAGCAGCGCGCCGATCATGCCCAAAAGGCGGGTGTCGATTTCGGTCGCTTTCAGAAAGCGGGTGACGGGGCCGGAGGTCACTCCGGCATGGGTATTCTGGGATGATGACATGGGGGCGTCCGGCACTACGGTGAAAAGGGTGCAGACGGGCGAGGCGAAGGGCCATATCCGCCGGGCCGTTGTCGCAACTCGGGCGGCCTCGCCGCCCATGAAAACCGGCGAGGGTCAAAGACCCCCGCCGATGAAGGCCTTACTTGCAGGCAGCCACGTCGTCGGCCGCACCTTCGCAGGCCTGCTCTTTCGAGATATGGCCAGCGTCGATCACCACATTCAGGTTTTCCTTGGTGATCGGGGTCGGCGCGAGGAAAATGGCGTTCATTTCAACGCCTTTTTCCCCGCCCGAGAACTTGGACGCACCGTCAACGGCATCCAGCGCGGTGCCACCCGCCAGCGCCGAAGCGATCTCGGCCGCCTTGGCGCCAAGCTGACGCGAGTCTTTCCAGACCGAAACAGTCTGGGTGCCCCGCGCCACGCGGTTCAGTGCGGCAAGGTCGCCGTCCTGTCCGCCGATCGGGATATTCAGACCCTGCGCCTGAAGCGCGGCGATGGCGCCACCGGCCATGCCGTCATTCTGCGCCAGAACCGCATCAACCTTGTTGTCGTTGGCGGTCAGGATCTGTTCCATGTTCTCTTGTGCACCCTCGGGCTTCCACCCTTGGGTGAATTGCTCGCCCACGACGGTGATGTCGCCCGCAGCAACCTTCGGCGCCAGCACCTCTTCCATGCCTTCACGCAGGAAACCTGCATTGGCATCGCCGGGGTCGCCCTTGATGATGGCGTAATTGCCTTTCGGCGCGGCAGCCACAACTGTTTCCGCGATGATCTTGCCAACGCCCTTGTTGTCGAAGGTCAGATAGAAGGCGCGCGGGTCTTCGATCAGCCGGTCATAGGCCACAACCGGAATCCCCTCGGCGGCGGCTTTCTCGATGGCCGGGCCGATGGCATCCTTGTTATAGGCCAGCACGATCAGCGCATCGGCGCCCTGAGTGATCAGCGCCTCGATGTCGGTCAGCTGCTTGGCCTCGGAGGCCTGCGCATCTGCCGAGATATAGCTGTTGCCAGCCGCTTCCAGCGCGCCCTTGATGGCGGCTTCATCGGTTTTCCACCGTTCTTCCTGAAAGTTCGACCAGCTCACCCCGATGGTCAGGCCTTCGGCGAGCGCAGCCGAATTGAAGCCGGCAGCCGCCACGACCGCGGCGATCAGCGCATTACGCATGTTTCTCCTCCCTATGGATGCGGCCAGCGAATGGCCGGTCCGACAGATTCGTCGGCACGCCCTAAAATTGCCGATAATAATTTCAGTTGTCAAAATAAAAATAATGGTCAAACACTGGGTATGATGAAAAGACGGCCGAAACATGATGCTGCATCGCAGAATATCCGCTCAATACGCGCCGCAATGCAGCTTTTTTATTTGGAGGTCAAATAAATGAAACCGCATGAACCCGATCTTCGCACCCAGGACCGGGCTGGATGCGGCCCGCTGATCGCGCCGCTGTCGGAACAAACCCGTCCTCTGCGCCAGCAAGTTTTTGAGCGTGTGCGCGCGGCCGGGCTGATTCCGCGTGTGCAGGTAGCCAAGGAACTGGCTGTTTCGCCCGCCTCGGTCACGACGATCACGCAGGAACTGATCGAAAGCGGGCTGATCGAGGAAGTCGCAGCCCCGCGCGATGGCGATCAGCCAGGCCGAGGACGCCCAGCCGTCGCGCTGGGAGTGCGACCGGGGGCGCATCTGGTGGCGGGCATGAAACTTTCAGACCGCGAGCATACGGCCGTTGTGGTGGATTTCGCCGGGAAGCTGATCGCGGGCGACGTGATCCCCCGCCGACCCGGCGCCATGAGCCTCCCGGAGCTTCTGGATGCGCTGGATACCCTGCTGAACCGCGTCTGCGCCAAGGCTGGCATCGCACCGCGTGACCTTTCGGCACTGGGTCTGGGTGTGCCGGGCTTTGTCGATTGCGAAAGCGGAATGGTGATGTGGTCCTCTGTCCTCATGGATCGGGGCGTGGCGCTGGCACAGGCAGCGACGGCGCGGATCGGCTTGCCGGTCCATATCGACAACGATGCCAATCTGGTGACGCTGGCCGAGTTGTGGTTCGGCGCGGGGCGCAGCCTTGCCGATTTCGCGGTGGTTACCATTGAACACGGCGTCGGCATGGGCTGCGTGATCAATCACCGTATCTATCGCGGGGCACGCGGGCTTGGGATGGAACTGGGCCATACAAAGGTGCAACTGGATGGCGCCCTGTGCCGCTGCGGTCAGCGGGGATGCCTTGAAGCCTATGTTGCGGATTACGCTCTGGCGCGCGAGGCAACGACAGCGCTGAACTGGGCCCACAAGGACGGCCAGTCGATGAATGTCCTGCTGGAAAGTCTGTATGATCATGCGAAAGCAGGCAACACAGCCGCACGGTCGATCTTTCGTCGCGCCGGGCGCTATCTGGCGGTCGGGCTGTCGAATGTGGTGAACCTGTTCGACCCCTCGCTGATCATCCTGTCGGGGGAACGCATGCGCTACGACTATCTCTATGCCGCCGAGACGCTGGCCGAGATGGAACAGCTTGCCATTTCGACCGGGCGCCCGAAACCGCCGGTGAAGATTCACGCCTGGGGTGACTTGCTTTGGGCGCATGGCGCTGCGGCACTGGCACTGCACGAGGTCAGCGAACGCCTGCTCGCGCCCTCGCGCGAGATTGCCGCACAATAAGCTTCGGGATTGGCGCCGTGCCATGAACGATCCGCCAAGATACCGCCGCTTCGTCGCGCCATCGCCCCCGTCTCGCCCCAATTCGAAACCAATAGTCCCTCATGGACCTGCATAAGACGCATGGGGACGACAATGGACAGACTGACCGAGATGGAAGCATTCGCCACTGTGGTGGATCAAGGTGGTTTTACGGATGCGGCCAAGAAAATGGGAATCTCGAAATCCGCCGTGTCCAAGCACGTCTCTGCGCTTGAAGCGCGGCTGGGCGCCCGGCTTCTGAACCGCACGACACGCCGCGTCAGCCCGACGGAAATCGGGCTGGCCTATTACGACCGCGCCCGCCGCGTGCTGAATGACGCAGGCGAAGCTGATGCGCTTGTCACTTCGATGCAAAGCGCGCCTTCGGGCCTGCTGCGGATTTCGGTGGCAACAGACTTCGGTGTGAACCTGCTGTCGCCGATTCTGGGCGAGTTTCTGGCGGAATACCCGGAAATCACCGTGAACATGGTGCTGAACAACCGCTATGTGGAACTGATCTCCGAAGGGTTCGACATGGCGATCCGTGTGGGCGAACTGGAGGATTCGAGCCTCCGTGCCCGCAAGCTGACCGAAACCTCGAAACGCATGATCGCGGCACCCGGCTATTTCCAGAAATATGGCCGCCCGCTGAAGATCGACGATCTGAACGAACACAAGCTGCTGCACTATTCCAACCAGGCCAATGGCAATGTGTGGAAGGTAACGGCGCCTTCGGGTGAAAAGCGGCAGGTGCGCTCGAACGGCTGGCTGACGGTCAATGACGGGCAATCACTGCTGAACGCCGCGATCGCCGGGCTCGGCATCGCGTTCCTGCCTTCGTTCCTATGTGCCGAGGCAATGCGTAAGGGGCAGGTGGAAGAGGCGATTCCCGGACTGCCGGTCGAAATGCTGGGCATTTACGCAGTTTATCCGCCCGGACGCTTCACCCAGCCCAAGGTGCGGGCCTTCATCGACTTCCTCGCGCGGCGCTTCATCGAAAAGGGACCGGACAACTGGTAAGCGCGGCACGACCATCAGAATTTACGGTGCGGTGACCAACTGGGCGGGGCTCGAAAGATCCCCGCCCCTCTGTTTTGGCCGGCGAAACGACGCCGGGAACGCCTGTCTTTGCGCGCGCTATGTCTAGCGGCAATTGTGGTTCGCCCTACAAGATGCGATAGTTTTCCCAACTCTTGCTGGGGGAGAGCTGCGTGTCCGGGTTTCGTTCGTATCCTGTAATCGGTCTGATCAGCAGCCTGTCCGTTCTAGCCGCTGTTGCCACCCCCGCAGGCGCCCTTGAACCTGTTGAATTCACAGTGACCGCCGGTCCTGACGGGCTGAGGAAAGACCTGCGCAATGCCTCGGCCCTGCTGGGCTTGCAGGCCGAGGGCAAGACGGCGGCCGAAGACGTATTCTCGGCCGCGCGGGCCGAATATGGTCGGCTGGTCAGCGCCGCCTATGCCACCGGATATTACGCCCCGGTCATCCATGTCCTGATCGACGGGCGCGAAGCGGCGGGCATTCCACCTTTGGATGCACCGAAAAACATCGGATCGGTGCGCGTGACCGTCGACCCCGGCCCCGCCTTCAAGTTTTCCGAAGCCCGCGTCGCCCCGGTGCCCTCAGGCACGGAAATGCCAGCGGGCTTTGCCGCCGGCAAACCCGCCGAAAGCGGGCTGGTGCAAGAGGCGGTGCAGACCGGCGTCGATGCCTGGCGCGAGGATGGCCATGCCAAGGCCGGAGTCGCCAGTCAGGATGTGGTTGCCGATCATCGCAGCAACACTTTGGCCGCACGGATCGGCCTTCAGCCCGGCCCGAAGCTGCGTTTCGGCAAGCTGAAGGTCGAAGGCCAGGAACGGATGCGCGAACGTCGTATCCACAAGATCGCTGGCCTGCCAGAGGGCGAGGTTTTTGACCCCGACGCCCTGAAACGCAGTGCAGAGCGGTTGCGCCGCACTGGCGTCTTCCGTTCGGTCACGCTGACCGAGGATGAAGCCATCACCTCGCCCGATCTGATCGGTATCACCGCCACTGTGGTCGAGGAAAAGCTCCGCCGCTATTCCATCGGGGCTGAAATCGCCAGCCTCGACGGGATGAGCCTGACCGGCTACTGGCTGCACCGCAACCTGATGGGCGGCGGCGAACGTCTGAAGGTCGAAGGCGAGATCGGCAATATCGGCGCGCAGAACAGTGGTGTGGATTACGGTCTGGGTGTGACCATCGACAGGCCCGCAACGCTGACGCCCGACACCACACTCAGCTTCTCTGTCAATGCGGCGCATCTGGATGAAGAGGATTACACGGCCGACATCGGCACGCTGGGCGTTGGCTTCAGCCACTACTTTTCTGAAAAGCTGACCGGCCGGGTGGGGCTGGAATTCAGCTATGCCAAGGTCGAAGACATCATCGCCACCTATACCTACGAACATCTCGCCCTGCCGATCGGCGCGACCTGGGACAGCCGCGACAACAAGGTGGATGCGCGGAAAGGCTACTACCTGGATGCCGAGCTGCGGCCCTATCTGGGCTTCGGCACGACCGACAGCGGCGCACGGATCAAGGCGGATGGCCGCGCTTACCTGACCTTTGGAGACAAGCGTCCCGTCACCCTGGCCGCGCGCGCGCAGGTCGGCGCGATCTTCGGTGGCGATCTTCTGGGCACCCCCCGCGACTATCTGTTCTATTCCGGCGGGGGCGGCACGGTGCGCGGTCAGCCTTATCAGTCTTTGGGGGTCGATGTGGCGCGTCTTTATGGCGAAAAGATCGGCGGCATGGCCTTTGCGGCACTTTCAGCCGAGGTCCGCGCCCGTGTAACCGATACCATCGGAATCGTGGGCTTTGCCGATGCGGGCTACATAGGCGCCACCGATTTCGGCGATTCCTATGGCGACTGGCACGCCGGTGCCGGGTTTGGCCTGCGCTATAACACCGGCTTCGGACCGATCCGGCTGGATGTGGCAGCGCCTGTTGCGGGCAGCACGGGTGACGGAGTTCAGATTTACGTCGGTATCGGGCAGTCTTTCTGATGAAACGCATCCTTGTTCTCGCCCTCTGCACCCTTCCTTTTGCGGCTCATGCGCAGCAGGATGACCGTGACTGGCTGACCGCCCTGCTGGAGGACAACCTGTCAGGCGCCGGGCGGAAGGTCACGATCACCGGCTTTGCAGGTGCGCTTTCCTCAGAAGCAACCATCGACAAGCTGACCATCGCGGATGACACCGGCATCTGGCTGACGCTGGACAATGTGGTGCTGGACTGGAGCCGCACCGCCCTGCTGACCGGCAGCCTGTCGGTTGAGCGCCTGACCGCCTCAGAAATCGTGCTGGACCGCCTGCCCATCGCATCCGCCGATGAAAGCCTGCCTGCCCCCGAGGCGACGCCCTTCGCCCTGCCCGACCTGCCTGTTTCGGTCGAGATCGGCACCCTTGGTGCTGATCGTATCGTGCTGGGACCAACGGTTCTGGGCCAGCCGGTCGAAGCGACACTGACCGCCTCGGCCAGTCTTTCGGGCGGAGAGGGCAAGGCGAACCTGACCCTGAAGCGCATTGATGACGGGCCGGAGGGCAATGTTGTCCTCACCGCCAGCTACGCCAATGAATCGAAGGTTCTGGCCCTTGATCTGGTCGCGCAGGAGGCTGCGGGCGGTATTGCTGCCACGCTGATGGGTTTGCCGGGCAATCCGGCAATCGAGCTGACCGTGAAGGGCGAAGGCCCTTTGTCGGACTACGCGGCCGATATTCAGCTTGCCTCGGGTGGCGCCGAACGGCTGGCGGGCAAGATCACGGTGGGCGATACGCCGGAAGGTGACTTGCGTTTTGCCGCTGATCTGGGGGGCGATCCCGCCCCGATGTTCCTGCCGGAATATGCCGGGTTCTTCGGCAGTGACGTGAAGCTGGCGGCGAGCGGCACAAAGGCAACTGACGGACGGCTGATCGTAGACAATTTCACCTTGCAGACTCAGGCGCTTGATCTGCGTGGCGATCTGGCACTGGCCGCCGACGGGCTGCCGCAACGCTTTGCGCTGAAGGGCACGCTTGGGAAGGACGGCACGCCGGTTCTGTTGCCGCTGACCACCGATCTGCCAACTTCGGTCACTCATGCAGACATCGTCCTGGGCTTCGACGCGGCTGAGGCCGAGACCTGGAGCGCCGACATCGCCATGACAGGCTTCGACCGGGCTGATCTGAAGCTGCGTGAAGCAAAGATCAAGGGAAGCGGCGTGATCAACCGCGCCGATGGCAAGCCCGCCGTTTCCGGTGCTTTCGACTTTGCGGCAGACGGGATCGCGCCCTCCGACCCGGCCTTGGCGCAGGCGTTGGGCACCGGGATCAGGGGCACGGTCGGCTTTCGCTGGCGCGAAGGCTATGACGCGCTGCAACTGACCGAACTGGCGCTGAACGGAGCGGATTACAGTCTTGACGGCACGGTCAATCTTTCCGGGCTGGACAATTCGTTGTCGCTGACCGGAAAGGGCGCCCTACGGGCCGACGATCTGTCGCGCTTCGCCGCTTTGGCCGACCGGCCGCTGGCGGGTCGGGCCGATATGCGGCTGGGCGGCTCTTATGCGCTTCTGGGCGGCATGTTCGACGTAACCGGCCAGATCAACGGTCACGCCCTGCGCACCGGCATTCCCGAAGCCGACAATCTGCTGTCAGGCTCCAGCACTATCGACATTTCAGCGATCCGAGACGAAAGCGGGCTGCGGCTGCGCCAGCTTGATCTGGCGGCGGCCAGCCTGCGGGCCATGGTCAGCGGGCAACTCGCCAGCTCTGGAAGCGACCTGTCTGCCGATGTGGATTTCGGTGATATTTCCGTCCTGGGCGGTCCCTATAGCGGCGCGCTGACCGGCCGCGCGCATTTTACAGGCACACCAGAAGCCGGAACCGTGATTTTTGATGGCACCGGCACGGGGCTGAAGGTCGGAATTGCCGAGGCAGATGCGCTACTGCGCGGTGCTTCAACCATTTCCGCAGAAGCAGGGATCGCGGGCGAAACCGTGGATCTGCGCAAGCTGGAGGTCAGGGCCGCCACCCTTGCCGCCTCGGCGCGTGGCAAACTGGCCTTGGCGGGCAGCGATGTCAGCGCCGATCTGAAGTTCAGCGACCTGAGCGCCCTCGGCGGCAGCTATCGCGGCGCGCTGGATGCCAGCGCCACCTTTACGGGCACGCCGGAGGCCGGAAAGCTGACCGCCAAAGCAAGTGGCCGCAATCTTGGCATCGGTCAGTCCGAAACCGACCGGCTGCTGGCGGGCGAAACCCGGCTGACCGCCGATCTGGCGCTGGCGGGCGGGCGGATCAAGGTCAACACCGCGACTCTGGACAACCCGCAACTTCGTGTCGCCGCCGACGGCAGCATCTCGGATACGACGCGGCAGGTAAACCTGACCGCTGATCTGGTGAACCTCGCCACGCTTCTGCCGGAATTTCCGGGCCGCCTGTCGGTGCGTGGACAGGTGGTGGATGACGGCAGCACCTACAGGCTTGACCTGACCGGGCAGGGACCGGGCGGAATTGACAGCAAGGTGCAGGGCACCATCAGCCCCGACTTCCGCACCGCAAATCTGAGTGCGGTCGGCGCGGCACAGGCGGCGCTCGCCAATGCCTTCATTGATCCGCGCACCGTATCGGGCAGCATCCGCTATGACCTTGCACTGCGCGGGCCGCTGCAGCCCGCCTCGCTGAGCGGGCGGATCAGCCTGTCGGACATCCGCGTCAGCGACCCGTCGCTACCTACCGCGCTGACAGGGTTCAATGGCGCGATCAATCTTGCAGGAGGCCGTGCCGCCTTGGATCTGACGGGAAGCGTGACAACCGGCGGCACGATCCGGCTTGGCGGCGGCCTGGGTCTGGCGGCCCCCTATAATGCCGATCTGGCTGTGCAGCTTCAGCAACTGATCCTGAAAGACCCCCAGTTGTTCACCACCCGCGTCAACGGCAATATCACGATGAAAGGCCCCCTGACTGGCGGTGCCGTGATCGCGGGCAATATCGACCTGAGCGAAACCGAGCTTGTGGTGCCCTCTACCGGCCTCGGCTCGGCTGGTGGGCTGGAGGGGCTGCGCCATGTCGCAGAACCCGCAGATGTGCACGCGACACGCGCCAGGGCAGGGCTGCTGGAGACCGTAAGCAACGCCGCAGGTGGCAGTGGGCGGCCCTATCCGCTGGACCTGCGAATTTCGGCGCCGCAGCGACTGTTCATTCGGGGGCGGGGACTGGATGCCGAACTGGGGGGCGAGTTGCGCCTGCAAGGCACCACAGCCAATGTCGTGCCCTCTGGCAGCTTCAACCTCGTGCGCGGGCGGCTGGACATCCTTGGCAAACGGCTGACGCTGTCAGAGGCGCTGTTGCAGCTTCAGGGCGATTTCGACCCGTTCATCAGCATCCTTGCCTCGAACGATGACGGCGAGATCGTCAGCTCGGTCAAGATCGAGGGGCAGGCCACCGACCCGAAGATCACTTTCGTCTCGCAGCCGGAACTGCCGCAGGAAGAGGTGCTGTCGCATCTGCTGTTCGGGCGCGACCTGACCTCGCTGTCGGCCTTTCAGGCCGCGCAACTTGCCAGTGCAGTGGCAACGCTCGCCGGCAAGGGCGGGGACGGGATCATCGGCAAACTACGCAAGGGTTTTGGTCTCGACGATCTGGATGTCAGCACCGATGCGCAGGGGGATACCACGCTGAAGGCGGGCAAATACATTTCGTCCAAGGCCTATACCGAGATCGAGGTGGATCAGAACGGTCAGGCCAAGATCAACCTGAACCTAGACCTCAGCAAGACGGTCACGCTGCGCGGCTCGGTCGGCGGCGAAGGCGAGACCAGCATCGGGATCTTCAAGGAAAAGGATTACTGATCCGGTGCCGGGGGCAGCCCCGGCTCTGGCACATCCGCTGCCTCGGCATCCACCGCGGCGCCCAGAAGCACCGCATAGGCGCTGAGATACAGCCACATCATCAGGATCACCACAGCCCCGATGGAGCCATAGACCTGATTGTAGCTGTTGAAATTGGCCAGATAGAGCACGAAACCCCGTGAGACGGCAAACCACAGCACCATGGCCACCAGAAGGCCTCGGGTAAAAAGCCGCACCTGAATATGATCTGGCCGGTTCGGACCAAAGCGATAGGTCAGCGCAAGGCCCAGCACCAGCAAGCCGAGGGCCAGCAGCATGTTCCCCAGATCCAGCGCCAGCGAAGCGAAAGGACCAAGCGGCAGGAAACGCAGCAATACCGGGGCCACGATAGAGGCCAACAGCGCCGCCAGCGCGATCACCACCATCATCAGTGTCAACGCCATGGACAGCAGGATGGCATACACCCCCGAACGATCCGGGTGATGGTGCACCGCATTCAGCCCCGACACCATGCCCGCCACACCCGATCGCGCCGACCAGAAGGCTACCATGAGTGAAAGGATGGTGGTCCAGCCCAGTTCGCTGCTTCCGGCTGCCAGTAGCGCCTCGACCTGGGTATTCAGCACTGAAAAGGCGTCATGCGGCAGGAAATCGGCCAGAATGGCCATTTCATCGCGGATGACTGCCGGGTCGGCCGCAAAGCTCCACAGCCCCATAACAAAGGCCATGGCCGGGAAGATCGACAGAAACCCGAAGAAAGCTACACCGGCGGCCACCATGCCCAGATTGGCTTGCGATGCCCGCGCCATGATGCGCACAAGCCTGCGTTTCAGCCGCTGGAACATCACTACCCGTCTTCCGAAAATGGAAAGGGCCCGTCGCCGGGCCCTTCCGTGGAACGATTCTCGTCCGCGCCGTCAGGCGTGGATTAGTGGCTGCCCGAGTCGTTCGACGCCAGAGCGGCGACGACAACGATGCCAGCCAGAGCGGCCAGAGCAGCGCCACCACCCATCGACGACGACGGGGCGAGCACGGCGACCGGGGTCGGCTCTTCTTCAACGATGACCGGGCCGCCGGCGAAAGCGGTCGAAGCGGTCAGAGCGGTGGCCAGAGCGGCGAAAGCGAACTTTTTCATCTGTCTCTCCATGACATTTTAATTTGGCGATTGGGCATCGGATACCACAACGCGACACTCAAAGTAAGTAGTATTCTCTAGCCGTTGTCAATGACCCTGGCCAGCTCCATGTAGCCCCAGCCGGGGACTAGCAACTCTTTGGATTTTCTAATGAAATTACCTCCTTCAAACCAATATTCGTTGGTAAATTCATGCTCTGCACCACGGCAGGTTTCCGCTATATGGCGGGTCGAATGTTGCCGTCCTACCACAGTGATTGTTTCCGCCCCGATCGTCGAAACGCTGCAATTGTAATCAAAGCGGTGCATTTTATCGGCGCCGTCCAGATAGAAATAGCTGCGACGGTGCGAGCCCCCGCCAGAAGCAAGCTGCGCGCGCGTCGGAACCGATGCCTGCATCAGATCGGGACCGAATCCCCTTGTCTGCATCATCACGCCATCGCGGAAGGTGACGGTCAGGTCATCCGACGTTGACCAGGTTTCCACAGAACCGCTGCGCGTGATGGGCACAAGATAGATGGTCCAGGCGCCGGTCTTCAACTCTCCCTTGATGATCGGCACGTTCAGCTTGGCAAGATCTGCCCGCGTGACCGGGGGCGCCGCAGCCGTCGAGCGCTGCTTCAACATGGCCACAGACAGATTCTTTGCCGCCGAAACCAACGGCGAACCAGATTCGCTGTCGCTGCTGCATCCGGCAAGAACCGTCAGCGCAAGACCAAGGGCAAGGACAGGTTTCAGCAGCTTCATTTCCAGAATCGACCCCACTGCTGTTGAATGCCCGCGTCCTGATAATCGCGAATCGTCTCGTAAAGACGTCCGTCGATATCGAGTCTTGCCCCGCCATCACGACCGAAGGGCCGGATGACCGTTTCATACTTGCGCCGCGACGGAGCGCCGGTGCCCCATGTCAGCGGCACCTCAAGGCGAATCCCCTTGTCGAACGAGCCAGAGCCGAAATCCTCAGCCGAAACATTGGTCTTGGTGGCAAAAGCCCCCACCCGCCAGCCGTTCGAGAATTCGCGGTCCACCGCAAGGGTTGCCCCCACGTCGCCCGCCAGATAGCGGCCAACATCAAGCTGCGCATGGAAGCCCGGCGCGAAATTGTAATAGGCAGAGACATGCCCGGTCGCGACGCGATAGTCGTATTCGCTGAAACCGAACAAACCGTCGGTATCGCGCTGCGCGACATAATTCACCTCGACGCCCACCGCCCAGCGGCTGTTGACGGGCTTGTAAAGCACCTCGCCCGAGATACCGCCGAACATCCGTTCCAGATAGCCGACGCTGACCCGGCCATAAACGTCACCGCCCAGATAGGCGTATTTCGTCAGCGACAGGCTTTCCAGCGCAGGATCGGCATTGGCGTCATAAAGGTCCACATCCGACCGCACGGGTTGCAGGCCGGTCGTGATATTCGGCGGCGGCTCGTCAAGGTTTCCGGCAACCTTCTTGGTGGCAGAACCTTGCAGCACCCAGCCCGGCGCGAATTCATAGCGGCCCGTGAACCGCAGCCCCACATCCATCTTGAACGGCGATTTCTGGTCGAACAGCCGCACGCGGTTGTAGGGCGCGATGGACCAAGAAAGGCTCGGATACAGATCCGGGTCGTAGGTCAGGTTTGGCGCGCGCTGTCCCGGACTGGACACGCTGACGGCATTTTGCATCGCCGCGCTGGCATTCGGATCATATTCCAGCCGCTCCAGATCCGAGCGGCGCACCTTGACGCGCGAGGCGGGCATGCCGTTCACCAGCGGCACGATCTCGAACGTCTCGACCGAGGCAGGCATGACATGCGACATCGCCCGCGCAACGCGGCCAATAGCCTGCGCCTCGGCGTCGTAGCGATTGTTGCGAATGCGCACCTCGGCGCTGTTGGCGCTGTAGCCGATCGCCTCGACCACGATGCCATCCTGCTCAAGCCGCTTGTTCAGGTTGGTGATGAAGATCGGCGCCGCGCTTTCCTGCGTCACCCATTCCGGCGACCATGCATCCGCATCGACAGAGCGCGAGGGCCGCAGCTTCACCGGATCGGGGGCACCATCCCTTACGCCCCCCAGCGGGCGCTGACCCGGCGTCATCAGGAAATGCGCGGCAAACCCCAGTTCGCTGCCATACATATAATAGCCGCCCAACGTGATCCACGGGCTCAGCTTGTATTCCGCGCCGAAGTTCAGCGGGCTTTTGCGATCAAAAGTGCCGCGCTTGTCCGATTCAAGCCCGTAATCGTCGGAGGAATATTCAGCCTTCAGGGCCAGACGGTCAGTCGCCTGCCATTCCACACCCGCAAAGGGTGCAGCGGGGCCACGGAACCACTGGCCGAAGTTGACATTGCCGCCTTCACCCACCTCGATCGGATCCCGTGTTCCGAAAGGTGACCCGATGGAGCCATAGCTGCCCAACCGGCCCCAGCCCAGACCCACGGTCGCCTTCAGGCTGGGCGTGATATGCTTGGTCGCGGCGATATATTCGCCCGACAGGATGCCCGTGCCGGCAAAATCCTGCAAACCGACGGTAACCGAGGGCAGATAGCGGCTTTCGTCCAGCACCTTGTAGCGCAGATCGAACGAACGGTCATAATAGATGTCGAACTGATCGACACCGGTTGTGCAATTCGGCTGGCAGGCGCTGTTGGCGTTCCAGTCACGGATACCAAGGAACCGGAAGCTGGCGGAAATGCGCGGCGTCACCTGAAAGCTCAGCGTCGTACGGCTGATGGGGCCAAAATGCCCGCTGGAGACGGTCAGGTTCCCATCCGGCTGCGCCTCGCCCGAAGGCATGTCGATCAGGCCGGTAGCCCCGTAAAAGTTCAAAGACGGCGCGGTTTCCGCAACCGCAAATCCCGAGGCGCAAAGGGCAACCACCGAGGTTGCAAGCAGGAACCTTCCCGCCGGGGTCTTGAATGCACTCATCGTCGCTCCGCCTATGCTAGTCGCGGCAGTTTAGGGCAATCGTTGCCGCACAACAATCTGTCACGGGTGTATTGCGCGGATCGTTTCCTGAACAGGTGCGCGATAGCCATGCACCCAGGTCTTGATGACGCGGCGCGCACCGTCGTGATCCCCCACGGCAATGGCCGACCTCAAGGCACGCAGGGCCTTGGCCATCTCCAGCTCCGAAAGGCTGTCCTCACGCGCGCGCAGGATTTTTGAATGCGGCGTGGTCAGAAGGCCCGCGCCGATCAGCAGTTCCTCATGCAATTTCTCGCCGGGACGCAGGCCCGTCACCACAATCTCGATATCCCCCTCGGGATGCGCCTCGTCGCGGACCGAATAACCGGCCGTATTGATAAGCTGCACCGCGACGTCACGGATGCGCACCGGCTTGCCCATATCCAGCACGAAGACATCGCCCCCGCGCGAGGTTTCGACATCCGAGAACGAGCCCGCCAGCAACACAAGGCGCGACGCTTCGGAAATCGTCATGAAATATCGGGTCACGTCCTCATGGGTCAGGGTGACCGGACCGCCCTTGGCAATCTGCTCCTTGAACAGCGGGATCACCGAGCCCGACGACCCCAGCACATTGCCGAAGCGCACCATCGAGAAGACGGTACCGCGCGAGCGCTTGGCCATATCCTGCACGACCAGTTCAGCCAGCCGCTTGGAGGCCCCCATCACATTGGTCGGGCGCACCGCCTTGTCGGAGGAAATGAGGATGAAGCGCCCGACGCCTGCGTCATTCGCCGCTTCGGCCAGCGTCCGGGTGCCCAGTACATTGTTTGCAAGCCCGGCCAGTGGATTCAGCTCGACCAGCGGCACATGCTTGTAGGCAGCGGCATGGAACACGACCTCGATATGATGATCGTTGATCACCATGCGCGTCAGCCGCGAATCCGTGACGGACCCCAGAACCGGCACGATTTCCACCCCGGTTCCAGCCGCGAGTTCCTGCAATTCGCGCTCGATGGTGTAAAGCGCGACCTCGCTGACCTCATACAGCACAACACAGGCCGGCCCGCAGGGGATCAACTGGCGGCAAAGCTCCGATCCGATGGAACCGCCTGCGCCGGAAACCAGAATAGCCTTGCCGCGATAGGCCTGTTCCCCCTCGGCCAGCATGTCGCCGACCTGATCCCGACCAAGAAACTGGCCCGGCGCCACCGGCGACAGGTTGTCGATCAACTCCTCCTCACCGACAAGCTGTGCGAAGGACGGCAGGGATTGCACCTGAAGCCCCATCTGTCGCAGTTGCCGCGTCAGCCGCGCGAGCTTGGGCGCCGAGACAGAGGGCATGGCCAGAATGATGCGGTCGATGTCGCGCTGCTCTACAAGATCCTTCAGATCCGAGGGCGGCAGCACCCGCAGACCGGCCACGGTCATGGAATGCAGGGCTTCGTTGTCGTCAATGAAAGCGACCGGCACAATCCGGTCATGTGAGCGCAGCGCCGCGACAAGCTGCACACCTGTCGTGCCGGCACCATAGATCAGCACGCGGTGCTTGGGCTGGCCATTACGCAACACCCACAACAGCAGGTGCAGCATCCCCAGCCTTACGCTGACCGCCGCGAGAAACAGCATCAACCCATAAATCGTGATCCCCGCCACGCCGAAGCCCGGCACAACAAACCGGCTGAGCACAGCAGCAACAGCCGTAACCAGCGCGGAATAAAGCGCCGTGCGCAGCATTGCCGTTGTTTCAAAGGATTTGAGCTGAACCCGCGGGATACCAAGCCATGCCGAAACGGCCCCGCCGGTGAGCGAAAGCGCAGGCAGCATGTAGAACACACGCGGCAGACGATCAAACAGCGAGAACCCGTTGTAGGTGACCGCGATCGCCAGAACCAGAATGACCGGCGGCAGCAGCGCGTCGATCATGAATAAAACAAATTGCTTGTTCTTACGACTCAGCCCGGACTGAAAGGCATAGAGCCCGCGTCTGATAATATACATTCAGTAACCTTCTTGCTCGGCGCAGCGACGTGGCGAACTCGCAGGAGGCCATCTTGGCTATTTAGGGAAAACTACCCGAAGGCGTCACATCCAACAAGTCGAAGCAAAGTCGATTCGCCC
This sequence comes from Gemmobacter lutimaris, assembly GCF_003570715.1. GTDB lineage: Bacteria > Pseudomonadota > Alphaproteobacteria > Rhodobacterales > Rhodobacteraceae > Gemmobacter > Gemmobacter lutimaris. The sequence continues at coordinate 100,392 of NZ_QXXQ01000009.1, read as the reverse complement.
CGTTTTTGCGCGATTCAGCCTATTTTCCAAGCATTTTGCGTAACAATACACCCGAGCCAGTATGCCAAAGCAGCGTCAGATCGAAGCATACACCCTGATTCCGCTGATAAATCAGATCAAGCGCGGCTTTTCTGCGCACACATCGCCGGGCATAGACAGCATCCGTTTCCTCGGGCGTTTTGCACCGCGACAGAAGGTATTCCTCGTGCCGGTGGAAATGCAGCGTCGCAAGGCCAGTGATTCCCGGTCTGCTTTGCAGCACCTCGGCATAAAGCGCGGGAAAGCGTTCGACATACAGCCGCAGCGGCGGGCGCGGCCCGACAAAGCTCATGTCGCCCCGGATCACGTTCCAGAGTTGCGGAATTTCATCAAGTCGCGCAGCCCGCAGAAATCGTCCCGTAGCCGTAATGCGCGTCGCCTTGTCCCCGCCCGACACACCGCTGTCCTGCCGGGCGACCGTCATGGTGCGCAGCTTCCAAAGACGGAACGGCACGCCCGGCGCCTTCATGCGCTCCGCCACATAGAACACCGGCCGCCCCTCACGGACCAGCAACACGACGACAAGCAGCGCGAAGGGCACGGCCAGAAGCGCGGACAACAGCAGGGCAAGGGTCAGGTCGAACAGCCGTTTCTGCAAGGTCATTGCCGCCCCCTCCACGCCCGCCATTCGGTCACCAGATCTGCGGCGATGCCTGTCCCAGCCTGCCCCGGCAGCAGCCGCTCCAACCGCCCGGTCCCCAGAACGACAGACGGGATGACCGACGGATTGACCGGACCGGCTGTCCAATCGACCCCTGCCGCCGTCAGCAGGGCCCCCATCGTCACAGGTGAAGGCGCCGAAATGTTCAGGATCGGCGGAATTTCGCCACCCGTCAGGGCAAGATTGCTCAGCCCGGACAACACCTGCGCAAAGCCCTGCGGACCGATATATGACCGCAACGGCCCGCCAGTAGACCCCGCCACGGGATCGACCAGACGCCGCGCATCCAAAGGTCGGCCCAGCACGGCGTCGGCCCCGGCGACATTTCCGATGCGAAGATGCGTGACGCCCATACCGGCATTGTGAGCCTGCCATTGTGCCACCGCATGCTCTGCCGCAAGCTTCGCCGCGCCATAGGCAGACACCGGCTGAGGCAAGGTATCTTCTGCGAAAGGTGGGTCCGTCAGGGCCGCAGAGCCATAAATTGCAGCAGAAGATGCAAGAAAAACATGACGCGCCCCATTGGCGCGCGCCAGTTCACAGGCCCGCACAGCAATCCCGGCATTCATGTCAAGATCGGCACCCGGACCGGGGACGACCCCCGCAAGACAAAGCACCACGCCCCCTTGCAAGCCGCCCATCTCGGGCAGAGGCCCGGTCATCAGATCGCAGGCGAACCAGCCGGCCCCCTGCGATCGGCGGCTCCATATCACATCGTTGCGACGCCAGAGCGTCCGCAAGATGGAGCCAAGCCGCCCTGAAGCCCCCAAGACACAGATCATCGCCGCCTTGCCGTCAGTTGCACCGGAACAAAACTAGGCTGTTGAACCCCCGGCTACACCCCAGTATCTTGCAACCGCTGTCAAAGTCCACCCTGCCAGGTGCGGCCCGATCGGAGATATTGATGCGGAAATTTGCGTTAAGGCTTTGCCTGGCTACAGCAAGTCTCGGGATGCTAGCCTCTTGTGGCGACCTTCCGGCGGGCGGGCCGAATGCCGGTCAGATCCTTGCAGGGGCCGACAAGGAAGATGCGGATTTCGCCGTCTATGCCGTGACCCGCGAAACGCTTCCGAAATTTGCAGCATGGCCGTCGCGCGGTGCCACCCCGGCAGGTGGATGGATTCCGCGCGCGAAGGGACCGAGCTCGCAGATCATCGAGGCGGGCGACATGCTGGATCTGGCAATCTGGGACAATGGCGACAGCTCGCTGCTGACGCAGTCCGGTCAGAAGGTCGTCGAGCTGAAGGGGATACGGGTTTCCCCCGCTGGCGAGGTGTTCCTGCCTTACGTCGATCAGGTCTATGTGGCCAAGATGTCGCCTGATCGCGCACGCAACACAATTCAGGCCGAATTCTCGCAAATCATCCCGTCGGCGCAGGTTCAACTCAGCCATCAAGCCGGTCGGCAAAGCTCGGTCGATCTGGTCAGCGGTGTAACCACACCGGGCAATTACGTCATGCCCGACCGTGATTTCACGGTGTTGAGTTTGATCGCCATGGGCGGGGGGATCGCCAAGGACATCGAAAACCCGCAGGTCCGCCTGATGCGGGGCGGCAAACTTTACGCGATTTCAGCGGACCGCCTGCTGAAAAGCCCCTCGCTGGACACAACCCTGCGCGGCGGCGACAAGATTTATGTCGAAAGCGATGGCCGCTACTTCCTGTCGCTGGGCGCAACCGGGCGCGAGGCGCAGATCCCTTTCCCGCATGACAAGGTGACGGCGCTTGACGCTGCCTCGCTGGTGGGTGGTCTGAACGATGTCCGTGCCAACCCGAAAAGCGTGCTGATCCTGCGCAATTATGAACCGAGTGATCTGCGCAGCAACGAAACCGGCCCGAGCAAGGAGCGCGTGATCTTCGCGCTGGACCTGACCACCGCCGACGGATTGTTCAGTGCGGGTGAGTTCGCCGTTCAGGACCGCGATCTGGTTCTGGCTACCCAAAGCTCGCTGTCCAATACCAAGAGCATCATCGGGCTGGTCTACGATGCCTTTGGCATCACCACCCGGATCGACCGGCTGGTCAAGTAACCTTGCAAAGGGGGGGCGGTTAATCCGCCCCTTCCAGTTTGGTGCGCAATTCGCGCAGCACCGGCAGCACCGCCCGAACACGATCAGCGCCAAGCGCCTGAACGACTTCGCCGATCAGCGGGGCGATGGCCTGAACGGCAGCATCCCGCGCCGAACGGCCCGAAGGGCTGAGTGCAACGAACTTCTGTCGCGCATCATCCCAGTCCGGCCGGATATGGATGTGCCCGGCCCATTCCAGCTTTGCAAGCGTATTGGTCATTGCCCCGCGCGTAACGTGGAAGCTGCGGGCAAGCTGGGCGGGTGTGCGTTCCTCCTGAATCCGCGCCAGATGGTTCAGCACCCCGAAATGTGACAGCTCCATCCCTTTGGGCAGCGCCTTGGAAATGCGGTTGCGGGCAAGCTGATCCGCCATGAACAGCTCGCCAAACAGGGCAATCGCCAGATCTTCGGTCTTTTCCGCCATTACGGACCTTCAAAGCTGCGGTCGTGCGACAACGAGGGCACCCGGCCCCGCGCCTTTTCGACCTCGGCCAGTTCAATATCCACGAACGTCACCCCCGGATCGGTGCCCGCGTCCACCAGCACCTCGCCCCAAGGCGCGATGGCAAGGCTGTGACCATAGGTGTTGCGCCCCTTGCCGTTGCTTTCGGGGTGGAAGCCGGTTTGCGCCGGGGCCAGCACGAAACAGCCCGTTTCGATGGCACGGGCACGCAGCAACACCTCCCAATGCGCGGCGCCTGTCAGGTGGTTGAAGGCGGCAGGCACGGTCAGGATCTGCGCGCCGCCCTGTGCCAGTCGACGAAACAGATGCGGGAAACGCAGGTCATAGCAGACCGCCATGCCGATCTTTGCCAACGGGATGTCCGCCACCACCGCCTGCACGCCGGGCCGATAGGCGGCGCTTTCGCGATACACCTCGGTCTCGGTCACGTTGACGTCAAACATATGGATCTTGTCATAGCGCGCGGCGATTTCACCCTCTGGCCCGATCAGGAAGGAGCGGTTGGCAAAGCGCCCGTCGGCATCCTGCGTCAGCAGCCCCAGCGACCCGATCAGCACCCAGATCCCATGCGCCTTCGCCTCGGCCCGGATGGCAGCCAGCGTCGGATCGTCGTCTTCGTGCCGCAGCGTAGCGCGCTGATGTTCGCGCGACGAACTGAGCATATTGGTGCATTCAGGCGTCAGCACCAGATCGGCTCCGCCCTCTGCCGCGATGCGCAGGAAGGCGAGCGTTTCCGGCAGGTTCTCTGCCGGGTCGTCGGTCACCGTCAGCTGGACAAGCGCAACCCGCATCGATCAGCCCGCCAGCAGCGCGTCAAGCTTGCCGTCATGGTCAAGCGCATGGATATCATCGCTGCCACCGACATGCTGCCCGCCGATGAAAATCTGCGGCACAGTGCGGCGCCCGTTTGCCCGGTCGGTCATGGCGGCGCGCAGATCGGGGTCGCGGCTGACGTCAATTTCGGTGAAGGCCACGCCCTTGCGCGTCAGAAGCCGCTTGGCCGCATGACAATAGGGGCAGGTGGGGGTGGTGTAGATTTCGACAGTTTTCATGATGGGGTCCGCTCAGTCTCGCAGTTGCGGCAAGACTATAGGGATTCATCCGTCTTTCGCAACGCGTGCCAGCACAACCACATCCACCCGTGCGGCCCCTGCCGCCAGGCAGGCATCTGCGCAGGCCCCCAGCGTGGCGCCCGAGGTCATCACATCGTCAACCAGCAGAACGGGACGCCCCTCGACCTGCCAGCGCCGCTTGTCGTTGACGCGGATCGCATCCTCCATATTGCGGAACCGCCCCTCACGATCACGCCCTTCCTGACTGCGGGTATTGCGACGCCGGACCAGAAGGTCCGGACAATGCGGCAGATCGGCGAGCCGGGCCAGACCCGCCGCCAGCAGCGCCGATTGGTTGTAGCGCCGCCGGAATAGCCGCAGCCAGTGCAGTGGCACAGGCGCCAGCAGGGTGTCGGGCTGCAACAGCGGGACCGCTGCGCGATGCAGCCATTGCGCACCAGGTCGAGCCAGATCCAGCCGGTCGCCATGTTTGAAGGCCATGACCAGACGCCGCGCGTTGTCGCGGTATAGCATCACTGCCCTCCCCCGCCCCCAGGGCCGGGCAATGGTCAGGCAATCGTCGCATTGCACCGGCGCACCGCCTTCCTCGCCCGGCAGGGGCGTGCCGCAGCAATCGCAGACCAGCCCGGCAATGAAGGGCGTGTCGCGCCAGCAGCGGGCACAAAGCCCGAAATCCGTGGTCACCAGCGCATCGCAACTGAGGCATTGCGGCGGGTAGACCAGTTGCACAGCCGCTTGCATTCCCATCCGACCCTCCTATGGTCCGCGGAAAGGAGCCCGCATGACCCCGCCCCAGCTTGTTGATCGCCACGCACTTGCCCGGAACCGCAGACGCGCCCGCCCTGACGCGCTGTTCCTGCATGACGAAGCCGTCATCGAGGTTCAGGAAAGACTAGCCGCGGTTAACAGGCAGTTTACGAAACCCGCCATCGTGACACCTTTCGCGGAAATCTGGGCCGGTGCCTTCCCTGACGCAAAGATCATCCCCGATGCCGAGGTGCTGGATCTTGCCGCTTCAGCGCATGATCTGGTGATTCACGCCATGGCACTGCACTGGGCCAACGATCCGGTCGGGCAACTGGTGCAATGCCGCCGCGCGCTATGCCCTGACGGGCTTTTTATCGGGCTGACGCTGGGGGGGCAGACGCTGGCCACCCTGCGTGCCACGCTGGCCGAGGCCGAGGCAGCGCAAACTGGCGGGTTGTCGCCGCGAGTACTGCCGATGGGCGAAATCCGCGATCTGGGCGCGCTGCTGCAACGCGCCGGGCTGAACCTGCCGGTCGCCGACAGCCTTACCCGCCGCGTCAGCTATCGGAATGCGCTGCACCTGATGGCCGACCTGCGCGCCATGGGCGAAGCCAATGCCATGGCCGAGCGGCCGCGCCATTTTACCCGGCGGGGTATCCTGCTGGGAGCCGCGCAGCGTTACGAAACGGATGCCGATGGCCGGGTCGAGGCGTTGTTTGAAACCATCTGCCTGACCGGCTGGAGCCCACATGACAGCCAGCAGAAACCATTGCGCCCCGGTTCGGCTGTGCAACGGCTCGAAGATGCGCTGAATGCCGCCCGCACGGGTGCGACGAAAAACGACAGTTGACCGCTGGCCCCATGGCACTATCTGGGGCGCGGAACCGAATGCAGGAGAAGACGATGCTTGATGCGCTGCGCGATGCGGTGGCCGGGTTGATCCGGCCGGGCGAAGGCCGTCTGGCCCATGCGCCTGCCGATCACCCTCCGGTGCGCGCCCCGAAGATCGGGGTATTGCTGGCCAATCTGGGAACGCCGGACAACTACGACTACTGGTCGATGCGGCGTTATCTGAACGAATTTCTGTCCGACCGGCGGGTCATCGACTATCCGGCGTGGAAGTGGCAGCCGCTGTTGCAGTTGATCATCCTCAGCAAGCGGCCCTTCACCAGCGGCGCAAATTACAAGCTGATCTGGAACGAAGAGAAGGGCGAAAGCCCGCTGATGACCATTACCAAAGAGCAGACCGCCGCATTGGCCGAGGCGTTGCGCGCCGATTACGGCGACCGGGTGATGGTGGATTTCTGCATGCGCTATGGCAACCCGTCCACCGAATCGCGGCTGCGCGCGATGGTGGAGGCTGGCTGCGAGAAGGTGCTGTTCTTCCCGCTTTACCCGCAATACGCGGGCGCCACCTCGGCCACGGCCAACGATCAGTTCTTCCGCGCCCTGATGAAGGAAAAGCGCCAGCCCGCAGTGCGCACCGTGGCAGAATATTTCGACCACCCGCTCTATGTGGAGGCGCTGGCGCAATCGGTGGAACGCGTCTATGCCGCGTTGGATCATCGCCCCGATGTGCTGGTCGCCAGCTATCACGGCATGCCGAAACGCTATCTGATGGAGGGCGACCCCTATCATTGCCAGTGCCAGAAAACCACGCGCCTGCTGCGCGAAAGGCTGGGATGGGACAAGGGCAGCATCGACACCAGCTTCCAGTCGGTCTTCGGCACCGAGGAATGGCTGCGGCCCTACACGGTCGAGCATGTCGCCGCGCTGGCGAAACAGGGCAAGAAACGGATCGCCGTCATCGCCCCCGCCTTCAGTGCCGATTGCATCGAAACTCTGGAAGAAATCAACGGCGAGATTCGCGAAAGCTTTGAACATGCCGGAGGGGAGGTTTTTACCTATATCCCCTGCCTGAACGCGGATGCCGCCCATATCGCGGCGCTTGCAGCGGTAACGCGCGAAAATCTGGCGGGCTGGGTCTGACCGGCCTTTCTATCCGCCACAAATGAAAAAGGCGGCAGGTTGCCCTGCCGCCCTTTCCATGACGTGATGTCAGATCAGTTCGAAGCGACCGCAGCGGCCACAACGAGCAGGAGCAGCAGCGGAACCAGCGCGCCCGACGACGACGACGTCGCAGCTTCCACAACTTCCGGCTCCATCACCGGCTCGACCATGCCACCGGCGAAGGCGGTGGTGGCGGCAACCGACAGAGCGGCAGCAAGAGCGAGTTTCTTCATTTCGATCTCTCCAGATAACGCACGGCATCGAATTTTGCAGAGGCGATACCGTGCACCCAAGACTGTACCTCGTAAGGCGTGTTTAGTCTTGAACGCATAAAGGCGCAATTGGCTCCCACAGGCGGCAGAATTGCGCCCGGCGCTATCGTCAAATTAGCAACACCTGCGTTCCGACTTGTGCGAGGTCGAAAAGTTCCTCGACATGCTCGTTATACATACCGATGCAACCATTGGAGGATTTCCGGCCGATCTTGCGCGTATCGTGGGTGCCGTGAATACGGTAATAGGTCCAGGAAAGCCACATCGCACGCGTTCCCAGCGGATTGTCAGGGCCAGGGCCGATGTAATCCGGCCAATCCGGGTTGCGTTCCTTCATCGTCGGCGTGGGGCGCCAGTCGGGACCGACAACCTTCTTGATGATCTCGGTCCGGCCCCGGCGGGTCAACTCATCCGACAGCGGCACCGAGGTCGGATACAGCTTGTAGACCGACTGGTCCTCGGACCAGAAATGCAGCGCCCGCGAAGTGGTATCCACCAGAATGGCCCCCTTGGCGAGATTGCTGAAATAGGGCTGCCAGTCGAGCATGCGGAAGCTCGAGATGTTGTTGCGCACCGATCCTTCGACCTGCGCAAAGGCAGGCAGGGCGGCGGCCCCTGCGAAGGCGACGACGCCGCCAAGAACGGCCCGGCGGCTGGGCCCGTGCGAATGTTCAGCAGACATTGCTGATCTCCTGAGGGTTGGATTGGGCGGTTTTTAGCCGCTGCGCCGCAACATCGCAAATCAAAGAGATGTCACTGGGCGAAATCACGCAGACTTGCGTTTGATAACCTGCCCGCTATTGGATAAAGACGGGCGGTCGAAATCCCTGCTGGTGCCCGAAATGACGCGCTTTCCCGTTCTGTCGATCTGTGCCCTGTCGCTGCTGGCGGCCTGTGCGGCCCCTGATTCCCAGCCTACGATCGGTGCGGACGGGCGGCCTCTGCCGCGCGTCTATCACATCGACAAGCGTAGCGAGGCCCAGATCCCCGGCCGCATGCTGGAAGCGGTGAACACCCTGCGCGCCGCGAAAGGCGTGCAGCCGCTGCAATATAACGGTGCCCTGATGGCCGCTGCCAACGCGCATTCACGCGACATGTCGGAGCAGAACCGCCCTTGGCATTTCGGTTCTGATGGCTCATCGCCGCTGCTGCGCGTGCAGCGCGCGGGCTATACCGGCCATCTTCAGGGCGAGTTGATCTCGGAGACTTACGAGACCGAGCTCGATACGCTGGCGTCCTGGACCGCTGTGCCTGATACGCGGGCTGTCGTGATGGACCCCCAGTCGAACGAAATCGGCTTTTCCTGGTATCAGGAACCCAGCGGCAAGATCTGGTGGACCCTGTTGACCGGCGATTCGACGCGGGCGCCGGTGGCACGGGTTTCCGCCACCGCGCTTGGGCGCACCGTCACCTCGGAAATGGATCATACCGGCGGCGCCCCGGCGCAGTAATGCGCGCTAGCACAATGAACAAAGCGCCGGTCGCGGGACCGGCGCTTTTGTTTTGGAAGCTGCCTTCTGCCCGGGCTCAGGGCAGAATATGAATTGGTGTGTATTGCCGGACCATGGAATAGACTTCTTCCATCTCCGCGTCGCGCACCGCGATACATCCGGCCGTCCAGTCGCCCTTGTTGGTGCCTTTGTAATTGCTGCGCCCGTGAATCATGATGTCACCGCCCGGCCGCTTGCCCTGCGAGGCGGCAAAGGCCCTGTCAGCGACATTGGGGTAGGAAATGCCCAGCGACAGGTGATAGCGGCTTTTCGGGTTGTGAAAGCTGATGAAGTAGGTGCCTTCCGGCGTCTTGCCATCGCCCTCGAACTGCTTGTGGCCTTCGGGCGCGAAACCAAGTCCGATATCATATTCCTTCAGCACCTTGGCATCGTGCAGCAGATACATCTTGCGCGCGCCCTTGTGGACCTGGATCGAGGTCACGGCAGGGCCATGGTAGCTGCGGAATTTGCCGCTGCCGCCACATGCGGCCAACAGGGCCACAAGAAGAAATGCCGATAAAAGGCGCACGAAGGTCATGGGGTGCCTGCTGCTTTGTTTTTTCTGCCCATAGCCAAAATGCCAGAATCTGCACAGCCTGTATATGCGTGCGGCGGCTCACAGTCGCTTCACGCCTTCGTGCGCAGACTCACAGGCTGAAACGGGCGGCCAGTTCGACATGCGACGACCAGCGGAACTGATCGACAACCTGCACCCAGTCGAGCCGCCATCCCGCCGCAACCAGCACCTTCGCATCGCGGGCGAAGGTGATCGGGTTACATGACACCATGGCGATGACCGGCACACGGCTATGCGCCAGCGTCGCCACCTGCGCCTCGGCCCCGGCGCGCGGCGGGTCGATGACCACGGCGCCGACTCCCTTGAACTCGTCAGGCTCCAGCGGGCGGCGGAACAGGTCGCGGGTTTCACAGATGACGCGATGCAGCCCGCCAGCCTGACGCCAACCCTTGTCCAGCGCAGCCATCATTGCGGCGTCGCCTTCTGCGGCCAGCACATCAGCACGTTCCGACAGCGGCAGGGTGAAAGTGCCACATCCCGCGAACAGGTCAACGATGCGCGGCGCATCGCCCACAGCCTCGGTGACAGTGGCAAGCAGCGCCGCCTCTCCCTCCTCCGTCGCTTGCAGGAAGGCACCGGGCGGCGGGGCGACGAGGGCGCGACCCATGCGTTGCATCGGCGCTGCACGCAGGGCGACCACCTCATCCCCCCAGCTGAGGCGCGACAGACCATGCGCCTCAGCCACGCGGGCCAGATCCAGCCGCAGCGTCGCATCCAGCGGCTTGCCGCCCTGCACCGCAACATCCGGCCCGGCAAGGCTACGCGTCACGGTCAACGCAAGCTCGCCGGTGCGTGAGCCGCCCGTGCGCACCAGCGTCTCCAGCGCGGGGACCGCGCCCATCAGATCGGGGTGCAGAAGCTGGCAGTTCGGCACTGCAATGATGGTATCGGACCCGCGCGCGTGAAAGCCGATCAGCGCGCCGCCCTTGGTGCGTCGCCCAGCCAGCGTAGCACGACGACGCGAGCGTGGTGGCGATGTCAGGATCGGCCGCAGCGGCGCCTCCAGCCCTTGCCCCGCCAGCGCACCGCGCACGATACCCAGCTTCCAGTCAGCGACAAAACTGTCGCGCGCATGCTGCATCAGACAGCCGCCACAGCTTTTTGCATGGGCGCAGGGCGGCTTCACCCGGTCCGCCGAGGGAGTCACGATCTTCGGGCTGGTCAGTTGGCTGCCCTGAAGATCACCCTCCACCTCCTCACCCGGCAACATGCCCGGCACATAAACCGGACCTTCCGGCCCCTCAGCGATGCCGTCGCCATGGTGCCCAAGCCGCGCGATGGTCAGTTTCATTCCGCTGCCTCTTCGGTGACGATGAAGCCCCCCGATTGCCGGTTCCAGTAGCGCGCGTAAAGCCCCCCTTTCGTCAGAAGCGCCTCGTGGCGGCCTTCTTCGACGATCCGGCCCTGATCCAGCACGATGATACGGTCCATTTCCGCGATGGTAGACAGACGGTGTGCGATGGCCAGCACGGTCTTGCCCTGCATGACACGGCCCAGCGCCTCCTGAATGCTGGCCTCGACTTCACTGTCAAGCGCGCTGGTCGCCTCGTCCAGCACAAGGATCGGCGCGTCCTTCAGGAAGGCGCGCGCCAGCGCGATGCGCTGCCGCTGCCCACCCGACAGCTTCACCCCCCGCTCGCCCAGATAAGCGTCATAGCCCTTGCGACCCTGATGATCCTCCATCGCAAGGATGAACTCATGCGCCTCGGCCTGTTTCGCGGCGGCGATGATCTCGGCCTCCGACGCATCCGGGCGGCCATAGGCGATATTGTCCCGCGCGGATCGGTTGAACATCGCGGTTTCCTGCGTGACCATGCCGATCTGACGGCGCAGACTTTCCTGCGTCACCCCGCGCAGGTCATGGCCATCCAGGGTAACCATACCCTTTTCGCAATCATAGAGCCGCAAAAGCAACGCCACCAACGTCGATTTCCCCGCCCCCGAGGCTCCCACGATGCCGATCTTTTCGCCCGCCGCGATATGCAGCGTAACCCTGTCGATGCCGCCGCGCTTGCGGCCATAAGCAAAGCTTGCATCAAGATAATCAACCTTGCCGCTAATGCGCGGCAGATCCACCGCCCCCGGCGCATCGGCAAGCTGATGCGGCTGCGCCAAGGTGCGCATCCCATCCTCGACCTCACCAACGCTGGTGTAGATCGACATGAGCGTAAAGCTGACCCAGCCGGTCATCTGCGCAATCCGCATCGCCACAGCGCCCGAGGCCGCGATGTCGCCTGCCGTCGCCCCGCCCTGCTGCCACAAAAGCACCGTACCTCCGATCAGCAGCACCGGCAGAACGCCGGCGAGCGTCATCAGCGACAGGCGGAACCAAGTCGAAATCTCGCCGAATTCGACACTACGCTCGCGGAAAACCTCCATACTGCGCAGGGCCACACGATCCTCGAAGGCGGCATGGGCGAACAATTTCACCGTTTTGATATTGGTGATCGTATCAACCACCTGCCCCGAGACCATGGCCCGCGCCGCAGCCCGCGCTGCCGAATTACCCTTCACCCGCGGCATGAAAAACCGGATCAGCGCCAGATAGGCCACCAGCCAGACCAGAAGCGCGACGCCAATCCAGGCGTCGATGGCAATGAGGAAAATCGCCGATCCGATAACAGAGGCCAGCGCGAAACAGACAGTATTGATGACCTCGGTCGCCGTATCGGTGACGGCGCGTGCCGCCTGCATCTGTTTTTGCGCAATCCGGCCCGCAAAATCGTTGTCAAAGAAGGTGACGCTTTGCCCGAGGGTCCACCGATGCAACCGGCTCAGCACCAGCGGCATCACATTCGGCCCGACGATGATCGAATTGGAGGCCGAGGAGGCCGCAAAGGTCAGCGGCCGCAGCACAAGGTAGAAGACCACGAACAGCGCCAGAAGCCCGGCCTGTTCGGCAAAGAACGCGGCGGGGCCAGAGCCAACCGCAGCATCGACCACCATGCCAAGGATCAGGGCGGAAACCACCTCGGTCGTGCCCGCCAGCGCCGAAATTGCCCCCGCCACGGCCAGCGGCGCCCAAGCCCCGCTAAGGCACCAGCGGAAGAACGGGCCAAGCTCTTGCGGCGGCATGCCCTCAGCCGGGCTGAATGCGTCAATGAAACCGGCAAGGCCACGCAACGCCTTCATGCCTCGTCCTCCGTTCCGATGAACCCACCGGATTGCCGCGCCCAGAAGCGGGCGTAAAGCCCGCCCTTCGCCAGCAATTCGGCATGGCTGCCCTCTTCGGCCACCGCGCCATCCTCCAGCACGACGATGCGATCCATCGCTGCGATGGTGGACAGCCGGTGCGCAATGGCGATGACGGTCTTGCCCTGCATTACACCATACAGCGCGTCCTGAATCGCCGCCTCGACCTCGCTGTCCAGCGCCGATGTCGCCTCGTCCAGAATCAGGATCGGCGCGTCCTTCAGGATCACCCGCGCCAGCCCGATGCGCTGCCGCTGGCCACCGGACAGCTTCACGCCCCGTTCGCCGACATGCGCGTCATAGCCGCTGCGGCCCTCTGGGTCTTCCAGCGTCAGGATAAACTCATGCGCTTCGGCCCGGCGGGCGGCGGCGATCATCTCGTCCTCGGTGGCGTCCGGACGGCCGTAAAGGATGTTCTCGCGCACACTTCTGTGCAAAAGGCTCGAATCCTGCTGAACCATGCCGATTTCGCGGCGCAGACTGTCTTGGGTGACGCGCGCGATGTCCTGTCCGTCGATCAGGATGCGGCCCTGCTCACAATCGTAGAACCGCAGCATCAGCTTTACCAACGTGGACTTGCCCGCACCGGACCGGCCGACAACCCCGATCTTCTCACCCGGCCGCAGGGTCAGGTTCACGTCACGCAACCCGCCCGAACCACGCCCGTAGTGATGCGACACACCTTCCAGTCTGATCTCCCCTTTGGTCAGTTGCAGGGGCGCGGCATCGCGCGCATCGACCAGCCCGATGGGCTGTGTGATGGTCTCCATGCCCTCCTGCACCACGCCCAGCGCCTGCACCAGCGAAGTGGTGGCCCACATGATCCAATAGGTCATGTTGTTCAGTCGCAGGACGAGCGCCGTTGCCGCTGCCACGGTGCCAACGCTCGCCTGTCCCTGATACCACAGCAGAAGCGCCCAGCCGGTGACCGCCACGATCAGCCCGCCGTTGAGGCCGGTCAGCGCAAGGTCCATCTTGGTGATAACCCGCATTTCCTTCTGGAATGTGGATCGCGCATGTTCAATGGCATCGGTCGCATGCCGCATTTCCAGATCGTGATGCGCAAACAGCTTCACCGAATGAATATTGGTATAGGCATCCACCACCCGCCCGGTCACAGCCGAGCGCGCGTCAGAACTGGCTTTCGAGGCCGGCCCCGCCCGTCGCAACGTCCAGCGCACCAGCGCGGCGTAAAGCGCAAACCAGACCAGCAGCGGCAGCACCAGACGCGGGTCGGCATCGGCCAGCATGATACCCGCGCCGACGATTGTGACGCTGGCAAAAGCCACGGCGTCAAAGGTCTGGAACACCGCATCGCCCGCTGCCGGAGGCGTCTGCATCACCCGGTTGGCAATGCGCCCGGCAAAATCACTTTCAAACCAGCCGACCGGCTGACGCAGCACATGATCATGCGCGCGATAGCGGATCATCGTGCCGAAGTTTGGCAGGATGGTATTGTGCAAAAGCGCGACATTGGACACCAGCAGCAAGGGCCGCAGGATCAAGACAGCCAATCCAACGGTCATGATTTCAGTCCCGTAGCCTGTCCAGACCTCGGCAGGGCTTGCGGTCGCCAACAGATCGACCAGCCGCCCGACGTACCAGATCAGAGCAACGTCAGATCCGGCAGCCAGCACGGACAGCAATGCCGTCACCACGAAAACACCCCGGAACGGCCGGACATACTCTTTCAGATACGGCCAGAGCTTGCGGGGCGGGGAATCGCTGCGCGCATAGGATTGGTAAGGGTTAACAAGCCCTTCAAAGAACCGGAACATCTGGAAACTGCCTCAAAACGGGTCGGAGATCAGATATAGACCGATCCGGCCCAAAGGAAAACCGCAGCAGGAAGCTTCAGCGGGTCAGGCCAACACTTGCAAATGCTTCGGCAACGCGCGCCTCGCCCCAGTATGCGACCGCCGAGGGCGCGGCTTCCGGTGCGACGATATTCACGCCTTCGCCCGCACCGATCTGCCGGGTTTGGCCTGCGGCTGTCACCTCGACCCTGCCGCGTTGCACAAAAACGCCGAACACACCGTTGCTCGGCCCCGCGAAAAAGCGCGTTCCGCGCACCCCGATCCGGGCGAAACTGGTTTGCACCTCAAGATCCAGCGGCGGAAGGGTTTCCGGCCGGTCGAACACCATTGCCCCACCGACCGTTATGGTGCCGCCCAGATCGGCGATGAAACGGTCAACGGTGAAGCGCGTCTCCGGCCCCAGATTGATACGCGTCTCGGTGAACAGTTCCAAAACCGCCATACTGGCGGCGGCAGTGGTGACAGTATCCCCCTCGTTCAGCGGATCATCGGGGCGCAGCGTATTTTCGGCCTTGTCGCGGGCAAGTGTCGCTTGCCCCGTCAGGGCCAGCGTTACACCCACCGGCGACGCCGCCAGACTACGGCCTGCCAGAAGCAACGCGGGAGCAGCAAGGAAAAGGCGGCGGGTGGCGGGCATGACTTTTGTCCGACAGGATCATTACTTCAGCGTAGCAGCCATAACCACACACCGGAACCGGAATCTAGCCACCGCTTTCCGGGTTGTTCCACAAGAAACAGGCTCACACCTGACCGGTAAAGTGAAGGACCATGCCTGCCGCCGCCATCGCGCAAAGCAGCCGCCCCATTCCCCAGCGCAAGCCGAAAACCAGCCCAAGCGCAAGCGATGTCAACATCGCGGACCAAGGGACAAAACTGCCCGGCACCGGCAGGCTCAACCGCAGCGGACCGCGCTGCCACGGCACCACTTCAGCAAACAGGCTGTGAACGGCGAACCAGAGCGCGAGGTTCAGGATGACGCCAACAACGGCCGCCGTGACCATGGACAGGGCGGCAGCCGGTGCCGGATTGCCACGCACCCGCTCCATCCACGGGGCGCAAAGAAAAATCCAGGTGAAACACGGGGCGAACGTCACCCATGTCACCAGAAAACCCCCAAGCGTTCCGGCAAGAAGTGGGGGCAGATCACCGGCCTCCCGGAAAGCCGCAAGGAAACCCACAAATTGCAGCACCATGATCAGCGGTCCGGGGGTTGTTTCGGCAAGGCCGAGACCGTCAAGCATTTCATCCGGGCCGAGCCAGCCCTGAACCGACACCGCCTCCTGTGCCACCCAGGCCAGCGCGGCATAGGCCCCGCCAAAGGTGACCACCGCCATCTGCGAGAAGAACCGCCCGATCTCGTCGAAAATGCTGCCGGGTGCCAGAGCCGCAATCAGAGCCACAGGCAGTAACCAAAGCGCCAATGCAACCACACCCGCCCGAACTGCCCCGGCAGAGGCTGGCGCGGTCAGGCCCTCCTCCTCGGTCTGGTCATGGTCTGAACTCGGGCTTCCGCGCCCAGCGGCGAGTCCGATCAACGCCGCCGTAATAACAATCACCGGAAAGGGAACGCCCAGCGCAAAGATGGACAGGAACGACGCACCTGACACAGCCAGCGCAAGCCGTCCGGCCAAGGCACGTTTGCCAAGGCGGAGGACTGCCTGAAAGACGATAGCCAGAACCCCGGCCTTCAACCCGAAGAACAGCGCCGCAATCAGCGGCGCTTCACCGTGCAGCGCGTAAAGCCAGCTCAGCGCCATGATCGACAGCAGGCCGGGCAGGATGAACAATCCTCCCGCGATCAAACCACCGCGCGTGCCATTCAGCAGCCAGCCCAGATAAGTGGCAAGCTGCTGCGCCTCTGGCCCCGGCAGCAACATGCAGAAGTTCAACGCATGCAAAAAGCGCCGCTCGCCGATCCAGCGCTTTTCCTCCACCAGTATGCGGTGCATCACTGCAATCTGCCCGGCAGGCCCGCCAAAGCTGAGCACGGCGATGCGGGCCCAGGTGCGGGTGGCCTCGGATGGATCTGGCGTTCCGGTCATGGCAGCCTGATAGCCCCCGTCCCGGTCATGGCGCAAGACATGCCGCAAGACGGCGGAAGCTGGCCTCGACCCCGTCGGTCGCATCTTCGGCCAGAAAACCATCCAGCGCGGGCCAGACCTTGATTGCCCGATCCACCAGCGGATCGGAACCCTTGGCGTAAAGACCCGCCTGAATCATCATCTCGGCCCGGTCATAGGCGCCTAGCAGGCGCCTGGACTCTGAAATCAAGGCGTTTTCGGCGTCCGTTGCCGCGCCAGGCAAGCTGCGCGACACTGATCGCAGCAAGTCAATCGCCGGATACCGACCACGCTCGGCAATGCGGCGATCCATCACCACATGCCCATCCAGCGCGCCGCGCAGAATATCGGCGATCGGCTCCTCCATATCGGACCCGGCAACAAGGACCGACAGCACGGCCGTGATGTCACCCGCCCCCTCCGGCCCTGGACCGGCGCGCTCCGCCAACGACATGATCATATGCGCAACCGAAGGCGGATAGCCGCGCAAGTCGCCCCCTTCGCCTGAAGTCAGCGCCACCTCCCGGTGCGCCTCTGCAAAGCGGGTGATCGAATCGGCGAGAAAGAGGACATGTTGCCCCTGATCCCGAAAATGTTCGGCGACCGACATCGCGGTCCATGCGCAACGGCGGCGGGTCAACGGCGACTGGTCAGAGGTGGCGGCCACCACAACTGATCGCGCCATTCCCTGCGGACCCAGAACATTCTCGGTAAAATCCCGCAACTCGCGCCCGCGCTCGCCGACAAGCGCAATCACGACGACATCCGCCTCGACCCCTCTGGCGAATTTCGCCAACAGCGAGGATTTGCCAACACCAGACCCCGCGAAAAGCCCGATGCGCTGACCTCTTGCCAGCGGCAGAAGTGTGTCGAAAGCGGCTGTTCCAGTGCGCAACCGCCCGCCTATGGCACGACGTTGTGCAGCAAGCGGAGCCGCCGCACATAGCGGCCGGGCAACCGGGCCACGAAACAGCGGCTGCCCGTCTAGCGGCATCCCGTAGGGATCAATGATCCGCCCGATCCAGCTGTCGTCTGGCGCAATGGTCGCAGGACCCGTCAGTTCAACCGCATCGCCGATACGCACCCCTTCGGGCGGGCTGTCAGGCAGGATTGTCGCGCCATCGCGGGCAAGGCGGATGACCTCGCCAAACCCCGAGCCGATGACCACCCTGTCCCCCAGGCCAGCACGGTCCGCAAGCCCTTTGACTGCAAGCGTGCCACGCTCAGCCCCGGTGACGCGGCCAACCCGGCGAACCGGGATGATCGCTGCGACTTCTGCCTGAAGAGCATCAAAAAGGCCGGTCATGGGATTCTCTCTTTGTTCGCTGATTACGGTTTCTAAAGGAATCACCCTTAAGCCTTGATGAAGGTTGTCGAGGGAGAAGCCCCGATGTTTGAAAAACTTGCACTGGTCAGAATGGCCCAGGCTATGGCAGCACATGCCGGTGCGCGTCAGGCCGAAATTTCGCGCAATGTCTCCAACGCCGATACGCCCGGATTCAAGGCGCGCGACCTTGCGCCCTTTGCTGAGGTTTACGAGACGGCACCCGATGGCCTGCGCCATACGCGGCCCGGTCACATGCTGCCCGAGGCCGCCAACGGGGCGGAGCCGGTGTTGCGCCGCCAGAACGGGGCCGCATCCCCGAATGGCAATACCGTGTCGCTGGAAACCGAACTGGTGAAGGCGGTCGATGTAGGTCAGCAGCACGAAATGGCGCTGGGCATCTATCGCAGCGCCTCCACGATCCTGCGCGCCAGCCTGGGCAGGAGGTAAGCCATGTCCGATCTGCTTGGCGCCCTGTCACAATCCGCCTCGGGCATGCAGGCACAGGCCGCGCGACTGCGGCATGTGTCTGAAAACATGGCAAATGTGGATACACCCGGCTATCGCCGCAAGCTGGTCAGCTTCCGCGAGATGGCGGACGGATCAGGGGTCGAGCCGGGCCCCGTTCGGCTGGATCGCAATGCTCTGGCCCGCATCTATGCGCCCGGTCATCCCCTGGCGGATGATACAGGGCACTACGATGGCTCCAACGTCGATCTAATGATCGAGGTCGCCGACGCCCGCGAGGCGCAGCGCAGTTACGAGGCCAATCTTAAACTCTTCGATCAGGCACGCCGGATGACGCAAAGCCTGTTCGATCTTCTGCGCAAATAAGGAGGTCCAGAATGGACATGAACCCCGCTTCCGCCGCCCGCAGCTACGGGATGGCGCGGCCTGCCGTTGCCGCAATGCCCGATACCGCAACAGCAGATGGCTTTGTCGCCGCCGCGCAGGAGTTTCAACAGATCCTGTCACAGGGCGAGGTCACGGCCCGCGCGGCAATGACCGGCGGGGCAGATCCGCATGCACTGGTTCAGGCCCTTTCAGCCAGCGAACTGGCGGTTGAAACCGCTGTCACGGTCCGCGACAAGGTTGTCGAGGCCTATCAGGAAATCCTGAGGATGCCGGTATGACCGCCGATCTGATCTATGATCTGCTGCGGCAGGCGCTCTGGACCGCGGTGAAGATCAGCGCCCCGCTGCTGGCCGTCGCGCTGATTGCGGGCCTGACCATCGGGCTGTTGCAGGCGCTGACCTCGGTGCAGGAAATGACGCTGACCTTTGTGCCGAAGGTCGGTGCCATGCTGATTGTTTTCTGGGTCTCGATGAGTTTCATGACCGCCACGCTCGTCAGCTTCTTCACGGACAGCGTCATTCCGCAGATCGCCGGAGGCTGAGCATGGACGCATCGGGATACACGACCCTGACACGACAGAATGGCCTGCTGCGCGAATTGCAGGTGATTGCGAACAATATCGCCAATAGCTCCACCACCGGATTTCGGAGGGAAGGCGTTGTTTTTGCAGAATATGTGGCGCGACTTGACGATGCACCCTCGTTGTCGATGGCACATGCCTCGGCGCGCAACGTGGATCTGAGCCGCGGAGAGATGCAGGAAACCGGCGGCAGTTTCGACTTCGCCATTGATGGTGACGGTTTCTTTCTGGTCGAAACGCCGCAAGGTAACCGGCTGACACGGGCTGGTCACTTCACGCCTGCCGCGACCGGCGAGTTGGTCAATGCGCAAGGACACCGGCTGCTGGACGAGGCGGGCGGCCCGGTTTTCGTACCCGCCGACGCCGGACAGATTGCACTGTCGGAGGATGGCACCCTGTCCACGGCGCAGGGTCCGCTGGCCCGGGTCGGCCTGTGGCAAGCCGAAACGGCGACCGGCCTGCGCCACGAAGGCGGCACACTGTTCACTGCCGAGAGTGGCATTGTGCCGATGGAGGGCGGGCGGATGCGACAGGGCAGCCTTGAAGGCAGTAATGTGAACACCTTTTCGGAAATCGCCCGCATGATGGAAGTCCAGCGCGCCTATGAAATGGGCCAGAGCTTCCTTGATCGGGAAGACGAGCGGATGCGCGCGGCGATCCAGACCCTCGGAGGCTGAAATGAAGGCACTTCAAATCGCGGCCAGTGGCATGGCGGCACAGCAGATGCGTGTCGATGTCGTGTCGAACAACCTGGCAAATATGTCCACCACTGCCTACAACGCCCGTCGCGCCGAGTTCGCCGACCTGCATTATGAACAGGTGGCCCGTCCCGGCACGATTTCGGCCGAGGATGGCTCCATGCTTCCGACCGGGGTGCAGATGGGCATGGGCGTCCGTCCTGCGGCGGTTTCGATCGTGCTGTCACAGGGCACGCTGAGCCAGACCGGCGGCGATCTTGATCTTGCGATCGAGGGACGGGGCTATCTGGAGGTCACGCTGCCGTCCGGCGGCAGCGCCTATACCCGCGACGGCGGACTGAAGCGCACCGCTGACGGGCTGATCGTCACCTCCGAAGGCCATGAGGTTGCACCGGGTATCACCATTCCAGCCGATGCGCGCAGCCTGACGATCAATGCGCAGGGCGAGGTCTATGCCTATTTCGTCAATCAAGTGCAGCCGCAGTTGATAGGCCAGATCACGCTGGCTGGTTTTACCAATGAAAAGGGGTTGGAAGCGATTGGCGGCAATCTCTATCTTGAAACGGCTGCCTCCGGTCCCGCACAGACGGGAACGCCCGGTGAGGACGGGCTGGGCACCCTGCGGCAGGGCTATCTTGAGGAAAGCTCGATTGATGCGGTGCGCGAGGTGACCGAATTGATCAAGGCCCAGCGCGGATACGAGCTGAACGCCAAGGTCATCACCGCCGCCGATCAGATGCTTGCCGCCACGACACAGGTGCGCTGATGCGCTGGCTGTTCCTTGCCCTTGCGCCGCTGCCCGCTCTGGCCGATACGCTGGTCACCACCCGGACCATCCGTGCGCAGGAAGTTCTGACCGAAGCGGATGTTGCGCTTGTTCCCGGCGGGATGGGGTTTGACGACCCGCTTCAGGTGATCGGCATGGAAGCACGCGTGGCGATCTATGCCAATCGTCCGATCCGCCCCGCTGACATCGGCCCGCCCGCACTGATTGACCGCAATCAGGTCGTGACCGTCGGATTCTCGTCCGGCCCACTGCGTATCCTGACCGAAGGGCGCGCATTGGAACGCGCCGGTCTGGGCGAGCCTGTGCGCGTAATGAACCTCGCCTCCCGCACCACTGTCACCGGACGCGTCCGCGCGGACGGCATCGTCATCGTCGGTCCGCAGCCCTGAGGAGCGCCATGAACCGCCTGATCCTTCTGACCCTGTGCTTCGCCGCCTGCTCCAGAATGGCCGCCGTGGGAAAGGCCCCCGATTTCTCGCCGCTGGAGGGCAGCTATCAGCACCATGCGATGTATTCTACTCCGCTACCGCATGACATCCCGGCTGCGACCCCTGCCGATGCTTCCTCGCTTTGGTCGGCCAACCGCGAGTCGCTGTTCGGTGAACGGCGGGCGGCTCGGCGGGGTGATATCCTGACTGTCGTGATCGAGATTGATGACGGCGCCGAGATTTCCAACTCCTCGGGACGCAGCCGCGCGGGCAGCGACAAGATGGGAATGCCCTCGCTGTTCGGGGTTCCTGAGCGACTGAACGAAAAACTGCCTGAAGGCGCCAGCATGGGGGATGCGGTCGATACGCATTCAAGTTCTGCTTACCAGGGCCAAGGATCTGTGTCCCGCAAAGAAAAACTGACATTGCGCGTTGCTGCCACGGTGGTGGAGGAACTGGCCAATGGCGTGCTGCGGATCGAGGGGCAGCAGGAGGTGCGGGTGAACTATGAACTGCGCGAACTGATCGTGACAGGCTATGTGCGTCCCGCCGACATCTCTCGCCAGAATGAAATCACCTACGACAAGATTGCGGGCGCGCGCATTTCCTATGGCGGCCGCGGTCAGATCACCGATGTGCAGCAGCCCCGCTATGGCCAGCAGATCGCCGATGTCCTCTTGCCGTTCTGACACGCCATGAAACGCGTCCTTCTTCCCGTGATCCTTGCCCTGGCCGGCCTGCTTGGGGGTCTTGCCGGTGGCTATTTTCTCCGTCCGGCGGAGCCCCTGCATCCAGAGGCTGTGTCGGACGCTCAGGCCGAAACCACGCATGAGGCGGTTCCTCAGCACCCTGATGACAATCACGCCATTGGGCCGGAATATCTGAAATTGAGCAGCCAGTTCATCGTGCCGATAGTCGAGGATGGGCGCATTACCTCGGTTGTCGTGCTGTTTCTGAGCCTGGAAATCACTGCCGGGACGCAGGAGACCGTTTACGCCCGCGAGCCAAAACTGCGCGACAGTTTCCTACAGATACTGTTCGATCACGCCAACAGCGGTGGTTTTCGCGGCACTTTTACCGAAGGCACAACCCTTGCCCCCTTGCGCCGCGCCCTGCTGGAGGCCGCTCAATCCATTTTGCAGGGCACGGTCACCGATGTGCTGATCACCGACATTACCCGGCAGGATGCCTGAAAATGAAAAGGCCCCGGACACTGCCGGGGCCTTTGGGAAGATCAGCCTTCGGAGGCTTCTTCCTTTTCCTTCTTTTCGGGCACGATCTCGGCCCCGGTCTCCTGATCGACCATCTTCATGCCAAGGCGCACCTTGCCGCGGTCGTCGAAGCCCAGAAGCTTCACCTTCACCTCTTGACCCTCTTTCAGGATCTCGTTCGGGTGGTTCAGGCGCTTGTTGGCGATCTGAGACACATGGACCAGACCGTCACGCTTGCCGAAGAAGTTCACGAAGGCGCCGAAATCGACCAGCTTCACCACCTTGCCGGTGTAGATCTGGCCTTCCTCCGGCTCTGCCACGATCGACCAGATCATGTCATAGGCCTTCTTAATGGCATCGGCCGACGAGGAAGCGATCTTGATCACGCCGTCATCATTGATGTCAACCTTGGCGCCCGAGGTTTCCACGATCTCGCGGATGACCTTGCCGCCCGATCCGATCACTTCGCGGATCTTGTCGGTGGGGATCGAGAGGGTCTCGATCTTTGGGGCGTATTCGCTGAAGCCCTGCGGGGCCGACAGCGCCTTGTTCATCTCGCCCAGAATGTGCATCCGGCCGTCCTTGGCTTGCGCCAGGGCCTGCTCCATGATCTCGGGCGTGATGCCCGCGACCTTGATGTCCATTTGCAGCGAGGTGATGCCCGCATCGGTGCCCGCAACCTTGAAGTCCATGTCGCCGAGGTGATCCTCGTCGCCAAGGATGTCTGTCAGCACGGCCCATTTGCCGTCATCTTCCAGGATGAGACCCATCGCCACACCGGCGACCGGCGCTTTCAGCGGAACGCCCGCATCCATCATCGACAGCGAACCACCACAGACCGAGGCCATCGAGGAGGAACCATTCGATTCGGTGATTTCCGACACCACGCGGATGGTGTAGGGGAAATCGGTCGGCGCAGGCAGCACGGCTTGCAGCGCGCGCCATGCCAGCTTGCCATGGCCGATCTCGCGGCGGCCGGGCGAACCCACGCGGCCCACTTCACCAACCGAATAGGGCGGGAAGTTGTAATGCAGCAGGAAGTTCGAGCGGTAGTTGCCGTTCAGCGCGTCGATGATCTGCTCGTCCTCGCCGGTGCCCAGCGTGGTGACGACCAAACCCTGCGTTTCACCACGGGTGAACAGGGCCGACCCATGGGCGCGCGGCAGGATGCCGGTTTCCGATACGATCGGACGCACGGTCTTGGTGTCACGGCCATCGATCCGGGCGCCACCGTTGATGATGTCGCCGCGCAGGATCGCACTTTCCAGCTTCTTGATCGCCGAGCCGAGGTTGATGTCGGCCTGATCTTCCTCCGACAGCGACGCGGTGATCGCCGCGACGGCGGCGGAGATGGCGTTGGTGCGTTCCTGCTTGTCCTTCAGCGCAAAGGCAGCGCGCATCTGCGCTTCACCCGCAGCTTTGACCTTGCCGTAAAGATCGGCAATATCGGGCGGCGAAAAGTCGAAGGGCTCTTTCGCGGAGGTTTCGGCCAGCGAGATGATCAGGTCGATCACCGGCTGCATCGCCTCGTGACCGAACTTCACGGCGCCCAGCATTTCTTCTTCGGACAGTTCGTAAGCTTCAGATTCCACCATCATAACGGCGGTCTTGGTGCCCGCGACCACGAGATCCAGACGCTGCTCCGGCTTGGTGCGGAGCTGGGTCATGTCGTCCATCGCCGGGTTCAGCACATATTTGCCATCGACGAAGCCGACGCGCGCGGCGCCGATCGGACCCATGAAGGGCACGCCCGACAGAGTCAGGGCAGCCGAAGCCGCGATCATCGCCACGATGTCGGG
Source organism: Gemmobacter lutimaris (assembly GCF_003570715.1). Classification (GTDB taxonomy): domain Bacteria; phylum Pseudomonadota; class Alphaproteobacteria; order Rhodobacterales; family Rhodobacteraceae; genus Gemmobacter; species Gemmobacter lutimaris. Next base: position 76,241 of record NZ_QXXQ01000009.1, on the reverse strand, counting down.
GTCGTTGACCAGGTCACAGGACAGAACGGTGGCCATCACCAGCACTTCGTTCTTGAAACCCTCGACGAACAGCGGGCGGCACGGGCGGTCGATCAAACGGGAAACCAGCGTCTCTTTTTCGGACGGCCGGGCCTCACGTTTGAAGAAGCCGCCGGGGATCTTGCCGGCGGCGTAATATTTTTCTTGGTAGTGAACGGTCAGCGGGAAGAAGTCTTGACCGGGTTTCGCCTTCTTGGCGAAGGTCACGTTGGCCATGACGCTGGTTTCGCCCAGCGTCGCGATGACCGAACCATCGGCCTGCCGCGCAACCTTCCCGGTTTCCAGCGTGAGCGTTTCACCGCCCCACTGGATCGACTTTTTCGTGATATTGAACATCTGTCATCCTATCCTGAGAGCCCGACCGGGCGCATCCCGGAGTCTCCCGATGTCTGGCGGCCCCATTGCCGCCGCCCCCAATCCTCACGCATGCGGCCCGGGGCATGGCCACACGTCTCAGATGGGCGCCCCATTAGCGCAAAACCGGCGGTTTGGAAAGCATTCGTTCTGGGTGCACAGAATTGCCCGGCGACAGACAACCGAGGCCCCAACAGGTTATTTGGGGCTGCGCTTGGCCAGAATGCGCTGGAGTGTGCGGCGGTGCATGTTCAGCCGCCGCGCGGTTTCCGAGACATTGCGATCGCACATTTCGTAGACACGCTGGATATGTTCCCACCGCACGCGGTCCGCCGACATCGGATTTTCCGGCGGGGCGGGCAGCAAATCGCCGCGCGCCAAAAGTGCGTTCGTGACTTCGTTCGCATCGGCGGGCTTGGCGAGATAGTCGATGGCACCGATCTTCACTGCCGCAACCGCAGTAGCGATGGCGCCATAGCCGGTCAGCACCACGACGCGGCAATCAGGGCGGCGTTCGCGCAGCGCCTCGACCACATCGAGGCCATTGCCGTCTTCCAGCCGCAGATCGACCACGGCGAAAGCGGGCGGGCGGCTTTGCGCGATGGCCTTGCCCTCGGCCACAGTTTCGGCGGTTTCGGGGATAAAGCCCCGCTTTTCCATCGCCTTGGCAAGGCGCTTCACGAAGGATTCGTCATCATCCACCAAAAGAAGCGAACGGTCCGGCCCGATTTCGGCGCTCAGATCCTCTGCCATGGCGATGCTCTCCGTCGTGAAAATCCTACCGAACCTAGGGCGGATTCACAGGAAGGTCAATTTTGCCCGGCGGCTTTTGCGGCATCGACGAAACAGGCCACGCTGTCGGCCATCTGCTCGGGTGTCGCCTCGCGCTTGTAGAACTCGGCAAAGCCGCTTCCCGGCAGCATGAGGTAAGTAAAGGTCGAGTGATCAACGAGATAGAATTCGTCCTCGGCCTCCTGCTTCTTGAAATAGGTCTTGTAGGCCAACGACGCCGCCTTCACCTGTTCGGCTGACCCGGTCAGACCAATCATCCGCGGATGAAGGTTCGCTGCGAAATCCTTCACCACTTCGGGCGTGTCACGCTCCGGGTCAATCGAGATGAACACCGGCTGCACGTCATAGCCACGGTCCACCAGAAGGTCGATTGCCTCCGCATTGCGGGCATTGTCGAAGGGACAGACATCAGGACAGAAAGTATAGCCGAAATAGACCAGCGAGGGTTTGGTGAGGACATCCTTGTCGGTTACCGTGCGGCCATCGCCATCGACCAGCGTGAAGGGACCGCCGATTTCACCGCCGCCAACCGCCCCGGCGCGGCATTGGGCGAAGGGATCGGACGCCTTGTTCGACATGACCCAGAGCGCGCTGCCACCCACCAGACCAACAACAACCGCCACCGCGAGACCTGCATAAAGCTTGGACATGGTTTTCCCCTTCTTTGCGTGGCGCATTGATCCCGCATCACGGGGCTTTTAACAATGCCAAAACACCCCTCTGCGACAGCAAGGACCATGGCCCAACAGCCCGATCTTACCGAAGACACCCCGTTTCCGGGCAGTCAGGCCCCCGGTGACCTGCTGCGCCTTGGCACACTGAACCTGTTGCGCTGGGTCGCAATTGGCGGCCAGATCATCGCGCTTCTGGCCGCGCAGTTCTGGCTGGAAATCCGGCTGCCGCTGGGGCTTTGCCTGCTGGTGGTGGGCGCATCCGTCATCGTCAACCTGATCTCGGTCTTCATATTTCCCGAAAGCACCCGCCTGACCGAACGGCAGGTGTTCTTCACCCTGCTGTTTGATCTGACGCAGCTTGCAACACTGCTGATGCTGACAGGCGGGCTGACAAACCCCTTCGCGCTGCTGTTTCTGGCGCCGGTCACGATTTCCGCAACGGCGCTGGAGGGACGGGCGACGCTGGTTCTGGGCACCGTGGCGCTGGTGCTGGTGTCGGTGGTTGCCCTTTTCGCCGTGCCAATGAGCATGGGGGACGGGACGATCTTCGCCCTGCCCCGATTGTTTTCCTTCGGCTTCTGGCTAGCCATTGTCATCGGCATCGTCTTCCTCGGGATCTATGCACACCGCGTCGCGGCGGAAATCCATGCGATGCAGGATGCGCTGCTGGCGACGCAAATGGCGCTGGCGCGGGCGCAGAAACTGACCGATCTGGGCGGTGTGGTGGCGGCGGCGGCGCATGAGTTGGGCACACCACTGGCGACGATCAAACTGGTCAGCGCCGAGCTGATGGAGGAACTCGAAGATCAGCCCGACCTGCGCGACGATGCGCAGCTCATCCGCGATCAGGCAGACCGTTGCCGCGACATCCTGCGGTCCATGGGTCAGGCGGGCAAGGATGACCGGCTGATGCGTCAGGGACCGCTGAGCCTTGTGCTGCGCGAAGCTGCCGATCCGCATCTGAAGCGCGGCAAGAATGTGCATTTCAGCCTGCCGGAAAGCGACCCTCTGGTGCAAAGGCAGCCCGAAATCCTGCATGGCCTGCGGAATCTGATTCAGAATGCGGTGGATTTTGCCGCGGCAAATGTCTGGGTCGATGCGGAATGGCGTGCCGACCGATTGGTGCTGCGCATCGTGGATGACGGACCGGGCTATCCGACGCATCTTCTGGGCCGCGTAGGCGAACCTTTCCTTCGCAACCGCAAGGCCGAACCGTCACAGCGGCCGGGGTATGAGGGCATGGGTCTTGGCATGTTCATCGCAAAGACCTTGCTGGAACGGACAGGCGCGCGCCTGTCTTTTGCCAATGCACAGCCCGAAGCGACATCGGACCAACATGGGGCGATTGTCGAAGTGATCTGGCCGGCAAACCGCATCCTGGCCGAAACCGGCGCACTGGGAGACAACCCGTTGAACACCTGAGGTGCCCTGGCGCTTTTGTGTCACCCCCTAAGCCTTAACCAAGCCTTAACCATCGCCCGCCATGGTTGCGAAAAGGCCTGTTATCTTGGGGAATTTGATGGCGTTTGACTGGGCTTTGGCCTTCATGATGCTCGTCGTATCGACGCTTGCCGCTGCGGGCGGCCTGTTTGCCGTCGCTGTTTTCGATCCGCAATCGGGCCGGGGTCAGCGTTCCATCTTCGCTGACAAAAGCGGGGGAACGCGCTTTCTGTTCGATGGCGAAACCCTTGTCGATGCGACACCCGCAGCCCGCGCATTGATCGCCCAAAGCCCACTTCGGGGGCCGCCGTGGCTGCGGCTCCGGTCTTATCTGGGGGCACGCTTCCCCGATTTCGAGGATCGCTTCACCAAACTGGCTGAGGAAGGTGCGCTGGCCCTAAGCTCCTGTGATTCCAACGGTGCGCCGATTCTGCTACGCGCGGAGTTAAGCGGCGGTCTGACCCGGATCAGCCTTGAAGACCCGGAACAGCAGGCCACCCTACCCATTCAGGATTCGTTGACCCGGAAAGCCACCGAAGATGAACTGGCGCAATTGCGTAACACGCTGGCGCTGGCCCCGATGCCGGTCTGGCGCGAAACGACGCAGGGCAAGCTTTTGTGGGCGAATGCCGCCTATCTGCACCGCGTCGCAGATGGCCTGCCCCCCGGACAGGATTTGAGTTGGCCCCTGCCGCGCCTGTTTGAGCAGGATGTCGCCGCGGTCGGCACCCCGTTACGGCACCGGCTGGTCCAGCAGGGGCAGCAAGAAAAGTGGTTCGAACTTCATCCCTATCAGGATGGGGCCGACCGGCTGATCTTTGCCTTTCCCGTCGATACACTTGTGCAGGCAGAGGCTTCCTTGCGCGATTTCACGCAAACGCTGGTGAAGACCTTCGCGCATTTGCCAATCGGGCTTGCGATCTTTGACCGGCAACGCCAGTTGGTGCTGTTCAATCCCGCGCTGCTGGATCTGTCTGGCCTTCAACCAGACTTTCTGTCAATGCGCCCCACGCTGTTCGCGTTTCTGGACGCGATGCGCGAGCGCGACATGATCCCCGAGCCGAAGGATTATCGCACATGGCGGCGTCAGATGGTTGCGCTGGAAGAGGCTGCGTCCTCTGGTCTTTTTGAAGAAACCTGGAGCCTGCCCTCTGGCCTGACCTACAAGGTTGTCGGTCGCCCGCATCCCAATGGAGCACTGGCCCTGCTGATCGAGGATATTTCAACCGAAATCAGCCGGATTCGCCGCTATCGCGCGGATCTTGAACTCAGTCAGGCCGTGGTCGACTCAGTCGATCAGGCGCTCGCGGTCTTTTCGCCCGCCTCGGTGCTTGTGATGGCAAATGCGGCCTATTGCAGGCTTTGGGGGCACGATCCGGCCAGCACGCTTTCCGAAGGCAGCTTCGCGGTTCTTTGCGCGCATTGGCAAAGACAGAGCGCCCCAGGCACGTTCTGGGCCGAAGCCGAAGAATTTGTCGCAGCGCATGAACGCGACGCTACGGCCTTGAACGGTGAGGCAAGGCTTCTGGACGGGCGATTGGTCGAATGCCACATATCGGCTTTACCGGGGGGCGCCACCCTTGCCCGATTTGAAGTTGTCACCCGCGTTGAAGACATGCAAAGCGCCTTATCGACGGGGCGTCTGCGGGCCTGAGCCGGGTTGCAGCGGCCGCAAGGGCGGATAAAACTGCGGACATGACCAACGGCGCCCAACTTACCTTGTTTCTGCCCGACGATGCCGCCACGAACCATCTGGCACGGCAATTCGCGCACCACGCCTATCCGGGCATGGTATTGCTACTGGAAGGTGGTATCGGCGCGGGCAAGACCCACTTCGCGCGCGCATTCATCCGTGAAAGGCTGGGCGCCGAGATTGATGTGCCGTCGCCCACCTACACACTGGTGCAGACCTATGAAGATGACGCCGGCGACATCTGGCACGCCGATCTTTATCGCCTTGGCCACCCGGATGAGGTGGCAGAGTTGGGTCTGGTCTCGGCCTTCGAAACGGCGATTTGCCTGATCGAATGGCCTGACCGCCTTGGCAACCAGATCCCCCTTGGTGCAATCCGCATCACCCTGCGCCCCGAAGCCGAAGGCCGCAATGCCATACTGGACTTCGGGCCGAATGATGAATTGCGCGCGGAAATCGGGGCGACAGGCACATGACCGGTGATCGTGCATATCGGGCGGACCTCATGCTTGATCAGGCTGGCTGGAAAGCGGCCGTTCGGCAGCACCTTTCCGGCGATGCCTCGGATCGCAGCTATCTGCGGCTGATCCTGAACCAAAAAACTGCGATCCTCATGGATGCCCCCCCCGGAAAGGGTGACGATCCGCGTGATTTCGCCCGGATCGCCAGCCATCTGCGCGCGTTGGGCCTTTCGGCGCCAGAAGTGATTGCGGCCGATTTCGATCATGGTTTTCTGCTGCTGGAAGACTTGGGCGACGGCATCTTTGCCCGGCTTGTGGCTGAGGATCCTGCCCGCGAACTGCCCCTGTATCAGGCAGCATCAGGGGTTCTATTGCACCTTCAGTCCGCCCCCGCGCCAGAATCGCTGCCCGATCTTTCTGCGGCGGACTGGGCCGAAGCGGCAACCTTTGCGCTCGACTGGTATCGACGCGCTATTCTTGGCGATCCGGGCGATCGGGAGGCATTTATTCAATGTCTGACCGAAACACTGGTCCGGCTTGCCGACGGCCCGCGTGTGCTGATCCTGCGGGATTATCACGCGGAAAACCTGCTGTGGATGGATCAACGGACGGGTTTGGCACAAGTCGGACTGCTGGATTTCCAACTCGCCCAGATGGGCCAGCCCGTCTACGATCTGGTGTCGCTTTTGCAGGATGCCCGCCGTGATGTAGCGCCGGAAACCGAGGCGGCGGTCCGGGAGGAGTTCCGCAAGGCGCTCCACCTGCCCGCCGACAGCTTTGCCGCCGGATACGCCGCTTTGGGCGCGCAGCGCGCCTTGCGTATCCTCGGGATCTTCGCAAGGCTGTGCATGGTTGCAGGGAAACCCGGCTATCTGCGCCTCGTGCCCCGGGTCTGGGGCCAATTGCAGCGCAATCTTTCCCACCCGGAACTGGCGGAGCTTGCCCGGCTTTGTGCGCGGCTTTTGCCAGAACCGACACCTGAGGCCCTTGCAAGGATCGAAAGCCGATGCCCCGAACTCCCGAAGCCGTGATGCTGTTTGCTGCCGGGTTGGGTACGCGGATGGGCGCGTTGACAGCAGACCGGCCCAAACCGATGATCGAAGTTGCGGGCCGCCCGCTCATTGATCATGCGCTGGATCAGGTGGATGCGATCGCGGCAAAGCGGATCGTCGTCAACCTGCATTACCGGCCCGAAGCAATCCGCCGCCATCTGGCCGACCGTGCCAATATTGCCTTTTCCGACGAAAGCGGCAGCATTCTGGAAACTGGCGGCGGTTTGAGGGCCGCCCTGCCGCTGCTGGGTCCGGGGCCCGTATTCACCCTGAACAGCGATGCCGTCTGGACCGGGTCGCCCGCATTGGCGCAGTTGGCCGCGCATTGGGACCCGGATCGGATGGATGCCCTGCTGCTCTTGCTGCCGGCCCCGCATGCAACCGGATTTCGCGGCAATGGCGACTTTTTTCTGGATACAAACGGGCGGATCGCCCGCGCCTCAGGTGCGTCAGGCTATGCCTATCTGGGTGCGCAAATCCTGTCCCCGACAAGAATTTCCGCAATATCAGACACTGTTTTTTCATTGAACCGTCTTTGGGACATCGCGATTGCCGAAGGGCGTGCCTATGGCCTTGTCCATCAGGGTGGCTGGTGCGATGTCGGGCGGCCTGAAGGAATTGCCGAAGCCGAGGCGCTGCTGGCGCGAACCGCAGATGTTTGAGTCCGGACAGCCGCGTATTTTCGCCCTCCCTCCGGGTGCCGACTTTCCGGCAGAGCTGGTTCGTGGCTTGCGGGAAAGGCTGGCAGGTTCGCCCCCCGAAGCGATGGCCAATGTCCAACTTTTCGTGAACACACAGCGCATGCGCCGTCGGATTACCGAAATTTTTGCGGCCTCCGGCCCCGGTCTATTGCCACAGATCCGCCTGATCACCGATCTTGATACAGAGGCGGCACTGGAGGGGATTCCGCCCGCAGTTTCACCGCTGCGCCGACGTCTGGAGCTGACACGCCTGATTGCGCATCTGCTTGATGCTGCCCCGGATCTTGCCCCGCGTGCCGCGCTTTACGATCTTGCCGACAGCCTTGCGACCCTCATGGACGAAATGCAGGGCGAAGGCGTGCCGCCCGAGGCGATTGCGGCGCTGGATGTTTCGAACCATTCCGCGCACTGGACGCGAACACAGCAATTCCTGAGCATCGTCCAGCCATTTTTCGGCACGGATGAGGCCCCCGACCCAGAGGCCCGTCAGCGCCGGACAGTCGAGGCGCTGGCGGCGCGCTGGGCTGTTGCCCCTGCGGAAGGTCCGGTCATTGTCGCCGGTTCCACCGGGTCGCGTGGCACGACGCTGCGCTTCATGCAGGCGGTCGCGGCGCTGCCGCAGGGCGCGCTGGTGCTGCCGGGATATGACTTTGATTTGCCTGTTCCGGTCTGGGAGGGGATGTCCGACGCGCTGACAGCAGAAGATCATTCACAGTTTCGTTTTCGCCGGATGATGGATGTTCTGGGATTTCAGCCGACAGATGTGATGCGCTGGACGGCAACACGCGCCCCGAACCCGGCGCGGAATGCATTGGTGTCGCTTTCCTTACGGCCTGCGCCAGTCACAGATCAATGGCTGAGCGAAGGACAGGGCCTGAAAGATCTGGCCAAGACGACCGCGGAATTGACACTGATCGAGGCTGAGTCTCCACGCGATGAGGCATTGGCTGTCGCGCTGATCCTGCGCAAAGCGGTTGAGGATGGCCGAACAGCCGCATTGATCACGCCCGACCGCAACCTGACGAGACGCGTTACTGCCGCGCTGGATCGCTGGGGCCTCGTGCCCGACGATTCCGCCGGACGACCACTTGCGCTATCAGCACCGGGACGCCTGCTGCGCCATGTGGCGCGCATTCTGGGCGAAAAACTATCCGGCGAAGCACTTCTGACCATTCTGAAACACCCGTTGGCGGCAAGCGGCGGCGATCGCGGAAGCCATCTTCGACTGACCCGCGATCTGGAGCTTCATCTGCGCCGCTATGGACCGCCCTTCCCGGACAGCACGATGCTGCGGCATTGGGCGGAGGCACGGAACGACCCATTGGCGGAACCTTGGGCCGCATGGATCTCAGAGTTTCTCGGCCTTGCTGAACGGACATGCGGCGGACCGCTATCGAGCGTTCTGTCTCAACATCTGGCCATAACAGAGACTGTTTCGCGTGGTCCATGGGGTATGGATACCGGCGAGCTATGGCGGGAAGCCGCAGGTGAGGCCGCCAGCACCCAGATTGCTGCCTTGCAGGCCGAAGCAGATGCAGGAGGCGATCTTGCGCTGCACGACTACCGTAATCTGTTTGAAGCCATCCTGAACCGTGGCGACGTGCGGGACGAGGTTTTGGGGCATCCCGGACTGATGATCTGGGGCACGCTGGAGGCACGGGTCCAAGGTGCTGATCTGGTGGTCCTCGGCGGATTGAATGACGGTATATGGCCGCAACTGCCCCCGCCCGACCCATGGCTGAACCGCAAGATGCGCAAGGATGCGGCTCTGTTATTGCCGGAACGGCGTATTGGCCTTGCCGCGCATGACTATCAGCAGGCGATTGCGGCGGGCGAAGTTTTTCTGACCCGTGCGCGCCGCGATGCGGATGCGGAAACCGTTCCGTCACGCTGGCTCAACCGGCTGACGAATCTGCTGGATGGTCTACCCGAGGCCGGCGGACAAGCCGGGCTTGTTGACATGCGCGCCCGTGGCCGCACCTGGCTTGCGCTCGCACGGCGCTTGGAACGGCCAGAGACACAAGTTCCCTCCGCCCCGAGGCCAGCCCCCCGTCCGCCAGTTACGGCCCGGCCAAAAGAACTGGCACTGACGCGTATTTCCACACTGATCCGCGATCCCTATGCGATTTATGCCCGCTATATATTGCGGCTCCATAAACTAGACCCACTGCATCGTGAATCTGATGCGCGATTGCGTGGATCTGTCTTGCACAAGATCCTGGAGCGTTTTGTGAAAGACCGCACCACGGAAACCCCTGAGGCCGCCGTTTCGCGGCTAGTCACCCTCGCGGCGGAAGTTCTGGAGGCGGAAGTACCATGGCCAGCGGCACGGGTGTTGTGGTTGGCTCGGATCAGCCGCGCTGCGAATTTCTTCATCAGCCACGATGGCGCCGATGGAGGCGTGCCCGTCAGCCTGGAACAGCGCGGGCGCATCAAGCTGGAGCCGATGGATTTCGAGTTGTTCGGCACACCCGACCGCATCGACCTGCTCCCCGATGGTCGCTTGCACATTCTGGACTACAAGACCGGCACGCCCCCGACAAAGAGACAGCAGGAACAATTCGACAAACAGTTGCTGCTGGCTGCGGCCATGGCCGAACGCGGGGCCTTTGGCGAAATTGGCCCGGCCGAGGTTGCGCGGATCACCTATGTCGGACTCGGCACCAACCCAAAACTGGAGACCACGGCACTGACTCCTGCCGATCTGGGTAAAGTCTGGGAGGATCTGCATCGCCTGATTCAGCGCTATCAACGCCGCGATACAGGTTACACAGCGCGACGCGCCGTCTTTGCCAGCCGTTTTCCGGGTGACTACGACCATCTCGCCCGCTTCGGCGAGTGGGATATGACAGATGCCGCGACCCCGGAGGATGTGGGATGAGCCGCAATGCTGCCAGCGAGCGCCAAGTCCAGGCCGCAGACCCAGGCTGGTCAACGTGGCTTTCCGCAAACGCCGGGTCCGGCAAGACCCGTGTATTGACGGATCGTGTCGCCCGGTTGCTGCTATCCGGCGTGGAACCGGGCCGCATTCTGTGTCTCACCTATACCAAGGCTGCCGCATCGGAAATGCAGAACCGGCTGTTTCAGCGTCTGGGTGAATGGGCAATGAAGCCCGATGCAGAGTTGCGGGAAGCCTTGCAAAATCTGGGAGCGGCGGCGCCCGTTTCACGTGAAACACTTTCCGAAGCACGCCGCCTGTTCGCTCGGGCAATCGAAACCCCCGGCGGCTTGCGCATCCAGACCATCCACAGCTTTTGCGCCAGCCTGCTGCGCCGCTTTCCGCTGGAAGCCGGCGTATCACCACAGTTCACGGAACTGGATGAGCGCGCGGCGAAACTACTGCGCGACGAAATCGTCGAGGATATTGCTGCGGGGCCCCATTCGGATGCTGTTGCGGCACTGGCAGCCATTTACACCGGGGAGGATTTTGCAAGCCTCACCGCAGAAATCGCCCGCCATGCCGGGGGCCTCTCGCGCCCGCTGGATGATGCCGGTTGCCTGTCATTATTTGGCCTTCCGCCGAATTTCACCCATGACCGCTTGCTGGCAGAGGTTTTCCTGGGCGCAGAGGCCGATCTGCTGACTGAAACGGCCCGCATCCTGCTGACAGGATCGACCAATGACCAGCGCGCCGGGGCAAAACTTGCCTCCATCGACCTTGACAAGCCTGACGCAAAGACCTTGGCCGCGCTGGAGGACGTGCTGCTGTTCAGCGGAACCGTAAAGGAAGAAAGCAAGAGGTTTACCGCAAAAGGCGATCAGATCGCCACGAAGGCGACACAGCCAAAACTCGCCCCGCTCTCTGCCGCTCTGAATGCACTCATGCTGCGCATTGAAATGGCAAGACCCAGGCGGCTTGCGCTTTCTGCGGCAGATCGCACCACGCGGCTGCACCGTTTCGCTGCAAGCTTTCTTCCGGCATATGAACGGCGCAAGGCACTGCGTGGCGCGCTGGATTTCGATGACCTGATTTCGCGCGCCAAGGCTTTGCTCACGGACCCATCGGTCGCACAATGGGTGCTGTTCCGGCTGGATGGAGGAATCGACCACATTCTCGTCGATGAAGCGCAGGATACTTCACCCGATCAATGGAAGGTGATCGAGCTTCTGGCGCAGGAATTCACCGCGGGCACAGGTGCACGCGATCTGGAGCGGACAATCTTTGTCGTTGGCGATCAGAAGCAGTCCATATACTCTTTCCAAGGCGCGGACGTGTCGGCTTTCGCAGAAATGCGCGAAGCCTTTGCAGGTCGTTTGCGTGCCGCTCAGGCCCCTTTCAATGCGCTGGATCTGGAATATTCCTTTCGGTCTTCGCAGGCGATCCTGCGGCTGGTTGACCAGACCTTCCCCCCGCATCTGCACCCTGATCTGGGCGGACCGTCGCATCACATTGCCTTTCGGGACAGCATGCCCGGCTGGGTGGAAATCTGGCCCCACATTGCACCCGCGGACACGCCGGAGGATGGCGACTGGGCCGACCCCGTTGATCTGGTAAGCCACGAACATCACAACGCCATTCTTGCGCGCCAGATTGCCGGGCGCATCGGCGAGATTTTGGCCAGTGGCACCATGATCCCGGAAGGCAACGGCGCCCGACCTGTGCATGCCGGTGACTTTCTGATTCTAGTGCGCCGCCGATCACCGCTGTTCTCTGAAATCATCCGGGCCTGCAAGGCAGCCCAGCTACCGATTGCCGGTGCAGACCGGCTTCATCTTGGTGGCGAGATCGCGGTGAAGGACCTGACCGCGCTTTTGGCATTTCTGGCGACACCAGAGGATGATCTGGCACTGGCGGAACTGTTGCGCTCACCGCTTTGCGGCTGGACCGAACAGCAGCTTTACGCATTGGCGCAGCCACGAAAAGGCTACCTGTGGGAGGCGCTTCGGGCGGAAACAGAGACCTGTTCCGATACGCTTTCCATGCTGCACGATCTGCGCGATCAGGCGGATTTCCTGCGCCCCTTCGATTTGATCGAACGGGCTCTGACGCGCCATGACGGGCGACGCCGACTCTTGGCGCGGCTTGGCGAAGAAGCCGAGGACGGCATTGATGAACTGTTGTCGCAGGCGCTGGCCTATGAACGAAACGATGTGCCCAGTTTGACCGGCTTTCTGACCTGGCTCCAGACGGATGACATTCAGGTAAAGCGTCAGATGGAAACCGGCGGGCGCAAGATCAGGGTCATGACGGTGCATGGCTCCAAGGGGCTTGAGGCGCCGATCGTGATATTGCCGGATACGGCGGATATGACCGCGAATGACCGCGACGAGTTGTTCCTGCTGAACGATACCGCGATCTGGCGCACACCAACTGACGCGAGCCCCCCGGAAATCACCCGCCTCCGCAGCGAGCGCGCGCGCCGTAGCCGCGCCGAGGAAATGCGGTTGCTTTACGTTGCCATGACGCGGGCACAATCCTGGTTGATCGTCGCCGCAGCCGGCAAGCTGGCGTCACAATCCGCAAAACCCGAGACAGACAGGCTACCCGCCTGGTATGATCTGATCCGCGCAGGTGCCGAAAAGATTGGCGCCATGCCCTCTGGTCGCGGTCGCCTGATTTATGAGTTCGGCACATGGCCCGCGTCGGAACCGGCTTCAGCGGCCCACACCGCAGAAGATACCACCATAGACTTGCCGGATTGGGCAAGGCGCCCCGCACCACCTGCGGCCCGCGCCCCTCAAGTGCTGAACCCCAGCAAGCTTGGTGGTGCAAAGGTCTTGTCCGGGGATGTTGAGGGCGAAAGTCACGATGCCAAGACCCGCGGAACCTTGCTCCATGCATTGTTCGAACACCTGCCGGGTCTTTCTCCTGAACGCCAGATACGGTTTGCCGAGGCCCTTGTGCCGGCCCCACTCCTGCGTGATGCCTTGCTGGCCGAAGCCCTTGCTGTCATTGGCAGACCTGAATTCAAGCAGATTTTCGCATCAACGACACTTCGTGAAGTCTCTGTCGTTGCGGAAATCGAGGGTCAACGAATGGCTGGTGCGATTGATCGGCTGATCGTTTTGCCCGAACGGGTTATCGCTGTCGATTTCAAATCAAATATGATCGTGCCACAATCTGCTGCGGAAATCCCTGAAGGGCTCATCCGTCAGATGCGCGCCTATCGGGCCGCACTTGCCCAGATCTACCCAGACCGCAGCATTGAAACGGCGCTGCTTTGGACGCGCAGCGCCTGTCTGATGCAGGTGGATTAGGTGCCCAGGTTAGTCAGAAAAGCCGTAACTTCAGCCGCCGTTGGTATCGCCTGCGCGGCGCCTGTGCGGGTAACTTGTATGGCCGCCGCCGCCGCCGCGCGCCGCATGGCCTCTGCGCGATCCATTCCCAGATCCAGCGCCGCAATCAATGTGCCAATGAAGGTGTCTCCAGCGCCAGTAGTATCAACGGGCTCCACCCGGAAGGACGGCATGAAAAGAGGCTCTGCACGGGCGGAAATCCACTCTGCGCCCTCTGCACCACGAGTGATGATGCAATCGACGGAGGGCAAGCTGCCAAAGGCAGCATGCAGCTCGGCCGCCTCACCCTCATTCATGACCAGCAAGGATACATGATCCAAAACGGCGCGCACGGCCTGAAGGTCGAATGGGGCAGCGGAATAGACGACACGCAGCCCCTTGGCATTGGCCAGCGCCGCAGCCTCGACCTGTGCTGAAGTTTCATTTTGCAGCAGCAGGCTGTCGCCAGCCACGGCCTGACCCAGTGCTACCGTGACAAGCTCCGCAGTCATCATCCGGTTGGCGCCGGGGTAGATCACAATGCTGTTTTCCGCCTCTGGATCAACATTGATCACCGCATGGCCGGTCGGTTCGGTCAATCGCGTGATGGACCCTGTGTCCACCCCGTATTCAGCCATCAAGGCCAGCAACCAGTCACTTCCCGGTCCCACGGCCCCAATGTGGCGGCACATGGCTCCTGCCCGCGCCGCAGCGACGGACTGGTTCGCCCCCTTACCGCCCAGCCCTTGCGAAAAGGTCAATGCAGACAGCGTTTCGCCCGGTTTGGGTAGATGCGGCACCTGATACACAAGATCGATATTGATCGAGCCCAGATTGTAGATCGCCATGCCGCACCCCGCGCCTTTAGCCGATATTACAGGCAGCCAGCGCCGCCATGTTCAGGATGTCATTCACCGTCGAATTGGTCGAGCAAATCTGGATCGGCTTCTTCACCCCGGTCAGGATCGGCCCGATGACCGTGGCACCAGCCATCTCCTGCATCAGCTTGACCGATATCGAAGCCGAATGCCGCGCCGGAACGACAAGGATATTTGCCGGGCCAGACAGGCGGCAGAACGGATATTGCGCCATCGTCTGCGCATTCAGCGCGACATCCACGGTCATTTCGCCATCATATTCGAAATCGACCTTCATCTGGTCCAGAACCTTCGGCGCTTCGTGCATCTTGGTCGCACGTTCCGAGACCGGATAACCGAAGGTCGAAAAACTCACGAAGGCCACGCGCGGCTCGATGCCAAGGCTGCGCGCCACTCCGGCCGAGCGAACCGCAATCGTGGCGAGGTCCTCCGGCTCTGGCCATTCATGCACCAGTGTATCGCTGATCAGGATGATACGGCCCTTGTGCAGAAGCGCGGTCACACCAACGGCCCCGTCTGCGGCCTTCGCATCGAAGACATGATTGATCAGGCTCAGCACATGCGCGGATTTCCGGGTAGCCCCGGTTACCAGCGCATCGCCATGTCCATGCGCCAGCATCAGCGCCGAGAAAACATGCCGGTCGCGGGTTGCCAGGCGCCGGATGTCGTGGCTGTCAAACCCTTGCCGTTGCAGCCTTTTGTAGAGGAAGTCACGATACTGATCGAGATGCCGGGAATTGGCGGCATTCACCACCTCAAGCTCACGCACGGCATCCTGCAGGCCCGATGTCTCCAGCTTTTCGCGCACATCCGCTTCGCGTCCGACCACCAGCGCCCGACCAAGGCCAGACCGCTGGTAGGCAACAGCCGCGCGCAGAACACGCGGATCATCGCCTTCCGCGAAGATCATCCGCGCCTGGGCTGCCTTGGCGCGGGCGTGCACACCCTGAAGGATCGAGGCCGTCGGGTCCATCCGGGCCTTCAGGCTTGCCTCGTACCCCCTCAGATCAATGATCGGACGACGCGCAACGCCGGTATCCATCCCCGCTTTGGCTACGGCAGGGGGGATGACATGAATCAGGCGGGGGTCGAAGGGGGTCGGGATGATATAATCGCGCCCGAAGCTGAGTTTGCGGCCATAGGCCATCGCCACCTCATCCGGCACGTCTTCGCGCGCGAGGGCGGCCAACGCCTTGGCGCAGGCAATCTTCATCTCGTCATTGATGGCGCGGGCGTGAATGTCCAGCGCGCCCCGGAACAGATAGGGGAAGCCCAGGACATTGTTGACCTGATTGGGGTAGTCGCTGCGCCCCGTCGCCACGATGGCATCGGCACGCACCGCGTGCGCCTCTTCGGGGGTAATTTCGGGGTCCGGATTGGCCATGGCGAAGATCACCGGATTGTCAGCCATCGAGGCCACCATTTCCGGCGTCACCGCGCCCTTGGCCGAAACGCCAAGGAACACATCGGCGCCCATCATTGCCTCTTCCAGCGTCCGGGCATCCGTACGCGCGGCATGGGCGGATTTCCACTGGTTCATGCCCTCGGTCCGGCCTTGCCAGATCACACCCTTGGTGTCGCACATGATGCAGTTGTCATGCTGCGCGCCCATTGCCTTCAGGAGTTCCAGACAGGCAATCCCCGCTGCCCCGGCCCCGTTGAGGACAATCTTCACATCCTCGATCTTCTTGCCGCTGATCTCCAGCGCGTTGAGCAGACCGGCAGCACAAATAACGGCTGTGCCGTGCTGATCGTCATGGAACACCGGAATGTCCATGATCTCTTTCAGCCGCTGTTCGATGATGAAACACTCGGGCGCCTTGATGTCCTCGAGATTGATGCCCCCGAAAGTCGGCCCCATCAGGCGGACAGCCTGAATGATTTCATCCGGGTCTTCAGTATCCAACTCGATGTCGATGGCATTCACATCGGCGAAGCGCTTGAACAGGACGGCCTTGCCTTCCATCACCGGCTTGGAGGCCAACGCGCCCAGATTGCCCAGACCGAGGATCGCCGTGCCGTTCGAGACGACCGCGACCATATTGCCCTTCACCGTATAGTCATACGCGGTTTCCGGCCGTTCCGCGATGGCCTGCACGGGCACGGCCACGCCAGGACTGTAGGCAAGCGAAAGATCGCGCTGGGTTGCCATCGGGGTCGAGGCGACGATGTCGTATTTGCCGGGGCGCGGTTCCAGATGGTAAGCGAGCGCCTCTTCGGGGGTGATCTTGGTCTTGGTCATCAGGGGGCCATCCTGTGGGGTTATCCTGCCCTCTTACCGCCCTCGTGTCCTTGTGCCAATTGCGGTTTGTCGCTTTTCGCCGCGTTTCGCCTTTTGTAGGGTCACCCTTGCCGATGGAAGGGGACGAGTGTGACCGACGACAGCGTAACGCCGATGATGGCGCAATATCTGGAGATCAAGGCGCAATATGCCGATGCGATCCTGTTCTACCGGATGGGCGACTTCTACGAGATGTTCTTTGACGATGCCGTCGCAGCGTCAGAGGCGTTGGACATTGCGCTGACCAAACGCGGCTTTCATCTGGGGGAGCCGATCCCGATGTGCGGCGTGCCCGTTGTGGCCGCCGAAGGCCATTTGCTGTCGCTGATCCGCAAAGGGTTTCGCGTGGCGATTGCCGAACAGATGGAAGATCCGGCCGAAGCCAAGAAGCGCGGATCAAAATCCGTAGTCCGGCGCGATGTGGTGCGGCTGGTCACTCCCGGAACGCTGACCGAGGATTCCCTGCTGGAGGCACGGAGGCACAATTTCCTGTGCGCCTGGGCCGAAATCCGGGAAGAAGGGGCGCTGGCTTGGACTGATATTTCCACTGGCGAATTGCGCGTAATGCCCTGCACGAGGCCGCGGCTGGCGCCGGAACTTGCCCGCCTGATGCCACGCGAAATTCTGGTGGCAGAAATGGCAGAGGCGTCTGTGCGCGATGTGGCTGCGGATCTTGGCGCGGCTGTAACTGAGATTGCCCGTGCGGCTTTCGACTCGGCTGGCGCCGAGCGCCGTCTTTGCACCCTTTGGCAGGTTGCGACTCTGGATGCCTTCGGCGCCTATGGACGCGCCGAAATTGCCGCAATGGGCGCGCTGGTCGATTATCTGGATCTGACCCAACGCGGCAAGCTGCCATTGTTGCGCCCGCCGGTCCGCGAAGCATTGGGCGGCGCCATGCTGATTGACGCGGCGACACGACGCAATCTTGAGATTACGACCTCCATGTCCGGCGGCCGCACGGGATCCTTGTTAGAGGCTGTGGATCGCACCGCAACAGCAGGCGGCGCGCGCCTGTTGGAGCGCAGGCTGTCCGCACCGTCGCGCGACCTGTCGGTGATTGATGCCAGGCTGGACTCGGTTGCCTATCTGATCGAGCACTCCGCTTTGCGCGCCAGCCTGCGCGAAGCATTGCGCCGCGTGCCCGACATTGACCGGGCCCTTTCGCGTCTTGCCCTTGACCGGGGCGGCCCTCGCGACCTTGCAGCCATCCGCAATGGCCTGTTTCAAGCACAATTGATTGCGGAACGGATGGCAGGCAACGGGGATGCAGTTCTGCAAGAGGCAGCTGAGTCCCTGATCGGAAATGACGAGGTAATTTCCATTTTAAATCAATCCCTTATCGAGGACCCTCCCCTTCTCGCCCGTGATGGCGGCTTCGTGGCTGCGGGTTTTGATCCTGATTTGGACGAAACCCGGAAGCTCAGGGACGAAGGCAGAGCCGTCATTGCGGGAATGCAGGCACAGTATGCGTCAGAAACTGGCGTACAGAGCCTGAAAATCAAACATAACAACGTGCTCGGATACTTCATCGAAGTTACCGCAACCCATGCGGAAAAGATGATGTCGCAGCCATTGTGCGAGACGTTCATACATCGGCAAACCACAGCAAATCAGGTACGCTTTACAACACTCGCCCTAAGCGAGTTGGAAACCCGCATCCTGAATGCGGGAAATCATGCGCTTGAACTTGAGAAGCAACACTTCAACCGCATGCGCAATCTGGTTCTGGCAACGGCGGGCACCATAGGCATCGCAGCGCGAGGGCTTGCCGAACTGGATGTTGCTGCCGCATTTGCCGATCTGGCATCCGGTGAAGGCTGGGCCCGCCCTAAGGTAGACGCCACACATGCGTTCCATATCGAAGCTGGCCGGCACCCTGTCGTGGAACGCGCGTTGCGCCGTCAAGGCGCAGCCGCATTTGTGGCAAACGACTGTGCATTGACTGCACAAGACGCCCCAGCGATCTGGTTGTTGACGGGCCCGAATATGGCGGGCAAATCTACATTTCTACGCCAAAACGCGCTGATCACCTTGTTGGCACAATGCGGCTCATTCGTGCCCGCGGCAGCCGCCCATATTGGGTTGGTCAGTCAGTTGTTCAGCCGCGTAGGAGCATCAGACGATCTTGCACGCGGGCGCTCGACCTTCATGGTCGAAATGGTCGAAACTGCTGCGATTCTTAATCAGGCGGATGACCGTGCATTTGTGATTCTGGACGAGATCGGCAGAGGAACAGCAACTTACGACGGGCTTTCCATCGCTTGGGCAACTCTGGAGCATCTGCATGACGCGAACCGCTGCCGCGCCCTTTTTGCCACGCACTATCACGAGATGACCTCTCTGGCGCAAAAACTTTCAGGTGTTGAAAATGCGACAGTCAGCGTGAAGGAATGGAAGGGCGATGTAATCTTCCTTCACGAGGTACGACGCGGCGCGGCGGACCGATCCTATGGGGTACAGGTCGCGAAACTGGCCGGGCTACCGGAGCCAGTTATTGAAAGAGCCAAGGTCGTTCTGGAAGCCCTCGAATCCGGGGACCGCGATGGCGGAGCCAGACGGAAGACGCTGGTCGATGATCTGCCATTGTTTCGCGTAGCGCCTCAGGCCACGATCACACCTGCCCGGACTTCAGTTCTGGAGGATCGGCTCAAGGACATCAACCCTGACGAACTGTCTCCTATTGCAGCACTAAATCTTGTTTACGAACTGAAAAAGGCGCTGGCGGAATAGCCAGCGCCCATTGTTTCACGTGAAACACATATCTGCTCAGGATGCAGTATTGGAGCTGACCCCAACCTGAGCCGGGCGGAGAAGCCGGTCATGGATCATGAATCCTTCGGTCATCACCTGTATGATCTGGCCAGCCTTTGTTCCGGGCAAAGGCGCCTCGAACATAGCCTGATGCAACTGCGGGTCGAAAACCTGGCCAATCTCGGGGACAACCAGAGAAATCCCATGTTTGTTGAGAACTGCCAGCAACTCGCGCAGGGTCAACTCGATCCCTTCTATAAGGGCAGCGGATTGATCACGCGACTCCTCAGGCACCGCATTGAGTGCCCGCCGCAGATTATCATAAACCGGAAGCATATCGCGCGCGAGCTTCGAGCCGCCATATTGCTCGGCCTCACGGCGATCACGCTCCCCACGCTTGCGCGCATTTTCCGCATCCGCAAGGGCACGCATGAACTTGTCACGGAAGGCGTCACGCTCGGAGCGGATCGCCTCAAGCTCGTCCGCACCAATGAACTCTTCGAGTTCGTCAAGATTTAGCTCAGGGCTCGATGCACGTTCATCAGCCATCTTCATATCCTTTGTCGCTTCTAACCCCGGTTACGGTCTGACATCAATCGACTTACCAACTGCGCCGTATAATCGACAACCGGAACGACGCGCCCGTAATTCAACCGCGTCGGACCGATCACACCAACCGCACCGATGATCTTCCGATCAGCGTTCATATAGGGAGAGACCACCAGAGAGGAACCCGAAAGTGAAAAGAGTTTGTTCTCAGACCCAATAAAAATCTTAACCCCATCTCCCGCTTCAGTCAGATCGAGAAAATCCGCCAGATCGCGCGTCCTTTCCAGATCGTCAAAAAGGCGCCTTACCCGTTCAAGATCGTCGGCTTCCTGGGTTCCGTCCAGAAGATTGGCCCGGCCGCGAACAATCAGACGCTCACCGCTTTCACCGGCGTTTTCCCAAAGTGCGATACCGCTTTCGACCAAAGCCTGTGCAAGCGCGTCGATTTCTCGTCTGCGCAGCTCCAGGTCTTGACGCACGGTGCTTCGCAAGGCGCTCAGTGTCTTGCCTCCCGCAAGTGCGTTCAGAAGGTTTGCGGCCTCCCGCATCGCCGATGGTGTCAAGCCCGGCGGCGGCGTGAAAACCCGATTTTCAACCTGACCATCGGAAAGAACCAACACCACCAACGCACGGTCCGGCCCAAGATTGACAAACTCGATATGTCGGATCTCCGCCTCGTCGTGCTTCGGGGCCACAACAATGCTGGCCCCTCGCGTAATACCCGACAACGCGGCCCCAACCCGATCGAGCGTCGCTGTCATATCTGGCGCTTCATACCCAAGGGTAGATTCCAGAATTTCACGATCCGCGTGCGTGACGGCCCCAAGTTCCAGAATGCCATCAACAAACATGCGCAACCCAAGCTGGGTCGGAATCCTGCCGGCGGAAACGTGAGGGCTGTTCAGAAGCCCTAGAAACTCCAGATCCTGCATGACGTTCCGGATCGTTGCGGCGCTTATACTCTCCGAAAATCCGCGCGTCAGCGTACGCGAGCCGACCGGATCTCCCGACTCCAGATAGGCCTCAACCACGCGGCGAAAAACTTCACGCGAGCGCTGGTTTAACTCCGTCAGGAGATTGCTGTTCGGTCCCATTTCCATATCCGCTTTGCACCAGACCCAATTAAGGAGCGGAACGCCGCAGCGTCAATAATAGTTGCATCCTCCATATAGGTGGCGATAGCTGAGGGCGCAAATTCACAGGATGACAATCATGCGGCCCTCCGGACGAAAGCTAGATCAACTTCGCGCAGTGAGCATCGAGACGAACACTTCGCTTCATGCAGAGGGATCCTGCCTGATCCGCATGGGGAATACCCATGTCATCTGCACCGCGACCATCGAGGACAAGACGCCACCGTTTCTCAAGAATACCGGACTGGGCTGGGTTACGGCGGAATATGGGATGCTGCCGCGCGCTACCACAAGCCGCACGCGGCGAGAAGCTGCCGCCGGCAAACAGGGCGGGCGTACGCAGGAGATACAGCGACTTATCGGCCGTGCCCTGCGCGCTGGCATAGACCGCTCGGCCCTTGGTGAAAGGCAGATCGTTATCGACTGTGATGTGATCCAGGCCGATGGCGGTACGCGTTGCGCATCCATTACTGGTGGGTGGGTCGCCTTGCGGTTGGCAGTCAATAAGTTGCTGAAGGCTGGCATCATTACGAGCGACCCTCTGATCGACAATGTCGCTGCGGTTTCCTGCGGGATCTATGCCGGGCAACCCGTTCTGGATCTGGATTACCCTGAGGATTCCGTAGCGGGCACGGATGGGAACTTTGTCCTGACAGGATCTCGCCGGCTGATCGAGGTTCAGATGTCGGCTGAAGGCTCTACTTTTACACGCGATCAAATGGCAAGTCTCCTTGACCTTGCTGAAAAGGGCATCGCAGAACTGGTTCATACACAGAATACGGCCGTCGGCTGATGCGGGCGTTTGAAGGAAAAAGGCTTCTTGTTGCAACACACAACAAGGGAAAGCTTGAGGAAATCGCAGATCTTCTGCGGCCTCTAGGCATTGAAGTTGTGTCCGCGGCCGAGTTTGGCCTGCCTGAACCCGCAGAGACAGAAGATACCTTCATCGGGAATGCCCGGATCAAGGCACATGCCGCAGCGAAAGCCACGGGTCTGCCGGCACTGGCAGACGATTCGGGGCTTTCGGTGGATGCGCTGGATGGTGCCCCCGGTGTCTATACCGCCGACTGGGCCGAGACACCTTTAGGCCGCGATTTTGAAATGGCGATGGATCGCGTTTGCAATGAGCTTGCCAGAGCACTGGCTACTCCGCCCTTCCGTGCAAGCTTCTGCTGCACATTGGTTCTCGCTTGGCCAGATGGCCACGACGAAGTCTTCGAAGGGCAGATGGCAGGACAGCTAACCTGGCCGGCAAGGGGAAGCCAAGGTCATGGCTACGACCCGATCTTTGTTCCAGACGGTTACGACCAAACATTTGGTGAAATGGATCGCTGGGAAAAGAACCGCATCAGCCATCGCGCGCGCGCATTCCAGAAGCTGATGGAGTGTTTCACGTGAAACACTCCGAAGCCACTCCCAGACCCGCTACGCAGCAACACGACGTCGAGGATTGGCGTACGGGTGGCTTCGGGCTCTATATCCACTGGCCGTTTTGCCAGTCGAAATGTCCTTACTGCGACTTCAACAGTCATGTTGCGACAAGCATCGACCAGCAAGATTGGGCAAAGGCCTATGTGCAGGAGCTTGAGAGAACAGCCGAACTGACCGGGAAACGATTGCTGAACTCGATCTATTTTGGCGGTGGCACTCCGTCTCTCATGCGTATGGATACCGTCGAGCGGATATTGGTACATGCCTCAAAGCACTGGACTTTCGCAAACGACATTGAAATTACGCTCGAGGCCAATCCCGGCTCTGTCGATGCAGCTAATTTTCGCGGCTATCACGCCGCTGGCGTAAACCGCATTTCTCTCGGGTTGCAGGCGCTTGATGACCTTGCTTTGCGCATGCTTGGCCGTATGCATACGGTAGATGAGGGCTTGCGCGCACTGTCCACGGCGCAATCCACCTTTGATCGTGTATCCTTTGACTTGATCTACACACGCCAAAATCAAACCATGGAAGGCTGGCAAAAGGAACTGGAGCGCGCCCTTTCACTCGGATCGTCCCACATGTCGCTTTATCAACTGTCCATCGAAAATGGCACGGTGTTTGGTGAGCGCTTCGCACGGGGTCAGTTGCTTGGCCTGCCTGATGAGAACCTCGGCGCGGATTTCTTCGATCTTACGCAGGACGTGATGGAGGCAGCAGGATTGCCTTCCTACGAAGTTTCCAATCATGCCCGCCCAGGATCAGAGTCACGCCACAATATGATATACTGGACAGCCGGCGACTACGCCGGTATCGGACCCGGCGCGCATGGGCGGCTTACGATCGGCGCATCACGTTACGCGACAACGATGCAGCCCTCTCCCGCTCCATGGCTTGCTCAAACACGGACCTCAGGCAATCTCGAAATGGAGAAGCTCGTCGATACTGACTGCGCGCTGGAATATCTTCTGATGGGCTTGCGACTACGGGCCGGGATCACCCTATCTCGTCTTGAGAAGATGGCCGGAAAGCGGCTTCCCCGAAATCAACTTGGCGACTTGGTTGATATGGGAATGCTTCATATCGACGAGGACATGCTTCAGGTAACCCGAAGGGGTCGTCCTTTGCTCAACGCAGTAATCGAGCAGATTGCGAGGCTGCTCTAGATGCGCATCCTATGGCTACTGATCGGGATGCTTGCCCTTGCCCTTGGATTGATCGGGATCGTCACCCCGATACTACCAACCGTTCCCTTCTTGCTTCTGTCGGCATTCTGCTTCTCCCGATCATCGGAAAGACTGCATAACTGGTTGATTACACACCCGAAATATGGGCCGCCCATCAATGCATGGCGCGAGCGTGGTGCAATCAATGCCAGAATAAAGCGTATCAGCAGCGCCTCGATGCTGGCTTCAGTGCTCTTGGCGCTCTTACTGAATTTACCTTATCTGGTGATCGCTGCACAGACTGTCGCAATGTCCCTGGCGGCGCTATTCATATGGACGCGTCCCGACGCATGACGGAAAGTGTCTGACACAGGATGTCAAGATCATCGAGTGACCGATAGCGGATGGACAATGTGCCTTCACCATCCACGCCGTGCGTAATCGTAACACTCATCCCAAGATTGGCCGAGAGATCCAGTTCCAGCGCTCTGGTGTCTGCATCCTTCTCCGCGCCCTGCGGTACCCGGCGCTTTTGCGCAGGCGCCTCCGATTTACGAACCAGATCCTCAGTCTCTCTAACCGACAGGCCCTTTGCAATAACCTCTTGCGCGACCCTTGCGGCGTCGGGATGCGTAACCAGCGCCCGGGCATGTCCCGCACTCAGCCGTCCATCCCGGACATGGCGCTGCACATCTTCCGGCAAATTGAGCAGACGTAGAAGATTGGCAATATAGCTACGGCTTTTCGACAGCGCTTCTGCCAGTTTTTCCTGCGTATGGCCAAAGCGGTCCATAAGTTGACGAAACGCCTGAGCTTCCTCAATCGCGTTAAGATCTTCGCGTTGGATGTTCTCGATTATGGCGATTTCGAGCACTTCCGTATCGTCAAAATCACGTATCAGAACAGGAAGCTCGTGCAGGTTTGCGAGTTGGGCTGCACGCCAGCGACGCTCGCCAGCAACGATCTCATAACCCGATTGCACAGCACGCACGATCAGGGGCTGCAGAACACCCTTCTGACGAATCGATGCGGCAAGATCTTCAAGATCACCATCCACAAAGCTACGCCTGGGCTGGTCGGGATTCGGGCGAATTGCCTCAATCGGCAGAACATCGGGCTTGCGGTTCGCCGTGCTCGCCTCTTGTGGATTTCCGACTGCAACGTCAGCCATAAGCGCGGACAGGCCACGGCCAAGACCACGGCGTTCAATCTTCTTTTCCATGGTCAGGCCCTTTCCTGCGCAATTCCGTGTCTTACAGCCAGCTCCAGCGCAAGCGCCCGATAGGCTTCACTACCCTTTGAGGCAGAATCATAACTCAGCACTGGCATTGCAAAGGATGGCGCCTCACTGACACGCACATTGCGAGGCACGATTGTCTTGAAAACCAGATCACCCAAGGTAGCACGCGCATCCGCCTCTACCTGCTGCGACAGGTTGTTGCGTGCGTCATGCATCGTCAGAACCACGCCTTCTATCCTCAAACCCGGGTTTGCTGCTTCTCGGACCTGCCGAATGGTCAACATGAGTTGAGACAGCCCCTCGAGCGCAAAAAACTCACTTTGCAGTGGGATAAGAACAGAATGCGCAGCGCAAAGCGCGTTCACTGTGAGCAAACTTAGGGACGGAGGGCAATCAAGAAGTACATAGTCAAGCGCGAGAGCATCAATATCGATCGCCCTCAGTGCGTCATGCAGCAGAAAGCTGCGCTTTTCGTTTGCCACAAGTTCGATATCCGCAGATGCGAGATCGGCATTTGCAGGGCAAATAAGCAGGTTCTGAATAATCGTTCCCTGAATGGCTTCCGAAATCGGCACATCATCCAGCAAGACATCGTAGGTCGTGACGGTCCGGTCCTGCGCTTCGATACCGAGTCCGGTGGATGCGTTTCCTTGCGGATCAAGGTCCACAACAAGAACGCGCGCACCAAGTTCGACCAAAGCAGCCGCGAGGTTGATGGCTGTCGTTGTTTTTCCAACGCCACCCTTCTGATTGGTGACTGCGACAATTCTTGGAAGCTTCGGTCGGCTGGGGTCAGACATGACGGATCTTCGAGAGTTTCAGGATTTCCGAGTTTGGACTCGTGATACTCGGGAAACGCTCAAGATCAAAGTGCCAATGCTGCAACGCAACCTCAATCTCTTGCGAAGCCATTGCACCTTTTGGAAAAACACCAATTCCTCCCGAACCCAGCAGTCGTTCGGCCATTCCACAAAGATCGGTCAGAGGTGCAAGCGCCCGCGCGGAAACCACATCTGCTTTCAATTCTGGCAGATCTGCAATCCTGCACGAGTGAATCGACACAGGAAGTGAAAGCTCCATAACCACTTGTCGCAGAAATGTTGCCTTGCGTTGATCTGCTTCGACAAGATCAAACGCAATACTCTGCTCCAGATCCTTGCTGAGTATTGCGACAACCAGACCAGGTAAACCACCACCGGAGCCAATATCCACCCAGCGCCGCGCAGATGCAGGCAAGAGCTTGATCAACTGCGCGGAATCCGCAATGTGCCGCGACCAGATTTCCGAAATTGTACCACGCGCAACAAGATTGATAGCCTTGTTCCACTTTTCCAGCATTGCGACATACCGGACAAGCGCATCAGATGTTTCACGTGAAACATCAAAGCCAATATCTATCGGGATGCTCAAGACGCAATCCGGGCGGGTTTCGCCTTTGAAACCATAGACATGATCAAGACCAGTGCCGCAGGTGTCATTCCCTCTATCCTGCTCGCCTGCCCAATATTCGCGGGTCTTACCCTGCAAAGTTTGTCTGCAAGTTCGTTGGACAAGCCGGAAATGGCCCGATAATCGAGCGATTCAGGGATGAGGTTTTCTTCATCCTGCCGGATCGCAGCCACGTCTGCCCTCTGACGATCTGCAAAAGCATCGTAAAGTGCATCGACCCGAATCTGCGCCTGTATATCTTCTGGCAAAGTGTCAAATTCCGCAGACAGCCCGCGTAAATGTTCTGGCCCGACATCGGGGAAGGTCAGCAATTGTAGCGCCGAGCGCCGCCCCCCATCCGGGCTAACAGAAATACCCAAGGCAGCAGCCTCCCTCGGCGTCATCGAACGGTTGGAAAGTGCCTCTTTGCCTTGTGACAACTGCAATGCCTTGGCAGCATACATATTCCAACGCGCATCCGACACACAGCCAATATTGCGACCTTTCTCCGTAAGCCGTTGATCTGCGTTATCTGCCCGCAACAA
The DNA here is from genome assembly GCF_003570715.1 of Gemmobacter lutimaris. Classification (GTDB taxonomy): domain Bacteria; phylum Pseudomonadota; class Alphaproteobacteria; order Rhodobacterales; family Rhodobacteraceae; genus Gemmobacter; species Gemmobacter lutimaris. The sequence continues at coordinate 49,417 of NZ_QXXQ01000009.1, read as the reverse complement.
CAAACGAAACTCAGCACGCGAGGTAAACATGCGGTAGGGCTCTGTAACTCCAAACGTGAGAAGATCGTCGATCATCACGCCAATGTAGCTGTCAGTACGAGAGAATATCACTGGATCTTGATTCTGCGCCGCAGCGGCAGCATTCAAACCCGCAACCAAACCCTGAGCGGCCGCCTCTTCATAGCCGGTCGTTCCGTTGATCTGGCCAGCAAAATACAACCCATCCAGCGCGCGTGTTTCAAGTGTGGGTTTCAATCCTCTTGGATCGAAGAAATCATATTCAATCGCATATGCTGGCTGAAGAATTCGAGCCTGCTCCAAGCCCTTGATGGACCTGACGTAAGCCTCCTGAACTTCGACTGGAAGCGAACTCGAAATTCCGTTCGGGTAGACAGTATGATCCTCTAAGCCTTCTGGTTCCAAAAAGACCTGATGACTGATCTTGTCTGCAAACCGTACGACCTTGTCTTCGATCGACGGGCAATACCGCGGGCCGACACCCTCTATATGACCGCCATACATCGCTGATCGGTCAAGATTCTGCCGAATGATGTCGTGCGTCCGTTCGTTTGTGTGTGTGATTCCACATGAAATCTGCCTCACAAACGGTTTTTTGTGAGAAAATGAAAACATTACGGGATCAGCATCGCCGTCTTGCCGATCCAGATCGGACCAATCGATACTGCGCCCATCCAACCGGGGCGGCGTGCCTGTCTTGAGTCTGCCGCGCGGCAAATCAAAAGCGGCCAACCGTTCCGCCAACAGAACAGATGGCCTATCCCCCATCCTCCCGGCGCTACGCTGGATATCTCCGATATGGATGATGCCGTTCAGAAATGTTCCAGCCGTAAGAACGACCCGGTCTGCAGATATCTCGCTTTGATCTGCAAGCACGACACCACGCACCCTGCTGTTTATGGCTTGGATGTCAGCAACTTCACCTTCAATAATCGAAAGATGCTCATAAGCAGAAAGCGCCGCGCGCATCTCGGTGCGATAGATTTGCCGGTCCGCCTGCGCGCGCGGTCCCTGCACCGCAGGCCCCTTCCGTCGATTCAACAGCCGAAACTGGATGCCTGCACGATCGGCGATGCGGCCCATAACGCCATCCATCGCGTCAATTTCGCGCACGATATGGCCCTTGCCCAAGCCACCTATCGCCGGGTTGCAGGACATCGTGCCGATGTCAGCCATCCGCAACGTCACCAAAGCCGTGCGTGCACCCATGCGGGCCGCTGCCGCAGCCGCTTCACATCCGGCATGCCCCGCGCCGATAACGATGACATCGAAATGTTTCACGTGGAACACTCCTACTTCCCGATGCAGAAACTCGAGAATATCTCCCCGAGAACATCTTCAACGCCGATCCTGCCGATCAGCATATCCAAAGACCTGCTTGCCGCGCGAAGAGATTCGGCGACCAGCTCAACGCGGCTATCATACCCGCTCAGCCAGCCGAGTGCGACCGTCAAAGAATCGACCGCATTCATCAGAGAAAGCCTCTGCCGCTCCCGTATCAGAAGCGATTCGCCATCGTAACGACCGCTTAGATTGGAGCCAATCAACTCGACCAGTTTGTCCAACCCTTGCCCGGTTTTACCTGACACAGACAGAGCGTCTGTATCGCCATGCAGATCTGCCTTACCAAGAATGACAATGTCACCTTCCCGCTTCATAAGCGGCAGAATCTCTTCAGGCGTTTCCAGCAAAAAAACGCGAAGATCGGCCTGTGCAGCCCGATCCTTCGCACGCGCAATCCCGATGCCTTCAACCACGTCTTCTGTATCGCGTAAACCCGCAGTATCCAGCAACGTCACAGGAAGCCCGCGAATGTCCATGCGGACTTCGATCACATCCCGTGTCGTTCCTGCGACCTCAGAGGTAATTGCTGCGTCCCGCCCCGCCAGGGCATTCAGCAAAGTCGATTTTCCGGCGTTCGGTGCACCGACAATCGCAACCTCGAACCCCTGCCTGACCCGTTCCGCACCTACCGAGGCTGAAATTTCCTTCTTCATCTCAGAAAGAAGTACTTCGATCAGCCCACGCACCTCGGGCTCCACGTCAACAGGGACATCCTCGTCAACAAAATCGATCGTCGCCTCGATAAGCGCAGCAGCCCGAAGCAGTCGACCCCTCCACGCTTCGACACGCTGACCAATATGCCCAGAAAGAACTCGGACAGCCTGCCTCCGCTGCGCTTCTGTTTCCGCATCAATCAGATCAGCCAAAGCTTCGACCTGCGCGAGGTCAAGACGACCATTCTGGAGCGCGCGGCGGGTGAATTCTCCGGGCCCGGCAGGCCGCAGACCTTCGATTCCTGAAAGAGCGCGCAAGACGGCGGCCGTTACCGCAATAGATCCATGGATCTGAAATTCCGCGACGGGTTCGCCGGTAAAGCTGCGCTCGGCACCAAACAGTAGCAGCAGACCTTCATCCAGCACTTCGCTGCCCAACATGATCTTGCGCAGCGCTACCTGTCGTTCAATTGGCAACGCAACGCGGGTCAGAATCCGCGCAGCCTCAAATGCTGCCGGACCCGATACCCGAATGACAGCTACGCCCGCGCGCCCGCGGGCAGAGGCCAAAGCAAAGATCGTGTCCATACCGAACCCTGCACCGAAATCTGATCAGGTGTTCATAGAATCGAAGAATTCCGAATTGCTCTTGGTCTGCTTCAGTTTGCCGATCAGGAACTCGATGGCATCCGTGGTGCCCATCGGGTTCAGGATACGACGCAGCACATAGGTTTTTTGCAGATCCGCCTTCTCGACCAGCAGGTCTTCTTTCCGGGTGCCGGATTTGAGAATATCCATGGCCGGGAAGACCCGCTTGTCCGCAACCTTGCGATCCAAAACGATCTCGCTGTTGCCAGTGCCCTTGAATTCTTCAAAGATCACCTCATCCATCCGGCTGCCGGTGTCGATCAACGCCGTCGCAATGATGGTCAGCGAGCCACCTTCCTCGATGTTCCGCGCAGCACCGAAGAACCGCTTCGGTCGTTGCAGCGCATTGGCATCCACACCGCCTGTCAGCACCTTGCCGCTCGACGGTACAACCGTATTGAAGGCCCGGCCCAGACGCGTGATTGAATCAAGCAGGATCACCACATCCCGTTTGTGTTCAACCAGTCGCTTGGCTTTTTCGATCACCATTTCCGCAACCGCAACGTGCCGCGTCGCCGGTTCGTCGAAAGTCGAAGAGACCACCTCGCCCTTCACCGACCGCTGCATGTCGGTCACCTCTTCCGGCCGCTCGTCGATCAGCAGAACGATCAGATAGCATTCCGGGTGGTTCATCTCGATGGAATGGGCGATGTTCTGCAACAGCACAGTCTTGCCGGTGCGCGGCGGCGCCACGATCAACGCACGCTGACCCTTGCCGATCGGTGCGACCAGATCAATGATGCGGGCAGAACGATCCTTGATCGTCGGGTCCTCGATCTCCATCTTCAAGCGCTCATCAGGATATAGCGGCGTCAGATTGTCGAAATGGACCTTGTGCTTGGCCTTCTCCGGGTCGTCGAAATTGATCCGCTCGGCCTTCACCAGGCTGAAATAGCGCTCATTGTCTCGCGGCCCCTGAATAACACCGGAGATCGTATCCCCCGTGCGTAGACTGAACACGCGGATCATCTCGGGGCTGACATAAATGTCGTCTGGGCCGGGCAGATAGTTGGCCTCAGGGCTGCGCAGGAAGCCGAAACCGTCCTGCAACACCTCCAGAACGCCGTCGCCACCGATCTCCCAGCCTTCCTCGGCATGTTCCTTCAGGATCGAGAACATCATCTCGCCCTTCCGCATGGAAGGCGCGTTCTCAATCTCCCATTCTTCCGCCATCGCCAGCAGCTCTGCCGGGGTTTTGGCTTTCAGATCGGAAAGGTTCAGCCGTTCAAGGGTCATGGGAAATCGTCCATCCACGAAAGCCCCCTCGGGGGCCCGGATCGTTCTGTCATCGGGAAAGGCATCAGGCCGGACGGCCCTGCTCAGTCGCTCACATAAGCGGGCGACCCGCCAGAGTCAACAAAATCAGAACTTCACGATCACCGAGGCAACAATGATGATCATCAATAGCGTCGGAACCTCATTCATCATCCGATAGGTTCTGCCAGTGCGAACATTCGTGCTGGCGGCAAAATCCTTCCGGCGCGCGGCCAGCCACATGTGAAACCATGTCATCCCTAGCACACTTGCCGCTTTGCTCCAGGGCCAGACCATAGACCAGTCAATGATCCCTGGTGTGAAAACCAGGGCCAGACCAAAGATCCAGGTCGCAATCATTGCAGGGTTCATGATGGCTTTCAGCAACCGCCGTTCCATGACCTGAAACAACGCATCCGTGTCATCCCCGGCCTGCACCTTCTCGACATGATAGACATACAGTCGCGGCAGGTAGAACAATCCTGCCATCCAGCTGATGACCGAGATGACATGAAGAAATTTTACCCAAGGATAGGCCCCAGCCAGAAAGTCACCCATGCCTCTCTCCTTCTGTTGTTACCTCTTATTAATAAAAGAAAGAGAAAAAGGAATGATGTGATTGGTAGCGTGGATAACAGGATTGGCTACATGCCCCCCAGTCTTGTCCACATTTTTCCGGCCGTGGATAACTTGCCTGTTCACAGGGAATTCTTCTGCCAAGATCATTATTTTTTGTTTAATAACAATGTACTATATATTCACAGTCAGAAGCTGACTCTGTCCTGATCCTGTGGGTTGCAAAACTTTCCAGCGATGACCGAAGCCACTTCCCACAGGTGGACAAAACGTGCAGTTTGCTTGACAAACCGGCGTTGCAGCCGCCAATCCTTGCCAAGGCTGACGATGCCCCCAGTTTGGGCCTAGAGAACAAACCGAGATTTTCCACAGACACGCCCCCAGATGTCGCGCCCCATTCTTCTTGCTTCTGCTTCCGAGACCCGTCTTGCGCTCTTGCGCAACGCAGGTATTGAAACATCTGCCCTGCCTGCCCGGATTGATGAAGAAGCCATCCGCGCCGCGCTGGAGGCGGAAGGTGCCCATCCGCAGGACATCGCTGATGCTTTGGCAGAGATGAAGGCGCGAAAGATCGCTGAACGTCACCCCGAGGCACTGGTGCTCGGTTGCGATCAGGTGCTGGAATTCGACCGCCGTGCCTGGGGCAAGCCAGAAACACCGGCAGTCGCGCGCGCGCAACTTCTTGCCATGCGCGGCCAGACCCACCGTCTGCTTTCCGCCATCGTGCTTTACGACAAGGGTGCGCCGATCTGGCGCCATATCGGTCGCGTCGAGCTGACAATGCGCTCCTTCTCGGACGCTTGGCTTGACGGCTACATTTCCCGCAATTGGGATAGTCTGCGCCACTCTGCCGGCGGCTATAAGCTGGAAGAAGAAGGCGTGCGGCTTTTCACCGACATCCGGGGCGATTACTTTACAGTCTTGGGGCTACCGCTTCTGCCGCTGCTGGCCTATCTGGAACTTCGGGGGTTCATCGAGACATGACAGACCATCCGCGCCTTCCGCTGGCCGGCGTGATCGGTTCGCCCATCGCGCACAGCCGCTCGCCCGCGCTGCATGGCTACTGGCTGCGGCGCTACGGGATCAAGGGTCACTACATTCCGATGGACATCGCACAAGCGGATCTGGCCGAGGCCCTGCGCCTGCTGCCGCGTCTTGGATTTGTCGGGCTGAACGTCACGATTCCGCATAAAGAGACCATTCTGGGCCTTGCCGATATCGTGACGGATCGCGCTGCCCTGATCGGAGCCGCAAATACGCTGATCTTCCGCAAGGATGGGCGTATCCATGCGGACAATACCGATGGTGCGGGCTTCATTGCCAATCTCCGGCAAAACGCACCCCAGTGGAATCCGGCTGCTGGTCCGGCCGTGGTTTTTGGTGCGGGCGGTGCCGCGCGTGCCGTCGTCGCGGCCCTGATCGAGGTTGGCGTTCCCGAAATCCGGCTTGCAAATCGCACCCGTCCCCGGGCCGAGGTCTTTCGCAGCGACTTTGGCGCCAAGGTCACGGTGCATGACTGGATTCAGGCCGGAAATATGCTGGAAGGTGCCACAACCGTGGTTAATACAACCTCGCTCGGCATGACCGGCAAGCCGGAGTTCCGCGTGCCCCTTGATGCGATGGAGCCCGGTGCCCTTGCCACGGATCTGGTCTACACGCCGCTCAGAACGCAATTCCTGATAGAGGCCGAGGCGGCGGGCGCTACCATTGTCGATGGTCTGGGGATGTTGCTGCATCAGGCGGCCCCCGGCTTCGAACGCTGGTTCGGTCACCGCCCCGAGGTTGACGAGGCGACCCGTCAGGCGGTGCTTTCGGCATGACCCTGTTTCGACTAGGTCTCACCGGATCCATCGGCATGGGAAAATCCACGACAGCCGGATTTTTCCGTGCCGCAGGTCTGCCGGTCTGGGATGCAGATGCGGCTGTGCATCGGCTTTACAGTGCAGGTGGTGCCGCCGTTGCGCCGATTGGCGCGCTGTTGCCCGATGCGGTAATCGGCGGCGCAGTTTCGCGTGACAGGTTGAAACAGGCGCTGGCGCGCGATGCGAAACTGCTGCCAAAGCTTGAACACATCGTGCACCCTTTGGTCGCGGCAGACCGCGAGGCATTTGCGGCCAAAACAGTCACTGATATTGCCGTTTTCGATATTCCCCTGCTGTTCGAAAAGGGCACCGAGACGGACATGGATGCCACGCTTCTTGTTACCGCTCCGGCTGCATTGCAGCGTGCCCGTGTGCTCGCCCGGCCCGGCATGACCGAGGCACAGTTTGCCCTCATCCTGTCACGCCAGATGCCCGACCGGGACAAACGCGCCCGTGCGACGCATATCATCGAAACACTCAGCCTGCCCTCGGTCGAATCCGGGGTGACTGCGCTGATCGCCTATATCCGGGGGACGCGTGATGCGTGAAATCGTTCTGGATACCGAAACCACGGGGTTTGAACCGTCAGAGGGACATCGCATCGTCGAGATCGGCGCCGTGGAACTGTTCAACCACCTTCCCACAGGCCGCACCTTTCACGTCTATCTGAACCCGGAACGCCCGATGCCGAAAGAGGCGTTCGAGGTTCATGGACTGGGCGATGATTTCCTGCGCGACAAGCCTCTGTTCCGGCAGGAAGCTCAGAATTTCCTCGATTTCGTGGGCGAGGCGAAACTGGTCATTCACAACGCTGCCTTCGACATGAAGTTCCTGAACTGGGAGTTGCGCGTCCATGGGTTTCCGCAACTTCCGAATAATCAGGCCATCGACACGCTGATGATTGCGCGGTCGAAATTTCCCGGTTCTCCGGCGTCGCTGGATGCGCTGTGCCGTCGCTTTGGCATCGACAATTCAATGCGCGAAAAACATGGCGCATTGCTGGACAGTGAAATTCTGGCAGAGGTCTATCTGGAACTGATCGGGGGTCGGCAACCTGATCTTGTGCTTGCACCCGTCAGCACGGCGCCGCGCAAGGATGCGGTTCAGCAGGATAGCACCTGGCGTCCGCGTCCGCGCCCCGCTCCCCTTGCCCCACGGATCACCGCTGGGGAAGCCGCCGCCCACGAAGCCTTTGTGGCCAAGCTGGGCGACGGCGCGATCTGGCTCAAGCGCGGCTGATTACTGAACCGGCGTCGCTTCGGCGGTTTGCGCTTGCGCACGGCGCGCCAGTTCCTGACGATAGAGCGCCAGATAATCCACGGCGTCGATGTTCAGCGGCGGGAAGCCACCGTCGCGCGTGATGTCCGAGATGATGCGGCGCACGAAAGGGAACAGCAGGCGCGGGCATTCGATCAGCAGGAAAGGATGAAGCTGCTCGTCCGGCACACCCTCCACATGGAAGATCCCGCCGTAATCCAGCTCCAGCAGGAACAAGGTATCACCATTGGCCTTGTTTTTCGAAGTTACCCGGAACTTGTGCGTCACCTCATACTGGTGATCCGCCGGGCGTTTGCGCGCATCAAGGCTGACCGCCACCTGCACGTCGGGCTGCACATCGCCACCCTGAAGTCCTTTTTGCGCCACGACATTTTCGAAAGACATGTCACGAATGAACTGGGCAAGCACGCTCATCCGCACCTGCGAACCGGCATTCTGCGCTTCGCCCTGGCCCTGGGTTTCGCCATTGGCTTCGGTCATTGCAAATCTCCTGTTGGAACGGCCCTCCCGGCCGTCTTGATCCTGCCCTTCCTAACACCGGGGGAGACGCGCCTCAATCCTGCGTCCAGCCGGAACGGCGTCCAGGCTGCGGTCCGGGCGGTGTATCGGGGTCCAGTTCCACGAAATCGGCGTCGATCACGACGCCATGCCGGTGTGTATCGTGCATCGGAGGGCGCCGCACCTGCACCCGACGACCGACCATTGAGATGATCATATGCCGGATGGGCGGCAGCAGCAGCAGTAACCCCAGCGTATCGCCCAGAAAGCCGGGCAGGATCAGAAGAACCGCGGCGATCATCACCAGACCATGCTGTGCCATCGGCGACAGCGGGTCACCGATCCCGTTCATTGCCTGTCGCAAATCCAGTGCCATCCGGCGCCCTTGCAGCCGCAGCAGCGCAGAGCCCAGCACCGCCGTGCCAAGGATCACCAGCAATGACAAGCCAAGGCCCAGCCAGCCACCCACCGTGATGAACAGCGCGATTTCGATCAGCGTCAGCACAAGGATCGGGCCAAACAGCCGCATCTTCCAATCTCCCGTCAGGAACTTCATGGTGTGAAGGTAGACTTGTCCACACCCCTTCCCTACATAAGGGCGGAGGGGCCATGTTACCAACCCCAGCCATCAACCGACCTGCCGAGGCCATATGAACAACGCGCTGATCCAACTTCTTGTCCTTGCCGGGATCGCGGTCTTCCTGATTCTCAAACTGCGCAGCGTTCTGGGGACGCGCGAGGGTTTCGAGAAACCGCCCCTGCCGCCCGAGGATGCCCGGCCCGGCCCGGTTCAGCAGCGCAAATTCGATGTCATCGAAGGTGGCCCGGATCGTGACATTACCGATCATGTGGCCGAGGGTAGCCCGTCCGCTGCAGCCCTTTCTGCGATGAAGCAGGCAGAACCGTCGTTTTCCGTGAATACCTTTCTGCAAGGTGCGCGCGGCGCCTATGAGATGATCCTGATGGCCTTCGAGCGGGGCGATCTTTCGCAGGTCAAGGCGTTCCTGTCGCCGGAGGTCTACGAAAGCTTCGCCTCGGCTGTTCGCGCCCGCGAGGAACAGGGCCTGACGGTAGAAGCGAGTTTCGTGGGTCTGCGCGAACTGGCTTTGCACGATGCGACCTTTGATCAGGCCACGCGCGAGGGCGAGGTGACCGTGCGCTTTGTGGGCGAACTGACTTCGGTGGTGCGCAACAAGGCTGGCGAGGTGATCGAGGGCAGCCCGACCGAGGTAAAGCGCCAACGCGACGTCTGGACCTTTGCACGCCGTATGGGCGCGGCCGATCCAAACTGGCAATTGGTTGCGACCGGGGAGTGATGGGTGCCGCTCGCGCCATCCTGCTTGCGGCAGCGCTTGCCGTTGGTGCGGCGATGAGCGCGCAGGCGCAGATCCTGTCGTTCCACGATCTTGACGGTTGGGAAGAGGATGACCAGCGCGCCGCCCTGAAGGTGTTTCAGGACAGTTGTGATCTGCTGAAAGAGCCTGAATGGGGACCGATCTGCAAATTTGCAGCGCAGGCGGGGGAAAGCCCGGCTTCGGCCCGGAAATTTTTCGAACTGTTCTTCCGCCCCCTGCTCATCGGCACGCCCCCCGCCTTGTTCACGGGTTATTATGAACCGGAATTGCGCGGTTCGCTGACGCGTTCCCCGCGCTATGCTTGGCCGATCTATGCGCGCCCGCCCGAGTTGCGGGATGGTATGCAATACCACAGCCGCGCCGTGATTGAGGGCGGCGCCCTGCGTGGCAGAGGGTTGGAACTGGCCTGGCTGGAAGACCCGGTCGAGGTATTCTTCCTTCAAATTCAAGGATCTGGCCGTATCCGGCTGCCCGATGGGCGGGTAATGCGGGTTGGATATGCAGGCAAGAACGGCCATCCCTACAGGTCTGTCGGAAAGGAACTGATCCGCCGGGGCACCCATACGCCCGATCAGGTTTCTGCGCAGGCGATCCGGTCATGGGTGCGGTCCAACCCCGGCACCGGCATGAACCTGCTGGAAACCAACCCCTCTTACGTCTTCTTTCGTCGCCTGCCGGATCTGCCGCCTGAGAAAGGACCGATTGGCGCCATGGGCCGGTCGATTACCGGAATGCGGTCTGTGGCGGTCGATCCCGCGCATAATCCCCTGGGCGCGCCGATCTGGATTGAAAAAGCGGGCCGCAACCCGCTGCACCGGCTGATGGTGGCACAGGATACCGGCGGTGCGATCAAGGGCGCGCAGCGGGCTGATATCTTCTTCGGCACTGGCGATGCGGCGGGTGATGCGGCGGGCACGGTGAAGGATGGCGGGCGCATGGTTGTGCTCTTGCCCATCGACCTTGCCTATGCGCTTTATCCCGAGGGCTGAGCCATGGCGCGCCGTCGCAACCTTCGCCCGGAAGATCACGAGCTCTGGCAGGCCGTCGCCCGCACCGCGCGGCCGATGCACGGCTCCAGCCACCTGCCGCCGACCGATGACGCCCCTGTCCCGCCGCTGCACCGCCCCGAAGTGCAGTCTACCCCGCCCGAACCGGGCCTGAACCGTTTCCGCATCGGCGAGCGCAGCAAGACCGAGGCGCGGTACGATCTGCAACCGGCCCTGCCTGACCGGCTGGCGGCGCAGCCGGTGCAGATGGATCTGAAACAGCATGGGCGCATGATCCGCGGCAAACTGGTGCCCGAGGCACGGATTGACCTGCACGGCATGACGGTTTCCGAAGCTCACCCCGAGTTGATCCGCTTCGTGATGAACAGCTGGTCGCAGGGGCTGCGTCTGGTGCTGGTGATTACGGGCAAGGGCAAGCAGGGCCCAGACTTTGGCCCGATCCCGCAGCGCTATGGCGTATTGAAACATCAGGTGCCGCATTGGCTGCGCCTGCCGCCGCTGGGGCCATGCGTGCTTCAGGTGACCGAGGCGCATCTGAAGCACGGGGGTGCAGGGGCCTATTACGTTTATCTGCGCCGCGGTCGCTAGTTCGCCAACTCCTCGGCCACCGCTCCGACCGGGCTCAGCACGATCTGGGTTGCGCTTTGCACGGTCAGCACCACGCCGGGTAACAGGCCAACCTTGCCGCGCTGGTCCGATCCGAAGGCCGCGTCCACGTCGCCGATCCGGTTCATCAACTGGATCAGCGCGGGGCTGTCACCAAGGTTGAAGTGGCCCGTCCCTTCCGAAAACGCCTCGGTATCAAGGAAGGTGACTTTCAGATCCGCGACCCGCGAAATATCGCGCAGGTTGCCCAGCCGCTCGGGTGCGCCTGTGAGCTTGGCTGAAATGTTCAGCAATGTATCTCGATCCGATCCGAAGATCAGGAAGGGTTGCGGCAGGGCGCCATAGGCGCGCGCCTGCATGCGAAACAGATCAACGTCAATGTCAGGTGAAATAAGGATCACGCCGGAAATCCGGCGCATCAGATCTGTATTTCGCCGGATCGAGACCTGCCGAAGCGTTTCCATCGTCAGCGCCGATCCCATGGAATGCGCGACAAGAACGATCCGTTCCGCCCCGGCATCGGCCGCTTGATCCAGCAATTCTTCCAGACCGTCGCGCGCGAACATCGCGGAGTCGCGGTCCGCAACATAGCCCAGCGGGTTCCCGGCCGAGGGCCAGGAATAGTGCAGCGTCACGCCTGGCATGTTCAGATCATGGCTGAGCTGTGCGATCCGATACAACCCCTCGGCAAAAGTGTTATTGAAACCATGCACATAGACCACAGCATCCCGTTTGCCGCGCGGCAGCTTCTGTAGGGTTGCCACCAGATCCTTGCGGAAGGCGGCGACATCGGGCTGGATGCGCTGTTCTGTCGTCAGAAAATCGGTTGACGGGTCGGGCTTGCCGCCGCGCCTTGGGAAGGTGATCGTGCCCAGTTTGCGTTCCGGTGGCACCGAAATCTCGAACCGGGCAAAATGCTCTTGTTCGGAGCGTTGCTTGCCGAAAGTGCCGGTTTCGGGGTCGATCTGCCGCGTTGTGGCAACGAAAATTTCCTCGACGGCACCAACCTGTGCGGCCGCCGGATCCAGCATGATGGCGCCACGCGGCGAACAGGCGACGATCAGTGTCAGCGCGAAACCAAGGACTATACGATGGACGGGCACCGGGAACCTCCTGCTACGCCCAAGGCATTGCCGATTTGGCCGGGCAGGCCAAGGGGGTCAGAGGACGTAGCGGCTCAGATCGGCGGATTTCGCCAGCGCACCGACATTCTGTTCCACGAAGGCATCATTTATGACGACCGTTTCACCGCTCCGGTCGGGCGCGGTGAAGGACAGATCCTCAAACACCCTTTCCAGAATGGTATAAAGCCGCCGCGCGCCGATATTCTCGACGCTGCGGTTCACATCTGCGGCGATACGGGCCAATGCCGCGATGCCGTCTTCGGTGAAGCTGACGGTGACCGCTTCGGTTGCCATCAGCGCGGAATACTGTCGGGTCAGCGCATTGTCCGTCTCGGTAAGGATGCGAACAAAATCGCCTTCGGTCAGGGCCTGCAACTCGACCCTGATTGGCAGACGACCCTGCAATTCCGGCAACAAATCCGAAGGCTTCGCCACATGGAACGCCCCCGAGGCGATGAACAGGATGTGGTCGGTCTTGACCGGCCCGTATTTGGTGGAAACGGTGGTTCCCTCGATCAGCGGCAGCAGATCGCGCTGCACGCCCTCGCGGCTTACATCGGCGCCACGGGCATCGGCGCGGGCGCAGATCTTGTCGATCTCGTCCAGAAAGACGATGCCGTTTTCCTGCACGGCTTCCAGAGCGGTGGTCTTGACTGCCTCGTCGTCCAGCAGCTTGTCGGCTTCCTGCCCCAGCAGGATGTCATAGCTGTCGGCGACGGTCATCTTCTTGCGCGTGGTGCGGCCGCCGAATGCCTTGAACAGGTCTTGCAACCCCTGCATCTGCATTTCCATGCCATTGCCGCCGCCCATCATCATCGGGAAAGGCGCGCTGTCGGCCACATCCAGTTCGATCATGGTCTGATCCAGTTCGCCGGACTTGAGCTTCTTGCGAAACATCTCGCGTGTCTGTTCGCGGGCATCCTTGCCGGCGATGGCCTCGATCACCCGGTCCTCGGCGGCTTTCAGGGCGCGGGCTTTCACATCATCGCGCATCCGTTCGCGCGTTTCGATCATCGCCGCATCGACCAGATCACGGATGATGCTGTCAACATCACGGCCGACATAGCCGACTTCGGTGAACTTCGTGGCCTCGACTTTCAGGAATGGCGCGCGCGCCAGCTTCGCCAGGCGGCGGCTGATCTCGGTTTTGCCGACGCCGGTCGGGCCGATCATCAGGATGTTCTTGGGGTAAACCTCGTCGCGCAGGTCATCGCCCAGCTGCTTGCGCCGCCAGCGGTTGCGCAGCGCCACGGCGACGGCGCGCTTGGCATCGGCCTGCCCGATGATGAAACGGTCAAGTTCCGAGACAATCTCGCGCGGGGTGAGGTTGGTCATGGCTGGCCTCCTGTCGCCTACGCGCATCACTTAAAGCCGCAGATGCCGCGTTTCAAGCAATGCGCTTTGGGATCGGATGGTTTGCATGCATCCTGCAAGGCTTATTTTGTTGATGGAGAGTGCCATGCGACCCGCCCTTCTGCTGACCCGCCGTGCGCTGGCATCCGGTCTGATGACCGGTGCTGCTGCCGGAGTCATGCCAGCACGGGCGGTTGCGGCGCCGATGATCGACCCCGATCTGCGCGAAGCGGCGCTGCGGGGCCTCGCACTTGCTGCACATCGCGGTGACCCGGTCGAGGCGGCCTCGGCCGAGGCCGCCATTGCCCGACTGGCACAAACCGATCCCGAAGCCGGCTTTCTGGCGCGGCTTTACAAGGCGCTGGATGTGCGCCCGGCCGCCTATTACCACGAAGATATGCCAGCCGCCGCAACCAAGGATCTGGCGCTGCTGCACAAGGCGATCCTTGCCTGCCAACCGGTTGTCTTCGGCTATACCGACCTGTCGGATCAGAAGTCCGAACGCCGGGTGCTGCCCTTGGCGTTGGTGCACCCGCCGCAGGGGGTCAAGCTGCTGGCCTGGTGCGAAAAGGCCGAAGGCTATCGGCAGTTCTTCATCCGTGCCATGACCGGCTTGACCGCTCAGCCCGGAGATTTTGCGGATCATCGCATGGCGCTGTTGCAGGGGCTGGTGGAAAAGGAAGGCGCCTGAGCGTCAGGCGCCGATCCGCTCTACCGTCAGATTCCCGTTTGTATAGACGCAGATGTCCGCCGCGATGGCCATGGCCTTGCGGGCGATGGTCTCGGCGTCGAAATCGGTCTGCATCAGCCCGCGCGCGGCGGCGAGCGCGAAGTTGCCGCCCGATCCGATGGCGGCGATGTCATGTTCCGGCTCCAGCACGTCGCCCGCGCCAGTGATGACGAACAGGTCCGCACCGTCGGTCACGATCAGCATCGCCTCCAGATTGCGAAGGTATTTGTCCATCCGCCAGTCCTTAGCCAGATCGACGCAGGCGCGGGCAAGCTGGCCCGGCGCGATTTCCAGCTTCTTTTCCAGCCGTTCCAGCAGGGTGAAGGCATCGGCGGTCGATCCGGCGAAACCGCAGACCACGTCACGTCCACCGGGCGAGAGCCTGCGCACCTTGCGCGCGGTGCCCTTGATGACGGTCTGGCCAAGGCTCACCTGCCCGTCACCCGCCACAACCACCTCCCCACCGCGTCGCACCGCCAGAATGGTGGTTCCGTGCCAGCCTGGAAATTTGTCGTCTGCCATAGCGCATCCTCCTGCGGGCAATATGGCGCCGTGCCGGGGTGGCCACAACCCCGGCACGGCGCTGCAAGTCTTTACATCCGGGCGATCTATGGTAGTGGCAGGCAAACGCCCCGCGCGCGGAGATGTATCAGTTGAACGTGGAAAGCCGGAAACCGGACAACAGTCTGTGTGCTGTTGTGGTGACCTTCAACCGATTTTCCCAGATCACAAAAACGGTGGAGCGGCTGCTGGCCGAGCCGCTGGATCGGCTGATCGTCGTGGACAATGGCTCGACCGATGGCACGCGCGAATGGCTGGTGGACCGCGGGGATGCGCGGCTGGACGTTCTTGAAATGGCGGAAAATCTGGGTGGCGCGGGCGGCTTTGAGGCTGGTCTGCGCCATGCGGTTGCCGCATACGATCCCGACTGGATCGTCGTGATGGATGATGATGCGCGCCCGGTTTCTGGCGCACTGGAAGCCTTTCGCGCGTCGGACACAACCGGATGGGATGCCGTCGCGGCGGCGGTTTATTATCCTGACGGTCGGGTTTGCGGCATGAACCGGCCGGTGCTGAACCCGTTCTGGCATCCGTCCATCTTTCTGCGCACTGTCGCGGGCGGTGGGCGTGCTGCCTTTCATCTGACCGATACGGATTATGAAAAGGACGGGCCGCTCCCGGTGGATGGCGGGTCCTTCGTCGGCCTCTTCCTGTCGCGCCGGGCGATCGGTCTTGCCGGTTTCCCCGACGGGCGGCTGTTCGTCTATGCCGAGGATGGGCTTTATTCCATGGCGATCAGCCGGGCGGGCGGGCGGATCGGGTTCTTTCCTGGCATCCGGTTCGAGCATGACTGTTCGACGATTTCCGCCAAGGGCCAGTTCACCCCGGTCTGGAAGACATACTTCTATCACCGCAACCTGCTTCTGCTTTACAAGCAGGCGGCTGGTCTATGGTTCTGGCCTGCGCTTGCGGTCGTGCTGCCGAAATGGTTGCTGCGTGGCATGGCGCAGGGTGAAAACCGTCGCACATTCCTGCGCCTGCTGGGCTGGGCGGTGCGCGACGGGTTGACCGGCCGTGTTGGCTGGCGGCTGGATGACCTGCTGGCCGAGATGCGTCGGCGCGGCGTCTAAAGCCAGGCGCCGCCGTGACAGGTGGCCGTCAGGCTGCCGTCCGGGCCAAGCAGCACAAGATCTGCCCCGCGCCCCGGCGCAATCGCGCCATAACGGTCTTTCAGACCCAGCAGTCTTGCCGGTTCTGCGCTGGCCATGCGAAAGGCCCGTTCGGGCGGGATACCGACATCGCGGATCAAGACCCGAATGGCATCGGCCAGCGTAAGATCGGCCCCGGCAAGCGTTCCATCCTCCAGCGTCAGCCGCCCGTCCCGCCGCAGCACACGGCGCCCGTTCAGCAGCATTTCCGTCGCATCCGTGCCCGCGAAGGCCATGCAATCGGTCACAAGGAAAATTCCCTCGTGCCGTGCCGCCAGCGCCATGCGCATCACCGCGGGATGGACATGGATGCCATCGGCAATCAGCCCCGCGAATACGTCACCATCAAGGATCGCCCCGGCCAGTCCCGGCGCGCGATTGCCGATCTGGCTCATGGCGTTGAACAGATGCGTGGCGCAATGCGCCCCGGTGGCAAAGCCCGCGCGCGCGGTATCATAGCTGCAATCGCTGTGGCCAAGGCTGACGACGGCGCCCGCCTTTGCCAGCGTTGCAATCTGGTCTGCCGTCGCACTTTCTGGTGCCAGCGTTACCATCAGCGCCGGTAGCCGCCGGGCGGCATCACAGAGCCGCGCGAGGTCTTGTGCTTCCATTGGCCGGATCAGCGCGGGGTCATGGGCGCCCTTGCGGCGCGGGTCCAGATGCGGACCTTCCAGATGCAGGCCGAGAAAGCCGGGCACCTGCGCCTCTGCCGCTGCGATGCCCGCAGCGATCACGCGCGCCGTAGTTTCGGCAGTATCGGTGATCAGCGTGGGCAATACCCCCGCAGTTCCCAGCCGCAGATGCGCGTCGCATACCTTTCGCAGCCCTTCGAGCGTGGTTTCCGTACCGACAAGATGCCCGCCGCCACCGTTGACCTGAAGGTCCAGAAACGCGGGTGCGATGGTTCCTTCTACATGCCGTGCATCTGAGGCTGCTTCGCCTGCCGGAATCAGTGCGGTGATCTGCCCGCCCTCGATCACCAGAGCGGTATCGTCCTGAAAGTTCTGGCCATCGAAGATCCGTGCACCCTTCAGAACCTGCCGCATCACACCGTCTCCGTCACCTTGCGCAGATGCGGCGGGGTGTCGGGGTCAAAGCCGCGCCGACGGGCCAGACCTTCGACAAAAGCATAGAACCCGGCAATCAGCACCAGAGGCGCCACCAGCGGATGCAGGCCACCGACCGAGGGCAACGTGGTTGCCCCCTCTACCTCGGCGCCGGTCACGAAGACATCGGCGCCTTGCGATGCGAGCCGTGCGGCGGTCGCCGTCAGTTGCGGCAGAGCGGCGTCATCGACCCCCAGCGCCAGCACCGGAAACTGTGCCTGCACGATGGCGGCGGGCCCGTGCAGCACCTCGGCCGCGCTGTAGGCCTCGGCATGGATACCCGAGGTTTCCTTGAACTTCAGCGCTGCTTCGCTGGCGACGGCGAAACCCGGCCCCCGGCCGAGCACGAAGGCCGAATTGGCCCGCGCCAGCCGCGCCGACAGTGGCGACCAGTCCAGCGCCACGGCCCGCGCCAGTGCCTCGGGCAGACTGGCGACCGCCGCGCGCAGCGCATCATCCTCGCGCCATTCCGCAAGCAGGGCCAGCCCGGCCAGCACACTGGTCACGAAGGTCTTGGTGGCGGCCACACTTCTCTCTTCGCCCGCTTGCAAAGGCAGACAATGCGCGGAAACCTGCGCCATCGGGCTGTCATCATGGTTGGTGATCGCGATGGACAGGCCGCCGCCCTCGCCCGCCGCGCGCATCATTTCCACGATGTCGGGGCTGCGGCCGGACTGCGAAATACCGATACAGGCGGCCTGCCGCAGCTTCAGCGGACGACGATAGATCGAGGCGACCGATGGCCCGACAGAGGCGACAGGCACACCTGCCTCCAGTTCGATCGCATATTTCAGATAGGTTGCGGCATGGTCGGACGACCCGCGCGCGACCGTGGCAACAAGCAGCGGATCGGTGCGCCGCAGGGCTGCCGCTGCGGCAAGGATGGCACCGTGCGACTTGTCCAGAAACCGGGCGGCCGCTTCAGGGATCTCGGCCACTTCGCGGGCCATGTGGCTGTCGGTCATTCGGTTTTCCTTTCGCCCTCGGGGGCAAGTTTCAGTTCCACGGCGAAGTCATAGGCATCGCCGCGATAAAGCGAGCGGGTGAATTCCACCACCTTGCCAGAGGGCAGATAGGAAATCCGTTCGATCCGCAGCCCGGCAACCCCGGCAGTCACGCCCAGAAGTTCCGCATCGCGCGGGGTCACATTCACAGCGGAAATTCGTTGCACGGCGCGCACCGGACGCAGGCCGCGGGCCTGTAATTCTGCATAGAGCGAGGTCGTCACCCGCTCCGGTTCGGGCAGGATTGCCTGCGGCAGCGAGGCGCGTTCGATGGCCAGCGGCAGGCCGTCGCTGCTGCGCACCCGTTCCAGCCGGGCCACACGTTCATCGGCCGCGAGACCCAGAGCCATGACCTCTTCTGGCGAGGGGTTGTGCAGCGCGCGCGATAGCCAGCGCGATTCCGAATTCAGCCCGCGTCGCCGCATATCCTCGGTAAATGATGTCAGCAGCGACAGCGCCTGTTCCAGTTTCTCGACTTTTGGCGCGACGAAAGTGCCAGAACCGCGCCGCTGAACCAGTTGGCCCGAAGCGACCAGCGCCTCCACGCCCTTGCGCACTGTGACGCGGGACAGGCCGGTCATGGCCGCCATCTCGCGTTCGGCGGGCAGGCTGTCACCCGGCTTCAGGCGACCCGAGGCGATGGCCTCGGCAATCCGGCGATGCAACTGCACATAGAGCGGCCCGGCGCCGGTATCGTCAAACCCCTCGGGAGAAAACAGGTGATCCATCACGCCTCCTCCAGCGCCAGCCGCACCGCCCCGTCCAGACCCGAGCCGATTGGTGTGCGGATTTCCCACAGATCCCGCAGGCGGTCCGCATAGAACGGACCCAACCCGCCCAGGAATACCAGCGGCAGGCTGTCGCCCGCCTGAAGAATGCGCATGAGATCGCGCAATTCGGTTACGGCGGCGTCGAACAACCGCCGCGCCGCAGGATCATCACCCTGCACGATACGCGGGGCAAAAGCCGCAAACTCGGCGGGGCTGGCGCGGAACCCAAAGGTGATGATGCCTTCGACCCCGCCAAGTTCGTCCAGAACTTCGGCAAGAAGCGGCGTCATTTCCGCAAACCCGTCATCGGCGCGCAGGGCTTCGGCCAACAGGGCACGGCCCAGAACCGCGCCGCTGCCCTGATCGCCCAGAACGAAACCGCGTCCGCCGAACTGACGCATGATGCCATTGCGCTGCACCGCGAAAACCGAACCCGTCCCCATGGCCGCGACGATCCCGTCAGACCCACCCAGCGCTCCGCGTGCTGCGGTCACCGCATCTGTGACGATGCGTATGCGCGCAAATGGCAGCATCTGCCGCAGTTGTGCGACCGCCATGCTGACATTGGCGCCGGCGAGGCCCAGCACTGCCACCAGATCCGTTTCCGGAATGTCGTGGCCGGTCAATGCCATTCGGGTTGCGGCCATGACATTGGCGAAAGTGCCCGCGACATCGCTGTTCACATTCGCAGGCCCGGCTGTGCCGAACCCCAGAATGGCACCGGACGCATCTGCCAGTGCCGCGCGGCATCCGGTGCCGCCACCATCGATTCCCAGAAAGACGACCATGCTCTCCCCCGTTGAAAATAACATACCAAAACAATACCAAATGAAAAGAGGAAAGTTATAATAGAGAGAAAACAAGGGTATATGCATATACAGAAGATTATTCTTTACAATTGGTATTGGTTTGGCATTATCTTGGTGCAAGGGAGGAATCACATGGCCACTGGCAGCACCGAAGCACGACACCCGGCATCCGAGGGGCTGCACAAGCGTCCCGGCGGCGAGGTGCTTTCCCTTCTGCTGGAGGCGCAGATTGCTGCTCTTTCCACGATACGCCCCGCTCTTGTGGCGCTGGAGGCGGTTGCCGATGCGGGGGCCAGGGCGCTGCGCGGCGGAGGCAGGCTTGGTTATGGCGGGGCCGGAAGCTCTGGCTTGATGGCGCTGGCCGACTGTCTGGAGCTTGCGGGCACATTTGGCCTGCCGCCCGACCGTACGCCCATGATGTTTGCAGGGGGCGCTGCTGCCCTCTTGCACATGACCGGCGCGGTAGAGGATGACCCGGCGCTTGCGCTTGCCGATCTTGAGGTGGCCCGGCTGGGTCGAGGCGATGCATTGATCGTCCTGTCAGCCTCGGGAACTACGCCCTATGCCCTGACGTTGGCCGATGCGGCGCGGGCCCGTGGGGTGACAGTGGCCGGCTTTGCCAATGTCGCGGGTTCCGCCCTTCTGGGAATGGCGGACCTGCCGGTCCTGCTGGAAACCGGGGCCGAGGTTGTTTCCGGTTCGACCCGAATGGGCGCGGGCACGGCGCAGAAGGTCGCGCTGAACATGGTATCCGTGTTGATCGGCTTGCGCCTTGGCCATGTTCATGACGGCTACATGGTGAATGTGGCTGCCGACAATGCAAAGCTTATCGACCGCGCCGCCCGGATCGTCTGTGCGGTTTCCCGTGTCACGCGGGCCGAAGCCGAAACTGCGCTGTCACAGACGGGTGGGGCGGTGAAGCCTGCCATCCTCGTGGCCCGAGGCTACAGCCCGGAAAGTGCCCATGCCGCCCTTGAATGGGCCGACGGACATCTGGGCGTTATTCTTGAAAAATAAAGATCACCGGGCCGGAAAAGGCCCGCAAACAGGGAGACGATGATGAAGAAAACCATGCGTTTCGCGCTGCTGGCAAGCACCGTGCTTGCCAGTGCCGCGCAGGCCGAGGATGTCACGCTGACCATCGAAAGCTGGCGCAACGATGATCTGTCGATCTGGCAGGACACCATCATTCCGGCGTTCGAGGCCGCAAATCCCGGCATCAAGGTGGTCTTTGCCCCTTCGGCGCCAGCGGAATACAATGCCGTTCTGAACTCGAAGCTGGATGCCGGTTCGGCGGGCGACCTGATCACCTGCCGCCCCTTCGACGCCTCGCTGGAGCTTTACAACAAGGGCCAGCTTGCCGACCTGTCGGGACTCGCCTCGATGGCGAATTTCTCGGATGTGGCGAAGTCTGCCTGGCAAACGGATGACGGCGCCGCCACCTTCTGCGTGCCGATGGCGAGCGTGATCCACGGCTTCATCTTCAATGCCGATGCCTTCGCCGAACTGGGCATCGAAGTGCCCAAGACCGAGGCCGAATTCTTTGCCGCGCTCGACAAGATCAAGGCGGATGGCACCTATATCCCGATGGCCATGGGCACCAATGACCAGTGGGAAGCCGCGACCATGGGCTATCAGAACATCGGTCCGAACTACTGGAAGGGTGAGGAGGGCCGCAAAGCGCTGATCGCAGGCACCCAGAAGCTGACCGACGAAGCCTGGGTTGCGCCCTATCGTCAACTGGCGAAATGGAAGGATTATCTGGGTGACGGGTTCGAGGCGCAGACCTACCCGGACAGCCAGAACCTGTTCACGCTGGGCCGCGCGGCGATCTACCCGGCCGGGTCGTGGGAAATCTCGGGCTTCAATGCACAGGCCGGGTTCAAGATGGGGGCCTTCCCGCCGCCGGTGCCGGCTGTCGGGGATGATTGCTATATCTCGGATCATACCGACATCGCGCTGGGCATGAATGCGAAGACCGCCCATCCCGATGCGGCGAAAGTGTTCCTCGACTGGGTGGGCTCGCCCGAGTTCGCGACGCTTTACGCCAATGCCCTGCCCGGCTTCTTCTCGCTGAATTCGACCCCGGTGGAGATGGAAGACCCGCTGGCCAAGGAATTCGTGGGCTGGCGCGAGACCTGCAAGCCGACGATCCGGTCCACCTATCAGATCCTGTCGCGCGGCACGCCCAACCTTGAGAACGAGACCTGGAATGCCAGTGCCAATGTGATCAAGGGCACCGAAACGCCGGAAGATGCCGCCAAGCGACTTCAGGATGGGCTTGCCAGCTGGTACGCGCCGCAGAAGTAAGCGCGCGCATCGTGGATGGGTCCGGGGGGGGCTGTCTGCCCCCCCCGGACCCCCCGAGAGTATTTTTCAAGAAGCAAAGGGGACGAAGATGGCGCAGCGGAAGCATGTTCGCTGGCATATCGCGGTATTTCTGGCGCCTGCGGTGCTGGTGTATACGGCGCTGATGATCGTGCCCTTGTTCGGCACGCTGAACCTGTCGCTGTTCAATCTTGACGAAACCAAGACGCGGGTTTTCGCGGGATTGGCGAATTTTGCCACGCTGTTTGGTGATCCACGCTGGTCGGGGGCGTTCTGGAACGCGCTGGCGAACAACGCTTGGTTCTTCGTGGTGCATATGCTGGTGCAGAACCCGGTGGGGATCTTGCTGGCGGCGCTGCTGTCTTCGCCCCGGTTGCGGTTCTCGGCCTTCTATCGCACGGCGATCTTCATTCCGACGATCCTGAGCTTCGTGATCGTGGGCTTCGTGTGGAAGCTGATCCTGTCACCGATCTGGGGGATCGCGCCGGGAATGCTGGATGCGGTGGGGCTGAAGAGCCTGTTCGCGCCCTGGCTGGGGAAAGAGGAATATGCGCTGACAACACTGGCGCTGATTTCGGTCTGGCAGTTTGTGGGTATCCCGATGATGCTGATCTATGCGGCGCTGCTGTCGATCCCGGACGAGGTGATCGAGGCGGCAGAGATGGACGGCGTGACTGGCTGGTCGCAGTTCTGGAAGATCAAGCTGCCGCTGATCCTGCCCTCCATCGGCATCATCTCGATCCTGACCTTTGTCGGCAACTTCAACGCATTTGACCTGATCTATGTGGCGCAGGGCGCGCTGGCGGGGCCGAATTTTGCCACCGACATTCTGGGGACGTTCCTCTATCGCACCTTCTTCGGGTTCCAGTTGCAACTAGGCGACCCGCATATGGGGGCGACGATTGCGACGGCGATGTTCGGAATCATTCTTGTCGGCGTCTGCTTCTATCTGTTCGCCATCCAGACGCGGCTGCGCCGCTACCAGTTCTGAGGGGACCATCATGAGCCAGGCCCGCCAATCCATCGCCCGCACTTTCGGGGCCCATGCCATCCTGATCACCTATACGGTCATCGCGCTGTTCCCGGTCTTCGTGACCGTCATCAACAGCCTGAAATCCCGCAAGGCGATCTTTGCCGATCCGCTGGCCCTGCCCGGCCCCGCAACCTTCGATCTGGTCGGCTATCAGACTGTGCTGAAGCAGGGCGATTTCTTCCAGTATTTCCTGAACTCGATGACGGTGACGGTGGCGAGCCTGTTCTTCGTGCTGATGTTCGGCGCGATGGCGGCTTTCGCCCTGTCGGAATACAGGTTCCGCGGCAATATGCTGATGGGGTTGTATCTGGCGCTGGGCATCATGATCCCGATCCGGCTGGGCACCGTGGCCATCCTGCAAATGATGGTGGCAAGCGGGTTGGTGAATACGCTGACCGCGCTGATCCTTGTCTATACCGCGCAGGGCCTGCCGCTGGCGGTGTTTATTCTGTCGGAATTCATGCGCAACGTCTCCGCCGATCTGAAGAATGCGGGGCGGATCGACGGGTTGAACGAATATACCATCTTCTTCCGCCTGGTGCTGCCGCTGGTGCGGCCCGCCATGGCGACGGTGGCGGTATTCAGTCTGATTCCGATCTGGAATGACCTTTGGTTTCCGCTGATCCTTGCACCGTCCGAAGCAACCAAGACCATCACGCTGGGCAGCCAGGTGTTCATCGGGCAGTTCGTCACCAACTGGAACGCGGTGCTGGCGGCGCTGAGCCTCGCCATCGTGCCGGTGCTTGTTCTGTATCTGATCTTCTCGCGGCAGCTGATCCGCGGCATCACAGCGGGGGCAGTGAAATGATCCGGGTTCTTGTTGCCGGTCTTGGAAACATGGGGCAAAGCCACGCTCTTGCCTACCACAACGATCCTGCTTTCCAGATCGTCGGGCTGGTGAACCGCTCGGTGCCGGATCTGCCCGAGGCGTTGCGCAGCTACCCGCTGAGCCATGATTACGCCGCGGCGCTGAAGCGGCTGAAGCCCGATCTGGTTTGTGTCGCTACCTATTCCGATAGCCATGCCGATTACGCCGTGGCGGCGATGGAGGCGGGAGCGCATGTCTTTGTCGAAAAGCCGCTGGCGACGACGGTGGCCGATGCCGAACGAGTGGTGGCGACCGCCATGCGACTGAACCGCAAGCTGGTGGTGGGCTATATCCTGCGCCACCATCCAAGCTGGCAACGGCTGATCGCCGAGGCGCGCGATCTGGGCGGGCCCTATGTGTTCCGCCTGAACCTGAACCAGCAATCCTCCGGTCCGACATGGGAGGTGCACAAGGCGTTGATGCAGACCACGCCGCCCATCGTGGATTGCGGGGTGCATTATGTGGATGTGATGTGCCAGATCACGGATGCCGCGCCGGTGGAGGTGCGGGGGATGGGGTTGCGCCTGTCGGACGAGATCGCACCCGACACATATAACTACGGCCATTTTCAGGTGCTGTTCGCAGACGGGTCTTGCGGCTGGTATGAGGCTGGCTGGGGCCCGATGATGAGCGACACCGCCTTCTTCGTGAAGGATGTCGTCAGCCCGCGCGGTGCCGTTTCGATCCGTATGCCCGAAAGCGCACGGTCAGATGATATCGACACCCATACCAAGACCTCCACTCTGCGCATTCATCGCGTGGGGCAGGGGGATCATGATCTCAACATGACCGATGAACCCGGCCATCAGGCGCTTTGCAACCGCGAACAGGCGTTCGTTGCGCGGGCGATCCGCGAAGACCTCGACCTTGGCCGCCATATGACCGATGCCGTCCGGTCGCTCGCCATCTGCCTTGCCGCGGATGAAAGCGTGCGCACCGGCCATCCCGTGAAACTGTAAGGAACAGCCCCGTGGGAACGCTCAATCTGACCAAAGTGACCAAATCCTTCGGCGCGACCGATGTGATCAAGGGTGTCGATCTGACGGTGAACGACGGCGAATTCTGCGTCTTCGTCGGTCCGTCGGGCTGTGGCAAATCTACCCTGCTGCGGATGATCGCCGGGCTGGAGGATGTGAGTTCGGGCGATGTGATGATCGACGGGCAGCGCATAAATGATCTGGCGCCTGCCAAACGCGAGATTGCCATGGTGTTCCAGAGCTACGCGCTTTACCCGCATCTGACCGTGCGCGACAATATGGGGCTGGCGCTGAAACAGGCCGGTGTCGCAAAGGCCGAGATCGCGCAGGCGACTGGCAAGGCCGCGGCCATGCTGTCGCTGGATGCCTTGATGGACCGGCGCCCGTCCGAGCTTTCGGGCGGTCAGCGTCAGCGCGTTGCCATTGGCCGTGCCATCGTGCGGCGGCCCAAACTGTTCCTGTTCGACGAGCCACTGTCGAACCTTGATGCGGCACTGCGGGTGCAGACCCGGATCGAGATTGCGCGCCTGCACCGCGAGCTTGGCGCGACGATGATCTATGTGACCCATGATCAGGTCGAGGCGATGACGCTGGCGGATCGTATCGTGGTGCTGCGTGGAGGCCGGGTTGAACAGGTCGGCGCGCCCATGGAGTTGTATAACAACCCTGCCAATACTTTCGTTGCGGGCTTCATCGGGTCACCGCAGATGAACTTTCTGAAGGGCGGGGCATTGGGGCTGAGGGCCGAGAGTGTCGGTGTCCGGCCAGAGCATCTCACCCTGCTGCGTGGTTCGGGCAAGCTTGCGGCGAAAGTCAGCCATCTCGAAAAACTGGGCGGCGAAACTCTGGTTTATGTGCTCAATCCGACACACGGTCTTATCACCATCCGGCTTTTTGGCGAGCATGACTTCGCTGTGGGTGAAGAAATCTCGCTCAACTATGACGAGAATAAATTGTTCTTCTTCGATGAAAGCGGACAGCGGTTGTATTGATCGCTGTGCAATTGTCTATATCTGGTGTGGTCTAGTTTGGATCGCCTATTTGGCATGCGAAGCAACAAATGTGGCCATAATATGGGGAAATTGGAAGAAAATGCGGCATGAGCCGCGGTGCCCCCTAGAAATTGTGCCCGGTCCCGCGTATTGATGGACGTAATCGGACCCCGATAACGGGGCCATAACCCATCATCCGGTCATTAACCCGGATTTGAGGCGGAGCGGTAAAATGGTGCAGGCGATTAAGTTCGCCGTCCGCAATTCTGCGGGCGGTGTCGTGCAAGGCACGGCGGGCGGTGACGCAAGCAATTTCATTCAGGTAGGGTCCGGCGAACAGGTTTCGCTGCACCTCGCGCATTCCAGCGTTGTCGGATACGAGCGCAAGGGCGCCGATCTGATCGTCAAGCTGGTGGATGGTCAGACCATCGACCTTGCAGGGTTCTTCGATGCGGACCCTGGCCGGATCAACCGGCTTTACCTTTCGGCAGATGGCGAAGTCAGTGAAGTGCTGCTGCAAGACAGCGGTGCCAATGGCGTGATCTATGCCAGCTATGGCCCGGTTGATGCATGGAACAAGTTTTCCACCCTTGATGACATCCGTTTTGCGGAGGCGGACAATTATGCGGCCGCTGAAATGGTCAGCGACGAACCGGCGGGCATGGGCTTCCTTGCGCCGGGTCTGCTGGCGGGCGGCGGTCTTGGCGCCGGTGCGCTTGCGGCTGGTCTGGTTGGCGGTGCGGCCTTGCTGGGCGGCGGCGGCGACGGCAGCAGCGGTGGTGACGGCGACGGAGATGGCGACGGCGACGGCGACGGAGATGGTGACGGCGACGGCGACGGCGACGGAGATGGTGACGGCGACGGAGATGGAGATGGCGACGGCGACGGAGATGGTGACGGCGACGGAGATGGTGACGGCGACGGAGATGGTGACGGCGACGGCGACGGAGATGGTGACGGCGACGGCGACGGAGATGGTGACGGCGACGGCGACGGAGATGGTGACGGCGACGGCGACGGAGATGGTGACGGCGACGGCG
>NZ_QXXQ01000009.1:0-22375 GCF_003570715.1 Gemmobacter lutimaris | reverse complement strand
GCGACGGAGATGGTGACGGCGACGGCGACGGAGATGGTGACGGCGACGGCGACGGAGATGGTGACGGCGACGGCGACGGAGATGGTGACGGCGACGGCGACGGAGATGGTGACGGCGACGGCGACGGCGACGGAGATACCCGTGCTACCCCCACTGTCGATCACCCCGAGTCCTCTGACACTCTGACGACCAACACCGAAGATCCGCGTTGCGTCGTGACCGGCACTGGCGAGCCGGGCGATACCGTGACTGTGGTTGTCGGCGATCAGACGCAGACCACGACGATCAACGAAAGTGGCACCTGGGGTGTCACTTTCGAGGATGGCTCGTTCCCTTCGGACGGTTCGTTCCGTGCGGATGTCACGGTCACCGGCGGCGGGTTTACCTATGATCTCGACGGCCCGAGCTTCATTATCGACATGACCCCGCCCGAAGTCTCGGCGACCTCGGGGGTGGAAAGTGTCGGCGATGTCGAGAACGGCGCCGAATACCTTGATGGTGTGACCATCGGCGGCGAAGGTGAAGCTGGCGCCACGATTGAAGTGCAGATCGAGGGCAGCAGCCATACGACCGTCGTGGATGCCGAGGGCAACTGGTCTGTGACCTTCACGACCGAGGAAATCGCCTCGGGCGAGCACAGCTATGCCGCGACGATCACCGCGACCGATCCGCTGGGGAACCAGACGGTCATTCATGAAACTGTGGTGGTGGATACCTTCACCACCGTAGCTTTTGCGGATGCCGCCATTGCCGGGGACGATGTGATCAACGCGGCCGAGGCGGCTGGCACGATCACCATGACCGGCTCGGCTCAGGCCGGGGCGACGGTGACGGTTGAATGGCTGGGCACCACGGTGAATGCGGTGGTGGCGGAGAATGGCAGCTGGACCGCCAGCTTCGCGGCCGGTGTGGTGGCTTCGGGCACCTACAGCGGCACGGTGGCCACGGTCACGGCGGTGGATGCGGCGGGCAACAGCGCGACCGCGACCCATATCATCGACGTCGATACCGAAATTTCGCTGAGCATCGACGACCCGCAGATGGGGGATAACTACATCTCGGGAGCCGAGCATTCGGCCAGTGCGGGTATCGTGCTGACTGGCGAGGGCGAAGCGGGGGCGACTGTCGAAGTGACCTTCGAAGGCATCACCCGCACGACGACTGTGGGCGCCGACGGGCAGTGGAGTGTTGCCTACCAAGGCAACGAAATCGCCACCGGCACCCGCGACTCGGTCGTCAGCGTGACGACGACGGACGCGGCCGGGAATACCGAAACGGCAACGCATACGGTGTCGATTGATACCGAGGTGAAGGACTACGCCGGTTCGGCCGATGCTGTGATCAACGGCGCCGAGGCGGTGAATGATCTGGTCGTTTCGGGCACGGTCGAAGTGGGCTCGCGCGTGGTTGTGCAGCTTGCTGATGGCGCTTGGCACAATGCCGCGGTGGATGCGAGCGGCAACTGGTCGGTCCGTGTGCCCTCGTCGGAAATTCCGGCGGGAGAGCATGATCTGACGCTGACCATGGTGGCGACCGATCACATCGGCAACACCAAGACGCTGACCCAGGCGGTGCACGTCGATACGCTGGTGCGTAACCTTGGCCTTACGGGCGAGATTGCGGGCGATGGCGTGGTCAATGCTACGGAATATGCGCAGGGCGTGGTGGTTCAGGGCACGGTCGAGGCCAATTCGACCGTGACCGTGACGCTGGAGAACGGCATTCGCCATACGGTCAGCGCTGGTGCGGATGGCAAGTGGTCTGTCACGCTGGCGGCTGGCGAACTGCCGGTCGGCGACGGGGTGGATACGGAAATCCGCGTGAGCGCCACCGACAGCGTGGGCAACGTCGATTTCTTCACCGAAACGATCCATGTCGATACGGTTGCGCCACTGTCACCCGAGATCACCGCGATCACGCCGACCAAGGACGCGCAGGGCAATGCCATCGGGATGCGGGCGCTCTATGCCGACATGACCGACGACATCTACACCTTCGATCGTGTGGATGCCTCGGGCACGGTGAGCCACATTCAGGCGACCGAAACCGACAACGCCACCTTCAACGAAACCGAGTTCCGCTTTGGCGGCACTGTGCCGGATGGCAGCTATCTGGTGATCAACAATGCGGATGCGGCGGGCAACTCGTCCTCCACGCTCTTGATCGTGAACACCACAAATTCGGTGGAGGTCGATCTTGGCCGCGCCGGGCTGCACGGCTTCGATTTCGCGGCGGTGGATCTGACCTGGGCACCGGATGCGCAGATGACCTTGACCGCAGATGATCTGAACCGTCTGACCGGCCCGGATCATCAGCTGGTGGTCAAGGGGGATGCGGCCGACGATGTGAGCCTGAGCGGGGACTTCGCCGCAACAGGCACCCAGTCGATCGACGGGCAGACCTACACGGTCTACACGTTGGGCGACGGTCACGGATCGGTTCTGATCGACGACGATATCCATACGACGTTGATCTGACGGGGGCGTCAGATGCCCGGTATGCGTAAACCAGTTCGAGCCGGGGCCCTGCGCCCCGGCCCGGCCCTGACGCTTGTGCTGGCGCTTGCGGGCTGCATGGGCGGATCGGGGCCGGATGTTACCAGATCGTCCTTCGGGGCGGGGTATGGCCCAGATCAACCTGCCAGCATGACAGAGCTTCGTCAGGCCGGTCAGGATGCAAAACAGCGCTCCGCCATCATTGATGCACTTCTGGCGCGGCAGTCCATTCTGCCGCCCGATGGTCCCTATACCGAGGTTGCGCAGGCGGTGACCGCGGCAAACGCCGGTGTTGCTCGCGCAGAATTGCGTGTGGCGCGGCTGAAGGCCGAAGCAAAATCGAAAAACTGGCTGCCGAAGATCGGGCCGAGTGTCAGCCTGACCTCGCTGGGTGCGGTGGCGGCTTCGATCCTGATCGAACAGACCATTTTTGACGGTGGCGCGCGCAAGGCTGAACGGGCCTATTCGGCCGCCGATGTGGAGGTTGCTGCGGCCTCCTTGGCGGCGGATGCCAATGCGCGCGTCTATGAAGGCCTGTCCCTGTATATCAAGACCCAGCAATCGCTGGACTATGCGCGGCTGTCCGAAGCGGCTGTCACCCGCATGGCCGATTACCAGCGCATCGTGACGATCCGTGCAGATGGCGGCCTGTCCGACCGTTCCGAACAGCGCGTCATCGAACAGAAGACCGCCGAGATGCGGGCGCGGTTCAATGATGACCGATTCAACGCACGTCAGACGTTGGCTGAGTTGAACGCCATGTCGGCGCGGTCGCTGGACGGTATTGCGGGGCTGCAACCCCTGCCGCCCGATGGCATCACACCAGAGCCTGTTGCGGTTCTGAAGACCCGTGCCGAGGGGACGCGCACACTGGCCGAGGCCGATATCCTGCGCGCGGGTTACTTTCCCGGCGTGAAGGCCGAAGCGAAACTGGACGATGACGGCCTGCTGTCCGGCCTGTCAATCGGTGCCGACAACGCCTTTGGTTTCGGCACCGGGGCAGAGCTTCAGGCGCTGAACTCCACCGGCGATGTGGTGGACCGGCGCATCGCCAAAAGCGCCGAGGATGCCAACCGCCGCATCGTCTCGCTTCAGCATGACATTGCTACCTTGCAGGCTCGCGAGGCCGAGGGTGCAACCGTGCTGGCACAGACCGAGGCGACGCTGTTCACCTTCACCCAGCAATACAAGATGGGCCGCCGTCCGCTGATGGAACTGGTGGGCATGTTTGAGACCTTTGTTGCGATGCAGCGCGAACAGGCGGGCCTGAAATACGAAATCGCATTGCGCCGTCTGGAAATCGCGCGTGATCGCGGCGTGCTGGTGAACGGAACACAGCTATGAGTGATCGGGTCGTCGCCTTCGAACTCAACGCCAACCGTGCCGCGATGCCAGCGCGCGCCGCGGCACCGGCACAGCCGGCGCCGAAACCCGGCGAGAAGGCTTTGGCACGCGCAAGATTGGCGGCGATCTACCTGGGGCTGGCCGGGGCCGAGGTTTCAGCCTCCGATCTGGCCGAGGCGATGGCGATTCATGCGGATGCCGGGACGACACCAGATCTGAACCACCTTTGCCGCGCCTTGAAAGACATGGGTCTCGTCGCACGGGTTGATCGGGCCGAGGCACCCGTCGCGGCACTCTGGCCTGCGCTGGCACAGATGTCGTCGGGGCAGCTTGTGCTGGTTCTGGCGCAATCCGGCGATTGCGTGACGATCTATGACGCGACCCTGCCCGACAAACGGGCCGAGGTCGCGCTGGATGAATTTACCGCAGTGTTCAGTGGCGTGCTGCTGCGGGCACGCCCGTCGCTGGCCAAATTGGAACAGCGCCATGCCGAGGATGCTCCTCGCCCGCACTGGTTCTGGGGTGAATTTCTGGGCTTTCGCCGCCAGCTTGCCGAGGTGGCTGCTGGATCCTTGGTCGCCAATCTTCTGGCCGTCGCGGTCGCGCTGTTCTCGCTTCAGGTCTATGACCGGGTGATCCCGCACCAGTCGGAACCGACGCTCTGGGTGCTGGCGATGGGTGCGTTTCTGGCGGTTGTGCTGGAGGGGATGCTGAAGGTCGCACGCTCTACCCTTATGGATACGACTGGCCGTCGAATCGAGATGTCGGTGCAGGAAATCCTCATGCGGCGGCTGTTGAACATGCGCGCAGCGCCGGGCAAGCGCACACCTTCGCAGACCTTTGCCGCGATGCGCGAGTTTTCCTCGGTGCGCGAGTTCTTTACCTCGACCACCATCGGTACACTGGCCGATCTGCCGTTCCTGATCATCTTTTTCCTGCTGGTCGCTTCGATCGGCGGCAATCTGGTGTGGATTCTGGTGGTTGGTGGCATCCTGATGGTAGCGCCGGGCCTGTTCTTCCAGAAACGTATGATCGCGCTGACCCAGGCGACGCAGGGTGCCTCGACCCGCGCGGCGCGGCTGCTTTACGAAGCGGTCTATGAACATGAAACCGTTACGACGCAGCGTGCGCAGGACCGGATTTCGCGCATCTGGGCCGAACTGACCGCGCTTTCGGCGCTGAAATCCTCGGAACAGCGGCATATGTCCTCGCTGCTGACCTATTGGGCGCAAGGCGTGCAGCAGGCGACCTATATCAGCGCGGTGGTCGTCGGTGCCTACAAGGTTTTCGCCGGCGATTTCACTGTGGGGACGATCATCGCCATCGGGATCCTGACCTCGCGCACGCTTGGCCCGCTGTCACAGATCTCGGCCACGCTGGCGCGCTGGGCCAATGTGCGGGCGGCGTTGGACGGGCTGGAAAGCATAGCTGCCGCTGAACAGCAGGAAGAACCGGGCCGCAGCTATCTGCGCCGTGACCACATCAAGGGCGGATTCGAACTGCGGAACGTGGAATTCCGCTATGACGAGAAATCCAGCGCCGTGGTCGATATTCCGGGCATCGCCATTCCGCCGGGCCAGCATGTTGCGGTTCTGGGGGCGAATGGCTCGGGCAAGTCAACTTTGCTGCGACTGCTGGCCGGGCTGTTCGATCCGACACGCGGCCGCATCCTGATCGACGGGGTGGATCTGGGGCAGGTGCATCCGCGCGACCTGCGCCGCGGGATCGGCTATCTGGGGCAGGAGGTGCGACTGTTCGCGGGCAGCCTGCGCGACAACCTCAATCTCACGCAACTGGAGCGCGATGACGACCGGCTGTTCGCCGCGCTGGATTTCGCGGGTCTTGGCCCTTTTGTCCGCAACCATCCGCGCGGGCTGGATCTGGAAATCCGCGAACTGGGCGAAGGGCTTTCGGTCGGGCAGCGGCAAAGCATCGGCTGGGCGCGGCTCTGGCTGCAAGACCCGTCAGTCGTGCTGCTGGACGAGCCGACTGCCGCGCTGGACCAGACGCTTGAGGCGACGCTGGTCAGCCGGTTGCATGGCTGGCTGAAGGGCCGCACCGCGATCATCGCTACCCACCGCGTGCCCATCCTGCAACTGACGGAACGCACGGTGATCCTTCAAAACGGCAAGATGGCGGTCGATGGTCCGCGCGACGCGGTTCTGGCGCATCTGTCCAAGGCGCAGGGGGGCAAGCCATGAGCAGCGCAGCCTTCGATCACGAAATTTCCGAACGCACCCGCCGCCCCTCGGTCACGATCTGGGTGATTGGCCTTGCAGTTGTCGTCTTCCTGCTATGGTCGGCTATCGCCTGGGTGGCCGAAATCGTGCATGCGCCGGGAACGGTGGTTTCCTCGTCGCGGCCACAGATCATCAACAATCTTGAAGGCGGCATTCTGGCTGAATTGAATGTCTCGGAAGGCGACATCGTGCAGCCTGGGCAGGTTCTGGCGCGGCTATATGGCACGCAATACCAGTCGCAGGTCGATGATCTGACCGACCAGGTTGCCACGCTGGAAATCCGTCGCCTGCGGCTGGAAGCCGAAATGCTGAACCTCGCCGATTTCGATGTGCCGCCGGAATATGCCGCGAGGGTTCCCGACATCGTGGCTTCTGAAACCACGCTTCTGGGTGCGCGGCAAAGCGATTACGGATCAAAGAAAGATGGTGCCGAGCAGGTGTTGAAGCAGGCCAACAAGGAATTGGAGATTCTTGAGAAGATGCTGGCGATGGAAGTCGTGCCCCTGATCGAGGTGACCAACGCGCGCAAGCAGCAATCGGAAGCCGAGAACCGTCTGAATGACGTGGTGACGCAGATGGAACTCGACCGCGCTACAAATTATTCCGAGACCTTGGGCAAGCTGACCTCGCTGAAACAGCAGTTGAAGATCGCCGAGGATCAGCTGAACCGCACCGTTCTGGTGGCGCCGATGAAAGGCGTGGTCAACAAGCTGTCGATCACCACCATCGGCGGCGTGGTGCGTCCGGGCGAAGAAATCCTCCAGATCATTCCGCTGGAGGACGAGCTTTACATCGAGGCTCGGGTGAAACCCGAGGATATCGCGCAGGTTCGCAAGGATCAGGACGCCACCATCAAGCTGACCGCCTATGATTACACGATCTACGGCACGCTTCAGGGCAAGGTCGATTTCATCTCGGCCGACACGTTCAAAGACGACCGCTCGCGCAATCCCGATGGTGACCCGCATTACAAGGTCACCGTGAAAGTGGATCTGTCGAAGCTGACGGAACGCCAGCAGGCGCTGGAAATCCGGCCCGGTATGTTGGCAGATGTGGAATTGCAGACCGGCGGGAAGACCATCCTGACCTACCTGACCAAGCCGCTTTACAAGTCCCAGCAGGCGCTGCGCGAGCGTTAGAGATAACTTCGCACAAGCGCACCGGACAGCAGGCTCCACCCGTCGGCGACGACGAAGAACGCCAGCTTGAATGGCAGCGACACGATGGCGGGCGGCACCATCATCATGCCCATCGACATCAGGATCGCGGCCACCACAAGGTCGATGATCAGGAAGGGCAGGAACACCAGAAAGCCGATCTCGAACGCGCGGCGCAGTTCCGACAGCAGAAAGGACGGCACCAGCAGGGACAGCGGCGCCTGTGTCAGCTCTGGCGGTGTTGCTTCCCGCAGGGACGCCAGTTCGCCATAGGTTTCCGGGTCGATCCGTGCCGACATGAAGCCACGGAACGGCGCAACAGTCAGCGGTATCGCTTCTTGCAGCTCGATCTCACCGCGTGACAACGGCCCGGCGCCTTTTGTCCATGCCTCGGTCAATACCGGGTCCATCACGAACCAGGTCAGAAACAACGCGAGGCTGACCATCAGCATGTTGGGCGGTGCCTGCTGCAATCCGATGGCCTGCCGCAAGATCGACAGCACGGTCAGGATGAAGGGAAAGCAGGTCACCATGATCGCAAGGCCCGGTGCGAGGCTGAGCAATGTGATCAGCGCGATCAGTTGCATTGATCGCATTCCAAGCGTCGGCCCTTCGCCCAGATCGACCGAAAAGCTTTGCGCTGTGGCCGGGCCTGCCAGCAGGAACAGGATGGCCAGAAGGGCTGGATATCTCACAACTCACCGCGCAGATTGGCCACTTCGGTCAACCGAACAGCGAGTTGGCCGGCCTGATCGCCCTCCATTTCCTGCAATTCACCGCGTGCGATCAGCCGGTCACCGACATAAAGCTCCACCGGGTCATCCACCCGCCGGTCAAGCGGTAGAACCGCATCACGCTGAAGCTTCAGCAAGTCACGAACGCGCGGCCGGGCTTTGCCGACCGAAATCACGATTTCGATGGGCACCTGTCCGAAAGGGTTGCTGTCGGAAGTATCAGTCATATTCTGCGATCCTGTTCTGACAATCCAAAGAAATTGTAAACTGCGGTGGACAGTTCCTGCGTGGCGCGGTCGAGGTCGATACGCGTTTCCGTCTCGCCAAGGCGGAGATAGACCTGCCCCTCGCCCAGAGTGGGCTCCTCCACAATCCGCAGCGGCAGCCCGGTTGCGTGTTCCAGCAGCGTTTCCACTGGCAGGCGCGCTGCGGGATTGAGCACCAGTTCAACCGGCGCCTCTGCAAGATCCTTGGCCAGAGGCATCAGGGTTTCCAGAACCACAGGCGCCAGTGCCGCGTGCGCGACCTCGGGCAGCAGACGGTTCACCATTTCCCGTATCAGGGGCGCCAGTGCCTTCAAAACATGCATGCGTGCATCGTGAAAGGTAAAGCCAAGCGCCTGAATGCTGCGTGCCAGATCACCGCGAATCTGCGTTTGGTCCTGGTTTGCAGCATTGGCGGCATCTTCCCACCCGGCGGAGTAACCCTGTTCATATGCGGCAAGACGCTCCTCCTCTGCCGCCGAGGCGCGATCAGGGGCCAAAGCCTCGGTTTCTGCCTGTGATTCGAAGACTTCGAGTTTCAGGCCCATCACGCCTTCTCCTCTGAATCTTCCAGCCAGCCACGCAGGATCTGAACCGATTCGGTTTGGCGCGCCTCGATCAACCGACGCAGCCTGTCTACGGGATCGTCCGGCAGTTCCACCGATTCACCTGGAATATCGGTGAAGCCAGAGATGTCGTCGATCTCGCCGGAAACCACACGCGGCACTTCGCCCATGCTGGCGGGGGAGGGGAGCATTCCACCCATGGCGCCGGGCAGTAATCCGGTTTCGTCCTGGCGCCTCTGGGGCGTGCCCGTCAGCAGTGGGCGCAGAACGAACAGGCCAAGCACAAGAGTAACCAACGCCAGAACGGCAACCTGAACAAGCTGCATCACATCGATTTGTGGCAGCCAGCCGGCTTCGACCAGGGTTCCTTGCGGGGCCAGTGACTCGAATGAGAGCGATTTCAGCGTCAGAACATCGCCGCGTGCGGTGTCCAGCCCAACGGCCGAGGCGACGAGTTCGCGCAGATCTGCGAGCTCAGCCTCGGGACGGGGTTGCCAGCTTGTGCTGCCGTCGGCAGCCTGGCTGTGCAGACCGTTGACCAGAACGGCAACCGTCATCCGGCGAATGGCACCCGGCGCGCGAATCAGTTCGCGCTGGGTTTCCGAAACTTCGAAATTCACCCTTTCGCGGGTTTCGCTGTTCTGGCTTTGACTCCCGGCCTGGCCAGCATCGCCTTCGGGCAAATTGGAAGCGACGGTAACATCCTGATTTATATCGCGATTCGTGCCAGATTTTTCGGTTGTGTCCGTCGATATTGCCACGCGCCCTTGCGGGTCGAATTTGCGCTCGGTGATCTGCTCGTGATCGGTGACGAGATCCAGTGACAATTCCACCACGGCATTTCCGGGGCCGACACGCGCCTCCAGCAACCGCTCGACATTCTGGCGCAATGCGGTTTCCCGATCGGCAGCGGCGGCCGTGGTGGTATCGGTCTCCGGGGGAACCAGCCCACCGACACTGTCGATGACGGAAACATCTTCGGGGCGCATACCGCTGATGGCGGCGGCTACCAGATGCCGCAAGGCTTTGGCCTGTTCTGTCGAAGCTACACCCGCCACCGTGGTCACGGTGACCGAAGCCGTTGGCGGGGCCGATTTGCGAAACGGCTGTGCTGCCGATTGCGCGATGTGAACACGCGCATTGCGAATCGACGGATTGGCCAGAATGGTGCGCGCAAGTTCACCTTCCTTCGCCCGCCAATATGCGGCATCAAACATCTGCGATGTCGTGCCGAAGCCGGACAGCCCGTCCAGCAGCTCATAGCCGGCGCCTCCTGCGGCGGGCAACCCTTCTGCCGCAAGCGTCATCCGAATCGCATCCCGGCTGGTGGTCTCGACATGGATGGCGGTGCCGCGCACCTCATAAGGAATTCCACGCTGTTCGAGCGCCGCCACGATCTCGCCCGCTGCCTGCGGCTCCAGCCCGGCGTAAAGCAAGGCATAATCCGTTCGGCCGGTGACCCGGGAAATGGCAAAGACCAGAGCGAAGACGGCAATCGTTACACCGATCAGGGTAACCTGTCTGCGCAGGTTCATTTGCGACCAAAGCGATATGAGGTTCTGCATGTGTCGCCTCTGACATGCGGGCTTCTGCCCCGTTTGGACGAGTCATGCGGGATCGGGCTTAACAATCGGTTAGTGACCTCGGGCTTATAGCTGGTCTTCGCAAGGAATGCGGAGAGCACGATGGCAGAAGCGCAAGAGCCGCAGGAGGCGGCACCGAAAAAGGCATCGAAATGGCCGGTTCTCATCGGGGGCGTTCTGGCGCTGCTTCTGGGGGCAGGGGGTTTTTATGCAACCTTCAGTGGAATGATCGGTGTGCCCGGCACGCAGTCAGAGGCGGAACACGCAGCAGAGCCGTTGCCCGAGATTGCCTTCGTGCCAGTGGACACGGTGGTGATGTCACTGGGCGCGGCAGGCAACAACCAGCACCTCAAGTTCAGCTCGCAACTGGAAGTCACGCCGCAATATGCGGCGGAAGTCGCGCGCTTGATGCCGCGCATTCTGGACGTCATCAATTCCTACCTGCGCGCGGTCGAGGTGACTCACCTCCAAAGGCCCGATGCGCTGTTGAAAATCAGGGCGCAATTGTTGCGCCGTATTCAGGTTGTGACCGGCGAAGGCCGCGTGCGCGATCTTCTGGTCACCGAATTCGTACTGAACTGAGGGATGGGCATGACACTCGTTGCGGATATCCTGATGGTTGCGGGCACTTTGGGCGTCGCCATCTATTGCTATGTGCTTTCCGTTCGCCTGAAGCGGTTTTCCACATTGGAATCAGGGATGGGCGGGGCGATCGCCGTACTTTCGGTGCAGGTTGACGACATGACAAAGGCTCTGTCTCGCGCGCAGGCAGCGGCAACCGGTTCGGCGGCGACGCTCGAATCGCTGACCCTGCGCGCAGAAACCGCTGCCGCTCGGCTGGAGGTCATGCTGGCGTCCCTGCATGACCTGCCCGAAGATGAAACTGGAAGCGACCGGCGGCTACGATTCGTGCGCCGCCGCAATGGTCGCGACGATATGGAGATCGGGGTGTGAGCCGCGCGGCACGGCGGCCCGGCCGTGGCGCCCTCTACGCCCTTTCGGTGATTCTTCTGGCCAGCGCCTCACTGCGCGTCGGAACCAGCGTTGGTCATGCGCTTGCGGCATCGGAAGAGGCGGGCGCGGCTGCCATGCCGGTCAACTGTCCGGTGCCGCCCGCCGCTTTGGTTGAGGCTCTTTCTCTGCGGGAACAGCGGCTGGCTGTGCGGGAAGCTGCGATAGCCGAAAAAGCGGCCGCCATTGCACTGGCCGAAGACGTAACCACCCGGCGCTTGGCCGAGCTTGCGGCAGCGGAAGATAGTCTGCGCGCGACCCTGACGCTGGCCGATGGCGCGGCGGAGCGTGATCTGGCGCAGTTGACTGAGGTCTATCAGGCCATGAAGCCGAAAGAGGCGGCAGCGATCTTCGCCGGGATGGACCCGCAATTCGCGGCGGGGTTCCTTGGGCGGATGCAGCCGCAGACCGCCGCCGCGATCCTCGCAGGCATGCCGCCGGATACCGCCTATGCGATGAGTGTTCTGATCGCAGGCCGCAACGCGAATGTGCCAAGGCAGTGAGGGAATCTTAACTCCCAACCGGCAAAGCTGACCGCGATGCACTGGGAAGGAGGCGCCGATGTTCGGACTCGTCGGTATTGTCGTGATCTTCGTGATGGTCTTCGGTGGCTATCTTCTGGCCGGGGGCAAGCTGGGGATCATCCTGAAGTCGCTGCCCTTCGAAATGATCATGATCGGGGGGGCGGCCTTGGGCGCATTTCTCGTGTCGAATGACCTTGCGGCGGTCAAACACGCCATGAAGGACATCGGCAAGGTCTTCAAGGGGCCGAAATGGCGGCCGGGGGATTACCGCGATCTGCTGTGCCTTCTGTTCGAGTTGATCCGCGTTGCGCGTTCCAATCCGGTCGCACTGGAAGAGCACATCGAAAAGCCAGAGGATTCTGCGGTTTTTGCCCGTTACCCCCGCATTCGTAAAGATCATGAGGCGATGGAGTTGATCTGCGACACGCTGCGGGCTGCGTCGATGAATTATGATGACCCGCATCAGGTGGAGGAGGTGTTGGACAAGCGCATGGACACCGCGCGCCATCACGCGCTGCACTCCAGCCACGCCTTGCAATCCGTAGCCGACGCGCTTCCGGCGCTGGGCATCGTGGCGGCGGTTCTCGGGGTCATCAAGACGATGGGTGCCATCGACCAGCCGCCCGAGGTTCTGGGCAAGATGATCGGCGGTGCGCTGGTGGGCACGTTTCTTGGGGTATTTCTGGCTTATGGGATTGTCGGTCCCTTTGCAACGCGAGTGAAGGCGGTGGTCGAGGACGACGCGCATTTTTATCAACTGATCAGGGAGGTTCTGGTTGCGAACCTCTATAATCATCCCGCGAACATCTGCATCGAAGTCGGTCGGCAGAACACGCCACAGAATCTTCGCCCGAGTTTTGCGGAACTGGAAGACGCGTTGCGCGCTCTGAAACAGGAGGCCGCGTGATGTGCCGCCTGTTCGCGCTGCTTATGCTAATCCTGCCATATGCATCATGGGCTGAAACGGCGCACGTGACTTCAGGGGAGCATGACGGTTTCTCGCGTCTGGTCGTGACGCTTGCGCAGCCTGCAAGCTGGACTCTGGGGCGCCTTGATGGCGGGTATCAGCTTCAAATCGAAAATCCCGAGCTGACATTCGATCTGTCCGATGCGTTCCGTCGCATCTCCAAGACCCGGCTGGCCGGTGTGGAAGCTGGATTGGGGGGGGTATTGAACATTGCCCTTGCATGCAATTGCCATGCCGAGGCTTTCGAATTCAGGCCCGGCATCATCGTGATTGATCTGAAATCGGGCTCGGCAAAGAAGGGGTCGCCGTTTGAAGCTGTGATGACGCCGAAAACCGCCGTTCGTCCTTTAGCCGTGGACAGGAAAGTGGAGCGCGCACCGCTGCCCCTTGACGATCTTGCCCTTGACCTCATGCGCAAGACAATTGCCGAGGGGTTGGGTGCGGCTGCATCTGAGGGAATCGTTGACCTGCGTCTTCCTGCGTCAACGCGACCTGGATCTGACGAGGGGACGATGGATCGTCGGTCAGTGCATATCCGGGTGATGCAGCCTGAAGGTCTGGACGGGAAATCTGCAGAGGACCCGCACAGCCTTGCATGTCTGGATGACAGCCGTTTTGAGTTGCGGGCCAGCACGGGAAGTAGTCGGCCAGAGATGGAATTTGCTTTTTTATACCATGGCCTTGCCGGAGATATGGATGAACCCCAGCCCCAGATCGCCACCATGGCGGCTTGGCGGGCATTGTCGCTCGGTTTCGGGGCAGAAGCGGCACAACTCGTGAAGGTATTTGCAAGTGACACAAGAGATGCGCCGATCCTTCTGGCGATTGCGGCAATAGTGGACGACGATCCGATTGTCACGAATCCGTTCGAAGGCATGGAATCATGCTCCTCTCTGGCTGCGCTCTGGTCAGTTCTCGCGCGATCGTATTTGCGACCCGGAGAGCCGGTAAATACAGGGGCAATTTTTCTCGGATACTCGGATCTCCCGGTCAATTTGCGACAATTGCTCGGTCCTCGTCTGGCAGAAAGATTTGTCCAGAATGGCGATACCGAAATGGTGCGGAAGATCAGGGATGCGATTGCACGGGCTTCTGACGGGGCTTCCGGTGTCGTGCGCCTTGTTGATGCATCACTGGATGCGTCAAATTTGCCTGAAAAGGCGGAAAAGACCTATCAGGAAATCGCCGCAGGACATGACGCGATGGAACCTGCTGCCTTGATTGGGCTTGTTGATCTGGCGCTTGTGACAGGCACGGCCATTGATGCCCGGAAGATGCAGGATCTTGAGATCCTGGCCAGCCAGCGCCGGGGTCAGCCTGATGCGGCCGCATTACAACGGGCTTACGCCCTTTCCCTTGCTCTGGATGGTCAGTTTTCGCAGAGCCTTGCGGAGGCAAAAGACGAAAGAACCAAGATTGATGTCTGGACCCTCCTTTCTGAAAAGGCAGGCACGTCCGATCTCCTGATGCTGGCAAGCGATACCGACCAAGCACCAGATGGCTTGCCGAAGAAGACGGCAGAGCTGCTGGCGACGCGGTTTCTTGATCTTGGTCTGCCTGAAGTTTCCGAGCGATGGACGAACCGGGCGGGGATGGAGAGTGGGGAGCCTGCGGCGCGGGTGTTTACCGCCCGTCTTGCACAGATGAGACGGGATGCCGCTTCCACATTGCGATTGCTTGCGGGGTTCGGCGGGGTTGAGGCCGAGAGATTGCGCGGCGAAGCCCTGATGCAGATGGATATGCCATCCGAGGCGGTTGGCGCATTTCTCCGTGCTGGGGATACAGAGGAAATGCATCATGCGCTGCGCGTCTCTCGGGCCTGGCGCGCGGTATCCGAGCAGGATCAAGGAGTCTGGCGAGATGCTGCGGAGATGGCGATTGATCCGCCATTGGAGACAAGCCCTGAGAAGCCACTGGCGACAGTGCGCAACTTGCTGGATCTAAGCGCACGCGCGCGTTTGAGGGTTCAGGAATTGCTTGAGGCGGAGACAAAATCTGAGAG
Source organism: Gemmobacter lutimaris (assembly GCF_003570715.1). GTDB lineage: Bacteria > Pseudomonadota > Alphaproteobacteria > Rhodobacterales > Rhodobacteraceae > Gemmobacter > Gemmobacter lutimaris. Next base: position 7,489 of record NZ_QXXQ01000009.1, on the reverse strand, counting down.
TCCATCGTAATTCAGACTTCGAATCGTGTTGCGCCGCGGCGCATGGTGTTGACTGGTTCAGGCAGGGTCAAAGCCTGGTAGGCGCGCTGGTCACAATGGTTGCGCGGGCAGATTCGGCAATTTATTCCCACAGGTGTCATCGTGATACCTGAAAGCAGGAATGGTTCAGCATAACCGATTTCACTGACATGTTCGAGCGCGCATCCCATTGCAACGGCGAGTCGATTGTCCTGGGCGTGGCGAACCCAGGTCGGCCGTTCGACTGTTCGTGAAAACACAAAGAAGCGCCCGCCTTCCGGCATTTCGACGAATTGCGGAACGATCCGGCCGGGCGTTCGAAAGCTGGTATGGACGTCGAGACGCGGGCAGGCGCCGCCATGTTCCGCCAGCGGGAAACTCGTCGCGTTGAACCGCTTTGCGACGTTGCCTCCCTTGTCGATCCGCAGAAAGAAGAACGGAACGCCGAGTGCACCCTCTCGTTGCAGGGTCGTGGCGCGGTGGCAAGCCTGTTCGAAACTGACGCCGAACCGGGTGGCGAGGTGATCAAAGTCGTATTTCGTGGCCTTTGCCTCGGCCAGAAAGGCGTCATAAGGCATGAGGACGGCAGCGGCGAAATAGTTTGCAAGCTCCACCCGCAAGCGCGCGACACCTTGTGGATCCGACAGACCGGAAGCCGCAATGACACGATCAAGTGGGGCGGCAAGCTCCAGCAAGGCGCACATATGAACGAGCTGGAAAATCCGGTTGGTATGATCCAGAGCTTCTGACAGTTGAATTTCCCGATGTGCCGCGCTGTAGTCGCGCAGGGAAAACGGCATTTCTTCTACAGGTAGAACACGGACTGTCACGCCAAGCCGATCCCGCAACCGGCGCTTCAAGGCGTAGTAGATTTCATCACGTTCGATCTCTTCGCCGGCCCAGAAGGATTCGGCGGCTTCTTCCAGATCACGAAAGTTATTGCGGTTCTTGCGGAAAATATCGTGGACCGCCGCTTCAGGTGAAGAGAGGGGCGCCTGTCCCGCCAGTTCGGTCATTGACAGCAACTGATCCGAAATCGCGTGATAGGCACGATGCAGGCGCAGAAAAGCTGCTGCAAGATCCGGGCTATGGATCAGCGCGGCGCGCAATTGCGGCAGATCTGGGCGTAGTTGTGCAAAGAGAGGATCCTGCACAGCGCCGCGCAATTCCGGCAGGAGGTTTGCGTTTTCGTCTTCCGCGATATCGCGCCAATCGACGCCATAGGTATCCAACAGCCGGAACAGGATGGCGACAGAAACGGATCTTTCATTGTTTTCCAAAAGGTTGACGTATGACGCACTGATTCCGAGCGCCTTGGCCATCTGGGCCTGGGTTTCCCCACGCTCTTGCCGCAGGCGCCGCAACTGAGGTCCGATGAAGGTTTTCTGCATACGTTCGCACACAAATGAATGGTTAGTTAATATTACAATATTACAAAATATGCCAAGTGTAAACTCTCGCATTTACAGCAGAACGCAGATTCATTTCCCCACAGTGAAATTTCTGGGCATCAATGATCTCAGCAATGGGAGGATTGCCATGAAAACCGGACTTTCTCACCTCTTCATCCCCGGCCCGACCAATGTGCCGGAAACCGTTCGCCGCGCCATGAACGTGCCGATGCAGGACCACCGCGCCCCGGATTTTGGGGATTTGACGGCCAGCATCTTCGCCGATCTCAAGACGGTCTACGGCACCACCAAGGGGCGCGTTGCCCTGTTTCCCGGCTCGGGCACTGGCTGCTGGGAGGCGGCCATCACCAATACGCTGAACCCCGGTGATAAGGTGCTGATGGCGCGGCATGGCCAGTTTTCGCATCTCTGGGCCGAGATGGCGAAGCGTCTGGGGTTGGAGGTGCATCTGATCGACTTGCCCTGGGGTGCGGGTGCCCCGGTGAAGGAATTTGCCCGCATTCTGGGCGCCGACCGGCATGGCGAGATCAAGGCGGTCTTCGTCACCCATAACGAAACCGCAACCGGCGTGACATCGGACGTGGCGGGCGTGCGCAAGGCGCTGGATGATGCGCTGCATGACGCGCTGCTGTTTGTGGATGGCGTATCGTCGATCGGCTCGATCCCGTTCCGCATGGATGACTGGGGTGTCGATCTGGCGGTGACCGGCAGCCAGAAAGGGCTGATGAGCCCTGCGGGGCTGGGTATGCTCGCGGTCAGCCCGAAGGCGCTGAAGGCGATGGAAAGTTCTACCATGCACCGTGCCTTTTTCGACCTGGCCGATATGCTGCGCGCCCATGATGGTGGTTCGTTCCCCTACACCCCGCCGGTGCCGCTGCTGCATGGCGTGAAGGCGGCGCTGACGCGGATGATGGAAGAAGGGCTGCCGAACATTCACGCCCGTCACAAGCGGCTGGCATCGGGTGTGCGCCGTGCGGTAGCGGCCTGGGGGCTGGACCTCTGCGCCGAACATCCGACGCTTTATTCCGATACCGTCACGGCGGTGCGCGTGCCTGAAGGAGTGGATGCGCGTGAGGTCATCCGTATCGCCTATGAGCGCTACAATTGTTCGCTTGGGTCGGGGCTGGGGCCGCTGAATGGCAAGGTGTTCCGCATCGGCCACTTGGGCGATCTGAACGAAGGCATGTGCCTGACCGCCATTTCCATCGCCGAGATGGCGCTGGTCGAGGCCGGCGCCCGCATCAAGCTCGGCTCCGGCGTCGCTGCCGCGCAAGAGGTTTACCTGATGCGCCCCGCCACGCCCGAACTGCGGCTGGCCGCTGAATGATCACCGGATAAACAGGACAGACACATGAGCCACACTTTGCACCCGCTGCGGCGCCAACGCCTGCAGCGCTCGGAACTTGCCGTCCCGGCGTCCAACCCCACCATGATCGACAAGGCCGCGACCGGCCCGGCCGATTACATCTTCCTCGACCTTGAGGATGCGGTGGCACCGCCGGAAAAGGAACAGGCCCGCAAGAATGCCATTCAGGCGCTGAATGACATCGACTGGGCGGCGGCGGGCAAGACCGTTTCTGTCCGCATCAACGGGCTGGATACACACTATATGTATCGTGACGTCGTTGATGTGATGGAGCAGGCGGGCGACCGCGTGCACACGCTTCTGGTGCCCAAGGTCGGCGTGACCGGCGATCTGTATATGGTCGAGGCCATGGTGAACCAGATCGAGATGGCGAAGGGCTATCAGACCCGCGTGGGTCTTGAGGCGCTGATTGAAACCGCGCTGGGTATGGCGAATGTCGAGGCTATCGCGCAGTTTGGTGGCCGGCTGGAGGCGCTGCATTTCGGCGTGGCCGATTACGCGGCGAGCCTCAGGGCGCGCACCACCAACATCGGCGGTCTGAACCCGCATTACCCCGGCGATCAGTGGCATTCGGCGATCAGCCGCATGGTGGTTGCCTGCCGCGCCTATGGCCTGCGCGCCATCGACGGACCTTTCGGTGATTTCAGTGATCCCGAGGGCTATAAGGAGGGCGCGCGTCGCGCCGCCGCGCTGGGCTGCGATGGCAAATGGGCCATCCACCCCTCGCAGGTCACGCTGGCGAACGAGGTCTTCTCGCCGCCGGATACCGAAGTCACCCGCGCCCGCCGCATCATCGACGAATTGCGCAAGGCGGAATCCGAGGGGCGCGGCGCCGCCTCTCTGGATGGCAAGATGATCGACGCGGCCTCGGAACGCATGGCGCGCAACGTCATCGTTCTGGCCGACGCCATCGCTGCACGCTGAGGGAGGAATATAAATGGATATTCACGAATATCAGGCGAAGGAAATTCTGGCAGGCTTCGGCGTGCCGGTCCCGCGCGGTGGCCTGGCTTACAGCCCGGAACAGGCAGGCTACCGCGCGCGCGAATTGGGCGGCAGCGCCTGGGTGGTGAAGGCGCAGATCCACTCGGGCGGCCGGGGCGAGGCGGGGGGCGTGAAGCTTTGCCGCAGCCCCGAGGAAGTGCAGGACTACGCGCAAACCCTGTTCGGCCGTCAACTGGTGACAAAGCAGACCGATGCGAATGGCAAGGGTGTCTACCGCCTGTGGGTCGAGGCGGCGTCCGAGATCCGGCAGGAACTGTATCTGGGCTTCGTGCTGGATCGCAAATCCGAACGCATCATGATCGTGGCCTCTGCCCATGGCGGGATGGAGATCGAGGATCTGGCGGAAAGCGACGCGGATTCGCTGCGCCGCATGGTCATCGACCCGGCGGTGGGTCTGGTGCCGTTTCAGGCGCGGGAACTGGCCTTCTCGCTGGGCCTGCGCGGCGGGCAGATTGCGCAGATGGTCAATGTGCTGACCGCCTGCCACCGCGCCTACCGCGAGCTTGACGCCACGATGGTCGAAATCAATCCGCTCATCATCAACGGCTCGGGCGATCTGGTGGCGCTGGATGCGAAGATGAGCTTCGATACCAACGCGCTCTATCGCCGCCCCGAGGTCGCGGAACTGCGTGACCGTAGCCAGGAAGACCCGCGCGAAAGCATGGCCGGCGATTATGGTCTGGCCTATGTCGGGCTCGACGGTGACATTGGCTGCATCATCAACGGTGCCGGTCTGGCCATGGCCACGATGGACATGATCAAGCTTGCCGGGGGGGAGCCTGCCAACTTTCTTGACATCGGTGGCGGCGCCAGCCCGGAACGGGTGGTCCGCGCCTTCCGCACGGTGCTGACCGACCGCAATGTGCAGGTGATCCTCGTGAACATCTTCGCGGGCATCAACCGGTGCGACTGGGTGGCCGAAGGGGTGGTGAAGGCCTATCGCGAGGTCGGCATGACTATCCCGGTCGTGGTGCGGCTTGCCGGCACCAATGTCGAGGAGGGCCAACGCATTCTCGCCGAAAGCGGGCTGCCCCTGCATACCGCTGACACGCTTGCCGAAGCGGCCGACATTGCCGTTGGCCTGCGCCAGAAACGCGCCGCCTGAGGGAGGAAAATATGACCATTCTGATCAACGAAACGACCAAGGTCATCGTTCAGGGCATGTCGGGCCGCATCGGCCAGTTCCATACCGCCGACATGATGAAGAACAACACCAATGTGGTGGGTGGCGTGGTGCCCGGCAAAGGCGGGGAGACTTTCCTCGACCGGCCACTGTTCAACACCGTGCGCGAGGCGGTGGAGGCGACGGGCGCCGAGGCAAGCCTCGTCTTCGTGCCGCCGCCCTTCGCGGCCGATGCGATCATGGAGGCGGCGGATGCGGGCATCAAGACCGCCGTCTGCGTGACCGATGGCATCCCGGCTCAGGACATGATGCAGGTGAAACGCTTCCTGCGCCGTTACCCCGAAAACCGCAAGATGCGGCTGATCGGGCCGAACTGCGCGGGCATCATCTCGCCTGGCCGCGGCTTCATGGGCATCATGCCGCCGCATATCTACATGCCGGGTCGGGTAGGCATTGTCGGTCGTTCCGGTACGCTGGGCTATGAGGCCGCCAGCCAGATGAAGGCGCTGGGGATCGGAGTGTCCACCTCGGTCGGTATCGGTGGCGATCCGGTGAACGGGTCAAGCTTCCGCGACATCCTGCAACTGTTCGAGGCCGATCCCGAAACCGATGCCGTGGTGATGATTGGCGAGATTGGCGGCCCGCAGGAGGCAGAGGCCGCGGCCTGGGTGCGCGAACATATGTCAAAGCCGGTCGTCGCCTATATCGCCGGGCTGTCGGCGCCAAAGGGCCGCAAGATGGGCCATGCGGGTGCCATCGTTTCGGCCTTTGGCGAAAGCGCGCAAGAGAAAGTGGAGATCCTGACTGCCGCCGGGATTACCATCGCGCCAAACCCCTCCGCCATCGGGGCCACGGTGGCGCAGGTATTGGGCCGTCGCGCCGCGGCCTGATGCGTTGCTCCGGCGCCTCGGTTTCGGGGCGCCGGATGCAGGGCAGTTGACAGAACCGCCCGGTCCTTCTTATCTCGGGGCATCGCGGGGCCAAGGCACCCGCGGCAACACGGTGACCGGGCCCCTCTGGCAAGAGATCGGCGCTCTTGTGATGTCGGCACCTCGCGTTCTGGACCGCCGAGCGGAATGCTGACTTTCATGTCCACATCAACGGCCAAGCCCATGGTCGCATATCTCAAATGGGCCTTCATCGTCACCGGCATCGGATTGGCACTGGGTGCTGCCCTTGGTTGGCAGACCACCGGCACGCTTTCCGGGGCGCTGACCATCTTCTTCATCTGCGCCGTTCTGGCTGTGCTGGAGATCTCGCTGTCCTTCGACAATGCCATCGTCAATGCCAACAAGCTCAAAACGATGAGCCCGGTCTGGCAGCACCGTTTCCTGACCTGGGGTATCCTGATCGCGGTTTTCGGCATGCGGATCGTCTTCCCGCTGCTGATCGTGGTCATTGCCGCGCATGTCGGCCCGATCGACGCGCTGATCATGGCGGCTGCCCGCCCGGCTGAATACGCGCGCATCATGCAAGAGGCGCATCTTCCCATCGCGGCATTCGGCGGTACCTTCCTGATGATGGTGGCGCTGACCTATTTCTTTGACCACGAAAAGGATGTGCACTGGGTCGAATGGCTGGAAAGCCGCATGGCCTCCTATGCCACAATCAAGGGGGTCGAGATCGCGCTGGTGCTGGTCCTCGTGCTGCTGTTCTCGCGGCTGCTGGAAGGTGAGGCCCGGAACGTCTTCGTCTATTCTGCCATCTATGGCTTGCTGACCTTCCTCATGGTCGAAGTGCTGGGCGGATTTCTGGACCGTTCACAGGAAACCACGCGAGCTGCGGCGCAGGGCGGACTGGGTGCCTTCCTCTATCTGGAGGTGCTGGATGCGAGCTTCTCGTTCGACGGGGTGATCGGGGCCTTCGCGCTTAGCCAGAACCTGTTCGTCATCGCCATCGGCCTGGGGATCGGCGCGATGTATGTGCGTTCAATGACGATCATGCTGGTGGAGCGCGGAACGCTGGCCGAATATCGCTATCTGGAGCATGGGGCGTTCTACGCCATCCTGATCCTGTCGGTGATCATGTATTGCCAGACGCTTGTGCATATTCCCGAGGTCATCACCGGCCTTGGCGGGGCCGGGCTGATCGGCGTGGCGCTCTGGTCGTCGATCCGAAGCAACCGGACAGAGGCGATGGCCCGGACAGAATGACAAAAGGCCGGGGGAAACCCCGGCCTTCTTTGCTCTTTGGGGAGGGTGGGGCGGTGAAAGCGCCGGCCACATCGGGGATTCCCGAAAATTCAGGCACTTGGCGGCAGTTCTCAGCGGTATGATTCTGGTTACTGCGCGGGCGGGGGTGTTGGCGTGGCTGGTGCTGCTGCTTGACTGCAGACATATCTTGCGTGGCTTGGGGGCTAATTTGTGGTGAAAGTTTCTGCATCTACCACATTTTGCGCAAGAAGCTGAGGCGTGCAAAAAAACTGTGATCTTTGTGCGTTTTTCCTCTTGCGGGTTTTTTGCGGTGGGCCTAGATACCGCCTCACCGAAACGGACGGTGACGGAGACGGAGCGGCGCTGAGGCGCGGCGAGGTTGAGGCGGGTTCGGGAAGGGAGCGGAGGCTGC
>NZ_QXXQ01000076.1 GCF_003570715.1 Gemmobacter lutimaris | reverse complement strand
GGCAGGCTCAAGGACTGGCGCCGCGTCGCCACCCGCTATGACAGATGCCCCAAGGTCTTCCTGTCAGCAGTCGCCCTCGCTGCAACCGTCATCTTCTGGCTTTGACGATCAATGGGTCCTGACCCTAGACACGCGATCACGCATCTGATCGAGCTCGCTCAGCTCGACGATCTCGACGCCCTTGGATCTGAGCTGCTCGCGGCCCTCGAGATCCTGCGTCTTGGCATAGTCGAGCGTCGCGGTGACCGAACGCCGGCCAGCCTCGATCACGGCGGCCTTCTCCTCGTCGTTGAGGCCGTCGAAGAAGCGCCCGGACATCACCGTGGACATGTGCCACGGGTAGTGGCCGGTCAGGGTAAAGTGCTTGCCGACCTCCCAGAGGTTTTCGCCCAGCATCGAGGAGACGTTGATCTCGACAGCGTCGATTACCCCGGTTTCCAGCGCGCCATAGACCTCGCCGTAAGGCAGGCCGACGGGCGCGGTGCCCACCGTCTCCCAGATCTGCTGGTGCAGCGGCACCGGCACGATGCGGGTCTTGAGCCCCGAGAAATCCGCGAGCGTGGTGACCGCCTTGTTGATCGACAGGAAGTTGCGCTGGCCGGTGTCGGCGACCGCGAGGCCCACCAGCCCGGCCGGGCGCAGGTCGTCGAAGATCTTCTGCCCGACGTCGCCGAGCGCCAGCGCGCCGAAATGGTCGTAGTCGCGGATGAGGAAGGGCATCTGCCAGGCGTTCATTGCCTGACGGCCGGTGACCAGCGGGATCAGCACACCAGAGACGGCGACCACATCCATCAGCCCGGCGACACCCCCCTCCAGCAATTGCTTGTCATCGCCCAGATGGCGGTTCGGGAACCAGCGCCGCCAGAATTTCGTTCTGCGCCGCCTGACCGACATGCAGGGGCTTTAACCGGCACCCGCGCATGGCTGGCTTGTGCCAAAGCACTGGTGCGTCTGGCGGAACATTTGTATACAGACACGATTGAAAGGTCCCCGCCGGTGCAGTTGCAGCGGTCCACCGGGAAAGGTTCAGGCATGGCGATCAAGAACGGCTCTGATACGACCGAGGCACGGCGCAGCCCGCTGGATCATATCATGGGTCTGATCGAGCTCGGCGAACTGCGCCCGGGGAGCCGTCTGACCGAGGTCGATCTGGCGCAGCGGCTGGGGATCAGCCGGACGCCGGTGCGCGAAGCCCTGCATCGTCTGCACGCGATGGGTCTGGCCGAGCACGGGCCGCAGCGGGGGCTGATCGTGGCACATATGAGCTATGATCAACTGCGCCAGTTGTTTGCCGTGCGCGAGGGTCTGGAAGGCATGGCGACGCGTCTTGCGGCAGAGCACGCCTCGCGCGCCGAGGTCAGCCTGCTGCGCGAAATGGTCGAGGGCGACCGCGAGATCCGCGATCCGGTCAAGCTGTTCGAGCGCAACAAGTCGCTGCACCGGCTGATCGTTCAGGCCTCGCACAACCAGTTCATGATCGAGGCGCTGGGAAACCTACGGGTGCATTTGAGCCTGCTGCCCGGCTCTACCTATGCCAACGAAGAGCGGATCATCGCTGCGCAGCAAGAACATGAGGAAATCGTGGATGCGATTGCCAAGGGTGATGGCGACCGGGCCGAGCGCGCCGCGCGCCAACATATCCTTTCGGGCTACCGCGTGCGTCTTAAGATGATGACCGAGCGCGATCAGACCTGACCCGGCGCGCGGGTGATCTGTGGGGCGAACTTCACCACCCGGCGGCTCAGCGTGGCGTGGTTGAAACCACGTTTACGGCGTGACGTGTGACTCTCTCAGCCGCCTATCCTGCGCAAAGAAGATATGGCTGACGCGCACGGCTGGAATCCGCGCTTGAAAAGCCTTCGCGGGCCTTGTTTCCCACAAGAAAGCTTGACCAACGTGCTACCTGGTCATACCTTCTTGGGGGCAAGGAGTATCCCCGTGACCGTGAAATCCTCGATATCGCTCAGCGATGAACATCACGCCTTTGTACGCGCGCAGGTGCAGGATGGACGCTTCGCTTCGGTCAGCGCGGTAGTGCAACACGGGCTGGATCTGCTGCGCCAGAAGGCCGAAGATGAGCGGCTGGACCGCTCTGCACTGCGCATGCTGGTTGAAGAACGGCAGAAAGGCGCCTTCCTATCCGCCGATGAGATGCGGCAACGCGTCACTGCCTCTTGTGCGGCGCGGCGGGACGATGCCGCATCGAAATGAACTGGCAGACTGAATTCGCGGCAGACGCCGAGCGGGATTTTTCCCTGATCCTCGACCATCTGATCAACAGCTACATCTCGTTCGGCGACAGCCCGGCCGAAGCAACGCAGCGGGCAACGCAACGTCTGGAGGAAATCCTCGACTCTTCGCTTCGGATCGCGACTGCACCCTTTCGCGGGCAATGCCATGATGATCTGCTGCCGGGGCTGAGGCAGATTGCCTTTGGCAAGGCGACCTTCTGGTTCACGGTCGATGACGCCGAGCGGGTGATCCGCGTTCTTTCGGTGTTCTTCGGTGGCCAGGACCAGCAGCGCCGGATGCTGATCCGCTTGCTGGAACGACGCCGTGACACCTGACTCTGCCGCCCCCTCCCCTGACGGATCACAAGCCCCCTTCCCTGCGTAATCTGGCCGAGCGGGCCGATCCACCAGATGCCGGGGCTGAACACCTAGGCGACCAAGGTGACCTCGAAGATCGCGCCGCTTCCATCAGAACGACATTGTGCAGTCCCGCCATGTGCCATGGCCACATCGCTGACGATGGCAAGCCCCAGACCACACCCACGGGATTGATCGCTATCCAGTCTGAAAAATCTATCGAAGATCCGCTCGCGCATTTCGGGCGGAACGCCGGGGCCATCATCGGCAAAGCGCAGGCAAACAGAGTGCGGCGTGAAGTCTACGGACACTTCCATCCGTCCTCCGGGGCGCAACGCATATTTGGCTGCGTTGTCGAGTATATTGATCACCATCTCGTCCACAAGAACGGGATCGCATTCCACAGGCCGCGCCGTGCCGGTGACTGAAAAATCCACATCCACATCCAGCCGCAATTGCGCTTCCGCAAAGACGCGCACCCGCTCGCGGATCAATGTAACGAGATCAACCGTTTGCACGAACTCCTTCAGACTGCGCCCGCGCACCCGCTCCAGCGACAGAAGCTGCGATGTCAACCGACTTGTGGCGCGCGCGCTTTGCGCCAGATCCGCAACACGGCTTCGCAACTCTGCCTCGGTAGGTGCGCTCATTGCAGCTTCGGCCTGGCTTTGCATAGCGGCTACGGGGTTGCGCATCTGATGCGCGGCATCAGAAATAAACCCGTCACGCAATGCAAAAGCTTGCGCAAGTCGCTCGAAGAGCGAGTTGGTGGTTCGCACCAGCGGGCGCAATTCCGGTGGCACCCAGCGACGAATCGGACGCAGGTCGTCAGCGTTTCGCTTGCCGATTGCCTCGCGCAGATCAAGCAGCGGCTTCAGGCCGAGCTTGATGCCAAACCACAAGATCAAGCCTGCCGTCAGGATCACCGATCCAAGCAGAAAGATGGATTGCAATACCAGCTTCTGCGATAGTGCCGAGCGTTGAATGGTGGTTTGCCAGACCTCGACAGTGACCCAGCCACCAAACTGCGGTTCGCTGATGTATTCGCGCAGCACCACCGCCCTGACTGGCTTGCCCAGGGAAACACTGTCGAAGAACACCGGCTCATTTCCGACGGCTTCGTTCTCCGCAGGCATGTTCGGCGGATCGGAATAGCCCGTGACGAAACTGCCACCCGGCCCCGTGATGCGATAATAAACAGGATCACCCAGCGCGGCGGTCAGTTCATCCAGCAGGTTCTCGGTCAGCACATCGCCTTCGGAAATCACCACATCGCGCGAGATTGTCAGAGCCACCACCAGCAGGGTGTTGTCATAGAGTTCACGCGAGAGCCCATTGGCAACCTGATAGCGTGCGATGGAAGCCACCGCCGCCACGGCAATGAGCGGCAGCATGAGCAAAAGAAACAGCCGTCCCCGCAGCGACAGCTTGCCCAGCATCAATTGGCATCCAGCATGTAGCCAAGGCCGCGCGCGGTGCGGATCGTGGCGCCGCTCCCTTCGATTTTGCGCCGCAAGCGCGAGATCAGGAGCTCAACCGCATTGGTCTCGACCGGTGCGCCGATACCGTAGAGAGCGTCTGCGATCCGGTCCTTTTCGATCAGCCGCCCACGGTGTTCCAGCAGCAATTCGAAGAGTGCCAGTTCACGTCGCGGCAGTTCAATCGGGCTGCCTTCACGCAAGACCGTGCGTTGCACACGGTCATAAACCAGTTGCCCTACGGTTTCGCGTTCGGGCGCAACCTGCGGGCGCCGCCGCGCCAATGCCCTGAGACGGGCGACAAGTTCTTCCATGTCGAAGGGCTTCACCAGATAGTCGTCAGCCCCGGCATCAAGACCCGCGACCCGCTCCGAGGTTTTGCCCCGCGCGGTCAGAATCAGGACCGGCATCGCATTGCCACGTCCGCGCAAGCGTCGGATAATGTCGATCCCGGACAGCCCCGGCAGGTTGATGTCAATCACCGCCACGTCGGCCGAATGGCGTGTCAGAAAAACATCCGCCGCCAGCCCATCATCCAGATGATCCAGCGCATGCCCTTGATCTTTCAGGGCATTTTCGATGCCCCTTGCAAGGCTGAGATTATCTTCCACCAAGATGATGTGCATGAATTGCCTTTTTTCAGGCACCGGACAGGTTATCGACAGCTAGACTGCCTATGATCGTCATCAAGCCGCGCTTGGGAGGAGAAATCAAGAACGGTGAAACGCCGCCCACCTTTCAGGGGATCCGGCGTGCATGGGAACTCCGGGAGGACAAGAATATGAAAACCATTACGCGCCGCGTGGCGCTTGGGGTTGCAGCCGGCGCGGTTGCGCTTGGGCTTGCTTGGCCGGCAGCAGCCGAGGCTGATTTTGCGGGCAAGACGATCGAATGGATCATTCCATTCTCCGCCGGTGGCGGCTCGGACACCTGGGCGCGGTTCAACGCGCCGCTGCTGTCGAAATACCTGCCGGGCAACCCGGTTGTGGTGGTGGTGAACGAACCCGGTGGCGGTTCAACCAAGGGCACGAACCTGTTCGCCGCGCGTGCCAAGCCCGACGGGCTGACGATTCTCGGCACTTCGGGGTCGACGCAGTTCCCCTATCTGCTGGGCGATCCGCGGGTGCGCTATGAATACAAGGACTGGAAGATCGCGATGGCGGGTCCGACCGGGGGCGCGGTCTATGCGTCGCCGTCGCTGGGGCTGACCGGGCCGCAGGACATTGCCAAGCTGAAGGACAAGGAACTGGTCTATGCCAGCCAAGGCGCCACCTCGCTTGACCTTGTGCCGCTGCTGGGGTTCCGCCTGATGGGCTTCAATGTGCAGCACGTCTTTGGTTTCAAAGGGCGCGGCGATGGCCGTCTGGCCTTTGAGCGGGGCGAGGTGAACATCGATTACCAGACCTCTTCGGCCTATCTCAAGAACGTGCAGCCGCTTGTTGATGCCGGTCAGGCCGTTCCGCTGTTCAGCTGGGGCGTGCTGAACGAGGCGGGCGAGGTTGTGCGTGACCCGACCTTCCCCGATCTGCCGTCTTTCGCCGAAGCCTATGAGACCCTGACCGGCAAGGCCCCTTCGGGTCCGGAATATGATGCCTATTTTGCCTTCTTCACGGCGGGGTTCCCGGCGCAGAAGATGGTGTTTTTGCCCAATGGCACGCCCGATGACATCGTTGCCGCCTATCAAAAGGCCTTCGAGGACATGAAAGCAGACCCCGATTATCAGGCGAATGCCGAAGCGGTCTTGGGCACCTACGAGCAAGTCACCGGCCCCTTGGCGCAGGCACTGTTCGAAAAAGGCACGACCATCGCGCCCGAGTTGCGGAAGCAAGTCGTCGAGATGCTGGGCGCCGAATACGGCGTGAAACTGGGCGAGTAACACCGCCCTGCCTGACCTGCGGACGCGGCACATGCCGCGTCCGCCCCCCCCCCGCTTTCTTCAAGAGATCTGACCAGTCGCCACAGCGCGACCAACACGGGAGGTTCCTACCGTGGTCGATACCCTTTTGTCCGCCCTGGCGGCCTTGCTGACCTTTCAACACCTGCTTTACATGCTGCTGGGTGTGTCGGTCGGGCTGGTGATTGGCGTAATTCCGGGCCTTGGCGGTATTGCCGGCCTGTCGCTGCTGATGCCGTTCCTTTACGGCATGGACGAGATCGCCGCCCTTGCCATGCTGATCGGCCTTGTGGCCGTCATCCCCACCTCTGATACGTTCTCTTCGGTGCTGATGGGTATTCCCGGCTCGTCGGCCAGTCAGGCCACCGTGCTGGATGGCTTTCCGCTGGCGCGACAGGGTCAGGCGGCGCGGGCACTCTCGGCGGCATTCATCTCGTCGATGGCGGGAGGAATTTTCGGCGCGGTTGTGCTGACGGGCTTTGTGGTGATCGCGCGACCGATCATCCTGTCCTTTGCCTCGGCAGAGTTGTTCATGCTCGCGCTGTTTGGCCTGTCGATGGTGGCGGTTCTGGCAGGGCGCTCGCTGGCCAAGGGGCTGGCGGCATGCTGCATCGGACTTATCATCGGCTCGATCGGCGGTGCGCCCGCAACGGGCGAGTTTCGCATGATCTTTGGCTCGGAATACCTGTACGACGGTATTCCGCTGGTCATTGTCGGTCTGGGGTTCTTCGCAATTCCCGAGATCGCCGATCTGCTGCGCAAGAACTCGGCCATCGCCTCGGGCAATGCGCTGGGGTCCGGCTGGTTTGATGGCCTGCGTGACTGGTGGCACAACATCTGGCTTTCGGCCCGCTGCGCCGGTCTTGGTTGCATCATCGGCGCCATTCCGGGACTCGGTGGCTCGGTCGTGGACTGGATCGCCTACGGCCATGCCGTTCAAACGGTGAAGAAAGACCCCCAATTCGGCAAGGGTGACATTCGCGGTGTGATTGCACCTGAAAGCGCGAACAACGCCATGCAGGGCGGCGCGCTTCTGCCCACCATGCTGTTCGGCATTCCCGGTTCGGGGGCCATGGCGGTGTTTCTGGGCGGAATGGTTCTCCTGGGGATTCAGCCGGGGCCGTCGATGGTCGGCGCTGACCTGAACATTACCTATTCGGTGATCTGGTCGCTGGCGCTGGCCAATGTGATGGGTGCGGGCATTTGCCTTGCACTGGCAATCCCGATCTCGAAACTCACGCAGATCCCGTTCCAGCGCCTTGCCCCGTTCATGATCGTGCTGATCTGTTTTGCCGCCTTTCAGGCAACGCGCTCGCTGGCCGACCTCGTGGCGCTGCTCTCGCTGGGCGTGCTGGGTGTGCTTATGAAGCGCTTCGGCTGGCCGCGCCCGGCGCTGCTGATCGGCTATGTGCTGGCGCCGCAGGCCGAGACCTATTTCTATCAGGCGCTGCAGTTCAACGGTTGGTCCTTCCTTGGCCGTCCGGGCGTGATCGTCATCGGGCTGATGACGGTGGCCTCGGTGGTCTTTGGCCTGCGCAACCGTGTGGACGAGCATGGCCATGTCGTGCCCAATGAAGATGACGCGCCGGATGTGCCCACGTTCAAGGCCCACCTGCCGCAGATCGGCTTTGCCGTGGCGATGGCGGGGCTGATGGCTCTGGCGCTGATCGACTCGCTCGAGCATGACTTTCTGGGCAAGATCTTCCCGTTGTCGGTGTCGATCATCGGGCTGGTGATGCTGGCGGTCCTGATCCCGCAACTGGCCCGTGGCAAACCCGGACATCACGCGCATTTCGACGCGGAACTGACAGGTGATCATGTCGGGCAGGCCGGGATCGGCAATCTTTGGGGCGGGCTTGCGTGGATTGCCGGGCTGGTCGGATTGACGGCGCTGGTGGGCTTCTATGCGGCACTGCTGATCTTCTTCCCGATCTTCCTGATCCAGCGTGCCAAGGCCGGGCCGATTGCGGTGGCCGTGATGACCGCAGGCGCGGCGGGGTTCATTCTGGTGCTCGCATGGGCGCTGTCGCTGAACTTCCCTTCGGGCGTGCTGCAAGACGTGCTTGATCTGCCCTGGCCCTTCCGCTGAGGGGCATGCGCAGATGGACCTGCTTGTTCTGGAAGGGGATGGCATAGGCCCGGAGATCACGGCGGCAACCGTCGCCGTGATGCGCGCGGCGGCAGAGCAGTTTGCTCTGCCGCTTCGCTTCACCTGGGCCGAAATCGGTTTTGCCGCATTGGGGCGTCATGGCACCACCATTCCGCCCGAAGTGATCGCGGCAGCGAAAGCGGCTGATGGGGTGATTCTGGGGCCGGTGTCACACAACGCCTATCCGCCAGTTGCCGAAGGCGGTCTGAACCCCTCGGGCGTTCTGCGCCGCGAACTGGAGCTTTACGCCAATATCCGCCCCGCCCGGTCGCGCACCGGCACCCCGCGCCCGGTGGCGGCTGAGACCGATCTGGTGATCGTGCGCGAAAACCTTGAGGGGTTTTACGCGGACCGCAACATGGCCTCGGGTTCGGGCGAAGTGTTGGTTGAGCCCGATGTGGCCATAGCCATGCGCAAGATCACCGCGCGCGGAAGCGCCCGGATTGCAGAGGCGGCCTTTGCGCTTGCGGCTCAGCGCCCGCGCAAGCGTGTCACCACCATCCACAAAGCCAATGTCTTGCGCATTTCGGACGGGCTGTTCCTGTCCGAGGTTCGCAAGGTTGCCGCGCGCTATCCGCAGGTCGCGCACGAAGAACTGCTGGTCGATGCCGCCGCCGCCCATCTCGTGCGGAACCCGACCCGGTTTGATGTGGTTCTGGCCACCAATATGTTTGGCGACATCCTGTCCGATCTGGCCTCGGAACTGTCGGGCGGACTGGGGCTGGCGGCATCGCTCAACCTTGGCACTGGCACCGCCGTCGCGCAGGCACAGCACGGATCGGCCCCGGATATTGCCGGGAAAGACTGCGCCAACCCTGCCTCGCTGATCGGATCGGCGGCAATGCTGCTGCGCCATCTGGGCGCGACAAGCGCCGCCGACGCCATCGATACCGTGCTCGATTGCGCACTCTCCAAACCCGAAACCCGCACCCCCGATCTGGGTGGCGCGCTTGGCACCGCTGCCTTCGGCGCACGGCTTGCCACAATGATTCAAGAGGCATGACCATGGCACAGACCGCGATTTCCTTTCACTTTTTCCGGGGGGGCACGTCGCGTGGCCCCTATTTCCGGCGTGAGGATCTGCCGGAAGACCGCGAGACGCTGGCGCGTGTGCTGGTGGCTGCGTTGGGGTCTGGGCACCGGCTGAACATCGACGGCCTCGGCGGCGGGGCGGCCGTGACGACCAAGGTTGCGATGTTGTCGCGCTCAGAGGTCGAGGGCTGCGATATCGACTATTTCTTTGCCCAAGTCAGCGTCGAGGACGGGCTGGTCGATTTCAAGCCGACCTGCGGCAATATCCTGTCGGGCGTCGGCCCTGCCGCGCTGGAGATGGGCCTGATCGCGCCGCAGGGCGAGGTGACGCGCATCCGCATCCGCTCGGTCAACACCGGCGCCAAGGTCGAAGCGGTGGTGCGCACGCCGGGCGGGCAGGTCGAATACGCGGGTGAGGCGGCGATCGACGGCGTGCCGGGCACCGCGGCGCCGATCTATCTGAATTTCATGGATGTCGTCGGCTCGGCCACCGGGGCCTTGCTGCCGACGGGGGCCTTGCGCGATGTGATCGACGGGATCGAGGTGACCTGCATGGATGTCGCCATGCCGATCGCCATTGCCCGCGCCACAGATTTCGGACTGAGCGGTTACGAAACGGTTGAGGAACTGGACGCGAACCGTGATTTCTATGCCCGGATGGAACCCATCCGGCGCGAGGCCGGGCGGCGGATGGGGCTGGGCGATGTGTCGCAATCGGTCACACCGAAATTCGCGCTGCTCGCCCCGCCGCGCGCGGGAGGCACGATCTGCGCGCGCTATTTCATGCCGTGGAACTGTCATCCGACCATGGCGGTGACCGGGGCGCAATGCCTGGCCTCCTGCGTGCTGACGCCCGGCACCGTGGCCGAGGGGCTGTTCACCGCGCCCGAGGGCGTGCCCGCGCTGGTGCTGATCGAGCACCCCGGCGGCGTGATTGATGTCACGGTCGATTACCAGACCGGCCCCGAGGGCTTTACCCTGAAATCCGCCGGCCTTCTGCGCACCGCACGGCTCCTTGCACGCGGCGAGGTCATGGTGCCAGAGGCCGTCTGGGGGGGGAAATGAAGGTTCATGTCCTTGATGACTGGGCTGACACGCTGCGACATCTGCCCTGTTTCAACAAGCTTTCGGGGCATGACGTCACTGTTTGGACAGATCGCGTGGCGGGGCCTGCGCTGGTTGAACGACTGAAGGAAGCCGAGGCGATCTGCCTGTTTCGGGAACGCACCCGCATCACCGCTGAATTTCTGGCCGAACTGCCGAACCTACGGCTGATTTCGGGGCGCGGGGCATGGCCGCATGTCGATGTGGCGGCCTGCACTGCCCTTGGCGTGGCTTTTGCCAGCCGAAAATCCGACGACGCGCCCAACCATGCGGCGGCCGAATTGACCTGGGCGCTCATTCTGGCGGGGCTGCGCGATCTGCCGGGGCAGATGGCGGCAGCCAAGGCGGGGCGCTGGCAGCAGGGCGTGGGCCGCAGCCTGCGCGGGCGCACGATCGGCATTTACGGCCACGGGCGCATCGGGCAACTGGTCGCGGGCTATGCGCGGGCCTTTGGAGCGCAGGTGATCTGGTGGGGGTCTGACGCGGGGCGGGCGCGGGCGCGCCTTGCGGGCGGCGAGGTGCCCGAAAGCCGGGCCGAATTCTTTGCCCGCTCGGAAATTCTGACCCTGCATCTGCGCCTGACGCCAGAGACCGCGGGCATCATCACCGCCGAGGATCTGGCGCAGATGCCGCCCGGCGCGGTTCTGGTCAATACCGCGCGGGCGGGTCTGATCGCGCCCGGCGCGCTGCTGACCGCACTGGATGCCGGGCGGCCCGAAATCGCCGCGCTGGATGTCTTTGACACCGAGCCTTTGACCGATCCCGCCGACCCGCTGTTGTCGCACCCCCGCGTGATCGCGACGCCCCATATCGGCTTTGTCACGGAAGACGAGTTCGACCTGCAATTCGCCGAGGTCTTTGATCAGGTGAACGCCTTTGCCGCAGGCCACCCGATCAACCTTGTCACCCCTTCCGGCGCCTGATCCCGATCAGCCGCGCCGCGATGGGCGCGCCGAGGATCACCACGACGATGCGCGTCAGGTGATGCAGGATGACAAAGCCCAAATCAGCCCCCGCCACCAGCGCGAGCACGGTCATTTCCGCCTGCCCGCCGGGGGCGAAGGCCAGAAACCCCTCGACCGGATGGGCAAGGCCGCTGAGCGTGACGATCTCGGTGAAGATCGCGGCCAGCACCGCCAGAAGCACGACGAAGGCCAGCCCCGACAGGATGAAGCTGCGCAGCTCACGCAGGGTGACGCCGACATATTGCACGCCAATCCCGAGCCCGATGAACAGCTGCGCCGCCCAGATCGCCTCGGCGGGCGGACGGCTGTGGATCAGCCCCGTGAGCGACAACACGGCGGTCACGATCATCGGCCCGAGGATCGAGGCGCCGAACAGGCCGACCCGTTCCGCCCCTTTCCAGCCGACCAGCGCCGCCCCTGCCATCAAGATCAGCTCGCCCAGCGGCAGATCGGCGATCGGCGCGCCAACCGCCCCGGTCAGCCCCGCGCCGCAAAGCCCGGTCAGGATCATCGGCGCCAGCGTCACGATCACCAAGACCCGCGTCGCGTGGATCAGCGCCAGCGCCCGCCCGTCACCCCCGGCTTCGGTGCCGAAGATCACCATGTCCTGCAACCCGCCCGGCATCGCCGCATACCAAGAGGTCACCGGATCATAGCCCAGCCGGCGAAAGAACGGCACACCCACCAGACCGATTAGCACGACATAGACCGGCACCAGCGCCACACTGCCCGCCATCTGCGGGATGCGCCCCACCACCTCGGGGGTGATCGAGGCGCCGACCGCCACGCCCAGAATGGTGCGCGCCGCGACCGAAACCTGACCCATCCCGCGCAGCGGTGCGCCCGCCAGTGCGGCGATCAGGCAGGCGGTCATTGGCCCGAACAGGAACGGCAGCGGCAGGCCGAGCAGCTTGAACACCGCCGTTCCCGCAACTGCGAGGCCAAGGGTCATGACGCGCCGGATCACAGGCCGGGATCGAAGGGAAGTGGTCACGTCGGAACTCCTTGCACGATATTGTATCCCAATGTATACATCCGGACACAATATTCACAAGCGAGTCGATTCATGGCTGACGAGACCGAGATCCCGCAGGGCCAGAGCGCCTATCGCCGTCTCCTCGACGAGATCCGCAGCGGTGCCCTGTCGCCCGGCGCCCGGCTGCGCGAGATCGAACTGGCAGAGCGGCTGGGCATCAGCCGCACCCCGGTGCGCGAGGCGATCCGCCAGCTGGAATCCGACGGGTTGGTGGCACATCTGCCGCGTCAGGGCGCGACGATCCGCAGTCTGGATCACGCCGAGGTGGTCGAGCTTTACGAGATGCGCGCCGTATTGGAAGGCACGGCGGCGCGGCTGGCGGCGCGGGCGGCCTCGAATATCGAACTGACGGAACTGGCGTCGCTGAATTCCGAACTGGCGGCGGCGCCAGCGGGCGCGCAAGCGCGCGAGATCAACCGGATATTCCACCGCACCCTGATCGAGGCGGCACGCAACCGCTTCCTCATCAAGGCGATGAGCGCGCTGCAAAAGACCCTGCTGATCTTGGGTCCGACGACCCTGGCCGAACCCGAGCGCGCCGCATCGGCGGTAAGCGAACATGCCGCAGTGCTTGATGCGCTGTTGGCCCGCGATGGCGCGGGCGCCGAAGCCGCGATGCGCGTCCATGTCGAGGCTGCGCTGTCGGCCCGAATCCGCGGCATGCGCGGGCGTGATTTACCGATGGAGGACGAGGCATGAAAGATTGGCCCGAGACATTTGATCTGGCCGTCGTGGGCGGCGGCAATGCCGCTCTTTGCGCGGCGATCACCGCGGCCGAGGCGGGTGCCAGCGTGTTGATCCTGGAAGGTGCGCCCAAGACCTATCGCGGGGGCAACAGCCGCCACACGCGCAACTTCCGCTGCATGCACAAGGGACCGATGTTCCCGCTGACCGACGCCTATGAGGAAGAGGAATACCTGCACGACCTGATGCTGGTGACCAAGGGCAAGACCGACGAGGGGCTGGCGCGGATGGCGATCCGCTCGTCCGAGGAATGTCTGCCGTGGATGATGGCGCATGGCGTGCGGTTTCAGCCGTCGCTTTCGGGCACACTCAGCCTGTCACGCACCAATGCCTTTTTCCTTGGCGGCGGCAAGGCGCTGGTGAATGCCTATTACAATACCGCCGAGGATCTGGGCGTGAAGGTTGCCTATGACGCGCAGGTGACCCATGTCCACCGCGAGGGTGATCGCATCACCCATCTGGACACCGAAATCGCGGGCCGCCCGGTGACGGTGAAGGCGCGGGCCTTCGTGCTGGCCTCGGGCGGATTTCAGGCCGATATCGACTGGCTGGCGCGCGCATGGGGTCCGTCGGCGCGCAACTTCCTGATCCGCGGCACGCCCTACAACCGTGGCGTGGTGCTGCGCGACATGCTGGACCAGGGCGCCGAAAGCGTGGGCGACCCGACCCAGTGCCACGCGGTTGCTATCGACGGGCGCGCTCCGAAATACGACGGCGGCATCGTCACCCGTCTGGACTGTGTGCCGTTCTCGATCGTGCTGAACACCAATGGCGAGCGGTTCTACAACGAGGGCGAGGATGTCTGGCCCAAACGCTATGCGATCTGGGGCCGTCTTGTCGCGGCGCAGCCCGATCAGGTGGGTTTCGCGCTGATCGACGCCAAGTCGATCGATCTGTTCATGCCCTCGGTCTTCCCGCCGGTCAAAGCCGACACGATCGAGGAACTGGCCGACAAGATGGGCCTTGATCCGCAGGCTGTGCGCGCCACGGTCGATGGTTTCAACGCCGCCTGTCGCCCCGGCAAGTTCCATCCGACCGAACTGGACGGGCTGGCAACCGAGGGCCTTGATGTGCCGAAAACCAACTGGGCGCGGCCGCTCGATACCCCACCCTATTACGGCTATCAGCTGCGCCCCGGCGTGACCTTTACCTATCTGGGGCTGAAGGTTGATGCCCATGCCCAGGTGCACAGTGCCGAAGGCTCGATCCGCAACCTCTGGGCCGCCGGTGAGATCATGGCAGGGTCGATCCTGGGCCAAGGCTATCTGGCGGGCTTTGGCATGACCATCGGGACCGTTTTTGGACGTATCGCAGGCAAGGAGGCCGCCGCGCATGTCGCTTGACCTTATTATCCCGGCCCCTTCGGCCACCGACGAGGCCCGCCGCCAGATCGAGATCTGCAATGCCTGTCGCTATTGCGAGGGCTTCTGTGCCGTCTTCCCGGCGATGACCCGGCAAAAGTCCTTCGCCGATGGTGACCTGACGCAGCTGGCCAACCTGTGCCACAACTGCCGCGGCTGCTATTACGCCTGCCAATATACCGCGCCGCATGAATTCGCGCTGAACATCCCGGCCGCGCTGGCCGAGGTTCGCGTCGAAAGCTGGGAGCGGCTGGCGCGTCCGCAGGCGCTGGCGCGGCTGTTCCAGACGCATGGCGTGGCGATGGCCGGTCTGCTGGTCGTGGCGCTGGCGGTCTTCTTCTGGGCGCTTGGCGCGCTGCGTCCGGTCGAGGGCGCAGGCTTCTATGCGCATCTGGCGCATAACACGCTGGTGGCGATCTTTGCGCCCGCCTTCGTGCTGCCGCTGCTGCTGATCGCACTGTCGGTGCGCGACTATTGGCGCGAGGTCGGCGGCGGCCGGGTGCGGCTGGCCCATCTGCTGCGTGCCTTCGACAGCGCCGCGCGGATGAAAAACCTGTCGGGCGGCCATGGCGAGGGGTGCAACTTCGAGAAGGGCGACCGTTTCAGCGATCGCCGCCGGGTGTTCCACCAACTGATGATGTATGGCTTCCTGCTGTGCTTTGCCTCGACCTCCAGTGCGACCCTGATGCATTACCTTCTGGGCCTTGAGGCGCCCTATGCGCTGATCTCGGTGCCCAAGCTGCTGGGCGTGCCGGGCGGCCTGATGATGGCAGTGGGGGCCGTGGGGCTCGGCTGGCTCAAGCTGCGCGCTGATCGCAGCCTTGGCGCGGCGCGGGTCTGGGGCGGCGAGATGGCCTTTGTGCTGCTTTTGGGCGCGGTCGCGCTGACCGGGCTCGGGCTTTATGTCGCGACCGGCTCCGCCCTTGTCGGCCCGCTGCTGGCGGTGCACCTTTCGACGGTGATGGTGCTGTTCCTGCTGATGCCGTTTTCCAAGATGGTTCACGGCTTCTACCGCCTCGCCGCACTGGTGGCGGAGGCGGGCCAGCCCGCGCCCTCAAGCGCGAACGAATGATGGCTTGTCAGAAAGCCATCGCGTGCGGTCAGCATTGAAGCATCTGGTGAAGTGCGTGCCTAAAGCGTGTGCCATTGACAAGGGCCCGCGCCTCACACGCGCCTATGGCGGCCACAGCTGCGGCTGCGCCCGCCATGGGCAAGGTCCTCACCGATGCGCCTTGCGCTTGTGTAGTCCAAGGGCGACACGATGAGGACTCGGTTGATGGTGTGGATCAGGCCGTGAAAAGATCCAGTTCCATCACCTTGGCCCAGGCCGCGACGAAATCGGCCACGAATTTCGCGGCATTGTCGGACTGGGCATAGACTTCGGACAGTGCCCGCAGTTGCGAGTTCGATCCGAACACCAGATCGGCGCGTGTGCCGGTCCAGCGCAGTTCGCCGGTCTTCCGTTCCCGGCCCTCGAAACGCGTCTGATCGGCATTGGCGCTGTGCCATTCCACGGCCATGTCGAGCAGGTTGACGAAGAAGTCATTCGTCAGTTGCCCTTTGCGCCCCGTCAGCACCCCGTCGGCAGAGCCGTTGTAATTGGCGCCAAGCACCCGCAGCCCGCCGACAAGCACGGTCATTTCCGGCGCGCTGAGCGTCAGAAGCTGGGCGCGATCCACCAGCATTTCCTCGGGCGCGGTGCGGAAATTACCCTTGGAATAGTTGCGGAACCCGTCGGCCTGCGGCTCCAGCGGATCGAAGCTGGCGGCATCGGTCTGCGCCTCGGTGGCATCCATCCGGCCCGGCGTGAATGGCACGCTGACCGGGTGCCCCGCGGCAAGGGCCGCGGCCTCCACGGCGGCAGATCCGCCCAGCACGATCAGATCGGCCAGCGAGACCTTTTTGCCGCCGGTCTGCGCGGCATTGAAGGCGGTCTGCACGCCTTCCAGCGCGGCAAGAACGCGGGCAAGCTGCGCGGGCTGGTTGACCTCCCAGTCCTTTTGCGGGGCAAGGCGGATGCGCGCGCCATTGGCGCCGCCGCGCTTGTCGGAACCCCGGAAGGTCGAGGCGGAGGCCCAGGCCGTTGCCACCAGTTCGGCGACGCTCAGGTCGGTCGCCAGAATCCGCGCTTTCAGATCGGCGATGTCGGCCGCGTCGATCAGCGCGTGATCCCGCGCCGGAATCGGGTCTTGCCAGATCAGATCCTCGGTCGGGGCTTCCGGGCCAAGATACAGCGCCTTCGGACCAAGATCACGATGCAGCAGCTTGAACCAGGCTCGGGCAAAGGCATCGGCGAACTGGTCGGGGTTCTGGTGGAACCGGCGCGCGATAGGTTCGTAGATGGGATCGAAGCGCAGCGACAGGTCCGCCGTGGTCATGAAGGGCGCATGCCGGATCGCGGGATCATGCGCATCGGGGATCATGTGTTCAGGACGAACATCCTTGGCTTGCCACTGGATCGCACCGGCCGGGCTTTTCACCTATTCCCACTCGTAGCCGAACAGCATGTCGAAATAGCCGTTGTCCCAGGTGGTCGGATTGGGTTTCCACGCCCCTTCAAAGCCCGAAGTTGTCGTGTGGATATCCGCGCCCTCTGCCGCAAGGGCGAGGGCGATGCCCCGCCCGATGCCGCGCGATCCGCCCGAGACGACTACCGTCTTTCCCGCAAGTTTCTGGGTGCTCATTGTCATCTCTCCTGTGATTTCACTGCCGCCCGAGCCGTTCGGCACCGCCGCCAAGTGCCGGACCGGCCGTCGGGTCGACGTGATCTTCGACATGGCCGATCAGGGTTTCGGTGGTCAGGATCAACGCAGCGACCGAAGCCGCATTGGCCAGCGCCGAGCAGGTGACCCGCACAGGATCGACAATCCCTGCCTCGATCATGTCGCGGAAACGGCCCTGTGCGGCATCGAAGCCATGCCCGCTTCCTGACCGGATCACCTCGGCGATGACGGCATTCGGGTCAGAGCCTGCGTTGATCGCGATGCGGGCCAGCGGGCGGGTCAGCACCGAGCGGACAAGCTCCACCCCGACCGAAACATCGCCCGAGGTTTCGGCCACCAGCGCATCCAGTTCGGGGGCGACATGGGCAAGGGCAGAGCCGCCACCCGGCACCACGCCCTCTTCCACCGCGGCCCGGATCGCATAAAGCGAATCCTCGATCAGCTGGATCTTGCGCTTCTGTTCCACCGGGGTCAGGCCGCCGGCATGGATCACCGCCGTGCCGCCCGAAAGCTTGGCCAGACGTTCGCGCAGCTTGTCTTGCTCGATGTTCGGCGGGGCGATGTCATACTGGCGCTGCACCTGCAGGCGGCGGGCCGCGATGGCCGCAGGTTCACCCGCGCCGCCGATCACCGTGGTCTGGTTGGCCGACGCCCGGACCTGACGCGCCGCGCCAAGCTGTTCGCGGGTGACATTCTCGATCTTCCTGCCCAGATCGCGGGCCAGAACCTCGCCGCCGGTAAGAATGGCCAGATCATCCATCTGCGCCTTGCGCCAGTGGCCGTATTCCGGCGGATGCACGATCAGATATTTGCCCGGCCGGGCCGCTTCCAGAAGCGTGACCACGACTTCGGGCGCGATTTCTTCGGCCACGACCAGCAGCGACCGGCCTTCCGCCTCGGCGATGCCGCGCGCGTTGTCCAGCACAGAAGGATGCAGGATCTTCTGATCAGTCAGCAGGATCAGCGGCTTGTCCAGCACCGCTTCTATTTCGTCCTGATCGGTCACCATGTGATGCGAGATATAGCCCCGCTCGAAGGACATGCCTTCGGTCACTTCCAGCGTCGTCTCGACTGTCACCGAGAAATCGGCAGTGATGATGCCATCCTCGCCCACGCGGGAATGCGCCTCGGCAACGATTTCCCCCAGACGGGGATCGGTCGCGGCGATATTCGCCACGGCACCCAGAAGGCGCGGATTGTCCTTGACCGGAACCGCCTGACGTTTCAGCGCCTCGACAACCCGGCCCACCGCCAGCTCGATGCCCCGGCACAGATCGACGGTGCGGGCACCGCGTTCGGCCTGCGTCACACCTTGCTGGATCATCGCATTGGCCAGCACGATGGCGGTGGTGGTGCCGTCCCCCGCGACCTCGTTGGTCTGCATCGACACTTCGCGCACCACCTGTGCGCCCATGTTCTCGAACCTGTCGGGCAATTCAATCTCGGTCGCGATGGAAACCCCGTCCCGCGTGATGAGCGGAGTGCCCACCGGCCGGTCGATCATCGCATTGAGCCCTTTCGGCCCCAGCGTCGGTTCGACCGCGGCGGCCAGACGAGCAACGCCACGGGCCAGTGCGCGGCGGGCCTCGACATTGTGAATCAGAAAGTTCGGCATGGATACCAGATCGAGGTGCTGGAACGGGGTGGCCGCTACCTTTGACCCGACCCCGCCGGGAGGAGCGGCGGGCACTCAGCCAACAGCAAGGAGGACACCATGACCACCAAACCGAACTGGCGCGGGATGACCCGCCGCCAGCTGATCGCGCGCAGCTTTGCCGCGGGCACCACACTGATTGTCGGCGCAGGCTTCGTTGCCGCGCCGAATGCAGCCTGGGCCTATGAGGCGGCGGCGCTGAAGCCTGAAACGCTTGCCACGCTGATCCGCATGGCGCGCGACATCTATCCGCACGATCATATCGGCGATGCTTTCTATGTCACGGCGGTGAAAGGCTATGACACCGCCGAAGCTGCGGCCGAAATCGAGGCAGGCATCGCCGCGCTGAATGCCGCGGCACAGGGCGCGGGCCATGCCAGCTATCTGGATGCCGCATGGGAGGATGACCGTGTGGCCCTGCTGCGCGGGATGGAGAAATCGGCCTTCTTCCAGAAGATCCGGGGCGGGCTGGTGACAGGGCTCTACAACCAGAAAGAGCTGTGGCCGCTGTTCGGCTATGAAGGCGAGTCCTTCAGCCATGGCGGCTACATCGACCGTGGCTTCGACGACATCGACTGGCTGTAAGGAGAACAGGACCATGGTTGCGAAATTCGACCTGAATGACGACTCGGTCGTCCTGATCATCGGCACCGGCGCGGGCGGCGGGGTGCTGGCCAACGAACTGGCGCAGAAAGGCGTCAAGGTGGTGGCGCTGAAAGCGGGCGGACGCTATCTGCCCGAGGACTACATCAATGACGAATGGGATGCCTTCGGCCAGCTGTCATGGCTTGATGCGCGGACCACTTCGGGTGACTGGCGGGTGGCACAGGATTTCTCGGGCCTGCCCGCCTGGATCGTCAAGGCTGTCGGCGGCACCACGATCCACTGGGCCGGGGCCTCGCTGCGGTTTCGTCCGCATGAATGGAAGGCCCGCACCACCTATGGCCATGTCGCGGGCGCCAATCTGCTGGACTGGCCAATCGACGCCGAGGAAATGGCGCCGTGGTATGAAAAGGCCGAGGCCAAGCTGGGCGTGACCCGCACCGGCAATTTCCCCGGCCTGCCCGGCAACAACAATTACAAGGTGCTGGAAAAGGGCGCGCTCGCCCTGGGTTACAAAGAGGTCTCCACCGGGCGTATGGCCATCAACTCGGTCGAGAATGATGACCGCCCGGCCTGCCAGCAGACCGGCTTCTGTTTCCAGGGCTGCAAATGGGGCGCGAAATGGTCGGCCGCCTATACCGATATCCCGAAGGGCGAGGCCACCGGCAACCTTGAAGTGCGGTCCAATGCGCAGGTGCTGCGGATCGAACATGATGAAAAAGGTCGCGTCACCGGCGCGCTTTATGCCGACAGAGAGGGCAACCAGCATTTCCAGAAGGCGCGCGTGGTCTGCGTTGCGGGCAATTCCATCGAAAGCCCGCGTCTGTTGCTGAACTCCGCCTCCGAGATGTTCCCCGATGGTCTGGCCAATTCCTCGGGTCAGGTCGGGCGCAACTACATGCGCCATGTCACCGGATCGGTGTATGGCGTGTTCGAAAAGCCGGTGCGGATGTGGCGCGGCACCACCATGGCAGGGATCGTGCAGGACGAGGCCCGGTTCGACCCGTCGCGCGGTTTCGTCGGCGGCTATGAACTGGAAACCCTGTCGCTGGGCCTGCCCTTCATGGCGGCCTTCCTCGATCCGGGTGGCTGGGGGCGTGGCTTTACCTCGGCCATGGATGATTACGAACGGATGGCGGGGATGTGGATTGTCGGCGAGGACATGCCGCAGGAAACCAACCGCATCACCCTGTCCTCGACGGTGAAGGACCAATATGTTCTGCCGGCGCCGAATGTGCATTTTGATGACCACCCGAACGACATCGCGATGCGCAGCCATGCCTACCGGCAGGGCGAGGCGATCTATCGTGCCGCCGGCGCCACCCGCACCTTCCCGACGCCGCCCTATCCGTCCACGCATAACCTCGGCACCAACCGGATGTCGGAACATGCGCGCGACGGTGTGGTGAACCGTCATGGCCAGACCCATGACATCCCGAACCTGTTCATCTCGGATGGCAGCCAGTTCACCACCGGCGCGGCGGAAAATCCGACGCTGACCATCGTCGCCCTCGCAATCCGGCAGGCAGACCACATCTCGGCGGAACTGTCGCGGCAGAACCTGTAAGCGTGGATCAGGGTGCATTGATCTTGTCGCCCTGCGTGTTAACGGCTCCGAAAGCGGAGCCGTGACATGAGCGATCTTTTCTGGCCGACCGACGCGCCGATGGCCGCACAAGACAGTCTCCAGCTGGTGGAGTGAGAAAGGCACATGCGCGCGGATGGTGGTCGGCTGGCTATCCATCGCCGCGACCGGGTCGGCCTTGCGTGGGCGGCGGCGAAGCATCGCTTTCACGAAGAACCGCCGACGCCTGCATCGCGCAACAGGTCTTGGTCTGGAAGGTCACGCAGGCTCTCCAGGCCGAAGGCGACGAGGAACTGTTCGGTGGTGACGAAGGTATAGGGTGCCCCTCGCCGGGGCGACCTTGGCCCTGTTCCGATCAGATCGCGGGCGTGCAAGCGCCCGATCAGGTCGCGGCTGATCTCACGCCCGAAGATGTCCTTCAGCCCGTCGCGGGTGATCGGCTGGTGATAGGCAATGGCAGCCAGCACAGCCACGTCGAATTCGCTCAGGTCCAGCCATTGATCGCCCACCTCCGCCGCGGCGCGGATCGCGGGCGCGTAGACGGCCCGCGTCCGGAACATCCAGCCCCCGGCGACCTGGGCGATCTCGAAGGCCCGCCCTTCCAGATCGGCGGCGAGATCGGCGACCAGCAGGTCAACCGAGGCCCCCTGCCCCACGACCCGCACCAGATCCTCGCGCGGCACCGGCGCGGCAGAGGCAAACAGCACCGCCTCGATCCGGCGCATCCATTCCCGCCACCGCACCTCCGGCGGCAGGTCGCGCAACGCGCGGTCTAGCGCAAGCCCCGGCCTGTCCTTCGCCATCGCTCAGACCCCGTAAAGCCGGAATGTGTCGCGCCCGGTCAGTTCGTGCACCGCGCCGAGATCGACCAGCCGGTCGCACAGCCGCCGCGCGGCGCGATCCGGCAAGGGCAGCGCAGACGGCGCGACCGCATCGCGCGTCAGGAACATGTCAACGGCGGCATCCGCCCCCTTGGCCCGAAGCTTCGGTGCGACCGCCATCACATGCGCTGCCCGACGTGCGAGATCTGCGGCAAGGCGCAGGCCCTCGACCGCCGATGAGAGCAGCGCGCGATGGCAGGCCAGCGACAATTCCTCTCCACGCTTGCGCAGGTCGGATCGTTTCAGGCCCGCGGCCAGCAGCGGCATCAGGTAATCCCGGCCAAGCGCCTGAGCCAGCGCGGCATCCGCCAGAACAAGCGCCGAAACTTCCGCATGCGGGGCCTCTGTCAACACCGCCTCCAGCACCCTTGTCACGCGACTGACCGGCGCCCCTCTCGCCACATCAAGCCATATGGCAATCTGGCGAGGTTCGAGGGCTGGCAAGGCCCGACTCAGCGCCTTGACCGAAACCGGCCGCTCCACGGCACGCCGCCAGGCCAGACAGATTTCGCCGGCCGGGCCCGGCAGGTCGCCGGGGCGCAGGAGGTGCACCGCATCCCGCAACTGCGCTGCGCGCTCGGGACGGCCAGAAAACGCGGCACAAGCTTCAGCTGCGCGAAGTGCCAGCCGGTCCCGCAACAAGGCTTGCGGCACCTTCTCCTGTCCCAGCGCAACATGCAGGTGGTTCAGCGCAGCCCCTGACAAAAACGCAACATCGTCAAGGGTTTCAGCCTGTCGCAAGGCGATCCAGGCGGGCATCCGGGAGAGCATGTCTGTGTCGTCGATGGGATCGCGCCGGGCAAATGTCATGGCTGGATCCTAAGCTGCAACGGCGCTTTTTGCCAGAGAAGACAGGCATAAGCGCCTCCGCTTGCGTATTCTCATCATGCCCAATAAGGTTGCATTATCGGACGCAAAGAAACTATGCTTTCCGGCATGACCGAAACGCGCCAGAAATCAGCCTTGGAACCGCCCGCGCACTCCGATCTTCAGGAAGGAGACGAGAGTGGTTCGCGTGAGCAGGGCACCTTTACCCTGCCCGCTCAAGTTGGCGGCTCTGGCATTCTGGACCTGCTTGTCGAAACCGCGCGGGACTATGCCCGCGCCGCCGCTTCGGAAAATACGCTGAAGGCCTATGTCAAGGACTGGGCCCACTTCGCGCGCTGGTGCCGGATGCGCGGGGCAGAACCTTCGCCCCTCTCACCGGAACTGATCGGCCTCTACATCGCCGATCTGGCCGCACCGCAGGGCAAGTCCGCTGCCCTTTCGGCCTCTTCCATCGAGCGCAGGTTGTCAGGGCTTGCCTGGGGCTACGCGCAGCGTGGCATGCAGATGGACCGCAAGGATCGCCACATCGCCACAGTTCTGGCCGGTATCCGCCGCAAGCACGGGCGGCCGCCCGTCCAGAAGGAAGCGATCCTGCCCGAGGATCTGCGCGACATGCTGGCCACCCTGCCCCATGACCTTCGCGGCCTGCGTGATCGCGCCATCCTGCTGATCGGCTTTGCCGGCGGTCTGCGCCGGTCCGAGATCGTCAGTCTGGACCACGGCAAGGATGACAAGCCCACTTCTGGCGGCTGGGCAGGGGTGCTGGAGGATGGTGTGCTGATCACCCTGCGCGGCAAGACCGGCTGGCGCGAGGTCGAGATCGGACGCGGCTCGGCCGACCAGACCTGCCCGGTCCATGCCCTGACGCAATGGCTGCACTATGCGAAAATCGACTTCGGCCCCCTGTTCGTCGCGGTTTCCCGTAACGGGCTCAGCGCCACGTCCGAACGGCTTTCCGGCAAGCATGTCGCCCGGCTGATCAAGTCCTGCGTCCGAGAGGCAGGGCTGCGCCCCGATCTGCCTGAAAAAGAACGCATCGCCCTCTTCGCCGGCCACTCCCTCCGTGCGGGCCTCGCCAGCAGCGCCGAGGTCGACGAGCGCTATGTCCAGAAGCAGTTGGGCCACGCGTCGGCCGAGATGACCCGGCGCTATCAACGCCGCCGCGACAGGTTCCGGGTGAACCTGACCAAGGCCGCCGGACTCTGACAGGTCAGCCGTCGTTCAGATAGGCCATCAGATTCTGATGCGTATGTAGGATTCGAATGATCTCTACCCCCTGCCCTTCCCGCCGATAGATAACCAGATGCGATCCGCTGGGATGGATGCGCACCGGCGGCGTAAATTCCTCCCGCTCCCGGGCCATCTCTGGATAGGCGGCAAGCAAGTCGAAGAGCGCGAAGAGGCCATCTGCATAGCGCTCGGCTTGGCCTATGCCCCAGTTCGCTGCGCCATGAATCCAGATGTCAGCAAGATCGGCTTCTGCTGCAGGCCGGATGGTCCAATTGCTACCTTGCTGCATGCCCCGCCCGCATCCGGGCCTTGAAGGCCTCGCGGTCAAGCGGACTTGCCGGTCCGCTGGCCAAGCCAACATCGACGGCCGCCTGGATCTCAGCTATCGCCTCGTGCCGCATACGGTCGCGCCGGATCAGGTCGCGGACATAGTCGCTCGAATTGGCATAGCGGCCCGACTTCGCCTGATCTTCAACCCACCTCTTCATCGGATCCGGCAGCGAGATGTTCATGGTGCCCATGGGGAGCCTCCTTTGGCATAGATATTATGGCAAACTTTGCCATCTAACAAGATGCCCCCCCTGCCCTTCCCACTCAAACCGTCGTTATTGACCATATATGAAACTGAAAACGCGCAGCCCTTCCCCCTTCTCCGGCCACAGCCTGCGCGCCGGCCTCGCCTCCACGGCTGAGGCCGAGGAGCGGCATGTGCAGAAGCAACTCGGCCATGCCAACGCCGAAATGACCCGCAGGTATCAGCGCCGCAGGGACAGGTTCAGGGTGAACATCACCAAGGCGGCGGGCCTGTGACCTCCGCGAAGGCTTCGATCACCGGGATTGGCGGTTCCCGGTCTGTTTTGGCAACGAGACCTTCGCAAGAGCAGGAGAACGCGAGACTTGAAGTGCAGATGAGAATCGGAACCCGTCGAGTCGGCTTCATCGGACGGCGGCCCACTCACTATCGAGAAAATGCCGTTCCGGTGCCTCATGTAGTCAACAGGGACACTTTCGGGCAGAATGGTTGGAAACCCGCCCCTGTTGGCAACATTGTGGATAAAATTAAGTCTTCTAAATCAGTTATTTATGGCGCTAGCTTGATACAAGCTGTAAGCTGTCGGAACGGTTTCTACCCACTATATCTATGAACTTCCGTTCCGACAGCCGCAAAATTTTCTTGCGCTCCGACCACCCTATCAGCATAGACTGGACGCAATAATCGAAAAATTCGGGCGGTTACCGTTCCTAACCCCACCGAACAGCGAGAGCGGACAGATGCCACAGGCGCTACACGAGCACCTTTTGGGCTTCGCAAAGGATCTTACCACAGCGCTCAAAGCGCTGTCAGAGAGTTCCTTTGCGCCCCACGAAGTCAAAACGCTTCGGACCTTTTCGGCCGGGGAAGCAAGCTATTACCTTACCGTCGCGGACGGTTATCTGAGGAAGGCCCACCACGAGGGCCGGATCCCTGAAGTTGAGATGGGCCCGGGCGGGCGCAGAAAGTATACCGCCGAACAGATCCATGAGATCCGGCGGGTATTAGCTTCCTCAGCAAAGAACCCCGACCAGTTCCGCCCCGGTCGACGCAGTGCTGATGACCCGACGCAGGTCATTGCCTTCGTCAACTTCAAGGGCGGTTCGGGGAAAACCTCCACCGCCATTCACGCGGCCCAGGACCTCGCGTTGCGCGGCTATCGGGTGCTCGCTGTGGACTGCGACCCGCAAGCCTCGCTAACGACCTTTTTTGGCTATCAGCCGGAGCTCGATTTTTTCGACGGCGGATCGCTCTACGATGTCATTCGTTACCGTGATCGGGAGACGGGGGAAGGGCCAAGGCCGATCACAGACGTGATCAAGCGCAGCTATTTTCCAAATCTTGATCTGGTGCCGGGCGGCATACAGGTGGCAGAGTTCGAGCATGAAACGCCTGCGGCACTGAGCAAGGGTGAACTGCCCGTATTCTTCGACAAGATCCGCTCGGCTTTGCAGGTGGTGAAGGATGACTATGATGTGGTCATCCTCGACTGTCCGCCGCAACTTGGCTACGTGACCCTCTCTGCGATCTGCGCCGCGCAAAACATCGTGATGACGATCATCCCGGAGCGCGTCGACCTCGCCTCCGCGGCTCAGTTCCTCAACATGGCGTCGTCGTTGACCGAGGTCTTGCACGAAAGTGCCGGAGTGGGCCTGTTCGACAACTTCCGCTTCTTGCTAAGCCGCTTCGACACGAATGTGTCGACCCAGGTCGATTTCGCGTCGTTCATTCGCGACCTATTCGGCGATGCCGTCATGAAATCATCCTTCCTGAAGTCCGCTGCAATCAGCGAGGCCGGGGTCTCACAGCAGACCGTGCTTGAGGTCGAGCTCGGCGAGATGCGCAACCGGAAGACCTACGAGCGGGCGATCCAATCGGTGCATGAAGTGACCGAAGAACTGCATGCAATGCTTCAGCAAAGTTGGGGGAGGGCGTGATGCGAAAGAACCTACTTGCCAACAGCCTAAAGGCAGTCCGCGACGGCAAGGCCGCAGCTGCCGAAGACGAACAGAAGCCACGGAAACTCTCGGGTGTGCTCGACGTTCAGCGCGGCCTGGATCAGCTCAGCGCCGGTGCGGCCCGTCAGATCGATCCGGCTCAAATTTCAGAAAGCGCCGTCAAGGACCGCTTCGACCTTCAGGATGGCCTAGAGGACCTGATAAACTCGATAAAGGCATCGGGACAGAAGCTTCCGGTCCTGCTCCGACGCACACCTCAGGGCCCCCTGCCCTATGAAGTGGTTTACGGTCGGCGCCGTATCGAGGCATGTCGGCAGCTCGGCATTCAGGTTCTTGCCCATATTGCAGAGCTCAGCGATCGCGAGGCGTTGATCTCCCAAGGGCTCGAGAACGCGGCGCGCCTCCAGCGCAGCTTCATTGAACAGTCAGTCTACGCAGAGCAGCTGCTGCACCACGAGTTTTCGCGCGAAGACATCATGGAGGTGCTCGCGGTAGACAAATCCACGATTAGCAGGATGCTGGGCGTGGTATCTGATGTGCCCCGCTCCATCATCGAGCGGATCGGGCCGGCACATGACTCTGGCCGCCGACCATGGCAACAGCTGCGAGAACTTCTGAAAGAGCGTTCGGACTTGGATGAGCACGCAATCAAAAGTTTGATCCCGACGGACACCTCCGACAGCAATGAACGTCTGCAGGGGCTGATCCGAGCACTCTCCCACAAGCCTGCCCCCGCTCGGCAGATCAGTGCCAAGCGGACACTTGCGGACGGCAGAATAAAGGTGGAGACAACGCGCGGCAGGATCCTCGTAAAGGCATCGGGCGAAGAGATGCTTGGCTTTGCCGCTTTCCTCGATGAGAGACTCGAACAGCTTCTCGCCGAGTTTGGAAGTCGCAAGCATAGCTGTGTTGACCACTGGTCAAAATAGGTCCGGATTGATACATAAATTGACCAGTGGTCAACAATCCGTCCCCAGAGGCCGGCAGGCTAAACTAGAAACGAGCAGGAAAGGGAGCAGACTCTAGGCAAAAAGAAACCCCCCGAAAGCGGTGATGCTTCCAGAGGGCTCCGATAGCTTGAACACCTATTTCGTAGCCCGAAAAACGAATCAGCGCAACACCGATTTTGGTGA
>NZ_QXXQ01000008.1 GCF_003570715.1 Gemmobacter lutimaris | reverse complement strand
TGCAACTGACCAACAACCTGATCGGCGTGACCATCGGCATGGTCTATATCATGCTGCCTTTCATGATCCTGCCGCTGCTGGGTGTCATCAGGAAGATCGACCCGGCCATCCTGCAAGCCGCCGCGCTGTGCGGTGCGACCAAGGCGCAGGCCCTGCGCCGGGTGCTGCTGCCGCTGGCAGGGCCGGGGCTGGCCTCTGGCGGGCTGATGGTTTTCGTGATGTCGCTGGGCTATTTCGTCACCCCCTCGCTTCTGGGTGGCACCTCGAACATGATGCTGGCCGAGTTGATCGCCCAACAGGTGCAAAGCCTCGTGAACTGGGGCATGGGCGGTGCTGCGGCCTTCGTGCTGCTGGTTGTCACGCTGGGCCTTTATGCCGTGCAACTGCGGTTCTTCGATCAGGCGGGGGCGCGCTGATGCTGCTGGATTTCGACAAGCTGGGCGCGTGGAAATGGGCGCTGTCGGCCATCTGTGCGGTGATGGCGCTGTTTCTGCTGCTGCCGATCCTGTTCATCGTGGCGCTGTCCTTCGGATCCTCCCGCTGGCTGATCTTTCCGCCGCCGGGCTGGACGCTGAAATGGTATGAGGAACTGTTCGCCGATCCGCGCTGGATCGGGGCGGCGCTGACCTCGGCCAAGATCGGGGTCATCGTCATGGTGTTCTCGGTGGCGCTGGGGCTGCTGGCCTCGCTGGCGCTGGTGCGCGGCACCTTCCGGGGCCGGGCGGTGCTGCGGGCCTTCTTCCTGACGCCGATGGTGCTGCCGGTGGTCATCGTCGCCGTGGCGCTTTACGCGGCCTTCCTGCGGCTCGGGCTGAATGGCACCTTGCCCGGTTTTGTCATCGCACATCTGATCGTGGCGCTGCCCTTCGCCATCATCACCATTTCCGGCGCGCTGGAGACCTTCGACCCGTCGATTGAGGATGCCGCCATCCTGTGCGGCGCAAGCCCGTGGGAGGCGCGGCTGCGCGTCACCCTGCCGGGCATCCGCCACGGCCTGTTCTCGGCCGCGATCTTTTCCTTCCTCATCTCCTGGGATGAAGTGGTGCTGGCGATCTTCATGGCCTCGCCCTCGCTTCAGACGCTTCCCGTGAAGGTCTGGACAACGCTGCGGCAGGATCTGACCCCGGTGATCGCCGCCGCCTCCACCCTGCTTGTCGCGCTGACGGTGATCCTGATGATCGTCGCCGCCCTGATCCGCAAAGGCAAATCCGAATGACCACGCCCTTCCTGCACATCAATGGCATCCGCAAGACCTATGGCGATGTCGTGGCGACCGATCATGTGGAGCTTTCCATCGCGGAGGGCGAGTTCATGACCTTCCTTGGCCCGTCGGGTTCGGGCAAATCCACCACGCTTTATATTCTTGCAGGCTTTCAGGATCCGACGGCGGGCGACATCAAGTTGCGCGGGCAGTCGATCCTGCGCACGCCTTCGCACAAGCGCAATATCGGCATGGTGTTCCAGCGCTATACCCTGTTCCCGCATCTGAGCGTGGGCGAAAACGTCGCTTTCCCGCTGCGGGTGCGCCGGATGGGGCAGGCCGAGGTGGCGGCGAAGGTGAAGCGCGCGCTGTCACTGGTACGGCTGGATGGCTTTGAGGACCGGATGCCGGCCAAGATGTCAGGCGGCCAGCAGCAGCGCGTCGCGCTGGCACGTGCGTTGGTCTATGACCCGCCGGTCCTTCTGATGGACGAGCCGCTTTCCGCGCTGGACAAGAAGCTGCGCGAGGAAATCCAGTTCGAAATCCGCCGCATCCATCAGGAAACCGGCGTGACCATCCTTTACGTCACCCATGATCAGGAAGAGGCGCTGCGCCTGTCGGATCGCATTGCCATCTTCAACCGTGGCAAGATCGAACAGGTTGGCACGGGACCGGAGCTTTACGCCAATCCCGCCACGCATTTCGTGGCCGATTTCATCGGGGACAGCGCCTTTCTTTCGGGCCGTCTGGCGACGCTGCAAGGCGGCCGCGCCGCGATCCGGTTCGAGGGCGGCCAGCAGATCGTCGACGTGCCGCTGCATGGTGCAGGTCAGGAAGGGCAGGCGGCCGATCTGATGCTGCGCCCCGAGCGGATGGAATTGACACCCGAGGCCGGACCGGCGGGGGCCTCGCTGCCGGTGACGGTGCAGGACATCACTTTCCTCGGCAATTGCACCTCGGTCGCGGCGCGCACCGACTGGGGCGATGCGCTGACCGTGCGGCTGAACTTCGGGCATCCGCTGGCAGGTCGCGTGGCG
Source organism: Gemmobacter lutimaris (assembly GCF_003570715.1). Lineage (GTDB taxonomy): Bacteria > Pseudomonadota > Alphaproteobacteria > Rhodobacterales > Rhodobacteraceae > Gemmobacter > Gemmobacter lutimaris. Next base: position 171,362 of record NZ_QXXQ01000008.1, on the reverse strand, counting down.
CGCGGCGACCGGCTGAACGTGCGCTGGTCGCCCGAGGCCGCCCATGCCTTCGTGAGGAGCTAAGCGATGCGTTTGACCGACCCGACATTACTGGAAACCCGCGCCTGTCTGGGCGGGGAGTGGATGCAGTCCGACGCGCGCATCGCCGTGCACGACCCCGCCCGCGGCAGCCTGCTGGCCGACGTGGCGGATTGCACGCGCACCGATGCGGCGGCGGCCATCGCGGCGGCGCAGGCGGCGCAACCCGGCTGGGCGGCGCTGACCGGCAAGGAACGCGCGGGGTTTCTGCGGCGCTGGCACGATCTGGTCATTGCCAATGCCGACGATCTTGCGGCGATCCTGACCGCCGAGATGGGCAAGCCGCTGGCCGAGGCGAAGGGCGAGATCCTCTATGGCGCCTCTTACATCGAATGGTTCGCCGAAGAGGCGAAGCGGATTTATGGCGAGGTCATCCCCGGCCATCAGCGCGACAAACGCCTGTTGGTGATCCGCCAGCCGGTCGGCGTGGTGGCGGCGATCACGCCGTGGAACTTCCCCAATGCCATGATCGCCCGCAAGCTTGCCCCCGCGCTGGCGGCGGGCTGCACCATCGTTGCGAAACCGGCGGCGGAAACCCCGCTTTCGGCGCTGGCGCTGGCGGTGCTGGCGGAACGTGCCGGGCTGCCGAAGGGTGTGCTTTCGGTCCTGCCGTCAACCGATGCGGTCGGGCTGGGGCTGGAGTTCTGCGAAAACCCCGCGGTGCGCAAGATCAGCTTCACCGGATCAACCAACGTGGGCCGCATCCTGATGCGGCAGGGTGCGGCGCAGATCAAGAAACTGTCGCTGGAACTTGGCGGCAACGCCCCTTTCATCGTCTTTGACGACGCCGATCTTGAGGCGGCGGTGCAGGGCGCGCTGGTGGCGAAGTTCCGCAATGCCGGGCAGACCTGCGTCTGCACCAACCGCATCTATGCGCAGGCCGGTATCCATGATGCCTTCGTCACGCGCCTGTCCGAGGCGGTGGCGGGCTTGCGCGTTGGCCCCGGCGATGAAACAGGAACCGAGATCGGGCCGCTGATCTCCGCCGCCGCATTGGCCAAGGTCGAGGCGCATCTGACCGATGCCTGCGCGAAAGGCGCGCAGGTTGTCACAGGCGGCGCGCGGATGGAGGGCACCTTCTTTCAGCCCACCGTGCTGACCGGCGTCACCGCCGGGATGGCCGTGGCGCGCGAGGAAACCTTTGGCCCGCTGGCCCCGGTGTTCCGCTTCGATACCGAGGCCGAGGTGATTGCGGCCGCCAATGACACCGAATTCGGGCTGGCCTCTTACGTTTTCACCCGCGATCTTGGCCGGGTCTGGCGGGTGATGGAGTCGCTGGAATACGGGATGGTCGGGGTGAACACCGGCCTCATCTCGACCGAAGTCGCACCCTTCGGCGGCATCAAGCAATCGGGCCTTGGCCGCGAGGGCAGCCGCCACGGGATCGAGGATTATACCGAGCTGAAATATGCCTGCCTAGGGCTCGGGTGATCAGGCTTGGTGCGTGATGGTCCGGGCCGACAGCGGCACCAGCGCGACCAGCCCGGCCAGCAGCCAGAAGGCGACCGACAGGCTGGTCGCCTGTGACAGGGCACCGATGGCGGCGGGGCCGGCAAGGATGCCCGCGTAGCCCGTCGTCGTCACCGCCGCAATGGCCAGCCCGGCGGGCATGGCGGTCTGCCGCCCCGCAAGACTGAACAGCACCGGCACGAGGTTCGAGGCGCCAAGGCCGATCAGCACAAAACCCGCCATGGCAAGGGGGGCGACGGGCAGCACCAGCACGACGGCAAGTCCCGCAATCGCCAATGCGCCGCCCCAGACCAGTACCCGCCGCGCCCCCAGCGCCGCGACCACCCGGTCACCGCTGAACCGGCCCAGCACCATGGCGACCGAGAACAGCATATAGCCCAGTCCACCCAGTTCCGCCGTGGCAAGGCTACGGTCGATGATCAGCAGGGCACCCCAGTCAAGGATCGCGCCTTCCACCAGAAAGGTGACGGCAGCCAGACCGGCGAGGATCAGCACCAACCCCCGCGGCAGGGCAAAGGCCGCAGGCTCCCCCGCCGGGGCGGGCAACAGGCCCGGTGTGGCAAGGATCAGCGCCACCAATGCCAGCCCGCTGCACCAGAGGGCGGAATGGCCCGGTGCCAGCCCCAGCGACAGCAAAAATGTCATCCCTCCGGCACCCACCACGCCCCCCACGCTGAACATCGCATGGAAGCCCGACATCAGCGGCCGGGGCGAGGCACGCTCTACCTCGACCGCATGGACATTCATCGCCACGTCGATCGTGCCAAGCGCACCGCCGCAAACCAGCAGCGCCGCCCCCAGAAACAGCGGGTCCGTCACCACCGCCAGCGCAGGCAGGATCAACACCAAGCCGATGCCCCCCAGCAGGATCATCGGCCGTGCACCGGCGCGTGTGCTGATCCAGCCGGTCAAGGGCATGGCGATCAGCGATCCGACGCCAAGACACAGCAGCAAGAGGCCAAGCTCTGCCTCGCTCGCGCCGGTATTGGCCTTGGCATAGGGCACCAGTGGCGCCCAGCAGGACATGACGAAACCGGCAACGAAAAACGAAAGCCGGGTTGCGCGGCGCGTGGCAGGGGTATTGGCGGATGGTTGCATGTCACGCTCCGGTCGGGGCCAGATGCACCCGCGCCCCTGCCGCGCGAAGGGCGGCAGTGATAGCGGCAGGGGCATCGGCTGCAAGGATGTAATCGTCCACCGCCGCAAGTCCGGCGATGGCATGGGGGGCAGCGGTTTCCAGCTTGGCATTGGTCATCATCAGCGCGGTGGCCGCGCTGCGCTCCAATAGCAGGCGCTTGAAATCCACATCCGCCAGATCGAAACCCGCCAGACCTTCGGTCAACGAGAGCGCACAGGCTCCAAGAAAGCTCAGGTCGAACCGATAAAGCCCCAGCGTGGACAGGGCTGCGCTGTCGGCGCAGCCGCCGGTTACCGGATCGACTCCACCGCCGATCATCACAAGCGTCAGATCGGTGCGGTGCATCAGGGCCGCCGCTGCGGGCAGCGAATTGGTGACGACCCGCAAACCCGGCCGGGCAGGCAGCAGCGCCGCAAGTTCTGCAACCGTGCTGCCGGTATCCAGAAACAGGGTCATGCCGGGGCGGATCAGACCTGCCGCAACCTCTGCCAACGCATGTTTCTGCTTCCGATCCTCGCCGCGCCGCACCACAAGCGGGGACGAGGCCGGTGACAGCGGCAAGGCGCCCCCATAAACCCGGCGGCACAAGCCCTGTTGCGCAAGGGCGCGAAGATCGCGGCGGATTGCATCTTCCGACACGCCAAACTCTGCCGCCAAGTTGCCCGATACGACCGGCTGGCCCCGTGAAATGCGATGGGCAATCTGATCACGCCGGGCGAGGGGGAGGGGTGAATCGTGCATAAACGTGCATTAACCGGAAAAAACCACTACGTCCAGCGCGGTCAAAGCCCCCAGATCAGCAATGGCCCCAGCACGATCCCAAGCAGAAACAGGGTTTCGGCGACAATCATCACCGCTGCTGTCGCCCCCACGGTCATCAGGCCCGGCAGATTGGTGCGCAGCCCGACAGCCCCCACGGCCATCAGAAGGCTCGCCCGGATCAGCGGGTCCAGAAGGTCGCGCAGCATCTGCGGCACGAGGCCGAGCGAATTGGCCCCCGCCAACAGCAGGAAGCCTACCACGAAGCCCGGCACCAGCGGCGGGCGCCGCCCGCCCGTCGCCATGCCGTTGCGCAGTGCCAGCGCACCGATCACGACAACCGGCGCCAGCAGCATGACCCGGAACAGCTTGAACACCGTGGAAATCTCGCCGGTTTCGGGCGAGACCGAAAAACCCGCACCCACCACCTGCGCAACGTCATGGATGGTCGCGCCCAACAGCAGCCCGGTCGAAGCATCGGACAATGCCAAACGGGCAGTCAGCACCGGATAAAGGATCATCGCCAGCGTGGACATCACCGTGACCGCAATGACGGTAAAGGCGATGTCGCGTTCGCGTCGGTCATCCTGCGGCAACAGCGCGCCGATGGCCATGGCCGCCGAGGCGCCGCAGATCGCCACCGCGCCGCCTGTCAGAAAGCCGAAACGGCCGGGTTGCCCCAGAAGCCGCGCCAAAAGAAGACCGAACCCGATGGTCAGCGGCACGGCCACGGCCACGAGGCTCAGCGGGGCAAAGCCAAGACCGGCCAGCGTATCGGCGCTGATGCGGATACCCAGCAGCGCCACACCGATCCGCAACACATGGCGGGCCGCAAGCCCGATGCCCGGCGCGCTGCGGGTATCTTCGCCCAGAAAATTCAGCGCGAGGCCGATCAGGATCGCCATCAGCATGGAGGGCGCACCATAATGATCGGCCAGAAACTGCGCGGCCAGTGCCACGACTGCGGCAATGGCGAAGCCGGGGAAATAGTGGCGGAACAGGGGAACGAGGCGGGTCATGGCAAATCTCTGGGTCATCCGGCCCAGACATTCAACCATGAAGCGCCGGATCGGGGTCGGCAAGCGACGCCGATCCGGCAGAGGTGCTGTTTCAGCCTTGCGCGAACTGCTTTTCGACCGCGCGCTGATGCAGCAGGTATGCGCTGTCGCTGCGCGAGATCAGCGTATAGAACATCGGCACCACGAACAGGGTAAAGACCGTGCCGATCATCAGGCCGGCAAAGATCACCACGCCCATCGCCTGCCGCGCCGCAGCCCCCGCACCTTCTGCGATGATCAGGGGCACCACGGCCAGCGCCATGGCAGCCGTCGTCATCAGGATAGGGCGCAGACGGGTCTTGGCGGCGGCCACGATGGCCTCCTTGCGGGACAGGCCGTGTTCCTCGCGCTGCTGGTTGGCGAATTCCACCATCAGGATGCCGTGCTTGGTAATCAGCCCGATCAGCGTGATCAGCCCGACCTGCGTGTAGATGTTCAGCGTGCTGACCCCAAAGAACAGCGGCAGCACCGCGCCGAAAATCGACAGCGGCACCGACATCATGATGATGAACGGGTCGCGGAAGCTTTCGAACTGCGCCGCCAGCACCATGTAGATGACGACAAGCGCGGCGCCGAAGGCCAGAAGGATGGTGTTGCCTTCCGTCTTTTCCAGCCGCGACTGGCCGGAATAATCGACGAAGAACCCGTCAGGCAGCACCTCGCCCGCGATCCGTTCCAGCTCGGCCAGTGCCACGCCGGTAGACAGGCCGATCATCGGCATGGCGGAAAGCGTGGCGGAATTGAGCTGGTTGAACTGCTCGATAGAAGCCGCCGCCACGCCGGTTTGCAGCGATACGACCGAGGACAGCGGCACCATCTCGCCCGAGCCGGAGCGGACGAAGAACTGTTCCAGCCGTTCAGGGTTGTTCCGCCATTCGCGCGGCACCTGTGTGATGACGTCATAGCTGTTGGAATCGCGGTCGAACTGCGCGATGGCCCCGCCGCCCACCAGCAGGCCCAGCGTATTGCCGATCTCACTGACCGAAACCCCAAGCTCGGCCGCGCGGTCGCGGTCAATGGTGATGCTGACCTGCGGCGCGTCGAAGGCAAGGCTGTTCTGCACCACGATGAACTTGCCGCTTTGCATCGCCTTCATGCGGATTTCATCAGCGATCTCGACCACGCGGTCCGGCGAATGGATCGACTGGATCACCATGGAAATCGGCAGGCCACCGCCGGCACCGGGCAGCGACGGCGGCGCGAAGACATAGCCTTGCAGACCCGGCGTCGCATCCAGCTTGCCCTGAATCTCGGTTTGGATCTCGGCCTGGCTGCGGTTACGCTCCGACCAGTCTTTCAGCGCCCAGATGTAGAACCCCGTATTGTCAGCTCCGCCCATCCCGGCAACCGAGAAGGAGGTATCGACCTCGGGAATATCGGCGGTGCGCTTGCCGATTTCCGTGGTGAAGGCATCGGTATACTCCAGCGTCGCGTAACGCGGGCCGTTCAGGATGGCGAACAGCGCGCCCTGATCCTCTTCCGGGGCCAGTTCGGACGAGGTGTTGAGAAACATGAACCCGGTGGCGCCCAGCAGCGACACCACCATCAGAAGCGTGACCGGACGGTAGTCCAGCGACGAAGAAACGCGCCGCTCATACCAGTTGGCCACCCCGCCCAGCACCCGATCAACAACCCGCTGGAAACGGCCGGGGGCATCGTGGCTCAGCAGCCGGGCCGACATCGTGGGGGTAATGGTCAGCGCGACCACCCCCGACAGGACGACCGATCCGGCCAGCGTCAGCGCGAATTCGGTGAACAGCGATCCGGTCAACCCGCCGGTAAAGGCCAGCGGCGCCAGCACGGCGGCCAGCGTGATCGTCATGGCGATGACCGGGCCGGTGATTTCCTTCATGCCGGTGATGGCGGCGCGGGCCGGGCTTTGCCCGTCGTCAATGTGACGGTGGATGTTTTCCACCACCACGATGGCATCGTCGACCACCAGCCCGATGGCCAGCACCATGGCCAGCAGTGTCAGCAGGTTGATCGAATATCCCAGTGCCAGCATGATCGCGCAGACCCCGATCAGCGACAGCGGAATCGTCACGATGGGCATGAGCACCGACCGCAGCGAGCCAAGGAACAGCAGGATCACCACCACCACGATGGCCACCGCCTCGGCGATGGTCTTGAACACCTCCTCGATCGAGGCCGAGATGGTTTCGGTGGAATCGTAGACCAGCTTTACGGTCATGCCCTTCGGCAACGTGTCATTCAGCGCGGGCAGCGCAGCCAGCACGTTGGCCGCGACATCCAGCTGGTTTTCGCCCGGTGCGGGGATGATGCCGATGAAAGTGCCAGGCTGGCCCGCAAAGGTCACGATCTCGGCGCGTTCGCCCGAAGCCAGTTCGATCCGCGCCACATCGCGCAGCCGCACCGTGCCATTCTTGCCCTGCACCAGCGGCAGCGCGCCGAAGGCGTCGGCCGATTGCACGGTCGAGGCCAGCGTCAGAGAATAGATGAAGTAATCGTTCTCGGTCTTGCCGGGCGCTGACAGGAAGTTGGAGGCCCGGATCGCCCCCAGCACCTCGGAAGCAGTCACCCCGCGCGCGGCAAGCTGCAAGGGATCAAGCCAGATCCGCATCGCATATTCCGAGCCGCCCATGATCTCCATCTGCGCGACGCCGTCGATATTGGTGACGCGCGGCCGCACCACGCGCTCCAGATATTCGGTCATCTGTTCGGGCGTCATATTGGGATTCTGCACCGCCAGATACATCAGAGCGAAGGTCTGGCCGGTGCCCTTCACGATCACCGGGTCTTCGGCATCCGACGGCAGTTGCCCGCGCACCTGCTGCACCTTCGACATGATTTCGGTCAGCGCAATGTCAGGGTCTGCGCCCAGTTTCATCTGCACCGTCACAACCGAGGCCGATGGCCGCGAGGCGGTGGTGATGTAATCGACATTCTCGGTCGTCGAAACGGCCGAAGCGATCGGCGCGGTCACGAAGCCCTGGATCAGATCGGCGGATGCGCCGGGATAGACCGTGGTGATGGTCACCACGGTTTCCTCGACCTCGGGATATTGGCGCACCGGCAGGTTCACAACCGATACAAGCCCCAGAAACAGGATCAGTGCGGCGACGACCGTGGACAGAACCGGGCGTCGGATGAAGATTTCCGAAAAATTCATCTTTTCGGCCCTCACTCGCCCGCGGGGGCGTCAAGCACCACCGAATTGTCCACCTTGACCCGTGCGCCCGAGGTCAGCCGGTTCTGGCCCGAGGTCACGATCTCATCGCCTGCTGCAATACCCTCGACCACCTCGATCCGCGCGCCGGACCGGCGGCCGATAGTGACAAACACCTGTTCGACCTTCTGCTCTTCAGCAGTCTCGCCCTGGCGCAGCACATAGATGGAATCACCGTAAAGCGTGGAGCTGACGGCGGTCTGCGGCACGGCGATCACACCGTCTTCCTTCGGCAAGGCGATACGCACACGCAGGAACTGGCCCGGGTAAAGCGCGCCCGAGGTATTTTCGACCTCGGCCCGGACTGAAACCATGCGCGAATTGGCATCCACGCGCGGTTCAATGGCGATGATCTTGCCCGTCGCGCTGAAATTGCCCACTTCAGAGGTCACCGTCACCGGCCCCCCCATGGTCAGATCCTCGATCTGTTGTTCCGGCACCGCGAAATCCACCCGCATATGCGACAGATCCTGCAAGGTCGCATAGATTGTGCCTGTGGCAACATATTGCCCGATCTCGATCTGCGCAATGCCGATCACCCCGTCAAAGGGCGCCACCAGTTTCTTGCTATCCAGTGCGGTCTGCACCTGCGCCACCTGCGCGCGGGCGCTTTGCACCTGCGCATCGGCGCTTTCGACTGTATTCGCCGCGCCGACCCCACGTTCCGACAGCGTATGCGCCCGGTTGGCATCGGCCAGTGCGACGCTCAGCGCGGCTTCCGCCGCCGCCAGCGAGGCGGCTTCGCTGTCATCGTCGATCTGGACCAGATGCTGATCCTTGGTGATCCTGTCATTGGCTGCAAACAGGATGGCCCGCACCAACCCGCCGGATTCGATGGCCAGATCGACGCCGCGTGCCGAAAGGGCAGTGCCGATCGCCTCGATCCCCGGTTCCCATGTCACCGCCTCGACTTTCTCGGTGCTGACCGGGACCGGCGGCGGAACCATGCCACCCAGATATTGCGCGATCATCTCGTCCCGAAAATATTTGAACCAGACAATGCCGCCGACGATCAGCCCCAGCAGAATGACCGCGATTACCAGTCGCTTGAACATTGATGGTCTCCAATAGCTACAAACCGAAGGGAAGGGTTCGTCGTATCCTGTTCGCCGCACCTTGCTGGTTCAGCCAGCGGGCGAGGTCAAGAGACAGCATTCCCATATTGGTGGCAATATGGCCTTACGTCAGGTCACCCCGATGAATCACCGCTGAAATATCAGCGGCTTGCCTGCCGGATTCCCGCATTGCGCGGCGCGTCATGCAATGGTCTTGTATATCTGCCCGCCTGATCAGGATACCGTATGATGACCGTTCTGCACACGTTGAATCTGATCCTCCGGCCCTGCTGTCCGCTGGATGCCCCGGATTTCATCGCGCTGGAGCGGGATGCAGAGGTGATGCGGTTCCTGAACGGCGGGCCGGTCGATCACGACAACGTGGACCCGGACAGCGTGACCTTTCTGATGCCCCGTGGCCACGAGCCGCATGTCTGGACTGCCCTGCGCCGGGTGGATGGCGCCTTCGTTGGCTGGTTCGGCCTGTTTCCCGAAGGTGGTGGGCTGGCCGAGCTTGGCTATCGTCTGCGCAGGGATCACTGGGGCAAGGGACTGGCCAGCGAAGGGGCAATGGCCCTGATTGACTGGGGGTTCGGCCATGCGGGTCATGACCGGATCATCGCCTGCACGATGACCGTGAACCAAGGTTCCCGCCGAGTCATGGAAAAGACCGGCATGACGCACGAGAGGACCGAGTTTCCCGCCACCCCGGTTCCGGTCGCCGGGGCAGAAAAAGGCGAGGTCTGGTATGGCCTCAGCCGCGACCGCTGGGCTGCGCGGCGCTAAACCGTTGTCACGCCAGGTCACGCAATAGGGCGGCGGTTTCCGGCATCCGCAACAGGCTGGCTTCGATCCGCTGGCGCCAGCGCGGGCCGCGCGCCTGCGCCTCGGCCAGAGCCTCGGCCAGATCGTCCGGCCGGTCCTGCGCCAGAACCCCGATCAGGAAAGCCGCCTGGCCCCGATCTTTGCGGGCCTTGGCCTGATCGGCCCCGCCGCGCCGCCGGTCTGCCACGATCAGCTTGTGCATGGCGAACCGCTCGGGCCGGGGGATCTGCACCAGCACGCCGGATCGGTAAAGCGCAATGGCCGGAATCGGATCGGCGATCAGATAATTCAGGTAGTTCAGCGCCTGCGCGCTGACCCCCAGCGCGGGCAATGGCTTCACGGTTTCATCACCGAAAGCCGGGGTCAGAAACTCCACCAGCGCCTCGCCCCGGTTCTGCCGCCACTTCCACACCTGCCGGTCCGGCACCCCCGGCACCGGGTCGAATTTCAGCGCCTGAAGGATGTCGCCGGGGTTTTCCTCCACCCGGTCCCCCAGTGCCACGGACAGGCGCTCGAAACTGGCGAAATCAATGTCGCCGGTCTGGGCCAGTTCGTCTGAATCGAAACGCACGCCCAGTTCACCCTGATAAAGCGCATAGGCCGCTGTTCCGACCAGCGTGCCACCCAGCCGGAACACCCCGGCCCGCGCAAAGGCAAGCAGCAGAGAGCCGGTGTCGCGGTCGGTGGCGATGAAGCCTTCGGCCCGCAATATCCGGGCAAGCCGCGTCATCCCCGCCTTGCGCGCCTCGGCCCCCGCCCGCAATTCCGCCGCCCGTGCCAGCCGGGCGCGCAGCTCGGGGGTGCCTTCGCCCAGATAGCGGCTTTTCATCTCGGTCCCGAGGCGGAACCTGTCATAAAGATAGCTGCGGCCGTTGCGCACACGCTCTTCGATACTGCCGATGAGTTCGGAGGCGGTTTCCTCCAGATGCAGGCGCAGCAGATCCTGATAGGCAACCTGCGCGGCGCGGGAATGGGAAAGGGCGGGCATGGCAGGGTCCGGCTTGTGTGTAGCGAATATATGCTTGATGCACACAAAAGCACATGTGCAGCAAGAAAATTCTTGCTGCACATGAAGGGGCGGCCGGTCAGACCTCGACGGTAATTGCACCCTGCGGATGCGAACAACAGGCGAGGATCAGCCCCTCGTCGATCTCGTCATCCGAGATGCCACCGTTATGCACCATGACCACTTCGCCAGAGGTTTTCTTCACCTTGCAGGTGCCGCAAAGGCCGAAGTTGCAACTGGACGGGATGTTCAGCCCGGCGCGTTTCGCCACGGTCAGCACGGTTTCCGATCCGTCGCAGCCCAGCGTTTTGCCCGACAGCGCGAAGGTCACGCTGGCAGCACCGCCAAGTTCCACCGTCTCGACCGGCTGTTCGACCAGTGCGGGGGCGGCAAAGCTTTCCTCGTGATAGCGCGCCATGTCATAGCCCAGCGAGGCCAGCATCTCGCGCACCGCCCGCATGAACGGCTCGGGGCCGCAGCAGAAGATCTCACGTTCCAGATAATCCGGCGCCATCAGGCCCAGCATGATCTGGCTGAGCCGCCCGCGATAACCGGGCCAGACCTCGAACGGGTCCACCTCTTCCACGGTGAAGCGCAGCTGCAAGCCCGGCACACGGGCGGCGAACTGTTCCAGCCGTCGGCGGAAGATGATCTCGGCCGGGCGGCGGGCAGCATGGACGAAGGTGATGTCGGGCATCTCGCCCGAATCCCAGGCCCACATCGTCATGGACATCATCGGGGTGATGCCCGAACCCGCCGAAATGAACAGATATTTTGGCGCCTTGTGGCGCAGGAAGGTGAACTGCCCTGCCGGGCCATGGGCGCGGAGGCGCATGCCGGGCTTGAGATGGTCGATCAGCCAACGCGTGCCTTCGGACCCCGGCTGCGCCTTGACGGTAATCGACAGCGACAGCGGCCGCGACGGCGAGGACGAGATGGTATAGGTCCGGCTGACCGGACCCGAGGGCAGCGGCAGGTCCAGCGTCAGGAATTGACCGGGCTGATAGTCGAACCACGCCCCGGAAGGGGCGCGGAAGGCGATGGTGGCGCAATCGGGCGCCTCGGGGATGACCATGGCGCATTCAAGCTCTTCGCTGTCATCCCAGGGCTCGGCCGTCCAGTTCTGGCGCTGCGGCATCGGATCACTCCGCCGCCAGACGGGCACCGCCGGGCGCCTGCGCCGCGATCATCGCACGGACATACCAGTCAACAAACTGGATCACGCCGCTTTCCTGCTTCGCCGAATAGGGACCGGGTTCATAGGCGGGCGAGGTGACACCGATCTGGTTCTCCTCGACCACGCGACGATCCTCGTCATTGGTCGCAAGCCACACTTCTGTCAGGCGTTTCAGATCGTAGTCGCGCCCTTCCACCGCATCCTTGTGCACCAGCCAGGTGGTCACCACCTCGGTTTCGGTCGCGCTGATCGGCAGAACGCGGAAGTTCAGCACATGATCCGACAGGAAATGGTTCCAGGTGTTCGGATAGTGGAAGAACAGCAACGAACCGGCATTGGCGAAGGGCATGCCCGGCAGGCGCGGCGCGGCGGCGGCACCGTCCATCGTGTAGCTGACCGCCTCGCCTACAAAGGGAATGCGGACCAGGCGCCATTGCTCGTTCGGCGCGATGACATAGCGCGAGGGCAACCCCGCCTCTTCGCAGCGGTTCACATGCGCGGCGCCTGCGGGCGAGGACAGGCTGTCATCGGAACCGACCAGATCGGGGTCATCGCTGAAGGTGCGGCACAGCGACGGATGCGACCCGGCGCAATGATAGCATTCGCGGTTGTTTTCCAGCACCAGTTTCCAGTTGCCCGCCTCGACGATGCGCGACTGGAAGGCGACTTTCAGGTCGGCCATGCCATGCCGCGCGGCATAGCGGTCGGCCTCGGCCTGCACGGCGGCGAAATCCGGCGCCTCCTCGGCCAGACAGATGAACACCATTCCGGCGGCCTGCGCGCAATGAACCGGCTTCAGCCCGTGCTTGGACGCGTCGAAATCGGTGCCCATGTCGCGCGCCCACAGCAGGCGGCCGTCCGGGTCATAGGTCCATTGGTGGTAGGGGCAGACCAGCTTCGCCGCCTGACCCGAGGGTTTGGAACAGATGCGCTGTCCGCGATGGCGGCAGACATTGTGGAACGCGCGGATCACACCATCCGCACCACGCACCACGACAACCGGATAGGCGCCCAGTTGCAGCGTTACATAGCTGCCGGTCTTGGGAAACTCGGCGATCGAGGCGGCGAAGATCCATTCGCGCTGCCAGATGGCGCGCAGGTCTTCGGCAAAGACATCCGGGTCGGCATAGAAGGGCCGGGCCAGCGAAAAGCCCGAGCGTTGTTCGTTCAGCAGAGAAAGGAGATCGTCTTGCATGACAGTGTTTCCTGAAAGGAGGAGGGGGAGGAGGAAAAGCTGTGCGGTCAACCCACCTTGGGGACGAGCGCGCGCACCACGTCGCGCATGTCGATCCGCCCGGCGGGCTGGCCCTTGTTCAGAACGGTATAGGCGCGATGGGTGTCGCCATCGGACAGCGCGATCAGCGCCTCCAGTGTGGTTTCCGTATCCACCGTCTCGGGCGGCATGTCGTCTGACAGGCCCGGCGTCATCACCGACCGCACCCGCAAAACGCGAGCGCGGTTGATGTCGCTGACGAAGTCCACGATGTAGGGATCGCGCGGATGCAGCACGATGCCCTGCGGGTCGCCCTGTTGCACCACGCAGCCATCCTTCAGGATGACCAGATGATCCGCGAGCTTCAGCGCCTCGTCCAGATCGTGACTGATGAAGATGATGGTCTTGTGCAGTTCCGTCTGCAATTGCAGCAGCAGGTTCTGCATGTCGGTGCGGATCAGCGGGTCAAGCGCCGAGAACGCCTCGTCCATCAGCAGGATCGGCGCGTTGGAGGCCAGCGCGCGGGCAATGCCGACCCGCTGCTGCATCCCTCCCGACAGCCGGTGCGGATGGCGGTCGGCGAAATTGCCCAGACCCACACGCTCCAGCCACTTCATTGCCTCGGCACTGCGTTCGGCCAGCGGCACGCCCTTGACCTCCAGCGCCAGCGCCGCGTTTTCCAGAACCGTGCGATGCGGCAGCAGCGCGAATTTCTGGAACACCATGGTCATCTGGTCCTGCCGCAGCCTGCGCAGCCCTTCGGGCGACAGACCGGTGACATCGGTGCCGTCAATCAGGATCTGACCGGTCGTCGGCTCAATCAGACGGTTCAGATGGCGCACCAGCGTGGATTTTCCTGACCCCGACAGCCCCATGATGACGGTGATCTGTCCCGCCCGCATGTCGATGTTGATGTCAGACAGGCCCAGCACATGCTTGCCGTTTTCCAGAAGCTCGGTCTTGCCCATGCCCTTCCGGACATCGGCGAGCGCCGCCTCGGGGCGCGGCCCGAAGATCTTGTAGAGATTGCGGACCGAAATCTTGACCGGGGCGGGCGCGTTCATGGCTGGTCTCCGGCATTCATGCGCGACAGCGCGGTCTTGGTCACCCGATCGAGGATGATGGCCAGCAGCACGATGCCCAGACCGGCCACCAGACCCACGCCCAGTTCAAGGTTGTTGATGCCGCGCAGCACCAGCACGCCCAGGCCCGGCGCCGACACGAGCGAAGCGATGACGACCATTGCGAGGCTCATCATGATGGTCTGGTTCAGACCCGCCATGATATTGGGCAGCGCCAGCGGCAACTCGACCTTCACCAGTTTCTGCCAGCGGGTCATGCCGAAGGCATCGGCGGCCTCGGTCACATCGGGATCAACCAGACGGATGCCCAGATCGGTCAGCCGGATGATCGGCACGATGGCGTAAAGGATGATGGCGATGCCATAAAGCTTTGGCTCGGTTACGCTGAACAGGAAGATCAGCGGGATCAGGTATACGAAGGATGGCAGGGTTTGCAGCAGGTCCAGAACCGGCAGCACCGCCTTCTGCGCCCGGTCGCTTTTCGACATCAGGATGCCGATGGGCAGGCCGAGCAGCACCGAAATCGCCGTGCAGACGAGGATGATGGCAAATGTCTGGATCGCGGCGTCGAAATGATCGATGAGCGCCAGCCCCAGCATGGCCGCGCCAACGAAGGCGGTCAGGCCACGCGAGCGGGTCACGCGCTGCACCACCAACAGGACCAGCAGCATCGTCAGCCACCAGGGCAGGAAGGCAAAACCCTTCAGCGTGCCCGTCAGCGCCCAGCTCAGCGGCTGGGTCAGCGGGTCAAGCACCAGCTTCAGCCCGTCTTTCATGCCCATGAACAGGCTTTCAACGGCTGCGGTCAGATCGCGCGTGCGCCAGATGGCATTGCAGCTTTCATTCAGCACATCGAGCGACGGGAAAGGCCGCGACCAGAATGCGACCTCCTCGGCCCCGCCGGATTGCGCCTTGGCCTTGGCCAGTAGCTGCGCCATGGTCATCGGCCCGCCGGTCGAACCGGCATCGCACCAGGCGCGCAGGCCCAGCGTATCGAAAAGTTGGGTATAGGCTGCCATCGGTCCTCACCGGAAACTGGGGGGCGCAATCCGCCCCCCGATCAGGGTCACTGTGCGAAAGCAGCCAGTTTTTCCTTGGCTTCCGGGCTCACCCAAGCGGTCCAGACATCCGGGTAGGTCATCAGGAAATGCACCACGGATTCGTCGATGGACGCCTTGTTTTCTTCCTGCCAGGCCAGAACCTCGCCCATCTGCTGATTGGTGAAGGCCACTTTGGACATCAGATCGACGACGGCCGGTTCGCGTGCGGCGAAATCGGTGGTCACGGCAGTCACGACCTCGGCGCTGGGGAAATCCGATTTCTGCGGATTGGCACAACCGACGGTCTGGGTGCAGACATGCGCCTCGGCGTCATAGGGGCCGACATCGACCTTCACCATCGGGTATTTGCCCAGAACCGCGGTCGGCGCCCAGTAATAGCCGAACCACGGTTTCTTGTCGGCATAGGCCGAAGCGATGGAGGCGGCCAGAGTCTCGCCCGAACCATGGTCGAAGACCGTCATGCCGTGGCCAGCGAAATCATAGGCGACCTTCAGGTTATCATTTGCGACGCGGCAACCCCAGCCTTCGGGGCAATTGTTGAACACGCCGCCCACCATGTCGGGATGCGCCAGAATACCGTCGATCTTGGTCAGTTCGGGATGTTCGGCCGCCAGATAATCGGGAATCCACCAGCCCTCGACCCCGCCATCGGACAGCACATGCGCCACGGTCTTGACCTTGCCCGCTTCTTCCAGCGGCTTGTATTCGGGCAGCGAGTTCAGCCAGAGTTCGGTGACAATATCGGGCTTCCCGGTTTCCGCCACCGAGGCCAGCGCAGGCACAGTGTTCGAGGGAACCACTGTAACTGTGCAGCCATATCCTTGTTCCATAAGGAATTTCGATACGCCGGTCACGATCCCGGCCGAGGCCCAGTTCATTTCGGTAATCGTCACCTCGCCGCAGGCGGCGGCGGTCTGGGCTGTGGCGATCGTGGCCAGAACGGCCGAAGTCACGAAGAGGCTGGCTTTCATCATTTGCTCCCTGCGCCGGGGAGGCGCCTCCCCGGCCTGTTGCTTTGTCGGCTTGTCCCGCCGACTGGTAAGTGCCGGTGAAGTTCCGTTGCGGAAGCTTTTCGCTCAACCGCAAAAATTCTCGACGTTTGGATAACTTCAGATTATGCGTTTCGGAAAAGCGCGACAGGAGGTCGAAAATGGTCAGTCTGCGACGTACGATTTCCTCGCTGGGCGCGCTGTCCACCTTCGAGGCGGCGGCGCGACTGGAGAGTTTCACGCGAGCCGCCACCGAATTGGGGGTGACGCAGGCAGCGGTGAGTCGGCAGATCAAGCAACTAGAGGCCGAACTGAACACTGCGCTTTTCGTGCGCGCCCATCGCAAGGTCGTGCTCACCCCGCAGGGGGTGGCGCTATCCTCGGTGCTGTCAGGCTCATTCCAGCGCATCGCAGAGATGATCGAGACGATCCGCCAACCCGTGGTGAATGACAGCATCACCGTCGGCGCCACCTTGGCCTTCACCCATTTCTGGCTATTGCCCCGCCTGTCTGAATTTCGCGCGGCCTATCCCGACATCAAGCTGCGTTTGGTGGCCGAGGACAGCATCACCGACTTGCGACGCGACCGGCTGGACCTGTCGATCCGCTATGGCAAGCCGCCGTTCGACGACGCGCGCAGTCTCGCCCGTATCGCCGACGAGGTGTTCCCGGTATGCAGCCCCCGGCTGCTGGCCCGGCTGGGCATGCAGGCGGCCACCGCCGAACTGGCAAGGATGCCGCTTCTGGCCTCCGACTGGGTGGACCCGGCCTGGCTGTCCTGGCGGTCCTGGGCCAAACTGGCGGGGGACTCACCCGCCATTGGCAAGGCATCGGATACCAGCCGCCTGCGGTTCAACCATTATACCGATACGGTTCATGCAGCGCTGCATGGCGAGGGCGTGGCGCTTGGCTGGGCTACACTGATCAATCCCTATCTGACGGAAGGGCGGCTGATCCCTGTCGGCGGGCGTCGCGTGATGCTGGAGGAAGGCTATCATGTGCTTCAACCGCTTGGCCGCGACCCGTCCCCCGCCGCCATCGCCTTCCGGGACTGGATCATCGACGAATTCGCCGCGGGTATATAACCTCAGATCATCGACTCGGGCCTTTTTTCTGCACGTCACAACCGGCCGGAACCGCGCCTAAGCTCGGGCAGTTCGACGCTTTGCCACAGGTGACCTCATGGATGACCTCAACACCGAAATGAATGAGTCTGCCCGCGGGCGGCGGCGCAGCGGCGGGCGCGACATGCGCCGCAGCGAGCGCGGCACTGGCGCCACGCGCGGTGTGCATGTGCCCTATATCACGCGGGGTATCCCTACCTATGATGTGATGGGCGAGGAAAATCTGCTGAAGATCGAGGCCGCCGCCGACCGCATTCTGGCGGAAACCGGGCTGGAATTCCGCGACGACCCCGAGGCGCTGGATCTGTGGCGCCGCGCCGGGGCGAAGGTGGAGGGCGTTTCAGTGAAGTTCGAACCCGGCATGCTGCGCGAGATCGTGCGCACCGCCCCGGCCGAATTCACCCAGCACGCCCGCAACCCGGCGAACAATGTGCAGATCGGCGGGCGCAACGTGGTCTTCGCCCCGGCCTATGGCAGCCCCTTCGTGATGGACCTCGACCGGGGCCGCCGCTTCGGCACGATCGAGGATTTCACCAGTTTCATCAAACTGGCACAGTCTTCCCCGTGGTTCCACCATTCCGGCGGCACGATCTGCGAACCGACCGACGTGCCGGTGAACAAGCGCCATCTGGATATGGTCTATGCCCATATCAAATATTCCGACCGCGCTTTTCTGGGTTCGGTCACGGCGGCGGAACGGGCCGCCGACAGCGTGGAGATGGTCCGCATCCTGTTCGGTGCCGATATGGCCGACCGCAATTGCGTGATCATGGGCAATTTCAATGTGAACTCGCCGCTGGTCTGGGATGGCACGATGACACGCGGCATGCGGGAATATGCTCGCGCCGGGCAGGGCACCATCCTCGTGCCTTTCATCCTCGGCGGCGCCATGGGGCCGGTCACCAGCGCGGGCGCCATCGCGCAGGCATTGGCCGAAACACTGGCCGGTTGCGCGCTGACGCAGCTTGAACGCCCCGGCGCGCCGGTGGTCTTTGGCAACTTCCTGTCCTCGATGAGCCTGCGGTCTGGCAGCCCCACGTTCGGGACGCCCGAGCCCGCCATCGGCAGCATGGTCATCGGCCAGCTTGCCCGGCGGCTTAACCTGCCCCTGCGCTGCGCGGGAAATTTCACCACCTCGAAACTGCCCGACGCACAGGCGATGATGGAGGGCACGATGTCCATGCTCTCGGCCATCCATTGCGGCGCGAATTACATCCTGCATTCCGCCGGGTTCCTCGACGGCCTGCTGTCGATGTCCTACGAGAAATTCATGCTGGACGCCGACCTTTGCGGCGCGCTGCATTCCTATCTGAAGGGCGTGCAGGTCGATGACGACCAGCTTGCCGTCGATGCCTTCGCCGAAGTGGGGCCGGGCAACCATTTCTTCGGCTGCACGCATACGATGGGCCATTACGAAACGGCCTTCTGGGACAGCGAGCTTTCCGACAACGAGCCTTTCGAGAAATGGGAGGCTGCGGGGTCGGAAGATGCCGCGAGCCGCGCCAACAAGCTGTGGAAGCGGCGGCTGGCGGAATATGAGGCCCCGGCGCTGGACGAGGGCGTTGACGAGGCGCTGCGCGATTTCGTGGCGCGGCGGAAGGCCGAGGTCGCGGATATGTGGTATTGAGCGGCATGGCACAGGGCATCGCCATCCTCGGCGGCACCGGCTGGCTGGGGCTGGCACTGGGCCGCAATCTGCTGGCACGCGGCCTGCCCCCCGAGGCGCTGCGCGTCCTCAACCGGCGCGGGCCGACGGCGGACTACGAAGGTTTTCCGGGTGTGCATTGGGCCACAGACCTTGCGGATCTGATCGCAGGGGCCGGGGTTCTGGTGCTTTCGGTCCGGCCCGAAGATTACCACGTTCCCGCGCCGCAAGGTTTTGACGGGCTGGTGATTTCCTTCATGGCGGGCGTGCCGCTGGAACGACTGGCGCGGGACTGGCCGCAGGCCACCATCACCCGCGCCATGCCCGGCGGTGGCGCGCAGGAAGGGCAGGCCCATGTGCCGTGGTGCGCGGGCGAGATCCCCGCCGCGGCCGCAACCCGTGTGGCCGGGGTGCTCGGCGCCATTGGAATGGTGGATCGCGTGGCCGATGAGGCGGCGCTGGCCTATATGTCGGCGCTGTCCGGCTCGGGTGCGGCCTATCCGGCGCTGATGGCACAGGCGATGTATCAAGACGCTCTCAAGCGCGGCATTGCGCCGGATGTGGCGTGGCGGGCCGTGCGGTCGGTGGTCTGCGCGGCCCCGGCGCTGTTCACCCAAGGCCCGGAACAGGCGGAGGCGCTGCTCGACAGCTATCACGGTTATCGCGGTGTTACGGCGGCGGGGCTGACGGCGGCCGAGGCGGCGGGCTTTGCCGAGGCTATCACCGCCGCACTGGAGGCCGCCGCCCAAAAGGCGCTGAACTTCTGAGCCTACAGCCCGAAGCGGCCCCGAAACCGGGCAATCTCGCGCGGTTCGGGCGGGCGCCCGGTGTAGATCTCGACATAGCTTGGAATCCGCTCCAGCCGGGTTTCCAGCGTTTCGTCAGCCTGCATCGAGATATAGCCGATCTGCACCAGATAAACGGTGCGCGCCCGCACATCGGCATCCAGCGGCCCATGGCCCCAGCGTTCCAGCAGGGCGGCCAGCGCGGCAAGCCGCTGCTGATCGGCCTGGGCCACGCGGGCGAGGATGGCCGGGTCTTTCAGACCCCAGCCGCGCATGGCGAATTCCAGTTTCGTGTCGAAGGTCTCGGGCCGCAGGAAACAGGCGATGACATTCAGCATCGCCTCGGTTTCCGTTTCGGCGAATTCGCGCGTCGCGGCGGTCAGGGGGGCAGTCGTGCGCGCCTCCCACATCTCGGCCAGCGCGGCCAGCAGGGCGTCGCGGTTCTGGAAGAACCAGTAGAACGAGGTCCGAGAGAGTTTTAGCTGTTCGGCCAGCGGCAGGATCTTCACCCCGTCCACGCCCTCGCGGATCAGCGCGCCATAAGCCGCCTCAAGCCAGCCCTCGCGCGATCCACGCCAGCCCGTTTCTGGTTTTTCCAAGTCATCCATGCCGCGCAGACTAGGCGGAACCGGCAGCCTCCGCAAGAAATGTTCTCCAATGACTGTTTTCTTGACAGTTGTGAACATTTTTCCGATGATCCGGCCAGACTCACCCGCCAGCCCGCACTCGAAAGGCGCCTGCCATGTCGAACGATCCGCTTTTGCAGCCCTACAAGCTGAAGCACCTCACGCTGCGCAACCGCATCATGATTACCAGCCACGAACCGGCCTACCCCGAGGACGGCATGCCGAAGGGCCGCTATCGCGCCTATCACGCGGAACGGGCGAAGGCAGGCGTGGCGCTGACCATGACGGCCGGATCGGCCAGCGTGGCGCAGGACAGCCCGCCGGTGTTCAACAATATCCTCGCCTGGAAGGACGAGGTGGTCGGCTGGATGAAGCAGATGGTCGATGAATGCCACGACCATGGCGCCGCCGTGATGATCCAGTTGACCCACCTTGGCCGCCGCACCCGCTGGGACAAGGCGGACTGGCTGCCGGTCGTCGCCCCCAGCCACGAACGCGAGGCGGCGCATCGCGCCTTTCCGAAGCGGATCGAGGATTGGGACATCACCCGTATCATCAGTGACTTCGCCGATGCGGCGGAACGGATGAAGGCGGCGGGCGTCGACGGGATCGAGCTGGAGGCCTACGGCCACCTGCTCGAACAGTTCTGGTCGCCGCTGACCAATGATCTTGAGGCGCCCTATGGTGGCAGCCTCGACAACCGGCTGCGCTTTACCTTCGACGTGCTGCGCGCCATTCGCGCCCGCTGCGGTGAGGATTTCATCGTCGGCCTGCGCTATACCGGCGATCAGTGCCAGCCGGGTGGCATGACGGCGGCCGAGGGGCTGGAGGTCAGCCACAAGCTGAAGAACAGCGGGCTGGTCGATTTCCTCAACGTCGTGCGCGGGGCAATCGACACCGATCCGGCGCTGACCGATCTGATCCCGATTCAGGGCATGAAGAACGCGCCGCATCTGGATTTCGCGGGCGAAATCCGTGTGGCGACCGGCTTTCCGACCTTCCATGCGGCGAAGATCCCCGATGTGGCGACGGCACGGCACGCCATCGCCAGCGGCAAGCTGGATATGGTCGGGATGACGCGGGCGCATATGGCCGACCCGCATCTGGTGCGCAAGGTCATCGAAGGGCGCGAGGATGACATCCGCCCCTGTGTCGGCGCCAACTATTGCCTTGACCGGATTTATCAGGGCGGGCTGGCCTTCTGCCTGCACAACCCGGCGACGGGCCGGGAAGAGACCATGCCGCACAGCATCCCCGCCGCCGCCACGAAGAAGCGCATCACCATTGTCGGCGCCGGTCCGGCGGGGATGGAGGCCGCGCGGGTGGCGGGCGAACGCGGCCATGCCGTGACGGTGTTCGAGGCGGCTGACCAGCCGGGTGGCCAGATCCGCCTGACCGCGCAGGACGAACGGCGGCGCGAGATGATCTCGGTCATCGCCTGGCGTCAGGCGCAATGCGAAAAGCTGGGGGTGGATTTCCGCTTCAACACTTTCGCCGATGCCGCTGATATTCTGGCGACCAACCCCGACGAGGTGATCATCGCCACAGGTGGTCTGCCGCATACCGAGGTGCTGTCGGGTGGTAATGACCTTGTGGTCTCTGCCTGGGACATCCTGTCGGGCGATGTGAAGCCGGGCAGCAATGTGCTGATCTACGACGACGCGGGCGATCATGCGGCACTGCAAGCGGCCGATCTGATTTCCGCCACCGGCGCAACGGTGGAAATCGTCACCCCGGACCGCAGCTTCTCGCCCGAGGTCATGGCGATGAACCTCGTGCCCTACATGCGCAACCTGCAAAAGCGCGACACCACCTTCACGGTGACCTGGCGTCTGATGTCGGTCGCGCGCGAGGGCAATGCATTGCGCGCCACGCTGGGCAGCGACTACGGCGATTTCCGACGCGAGCGGGTGGTGGATCAGGTGGTGGTCAACCACGGCACCCGCCCGCTGGACGAGCTGTATTTCGAGCTGAAGCCGCAATCGTCGAACCTGGGCGAGGTGGATTACCGCGCGCTGACCTCCGGTGCTGTGCAGGATGTGCAGCGCAACGCCGAAGGCCGGTTCCGGCTGTTCCGCATCGGCGATGCAGTGGCGGCGCGCAACACCCATGCCGCGATCTATGATGCGCTGCGTCTGGTGAAAGACCTGTGATCCGGCTGCCGCCGCCCCGGCCTCCGGGGTGGCGGCCCGCCAAACCTTCCCCGCGGGGAATTGGCACGCCCCCGGGAAGGCCGCATAGTGCGGGCGATCAGCAGTCATGCGGCGCGGCAAGGAGCGGACCATGGATGTAACGACCAACGGTGAAGTGTCGTTCTGGTATGCCGATATGGGCGGCGTGCCGGGCTATCGCCAGCCGCTGCCCGGCGACATTTCGGTGGATGTCTGCATCGTGGGCGCGGGGTTCACCGGCCTCTGGACAGCCTATTACCTGAAAGAAGCCGAACCCGGCCTTTCGATCGCCATCGTGGAAAAGGAATTCGCGGGCTTCGGCGCCTCGGGTCGCAATGGCGGCTGGTGTTCGGGCGAATTCGGATGGAGCCGCCAGAAATACCTGTCCTCCGGCACTCGCGCGGGCGTCATCGAGTTTGAACGCCAGTTGCGCAGCACCGTGGACGAGGTGAAGCGCGTGACCGAGGCCGAGGGCATCGACTGCGACTTCCGGCTGACCGATTGCCTGACCTTCGCCCAGACCCCCGCACAGATGGCACGGTTGCAGGAGGATTACGAAGCCGCGATGTCCTGGCAAGTGCCGACCACGCGGCTGGAACTGATCGGCGGGGCCGAGGCGGCGGCGCGCATCCGGGTGCCCGATGCGCAGGGCGCGCTGGTGCGTCACCACGTCGCCCGCGTGCAGCCCGCCAAGCTGGTGCGCGGGCTGGCCGAGGCGGTGGAACGGCGCGGGGTGGCGATTTATGAACAAACCACCGTGACCGGCATCGCAAAGGGCCGTGTCACCACGAACCGGGGCAGGGTCACGGCGCACCGGATCATCCGCGCCACCGAGGGCTTTACCCATGGCATCCCCGGCAACGAACGCCAGTGGCTGCCGATGAACAGCGCCATCGTGGTGACCGAACCGCTGCCCGATGACCTGTGGCGCGAGATCGGCTGGGAGGATCATCAGCTTCTGGCCGATGCCTCGCATGCCTATTGCTATGCGCAGCGCACGCGCGGCAACCGCATCGCCATGGGCGGGCGCGGCGTGCCCTATCGTTTTGGCTCAAAGACCGATACCCGCGGCCAGACCCAGCCGGAAACCATCGAAAAGCTGAAGGACATCCTGTATCGGATGCTGCCGCAGACGCGCGGGCTGCGGCTGGATCATGCCTGGTGCGGGGTGCTGGGCGTGCCGCGCGACTGGTGCGCCACTGCCGGGATGGACCCGCAGACCGGCATCGGCTGGGCCGGCGGCTATGTCGGGCTGGGGGTTTCGACCTCCAACTTCTCGGGGCAGACACTGGCCGATCTGGTGCTGGACCGCCAGACCGAGCGGACCGTTTTGCCATGGGTCAACCGCCGCCCGCGCAAATGGGAAGTGGAGCCGTTCCGCTGGCTGGGGGTGCATGGCATGTACTGGCTTTACCACCGCGCCGACCGGAACGAGGCGGCGGGCGGCGGCAAGACCACCTCGCGCCTTGCGAGCTGGGCGAACCGTCTGACCGGACGCTGAGCCGTTCAGCCCGTGCTGCGGCTGACGAGGCGGGACCAGAACCGTTCGACCTGCGGGCTGGTGGCATGGGCGTTGCGATAGGCGGTAATGCCAATCGGCTCGGCCATCTCGGGCCGGTCCATCGACAGATCGGCCAGCGCCCCGCCGGCAAGTTCTGCCGCAACCAGCTTTTCGGGCAGCCAGGCAATGCCAAGCCCTTCGGTCACCGCAGTTTTCAGCGCGGCGCCGATACTGTCCTCATAAACCGTGTCCAAGGACAGCGCGTCGCCGTTGCGGGCAAGGATGGTGCGGGTCAGCCGCCCCAGAAAGCTGCCCGGCCCCGGCGACAGGAACGGGATGTTCCCCCCATCCAGCCCATGCAGCGCTTGCCCCCCCATGGCCTTTGACACCGGGATCAGGCGGTCGCGGTCCAGCGGACAGACCGTCTTGCCGGGAAGGAAGCTGCCGGTGGAAATCGTATCATGCGAATAGCAGATCAGCACATCGGCAGAACCGGAGGTGACGGCATCCACGCATCCGGCAAAATTGTCGGCAAAGACCCGGAACCGCGGCCGCGATCCGTGATCGTAAAGGCCGCGCAAAAACACCGGGACATAAGCCACGCTCAGCGATTGCAGGCAGGCGATGCGGATACCCGCCCGCGGCTCGCCCGCGCCCGCAAGCTCGGCCCGCGCGGATTCCCATTCAAAGATCAGGCCCTGCGCCACCGGCAGGAATTTCTCGCCCGCCGGGGTCAGCGTGACGGGGTGCACCGAACGGTCGAACAGCACCGTTCCCACCGCATATTCCAGCTTCTTGATGCGGCGGGTGAAGGCCGGTTGCGTGACGTTGCGGATTTCCGCCGCGCGCGAGAACACCGAACATTCCGCCAGCGTCACGAAATCCAGCAGCCAGACCAGTTCCATTGCATGCCCCCTGACCGTTTCGGCCTCTACCCGATTTGGCATTGATCATACCGAAACGGCATCATGCAAAAAAGGCATGATGAATGTATCAACGGCATTTCCGCAAAAGACAGCGCCGCGACATGTTTGGCCCAGCAACAACGGAGAACTTCCATGCGTGTCGAACGGGATCAGCTTGGCGTCGTCGAAATCGCCGATGATCTGGCCTATGGGGCGCAGACCGCCCGCGCCGTCCTGAACTTTCCGATTTCGCGCAGCCGCCTGAGGGACGAGCCGGAATTCGTGCGCGCCCTCGCCATGGTCAAGCAGGCCGCCGCGCGCGCCAATCTGGAGTTGGGCGTTCTCGCACCGGAAAAGGCGCAGGTCATCACTGCCATCACCGACCAGATCATCGCGGGCCAGCACCATGAGCATTTCGTGGTCGATCTGATTCAGGGTGGCGCGGGCACTTCGTCGAACATGAACGCGAATGAGGTCATCGCCAATCTGGGCCTGCGGGCGATGGGGCATGGCTTTGGCGAATACCGCTACCTGCATCCGAACGACGATGTGAACCATTCACAATCCACCAATGACGTCTATCCCACGGCAATCCGGCTGGCGCTGCTGCACCAGGCGCGGGCGCTGACCACCACGCTGGAGGCGCTGGCGCAGGCGTTCCGCAACAAGGCGACAGAGTTCGCCGGGATCACCAAGGTCGGCCGCACCCAGTTGCAGGATGCGGTGCCGATGAGCCTTGGCAGCGAATTTGCCGCCTTTGCCGCCACGCTGGCCGACAGTGTGCGCCAGATCACCGCCGCCAGCGAAGGGCTGCGGGTGATCAATCTGGGAGGCACGGCCATCGGTGACGGCATTCTGGCACCTGAAGGGTATCGCGCCCGCGCCATTGCCGCGCTGTCGGAAATCTCGGGCTTTGATCTGACCGGGGCCGACGACCTGTTCGCCGCGGGTTACGATCAGGGCGCACTGGTGCAGTTTTCGGCGTCGCTGAAGTCTGCCGCCCTGCGGATGTCGAAAATCGCCTCGGACCTGCGGCTGCTGTCCAGCGGGCCGCGCGCCGGTCTGGGCGAAATCATCCTGCCGCCGGTGCAGGCCGGATCGTCGATCATGCCGGGCAAGGTAAACCCGGTGATCCCCGAGATGGTCAATCAGGTGGCCTATGCGGTGGTCGGCAATGATGTGACGGTGACGATGGCAGCCGAGGCGGGCGAATTGCAGCTGAACGCGATGGAACCCGTGCTGCTGTGCCGTCTGCTTGAGTCGCTGAGCCTGATGGAAAACGCGGCCAACACCTTCCGCACGCGCTGCGTTGACGGGATCGTGGCGGATGCCGACCGCTGCCGCGCCCTGTTCGAGGGCAGTCTGGCGCTGGCCACCAGGCTGAGCCTCGATCTGGGATATGATCGCACCAGCGCGCTGGTCTATCGCGCCCGGCGTGAAGGCATCGGCCTGATCCCTGCCCTTGCCACGGAACCCGGCCTGCCGCGCGATCTGGTGGCCAATCTGACCGGCAATATCCCGCGCAAAAGCGCCTGATCTGCGCCTTTGGTCGCGTTGCGGTTGGCGGGGCAAGGCTGTTTTCTGGGGTCGCGTCGGCTTTGCCGACACCCCGGAGGATTGCAGATGCAGACAGCCCTGTCCCGTCACCAGCAGCGGATCGAAGTGGCGCTTTCCAGCGGTCAGGCAGTGCGATCCGCCATCGCCGCGTCCTGGGCCCGGTCGGTGCATCTGCACGGGCTGGACCCGACACGCCGCCATGCTGTCCCCCGCCTGACACTGGCCGAGTTGACACAGGCGCGCGACAGGCTCGGCCCCTTGCCCTTGCTGGCCGCGCCGCATCTGGACCGGCTGTTCCAGATCGTCGGCGGGCTGGGGGCCTGTGTCGTGCTGGCCGATGCCGAGGGCGTGGCGCTGGACCGGCGCGGCAATCCCGGCGACGACCGCGATTTTTCCGACTCCGGCCTCTGGATCGGGGCGAACTGGTCCGAGGCCGAGGTCGGCACCAATGGCATCGGCACCTGTCTGGCCGAGGGGCGGGCGGTGACCATTCACCGCGACCAGCATTTTCTGGCCCATAACACCGGCCTGTCCTGTTCGTCTGCCCCCGTGCATGACGCTCAGGGGCGGCTGGCGGCGGTGATCGACGTTTCCACCGCCCGCGCCGATCTGCCCGAGGCCGTGGCCTCGCTGATTGCCCATACCGTTGGCGATACCGCGCGGAAGATGGAGACGGATCTGTTCCGCGATCATTTCCCCCGCGCGCGGATGGTGCTGGTGCCGGGGCTGGATCAAGGGCAGGGGGCGGTGCTGGCCGTCGATGCCGATGATCTGGTGATCGGTGCCACCCGCGCCGCGCGCGCGCATCTGGGGCTGAAGGGCGATCTGTCTGCCACGCCACGCCCGCTGGCCGATCTGGTGCAACTGGAAGCACATGAACGGCTGGAAGATGCCGAGCGCGCCGTGCTGAACAGGGCAATGGCGCGCGCCTCGGGCAATGTTTCGGCCGCCGCCCGTGCGCTGGGGCTGAGCCGCGCGACCATGCACCGCAAGCTGGGCCGGAACTGAGATTTCTCTGCCCCGACTGTCGCAAACCTGAGACAGTCGGGCCGCACGAACCCTTGTGCCCCCGGTGACCGACTCATCCCCAGCCCCCATGCTTTTCCCATGGCCGCAAGGAGGCGGCTTCGGAGGAGAACCAGCATGAACCAGATGACACAGGCCGATTTCCGCACGGTCTCGCCCTTCAAATCCCGCTATGACAATTTCATCGGCGGGCGTTTCGTGGCCCCGGTTGCCGGGCGCTATATGGACAATATCACCCCGATCACCGGCGCGAAGGTCTGCGAAGTGGCCCGGTCGGATGCCGACGACGTGAATGCCGCGCTGGACGCCGCCCATGCCGCGAAAGACGCCTGGGGCAAGACCTCGGCCGCGCATCGTTCGAACATCCTGCTGAAAATCGCGGATGTGATGGAGGCGAACCTTGATCTCCTGGCCGCGGCCGAGACCTGGGACAACGGCAAGCCGATCCGCGAAACCACCGCCGCCGATATCCCGCTGTCGGTTGACCATTTCCGCTATTTCGCCGGTGTCCTGCGCAGCCAGGAAGGCACGATGTCGGAAATCGACCATGACACCGTGGCCTACCACTTCCATGAACCGCTGGGCGTTGTCGGCCAGATCATCCCGTGGAACTTCTCGATCCTGATGGCGGCGTGGAAACTGGCGCCCGCGCTGGCCGCCGGCAACTGCATCGTGATGAAGCCCGCCGAACAGACCCCGGCCGCCATTCTGGTGCTGGCCGAACTGATCGCCGACATCCTCCCGCCCGGCGTTCTGAACATCGTGAACGGTTTTGGCGCCGAGGCAGGCGACGCGCTGGCGCGGTCGAACCGCATCGCCAAGATCGCCTTCACCGGCTCGACCGCCACAGGCCGCAAGATCATGGAAGCGGCGACCGTGAACCTGATCCCCGTAACGCTGGAACTGGGCGGCAAGTCGCCCAACATCTTCTTCAGCGATGTGATGGCGCAGGACGATGCCTTCCTTGACAAGGCGGTCGAAGGTTTCGTGCTGTTCGCCTTCAACCAGGGCGAGGTCTGCACCTGCCCGTCGCGCGCCCTGATCCAGGAAGACATCTACGAGGAATTCATTGCCCGCTGCATCGCCCGCGTGAAGGCGATCAAGCAGGGCGATCCGCGCGATCTGGCTACCATGGTGGGCGCGCAGGCCTCGAAGATGCAGCATGACAAGATCATGTCCTACCTGCAAATCGGCCGCGAGGAAGGCGCCGAGGTTCTGGTGGGCGGGGATGCCGCGCGCTTCAACGGCGATCTGGCGGAAGGCTTCTACATCCAGCCGACGATCCTGAAAGGCCACAACAAGATGCGGGTGTTCCAGGAGGAAATCTTTGGCCCCGTGGTCAGCGTGACCACCTTCAAGGACGAGGCCGAGGCGCTGGCGATCGCCAATGACACGATGTATGGCCTTGGCGCCGGCGTCTGGACTCGCGATGGCACCCGCGCCTACCGTTTTGGCCGTGCCATCGAAGCAGGTCGCGTCTGGGTGAACAACTATCACGCCTATCCCGCCCACGCGGCCTTCGGCGGCTACAAGCAGTCGGGCATCGGGCGCGAAACGCACAAGATGATGCTGGATCACTACCAGCAGACCAAGAACATGCTGGTCAGCTACAACCCCAACAAGCTGGGCTTCTTCTGAGGCACAAGCGGCACGCGTTTCCCCCGCGTGCCGCGAGCCTGACGGAAACGGGCGCAGGATTGCGCCCGTTTTTCATTTGCAGGACTGTCATAATATCCCTGTCGTCAGGAAGACCCCGGGGGGCTCTACCGGCGATAGGCGAATTCCACCGTCTCCAGCGGGCTGTCGTCGGCCTCGGCCAGCAGGCGGTCGACCAGCCCCCGGTGCGGCGAGTGACGGCAGACCGGATCGGCCGCGCGGGCATCGCCTGCCAGCGCCATCGCCTGACAGCGGCATCCCCCGAAATCCCGGTCCCGCCGCGCGCAACCCTGACAGATGTCGGGCAGGTAATCGGTGCCGCGGAAGGCCATGAAAGCGTCACTTCTATACCATATGTCCGCCAGCGGCAGGTCGGTCACCTTCGGGAAGCTGAGACCGGGAATCGTCTGCGCTGCATGGCAGGGAAGCACGGTGCCATCGGGCGCGATGTTCAGACCCGTGGACCCCCAGCCCCCCATGCAGGCCTTCGGATAATCGGCATAATAATCCGGCGGCACGAAGTCGATCTGCATGCGGCCCTTGTAGCTGTCGCGTGCTTCCTCGACCGTCGCCTTGGCGGCCTCGACCTGCGCGCGGCTGGGTTGCAGGGCGGTGCGGTTCTTTAACGCCCAACCGTAGAACTGCACGCAGGCAACCTCGATCCGCCGGGCGCCAAGCTTGGCCGCCAGCGCAATCGCCTGCGGAAGCTGGTCCAGATTGTGCCGGTGCATCACCGCATTCACCGTCAGCGGCAGGCCACGCCGGGCGATGCTGTGCGCCACCGCCATCTTGCGGTCGAACCCGCCAGCGTAGCCGCCGATCCGGTCGGCCACCGCCGCGTTCACCCCTTGCAGCGACAGTTGCACATGGTCGAGGCCCCGCGCCTCCAGCGCATCGAGCCGCGCTTCGGTCAGCCCGATGCCCGAGGTGATGAGGTTGACGTAAAGACCCGCGTCACGCGCCGCGCCCACCAGATCAGCCAGATCGCGGCGCGCGGCGGGCTCGCCCCCGGACAGGTGCAGTTGCAGCACGCCAAGCGCGGCAGCCTGACGGAAGATTTCCGCCCAGGCTTCGGTTGGTAGCTCGGTATCGGATTTCAACAATTCCAGCGGGTTGGAGCAATAAGGGCAGGCGAGCGGGCAGCGATGCGTCAGCTCGGCCAGCATGGAGATCGGCGGGGGAATGGCGGTCATGGCAGCAGGTCCAGCAGCCGTCGGTCGCGCAGATCGGTCAGGAAGTCATGCACATCCCCGGCAATCTCGGCCTCGGGCGCAGAAAAGCGCGCGGCCAATCGCGTGACGATCTGGCTTTGGCGGCTGCGGTTGTCGACCTCGGTCAATATGGCATGGGCGATGTCATCCAGCATCAGGGCACGCTCCGGCCCCAACAGGACGGGCCGTCCCCGCACGCGGTCCTCATGCAGCCGAACCCCGCGCGGCAGGATGACCACCGGGTCGGCGCTCATCGCAACTGTCCCTCGCCAGGGCGCCAGGCGCCGGGCGGGATATTGCCTTCGACATAGCCATGCCACAGCGCATCAAGCTGCGCCCAAAGCACCTCGGTCTTGAAGGTCAGCGCGGCGGCGGCGGCGTCCTGATCGGTGCGGCTGGTGGCGTGATCCAACACCCAGCGCAGGGTGAAGGCCACATCCTTTGGCGCCTCGGTCAGGCGGTGGCGGAAATAGGCGGTGGTTTCGGGATTGGCGAAGGGGTAATGCGCCAGCAACCCCTCGATCCGCTGGCCGTGGATGGCGGGCGCGAACAGTTCCGTCAGCGACGAGGCCATCGCCGCGATCAGCGGTTCATCCCGCACGAAACGCACATAGGCATCGACCGCAAAGCGCGTGGCGGGCATCACCCCGCGCCCAGATGCGACGTAATCAGGGTCCAGCCCCACGCCCTCGGCCAGCTTGAGCCATCGCCGGATGCCGCCGCCCTCGGCTTCGCCGCCGTCGTGATCCTCGATCCGGCTGCGCCAGATGCGGCGCAACTGCGGATCGGAGCAGCGCGACATGAAGGCCGCATCCTTCATCGGGATGCGCGACTGGTAATACCAGCGGTTGATGACCCAGGCCTGAACCTCGTCCATCGTGCATTGGCCACCATGCAGTCGGTGATGGAACGGGTGCCGATCGTGATAGCGTTCTGCCCCGATCTGGCGCAGACGGGCCTCGAAGGCCTGCGGGTTCGGGCTCTGGTCGGTCATGGGCGGATCTCCTCCTGATCCTGAACAATCTCCCATCCGGCGGCGCGCAGGGTGGCACGTTCGGCGCTGGCGGGGTCAAGCGCGGGATTGGTGTTGTTCACATGAATGTAGCGCCGCTGCGCCCGCAGCCCGGCCAGCCGGGTCAAACTGCCCGAGGGGCCGGACATGGCGATATGCCCCATCCGCGCGCCGGTCTTGGCGCCGGTGCCGCTGGCAGGCATTTCGTCATCGCGCCAGACGGTGCCGTCGAAGAACAGCAGATCCGCGTCGGACAGTCGCGCGACCAGATCGTCGGTCACCTCGGCGCAGCCGGGGATATAGTGGAAGACACGGTCTTTGGCTTCGATCCGCAGGCCGATGGTCTGTTCGCCCAGCATCCGGGTGTCGGGCGCGGCGCCTTCCAGATACAGCGCGACCTTGCCGGGCACCGGATAGGCGGTGACTTGCAGGCCGGGCAGCGGCTCGAACGGCTTATGCAGCGTGATGTCGCGCGGGATCACCAGCGTCGGGTCCAGCACACCAAAGATCGGGTTTGCCGCCAGATCGGCGCGGGTGCCCGGCGTGGCCCAGAGGTCAAACCCGGTCTTTTCGCGCAGGGTCAGCAGACCCGCCACATGATCCACATCCGCATTGGTCACGATGACCGCCGCGATAGGTGTGTCGCGCAATCCGCGCGGATGCAGCGGCGGTGCGGCGGCCAGTTGCGCGCGGATGTCGGGCGAGGCGTTCAGGATCAGCCAGCGGTCGCCGTCCGGGGAAACGGCGACCGAAGATTGCGTCATTGCCGGGAGAGCGCCCGCTCGGGCAAGGGCACAGTTGCGGCAGCCACAGTTCCATTGCGGCAACCCGCCCCCCGCCCCGGCGCCGAGCGTTCGGACGATCATCGCCGGGTCAGATCACGTCGTCGGAACGGCGGTCATCCTCGGCTGGACCATACATGTTGATCTCCATGCCGCAGGCAACTTCCCTGAGAGTCGGTTTCTTCCAGGCCATGTCATCCTCCTCTGTATCTATGGCTGTCCAAGGCTAGCAGAGCGGGGAAATGGCGCCATTCCACTTTGGTCTTGGACAGGGCCGCGCACCTGCCTTGCGAAAGACGTTGCAAAAGCGTCATCGGGCCGATTCCTCGGCGTGCCACGGTCAATGCTGCTAGTGCCAAGAGGTGGCCCCATGTTTTCGCTTTCGGGTCGCAAGGCCCTCGTTGTCGGTATCGCCAATGACGCCTCTATCGCCTGTGGCTGCGCCCGCGCCTTCCGTGCGCAAGGGGCGGATCTGGCGGTGACATGGCTGAACCGGAAGGCCGAGCCCTTCGTGCGGCCGCTGGCCGAGGAGCTCGGCGCGGACATCGCGCTGCCGCTGGATGTGACACAACCCGGCCAGACCGAGGCGGTGTTCGACGAGATCGGCAGGCGCTGGGGCAAACTTGATATCCTGTTGCATTCCATCGCCTTCGCCCCGAAAGAAGATCTGCATGGCCGGGTGATCGACTGTTCCTCAGACGGTTTTGCCAAGGCTATGGATGTCTCGGTGCATTCCTTCCTGCGGATGATCAGACTGGCCGAACCTCTGATGGCAGAAGGCGGTTGCTGCCTGTCGGTCTCTTTCTTCGGGTCATCGCGCGTTGTGCAACACTACAACGTCATGGGTCCGGTCAAGGCCGCGCTGGAAAGTGCGACGCGTTATGCCGCGGCGGAACTGGGCGAAAAACGCATCCGCGTGCATGCGCTGTCGCCCGGACCGCTGGCCACACGCGCGGCCTCGGGCATCGACCATTTCGACGAACTTCTGGATGCCGCGGCGAGACGGGCACCGACGCATCAGTTGGCCAGCATCGCGGATGTCGGTGCGATGGCCGCATTCCTTGCCTCGGACGAGGCGCGCAATCTGACCGGCGGTGTGCATGACATCGACGGCGGCTTCTCGATCACGGCCTGAAGGACATTACTCATGGCAAGCGTATTCGAAGTTCTCGATCCCCTGCGGCAAACGGGCCTGTCGCGCGCGCAGCAGGATGCGCTGGACCGGCTGGAGGGCGGCATGGGGCAGGCGCGCGCCGAGATCGAGGCCGGCGCGCAGACCCTGCGCATCCAGCAGGCAGCCGCGGCCCGCCACAGCCGCCGCATCATCGAAACCCATTCCGAACGCGCCCGCAGGCTGATGGCGGCCGGGCAGGCGCTGGTGGAACAGTTGCGGGACGCACAGGCCAGAGGTGGCCTGACCACGGCGCTGGCGGAATACGCGCGCGACGCGACGGAACGCACGATCCTGACTGCCGACACGCTGCGCAAGCGGGGCGACATCTTTCTGGAGCACGAGGCCGCCGGTTGCCCGCCTGTGCTGATCTATGATTACGAAGTGATCATGGACGGGCGCGACATGCCCTTCCCCTGCAACTACATGCTGTTGAAGATCCTTCCGCCCGAGGATGTCACCATTGATCCAACGCGGCGGCCCTATGTCATCATCGACCCCCGCGCAGGTCATGGCCCCGGCATCGGCGGTTTCAAGACCGACAGTCAGGTCGGCGTGGCGCTGCGCGCCGGTCATCCGGTCTATTTTGTCGCCTTCCGCGCGCGCCCCGAACCGGGACAATATCTGGCCTATGTCACCCGCGCCGAGGCGGCCTTCGTGCGCGAGGTGATGCGCCGCCATCCCGAGGCGGCGCGCCCCGTGGTGACGGGCAACTGTCAGGGCGGCTGGGCCACGCTGCTTCTGGCTGCCACCAACCCGGACCTGACCGGCCCCATCGTGGTGAACGGTGCCCCGGTCGAACCATGGGCGGGTGTCGTGGGTGACAATCCGATGCGCTACAATGCCGGTGTCCTTGGCGGGACATGGATTCCGATGTTCCTGTCGGACCTCGGCGGTGGCATCTTCGACGGCGCGCATCTGGTGCAGAACTTCGAGATGCTGAACCCCGGCCGGACGCTGTTCCGCAAATACACCGACCTGTTCCGCGACATTGATGCGGGCGACACCGCCTTTCTGGAGTTCGAGAAATGGTGGGGCGGCTTTTTCATGCTGACCGAGCCGGAAATCCGCTGGATTGTCGAACAGCTTTTTGTCGGCAACCGTCTGGCGAAGAACGAGGCCCGGATCGAGCCGGGCCGTCCCGTCGATCTGAAGGCCGTACGCGCACCGATCATCGTTTTCGCCAGCCACGGTGACAATATCACGCCACCGCAGCAGGCGCTGAACTGGATCGCCGACACCTATGCCGATGTGGCCGAAATCCGCATCCGGGGGCAGCGGATCGTCTATATGGTGCATGATCAGGTCGGGCATCTGGGGATTTTCGTTTCGTCGCAGATCGCCCGCAAGGAACATGCGGAAATGGGCTCGACGCTGGAAACCATCGAGGCGCTGGCCCCCGGTCTTTACGAAATGAAGATCGAGGACATCGAGGAACGCGACGGCCGCAAGCTGTTCACGGTCAGCTTCCATGAACGCTCGCTGGATGACATCCGTGCGCTGGATGACGGGTTCGAGGATGAACGCCCCTTCGCCGCCGTCGCCCGCGCGTCGGAAGTGCAGGCGCAGATCTATGATGCCGTGATCCGCCCTGTGGTGCGCACGGGCGTCACCGGCACGGGTGCGGAACTGTCGCGTGCACTGCATCCCAAGCGGCTGGAACGTGCCCTTGCCTCGTCGAAGAACCCGGTTATGCAGCAGGTCGCCCATACCGCCGAAAGGGTGCGCACCGACCGCAACAAGGCCGCGGCCGACAACCCCTTCCTTGCTGCCGAGGCCCTGTGGGTCGAAGGGGTGGAACAGGCCATCGACATGATCCGCGACACCCGCGACATGATGTATGAGCTGACTTTCTACACCCTGTGGTCGAACCCGTGGATGCGCAGCTTCGGCCGCACCCATGAATCACGCCGCACGCTGAAGAACCCTGACGAGTTGCGCAACCTGCCCGAGGTTGCCTCGGCGCTTTACAACATCGAACGCGGCGGATTTGCCGAGGCGGTGATCCGCATGCTCGTGCTGCTGGCTGAAAACCGCAAGGGCGTGCGCCGCGACCGGCTGGAGCGGTCATCAAAGGTGCTGACCCAAGACGAGCCGTTTCACAGTCTGGGTGCAGAACGCCGCGCGATGATCATTCACGAACAGACCCTGATCGCCACCTATGAACCGGAGCGCGCGGTCGAAACCCTGCCCTGCCTTCTGGAGGACGCCGCCGAGCGCGCGCTGGCCTTGCAGGTGGTGCGCTTCATCCCCGGCGCGGTGGATGAAATGTCGCCCGAGACCCGCAAGCTGCTGGAGCGGTTCCATCAGGTGCTGGGCGTGCCATTCAGGGCCGAAACGGTAACGGAAGACCCGCTTGCCGCACTCCCGGCCCGGCCGGCGCCGGCTCAGGCCGCAGCAGCCCCCCGTGACGCGCGCGGCGGGAACGAGGCATCGGCGGAGAGATGAGATGCATCTTGTAAACCGCACATTCGATGAATTGTCGCCGGGCGAAACCGCCGAGTTGCGCCGGCTCATCACGCCCGACGACCTGTATGTCTTTGCCGCCGCGTCAGGCAATTTCAACCCGATGCACCTGCCCTCGGCCGATGTGGATGGTGACGGCAAGCCGGAAAACGTGGCGCCCGGTATGTTTGTCGCCTCTTTGATCTCTGCCGTTCTGGGCACGGTTCTGCCCGGTCCGGGGACACTTTACCGCCGTCAGTCGCTGGTCTTCCACAGCCGCGCCCATGCCGGAGACGACCTGCTGTGCCGGGTGCAGGTGATCGGGACATCGGAAGATGGCAGCGTCACGCTGGAAACCGCCGTGACGCGCCCGGCCGACGGCACATTGATCCTGTCCGGCGAAGCCGAGGTTCTGGCGCCGCGCCAGAAATTCGACCGTGATGACATCGAGGTTCCGGGCCTGCTCGTGCAGCGGCACCGGCATTTCGAGGCGCTGGTGGAACGGGCCCGGCAACTGCCGCCGCTGCCGGTGGCTGTGATCTGCCCGCATGACGCCAATTCGCTGGGCGGCGCGCTTCTGGCTGGGCGTGAGGGCGTGATCGTCCCGATCCTGATCGGATCAGAGCCTCTCATCCGCGCCACAGCAGAGGCCATGGGCGAAAGCCTCGACGGTATCGAGATCCTTGACATGCCCGGCGATCAGCCCGCCGCCACACTTGGCTGCCGTCTGGTCCATGACCGGCGGGCGGGGGCGGTGATGAAGGGACATCTGCACACCGACGATCTGCTGAAACCGATGTTGGACAAGACAAACGGGCTACGGATCGGGCGGCGCTTTACCCATGTTTTTGTCATGGATGTACCCGGCCGTCCCGAACCCGTGATGGTCACCGATGCCGCGATCAATATCGCCCCCGACCTCGCCACAAAGGTAGACATCACCCAGAACGCCATCGACCTTGCCCTTGCCATGGGGATGGAACCAAGGGCGGGCATCCTTTCGGCGGTGGAAACCGTCAATCCGGCCATCCAGTCCTCGATCGACGCGGCGCTGCTGTCGAAGATGGCCGAGCGCGGCCAGATCCGGGGCGGATTTGTGGACGGGCCGCTGGCCATGGACAATGCCGTTGACCTTGGCGCCGCGCGCACCAAGGGCTTGCAGGGCGGTGTGGCCGGGAAGGCCAATATTCTCGTTGTGCCCGGAATCGACGCCGGTAACATGCTGGCAAAGCAGTTGTCCTTCATCAGCCATGCCGAGGGCGCGGGTCTTGTGCTGGGCGCGCGTGTTCCGGTCATCCTGAATTCGCGCGCCGACAGCCCGATGTCGCGGCTGGCTTCCTGCGCGGTGGCGGCGCTGCATCACGCCTATGCCGGAGACCGCAAATGAACGCCCCCCTTACCGAAACCATCGGCTTTCTGGCGCTGAACGCGGGGTCGTCCTCGTTGAAGGTGGCGCTGTTTCCGGCCGAGGGCGACGCGGCGTTGCTGACCGGCCAGGCGGAGCGTATCGGCCCCGAGGGGCGCATGGTGCTGAAGGACAGCACCGGCGCGGAGCTGGCACTACCTCCGGGCGATCTGACCAGCCATGCGGGGGCGCTGGCCTTGGTCATCAAGGCCGTGAAGCGCCATTTCCCCGGCCTGCGCATGGGCGCAATCGGCCATCGCGTCGTGCATGGCGGGCTGGATTACGCCGAACCCGTGCGCGTCACGCCCGAGGTGCTGGAAAAGCTGATCGCGCTGGAACCCTTCGCGCCGCTGCATCAGCCGCATAACATCGCCGGCATCCGCGCCGCCATGGCAGCTTTTCCCGGCGTGCCGCAGATCGCCTGTTTCGACACCGCCTTCCATCGCGGCCAGCCCTTCGTGAACGACACTTTCGCCATCCCGCACCGCTATTACGAGGCGGGCGTGCGGCGCTACGGCTTTCACGGCCTCAGCTACGATTACGTCACCGGCGAGATGAAACGCATCGCCCCGCATCTGATGGAAGGCCGCGTGGTGGTCGCGCATCTGGGCAATGGCGCCTCGATGTGCGCGATCCATCGCGGCAAATCGGTCGCCTCCTCCATGGGCTTTTCGGCGCTGGACGGGCTGCCGATGGGCACGCGCTGCGGCCAGATCGACCCCGGCGTGCTGCTGTATATGCTCGACCGCGAGCATCTGGACACCGCGCAGATCCGGCAAATTCTGTACAATGAATCCGGCCTGCTGGGCCTGTCAGACGGGTTGTCGAACGACATGCGCACACTGGAGGCCGCAGACAGCCCCGCCGCCCATCGCGCCATCGACTATTTCGTGTTCCGTGTGCAACGCGAACTGGGGGCCATGGCCGCTGTCATGGGGGGGATTGATGCACTCGTATTCTGCGGCGGCATCGGAGAAAACTCCCGCACAGTGCGCCGCCGCATATGCGAGCGGCTGGGCTGGATGGGAATAGAAATCGACCACGGCCGGAACGCCACCAATGCCACGGTGCTGTCGTCGGAATTCTCGCGCACCACGGTCATGATCATCAATACGCGCGAGGATCTGGTGATCGCCCGCGCGGCACGTCTGGCGGCACAACAAGAGGCGGTAGCAGAATGAAAGCCCCCCTGACGGCCGAAGCCGCCGCCGCGCTCGTTCCCGAAGGGTCCAGCCTGATGATCGGCGGGTTCATGGGCGTGGGCAGTCCGGAACGGCTGATCGACGCGATCGTCGCGCGTGGCATCCAGAACCTGACGGTCATCGCAAACGACACCGCCATGCCCGGCAAGGGCATCGGCAAGCTGATCAGCGCTGGCGCGGTATCGCATTTGATCGCCTCGCATATCGGGCTGAACCCGGAAACCCAGGCCAAGATGATCTCGGGTGAGATTGTCTGCGAACTTGTGCCGCAGGGCACGCTGATCGAGCGTATCCGCGCCGGGGGGGTCGGTCTGGGTGGCATCCTGACGCCGACGGGCCTTGGCACCGAGGTCGAGGAGGGCAAGCGCAAGATCACGGTCGAGGGCCGCGACTACCTGCTGGAAACGCCGCTCAAGGCCGATTTTGCCCTGATCGGGGCATGGCAGGCCGATTATGTCGGCAATCTCTGCTATCTGCTGACCGCGCATAATTTCAACCCGATGATGGCGCTGGCCGGTGCCACCGTCATCGCCGAGCCGGAGGCCATCGTGCCTGTTGGCGTGATCCCCCCGGACGGGGTCAAGACACCGGGCGTGCTGGTCGATCATCTTGTGATCCGCGGCTGAGCGGTGGAGGGGAACATGGATGCCAAGGAACTGATCGCGCGGCGCGTGGCACGGGAAATCCGGCCGGGGATGCTGGTCAATCTGGGGATCGGCCTGCCGTCGATGGTGGCCAATTACGTTCCGGCCAATTCGGGCGTGTTCTTTCAGGCGGAAAATGGCGTGATCGGGTTGGGCGCCCGCCCGCCCGAAGGGATGGAAGATCCGCATCTGACTGACGCGGGGGGTGGTTTCGTGACGGCGGTGCCGGGTGCGGCCTCGATCGACAGCGCCATGAGCTTTGGCCTGATCCGGGGTGGCCATCTGGATGTGACCGTGCTGGGCGGTCTTCAGGTGGACGAGGCGGGACGGCTTGCAAACTGGAAGGTGCCGGGCAGGATGGTGCCCGGCATGGGCGGCGCGATGGATCTGGTGACGGGTGCCGCGCGCGTCATCGTGGCCATGCAGCACAGTGCGAAAGGCGTGGCCAAAATCGTGCCGGAATGCAGCCTGCCGCTGACCTCGACCCGCCGGATCGACCTTATCATTACAGAACTGGCGGTGATAGAACCCACGGCTGCCGGGCTTGTCCTGCGCGAGATCGCGCCCGGCGTGACGCTTGACGAGATCCACAGCCAGACCACCGCACGTCTGACAATTGCCGATGATCTGCGGGAAATGCCGCTTGGCTGACCCGGCCCGCCGGTGTCATGTATCGGCAAGGGCAGCAGGGCAGGGGAGGGCCTTCCGGCGTGACACGCGGAGAGTTTCTGACGGAAGACGCAGTGACGCTGGCCTATCGGGACGAGGGCAGCGGCCTGCCGCTGCTCGCCCTTGCGGGGCTGACGCGGGATGGTCGGGATTTCGATTACCTCGCCCGGCATCTGCCCCCGGATGTGCGGCTGATCCGGCTTGACAGCAGAGGCCGGGGCGCCTCGGGCTGGGCTGACCCGGAAACCTATACCGTGGGTCAGGAAGCACGGGATGCGCTGGCCTTGCTGGATCATCTCGGCATCGCAAAGGCCGCGGTCATCGGGTCGTCGCGCGGCGGGCTTCTGGCCATGGCGATGGTGGCGATGGCACCGGACCGTGTGGCAGGCATATGTTTCAACGATGTCGGCCCGGTGCTGGAAAAGACCGGCCTGCTTCGGATTGGCACCTATATGGGCATCAAGCCCGACGTCCGCACACTGGAAGAGGCCGCCGACCGCACCCCCGCCGCCAACCCCGGTTTTCACAACGTGCCCTCAATGCGCTGGGAGGAAGAAACCGTCCGCCATTTCGTGCAGACAGATGACGGGCTGGCGCTGCCCTATGACCCTGCGCTTCGGCTCGGATTCGACCGGGCGATGTCAGGTCCGCTCCCGGATGTCTGGGCCCTGTTCGACGGCTGTGCCGGATTGCCGCTGGCATTGATCCATGGCCGGAATTCGGATGTGCTGACCGGCGAGACCGCCGATGCCATGCAGGCACGCCGCCCCGATCTGATCCGCGCCGAAGTGGCGGACCGGGGCCATATTCCGTTTCTTGATGAACCCGAGGCAGTTGCCGCAATCCTTGACTGGCTGTCACTGTGCCGCCAGCACGCCGACTGATCGGCAGGCCGTTTCCGCCGTGTCTGCGCGTCATCCCATATGACCGCCCTTTTCTTGCGCGGGGCCGCGAAAGGGGGGCCTCAGGCGATCCGATTTCGGACCGATCTCCTCATCCACACGCGTTGGGATGATGATCCTTCTCCCGCGCACTCTCGGTGTCAGGCAGGAGACCAGAGCTGTGGCGGATCGGTTGA
Organism: Gemmobacter lutimaris; assembly: GCF_003570715.1. Taxonomy (GTDB): domain Bacteria; phylum Pseudomonadota; class Alphaproteobacteria; order Rhodobacterales; family Rhodobacteraceae; genus Gemmobacter; species Gemmobacter lutimaris. Next base: position 130,649 of record NZ_QXXQ01000008.1, on the reverse strand, counting down.
AACTGTGGAGATGTTGTGAAGATTTTTCGGCTGATGCTTTCAGCCATCGGCCCTGCCGCGATGCCTACGCCCGCTTAAGCCGAAGGTCTGATCGGCATCATGCTTCACCAGCCATGGCAACCCGCTCGTGCCTCAAGCGCCGAGAACCAGCCGCCAAGGGCGTGGTTCGCCCGGCTCAGTTCCAGAAATCAGGATCATGCGCCCTGCGGATTTGTCGTCAGTCACCTGCGGCTCCGACAGTCGCGGTCGCGTTGAATGCGCCGAGACGTGGGATTGTCGCCAAACAGCACGATGATGTGTTCATGGCTGACATTCTAGAATGGACCGCAGATCGTGATCCTTTGCGGATAATCAATATTATGTTGTAATCATCCGGCAACTTTATGCGTCCCAGGTTTCCAGCGCCTGCACGAAGGCGGTCAACCATGCGTTTGTCTGATAGCCGTCGAGCACCCGATGGTCGATGGTCAGCGAGACATAGGCCATCGGACGGATCTGGATGGTGTCCATTCCGCCGACCTCGCGCACCACGACGCGCTTTTCCAGTTTGCCGATACCGAGGATCGCCGATTGCGGCTGGTGAATGATGATCGGCGCGGCCAGCAAGGACCCGGAAACCCCATGGTTCGAGATGGTAAAGGTGCCGCCCCGCATATCCTCGGGTTTCAGGGCCCCGTCGCGGGCGCGGGTCGTCAGATCTTGTAGCTGCGCGGCGATCCCCAGCAGCGACAGGCCCTGAACCCGACGAATGACCGGTACCACCAGCCCGCGATCCCCCAGCGCGGTGCCGACCCCGATATTGATGTCGCTGAACAGTTCCAGATGGCTGTCATGCCAGCGGCTGTTCACCTGTGGCACCGCCTGCATCGCCTGTGCCGCCGCCATGACGATATAGGCGGTATAGGACAGCGCTATGCCCTGCGCCTCGAACGCCTTTCGGTGCGCAGCGCGATGGCCCATGATCGCGCTGAAATCCGCTTCGAACACCGCTGTCACCTGCGGCGACTCGCGGACCGAGTTCAGCATGTTGCGGGCGATGGCCAGCCGCATGGTATCATGCGGCACACTTTGACCCTGCAATCCCGGCGCGGGTTTCGGCCGGGGTGCCGGTGCGGCGGCAACGGATGCGCTGGCGGCGGAGCGATCCACGTCGGCACGGGTCAGCCTGCCACCCCGGCCCGAGCCGATGATCGCAGTCGGGTCCAGCCCGGTTTCGGCCAGCGCCTTGCGCACCGCAGGCGAGTGCCAGCCTGACATATCCGGCTGATCCGGCGCCGTCTGCTGTTGCGGCGGCGCCCCTTCAACCTGAGCCTCAGCGGTATCTATCCGCGCCAGCACCATGCCGGGGGTCGCCTGACTGCCAGCCGCGACCAGAATTTCCGCCAGCCGCCCCGCCACGGGCGCAGGCACCTCGACCGAAACCTTGTCGGTTTCCAGCTCGACCAGCGGATCGTTCAGCGCGACCTGATCGCCCACCGCCTTCAGCCAGTTGGAAATCACCGCCTCGGTGCCTTCCTGTTCCAGCGGGACAAGAACATCGACCATGTCAGAACCCCATCAGATCTTCGAGCTTCGCCCGGATCGCCGCCACCGAGGGCACCGCCCAGTTCAGGAAAGCCGGGTTATGCGGGCTGGGAATGTCGGGCATTGTCAGCCGTTCAACGGGTGCATCCAGTGCGGTGAAGGCTTCCGAGGCGACCACCGCGGCAATTTCGGCACCGAAGCCAGCGGTTTGCAGGTCTTCATGCACAATCAGGCAGCGATGGGTCCGGGACACAGAGGCCAGAACCGCCGCGCGATCCCATGGCACCAGCGTCCGCAGGTCGATCACATCGACCGACAGACCCCTTGCCGCTTCCAGACAGCGGTCCACCATCCCGCCCCATGTGACCAGCGTGGCCCCCTGCCCTTCCGCCACCAGGCGCGCCTTGCCGAAGGGTAGCCCGAAATCGTCACCCGGCCAGGGACGACGCGCCCAGGGGTGATCCAGCATGGCGCGGTGTTCGAGAAAGATCACCGGGTCATTCCCACGCAAGGCGCTGCGCAACAGGCCCACCGCATCCTCGGCATTCGAGGGCGCCGCCACTTTCCAGCCGGGGCTGTGGATGAAGGCGACCTCGTTGGTCTGGCTGTGCCAAGGGTCGCCGCATTTGAAGAACCCGACCGGCATCCGCACCACCATGGGCGCGGCAAAGCGGTTGTTGGTGCGCCACCGCATGGAGCCGCAGTCGTTCAACTGTTCAGTGGCCGGTTCGGCATATTTACGGAACTGGATTTCCGGCACCGGCAGCAGCCCTGCCAGCGCCATGCCGACTGCCCGTCCGATGATGCCTTCTTCGGACAGCGAGGTGTCGAACACCCGCTCGGCCCCGAACTTGTCCTGCAAGCCCAGCGTCACGGCATGAACCCCGCCTTTCGGCCCGACATCCTCGCCGAAAACCACCATACGGGGGTTGGAGGCAAGCTCCTGTTCCAGCACGCGGCGGATGGCGGTGACCATGTTCAGCCGTTGACCCTCGGGCCGCGGCGTGTCGGACATCGGCGGCGGTTCCCAGCCTGAAGGGCGCAAGCCGCCCATCCGCTGCATTTCGCCATCATCAAAGACATGCCGCAACACGGTGGCAGGCTCGGCCACCGGCCGCGCCTCGGCGGCAAGGCGCGCGGCTTCGGCTGTTTCGGCGGCAGTCTGCACCGCCCCTTCCCACTCCGCTGCGGTCACCTGCGACGGCACGAGGAAGGCTTTCAGCTTGTCCCAGGGGTCACGGACGCGTTCGGCCTGCACCAGCTTTTCGGATTTGTAAGCCTGCGTATCCTGAAAGCTGTGACCTTGCAGACGCGGCACGGTCAGGCGCAGCATGGCGGGCGCACGTTTCTCGCGCACATATGCCACCGCATCGGCCGTCAGTTGTGCGGCTTCCGCCGGATCGGTGCCATCGCCTGCAAAGATCTTCAGCCCCTGCCATGACGCGAGATTGGCCGCGATATTGCCGCCCGGCGTCTGCATGGTCGAGGCGACGGAAATGCCGAAACCATTGTCCTCGATATAGAACAGCATCGGAAGGCGCTGCGTAGTGGCCATGGTCAGTGCGGACCAGAACCCGTTGGAAGCAACCGAGCCGTCGCCGCCCAGAACCACAGCAATCGACCTGCCATGTTCCGCAGAACCCAGCATGCGGGCATGAAACTCCAGCGCCTGCGCCCAGCCTGCGGTCGGCGTATATTGCGCGCCGACCCCGCCGCACATCGGCAGGGCGGTCGCACCATTCGGATTCGGGTGGTTGAACACGACGCCAATATCCCGCCCGTCGGAATAGCCCCCTGCCCTGCCCATCGCCGACCCCAGCGCATCTTCCGGGTCCACCCCCAGCGAGAGCAGAAGCGGACGCGAGCGATAGTAGCCGCAGACCGCGTCATGCCTGCCGTCCAGCCGCAGCCCGAGAAGGATCTGCGCCATGTCGTGTCCGCGCGCCGAGAACTGGTAAAGCACCTTCTTTTCAGGGACGAGCCGGGTTTCCTCCATCGCGTCCAGCGCGCGGCTGAGCGCCATGTGTCGCAGAACAACCTGCCAGTCCACTGCAACTTCTGGCGTATTGCGTAGCGCGAGCCTTGCCGTGTTTCCTGCCATCCTGCATCCTCCAGCCTCGGAGAAGTTTAGCGCAAATGGACCGGAAAACCCTTTCATATGGTCCGCTTTTCAATCTATATGTGAAACATTCATTTCACCTTTCAGACAATCCGAGGAAACATGGATCAGATTGATCCGATAGACCGCAGGATTATCCAAACCCTGCAAAGCGAGGGTGGCCTGTCCAATCAGGATCTGGCCGAGCGGGTCGGATCTTCTGCCGCCTCCTGTTGGCGGCGCGTCAGGGCGCTGGAGGAGGCGGGCATTCTGGGCCCGGAGGTGCGGCTGGTCGATCCGGCGAAACTGGGGCGTGGGCTGGATGTCTTCTGTCAGATCCGGCTCAGCGCCCAAACCCGCAAGATGCGCGCGGCTTTCGAAGCTTTCATCGACCGGCAGGAGGCCGTGGTCGAATGCTATTCGATCAGCGGGGACTGGGATTACCTGCTGCATATCGTGGCGCGGGACGTCGCGGATTACGAACAGGTGCTGATGCACGGGATACTGGATCACGAGGCCATCGCAAGTTCCTCGTCCATCTTCGTGCTGCGGCGTGTCAAGCACACCACCGCGATTCCGGTCTGACCCCGAATGCGCGCGGCGTGCTATTGATGCCGCAGCGCCTCGATCGGGTCGAGCCGGGCCGCAGCGCGGGCCGGGAAATAGCCGAAGACCATGCCGACCACCGCCGAAAAGCCGAAGGCCAGCGCCACGACGCCGGGACTGGGCGAAAACGGAATGGCCATGATCTGCGCCGCGACGAAGGCCAGCCCCAGCCCGGCCAGAATGCCCACGATCCCGCCCAGCACAGACAGCACCACGGCCTCCACCAGAAACTGCATCAAGACCTGGCTTGCCTGCGCACCGACTGAAAGGCGGATACCGATTTCGCGGGTGCGCTCGGTGACCGAGACCAGCATGATGTTCATGATCCCGATACCGCCGACCAGCAGGCTGACCGCCGCGACCGAGGACAGCAGGCCCGTCAGCACCGAATTCACGGAATTCAGCATCGAGGCCAGTTCCTTCATGTCATTGACCGAGAAATTGTCTTCCTCCCCCGGTGCAATATGGCGGCGGTCGCGCATAAGGGTCTGGATGTCGCTGATCGCCCGGTCGCTTGACCGACCGGGGGCCACCTGCATGGACATCGACGAGACATCCTGGGTGCCAAGCAGCCGCCGCTGCACCGTGCGCACGGGCATCAACACCATATCGTCCTGATCCTGCCCGAACGAGCCGGCGCCCTTGGCGGTCAGCAGGCCGATGACCTCGCAGGAGATCGCCTTGATGCGGATCTTCTCGCCTGTGGGGTCGGTCGCGCCGAACAGCGCGGTGCGCACCGTTTCGCCGATAATGCAGACATTGGCGCCGCTGCGATCTTCGGTCGGGGTGAAGGCGCGGCCGCGCGCGATCTGCCAGCCGCCGGTCTCCAGATAGGCCGAGGTGGTGCCGGTGACCGTGGTGGTGCGGTTGGTATTGCCGTAGACGGCAGTTTCCGAGGTGGAGACCACGGGCGCCACCGCCGACAGGCTTTCCAGATCCTCCAGCGCCTGCACATCGGTCAGCCGGAAGGCGGGCGCGGTATTGCGCGCGCCCGGCCCCATCATCCGCGTGCCGGGGCGCAGGATCAGCACATTGGTGCCCAGCGATTCCACATTGGCCGAAACCTGTTCCGAAGACCCCTGCCCCACCGTGACCATGGCAATCACCGCCGCCACGCCGATCACGATGCCCAGCACGGTCAGGAACGACCGCAGCACGTTGCGGGTAATGGCGGTCAGCGCTAGGCGAATGGTTTCCAGCAGCATCACGCCCCCCTTGCGCGGGTCGGCTCGTCCCGCACGACCTTGCCATCGGTAAAGACCACCAGCCGCGAGGCATAGGCGGCCATGTCCTCCTCATGCGTCACCATGACGATGGTCAGACCGGCGTCGCGGTTGAGCTGCTGCAACAGCTCCATGATCTCGACACTGCGGCGGGTGTCGAGGTTGCCGGTCGGTTCATCCGCCAGCATCACCATCGGCTCGCCCGCCAGGGCGCGGGCAATGGCGACGCGCTGCTGCTGGCCACCCGAAAGCTGCGACGGGGTGTGATCCTCGCGCCCCGTCAGACCCACGCGCGCCAGCGCCTGCCGCGCCCGCGCCGCGCGTTCGGCCTTGGGCTGGCCCTTGTAGATCAGCGGCAGTTCCACATTCTCCAGCGCCGTGGTGCGCGGCAGCAGGTTGAAGCCCTGAAACACGAAGCCGAGGTAGTGGCGGCGCAGAAGCGCGCGCTGATCCTGATCCAGCGTCGCCACCTCGACCCCGTTGAACAGGTAGTTGCCCGCACTTGGCCGGTCCAGACAGCCGATGATATTCATGGCGGTGGATTTGCCCGACCCCGAAGGCCCCATGATGGCGACAAACTCGCCCCGGTCGATCCGCAGATCCACCCCGTCCAGCGCCCTGACCAATGCCTCGCCACTGCCATACTGCCGGGTGATGCCCCGCAACTCGATCAGCGGCACGGTCATTTTGCGGCATCGCGCTGGTCGGTGATGACCTGATCGCCCTCTGCCAGATCACCCGCAGCAATCACGGTGTACTTTCCGTCCGTGGCACCGGGCGTCACCTGCACCTCGACCGGGGTGCCGTCGCGCAGCACCCAGACCGTCTTGCCGCTGGCCGCGCTGCTACTGCCCGAACCGGGCGGCGCCGGCATGATCAGCCCCACCAGCCCCCCTGCCCCGCCGCCCGCGCTTTCCACCATTTGCGGCGGCGCATAGCGCAGCGCGGCATTGGACACCTGAAGCACACCCTTTTCCTCGGTCACCACGATGGTCGCTGTCGCCGTCATGCCGGGGCGCAGCGTCAGGTCGGCATTGTCCACCGCCAGCACACCCTTGTAAGTCACCACATCATCCGTCGTTTCCGGTGCATAGCGGATCTGGGTGATGGTGGCGGGGAAGCTTCGGCCGGAATAGGCATCGACGGTAAAACGCGCGGCATTGCCTACTGCGATCTCGCCGATGTCGGCCTCGTCGATATCGACCAGCAACTGCATGCGGCGCAAATCCTCGGCCAGGGTGAACAGTGTCGGTGCCGACAGCGAGGCCGCGACGATCTGCCCGGCAGAAACATCGCGGTTCAGCACCACCCCGGCGATGGGCGAGCGGATGGCGGTCTTTTCCAGATCCGTGCGTTGCAGCGCCAGATTGGCCTCGGCCAGCGTCAGGGACGCCTGCGCAGCCTCGACCGCAGCACGCGCACGGTCGCGGTTGGCCTCGTAGGTCACGAAGTCGCTATGTTTGACTACGCCGCGCTTTTGCAACTCGGCCTGGGTTTCGTAAAGCTCCTCCGCCTCGCGCTGCGTGGCTTCGGCCTGCGCAAGCTGCGCCCGCGCCGCTGCCAGCGCAGCCTCGGCATTGGCGACCTGAGCGCGAAGTTTGGTGTCGTCGAGCCGCGCCAGCACTTGCCCGACGGTCACTTCATCATTGTAATCGACATCCACCGACAGAAGCGTGCCCGACAACTCGGACGAGACCTCTACCTCGGTCGTGGGTTGCACGGTGCCTGTGGCGGTGACCGTCGCGGTCAGATCACCACGCACGACGGGTTCGGTCACATAGACTGTTCCGCCGGTTTCGGCACTGCGCCCTACCCAGAGCCACCCTGACAACCCCAGACCCAGCAGCAGAAGCGCCAGAAGCCAGCCCCTGCCGCCGCGACGTTTCGCCCCCGCAATGACACGCGCAATGTCTTCGCTACCCTGATCGGCCATTCTGCCTTGCCTTCCCATGCCCGGCCCATCGCCGATTTGTCCATTTTACGCTAACGACGCGCGAATCCGTCGCCTTCAGCGCCATGTTGTCGGCGACAAACCGCCCCGCCCCATGCTTGACTGCCCCCGACTCGGTGCCCTGGCAAAACCTGTGGATAACTCGCATGCGATCAGCCGAGCCGACGGAGCCTGAAACCTGAGGCATCAAACCCTCGCGCAAGAGTGTATTTTCTGATTATATTTCATTTGGTTGGCAGAAGGTGTTCAGAAAAAGCGCAAACTTTGGGGATATGACACCCCGGGCCCATCGGAAAAATTCTGTTGCCGCACGACGAGTTGCGTGTCATTCCTCAAATTGTCGCATGGTTTCGCTTTTGACGCCCTTATGCGACGAAAGAGAAAGTGGTCCGCGAAGAGACCATCGAGGATAGTATGACGAGCGACAGATTCCCCGAACCCGGCAGCATCGCCGGCATGATCAGTGCAAATGCCACCCGGCTATCCGAGGCGCTGAACAGCCATATGCGGAACAGCTTCCACCCTGGAAGCCGGAAAATGCTGCGCAAGTTTCATCCGGCCGAGGTGTCGGAGCTGACCGGCATCTCGATGTCCAACCTGCGGACCCGGCATCAGGAAGGCGATTTCCCCGATGTAGAGACGGATTCCCGCGGTCGCAGGCTTTATTCCGCCGAAGAGATCGACCAGATTCGCGATGTGATGGCCCGCACCGGCCGCAATGGTGAAACCTATCGCCCCGGCCGCCGCGAGGGTGACGGGCTTCAGGTCATTTCCATCGTCAACTTCAAGGGCGGGTCCAGCAAGACGACGACGGCGATCCATCTGGCGCAGCGCTATGCCCTGCGCGGCTATCGTGTGCTGGCCATCGACATGGACCCGCAGGCGAGCCTGACCACCATGTTCGGCTACCGCCCCGAGATCGAATTTGCCGAGGCAGGCACGGTTTACGATGCCCTGCGCTATGAAGACCCTGTTCCGCTGAGCCAGATCATCCGGCAGACCTATTTCCACAACCTTGATCTGGCCCCGGCAGGTCTGCTGCTTTCGGAATACGAGACCGAAACTGCCTATGCCCTGCAACACCGGATCGAACCACCCTTCACCCAGCGGCTTGGCATCGCGCTGACCGAGGTGGAGAACGACTATGATCTGGTGATCATCGACTGCCCACCGCAACTCGGCTTCACCACCATGTCGGCACTTCTGGCCTCCACCGGACTGCTGATCACAGTCGTTCCCAGCATGCTGGATGTAGCGTCCATGGCACAATTCCTTGAAATGGCTGGGGAAACTGTCCGAACGCTGGAAGAATCCACCGGACCGACCGACTGGCGGTTCCTGAAATTCCTGATCGCCCGCTATGAACCGACCGATGTTCCGCAGGCACAGATGGCAGGCTTTCTGCGCTCGATCCTGCTGGAACAGGTTTTGAATACCCCCATGCTGAAATCCACCGCGATTTCCGACGCGGGGATGACGCAGCAAACGATCTATGAGCTGGACCCGAACCAGGTTGTTCGCAAGACACTGGACCGTATTCTGGAAAGCGTGAACGGCGTTGCGGATGAATTCGAGGCGGTTATCCAGCAGGCTTGGGGACGGGGGAATAGCTGATGGCACGCCGCAACATCTTTCAGCCACCACCGCCCCCTGCCCCGCAAACAGAGCCCGCTCCTGCGGAATCACGCCCCCGCTTTCCCAATACCGGACCCATGTCCGGTGTGAAATCGACCCTGCGGGATCTGTCGTCCAATGCCATCCGAGAGATCGACCCGACCCTGATTGAAGATGACGGGCCACGCGACCGGCTTGCCATCACGGATGCCGATGTGACCGAGCTGGCAGAAAGCATTCGGCACCATGGTCAGCAGGTGCCAATCATGGTGCGCCCACTGGCCGAGACGCCGGGGCGGTATCGCATCGTCTATGGCCGCCGCCGGCTACAGGCGCTGAAACTTGCCGGGCTGCCGGCCAAGGCTCTGATCCGGTCGCTGAGCGATGAACAGGCGATCCTTGCGCAAGGACAGGAAAACAGTCTGCGCGTCGATCCAAGTTTCATCGAAAAGGCTGTGTTCGTCAGTGAACTGGCGGCCAATGGCTATGACACAGCGGTGATCCTTGACGCGTTGGCAATCGACAAGCCGATGCTGTCGCGCATGACCAAGGTGGCCCGCACCATTCCGGCTTCGGTGATCCGCTTTGTTGGCCCGGCCCATGGCATCGGTCGGCGCCGGTGGGAAGATCTGGCGGATACCGCCCGCGATCATGGATTGAATCTTGAGGAACTCGCCGACCGGCTGAGCGCGAATGCGGCTGCGATTTCGTCGGATGATCGGTTCGCCCAGCTTCAGGCGGCGACCATCAAGGCTTCCACACCGGCCCGTCAAGCCCCACCTACCGAACCTGACGTGGCCGTTCGCGACACATCCGGCGCGACCATTGCCGAAGTAAAATCCACACCGCGCGCGCTGACGATCCGGTTCGGCCAGAGTGGCGACCCCGCCTTCACCGACTGGCTGCGCGCGAATGCGGAACACGAAATCCTGCGGCTTTACCGAAGCTGGAAATCCGGCCACCGCACGGACTGACTACATCGAGCACAGCAACAACAAGGAGCACATCGCAACCACAGGAAAAGAAAGAGCCCCCCAAGGTCACCCTCGGAGAGCCCAATCTGTTGCTTAGCACCCACAGATTTACCAGCTTCTCCCCGACAGTCAAGACAGCCGATTCGGCTGATTGATGGAATTTTGCCTGATAGCGGCAGAATGCTCGGCCTTTTGGTCAGGGTAATTCCCTTTGGTTTGCCGTGAAGACCCATGGCTTTCATGCACGCCTCTGCACCGATCCGGTCGCAGGACACTTTGTCATTGTCCGCGGACAACAATCGACCCGACCGCTTTGCCATTATCGACACGCTGCGTCAGGCCGCGCCCGCGCTGGGACTCGGGCCCCAGATCATAGCAACCCTCGACGCCCTCTTGTCCTGCCTGCCAGCCAAGCGCAACCACAACCGCGTCTTTGCGTCGAATGCCACGATCATGCTGCGGCGGAACGGCATTTCAGACCGGACGCTGCGCCGACATTTTGCACAACTGGTTGAGGCAGGTTTCCTGATCCGCTTCGACAGCCCGAACGGCAAGCGGTATTCCAGGCACGACCCGGAGATGGAAACTGTCCTGCGGTTCGGTCTGGATCTGTCACCCCTCTTTGCCGCCTATGGACGCCTGCGTGAACTGGCGCAAGAAGCAGCCGAGGCCGCCGCCCGTAACAAGTATCTGCGCTGCCGGTTGCGCGCGGCACTGTCTGAACTGGCAGACGATTCCCGCCGCGAACAACTTCACCGCGTTCTGCGCCGCAAACTGACCAACGAAGAACTGGAGCACTGGCTTCATCAGCTCGGACCCGATGTTGGAAGCCGCGCGGAAACGCGCTCTGAAGCGCATCAAATGTCCGGCAACAACGGCCAAAATGTCCGCCACCAACAGAATTCAGAAAAAGAACTTAAAGATAAGGATGCAGATCCGACCAGAAATGAACCTACGGCTGAAATAGCGCTCTCTGAACTTGTCGAGATCTGCCCACAGGCCCAAGCATTCTTGCAAGATGACATCAAATCTCCAGCGGATGTGGTTGCTCATGCACGGCAACTCGCACCGATGATGGGCGTAGAAATTGCTTGCTACGAAGCTGCTGAACGCAAACTTGGCACGATGGCCACTGCCCTGACAATCTGGGGCTTGCTTGAGAAGCAGGATAGCATTCTTCGTATTGGCGCATATTTCAGGGCGATCACCATTGGCCCACGCAGCGCGGGGTTCTGTCCATGGCGACTATTGGACAGCCTCAAGCGGCGCAAGATCAAGAGGCATGTTGTCCGCGGACAATTTGATGGCGCCAGTTTCGCGACGCATGAAGCATGGTGCAAATAACCGATGATGGTTCAAAAGTGACGAAAAGCAACAGGTTATGCGCGATTTTTCATCTTGTTGGTTCGAAACGTAGCGACCATGGCGCGAAACGCCGGATATGTTTTCTCTATCCCCGCCAAGTCGAACATTCTGGGTTCGATTTTTCGTATTTCGCGTGAAAACGAAAATAAACGCTTGACCTTCATGTCGGAACGGCTACCCCTAGAGGCAGGAAAGCGTCACAGAGGGAGGAGTGTCGGTGTCCTGTTCGCAAAGCCCAGCCGATCTTTTTGTGATCGGTGGCGGGATCAACGGTTGTGGTATTGCGCGGGATGCGACGGGCAGGGGCCTTACGGTTGTCCTGGCGGAACAGGGTGATCTGGCGCAGGCTACATCGTCAGCCTCGACCAAGCTGTTCCACGGCGGTTTGCGCTATCTGGAATATTTCGAGTTTCGTCTGGTGCGCGAAGCATTGGAAGAGCGCGAGACCCTTCTGGTTGCCATGCCTCACATCAGTTGGCCCATGCGCTTCGTTCTGCCGATTTCACCCGAGATGCGGTTCGAAGGAAGCACACCGACCTCGCGGCTTTTGTCCGTGGTCATGCCATGGTTGAGGGGGCGGCGCCCGGCGTGGCTGATCCGGTTGGGACTGTTCCTTTACGATCATCTGGGGGGGCGTCAGATTCTTCCGGGAACGCGGAAGCTCGATCTGACACAAGACCCGGCGGGGAGGGTGCTGCGTCCCGGCTTCCGCCTCGCCTATGAATATTCCGATTGCTGGGTGCAGGATTCGCGGCTCGTTTCACTGAATGCCCGCGATGCTGCCGACCGGGGCGCGCAGATCCTTGTCGGAACCCGTGTGATCGCGGCCGAGCGTTCGGGCGATCTGTGGCGCATCGTGACGGAAAGTGCCGAGGGCCAGCAGACGTTTCATGCCCGCGCCTTGGTGAATGCGGGTGGCCCATGGGTCGAAGATGTAATCCGCAATGTTGCGCATGTCCCCTCGACCGAAGGGGTGCGGTTGGTGCGTGGCAGCCATATCGTTACGAAGCGGCTTTATGATCACGACAGGTGCTATTTCTTTCAGGGCAGCGACGGGCGCATCATCTTTGCCATTCCCTATGAGCAAGACTTTACCCTGATTGGCACAACCGATCAGGATCACCACGGCGCACCGGGGGAGGTTCATTGTTCGGATGCGGAACGCGATTATCTGTGCGCGTTCGCCAGTCAGTATTTTGCCCGCCCGGTAACCCCCGAAGATGTCGTCTGGAGCTATTCGGGTGTGCGGCCTCTTTACAATGACGGTGCAAAATCCGCGACAGCAGCAACACGCGACTATGTGCTGAGTCTGCATGACGACGGGGCACCGCTGCTCAATGTCTTCGGCGGCAAGATAACGACTTACCGGCGGCTCGCGGAAAGTGCGCTTGCAAAGCTCGCGCCCTATTTCCCGCAAGCGAAGGGGCCGTGGACGGCGCGTGTGGCGCTACCGGGCGGTGACTTCCCGCATGACGGCGTTGCAACGCTCATAGATCAACTCTCGGCAAAGTACCCGTTTCTGGATTCGCGTGATACGGTGCGGCTGATCCGCACCTATGGGACGGAAGCCTTCACTATTTTGGGCGCGGCGAAAGAATCCGGGGATCTGGGCCGCGACTTTGGCGCGGGGCTGACCGAGGCGGAGGTCCGCTGGCTGGTCGAAAAAGAGTTCGCCCGCAGTGCGGAAGACGTCCTGTGGCGGCGCACCAAGCTGGGCCTGCACATGACAACTGATCAGATTGCCACGCTTGGGGCATTCATTGCCGGCACGGCAGGAACAGGGGAAGCAATGTCGGTGCGCACCAAAAGCCCGGCGGCAGAATAAAGGCGGAAGTGTCGGGCCAGAGGAGGGCAGGGCGCACCGTGGAGGAGAGTGGATGACATTGGAACTGCAAGGCGTGTCGCGCGTGGTCGGCGGGCGGGATCATATCCGCCCGACCAGCCTGACACTGCAGAATGGCACGATGAATGTGCTTCTGGGGCCGACCCTTTCGGGCAAGACCAGCCTGATGCGGCTGATGGCGGGGCTGGACAAGCCAAGTGCCGGGCGCATCCTGTGGGAAGGCCGTGACGTAACCGGCGTTCGGGTGCAGGACCGGGGCGTTGCCATGGTCTATCAGCAGTTCATCAACTATCCCGGCCTGACGGTTTATGAAAATATCGCCTCGCCCCTGCGTATCCTGCGCCGCGATGCAGCCCAGATCGACCGTGCCGTGCGCGAGACAGCCGAAATGCTGCGCCTGACCCCGATGCTGACCCGCAAGCCGCTGGAGCTTTCGGGCGGACAACAGCAACGCTGCGCGCTTGCGCGCGCGCTGGTGAAAGGGGCGGGACTTGTCTTGCTTGATGAACCTCTGGCGAACCTCGACTATAAACTGCGCGAGGAACTGCGGGTCGAAATCCCGAAGATCTTCGAGGCGTCGGGCGCGATCTTCGTTTATGCCACCACAGAACCGGAAGAGGCGCTGCTGCTGGGCGGTCATACCGCGACACTTTGGGAAGGTCGCGTGACGCAGTTTGGCCCGACCGCCGAGGTCTATCGCAACCCTGCCGATGCTACGACCGCGCGGGTATTTTCCGACCCGCCGATGAACTTTCTTCCGGCAATCAAGACCGGACACCGGATCAGTTTTGGCGACGGGGCCAATGCCCCGGCAGAGGGCGCCCTCGCCGGTCTTCCCGACGGGAAATATCTGGCCGGCTTCCGAGCCAATCATATGGCGCTCAACCGCCATTCCGGCAACGCGGTAGAGTTCGCCTGCCAGTTGGGCGTGACCGAGATCACCGGCTCGGAAACCTTCATCCATGTCAGACATGGCAACGACCGATGGGTCGGTCTGGTGGGCGGTGTGCATGACCTGAAACCGGGGCAGGATCTGCGCGTATGGCTTGATCCTGCGCATGTCTATCTGTTCGATGCGGAAGGGCGGCTTGCCGCACCCGCCGCCTATGCGAAGGCGGCCTGACCGATGGCACAGATCACGCTTAAGAACCTCGCGCACAGCTACCTGCCCAACCCCAGGGGGGAACAGGACTACGCGCTGAAGGAAATGGATCATGTCTGGCAGGACGGGGGCGCCTATGCGCTGCTGGGGTCGTCGGGCTGCGGCAAGACCACGCTTCTGAACATCATCTCTGGCCTGCTGCGGCCCAGCCACGGGCGGGTGTTTTTTGGTGACCGCGACGTGACCGATGCCGCCACGGCCGAACGCAATATCGCGCAGGTGTTCCAGTTTCCGGTCGTCTACGACACGATGACCGTGCGCGACAACCTTGCCTTCCCGCTGCGCAATCGCGGGCAGGACGCGGCCTATATCAAGCGCCGCGTCGATCAGATCGCGCAGATGATCGGGATGGAGGCCATGCTGTCACGCAAGGCGCAGGGGCTGACCGCCGATGCCAAGCAGAAGATCAGCCTTGGCCGTGGCATGGTGCGCGAGGATGTGAATGCGATCCTGTTCGACGAGCCGCTGACTGTCATCGACCCCCATATGAAATGGGAGCTGCGCACCCAGTTGAAGCAGCTTCACCGCGAATTCGGTCATACGATGATCTATGTCACGCATGACCAGACCGAGGCGCTGACCTTCGCCGACAAGGTGGTGGTGATGTATGACGGCCGTGTGGTGCAGCTTGGCACGCCGGAAGAGCTGTTCGAAACCCCGGCGCATACATTCGTTGGCTATTTCATCGGCTCGCCGGGGATGAACTTCATTGATGCGAAGGTGGCAGGCAATCGCGCCACCCTTGCCAGCGGGTCCGTGGTGGATCTGGGGGCAGATCACGGCACACCCTCGGGCCGTGTGCAGATCGGCATTCGCCCGGAACATGCTGTTCTGACGGCAGGGGAGGGGCTGCCCGTCGCCATCCGCCGGGTCGAGGATGTCGGTCGCCACCGCATCCTGCGGGCCGAGCTGGAAGGGCAGGCGTTCAACATCGTCCAACCTGAAGGGTTGCAGGTTCCGGGCGAGCCGCGCGTCACCTTCGCGCCGGGGAAGGTCAGCGTCTATGCTGACGACTGGCGTGTCGCACCGCAGGGGAGGGCGGTCTGATGGACAAGACACAGAACAACCGCGCCTGGTTTCTGGTGCTGCCGGTGCTGGTGCTCGTCGCCTTTTCGGCGGTGATCCCGCTGATGACCGTGGTGAACTATTCGGTCAACGACACTTTCGGGAACAACGAATTCTTCTGGGCCGGGCTCGACTGGTTCGACGAGGCCGTGCATTCGGACCGCATCCATGGCGCGCTGGTGCGTCAGGCGATGTTCTCGGCCATCATTCTGGCCATCGAGGTGCCGCTGGGCATCTTTGTCGCGCTGAACATGCCGAAGAAGGGCTTCTGGTCCTCGTTCTGCCTTGTGGTCATGGCGCTGCCTCTGTTGATCCCGTTCAACGTGGTCGGCACCATCTGGCAGATCTTTGGGCGCGGCGACATCGGCCTTCTGGGGCATACGCTGGCCGCCATCGGCATCGACTACAACTATACCTCCGACCCGTTCGATGCATGGGCGACAGTTGTGGTGATGGATGTCTGGCACTGGACCTCGCTGGTGGCGCTGCTGGCCTATGCCGGTCTGCAATCCATTCCTCAGGCCTATTATCAGGCCGCGCGCATCGACCAGGCAAGCCGCTGGGCGGTGTTCCGCTACATCGAGCTGCCCAAGATGAAGGGCGTCCTGCTGATCGCGGTGCTGCTGCGCTTCATGGACAGCTTCATGATCTATACCGAACCCTTCGTCGTCACCGGCGGCGGCCCCGGCAATTCGACCACCTTCCTGTCAATCGACCTTGTGAAGATGGCCGTGGGTCAGTTCGATCTTGGCCCCGCCGCCGCTTTCTCGATCATGTATTTCCTCGTGATCCTGCTGGTGAGCTGGGTGTTCTACACCGTGATGACCAATCTCGACCGTCAGGAGGCCAAGTGATGCGCAACCGCTCCTCTGCCCTTGTGATGACGCTTTACCTTCTGTTCCTCATGGTGCCGATCTACTGGCTGGTGAACATGAGCCTGAAGACCAATGCCGAGATCACCGGAACCTTCTCGCTGTTCCCGCGAGAGCTGACCTTCCGCAATTACATGGTGATCCTGACCGACCCGAGCTGGTATATGGGGTATGTCAATTCGATCATCTATGTGGTGCTGAACACGGTCATTTCCATCGCTGTGGCGCTGCCTGCTGCCTATGCCTTCAGCCGCTACAGCTTCATGGGCGACAAGCATCTGTTCTTCTGGCTGCTGACCAACCGCATGTCGCCGCCGGCCGTCTTCGCACTGCCGTTCTTCCAGCTTTATTCCTCGATCGGGCTGTTTGACACCCATATCGCAGTGGCGCTGGCGCATTGCCTGTTCAACGTGCCGCTGGCGGTGTGGATCCTTGAAGGCTTCATGCGCGGTGTGCCGAAGGAAATCGACGAGACCGCCTATATCGACGGCTATTCCTTCCCGCGTTTCTTCATCCGCATCTTCATGCCGCTGGTGGCCAGCGGGATCGGTGTTGCCGCCTTCTTCTGCTTCATGTTCTCCTGGGTGGAATTGCTGTTGAGCCGCACCCTGACCAGCGTGAACGCCAAGCCCATCGCCGCCACCATGACGCGCACGGTTTCCGCAAGCGGGATGGACTGGGGCGTGTTGGCCGCCGCCGGGGTGCTGACCATCATTCCGGGCGCGCTGGTGATCTGGTTCGTCCGTAACTACATCGCCAAGGGCTTTGCCCTCGGCCGCGTGTGAGGAGCGCAGGATCATGTCTGCAACCACGGCAAACCGCGCCAACTGGCCTGCAATCTACGTTACCGCCGCCGCAGTCCTTGGCGCCGCACTGATCTTCCTGATCTGGGCCACCCCGGTGAAGGACGGTGCGAAGGACTGGTTCGCCCCGATGATCAAGGGCGGCTGGATGGCCTGGACCTTCCCGGTCGCGCTGTTCTTCTGGGTCATCGCGAGCCTTCTGGTGACCTTTACCATCCTTGCGATCCGGTTCCCGGAAACCCCGCGTGTCGGCATCCTGCGGATCGAGACGACACGCGGCGACCGGCTGTTCATCTCTCTTCTCGGCTCGGCCTTCATCTGTCTGGTCTGGCTGTTCTTCGCAGGCCCTCCCGTCTGGGGCGGGCTTGTGCTGTGCCTTGCCTATGCCGCGGCGGTCTTCGTCTGGGTCTAGGCAGAACGATCCCTCTGGCGCGGCTGGACCCCGCACCAGAGGGCAAGAATGATCAACGCCTGTTTCACATTCCAAGGGAGGAATATAATGAGACTGACATCAACCGCAATGGCACTGGCGCTGTTGGCCGTGGGGGCCCCCGCCTGGGCCGACATGGACGCTGCCAAGAAATTCCTCGATTCCGAAATCGCGGGCATGACCGTCCTGTCGCCCGAAGATCAGGAAAAGGAAATGCAATGGTTCATCGACGCGGCCAAACCCTATGCGGGCATGGACATCAAGGTCGTGTCCGAAACCATCGCAACGCATGAATACGAAGCCAAGGTTCTGGCTCCGGCCTTCACCGCCATCACCGGCATCAAGATCACCCATGATCTGATCGGTGAGGGCGATGTGGTTGAAAAGCTGCAAACCCAGATGCAGACCGGCGAGAACATCTATGATGCCTACGTCAACGACTCTGACCTGATCGGAACGCACTGGCGCTATCAGCAGGCCCGCAACCTGACCGACTGGATGACGGGCGAGGGCAAGGATGTCACCAGCCCCGGTCTGGATCTGGCCGATTTCATCGGCACCCAGTTCACCACCGCGCCGGATGGCAAGCTTTACCAGCTTCCCGACCAGCAGTTCGCCAACCTTTACTGGTTCCGTTACGACTGGTTCACCGATCCCAAGACCATGGAGGATTTCAAGGCCAAATATGGCTATGACCTCGGCGTGCCAGTCAATTGGTCGGCCTATGAAGACATCGCCGAATTCTTCACTGGCCGCGACATGAGCTATGTGGGCGGGCCGGCTTCAGGCGTCTATGGCAACATGGATTACGGCAAGAAAGACCCCTCGCTGGGTTGGCGCTACACCGATGCGTGGATGTCCATGGCAGGCATGGGTGACAAGGGCGAACCGAACGGCCTTCCGGTCGATGAATGGGGCGTCCGGGTCGATGAAAACTCGCGTCCCGTTGGGTCATGCGTGGCACGGGGCGGGGCAACCAACGATGCGGCTGCGGTCTATGCGGTGACCAAGGCGATCGACTGGCTGCAAAAATACACCCCGCCGGAAGCCCAGGGCATGACCTTCGGCGAGGCCGGACCCGTTCCGGCGCAGGGCAATATTGCGCAGCAGATGTTCTGGTATACGGCCTTCACCGCCGACATGGTGAAGCCGGGCCCGGTGATGAACGAGGACGGCACGCCGAAATGGCGCATGGCCCCCAGCCCGCACGGCGCCTATTGGGCCGAAGGCACCAAGATCGGCTATCAGGACGTGGGGTCGTGGACGCTGATGAAATCCACCCCGGTGGATCGCGCACAGGCCGCATGGCTTTACGCGCAATTCGTGACCTCGAAGCTGGTTGACCTCAAGAAATCCGATGTCGGCCTGACCTTCATCCGTCAATCCACCATCGACAGCCAGCACTTCACCGACCGCGCGCCGAAGCTGGGTGGTCTGATCGAGTTCTACCGCTCGCCCGCCCGGACACAATGGTCGCCCACCGGCACCAATATCCCGGATTACCCGAAGCTGGCACAGCTGTGGTGGCAGAACATCGGCGACGCGCTGTCGGGCGCCAAATCCCCGCAAGAGGCGCTGGACTCGCTCTGTGCTGATCAGGAAAAGGTGCTGATCCGGCTTGAGAAGTCGGGTGTTCAGGGTGACATCGGCCCGAAGATGAACGAAGAGCAGGACCCGCAATACTGGATCGACCAGCCGGGGTCGCCGGTCGGCAAGCTGGACAACGAAAAGCCGCAGGGCGAAACCGTGTCCTATGACGAGCTGATCAAATCCTGGCAGAACTGATGCCATGAAAGGTCCGGGCGGCTGCGGTCGCCCGGACCTGCATCTTCAACGACTACGGGGCAACGCTGCCATGACCCATATCCTTGCCATCGACCAGGGCACGACCTCGTCACGGGCGATCCTGTTCGACGCGGAGCTTCGCCCGGTCGCTTCGGCACAAGAGGAATTTCCGCAGCATTATCCTGCCTCCGGCTGGGTTGAACATGATCCGGCAGATCTTTGGGCCACCACGGCGGCAACAGCGCGGGCGGCCATTGAACGGGGGGGCCTTGGCGCCGGCGCCGTGTCTGCCATCGGCATTACCAACCAGCGCGAAACCACCCTGCTGTGGGACCGTGCGACCGGCCAGCCATTGCACAATGCTATTGTCTGGCAGGACCGCCGCACTGCCCCGATCTGCGAGCGCTTGCGTGCCGCCGGACACGAGGCACTGATTACCGCGCGGACCGGGCTGCTGCTGGACCCCTATTTCTCGGGCACCAAACTGAAATGGTTGCTTGATACCATTCCCGGCGCCCGTGAGCGTGCCAGAAGCGGGGAACTGGCTTTCGGCACCGTGGATAGCTGGCTGATCTGGAATCTGACCGGCGGCAAGGTGCATGCCACCGATGCCACCAATGCCTCGCGCACCCTGCTTTATGACATCGGGGCGAACCGCTGGGATGCCGATATCTGCGCGCTTCTGGATATTCCCATGGCGCTGCTGCCCGAGGTGCGCGACTGCGCGGATGATTTTGGCACCACGCGGCCCGATCTGTTCGGACGGGAAATCCCGATCCTCGGTGTTGCGGGTGACCAGCAGGCGGCGGCAATGGGGCAGGCATGCTTTCAGCCCGGCATGATGAAATCGACCTATGGCACCGGCTGTTTTGCCTTGCTGAATACCGGGGCGGATCGCGTGCCCTCGACCAACCGGCTGCTCACCACCATTGCCAGCCGTCTGGACGGCAAGACCAGCTATGCGCTGGAAGGTTCGATCTTCATCGCGGGGGCAGTGGTGCAATGGCTGCGTGATGGTTTGAAGATCATCCGCAGCGCGCCGGAAACGCAGCCGCTGGCCGAAAGTGCCGATCCGTCGCAAGAGGTGATCCTCGTTCCCGCCTTCACCGGCCTTGGCGCGCCCTACTGGCGGCCCGAATGCCGGGGGGCGATCTTCGGATTGACCCGCAACTCCGGCCCCGCCGAACTGGCACGGGCTGCACTGGAAAGCGTGGGCTACCAGACGCGTGATCTGCTGGAGGCGATGCGCTCTGACTGGGGCGCCGCCGCCGACGGTGTGCTGCGGGTTGACGGTGGCATGGCGGCAAGTGACTGGGCGATGCAGTTTCTGGCTGACCTTCTTGGCGCGCCGGTGGATCGGCCGGTTGTGACGGAAACCACGGCCCTTGGTGCCGCATGGCTGGCAGGCTGGCGCGCGGGCCTGTGTCCGGGTCCAGAAGATTTCGCAAAAGGCTGGGCGCTGGAGCACCGCTTTACGCCGACGATGGCACCTGACCAGCGCGAGGAGAAATACGCGCGCTGGTCGCGGGCTGTGGCGGCAACCATCGCTGCCGCCTGAAAGGGCAGGGGGCCAATTACCGCTCTGCCCCCTGACCGTCTTAATCCAGCCGGCGCAGAATACCCGCGAGTTTCCCGAACAGCTGCTGAATTTCGTCCTCCGTGATGATCAACGGCGGGGACAGGGCGATGATGTCGCCGGTCACGCGGATCATCAGACCTTCGGCCCAAGCCATCTTCATCGCTTCGGTGCCGCGCGCGCCGGGGGCGCCGGGACGGGGCTGCAACTCGACAGCGCCGACCAAACCCAGATTGCGCAGATCCGCCACATGCGGCAGGCCCTTCAGGCTGTGCACCGCCTGTTCCCACAAGGGCGCAAGCGCATCGGCCCGCGCAAAAAGGTCGTTCCGGCGATAGCTTTCCAGCGAGGCCAGCGCCGCCGCAACGGCGAGCGGATGCGCAGAATAGGTATACCCGTGGAACAGCTCGATCGGGGCATCGGCGTTTTCCATGGCCGAGGTATAGATCCTTTCGTCCACGATCACAGCGCCCATTGGCACACTGCCATTCGTCAGGCCCTTGGCGGTGGTGATGAGGTCGGGCTTCACGCCAAAATATTCGGCGGCTGATGCGCGGCCCAGACGGCCATAGGCGGTGATCACCTCGTCGAAGATCAGCAAAATGCCGTAGCGGTCGCAAATCTCGCGCAGGCGTTGCAAATAGCCGACAGGTGGCAGCAATACGCCCGTCGATCCCGCCATCGGTTCGACAATCACCGCCGCGATGGTCGAGGGGTCATGCAGTTCCGCGATGCGGATCAGATCGTCGGCCAGTTCAGCGCCATGCTCCGGGCAGCCGCGGGAAAAGGCATTGCGCGCCGGATCATGGGTATGGCGCATGTGATCGACACCGTTCAGCAGCGTGCCGAACTGGGCGCGGTTCTTCACGATACCGCCGACCGAGATACCGCCGAAACCCACGCCGTGATAGCCGCGCTCGCGCCCGATCAGTCGGGTCCGTGCGGCATCACCACGCATCCGGTGATAATGCAGCGCAATCTTCAGTGCGGTATCGACGGATTCCGAACCGGAGTTGGTGAAGAACACATGGTTCAGCCCGGCGGGGAACAGATCGGCCAGTTTCGACGCCAGTTCAAACGCCTGCGGGGTGCCGAAGTTGAAATGCGGCGCATAATCCAGCGTCGAGATCTGTTTCTGCACCGCCTCCACGATCAACGGGTCATTGTGGCCCGCATTCACGCACCACAGGCCTGCCGTCGCATCCATGATCTGTCGGCCGTCGTGGCTGGTGTAATACATGCCATCTGCGGCGGTGATCAGCCGGGGGTCCTGATGGAAGGCCCGGTTGGCGGTGAAAGGCATCCAGAAGCTGCCCGGATCGTTTGGAAGGGCGGGGCGGTCCATCGGTATCTCCCTGTCATGCGATTGGTCTGACTGGTGTGATCCTGCTTCCGTCGCCGATCAATCGTGCTTTGATCGAAAAATCATCTTGCTGTTTTTACGTTGATATTTTCCAATCTGCTTTGGATAGAAAGCAGGAAATCAGATGGCCGAAGCCTCCCCCTCCGCCGATGCCATGGTCGCACGCCGTTTGCGGGTGCTGCGCCGGTCCAGAGGGCTGTCGCAGCGCGAGCTGGCCCGGCGGTCTGGCGTGGGCAGCGGCACCATCAGCCAGATCGAGTCGATGGCGATGCAGCCGTCGGTCTCGGTGCTGAAGAAAATCCTCGACGGGGTGCCGATGGATCTGGCCACCTTCTTCAGCTTCGAGCTTTCCACCGATACCGCGCGGGTGTTCCGGCGCGGCGAACATGTGGACATCGGCGCGCCGGGGGTGAAATACCTGCTGATCGCCGCGCAGCGCCCCGGCCGCAACCTTCAGATGCTGCATGAATTCTACCAACCCGGAAAGGACTCAGGTCGTCGTGTCCTGTCGCATGAAGGGGAGGAATGCGGTGTGCTGATCACGGGCACACTGGAGGTAACGATCGGTGATGAGGTGCATGTGCTGAATGCAGGTGACGCCTATTACTTTGCCAGCACGATCCCGCATCGCTTTCGCAATATCGGGGCCACGGTCTGCGAAGTGGTCAGCGCCTGCACACCACCTTCGTTCTAGAACACGCGGTCGGCGGCTGTCAGACAGCGGTTACAATCCACTATTGATCGCGGCTTTTTGCCAGCGCACTATACCCGGCAACGCCCGGATTCCCCGTGCCCGTTGAAAACGCGCCCGCAAAGAGGCGCCGAGGGCACCGGGACCGGCACGATGACCATGCAGCCTTTTTGGGGAGGAAAGGCCATGATGTGTTTCGACGAGTGGAACAGTTGTATCCTCAACAACTGTGGCCACTACTATAGCAAGCCGGTGAAGAACACCCGCAAGCCGGTCGGAATCTTCAGCCTGCGCCGCCGTCACGGGGTCGATATCGCCGACATGCAATGCGAGATCGACCAGATCGAGCGGCTGCGCGCGGGCATTCGCCGCGATGACCATGAATACATGTTCCTGCTTATGCAGAAATCCGGCGAGATGCGGGTGGCACATAATGGCCGCGACGAGGTTCTGACTGCCGGTGACAGCCTGCTGATGGATTCGACCCGCACCGCCGAATTGCGGTTTGACGGCAAGGCGGCATCGTTCCTTTCGGTGCATCTGCCGCGCAGCCTGTGTCTGGCGGGGCGCGGCACCAGCCCGATGACCGGGCGGCGCGTGGAGAGGTCCCATCCGCTGCGTCCCAGCCTTGATGCGCTGATGCATGGCGAAGGCCCCGGTGACAGTCAGGCCGACTATCTGTTCGATTTCATCGCCATGATGTTCCGCCCCGAGGACAGGGCAGGGGATGCCTCCGCCTTCCGCGACCGGCACGGGCGTTTCCGGTATATCTGTGACACGATCGAGCGGCATGTCTCTGACAGCGACTTTTCGGTCGAGCGGCTGGCCGGGCTGGTGCATATGTCCCGCAGGCAGTTGCAGCGCGATTTCCGCGACAACGGAACCACCTTTACCCGCGTGCTTTGCGAAGCGCGGATGAAGCTGGTTGCCAGCCATCTGCGCCGCGCCGCGCGGCTGAAACAGCGCCCGGCGATTTCCGATCTCGCCTATCAGGCCGGGTTCAGTGACCTGTCGCACTTCAATCGCAGCTTCCGCCAGATCTATGATCTTTCGCCGGGCGGCTACTATGACGATCACCTGCAAAGCCTGATCGAACATTGATCTGAAATGCTTTTTTTGGCGCAGGGGGCCGCTTTTCTGGCGCAACCCGCCAAGACCCGGCCCGCGCCGCCGTGATCTGGTTTTCATCCAGAACCGAGGGGAGGCGGTCGAGGATGAACAGAATGGATGTGCAGAGTCTGACCGGACCGAACCCGCCCTTGTCTGGCAGGGTGGCTTCGACACAACCCATCCTCCGCCCCACCCCCCGGCTTCCGGCGGGACCGCGTCGCCGTATGAAACCCCTAGTCACTTCAGCAGGTCGCCAAATGAAACATCATCTTCTGCTTTCGCTTTCGATACTGGCCGTTACCGGCAGTCAGGTTCTGGCGCAGGAAAAAGACATCCAGCCAGAAACACTTGCCGTCGAGGCGCAGATTTCCGAAGGGAACCATATCTACCTGATGGATATGGGCATCTCGGGGTCCAGCTCGATCTTTGTGTTGAATGCCGATGATCTGTCGCTGGAAGGCAACATGGGGGCAGGCACCTTCAGCCAGATGCTGATGAGCGCGGATGGCCAGTCGATCTATACCGGCTCGGTCTACATGAAGCGCTACACGCGTGGTCCCATCGAGGCGGTGATCGAGGAATACGACCCGCAGACGCTGAACCTGCGGCGCGAATTCACGGTGTCCGACAAGATGGCCCAGACGCTTAGCCAGAAGGGCGCGCTGAACCTTTCGGCGGATGGCAAATACATGCTGGTCCAGAATGCCACGCCCGCGACCTCGATCAACGTGGTCGATCTGGCGGCGGGGAAGGATCTGGTCGAGGTGCCGACCCCCGGCTGCTGGACCGCCTATCCCGCGACCGAAGGGCTGGCCTTCACCACCATCTGCGGTGACGGCTCGCTGGTGAAATACACCGTCGGTGCGGATGGCACGGTCAGCGAACCGGCGAAATCGGACAAGATCTTTGACGCCGATACCGCGCCCATCTTCGCCACTGCGCTGCGGATCGACGGCAAGCTGGTCTATATCTCGTTCGACGGCAAACTGCTGGAGGTTGATGACAGCGGCGACAAGCCGGTGCTGGGACGCACGATGCCCTTTGCCACCGACGGCTGGGCGCCTTCGGGCTATACGCTGATGGCCTATCATGCCGCGTCGAAAACCCTGTTCGTGATGATGCATTCCAATGCCGCCGACGGCACGCACAAGAACCCGGCGGAAGAGATCTGGGCGATCAACATGACCAGCGGCGCGGTCGTGGGCCGCAGCGCCGCACATGGCGAGACCAACATCACTGTCAGCGCGGGCGATACTCCGCAACTGATCGGCGTGGATCATCTGGGCGGGTTGCATCGTTATGACGTGACGCTGGGCGATACCGTCAGCCTGACGGAAAGCGCCGCCAAGGAAGGGGCTGCCTTCTTCCCGACGATGATCGCAACGGATTACTGAGATGGCGGCGCTTGCCTCTCTTGCTTCGGTGACGGTGACCAGCTTTCTGGTCATCGTGCTGGCGCGGGCGGTCTGGCACAAGGTGGAACGGTTCCTGGAAACCGTGGGCTTCGCGCAGGGCTATGGGCTGGTGCCCGAGGCCTGGGCTGCCCCGGTGGTCCGTCTGCTGACCGGGCTGGAAGCGGCAACAATCCTCGCGCTGATCCTGCCGGTCTCGCGCCCCTTCGGCGGGCTTCTGGCGGCGGGTCTGTTCGCGGGTTACGGCGCCATCATGGCGGCGGCGCTGGCACAGGGGCGCAGCCGGATCGACTGTGGTTGCGGCGGTCTGCCGCAATTCGTGTCTGCCTTCACCTTGGGTCGCAATGCCGTGCTGACCGCACTTGCGCTGTCGGTGGCGCTGCTGCCCGCAGCCCCGGTGCCGCAGTTCGACGTTGCCGTCGCCATAGCCGGCGCGCTGGTCCTTGTCGCCATCTACACCATCATCGAGCGCCTCGCCTCGCATCTGCCCCATATCCGGCAGGGAGACCTCTAGCATGAACCTTCTGATCTTCTCGAACATCCTGCTCTGGGTCGTGGTGCTGATCCAGCTTGCGGTGATCTTCGCCCTTGCCCGCCAGATTGGCATCCTGTTCGAGCGTGTCTCGCCTGTTGGCGCGATGCTCTCGGATGCGGGGCCTGCGCTGGGTGACAAGGTTCCGGCGCTGGCCTTGCCCAACCTCAACGGGCCGGGGCTGACCCTGGGCCGGGCAGGGGGGCGTGCGCAACTGGTGTTCTTCCTGTCCACCAGTTGCCCGATCTGCAAGGCGCTGCTGCCCGCGCTGAAATCCATCAAGGCCGATGAACAAGGTTGGCTCGACGTGGTGCTGGCCTCCGACGGACGCGAGCAACTGCACCGCCGCCTGATCGAATCCGAAGCCCTTGAAGCCTTCCCCTATGTCCTGTCCTCGGAACTGGGGATGAGCTTCAAGGTCTCGAAACTGCCCTTCGCCGTGCTCATCGACAAGGATGGCAAGGTGGCGGCCAAGGGTCTCGTGAACAGCCGTGAACAGCTTGAAAGCCTGTTCACCGCCTCTGAAACCGGCATCCCGTCCTATCAGGCCGCTGTGGCCGGGATGACCTCCTGACATATCGTTACATCAAGAAGGAAACCGACATGACCCGTTTCATCGACAGATTCCTCAAGCGCCTTGACGGCGCGACCGAGGCCAACATCCGTTCCTCCGCGCGCCGCAACGGCCGCCGGTCCTTCCTTGCGCGCACCGGCATGGCGTTGCTGGGCGCCGCCGTCTCGGTGCCGGTGCTGCCCTTCGACCGGCGTGCCTTCGCCTCGACCGAGGGCGGCGCGGCGGACCCGTGCAGCTACTGGCGGCATTGCGCCATCGATGGCTTCCTGTGCGAGGATTCCGGCGGCTCGCTGACGTCCTGCCCGCCGGGCAGCAGCGTCTCTGCCGTGTCCTGGGTCGGCACCTGTTCCAACCCCGATGACGGCAAGGAATACCTCATCAGTTACAACGATTGCTGCGGGAAGCCCTTCATCCCCAGCGCGACCTTCTGCAACAACAACAAGGGCGAGCGCCCCGGCTATCGTATGGGGCTTTACAACGACATCAACTGGTGCACCGCCAATACCGACAAGGGCTACCATTGCACTGTGTCGGTTGTCGTGGGCATGGCCGATTGATGCGCGTCGCGCTGCTTGTCGCCGGTCTTGCCGGTCTCCTGTCCGGTCCAGCATCCGCCGAGGATGCAGGGGCGGCCCTGTTCGATGTGCATTGCGCGGCCTGTCACAATACCGGCGGGATCGGCACACCGGGGCTGGCCCCGCCGCTGAACCGGCCGGATTTCTGGCAGGCGCTTGGCGACAAGGCCCCGACTTATATCAGCGGTATCGTCACCAAGGGTTTCGCCAAGCCGATCACCGTGAACGGCGAACGCTATATGGGGCTGATCATGGTGCCGGTCGCCGGAACCACGGATGAGGAACTGGCGCAGATTACCACCTGGGTTTTGTCTGATCTGGGCCAGACCGACCAGTCGGTGACGCCTGCCCAGATCGCGGAGATGCGGGCCAGCATGACCACGCAGGATGACCTCAAGGCCCTGCGTCCGCCAACGGAGTGACGGGATGATGAGACAGGCTCTTCTGGCTTCGCTTCTGGTTCTGGCCACGGCTGCGCCGGGTGTCGCGGGCAATACCGCGACGTCACCCCGTGCGAATTATGTGCTGCATTGTTCCGGTTGCCACGGCATGCAGGGCCTTGGCACGGCGGAGGGCGGTATCCCCGCCTTCCCCGATTCTGTCGGCCATATCGTCAGCATCGAGTCCGGCCGCGATTACGTCATGCATGTGCCCGGCGTGGTCGGGAACAACATGACCAATGCGCAGATTGCCGAGGTGATGAACTATATCCTCGATCAGTGGTCTGACGGCAGAGGGCATTTCACTGAAGCCGAGGTGACGCGCCGTCGGGAAACGCCCATTGGTGATGTCGTTACCTATCGCCGCAAAGTGGTTGAGGAACTGCGCACATCGGGCATCGAGATTGCGGAATATCCCTGGCCGTGAACGGGCGGTTCCGGCGCTGTTGATCCTTGCGGTCATGGCGCTGGCCGATCCATGGCGCTCGGGCGGGGTGTTCTGGGATTTCGGCAATGCGCTGGGGTTTCTGGCATTGGCGGGTCTCATGTTTCAGATGATCCCCGGCCCGCGTGGCGCCTCGCGCCCGCACGAGTTGCTGGGCTACTGGATTCTGGCTGTCGCCGTTCTGCACAGCTTCTGGTTTCTGGCGGGCGATGCTGTGGTGCGGTTCTACCTGTTGCCGGGTGGTCCCCCGCATATGTGGCTGGGCCTTGCCGGTCTGTTGCTTCTGGCGGGGCTGAGCAGCCTTGCCCGCATGCCCGACCGTCTGCGCCTGCATCCGAGCTATCGTGGCTTTCGCAGGGTACACCGCCATCTGGCGCTGGCTTGTCTTGCCGCGACGCTGCTGCATGTCCTGCTCGGCGGATTCTATTTGCCCTACTGGTGGCAGGGGGCGGCTTTGACCGGGGTTGCGCTGGCTTGTGCCTATGGTCGGCGGATCTGGTCGCGTTCATTTCCCGCGCCGGTTGCGGCCTGTCTGGGTGCGGGCGGGGTTGCGGTGATCCTGTTTGTGCTGATCCGCGAGGTAATGGCATGAAGTGGCTGCTGGTCGCGCTGTTTCTGGCGGGGGCGGCGCTGGTCTTCACCGGATTGCCGACGGGCCAGCCGCTGCCGGATCGCACGGCCCGTTTCGGGGGCAGCCTTGCGGTGCTGCCCATGACCTTCACCCATCAGTCGCATTTCGGCAAACCCTGTGCGACCTGCCACCATGAGTTCGCCGACAATACCACCGGCCCACCCTGCATGACCTGCCACGTCACAGACCCCAAGGCCGCCCCGCTGCTGGAGGCGCAGTTCCATGGCCTGTGCCAAGGCTGCCATATCGACGAACACGCGGCGGGCAGGCCCTCTGGTCCCACCCGCCGCTGCATCGCCTGCCATCTGGACGATCACGGGTTCTGAGCCGCCTCGTTGCGCAGCATCTCCTGCATCCGGTCGCGCATGACGAATTTCTGCGGCTTGCCTGTGGCGGTCAGCGGCAGGTCAGTCACGATCCGCACATGACGCGGGATCTTGAAATGCGCGATCTGGCCCTTGCAGTGATCGCGCAGACTTTCGGCCGCCAGCGTGCTGCCGGGTTTCAGCACGACCCAGGCGCAGACCTCTTCCCCGAAGGTATCGTCGGGGATGCCGAAGACCTGCACATCGCTGACCTCGGGGTGGCGGATCAGGAATTCCTCGATCTCGCGCGGATAGATGTTCTCGCCGCCCCGGATGATCATGTCCTTCACCCGTCCGACGATGGTGCAAAAGCCTTCCGCATCCAGCACCCCCAGATCGCCGGTGTGCATCCAGCCGTCTGTGATGCTGGCCTCCGTTGCGGCCTCGTCGCCCCAGTAGCCCGCCATCACCGAATAGCCGCGCGTCCACAGCTCGCCCTTTTCGCCCACCGGCACGGTGTTGCCCTCGGCGTCCACCAGCTTCACCTCCAGATGCGGATGGATGCGGCCCACGGTTTCGCAGCGCTTTTCGGTGGGATCGTCGGTAAAGCTTTGGAATGAGACGGGCGAGGTTTCGGTCATGCCATAGCAGATCGTCACCTCGCGCATGTGCATGTCGCGGTTCACGCGTTTCATCACCTCGATGGGGCACAGTGCTCCCGCCATGATGCCGGTGCGCAGAGTGGACAGGTCGCGGTGCTGGCGATCCAGTTCCTGCAACATGGCGACGAACATGGTAGGCACGCCGTAACAGGCGGTGGCACCTTCCGCCGCGATGGCGTCAAGCGTCTGCGCGGGGGTGAAGCCCTCGCCGGGGAAGATCATTTTCGCGCCCTTGCTGACCGCGCCCAGCACACCCATCACCATGCCGAAGCAGTGATACAGCGGCACCGGAATGACCAGCCGGTCAGCCGGGGTCAGCGCGATGCGGTCGGTCACGAAACGGGCGTTGTTGACGATGTTGAAATGCGACAGCGTGGCGCCCTTGGGCATTCCCGTCGTGCCCGAGGTGAACTGGATGTTGATCGGGTCCGAAGGCGTCAGCCCGGCCTCGATGCCGTCCAGCCGCACCAGAAGGGCAGGGGTGGCGCGGCCGGTCAGTTCGGTGAAGGCGATCATCTCGGGCGGGACGTCATCGCCCATCACCACGACATGGCGCAACTCCGGCAGGCGGGCGGAAGCCAGCGGCCCGTCACGGCCCAGTTCCGGTGCCAGTTCGCGGATCATGCCCACATAATCCGAGCTTTTGAACGAACAGGCCGTGACCAGCACGCGGCAGCCTACCTTGTTCAGCGCATATTCCAGTTCCGACAGGCGGTAGGCGGGATTGATGTTCACCAGAAGGGCGCCGATGCGCGCGGTGGCGAATTGCGTCAGCACCCATTCCAGCCGATTGGGTGACCAGATGCCAACGCGGTCGCCCTGCGTCACCCCCAGCGACAGAAGGCCGGCGGCGCAGCGATCCACCTCTTGCGCGAAGGTGTTATAGGTCAGCCGTTGTCCGCTTTCGCAGAACACCAGCGCCTCTGCATCGCCATGGGCGGCGACGGTCTCGCGCAGAAGCTGCGGGATGGTGGCCTGTTTCAGGGCGGGCTCCATCGGGCCTTTGACATGCGACAGCCCTTCGCGCGGGGCGGCGCCTGCCGCCATGGCATGAGACATCCTCGATCTCCGATAAATGGCAGGGCCTGCCCGGCGGGGGCCGGACAGGCAGACCTGTTGCAAGGGTGGCCTCAGCCGCGGGCGACGTTGATGACCTGCATCTGGGTATATTCGGCCAGCCCCTCGACCGACTGTTCCACCCCCAGACCCGAACCTTTGAAACCCGCCATCGGGATATGTGGCCCGATGTTGAGCTGCTGGTTCACCCAGATGGTGCCGGATTCGATCTGGCCTGCGATCTCGGTCGCCTTGTCCAGATCGGCGGAATGGACCGACCCGCCCAGCCCGTAGTCCGAGGCATTGGCCCGCGCGATCACGTCATTCACGTCGCTGAAGCGGATCACCGGCAGGATCGGGCCGAACTGTTCCTCATCCACGATGCGCTGGCCGTCTGTCACGTCGCGCACGATGGTCGGGCTGATGAAGTAACCCTTGCCGGTGCGCGTCTCGCCCCCGGCGATGATGCGACCGCTTGTGCGGGCATCTTCCAGATAGCCCTTCACCTTTTCAAACTGCGCCTTGTTCTGGATCGGGCCGACGGTGGTGCCCTGTTTCAGCCCGTCATCGACCACGGCTGCCTTGGCAATATCGGCCAGCGCATCGCAGAAATCATCATAGATCGCGTCATGCACATAGGCACGCTTCACTGCCATGCAGACCTGTCCGGCATTGAGGAAGGCACCGCCATACACCTTCTCGGCGGTCGTCCGCACATCGACATCGGGCAGCACGATGGCCGGATCATTGCCGCCCATTTCCAGCGTCACGCGCTTCATGGTGTCGGCGGCGGTTGCCATGATGCGTTTGCCGGTCTGCGACGATCCGGTGAAGCCGATCTTGGCGATGCCGGGATGGGCGGTCATTTGCGGGCCAAGGTCGTTATCGTCGGTCAGCACGTTGACCAGACCGGCGGGAAAGACCCGCGCGCAGATCTCGCCCAGCTTCAGCGCCGTGACTGGCGTTGTTGGCGCAGGTTTGAGGATGAGCGCATTCCCCGCCATCAGCGCCGGACCGATCTTCCAGCAGGCCAGCAGCAGCGGAAAGTTCCATGCCACGATGGCGCCGACCACGCCCAGCGGCTTGTGCCGGGTCTCGATGCGGAACTGCGCATCGTCCTGAATGATCCGGTCGGGCAGGTCCAGCGTCGCAGTATGCAGAAGGTAACCTTGGCTCCATTCCACCTCACCCGCCGCCTCGGGCAGCGGTTTGCCCTGTTCCAGCGTGATGGTGCGCGCAAGGTCGTCGGCAGCGGCGCCGATGGTGGCGGCCAGTTCGCCGATCTTGGCGCGGCGCTCGGCCATGCTGGTTTTCGCCCAAGCCTTTTGCGCGGCAGTGGCAGCGGCGACGGCCTCGTCCAGCTGCGCCCCGGTCGCATGCGGCACGCGCGCGAACACCTCTTCCGTGGCCGGGTTGATGACGTCAAGCATACGCTCACCCGCCACCAACTTGCCGTTGATGAGCATCTTGTAATCCATGCTGTCCTCCCTTGACGGCTGAGCGCCGTCCCTCTGCCCGGAGCTTAGGCGGGGAAGGGCGGTGGAGTCTGGGGCTGGCGCGCCAATGGCTTCGCTTGCAGTGCCAAAATAATCCTTTCAGATCAATGGATCACGGAGCACCCGTTATTCCGTGCCAATCTCTGGTCCTGCGATATGCACCGCCAGAAGGCAGCCGTTGGGGGTGTAGGAGTTGTGTTCCGTGCCATCGCGGTAGAACACCAGATCGCCGGGGCGGAACACGGTGCCGTCATCCTCGATCAGTTCACCCTCAAGGATCAGAAACTGCTCGTGACCGTTGTGGATATGGCGGCGCGTGGTCATGCCCGCAGGCATCCGGTAGACGTGAAAGCCCTCGCCCAGTGGGCGGCCATCGTCCAGTTGCAGGATGTCATCCCCCAGCGCCATGCCATCGGGATAGACGAAGGGGGTATATTCGGCCTCGTGGATATTGGCGATGCGGCGGTCTTCGGGGGAAAAGCCCATATGCGTCTCCTTCATGTCAGGCGGGGGGAACTGTGGACGACAAAGCCTCTGAACAGCGTCAGCAGAACTTCGGTGGCTGAAATTTCGTCGGCGGGGCAGGTGAAGATGTCGCGGTCCAGCACGATCAGATCGGCGGAAAAGCCGGGGCGCAGCATGCCGGTAAATCCTTCGCGCCAACAGGCGCGGGCGGCATGGGTGGTATAGCCCAGCACGCATTCCTGAACTGTCAGGGCCTGATCGGGCAGGAAGGGTGGCTTTGGGCCCTCGACACGCCGGGCCTGCCGGGTGACGGCGGTTTCGATGATCTCGAACGGGTTCAGTGTGCTGACCGGCCAGTCAGATGACAGGCACCAGTCGGCCCCGGCGTCCAGCATCTTGCGGAACGCATAGGTGTCGCCCAGCCGGGAGGGGCCGATCATGTCCAGCGCGATGTCCGGCACCACCGGATCGCGCCGCGCCCAAAGCGGCTGGATATTCGCGGTGGCAAGCCCTGCCAGCCGGGCATGATCGGCCGGGTCCACCAGTTGCAGATGCGCAAGCTGGTGCTGCGCGGGCCAGGGGCCATTTGCCGCACGCGCGGCCTCTAGTCCGGCGATGGCGCGGCGGGTGGCAGCATCGCCTATCGCGTGGACATGGATCGCAAAGCGCGCGGCATCAAGCGCGGTGAACAGCGCGGCGGTCTGGTCGGCGCCGAACATGCAGGGTGCATTGCCGGGGGCATCGGCATAATCGGCCAGAAGGGCGGCGGTGCGGTTTTCAAACACGCCATCCATGAAGAATTTGGCGGAATGCACATGAAATTCCGGCCCCGGATGTCCGGCACGCAGCGCGGTCAGCCGGGCCAGCGCAGTTTCCGGTGTATCCGCCTCGGTCACCAGCGCCGCGCCCGCAACACGCAGGGACAGGGCACCTTCACGCGCGGCGCGTCCGTAGAGCGCGGCTTCGGTGGCGGTGATCTTCGGGTCCAGCACCCCGGTCAGGCCATGGGCATTGGCATGGGCCTGCCCGGTCATCAGCCCCTGCATCAGATGCGCCTCGGTCAGTTGCGGCAGGCGCGCGGTGGCCCAGGGGATCGCCTCTTCATGCAGCATGCCGGTGGCTCGCCCGCCCGCATCGCGCAGGATATGGCCATTCGGCGGGTCGGCTGTATCGGCGCCGATCCCGGCGATTTCCAGCGCGCGGCTGTTCAGACAGGCGTTATGATAGCTGCTGTCGAAGATCACCACCGGCCTGTCGGGCACCGCCCGGTCCAGCAGCGCGGCGGTCAGGTTGTGATCGCCGAAAATTCCCGGTTGCCAGCCTGCCCCCAGAATAACTGGCAGATCGGGTTTTGCCCGCGCATGGGCCGATAATGCCTCCAGCAGCGCCGCTTCATCCGCCACCTCGTAAAGCTGGGCCGCAGTCGCAAGGTCGGTGCCACCGGACAGCAGATGGATATGCGCGTCCTGAAACCCCGGCAGCACCAGCCGACCGCCCGCGTCGATCATCTCCGCCATTTCGGGCGGGTGGCCAAGGCCAAGCGCCACAACCCGTCCGTTACGGCACAGAAGCCAGTCGGCCATCGGATTGGCCGGATCCATGGTGCGGATGCGCGCATTGTGGATCAGCAGGTCAGACATCGGGCAGCATCTCCAGCCTGTCCCAGTCGGTTGCGGGCAGGATACGGGCGGGCAGGGTCACGTCGCGCGTCCAGACATAGATGGCAAGGAAGGGCAGGGACCCCACGCGGGTCAGATGCGGTTGCTCCGGCGGGTTCCAGACCGGCATATGCGCGGGTTTCATCACAAGTGGTCGGTCTGCCCCGAAGCGCCAGCCATGCGGGCCGGTGAGGGGCGCATAAAGTTCAGGCGCCGGATGGGCGTGATCGCGGTAAAGCAGGCCGGGCGCGATCAGGAACAGGCCCATGTCGAAATCATCCGCTGCGAAGGGGGCGCCGTCACCCAACACCGGGGCAAAGGCATGGCCTTCGGCGAAAGCCGGGCCGATCTCGTCCGGCGGATAGGCATCGTAGCGCTGCCATTCCAGCAGCGGCGCGGCAGCCGCTATTGCCTGCGCCAATCCGAGGTGGCCGCCGTCAAGCGTGGCCAGTGCCGGGGCGAGCCAGCGATCTACCACTGTGTTGCCGTTTGACCGGGGCGCGGAAGGCCTGCCCGGATCGGGCGGCAAGCCCGTGCGCACCTCGGCCGCGCCAGGATGATCCAGCGCCAGAAGATAGTCGCGCAGGGCATGGTAAAGACCTGCCAGCGGCGAAGCCTCCGGCAAGGCAGGCACCGGCGGCAGATGGCGTTCGGCAAGGATCGGCGCGGGGTCGCGGGCATCATGGGCTGCGGCCTCGCGGTAGACCTCCAACTGCGGCTCTGACAGCAGCCCGTCGCGCCACAGCGCCATCGCCGCGCCGTAGCGCACACGCCCTGATCCCGGCACACCCAGCGGGCAGTGAAGAAGGCAGCGCGCGTCAGTCATTGCTGCGATAGGCCATGCGTTCATCGGCGCGCCTGCGTGCCTCGGCACGGTTCATCACGATCCCGGCCACCACGACCCCCATACCCACGGTCAGCACCATAAGCGTTGCCAGCGCGTTGATGTCGGGCGTCACCCCCAGCTTGACCTTGGACCAGATGAGCAGCGGCAGCGTCGTCGCCCCCGGCCCGGTGGTGAAGGAGGTGATGACCACATCGTCCAGCGAGATGGTGAAGGCCAGGAGCCAGCCCGACAGGATGGCCGGGCTGATGACTGGCAGCGTCACGTCGAACAGCACCTGCCAAGGTCGGCTGCCCAGATCCATCGCCGCCTCCTCGATCGCGCGGTCCGCCTGCAACATGCGCGCCTGTACGATGGTCGAGACGAAGACCATGGAAAAGGTGATATGCGCCAGCGTGATGGTAGTGAAGCCCCGGCTGCCGGGCCAGCCGATCCAGTCGGCCATCAGGATGAAGAAGATCAGGCTGGAAATCCCGGTGATGACCTCGGGCATGATCAAGGGTGCGGTCACCAGCCCGGTGAACAGCATCCGCCCCCGGAACTTGCCAAACCGTGCCAGCGTGATGCCAGTCATCGTGCCAAGGATGGTCGCGATGGTGGCCGAAACCAGCGCGATCTTCAGCGACAGCATCAACGCCTCGATCACCTGCCGGTTCGACATCAGCGAGACATACCACTTGGTCGAGAACCCGCCCCAGACCGTTGCCAGCCGCGAAGCGTTGAAGCTGTAGACGATCATCGACAGGATCGGGATGTAGAAGAAGGCAAAGCCGAAGCACAGGACGGTAATCAGGAAGACCGGGCGGCGGTTCATTTCGACCCCTCCGCCTTGGCCTGATAATGGCTGTAGATCATGGTCGGCACCACCATGATGAGCAGCAGGACCACAGCCACGGCCGAGGCCATGGGCCAGTTGCGTGCGGCTGAAAACTCGTCCGAGATCAGCCGCCCGATCATCGGGCTGGAGGCATCGCCCACCAGTGTCGGAATGACCAGTTCGCCCGCAGCCGGGATGAAGACCAGCATGCCGCCCGCGACGATTCCCGGCACCGATTGCGGCAGCGTCACGTCGCGGAACACCTGAAACGGGCGGCTTCCCAGATCCATCGCCGCCTCGTCCAGCGTCGGGTCCAGCCGTTCAAGGCTGGCGTAAAGCGGCAGGATCATGAAGGGCAGGTAGGTATAGACCATGACCAGCACGACAGCGAAATTCGTGTTCATCATCGGCACGGATTTCACCGCCCAGTCCACCGGGACCAGCAGGTTCCAGCTATCTGTCAGCAGCCGGTTGAACCAGCTGTTCCGCCCCATCAGCCCCATCCACGCATAGACGCGCAACAGGAACGAGGTCCAGAACGGCAGGATCACCAGCATGAGCAGGATATTGCGCCAGCCATTCGACACCCGGCACAGCCCCAGCGCCATCGGATAGCCGATCAGCAGACACAGAACCATGGCCAGCCCCGCATTCGCCAGCGAGGTCAGAAAGGCGCGCAGGTAAAGCCCGTCACCCAGCACACGGGCGTAGGAATCCCAGTTCAGCAGCGGGTATTCCCCGCCGAAAGAGATGGGCGGGGCGGTCGGGGTCTTCGTCCCTAGGCTCATGGCCGCGACGATCAGGAAGGGCAGCAGGAAGAAGATCAGCAGCCACAGATAGGGTGCGCCGATCAGGATGTCGGCCCAGCCACGACGATCGAACCAGCGGGAGAGACGCGCAAGCATCGGCCTACTCCGCCAACACGAGAACGGACTCCGGCTCAAACCCCAGCCAGACCGCATCGTCCCAGTCGGCCACCTCGGCACCGCGCCGGGCATTCACTGCATGAGCCTGCACCAGCGTGCCCGAGGGCAGGGTGATGCGATAAAGGCTGTCCTTGCCGAAATAGGCGAGGTCTTTCACCGTGCCCTCAAAGGCATTAACCGTCTCGGGGCGAGTTCTCGAGATGCCGGCCTTTTCGGGCCGCAGCGCCATGGTCACTGCCTGACCGGGGCTGACGCCCGGCACGTCACGGGCCAGAACCTCAGCCCCGAAGGCGGGCACCGCCAGCCGCAGCGCGCCGCCCTCGCGCGCGATCACCGTCGCCTCGAAAGTGTTGATCGAGCCGATGAAGCCTGCCACGAAGCGGTTGTTCGGGAATTCGTAGACCTCGTTCGGGGTGCCGACCTGCCGCACCTCGCCCTTGTCCATCACGGCGATGCGGTCAGAAAGGGTCATGGCCTCTTCCTGATCATGGGTCACCACGATGAAGGTGACGCCGGTGCGCTGCTGGATCGACATCAGCTCGAATTGCGTATGTTCACGCAGCTTCTTGTCCAGTGCGGCCAGCGGCTCGTCCAGCAGCAGAAGTTTCGGCTGCCGTGCCAGTGCGCGAGCCAGTGCCACGCGCTGCCGCTGCCCCCCGGAAATCTGATGCGGCTTGCGGGCGGCAAAAGGCGTCAGTTGCACCAGTTCCAACATTTCGCGCACGCGCTCGGCCTTGGCGCTGCGGCTCATCGGTTCGTGCTTCAGCCCGTAGGCCACGTTCCGCTCGACCGTCATATGGGGGAACAGCGCATAGGACTGGAACATCATATGCACCGGGCGGTTCCATGGCGGCACCCCCGCCATGTCGCGCCCGTCAAGGAAGATGCGCCCGGCCGAGGGCTCCTCGAACCCCGCCAGCATGCGCAATAGCGTGGTCTTGCCGCAGCCAGAGCCGCCAAGCAGCGAAAAGATCTCGCCCTTGGCGACATCAAGCGTCACATCGCGCACCGCCTGGAAACTTCCGAAACGCTTCGATACCCCTTCGATGCGCAGAAAGGGTTCGGCGGGGGCCGCCATGATCAGCCGCCCGTCTTGATTTCGGTCCAGACGCGGGTCATCGCCTCTTCCTGTTCAGGCGTTTGAGGCTGAGGCGTGTAAAGCCGCGACAGGGTTTCGGCATCGGGATAGACGGCCGGGTCGCTGGCAATTGCGGGGTCCACCAACGGGGTTGCCGCCTTGTTGGCATTGGCATAGCCGGTGTAATTGGTGCAGGCGGCCGCCACCTCGGCGCGTAGCATGTAGTCGATGAACTTGTAGGCATTGTCGGTGTTCGGCGCGTCGGTCGGCATGCTCCACAGGTCGAACCATGCGGGGGCGCCTGTGCGCGGCACGAAATAGGCGAGGTTCATCTCGATCCCGGCCTCCGCCGCGCGGGCTTTGGCCACGCCATAGTCGCCCGACCAGTTGTTCACCGCGCAAAGCTCGCCATTCGGGATGGCGGTCAGATAGTTGGAATTGTCGAAGGTGGCGATATGGGGACGGATCGCCGCAAAAGCTTCGGCCATCTTCGCCATTTCGGCGGGGCCAGCGGTGTCGGGGTTGATGCCCAGCCATTTCAGCACGGCAAAGCCGATGTCGGTCGGGCTGTCTAGGATCGAGATGCCGCAATCCGCCAGCTTCGCCGCGTTTTCGGGTTTGAACAGCGTGTCGAGGCTGTTCAGGTCGGCATCGGGCAGCCGTTCCTTCACCATGTCCAGATTATAGGTGATGCCGACCGAGCCCCACATGTAGGGCACGCCATGGCTGTTGCCGGGGTCGAAGCCTTCGACGATCTTCAGGATTTCCGGGTCCAGATTGCCCCAGTTCGTCAGACGACTGTGGTCGATCTTCTGGTAAACGCCAGCCTGAACCGCCTGCGGCAGCGTCAGCCCGGCCTGAAGCACCACATCGTAACCCGAGGAACCGGCCAGCATCTTGGCCTGCATTTCCTCGGAGCTGGCATAAAGGTCATAGACCACGCCAATCCCGGTTTCGGCCTCGAAATCGGCGATGGTGGTTTCGCCGATATAATCCGACCAGTTGTAGACATTGACACTTCCGGCGGCAGCCCAGGATGGGCGCACATAGGGCGTTGCAAGCGTGGCGCCCAATCCGATCAGGGCATGGCGGCGGTTCAGTCTCATGGCGTTCTCCCTGGTGTTATGATTTTTGATCAGATTACGGCGCTGCGACTGACTGGCAAGTCAATTCTGCATTCGCGGCTGCCATCCGGTCCTCGGGCGGGGCATCCGCCTGCGTCATCACCGGCAAAAGCGTGCGCAGGCCATCGTGGTGGCAGCGCAGCCCGTATTCCAGATCCGACAGGTGGAACCCTTCGAAAGCCGAGGATTTCATCGACTCATTTGACCAGATCGACAGTTGCTGATCCTCGGCCGAGGTTTCGCGGTCGATCCGATAGGCCAGATAGCGCGCCGCCCGCGCCTGACGGGTTTCACCGGCCCAGCGGTAAAGCCGCCCGGTCAGCCGGGTCTTTCCCACGCTCAGCGGCAGATCCTGATAGAACTGCGCCCCTTCCGGGGTCATGGCGATGACGGTGTTCGGAAACAGCCCATAATACGTCCATGCCTGTTGCAGATGCAGCGGCAGGTCTGCACGCGGGGGGGACAGCTTCACATAGTGCCGCACCGACCAGCCGCGCCCTGGCGCGTCGCCAAAGTAGCCATGCGAAATGTTCAACCCACTTTCCAGATACAGGTCGCGGTATGTGCGGCCGTAAAGCTCTTGCAGTGCCGGGTGCGCCATGGCGACGTGATAGCCCTCGTTGTCCACGTCACGCACCGATTTCCAGTTTACCGCAAGGTCCGAGGCCCAGTGCGGAAGCTGCACCGGCAGCAGATCGCCCAGCCGGTAGGCGGTGAAATCGGCATCGTAGGGTGCCAGAAGCTCGGCGATAGCGGGCTGCGGGCCGGGGGTGAAGCGAATGAAGATGAAGCCGTGAAACAGGCTCATCTCGATGGGTTTCAGCCCGAAATCCTCGCGCTGCATGGCACCGAAGCTGGACGGCTTTGCCGCCCCGCGCAAGGTGCCGTCCAGATTATAGACCCAGCCGTGAAACGGACAGACGATGGCGCCCTTGCAATGACCGGAATCGCCATCGACCACCCTTGCGCCGCGATGACGGCACAGGTTGTGGAAGGCCCGCACCACGCCATCGGCGCCGCGCATGATCACGGCGCGTTCACCCAGCAGATCAAAGCTCAGCCAGTCGCCGGGGTTGGGGATGTCGCATTCATGTCCCGCCAGTTGCCAATGCGTCAGGAACAGCTTTTCGCGCTCCAGCGCGAACAGGGCCTCGGAGTGATAGGTCCATGCGGGCAGGCCCTTGCGGTGCCAGTCATTCGGGACAGGGGATGCGGAATAGGGAAGTTCGGTCACGGGCGGTCCTCCATTTCGGCCAGAACCCATTGGTGAAAGCGGTGAATCTCGTATTCCTCGGGCATGAGCCGCGCCGCCGTGAAGGCGGGGGAGCGGATGCCGCGCTGGTTCATCTCGGCCGCAGCGCCATCCTGTTCCAGCACGATTTTTGCGAAGGCGGCGACGGCGGCCGGGTCGAAGCCGGGTTGCGCCAGCGTATCGGGCGCGAAATGCCATTCGGCCACCAGCCGCGTGCGTTCCGGCGCCAGCGGCTCGATGCGCACGGATCGCACATGATCGACATGGGCCACGACATAGGCCGTGGGCCAGAAGGTGACGAAGCTGTAGCCTGCCTGTCGTTCAGCCTCGGTCAGCCCCGCAAAGTCCGGGCCGCAGGGGGTGCCGTCCATCGTCCAGCTTTGCGCTCCGGGACGCAGGTTGGGGCCGGGCGGCGCGTCGGGTGTCCAGCCCGGCGCCTCGTTCGCCGCCATGATGCCGCGCCCGTAGACCGGAACCATGGCGCAAAGCTCGGGGTGGATGCCGGGGCAATGCAGGCATTCGGAATAGTTTTCCCAGAAGGTTTTCCAGTTGCAGGCGATTTCGGCCTGCCAGCGGTGGCCGGTGAGCAGCCCCGCCATCGGCCAGTTATCCAGCGTCGTCAGCCCGACGTCGGCCTGCAAAGGGCCGGGATCTGGCGAGAGATTCAGGAACAGAAAGCCGTTCCAGACCCGCAGCGATACAGGTTTCAACCCATGCGCCGCGCGGTCGAAGTCTGCCGTGGGCACTGCGTGGCCGGTGGCAACCAGCCGCCCGTCACCGGAC
Organism: Gemmobacter lutimaris; assembly: GCF_003570715.1. Lineage (GTDB taxonomy): Bacteria > Pseudomonadota > Alphaproteobacteria > Rhodobacterales > Rhodobacteraceae > Gemmobacter > Gemmobacter lutimaris. The sequence continues at coordinate 89,519 of NZ_QXXQ01000008.1, read as the reverse complement.
GCAAAGGCGAAGGCGTGATAGGGGCAGCGGATCAGCTTGCCGAGCGGCTCGACCTCGGCGCGGCAGAGTTCTGACCCGCGATGCGGACAGGAGTTGTGAAAGGCGGACAGGCTGCCCGCGCTGTCACAACCCACGATCACCTGCGCCGCGCCGACCGTGACGCGCCGCATCGTTCCGGCGGTGAAATCGGCCACCCGCCCGGCCATCACCCAGTTATGGGCAAAGACCGACGTCATCTCATGCTCGTACCACTCCGGCGTCAGATAGGCCGCGCGTGGCAGCCCCTCGGGGCAATGACCAAGGCGGGGCGACAGCGGGTGAGGATCGTGCTGCATCGGTTGCATTCCGGCAGGGGAGGGGGTCAGGAGGCTTTTTCGGCCGTCTCAAGATGTTCCAGTGTCAGGTCAACGGCGGTTTCCACCGCCTTCAGCGTGTCGGTCAGACAGGCAGGGTCCAGCCCGTGCGCTTCGCACATGAACCAAGGCTCGCGCGAATCCGGTTCGCAGATCACGCCCAGATCGTGCAGAAAATAGGCCATCTGATCGTAGAACGAATAATCCGATGTCTTCCAGGCGCGGTAATTGTCGGGCGGCTCGGCTGCGAAGAACAGGCCGAACATTGAATCATGCCCTGTATAGGAATGCACGATGCCCCGCGCATCAAGGATCGAGCTGACCCCGGTTTTCAGCCGCGCGCCGTAATCGGCCAGAGTCGCCAACGCCGGTGTTTCGTCAAGGATGCGCAGGCATGCCTCGGCGGCGGCAAGGCTGACGGAATGGGCGGTATAGGTGCCGCCATGGCTTGCCCCGCCACAGCGGAAACAACGCATGACATCTGCGCGCCCGGTTATGACGGCAATGGGATAGCCGTTGCCCATTGCCTTGGCGAAAGTGGAAATGTCGGGCCGCACGCCCAGCAGGCTTTGCACCCCGCCTTTCGCCACACGAAATCCGGTCTTCACCTCGTCGATGATCAGAAGCACGCCGTATTGGTCGCATAGTTTGCGGGCCAGTTGCACATATTCGGCGCGGGCAGAGATGGCGCAGCAATTGCCCTGAATTGGTTCGATCAGCATGGCGGCCAACTGATCGCCATGTCTGCGGAAGGTGTCTTCCAGCCGCTGCATGTCATTCATCGGCACAAGATGCGCCAGTTTGCGCACGGTCGGGGGAATACCCTTGCCGTAGGGCACCACTTCGGGGTCGGCATTGCTGCCTGCGTCCCAACCCTCCACATCGGCCTGCCACATCGCGGCGTCGAACAGCCCGTGATAGCCGCCTTCCACCAGCAGATAGCTTTCACGCCCGGTATAGGCCCGCGCCAGCCGTAGTGCGCCCATCACCGCTTCGGTGCCGGAGTTGGAAAATCGCACAAGCTCGGCCGAAGGCACCATCTTGGCAATGCGGTCTGCCACTGCCAACTCGCGTTCGGTGGACAGGGCGAATACGCCGCCGACCTCCATTCCGCGGCGCGCGGCTGCATCCACGCGATTATCGGCATAGCCCAGGATCGCCGGACCATAGCCCAGCCGGTAATCGACATAGTGATTGCCGTCGATGTCGCGGATGCGGCCGCCCTTACCCTCTGCCAGATAGATCGTCCGGTCCTCGCCCCAGTATCGGAAAGTCGAGGACACGCCCAAGGGCAGCCGTTGTACCGCGCGGCGGAACTGGGCGTTGGAACGGGACAGGTCGCGGCGGGGCATCTGCATCATTGGGGGTATCGCGGGGTTGTTGCTGTTCCGGTCAGCCTGTCACTCGACTGACTGAACTGTCAATCAGAACTTTTGCTTTTCGCCCCCGTCCGCTTGCGGTAAACCGGAAGCGTTGTTTTGCCGAGGCGCCCGTGACCGATCCCGTTTCCACCGATGAAAAGCGCCCGCCCCGGACGCTCAGCCGTGAGGCCCGGCGCAGCCAGTTGATCGAGGCCACGATCGAGACGCTGGCCGAACGCGGCTATTCGCGCACCACGCTGACCGAGGTCGCGCGCAAGGCGGGGCTGTCGCACGGGCTGGTGCTGTTTCACTTTGAAACCAAAGCGAAACTTCTGGCAGATACGCTTGACTACCTGTCAGATGAATACCGCGAAAACTGGCAATCCGCGCTTGAGAGGGCAGGGCCACGGCCCGAGGATCAGCTTGCCGCGCTGATCCGGGCCGATTTCAACCCGGCAATCTGCACCCCCGGCCGTCTGGCGGCATGGTGTTCGTTCTGGGGGGAAAGCCAGAACCGGCCGATCTATCAGGCGCGCTGCGGGTCCAACGACGATCATTACAACGATACGCTGGAACGAATCTGCGCGCGGATGAATGCCGAGCATGGCTACGCCCACAACCCGGCCCGCGCGGGGCGGCTGATCCGGGTCACGGTCGAAGGGGTCTGGCTGGATCTGATGACCATGGCCAATCCCTATGACGCGGCCGAGGCGCTGCGCACGGTCTGGACGGGCGCAGGTGCGCTCTACCCCCGGCATTTCACCCCCGAAGGGCCGGAAACGGCGGTCTTTTGATCGGCATTGCCCGCCTGAAGTGTTGCGTCATTTCTGCCGTCGCGCAGGAATGACGATGCGCTGACGCTGGGACAGGCATTGTCTGCTCATGCACCGCGGCCATGGCCGCTTCTGCCGGAGCTCGACCGATGATCTGCACACTCGACACGACCGAAGTTGCCAGCGCCACGGCGATGGACCAGTTCGATGCGGGATGCGTTGCGCTGATGGATCGCTGGCAGCCGATGGCGGAATGGTATGAACAGCGCCTGAAACAGGGTCTGGATGCCAGTTGCAAGGCCAATGCCTGCCGGATCGGGCCACGCGTGGTGGCCCGCGACCGGGCCGGGCGCGGGTTGTCGGGGATCAACATGGCGTCGCAGGATTTTCTGAGCCTCGCGTCGCATCCGAAAATTCTTGCTGCCGCTTCTGCTGCGGCGCGGCGCTATGGTGTGCATTCTGCGGGCACCGCCATGCAGATGGGCCTGACCACGCTGACAACCATGCTGGAGGATCGCATCGCACGCTTTGTCGGCATGGGCCAGGCAACCGTTTTCCCAAGTGGCTGGACGGCCGGTTTTGGCGCCATCCGGGCACTGGTGCGGCCCGGCGATCATGTTCTGGTCGATGCCCATGCCCGCGAATGCCTGCAAGATGGTGCCGCGGCCTCCGGCGCGCGGGTGCATCAATTGCCGCATGGCTCGTACGAGGCGATCGCGCGGCGGCTGGAACGCCTCCGCGACGAAGATCCGCAAGCAGGCATCCTCGTCGTCACCGAAGCGCTGTTCGCCATGGAGCAGGGCGCACCGGACCTGCACGCCTTGCAGAGCCTGTGCCGCCGCTATGCCGCAACGCTTCTGGTGGATGTCGCGAACGATCTGGGGGCATTGGGCCCCACCGGGCGTGGTGTATGCGAGATGCAGGATATTCATGGCGGCATCGACATCCTGACCGGCAGCTTTTCCAAGACCTTCGCGGCAAACGGCGGCTTTGTTGCCTCGAACCATCCGGCCCTGCGCCTTGCGCTGCGCGTCGGCAGCTCGGTGCAGGGGTGCAGCAATGCCATGTCACCCCTTCAGGCTGCGGTCGTGCTGGCCGCGCTGGAAATCGTGGACAGCGAGGAAGGCGCCGAGCGGCGGACCCGTCTGATGCAGAACATCGAACGTCTGCGCGAGGGGCTGCAAGACGCCGGATTTGAGGTGACGGGCGCACCGGGTGCCGTGGTGACAGTGCGGCTTGGCCGGCTTGAATGCGCGCGGCGCCTGACGGCCGACATGTTGGCGCATGGCGCCTTGCTGAATCTGACCGAGCCGCTGACCCCCGGCAGCGCCCACGCGCTGTGGCGGCTCAAACTTCTGGCCGATCATGGCGCGGACGAGGTGGACGGCTTTGTCGCCATCGCCCGCGAGGCGAAAGCCCGGCTGGATGACGTGAATGCGCGCACTGCCGCGCTGCAATATGCGGTGGCCTGAACATCCCCTCAGGGCCATCGTATGGGTGCGGATCGGTCAATGACGGCAGGTGGCGGGGGAAACCCTGAAATGTCGTCTTTGGCCGATCCGCATCTGCCATGGGTTTACGCCCGCACCGCACACGGCTATCCCTAGAATCAGACTTCGATTTCTGGGGTGTATCGAAGATGGCCGGGTGCAGTTCCTTCCGCATCCTTGATAGGTTTTGCTTGTCGATCGACGGGCAGGAGCTGCCCGTAAAAGGGCAGAAGCAGAAGGCTATTCTTGCATGGTTCGGTCTGACCGGCGAAAGTGGGATCGCGCGCGATCGTCTGGCCGATCTGCTATGGTCGGATTCCGGTGCCGAAAAAGCGCGCGGATCGCTGCGCAATACATTGCACGTTCTGGCCCGCGACTGTGCAGGCATTTCCCTGTTCGACGCCGACCGGCTGGTGGTGCGGGCGTTGTTCGCGGGATGTCCCTGCGATATTTCGCAGGCGCTGGCCGAGTTTGATGCAGGCGACATGGCGCCGCTGTCGGCGCGGTCGCTGGCCGATGCCGATATCCGCTTCGCCGCCGATCTCTGGGGGCTGGACCCGGAGTTCGATGATTTTCTGACCGAACGCAAGACGGCCTATCTGGCGCATCTGGCGGCGCAGTTCCGGGCACGGCTGCAAACCGCAGGCGACAAGGCACGCGCGCGGTTGCTGGCCGAACGTCTGCGCGAACTGGAACCGCAGGACGAAGAGGCGACGCGCGCCCTGATGCGTCTGGATATCGCGGCTGGCAACAATGCCGCGGCGATGGAACATTATCGCAAGCTCTGGACACTGCTGGACGAGGAATTCGACCTTGAACCGGCCGAGGAAACCCAGGCGCTTGCGATTTCGCTGAAGTTGTCTGCAACCGCCGCCCCCGTGCCTGCGCAACTGGATGAAGAGCGGATCACGATCTTCGTGCAGCCATTCGCGCTGTCCGCCCTGTCTGACGACGAACAGATCCTCGTCGCGGCGGTGCAGGCCGAGCTCGGTTCCGCGCTTTATGCGGTCGAGGATTGGGTGACCATCGAAACCAGCCCCGGCATGCAATTGCCGGACCGGCCGGGCAATTACGAATTGCGCGGGTCGCTGTCGCCGGGGCTGGAGGAAATGCGGCTGATCCTCTCGCTCAAGGATCTGTCAACCGGGGCGATCATCTGGTCGTGGCCCTTGCATATCCGGCGCGGCGACTGGGTGCGCAATTCCGGCTTTGCGGTGCAGCGCATTGCCATGCGCCTGACCGGCAAGCTGGAATCGCATTACATCAGCGGTCTGGAAGGGCTGTCGGATGCCGAGCTTGCCGATTACCGCAAGCTCATGCGGGCGGGTTGGCTGATGCGCGACTGGTCGCCCGATGCCGACCGGCGGGCCGAGGTGCTGCTGCGCTCGGTCACTTCGACGGGCGATCTGGGGTTGCGCGCGCGGGTCGGGCTGGCCGAGCTTCTCAACAGCCGCGAACTGATCTTTCCGGGTATGGGGCCGGTGCATGCCGGCGTGCCCGAGGCGCTGGAAATCGCGCGGGCCTGCACATCCGAGGCACCCGAACGCGGCGATGCCTGGCTGGCTTTCGGCTGGAGCTCCATCCTGCTGGATCGCATCGACGGGGCGGCCGAGGCGGCGAATGTCGTGGCGGATCTGTCGCAAAGCAACCCGCGCAGACTGTCCGCCGCATCCGAGATGATGGCGCTGACCGGGCAGGTGGACCGCGCCGCGCGTCTGGCCGAGGCTGCGGCAACGCTGGATGCCGGGGTGTGCCGCGTCTCGATGGGCTATCGCACACCCGTTGCGCTGCTGTCAGGCGATTTTGCCGCAGCAATGGACCTTGCCGACCGCGCGGCGGGGGCCATTCCCTTTACCTATGCCTATGGATGTGCGGCTGCTGTCATGTCGGGCGACATGGCCCGCGCCGCCGGTTTCTGGCGTCGTTTCAGCACCGATATATCGGCAAGGTGGCAGGGAACAGGCACGCCTGATCCGTTGGCATGGTTTCTGGCCGCGACGTCGATGCGGTCTGCGCATGGGTTGGACCGCATCGCCGATGCCCTGTGGCAGATCGCCGGTCAGCGGCAGGATCGCGTGGTGTAATCGCCCACATTGCCCCAGACAAATTGCATGGCGGTGGTTTTTCCCGCGAAATAATCATCCAGATAAGTCAGGTTCTGGAACATCGTTTCGTCCGTCTGATGCTTGAGCGCGTCATTCTCTTTCTTGGCGATGTTGTTCTTTTCGGGCAGGCGGATGTTCACATGATCGGCGTTGTTCTGGAACAGCGTCATGGCTGCGGTCTTGTGGACATGCTGGACTTCCAGCACCCCGTCCACGACCCAATGACCCAGCGGATTGTCGGATGTGTCCGTGTCCAGCGGTTTGAAATAAGCCGCGAACAGGGGCGAGTCTGTCTCTTCGGTCACGATCTCGGGCGAGCGGTCGAGGCGGCCCTCCCCCTCTGTCAGATAGGCGGTATATTTGCGGGCATAGTTTGCCAGCAGCTTGCAGAAAGCCTCCACCGTGGTGGGATAGTTCGCCGCGGGCTGGCGCGACATGGCAATCATGAAGGCGCCGACAGTGATGAAGTCGATGGTATTGTATTTTACATCCGGGAAGGCCGGGGTTTCAGTTGTCATTGTCACACTCCGCTGTTGAGGGTCAGAAATCTAACGAGGCTGGGCATATCGTCAATCAAGGGCAGGTCCGGGTCGGCGGGGGCGTCTGGCAGGGTTGAAGCCGCCACCTCAACTGCCCCCTTGATCGAGGACCACAGCAGGGCCGATCCTAGCGCCCCCAGCCGCAGACCTTCGCCAAAGCCTCTGACGCGCGGGCCGGTCCCTGCTTCCAGCAGGGCATACAGGTATAGCGGCGGATCGGCGGTCAGGTGGCCGGGGGCCGGATGCCCGCAGGCGGCGCACCAGCCGGAAAGCAAATTGGCGCGCGCGGAGTCGTCCCATAGCACCCAGTCAGGAAAGCGGTCGCGCAGCGCCGGTGCCAGCCGCGCGGCCAGGGCTGTCACTGTCTGCAAACCGCTGTCGGCGCTTCGGGCCAGATCGCGCAATGCCAGATCGTTGTCGCTGGCAACGAGAGCTGCGTGTATTTCCATCGTTTCCGGCAGGCCGAAGTCGCTGCCGAACATGGCGGTCAGGCCACCTTCAAGCCGCATTGCGCGCTGAGGGGGCCAGACGGAATCGAGGTCGAAGAAATTGCGCCAGTCGATGCGCCAGAAATTCTCGCCACCCGGCCGGGCGCGCAGCGCCGCGATGTCCGGCTCTCCCTTCAGCAGCACCCGGATGGGGATTGTGTTGACGTTGAGCTGATACTGGCTGCGCACCAGCCAGTGTCCGGCCCGAAGAATGGCGGCGGTCACCTCGACCGGAATGTCTTTCCCGCCGGGGGCGCCAAGGTCGGCGGGCAGGTCGGCGAGCTCCGGCAAGGCGAGGCGGGGCAGCAGATCGTGCAGCAATATCCGGTGCCACATCCGGGCTGTTGCCACTTTTGCCCCGCGCAGGCTGTCGGCCGGGGCATGGCCAAGCGCGGCCAGTCGCGCGGTGACACGCTCGGCATGGGCGATGAACAGCGCCGAAAGCTGCGCAATCATCGGATTGTCGTCGTTGCGGGTATCGGGCAGATCGCCCAGCGAACGACCGGGGCCACTGACAGGTTTCTGGCGTGGAATGTCGGCCGCGAAATAGGGATAGAACAGCGGCGCAGGAGGAAACCTGTGCAGAACGGGCAGCGCTGCATCCGCCGTAATCGGGCCAAACAGGCTTTCCAGATGCAGCGGATGTTCGCGGAGGGCCTGCGTGACGGTCTGTCGGGTGAAGCCCGGCGCGGGGCCAGACAGGGCGTAATCGAATTCCCCTTCTGTCGGCGTGCACAGGTCATGCGCCATAAGCTGCCCGAGATAGGTATAACCCGCAGGCATCTCTCCTTCGCCCCCCGCCTGCGCGGGTTTCATCAACCGGGCGGCCAGCGCCGGAAGTTCGCGCACCGCACCCATGAGGGACCGCGCCCCGCAGTAAAGCGTGGCCGCTTCTGCCATCTGTGGACACCCAAAACTGCGTCGCCCCACCGGCAGGGCGGGCGGGGGCAGAAGCGCGTCCTCTGTCAGCGCGCGCCACGCCATGTAACTGCTGGCGCCCTCGGGGTTGTTTGGCATCGGGTTCTCCCTTGTCACGGGGAATATGTCGGGCGATGCGTCAGCGTAACGTCAGTCAGTCGGGGTAAGCAACGGGCGGCAACGGGGCCAGTCCGGGCAGACAAATCGCCAGACAGGCACTTGAAGTTGTGGTGATGTCAGATTGGAAAATCCATAGGTTGCACGAAGGTCGCCCAACAGGCTTTCCAGCGATTTACCGGACGGTTCCGCCGCGGCAGGTGAGGCCGCATGCAGCGCAGGCAGGCGCGGGGCAAGGGATGTCTGGATATGGTTGCGGTAGGGTGTATCGGGGTGATGCGCCGGGGCGAGCCATGCCAGTTCGGCCTGCAACATCTCGCGCGTGGCGGCCTCGGCGGCTCTAGCCGGATCTGGCGAAGCGGCGCTGCCAAGCGCGATCTGCCCGCCCGCGCCATCGTCGCCCAGCATCACCCGCACAGAAAGACCCGGAAGGAAGGGCAGGGCCAGACACAGCGCCCGTCGCCCCGTATGGCCCGCGCGGTAGGCGGCGAGTTCGGGGGGATTGGCGCAGATGAGGCCGGGCAGCCTGCCTTGCCACCACAGCGCCAGCGCCGCGCGTTCGGCCGCTTCGCAGAAGGCCGCCAGCCGCGCCGCCGCGTCGCTGTCCTGTGCCGCCGTCCCTTCGCTGCCCAGACTTTCCGGCCCCGGCAGGGCGCGGGTGTCGTCCAGCACGATCCGGCCCGCAGCATCCCGCGCCGGAACGGGGTCGGGATGCGTCTCCGGCCCCAATGACAGGCCCTCGGCTACCTCCCCCAGCGCGCGCAGGCGGGCGCTTCCGGCAGAGGGGCCGGTTCCCGTGCCGGGCTGGCCGGTTGCATGGCGGGCGAAGACCACGCAAAGCGCAGGCGCCCAGGGCGCCCGCAACTGGCGAAGCTCCGTCGTTTGGGCAAGCGGGGCAAGCAGGCTCATTCCCCGCAGCCTAAGGCGCGCGGGCATCATCCTCAAGCCGGGTTCTCGACCTTGCGCAGATTGCCCGCTAGGCTCGCCCCGTCGCAGCGAGGGGAGACGCCGACATGACCATGCCACCCGTGGCCATCGAGGATGCGGCGCTGACGCGGCTTCTGTCGCGTGCCCGCGTTCTGGTGGTGGATGACGAGGCCGGGATGCGCAACTTCCTGATGAAGACGCTGGCGCCCTTCTGTCAGGCGGTCGAGGTTGCGGGCACCACGGCCGAGGCAGATGCGCAGCTGGATCGCGGCAATTTCGACATCGTCATCCTCGACAATATCATGCCCGGCCTGAAAGGGCTGGATTGGCTGGCCGAACAGCGCCGTCGCGGCGGCTTTGCCGAAACCATCATGATCACCGCCTACGCCGATCTGGAAACCGCCATCGAGGCGCTGCGCGCGGGCGCGTCGGATTTCGTGCTGAAACCCTTCCGGTCGAACCAGTTGCTGAACGCCGTGCGGCGGGCCTTGCAGATGGCACAACTGCGGCGTGAGAATCTGCTTCTGCGGCATGAGCTGGCCAGTGGCGATACCGGGCCGGGGCGGCGCAACCGGCTGATCGGCAGTTCCGCCAGCATCGCCGCCGTGCGGGACATGCTGGCACGGGTGGCGGGGGTTTCGACGCCGCTTCTGATCACCGGCGCCTCTGGCACCGGCAAGGAGGTCGCGGCGCGGCATTTGCATGGGGTATCCGACCGTGCCGACCGGCCCTTCGTGCCGATCAACTGTGCCGCAATCCCGCCCGACCGGATCGAGGCGGAACTGTTCGGCCATGTCGCGGGCGCCCTGCCGGGCATCGCCGAAGGGCGCGAGGGTTTTCTGCCTTCGGCGCAAGGCGGCACTGTTTTTCTGGACGAGGTCGCCGAACTCGGCCCCGCCGCGCAATCGGCGCTGCTGCGGGTGGTGGAGGATGGCCGGATGCGCCCGATCGGTGCCGTGCGCGACCTTGCATTGGATCTGCGTTTCGTCCTTGCCTCCAGCCGTCCGCTGGAACCCGAAGTGGCAGCGGGGCGCTTCCGGCAGGACCTGTTCTTCCGCATCAACGTGCTTCAGATCGACATGCCGCCGCTACGCCAGCGCGAAACCGATGTGATCGACCTTGCCGAACTGTTTCTGACCGAAATCGCACAGCGGCAAAGCCTCGCGCCTTTGCAGATGGACAGCACGACCCGCGCGGCCCTGTTGCGGCATGACTGGCCCGGCAATATCCGCGAGTTGCGCAATTTCATCGAACGCGCCCTGATCTTCGGGCGGTTCCCGCTGGAAACGCTGGCCCCGGCGCAACGGCAGGCCGACGGGATCGAGCCTCTGGATGCGGTGGAGCGCCGCCTGATCCTGCGCGCGCTGGATCTGACCGGCGGTAACCGCAGCGAGGCGGCGCGGCGCCTTGGCATCTCGCGCAAGACGATTGACCGCAAATGCGCGGGCTGGGGGCTTTAGTGGCGGGTCTCTTGCGCTCGGTCCGGGTGCGGCTGTTGTTGATCGCGCTGTTGCCGATGCTGGTGCTGCTGCCGCTTCTGCTTGGCGCCACGATGCAGCGCTGGTCTGGCAAGGTGGACGACCTGTTGATCGTCAAGGTGAATGGCGACCTGACCATCGCTGACCAGTATCTTGCCCGGCTGCTGGAGCTTTCGGGCGAAAGGCTGGATGCGCTGGCGCAATCGGTGGCGATGGAACGTGCGTTGCAGGCGCCGGACGACTTGGCTGCACTGATTGCGGTGCAGCGTCAGATGTTGGGTCTGGATTTCCTGTATGTGACCGATGGCACCGACGCCCCGTCAGGGTTCGCACCTGCCGACTGGCCGGTGATCGGTGCCGCGCTGCAAGGGCAGGGCAAGGCGGCGGTGGACATCCTGTCGCCCGCCGCGATGGAGGCGCTTGCCCCTGACATGGCGACGCGCGCGGCCGTGCCGCTGGTTGCCACCCCCAACGCCGCGCCGACAGGCCGCCTGACCGAGGATCGTGGCATGATCATCCATTCCGCGGCGCCCCTGCACCTGCCTGACGGTCGTGCGGCGGCGCTGGTGGGCGGCATGCTTCTGAACCGCAACCTCGATTTCATCGACACGATCAATGCGCTGGTCTACCAGTCGCGCAGCCTGCCCGAGGGTAGCCAGGGTACCGCGACGCTGTTTCTGGATGATGTGCGCATCTCGACCAATGTGCGGCTGTTCGAGAATGTCCGCGCCCTTGGCACCCGTGTCTCGCAAGCCGTGCGTTCGCGGGTATTGGATGAGGGGCAGACATGGCTCGACAGCGCCTTCGTGGTGAACGACTGGTATATCTCGGCCTATGAACCGATCATCGACAGCCACGGCGCCCGGATCGGGATGCTGTATGTCGGCTTTCTTGAGGCGCCGTTCCGGGCCGAGAAAACCCGCTCTTACCTGATTGCCACGCTGGTTTTTCTGGCCATCGCCGCGCTGTCGGTGCCGATCTTCCTGCGATGGGCGGGGCGCATCTTCCTGCCGCTGGAGCGGATGGGCCAGACCATCGCACGGGTCGAGGCGGGCGAGATGGAGGCCCGCAACCGGATCGGTGCCGGGGATGACGAAATCTCGCGCGTGGCCGATCACCTCGACGGACTGCTGGACACGGTGCAGGAGCGTGACCGCCAGTTGCGCGACTGGAACGAACAGTTGAACCAAAAGGTCGAGGAACGCACCCGCGACCTGCGCGATGCCAACCGGCGGCTGGAACGCACGACCGAACGGCTGATCATGTCGGAAAAGCTGGCGGCTGTGGGCGAGATCACGGCGGGCGTCGCGCATGAGATCAACAACCCCATCGCGGTCATTCAGGGCAATCTGGATGTGGCGCGCATGGTGCTGGGTGAAGGCGCGGCGCCGGTGAAGACCGAATTTGACCTGATCGACGATCAGGTTTACCGCATCGGCACCATCGTCTCGAAGCTGCTGCAATTCGCGCGACCGGGCGAATATTCGGGGGCGGCCAATATCATCTCGCCCGCGCAGGTGGTGCGCGACTGTCTGGTGCTAACCCGCCGCCAGATCGAAAGCGCGGGCATCGAGATCCGCACCGATCTGGCGACCGAGGCGCCGGTCTTCATGGAACGGACCGAGCTTCAGCAGGTCGTGGTCAACCTGATCCTGAACGCGGTCCATGCCATGCCGGGGGGCGGCGTGCTGTCCCTGTCGGTGGCGCAGCGGCGCGGGCGGGTGGAGATCGGTGTGGCCGACAGCGGCACAGGCATGAGCGAGGATGTCCGGCGGCGCATCTTCGATCCGTTCTTCACCACCAAACAGGCACAGGGCACCGGGCTGGGCCTGTCGATCAGCCAGACGTTGATCACGCGGGCCGGGGGGCGCATCGGCGTCCGCTCAGCGCCGGGGAAGGGCAGTCGTTTCGTGATCCGCCTGCCGGTGCTGGAAAATCCGTAAAAGGACAAAATGTCCCACATTTCTGACCGAACCCGTTCCGTTGCGGACAGAATGTCCCTGTTTCGGCGGATTGAAGAGATCATTCTGGCCAAAATGGCATGGTAACTAATTGAAATTATTAATAAATTTTGTTGACCTGTAAATGATTCCCTCGCAAGGCTGAGGCGGCATGCTGTCGCATGCCAGATCGGGAGAGGCGCAAGGCAGGAGGGGCTGGCGCGTCATCCCCCGCCAAAAAGGGAGGGAAAACCCATGAGCAACGTCAAGTCAGGCGGCGCTTTCGGCTTCTTGCGGAAAGACCATATCGTCGCCAAACCCGGCTTCAACCGCTGGCTGGTGCCACCGGCCTCGATCGCCATTCACCTTTGCATCGGATCGGTCTACGCATGGTCGGTGTTCAACCCGGCGCTGACCAAGCAGCTTGGTGTCGTGGCCCCGGCGGCTGACGACTGGTCGCTGGCCTCGGTGGTCTGGATCTTCTCGGTCGCCATCGTGTTCCTTGGCCTTTCCGCCGCATTCGCCGGGCGCTGGCTGGAGGAAGTCGGCCCCCGCATGGTGGGCGTGGTCGCGGCAATCTGCTGGGGCGGCGGTTTTGTCATCGGCTCGGTCGGGATTTCTACCCATCAGCTTTGGCTCGTCTATCTGGGCTATGGCGTGATCGGCGGCTGCGGGCTGGGGCTTGGCTATGTCTCGCCGGTCTCGACCCTGATCCGCTGGTTCCCGGATCGGCGTGGCATGGCGACGGGCCTGGCAATCATGGGTTTCGGCGGTGGTGCGATCATCGCGACGCCCCTGAAGGGCTGGCTGATGCAGATCTTCGCCAAGGCGCCCGAGTTCCTTGGCGCGCAGGACGCGGTGATGCTTGTCACCGAAGGCGGCCGGCAGTTCGCCGAAACCGCCGCCGGCAAGATCGAGGTCGTCGTGGCCTCTGCCGCGCAGGCGGCGGCGCTGCCGGGCGGCGGCGAGGCCGGCGTCTATGCCGTGGGCACCGGCAATACCGGCGCGGCGGGCACCTTCCTTGCGCTGGGGATTGGCTATTTCCTCGTGATGATCGTTGCGGCCTTCATGTATCGTGTGCCCGCGCCGGGCTGGAAGCCCGCAGGCTGGCAGCCGAAACCCGCCGCCGCCAATGGCCTGATCACCTCGGCCAATGTCGACATCAATCAGGCGCTGAAAACCCCGCAGTTCTGGCAGCTCTGGATCATGCTTTGCTTCAACGTGACCGCCGGGATCGGTGTGATCGGCGTCGCCAAGACCATGATGTCGGAAATCTTCGGCACCACCATGCCGCTGGTCGTCACCGCCGCCTTCGCCTCGACCTATGTGCTGATGATCTCTGTCTTCAACATGCTGGGGCGGTTCTTCTGGGCCTCGACCTCCGACTATATCGGGCGCAAGCCGACCTATATGATCTTCTTCCTGCTGGGGACGCTGCTTTACATGTCGATCCCCTATTTCGCCAGCACCGGCAGCGCCAACCCGTCGATGTTCTATCTGGTGGGCTTCTACATCGCCACTATGGTCATCTTCACCATGTATGGCGGCGGCTTCGCCACCATCCCGGCCTACATCGCCGATCTGTTCGGGACGATGCATGTCGGCGGCATCCATGGCCGTATCCTGACCGCATGGTCCACCGCCGGGGTGCTGGGGCCGCTGGCCATCACCAGCCTGCGCGACATGTCGGTGGGCAGTGCCATCCGCGATCTGGCGGGGCGGGTGGATCCTGCGGCTTTCGCCGACAAGTTCGGGGCGCCGCTCGATCAGCTTGACAGCCTCGTCGCCGCCAAGACGGTGACCATTGCGAAGCTGATGGAGATCGCGCCCTCGGGCACCATCGACCCGACGCCGAGCCTTTACAACACGACGATGTATGCGATGGCGGCGCTGCTGGTTGTGGCTTTCATCGCCAATATGCTGATGCGGCCGGTGAAGGAACATCATCACCATGACGAGCCAAAGCTGGCGCGGGTTCCGGCAGAATGATGGAAGGGGGCGCCATTGGCGCCCCTTTCTCTTACGGGCGCAGCAACTTGCGCAGCGCGGTTACCAGCGCCTCCACCCCGTCATCGGTGGTAACGATGCCGGGCGAGGTGCGCAGGATCTGGCCGCGCCCGTCGGTGGCAATACCTGCTGCGCGCAGCGCCGCCACGATCTGTGGCGCCGGGTGGCTGTCGGGCAGGCGCAGCATGACCGAGCCGCCGCGCGCGCTTTCCGCCCGCGGAGTAAGCAGGTCCAGCCCCATCTCATCCGCCGCCGCGATGATCCGCGCGGTCTGCCGGCGGTTCTGCGCTAGCAGCGCCGCGCGATCCTGCGCGGCATGCCAGTCCAGCGCAGGCAGCGAGGCGATGGCGGCCATGCAGGCCGGGGTGCCGTTGTCGAAGCGGCGGATGTCGGGCGCATAGGCGAAGCGGTCCAGCGCCCAACTGAACGGGTCAGGCTGGCTGAACCAGCCGCGCAGCTCGGGCTGGCACTGGCCGATCAGATCCGGGGCCACATGCAGGATGCCCGCGCCGGGCGTGCCGCACATCCATTTCAGGCTAGTCGAGACGGTGAAATCCACCGCCGGATCGGCCACGTCGAAGGGCAGCAGCCCCGCGCCCTGCGTGATGTCCACCCCGATCAGGCTGCCCATCGCCCGGCCATGCGCCACCATCGCGGCAAGGTCGATCCGGTGCGAGGTGGTGGAAGCGATCCAGGTCACCAGCGCCACCGCCACATCCGGCCCCCAATGCGCGCGGAAGTCCTCTGGCTCCACCCAGGCGGCGCCTTGCCGCATCGGCACGGTTTCCAGCGTGAAGCCCAGCCGGTCTTGCAGCTTCGTCAGCAGGAAGTGGTTGGAGGGAAAGCAATCCGCGGCGACCAGCACTCGCTTGCCGAACAGCCGTTCCGGCGGCAGGGCGGTCATCAGCATGTGCAGCCCCTGCGTGACATTCTCGCAGGTGGTCAGGCTGCCTTCCGGCGCGCCGATGATGCCGCGCCAGCGGTCGATGAAGCCTGCGCGCTTGCCCAGCAGATAACCCCATTGCCCGTCATCCGGGGCGGCCCAGACGGTCGCAAATTCGGCCATGGCGCGGGCCAGATCCCCGGCCTTGCCGGGATATTGGCCGATGGAGTGGTAAAGGAAATAGCTGTCTTGCATGGGTCTTACCGTTGATAGGCGCGCTGGAAGCGTTGCTCCAGCCAGCCGGTCAGCCGCACCAGCGGCCAGAGGATCGCCACATAGATCAGCGCGGCGCCGATCAGGGGCGTGGGATTGGCGAACAGCGCCTGCGCATCGGTGGCCTGCTTCAGCAGGTCGGTCATGGCGACGACGGACGCAAGCGAGGTGTCCTTGATGATGCTGACGCAGTTCGAGGCATGTGGCGGGATCACGATGCGCATGGCCTGCGGCAGCACGACCTTGCGCATGGCCAGCCAGAAATGGATGCCAAGCGCGGCTGCCGCCTCGAACTGGCCCTTCGGCACCGCCTGAATGCCGGCGCGCATCACCTCCGCCGTATAGGCGCCCAGCACCAGCGACAGTGCGATGGCGGCGGCGGCGAAGGAGGACAACACGATCCCCGCGAAGGGCAGGGCGTAATAGATCAGGATCAGCACCACCAGCACCGGCATGGCGCGCATGAGATCGGTATACAGCACCGCGAACAGCCGCAGCGGTTTGGGCGCATAAAGCCGCATCAGCGCGATGCCGACCCCCAGCGCCGTGCCCATCACGATGGCAGTGACACCAAGCGCCAGCGTCATTCCCAGCCCGCGCAGCAGGATCGGGAAGGCCCGCCGCATCACATCGGCGTTGAAGAAGATGTCTACGGCGTCCATGCGCTCGCTCCATGCGGCTGGGCGGGAAGGTCGGTCATCAGCATATGCCCCGGCGCATGGGTGATCGCGAAGGGCAGGTGGGCAGAGGCGATGGCGCGCTCCATCGTCACGCCGCAGGCCCAGAACACGGCGACCTCGCTGGGCAGAAGGTCGGTCAGCCCCAGCCCGTCGATCGGGCGCGACAGATCGACTCCGATCGCGGCCGGGTCGCCGGTATGGATCGGTGCACCATGCGCCTGGGGATGGTTGCGGGTGACTTCGGTCGCCAGCGCGACCTGATCCGCCGCGACCGCCCGCATCGTCACCACCAGATTGCCGCCGAACAGCCCCGCCGGCCGGTTGGGCAACGCAGTATCAAAGGCGGAACAGCTTCGCCCCGGCGCATGGCAGCGCAGGGTAACGCCTGCCGCCACCAGATCGGCCTCGAAGCTCAGCGAACAGCCGATGGCGAAGGGCACCAGATCGTCACGCCAGAGTGCGGTGATGTCGGGTAGGGTGCCGGTGGCTTGCCCGTCGCGGAACGTCCGGTAAAGCGGCAGGTCGTGGCGCAGGTCGATGTCGCCCAGATCCGGCAGCGCCGGATCGCCCGACCGCCCGCGCGCGAGCAAGGGACAGGCGGCAGGATTGGCGTGCAGAAACGCCTCGAAATCATCGGCGAAAGCGGCAGGGATCAGCGCCAGATTGGCTTGCGTCCAGCCCGGACACAGCGCCGCCGTCTGCCGCATCTCGCCCGCGCGGAACCTCTGCCGCCAGTCCGCCGGAGTCATGCCGCCCGCCAGTCGGTTTCGATCTGCGCCTTGAACAACAGCACCTCAAGCTCATGCGTCTTGCGGGTGCGCATCCAGCGCGCATCATCCATCCAGCCTGCGCGCCATGTCGTCATGGCAACCAGACAGGCGGTTTCCGGCAAACCCCAATCGGGTCCTGGCGTCACGCGGATCGAAACCCGCGGCACCCGCGCCCCCGCCGGGCCAAGATGAAAGTCGATCAGCCCCAGATCGGGATGCGGGCGGATCTCCACCACCGCTTCCGACCCGTCGAACAGCGACACACCGCGCCAGAGGCCGGGTTCGGCCTCCGGCTGCAAATCCATCGACCCCAGCGCCCAGCGGCCCAGCTTTCGCCCGTCGGCCAGATGGCCGAAGGCGAAGGCGGCGGGCGTCTCCACGCGCACCGAGGCCAGATGTGCGGTATCGCTCATCTCAGTCGGCCGAGGTCGGCACCGGCATCGGCGTCACGGTGTAGCTGGCCGCCGCCGGGGCGACGCCCATCCATTTCTCGTAGATTGCCGCCATGGTACCGTCGGTCTTCATGTCGGACAGGATCTGGTTCGCCTGCTCCAGCTTGTCCGAATCCTTCGGCATCATCATGGCGAATTTCTCGCCCGTGACGATCTCTGCCCCCACGGTCAGGCCCTTCATCTGGGTGAAGGCATAGCGCAGGCCGACCACATCATTCACCGCCGCGTCGATCCGCCCGTTCAGCAGATCGGTCAGCATGTTCGAGGTGGTGTCATAGCTTTTGTATTCGGCATAGCCGATTTCGGCTTCGCGTTCTTTCAGCCAGTTTTCGGGGAACGAGGTGGCGACCGACCCCACAACCTTGCCCTTCAGCCCCTCGACCGAAGTGATGTCGGAGCCGTCCTTGACACCGATCCCCAGCGCGCCCTGGAAATAGGGCTGGGTGAAAGACTGGCTTTCCAGCCGTTCATTGGTGATGGTCAGCGAGGAAATCACCATATCCACCCGGCCCGAGGCCGATGCGACGAACAGCGCCTTGAAATCCATGCCTTCGATATTGGCGGTGGTGCCCATGCGCTTGGCGATTTCGTTCACGATATCGACCTCGAAGCCCTCGAAGGTGCCAGCCTCGGTCTTGTTTTCCCATGGCGGGTTGGCCGGATAGGCGCCAACGCGCAGTGCATCCTGTGCGAAGGCTGCGGTTGACAGGCTCAGGCCAAGCATCAGGCCGGCGACGATGCCGGTGCGGCGGGTCATTTTCACGGGAACCTCCCTGTTGGACTTCGGGTCTCTGATCGGCCCGATTCTGCAAGGAATGGTGCCATAAACTGAATACTTTTCAAGAAGTATTTCGGGTTCAAAATGTCCGCGGCTCGTAATAATCTCCTTTATATATTGATGTAATTCAGTTTTGATACCGATGTAGCGCATGAAAAGAGTATGCAAATGTCCAGGCAAAGCCATCGTGACCGGATCTATGATGTGCTGATGACCCGTATCCGGCGGGGTGAGGTGGGCTGGGATGACCGGCTGATCGACACGGCCATCGCAACCGAGCTGGGTGTGTCGCGGATGCCTGCGCGTGATGCGCTGATGCGGCTGGCGGCCGAGGGCTATCTGGTGCCGACAACACGGGGCTTCACGTTGCCCAACCTCAGCCGTGCCGAGGTGCTGGAGGTATTTGAGCTGCGCCGCATGCTGGATCCCCGTGCCGCCGCCATGGCCGCGCAGGCGATGACGCCCGAGGTGCTGGCCGATCTGACGCATGCGGTCGCGCAGACGCAGGGATCACTGGTGTCGGGCGACGTGCCGCTGTTCTTCCATGCCTGCGAGGTTTACCGAAATCGCTGGCTCGACATCGTGCCGAACCGGGTGCTGGTCGATACGATCCGCCGCTATCTGGTGCAGGTGCAGACCGTGCGGCTGACCACCATGCGCGATGATACGACAAACCGTATCATCGTGGAGGGGCAACGTGATCTGCTCGCGGCCTTCCGGGCGCGCGACGCGGTGGCGGCCTCGGACCGGATGCTGCGTTTCGTGATCGAGGGCGAACAGGCGTTCCGCGCGACCGCGCCCTGAAACTCAATCCCGCAAACCCCAGATCCGCCGCGCATTGCGGTGGCCAAGCGCGGCGCGCTCATCCTCCGAGCAGCCTGCCAGCAACGCATGCGTCGCCGCGATCCATTCGGCGAGCGAGGCTTCCAGCGTGCAGACCGGGCTATCCGATCCCCAGACCACCCGGTCCCAGCCGAAGGCGCCGATTACACTTTCCACATAGGGGCGCAGGCTGCCGAGGCTCCATCCGGGCCCGCCATAGGCGATGAGGCCGGAAATCTTGGCATTCATGTTGGGGCGGCGGGCTAGTTCGGCGATCTGTGTGGCCCATGCGGTGAAATCGCCCGCCATGTCCGGCACGCCGCAATGATCCAGCACGAAGGTCGTCTGCGGGCAGGCGTCGGCCAGTGCGGCGGCCAGCGGCAATTGCCGCTGTGCCATGCAGATGTCGAAGGGCAGGCTGGCGCGACCCAGCCGCGCGATATTCTCGCGGAACAGTGGGGTCTGCGACACCGCGTCCTCCACCACATGCAGCACGCGGCGGATACCCTTCACGACGCCCCGGTCCTGCCGGTCGAGCCATGCGGCAAAGCCCGGCGCCTCGGGCCGGGCCGAGGAGATCGCGCCGCGGATCAGGCTGCCGGGTTGCGCCATCAGATCGGCCACCATGCCGCTTTCCGCCTCGATCTGATCGGGGGTGACGTCCACCTCCATATGCAGCGCGCCGATGACACCCAGCCGTGCGGCGGTGATTGCATAGTCATCATAACGCCAGTCCCGGTTCAGCGCGGGCAGGCTGTCCAGCCAAGGGTAGGTCAGGCGGTCGCGGTTCACGAGATGCAGATGGGTATCAAGCAGCATGGGGCCTCCCTCGGGTCATCATACCAATTTTCGCCGCGAGTGCAGCTTGACTCGGGGATGTTGTCAAGTTTAAGTATAAAACTTCGTTCTAGATATAAAATTGAAACGCCCGGCGGTATGGGGGCAGAGGAGCCCCGGCCGCCAATCCAGGGAGGAAACAATGAACCGTCTTGCGATGACATCCTGCCTTGCACTTGCTGCGATGGGGATGGCGACGGCCGCGTCGGCCGATGGCGAATTCGCCGGAATCACCATCGAGGCCAAGCTGATCGGCGGCCAGCAATACGAGGCGCTTTATGCCCGCATCCCGGAATGGGAAAAGGCCACCGGCGCCACGGTGAAGATCATCAGCCAGAAGAACCACTTCGAACTGGACAAGGAATTCAAGTCCGACATTGCTGCGGGCACGACGGACTGGTGCGTGGGGTCGAACCATTCATCTTTCGCCGCGCAGTATCCGTCGCTTTACACAGATCTGACGCCGCTGGTTCCCGCCGGAGAGGTGGCGGAATATGTGCCCGCCAACATTTCTGCCGCCACGCTGGATGGCAAACTGGTGATGCTGCCGCGTGCACAATTCGACGTCTCGGCGCTTTACTATCAGAAGTCGCTCTACACCGACCCGGCAAAGGCCGAAGCGTTCAAGGCGAAATACGGCTATGATCTGGCGGTGCCGGAAACCTGGGATCAGGTGCGCGATCAGGCCGAATTCTTTTCCAATCCGCCGAACTTCTATGGCACGCAATATGCGGGCAAGGACGAAGCCATCGTCGGCCGCTTCTATGAGATGGTCGTGGCGGATGGCGGCAAGCTGTTCAACGACGATTTCTCGCCCGCCTTCAATTCCGATGCGGGCAAGCAGGCGCTGCAATGGTTCGTCGATCTTTACAAGGCGGGTGCCGTGCCGCCGGGAACCACGAATTACCTGTGGGATGACCTCGGCAACGGCTTTGCTTCGGGCACCATCGGGCTGAATCTCGACTGGCCGGGCTGGGCCGGGTTCTTCAACGATGCCTCGGCATCCAAGGCGGCGGGCAATGTCGGGGTGGCGCCGGCGCCCAAGGGGTCTGCCGGGCTGCGCACCGGCTGGTCGGGCTTTCACGGCTTCTCCGTCACCGAGGATTGCGCAAACAAGGCGGCGGCGGCTTCGCTCGCGCTGTTCCTGACCAGTGAGGACAGCCAGATCCTTGAAAGCAGCACCGGTCCGCTGCCCACACGCACCAAAGTGTGGGAGCATGTGGCCGAGGCGGCGAAATCCGATCCCTACCGCTCCGAAGTGCTGGCGGCTTTCCAGGAAACCGCGAAGACCGCCTTCGCCGTGCCCGCGACCCCCTACTGGATCGAGGCCACGAACCTGATCTACCCGGAACTGCAAGCCGCGATCCTTGGCGACAAATCGGTGGATGACGCGCTTGCCACGGCCTCGGACGCCGTGGACAATCTGATGCGGGAAAACGGGGTCTACTGATCCTGCCATGGCGGCGCGGGTTTGATCCGCGCCGCTCCATCCCTGCCTTTCGAACGGAACATGCATGTCACGCCTCAAGCTGCCGCCATGGCTGGTTCTTCTGCTGCCCGCCATCATCATTCTGATGGCTGTCGTTCTGGTGCCGCTGGTCCTGTCGTTCTATTCCAGCTTCACCGCCTATCAGCTGACCCGACCCGACAGCCTGACCAAGTGGATCGGCACCTTCAACTATCGCAAGGCGGCGGGGGACGCGAATTTCTGGTGGGCCTTCGGGCGCACCGTGCTGCTGCTGACCATCGCGCTGAACCTTGAAATGCTGCTGGGCCTCGGCCTAGCGGTCATGGTGTCGAAGGTCACCACCGGGCAGCGGCTTTTGCGCACGGCGATGATGTTTCCCATGATGTTCTCGCCCGTGCTGGTGGGGTTCCAGTTCAAGTTCATCTTCAACGACAACGTGGGTCTGGTGAACAACGCGCTGCAATCGCTGGGCCTGACCGATGTCGCGATTCCGTGGCTGGTGGATGGCCATCTGGCGATGTTCTCCATCATCTTCGCCGAGATATGGACCAGCACGTCGGTCTTTGCCATCCTGATCCTCGCCGGGCTGTACGCCATCCCGCAAGATCCGGTCGAGGCGGCCAAGGTCGATGGCTGCACGCCATGGCAGAGCTTTCGCTTCGTCACGCTGCCCTTCCTCATGCCCTTCATCTATATCGCCATGGCGATCCGGTCGCTGGACGTGGCGCGGGCCTATGACATCGTGCAGATCATGACGAATGGCGGTCCGGCGCGGCGCACGGAATTGCTGTGGACGCTGATCGGACGAACCGCCTATGTCGATGCCCGCATGGGATACGCCAATGCCATGGGCTATATCGCGATCCTGCTGTCGATCTTCTTCACCATCTATTTCTTCCGCAAGCTGACGGCCGCCCGCAGCGAACTTGGCATGGGGGTGTGACATGGCTTCGAATGCCGAACATCGGCTGCGCAAGCGCCTGCTGCGCATCGCCCATCTGACCGGCCTGTTTCTGGCCATGAGCCTGATCTGCCTGCCGGGCCTGTGGATCGTGCTGAACTCGTTCCGCCCGACGGTGGAGATCATGGCCAAGCCACCGGTCTGGATCCCCAACAGCCTGAACCTCGACCATTACCGTGCCATGTTCGGCGGGGTGGGCGAGGGCGGCGTGCCGGTGCTGACCTATTTCCGCAATTCGCTGATCATTTCTGTCACCTCGACGCTGGTGGCGCTGCTGGTCGGGATGGCGGGCGGCTATGCCTTCGCGCGCTATCGCTTCAAGGGCAAGGCGGCGCTGTTCGTTGGCCTGATGGCAACCCGCGCGGTGCCGGGTGTGGCGCTGTCACTGCCCTTGTTCATCATCATGGCGCGGGCGGGGATCATCGACACCCATTTCGGGCTAATCCTGACCTACGTCGCGCTGAACGTGCCCTTCACCGTCTGGCTGATTGACGGTTTCTTCCGGCAGGTGCCGCGCGAACTGGCCGAGGCGGCCGAGATCGACGGCTGCACCCGCTGGCAGGCCTTCTGGAAGGTGGAATTTCCGGTGGCCCGCGCGGGCATCGCCAGTGCCGGCATCTTTGCCTTCCTAACCTCGTGGAACGAATATGCGCTGGCCAGCCAGCTGACGCGCTCGGTCAATTCCAAGACGATGCCGGTGGGTCTGCTGGATTTCACCTCGCAATTCACCCTCAACTGGGGCGGCATGTGCGCGCTGGCGGTGTTGATGATCATCCCCGCGCTGGTGCTGACCTTCCTCGTGCAGAAACACCTCATCGCCGGCCTGACCTTCGGCGGCGTGAAAGGATAAGATATGGCTCAGGTCCAACTTCAGGGCATCGTGAAAGCCTACGGCGCGCTGCAAGTCGTGCATGCCATCGACCTCGATATTGCGGATGGCGAATTCGTCGTGCTGGTCGGCCCCTCGGGCTGCGGCAAATCCACCACCCTGCGTATGATCGCGGGGCTGGAGGATATTTCGGGCGGCATGTTGCGCATTGGCGACCGGGTGGTGAACGACCTGCCGCCGCGCGACCGCAATATCTCGATGGTGTTCCAGAATTATGCGCTTTATCCGCATATGACGGTGCGCGAAAACCTTGGCTTTTCGCTGAAAATCGCAAAGCGGGCCGAAGCCGAGATCGCGAAGGCGGTGACCGAGGCCGCAGAGATCCTGTCGCTGACGCCCCTGCTGGAACGCAAGCCGGGGCAATTGTCGGGCGGGCAGCGCCAGCGCGTCGCCATGGGCCGCGCCATCGTGCGCCACCCCGACGTCTTCCTGTTCGACGAACCGCTGTCGAACCTCGACGCCAAGCTGCGCACCCAGATGCGGGTGGAAATCAAGAAGCTGCATCAGCGGCTTGGCACCACCATCGTCTATGTGACGCATGACCAGGTGGAGGCAATGACGCTGGCCGACCGCATCGTCATCATGCGCGACGGCCGGATCGAACAGATCGGCACGCCTTTGGAGGTATTTGAAACCCCGGTGAATACTTTCGTCGCCACCTTCATCGGCTCGCCGCCGATGAACCTGCTGGAAGGCCGCATCACCGACGGCACGGTCGAACTGGCCGACGGCACGCGCTTGCCCATCCCGCCCGGCCATGGCGCCGCCGAAGGGCGCGCCGTCACTTTTGGCGTGCGGGCTGACAACATCATGCCGGTCGGTCACGCCCTGCCGCCCACGGCCCACATGGCCGATGTGGAGATGGAGGTGCAATTGTCCGAACCGCTGGGCACCGAAACGCTGCTGTTCGCCATGCTGGCGGGCACCGAGGTTCAGGCCAAGATGCTCAACCCCCGTCCGGTGCGGCTGGGTGAGCGGCTGCGCTTCCAGATCAGCCTCGACAAATGCCACCTCTTCGACGCCGAAACCGGCGCCGCGCTGCGGGTGTAATCATGGCGCGCGTGGTTCAGGCCGAGGCCTTCATGGTCGATCTGCCGCCCAAGGTGGTGCGGCATGACGCTATCCAGAGCTTCAAGAGCCAGGAGACGATTTTCGTCACCCTGCGCGATGCCGAAGGGGCCGAGGGCACCGGCTATAGCTATACCATCGGTGACGGCGGGCCTGCCGTTTTGTCGCTGTTGCAGCACACGCTTCTGCCCGCTCTGATGGGGCGCGAGGCGGAGCGGATCGAGGCGAACTGGCGCGCACTCCTGTTCCATTCGCACGCCACCGCCGTCGGGCCGATCATGGCGCTGGCGCTGGCCGCGATCGACTGCGCGCTGTGGGACATGCGCGGGCGCAAGGCCGGGCTGCCGCTGCATCTGCTGGCCGGTGGCGCCAAGGATCGGGTGCCGATGTATACGACCGAAGGCGGCTGGCTGCATTTGGCGCCCGAGGCGCTGGTGGACGATGCCCTGGCCGCGCAGGCGCAGGGGTTTTGCGGATCGAAGGTCAAGATCGGCAAGCCGCATCTGGCCGAAGACGCAGCAAGGCTGGAGGCGGTGCGCACAGCCCTTGGCCCGGGCTATGAGGTGATGACCGACGCCAACCAGTCCCTGACCGCTGCCGAGGCGCTGCGCCGCGTGCCGATGCTGGAGGCGCTGAACATCGGCTGGTTCGAGGAACCCTTGCCCTCGGACGACATCGCCGGCCATGCCCGGCTGCAAGCACAATGCCGCGTGCCGGTGGCCGTGGGCGAAAGCCTTTATTCCCCCGGCCAGTTCGCCGATTACATCGCCGCCGATGCCTGCGGTATCGTGCAGGCCGATGTGGCACGGGTGGGGGGCATCACGCCCTGGCTCAAGGTCGCGCATATGGCCGAGGCGCATAACATGGCGATCTGCCCGCATTTCCTGATGGAACTGCATGTCAGCCTCGTTTGCGCCGTGCCGAACGCGCCCTGGCTGGAATATATTCCGCAACTGGATGACGTCTCTGCCCCGATGGCCCGCGAGGGCGGCATGGCGCTGGCGCCAACCGTGCCGGGCCTCGGCATCGACTGGGATTGGCCGACGCTCGCCGCCCGCACCGCGCCGGGCAGCCGCTTCACCGTGACGGGGGTCTGACATGCAGCGACACGGATCTGTTCTGGGGCTGAGCGAGGAGGGCAAGGCCGAATACCGCCGCCTGCATGCCGAGGTCTGGCCGGGCGTTCTGCGCAAGATCACCGAATGCGGCATCCGCAATTACTCGATCTTCCTCAAGGAGCCGGAAAACCTGCTGTTTTCCTATTTCGAATATCACGGCGCGGATCTCGCGGCCGATATGGCGAAAATGGCCGAAGACCCGGAAACCCAACGCTGGTGGGCGGTCTGCATGCCCCTTCAACGCCCGCTGGAGACCCGGGCCGAGGGCGAATGGTGGGCCGAAATGACCGAGGTGTTTCACCATGACTGACCTGATCCAGACCCTTGCGCCGCCCGCGCAGCCGAAACCCATCGTCATCTTCGGCGCGGGGTCCATCGTGCGCGACGCGCATCTGCCGGCCTATGCGCAGGCGGGCTTTCCGGTGGCGGGCATCCATGACCCCGATAGCGCCAAGGCTGCCGCGCTTGGCCGCGCGTTGACACTGGCCGAGGCGGTCGCCGTGCCTGATGCGATCTTTGATCTGGCCGTGCCGCCCGCCGCGATCCCCGGCATCCTGCGCGAACTGCCCGAAGGCGCGGTCGTGCTGATCCAGAAACCCATGGGGTCGGATCTGGCGGCAGCGACCGAGATCCTGCGCATCGTCCGCGCCCGCCGCCTGCGCGCGGCGGTGAATTTTCAGCTCCGCTTCGCGCCCATGGCGCTGGCCTTGAAGGATGCGATTGCGCGGGGCCTTCTGGGGGAGGTAGTGGATTTCGACGCCTGGCTGGCGCTGGATACGCCGTGGCACCTGTGGGAGTTCCTCGCGAACCTGCCGCGCGTGGAAATCCTGCTGCATTCCATCCATTACCTTGATCTCATCCGCGATCTGATGGGTAACCCGCAGGGGGTGTTTGCCCGCACCACGGGGCATCCGTCCTCCACCGTGTCGAACACCCGCAGCGCGATGATCCTCGACTATGGGCCGGGCAAGCGGTGCAGCCTGTCGATCAACCACAACCACGCCTTCGGCCGCAAGTTTCAGGCTTGCGAGTTCCGCATCTGCGGCACGAAAGGCGCGGCCTATATGAAGCTGGGCGTGAACCTCGATTACCCCAAGGGCGAGCCGGACGAGCTTTGGCTGAATACCGGCGGCGACTGGCAACAGGTGCCCCTGACCGGCAACTGGTTCATCGCGGCCTTCGTCGGCCGCATGACACAGGTGCAGCGCTTTGCCTGTGGCCTTGGCCCCGCGCTGGAAGGCAGCGCCGAGGATGCCTGGCACACCATGGCACTGGTCGAAGCCGCCTATGACAGCGCCGCCGCCCCCGCGCATCCGATCAAGGACAGCCCCGATGCTTGAACAGGTCAGTTATTACGAAGATTACGACATCGGTCAGTCGCGGCAAACTGTCGGCCGCACCATCACGGAAACCGATTTCGTGGTCCATGCCGGCCATTCGGGCGAT
Organism: Gemmobacter lutimaris; assembly: GCF_003570715.1. GTDB lineage: Bacteria > Pseudomonadota > Alphaproteobacteria > Rhodobacterales > Rhodobacteraceae > Gemmobacter > Gemmobacter lutimaris. The sequence goes on along the minus strand of NZ_QXXQ01000008.1, from coordinate 62,578 downwards.
TTCTTTCCGCATCACCTGGATGCCGAATTCTGCAAGACCCTGCCTTTTGGCCAGCGCATCGCGCATGGCACCATGGTCTTTACCATCGGCGTCGGCCTGACCGCGACCGTCATCAACCCGGTGGCGTTTTCCTACGGTTATGACCGCATGCGTTTCGTGAAGCCGGTGTTCATCGGCGACACGATCCGCAGCACGGTCGAAATCATCGCCAAGGAACTGATGGAAAAACGCCCCGGCTTCGGCCGCGTCACCGAACGCCTGACCGTCACCAAACAGACCGGCGAAACCGCGCTGGTCGCCGATCATATCTATATGGTGGAGTGTCGCCGATGACCGGCCCCTTCCTGCTGCTGCATGACGCCGACAACGTGCTGGTCGCGCGCGCCAACGCGCCCGAGGGGCTGGAGGTGGGGTTGGAATCCGGCCCGGTGCGCCTGACCCGCCCCATTCCCATGGCACACAAGATTGCCCGCCATGCCATCGCGGCGGGGGAGGCGATCCTGAAATACGGCATGCCCATCGGCATCGCGACCCAAGACATCGCGCCGGGCGCGCATGTGCATATCCACAATATCCGCTCGGCCTATACGGCGACCCACGCCTTGCAGGATGCCGACGGGATCAGCGCGGGGGTGTCACGATGAAGGGCTGGTTGCGCGCCGACGGGCGCAAGGGCATTCGCAATACGGTGGTGGTGGCTTATCTGGTGGAATGCGCGCATTTCGTGGCCAGCGAGATCGTCGCGGGTTTCCGCGATCAGGATGTGCAACTGATTGGCTTTCCCGGCTGCTTTCCCAACGAATACGCCGCCCGCATGATGGAGCGGCTTTGCACCCACCCGAATGTCGGTGCCGTGCTGTTCGTCAGCCTTGGCTGCGAAAGCTTCGACAAGGTGCGCGCCGCCAACGCCGTCGATGCCTCGGGCCGCCCGGTGAAAACGCTGGTGATCCAGAAATCCGGGGGCACGCGGGCCACGGTGCAGGCCGGACGCGATTGGGTGGCAGGCGCGCTGACGCAGATCGCCGGGGTGCCGCGCGTCGTCATGGGCGTGCATGAGCTGATCGTCGGCACCGTCTGCGGCGGCTCCGATGGCACCTCGGGCATTTCCGGCAACCCGGCGGCTGGGCGGGCCTTTGACCTGCTGGTCGCCGAGGGCGCGGCCTGCATCTTCGAGGAAACCGGCGAGCTGATCGGCTGCGAGGAAATCATGGCCGCCCGCGCCATCACCCCCGAACTGGGGCAAGCCCTGCGCGACAGCGTGCAAAAGGCCGAACGCTATTACGCGACGCTGGGCTATGGCAGCTTTGCCGCCGGCAACGCCGCCGGGGGCCTGTCCACCATCGAGGAAAAATCGCTGGGCGCCTATGTGAAATCCGGTGACAGCCCGATTTCTGGCCTGATCAAACCCGGCGACGTGCCGCCGCAGGGCGGGCTTTACCTGATGGATGTCGTGCCCGATGGCGAGGTGCGCTTCGGCTTCCCGAACATCAGCGACAATGCCGAAATCGTGGAAATGATCGCTTCGGGCGCGCATCTGACGTTGTTTGTCACCGGGCGCGGCTCGGTCGTGGGTTCCGCCATCTCGCCGGTCATCAAGATCTGCGCCAACCCCGATACCTATCGTGCATTGGCCGACGACATGGACGTGAACGCCGGCGACATCATCGAGGGCACGCGCAGCATCGCCGAAGTGGGCCGCGAAATCCGCGATCTGGTGGTGGCCGTGGCCGGGGGCGCAAAGACGAAATCCGAAGATCTGGGTCACCGCGAATTCATCCTGACCTACAAGTCATTCGAGCCGATCGGCCCGGCCTGTCTGCCCGGCGCCGCCTGAGGAGGGAAAGATGCAAAGACTGCAAGGCAAACGCGCGCTCATTACTGCGGCGGGGCAAGGGATCGGCCGCGCCTCGGCGCTGCGCATGGCGGCCGAGGGCGCCGAGGTCATTGCGACCGATGTGAATCCCGCGCTGCTGGCCGATATGCCGGGCCTGACCACCCGCGCGCTGAACGTGCTGGACGGCGCCGCCATCGCCGCCCTGATGGACGAGATCGGCCCGGTGGACATTCTGTTCAACTGCGCTGGCGTCGTTCATAACGGCACCGTGCTGGAGGCGACCGAGGCGGAATGGGACTTCGCCTTTGACCTGAACGCCAAGGCGCAGTTCCGCATGATCCGCGCGGTGCTGCCGGGGATGCTGGAAAAGGGCGCGGGGTCGATCATCAACATGTCCTCAGTGGCGGGGCCGAAAAAAGGGCCGATCAACCGCGCGGTCTATTCGGCCTCCAAGGCGGCCGTGGTCGGCCTGACCCGCGCCGTGGCCGCTGATTACGTCACGCGCGGCATCCGCTGCAACGCCATCTGCCCCGGCACGGTCGATAGCCCCAGCCTGCATGAACGCCTGCGTGCGACCGGCGATTACGAAGGCGCGATGAAAGCCTTCATCGCCCGGCAGGCCATGGGCCGCCTTGGCCGCGCCGATGAGATCGCGGCACTGGTCTGCTATCTGGCCGCCGATGAATCCGCCTTCACCACCGGCACCGAACATGTCATCGACGGTGGCTGGACCACCTGAGCCTTTCGGAAAGGAAGACCCATGAAACTCGTCCGTTACGGCGCGCGCGGCGCCGAGAAACCCGGAATGCTCGACGCCGCCGGTCGGTTGCGCGACCTCTCGGCCCATGTGCCCGACATCGCCGGGCAGGTACTGACCGACCTCGGCCGCCTCGCCGCTATCGACCCGGAGACCCTGCCGCTGGTCGAAGGCAATCCCCGCCTCGGCGCCTGCGTCGGCGGCACCGGCAAGTTCATCTGCATCGGGCTGAACTATTCCGACCATGCCGCCGAAAGCGGCATGGAAGTGCCGCCCGAGCCGGTGATCTTTGCCAAATACACCTCCGCCATCTGCGGGCCGGATGATCCGATCCTGATCCCGCGCGGGTCGGAAAAGACCGACTGGGAGGTAGAGCTGGGCTTCGTCATCGGCAAGCCCGCAAAATATGTCACCGAGGCCGAGGCGCTGAACCATGTCGCCGGTTATTGCGTCATCAATGACGTGTCCGAACGCGCCTATCAGACCGAACGTGCTGGCCAGTGGTCCAAGGGTAAGTCCTCCGACAATTTCGGCCCCACCGGCCCCTGGCTGGTGACCCCGGATGAGGTGGCAAACCCCAATGACCTGCATATGTGGCTCAAGGTGAACGGCCAGACCATGCAGGACGGGTCCACCGCGACGATGGTCTATCAGGTGCCCTTCCTGATCTCCTACCTGTCGCAATTCTTCACCCTGCACCCGGGCGACATCATCTCCACCGGCACGCCACCCGGTGTCGGCCTTGGCATGAAGCCGCCGCGCTACCTGAAGGCCGGCGATGTGGTGGAGCTGGGGATCGAGGGGCTCGGCACCCAACGGCAGGTCTGCGAGAACGACGCCTGACAAGCCGGGGGCGCTGCCCCCGGACCCCCGGGATATTTGCGCCAAGATGAAACAGCGATAACGTTATTCGCCTTGGTCCAAATATCCTCGGGGGAAGGCCCGAAGAGCCGTGGGGGGCAGACAGCCCCCCGGCGACCTTCAGCCCCAGCCGCGCGACAGCAGGTCGTTGGCATCACCCAGAAGCGGCGCTGCGCGCGCCGAGGTGGGGCGGGTGCCGTCGATGCGCAGTGGCAGGCGGGTGGTGCGGAGCGCCACATCGCCGCGCCGCACCTCCTGCACCATCTCCAGCAGGTCGAGCATCCCGGCGCGCGTTAACTCCTGCCAGTCCATCACCGGGGCGGCCCAGATGTCGGCGGCGACGAAGGCTTTCATCCAGTCAGCGGTCGGGCGGGTCGTCAGCCGGGCCGCGAGGCCCGCCTTGATGCGGTCACGTTCCGCAAAGGCATCCAGCGCGGCGGTCGCTTCGTCCAGCCCGGTGATTTGTGCCAGAAGGTCCAGCTTGCCCATCGCAATGGCGACATGGCCATCTGCCGTGCGGTAAACGCCATAGGGCGCCGCCAGATAGGCATGCGCCGGGTTCTGGGCAGAGCGTCTGGGCATCCGCCCGCCATCGTTGAACCATGTGGTCAGCAGTTCGAATTGCAGATCCGCCAGCACCTCGATCAGTGAGGTTTCGACCTGCCCGCCGATCCCCGCCCGTTCGCGGCGGAACAGCAGTGCCAGCACGCCATGCGCCAGCGCGGCCCCGGCAAGGATGTCGGCAATCGGCAGGCCGATGGCAACCGGCCCGTCCTCGGCTCCGCCATTCAGCCACATCACCCCGGCCCGCGCCTGCGCCAGCAGATCCTGCCCCGGCAGATCGACCCAGGGCCCCGCGCTGCCATAGCCGGTGACCGAGCCATAGACGATCTTCGGGTTCAGCGCCTTCACCGCATCATAGCCGAAGCCCAGCCGCTCCATCACGCCGGGGCGGAAGTTCTGCAACACGACATCGGCGCCGCGGATCAGTTCCGCCACCGCCGCGCGGTCGGTCTCGGATTTCAGGTCGATGGCGATGGACCGCTTGTTGCGGTTGATGGCGTGGAAGATCGTGCTTTCGCCGCCCACCCTGGTATCGGTCAGGTAGAGGTAGCGCGACAGGTCGCCCTGTCCCTTGCGTTCCACCTTCACCACATCGGCACCCAGATCGGCCAGTTTCAGTGCGGCATAGGGTCCGGCGAGGAACTGGCTGAAATCCAGTACACGCAGGCCCGCGAGGGGCAGCAGGTCGGGGGTCATTGCGGAAAGCTCCGTGCAAAGGCGGTGTCGAGCGCGTCCAGCGCCGTATCATGGCTTGTGCGACCGCGCAGGGCATCCGCGACAATGGCCGAGCCTTCCTCCTGAAAGCCCATGTAACCGGCATGGCGCGGGCGCAGCCAGGCGGCCTCATGCGTCATGCGGGTTGCGGCATAGGCCCCGCCAGTGGCTGCGTTCACCGCCGCGTCGGACCATGCCAGTGCATTGCCGGGCTGGCCGTTTGCGGCTGCGTAAATCCCGCGCTGCACTTCGGCCGAGGCGAGGAAGAAGGCAAAGCGGCAGGCGGCCTCGGGTGCTGCGGTGCGCGCCGAAACCGCGATGCCGGTGCCGCCGAGCGCCGAGCCGAGCGGGCCGCTGGCTCCGAGTGCCGGGATGTCGTGAAACCGCAGCCGGTGCGGCCGGTAGGCATCGCGCGCATAGGGCGCGTAAAGGTAGGTCAGCGGCACCAGCGCGAAACGGCTCCCCTCGGCCAGCGTATCCAGCGCTGCAATCGGGTCCATGGCGTGACAGCCGGGATCGACCGCCTCGGCCAGCGCCTGCATCGCCGCCAGCACCTGAAGTCCCGCCGCACGGGGCAGCAGCGGGCCGGGCACCACGGCACAGGGCGCGCCGATATTGGCGGCCAGCGTGAAGAAGCTCATCAGGATATGCGGCGCGCGCAGTGGCCAGACCACGCGCCCCGCCTTCGCCTCGGTCAGCACATCGGCGAAGCGGGTCAACGGGGCGGTCAGCAGATCGGGGCGGATCGCCTGCACCTGCGCGGCGGCGTCGATCGGCAGCGCCCATTGATGACCGGCATAGAAATAGCTGTCAAAGCTGCGCCCCACGCTTTCGCCGCGCAGCCGGTCCAGTGCATGCGGCTCAGCGTGATGGTCCAGCGGCAGCAGGCAGTTTTCGGCCACCACTGCGCCGACATGGGGGTGGTCGATGACCATCAGGTCATAGCACGCCGCCAGTTCATCGACCGGCGTCGATTCAAACCCCTGAAGCGAGCGCTTGTCCCAGGTGATCGTCACCCCCGGCATCACCTTGGCGAAGGCCGTGGCGGCGGCGACCACAGGGTCATATCCGCGCGGGTCGGACCATGTCATTCCACGCAAGCTGATGGGCTGCATCCTCGGCTCCTCTCTCATGGAGCTAGCCTAGCAGATACTTTCACAAGTAAAAGATAATTTTATATCTCAAACAAAGAGGGGATTGCGCGAGGGGGGCGGAGGGCGTGTATACTCAGCCGAAAGTGGGGCGGGCGAATGACAGACAGCGAAGACGACGACAAGTATCGGGCACCCGCCCTGTCCAAGGGGCTGGACATTCTGGAATTGCTGGCGACGGAAGCCGAGGGCAAAAGCCAGGTTGAGATTGCAAAGACACTGGGGCGAACAGCGTCAGAGATTTTTCGGATGCTGATGGTGTTGCGCAAGCGTGGCTATGTCGAATTGGCCGAGGATGGCGACCGCTATCTTCTGTCGACCAAGCTGTTCGAAATGGCGCATCGCCACCCGCCGACGCGCAGGCTGACCTCGATCGCCGGTGACGCGATGCAACGCTTGGCTGACCGGGTGAACCAGTCGATGCACATGGGTATCCTGCATTCCGGCCGGGTGCTGGTGATTGCGCAGGTGGATTGTCAGGACAACAACCTGACCAGTGTGCGGCTGGGTGCGCATATCCCGATTCTCGAAACCGCATCGGGCCGGGTGCTGGCGGCCTGGAAGGACGATGACGCGCGCGACGCGCTGCTGGCAGAGATGGCCGAGGCCGAAGGCGGGCACATTGACCCGGCGAAACTCGCGGCCTTCCGCGACGATCTGCCCGGCGTGCGTGCGGCCGGCTACTGTGAAAATCCGTCTTTCACCATCGCGGGGGTCACCAACCTGTCGGTGCCGGTGTTGGATTTCCGCGGTCGCGTGATTGCAGCGGTGACCATCCCCTTCGTTCAGCGTCTGACCGGAACATCGGCCGTGTCACTGACGGAGACCCGTGGACAACTGATCGAGATGTGCGACCGCATCTCGCGCCAGATCGGTGCCGGGGCGCATTTGGGCTGAGGTCAGGCGGGGGCGGGGCCAGTGCTGGCGCGCAGGATCAGCTCCACCGGCAGCACGGTATCGGCCTCGCGCGTCTCGCCCTTCAGGCAGGCCAGCATGCGTTCGGCGGCGGCACGGCCAATCTCGGTGCGGGGCTGGCGGATTGTGGTCAGCGGCGGCGAGATATGGGCCACCAGTTCGATGTCGTCGAATCCCACCACCGACAGATCGCCGGGCACGCGCAGCCCGTGGCGCTGCACCTCGCCGATGAAGCCGCAGGCCATGGCGTCGGAGGCGAGGAACAGCGCGGTCGGCCGGGTCGCGGCGGGCTGATCCAGCCAGATCCGCGCCGCCTCGCGCCCGGAATCGAGCGAGAAATCGCCGGGATAAAGATGTTCCTCGGGAAAGGGCAATCCGCGCGCCGCCAGTGCCTCGGCGGTGCCCGACAGCCGCGCCTCGGTCAGCACGTTGCCGCGCGGTCCGGCGACATGGCCGATGCGGCGATGGCCCAGATCGGCCAGGTGACCAATGGCCAGCCCCGCCGCCGCGCGATTGTCGATCTTCACGCGTGGCGCGGGCAGGCCGGGCACCCATTCGCAGGCCTCGACCACCGGCACCCGCCCTTGCAAAGCGGTGGCAGGCAACGTGCCGTCGAGGATGATCAGGCCATCGGCCCTGCTGGGTTCCGCGTAATCCAGCAGGGTTTGCGCGTCCGCGGTGCGGGTGTCGGCGATCAGCAGGTTGTAACCGGCCGGACCAAGGACCGAGGCGATGCCCGACAGGATCTGCGAAAAGAACGGGTTGGCGAGGTTCGGCACCAGCGCGACGATCCCGCCGGTTCGCCGGTGACGCAGGTTGCGGGCGGCAAGGTTCAGCCGGTATCCCGTCGCCTCCACCGCCTGTTGCACGGCGGCGCGGGTTTCCTCGCTGACCCGTTCAGGGGCAGACAACGCCCGGCTGACCGTGGCGGTGGAAACCCCGGCAAGGCGGGCAACGTCGCTGATTTTGGGCCGGTCGTGTTTCATGGCCTTTCATACGCCGGGGCCGACGTGCGCTCAATCGTTTCTGCGAGACAAGAATCATCTTGCAAACGATTACATCGCATGTCTATCGTTTATGTAACCGATTACATAATCGGTCCCGTCACCAGTTTTGGGAGGAGCTGATGCGGACGATCAAAGGCCCCGGCCTGTTCCTTGCGCAATTCGCGGGGGACGAAGCGCCGTTCAACAGCTTTGCCGAAATCACTCGTTGGGCTGCCGGTTGCGGCTACAGAGGGGTGCAGATCCCGACATGGGACGCGCGGCTGTTCGATCTGGACCGCGCCGCCGCCTCGCAGGACTATTGCGACGAGGTGAAGGGCATCGCGGCCGAGGCTGGCCTGTCGATCACCGAACTTTCCACCCATCTGCAAGGCCAGCTTGTCGCGGTGCATCCGGCCTATGATGTGGCCTTTGACGGCTTCGCAGTGCCCGCTGTGCGTGGCAATCCGGCGGTGCGGGCGGAATGGGCGCAGGATCAGGTGAAAAAGGCGCTGACCGCCTCGCGCCGTCTGGGGCTTGGGGCCATGGCGACCTTTTCGGGTGCGCTGGCATGGCCCTATGTCTACCCTTGGCCGCAGCGCCCTGCCGGGCTGATCGAGGAAGCCTTTGACGAGCTTGCCCGCCGCTGGCGCCCGCTGCTCGACCATGCCGAGGACTGCGGCGTGGATCTCTGCTATGAAATCCACCCCGGCGAGGACCTGCACGACGGCATCAGCTACGAGATGTTCCTTGAGCGCACCGGCAATCACGCGCGGGCCTGCATGCTGTATGACCCGTCGCATTATGTGCTCCAGCATCTCGACTATCTGGAACACATCGACATCTATCACGACCGCATCCGCATGTTCCATGTGAAGGACGCCGAGCTGAACCCGACCGGGCGGCAGGGGGTCTATGGTGGCTATCAACCTTGGGTGAACCGCGCCGGGCGCTTCCGCAGCCTTGGCGATGGGCAGGTGGATTTCGGCGGTGTCTTCTCGAAGCTGACGCAATACGGGTTCGATGGCTGGGCGGTCGTCGAATGGGAATGCTGCCTGAAACACCCCGAGGATGGCGCGCGGGAGGGGGCCGAATTCGTGCAGGCCCATATCATCCGCGTCACCGAAAAGGCGTTCGACGATTTCGCGGATGCAGGCACTGACCGCGCTGCCAATCGCCGCATGCTCGGGCTGGGGGGCTGAGACGATGGAACCGATCCGGCTGGGCATGGTGGGCGGCGGGCAGGGGGCCTTCATCGGCGGGGTGCATCGCATAGCGGCGCGGCTTGATGGCCAATATGCGCTGGTGGCGGGGGCGCTGTCCTCCGATCCCACGCGGGCGGCGGCCTCGGCGGCGGAACTCGGGCTGGCGCGCAGCTATGACGATTATCGCCAGATGGCGGCGCGCGAGGCGCGGCGCAAGGATGGCATTCAGGCCGTGGCCATCGTGACGCCGAACCATATGCACGCGGGACCGGCCATCGAGTTCCTCAAACGCGGCATCCACGTCATTTGCGACAAGCCGCTGACCGCGACCATGGCCGAGGCGAAGCGGCTGGCAAAGGTGGCCGAAGCCTCGAAGGCGCTGTTCATCCTGACCCATAATTACACCGGCTATCCGCTGATCCGGCAGGCCCGCGCCATGATTGCGGCGGGCGATCTGGGCGCGCTGCGGCTGGTGCAGGTGGAATATGCGCAGGACTGGCTGACCGAGGCGGTGGCCAGCAAACAGGCCGACTGGCGCACCGATCCGTCAAGGTCCGGCCTTGGTGGCGCGCTGGGGGACATTGGCACGCATGCCTGGAATCTCGCGGCTTTCGTCACGGGGATGGAGCCGGAGGCTCTGGCTGCCGATCTTTCCAGCTTCGTGCCGGGGCGGGCGCTGGATGACAATGCGCATGTGATGCTGCGCTATCCCGGCGGGGCGAAGGGGATGCTCTGGGCCAGTCAGGTGGCGCCGGGGAACGAGAACGGGCTGCGGCTGCGGGTTTACGGCGCCAAAGGTGGGTTGGAATGGGAACAGGAGAACCCCAACCGCCTGTGGTTCACGCCCTTCGGCCAACCGAAACGCCTGCTGACCCGCAATGGCGCCGGGGCGCTGCCCGAGGCGCAACGCGTCTCCCGCGTGCCGCCAGGCCACCCGGAGGGCTATCTGGAAGGTTTCGCCAATATCTATACCGAAGCCGCGCAGGCGATCCGGGCGCATGAAGCGGGCGATGCGCGCCCGGAGGGCGTGTTGTTTCCCGGCCTCTCTGACGGGCTTTCGGGGATGCGCTTCGTCGCGGCCTGTGTGCAATCGGCGAAACGCAACGCGGCTTGGGTCGCGCCATGACCCCGGCGCTGGCGCTTCAGGATGTGCACAAGAGCTTCGGCCCGATCGAGGTGCTGCATGGCATCGACTTCGCGCTGAGACCCGGCGAGGTTCATGCGCTGATCGGTGAAAACGGCGCCGGCAAATCGACCATCATGAAGATCCTCGGTGGTTTTCTGGCGCCGACCTCCGGTCAGGTGCTGCTGGACGGCCAGCCCGCGCCCTATCGCAGCGGGGCCGAGGCCGAGGCGGCGGGCGTCGTCGTCATCCATCAGGAATTCAACCTCGCCCCCGATCTGTCGGTGGCGCAGAATGTGTTCCTGGGACGCGAGCCGGGGCGGTTCCTGCTGGATCATCGCGCGATGCGGCGCGAGACGCAGGCGCTGCTCGATCAACTGGATTGCCGGGTCAGCCCGGATGCCCGCATCCGCGATCTCGCGGTCTCGGATCGCCAGATGGTCGAGATCGCCAAGGCGCTGGGGCGCAAGGCGCGCGTCCTGATCATGGACGAGCCTTCCGCTGTGCTGACCCACCGTGAGGTGGAGGTGCTGTTCCGCCAGATCGACCGCCTGCGCGCCAGTGGCGTCGCGCTGCTTTATACCTCGCACCGGCTGGACGAGGTGCGTCATCTCGCCGACCGCATCACCGTGCTGCGCGACGGTGCCGTGGTGCGGCAGGCGCTTCGTGGCGAGCTGACCGAGGATGGCATGGCCACTGCCATGGTCGGGCGGGATCTGAAAGACATCTTCCCGCCCCGGCGCGACAGTTTCGGCCCCGTCGTGCTGGAGGTGCAGGGTTTCAGCGTGCCGCCGGTGGTGCGGGATGTCAGTTTCACCCTCAGGCGCGGCGAGGTTCTGGGGATTTCCGGTCTGGTCGGCTCGGGGCGCACCGAACTGGCCGAGGGGCTGGTGGGCCTGCGCTCGCATCACGGCAGTCTGCGCCGCGAGGGCCAATCGATCACGCTGCATTCCGCTGCCGATGCGGCCGTCCGTGGCCTTGCCTATCTGACCGAGGATCGCAAGGAACTGGGCTTGCTGCTCGACAAATCACTGCGCGAGAACCTGACGCTTTCGACGCTGGGCCGTTTTGGCCGCCTGATGATCTCGCGGCCCGCCGAGGAAACCGCGCTGACCCGCGCCATCGAGGATTTCGACATCCGCGCCCCGCGCCGCGACATGGCGGTGGGCAACCTGTCCGGCGGCAACCAGCAGAAGCTGTTGCTTGCCAAGACCATGTTGCCCGATCCGCAGATCGTCATCATCGACGAGCCCACGCGCGGCATCGACATCGGCACCAAGAGCCAGATCTACCATTTCATCGACCGCCTCGCCCGCGACGGGCTGAGTGTCATCGTCATCTCCTCTGACATGCCGGAAATCCTCGGCCTCTCCGACCGCGTTCTGGTGATGCGGCAGGGCCGGGTGGCGGGCGAGTTGCAGGGCGCGGCGATTACCGAAACCGCCGTGGTCCGGCTGGTCATGGGCACAACCGAAGAGGCCACAGCCGATGCGTAACCTTTCGCTTTCCACCCTCGGGCCGCTGGCGGCGCTGATCCTTCTGGTGGTGCTGGGGGCCTTTCTGAACGCCAACTTCCTGTCGGCGGGCAATATTACCAATGTGCTGGCGCGGTCCGCCTTCATCGGCATGATCGCCGTGGGGATGACTTTCGTCATCACCTCGGGCGGGCTGGACCTGTCGGTCGGGTCGATGGCGGCTTTCATCGCGGGCATGATGATCCTTGCGATGAACGCCATGCTGCCCACGCTGGGGATTGGCGTGCCGCTGGTGCTGGCGGGTATGGCTGTTGCGCTTGGCGTCGGCCTGCTGGCGGGGCTGGCGAATGGCTTGCTGATCACCCGTGCGGGTATCGAGCCTTTCATCGTCACGCTGGGCACCATGGGCATCTTCCGCAGCCTTGTGACCTGGATTGCCGACGGTGGCACGCTCAGCCTCGATTTCGAGGCACGGCAATTCTATCGCCCGGTCTATTACGGCGGTATTTTCGGCATCACATGGCCCATTCTGGTCTTTGCCGTGGTGGCCGTGCTGGGCGAACTTGCCATGCGCCATACCCGCTTTGGCCGCTATTGCGAGGCGATCGGATCGAATGACCGCGTGGCGCGCTATTCGGCGGTGAAGGTCGAACGGGTGCAGTTGATGACCTATGTCGCGCTTGGCGTGCTGGTCGGCCTCGCGACCATCCTTTACGTCCCGCGCCTTGGCTCTGCCTCCGGCTCCACTGGCCTGTTGTGGGAGCTGGAAGCCATCGCCGCCGTCATCATCGGAGGCACCGCGCTGAAGGGCGGCTATGGCCGGGTCTGGGGCACGGTGGTGGGCGTTCTGATCCTCAGCCTCATCGACAATATCCTGAACCTTGCCGACCTCGTGTCGCCCTATCTGAACGGGGCCATTCAGGGGGTCATCATCGTGCTCGCCGTTGTGCTGCAACGCGGGAAATCTTCCGCCGAAGGGCGGTAACCATCCGCCGCCGGGGAGGGCGGCGCTCAGGGAGGAAAGACCATGAAACGCAGACAGTTCTTCGGTGCCACCGCAGCGCTTGCCATGTCCGCCAGCCTTGCCACCATGGTAGTGGCCGAGGACAAGACCTATACCATCGGCGTCTCTATCCCCTCGGCCACGCATGGCTTCATGGGCGGGCTGAACTGGCATGCGCAGGACACGATCAAGCGGCTGGAGACCACCTACCCCAACGTCAAATTCGTGCTGGCCACGGCGGGCGAGCCGGGCAAGCAGGTCGATGACATCGAGGATATGCTGGCCACCCGCAACATCGACGGGCTGGTGGTGCTGCCCTTCGAATCCGAGCCGCTGACCGGGCCGGTCAAGGCGGTGAAGGATGCGGGCAAATGGGTGACGGTCGTGGATCGCGGCCTCTCGCAGCCGGGGATCGAGGATCTGTATGTCGCGGGCGACAACACTGCCTTCGGCCGGGTCGCGGGCGAATATTTCCGCGCCAACCTGCCCTCGGGCGCCAAGGTGGTGATCCTGCGCGGTATCCCCACCACGCTGGACAACGAGCGGGTGGACGCCTTCGAGAAGGCCATCGACGGCTCGGGGATCGAGGTGCTGGACAAGCAGCACGGCAACTGGAATCGCGATGACGCCTTCACCGTGATGCAGGACTATCTGTCGAAATATCCCAAGATCGACGCGGTCTGGGCGGCGGATGACGATATGGCGCTGGGTGTGATGGAGGCCATTGCTGCCGCCGGGCGCAGCGATGAGATGTGGATTGTCGGTGGCGCCGGGATGAAGGAAATCATCAAGCGCATCATGGACGGCGACAAGCAGATCCCGGTGAACGTGACCTATCCGCCCGCGCAAATCTCTTCGGCCATCGAGATGACGACGCTGCATTTCGTCTCGGCGGCGCCGGTCTCGGGGCGGTTCATCATCGGCTCGACCCTGGTGACGCCCGAGAATGCGGCGCAGTTCTACTTCCCCGACAGCCCGTTCTGACGGGAAGGGCGGGGGCCTTCCTGCCCCCGCCCGCCGCTGCCCCACGTGACGCAACGTGACCCGGCCCTTCGCTTCGGCCCGTGCTATGATCGTGCCGAAGCAGGAGGCAGCCGATGCGACTGAATGTGAACGGGACCATGCACGAGGTGGATGTCGAACCCGACATGCCGCTGTTGTGGGTGTTGCGCGATGAACTGGGCCTGACCGGCACCAAATACGGCTGCGGCATTGCGCAATGCGGTGCCTGCACCGTCTGGCTGGGCGGCGAGGCGATGCGGTCCTGCCAGATCCCGGCAGCCGAGGCGGAAGGCGCCGAGATCACCACCATCGAAGGGCTGGGCACCCCCGCCGCGCTGCATGCGGTGCAGGCGGCATGGCTGGAGGGGCAGGTGGCGCAATGCGGTTACTGCCAGTCGGGCCAGATCATGCAGGCCGCCGCCCTGCTGGCGCAGACCCCGAACCCGAGCGATGCCGAGATCGACGAGGTGATGGCGGGTAACCTCTGCCGCTGCGGCACCTACCCGCGCATCCGTGCGGCGGTGCATCGCGCGGCGCAACTGATGCGGGAGGGTTGAGTCATGTCCCGGATCGGCAAGATCGCGAGGCGCAGCTTTCTGGTTGGCTCTGCCGCCATCGCGGGGGGTGTGGCTTTCGGCGTCTATAGCTGGCGCAAGACCCCTGAAAACCCGCTGCTGCCCGGGTTGGCGCAGGGGGAGGCGAGCTTCAACCCTTGGGTCAAGATCACCGCCGACCGCATCATCCTGATCACCCCGCATGCCGATCTGGGGCAGGGGGCGATGTCGATGCAGGCGCTGCTGATCGCCGAGGAGCTGGACGTCGACCCCGCGCAGGTCGCCACCGAATTCGGCCCGCCCGCCGCCGCCTATTGGAACACTGCCCTGGGCGCTGAAAGCGCGCCTTTCTTGCCGGGAGATGCTGGTCTGGCCGCCCGTGCCACGCGCGGCGCGATGAATGCAGCGTTCAAGTTGGTCGGGATGCAGGGCACGGGCGGCTCCAGTGCGGTGCCGGACAGTTTCGTGAAGCTGCGGCAGGCGGGCGCCATGGCCCGCGAAACGCTGAAGCGGGTGGTGGCACAGCGCCACGGTGTCGATGTGGCCCTGCTGCGCAGCGAGAACGGCGCGGTGATCCTGCCGGATGGCACGGCGGTGCCCTATACCGCGCTGGCGGTTGATGCAGCGCAGGCCGACCCGGTGCAGGATGTGCCCTTGCGGCCGGCAAGTGACTGGCGGCTGATCGGCAAGCCGATGCGGCGGCTGGATATCTTGCCCAAATCCACCGGCACACAGGTCTATGGTATCGACCTGAAGGTCGAGGGCATGGTCCATGCGGCGGTGCGACTGAACCCGCGTCGAGGCGCACTGCTCAGCCATGATGCGACCGGGGCGAAGGCGATGCGCGGCGTCGCGCAGGTGCTGCCAATCCGCGACGGCGTGGCGGTCATCGCCGATAACACATGGCGCGCCATTCAGGCGGCGCAGGCGGTGGTCTGTGAATGGGGGCCTGCGCCTTACCCCGCCAAAATGGCCGATCACTGGACGGCGGTGGAGGCAGGCTTTGATCCTGCGCATCTGGACAAGGAATGGCGTGTCGATGGCAATATGGACGCGGCGCTCTCCGCCGCCGATGTCGTCAGCGCCGAATACCGCGCGCCCTATCTGGCGCATCAGCCGCTGGAACCGCTGAACGCGATTGTCCGCTATTCGGAGGCGGAAACCGAGGTCTGGACGGCGCATCAGCTTCCCCGGATGTTGCAGGATCTGGTGGCGGGCGTCACCGGCCAGAAATCCGGCCAGATCACGTTGCACAACCAGTTCGCGGGGGGCAGTTTCGGGCACCGGCTGGAATTTGACCATGTGCTGCGCGCGGCCGAGATTGCGCGGCAGATGCCCGGCACCCCGGTCAAGCTGACCTATTCCCGCGAAGAGGATTTCGCGCAGGATTTCACCCGCCCGCTGGGCATGGCGCGCGGGCGCGGCACGGTGGCGAACGGGCAGGTGCAGGCGGTGGAGATCGTGACCTCCGGCCCCTCGCCCAGTCGCTCGCAACTGGCGCGCGCGGGCTATTCGGTGCCGGGGCCGGACAATCAGCTTCCTGCCGGCATCTGGAACGCGCCTTACGCCCCCACCGCCTTCCGGGTGCGCGCGCATGCGGTGGAAGGGCTGGCGCCGGTATCCAGCTGGCGTTCGGTCGGCGCTTCGCTCGGCGGGTTCTTCCTTGAAAGCTTTCTGGACGAGCTGATCCACGCCGCCGGGGCCGACCCGATGGCCGAACGGTTGCGCCTCTGTGCCGACCCGGTAGCGCGCGGCGTGTTGGAGGCGGTGGCGGAATTGTCGGGCTGGCAAGGTCCAAGCCACGCGCCGGGGCAGGGCAGGGGCGTCGCGCTGGTGCAGAGCTTCGGGGTCAATGTCGCCGAAGTGGTGGATGTGCGCATGACCGGCGCCGGGCTGCGTATCGACCGGGTGTTCTGCGTGGCCGATGTGGGCCGCGTCGTCGATCCGGTGAATATCGAGAACCAGATTCAGGGCGCGGTCATCTGGGGTCTGGGTCACGCGATGAATTGCGAGATCACCTATGCCGACGGCATGGCGGAGCAGACCAATTACGACAGTCACAGCGGCATGCGGCTGGACCAATGCCCCGAGATTGTGGTGCGGGTGCTGGAAACCGCGCCCGAAGTGCGCGGCATCGGTGAGCCGCCGGTGCCCCCCGCCGCGCCGGCGCTGGCCAATGCGATCTTTGCTGCAACCGGGCAAAGGCTGCGCGAAATGCCCTTCGGCAAGTTCGTCGATTTCGCCTAAGCGCCGTCCAGTTGCGCGGCCAGTCGTGTTGCGGCGGTATCCAGTGCGTCTACGGTGCTTGACAGGTCAGGGGGCTGGGCGCTGACCACGCCCAGACACGCCTCGATTCCGGCACGGCTCAGGAATCCTGCGTGCAGCGGCACAGCCACGCCATGCGCGCCCGGCTGCAACTCGCCGCTGGTCGCCGACCAGCCGTCACGCCGTGCCTGCATGACCTGCGCGCTGTCGTCCGGCTGCGGTGGCCGTGCCGACAGGATGGCGATACCCGCCGCGCCGCGCCCGATGGGATGGCGGGCACCGACGCGATAGGTGATCTCCAGCAGCCCGCCACGCCCCGGGCTGGCCAGCAGCGCCAGACAGTCCTCGCCCGCCGCGACCGAAAGGAAGGCCGTCTGCCCGGTATCACGGGCCAGCGCATCTACCGCGGTTTGCCCATGCAGCCGCAGCCGCGCGTGCACCCCCTGCATCAGCGGCAAGAGCCCCGGCCCGAGGATCGCCGTGCCATCCGCCAGCCGCGTGACGAAGGCATGCGCCTCCAGCGTGGCAACCAGCCGGTAACAGATGCGCCGGTCTACCCCCAACGCCTGCGCCAGCGTGGCCATGCCGATCGGCCCGCGCGCGGCAATGACGCTCAACGCTTGCAAGCCACGGTCGAGCGTCTGCACCCGCTCAGGGGTCGTTGCAGTTGACACGAGTGCTGTCCTTTCTGTAGCGTCATATATAGCACATTAATATGCGATTATCGCTCATATCGCAAGCCGCAAGGGAGGATCGCCAATGACCACCGGATGCCCGGCCCATGCCGATGGCGCAGCCTGCCCCGTGTCGGACCGCGCCCGTGCCTTCGATCCGTTCACCGGGGCCTATCAGCTTGATCCCGCCGCCGCGTTGGCCTGGGCACGGGCGGAGGAGCCTGTGTTCTTCAACCCTGAAACCGGCTATTGGGTGGTCAGCCGCTACGCCGATGTGAAGGCGGTGTTCCGCGATCCACTGCTGTTCTCGCCCTGCAATGTTCTGGAAAAGATCACGCCCTTCCCGGAGGAGGCGATGGCAGTGCTGGCCTCTTATGGCTATGCGATGAACCGGACGCTGGTGAACGAGGACGAGCCCGCCCATACCGAACGCCGCCGCTTGTTGATGGCGCATTTCCTGCCCGCCAATCTTGAGGCGCACCGCGATCGCGTGCGGGCGCTGACGCGCGAGAAGGTGGATGCCTTCGTCGCCAAAGGCCGCGCCGATCTGGTGGAGGAGATGCTGTGGGAAATTCCGCTGACCGTGGCGCTGCATTTCCTTGGCGTGCCGGAAAGCGACATGGCGCGTCTGCGCGAGTTTTCCATGGCGCATACCGTCAATACCTGGGGCCGCCCCTCGCGCGAGGATCAGATCGCGCTGGCGCATGAGGTGGGCCGGTTCTGGCAGTTCGCGGGCGAGGTGCTGGACCGCATGCGGGCGGAACCCGAGGGCAAGGGCTGGATGCATGAGGCGATCCGGCAGAACGCCCTGCACCCTGACATCGTGACCGACAGCTATCTGCATTCGATGATGATGGCGATCATCGTGGCCGCGCATGAAACCACCGCCCATGCGGCGGCCAATGCGATCAAGCTGTTGCTGACCGATGGCGCGGGCTGGCGCGCGATCTGCGAGGATGCGGCGCTGATCCCCAATGCGGTGGAGGAATGCCTGCGCTATGCGGGGTCGGTCGTGGCCTGGCGGCGGCAGTTGACGGCGCCCGCCACGGTGGGCGGCACCGATTTGCCTGCGGGGGCGAAGCTGCTGATCGTCATGGCCAGCGCCAACCATGACGAACGCCAGTTTCAGAATGCCGACAGTTTCGACATCTACCGCGATAATGCCACCGACCATCTGACCTTCGGTTATGGCGCGCATCAGTGCATGGGCAAAAACCTTGCCCGGCTGGAACTGCGTATCATCCTTGAGGAACTGTCCCGCCGCCTGCCGCATCTGCGGCTGGCCGAACAGGATTTCACCTATCTGCCCAATACCTCGTTCCGGGGGCCGGATCACCTTTGGGTGGAATGGGATGTTGCCGCCAATCCGGCGGAAGGCGCCGAGCGCACGCGGTTCGAGATCGGTGCCCCACGCCGCAAGGACATCGCCCGCAGCGTGGTGGTGACAGCGGTGCAGACGGAGGCTGAAGGCGTCATTTCTCTGCAACTGGCCGATCCGCAGGGGCGCCCGCTGCCGCGCTGGACCGCTGGTGCACATGTGGATCTGGAGCTTGACGGCTTCGACCGCAGCTATTCGCTTTGCGGTGATCCGGATGCGCCGGGCTATACCGTCTCGATCCTGCGCGAGGAGGCCGGGCGCGGCGGTTCGTGCCGGTTTCATAAGGTGACACCCGGCACGGTGCTGCGGTTGCGCGGGCCGCGCAATCACTTCCCGCTGGACGAGACGGCGCCCGAGCACCTGCTGATCGCCGGGGGGATCGGCATCACGCCGCTTCTGGCCATGGCCGACCGGCTGAAGCGGATCGGGGCGCCTTACCATCTGCATTACCTTGGCGGCGCCGAGGCGCGGATGGCGCATCTGGCGCGGCTGAACCGCGATCACGCGGGGCGGGTGACGGCGCATCCGCGCGACCGGGTGCCACACGCAAATCTGGCGGCGCTGGTCGTCGCTGCCGCGCCGGGCACCCGGATCTCGGCCTGCGGTCCGGCGCGAATGCTTGAGGCTTTGCAAACCCTGACGACCACGCGCCCCGATCTGGTGCTGGCCATCGAACATTTCAGCGCGGGCGACGATACCGACCCTGCTGACAACCGCCCCTTCGAGGTCGAACTGGCCGACAGCGGCTTCACCCTGCCCGTGCCCGCTGACCGCACCCTGTTGCAGGTGCTGCGCGCGGCCGGGATCGACATCGCCTCGGATTGCGAGGAGGGGCTGTGTGGCAGTTGCGAAGTCGCGGTGCTGGACGGCACGGTCGATCACCGCGACAAGGTGCTGAGCTCCGCTGAAAAGGCGGCAGGCACCCGGATGATGTGCTGCCGCTCGCGCGGGGAGGGGCGGTTGAAGCTGGCGCTTTAACGCCCTTTCAGCTTGTCCAGCACAGCGTCGCAGGCGGCCTCCCATCCGGGGCCTACGCCATGCGCCGCCAGCACCTGAAAGCCGCGTTCGGTGATGCCACCGGGGGTGACAAGCTCGCGCAGCATCTGCGCCATCGGCTGTGGCTTACCGTCGATCAGCGCCCCGGCGGCGGCGAAGGTCAGCGCGTTCAATCGCCGCGCCACCTGCGGGTCAAGCCCCTGCGCGGCGGCCCATTCGGTGCTGCGCGCGATGAGGTCCTGCGCCCAGCCATAGATCGCGGCGGAAACGGTGGCGATTTCGAACTCCGCTTCGCTGGTCAGCGGGATGACGGGGCCGAGTGCCTCCAGTAACTGTCGCGCCTCGGGCAGATCAGGAAAGCAGGTGGTCGGGCTGGCGCCGACCTCGGCCGCCGTGAGTGGCATGATGCGCATGCGCTGCGCAGGGCCTGCGTCCAGCGCCGCAAGTGGCACACCGGCGCAGGCCGAAACCAGCACCTGCCCCGCGCGCCAAGGCAGCCCCGCCACCGCGCCCGCCGCAGCGGCTGGCCGGACCGCTAGCAGGACCAGATCGCAGCGCGCCACCAGATCGGCGTTGTCGCGGGCCAGTGCATGCCCATATCGCACCGCCATTTCTGCCGCCCGGCCGCGCGGCGACAGGAGCACCTCGCCGGGTGCGAACCCGGCCCGGTGCAGCCCGGCCAACAGCGCCGCCGCCAGATGCCCGACTCCGATGATCCCCAGCATGGCTGCCCCCTTTTTCGGTGCCGCATCCTCGCGCGCAGCGAAGGCGCAGGCAAGGGCTGGCGCGCTGGCAGCGCCGCGCTATCCTGCCGCCGACCCTTGCGAGAGCGATCATGTCCGAATCCCCGCTGCTCACTGACCCGCGCCTTCCTCCCGGTGCTGACCTTCTGTCGCGTGGCCGCGCGCTTGCCCGTGACTGGCGCGTCGGTCCTTGCCCGTTCTTTGCCGAGAAGGCCGTGACGTCCGAGGTGGAATGGAAGCGCCGCATCGGCAACAGCCGTATCATGCAGCACGCCCATATTGGTTTTCGCAATGTCGAACGCACGCTGGGCGCCATTGCCGAGGTGCATGACCGCTGCACCACCCAAGGCGTGACGGTGGACCGCTTCGGCATCACGCTCGACTGGTCGATGGGCTATCCGCAGCCGTTGCGGGAAAAGGCTGCGCGTGGCACCGGCATCGTGCTGACGGGGCCAGAAGATTTCGCCCGCATCACCCATGCCGCGCCCGCCGCCGCGCATTTCGGCGATTTCATGATCGGCCTGCCGGGCTGTGTGGAAAACACCTGCGCCGCGCTGGCGGCCGGTGCCACCTCGGTCGGCAATCTGGGCCAGTATTTCACCTTCCGCCTGCCCTATTGGGATGATGATGTGGCAACGACCGAGGCGACCGTGACCGCCCTTGGCCTGATCGCCGCGCAGGAAACACAGGTTCTGGTGCATTCCAATCTCGACGACGGCTTTGCGGGGCTGTTTCTGGACATGGCCTCGGCGCTTGGCATGGTGCTGGTGGAAAAGCACATCGTCGAAGGGCTGATCGGCGCACGGCTGGCGCATTGCCATGGCCACCATTTCAGCGATCCGCTGTCGCGCATGGCCTTCCATGCTGCTCTGGCGCGGGTGTCAGACACGCCGGGCACCATGATCTTTGGCAATACCGTAGCCTATCAGACTGGTTCGGCCGGGAATTATGCAAGCCTTGCAAGCTACTTGCTGGCTGACATGATGGCGCTGGGTCGCTGGGCGACGGGCCATGCGGTGAACCCGGTGCCGGTGACCGAGAACCAGCGCATCCCGGATGTCGATGAAATCGTCGAGGCGCAGGCTTTTGCCCGTCGCCTGGCCGATCATGCGCCGCATCACGCCGCGCTGACTGACTGGCCGCGGGTCGAGGCGCTGGCCGACCGGCTGGTTGCGGGGGGCCGTGCCTTTGCCGCAAGTGTGCTGACGGGGCTGGCTGACCGGGGTGTGCCGGGGGATGACCCGGCGGCCCTGTTGCTGGCGATCCGCCGCATGGGGCCGAAACGACTGGAGGCGCTGTTCGGGCAAGGCCCGCTGGCCGCGCGCGGTCGGGCGCCATTGGTCGCCGCCGAATGGGCGCGCGAACTGGATGAAAAGGCCGAACGCTGGGTTGCCGGGCAATCCGCGTTGCCGCGGCGATTGCGGGTCTGTGTCGGCACGAGCGATGTGCATGAACATGGCAAGTATCTGGTCGAACAGGCGCTGGAAGGCATGGGCGCCGAGGTTCTGGACGGCGGGGTCAGCACCGACGCCGAAGCGTTGGTTGCGCAGGCGCTGGCCGAAGGGGCCGAGGCGCTGGCGATCAGCACCTATAATGGCGTGGCGCTTGGTTATGCGCAGGCGGTGATGGCGGCGCTGGCGCGGCAGGGGGTGGCGCTGCCGGTGCTGATCGGCGGCAAACTGAACCAGATCCCCGATACGTCGAACACCGGCCTGCCGGTCGATGTAACGGCCGAGATTGCGGCTCTTGGCGCCACGCCCTGCGCGGGGCTGGATGACATGCTGCCCGCGCTGCGAAAGCTGCTATAGCGCGGCGGCCTGCCCGGCCCGCAGCGCGGCGGCCAGCAACAGGCCCAGCCAGCGCTGCTCTGCCCCATCCGCGCGCGAGTTCAGCAGGATCGGCACGCACCCGCCCAGCACAAGACTGGCAGTGCGGGCATGGCCATGCAGTTTCCACGCCTTCACCGTGGCATTGCCTGCCTCGATCGACGGAAACAGGATCAGATCGGCGCGACCCGCCACTGCCGAGGCCAGGCCCTTCTTCGCGGCAGCGGCTGCCGACAGCGCCACGTCATAGCCGAAGGGCCCGTCAACCAGCGCACCGAGGATCTGCCCGGCGGCTGCCTCGGTGGTCAGGGCGCTGGCATCTGCCGTCGCAGGCTGGCTGGCGCTGACCTTTTCAGACGCCGCAATGGCGGCAACCCGCAGCGGCGTGACGCCAAGACCCCGGAACAGCGGCACCGCATTCAGGATCATGGCGCGCTTCTGGTCCAGTGTCGGCAAGGGCACGATGCCATTGTCGGTGGCGCCGATCAGCCGGTCGAGGCCGGGCATTTCGGCCAGCGTCACGTTCGACAGCGTGGCCGAGGCGCGCAGGCCGGTTTCCCGCGCCACCACGGCCCGAAGATAGGCCGCGCTATCCACCCGACCCTTGACCAGCACATCGGCATGCCCCGCCCGCACCTCGGCCACTGCTGCGGTGGCGGGATCTCGGGCATCTATGATGCGCGCCCTCAGACCGGGGGGCAGCATCGGGTGCAGCAGTGCCGCGTCATCGGCGAGGACCGCGCTGTCGATCAACCCGCGCGCCTGTGCCTCGGCCAGTGCCTCCAGCACCGCAGGATCGGCGGCCCCGGCGACGGCGGGGCGCAGGGGGCGGGTGCCTTTCAGCGCGCGTTCCAGTTCGGTGAAGCTGCGGATCACCATGGCATCGGCTCCACCTCGGGGGCTGGCGGCCAGGCCCGCGCAATCTCCTGCCCGGCCAGAACACGGGCTGCCCCCTCGGCCAGTGCCGCGCTTTCGTGACTGCCGGGATAGCAGACCACAGGTGCCAGTGCCGAACAGCGGGCGGTGATCGCCGCGCGCAGCCGGGCCGATTGCGCCATGCCGCCGGTCAGCAGCACCGCATCGGGCCGGAAGTCCAGCACCGCCGCCATGGCGCCGATGGCCTTCACAATCTGATAGACCATGGCCTGCCAGACCAGATCGGCCCGCGCGTCGCCCGCGTCAATCATCGCCTCGACCCGGCGCATGTCCTTGGTGCCCAGATAGGCGAAAACCCCGCCCCGTCCGTAAAGCCGCTGCTTCAGCGCGGTCTTGTCATAACCGCCAGAGTAGCACAGGTCGATCAGCGCCATCGGTGGCAGTCCGCCCGCCCGTTCCGGGGAAAAGGGCGAATTTTCCATGCGGTTGGTGCTTTCGACGATCCGGCCCCCTTTCAGTGCGGCAATCGAAATGCCCGCGCCCAGATGGGCGACCACGGCATCCAGCGCGGCGAAGGGCTTGCCCAGTTCGCCTGCCAGCCTGCGTCCGCAGGCCCGGATGTTCAGCGCATGGACGAAGGAAAAGCGGGGGATGTCCGGGCAGCCCGATATACGGGCGACCGGCGGCAGTTCATCCACCGACACCGGATCGACGATGAAGGCCGGGCAGCCCGCCGCCGCCGCGATACGCTGCGCCAGCGGCGCCCCGAGGTTCGAGGCATGCGGATGCAGTGGCCGGTGCAGCGCAAAATCCACCAGCGCGTCATCGACGGCGATCACCCCTGGCGGCACCGGCGTCAGCATCCCGCCACGCCCTGCCACGGCCACCAGCCGAACCGAAGGGCGGCCGCGCAGGAAAGTCCCAATCGCCTCGGCCCGGAACGGCAGTTGTGCGGCGATGTCGGGGAAAGCGGCCATGACCGCCTCGTCATGGTCCAGCGTCACTTCGGCCAGCGCCCGCACCCCGGCGCCATCCGAGGTGAACAGGCCCAGCCGCGTGGTCGTGGTGCCGGGATTGATGGTCAGGATTGCATCCATGGCCTAACCCGCGAAACTATAAGAGGTTTTAACCGTGGTATAGAACTCCGCCGCGTGCCGCCCCTGTTCGCGCGGGCCCAGCGAGCTGCCTTTGGTTCCACCGAAGGGCACATGGTAATCCACCCCGGCGGTCGGCAGGTTCACCATGACCATGCCCACCCGCGCCTGACGTCGGAACTCCCGCGCGTGCCGCAACGAGGTGGTGCAGATCCCCGCAGACAGGCCAAAATCACTGTCATTTGCCACCGCCAGCACCTCGTCAAAATCCGCGACGCGGATGACGGCGGCGCAGGGGCCAAAGATTTCCTCCCGCGCCACGCGCATGTCGTTGCGGGCGTTCAGGAACAGGGCCGGGCGCTGAAAATGCCCCTCGGTCGGCAGGTTCAGCCGTTCGCCGCCGATGACTTCGCAACCTTCCGCGCGGGCCAGATCGACATAAGACAGGTTTCCGGCCAGTTGCTGTGCGGAAACCACCGGGCCGATCTGGCTGTCAGGCGCCAGCGCCGGGCCGACACGCAACGCCATCATCTGCCGCGTCAGTTCCGCCACGAAGGCATCGTGAATCCCCGCCTGCACGATCAGCCGTGACGAGGCGGTGCAGCGTTGCCCGGTGGAAAAGAACGCGCCGTTCAGGCAGGCCGCAACGGCGGTGGGCAGGTCGGCATCATCCAGCACCACCATCGGGTTCTTGCCGCCCATTTCGAGCTGCACTTTCTTCATCCTCTCGGCCGCCGCGCGGGCGATGGCGCGCCCCGTCGGGACCGAGCCGGTGAAGGAAATCGCCCCGATCTGCGGCGCCTCGACCATGGCGCGGCCCACAACGGAACCCGGCCCCATGACAAGGTTGAACACCCCCGCCGGGCAGCCCGCCTCATGGATGATCCGGGCGAGCATATGGGCGGTGCCGGGCACCAGTTCGGCCGGCTTCAGCACCACTGCATTGCCATAGGCCAGCGCGGGCGCGATCTTCCACGCCGGGATGGCGGCGGGAAAGTTCCATGGGGTGATCAGGCCGACCACACCCACCGGCTCGCGTGTGACTTCGATGTCCACGCCGGGGCGGACAGAGGCCAGCGCCTCGCCCGACATGCGCAGCGCCTCGCCCGCGAAGAAGCGGAAGATCTGCGCCGCACGGCGGGTCTCGGCCAGCGCTTCGGGCAGGATCTTGCCCTCCTCGCGCGCAAGCATGGTGGCGATGTCTGTCGCTTCTGCCTCGATCCGGGTGGCGATGCGGTCCAGCAGATCGGTGCGCGCCTGCGGACCGGCGGCAAACCAGCCGGGTTGCGCGGCTGCCGCCGCCTCGGCTGCCGCAGTCACATCCCCGGCGGTGCCTGCGGCGTAAAGCCCGATCAGATCCGCGAGGTCCGAGGGGTTGCGGTTTTCACTCAGATGATCGCCCGGCACCCATGCGCCGTTGATCAGGTTCAGATGCGGGTCAGACATGGCAAGCTCCGGGCAAAGCGGGGCCGCGCCCTGCCGGTGGGGCAGGGCGGGCGTCGCGCAAGGGTGGCAGGGGATCAGGCGGCGCGGGCCATCACGGCGGCCTCGATCGAGGCTTCGATGATGTCCAGTGCCTCGTTCAGCTGATCCATCGGGATGGTCAGCGGCGGCAGCAGGCGGATGACGTTGTAGCGCGTGCCGCAGGACAAGAGGATCAGCCCGCGCGCTTCGGCCTCGGCCACCACGGCGGCGGTCAGCGCGGCGTCGGGCCCGTTGGTGGTGCGGTCGGTCACCAGTTCCAGCGCGTTCATCGCGCCAAGGCCGCGCACCTCACCGATGCACTCCATCCCCTGCCGGGCCGCGATCTGGGTCAGGCGGGCGCGGATCACCTCGCCGATCTCCGCGGCGCGCAGGCAAAGCTGTTCGTCTTCGATCACATCCAGAACGGCGTGGGCCGCGGCCACCGCCAGCGGGTTGCCCGCGTAGGTGCCACCAACGCCGCCGGGGTTCGGCGCATCGACGATCTCGGCGCGGCCAGTTACCGCCGAAAGCGGGAAGCCACCGGCCAGGCCCTTTGCCATGGTCACCAGATCGGGGGCGACGCCTGAATGATCGAAGCCGAACATGCGGCCGGTGCGGGCCATGCCAGCCTGCACCTCATCTGCGATCAGCACGATGCCATGTTGGTCACAAATCTCGCGCAGCGCGCGCAGGAAGCTGAACGGAGCGATATTGAAACCGCCTTCCCCCTGCACAGGTTCGATGATGATGGCAGCCACCCGTTCCGGGTCCACGGACGAGGCGAAAAGCCGCTCCAGATGTCCCAGCGCATCGGCCTCGGTCACGCCGTGAAAGGCGTTCGGGAAGGGGGCGTGCACGATTTCGGGCGGCATGGCGCCGAACCCCTTCTTGTAGGGCGCGACCTTGCCGGTCAGCGCCATGCCCAGCAGGGTGCGGCCGTGGAAGGCACCTGAAAAGGCGATGACGCCAGACCGCCCGGTGAAGGCGCGGGCCATCTTGATGGCGTTCTCCACCGCCTCGGCGCCGGTCGTTACCAGCATGGTTTTCTTGTCAAAGTCGCCCGGCGTTGCCGCATTCAGCCGTTCGGCCAGCGCGATGTAGCCCTCATAGGGCGCGACGTGGAAGCAGGTATGGGTGAAGGCCTGCGCCTGTTCGGCGGCGGCGGCCATCACGCGCGGATGGCGGTGGCCGGTGTTGTTCACCGCGATCCCGGCGGCGAAATCGAGGAAGCGGCGCCCCTCGGCATCCCAGAGTTCAGCGTTTTCGGCGCGGGTTGCATAGATGCCGCGCGTGGCGACGCCACGGGCGACGGCGGCGGATTTACGGCTGGCAAGGCGGGCGGATTCGGACATTGCTCTCTCCGGGGTTATGCGGTGATTCTGTGTATCAATGCGCAATATATTGAGCAATATGATGCGATGTGACAATGCGCTGCATGGCAAAAGATTGCGCGTTTTCGGCAGTCTGATTATGCTGTGCAAAACCAAGGGGTTCGGCATGCAGGATTTCGATGTGGGCGCACGGCTGAAGCAGATGCGGCAGGCGGCAAACCTTTCGCAACGGCAATTGGCCGAGGCGTCGGATGTGCCGCATGGCCAGATTTCGATGATCGAGACCAACCGCTCCAGCCCTTCGGTCTCGTCTCTGCGCAAGATTCTGGGCGGTCTGGGCGTCACCATGTCGGAATTCTTTGAACCCGATGCCCCGGTCACCCAGGCGGTGTTCTTCAAACCGCATGAATTGCGCGACCTGACCACCCGGCTGTATTCCACGCTGGAAGGCCCGCGCGGGCGGATCACCTT
The DNA here is from genome assembly GCF_003570715.1 of Gemmobacter lutimaris. Lineage (GTDB taxonomy): Bacteria > Pseudomonadota > Alphaproteobacteria > Rhodobacterales > Rhodobacteraceae > Gemmobacter > Gemmobacter lutimaris. The sequence goes on along the minus strand of NZ_QXXQ01000008.1, from coordinate 35,319 downwards.
GCAGCAGGTCGGGGACGCGCGGGCGCATAACCTGCAAATCCTTTACGAACGCTATGAACCCGGCGCCGATACCGGCGAGCAGATGCTGGAACATGCCTCGCACGAGGGTGGCGTGGTGGTGGCGGGGGAAATCGAGGTGACGGCGGGCGACCATTGCGCGGTGCTGAAGGCGGGCGACAGCTATCTGTTCGATTCGACGCTGCCACACCGCTTTCGCAACATCGGTGACCGCGAGGCGCTGGTGGTTTCGGCCTGCACGCCGCCCTATCTGTAAGACGCGCGCCCCGTAACAGGGCGCGCCATGGCCTCACTTGCCCATCAGCACATCCAGCGGCACGGGCTGAGAGATCTGCCATTCATCGACGCGCGCGGGTTTGCCGCCGGTGATTTCAACGATCTGCATCAGCGCGGTGTTCTGGTGGTGCAGCTCGGCGCTGAAGCTGCGCGGGCCGAAGGCGGTGGGTTCGGCCTGCATCTTCTCCAGCTCGGCGGTGACGGCAGCACCGTCCACGGTGCCCGCGCGTTCCACCGCCTTGGCCCAGAGGTCGATCAGCACATAGCCGGGATAGGCGTATTGGCTGGCCGGACGCGCGCCGGTCTTGGCCTCATAGGCGGCGTTGAAAGCCTCAACCTCGGGGCGCGGATCGTCGCCGTAGATCGCCCCCTGCACCGGCAGGGCAAAGCCCGAAAGCCCCGGCACCGCATCCAGCCAGTAAGACCCGTCCACCGCCGAGCCATTGAGGATCAACGCCTCGATTCCCGCCGCGCGGATCTGGCGCACTGCCGCCGCCGCACCGGGCATGACCGAGCAGAGCATGATCACGTCGGGCGTCTTTTCCAGCGATTTGATGCGGGTGATCTGGCTGGCGATGGAGGCGTCGTCGTTCTTGAACGTGTCACGGCCAAGGATTTCCGCGCCTTCCAGTTGCGGGAACATCCAGTCAAAGCCGGTGCAAATGCCCTTGTTATATTCGATGAAGGTATCTTCCAGCACGAAGGCGGTGCGGGCGTCGCGCTTCGCATAGGCCCATTCCGCCATGGTCGCGCCCTGCACCGGGGCGAGGACGGACGATGAAAAGCTGTTCGGGCCAACACCCTGCAGCCCGGCCTTCACATCCTCGGCGCAGAGAAAGAAGCTGTTCATCCCCTCGCCTTCGGCCACCAGCGCGGCGGGGGCACCGAAGTCATAGTCGCAGGACACGACCATCATCTGCGCGCCCTGATCCAGCACGTCGAGCCCGGCCTTGGCGGCCTCTGCCCGGTCGGTGCGGGTGTCGGCTTCCACAACCTTGATCTGCTGGCCCAGCAGGCCGCCGGCGGCGTTGATCTCGTCGATCCGGATCTTCGCTGCGGTGGCGGCGGGGGTGTCATAAGCTTCCATCCAGCCGGATTTGGCGATGGCGAAGCCCACGGTGATGTCATCGGCGGCGCGCGCCGGCGCGGTCAGCGCCAGCAGGGCCAGCAACGAGCAGGCGTATTTCATGGCAAGTCTCCTGTTGGATATGGGTCAGTTTTGCGATGTGCCGCGCCCGGTGACCCAGCGGGCGGGCAGCATGATCTCGCGCCCGGCCATCAGACCGGCGGGGCGAAAGACAAGGACGAGGATCATCGCAAGGGCGATGATGATTTCCTGACTGCCGGGGGGCAGGGCGAAGGTGGTGGCGCCAAGGGTGAAGCCCTTTTCCAGCCGCACCAGCGCCTCTACTGCCAGGGATACCGCCAGCACGCCGACCACCGCGCCCGAAAGCGAGCCGATGCCGCCGACCACAAGCATGGCAAGCATGAGGAAGGTCAGGCTCAGGTAGAACCCGTCGGGGTTGATGACGCCGATGAAATGTCCGGCCAGCGCCCCGCCCACGCCACAGAAAAAGGCCGACAGCGTATAGGCCAGCAGGCGGTGGCGGTATTGGTCGATGCCGGAGGCAGAGGCTGCCACCTCATCCTCACGCGTGGCGCGCAGGGCGAGGCCCGAGGCGGAGGCGGCGTAAAGGCTGGCGGCAAGGATCGCGGCGACGGCCCAGCCAAGCGCCACCCAAGGGGTGACATAGCGCGCCAGCCCCACGACAGACGAAGTGCCGCCAGTGACCGGGGTCCAGTTCGCCCAGATCGTGTTGACCATGGCAAGAAAGGCGAAAGTGGCGATGGAGGCGGCGATGCCCGAAAGCCGCAGGATCGCAGCCCCGGTCCCCAGCGCCAGCGCGGCCGCCACCAGCCCGGCGGTCAGCGCGGCGGGCAGGACGTGCCAGTGCGCCTCAGCCAGCGCGGGCGGCAGGCCGGGCAGCAGCGTCGCCTTCATCGCGGGGTTCAGCGTCGTCCAGGCCGAGACATAGGCGCCGACGCAGGCGAAGGCGGCATGGCCAAAGCTGATGACCCCGGAATTGCCCGCAAAGATCCAGAACCCCACGACCAACGTGACCCGGATCAGGGTTTCCGAGGCCATGCGCCCGGCCGCGCGGTCGCCGAAGGCAAGCGTCAGCGCCACGAAGGCCAGCAGCAGCAGCGCCAGCAGGACCGGCGTGGTGGCCGCCATGCGGCGGCGGATACGGTGTTGGGTAATCATGGCTCAGACCCTCGGTTTGGCGCCGGCGGCGGCGAACAGGCCCTGCGGGCGGAACAGCAGGACAAAGATGACCAGCGCGTAAAGGAAGGCATCGCGGAACGGCCGCGCCGCATCGGGCAGGCCGGCTTGCAGCAGGGCCGAGGCCGCGCCGATCGCCAGCCCCGCCGCCACCGCGCCGGGCAGGCTGCCCATGCCACCGACCACGGTGGCGATGAAGGCGATCAGCATGATCTGCCCGCCCATCCGCACATCGGCGACCCCGGTCTGTGCCACCATGACCAGCGCTACCACCGCCGCCAGTGCCCCCGACAGCGCGAAGGCGCCCGAGATCACGTGGTTTGCCCGCACGCCCAGCAGTTGCGCCATGCCGAAATCCTCGGCCGCGGCGCGCATCTCCAGCCCGAGGCGCGAGCGTTTCAGCATCAGCCCCAGCGCCAGCAGGATGGCGATGACCGCAGCGATGACGATCAGTTGCAGCAAGGGCACCTCCGCCGGGCCTATCTGCACCGGGGCGCCAAGCCCGGCCCAGAGGCTGATCGCCTTGGGCCGCCCGCCATAAAGCACCAGCAATAGGTTTTGCAGCGCCACGCCGAGCGCGAAACTGCCCACCATCAAGGCCACGGGCGAGGCATTGCGCAGCGGCCGGAACACCAGAGCCTCGGCCGCCATGGCCAGCCCCGCGCCGAAGCCGAGGATGGCGAGGATCAGCAACGGCGTGGGCAAGAGGCCCAGCCCCAGCGCCGCCACCGCATCGGTGGAGGGCAGGATCAGCGCGAAGACCGCGCAGGCGATGAACTGGCCATGGGCAAAGTTCACCAGCTTCATCACGCCGAAGATCAGCGCGATTCCCAGGGCCGCGATGGCATAGATGCCGCCCAGCGACAGGGCATCGAACAGAAGTTGCAGGCTCATGCCGGGTCTCCGAAATAGGCTTCCGACAGCAGGTCGGCGGCGGCGAAACCGGCGGCATCGCCATCGGCGACGATGCGCCCGCCACGCATCAGGATCATGCGCCCGCCCACCCGCGCGGCGCGGGTCGAGGATTGTTCCACGATCACCAGCGTCAGCCCGCGCAGGGCTTGCAGGCTGCACAGCCGGTCATAGACCTCGTCCACCACCTTGGGCGCGAGGCCGAGCGAGGGTTCATCGACCAGCATGACCTTGGGGTTGGTCATCAGCGCGCGGGCGATGGCCAGCATCTGTTGCTGGCCCCCCGAAAGCGCCCCGGCCGGGGCATTGGCCCGGTCGCGCAGGATCGGGAAGGCGGTGAAAGCTGTCTCCAGATCATCGGCGACGGCGGCGCGGTCGCGGCGGATGCCTGTGCCGACCATCAGGTTCTCGCGTACGGTCAGCCCGCCGAAGATGCGGCGCCCCTCCGGCACCATGGAAAGCCCACGCCGCGCGATGCGTTCGGGGCCGAGGCCGGACAGGATGTCGCCATCCATCTCGATCCGGCCATGCGCCGCGCGCACCGCGCCCGAGATGGCCCCCAGCAGCGAGGATTTGCCCGCGCCATTGGGGCCCGAGATGAACAGGCGTTCGCCTTCCGCCACGGTGAAGGACAGGTCGGAAATCGCGGTCAGCTTGCCGTAGCGCACCGCAAGGTCATGGATACCCAGCTTTGCCATCACGCGGCCTCCTGCTGGTCGGCGCCGAAATAGGCCTCGCGTACGGCGGCAGAGGCAAGGATCGCGGCGCGGTCGCCCTGTTCGATGACGCGCCCGCCATCCAGCACCACGACATGCGCGCAGAGCGAGAGCACCAGCCCGACATTGTGTTCAATGAGCAGACAGCCGGTGCCCTTTTCCGTGGCGATACGGCGGATCAGATCGGCCAGATCGGCGGCTTCCTTTTCCGACATGCCGGCGGCGGGTTCATCCAGCAGCAGGTAACGCGGGTTCCCGATCAGCGCGCGGGCAATGGCGACGCGTCGTTCGTCGGTATAGGGCAGGCCGGCGGCGGGACGGCTTTCCAGCGCCTCAAGCCCCATCCAGTGCAGCACCTCTGCCGCCGCCTGCTCCGCAGCGGCCCGGCGCAGCCCGAGGCCCACGCCGGTGCAGGCAAGGTTGTCCAGCACATCGAGGCCCCCGAACAGCCGCCCGGCCTGAAAGGTGCGCGCCACACCTGCGCGGCGAAAGCCATGGGCGGGCAGGCGCGACAAGTCGCGCCCCTCCAGCACCACCCGGCCCGTGCCCGGACGCTGGAAGCCGGTGAGCGTGTTGACACAGGTCGTCTTGCCCGCCCCGTTCGGCCCGATCAGCCCGGTGACCTGCCCGGGTTCGATGGCAAGGCTGACTTCGGTCAGCGCCCGGAAGCCGCCGAAGGCGACCCCCACCTGTTCCAGCGTCAGGGCCATCTCAGGCGACCTCGGTCGCGCGCTGCGGCTGCACCGCGCCAGTCTGGGCGCCCAGCGTCAGGACGTAAACGCCCGAGGCATCCAGCTCTGCCAGCCAGCCGGGTTCGATCACGATGGTGGTCGTGACCTCCTGAATGACCGCCGGGCCGCTGATGCGGTCGCCCGCGCCAAGCGCCGCGCCGTCATAGACCGGGGTTTCATGCGCGATGCCGTCGGCGTTGAAGATCATCTCGCGCGTGCCCTTCAGCGCCGAATGCGCGCCCTTGCCGGGGGCGACGGTCATGCGGCCGGGCTTGTCCACCGCGCCGGTGATGGCACTTTCGACATTGACCACCTCGACCGCGCTGTTCGGCTCGGCATAGGTGTAAAGCTCTTCATGCCGGGCGTGAAAGGCGGCCTTCAGGCGCTCCAGCGCGGCCTCGGTCACCTCGAACGGGTCCACGTCCACGGTGCATTCATGCACCTGTCCGACATAGCGCATGTCGAGGCTGCGACGGATGCTGATCGTGTCGTCGGTGAAACCGTCGGATTTGAGATCCTCGCGGCCGCGGGCTTCCAGCCCGTTGAAAAGGCCGTTCAGTTTTGCGGCGGACTCGGCGCCTTCCAGACGGGCGGCGGCGGGGGCCATGTAGTTGTATTTCACGTCCGAGATGATCTGACCGAAGGCGCAAAGCCCCGAGGCGAGTTTGGAGATCAGCACCTTGCGGGTGCCCATCTCGCGCGCCAGCGCCGTGATATGCGCGGCCGTCGCGCCGCCCGCGCAGTTCAGCACGAAATCGCGCGGGTCATAGCCCCGCTCGACCGAGACGCGGCGGATGGCGTTCACCATGTTATTGTTGACAATGGTGAACATGCCATAGGCGGCCTTTTCCACGCTGATGCCCAGCGGGTCGGCCAGATGGGTCTTGATCGCGGCGCGGGCCTTCTCGACGTTCAGCGGCAGGCGGCCACCTACCAGACCGTCTGGGTTCAGATAGCCAAGCACCAGATTGGCGTCGGTGGTGGTGGGTTTCTCGCCGCCCTGATCGTAACAGGCCGGGCCGGGTTCGGACCCCGCCGATTGCGGCCCCATCTGCATGAGGCCCATGCTGTCGATCCAGCCGATCGAGCCGCCACCGGCGCCCAGCGTTTCAACCTGGATCATCGGAATGCCGATGCGATAGCGCAGGAAATCGACGTTCTTCGACACATTCGCCCGGCCGTCGCGGGTCAGCGTGATGTCGAATGAGGTGCCGCCCATATCGACGGTGATGATGTCCTTCATATCCCAGGGCTGACCCAGCCAGAGCGCCGCCTGCGGCGCCGAGGCGGGGCCGGAATTGATGGCATAGACCGACTGGTCCGACACAACCTTGCCAAGCGCCAGCCCGCCGTTCGACTGGAAGTAGCGCACGGGATGGCGGGCGCCGAGGCTGCGGAAGTAGGCGTCCACCGCCTCGACATAGCGTTGCAGGATCGGGGCGAGATAGGCGTTCACGATGGCGGTGGAGGTGCGGGTATATTCGCGCACCTGCGGGTAAAGCTGGCTGCCCACTGTCAGGCGGACATGCGGCATCATCTCGCGCACGATTTCGGCGGCGCGGTTTTCATGTTCCGGGTGCAGCACCGACCAGACGAAGCTGATGGCGACGGATTCGACGCCTTCGCGGATGAAATGCCGGCAGGCCTCGCGCACGTCGTCTTCGTTCAGGGGGGTGTGAACCTTGCCGTTCGACAGCACCCGTTCGGCCACGCCACGGCGCAGGTAGCGCGGCACCAGCATGGTGGCGGGCGGATAGTCGGGGTCGTAGCGATAGCCGTCTTCCTTGTGGCCAAGGCGGATCTCGATACTGTCCTCGTGGCCACGGGTGGCGATCAGGCCGGTCTTCGCGCCGTTATGGGTGATCAGCGCGTTCAGCCCGACCGTGGTGCCATTGATGCAGAGATCGGCATTGGAGACGATGGTCTCCGGCGAAAGCCCGGTTTCCTCTTCGATCAGCTTCAGCCCGTTGCGGATGGCGGCGGTCGGGTCGTTGGGGGTGGAGAGCGCCTTGAAGATGCGCACACCGCCCTTGCGGTCGGCCAGGATGAAATCGGTGAAGGTGCCGCCGGCGTCGATGCCGAGACGATACTGGTTCTGCATGGGATGCGGTCCTTTGGGATGGCGGGGCCGGACGGGGGGCTGTCTGCCCCCCGAACCCCCCGAGGATATTTTTCGACAGAAAATGAGGATCAGGCGGCGCGGAGTTTCGCTGTGGCGGCGTGATCGACGCTCAGGCTGTCGCGGTCGGTGATGACGACGCCATAGTCGAGGCGGGCGCCTTCGAGGCTGACGAGGCCGTTGCGCACGTCTTCGACGACCTTCTGGATGTCGCGTTCGAACGGGTTGCCGTAACCGCCGCCGCCGGGGTTCTTGTTGGCGGCGCGTTCGCCGGGCTGGATCGTCTCGATCACGTTTTCGGTGATGATCTGGGTCTGGCCATTGCGGGTGACCTCAAGCCGTCCGACCTTTGGCTGGACCAGCGCCGATTTCGCCCCGGCCGCGCCCATGGCGGGAATGCGGCGGCCTTCGCCGAAGGTGACGAGGGTCATGGGGGCATCCATCGGTTCCACTTCCCAGCAGGTGCCGGAGCCGCCGCGATTCTTGCCGGCGCCGCCCGAATCTTCCATCAGCCCGTAGCGGTGGATGATGATCGGGTAGCTGTGTTCCAGCATCTCGATATCGCCCGAGGTCAGCGCGCCGAAGCAGCATTCCGGGCCGCAGGCGTGCCAGCCATCCTGTGCGGCCGTGGCCCCGGCGCCCGAGATGATGGAGGCCAGCACCATGGTCACATATTCCTCGTCATGGCGCTTGTCCCAGCCTGCGATGTTGCAGCCATTGGCATGGCCCCAGCTGGCCGAGACCTTGGCGGGTGCGGCCTGTTCAAAGGCGAGGCGCACGGCGTCGGTCAGGGTTTCCATCGGCGTGGTGGTGCAGTTCATGTGCGGGGCAGGGGATTTCGCGTTGCACAGCGTGCCCTTCGGCCCCATGTCGGTGGTGACGCAGCGATAGAGCCCCTCGTTATAGGGCGGCGGCAGTTGGGCAAACATCATCAGCCCGAGATAAACGCCGGAATGGCTGTTCCCTTCGTAGCTGTTGATGAAATAGGGCACCTGCGGCGGCGAGGCGATCTCGATATGGCAGGCATCGCCCTTGATGGTGACGGTGGCGGTGATGTCGAAATCACCAAAGCCGTGGCCCGCGTCCTCAAGGATCGCGGTGCCGGTATAGGTGCCGTCGGGCACGCCCGCGATCAGCTTGCGCATATGCGCCTCGGCCATGTCGAGCAGTTCGGCGATGCAGTCCTGCACCACGTCTTTCCCGTATTTCTTCATCAGGTTGATGAGATTGCGTGCCCCGACCTGACAGGCACCGATCAGCGCATTGAAATCGCCCTCCTGGTCGCGGCGCGCGCGCATGTTGGTCAGAAGCAGATTCATCACGTCATGGCGCGGCTTGCCCTTGTCCCACAGTTTCACCGGCGGGATGCGCAGGCCTTCGGCGAAGATCTCGGTCGCATTGGGGTTGTAGCCCGCGGGCACCGGGCCGCCGATGTCGGTCAGGTGACCCTTGCAGACCGTCCAGAACACCAGTTCGCCTTCATAGAACACCGGGTAATACATGCAGGTGTCAATGATATGCGAGCCGCCATAGGCCGGGTCGTTGTGCAGGATCAGGTCGCCCTCGTGGATCTCGCCCTCGAAGAACTTCGCCACTGATTTCATAGCGGGGATCAGCGAGCCGAGGTGGATCGGGATGTCCTGCCCTTGCAGGATCATCTCGGGCGTGTGGTTGAACAGCGCCGTCGAATAATCATGTGCGAGGTTGAAGACGGAGCTGCGCGCCGTCTGTTCCAGCGTCAGGGTCATTTCGCGCTGGGTGGTTTCCAGCACCCCGCGCACCACCGAAAGGGTGATCGGGTCCACGTTGCGTTTGGTCATGTCGGTCCTTCCCGTTGGGAAGCGGCCACGAAAACAGGCACGCCGGGGGCGCGGTTGTCCTTCTCCCTGTTTCCGGGCCGCTTGCCGGCCTCTCAAGATGACAGACAGGATGACGCGGGATGCGGCGGCGATCTTGCAGCCCGGCGCGGGATCATTTGCAAACCGGCGCAGGGATGGGCAGGGGCTTGATGCCCCGCGCATGACCCTTTGTCATTCCGCGCAGTCCATGCGGGCGTCTGCGAAATTTTCTTGAACCGGAGGGCTTTCCTTATTAGCGATTCTTGCAGGCCCTCCGGGGAGACCGCCATGGACATCACTGCCCACAGCACGGCCCTGACGGCCCCCGCGCAGCGGGCGGCGCACTGGAACCGTGTCATCGCCGAGACCTATTTCCCACTGCACCTGACCTATCGGGATGCGCGCAGCTTTACCGGCACGCTGGAACGGCGTGAGATGGGGCAAGTGTCGCTGTCGCGGCTCTGCACCGAGCCGTTGCAATATGAACGCCTGCCCGACCACATCTCGCACACGCGGGAGGAGGAGTATCTCGTCACCATCCCGCGCCAGAGCCCGGTCGAGTTTCATCAGCTTGGCCGTCAGGTGCGCTGTGATCCCGGCGGGTTCATCCTTGAACGCGGGGATGAGCCCTATCGCTTTTCCTACGGTGCTGCGAACGAACTGACGGTGCTCAAGATTTCAAAGCGCATGCTGGCGGAGAAGCTGCGCGACCCGGATCGGTTCTGCGCGCGGATCATCGACGCGGGGCAGGGGTTGCCCGCGCTGTTCACCGCGATGATGACGCAGTTGCAGGCCCTGCCCGTGACCGAGGCGCGGGCGGCGGCGATCCTTGGCCGACAGGCGGTCGAGGTTCTGGCGCTGGCGCTGGAAGGCAATATGGATGATGGCGAGGCCGGGGTACGCACCGCCGTTCGGGCCGCGCATCTGCGGCGGGCGGAACAGGTGATCCGGCAGAACCTGTCGAATACCGCGCTGTCGCCTGATTATGTGGCGGATGCCTGCGGCATTTCCAAACGCTACCTGCATGAGTTGTTCAGCGATACCAACAAGACCGTCTCGCAATTCATCCGCGAGGAACGGCTGATCGCGGCGCGCGACATCATCGGGGCCTCAAGGCATCTGCCGATGGCCGAGATCGCCTATCGCTTCGGCTTTTCCGATCAGGCGCAGTTCTCGCGGCTGTTCAAGGCGCTGTTCGGCCTGACCCCGACTGACTGGCGCAGGCAGGCCAGCGATGCTTGACAGGCGGGCCGGGTGCTGCGCAGCCTGACCCGCGAACAGGAGGGGGCGCCATGCAGGATCATCATTGTCACACCAGCAGCATCGTGGTGAACCGCCCGGCCGAGGTGGCTTTTGCCATCATGTCCGACGGGATCGCGCAGGGCCAGTGGGCCTGGGGCAGCGCCAACCGGCGCGAGACGGAACCGGGGCTGTTCGTCGGCACCTCGGTCTTTTCGGGCAAGGAAACCTGGGTGCGGCTGAACGCCGATCCTGCGCGGTTTCAGGTGGATTACGACGTCGGCCCGTCGAAAGAGGCCATGCAGTTTCGCAACATGTCGCGGGTGATCCCCGGTGAGGTGCTGAAGATCGGCGCCGACAAATGCGTGGTGACGCTGCTGACATGGCGCCTTGCCACCCAGACCGATGCGGAATGGGAGCAGATGGGCTGCATCCACGAGGCCGAGATGTTTCTGATCCGGGGCCTTCTGGAACGGAGTTAACCGTTCCCGGCTAGCGCGGTGATCACCTCGAATGCGGTCGCCACATCGGCCTCGGTCGCGTCGAGCTGGCCGACCTGAAAGCGGATCACCAGCCCATCCTGGACCCGCGTCTGCGTGACATAGATGCGGCCGTCATCATTGATCCTGTTGATGAAGGCCTGCTGCGCCGCCTCGTCCGCGCCTTTCAGCCGGAAGGTAAACAGTGACAGCACAGGCTCGGTCACGATCTCGAAGCGCGGATCGGCGCGCAGCCGGTCTGCCAGCGCCTGTGACCAGCGCACATGGTTGCGGATGCGGGCACGCAGCCCGTCCAGTCCGTAGTGCCGCAACACGAACCAGAGTTTCAGCGCCCGGAAGCGGCGGCCCAGCGGGATCGACCATTCCGAATAATTGACGATCCCGTCCGCGCCATGGGTCTTCAGGTATTCCGGCCGGATCGCCAGCGTCCGCACCAGCGGTTCCGGGTCGCGCAGAAAATGCGCAGCACAGTCGAATTGCACGCCCAGCCATTTATGCGGGTTGAAGACGATGGAATCTGCGCCCTCGATCCCGGTCCAGAGCGTGCGGAACTCCGGGCAGATCATCGCCGCACCGGCCCATGCAGCATCGATATGGGTGTAAAGCCCGTGCGCCTTCGCCACCGCAAGCGTGGCCGCGATATCGTCGCAGGCGCCGGTGCCAGTGCCGCCGGTGCAGGCGATCACCCCGCAGGGGTGCAGCCCCGCCGCCAGATCGGCACGGATGGCGGCATCCAGCGCCGCCGGGTCCATGCTGCGGCGCGGGCCTTGCGTCGGGATGCGGACGAGGTTCGCGGCCCCGATGCCGGAAATCCAGATCGCCCGGTCGATGGAGGTATGCACCTCGCCCGAACAATAGACCCGCAGGCGCGGCTGGTCGCTCAGGCCCTGTTCATTGCCCGCCCAGTCCAGTGCGCGCTCCCGCATCGTCAGCACAGCGGCGAGCGTGGCGGACGAGGCGCTGTCCTGAATGACCCCCTTGAATCCTTCTGGCAGACCGACCGACTGACGCAGCCAGTCCATCATCACAGTCTCCATTTCGGTCGCGGCGGGCGAGGTCTGCCACAGCATGCATTGCGCGGCGACGGTGCTGGCCAGAAACTCGGCCAGCATCGAGGGCGGCGTGGCATTGGCCGGGAAATAGGCGAAGAAGCGCGGGTGCTGCCAGTGCGTCATACCGGGCATCACGATCTGTTCGAAATCGGCGAAGATGGTTTCCATCGCCTCGGGCATTTCCGGCGGGCTGGCGGGCAGGGCGGCGGCCACGTCACCGGGGCGGGTGCTGGCGCGAACCGGACGGTCGCGCAGGCCCTGATGATAACGCGCGCCCCAATCGGCGATGCGGGCGCCCCAGCGGGCGAATTCGGTCCAGTTCATCGGGTTTCCTTGCGGTCAGCGGATCAGGATAGCGCGGAAGTCGTTGACGTTGGTGCCGGTGGGGCCGGGGGCGAACAGATCGTCCAGCGCCTCGAAGGCGGTATAGGCGTCGTTCGCGGCCAACAGCGCGGCGGGGTCGTGGCCAGTGGTGCGCAGACGGGCTGCGGTGCTGGCGGAGGCGAAGGCGCCGGCATTGTCCTCGGACCCGTCGATGCCATCGGTATCGGCGGCCAAAGCGGCGAAGGGCACCCCTTCGGCGGCCAGCGCGAGCGCCAACAGGAATTCGCTGTTGCGCCCGCCCCGTCCCTGGCCGCGCAGCGTCACCGTGGTTTCGCCGCCCGACAGGATCACCACGGGGCGCCGGAACGGACGATCTCGCAAAGCCACTTCGCGGGCGATGGCAGCATGGACGCGGGCGACATCACGCGCCTCGCCCTCGATGGCATCCGACAGGATCACGGCGGGAACCCCCTGCGCCTCTGACGTCGCCGCCGCCGCCTCCAGCGACAGCCGGGCCGAGGCGATGACGTGCACCTCATGCCCCGCAAAGACCGGATCGGCGGGATCGGGGGCCGGGCCTTCTTCACCAGCCAGCCACACCGCCACGCGCGGCGGCAGGTCGATGCGCCAGCTTGTCCCCAAAGCCCGCGCCTCTGCCCGGGTCACCGCGTCCGGCACCGTCGGCCCGCTGGCCACCTGCGCCGGATCATCGCCCGGCACGTCCGACACAATCAGGCTGACCACGCGCGCGGGATGGCAGGCCGCCGCCAGCCGACCGCCCTTGATGCCCGACACCTGCTTGCGGATCGCGTTCATCACCGAAATCGGCGCGCCCGAGGCCAGAAGCGCCCGGTTCAGCGCCGCCTCGTCCTCCAGCGTCAGATTGCCCGGCGGGCAGGGCAGCAGCGCCGAACCGCCGCCGCAAACCAGCGCTACCACCAGATCGTCGGGCGTAAGGCCCTTCACCGCCTCGAACAGCGCGGCGCTGGCCGCCAGACCCGCCGCATCGGGCACCGGATGCGCAGCCTCCAGCACCCGGATGTGCCGCGTCGGGCAACCGTAGCCGTAGCGGGTGACGACCACCCCTTCGACCGGCGTGGACCAGAGCGCCTCGAACGCCGCCGCAAGCTGCGCCACTCCCTTGCCTGCGCCGATCACCACCGTCCGCCCCTTTGGCGGCGATGGCAAATGCGCCTTCAGCGCAAGCGCAGGATCGGCCGCCGCAACGGCAGCCTCGAACAACCCGGTCAGAAAGACACGGTCTTCAGCCGTCATTCCGGCAATGTCATCCTGTCTGGTCATGCGGTCCTCCTCCGGCGGGCCGAGATTTGCCGCTGCGCCCGGTGGCGTCAAGCCATGCGGGGTGCGTGGATCACGCCACAAACCCCGGCGATCCGCTGGCAGGCCCAGACGTGGCCTTGACTCGGCCCAAGCCCCGGCCCTAACACCGCGCAGACCAAGTTCCGGCCCGCCGGATGAAAAGGGAATACGGAGGGACGCCCGCGTTCTGGCCGTAGCTGCCCCCGCAACTGTCAGCGGTGAGCGACGTCGATCATGCCACTGGGGCGGCAAAGCCTCGGGAAGGCCGGCAACGCTACGACCCGCGAGCCAGGAGACCTGCTTGGACGATCACCCTTTCCGGGCGCGAGGGGCGCCATGGAAGCGGCATGAACCGCAGCGGTGACAGCAAGCACTGTCTGCGGGGCTTTCCCTGCGACATATCGGGTCTGTCGGGCATTCGCCCGCCACTGGGGAGAACGGAACATGGGTTCCAGACGACTGTCGCAACTTGGCCTGCTGGCCACCACCTGCCTGCTGGCACCCGGCGCTGTCATGGCGCAGGAGGTGACCGATCTCGGCGAGATCATCATTTCCGGCGGGTTGACCAGCATTGCCGCCGAAACCTATGGCCGCGCCGTAACCGTGCTGGATGCGGAAGAAATGGCCGACCGTGGCATTACCACGGTGCAGGATGCGCTGCGCGCTTTGCCGGGCGTCGCGGTGACCGGCTCGGGCAGCACCTATACGCAGGTGCGTATCCGCGGCGGCGAGGCGAGCCATACGCTTGTGCTGATCGACGGAATCGAGGCCAGCGCCGGTTCCGATGAATATGTCTTCACCGGGCTGGAGACCGCCGACATCGAACGCATCGAGGTGCTGCGCGGCCCGCAATCGGCCTCATACGGATCCAACGCCTCGGCCGGTGTGATCAACATCATCACGAAAAAAGGCGACGAGGGCACCCATTACGGCGGTAGCGTGGAGTTCGGCAACGGCACCGCCGCTTCGGCCTTCCTGTCGCAGCGCAGCGCGCGCGGCGGCCTGAAGCTGAGCCTGTCGGACCGCAATGACAAGGGCTATGACCAGTCGGGGGATGGCGGCGAGAAGGATGGGCTTCGCCGCCGCACCCTGAATCTGTCGGGTGACTGGCAGGCGACCGACGACCTGACGCTCGGCTTCAACCTGCGCCGTTCGAAAGAGCGGTATGACTATGATTCCGAAAACTGGGCCGCGACCGATGCCGACAGCTATGTCGTCGATGACCCGGCACCCTACAGCAAGCGGGATGAGGCGACAGGCGCGCTCTGGACCGAATATGCCATGCTGGACGGCCGGATGAGCCATCGGATCGAATGGCAGGATACCGTGTTCAAACAAAGCTTCAACGGCGGCCCGACCACGCGGGGCGAGACCGAGAAGCTGAAATACCGGCTCAGCTACGCGCTTGACGGGCAGCAGGTGGCGGATGCGGCGCATCTGCTCAACGTGCTGGTGGACAAGGAGGATGACAAATCCTCGGCCGCGCCGGGCTACAAGCGCGGTATGACCTCGGTTGCGCTGGAATATCGCGGCTTCCTTGACAACGGGCTGGACATTCAGGCCGGTATCCGCCGCGACAACAACAAGACCTTCGAGGATTTCACAAGCTGGAACATCGGTCTGTCGTGGCGCGTGCCGGATACCGGTCTGCGCGTTCACGCCTCTGCCGGCCGCGCCTCGGTCAACCCGTCCTATTACGAACTTTATGCCGATGACAGCTACACGCTGGGCAATCCCCGTCTGGCGCCCGAGCGCAACACCGGCTTCGATCTGGGGATCGAGGCCGAGGTTCTGGGCGGGCGCGGCCTGATCGACGTCACCTATTTCAACGAGAAACTGGAGGACGAGATCACCTATGCCTATGGCGCGGCCGCCGATGGCTCGGGCCGGGCGACCTATGTCAACCAGCCGGGCAAAAGCCCGCGTCAGGGGGTGGAGATCAGTGGCCGCCTGCAAGCGACCGACACGCTGACGCTGGCGATGAACTACACCTATCTGGACGCGAAGAACCCCGATGGCTCGGTCGAGATCCTGCGCCCCCGGCATGAGGTCGGCCTTTCCGGCACCTTGCAGACCTTCGGCGGCCGTGGATCGGTCACGGCGGACGTGCGCTATGCAGCGGGCAACTACAGCACCGAATACTGGGGCGCCTATGCCACCCGAAAGACGCCGGTTTTCACCACGGTCAACGTGGCTGCGCGCTATGATCTGACGGATGCTGTCCAGTTGACCGGCCGTGTGACCAACATCTTTGACCGCAAGAACGTCGAAACCTGGGGCTACGCGACGCAGGGTCGCACCGCGTGGCTGGGGCTGGAGGCGAAATGGTAAGGCAGCTTTTGCTGCTTTTGCTGCTGGCCGGTCCGGTTCTTGCCGGTCCGGTTGCGGCGGGGTCAGAGGCGCCCCGGCGTGTGGTTTCAATCAACCTTTGCACCGATCAGCTTGCGATGCTGCTGGCAGCGCCGGGCCAGTTGATTTCCGTCTCCGATCTGGCGCAAGACCCGCGGTCTTCGACCATGGTCGAGGCCGCGCTGGCCTTTCCCGCCAATCAGGGGCTGGCGGAAGAGGTTTACCTGATGAAACCCGATCTGGTGCTGGCGGGCGCTTATACAGCGCGCGCCACGGTGTCCATGCTGGAACGGCTGGGTATACGCGTGGTCACCTTCCCGCCCGCAAGTTCCATCGCCGATGTGCGGCAGGGCATGCTGGACATGGGGCGTGTGCTGGGCCGCGAGGCGGCCTCGGAGACCATGCTGGCCGATTTCGATGCCCGTCTGGCGCATCTGCCGCCGGTGCCTGCACAACGTCCCACCGCCGCGACCTTCGCCGCCAATGGCTATGCCTCGGGCAGCCGCAGCCTCGCGGGCGAGATCATTGAACGCGCAGGCTATCACCATCTGGCCGAGGATCTGGGGATGCCCATGGGGGGCTTCCTGCCGCTGGAGGCGCTGGTGATGGCTGATCCCGATCTGGTTATCGCGGGTGATCCCTATCCCGGCGCCTCGCGCGCCGAAGAAGTGCTGCACCACCCCGCCCTTGCCGCGTTGACCGGCGGGCAGACGGTGCTTGAGGAAAACGACTGGGTCTGTGGCTTGCCCGCGCTGCTGGATGCGACCGAGCGGCTGGCCGCCACCCGCGCCGGGGCCGCGCCATGAGCTTTTCGCGGCTGCTGACCCTGCTGACCGTGCTGGTCATGCTGCTTTTCCTTGCCTCGCTGGTGACGGGCGTTGCAGCCGCAGGTCCGGGTGAGTCCTTCCGGGCGCTGGTTTTCGGCGATGGCGGACCGCTGACGCTCGTGATGCGGGAAATCCGCCTGCCACGCGCCCTGCTGGCAGTGATGGTGGGTGTGAGCCTCGGGCTGTCGGGGGCTGCAATGCAGGGGTTGCTGCGCAATCCGTTGGCCGAACCGGGGCTGATCGGCGTATCGGCCTCGGCCGCGCTGGGGGCAGTTCTGGCCTTGCAGACCGGGCTCGCGGCAGCCTTCACGCTTGCACTGCCGATGGCGGCGCTGCTGGGTGCGCTGGCCGGTGTGCTGTTGATCCTGCTGCTTGCAGGGCAGGGTGGGGGGGCGCTGGGGCTGATCCTCGCCGGGGTGGCCCTGTCTGCGTTGGCGGCGGCGATGACCTCGCTTGTGCTGAACCTGTCACCCAATCCCTTTGCCGCCAATGAAATCGTGTTCTGGATGATGGGGTCGCTGGCCGATCGCAGCTTTGCCCACGTCTGGATCGCGCTGCCGGTCATGGCTGTCGGCTGGCTGGCGCTGGCGAATACCGGCCGGGGGCTGGAGGCGCTGACGCTGGGCGAAGATGCCGCCGCCGCCATGGGGACCGACCTGCGCCGCCTGCGGCTGATGGTGGTGACCGGCGTCGCGGCCTCGGTCGGCGCCGCCACGGCGGTCGCGGGGGCCGTGGGCTTCGTCGGGCTGGTGGTGCCGCATCTGCTGCGAGGGGCGGTTGGCGGGCGGCCGTCGCGGTTGCTGCCTGCCGCCGCCTTGGGTGGCGCGGCACTGGTGCTGGCTGCCGACATCGGCGTGCGGGTCATCCTGTCGGGGCGCGACCTGAAGCTCGGTGTCCTGATGGCACTGGTTGGCGCGCCGGTGTTTCTGCATCTGATCTGGCGCATGAGAGGGCAGACATGAGCCTTTTGACGCTGGATCATCTGAGCCTGTCACGCAATGACACCCCCGTATTGCGTGACATTTCCCTGTCGATCGAGCCGGGTGAATGTGTGGGCCTGCTGGGGCCGAACGGGGCGGGGAAATCCACGCTGATGCGCGCAGCGCTGGGGCTGGTGCCGGCTTCGGGCCAAAGCTCGCTTGCCCGTCTGCGCGCCGCCGACCGCGCTGCCCGTGTCGCCTGGCTGCCGCAGGCGCGCGAGATCGCATGGCCGGTCAGTGTGGCGCATCTGGTGTCGCTTGGCGCCATGGCACGGGGCCGGGCCGAGGATCACCCCTCGGTCGCAGCCGCCATGGCCCGCATGGGTCTGGAAACTTACCGCGACCGGGTGGCCACCGCGCTGTCGGGCGGCGAACAGGCGCGGGTTCTGCTGGCGCGCGCACTGGCACAGGACACGCCGCTTCTGATGGCGGATGAACCCGTTGCGGGCCTTGACCCCGCGCAGCAGATCCGCAGCATGCGGGTCTTGCGCGCGCTGGCGGACGAGGGGCGCGGGATCGTGGTCTCGCTACACGATCTCGGGCTGGCGGCACGGCATTGCACCCGGCTTCTGGTGCTGCACAGGGGCGCTCTGGTGGCTGATGGCCCGCCGGAAACCGTGCTGACCCCCGACCTGCTGGCCGGAGTCTTTGACATCATCGCCCACCGCGCCGACACGCCCGAAGGCCCCAGCTTTCAGCCGCTTGCCACGGTGTCGCAATGATCACGCTGACGCTCGCCCGGCCCTGGCTGATTGCCGATCTGGGGCAGGAGATGCGCGTGCTCAGCTTCGCGCCCTGGCGACCCGGCTTTGCCACCGCCCGCCGCATCCTGTGGCGCGAGGTGCGCAATGCCGATCTGACCCCCGATCTTGACGTGGACCGCTGGTTCGCAGCCGAAATGGCAAGGCAGGGGGCGACGGGCGACATCGGTATGCTGACCTCGCGCGACATCGGGCGTCACTTTCAGATGCGTGTGGAGGTGGAGGGCATCGCCGTCACCTGTATTGCCACCGTCGGCCTTGGAAATGCCGAGGCGGTGGGGGCGCGGCGCGGGAGGCCGCCGGCACCGGCCGGCACCATCAATCTCGCCGTTGTCATCAATGCCGGGCTAACCGAAACCGCGCAGCTTGAGGCGCTGACCATCGCGGCCGAGGCTCGCACGGCGGCGGTGATGGACAGCGGCTTGCGCCTTGGCAATGGTGCCCGCGCCACGGGCACCGGCACGGATTGCATCGCGCTGGCCTGCCTGCCCGGCCAAACTCGCTTCGCCGGGCTGCACACCGCGCTTGGCGAGGCAACAGGCCGTGCCGTGCGCGATGCCGTGGCCGCAGGGGCGGCAGACTGGATCGCCGAAAATGGCGGTGTGGCCGATGGTTATCCGCCGTGAACCCACCCGCCGGGCGCCCGCGCTTTCGCCGGGGCCGGATTTTTGCTAACCATGACGCAGCTGCCGCAGAGTTGAGGGAATACCGATGTCCGGTCAGGAACCCGTCCCCACGCTGATTTCCTTCATCACGATGGGTGGCCCCGCCATGTGGGCCATCGCCGTTCTGTCGGTGCTGGCGCTGGCGCTGATCCTGTGGAAGATCATGCGACTTCTGTCTTTCGGGGCATGGTCCGGCGGGCGCCGCACGGCCGAGGCGCTGCGGCTCTGGCATGCCGGGCAGCGCGAGGCGGCAATGGCGCTGCTGGACGGGCGCGGCTCGCTGCGCGCGCAACTGGCGCTGGCGGCGATGCGCGCGGCGCAGAACCCCGCGCTGGACCGCGAGGCGGCCGAGGCGGAAACCGCACGGGTCGCGCGCAAGTTGCTGGCACAGGCGCGCGCAGGGATGCGCGGTCTGGAGCTTGCCTCGACCATCGGGCCGCTGCTGGGGCTGCTGGGCACCGTGACCGGCATGATCGCGGCGTTTCAGGCACTGCAAGAGGCGGGTAGCCGCGCCGATCCCGCCACGCTGGCCGGCGGTATCTGGGAGGCGCTGCTGACCACAGCCGCAGGCATGGCAGTCGCAATCCCCGCTCAGGTGGCGCTGACATGGTTCGACAGCGTGGTCGATGCGCTGCGGCATGACATGGAGGATGCGGCGACGCAGATCCTGCATGGCGCCCCCGCCGCGCCGAAGCTACGGCAGGCCGCGGAATGATCCGCTTCGGCCCGGAGAGGCCGCGCCGTCGGCCTAACCTGACGCCGATGATCGACGTTGTGTTCCTGCTGCTGGTGTTCTTCATGTTGGCGTCACGTTTCGGCACAGATCGGGCGCTGCCCGTCGCCACGGCAGGAACCGGGGGGGCCTATAGTGGCCCGCCTCGTCTGGTGGAGCTTGCACCGGCAGGATTGCGGCTGAATGGTGTGCCCATCACCCCCGAGGCGCTGATTGCGGAACTGGACCGGCTGACCGAAAGCGGATCGGATGTGATCGTGCTGCGCGCCCGTGACGGCGCCGATCTTCAGGCGCTGGTCTCGGTGATGGACCGTCTGGCGGCGGTGGGGTTTTCCCGCCTTGTTCTGGTGCCGTAGCCATGGATTTCTCGGGCCCGCCCCGCCGTCGTGGCGATGAAAACCTGCTGCCGATGATCAACGTGGTCTTCCTGCTGCTGATCTTCTTTCTGATCGCGGCCCGGCTGACGGCGCCCGAACCTTTTGCCGTCACCCCGCCAGAGGCGCTGTCCGAGACAGAAGCGCAGGGCGAATTTACCCTGTTCCTCGCGGCGGATGGCCGGATCGGCTATCGCGCGATGGAAAACGAGGCTGCGTTGCAGGCCATTGCCGATGCGCGGGCCGACCATTGTGCCAGAACGGATTGCGCCGCTGACCCGCCGCACCTGACGCTGCGCGCCGATGCCGCCATGCCCGCTGCCGATCTGGCGCAGTTGTTGCCGCGTCTGTCGACGCTGGGCTTCCCGCGGATCGAATTGGTCGCGCGTCCGGGAGAGGCGGGATGACCGGACGCTGGCAGGCCGCGCTGGCGCTGGTGTTGGCGATTGCCCTGCATCTGGTGGCTTTTGCCCTGCGTCCCGATGTGGCGGGGGCAAGCTCGGGCGGGGTAGGGGGGATGGATACGGCGACGATTGCCGCCGCCCATCCGGCATTGACAGAGCTGGTTGCCACTTGGGACACCGCCCCCGATATGCCTGCACAATCTGAGGCACCCGTCGCCCCGCCGCCTGAGACCACTCTGCCAGAAGTGCCTCAAGCCGAGACCCTACCGCAACTTGCTGCCCCTTTGGCGCTGGCACAGCCTGTGGCAGAGGCACCGCCAACCGCAGATGTCAGCCTGCCACCACCCGAAGCACCGCCGAAACAGGCCAAGCCATCGGCTGCACCATTGCCACTTGCGGCACGGGAACCTGCGCCAAAGAGGCCGTCGCCGAAGCAGGCAGAACAGCCGAAGGTCGAAAAACCTGCGGCGAAACCCAAGGCCGAAAAATCCCGGAAAACCAAAGCCGCGCAAGGACAGTCGCAAAAGGCGGCGGGTCGCGGCGGTGGCGATACCGCAGGCACAGCCAAACCTTCGAAAGCGCAAACCGCCAATCTGGCAAAGCAATGGGGCGCCGCGATTCAGGCACGGATCGAGCGCCGCCTGCGCAAATCGGTCGGCGTGGGGCGCGTGACGGTTCAGGTGACGGTTGCGCGGTCGGGGCAATTGCTCGCCATGAAGATCGCCAGATCCTCGGGGCAGCCCGCGCTGGACGAAGCGGCGATGCGGGCCGTTCGGGCCGCAGGGCGCCTGCCCGCCGCGCCGAAGGGCTTTGCCGCAGACAGCCACAGCTTCAACTTGCCGCTGCGTTTTACCCGCTGACGAAGCCGCTTCGGCCGCACAGGGTTGCGTGTTAGCATCCCCCCACAGGCGGGGAGGCGCACGATGACTACAGGGCCGTTTCGTATTCTGCTGGGCACCACCAAAGGAGCCTTTCTACTGACATCACAGGAGGGGCGGCGGGCTTGGCAGGTTAGCGGCCCGTTCTGCGACGGTTGGCCGATTAACCATATCATCGGCGATCCTGAAACCGGCACGATCTGGGCGGGCGGCGGTGGTGACTGGCATGGCGCGGGGGTCTGGCGGTCGCTCGACGGAGGGGAAAGCTGGACGGTGACGCGGCTCAGCCGGGGTCAGCTTGACCGCTGGGCCGAAAGCGATGCCGATTTTGCCGCGATGATGGGCTGGAGCCCGGAACCTCTGCCCTTTGGCGAGACCATAACTCAGATCTGGTCGCTGGCGCTGGTGGGCGGCACGCTTTACGCGGGCACCAAACCGGCGCATCTTCTGGCCAGCACCGACGGCGGGCAAAGTTTCGCGCTGGTCGAGGGGCTGGACAATCACCCCTCCGCCGGAAGCTGGAACCCCGGTGCGGCGGGGTTGGTGCTGCATACCATCCTGTCAGACCCGGAGGCGCCGGAAAAGCTGTGGATCGGAATTTCTGCCGCCGGGGTCTTTGCCTCGGAAGATGGCGGCAAGACATGGGAGCGACGGAACCGCCTGTCCAATCTGGGCGGCTGTGCCGGGCATGACCATCCCGCAGGACCGCAGGGCGGCGAGATCGGCCATTGCGTGCACAACATGATGCGCGCACCGGGGACGGGGGACGTGCTGTATCAGCAGAACCACCATGGCGTCTGGCGTTCACCTGATGGCGGGCGCAGCTGGGATGACATTACCGCAGGATTGCCCTCGACCTTCGGCTTTCCGATCCGCGTGCACCCGCGCGATCCGAACCGGCTGTGGACCCTGCCGCTGAACGGGGATCGTGATGGCCGTTTCCCGCCCGGCGCGGCGGCGGCGGTCTGGCAATCGGACGATGCGGGGGCAAGCTGGCGGGCGCAACGCACAGGCCTGCCACAACAGGGCTGTTTCTTCACCGTGCTGCGGCAGGCGATGGCGGGCGATGCGCGTGACCCCGCCGGGGTCTATTTCGGCACCAATTCCGGCTCGGTCTTCGCCAGCATCGACGAAGGCGAAAGCTGGGAGGAAATCGCCCGTCACCTGCCGACCATCCTTTCGGTGGAGGTGCTGGACCGCGGCTGAAACCGCGGCCCGGCGTGGGTTCAGCGCGGCTCGGACATCAGCCCCTTCAGCACAGCCCAGCACATCAGCAGCAGGACCACGGTGAAAGGTAGCCCGGTCGAGATCACCATGGCCTGCAAGGCACCAAGACCGCCACCGACCAGCAGCACGATGGCCACGGCGCCTTCAAACGTCGCCCAGAACACCCGCTGCGGCACCGGCGCATCGACCTTGCCGCCCGCCGTGATCGTATCGATCACCAGCGAGCCGGAATCCGACGAGGTGACGAAGAACACGATGACCAGCACGATGGCGATGACCGAGGTGATGGAGCTGAGCGGCAACCCCTCCAGCATGGCGAACAGGGACAGCGGCGGGTTATAGCTGTCAATCACCTGCGCCTTCACCGCCGACGATGCCGGGTCCGACAGAACCTGATCAATCGCCACGCCGCCGAAGACCGCCATCCACAGCACGCAGACCAGCGAGGGGATGATCAGGACACAGGTGATGAATTCGCGCACCGTGCGACCGCGCGACACCCGCGCGATGAACATGCCGACAAACGGCGACCAGCTGATCCACCACGCCCAGTAGAACGCAGTCCAGCCCTCGCGGTAATCGTCATCCGTGCGGCCGAAGGGGTTCGACAGTGGCACCAGATCCTGCGCATAGGCCAGAAGGCCCTGCCCGAAATCGCCCAGAATGGCCAGCGTCGGCCCCGCGAGCAGCACAAAGAGCAGCAGCAGCGCCGCCAGCCCCATGTTGATTTCGGACAGCAGCTTCACCCCGCCATCCAGCCCGCGCAGCACCGAAAACAGCGCGACGCCGGTGATCAGCGTGATCAGGATGACCTGCACCGTGGTATCGACCGGAATGCCGAAGACATGGTTCAGCCCGGCATTTGCCTGTTGCGCGCCGAAACCAAGGCTGGTGGCAAGGCCAAAAAGTGTAGCGAATACCGCCAGAATGTCGATGACATGCCCGGTCCAGCCCCAGATCCTTTCCCCGAAGATCGGGTAAAAGGCGGAGCGGATGGTCAGCGGCAGCCCCTTGTTGAAGGAAAACAGCGCCAGCGCCAGCGCAACCACGGCATAGATCGCCCAAGGGTGCAGACCCCAGTGATAGATCGTCGCGGCAAGGCCCATCGCCTTCGCGCGGTCCACGTTCTCCGGGATCAGGTTGCCCGCTGCGTCAAAGGGCGAGGGCGTGCCCAGCGGTGCGGAAATCGCCATGTGATAGACCGGCTCCAGCACGCCGAAGAACATCAGCCCGATGCCCATACCTGCGGCGAACAGCATGGCGAACCAGCCAGTATAGCTGTAATCCGGCGTCGCATCGCGCCCGCCCAGGCGAACATTGCCCCAGGGGCTGACGATCAGCACAAGGCAGAACAGCACGAAGATGTTCGCGGCGATCAGGAAAAACCAGTCGAAGGTCGAGGTCAGCCACGGCCGCAGCCAGCCGAAGGCCGCGCCTGCCTGTTCCGGCAGCGCAAGGGCGTAAAAGACGAAGGCCACGACCGCAATGGCCGAAACCCCGAAAACCGGATTATGGATGTCGAAACCGAAAGGGCCAAGACTGCCCTCGATATTGTGTTGCCCGATCTCGTATTCGGTGTCGATGATCTCTGTCGCACCCTCGGGCGCGGGTATGCCTTGCGTATCGTCGGACTCAGCCATGACCTGCCTCCTCTCGTGATATGAATGTATCGTAATATGCGCTTGTCCGCGCATCAGAACGCCATGCGGCGGAAAGATGCCTGACCTGCCACATGCGGTTCAGGCCGTTCGCAACCGTGATCCTGTCTGCAAGCTCCGGGCGGTGGTCCATGGGATTGCCCTTTGGCCAAGCGCATGGAGGTTCACCGAAACCATGGTCCTGTCGAACATACTCTTCCTTCACGTTTCCGAGATGCCTGACTAGGAAACCTGCCTGCGAGTGTCCACCCCAACGCGGAAAAAAGCGACGTATTATGTCGCTTTTCTCCAATTAATTGCTTTCCAGAGTCATGTTTGGTCTCGCGTAGCCTCAACCTCGCGCAGAATGGCAGCAATGTGCAGGAGTTGCGCGGCCAGCGGATTCGTCTTGCGCCAGACCATGCCGATGGTGCGGCGCGGGCGCGGGTCAGACAGGCGCGCCAGTGACACGGCGGCCGAGCGGGTTTCGATCTGCACCGCCATTTCCGGGATCAAGGTCACCCCGATCCCGGCCCCGACCATCTGCACCAGAGTCGAAAGTGAACTGCCTTCCATCAGGTCGCGCGGCGCGGGCGAGGCCATGTTGCAGAACGAAAGCGCCTGATCACGGAAGCAGTGCCCCTCTTCCAGCAGCAAAAGCCGCATTTCACGCAGCTTTTCGGGTTTGGGAACCGGCTTCTCGGCATCCTCCAGCGCGCGGACCAGCACGAATTCCTCGTCAAACAGTGCCTCCTCATGCAGAAAGGGTTCCGAGACCGGAAGGGCCACAATGGCGGCATCCATGCGGCCCTCGGCCAGATCCTCGATCAGACGCTGGGTCACCGCCTCACGCGGGCGCAGGTCAATCCCCGGAAAGGCGGCGGACAGCGCCTTGATGACGGCGGGCAGCAGATAGGGGGCAACGGTTGGAATGACGCCGATGCGCAATTGCCCCACCAGCGGCCCCTGCGAGGCCCGCGCCAATGCCCCAAGTTCATCCACCGCCCGCAGAATATCGCGCACACGGCCAGCGAATTCCTCACCAAGGGCCGTCAGCCGGATGCGCCGCGCCCCGCGTTCGACCAGCGGGGTTCCAAGAATTTCCTCAAGTTCCTTGATCTGAAGCGACAGCGCGGGTTGCGAGATGGCACAAGCCTCGGCGGCACGGCCGAAATGACCGTTCTGGGCGAGCGCATCGAAGTAGCGCAGGTGGCGCATCGAAAGACCAATCATAAGAAATTCATATTGCCTTCATTAGAAAATGCAAATTCTAATTATGAAAGAACCGTGCCACAACCGGGGCATCAAGCGCCGGCCGGCCTGAAGAGGGATTCGTCTTTCTTCTGGCACCGGGCACGAAGCCAGAAGTTGGGAGAGGAAGATGGACGGAAACGACGTGAAATCCGGTGGCAAATGCCCGGTCATGCATGGCGGCAATACCGAGACCAGCGCATCGGTCATGAGCTGGTGGCCCAATGCGCTGAACCTCGACATCCTGCATCAACACGACAGCAAGACCGACCCGATGGGGGCCGAGTTCAGCTATCGGGAAGCCGTGAAATCGCTGGATTTCGACGCGCTGAAGAAGGACATGCACGCGCTTCTGACCGACAGCCAGGACTGGTGGCCGGCGGACTGGGGCCATTATGGCGGTCTGTTCATCCGCATGGCCTGGCACTCTGCCGGCTCTTACCGTCTGGCTGACGGGCGTGGCGGTGGCGGCACTGGCAACCAGCGCTTCGCGCCGCTGAATTCGTGGCCGGACAATGCCAGCCTCGACAAGGCCCGCCGCCTGCTGTGGCCGCTGAAGAAGAAATACGGCAACAAGATTTCCTGGGCCGATCTGATGATCCTCGCCGGGACGGTGGCCTATGAAAACATGGGCCTGAAATCCTTCGGCTTCGGCTTTGGCCGCGCCGACATCTGGCACCCCGAGAAAGACGTCTACTGGGGTGCGGAAAAGGAATGGCTGGCGCCGTCCGACAACCGCTATGGCGATGTCGAAAAGCCGGATACCATGGAAAACCCGCTGGCCGCCGTGCAGATGGGTCTGATCTACGTCAACCCGGAAGGCGTGAACGGCAAGCCCGATCCGCTGAAGACCGCCGCGCAGGTGCGCGAGACCTTCGCCCGCATGGCGATGAATGACGAGGAAACCGTGGCACTGACTGCCGGTGGCCATACCGTCGGCAAGGCGCATGGCATGGGCAATGCCGCGCGGCTCGGCCCGGAGCCGGAAGCGGCCGGGATCGAGGCGCAGGGCTTCGGCTGGGCTAACCCCGACCAGAACGGCCAGGCCAACCGCGCCATGACCTCGGGTATCGAAGGCGCCTGGACCACGCATCCGACGAAGTTCGACATGGGCTTTTTCGAGATGCTGTTCGGCCATGAGTGGGAACTGCGCAAATCCCCCGCCGGTGCCTGGCAGTGGGAGCCGGTCAGCATCAAGGAAGAAGACAAACCGCTGGATGCCACCGACCCGTCGAAGCGCCACAACCCGATGATGACCGACGCCGACATGGCGATGCGTGTTGACCCGGCTTACAACGCGATCTGCCAGAAGTTCATGGCGGACCCGGAGTACTTCAAGGACACTTTCGCCCGCGCGTGGTTCAAGCTGACCCACCGCGACATGGGGCCGAAGGCACGCTACATCGGGCCTGACGTCCCGGCCGAAGACCTGATCTGGCAAGATCCGGTTCCGGCGGGTTCGACCGGCTGGGATGTGGCGGCGGTGAAGGCGAAAATTGCCGCCTCCGGCCTGTCGCTGGCCGATATGGTGGCGACCGCATGGGACAGCGCCCGCACCTATCGCGGCTCTGACATGCGGGGGGGCGCCAATGGTGCCCGCATCCGTCTGGCACCGCAGAAGGACTGGGCCGGGAACGAGCCGGCACGTCTGGCGCGGGTTCTGTCGGTGCTGGAGCCGATCGCCGCCGCTGCGGGGGCTTCGATCGCCGATGTGATCGTGCTGGCGGGTAACGTCGGGGTGGAACAGGCCGCGAAAGCCGCCGGTTACGCCGTCGAGGTGCCCTTCGCCCCCGGCCGTGGCGATGCGACCGATGCGATGACGGATGCCGAATCCTTCGACGTGCTGGAGCCGCTGGCCGATGGCTTCCGCAACTGGCAGAAGAAGGATTACGTCGTCAGCCCCGAGGAAATGCTGCTGGACCGGGCGCAGCTTCTGGGCCTGACAGCGCCGGAAATGACCGTTCTGGTCGGCGGTATGCGGGCCATGGGCACCAACCACGGCGGCACTGCGCATGGTGTGTTCACTGATCGCGTTGGTGCGTTGACCCCGGACTTCTTCGTCAACCTGACCGACATGGCCTATAGCTGGCATCCCGTTGGCGCGGGCGTCTATGAGATCCGCGACCGCAAGACCGGCGCGGTGAAATGGACGGCGACGCGGGCGGATCTGGTGTTCGGTTCCAATTCGATCCTGCGCTCCTATGCCGAGGTCTATGCTCAGGACGACAACGCCGGGAAGTTCGTGAAGGACTTCGTGGCCGCCTGGAACAAGGTGATGAACGCCGACCGTTTCGATCTGAACGCCTGATCGGCTCTGCGGAAAAAGAAACCGGGCGCCAAGCGGCGCCCGGTTTTTCATTGCCGGTCCGGCAACTCAGTCCGGCAGCCCCTCGACGATGACCACATGCACTGTCGCTGCCCCTGCGCGCCGGGCACGCGCGGCCCGGTATTCGGCCGAGTCGTAGCAGGCCCGCGCATCCGCGAGCGTCGGGAATTCGATCACCACATGGCGGTCAAGCGCCGGGCCTTCCAGCACCTCGGCCTTGCCGCCCCGTGCCAGAAACCGGGCACCATGTGCGACGAAGGCTGCCGGGGCCAATGCCTGATATCCGGCATAGGCATCCGGGTCTGTGACCGTCACATGGGCGATCCAGTAGGCGCTCATCCCTGATCCTCCAGCAGATGCCGGGCGATGTCGGCGGCATCCCGCAGATGCGCGCGCACCGCTTCGGCGGCGGCATCGGGGGCATTGGCGCAGATGGCGGCACAGATCCGCGCCATATGCGCGGGGCCGGAAATCCGACGGTCCGTCGTTGCCAGCGTCAGCGCCCGCAGCCGCGAGATACGGCTGTTCAGGCGCTGCACGATCTCCCATGCGATGTCATGCCCGGCGGAGGTGAAGATCACCTCGTAAAACGCAGTTGTGGCAGCATAAAGTTTCTGCGGGGCCGCATCGGTGAAGGCGGCCTCAAGCTCTGCCAGCGCGGCGCGCAGCCGGTCTTTTACCACCACATCCGCAACGCGCGCGCAGGCAGCGGCGGCATCAGCCTCCAGCAGGCGGCGGATGTCATAGATCTGTCGCGCGCGCGGCCAGTCCAGTGTCGCCACCACCGGGCCACTGCGGCCCAGCGTTTCCACCAGCCCCTCGGCCTCCAGATAGCGGATCGCCTCGCGCACCACGGACCGCGATACGCCCAGTTGATCACAGAGTGTGCGTTCCACCAAGCGGTCACCGCCGGTGAACCGCCCGGTGATGATGGCATGGCGGAGCCGTTCAACCGCCAGTTCCCGCAGGGTGGTGGGCGAATGGGCGATACGCAGGTCGTGTTCGGGTGTCTGATCCATGGTCGCAGATTAGACGCGCCCCGGTCTTCGCGCAAGTTGTTCTTGACATTCCGTATTATGGTATACCAACATACCATCACAACGAACCGGAGGGACTCAGGGCATGTCGGCGCAGATTCGCAAGACGCTCATCACCATTGAAACCACGCTGGTCGAAGGCGGCCGCGCCGCGCCCAGCCCGCTGAAGCTGATTGCGGCGGCGGCGGTGCTGAAGAACCCCTGGGCCGGGCGTGGCTTCGTCGAGGATCTGAAGCCCGAAATCCACGTCGTCGCACCGGAACTGGGCGCGCTGCTGACCGGGATGATCCTCGATGCGGCAGGTGGCGCCGAGAATGTCGAGGGCTATGGCAAGGCGGCGGTCGTCGGGCTGGAGGGCGAGCTGGAACATGCCAATGCGCTGATCCACACGCTGCGCTTCGGTAATCACTACCGTCAGGCACTGGCCGCCAAGACCTATCTTGCCTTCACCAATGTGCGCGGTGCCGCGAACTGCCCGGTGATGATCCCGCTGATGGACAAGAACGACGAGGGTCGCCGCTCGCATTACCAGACCATCCACTTCTCCATCCCCGACGCACCGGCGGCGGATGAGATCGTGGTGGCGCTGGGGGCCTCGACCGGCGGGCGCCCGCATCATCGTATCGGCGACCGCTATCAGGATCTGAAGGATCTGGGGCATGATGTCTCGAACCCTGCCGCTGTCTGACGGCAGCGCGGTCCGGCTGCTGGAGGCCGGAACCGGCGCGGCCCTGCTGCTGATCCACGGCGTCGGCCTCCGGGCCGAAGCATGGGGACCGCAGATCGCGGCGCTGGCCGATACCGCGCATGTGATCGCGGTGGACATGCCGGGCCATGGCGGCAGTGATCCGCTGCCCAAAGGCGCGCGCCTGCCCGATTACGTCGCATGGGCAGCGCGGGTGGTCGAGGCGCTGATGCTGGGGCCGGTCAATGTGGCCGGGCATTCGATGGGCGCGCTGATCGCCGGTGGCCTTGCGGTTGAACGCCCGGATCTCGTGCGCGGGGTTGCACTTCTGAATGGCGTGCATCGCCGCAGCGCCGAGGCGCGCGCGGCAGTCGAGGCGCGGGCGACGGAAATCGCTGCCGGGGCAAACGGGATCGAGGTGCCGCTGGCGCGCTGGTTCGGGCCGGGGGAAGAGGCGGCGCGCGATCAGGTCGCAGGCTGGCTGCGGGCCGTCAACCCGGCGGGCTATGCCGCCGCCTATCGCGCCTTCGCCGAAGGCGATGACGTCTATGCCGACCGCCTGTCGGCCATCCGCTGCCCGCTGCTGGTGTTGACCGGCGACGGTGACGCCAATTCGACCCCGGCGATGACCGAAGCGATGGCCGCCATGGCGCCGCAGGGCCGGGCGGTTGTGATCGCCGGGCACCGGCATATGGTCAACCTCACCGCGCCCGAGGCCGTTACGGCCGAGATGAAACGCTGGCTTGCAACGACGGAGGCGCAGGCATGACCGGAACCCCGCTGGACCCCCGCGCGCTGCGCGATGCCTTCGGTTGCTTCATGACCGGGGTGACCGTGATCACCACCATCGGGCCGGATGACAGGCCCCTGGGCTTTACCGCCAATTCGTTTTCCTCGGTCTCGCTGGACCCGCCGCTGCTGCTGGTGTCCATTGCCAACAGTTCAATCAACCGCGCCGCTTTTGAAAGCGCGCCGGGCTTTGCCGTGAACATTCTGGCCGAGGGGCAGAAGGATGTTTCCGCCACTTTCGCGCGGCCGGTGGAGGATCGCTTTGCCACCGTCTATTGGCGCAAGGGGCCGGTCGGATCGCCGCTGATCGCGGGGGTTTCGGCATGGTTCGACTGCACGCTGGAACAGGCCGTTGCAGCGGGGGATCACACCATTCTCATCGGCCGCATCGGCGGCTTCGAGGCCACGCCTGCGCCGGGGCTGGGCTATTACCGCGGCGCCTATGTCACCCCGGCGCAGACGGCGGCGCAACTGCCGACCGGGCCGGATGTGGTGATCTCGGCCATTCTGGAAGCCAGCGGACAGATCCTGCTGGTGGATGACGGGCAGGGCGGTGGCCTCACGCTGCCGACCGCGCGCGTGGGCCGCGAAGGGGTGCAGACCGCACTGGCCGCGCTGATCGCCGCGACCGGGCTGACAGCCGCGCCGGGCTCGATCTACGCCGTTTACGAGGATGTCGCGCAGGGACGGCAGCATATCGCCTTCCGCTGCGCCGCCGAGACAGGCCGCCCCGCACGGGGCGCTTTCGTTGACCTGACAGCCGAAGGCGTGGCCGAGGTGACGGACCCGGCGATGCGCGTCATGCTGGAGCGGTTGGCCGACGAAGCGCGGATCGGCAATTACGGCATCTATTTCGGCACCCACGAACAGGGACGCGTGCAAAGGACCGGGGAAAGGTAACCCATGAAATTCTCACTTTTCATCCATATGGAGCGCGTCTCGGCCGAAGAGGACCAGAAGCAGCTTTATGACGAGATGATCGCGCTGTGCCGGATTGCCGACGAAGGCGGGATGCATGCCATCTGGACGGGCGAACATCACGGCATGAACTTCACCATCGCGCCCAATCCGCTGTTGAACCTCGTCGATCTGGCGCATCGGACGAAGAACGTGCGTCTGGGCACCGGCACCGTCATCGCGCCGTTCTGGCATCCGATCCGGCTGGCGGGCGAGGCCGCCATGGCCGACATCATCACCGGCGGGCGGCTGGAACTGGGTATCGCACGCGGCGCCTACAACTTTGAATACGAACGGCTGATGCCGGGGATGGATGCCTGGGGCGCGGGCGGCCGGATGCGCGAGCTGGTGCCAGCCATCAAGGCGCTGTGGCAGGGCGATTACGCCCATGACGGCGAGTATTGGCAGTTCCCGAAAACCACCTCGGCGCCCCTGCCGGTGCAACAGCCGCATCCGCCGATCTGGGTGGCGGCGCGTGACCCGAACAGCCATGAGTTTGCCGTCTCGCAAGGCTGCAATGTGCAGGTGACGCCGCTGCATCTGGGCGATGAGGAAGTGCAAAGCCTGATGGATCGCTTCAACGCGGCCTGCGCCAAATTCCCCGAGATTGCCCGGCCAAGGATCATGGTCCTGCGCCACACCTATGTCGCGGACAGCGAAGCCGATGCCCAGCAGGGCGCGGAGGAGCTGAACATGTTCTACAACTACTTCGGCGCATGGTTCAAAAACGAACGTCCCATTTCCATGGGGCTGATCGAAACGCTGACCCCCGAGGATGTCGCCGCCCATCCGTTCTATTCAGCCGAGGCGATGCGCAAGAACCAGATCATTGGCGAGGCGCCCGAGGTTATCGAACGCATCAAATCCTATGAGGCGATGGGCTATGATGAATTCAGCTTCTGGATCGACAGCGGCATGAGCTTCGCGCGGAAAAAGGCTTCGCTCGAACGCTTTATCCGTGACGTGATGCCCGCCTTCGCCTGAGGACAGACCATGGACCGTTTCCAGCATTATATCGACGGGCGTTTCGAGGATGCCGCGCAGGGGTTCGACAGCATCGACCCCGCGACTGGCAACCCTTGGGCGCGGATGCCCGCTGCCTCGGCCGAAGATGTGGGCCGGGCGGTGGTGGCGGCGGACCGGGCTTTTGGCACCTGGGCCGCGACCCCGGCGACCGCGCGGGGCAAGCTGCTTTATCGTCTGGCCGATCTGGTGCAGGAAGCGGCGCCGCGTCTGGCGGCGCTGGAAACCCGTGATACCGGCAAGATCATCCGCGAGACCAGCGCGCAGATCGCCTATGTCGCGGAATACTACCGCTATTACGCAGGGCTGGCCGACAAGATCGAGGGCGCGCATCTGCCCATCGACAAACCGGATATGGAGGTCTGGCTGCGGCGTGAACCCGTGGGCGTGGTGGCGGCCATCGTGCCGTGGAACAGCCAGTTGTTCCTCAGCGCGGTAAAGCTGGGCCCGGCGCTGGCGGCCGGTTGCACGGTGGTGTTGAAGGCAAGCGAGGACGGCCCCGCGCCCCTCCTGGAATTCGCGCGGCTGGTCGATCAGGCGGGATTCCCGGCCGGGGTGGTCAATATCCTGACCGGCGGGCCTGAGGCGGGGGTGGCGCTGACCACCCATCCGAAGGTTGCCCATATCGCCTTCACCGGCGGGCCGGAGACCGCGCGGCATATCGTGCGCGCCTCGGCCGAGAACCTGTCGAAGACCTCTCTGGAGCTGGGCGGCAAGTCGCCCTTCATCGTGTTTGACGACGCCGATCTGGACAGCGCAGCCAATGCGCAGGTGGCGGGGATCTTCGCCGCCACCGGGCAAAGCTGTGTTGCCGGTTCGCGCCTGCTGGTGCAGCGCAGCGTAAAGGACGCTTTCCTTGCGCGGCTGAAGGCCAAGGCTGAGGCGGTGGCCATCGGCGCCCCCGATGTGATGGCGACCGAGGTCGGCCCGCTGTGCACCGCGCGGCAGCGCGACCGGCTGCACGGGCTGGTGACCGAGACGCTGAGGGCGGGGGCAAGGCTGGTGACCGGCGGGCAGATGCCGGAAGGCGCGGGTTTCTACTATCCGCCGACGATCCTTGATTGCTCCGACGTGCCCGATGCGCCTTCGGTCAGGCAAGAACTGTTCGGGCCAGTCCTTTCCGTCGTCACCTTCGACACCGAGGCCGAGGCGCTGCAACTGGCCAACGACACCGCCTATGGCCTTGCCTCGGGCGTGTTCACCCGCAGCCTGACGCGGGCGCACCGGATGATCCGCGGCATCCGTGCCGGCATCGTCTGGGTGAATACTTATCGCGCCGTTTCTCCCATCGCGCCTTTTGGTGGCCACGGTCTTTCCGGCCATGGCCGCGAGGGCGGGCTGGCGGCGGCGCTGGACTACACGACGGTGAAAACCGTGTGGCTGCGCACCTCGGACGATCCGATCCCGGACCCGTTCGTCATGCGCTGATATCTGAAAAACAGAACAGGGAAGAATGCCATGAAAAAAACGATCTTCGCGCTGGCCGTCGCCAGCGCCCTGACGGCGCATGCGGCCTCGGCAGAGGATATGGTCTTCACCTCCTGGGGTGGCACCACCCAGGACGCGCAGGCCGCCAACTGGGCGCAGCCCTTCTCCGAGAAGACCGGAACCGCCGTCGTGCAGGACGGGCCGACCGACTACGGCAAGATCAAGGCCATGGTCGAGGCGGGTGCCGTGACCTGGGATGTGGTCGATGCAGAATTCGACTGGGCGCTGCAAGCGGGCAAACAGGGCCTGCTGGAGCCACTGGATTTTGCGGTGATCGACAAGGCCAAGCTCGACCCGCGCTTCGTGTCGGATTTCGCGGTAGGGTCGTTCTACTATTCCTTCGTGTTGGGCTGGAATCCGGCGAATTTCAGCGATGCGCAGCCTGCCACGCTGGCCGATCTGTTCGACACCACCAAGTTCCCCGGCAAGCGGACCTTCTACAAATGGTCCGCCCCCGGTGTGATCGAGGCGGCTCTGCTGGCCGATGGCGTGGCCCCGGATGCGCTGTATCCGCTGGATCTGGACCGGGCGTTCAAGAAGCTCGATACCATCAAGTCCGACATCATCTGGTGGGAAGGCGGCGCGCAAAGCCAGCAACTTCTGGCGTCGGGTGAGGCACCGATCGGCTTCTTCTGGAACGGCCGTCTGGCGGCGCTGCAAGCCGATGGCATGCCGGTCGGCATCAGCTGGGACCAGAACATCACCGCCGCCGACGCGCTGGTCGTGCCGAAGGGCACCGCCCACAAGGAGGCCGCGATGAAGTTCATCGCCCAAGCGACCAGCGCCGAGGGGCAGGCCGCCTTTGCCGCCGCGACCGGCTACGCGCCTGTTAACCTCGGGTCGGCTGATCTGATGGACCCCGCCGTCCGCGCCACGCTGCCCGATGCGCAGACCGCCGTGCAGGTGAATGCCGATATGGCCTATTGGGCCGAACACCGCGACGAGATCGGCAACCGCTGGTATGCTTGGCAGGCACAGTAACGCCTGACCGCCCGCCCGGATGCCCGCCGCGCGCATCCGGGTCCTTTCCCGACTTTCTGGAGGTTCTGCAATGCTCTCCGCCACTTCCGGCGGCCGCGGTTCGGGGCTTGGCTTCGCCATGCCCGCGATCCTGCTGCTGCTGGCTTTCTTCGTCATCCCCGTCGCATTCCTGCTGATGCGTTCGGTGACCGAGCCTGCGCCGGGCTTGCAGAACTATGCGACCCTGCTGGGCAGCACGACCTATGCGAAGATCTTCTTCAACACTTTCTTCGTGGCGGGGGTGGTGACGGCCATCACCGTGCTGATCGCCTTTCCCGTCGCCTGGGCACTGGCCATCATGCCCGCCCGTTGGGCTGCCGTGATCTTCGCGGTGATCCTGCTGTCGATGTGGACCAATCTGCTGGCCCGCACCTATGCCTGGATGGTGCTGCTGCAACAGACCGGGCTCATCAACCGGATGCTGAAGGCCATCGGGCTGATCGACCAGCCGCTGCAACTGACCAACAACCTGATCGGCGTGACCATCGGCATGGTCTATATCATGCTGCCTTTCATGATCCTGCCGCTGCTGGGTGTCATCAGGAAGATCGACCCGGCCATCCTGCAAGCCGCCGCGCT
>NZ_QXXQ01000075.1 GCF_003570715.1 Gemmobacter lutimaris | reverse complement strand
GGGGCGCATCACACCACCGCAACCCATTGCGATTGATGAAGATTATCCCGCTCAAGACCCGGCGGTCGTCGACCCTCGGCTTGCCATGGCTCTTCGGAAAAAACGGCCTCAACCGCTCCATCTGCTCTTCGGTCAGCCAGAAAAGATTGCTCATCGTCACCCCCGTCAGTTCGGATGCGTGAATCACGCAGCGACGGCGACTTCAAGCGAATCAATGGGTCCTGACCCTA
>NZ_QXXQ01000074.1 GCF_003570715.1 Gemmobacter lutimaris | reverse complement strand
CGCCGTCACCATCTCCGTCGCCGTCGCCGTCACCATCTCCGTCGCCGTCGCCGTCACCATCTCCGTCGCCGTCGCCGTCACCATCTCCGTCGCCGTCGCCGTCACCATCTCCGTCGCCGTCGCCGTCGCCGTCGCCGTCACCATCTCCGTCGCCGTCGCCGTCACCATCTCCGTCGCCGTCGCCGTCACCATCTCCGTCGCCGTCGCCGTCACCATCTCCGTCGCCGTCGCCGTCACCATCTC
>NZ_QXXQ01000073.1 GCF_003570715.1 Gemmobacter lutimaris | reverse complement strand
CCGACATAGGTCGAGCGGAGGTTTAGCCTACTGCGATCTTATGGGCATGATCGTGATGGTTCGGGCGATCCACTATGCCGACTCCCGATGCTCCGACAGGGTTGCCGGACGGAAGTGCGGTGTTTCGCAGGGAGGTTGATGCCCTGTTCGGCATGACGGCCAGTGCAACAGGTAGACCTACAGGGCGAAGCGCATGGATTGTTCGAAGGTTTGAGCCGTCTATAAGGGGCCTTTGCGCAGGGTG
>NZ_QXXQ01000072.1 GCF_003570715.1 Gemmobacter lutimaris | reverse complement strand
GACCGGGCGGCGATCGTGAACGGCCTGTTCGAGGGCATCAAGGACGAAGCCTGCATGCGCGGTCTGGCTTGCCCGCCAGCCGACGATCCGACGTGCATAGGCGTCAATGACAAAAGCCACATAGACGAACCCTCGCCAGGTAGCGACGTAGGTGAAATCGCTGACCCAGAGCATGTTCGGCGCTGGAACCCTGAACTGCCGGTTCACCTTGTCCAGCGGGCACGGAGCCTTCTTGTCGGGGATG
>NZ_QXXQ01000071.1 GCF_003570715.1 Gemmobacter lutimaris | reverse complement strand
CAGGGCCGGGGTGCATAGGGACCTCGTCTCGTAGTCCCTGACGAGCTACCAACCGACCTCCGCTCTCTCCACTCGCCCCACCGCGCAAGCGCGAAATCAATGGGGCGTGGCCGTCGCTTACGAAACACCGCACTTCCGTCCGGCAACCCTGTCGGAGCATCGGGAGTCGGCATAGTGGATCGCCCGAACCATCACGATCATGCCCATAAGATCGCAGTAGGCTAAACCTCCGCTCGACCTATGTCGG
>NZ_QXXQ01000070.1 GCF_003570715.1 Gemmobacter lutimaris | reverse complement strand
ACCGGCCCACGAACCCACCACCACCATCCGCCATACAAGACCTCCATCTGCTCACGAAGGCCTTCTCGCAGGCGGGTCACGCGTCAGGAATATATCAAATCAATGGGCCCGAACCGCCGCATACGGTGTTTCGCAGGGAGGTTGATGCCCTGTTCGGCATGACGGCCAGTGCAACAGGTAGACCTACAGGGCGAAGCGCATGGATTGTTCGAAGGTTTGAGCCGTCTATAAGGGGCCTTTGCGCAGGGTG
>NZ_QXXQ01000069.1 GCF_003570715.1 Gemmobacter lutimaris | reverse complement strand
GACCGGGCGGCGATCGTGAACGGCCTGTTCGAGGGCATCAAGGACGAAGCCTGCATGCGCGGTCTGGCTTGCCCGCCAGCCGACGATCCGACGTGCATAGGCGTCAATGACAAAAGCCACATAGACGTATGCGGCGGTTCGGGCCCATTGATTTGATATATTCCTGACGCGTGACCCGCCTGCGAGAAGGCCTTCGTGAGCAGATGGAGGTCTTGTATGGCGGATGGTGGTGGTGGGTTCGTGGGCCGGTG
>NZ_QXXQ01000068.1 GCF_003570715.1 Gemmobacter lutimaris | reverse complement strand
CCCCGACCTTGCGATAGACACCGCGTCGCGCCTCGATGCTGTCACCCCAGACGGCCGAGAGAACCCCTTCGGCCCAGTCCAGATCGGCATAGAGTTCGTCGCGGGTCTCATAGTTCGGCCCGGCGGTGTTGATTTTCACCCAGAAGTGAGCCGGTTAGGCGCATAATTTTCACTGAGAACTGAGCCATGTGAACCTTCCCCCAAAGCGGTGAGCGGCGGGGGCAACGGAGTGATCCACATGGGACTATTGAA
>NZ_QXXQ01000067.1 GCF_003570715.1 Gemmobacter lutimaris | reverse complement strand
CATCCCCGACAAGAAGGCTCCGTGCCCGCTGGACAAGGTGAACCGGCAGTTCAGGGTTCCAGCGCCGAACATGCTCTGGGTCAGCGATTTCACCTACGTCGCTACCTGGCGAGGGTTCGTCTATGTGTAAGCGACGGCCACGCCCCATTGATTTCGCGCTTGCGCGGTGGGGCGAGTGGAGAGAGCGGAGGTCGGTTGGTAGCTCGTCAGGGACTACGAGACGAGGTCCCTATGCACCCCGGCCCTGCTGGGC
>NZ_QXXQ01000066.1 GCF_003570715.1 Gemmobacter lutimaris | reverse complement strand
TGAATGATCTCGACCACCAGCGCCGTCTTACGCTTCGCAGTCCACCGCTTGATGCTGTCGTCCATCGTCACACTCATCGCTACCTTCTCCATTGTAGCATGAGCAGATTTTCACTGGGTCGATACAGGGGCGCATCACACCACCGCAACCCATTGCGATTGATGAAGATTATCCCGCTCAAGACCCGGCGGTCGTCGACCCTCGGCTTGCCATGGCTCTTCGGAAAAAACGGCCTCAACCGCTCCATCTGCTC
>NZ_QXXQ01000007.1 GCF_003570715.1 Gemmobacter lutimaris | reverse complement strand
CCTGCTCGAGCCGATCGGGAACGTCCCTCCGGCAGAAGCAGAGGCAAACTTCTACGCCGCTCTGGAAACTGAAGACATCGCCGCGTAACTAACCAAAATCAGCCTCCGGCAAACCCGGGGCGGTTCAAACCCCGAAGCTATGCCGCCTTGACCGATGACGAGGTGCACAGGCTGACCGCAGTGGAGGACGGGAAGATTGGCGCTGTCCTGACCACCTGCCTGTTGACCGGGATGCGGGCGGGAGAAGCTGTGGGACTGGTCAGGGAGGATCTGGTCTGGAAGGACAATCTGGGCTGGTTTGCCTGGATCAGGCCGAATGAGGTGCGGAGCCTCAAGACCAATGCGGCGGATCCCCGGTGTCCCGGATGCCTTGCAGCGGGTTATCATCAAAAAACTGGTGCTGACCGCCCTGAATGCCAAAACCCGGAATGCGGCCTTCGCGTCATTCAGGGAGGGTTTCCCAAAGGGTCACTTGGCGAAAAGACTGTCCAATAAGGTGTTGGAAACGCTGCTATTCCGGTTCATCGAGAAGCACCCTCATCTGGAGTGGGCAATTTGCACCGATCAAGGTATCGGGTTGATGAACCTCGATGCGCAGATAGCGGAACTGGTCCTGCGCCACTTTACCAAACTGGGTATCCCGGTGCTGTCGGTGCATGACAGCTTCATCATAGACTACCGAAAGGTGGGTATGCTGAAAGACGTCATGGCGAAAGCATCAAGACAGGTGGCAGGTCAGGCTTTGCCCGTAGAGGGTTATAGACTGGGGTTGGATGAGTGGGATGCCCCGATCTATGTTCTGCAAGACTTCGAGGCTTGACGTGAGACGGAAAGGGTTAGCGGTTATTTTCAGAGAATGAGGAACTGGGAGGAGAAGAAGGGAAAGTTGATCAAACATACTCGAGAAGGGAGGTAGTTCAGTAGTTCTTCTTCTTGAGAAGCATACTGATCTAACTACTCATATACCCAAGAATCCTTTAAATTCCATTAGTTATACCTATTCCCGGGTCAGAGTACTGGGGCAGGTCTTGGGGCATTCTTCAACGCAAGGTAGAAGGTAACTGTCTGGAAAGATTCAAATCACGAGCTATGCGAGTGATTGGCTGGGGTGCTAGGATTCGAACCTAGGTATGGCGGTACCAAAAACCGCTGCCTTACCACTTGGCGACACCCCAACCGTGCGGCGGTGTTTAGTCAAAGCTGCGCGCCCTGACAAGAGGGGCTGACGAGAATTTCGAAATTTTTGTGAAATATTAATGCCTTCCGGGGCAAAGTTTACACTTTGACGGGCAAGGGGACGATATCATGGCAGGACTTGGCTGGGGTGCTAGGATTCGAACCTAGGTATGGCGGTACCAAAAACCGCTGCCTTACCACTTGGCGACACCCCAACCGTGCGGCGGTGTTTAGCCAAGCTTCGCGGAGGGCGCAAGAGGCTTTTGCAGGCTTTCCGACCTGTGCTAAGCCGCCTGCATGACCGAAGTGGATGCAATCATTCTTGGGGCCGGGGCGGCAGGGCTTTTTGCCGGGATCGAGGCGGCACGGCGGGGCCGTCGCGTGCTGGTGGTGGATCATGCGAAGGCTGCGGGCGAGAAGATTCGCATCTCGGGCGGCGGACGCTGCAACTTTACCAATCTCGACATCCGGGCTGAACGCTTTCTGTCGAGAAACCCGCGCTTCGCGCTTTCAGCGCTGAAACGCTATACGCAATGGGATTTCATCGCACGGCTGGATGCGGCAGGAATCGCCTGGCATGAAAAGACGCTGGGGCAATTGTTCTGCGATGGCCCGGCCACGCAGATCGTGGCGCTGCTGACGGCGGATCTGGCGCAGGCGGGCGGCATGCTCTGGCTCGGGACCGAGCTGGGCGCGGTGACGCGGGACGGGCAGGGCTTTCGCGTGGAGACCGCGCGCGGCCCGGTGATGGCGCAAAGCGTGGTGGTGGCGACGGGCGGCAAGTCGATCCCGAAGATGGGCGCGACCAGCTATGGCTATCGCATCGCCGAGAGCTTTGGCCTTGAGTTGGAGGAGACACGCCCGGCGCTGGTGCCGCTGACCTTGGCCGCGCAGGAGCTGGAACGAACGAAGCCGCTGTCCGGCACGGCGGTGACCGGCAGTGCCAGCCATGGCCGCACGCGGTTCGACGAGGCGGTGCTGTTCACGCATCGCGGGCTGTCGGGGCCTGCGATCCTCCAGATCAGTTCCTATTGGCGTGAAGGCGATGCAATCACGCTGGACCTCGCAGGCGGTCAGGATGCCGGTGCGGTGCTACGCGCCCAGCGGCAAAGCGGCGGGCGCATTGCGCTGCGCACGGCGCTGGCGCGCGTGGTGCCGGAAAAGCTCGCGCGGTATCTGGAGGAAGCTTCGGGCCTGACCGGCAATCTGGCCGATCAGTCGAATGCTGCGTTGGATCATTTGGCTGCACTGGTCCATGCGCACCAGATCACGCCGGTCGGCAGTGAAGGCTATCGAACCGCCGAGGTGACGCTGGGCGGTGTCAGCACCGAGATGCTGGATGCCCGCACGATGGAGGCGAAGGCTGTGCCGGGGCTTTATTTCATTGGCGAGGTTGTGGATGTGACCGGCTGGCTGGGCGGCTACAATTTCCAATGGGCGTGGTCATCGGGCTGGGCGGCGGGTCAGGTTATTTAAATCTGATAATGATGATTATGTAATAATAATCCGCATTCAGATACCTGAAACCCCGTAACCCTTGCATTCCGGCCCGCCGGGCGCCAAAGAACGATCAGCAGCCACGAGGACCGCACCCATGACCTTCTCCCGCGCCATCAAGATCGCCCCGTCGATCCTTTCCGCCGATTTCGCCAATTTCGGTGCCGAATGCGAAGCCATCGAGGCGCAAGGCTGCGACTGGGTGCATGTCGATGTGATGGACGGCCACTTCGTTCCGAATCTGACTTTTGGGCCAGCCACTTGTGCGGCGATCCGCAAGCACATCAAGGGCGTGATGGACGTGCA
This sequence comes from Gemmobacter lutimaris, assembly GCF_003570715.1. GTDB lineage: Bacteria > Pseudomonadota > Alphaproteobacteria > Rhodobacterales > Rhodobacteraceae > Gemmobacter > Gemmobacter lutimaris. The sequence goes on along the minus strand of NZ_QXXQ01000007.1, from coordinate 190,563 downwards.
TCTGATGATTGCGCCGGTCGATCCCTACATCGACGCTTTCGCCCAGGCCGGTGCCGACGTGCTGACCGCGCATCTTGAGGCCGGGCCGCATATCCACCGCACGCTTCAGGCGATCCGCGCGCATGGCATCAAGGCGGGTCTGGCGCTGAACCCTGCGACCGGGCTCGACAGCCTGCCGTATTTGCTCGACATGGTGGATCTGGTCTGCGTGATGACGGTCAACCCCGGCTTTGGTGGCCAGAAGTTCATTCACAGCCAGGTCGACAAGGTCCGCGCCCTGCGCGCCATGATCGGCGACCGGCCAATCCATATTGAAATCGACGGCGGTGTGACGCCGGAAACCGCGCCTCTGGTGGCGGCTGCCGGGGCCGATGTGCTGGTCGCCGGTTCGGGCGTGTTCAAGGGTGGCTCTGTTGCCAATCCGGCGCCCTATGGCGCGAATATCCAGGCCATCCGTGCCGCGGCAGAGGCTGCCCGGCAGGTCTGATACATATTCAATACTTGCAATGTGATTTTTCCGGGGCTATTCCGGCCTGATCTGCCGTTCCGGCATGACGGAGTCCGCGATGCGCCTGAATCCACGCCGCTATCTGCCGATCCTCGACTGGGGATCGCGCTACAACGCCGAGACGCTGGGCAATGACCTGCTGGCGGCGGTGATCGTGACGATCATGCTGATCCCGCAATCGCTGGCCTATGCGTTGCTGGCCGGGTTGCCGCCCGAGGTCGGGCTTTACGCCTCGATCGCGCCACTGGTGCTTTACGCGCTGTTTGGCACCTCGCGGACGCTGGCGGTTGGCCCGGTGGCTGTTGCGAGCCTGATGACGGCGGCGGCGGTGGCGCCGCTGGCGGCACAAGGCACGCCGGAATATCTTGGCGCGGCGGTGGCGCTGGCGATGATTTCCGGCCTCATGCTCTTGGCGATGGGCGTGCTGCGGCTGGGGTTTCTGGCGAATTTCATCAGCCATCCGGTGATTTCCGGCTTCATCACCGCCTCGGGCATCCTGATCGCCGCCGGGCAACTACCGCAGATCCTTGGCGTTTCGGCACGGGGTGAAACGCTGCCGCATCTGCTGGCCTCGTTGTGGGCAAAACTGGGCGACACCAAACCCGCCGCCATCGTGATCGGCGTCGCGGTCATCGCCTTCCTGTTCTGGAGCCGCACGCGGCTGAAGCCTTTGCTGATCGCGCGCTTCAACCTTGGTGCAAGGCTGGCGGGCGCGCTGTCCCGCGCGGCACCCATTCTGGCGGTGGCGCTGACCATCCTCGCGGTGAAGTTGTTCGGGTTGAACCTGCCGGTGGTGGGCGACATTCCGCGCGGCCTGCCCGTGCCTACCCTGCCCCCGTTCGACCCGGTGCTCTGGTCGCAGATCGCGGTGCCCGCGTTGCTGATCGCACTGGTGGGCTATGTCGAGACGATCTCGGTCGCGCAGACGCTGGCCGCCAAGCGCCGCCAGCGCATCGACCCGGATCAGGAACTGATCGCCCTTGGCGCCGCCAATGTCGGCGCCGCCGTTTCGGGGGGCTTTCCGGTGACGGGTGGTTTCGCGCGCTCGGTCGTCAATTTCGATGCGGGCGCCGAAACCCCGGCGGCGGGCGCCTTCACCGCCGTGGGCATGGCTGCCGCCACGCTGTTCCTGACGCCGCTGCTGGCCGATCTGCCGAAGGCCACGCTGTCGGCGACCATCATCGTCGCGGTGCTGAGCCTCGTCGATCTGGGCGCCCTGCCCCGGACCCTGCGTTACAGCCGCGCCGATTTCGCGGCCATGCTGGCGACCATTCTGGTCACGTTGGTTCTGGGCGTGGAAACCGGCATCAGCGCCGGCGTGGCGCTGTCCCTGGGGCTGCATCTGTGGCGGTCATCGCGCCCGCATGTCGCGGTGGTGGGTCAGGTGCCGGGGACCGAGCATTTCCGCAATATCGACCGGCATAATGTGGTGACGGCGACCGATGTGCTGTCGATCCGCATCGACGAAAGCCTTTACTTCCCGAATGCGCGCTTTCTGGAAGATCGCCTTTTGGCCGAAATCGCCGATAACCCCGGCCTGCGCCATATCGTGCTGATCTGCAATGCGGTGAATGTGATCGACAGTTCGGCGCTGGAAACGCTGGAGGCGCTGAACGCCCGCCTGCGCGACGGCGGCGTGACGCTGCACCTGTCCGAGGTGAAAGGCCCGGTCATGGATCGCCTGTCGCGCAGCCATTTCCTGCACGAGCTCAGCGGCCGGGTCTTCCTGACGCAGTATGACGCGATGGTGGCGCTGGCGCCCGCCCTCACCGCCGAAACCCGCGCGGCGGCGCGGGTGGAAACAGCGAAGGCGGCGCGCTGATCAGACCACCGCGCGTTCGCGGAACGGGCGGTTTTCCAGCATCCGCGCGACCGACAGGTCGCTGAGGTCGATGGTCTGCCAGCCGCCGGTCAGCAGATGTTCGGCGATGCCGCGCCCGACGGCGGGCGATTGTTGCAGTCCGTGACCGGAAAAACCGTTCATCAGGAAGAGGTTCGGCAGTTCCGGGTGCGGCCCGAGAATCGCGTTCTGATCCAGCGTGTTATAGGCGTAATGCCCGACCCAATGGCGCACCACCTTCACCGCGTCGAACCCCGGCGCACGGTTGTAAAGTTGTTCCCAGATCACATCCTCGAACAGGTGCAGGTCAGGGTCGAAATCATCCGGGTCACAAGGGCCATCGTCCTGCGGCACGGTGGCGGTGATCCAGTGTTCATGCTCGGGGCGCAGATAGTAGCCGGCATCCACCAGCAGCGGCGCGTCGGGGTGGCGGGCATTCGGCGCGTCGATCACGAAGACCGTGCGCTTGCGCGGCTCCACCGCCAGATCAAGGCCCGCCCAGCGACAGACCTCGGCCGCGCGGGTGCCGGCGGCATTGATCGCGGCGGCACAGGCGATGGTGCCGCGCTTTTCCAGCGTCACAGCCGTCACCCTTCCGCCTTCCACCGTCAGCCCGGTGGCACGGTCGGTCACGAACTCCGCCCCCTGCGCCTTGGCCGCCGCGCGAAACCCCGCGAGCAGGCCCATATTGTCAAACCACCCCTCGTCCCGGCTGCCGAAGGAGCCTGCGGTGATGTCTTCCACCTGCATCCATGGAAACCGCGTCTGCACAGCTTCGGGTGCCAGCACCTCGGTCGCGGCGCCATGCGCACGCTGCATCGCGGCCACTTCCTCAAGAATGGTGCGACCCTCGGCGCTGTGGCTGAGGAACAGATAGCCGTTTTCCCGCAGACCCAGCGAGCCAACGCCCGCCTCGACCCCCAGGCTTTCGCGGAAATCACGGATGAACCCCACGCCGAAGCGCGAGATTTCCACATTTACCGCCGTAGTGAATTGCTGGCGGACCGAAGCGACCGAAAGCGCGGTCGATGCCTGGGCAAAGCTGGTGTCGCGTTCGGCGACCAGAACCCGCAGACCGGGCTGCATCCTCGTCAGCCAGAAGGCCGCCGAGGCCCCCATGACCGCACCGCCGATGATCACCACATCATACCGTTCCTGCTGTTCCATCACATGACTCCGCGCCGTTTTGCCTCTGCTAACGCAGTCGCCGGGCACCTGCCAGCCCATCCGCGACATGGCTGGTCTACCCGCGCAGAGCCTAAACTTTTGATTGAACGGTCAGTATTCCTCGCAAATATGCCGAACGGCCCGTGGACAGTCCGAGCCGGAACGGGCAGCCTCGGTCAAGGATGACCCCGAGCTTGCAAAGGGCGTGACGGTGACGCGCATACTGGATCTGTTGAACCTGATCGCTTCGGCACGGCAAACGGCCGATGTCTGGTCGATGGCGACCGGGTATTTCGCCGACCTTGGGTTTGCGCGTGTGAACTATGGCTTCAGCCGCTTCCGGCACGGTGCCTCGATGGGGCGGCCCGAGGATATGCTGTTCCTCAGCACTTTTGATCCCGGCTATGGCGAGATGTATTTCGGGGGCGGCTTCTATGCCCGCACGCCGCTCTATCGCTGGGCGCTGGACCATGACGGGCTTTGCACATGGCGTTGGGTAGCCGACCGGCACGCAGCGGGGCAGCTTGCCGCTGAGGAGGCGCAGGCGGTGGCACAGAACGCGGCATTGGGTCTGGTGGCCGGTGTCACCATCAGTTTCCCCGAGGCCAGCCCGCGCCAGAAAGGCGCGCTGGGGCTGGCGGCCGATCCCGGCCTTGACCATGACGATGTGGATGCGCTGATCGCGGGGGAAGGTCCGGCCTTGCAGGCTGTCGCCCATGCCATGCATCTGCGCATCTGCCATCTGCCCTTCACCCCGCAGCGCCGCACCCTGTCGCAGCGCCAGCGCGAGGCGCTTGAATGGGTGGCCGAGGGCAGGACCACGCAAGAGGTGGCGATGTGCATGGGCATCTCGGTTGCCATGGTGGAAAAGCATCTAAGGCTGGCGCGGCAGGCGCTTGATGTCGAAACCACCGCGCAGGCCGTTGCCAAGGGCACCCTGCTGAACGAGATTCTGCACAACCGCCTGCCGCCTCTGGCGGCAGAGTGAACGGTTACGGAAGGACGCTCGTTCCGTAAGACTGGTTCAGGCGTTCGGACGCTTCGGTCATCGCGGCCAGCGGATGCTGCATGAAGCCTGCAAGCCCAGCGCCGGAAAAGGCCACACCGACATCCGTCGCCTTGCGCCCGCGCCGGTCCAGCACGCAGGTCAGAACACCCGTCGCATCGCCGTAGCGGCTGCGGAACCGCACATCCGGCCAGGTGCCGACCACGGCAGTCGATGTGTCAAGGAAGGCACCCATCCGGGTGAGCTGCACCCGGCGCAGGCCTTCATATTGCGGAAAGATCGCTTTCTGGAAGGCCGAGACACAGGCATCGTCGCGTGCCTTCCAGTCGGGGGCACGGAAGCTGTAATCGCGCTTCACCGCGACTGTGTCCGCAACGGCAGAACTGGCACAGAAAGCGGCCGCAAACAGGAGGATGGAAAAGCGCAACGGGAATCTCCGGTCAGGGAATCGCACATACGCAGTATCGTCCCCGGCGCGCCGCTGTCACGGCAAAAGAAAACGGCGCCCGAAGGCGCCGTTTCTGTCGGTCTGGAAACCGGATCAGCCCTGAAGCGCCTTGGCGACTTCGGCGGCGAAATCCTCTTCCTTCTTCTCGATGCCTTCGCCGACGGCGACACGGGCATAGCCGGTGATTTCAACGCCGGCCTCTTTCGCGGCGGCTTCGACCGTCAGGTCGGGGTTGATCACGAAAGCCTGACCCAGCAGCGTGTTCTCGGCGAGGAATTTCTTCATCCGGCCGGGAATGATGTTGTTATGGATCACCTGCTCGGGCTTCGGCTTGGCCGAGGTGGCATTCTCTTCCAGCGCCTTGGCGGTCTGCACAGCCAGTTCACGCTCCACGATCACCGGGTCCAGCGTGGCTTCCGACAGCGACAGCGGCGAGGTGGCGGCGATGTGCATGGCGAATTGCTTGCCGATGGCCTGCGCCTTGGCGGCATCCCCCTTCAGCGCGACCAGCACGCCGATCTTGCCCATGCCCTCGGTCGCGGCATTGTGGACGTAGGAGACGACGGTATCGCCTTCCAGAACGTGCAGACGACGCAGGGTCATGTTCTCGCCGATGCGGGCGATGGCATTGGTCAGCACCTGTTCCACGGTTTCGCCGTTCAGATCGGCGGCTTTCACCACCTCGATCGACTCTCCGGTTTGCAGGGCAACCTTGGTCACTTCGCGCACGAGGTTCTGGAAGTCTTCGTTCTTGGCCACGAAGTCGGTTTCCGAGTTGATCTCGACAGCCACGCCGCGGCCGTCGCTGACGGCGACGCCGATCAGGCCCTCGGCCGCCACGCGGTCAGCCTTCTTGGCGGCTTTCGCCAGGCCCTTGGTGCGCAGCCAGTCCACGGCGGCTTCCATGTCGCCATTGGTCTCGGTCAGCGCCTTCTTGGCATCCATCATGCCCGCGCCGGTCGACTCGCGGAGCTCTTTCACCATCGCTGCGGTGATCGTCATGTGTATTCTCCCAGAAACGGATGATCCCGACGGGCTATGCGCCCGCCGGGTAACGTCTGTGCGACAGAAGCTCAGGCTTCGGCGGCAGCTTCTTCGGCGGGCGCTTCTTCCAGCGCGCCAAGATCGACGCCGGCGGCGCCAAGCTGGGCCGACATGCCGTCAAGGGCCGCACGGGCCATCAGGTCGCAGTAGAGCGAGATCGCGCGGGCGGCGTCGTCGTTGCCCGGAATCACATAGTCCACACCCTTGGGCGAGCAGTTGGTATCCACCACGGCCACGACCGGGATGCCCAGCTTCTGTGCCTCGAGGATCGCCAGATCCTCTTTGCCCACGTCGATGATGAACAGCAGGTCCGGCACGCCGCCCATTTCACGGATGCCGCCCAGCGAAGCCTGAAGCTTGGCCTGCTCGCGTTCCATGTTCAGACGCTCTTTCTTGGTCAGACCTTCCGCGCCGTTGGCCAGCAGCTCGTCGAACTGCTTCAGGCGCTGGATCGACTGCGAAACGGTCTTCCAGTTGGTCAGCGTGCCACCGAGCCAGCGGTGGTTCATGTAGTATTGCGCGCATTTCTCGGCGGCTTCTGCGATCGGCTTCTGGGCCTGACGCTTGGTGCCGACAAAGAGGATGCGGCCGCCCTTGGCCACGGTGTCGCGCACGACTTTCAGAGCCTGGTCCAGCATCGGGACGGTCTGGGTCAGATCGACGATATGGATACCGTTGCGGTCGCCGTAGATGTATTGACCCATCTTCGGGTTCCAGCGTTGGGTCTGGTGGCCGTAGTGAACGCCAGCTTCAAGCAGCTGACGCATGGAAAACTCGGGGAGCGCCATGTCCATGTCCTTTCCGGTTTGCGCCTCGGCGAAGCCTTGAGGGATCTCTCCCAACCGGCGGACCCGCGGGGATGTCTCCCCCGAAAGCCCAAGCCTCGCCTGTGAAGTGCGCCGCCTTTAGCGCCTGTGCCGGGGGATTGCAACCCCCTGCCCGGCTTTCGCGCCCGCCGGCATCTGCCGAATGCCTCTGGCGAGGATATTTGGACCTTTATAAAAAAGGGACAATGGTCGCTGCCCCCGCCTTGGTTCAAATACACCCGCCAGAGGCTCCCGCAAGCGTCACTTGCGCAAAGGTCGGGCATGGGCGACAAGGCGGACATGACACCAGACATCCTTTGCATCGGTTCTGTCCTGTGGGACATCATCGGCCGCTCGCCCGCTGTCATGCGGGTGGGTTCGGACGTGCCGGGCCGCATCACCCGGCTGCCGGGTGGCGTGGCCATGAACATCGCCATGACGCTGCGGCGTTTCGGGTTGGTGCCGGGTCTGATCACTGCCATTGGCCGCGATGCCGAGGGCGAGGAGCTGGTGGCGGCCTGTGCCCGGATGGGCATGGTGACCGATCACATCTACCGCTCCGAGGATCTGCCGACCGACCGCTATATGGCGGTCGAGGGCGCGAACGGGCTGGTGGCGGCGATTGCCGATGCGCATTCGCTGGAGGCGGCGGGTGACAAGATCCTGCGGCCGCTTTCGGACGGGCGCCTGGGCAGTGCAGCCACGCCCTGGGCCGGGCCGATCGCGCTGGACGGCAACCTGACCGAGGCGCTGCTTTCCGAAATCGCTGCCTCGCCGCTGTTCGCCGGAGCCGATCTGCGGGTCGCCCCCGCCAGCCCCGGCAAGGCGGAACGTCTGCGCCCGCTGATGGCGCATCCGCGCGCGACGCTTTACGTCAATCTGGAGGAAGCGGGCCTGCTTTGCGCCGCCGAATTTGCCACCGCCCCCGCTGCGGCCGAAGGCTTGCTGGCCCGCGGCGCGCATCGGGTGCTGGTCACCGATGGCGGGCGACCTTGTGCCGAGGGCACGCAGGGCGCTGGTGTCATCTCGGATCGCCCGCCCGAGGTGCTGGTGACCCGGATCACCGGCGCGGGCGACACCTTCATGGCCGCGCATATCGTGGCCGAACAGCGCGACGCCAGCCGTGAACAGGCGCTGGCCGCCGCCCTGCGCGCCGCCGCCACCTATGTATCAGGAGAGATCGGATCGTGACCCTTCCGCTGACATTCACCCCCGAGGTCCGGGCCGCGCTGGACGAGGGTCGTCCCGTCGTGGCGCTGGAATCCACCATCATCACCCATGGCATGCCCTTCCCGCAGAATGTGGAGGCCGCCCGCGCGGTGGAGGCCGAGGTGCGCGCCCATGGTGCCGTGCCCGCCACCATTGCGGTGATGGACGGGCGCATCCACATCGGGCTGTCTGATGCGGCGCTGGATGCGCTGGGGCAAGCTCAGGGCGTCATGAAGCTCAGCCGCGCCGATCTGGCGGCCTGTCTGGCCATGGGGCGCATGGGGGCAACCACAGTGGCCGCGACCATGATCTGCGCCGCGCTGGCGGGGATCGAGGTCTTTGCCACCGGCGGTATCGGCGGCGTGCATCGCGGCGCCGAAACCAGCTTCGACATTTCCGCCGATCTGCCGGAATTCGCGCTGACGGCCGTGACAGTGGTCGCCGCCGGGGCCAAGGCCATTCTGGATCTGCCGAAGACGCTGGAAGTTCTGGAAACCCAGGGCGTGCCGGTCATCGCCTATGGTCAGGATGCCTTCCCCGCCTTCTGGTCGCGCGATTCCGGCCTGCGCGCACCCTTGCGGATGGACAGCGCGGCCCAGATCGCGGCGGCGCAGGTGATGCGCGGTCAACTGGGCTTGCCCGGCGGGCAACTGGTGGCCAACCCGATCCCGGCCGAGGCCGAAATTCCGCTGGACGAGATCGGCCCCGCCATCGAAACCGCGCTGGCCGAGGCCGAGGCGCAGGGTATCGCTGCGAAAGAAGTTACGCCCTTCCTGCTGGATCGCATCTTCGCGCTGACCGGGGGCCGTTCGCTGGATGCCAATATCGCCCTTGTTCTGAACAATGCGCGGCTGGCCGCGCAGATCGCGGGCGAAATTGTCAGCCTGCGGGCGTAACCCGAAGGCCAACCGTTGAAACCGCCGCGCGGGCCGCCCTAGGCTTGCACGGCAGGAGTGCCCGATGACCCCCGATCAGCCCACCGAACCGCCGCGCCGCCGCAGCCTGTTTGCCGGACTTCGGGCCAGCTTCCTGACCGGGCTGGTCGTGGTTCTGCCCATCGGGCTGACCATCTATCTAGTCTATGCGGTGATTGGCTGGATCGACAGCTGGATCATCCCGCTGATCCCGCACAACTGGCGCCCCGAGGCGCTGATGGGCTATTATTTCGGCCCCGGCATGGCCTATCCGGTGCGCGGCGTCGGCGTGGTGGTGTTTCTTCTGTTCACCATCTTTGCGGGCTGGGTTGCCAAGGGCCTGATCGGCCGCACCCTGCTGGCCCGGACCGAGGCGCTGGTAGACCGGATGCCGGTCGTCCGGTCGGTCTATGGCGGGTTCAAGCAGGTCACGGAAACCTTCTTCGCCAAATCCGAACGCAGCTTTGATCGCACCTGTCTGGTGGAATTTCCGCGCCCCGGTTGCTGGGCGGTGGGATTCGTCGCCACCACGGCCAAGGGCGAGATCGCCGCGAAACTGCCGACAGACCGGCCAATGATCGCAGTCTTCGTCGCGCTGACGCCCTTCACCTCCGGCATCCTGCTGTATGTGCCCGAGGAAGATGTGATCCTCTTGGACATGAAGGCCGACGAGGCGGTCAAGCTTATCGTCTCGGCCGGGCTGGTGGCGCCGAATGCGAAGGACCTGCGCGCCCTAGCCGAAAAGGCCGCGCAGGTCGATTGAGCTTTCGCGCCCGATGCTGGCCTTGTGCCGGTGCAGAAAACTGGCGCCCGCCTTGCGTCCCGCCGCCTTCAGCCGGGCCAGAAACGCCGGATCGGGGCTGAGCTTGCTGCCGGCGTCCAGCTCGTTCATCAGCTTTTCATCTGACACCAGATGCAGGTTGATGTCCTTCATCGCGCCCTTCGGCATCCGCCCTTCGGCAATCAGCCGCTTCACGAAAGCGACCGCGCGCAATTCGCCCAGCAGCGCTGCGTTGAAGCTGACCTCATTGATACGGTCCTGAATTTCCACCGGCGTCATCGGGATCGCCTCGCGCCGCAGCGGATTGATGGCAATAACCAGAATATCGTCAGGAAGATGCGGCAGATACAGCGGGAACAGCGCCGGATTTCCGGTGAAACCGCCATCCCAGAACACCTCCATCTTGCCGGTCGCGGGGTCTTCCAGCTCGATCGCCTGAAAGGCCGTGGGCAGGCAGGCCGAGGCGAGCAGGGTGGCCGGCGAAATCTCGGCCCCTGAAAACACCCGGATCTTGCCGCTGCGCACATTGGTGGCGCTGACGAACAGGTCAGGCCCCGCCGTGGAACAGACATGGGTGAAATCGAAGCGTGAAACCACCTCGTGCAAGGGGTTCTGCCAGAACGGGCCCCACGAATAGGGGCTGAAGATCTGCGCCGCGATCCCTGCGGGCGAGACCGGCACCGCCGCCGCGGCGACCTCGGCCATGGCGGTGGCCATGGGGAAGGCCGCGGTGACCCAGCGCGCGATGCGCAGGTTGCCCAACTGGCCCACATCGGTCCACAGCCGGTCAAGGCTTTCGCGCGCAGCCTGCGGCCCGCCCTGCAACAGCCCCATCTTCAGCGCGGCCGCATTCAGCGCCCCCGCCGACGTGCCGGTGATGCCGGCGATTTCAATGTCCGGGTCTTCCAGCAGCCGGTCGAGCACCCCCCAGGTGAAGGCGCCATGCGCGCCCCCGCCCTGCAAGGCCAGATTGAGCCGCAGCTTGCCGCTGCCACCCGCCATATCGCGCATCACATCGCGGTCCAGCCACCATCGACGCTGATCGTCGTCCCGGTGATCTGGTTCGCCGCGGCACTGGACAGAAAGACCACAGTGCCGCCGATTTCTTCAACCGTTGCGAACTGGCGCGAGGGCTGACGATCGAGCATGACCTCACGGATGACCGTTTCGCGGTCCATATTGTGCACCTTCATCTGGTCGGGAATCTGCGCCTCGACCAGCGGGGTCAGCACATAGCCGGGGCAGATCGCGTTGCAGGTGATCCCCTGCCCGGCAGTTTCCAGCGCAACAGTCTTGGTCAGCCCCACGATGCCATGCTTGGCCGCGACATAGGCCGATTTGAACGGCGAGGCAGTCAGCCCATGCGCCGAGGCGATGTTGACCACCCGCCCCCAGCCAGCCTTGCGCATCCCCGGCAGCGCGGCGGCCGTGGTATGGAAGGCCGACGACAGATTGATGGCGATGATCGCATTCCACTTCTCGATCGGGAAATCCTCGATGGGCGAAACGAACTGGATACCCGCATTGTTCACGAGGATGTCACAACCGCCCGCCTTCTCGATCAGGCCACGGCAATCCTCGGCTTTCGACATGTCGGCGGCGATATAGGTCGCCTTGACCCCGTGATCGGCCCCGATTTTCGCAGCCAGCGCGTGATCCTCGTCGCGGTCGGTGAAGCTGTTGATCACCACATCCGCCCCGGCCTTCGCCAGTTCGATGGCGGCGCCAAGACCGATACCGGAGTTCGATCCGGTGATGACCGCACGTTTACCCTTCAGCGTCATGTCGCTTCTCCTGTACTGGATATGCGGTCACCATAGGGGTTTGTTGTAACACCGCCAGCACTTTCGTGCCGCATTGCAGCGCAGTCCCGGTATCGTGAAAACCGGGAAATCACAGGTGAAAACCAAAAAAAACGCCGGCACGAAGCCGGCGTTAAGTCTTTGAGGCAGGTTTCATACAGGCAAGAAACCTATCGAGCAGTGAGTTCTTTATACCGCGTGGCGCGGTGCAGTCCAAGTTAAAAGTTTGAAAATCCACGATTGCCGGAATAGTGTCCGCGCCAAGAAAAACAGGGCTGCGAAGGATTGTCGCCGGAATGAGACAGGTTTTTTTCGGGAAATTTCGCGTGATCGCCCTGCTGGCCGGGGCGATTCTCGCTGCGGCGCCAGCCATGGGCGACTCAGCCGCGCATGGCATTGCTATGTATGGTGACCCGGCCTTGCCACCGGATTTTGTGTCCCTGCCCTATGCCAACCCCGATGCCCCCAAGGGGGGCCGCGTCACACTGGGGGAAAACGGCGGGTTCGACAGTCTCAACCCATTCATCCTGAAGGGCGTCGCACCGCGCTATGTGGCGCTCTACATGACCGAAACGCTGATGGCGCGCAGCTTTGACGAACCCTTCACACTTTACGGCCTGCTGGCCGAATCTGTGACCACTGATTCGAGCCGCAGCTATGTCGAATTCACCCTGCGCGCGGAGGCACGGTTCTCGGACGGCAGCCCGGTCACGCCGGACGACGTGCTGTGGTCTTTCGAGACATTGGGCACCAAGGGACACCCGAAATACGCGAATGCCTGGGCGGCTGTGTCGAAGGCCGAGATCACCGGCCAGCGCAGCATCCGCTTCACCTTTTCAAGCCCCAACCGCGAACTGCCGCTTCTTCTGGGTCTGCGCCCGGTGCTGAAGAAGGCGCAATGGGAGGGCAAGGATTTCACCGCCTCCACGCTGGAGGCGCCGATTGGTTCGGGCCCCTATGTCGTCGCGGGCCTGGAGCCGGGGCGCTATCTCTCGCTCCGTCGGAATCCTGACTGGTGGGGAAAGGATCTGCCGGTCAATCGCGGGCGGCAGAATTTTGATGAAATCCGGGTCGAATATTTCTCGCTCGACACCGCACAGTTCGAGGCGTTCAAGGCGGGCGAGCTGTCGCTTTACCGCGAAACCAATCCGGTGAAATGGCTGCGCAACTTCGATTTCCCGGCGGTGTCCCGCGGCGACGTGGTTAAGGACGAGATCGCGCATGGCCGTCCCTCGGGGATCGAGGGGTTCGCCTTCAACACCCGTCGCCCGCTGTTCGCCGACTGGCGCGTGCGCGAGGCGCTGATCCTTGCCTTTGACTTTGAACAGGCCAACACGGTGCTGAACGACGGCAGCCTGCCGCGCATCGCCTCGTATTTCTCCAACTCACCTTTGGGCATGCTGCCCGACACCCCTGCTGAAGGGCGCGAGCGTGCGCTGCTGGAGCCGTTCACCGGTGATCTGTTGCCCGGCGCGCTGGAGGGCTACAGCCTGCCCAAGGGCGACGGCAGCGGCGCCAACCGCAGGAACCTGCGCGCGGCGACGAAACTGCTGGCCGAGGCGGGCTGGACTGTGCAGGACGGCACGCTGCGCAATGCCGAAGGCGCCCCATTCACCTTCGAAATCCTGCTGACCAATGGCCAGCTCGACATGATCGGTGCGGCGACTATCTATATCGAGGCGCTGAAGCGGCTGGGCATCAAGGCGCATGTGACCACGGTGGACAATGCGCAATATGTCGAACGCACGAATGCCTTCAACTTCGACATGACGCATTTCATCCGCGCGCTGTCGCTCAGCCCCGGAACGGAGCAGCGGCTTTACTGGGGTTCGGCCGCCGCTGCCGTGCCCGGTTCGCGCAACTGGCCGGGTATCGCCTCGCCTGCCGTGGACGCGATGATCGACGACATGCTGACCACCGATGATCCGGAGGAATTCACCGCCGCAACACGCGCACTTGATCGTGTGCTCACGACGGGTAGATATGTCCTGCCGCTGTGGTATTCTCCGGTCGCGCGTGTCGCCCATGACCGCCGCATCACCCGGCCCGATCCCATGCCGCTTTATGGCGACTGGCCCGAGGTGACGCCGGATGTCTGGTGGATGGCACCGTAAACAAGAAGAACGAAGAAACCGAGGCAGAGTAGAATGAAGATCTGGAAACTGGCAGCGGTCATCGCACTGGCCGTTCTGGCGGGTTGCAATACCGTCGATGGCATCGGCCGCGACATTTCGGGCGGGGCGAACCGGGTGGCGGGCTGGTTCTGATCTGACCGGCCCAATGCGTGAAACATGCGTGGGGGCGGCATGTCACATGCCGTCCTGCTTATGCTGACTGAATGCAGGTCATCCCAGCGAGGTGACCCAGAGGATCGTCGCATCCTCCTCGCTGAGCGAGATTACGTTATGGCCCATCGTCGCATCGTAATAGGCGCTGTCACCACGGCGCAGATCCACGGGTTCGTAGAATTCGGAATAGAGCCGCACGATCCCGGTGAGGACATACAGGAATTCCTCACCGTCATGGCGCACCCAGCCATCGAATTCCTCGGCGCTGCGGGCGCGGATCGTGGCGCGGTAAGGCAGCATCTGCTTGCCCTTCAATGGCCCGGCCAGCAATTCGTGCTCATAGGTCGTGGTGGCATGGGCCTGCCCCTCGCCCGCCTTGGTCACGGCCAGACGCCCGTTGACCTGTGCCCGTGCAGGCGGGGTAAAGAGTTGCGGCACTGAAATCGCCAGCCCCCCGGCCAGCTTCTTCAGTGCCTCATAGGTGGGCGACATCTGGCCGTTCTCGATCTTGGAAAGCGTCGAGCGCGCCAGCCCGGCCCGTTCCGCCGCCTGTTCCAGCGTCCAGCCCTTCGCCTTGCGCAACTCCCGCACACGGGTGCCAAGGTCCAGCGGCTCGACAATCGTTTCCGCGCCGCTTTCGCGGGCGATACGGATCAGCGAAGGGGGTTCGTTCCTGCTCATGGTCATGTGCATTACGGCAGGGCGCCACGTCTTGCAACGTGCTCGCACCGGGAATAGCAAGGCGGCATGTTGTCCCTTACCGATCCCGGCGCGCGGCCTGCCGTTCCGGCCGCGTTCAATCTGGCAGCCTACGTCCTTGCCGCAGGCGCCGCCACGCCCGACAAGCCCGCGCTTCAGATCCTCCGCCCGACCGGCGCGGAACGCTGGAGCTATGGGCGCCTGATCGCCGCCATCCGGGGCGCCGCCACCGGCCTGCTGGCCGAAGGGGCGCAACCGGGCGACCGGGTGCTGCTGCGGCTGGGCAATGAACCGGCCTTCGCCGTGGCTTTCCTTGGGGCCATTGCCGCCGGTCTGGTGCCGGTGCCGACCTCGGCGCAGTTGACGGGACCCGAGATTACCGCGATGGCCGTCCGCCTGTCACCGCGTCTGGTGATCGCGGGCGAAGGCGTCGCCCTGCCCGACCTGTCCGATGTTCCGCTGCTGCCTGCCGCGCGGCTGGCCGCCATGGCCGACCTGCCGCCTGCCGACTGGCATATCGGGGCTGCGGACCGGCCCGCCTATATCGTCTTTACCTCTGGCACCTCGGGGCGTCCGCAGGCGGTGGTGCATGCGCATCGCGCCATCCTTGGCCGCGCACTGATGCACCGCGGATGGGAGGGGCTTGGCCCTGACGACCGCCTGCTGCATGCCGGCGCTTTCAACTGGACCTATACTTTGGGCACCGGGTTGATGGACCCGTGGACCCTGGGTGCCACCGCGCTGATCCCCGGCGCCGGTGTCACGCCCGCACAACTGCCGCTGCTGTTGAAGCGCTTTGATGCCACGATCTTCGCCGCCGCTCCCGGAGTGATCCGCCAGATGCTGCGTGGCACCCTGCCCGCCTTGCCACGCCTGCGCCATGGCCTCAGCGCCGGGGAAACCCTGATCCCCGCGTTGCGCAGCCAGTGGCAGGCCGCCACCGGCACCGACCTGCACGAGGCGCTGGGCATGTCGGAATGTTCCACCTTCATCTCGGGCAGTCCCGACCGTCCGGCGCCCGAGGGCAGCGCAGGTTTCCCGCAGGCCGGGCGCCGCATCGCGGTGTTGGGAGACGCTGGCCCGGTGCCGCGTGGCACGCCCGGCACGCTGGCGGTGGGGGCGGATGATCCGGGCCTCATGCTCGGCTATCTGGATGCGCCCGAGGCGACCGAGGCGCGGTTCCGTGACGGCTGGTTCCTGACCGGCGATCAGGTCTGCATGCGCGAGGATGGCGCCATTACCTATCTGGGCCGCGACGACGACCAGATGAATCCCGGCGGCTATCGCGTCTCCCCCATGGAGATCGAAGCCGCGCTGGCGCATCTGCCGGGCGTCGAGGATCTGGCGGTGACCGAGGTCGAGGTCTCGCCCGGCAACCGCGTCATCGCCGCCTTCTACACCGGCCCAGCCCCGCTGGACCCCGCGCCGCTGGAGGCCGCCGCCGTCGCGTCGCTTGCCCGTTACAAGCAGCCGCGTATCTGGCAGCAGGTCGCCGCCCTTCCCCGCAACCCCAACGGCAAGCTGAACCGCCGTGCGCTTGCCGCGCTCTGGACCCCGCAATGATCCGTCTCGATGTCTTCGCCGATCCCGTTTGCCCCTGGTGCTATCTGGGCAAGGCCCAGCTTGACCGCGCGCTGGAGGCCAATCCCGACCATCCGTTCACATTGGAATGGCACCCCTTCCAACTAAATCCCGGCCTGCCCGCCGAAGGGGTGGACCGTGCCGATTACATGCTGCGCATCTTTGGCACGCAGGAACGCGCGGTGCAGGCGCATCTGCGGCTGGAGGATCTGGGCCGCGAGGCCGGGGTGAATTTCGACTTTGCCGCCATCACCCGCGTGCCCAATACGCTGGATGCCCACCGCCTGATGCACTGGGCCGGGCTGGAGGGGCGGCAGGGTGCCGTCATCTCGGCCCTGTTCCGCGCCTATTGGCGCGAGGGGCGCGACATCGGCGACCGTGTGGTTCTGGCCGATCTGGCCGCAGGCGCCGGGATGGATCGCGCCATGGTCACCCGCCTGCTGGACAGCGATGCCGACCGGGACACCGTGCTGGCAAGGGACGCCCATGCCCGCGAACGCGGGGTGAGCGCGGTGCCCACCTTCATCATTGCCGATACCTATGTGGTGTCGGGCGCGCAGAAACCCGAATTCTGGGCCGATGTGATCCGCGACATCGCGGCGAAAGGAGACGAGTGACATGGTAACCCGCAGGCTGTCGCAACCCGAATTCATCGCCATGATCGCGTTCCTTTTCGCGCTCATCGCCTTTTCCATCGACGCCATGCTGCCTGCGCTGCCGGAAATCGCGCTAGAACTGACGCCCGAGGCCACCAACCGCGCGCAGCTGATCGTGACCAGCTTCGTTCTCGGCATGGGGCTGGGCACCTTCTTTGCCGGGCCGCTGTCGGACAGTCTGGGACGCAAGCGCGTCATCCTCGGGGGCGGTGCGATCTATGCGGTGGCAGCCGTCGTCGCGCATTTCGCCCCGACGCTGGAAACCGTGCTGGCGGCGCGTGTGGTGCAAGGGATCGGTGCCGCCGGGCCGCGTGTCGTGTCGCTGGCGCTGGTGCGCGACCTTTACAAGGGGCGCGAGATGGCGCGGATCGTCAGCTTCGCAATGATGATCTTCACCCTCGTCCCCGCCGTGGCGCCGCTGATCGGCAGTTTCATCATCGCAGGCTTCGGCTGGCGCGCGATCTTCCTTGGCTTCCTGTGCTTCGCGGCGGTGCCCCTTCTGTGGCTGACCCTGCGCCAGCCCGAGACACTGCCGCCCGAGGCACGGCGCCCGCTGAACCTGCCCGCCCTGATGCAGGCGCTGCGCGAGGTGCTGACCAACCGTGTCGTGGTGATCGCGATGCTGGCGCAGACCTTCTGCTTTGCCGCCCTGTTCGGCACCCTGTCCTCGACCCAGCAGATCTTCGACACGACCTTCAGTCGCGCCGACAGCTTCCCCTTCTGGTTCGCGCTCATTGCCATTCTGTCGGGCAGCGCCAGCGTCATCAATGCGACCCTCGTGGTGCGGCTGGGCATGCGGCTGCTGATCAGCGCAACACTGGGCGTTCAGGTGCTGCTGTCACTGTGCTTCGCCCTGATCGCGGCCAGCGGGGCCTTGCCCGAGGCCATCTACTTCGGGGTCTATGTCTTCTGGACGGTCACGGTCTTCATGGTGGCCGGTCTCACGCTGGGCAATCTCAACGCGCTGGCACTGGAGCCTGTGGGCCATATCGCCGGGATGGCGGCCTCTGTCACCGGCTCGCTGGCCACGGTGGTCGCGGTGGCGATCGCCGCACCGCTGGGATTGGCCTTTGACGGCACGCCGGTTCCGCTTGCAATCGGCGTCTGCGTGCTGACGGCGGTCGGTTTCGCCCTTATGAAAATCATGCCGGGCCGCTGATCGCGGCCCGCAAGTTTTTTCTATTTCCGGGCGAGTTTTCCGCACCGGACATTCATTTTTCACATTTTCGCCCCGCTTCGCCGTTAACCACAGGGCCACAGGGGCAAGACACAACCATTTTTTACAGAGGACAAGACATGACGACGAGCATCCTGACCGGCTTCCAGATTGGTTATTCGGGTTCCACCCCGAACTCGATCGGCGCCACCACCCTCAGCATCGTGACTTCGGACAGCTTCAGCTTCGCCTATGATTTCGATGCACCTGATGCCAACGATTATTCCTCGATCACGCTGACCAAGGTTCTTGGCACCGCGCCGACGGTTGCCATCGGCAACACCGCTGTCAGCCTGGAGACCCAGGCGGCCATCGCCGAAGTGAACTGGGGTGGTGACAAATTCACCCAGATCCTGCGGATCACCGTTTCCGGCGTGGACCATTTCTTTGCCATGCGCGGTGATGCCCTTCCGGCCTTCGCCAATGTGGCCGCCTACAACACCTTCCTCGCAGATGCTTTCCCGTCGTCCGATGTGGACCTGTGGGATTCCCGCACCCAGGCCCCCGGTCGTCTGCTGAAGCCGAGCTATTTCGACGCCTTCACCAGCACCACCGAAGATGATTTCATTCAGGGCGATGCTGCGGTCAACGACTGGACCACCGATCCGCTTCAGACCGGCGCTGGCAACGATACCGTGCTCGGCACCACCAATGCCGACATGATCAACCTCGGCACCGGCAGCGACTTCGTCAATGCGAATGACGGGGACGACAATGTCTTTGGCCTGTCGGGCAATGACACGATCAACGGTCAGGGCGGCAACGACACGGTTTCGGGTGGCACGGGCGCCGATACCATCACCGGCGGTGACGGCGATGATCGTCTGCTGGGCGACGGTGGCAATGACACGATTTTCGGCGATGCAGGCAATGACTACATCGACGGCGGCAAGCAGGACGATGTGCTGCTGGGCGGTGCCGGTGACGATACCATCAAGGGGAACCAGAACGACGACACCCTGCTCGGTGGCGGTGGCAACGACAGCATGTCGGGCGGCGCTGGCGCAGATTCGATCGACGGCGAGGCTGGCAACGACAGCATCTCGGCCGGCAGCGCCAATGACACCGTGACGGGCGGCGACGGCAATGACACCATCGCGGGCGGTTCGGGCAATGACACTCTGTCGGGTGGCGAAGGCAACAACACGATCCGCGGCGACAACGGCAACGACCAGATCACCAGCGGTTCGGGCAATGACAAGATCTCGGGCGGCGCCGGCAATGACCTCGTGAACTCGGGTGACGGCAATGACACCGTTGCCGGTGACTCGGGCAACGACAACATCGCCACCGGCGCGGGTGATGACACGGTGGCCGGCGGTTCGGGTGATGACACCATTGATCTGGGTGCAGGCAACGACAAGACCAACGCGGGCAACGGCGACGACCTTGTCAGCGGCGGTGACGGTGCAGACACGATCAGCGGTGCCAACGGCAATGACACGATCTCGGGCAATGCCGGGGATGACGTGATGTCGGGTGGCAGCGGGGCCGATACCTTCGCGTTCTCGCTCGGTGACGGGGCAGACACCATCCGCGACTTCAAGGATGGTGTGGATCACGTCAGCTTCGACGCCGATCTGGGGATCACCAGCTTCTCGGAACTGCGCGACATCGCTTCGGCAGACGGCCGGAACCTCGTGCTGGATTTCGGCAACGGCGATGTGCTGACGCTGAACAACATCAAGATCACGGCTCTGGCGGGCGACGTCGATTTCCTCGCCTGATACGGCAGCATCAAGATGGAAAGGCCCGGACAATCGTCCGGGCCTTTTTCATTTGCCTTTTGGTTTCAGCACCTTTTCCGCCAGATCGCGGGCGATGCCAAAGGCGCCGCGAATGCGGTCTCCCTCGGTCGGCCAATCGACAGCCAGCACGATCTTGTTGCCAGCGACCTTGGCCCCGCCCTGCTGGGCTTGCAGATATTCCACCAGTCCCGCCGGATTGGCGAATTTGTCATTGTGGAACTGCACGGTCGCGCCTTTCGGCCCCGCATCCAGCCGCGAGATACCTGCCTTCTTGCACATCGCCTTGATGCGCACGACCAGCATGAGCGTGTTCACCTCTTTCGGCAGTGGCCCGAAACGGTCGATCAACTCGGCGGCGAACCCCTCCAGCTCCACCTTGCTGGCCAGATGGCTGAGCCGGCGATAAAGCCCCAACCGGATGTCCAGATCGGGCACATATTCCTCGGGGATCAGCACCGGCACGCCAAGGTTGATCTGCGGCGCCCATTGGTCATCGACCGGCGCAAGGCCGGTGATCTCGCCAGATTTGATCTTGGAAATCGTCTCTTCCAGCATCTGCTGGTAAAGTTCGTAGCCGACTTCCTTGATATGGCCTGACTGTTCCTCGCCCAGCAGGTTCCCCGCGCCGCGCAGGTCGAGGTCATGGCTGGCAAGGTTAAACCCGGCGCCGAGGCTGTCGAGGCTTGCCAGCAGCTTCAGCCGCTTCTGCGCCTGCGGCGTCAGCGGGCTGCGCGGCTTGGTGGTCAGATAGCAATAGGCCCGGGTTTTCGACCGGCCGACGCGGCCGCGGATCTGGTAAAGCTGGCTGAGGCCGAACATGTCAGCACGATGCACGATCATCGTGTTCGCGGTCGGAATATCGAGTCCGCTTTCCACGATGGTCGTGGCCAGCAGCACGTCATATTTGCCGTCGTAGAACTCGTTCATCCGCTCATCAAGATCGCCCGCCGCCAACTGGCCATGCGCAACGACGTAACTGACCTCGGGCACATGGCTGCGCAGGAAATCCTCGATCTCGGGCAGGTCGGCCACGCGCGGCACCACGAAGAAGCTTTGCCCGCCGCGATAGCGTTCACGCAACAGTGCCTCGCGCAGCGTCACGGTGTCGAATTCGCTGACATAGGTGCGGATCGCCAGACGGTCCACCGGCGGGGTAGCGATGATCGACAGATCCCGCACCCCCGTAAGCGACAGTTGCAGCGTGCGCGGGATCGGCGTCGCGGTCAGGGTCAGCACATGCACCTCGGCGCGCATTTCCTTCAGCCGCTCTTTGTGGCTGACGCCGAAATGCTGCTCCTCGTCGATGATCAGTAGCCCGAGGTTCTTGAACTTCACCCCCTTCGCCAGCAGCGCATGGGTGCCGACGCAGATGTCCACGGTGCCATCTTCCAGCCCCTTGCGGGTGGCGGCGGCATCCTTGGCGGAGACGAAGCGCGACAGCGGTCGCACCTCGATCGGGAAACCGCGGAAGCGTTCGGCGAAGCTGCGGTAATGCTGGCGCGCCAGAAGCGTGGTCGGGCAGATCACCGCGACCTGCATCCCCGCCATGGCGGCGACGAAGGCCGCGCGCATGGCGACCTCGGTCTTGCCGAAGCCCACGTCGCCCACCACCAGCCGGTCCATCGGATTGCCGGCCTCAAGATCCGCTACCACATCGGAAATCGCGTTCAACTGATCGTCGGTTTCCTGATAGGGGAAGCGCGCGGCGAAAGCCTCCCATGCCGAATGCGGCGCCTCAAGGATCGGTGCATGGCGCAGGTGGCGTTCGGCGGCAATCCGCATCAGCCGGTCGGCGATCTCGCGGATGCGTTCCTTCAGCTTGGCTTTCTTCGCCTGCCATGCCCCGCCACCCAAGCGGTCCAGCAGCCCATCCTCATGCCCATAGCGGCTGAGGAGTTCGATATTCTCGACCGGCAGATAAAGCTTGGCATCTTCGGCATAGACCAGATGCACATATTCATGCGGTGGGCCGGGTCGGTTGCGCGGCGGTTCCGGCACACGCAGGGTTTCCAGACCGACGAAGCGCCCGACGCCATGTTCGACATGCACCACCAGATCGCCGGGGCTCAGCGTGCCAAGGTCTTGCAGGAAGTTCTCGGCCCGTTTCTTGCGGCGCGGCTTGCCCAGCAGACGGTCGCCCAGCACATCCTGTTCGGAAATCACCGCAAGGCCCGGCGCGGTAAAGCCCTCGTCCAGCGCCCAGACCGCGAGGAACAGCCCGCCCTTGCCTTCCGGCACCGCGCGCAGATCGGCGATTTCGGCGGTGGCCGAAAGCCCCTGATCCTCCATCAGCCCCTTCAGTCGCTCGCGCGCACCTTCGGACCACGAAGCAATCACCACCTGCCGCTCGGTCCGCAGGCTGCGCACATGATCGGCGAGCGCGCCGAACAGGCTCAGGCTTTCGACCTGCCGCTCGGGCGCGAAATTGCGCCCGATCCGCCCGCCCGCATCCAGAACGCCCGGACCGGGGCTTTGCGGCAAAGGCGAAAGCTGGATCACCCGATGACCGGCAATCGAAGCCTCAAAGGCGTCGTCGTCCAGATAAAGCGCTTCAGGCGGGCACGGTTTGTAAACCGTATCCATCCGCCCCTTGACGCCCAGATGTTCGCGCCGCGCCTCATATTGATCGGCGATCCCTTCCCAGCGCGACAGCCGTGCGGGTGTCACCTGATCGTCCAGCATGACGCTGGCATCAGGGAGATAATGGAACAGCGTCTCCAGCCGGTCATGGAACCACGGCAGCCAGTGCTCCATCCCCTGATGCTTGCGGCCCGCGCTGACCGCCTCATACAGCGGATCATCCGTCGTGGCACCGAATTCGATGCGATAGGTCTGGCGGAAACGGGTGATCGCCGCCTCGTCCAGCATGACCTCCGACACCGGCGCCAGATCGACGGCCGTCAGCTTTTCGGTGGTGCGCTGGCTTTCGGGGTCAAAGCGGCGGATGCCATCCAGCACATCGCCGAAGAAATCCAGCCGCACCGGCCCGCCTTCTCCCGGCGGGTAGATGTCAACGATGCCGCCGCGCAGCGCGTAATCGCCGGGTTCGGTGACCGTGGTCGTCGGTGAAAACCCCATGCGCGCCAGATAGTCGCGCAAGGCCCCCTCATTCACCCGTTCGCCCACACGCGCCGAGAACGAGGCTGCCCGCACCACCTCGCGCGCCGGCAGGCGCTGCGTCACCGCGTTCAGTGTGGTCAACAGGATGAAGCGATCCGCCACCCCATGCGCCAGCAGCGCAAGTGTCGCCATCCGGCGGGCCGAGATTTCGGGATTGGGCGACACCCGGTCATAGGGCAGGCAGTCCCAGGCCGGGAAATCCAGCACCAGCGCATCGGGCGCCATGAAGGTCAGCGCACGGCGCATCGCCTCCATCCGCTTGTCGTCGCGCGCGACATGCACCACAGCCCGGCCGCGTGACAGTTCCTTCGCCAGCAGGCGGGCATCATATCCCTCGGGCGCACCGCCGAGGACAATCTTCATCTGTTCCGACATGCGCCCGATGTAACCCCTGCCGCGCCGAAGTAAAGCCTAGCCCAGAACCCCGATATGCATGTTCTGATACATCCCCCAAAGCGAGGTCAGCAGAATGGCGATCATCCCGATGAACTGCGTGCCCATCCGAAGATGCACCAGCCGCTTCATCAACGCCTCGCCCTGATGGTCACCATCCGCGACCTTGTGGGCGGTGCGCACCGCAAGGGCAGAAACCAGCACCATGGGGAAGAACAGGCAGAAGGCCGCCTGCGCGAATTCGATGCCGTAGAAAAAGCCCAGAACAATCAGAAGTGTCAGGATGAAGGCAATGAACCCGGCGATCCACAGGCCCGAGACATGGGTAATGTAAAGCAGTCGGTTCACATTGACCCGCGCAATCGCCTCCAGATCCTCCTGCGCCTGCCCGCCGGTGCGGCGCGCGCGCAGGACCAGATCGAAGGGCACACCCAATACCCAATGGCTTGTCATCGACCATTGCACCGCCAGCATGATCCAGAACCACAGGTTCGAGAAGGATCGCATGTCGATCAGTTCGAATATGGTCTCATACCATTGCATGCGGCTCTCCGGTCGGGATCTGCCCCCAAGGACGGGCGTAATCTGCGGCATTCCTATCCTTGCGGCGCGCGCTTTTCCATGGCAGGCAGAAAAAATTCCGGTTGAGGGTGACCCTGTCGCCCCGCCGTCCGAGATCTGCCGCGAGGACATGACGATGCACCCCAGCCAGGCCGCCTTTCCCGCCACCCGCTTTCGCCGGATGCGGCGCACCGAAAGCCTGCGCCGGCTGACGCAGGAAAACGTGCTGACCGCCAATGACCTGATCTGGCCGATCTTCATCCGCGATGGCGAGAATATCCGCGAGCCCGTCGTCTCGATGCCCGGTGTGGACCGGCTGTCGATCGACCTCGCCGTGCAGGCGGCGGAAGAGGCGGCGGGCCTTGGCATTCCGGCGCTTTGTCTGTTTCCCTATACCGACCCTTCGGTAAAGACCGAGGCCTGCGAAGAGGCGTGGAACCCCGATAACCTGACGAACCGCTGTATCCGAGCGATCAAGGCGGCGGTTCTGGACATCGCGGTGATGACCGACATCGCGCTCGACCCCTATAATTCCAACGGCCATGACGGGCTGGTGCGCGACGGCATTATCCTGAACGACGAAACGGTCGAGGCGCTGGTGCGCATGGCGCTGGCACAGGCCGACAGCGGTGCCGACATCCTTGGCCCTTCCGACATGATGGATGGCCGGATCGGTGCGATCCGCACGGCGCTGGAACGCGCGGGCCACAAGGATGTGGCAATCCTCAGCTATTCGGCCAAATATGCCAGCGCCTTCTACGGCCCGTTCCGCGATGCTGTTGGCGCCTCGGGTGCGCTTAAGGGCGACAAGAAAACCTATCAGATGAACCCCGGCAACAGCGACGAGGCCCTGCGCCTGATCGAACGCGACCTGCGCGAGGGCGCCGATATGGTGATGGTGAAGCCCGGCATGCCCTATCTCGACATCTGCCGTCGCGTGAAGGACAGCTTCGGTGTGCCGACCTATGCCTATCAGGTGTCCGGCGAATACGCGATGATCCGGGGCGCCGCGCTGAACGGCTGGATCGACGGCGAAAAGGCCATGGTCGAAAGCCTGCTGGGTTTCAAACGCGCGGGCTGCGATGGCATCCTGACCTACTTTGCCCCCGCCGTCGCGCGGCTTCTGCGCGGCTGACGGGCGGTCTTTCGCCGTTTGTCATAGCGCAGACGACCAAGGGCAAGTGACATGGCCCGCGCGATCCGCTATATCTGGCGCAGACGGCCCGTCAGAGGCCATACGACAAACGGATATGAGGCAGAGCATGATCGACAGACGCAGCTTCCTTCTGTGCTCGGGCGCGGCTTTCGCGTTGGGTGCCTGCGGCAATGGCGTGGGCGGGCGCGGCAGCGCAACCATCGACGCCCGCGTGGATGAGACGCGCAACTACCTGTTCAGCCGCTACCCCGGCACGCGCGACCTCGCCTCCAAGGCCTACGGCGTGCTTTACATGCCGCTGGTCACCGAGGCGGGCTTCGGCATCGGTGGCGCCTTCGGCCGCGGTGCCCTGCGCATCAATGACGTGACGGTGGATTACTATTCCGCCGCCAAGGCCTCCATCGGGCTTCAGATCGGCGCCCAGCAATATGCCCATGCCCTGTTCTTCATGACACAGGATGCGCTCAGCGATTTCCGCCGCTCACCGGGCTGGGCCGCCGGGGCCGACCTGAAATATGCCACCCCCGAACAGGGCGCCTCCATCGGCAAGGAAACGACCGAAATCGACCCGGTCATCGCACTGGTCTTCGGTCAGGCCGGCCTGATCGCCGGGGCCACCCTGTCGGGCACCAAATACACCCGCATCATTCCCTGAACGGGTTCTGGTCCGGCGCATCGGCCTCAGACGAGAAAGATGTCCTTTGCCGTCACCGTGGCCCCGGCCTGCAAATCCGCGACAAGGACGGGGCCATCCCCGCCCTTTCCATCTGCGTCAAACCAGAGCGTTGTATCTTTTGTGCGAAAGATGAAGTGGTCATCCCGGTCCTGCGCCTTGTTGTCGGTGCGGGCCCTGAAATGGCTTGAACCCAGCACACCCGCCTCCATCCCTGCGCCGAAGGCATAAAGCGAAAACTGGAACCTGTCGTTCTGGTTCTGGCTGACCGAGACGAAATCAGTGATCCGGTCGCCATTATCATTGAGCGTATTGTATACGAATGTGTCGTTGCCCGCTCCGCCGGTCAGCCGGTCCTTGCCAGCGCCACCTGTGATCCGATCGGCGCCACGCGCGCCGTCGATCGTATCGGCCCCGGCCCACCCCTCCAGCGAGTTTTTTCCTGCATCCCCCCGGATGTGATCGGCCCGGCCAGAACCGATGACATTCTCGATTTCAGCCCACAGATCGGTCGCGGCGGCACCATCGGCTTCAAAACTGTAATCAAGTGCAATCGCAACAGCAGATGTTCCCCGGAATACGAGCGAGTCCGTGCCGTCACCTCCCAGAAACACCTCGTCGGCGGCACCCGGGAAGAAAGAGTCATCCCCGGCCTCGCCGTCGATCTGCCCCAGAACGCGCCCGCCACTCCGGCCATCATACCAATCGTTTCCGCCACCCAGTCTCACAGTGCCGTGGATGGCCCCGCTATTGATGACTTGATCGTCAGCATCGGCATTCTCGTTCAGATAAACTGCAAAGCTGCCTGTCGTGACCGTGATTTCGCCGCTGTTCGTGATCGTCACCCCCCAATCCCGCGCTTCGGCACTTTCAATCGTATTGACAGCTGCCGAAATGGTGCCGGCGTTTACAATCTCTGCGCCACCAGACAGTAACTGAACAGCACGATTGGCACCGTCAATCACGCCGTGGTTGACCAGATCAAGCTGGCCGCCATAGCTGATCAGCGGGGTATTCGCTGCAATGATCCCGCTTTGCGTAATCTGTACCGCCAGGGTGCCCGGAGTTGCCGCAGCACCTGACAGAATGGCTGTGCCACTCGCGGCGATTGTCCCCGCGACGGTGAAGCGGGCAGTGTCGGAGGCCCGGAACAGATCCGCACCATTGGTGTTGTAGACATAGCCCAAGGCTCCCACCACAACGATGGACGAAGGGCCGAGCGCAATGGTCTGAGCGGAATTTACGCTGGAATTATAGGCAATCAATGGCATGGCTGAACCTGCTTGAAATAAACAGGATCAGCCTATCGCAAATCGACCGAGTCGCACCGATAATTTTATCGGCGCGCAGGGGTTCAGCGGGTCAGCCTGCGGATCAGGCTCGACGTATCATGACGCCCGCCGCCCATGTTCTGCACTTCCTTGTAGAATTGATCCACCAGTGCGGTGACAGGCAGCGAGGCGCCGATCTGGTCGGCGGTTTCCAGACAGATTTTCAGGTCCTTGCGCATCCAGTCCACCGCGAAGCCGAAATCGAACTGATCGGCCAGCATGGTCTTGTGGCGGTTCGCCATCTGCCAGCTTCCGGCTGCGCCCTGACTGATCACCTCGACCACCGCCTCGCCATCCAGCCCGGCCTTCTGCCCGAAGGCCAGCGCCTCGGCCAGCCCCTGCACCAGCCCCGCAATGCAGATCTGGTTCATCATCTTGGCAATCTGCCCGGCGCCACTGTCGCCCAGACGGCGGCAGATGCGGGCGTAGGCGGCAATCACCGGCTCGGCACGGTCATATTCGGCCTGTGCGCCGCCGCACATCACCGACAGCACGCCGTTCTGCGCCCCGGCCTGCCCGCCCGACACAGGCGCATCGACAAATCCCTTGCCTTCCCCTGTGGCTGCCGCCGAAAGCTCGCGCGTCACCTGTGCCGAAACCGTGGTGTGATCGACGAAGATCGCACCGCGATCCATCCCGGCAAAGGCGCCATCCGCCCCAAGGCAAACCGCACGCAAGTCGTCGTCATTGCCGACACAGGCCATCACGAATTCCGCCCCCTGCGCCGCCGCGCGCGGCGTGGCGCCCCAGCGGCCGCCAAATTCCGCAACCCAGGTCTTCGCCTTTGCCTCGGTCCGGTTGTAAACTGTCACCTCATGGCCTTTCGCCACCAGATGACCCGCCATCGGATAGCCCATGACCCCAAGGCCGAGAAATGCCACCTTCGCCATCGTGAACCCTCCTGCAATTGCCCCCGGACGCAGGATCGACTAGGAACGCATCTCGGGTTCAAGGTCAAGGACGCGCCCCATGCTTATGGTTTTCCGCTGGATGCTGCGCATTTTCACGGGGCTGGTCGTTCTGGCCAGTCTGGCGCTGGCCGGGGGCTATTATTTCCTGTCGCGCTCCCTGCCCGATTACAGCGAGGATTTCACGCTTCAGGGGCTGCATGCCCCGGTCGAGATCGTGCGCAACAATGACAATGTGCCGCATATCTTCGGCTCGGATGACCGCGATGTCTATTTTGCGCTGGGCTTCACCCATGCGCAGGACCGGCTCTGGCAGATGACCATGCTGCGCCGCACCGCACAGGGCCGGCTGTCGGAAGTGTTTGGCAACCGCACGCTGAAGATTGACGAGTTGATGCGGCGCTATGACCTTTACCGCTACGCGACCGAGGCGGTGGCGGTGCAGGATGAACAGACGCGCGCCGCGCTCGACGCCTATGCGGCAGGCGTGAATGCTTGGATCGCCGAGGTGAACCGGGGCGCGCGCGGACGCGGGGCACCCGAATTCTTCTTCTTTTCGAACGAAATTGCGGCCTGGCAACCGGCGGACAGCCTTGTCATCCTGAAGCTGATGGCACTGCAACTGACCGGCCAGCTGGAAGATGAGGTGATCCGCGCCCGCCTGTCGCTTGCCCTGCCCGAAAACCGCCTGCGGGACATCCTGCCCGATGATCCGGGACAGGCCATCGCCGCCCTGCCCGATTATGCGCAGATCGTGCCCGGCCCCTTCCCGCAGGGGACGCCGCGCCGCTATGCCGAGGATCCGCTGTCCCCCTTCCCGCGCCGGGGCTTTTCCGGTGCCTCGAACGCTTGGGCAGCGGCGCCGGCGCGGGCGGCTGCCGGTGGCACATTGCTGGCCAATGACCCGCATCTGGGCTTCACCGCGCCGACGCTGTGGTATCTGGCGCGGCTGGAATTGCGCGCGGGCGGGGTCATCGGCGCCACCATCCCCGGCGTGCCGGTCGTGATGGCGGGCCGGTCCGAAGCGCTGGGCTGGGGGGTGACGACGGCCTATGTCGATGATCAGGACCTGCATATCGAGGAAGTGAACCCCGACAACCCCGAAGAATACCGCACGCCCGACGGCTGGAAGAGGTTCGAAACCCGCCGCACCATCATTCAGGTCAAGGATGCGGCCCCGGTCACCATCACGCTGCGCTGGACAGACAATGGCCCGGTGCTGCCCGGCTCGCATTACGACCTTGCCACCATCACCCCGCCCGGCCATGTCATGTCTCTGAGCTGGACCGCGCTGACCGCGCAGGACACCTCGATGACTGCCGCGATTCATCTGATGGGTGCCAAAAGCACCGCCGAGGCAATGGAAGCGGGCCGCCTGTTTGTCGCGCCCGCGCAGAATCTGATGCTTGCCGACCGCGAAGGCATCGCCATGCAGATCATCGGCGCAGTGCCGCAACGCGATGCACGCAACCAGACGCGCGGCCGCATGCCCTCGCCCGGCTGGCTGGCCGAAAACCGTTGGCTCGGCAGCTTCCCCTACGCGGAAAATCCGCGCTTCGTGAAACCCGCGACCGGCATTCTGGGCAATACCAACAACAAGACGGTGGATCAGCCCTTCCCCCGGCACCTGTCCTATAACTGGGGCGATACGCAGCGCGTGCAGCGCTGGCTGACGCTGATGAAGACGCGCGAGGTGCATACCCGCGAAAGCTTCATCGAGGCGCAGCTTGATACTGTCAGCCCGACGGCTCGCGCCATCCTGCCCTTGATCGGGGCAGATCTGTGGTTCACCGGCGAGGCAGCCCCCGAGGGCACGCCCGAACGGCTGCGCCAGCGTGCGCTGGAATTGATGGCCAAGTGGAATGGCGAGATGAATGAACATCTGCCTGAACCGCTGATCTATCAAGCATGGATGCGGGCGCTGCAAGACCGGCTGATCCGCGATGAAATCGGCCCGCTTGCGGACGAGTTCACCAAGATCGAGCCGGTATTTCTGGAGCGCGTCTACCGTAACATCGACGGCGCAAGCGCATGGTGCGATGTGATCCAGTCGGCGCAGGTGGAAACCTGCACCGACATGGCCCGTATCGCGCTGGATCAGGCGCTGCTGGATCTGTCCGAGAAATACGGCCGCAATCTGGAAAGCTGGCGCTGGGGCGACGTGCATCAGGCGGCGCATGACCATCCGGTGCTGGGGAACGTTCCGATCCTGCGTTACTTCGTGAACATCCGCCAAAGCACCAGTGGCGACGACAATACGCTGATGCGTGGCAGTCCCAAGGGCACCGGCCCCGATCCCTGGCTGAACGTCCATGGCGCGGGCTATCGCGGGGTCTATGATTTCGCCGACCCCGACAGTTCGGTGTTCATCATCGCCACCGGCCAGTCGGGCCATCCGCTCAGCCGTCACTATGACAATCTGGGCGAGCGTTGGCGGCGCGGGGAATATATTCCGATGTCACTGGACCCTGCACTGGCCCGCGCGGCCTCGGTGGGCGACAGCCACCTGAGGCCGGTCATGCCATAGAACACAGCCGGAACTGCGGCGGAAATGCGGCAGTCCCGTGGCCAAAATCCGTGTGACGAACGGATCATCCTGAATTTAACACATTAATATAAAACAGAATCTTTAACTTTCCCGATTTGGGAAACGGTCATTTTCCACCCGCCACATGGCGTGAATGCCTTGAATTTGCCACAAAGCGACCGGGGGCATTCTAGTGTCACGCCGCCGGATCGTCTCCGGTGCGTGCGATGGGGACAGTCATGGCGGATACAAGGACCTACGAATACAATCTCGACGGCGTGAAATTCACGGCCGAGCTTTACATCGGCCAGTCGGGCGAGGTTGAAGCCAAAGTCACGATGCTGGAAGGGCATGCCGACTTCAACACGATGTATTGGGGGGATGACACCTTCGCTGGCGACAGCGCTACGGTCAACAACCCCAATCACGAGCCGATCGATCTGGAGGCCGCTGGCATCAAATGTCAGGACGTGCAGTTCGACTACGCACAGAAGATGTCGGCACCGGGTTTCGAATGGGAAGGCACCGACAAGCCGACCTATCTGGAAGCGGGCGAGACCGGCTATGTGACGCTTGCCGGCGAAACCAACCTCGACAATGTCGATGTTCTGGGCTTCTGGGGCACCAATGCCTCGACCCCGGATGGCGAGATGAATGCGGTCGCAGGAGACGGGATCGCGGATTGCGGCGAAGAAAGCTGCGGTGGCGGCCGTGACCACGATCACGATCACGATCACGACGACCATGATGATTGCGACCGCGATCACCATGACGATGGCAAGGATTGCGGTGGCAAGGACGGCCATGGCAAGGACAACGATGACGACAAGGATTGCGGCGGCTGGGGCAGCCGGGATCGTGATGACGACCATGGCGGCGGCAAAGGCGGCTGGGGTCATGACGGCGGCTGGGGTAAGGGTAATGACTGGGGCCACAGCGGCGGCTGGGGAAAGGGCAACGACTGGGGCCACAGCGGCGGCTGGGGCAAAGCCTGCGACACCGGCAAGGACTGGGGCAAGGATTGGGGTTGGGGCAAAGGCAACGACGACGGTCACGGCAAGGGCGACACCGCCGATTGTGGTGGCAGCAGCAAGTCGTTTGGCTGGTTCAAACCCCTCGGCAGTGGCTTTGCAGGCAAGTTCATCAACCTTGACCCGGCAAAATTCTACGAATCCTGCATGACGCAGAAAGACCCCGAGGAAGATCAGGCGCAGAACAACGACGATGACGATGACAATGATCATCACGGCGGTCACGGCGACTGGCACTGCTTCATGTAAGAAACGGATCGGGCGGCCACTGGCCGCCCGTTTCACTGCAGATCGCGGTAACGCTTTTCCTGTCGCGCGGTCCAGCGCACGCGGATTGTCCAGCCATCATCTCCGGGCTGTTCGTCCTGCACGACTCCCTCTGCATGCAGCCACGCCCGCTTGCGTCCTTCGGTAAAGCCGAGAGTCAGGCTCCGGTCCGTTTTCTCCTCGTCGAACGCAAGGCTGACCGCCTCCAGCAGCGTCGCAATCCCCTCGCCGGTCAGGGCCGACACCGCAAAGACCCCCTCGCGCGCCGTGCTTTGTGCCAGCAGGGCCTCATGCGTGGTGGGGTCCAGCAGGTCGAGCTTGTTCCAGACCTCGATCATCGGGGTTTCCGCTTTCACGCCAAGGCTTTGCAGGATGTCGGCCACATCCGCCGCCTGTTCGGCGGTTTCGGGATGCGCGATGTCGCGGACATGCAGGATCAGATCGGCCTCCAGCACCTCCTCCAGCGTGGCGCGGAAAGCGGCAACCAGTTGCGTCGGCAGGTCCGAGATGAAGCCCACCGTATCCGACAGGATCACCTTGCGCCCCGAGGGCAAGGTGACGCCGCGCATGGTCGGGTCCAGTGTGGCGAACAGCATGTCCTTGGCCAGCACCTCGGCCCCGGTCATCCGGTTGAACAGCGTCGATTTGCCCGCGTTGGTATAACCCACCAGCGCCACCACCGGGAATGGCACCTTGCGCCGGGCGCTGCGGTGCAACTCGCGCGTTTTCACCACCTTTTCCAGCTGGCGGCGAATGCGGATCACCTGATCGTCGATGGCGCGGCGATCCGCCTCTTTCTGCGTTTCGCCGGGGCCACCGACGAAGCCGAAACCGCCGCGCTGGCGTTCAAGGTGGGTCCAGGCCCGCACCAGCCGCGTGCGCTGATACGACAGTGCCGCAAGTTCCACTTGCAACACCCCTTCGCGTGTCCGGGCGCGGTCGGCGAAGATTTCAAGGATCAGGCTGGTGCGGTCCAGCAGTTTGACCCCCCATTCCTTTTCCAGATTGCGTTGCTGGATCGGCGAGACCGGCCCGTCGATCAGCACCAGCTCTACCTCATCGGCGTGGAACTTCGCCTTCAGCTCGGCCAGCTTGCCGGAACCGAACAACGTGCCGGGATGCACGCGCGGCAGGCGCACGACCTCGGCGCCCAGAACCTCCATCCCCGGCAGAGCGAGCGCAAGCGATTCGGCCTCGGCCAAACGTAATTCCGGCAAGCGGCGACTGGCCTCGGCCCGGATGTCCGGGTGCAGGATCCATGCCCTGGTGGGCTGTGCGGCGGTTTCATGCAGTTCAGCCCCACCGTCACGCGGCGGCAGGGAAAAACTGTCATCGTCCTCTGGAAGGTCAGAAATCAGTCTTCACCCTCGTAAAGATTGATCGGCGCACCGGGCATGATGGTCGAAATCGCATGTTTGTAAACAAGCTGCGATTGTCCATCGCGGCGCAGCAGGACACAGAAGTTGTCAAACCAAGTGATGACGCCCTGAAGCTTCACCCCGTTGATCAGGAAAATGGTGACCGGAACCTTCGCCTTCCGGACATGATTCAGGAAAGCGTCCTGTAAATTTTGTTTATCGGCAGCCATTCTTTTATTGCCTTTTTTTGTCGCGCGGTTCTGTCCGCCGCCCCTTCCCAGTCGTTCCGTCAGGCAGCGGAATCAGTATGTCTGGCAAATCTGTCAGATTCCAGCCCCAAAATCAGGCCGTTATCGCCCACAATGGCATTACTTCCGCCACTGCTCGGGTGCCAGAAGCGCCAGCAGGGCCAGCGCCTCGACCCGGCCCAGCACCATGGCGAAGCCAAGGACCAGCTTGGCCGGTGTGCCAAGGGCCGAAAACAGCACAGGGCTTTCGCCCGCGAAACTGGCGATCGGTCCGGTGGTGGAAAGCGCGGAAATCGCAAGGATCAGAGATTGATCAAAGCCTTGCCCGGTCAGGGTCAGTGCCGCGACGATGACCGCGATGGATACCGCGAACAGCATGAAGAACACCCAGGCCAGCCGCGCCCCCTCGCCCCGCAGGCGTCGCGCCACCGGGCCCTGCCCGCCGATGGAATGCGGATGGATCAACCGCTCCATCTCTCGCTGGCCATGGCGGAACAGCGCATAGACGCGCAACAGCTTTACCCCGCCCGCCGTGGTGGCAACGCCCCCCCCGATCATGGCAAGGCCCAGCAGGATCAGCCCGTGGGTTTCCAGCCCCGACCAAAGCTGCGCTGCCGCCCATTGCGACGAGGGCAGCCCGGTGGTGGTAAGGAAAGACAGCGTGGTGAAGGCCGTTCCCCACAGCACCCGCAGGAACGAAACAAGGTTCTGCCCTTCGGCATTCTCGATGGCGCCGACCCAGTGGCGCAGAAACAGAACGCCTGTCACCGCCATAACGATGGCCGCAGCCATGCGCAGTTCCGGGTCATGCGGAAAGGACCGCGCCCTTTCGGCCAGACCCGGCCCGGCGGGATAGGCGCGGCGCGTGATCGCGGGCAGCAGGAACAATGCGATGAGGATTTCGCCGGGTATGCCTGCCCCCGTCACCGCCGCCGTGCCACCGGGCAGGATACCGCTGGTCGAGATGGTGGCCATGGCAAGGCACAGCCCGCGAAATCCGCTTTCGCCCAGCATCACAAGCCCGATCCATAGTGCGAGTGTGAAAGCGGCATAGACTGGAAACAGTTGCACCGCGAAGCGGGTCACGCGCTGCGACGGATCGGCGATGCGGGTGATCTGCGGTGCGCCGGCCCCCGGTGTGCCCCGCCCGGCCAGAACCTCCATCCCGCCAAGGTTCATCGGCAACAGCACCGCAACCCCCATGAGCAGGATGAAGAACCCGCCCAGCCAGCCCACCAGTGCGCGCCACAGATGCAGCGCATCCGACAGGCGGCCCGGCATTTCATAGACGGTGGCGCCCGTGGTGGTGAAGCTGGAGAGCATTTCAAACCAGGCGTTCACAAATGACGTATCCCGCACCGCCTCGTTCAGCGGCACGGCGAGCATGAGGGGCAAGACCAGATAGGCCCCGACCAGCGCCTTCAGATGGCTGTGACGCGCATCGCGGGGCTGGCGGTTGGCGGTGGCCAGCGCGATCACGCCGGTCAGAATCGAAAAGATCAGCGTGGCATAGGCGAAGGCACGGCCCACCGGGTAGTCCCGATGGGCAAAGGCATAGCCCGCAGGCACCAGCATCGCAGCCGTCGCAATCCCCATCAGGATCACCAGCAGCGGCAGGTTCAGCAGGCGGCGCATCGGCATTGGCCGCGCCCTCAGAAAAAGTCGATGGAGACTTGCAGCAGCCGCTCCACCTCGGGCACGTCCTTGGCCATGGCAAACATGGCGATGGCATCGCCCTCGTCGATGCGCAGATCGCCTGTCGGCTTCATCACCTTGTCGCCCTTCATCACCGCGCCGACCAGCACGCCCTCGGGGAATTCAATGTCGCGGATCAGCCGCCCGGCCAGGGGCGACGTGCCCAGAACCTGCGCCTCGATCACCTCGGCCTCGGCGTCGCC
Organism: Gemmobacter lutimaris; assembly: GCF_003570715.1. Taxonomy (GTDB): domain Bacteria; phylum Pseudomonadota; class Alphaproteobacteria; order Rhodobacterales; family Rhodobacteraceae; genus Gemmobacter; species Gemmobacter lutimaris. The sequence goes on along the minus strand of NZ_QXXQ01000007.1, from coordinate 155,379 downwards.
AATGGAATAGATCGCACGCACCCGGCCATGCCGAATATGCCGCAGGATCGACGAAACAGTGGTGGCGCGCGGGTTGATATAGGCGTCGATGTCCAGTTCCGCCATCAGCGGAACCAGTGTCGGATCGTTCACCAGCGCAATCGCCATCGGACAGCCGGCCGATTTCGCCCGGACCGAGACCAGCATGTTGGTCTTGTCGTCATCGGTCACCGCCAGCACCGCGTCGGCGCGGTCGATTGCCGCCTCCATCAGCAGGTCGATGTCCATGCCATCGCCGTTCAGAACGATGGTGCGTTCAAGGTTGTCGGCGGCAAATTCGGCGCGGGCGCGGCTTTTCTCGATCACCTTGGCGCGGATGCGGTCGGTCCGCGCCTCCAGCGCCTTGGCCACCGCCAGCCCGACATTGCCGCCGCCGATGATGACCACCCGTTCCTGTTTCTTCGCGGCCTTCCCGAAAATATCCAGCGTGCGGCCCACATCGTCGATATGGGTGAAAACATAGATCTGATCTTCCGCGAACAACTGGTCGCCCGGTTCGGGCGTGAACAGCCGACCCTGACGGCGCACGCCCACCACGATGGCACGCAGGGTGGAAAACAGTTCGTTCAACTGCCGCAGCGGCGTGTTCAGCACCGGGCAATCCTCGGCCAGCACGATGCCCAGAAGCTGCGCCCGGCCGTCAAAGAAGCTTTCGGTGTCGAAGGTCGTCGGCGCCGCCAGCCGCTGCATCGCGGCCTCGGCAACCTCTTTTTCCGGGCTGATCACCACGTCAATCGGCAGATGATCGCGGCGATAGAGATCGGAATAAAGCGCATCCAGATAGTTCTGTGCCCGAAGCCGCGCGATCTTGCGCGGCACGTCAAACACCGAATGGGCCACCTGACAGGTGACCATGTTCACCTCGTCCGAATGGGTGGCGGCAATGATCATGTCGGCATCGCGGGCGCCTGCGCGGTCCAGCACATCAGGATAGCTGGCAAAGCCGGTAATCCCCTGCACATCCAGCGTTTCTGTGGCGCGGCGCACCAGATCGGCACTCATGTCCACCACGGTCACATCGTTGCGTTCGCCTGAAAGATGGCGGGCGATCTGCCAGCCCACCTGTCCCGCCCCGCAGATGATCACCTTCATCGGAAACTCCCGGCCTTGATCGGGTCAAGGCATGGCATGGGTGGCCGATGGGGTCAAGGATGGGGAATGGGTCAGAAACAGGGGTTTATGACCGGCAGACGTGGGGTTTCCAGCACAGTATCCAATGAACTGGGTATTAGGTCACGCAGGAAATGTGCCTTGATCGACTCCAGATCGAGATCATTCTCTGGGGTGAAGGCCGAGCAGAACCCAGCCGGTCTTGCTGCCAGCTGTTCAGAAAGCAAGGCTCGCAGGTCGTTCTCTGATATTGGTGGATAGGCGTTCTTGGCGGAAAAGCTGATGACTTGTGCCAGGCGTTTCTGCATCTCGGACAATTCGGGCCCCGGATGGGGATCACACAGGCGCAATGCCGCTTCCAACTCGGACAATAACAACAACACGCAGCCGACTGCACCTTTCCCTGACCCATCAATGGCTTGGATATCGCCATCCCGCCGCGTCACCTCAACTCCGCCTGGCATTTGCAGACGCTCGCGGCCATCGGGCAGATGTTCCACCAGAGCAGCATGATCGGCGAAAAGTCGGTCAGGATCGAATGGAAAGGCCGGCTCGGCCAGCGCGGCACCCGAGGTCAGGAGGACGAACCCGATGGCATATGCCTGCATCTCAATCCTCGCCCTCGTCATCCTCGTCCATCTCGCCCGCGCCACGCGCCTTGGCGCCGGTGACCACGCCCAGCGATTTCAGCTTGCGATGCAGGGCTGACCGCTCCATGCCGACGAAATTCGCCGTCCGGCTGATATTGCCGCCGAAACGGTTGATCTGGGTCAGCAGGTATTCCTTCTCGAACAGCTCGCGCGCCTCGCGCAACGGCAGGGTCGCCAGTTGACCGCTGATCACCAGCCGCCCGTCATCGCTGCCGCCGCTTTCCTGACCCGGCAGTTCACGCGCCTCGATGGGGCCGGAGCCGTCGCCGAGGATCAGGATGCGCTCGATCACATTGCGCAACTGCCGGACGTTGCCGGGCCAGAGCATCGTTTGCAGCATCGCCTCGGCATCCTGCGTCAGTTCGCGCAGCGGCAGGCCCTGACTGCGGTGGAACATGTCGATGAAATGCCGGGTGAGTTCTGGAATGTCATCGCGGCGTTCCTCCAGCGAAGGCACGGCGATCGGCACTACGTTCAGCCGGTCATACAGCTCTTGCCGGAAGCGTCCGGCGGCGATTTCGGCCCGCAGGTCGCGGGTGGTGGAGCTGATCACGCGCAGGTCCACGCGCACCTTGTCCTGCCCGCCAGCGCGGGTGAATTGCTGTTCCACCAGCACGCGCAGGATTTTCGATTGCGTGCCCAGCGGCATGTCAGCCACCTCGTCGAAATAGACGATGCCGCCATGCGCCTGCTCCAAAAGCCCCGGTTCAACGCCGCGTTCCGGTGTCTCGCGGCCGAACAGCACCTCCTCCATCCGCTCGGGTTCGATGGTGGCCGAAGTCACGGTGACGAAGGGCGCGCCCGTGCGGTTGGAATGGGTGTGGATATAGCGCGCCGCCAGTTCCTTGCCCGATCCGGCCGGGCCGGTCAGCATGACGCGGCCGTTCGATTTGGTCACCTTGTCGAGCTGGCTTTTCAGCCCCCGGAAGGCCACAGACCCGCCCAGCATTTCCGACGAGGTGACATCGCGGCGCCGCAATTCGCTGTTTTCGCGGCGCAGGCGCGAGGTTTCCATCGCGCGGCTGACCACCACCATCAACTGATCAATGTTGAAGGGCTTTTCGATGAAGTCATAGGCGCCCTGCTTGATCGCCGCCACCGCGATTTCGATATTGCCATGGCCCGAGATGATGACCACCGGCACATCCGGGTTGTCGCGCTTGACGGTTTTCAGGATGTCGATCCCGTCCATCCGGCTGTCCTTCAGCCAGATGTCGAGGATCATCAGCGCCGGCTGCTCGGCGTTGATCTCGGCCATGCAGTCGTCGGCATTGGCCGCCAGCCTGACCTGAAACCCCTCGTCGCGCAGGATGTCCCCGATCAACTCGCGGATGTCGCGCTCGTCATCGACAATGAGAATGCTGCTCATGCGTCCTCCTGGCCTTCCGTGGCCGTTGTTCTGCCCCGCCCGCGTGCCTGTCTTGCCGCCCTTGGCAGGCGGATTTCGGCCATGGCACCGACGTGGGAATTTCCGTCGAACAGCGGGGCGTCGGTCAGCACCAGCGCCCCGCCATGTTCCTCGATGATCTTCTTGACGATGGGCAGGCCAAGGCCGGTGCCCTTGTCGCGGGTTGTCACATAGGGTTCAAACAGCCGCGCGCGGTCGGGCGGCAGGCCGATGCCGTTATCGGCAATGGTGATATGCGCCTCCTGCGCATCCACCACCAGCGCCACGCGGATTTCCGGGCGATAGCCCTCGGGTGCGCCCTTTTCCACCAGCCCCTCGACCGCCTCGCCCGCGTTCTTGATCAGGTTGGTCAGCGCCTGCCCGATCATGGTGGCATCCAGCTCCATCAGAAGCGGCGCGTCAGGCAGATCGGCGGTCAGCTTCACGTCGGGCAGCCCCATGTCCTGCAAGACCACCGCATCGCGCACCAGCTTCACCAAATCGGTCTCGCGGCGATCGGGTTCCGGCATGCGGGCAAATTTGGAAAACTCGTCCACGATACGGCGCAGGTCATTGGTCTGGCGCACGATCACCTCGGCATATTGATCCAGATCCGCCGCCTGATCACCCACCAACGGGCGGAACTTGCGCTTGATGCGTTCCGCCGAAAGCTGGATGGGCGTCAGCGGGTTCTTGATTTCATGCGCGATGCGGCGCGCTACATCGCCCCATGCGGCCATACGTTGCGCACTGACCAGTTCGGTCACATCGTCGAAGGCGACCACAAAGCCCTCGAGCCGGCCGCTGTCGCTGCGCCGCACGGCCATGCGCACCAGCAGGCTTTCCATCCGGCCGTTGCGCGTCAGGCGGATTTCTTCTTGCACCGCGGCGCCCCCCCCCTGACGCAGGCGATCAAACAGTGCCGCGAATTCCGGCACCGCCACCGCCAGCGCCATGTCGGCCTGACCTTCGCGGAAATCCAGCAGCCGTTCCGCAGCACGGTTGACGAAATCCACATCACCCTCGGCATCCAGACCGATCACCCCGGCGGTGACTGACGACAGCACGCTGTCGAACAGCCGACGCCGCCGTTCGGATTGCCGGTGGCTTTCCATCAGCGCGTCGCGCTGGCCCTTCAATTCGCGCGTCATGGTGTTGAACACGCGGCCCAGGGTGGCGATTTCGTCGTCGCCTTCTTCCTCGATCACCTGCACGTTCAGGTCGCCCTCGCCCACCCGCGCGGCAGCCGAGGCCAGGCGCCCCACCGGGCGGCTGAGCCGTTCCGCGAACCAGAGACCCAGCCAGATCGAGGCCAGAATGAGGATCAGCGCGAACCCCAGATACAGCAGCCCGAATTCAAACAGGATACGCCCGCGCGCCTTTTCGACCTGCTGGTAGAAGCGGACGGTTTCCTTGGTTTCGTCCAGCAGGCTCAGCAGGTTTCCATCCACCTCGCGCGAGATGTAAAGGTAGCGGTCCGCGAAGGCATCCAGATGCACCAGCGCGCGGAACTCATTGTTGTCCCAATCCTGAATGATGACGATCTCGCCCTTCTGGGCACGGGCGATCTGGTCCGGCGTCGGCTTTTCGAAATCGAAAAGATAGGATTTGTCGCCCCGCGTGCGCAATTCGCCGCCGCCATCGACCAGAAACGCCTCACGCAGCCCGCGCTGCACCCGTTCCTGCGCATCGGTCAGCACCGGGCGAAGCTGATCATCCTCCAGAAAGAAGGTCGATTGCTTGGTGACGTTGATAAAGGCCGCCAGCGCCTGCGCATCCTGCAACAGCGCCTCGCGGTGTTCCCGTTCATAGGCCTCGGCGGCAGCCAGAGAAGTGCCGACCACCCGTTGCACCCGGTCGGAAAACCAGCCCTCCAGCCCCACATTCACCGTCAGAACGGCAAAGACCGCCACCAGAACCGTCGGCGTCAGCGCCACCAGCGCGAAAACCCCGGTCAGGCGCAGGTGAAGGGCCGACCCCGCCGATTGGCGCCGCCGGTCTGCGATCATCCGCATCACGCGCGCCATGACCAGCGAGGCGACCACCAGCGCATAGACAAAATCGGCAAGCAGGATGACCCGAAGTGACGAGGAACTGGCGCCATCGTTCAGCGGCCCCAAAACCAGCAGCGTCGCGATGACCAGCACCGGCCCCAGCACCACCAGCCCCAGCGTCATCGCGGTCTGCACCCGACGCTGGCGCCGCAGACGGGCCAGCCGGATCATCCAACCGCTGTTCGCCGCAGCGCGCACATTTGCCCCCAAATCATCCGGGGCACCTGTGTCCCCGCAGCCATATCTTGCGGCGTGAATCGGATGGAGCCGAAAAGACACGCCATATGTTGCGGTTTTACATCAACTTGCGGCGCCGTGTCACGCGAATATCCAGCTCGGTGATCTTCTTGCGCAAGGTATTGCGGTTGATCCCCAGAAGATCGGCACATTTTGCCTGATTTCCGCCGGTCGCATCCAGCGCGATCTCGATCAGCGGGGCCTCGACCTCGCGCAGAATGCGGCCATAAACACCGGGCGGCGGCAGTTGCCCGCCATGCAGATCGAAGTAACGCTTCAGGTGGCGCGCGACTGAAGCTGACAGCTTGTCGCTTTCGCCAATGCCCTTCATCGGCTCTGGCAGCGGCAGGCTGCCGATGGCCGATTCGACCTCGGCGCGGCTGATTTCGGGTTCCGAGGATGTCACCATCAGCCGCTTCAGCGTGTTTTCAAGCTGACGGACGTTGCCCGGCCAGCTATAGGCCCGCACCAGCTCGCGCGCCTCTGCCGACAGCCGCCGCACCGCGCCGAAGTCACGCTCGCCCCGCGCGAGGAAATGCTCGGCCAGCAGCGGGATGTCATCCACCCGCTCACGCAGGCTTGGCACATGCAGCGTCACGCCGCCCAGCCGGTAGAACAGATCCTGACGGAAGGCGCCCGCCTCCATCCGTCCGGCCAGATCGGCCTGCGAGGTCGCCATGATGCGCGGCGCATTGTCGCCCAGCATGTCGAGCATGCGCACGATGCGCGCCTGCGCCTCGTCATCCAGATCGGCCACCTCGTCAAACACAAGACTGCCGCCGCGCGCCTTGGACAGCAGCGTCGCGGGCCCTTCCAGCCCTTGCAGATCCGCCGCCTGCGCCACCACGAAAGGCATGGTGCGCCGGTCGGAAAAATCATGGATCGCGCGGGCGATCAGGCTTTTGCCGGTGCCGCTTTCGCCGGTGATCAGCACTGCCAGATCGGTGTTCATCACCCGGGCGACCAGCCGATACAGCGCCTGCATCGCCGGCGTCCGCCCCACCAGCGGCAGGTCGTCGGCGGAATCGCGCGGCGCGCTGGCCTGCTTGGCCGGACGGCGCTTCACATCCAGCGCGCGCGCGGACCGCTTCATCAGATCCGGCAGGTCGAAGGGTTTCGGCAGATAATCGAAGGCCTCGGCCTCGGCGGCCTGAATGGCCGTCATGATGGTGTTCTGCGCCGAGATCACGATGACCGGCAGGCCCGGACGCATCCGGCCGATCCGGGGCAGCGCCTCCAGCCCGTTGCCATCGGGCATGACGACATCCGAGATCACCAGATCGCCCTTGCCTTCTTCGACCCAGCGCATCAGCGTCACCAGCGAGGAGGTGGCATGCACCTTGCACCCCGCCCGGGTCAGCGCCTGGGTCAGCACCGTGCGGATCGTGCGATCGTCGTCGGCAACAAGAACCGTGCCATCCATCAGCCTGCTTCCTTCTTCTGCAAATCACGCGGCGCCACGGGCAGCGACACGCGGAATACGGTGCGGCCGGGAACGGAATCGACCCCGATCCAGCCTTCATGTTCGGTGACGATCTTCGACACCAGCGCGAGGCCCAGCCCCGTGCCGTTTTCCTTGCCGGAAACGAAGGGTTCAAAGATCTCGGCCGCGATGCCGGGTGGCAGGCCGGGGCCGTCGTCGATGATTTCCACCTGAAGCGGCAGCGCGCGGCCGGTGCCATCCCGGCGACGCAGGCGCAGCGACAGGTCATAGCGGGTGCGCAGTGTGATGGTGCCGCCCTCTGGTCCGGCCGCCTCGGCCGCGTTCTTGATGAGGTTGAGGAACACCTGCATCAGTTGATCGGGGTCGGCATGGGTGGGCGGCAGTGAGGGGTCGTATTCCTCGACAAAGCGCATCTTTGCGGCAAAACCCATCATTGCGGATTTGCGCGCCCGGTCCAGCGCATCATGGATGTTCACCACCCGACGCTCGGGCGGGCGCACATTGCCAAACTGTTCCACCTGTTCCAGCAGCTTCACGATGCGGCGGGTTTCCTCGACGATCAGGTCAGTCAGCTCCCGGTCCTCGGTCGAAAGGCCCATCGACAGAAGCTGCGCCGCCCCGGCGATGCCTGCCAGCGGGTTCTTGATTTCATGCGCCAGCATCTCGGCCATGCCGATCGCCGATTTCGCCGCCGTCTTGGCTGCCCCCGCCCGGCCCAGCCGGTCCGCGATCTCGCGCGGGGAAATCAGCAACATCAGCACATCGGGGTTATCGGCCATCGGCGCGATCTGCACCGTGCATTGCACCGGCGGGCGTTCCCCCGTGGTCACATCGACATCGTTGATGAACAGGGCCGATTGATTGGCACGGGCACGCGCGAACGCCTCGTCCATTTCGGCGTCGATATGGATGCGGTCGAAGACGGGCTGCCCCTTCAGGCTGCGGGCAGAGGCATTGAGGAACAGTTCGGCCGCCGGATTGGTTTCCAGAATCCCGCCGCGTTCATCGACCAGCAGTGCAGGAATGGGCAGCGAGGCCCAGATGACGCCGGGCACGGGATAGGGCTGGCGATAGCCTTTCATGCGGCCTCCCTTTCCTGCTGCCGGAAGGTCTCGCGCAGCGCACGGGAAACCTGCGCGGGCACGTCGCCGGTGATGATCGGCCCCCGCGCGGTTTCCAGACCTGCGACCTCCAGATACCAACCCAGATGCTTGCGCGCGATGCGCAGGCCCAGATCGGCGCCGTAGAATTCCAGCATCGCCTCGTAATGCCCGATCACCAGATCGGCCAGCGCATCACCCTGCGGCACCTGCGGCGCGGGCCTGCCGTAAAGCGCCGCAGCCACCTGCGCCAGCAGCCAGGGCCGCCCCTGCGCGCCGCGCCCGATCATCACGCCATCGGCGCCAGACTGCCGCAGGGCCTCGGCCGCCGTTTCGGCATCCATGATGTCGCCATTGGCGATCAGCGGCACGGTCACCGCCTGTTTCACCGCGCGGATCGCGGCCCAGTCGGCCTGCCCCTTGTAGAACTGGCAGCGCGTGCGGCCGTGGATGGTGACCATGCGCACGCCTGCCGCCTCGGCCCGCCGGGCCAGCTCGGGTGCATTCAGCAACGCATCATCCCAGCCCAGCCGGGTCTTGAGCGTCACCGGAACCTGCACCGCGCCCACCACCGCCTCGATCAGCCGCAGCGCATGGTCCAGATCCTTCATCAGCGCCGAGCCGGAATAACCGTTCGTCACCTTCTTCGCAGGGCAGCCCATGTTGATGTCGATGACACGGGCACCCTGCCCCTCGACATAGCGCGCGGCCTCGGCCATCCACCACGGGTCACGCCCGGCCAGTTGCACCGATGTCGCGGCCTCACCAAAGCCCAGTTCCGCCCGCGCACGGGCCAGAGGCCGCGCCTGCACGACTTCCTGGCTTGCGACCATCTCGCTTACCACCAGGCCCGCGCCGAACGACCCGACCAGCCGACGGAACGGCAGATCGGTGATCCCGGCCAGCGGTGCCAGCAGCACCGGAGGGTCAAGCTGGATTTCGGCCAATTGCAAAGGCACCTTGGGCGTTCCTTGTCTGTTAATTCGGCAGCTACCCCTGCCACGGGCAGGTGACAACGGCAAGACGCTGCAAATCTGTGCGGAAAACTGATATCGCACAAATTATAGGCAATAATTGCCCCTGCTGCCACCGCATTGTCAGCACGCGGGCCTTGGCCTATGCAATGCGGCAAAGACGTCAGGCCAAGGGAGACCCGCATGACGACAGCCGCCATCATCGTCGCCGCAGGGCGCGGTCGCCGCGCGGGGGGCGAGATTCCAAAGCAATGGCAAAGCCTTGCCGGGCGTCCTGTGCTGGCCCATACGCTTGATGCCTTTGCCGGGCTGCGCCGGGTGCTGGTGATCCATCCCGAGGATCGGGCGAGGGCCGAGGCTTTGGGTGGCGACGTGCTGCTGGTAGAAGGCGCCGATACCCGCGCAGGATCGGTGCGCAACGCGCTGGAGGCGCTGGCGGGCAGCGATGTGACCCGCGTGCTGATCCATGATGGCGCGCGCCCGCTGGTTTCCCCTGCGCTGATCGCGCGGATCGCCGCGGCGCTGGACCATGGCCCTGCCGCCGCCCCGGCGCTTGCCGTCACCGATGCATTGTGGCGTGGTGACGCCGGTGTGGTCACAGGCACGCAATCGCGCGAGGGGCTGTGGCGCGCGCAGACGCCGCAGGGCTTTCGGCTGGCCGAGATCCTTGCCGCCCATCGCGCCCATCCCGGCGAGGCCGCCGACGATGTGGAGGTCGCGCGCGCGGCAGGACTGCCGGTTGCCATCGTGCCCGGCGAAGAAGACAATATCAAAGTCACCTTCCCCGGCGATTTCGCGCGGGCGGAGGCCATTCTGAAAGGGCGCGGCATGGAGATACGTCTGGGCAACGGTTTTGACGTTCACGCTTTTACCGAAGGCGATCACGTCTGGCTGTGCGGCGTGAAGGTGCCGCATGACAAGGCTCTGCTGGGTCATTCCGACGCTGATGTCGGGATGCACGCCCTGACCGATGCCATTTACGGCGCGCTGGCGCAGGGCGACATCGGGCGGCATTTCCCACCGTCGGACCCGCAATGGAAAGGCGCCGAAAGTCATATCTTCCTGCGACATGCCATTGAAATGGCGCGTGAAATGGGATTTTCGCTGTCCAACTGCGACGTGACCCTGATCTGCGAACGCCCCAAGGTTGGCCCGCATGCCGAACAGATGCGCGGCGCGCTGGCCACCATTATGGGGGTTGAGGTTCACCGCGTCAGCGTCAAGGCCACGACATCCGAGAAGCTGGGCTTCACCGGCCGCGAGGAAGGCATTGCCGCGATTGCCACCGCAACATTGGTGCAGAAATGATCCGCGTTCTGAACACCTTCTTCGGCCTTGGCCTGCTGCGCCCGGCACCGGGCACCTGGGGCTCGGCCGGAGCCATCGTGCTGGGTATTGCCATCGACCGCTATCTTGGCTTCCCGGCACTGGTTCTTGCAACGATTTTGGTGACATGGATCGGATTCCTCACCTGCCGGGCAGCACTTGCCGACCGCCCCGGCGAAGACCCGTCAGAGATCGTCATTGACGAGGTAGCCGGCCAGTGGCTCGCCCTCCTGTTCCCTGCCTTCGCCTTCTGGCAGCGCGGGCTGGAGGACTGGGCCGTGGTCGCCTATCCCGGCTGGGTCGCGGCCTTCCTGTTCTTCCGGCTGTTCGACATCTGGAAGCCTTGGCTCGTCGGCCGGGCCGACCGACGCGGCGACTGGAAAGGCGTGATGCTGGATGACCTCTGGGCGGGGCTGTTCGCCGGCATCGCAGTCATCATCGCAGCGGGAATCGCGCACGGAGTGATCATGCGATGAACGTTTCCGATCTTCTTGATCTCGCGCGGAAATCCGGTGCGATATTTGCCACCGCAGAAAGCTGCACAGGCGGCATGATCGCCGTGGCACTGACCGATATTGCCGGGTCTTCCGATGTGTTCGACCGGGGCTTCGTCACCTATTCCAACGCCGCCAAGCAGGACATGCTTGACGTCCGCGCCGAAACGCTCGCCGCCCATGGCGCGGTGTCAGAGGAGGTCGCGCGCGAGATGGCCGACGGCGCCCGCGCGCACTCCCGCGCGACACTGGCTGTTTCGGTGACCGGCATCGCTGGCCCCGGTGGGTCGGAGTTCAAACCGGAAGGTCGCGTCTGTTTCGGCCTGTCGCAGGAAGGCCGCGCAACCCGTTCCGAAACCGTGGAATTCGGCCCGCGTGGCCGCGCCGCGGTGCGCGAGGCCACGCGGGATCATGCGCTGGCGTTACTTGCTGCGGCCCTCACCGATCCGCCCGTCATTTGACAGCAGGATCGCCGCCGGACGGGTGAAGGGAATCGCACCCAGAACCGCAAGGATGATCACCGTCATCGGCACCGCCAGCACCGCCCCCGGCAGACCCCAGAGCGAATACCAGGACGCGAGGCTGACCAGCACCATCATCGGGCTGAGGTTGATGCGCCGCCCCATCACATGCGGTTCGATCAGTGAACCGATGATGAATTGCAGCGCCGAGAGGATCGCCATGGTCAGGAAGGCGTGCTTCAGATCGCCGGTCTGCGCCAGCGCCATCAGCGAGGGCGCCACCACCCCGGCGGCGGACCCCAGATAAGGCGTGTAATTCAGCACGCCGATATAGATGGCCCAGAAGCCCGCCAGCTCGATCCCCATGATCTTCAACCCGAAATACGACAGCGCGCCGAGGATGATGTTGATGACGGTCTTGACCGCCAGAAAGCCGCCGATCCGGCTGTTTATGTCGGTCGAAAGCGCAATCAGTTGCGACGCCCGATCGCCCTGCGGATAGGCCATGTGCAGCTTCTTCACGAAGCCGGTGTATTCCAGCATCAGGAACGAGGTATATAGGAGGATCAGCACGATCAACCCGCCAAGGCTGCCAAGCGCGCCCAGCGATTGCCGCGCCACGCCCTGAAGATCGACATTGCTGGTGACGATCTTGCTCAGCCCGCCGGGGATATGTTTGTCGATCTCGAACTTCGCATCAAGTTCGGCCACCAAGCCAAGGATATTGCTGGAATAAGCCGGAAGCCGCTGGACAAGAACCTCGCCATTTGACCGCAGGGTGGAAATCAGCAGGAAAATCGCCACCACGAACAGCGCCAGAACCGTGCCATGACGCAGGATCAACGGCAATTGCCGCAGTCCGGGCACCCGGCTCATCCAATCCACCACCGTCCAGAGCACGAAAGCCACCACCGTGGCAAAAGCCAGCGGCACCAGAACGCCCTGCGCGATGTAAAGCATCCAGACGACAAGCGCGAACAGCCCCACCGCCGCGAAAGCCGTGATCACGGCCAGCGGCCGCGTCTCGATGCGTTTGGTCATCATTCCTCCCGTTCAGGCCGTCCGGCCCGGGCCATAAAGTTCCACCGCGCGCCGTTCGAAGGCGCGCACCACCCGCTGCATGGCCTCGTTGAACACAACGCCGATAATGCCCTGCAAGATCGCGTTGCGAAACTCGAAATCCACGAAAAATTCCACCTCGCAGCCACCTTCCACATCCCGGAAGGCCCAGTTGCTGCGCATATGGCGGAACGGACCGTCCAGATATTCGGTGTCGATCCGCATGTCGGCAGGCCAGAGCGTGACCCGGCTGCCGAACCTTTCGCGGAACACCTTGAACGAGATCACCAGATCCGCTTCCATCAACTCGCCCCGGCCAGCGACGGGCTTGCGCGACCGGATGCGCGCCGCCGCCGTCCAGGGCAGGAATTTCGGATAGGAGCCGACATCCGCCACGAGGTCATACATCTGCTGCGCCGTCCATGGCAGCACCCGTTTCTCGTGATGTGTGGGCATGTCACCCCTTTCCGCGATGGCCTTCCCCCGGTATTGGGAAATGGATGCAGGGAAATCAAGGGGGAGCCATGCCGCAGCGTCCTTATGTGATCGACCAGATGATCTCGGCCAAGGCCATTGCGGCGCGGGTCGAGGCGCTGGCACGCGAGATCACCACGCATTTTTCCGGGACGGACAAGCTGGTGGTCGTAGGGCTTCTACGCGGGTCTTTCGTGTTCATCGCCGATCTGGTGCGCGAGATTGATCTGCCGGTCGAAGTGGATTTCCTTGAGGCATCGAGCTATGGAAATGCCATGGAATCCAGCCGGGAAGTTCGTATTCTCAAGGACTTGCGCGGCGAGATTGCCGGGCGCGATGTGCTGGTGGTGGAAGACATCGTCGATACCGGCTTCACGCTGAGCCATGTCGTGCGGCTGCTGCGCTCGCGCGAGCCGAAGCGGATGGAGGTTTGCGCGCTGCTTGACAAACCTTCGCGCCGCGAGGTCGATATTCGCGCCACATGGACCGGATTTGAAATTCCCGATGAATTTGTCGTGGGTTACGGCATCGACTTCGCGCAACGGAACCGCAATCTGCCCTTCATTGGCAAGGTGCGGTTCACCGACCCGGAATGATCCTGCCGGATTACCTGCGCCCCGGTCTGCGGATCGTGTTCTGCGGCACCGCCGCCGGAACCGCCTCGGCCCGGCGCGGGCATTACTATGCCGGGCCCGGAAACCGCTTCTGGCCATTGCTGCATGAAACCGGCCTGACGCCACGCCGGTTGCGTCCTGACGAGGACCACCTTTTGCCAGATTTCGGCCACGGCCTGACCGATCTGGCGAAGACCGCCTTCGGACCTGATGCGAGAATTCCTGCGCAAAGCTATGATCCGGTGTCCTTATTCGAAAAGATCAACAATGTTCGGCCCGCCGTTCTTGCCTTCACCAGCCTGACCGCTGCCCGCTTGGCACTGAACCGGCCCGAGGCCGCTGCGGGCGACCAGGTGGATGATCCGCGCCTGCCAGGTATCCGGCTTTTCGCTTTGCCATCTCCCTCGGCCCTTGCGAAAAGCCATTTCAGTGCGGCACCATGGCACTCCTTGGCAGAGGAAACACGCGGATGAACATGCACTGGCTGCTGCGCATGGCCCGCTGGGCCCGCAACCCGCCGTCAGAGAAGCAGGTGAAACTGGTTCTGGGGGTGATTGCCGCCTGTCTGGTGCTGGCCGGGATTGAATGGGTCTGGGGCTGGCCCGACTGGCTGACGACGCAGAAAATTCCGCGCATGCCCTGATCACGCAGGCGTGACCGGCAGGACAGGGTGCCCACCCCGTGGATTCGCGCTAGCATGGCCGAAGCCCGGATGAAGGAGAGCCCGATGCGTCTGTTGCCCAGCCTTGCCGCCCTCGCAATTGTCGCCGCCGGTGTGGGCTGGTGGCTGACTGCGCCGAAGCCCATGCCCGACAGCGCTTTTTCCGGGCTGACCGGCGATACCGCCCATGGCGAACAGGTGTTCACCGCCGCCGGTTGCGCGTCGTGCCATATGGCACCGGGGGCGGAAGGTGAGGCGCAGCGCGTGCTTGGCGGCGGTCAGCGCTTTGCCTCGCCCTTCGGCACCTTCCTCGCGCCCAATATTTCGCCCGATCCGACCCATGGAATCGGCGGCTGGACGCTGGCGCAGTTCGGCAATGCGGTGATGCGCGGCGTGTCGCCCGAGGGCGAACATTATTACCCCGCCTTCCCCTACAGTGCCTTCAACAAGATGACGATGCAGGATCTGGCCGATCTGAAAGCCTTCATGGATACGTTGCCGCCCGATGCCACGCCCAGCCTGCCGCATGAGGTGGGCTTTCCCTTCAACATCCGGCGCAGCCTTGGCGGCTGGAAGCTTTTGTTCCTGCGCGACGACTGGGTGATCGACGGCACGCTCAGCGAAACCGAAACCCGTGGCCGCTATATCGCCGAGGCGCTGGCGCATTGCGGCGAATGCCACACGCCGCGCAACCTGCTGGGCGGGCTTGAACGTGGCCGCTGGCTGGCGGGGGCGCCCAACCCCTCCGGGCAAGGCACGATTCCCAATATCACACCCGCAAAACTGGGGTGGAGTGAGGGTGAGATCGTCGAATACCTGACTTCGGGCTTCACGCCGGAATTCGACAGCGTGGGTGGCCATATGGCGCATGTGGTGGAAAACATGAGCCAGTTGCCGGACAGCGACCGTCAGGCGGTCGCGGCCTATCTGAAGAAAGTGCCCGCCTCGGAATGAGGCGCGCGGCCGGAGGAGGGCGCCAAAATTCTTGAGCAAGAATTTTGGCCCCGGCCCCGCTGTCGCATGCCGATCAGGCCTGACCGAGCTTCGCCAGCCGCGCCGCGCGCAGTCGGGCGAAATCGTCACCGGCGTGATAGCTCGACCGGGTGAGCGGCGTGGCCGACACCATCAAAAACCCTTTGCCGAAGGCCGCCTTTTCGTAAGCCGCGAATTCCTCGGGTGTGACGAAACGGTCCACCCGGTGATGTTTCGGCGTCGGTTGCAGATATTGCCCGATGGTCAGGAAATCGACATCAGCCGAACGCATGTCATCCATCACCTGCCGCACACCCTGTGCATCTTCCCCAAGGCCCACCATGATGCCGGATTTGGTGAAAATGGTCGGGTCCATCTCCTTTACCCGCTGCAACAGCCGCAGCGAATGGAAATAGCGCGCGCCCGGCCGCACCGTCGGGTAAAGGCCCGGCACGGTTTCAAGGTTGTGGTTGAAGACATCGGGCTTGGCCGCGACCACGACCTCCAGCGCGCTTGCGTCGCATTTCAGGAAGTCCGGGGTGAGGATTTCGATCGTGGTATCCGGCGCGCGATGGCGGATGGCGCGGATGGTCTGGGCGAAATGCTCCGCCCCGCCATCGGCCAGATCGTCACGGTCCACGCTTGTGATGACCACATGTTTCAGGCCCAGCGTCTGCACCGCATGGGCCACGCGACCGGGTTCGAACACATCCAGCGCATCGGGGCGGCCGGTCGCCACATTGCAGAAGCTGCATCCGCGGGTGCAGATGTCACCCATGATCATCATGGTGGCGTGACCCGCGCTCCAGCATTCGCCGACATTGGGGCAGCCTGCTTCCTCGCAGACCGTGACCAGCTTGTTCGACTTCAGGATGTCGCGGGTATCCTTGTAGCCCTGCGAGGTGGGTGCCTTGACCCGGATCCACGAAGGTTTCTTCGGCTGCTCCTGATCGGGGCGGTGCGCCTTTTCCGGGTGGCGCTGATCGGGAAGCTTGAGGTCGCGCATCGGATTTTTCCCCCTGACGGCCGCGTGTCACCGGACATAAGCCTTTTGGCACGGGCTGACAACATGCCGTCAGCCCCTGAGGGATTGTAAACAGTGGAGGCAGTCATGCCCAAGAAAATCGTTGCCGAGGCGTTCGGCACCATGGTCCTTGTCCTGTTCGGCTGCGGTTCGGCCGTTCTGATGGGCGATCATATCGGAATGATGGGAATCGCGCTGGCCTTCGGGCTGTCCATCGTGGCGGCGGCCTACGGGATCGGGGCGATTTCCGGCGCGCATCTCAACCCGGCGGTGTCGCTGGGGATGGTGATGGCGGGGCGCATGCAGGTCGGCGCCTTCGTCGGCCATGTCGCAGCGCAGATCCTTGGCGCGATCATCGGCGCCGCCATCCTTTACATCATCGCCAGCGGCCGGGCCGAATATTCCGTTGCGGTCGATGGTCTGGGCCAGAACGGATACGGCACAGGCTATCTTGGCGAATACAGCCTTGGCGCCGCGCTGGTCTTTGAATTCGTGATGACCTTCATCTTCGTCACCGTCATCCTTGGCGTCACTGGCCCCGGCTCGGTCGCCGGCTTTGCGGGTCTGGCCATCGGGCTCACCCTGACGGGCATCCATCTGGTCGGCATCAATGTGACCGGCGTGTCGGTCAACCCGGCCCGCAGCCTTGCCCCCGCCCTGTTTGTCGGAGGCAAGGCGCTGGCGGATCTGTGGGTGTTCATCGTGGCGCCGCTGGCGGGCGGTGCACTGGCGGGCATCGTCAACGCGCTTGGCTTTACCCGCGCCTGAGAGTTACAGGGGCGGCCCTTCGCGGGGCCGCCGTCACCCGATCAGCGGGCCGGCGCGCCCATATGTTTCGTCATAGTGGCGCCGCAACCGTTGCAAGGCGATCCTGAGCACGATCTTGCCCGAACGCGCAGCCCAGCCCATGCGCCTTTCGGCAACCTCAAGACCTTCCAGATAACAGCAGACCCGCAGCGCCACATCGCCCAACCCCGGCCCCAGATCGCGCAGGGCCAGCGCCACCCGATCCCGGGCGTCAGAGGGGGCGCCCTTCATGTCAATAGCGGCGGCCACCCCGGTCACAAACCCGTCCCAGTTCTGCGTCACCCGCGGCCCGATCTGCGCCAGTTCGAAATCCTCGCGCAGCCGTTCCGCCGCCTGCACCAGTTCAGGTTCCAGAAAAGCACGGCCGTCCTTGTCGCGCCGACGCGCCAGAACCGCCACCGGGCTTTCGGTCAGCGTATAGCGCAGCCGCCGCGCCGATGCCGCGGGATCCGTCTCTGCCGGATCGGCCGCCCCTGCCTCGGTTGTGCCGAAAGCACCATGATGGGCTTGCCGGCGGCGGTCTTCCTCCTCCACCAACCGTTTCAGGGCCGCCCGTCCCGGCGCCGTGATCTCGTAGCTGGTCAGCCGTCCCTGCTTGCGCACCGCAATCCAGTCCTTCAGCGCGAAGGCCTGCGCCACTGCCCGGTCCAGAACGGCGGTCTGCACCATACGCCCGTCGCTGCCGGTGCGCAGCACGGCGGCCTTCTGCATCTCGGGGGCGATGGCCATGACGGCGCCGGGCTCCGCCATGCGGCGCAAAACGCGCCGCGCCTCGCGGTCGATCCCGGCTTCATCCAGTGTCACGGGGGTCAGGCGGATCGGGGCTGTCATTCCGGGGGCGTCCTTTCTGTCGGGGGGCTGTGCCGCGGAACCTGCCCCCTGCGCCCTTGCCAGCGCGGCCAGCGCCTCGTCCACCAGCGGATCGTCGCGCCGCGCCTCGTAGCGGCGCACCTGCCGCATGACGGTCGAGGCCGCCAGCCCCTCGCGCCGCGCCAGTTCGCGCAGCGACAACCCGTCCTCGGTATGATCCAGATAAAGCCGCACGGCATCCGGCAGCCAGGCGGGAAGGGTGAAATCGGCGCTCAGGTTCGGTTCCATGCTCTTCGTCCTGTGGCCTGCCCCCGGCCACCTGCCCCGTTCTTGGACAAATGCAACCGTGGGTGGCTTTGGTTACCCGTTCGTTAACAAAAGCGCCAACGCCGGGATGTGAGCCATAATTGTTTACAATACATGAACAAAAACTGCCGGTTCCGTGCGGTGAAATCGACGGCAGCGCAACGCTGGGTTGCGTCATGCAATTGTTTCCAAATCGAACACGGGAGACTGCCATGACCGATTTCCGCGCCCTGCTTGCCGACCTGCGCCGCCCGCGCCTTCTGATCCGCGCCGCCCGCTACGGCATGGCCGATTACCGCCGCGACCGTGATCTGAAGCGGTTGTTGCGGCAAGACCGGCCGCTTGGACCCGAAAAAACCCTGCCGCGGCTGATCGACGAGGAAGAACGGCTGGAAGCCATCCGCCGCGCAGGGGATGCGAGCTATTCGTTGAACCAGCATATCGAGGTGTTGATTGCGCTGATGTCGGAACTGCACCTGTTGCCGCGTCCGCAACAATCGCTCTGACCGGCCGCAGGATAGCAAAAGGGCCGCCCGGTGCAGGGCGGCCCTTTATCGTTTCACGTTTCGTAACGATCAGATGAAAGCGTCCGGCTCTGCCGCCTTCTTCTGCGCGACATAGGCATCCAGCGCCTCGCGGATGCCCTCGTCCAGCGCCGGGGCCTGATAATCGCCCAGAAGTTTCTTCACCCGTTCCGAGGCCAGTTGCTCGGTATCGCGCGCACCTTCCTCGTCCCAGGTCTCGAACGGCTTGTAGTCCAGCAGGTCCGAGCGCCAGAACGCGCTCTTGAAATTCGCCTGGGTATGGGCACAGCCAAGGTAATGGCCGCCGGGGCCAACCTCGCGGATGGCATCCATCCCCTGCCCGTTCTCGTCCACCGAGACGCCCTTCGCCAGATGGTGCAGCGTGCCAAGCTGGTCGGCATCCATCACGAATTTCTCGTAGCTGGACACCAGACCGCCCTCCAGCCAGCCGCAGGCGTGCAGCATGAAGTTCACACCTGCCAGCAGCGCCATGTTCAGGCTGTTCGAGGTCTCGTAAGCCGCCTGCGCATCCGGCAGTTTCGAGCCACAGAACGACCCGCCCGAACGGTAGGGCAGCCCCAGACGCCGCGCCAGTTGCCCGGCGCCATAGGTGATATGCGCCGCTTCCGGCGTGCCAAAGGTCGGTGCGCCCGAGTTCATGTCGATCGAGGTCACGAAGGCCCCGAAAATCACCGGCGCGCCGGGACGGATGAGCTGGCTATAGGCCACACCGGCCAGAACCTCGGCCAGAACCTGTGTCAGCGTGCCCGCCACCGTCACCGGCGCCATGGCCCCGCCCACGATGAAGGGCGAGATGATCGCGGCCTGCCCGGCCTTGGCATAGACTTCCAGCGCCCCCATCATCACGCTGTCAAAGGTCAGCGGGCTGTTGATGTTGATGAGGCTGGTCATCACCGTGTTCTGGTCAACGAAATCCGACCCGAACAGGATCTTCGCCATCTCGACCGAATCCGCCGCGCGCACCGGCTCGGTGACCGATCCCATGAAGGGCTTGTCGGACAGCGTCATATGGGCGTGCAGCATGTCGAGGTGGCGCTTGTTCACCGCCACATCGGTCGGTTCGCAAACCGTGCCACCGCTGTGATGCAGCCACTTGGACATGTAGCCCAGCTTCACGAAGTTGCGGAAATCCTCGATGGTCGCATAGCGGCGGCCACCTTCGCGGTCCCGCACGAAGGGCGGGCCGTAGACCGGCGCCAGCACCAGCGACTTGCCACCGATTTCCACATTGCGCGCCGGGTTGCGGGCATGCTGGGTAAAGCTGCGCGGTGCGGTGGCACAGAGTTTGCGGGCTAGGCCACGCGGGATATGCACGCGCTCGCCACGCACATCTGCCCCCGCCGCTTTCCACAGCGCAAGCGCACCGGGGTTTTCAAGGAAATTGACGCCGATCTCTTCCAGAACCGTCTCGGCGTTCCATTCGATGATCTGAAGCGCCTCCTCGTTCAGGATCTCGAAATTCGGGATATTGCGCTCGATGAAGCGGGCGGTGTCAAAGCTGATCCCCGTCCGCTCGGCGCGCCGCGCCGCCCCGCCGCCACCGCCGCGTGCCCGACGCCCTGCCGTTGCCACATCGCTCATGTCCAAACCTCCGAAATGCGCGACCCCGCGCGCCGATCTTGCCCCTATATGCCGCCAAGCCGCGACCGGCCGCCCCCCGTTTGCGTCGCATCCGTCCCAAAAACGACATCCGGCCCTGTCGTCCCGCCGACAACCGCCCTTTATCTTGGCACAAATATCCCACGGGGGTGCGGGGGTGTGAAACCCCCGCGTTCCGCCACCCGTCACAGGCGATTCCGCCTTGCGATTCTGGCCCTGCGAAGCTAATTCCCGGCCATGACACATCCGCATCAACGCCTCCTGATCATCGACTTCGGCAGCCAGGTCACGCAGCTCATCGCGCGGCGCCTGCGCGAGTTGAAAGTCTATTGCGAAATCCACCCGTTCAACCGCGTGAACGAGGCCTTCCTGAAAGACTTCGCGCCCAAAGCGGTGATCTTCTCGGGCGGCCCGGCCTCGGTCTATGCCGAAGGCGCACCGATGCCTCCGGCGGGCGTGTTCGACCTTGGCGTTCCGATCCTCGGTATCTGCTATGGCCAGCAGGTGATGATGCACTGCCTTGGCGGTCATGTCGAAGGTGGCCATGGCACCGCCGAATTCGGCCGCGCCAGGGTTACCCCGACGGACGACCGGCTGCCGCTGCTGGAGGGCTGGTTCGCGGAAGGCCCCGAACAGGTGTGGATGTCGCACGGCGATCATGTGTCGAAGATCGCGCCGGGCTTTCAGGTCTATGGCACCTCGCCCAACGCGCCCTTCGCCATCACCGCCGATGTGTCGCGCAACTTCTATGCCGTGCAGTTCCACCCCGAGGTGCATCACACCCCGAAGGGTGCGAAACTCTACGAGAATTTCGTGCGCCTTGCAGGCTTCACCGGCGACTGGACCATGGCTTCCTACCGCGAAGACGCGATCCAGAAGATCCGCGATCAGGTCGGCGACCGCAAGGTGATCTGCGCGCTTTCGGGTGGAGTTGACAGCTCTGTCGCGGCGATTCTGATCCACGAGGCCATTGGCGAGCAGTTGACCTGCGTTTTCGTCGATCACGGGCTGATGCGGCTGAACGAGGCCGAGGAAGTCGTGACGATGTTCCGCGAGGCCTATAACCTGCCGCTGATCCATGCCGACGAATCCGACCTTTTCCTCGGTGCGCTGGACGGCGTGTCCGACCCCGAGGTGAAGCGGAAGACCATCGGGCGGCTGTTCATCGAAGTGTTCGAGAAACATGCCAAGGCCATCGGCGGCGCCGATTTCCTTGCGCAAGGCACGCTTTACCCCGATGTCATCGAATCGGTGTCGTTCAGTGGCGGCCCTTCGGTCACCATCAAATCTCACCACAATGTCGGCGGCCTGCCCGAGAAAATGGGCATGAAGCTGGTGGAGCCGCTGCGCGAACTGTTCAAGGACGAAGTGCGCGCGTTGGGTCGTGAACTCGGCCTGCCCGCCAAATTCATCGGCCGCCACCCCTTCCCCGGCCCCGGCCTCGCCATCCGCTGCCCCGGCGAGATCACCCGCGAGAAGCTGGAAATCCTGCGCCGCGCCGATGCGGTCTATATCGACCAGATCCGCAAGCACGGGCTTTACGATGAAATCTGGCAGGCCTTTGCCGCCATCCTGCCGATGCGCACCGTCGGCGTGATGGGCGACGGGCGCACCTATGATTACGCCGTGGGCCTGCGCGCAGTGACCAGCGTCGACGGCATGACCGCCGATTACTACCCCTTCACCCACGATTTCCTTGGCGAGACTGCGACGCGGATCATCAATGAGGTCAAGGGCGTGAACCGGGTGTTCTACGACTGCACCTCGAAACCGCCAGGGACGATCGAACTGGAATGATCCGTCTTCGGGGCCAACTCGTCTGTGTCAGCGATACCGAACGCGCAGCCGTGCAGGCGCATGTCGCGGATCATGTCGCGTTGACACGGGCCGAGCCCGGCTGTCTGAGCTTCGAGATCGCGGAAACCGACGATCCCTTCGTTTTCGAGGTGATGGAAAGCTTCCGCGACCGTGCGGCCTTTGACGCCCATCAGGCCCGCACCCGCGAAAGTGCGTGGTTTGCAGCCACACGCGGCATCCTGCGCGATTTCCGCATCGAGGAAATCGGCGACTGATCCGGTTCGCAGGGCTGGACATTCCCCCCGCCGCACGCCACCACTTTGCGGCGCGACGGGGAGGAACGGGCGATGCAGCAGCAACAGCCGCTGAAGGCGGCGATCTGGATGATCGGCTCGATCCTGTCGTTTACGGCCATGGCCATCGCGGGCCGGGCCGTTGCCGGGGTGCATGACACGTTCGAGATCATGCTCTGGCGCTCGGTCACCGGCATTGTGCTCGTGGTCGGGGGGGCAGCTTTGTTCGGTCGGCTGGGTGAGGTGCAGACCAAGCGCCTGCCGCTGCATCTGGCGCGCAACATCTCGCATTTCACCGGGCAGAACCTGTGGTTCTGGGCGCTGACCAGCATTCCGCTGGCGCAGGTCTTCGCGCTGGAGTTTACCTCGCCGCTTTGGGTCGTGCTGCTGTCACCGCTGTTTCTGGGGGAAAAGCTGACACGGGTGCGCGCGTTGGCCGCGAGCCTTGGTTTTGCGGGTGCGCTGATCGTAGCGCGGCCGGATTTCGGGGCGCTCAATCCCGGCGTGGTGGCCGCCGCCGCTTCGGCCATCGGCTTTGCCGGATCGGTCATCATGACGAAACAGCTGACGCGCAATGAAAGCCTTGTGTCGATCCTGTTCTGGCTCACACTGATGCAGACCGGGCTGGGCCTCGCGGCCGCCGGGATGGACGGGCATATCGGCTTGCCCACAGCCGCAACCCTGCCGTGGCTGATGCTGATCGGGGCTTGCGGTGTGGTGGCACATCTGTGCCTTACCAAGGCGCTGTCGCTGGCCTCGGCTTCGGTCGTCGTGCCGGTGGATTTCGCCCGCCTGCCGATCATCGCACTTGTCGGAATGATCCTGTACCATGAACCCTTGGACATCTGGGTTCTGGTCGGTGGTCTCATCATCCTTGGCGCCAACCTTCTGAACATCCGCGCCGCTACCCGCGCCATCATTTTGCCACAGCGCAACGTCACAAACCCCTGACGTCGCGTCATTGATTGACCGAAAAGCCCGGCGCCCCCTACGGTTTTCCCAACCGGCGGAGGAATGAGGGCCGGGTTTCACGAATGTGGGGAGGACGTCATGAAGAAGGTCATGGCATCTGTTGCGGCGCTGGCAGCTTGTGCCGGCGCGGCGCAGGCCGGGGGGATCGACCGTTCGGGACAACCGATCGGGGTGATCTTCGAAAAGGGTAACTATGTCGAGCTCAGCTACGGGCAAATCAACCCGAGCGTGACCGGCAACGATCTGGCGATCTATGGCGGGCGGCCGACTGGCAGCGTGGCCGACAATCACAGCCTGCCCGGTCTGGCGCTGAAATATGATTTCAACGACAAGCTGTCGGGTGCGCTGATCTACGATCAGGCTTATGGCGCCGACATCCTTTACGATCCGACGCAATCGGTGATGCTGGGCGGCACCGAGGCCAAGGTGAACAGCCAGGGGCTGACTGCGCTGCTGCGCTACAAGTTCAACGAGA
Source organism: Gemmobacter lutimaris (assembly GCF_003570715.1). GTDB lineage: Bacteria > Pseudomonadota > Alphaproteobacteria > Rhodobacterales > Rhodobacteraceae > Gemmobacter > Gemmobacter lutimaris. Next base: position 131,695 of record NZ_QXXQ01000007.1, on the reverse strand, counting down.
ATTTCTCGGTCCATGGCGGTGTGCGGGCCTCCAAGGCTTCGGGCCATGTCACGCTGAAGGGGCTGGCCTATGGCCCAGCCTTCAATCCGACGGACCCGACGACCTATCGCTCGCTCAACGGCTATGCCGTCGATCTGGCGGATGACTGGGCGGCAGGCTATGTCATCGGCGCGGCTTATGAAAAGCCGGAAATCGCGCTGCGTGTCGCGCTGACCTACTTCTCGAAGATCAGCCACAAGTTCGATTCGATCGAAACCCTGCCGGGCGGTGCCGCTGCGGCGGCGGGCGCGGCCACCGTGGCCGCCATCACCGAAACCGATACGCCGCAGGCGGTGAACCTCGACTTCCAGACCGGCGTTGCCAAGGATACGCTTGTCTTCGGTTCGGTGCGCTGGGTGGACTGGAGCGCTTTTCAGGTTGCGCCAAGCACTTTCTTCGGCCCCACCGCCGGCAGCCTGACCGATCTGGAAGACACCACCACCTATACGCTGGGCATCGGCCGCCGGTTCAATGACAACTGGTCGGGGTCGATCTTTGCGACGTGGGAGCCGGGCGGCAGCAAACTCGTCTCGCCGCTGGCACCGACCAACGGTTACAAGGGCATCGGCATCGCCGCGGTCTATACGCGTGACAACATGAAGGTGACCATGGGCGCCCGTTACCTGCGCCTTGGCGATGCGGACCCGGAAACCGGCACGCCGGATGTGGCCCGCGCCAATATGCGCGACAACACGGCCGTCGCGGTTGGTGTGAAGGTCGGCTTCACCTTCTGATCACCCGATCATCTGATCTGGAAGGCCCCGCACCGCTTGCGGGGCCTGCTTTTTCGCGTGTATCCGGCACCGCCCCGCGCTAGGAAGGCGCCAAGGATCAAGCGAAGGCGGTTGGAATGATCTACGGCTCGGCACAGGACTGGCGGATGGCAGAGCGGCGGCGCGTGCTGATGTTCGGCATGTCGGGCCTTGGCAAGACGCATCTGTCTTCGATGCTGCGGAGTGCGGGCGGCTGGTTCCATTACTCCATCGACTACCGGATCGGCACCCGCTACATGGGCGAATACATCGCTGACAACTTTAAACGTGAAGCGATGAAGGTGCCGTTCCTGCGGGAACTGCTGCTGACGGACTCCGTCTATATCGCCTCCAACATCACCTTTGATAACCTCGCCCCGCTGTCCACCTATCTGGGCAAGCCCGGCGATCCGGCGAAGGGCGGCCTGCCCTTTGCCGAATACATGCGCCGTCAGGACCAGCACCGCGAGGCCGAGGTGGCGGCGCTTCTGGATACCATGCGCTTCATCGACCGCGCCGACGACATCTATGGCTACGGCAATTTCGTCTGCGATTCCGGCGGCTCGATCTGTGAGGTGGTGGACCCGTGGAACCCTGCCGATCCGGTAATGACGGCGCTGTCGCAGAACCTGCTGATGGTCTGGATCAAGGGATCTGACGCCCATACCGCCGAACTGGTCCGCCGCTTCGACCGCGCGCCCAAGCCCATGTATTACCAGCCGCATTTCCTTGAACGAATGTGGGGCGAATACCGCGACATGACGGGCGAGACCGACGAACAGGTTGACCCGGACACCTTTGTCCGCTGGACCTATGCCAAGGCTCTTGCCCATCGCCAGCCCCGTTATGCCGCCATGGCCGACTGGGGTGTGACGGTCACCGCCGAAGAGGTTGCCGAGGTGCGCGACGAGGCGGGTTTCATCGACCTGATCGCCGAGGCCATTGAAGCGCGCGACCCGCGCACATAACTGCTCCGCCGAACGGAGAAAGACATGCCGATTACCCTGCCTGAGACCCTGCCCGCCTTCGACGTGCTGCGCCGCGAGGGCGTCAGCGTGATGTCCCCCGAGCGCGCCGCGCGTCAGGACATTCGCCCCCTGCGCATCGGTCTGCTGAACCTGATGCCCAAGAAGATCCAGACCGAGAACCAGTTCGCCCGGCTGATCGGCGCGACGCCCTTGCAGATCGACTTTCAGCTGATCCGCATGAGCGAGCATCAGACGAAGAACACTGCCGCCGAACATATGGAAACCTTCTATCGCCCGTTTTCCGAGGTGGAGGCCACCGGCGAAAAGTTTGACGGCCTGATCATCACCGGCGCCCCGATCGAACATCTGCCCTTTGACGAGGTGACCTATTGGGAAGAGTTGCGCCGGGTCTTTGCCTGGACGCAGACGCATGTGCAATCCACCTTCGGTGTCTGCTGGGGCGGGATGGCAATGATCTACCACTTCCATGGCGTGCAGAAACATATTCTGGATCACAAGGCCTTCGGCTGCTTCCGGCATCGCAACCTTGCCCCCGCCTCGCCCTATCTGCGCGGGTTTTCGGATGATTTCGTCATCCCGGTCAGCCGCTGGACCGAGATCCGCCAAGCCGAAGTGGCGGCGCGCCCGGCCTTGCGGACCCTGCTCGGCTCGGACGAGGTCGGCCCCTGTCTGGTCGAAGATCCGGCGCATCGCGCGCTCTACATCTTCAACCATTTCGAATATGACAGCGACACGCTGAAACAGGAATATGACCGCGACGTGGCGCAGGGCACGCCGATCAACGTGCCGATGAACTACTATCCCGACGACGATCCCTCCCGCCCGCCGCTGAACCGCTGGCGTAGCCATGCCCATCTGCTTTACGGCAACTGGATTAACGAGATCTATCAGTCCACACCGTTCCGGCTGGAGGATATTGGTGCTTGAAAGCCTGATCGCCGGAAGCGCGCTGGTGGCTTTGGGCGCCTTTGGCACCCGCCGCCGCGCCGCCCGGCGCGAGGCGCGGCGCAAGGCGGCCTTTCCCCCCTTGGGTCGGCTGGTGACGGTCGAAGGCCGCAGGCTGCATCTTGTGCAGATCGGCAGCGGCCCCGATCTGGTGATGATCCACGGTGCCAGCGCCAATCTGCGCGAATTTGCCATGGACCTGGCGCCGCGCCTGTCCTCGCAGTTCCGCGTCACGCTGATCGACCGGCCGGGGCTGGGCTGGTCCGATGCGGTGCCGGAAGACACGCCGGGGGAACAGGCACGCCTGATGCGGCTGGCGGCGGAAAGCATTGGCGTTACCCGGCCTCTGGTGCTGGGCCATTCCTATGGCGGGGCGGTGGCGCTGGCATGGGCCATGCAGGCGCCGGTGGCAGGGCTGCTGATGCTGTCCGGCGTGGCGATGCCGTGGGAGGGCGGGCTTGGCCTCTGGTATCAGGTGACCGCTTCGGCCATGGGTCGCGCTGTGGTGGTGCCGCTGGTCACCGCCTTTGCCCCTACCCGGCAGATCGACCGCAGTATTGCGGCGACCTTCCTGCCGCAACAGCCGCCGCCCGGCTATTCCAGGGCCGCCGGCGTCGGGCTTCTGTTGCGCCGTGACGCGCTGGCCCATAATGCACGGCAGGTGAACACCCTGCTGCCGCATGTGCAGGCCATGCAGCCGCATTACGATACAATCCGCGTGCCGGTTGAAATCCTGCATGGCGACGCCGATACAATCGTGCCTGCCCATATCCATGCCGTGCCGCTGGCAGCCACCCTGCCCGATGCCGCGCTGACCCTGTTGCCGGGCCTTGGTCACATGCCGCACCAGACCCAGCCAGAGGCGGTGAAGGCCGCAGCGTTGCGCCTTGCGGCCCGTGCGGGCCTGCGCCTAGACTAGCCGCAACTGCGTTCAGGATCAGTGGAGAATGTGATGGACCTGCCTTTCGACGGCGCGATCAGCCGCTATTTCAAGGAAGACGCGCCGAAAGCCGTGCGCAAGGCGATCGAACAGGGCGGCAAGGATGACATCCTGTCGAAAGGTTATGCCTACCGCGAGGAAATCTCGAAGAAAGATTACGAAGCACGGATGGATGCGCTCCAACCGCAGCTTGTGCGCCTGCAATCCGACATCAAGGCCACGGGCAAGCGGGTGATCCTTGTATTCGAGGGCCGGGATGCTGCGGGCAAGGGCGGCACCATCAAGGCCCTAACCGAGAACCTCAACCCGCGCGGCGCGCAGGTGGTGGCGCTGTCGAAACCCTCGGACCGCGAAAGCTCGCAATGGTATTTCCAGCGTTATATCGACTGGTTTCCGGCGGCGGGCGAAATGGTGATCTTCGACCGCAGTTGGTACAATCGCGCGATTGTCGAGCCGGTCTTCGGCTTCTGCACCCAGAACCAGAAGGAAAGCTTCTTCCGTCAACTGCCGGAGTTTGAACAGATGATCGTGCAGGAGGGCATTACCTTCCTGAAATTCTGGCTGGATGTCAGCCAGCCGGAACAGTTGCGCCGTATGCTCGCCCGTGAAAGCGACCCGCTGAAACAATGGAAGCTCTCGCCCATCGACGTCGAGGGACTGACCAAATGGCAGCCCTATTGCGAGGCCATCGCCGAAACCTTCGAGCGCAGCCATACCGGCTTTGCGCCCTGGACGGTGATCCGCTCGGATGACAAGAAACGCGCGCGCATTGCCACGATCCAGACGGTGCTGAACGCGCTGGAGTTCAAGGGCAAGGATCGCGGCGCCATCGGCCAGCCCGATCCGGCGATCTGCGGCGGGCCGGAAATGTGGTCTGACGGGGCGGATGACTAAGCGCGGCTATCACCACGGCAATCTGCGGCAGGCGCTGGTCGAGGCGTCGCTGGCGCTGATTGCCGAAAAAAGCCCACAGGGCTTTACCTTGTCGGAAGCGGCTAAGGCGGCGGATGTGACACCCGCTGCCGTCTATCGCCATTTCGCGGGACGGGATGACCTGCTGGCCGAAGTGGCGCGGCAGGGATACGAGATTTTCGCCGCGCTGATGGAATATGCCTATGACGATGGCAAGCCCACGGCGCTGGCGGCGTTCGAGGCGACGGGTCGGGCCTATCTGGCCTTTGCCCGCAAATATCCCGGTCATTACATGGCGATGTTCGAAAGCGGGCTGTCACCGCAGGCCTACCCCGACCTTGCGCTGGCCTCGGCCAAGGCGCGGGCGGTGCTGGAACGCGCCGCCGCGCATCTGTCAGAACATATGCCGCCCGACCGCCGCCCCCCGGCCTCGATGTTCTCGGCCCATATCTGGGCGATGAGTCACGGCGTGGTGGAACTGTTCATGCGCGGCAATGGCGCGAAAAGCCCCTTCCCGCCCGAGGATCTGCTGGAAGCCGGGATCGGGATCTATCTGCGCGGCCTTGGCCTGCTGCGACCGGATCAATAGAAACCGGCATCCGGGCCGATGCGAAAGCCCTTGGCACGGATGCGTTCCAATACAATCGGCAAGGCGCGGGGGTGATCCTCGATACAATTCTGCCTGAGGAACCAGGTCAGGAATTTCTCATGTGGCCAGTCGCGTGACATCGCCGCAGTGATAGCCTCGGCCAGCCGCGACGGATCGGTCAGTGTCACTGCGTTCTGGCCAAAATCGGTTTGCCCGGCCAAAACCACCGGCTTGCGATGCAGAAACGCCTCGAACCCCACCGCAGAGGTGACGGTCAGCACGCAGGCACAGGCGGTCAGTAGATCGTGGATCGAGGCGTCGGTGACATAAACACCCGCCGCCGGGTTATGGCGGGCGCGCAGCCATTCCAGTTCTTCGGGCGTATTGTTCGGATGCGGCTTGATACAAAGCGCGCGGGCACCCTTTGTGGCAATCGCCGTCTCCACCAGTTCCGGCACGGTCAGATAATGGCGGTGAAAGCGCGGCGGTTTGAAATCCTGCGCGAACAGCGCAAGGCAGCCCGCAGGCAGATCAGCCCCGCGCTCCGCCTGCGGGAATTTCGAGAAATTGGCGCCGATGAACTGCTCGGCAAGCCGGGCATGGAACTTCTGCGCGAAACGATCCGCCACCAGCCGTTCATCAAAGACCCGCAGACGGTGGCTGGAATTGTTGCGGCTGCCGATTTCGTCGAAATACCAGTAGCCCCGCAGATAGCCGGGGACCGAATGAAAGGCGTTGGGCGCGTATCTGGGTCGGTCCTCCATGAAGACATGCAAATGCGCGCCCTGCGCCACCGCCAGCGCGGCGCCCTCGGCACTATAGGGCACGACCTCGACGCCCCAGCCCGAAGCGGCAGCATGATCCGCCAGCGCCCCCAAAAGGCGAAAGCCGCCACGACACAGCGTGGCGGTCAGCTTGTCGCGGGCATGGAAGATCAGCGTCGGCGGCAAGGTGTCCAGACGCGCGCGGGTCAGCCAGTCGCCCCCGCGCGCCTGCAAGTGCATCAGCGGAACATCACCAGCGCGCCGGGGCTCCATGCCACGCGGGCACGGGTGCCGATTTCCAGCACCGGGCGGCCAAAGACGTTACGCATCGAAATCCGCAACGCCTCGGTCGTGCCATCGAGCTTCACATCGTAATAGGTCATGTCGCCAAAATAGACGACTTCCTCGATGGTGCCCATCACCTCGCGGTCGGTGGCGGTCTGGCTGTCATAAAGGATGGTCAGCGTCTCGGGGCGGAAGCCCACTACAGCGCCCTGCCCGGCCTCGCCCGACATCACCTGATCGGAGCTCAGCGTCATGCGGCCGAACCCCTGCGCCTCCACCTCGATGCCGCCAGCACCCTCCGACAGCACCTCGGCCGGCAGGAAGTTCATCGTGCCGATGAAATTCGCCACTTTCCGGCTGTTCGGACGACGATACAGCGTTTCGGGGTCGGCAAGCTGGGCGATCTGCCCCTCGAACATCACGGCAATGCGGTCTGACATGACCAGCGCCTCTTCCTGGTCATGGGTGACCAGAACGAAGGTGATGCCGACCTCGCGTTGCAGCTTGATCAGTTCGACCTGCATCTGCTCGCGGATCTTCTTGTCCAGCGCCGAAAGCGGCTCGTCCAGCAGCAGCACCTTGGGTTTCAGGATCAGCGCGCGGGCCAGCGCCACGCGCTGCCGCTGCCCGCCCGAAAGCGCATGGGCGGCGCGTTTGCCATAGCCTTTCAGGCCCACCATCTCCAGCGCCTCGGCGACGGCCTTGGCCTTTTCCTCCTTGGATCGCGGATCGCGGCGCAGGCCGAAGCCCACGTTTTCCTCGACCGTCAGATGCGGGAAAATGGCGTAGCTTTGGAACACCATGTTCGTCGGCCGCTTATTGGCCGGAACATCATCCATCTTGCGGTCGTCGATCAGCACCGCGCCCGAGGAAATATCCTCGAACCCAGCGATGGTGCGCAGCAGCGTGGTTTTGCCACACCCCGAGGGCCCCAGCAGCGAGAAGAACTCCCCCGCCTTGATCGTGGCATTGATCCCGCGCAGCGCGTGGTAATCGCCATAATATTTATGGACGTCCCGGAACTCGATCATGTTCGGCTTTTCGGTCGTGGTCACAGGAAGCCTCCGGTATCCTTGCCGCCCGATTTTGCGATGCCGCGGCGGCGGAAATATTCAGCGATGGTCAGAAGAATGATGGAGATGCAGACGAGGATGGTGCCAAGCGCCATCACCGCCGGAACCTTGGCCGGGAAGCGGAACTGCCCGAAGATATAGACCGACAGCACGGTCTGATTGCCGCCAAGGAAATAGGCGATGATGAATTCATCCAGACTGATGGTGAAGCTGATCAAGAGCGACGAGATGATGCCGGGCATCACCAGCGGCAGGATAATCAGCCGAAAGGTCGAGGCCGGGGTTTCACCCAGGTCATAGGCCGCTTCCTCCAGCGAACGATCAAGCGACTGGAAGGCCGAGGTCAGGATCGCCACCGCGAAGGGCGTGCAGATCAGCACATGGCCCAGAATGATGGTGAACAGCGACAGTGGCACGCCCACCGCGATCAGCACCACCAGAAGCGCCATCGACACGATCATCTCGGGCAGCACCATGGGCAGCATTATCAGGCCAAGGATGCCGGGTTTGCCCGGAAACTTGTAGCGGGTCGAGGCGCGGGCGGCGAAAATCCCGAGGATCGTGGAAAACACCGCCGCCGAAACCGCAATGGTCAGCGAGTTGCGAAAGGCGATGAACAGCGTCTGATCCGCCCACATCTCGGCGAACCAGTTGGTCGTGAAGCCTTGCAGCGGGAAGGCGATGACGCGGCTGTCGTTGAAGGCAAAGATCGGCAGCAGCACGATGGGGGCATAAAGAAAGGCCAGATAGGCCAGCGCGTAAATGCGCAGCGACGGGTTCTTCCTCATTTGCTCTGCCCCTTCAGGAAGCGGCGGTTCAGCAGAAGGAACACCACCGACACCACGGTCACGATCAGCATGGCGGTCACCGCGATGGCCGATCCCAGCGCCTTGTCGTTCTGCTTCAGCATGATCGCTTCGATCCGGTTGGCAATCATCGGAAGCTTGCCGCCGCCGATCAGTTCAGGCGTCACATAGTCGCCGATTGTCGGGATGAAGACGATCAGCACCGCCGCAATGACGCCCGGCATCGACAGCGGCAGCGTAACGCGGATGAAGGTCATCAGCTTCGATTCCCCCAGATCCTGCCCGGCTTCCAGAAGCGAGCGGTCGATCTTCTCAAGGCTCACGAAGATCGGCAGGATGGCGAAGGCCGCATAGGCATGGGCCAGCGTCATGATCATCGAGCCGAGCGAATAGTTGATGATGGTCAGCGGCTCGTCGATGATGCCAAGGCTCATCAGACCCGAATTGACCACGCCGTTATAGCCAAGGATCACTTTCCACAGAAAAACGCGGATCAGGTAAGACGTCCAGAACGGAATTGTGATGAGGAAGATCCACATCGATTTGCGTTCGGGCTTCACATGGAAGCTGACGAAATAGGCCACCGGATAGGCCAGCAGCACCGTCACCAGCGTCACCACGCTGGACACCGTCAGCGACCGCAGCATCAGCGCCTGGTCAATACGGCCGGTCCAGACCTTCAGGTAATTGTCGAAGGTCAGGCCCGAGGACAGGCCGACCTTGCTGTCTACCATCAGCGAATATAGCACCACCGCCGCCAGAGGGGCGGCAAGCAGCAGGATCGCATAGATCGCCGTGGGCGATACGAGCGCAAGCCCGTTGGCCGCCTCGGAATTTCTGAAGCGGCCGCGTGCAGCCCCCTGTTCCATCATGCCCCCTGTCCAGAACGGCCCGGCACCTTGAGGCGCCTGTTGCCAATTGCTTGTTCCTTATACCCGATTTTCTGGCATAGGGCCGCTCACAAGAAAAGGGGAGAAATCGGATATCCGGCTTGCAAGGCCGGAACAGACCGGGGACATATCTTTACAAGACCATGAAATTGCGCAGAAAATAATTTGATCATTTTTTCATGTGCCGCCGGGCCTGCCGCTGCGGAATTGCCGCAAAATCCGACAGGTCAGCCGGGCTTCGCACAAAGCCCGGCAGGCTTGAAAACAACGCGGCAACCGGCACGGGCCGGAATCAGACCGCCATATCCGATGGCGGATGACCCAGAAGCCGCGCCAGAGTCGCCACCGCGCTGGCATAGCGATCCGCCGGAATGGCCCCGGCCAGCGCGATACGCAGCGCATGTGGCGCCCGGCCATGGATCAGCGCATATTCATCGGCCTGCCGGATCAGCACGCCCTCTGCCTCGGCCTGACGCGCGAAGGTCGAGGCCCGCCAGCCCGAAGGCAGCGGCACCCAGAGGAAGGGCAACCCCGCCTGCCAGCGGATGTCGAACCGCCCCAACGCATTCACCGCCGTCATCAACCGGCTGGCAAACACCTCCTGCACCTTGCGGCGGATCTCCTGTGCGGCACCGCTTTCCAGCAGCTCCAGCGCCAGATCCGACACCGGCCGCGCCAGCGCGAAGAACCCATGCTGCGCCGTCAGACGCCCGGCCTCGCCCATGCCGGAAGGGCAGACGACATAGCCGAACCGAAGAGCCGCCGAGACCGACTTGGACATCGACCCAACATACCAGGTGCGTTCGGGCGCGATGGCTCGCATCGCGGGCAGGTTGCTTTCCGTGATCGAATAGCAATCATCCTCGATCACCTGAAGATCATAGCGCCGCGCGATGGCGGCGATCTCGGCCCGGCGGGTCGCGCCCATCCGGCTGGCGGTCGGGTTCTGCGCCTCTGGTGTCAGGACGAGGATCTGCGCGCCATGGCGGCGGCAGGCAGCCTCCAGCGCATCGGGCAACATGCCTTCGTCGTCGATCTCCACCCCCACCACATCAGCCCGCACCAGACGCGCGGCGTGGCGGATGCCGGGATAGGCCAGATCCTCGGTCAGGATGACCGGCCGGTCCCCGCGCAAGCAACACAGGAACACCAGCAGCAACGCATTCTGCCCGCCATGGGTCAACGCGATATCCTCCGGCCCGAACGTGCCCAGCAGCCGGTCCGACAACCAGCCACAGATAGCGGCACGCAACGGCGCCTCGCCACGCTGCGAGGGGTAGTCCTGCCAGGCCGCATCCAGCCCCTGCCCGATCTTCTGCATCGCCGCTGAGAAAGCCGCGCCCTGCCCGACATCGGGCAGTTGCGGCGAGCGCAGATCGACCAGCCAGGGCTCGTCGCTCAGGTCACGTTCCTGAAACAGGGCCTGTGTCGGACCCAGACGCGGTGCGCGGGCGGCAACGAAAGTGCCACGCCCGACGGTCGCGGCCAGCAACCCCTCCTGTGTGGCAAGCTGATAGGCCCGGCTGACGGTGCCCGGCGTCACATGCAGCCGCCATGCCAGATCACGCACTGTCGGCAGTTGCGCCCCCGGCGCAAGCTCGCCCAGCCGGATCGCCTCGCGCAGCGCACGGGTCAGGGCCAGATATTTCGGCCCCGGATGGCTGTCGAGGTCCGGCTGCCAACTTGTATCAGTCACAATATAGCCCTCGCATCCGACGCGCCGTCATTGTATCAATTGCGCATAGCCGAAACAGAGGTTTGTATCAACACAAAAGGTGCCATGATGACCCGGACCGATCTGACTGCCTCCACGCTCTCGCTGCCGCCCATGTCGCGGCTGGTCTTTGCCGTGGCGCATAAGGTGATGACCTGGGAACTGCGCCGCCAGGCGCGCCGTGGCATTGCGAAGCTTGATACCCATCTGCTGCGCGACATCGGCCTCGACCCGATGACCGCCGCACAAGAGGCGCAAAAGCCGTTCTGGCGCGGCTGACCCCATTCCCTTCCTGTCGTACCCCTGACTGGGCCGGTTTTCCGGCCCTTTTTTTTCATGACCCCGACGACCGACACAAAGCAAAAGGCCCGCGGAACACCGCGGGCCTTTCGTAAAACCGGAAACCGGATCAGCGCTTGGAGAACTGGAACGAACGACGGGCCTTGGCCTTGCCGTATTTCTTCCGTTCCACCACGCGCGAGTCGCGGGTCAGGAAGCCCGCAGCCTTCAGCGCACCGCGCAGCGAGGGTTCGTAAAGTTGCAGCGCCTTCGAGATACCGTGCTTCACGGCACCGGCCTGACCAGACAGACCACCACCGGCCACGGTGGCGTAAACGTCGAACTGGCCTTCGACATTGGCAACCTGGAACGGCTGACGCAGGATCATTTGCAGCACCGGGCGGGCGAAGTAAGCCGCCATTTCCTTGCCGTTCACCATGACCTTGCCCGAGCCGGGCTTGATCCAGACGCGGGCAACCGCGTCCTTCCGCTTGCCGGTCGCGTAGGAACGGCCCAGCGAATCGCGCTTCGGCTCACGCACGGGCGCTTCGGCAACCGCGGCAGCCTCGCCCGAGACGGCCGCTTTCAGATCGTCGAGGGATTTGATGTCAGCCATGATCAGGCGCTCCGGGTGTTCTTGGGATTCAGAGCCTTCACGTCCAGGACGGTCGGCTGCTGCGCTTCATGCGGATGCTCGGCCCCGGCGTAGACGCGCAGGTTGGTCATCTGCTGCTTGCCCAGACGGTTGCGGGTAATCATGCGCTCGACGGCCTTGGTCACCACGCGCTCGGGATGCGCGCCTTCCAGCACTTCGCGCGCGGTGCGCGATTTGATGCCGCCCGGGTGGCCGGTGTGCCAGTAGTAACGCTTGTCATTGCGTTTGTTGCCGGTCATCTGCACCTTGTCGGCGTTGATGACGATGACATTGTCACCCATGTCCATGTGGGGGGTGAAGGTCGGCTTGTTCTTGCCGCGCAGGATATTGGCGACAATCGTGGCGAGGCGGCCCAGAACGACGCCTTCGGCGTCGATCAGGATCCACTTCTTCTCGATATCCGCCGGAGTAGCGGTGAAGGTTTTCATATCAGACCCATGGAATTGTCGGGACGCGGACGCCCCTCTATCTCGGATGCGGGCTTTTCCTGCATTTCCACGCGCCGGTCAAGCGCCACTCACGCAATAATATAAAGCAAAATCAATATGATATGAAATAGGTATTAAAATACCCCAAATACCACCTTCATCTTGGCCCAAATATCCCCGCCGGAGGCCACCGGATACGGGCGGCGCAGCCCGCCCGGAGACAGAAAGCCGTGCCACCGCAGGCGGCGCCATCTGAAAAGCTACCGAAGCACCGGGGGCTTCGCAGGGTCCATGCCGGGTGCCTGCGGCGCGGACGGCTCTGCCGCCACCGGCACCGGCAGGTCGAAGCGCAGCGCGACGCGGGCCATGGCTGCTACCGCCGCCGTATCCCCGTCCAGGAAGGCCACATCCATCTCGCCCGCCTCGACACCCGAGAAGGTCAGCGCCTCGGCCGCAGCACGGGCCAGCGCGGTCTGTGCGCCTTCCATCGCATCGACGAAAGCCAGCATATGCCCCTGCCGACCGCCCTCATAGATCACCGCCGCCAGCAGCGCATGCGCCGCCAGACCGCCCGCACGGGCGAGTTTCGCATCCAGCCCCTCGATCAGGCCTTGCGGCAGCCCGCGCGGCGGCTCGAACCGTTCGGGCCGCGCCTCGGCCTCTTCGGGGCCATGGGCCAGAGTTTCGGCCAGCCAGTCCACCGCGAAGGGCGGCAGAAGCATCGAGGACGGTGCCACCCCGAGGTTCACCCCCAGCCCGATGCCCTGCCCGGCCAAGAGCGCGGCGATCACCCGCCCCGGCAACGCCGCATAGGGCGCGGGCATGCCGGTGAAGGCGCCCAGCCGCTCCTCGGTATCGAACACCAGAACCACTGGCCCGTCCTCAAGGTCAAAGACGCGCGGCGCCAGCGTCTCGCCTTCGGCTTCCTTTTCCAGCAGCAGGATCATCTCGCCATCGGCGAGCCGTTCATAGAACCGCAGGCGCGGCGCGTCATCGCCGTCGGGCGCGGCGGCCATGGCGTCGTAAGCAAGATCAAGCGGGGTCATCGGGGCCCTCCATCGCGGCGCGGATGCGGGCGCGCAGCTCGGGCAGCAGCTCGGCGGCGAACCACGGATTGCGTTTCAGCCACCCGCTATTGCGCCACGAGGGATGAGGCAAGGGGATAATCCCGCGCGCCGCCGGGCTGCGCCAATCCGCCACCACCTGCGCAACGGCGCGGCGGTCGGCCAGATGCCAGCGGATCGCCGCGCCGCCCACCGCCAGCACCAGCCGCGCTGCACGATGTTCGGCCAGCACCCGCGCCCGCCAGGTCTGCGCGCAAACCGGCGGCGGTGGCAGGTCGCTGCCTTTGGCATCATAACCCGGAAAGCAGAAGGCCATGGGCAGGATGGCGATACGGCTGCGGTCATAGAAGGTCGCCTCGTCCAGCCCCATCCAGTCGCGCAGCCGGTCGCCGGAGGGATCGGTGAAGGGCTTTCCAGACTGATGCACCCGCAGCCCCGGCGCCTGCCCCGCGACGACCACCCGCGCCCGTGTTCCATGCCACAGCACCGGGCGCGGCGCATGCGCGGTCGCTGTCGCGGCAAAACGCGCGGCACACTGCTGGCAGGCAGCGATTTCCTCGGCCAGTTCCCTCATTCCCTCCGGTGCCTCGCTGCAACACCGGCGCGGCCCCGCCCCTGCGTCCCGTTGCCGCGCCCTCCCCCCGAGGATAGGACAACGAAAAGCCCTCCGCCATGGAGAACCCATGTATCGCGTCTCCAGCTACATCCTGCATTTCGCCCGCGCCCTGCTGGCAGGCAGCCTCGTGGCGACCCTCTGGGTCAATTTCGATCCCGCAAGCTACTATGACGTGATGGAACGGGGGCTATTCCCGCTGCCCTTGCCCGGTTGGATCGTGGCCGATCATGTGCGCGTCACATTGATCACGCTGACCTCAGATCTGCTGATGGCGCTTTTTTTCTTCCTGCTGGGCAAGGAGTTGTGGGAGGCCAACATGCTGGAACGCGGTGCCCTGCATGGCCGCCGCGCTGCCCTGCCCTTCATGGCGACCATGGGCGCGGTCACCGGCGCGATTCTGGTCTGGCTGGTGACCTCGGCCCTGATTGAAACGGCGGAAGAGGCGGTATTCGGAGCGGGCTGGGCGGTGCCGATCGGCTGCGACGTGGTGATCGGCTACGCGATCGGGCGGCGTCTGTTCGGGCCGGGCCACCCGGCGCTGCACATGTTGTTGTTGATTACCAGCGGGGCCGAGCTTGCGGGGCTGCTGGCGCTGGCCCTGATGCGCCCGGACGAGGCGCTGCGCCTGTTGTGGCTGCTGCTGCCCGTGGTCGCCGTGGGTGCAGTCTGGCTGCTTTACGGCCGCCATGCCCGCGCAGACCGCGAAACCGAACGCCAGCGCGCCCTGCTTTTGTGGCCCTATATCCTTGCCGGGGTGTGCAGCTGGATCGGGGTCACGGCGGCGGGCCTGCCCGGTGCGCTCGGTCTGCTGCCCGTCATCCCGGTGATCCCGCATGCCCGCCGTGCCTTCGGCCTGTTCGCCGAAGCCGAGGAATTCCTGCACGATCCGCTGAACCGCTTTGCCCATCTGCTGATGCGACCGCTGGTGGCGGTTCTGTTCCTGTTTGGCCTCACCCGCGGTGGCATTGACCTCGGCGCCTTCGCCCCCACCACCCTGGTCACACTGGCCGCCTTCTGGATCGGCAAGCCGCTGGGTCTGGTGGCAGGTACGCTGCTGGCCCTGCGACTGTTCCGTCTGCCGCTGCCGCAGGGGCTTGGCCTGCCCGACATGGCGTGGATCGGCGCCATCGCCGGGATCGGCTTTACCGTTCCGGTCCTGTCGCTGGACACGGCCATTCCCGGCGGCGCCATGGCCGAGGCCGCCCGGCTTGGACTTGCACTGACACTGCTGGCGGGACCGGCATTGATCGTGCTTTCCCGCGCCCGTCCGTCCCGCTGACGATTGCCAAGCCCGGCCACCGCCTGACATAATAAAGCCCGATTGCTTTTGCATATCGGTTCGGTAAAGCGTGACGAGGTATTAAGAAAGATGCCCTATCCGGGGAAACAACCGGAACGGATCGAGCGCATCAGGCGGATGCGGTGAGGCCCCGATGATCGAGTTCGAAAACGTCAGCAAGTCCTTCTGGACCGGCAAGCAGCGCAAGGTCATCCTTGATCAGGCGTCGTTCCGGGTCGAGATCGGCAAGTCGCTGGGCATTTTGGCAAAGAACGGCACCGGCAAGACCACGATCATCAACATGATGGCGGGGCTGGAAAAGCCCGACGAGGGCCGGGTTATCCGCACCTCGCGCATTTCCTTTCCGCTGGGCTTTATGGGCGGCGTGGTGAACAAGCACACCGCGACTGAAAATTCACGCTACATCGCCCGGCTTTACGGCCTTGATCCCGATTATGTTGAAAGTTTCTGCCGCTGGCTCTGCGGGCTGGACGAATATTTCGACATGCCGGTCGGCACCTATTCGGCAGGCATGCGCTCGCGCTTCTGTTTCGCGCTGATGCTGGCGCTGGATTTCGACATCTATCTGATCGACGAGGGCATGCCCGCGACCACGGATGTCGAGTTCAACCGCAAGGCGGGCGCCATCCTGAAGCAGCGGTTACAAAATACCACTGTGGTCGTGGTGTCGCACCAGGCCTCGACACTTGAAAAATTCTGCCATCAGGCCGGCGTGCTGGTCGGTGGGCAACTCTACATGTTCGACTCTCTGGAAGAAGCGAAACGTCTTTATGACTACAAAGCTAACAGCTAAGCGGTTCCGCATCCGTCGCCCCGATCCGGTGCAGCCGCTCCCCTCGCGCGCGGCTGAAACCCCTGCCGCCCAGGACGGCATGCTGTTCGAGCAGCCGGACGACGGTTTCGGCAACATGAGCTTCGTGACCCCGCGCGCGAAAGACACGGAAACGGCCGCCAGTATCGGCCCGACCGAGATCGAGGATATTCGCCGCGAGGGGCTGACAGGTCGTCAACTGCGGCTGGCCCGGCGGTTGGCACAGAAGCACGAAATGCCCGCGACATCGGATTTCGATGCCGTCCGCCTGCTGCGTCAAGCCGGGATCGACCCTTTCCAGCGCTCCAGCCTGATGGAGCTGGTGGGGGGAACCGCGACAGCAACCGGGGGCGATGGCGGCGCCCTGCCCCCGCCGCCCAACCGCGCGCTGGTGCCCGATGGCGACGGTGTGAAACTGCCACAGACCATCAAGCCGGTGCAGGTGCCCTCGACCGAAGTGCGGGCCGAGGTGAACCATGCAGCCGAGATCATGCGCATCCAGCGCGATCTGGCCCGTCGCCGCCGCCGCCGTGCGGCGCTTCTGTCACTGCGACTGTTCTTCTTCATCGGCCTGCCGACGCTGCTGACCGGATTTTACTTCTTCTTCGTCGCCACACCGATGTATGCGACGAAAACCGAATTCGTGATCCAGCAATCCGGCGGCAGCATGGGGGGTGGCGGTGCGGGGGGCGGGCTCAGCGGGCTGCTCAGCGGCACGGGTTTCGCAACCTCTCAGGATTCGATCACCGTGCAGGGCTATCTGCAATCGCGGGACGCCATGCTGCGGCTGGATGCCGACCACGGCTTCCGTGACCATTTCGAGGGAGAGAACATCGACCCGATCCAGCGCCTTTCGCCGGATGCCACTTTCGAGGCCGCCTACAAGGCTTATACCCGCAACATCCACATCTCCTATGACCCCAGCGAGGGCATCATCAAGATGGAGGTGGTGGCGGCAGAGCCGGAAAAATCGGCCGAATTTGCCCGGGCCCTGGTCGGCTATGCCGAGGAACAGGTGGACCAGTTGACCCATCGCCTGCGCGAAGACCAGATGAAGGGCGCGCGCGAGACCTATGACAATGCCGAACGCGAAATGCTGGCAGCTCAGCAGAAAGTGGTGGACCTTCAGGAACGCTACAAGGTGCTGAGTTCCGAAGTCGAGGTCAGCCTGATCACCAGCCAGATCGGCAATCTGGAAACCCAGCTCACCGCCGACCGGCTGTCACTGCAACAGATGGAAAGCAACGCTAGCCCCAACAAGGCCCGGATGGAACCGCTGAAGCGCCGCATCGCCACGCTGGAAAGCGAAATCGCCAATCTGCGCGCCAAGCTGACCGAGGCGGGCGACGGCCAGCAAAGCCTTGCCGTGGTTCAGGGGGAATTGCTGGTGGCACAATCCGATGTGGAAACGCGCCGCCTGCTGCTGGCTCAGGCGCTTCAGGCGCTGGAAGGCGCACGGATCGAAGTAAACCGTCAGGTGCGCTACCTGTCCCTGTCCGTCAGCCCGATTCCGCCGGACGAGCCCACCTACCCGCGCGCTTTTGAATATACCATGGTTGCACTGTTCATCTTTGCCGGTATCTACCTGATGATCTCGATGACCGTCGCCATCCTGCGCGAACAGGTCTCGGCATAAGGAGAGACGGATGAAACAGGTGCAGATCGGCGGCTTGACCGTCGGCAACGACCAGCCGCTGCTGGTCATCGCGGGGCCGTGCCAGCTGGAAAGTCTGGACCACGCCCAGATGATCGCGGGCCGCATGGCCGAGGCCTGCGCGGCCGCCGGGGCGCAATATGTGTTCAAGGCGAGCTACGACAAGGCCAACCGCACCAGCCTGAAAGGCAAGCGCGGCATGGGGATGGACGCCGGGTTGAAGGTGCTGGAGGCTGTGCGCGCCATGGGCATGCCGGTCCTGACCGACATCCATGACGCCGAACAGGCCCGCGCCGCCGCTCAGGTTGTGGATGTGATCCAGATCCCGGCCTTCCTTTGCCGCCAGACCGACCTGCTGCTGGCCGCCGGGGAAACCGGCGCCGTGGTGAACATCAAGAAGGGCCAGTTCCTCGCGCCTTGGGATATGGCCAATGTCGCCGAGAAGGTGGAAAGCACCGGCAACAACCGCATCCTGCTGACAGAGCGCGGCGTCAGCTTCGGCTATAACACCCTTGTCGCCGACATGCGCAGCCTGCCCACCATGGCACGCAGCGGCTGGCCGGTCATCATGGACGCCACCCATTCGGTGCAACAACCCGGTGGCCAGGGCGGTAGTTCGGGCGGGCAGCGCGAATTCGCCCCGGTCATGGCCCGCTGCGCCGTGTCCATTGGCATCGCGGGCGTGTTCATCGAAACCCATGAGGCACCGGATACCGCCCCCTCCGACGGGCCCAACATGATCCCGCTGGACCAGATGCCCGCGCTGATCGACAGCCTCATGGCTTTCGATCGCCTTGCCAAAACCAACCCGCTGCGAGTCTAGCCTCTGACCAGAAAACAGAAAAGCCGTCCCTCGGGACGGCTTTTTTCTGGCGCACCCAGCACGATTCGAACGTGCGACCTTTGCCTTCGGAGGGCAACGCTCTATCCAGCTGAGCTATGGGTGCGTTGCGGTCTGAATAGACCAGCCCGCAGGGGGGCGCAATACGGAATCAGGCGAAAAGTTCGTGGCAAAGCTCCAGCGCCTCGACCAGCCGGTCAACCTCTGCCTCGGTATTGTAAAGTGCAAACGAGGCGCGGCAGGTGGCGCTGACTCCCATATGCTCCATCAGTGGCATGGCGCAATGGGTGCCAGCGCGCACGGCGACGCCCTTCTTGTCGAGCACGGTCGAGATGTCATGCGCATGGGCCGGGCCTTGCAGCGTAAACGAAAAAATCGCGCCCTTACCGGCCGAATTCCCCTGCACATTCAGCCAGTTGAGGCCTGCAAGCCGCGAGCGCGCATAATCGCGCAACTGCCGTTCATGCGCGGCGACATTCTCCATCCCCAACGACATGAGGTAATCCAGTGCCACGCCCAGCCCGATTTGCTGCACGATGCCGGGGGTGCCAGCCTCAAACTTCATCGGTGGGTCGGCATAGGTCACCGCGTCGCGCGTCACTTCGCGGATCATGTCGCCACCGCCAAGGAAGGGGCGCATCTCGGCCATCCGCTCACGCCGAATGTAGATCGCGCCAGACCCTGAGGGACCATAGAGCTTGTGCCCGGTAATGGCGTAGAAATCGCAGCCTATCGCCTGCACATCGACCGGCATATGCACCGCACCCTGACTGCCATCGACAAGAACCGGCACACCTTTTTCGTGCGCGCCCCGGCAGATCGCAGCGACATCGACCACAGTGCCCAACACATTGGACATCTGCGTCACCGCCACCAGACGGGTGCGCGGGCCGATGGCGTCAAGAATCGCCTGCGGATCCAGATCGCCGTTGGCGTCACATTCCACCCATTTCAGCACCACACCCTGCCGTTCGCGCAGGAAATGCCAGGGCACGATATTGGCGTGGTGCTCCATGATGGACAGCACGATCTCGTCCCCCGGCTGCAACCGCGGCGCGGCCCAGGCATAGGAGACGAGGTTGATCGCCTCTGTCGTGCCGGAGGCGAAGACAATTTCTTCCTCATCCCCCGCGTTCAGAAAGCGGGCGATAGTGCCGCGCACGGCCTCATACTTTTCCGTCGCAAGGTTTGAAAGATAATGCAAGCCCCTGTGAACATTGGCATATTCCATAGAATAGGCCCGCGTCACCGCGTCGATCACGCATTGCGGCTTTTGCGCCGAGGCGCCGTTGTCAAGGTAAACCAGCGGCTTGCCGTTCACCTCGCGCCCGAGGATCGGGAAATCGGCCCGCACCTTCGCCAGATCGAACATGCTTAGTCCCCCTGTTCCACGACGCTCAGCCCCATGATCCACTGGAACAGGAAACCGGCGAAAGCCACCAGCCCGGTGGCGGTCAGTTGCGGGCCCGGCCCGATCATCCCGGCGACCAGCCCTACCAGAAGCACCAGCGGCGTCACCGCGACCAGCGCCCAGAACAGCGCTAGGCGCGCGCCATACCAGCTGCCCCGCCCACCAGACAGGCGGCCAACCAGACGGCTGGCCGCAGCCAGCAGGTAAAAGACCGGGATCGTCGCCAGCAACCCGAGCGCCACAGCCAGCAATTGCGCCGACAGCGGTTTTTCGGGGTGCAGCACGGTTTCCCGTGCCGCGACAGGATATTGCGCGACGAAGGCGATCAACAGAAAGACGAACAGCAGGCTGAAGGCGAAGGGCTCGGACACGCCACGCGCCAGATGGCGGCGCAGCACCGCGCGCGGGCGGCGCCAGCTTTCGACGATGTCCGAGGTGACCGCCATCTTACTGCCCGTGCCGTGCCAGCCAGCTTTCAAGACGACTGCGGATGTCTTCGGCCAGCGCCTCGTCCTCGATCTCCTGAATGGCTTCGGCAAGGAAGGCCAGCACCAGAAGCGATTGGGCCTGACGCAGTGGCACCCCACGCGAGCGCAGGTAGTAAAGCGCCGTCTCGTCGATCGCGCCCGAGGTGGACCCGTGCGAGCATTTCACGTCATCGGCGTAGATTTCCAGCTCGGGCTTGGCAAGGAACTGCGAATGGTCGTCCAGCAGCAGACTTTGGGAAATCTGATATCCGTCGGTCTTTTGCGCGCCGGGCTTCACAAGGATCTTGCCCTGAAACACGCCCACTGCGCCGTTCTTCAGCACCTTTTTGAACACCTGACGGCTTTCGCAGCGTTCGGCCGCATGGGTCACGAACACCGTGTCGTCGTGGTGGAAATCACCGTCACCGACCGCAGCTCCCGCCACATGCGCCACCGCATCATCGCCGGTCAGTTCGATCACGGCCTCATTGCGCGTCAGCACGCCATTGGCGGTGAGCGTGAAACTCTTGAACAGCGATTCCCGGCCCAGACGGGCAAAGATATGCGTCACGGCGCGACGCTCGTGATCGCGGCCCTGAGTGCGGATGTGATGGAAGCGCGCGCCATCGGCGACCTCAACCTCCAGCACCTTGTTGAAACGCGCGGCGGCCGGGCCATTTTCCAGCAGCGTCAACTCGGCGCCTTCCTCCAGCTTCACGCAGTGATGAAGGATTGCATCGGAAGTTTCTGATTTATGCAGATAAATCAGGGAAACCGGCTTGGCCGCCTTGCCAGTGACGCGGATCAATACGCCTTCCGTTGCCGCAGCGGTGTTCAGCGCCGCCAACGGGCGTTGCACCGGGGTCTGGCCCCGCGTCTCAAGCACGCCATAAAGCGACTGTGCCCAATGGATGTCAGCGGTCTGCCGGCTGAGCAGTTCAACACCCGCCGCCTCCAGATCATCCGATTGTGCCGGGTCGAAAACGCCATCGACGAAGACCACCTTCACCCGGTCAAAGCTGGTGAAGACCATCGGTTCGTCTTGCGGATCAAACAGCGCGGCATGGGCTGCCTCGGCCTGCACCAGCGTCGCCGGGTCAGTGTAGCGCCAATACTCATCACGACGCCCCGGCAACCCCATGGCACGCAGACGCGCCAGCGCCTCGGCCCGTGCGACCCCGGTCCAGCCGCCTTGTGGCAGCGCCAGCGCGGACAAGCGCGCCTCCGCAGCGTTGCGTTTCGCTTCTGCGACCGCCATCACAGCACCTCGGCCAGAATGCCAGCGTAACCGTTGTTCTCGACTTCCAGCGCCAGTTCCGGACCGCCGGTCTTGACGATGCGACCATCCGCCATGATATGCACGACATCAGGTTTGATATGGTCCAGAAGCCGTTGATAATGCGTGATAACCAGGAAGGCCCGGCCTTCGTCGCGCAGCGCGTTCACGCCCTCGGCCACCAGTTTCATCGCATCGACGTCCAGACCCGAGTCCGTCTCGTCCAGAATGCACATCTTGGGCTCCAGCATGGCCATCTGGAGGATCTCGTTCCGCTTCTTCTCGCCACCCGAGAAGCCCACGTTGACCGGGCGCTTCATCATCTCGGCGTCGATCTTCAGCGCCTTGGCCTTTTCGCGCACGACCTTCAGAAACTCACCCGCGCTCATTTCCTCTTGCCCGCGTGCCTTGCGCTGCGCGTTCACGGCGGTGCGCAGGAAGGTCATGTTGCCAACGCCCGGAATTTCCACCGGATACTGGAAGGCAAGGAACAGGCCGGCGGCGGCGCGCTCTTCGGGTTCCATCTCCAGCAGTTCCACCCCGTCCAGCGTGGCGGAACCATCGGTGACCTCATAGCCGTCGCGGCCCGAGAGCACATAGCTCAGCGTCGATTTGCCCGAGCCGTTCGGCCCCATGATCGCGTGGACCTTGCCCGCCTCGACCTTGAGGTTCACGCCCTTGAGGATAACCTTGTCATCCTCTTCAAGTTTGACGTGCAGATTGTTGATTTCCAGCATGATTTTCCTCAGTCGATAGTCACGGCGGTGCCGGAGATCGACACCATGAGCATGGAATTCCCGACCACTTCATAGTCCAGATCCACGCCGACAACGGCATTGGCGCCCAGTGCGCGGGCGCGGTCTTTCAATTCTTTCGTGGCCTCTTCACGCGCATCGGCAAGCTTGCTTTCATAAGCGCCCGAGCGCCCGCCAATCACATCGGTGATCGAGGCAAAGAGATCGCGCACGATATTGGCACCCATGATCACCTCGCCGACCACCAGCCCGTGATAGGCGGTGATGCGATGGCCTTCGATGGTGGGGGTCGTGGTAACGATCATCCGACCGAGCCTTCCAGTGAGATCGCCACAAGGCTTTGCGCCTCCATGGCGAATTCCATCGGCAGCGCTTGCAGCACTTCCTTGCAGAAGCCGTTCACCACCAGCGCCACGGCCTCTTCCTCGTCCATCCCGCGCGAGCGGCAGTAGAACAGCTGATCGTCATCGACCTTCGAAGTGGTCGCCTCATGCTCCACCCGCGAGGAATTGTTCTTCACTTCGATATAAGGCACGGTATGCGCGCCGCATTTATCGCCGATCAGCAGGCTGTCGCATTGCGTATAGTTTCGCGAGTTCAATGCCTTGGGGTGCATACTTACCAAACCGCGATAAGTGTTCTGCGCGCGCCCCGCCGAAATCCCTTTCGAGACGATGCGGGATTTGGTGTTCTTGCCCAGATGCACCATCTTGGTGCCAGTATCGGCCTGCTGGGCATTGTTGGCGATGGCGATGGAATAGAACTCACCCTGGCTGTCATCGCCGCGCAGGATGCAGGACGGGTATTTCCAGGTGATTGCGCTGCCGGTTTCGACCTGCGTCCACATCACCTTGGACCGCGCGCCCCGGCAATCGGCGCGTTTGGTCACGAAGTTATAGATGCCGCCCCGGCCTTCCTCGTCACCCGGATACCAGTTCTGGACGGTGGAATATTTCACTTCGGCATCATCCAGCACCACAATCTCCACCACCGCGGCATGCAGTTGGTGGGTATCGCGTTTCGGGGCGGTGCAGCCTTCCAGATAGCTGACGTAAGAGCCCTTGTCGGCCACGATCAGCGTGCGTTCAAATTGCCCGGTGTTTTCCGCGTTGATGCGGAAATAGGTGCTCAGCTCCATAGGGCAGCGGGTGCCTTCCGGGATGTAGACGAACGACCCGTCGGAAAACACGGCGCAGTTCAGCGTCGCAAAGAAGTTGTCGGACTGCGGCACGACCGAGCCGAGGTATTTCTTCACCAGATCCGGGTATTCACGGATCGCCTCGGAGATGGAACAGAAGATGACGCCCGCCTTCTTCAGCTCTTCCTTGAAGGTCGTGCCGACCGAAACGCTGTCAAACACCGCATCCACCGCAACCTTGCGCGGCTCGTCGGCACCTTCAACACCGGCCAGAAGCATCTGTTCCTTCAGCGGAATCCCCAGCTTCTCATAGGTAGCCAGCAGCTTCGGATCGACCTCATCCAGAGACTTCGGTTTCACCGCCATGCTTTTCGGCTTGGCGTAGTAATACTGGTCCTGATAGTCGATTTCCGGGTAGTTCAGCATGGCCCAGCGGGGTTCTTCCATCTGGAGCCAGCGACGATAGGCGGCCAGACGCCATTCCAGCATCCATTCCGGTTCGCCGTTCTTTTCGCTGATGAGGCGCACGATATCCTCGTTCAGCCCCTTTGGCGCATATTCGGTCTCGATACTGGTTTCCCAGCCGTATTTGTATTTGCCGGCCATGGCCTGCACGGTTTCGATCGTTTCCCGATCCACGCCGTCGCGCACTTCGATCTGGTCTTCGGTTTCCAGTGCCGTCATGGCCTTATCCCTCTTGCGCCCGGATGCGGGCCTTGCGGTGCTGCGCTGTCCAGGCATCGGCAAAGCGCAACACATCTTCTTCCGTCGTCGTGGGCCCGAGCGACACGCGCAGCGCAGAGGCGGCAGCCGTGTCATCAAACCCCATGGCGCGCAGCACCCGACTGGCCCGAACCTTGCCAGAGGAACAGGCCGAGCCCGCCGAGACGGCGAAACCGGCCAGATCCATCTGCATCACCTGCGTCTCGCCTTTCCAGCCGGGGGTGACAAGGCACAGGGTGTTCGGAAGTCGAACACTTACTTTCCCGACAGAAATAGTCTCATTTCCTGCGGCTGACAATGCTGACTCTAGAATATTTCTAATTCCAGCGACACGTTCCCAGACCCCATCGGCCAGATCCCGCGCGGCGGTCTCGGCGGCGGCGGCGAAACCTGCAATGCCGATCAGGTTCTCGGTTCCGGCGCGGCGCCCCATCTCCTGCCCGCCGCCCTTCAACTGCGCCGGAACATCCAGCCCGCGCCGCAGGATCAGCGCACCGATTCCCTTTGGCCCGCCGTGTTTATGGGCCGAGACGATACCCATGTCGCAGCCCAGCCAGTTGAAGGCAAAGGGTAGCTTGCCAAAGGCTTGCGTCAGGTCGGAGACCGCGAGCCCCTCTGGCAGCGCCTGCACGATGCCGGTTTCGGAATTGGCATATTGCAGGGCGGTTTTCGTCGGGTCGGTCACCGTCACCTGCCCCGCCGCATCGACCGGCAGATCGGGGGTGCACCAGGCGCTGATGGCTTCGTGTTCAATGTCGCCGCAATGCAGGTCACGCCCGTCACAGGCCAGCGCGGCCGCCTCGGTCGCGCCCGAGGTGAACACGATGTCGGCACCATCGGCCCCCAGCGCGGTGGCGATCTGGCCGCGCGCGCGTTCCAGCAGCGATTTCGCCGCCCGCCCCTCGGCATGGACAGAGGAGGGGTTGCCCACCAGATCCATCGCCGCGATCATCGCCGCCCGCGCCTCGGGACGCAGCGGCGTGGTCGCGTTCCAGTCGAGATAGGCGCGCGGTTTCATTCCAGCACCGGAAGCTTGCCCACATCGAAACCGGGGCCGGGCAGCAGCTCCACCCCCGCTTTCGACATCCGCACCTCCAGCCCTGCCGTCGTCAGCGCCGATTTCAGCGCATCGACGGGGGCGAAGTCCTTCGTCTCCATCGCTTCGGCGCGCAACCCGGCCAGACGGTTCACCCAGGGCGCGAGGTCCACCCCGGCCTCGTCCCAGCCACCAAGTTCCGGCAACAGCAGGCCCAGAAGCTGCGCCGAGGCGAGGAACGTCCTGCGCAGTTCCGCTACATACTCACTGTCATAAGAGAGGCCGGAAACACCTCTATCCAAGTCGGTTTGTTTATCCTGTATCTCGGCCGCCATGTGATGCAGCCAATATGTGGCAAGTGATGTGTTAAGGTTATCAGCAAGCGCATTAACGATATGGTCGTGCGCCTTTCCAGCTTCCACCCCCGCAACCAATGCCCGCCATTTGCGTAGCGTAGCATCCGCTTGCATCGCCTTGTCGTGTGTCCAGTCCATAGGCTTGGCATAGTGGGTTTGCAGATAGACAAAGCGGATCACCTCGCCCGGATAGCCTTGATCCAGAAGGTCGCGGACGGTGAAGAAATTGCCGAGCGATTTCGACATCTTCTTGCCCTCGACCTGAAGCATCTCGTTATGCATCCAGATATTCGCGAACTGGCCGGAATGGTTGGCGCAGCAGCTTTGCGCGATTTCATTCTCGTGGTGCGGGAATTGCAGGTCGATACCCCCGCCATGGATGTCGAAGGTCTCGCCCAGAAGCGCCTTGCTCATGGCCGAGCATTCAATATGCCAGCCGGGGCGACCCCGGCCCCACGGGCTATCCCAGCCCGGCAGCGTGGCGTCCGAGGGCTTCCACAGCACGAAATCCATCGGATCGCGTTTGTAGGGCGCCACCTCGACCCGCGCACCGGCGATCATGTCATCGACCGACCGGCCAGAGAGCTTGCCATACTCGGCATAGCTGCGCACATCGAACAGCACATGGCCCTCGGCGGCATAGGCATGGCCCCGGTCGATCAGATCGGAAATCATGGCGATCATCGCGCCGATATATTCGGTCGCGCGCGGCTCATGCGTCGGGCGCAGCGCGCCAAGCGCATCCATATCGGCGTGATACCAGCCAATCGTTTCATCCGTGATGTCGCGGATCGGGCGGCCGGTCTGGGCGGCCTTGGCGTTGATCTTGTCATCCACGTCGGTGAAATTGCGGACATAGGTCACATTCCCGGCGCCATAGACATGGCGCAGCAGGCGGAACAGCGTGTCGAACACCACCACGGGCCGGGCATTGCCGATATGGGCGCGGTCATAGACGGTCGGCCCACAGACATACATGCGCACCTTGCCGGGGATCAGCGGCACCAGATCTTCGGTCTGGCGGGTGCGGGTGTTGTGCAGGCGGATCGTCGTGGTCATGTCGCTCTCCCTTTGGGATGGCGCCGACTTACCGCTTTCGCGGCGGCTTGAAAACCTTGATCCGCATGCGAAAGGGCGACGGATCGCCCCGCCGCCCTCTGCCTTGCCCGGACGGGCGATCAGAAGCGATAGTTGACGCGCAGCGCGGCGGTCGTCGCATCGGGGTCAAGCCCGGTGCCATCGAAATTGTCGAAGCGATGGGCCAGAACCTCGCCGCCAACGGTCCACTGGTCGTTGACCTGATAGTCCACGCCGATCCCGCCGAAATAGCCGGTGTCAGAGGTATTGGTGCCGCCGATATCGCCCTTGGCATAGGCTGCACCGGCCGTCGCATAAACCAGCGCGCGGCCGAAATCATAACCCGCCTGAAGCTTCAGATGCGCCAGTGTATCAACCTTGCCGCCCCCGGCAGAGGGTTTGATATTGGTGCCAGACACATCGGCCTCGACGCCCAGAACGGCGGTGCCCAGATCCCAGCGATAGCCCAGTTGCGCGCCGCCGAAGGCGCCATCGGCATTGGGGTCATTCACATCGGCATAGCCAAGGTGCGCACCGGCATAGGCGCCGCCCCAGTTGCCATCGGCGCGCACCGGCGCGACCGGCACAGGGGCGGTGACCACGGGTTCCGGGGCCGGGGTTGCAAGCCCACCCGCAAAGGCAGGCGCAGCCAGCGTCAGCGGGGCCAGAACAGCCAGGGCAAAGCGTTTCATCGGTCTTTCTCCTTACCATCACGGCGGTCTTTGTCGCCGCGTCGGGCCAGAGATGGCGCCTGACGAAACTGAACTCAATAGTTCATCACGGCACCTTGAAGCGCCGCGATTGCCTGCGATCACCCGGCCTTTTCTTCCAGTTCCAGCCATTCCTCCTCGGCCGTTGCCAGCGCCTGCTGCCGTTCCGCCAGCATGTCCGAGGCCTTGCGGAACTTCAAAGGCTCTTTGGTGAACAGGTCGGGCGTCGCAAGCAGTTCGCCCAACTTGGCGATTTCATGTTCCAGCCGCTCGATAACATTGGGCAGTTCATCCAGACGCTTGCGTTCGGTGAAGCTGAGCCCATCGGCCTTCTTCGGCGCGGGGTCGGGCCTTGCGGCAGCGGCGGGCTTCGGCGCGGCAACCTTTGGCGCGGGTGCATCAACCGGGCGCTGGCTTTGATAATCGCTCCAGCCTCCGGCATAGACCGTCGCCCTGCCCTCGCCTTCCATCGCGATGGTCGTGGTCGCCACCCGGTCGATGAAATCGCGGTCATGGCTGACCAGCAGCACCGTGCCGTCATATTCGCCCAGGATATCCTGCAACAGATCAAGCGTTTCGACATCCAGATCGTTGGTCGGTTCGTCAAGGATCAGCAGATTCGATTCCTGCGCCATGAGCTTGGCCAGCAGAAGCCGCGCCTTTTCGCCACCCGACAGCGACTTGACCACCGCGCGGGCCTGCAATTCGCTGAACAGGAAATCCTTGAGATAGCCCACCACATGCTTGGGTGTGCCGCGCACCATCACCTGATCCGACGCGCCGGAAACCGCCATCAGCGGATCGCCGGTCAGGTTTTCCCAAAGGCTTGCCTCCGGGTCCAGCCGCGCGCGGGTCTGGTCGAACACCGCGATTTGCAGGTTGGTGCCCAGCGTCACTGTGCCCGCATCCGGCGTTTCCTGCCCGATCAGCATTTTCAGCAGTGTGGTCTTGCCGATGCCGTTCGGCCCGACAAAGGCCACCCGGTCACCGCGCAGCACGCGCAGGTCGAAATCACGGATGATCTGCTTGTCGCCATAGGCTTTGGTCAGCCCCTTGGCCTCGATCACCTTCTTGCCCGAGGTCGGGCCGCTGTCCAGATCCAGCGCGGCGGTGCCCTGACGGCGGATCATCGCGGCGCGCTGCGCCCGCAGATCCTGCAACGCGCGCACCCGGCCCATGTTGCGCTTGCGGCGGGCGCTGATACCCTCCACCGCCCATTTGGCCTCGTGCTTGATCTTGCGTTCCAGCTTGTGCCGGGCGTCATCTTCCTCGGCCCAGATCTGTTCGCGCCATTCCTCGAAACCTTCGAATCCCTGCTCGCGCCGCCGCACCTCGCCCCGGTCCACCCAGAGCGTCGCGCGGGTCAGCGCGCGCAGGAAAGCACGGTCGTGGCTGATCAGCACGAAGGCCGTGCGGGTTTCGGAAAGCTCGCGCTCAAGCCACTGGATCGCTTGGATGTCCAGATGGTTGGTCGGCTCGTCCAGCAGCATCAGCTCCGGCGCCTCGGCCATCAGCTTCGCCAGCGCCGCGCGCCGGCGTTCCCCGCCCGAGGCGCTGGAAACCGGCGTATCGGGGCGGAATTTCAGCCCCTCGGCCACCACATCCACCTTGTAGCTTTCATCCGCGGGCAGGCCGCTCGCGGCATAATCGCCCAGCGTGGCATAGGCCGACAGATCCGGGTCTTGCTCCATATAACCGACGCTGACGCCGGGTGGCACGGTGCGCAGCCCCTGATCGGCTTCGACCAGCCCCGCCATGATCTTCATGAGCGTGGATTTGCCCGAGCCGTTGCGCCCCACCAGTGCCACCCGGTCGCCCGGTTGCACGGTAAGGTCAAGCCCGTCGAACAAGGGATTGCCACCGAAGGTGAGCGAGATGCCAGAAAGCTGGAGAAGGGGTGCGCGTGCCATGATAGGCGGCAGGTAAAGGCGCGCGGGCCGCAGGTCAAGC
This sequence comes from Gemmobacter lutimaris, assembly GCF_003570715.1. Lineage (GTDB taxonomy): Bacteria > Pseudomonadota > Alphaproteobacteria > Rhodobacterales > Rhodobacteraceae > Gemmobacter > Gemmobacter lutimaris. The sequence continues at coordinate 102,450 of NZ_QXXQ01000007.1, read as the reverse complement.
CGCTCCAGGCTCAGGGCCTGCCACCATGCGCAGGGCACGGGCGCGAGCCTCGGGAATCGCGCGGATCTCGACGCCGGTAAAGACGTGCAGGGTGCCAAGCTGATCGTCCACTACGGCGTGATCCGAAACCCAGCCCCCCATGGACAGATAGGTGCGCAACAGGGGCGGCATGGTCAGCATGCCGCGCTTGCGGTCAGGTTCGCGCCCCGCCAGAGCCTTGGCAAAGCGGAATACCCGCGGTGCCTTGACCCGCGGCAACCAGCGGCGCGGCGCCAGATGGCCTGCGCGCAGCAGGGTGAAAGCCTCGGCATGGCGGTCGGCATCGGTGCCGATGAACGAGGCACAGCCGAACAGCAGTTCCGCCCCCATCGCATCGACGATCCGGGTCATCGCCCCCCAGGCAAGACGCAGGATGTCCGGGTCACGATGACTGGGCGCGATGCAGAAGCGCCCCATTTCCACCATCGGGCCGGGAAAGCTGTGCAAGGGGCGCAGGTCATAGAACTGCGCCGAATAGCTGCGCCCGATCTCGGCCCCGCCCGTCAGCGGCAGCAGACGGTAGCAGCAGACCAGCGCGCCGGTTTCCGTGTCCTCGACCAGAACATGCAGGCAATCGGCATCGTGGCGGTCGATATCCAGCCCCGGCACATCCGCACCGCGAAAGCACAGTTGCCGCAGCGCCTGCGCGCGACGGACATCCTGCGCTTCCTGCGCGACCCGAGCCACCAGACGACCTTTGCGCAACGGCTGCACCCCGACCTCCTGCCCGTCCACCGGGCCTTGCGCGCCCGGCTTGCCACACGCCTGCAACGGGCCGATGACGGCCCGCCTTATTGTTGCAGGAACTGATCGGCCCGGAAGCGGCCCAGATTGCCCAGCAGTTGCCGCAGGAAGCCGATTCCCTTGATGTTGCTTTCGGTCACGCGCCGCGACAGCACGACGACCTCGCCCCGGTCCAGACCGAAGCGTTCGATGTTCTGCACCGTGCCGCCGTTGTCGAAGGTGATCGACACCACCTGACGGTCGATCTCTTGCGGTTCTTTTGCGCCGTAATGCCGCCAGCGGCTTTGGACGTAGAACCAGCCCTCGTCATTCAAAAGCCCCTCAGCCGAGGGGCGGCCCAGCTTTTCGGCCACGCTGTCGCGCGAATCCGCGCCGACCTGCACCTCTGCCAGTTCGTCATCCGTCGGCACATAGCCGTGGTTGCGATAGACCGGCGCACAGGCCGCCAATGCCCCGGCGACCAGTGCCCCCGCGAGCCAGAGCCCGATCCGCCGCATGCTGCTGCCTGCCGAAGCCATGTTCTCTCCCGTCCCTTCCGGGCGCCCCTTGCCTTTGACCGGCATGGGACTTATCCCGGATCGCATCAGATGCCGCGCTTCCGGCATGACGCCCGGCCGGCTTGCCTTCCGGCTTACAGAAGGTCGGGCCGCTGTTCAAGAATGGAACGCGCCCCGCCTTGCGGAGACCCAGATGACCGAACCGACCACACCCGCCCTCAGCCACCCGATGCGCATCGCCGCCCTTGCCGCACGCAAGCCCACGCGTTTCAACCTGAAACCCGACGCCGACACCCGCGCCGCCGTGGCTCAGGCGCTGGAAATCACGGCCGTCCCGGATCTGACCTTCCGGGGGGAACTGCGCCCCATGGGCCGCCGCGACTGGGAGTTGGTGGCAGAACTTGCCGCCGTGGTCGAGCAGCCCTGTTCGGTGACGCTGGCCCCTGTGATCACCGAAATCCACGAGAAAGTGCGCCGCCACTATCTGGCCGACATGCCGGTGCCCGAGGGCGACGAGGTGGAAATGCCCGAGGATGACACGCAGGAACCGCTGCCCGAGATTGTCGATCCCGGCGCGGTCGCGCTGGAGGCACTTGCACTGGCGTTGCCGGTCTACCCCCGAGCCACCGATGTCGAACTGGGCGAGGCGGTTTTTGCGGCCCCCGGCGTGAAACCGCTGCGGGACGAGGATTTGCGCCCCTTTGCCGGTCTGGCAGGGCTTGCGGAAAAGCTTGGAAAAGGCGATACGACGCCCGAGTGACGCGAACCCGGAACGGATGCAGAAAAGACTTGCACCCGGCCAGAATTCAACTATGTTCCGCGCCTCGCAAACACCGTGAAAAGCCGCCGCGCCAACAGGTCGGAAATTGGCTTTTCCCAGAACAGAATCAGGGGCTTGTCCCCTCACTAACCCGAGGTTGAGACATGGCTGTCCCTCAGAACCGAGTCACCCGTTCGCGCCGCAACATGCGTCGCTCGCATGACGCTCTTGTCGCCGGCAACCCGTCGGAATGCCCGAACTGCGGCGAGCTGAAGCGCCCGCACCACGTTTGCGGCGCCTGCGGCCATTACGACTCGCGTGAAGTCGTGGCTGTGACCACCGAAGTGGACGTGGACGAGGACGCGGCGTAAGCCGCATCCCCTCCCCGGCCGACCATGACGACGAACGGAAGCGAACGTCCGGCGCAGGTTCAACAGCGCACGATCATTTCGGTAGACGCCATGGGCGGGGATCGCGGACCGGCAGCGGTTGTTGCCGGTCTTGTTGATTCTGCGCGTGCCGATGCCGATCTTGCCTTTCTGCTGCACGGCGACGAATCCGTGCTTCGCCCGCTGGTCTCGCAACATGCCGAGATCGCGGGACGCTGCGAGATTCGTCATGCCCCTCGTGTCGTGACGATGGAAGACAAACCCAGTCAGGTGATGCGCCATGGCGCCGGCACCTCCATGTGGTCCACCATCGACAGCGTGAAGAACGGCGAGGCGGCGGTGGCGGTCAGTTGCGGCAATACCGGCGCGCTGATGGCCGTCAGCATGATCCGCCTGCGCAAGCTGCCGGGGGTGAACCGCCCGGCCATCGCCTGCCTCTGGCCCTCGCGCAATCCCGGCGGCTTCAACGTGATGCTGGACGTTGGCGCCGACATCAAGGCCGAGGCCGAGGATCTGCTGCAATATGCCACCATGGGCGCGGCTTACGCGCGTAACGGGCTGCATCTGCGCCGTCCGCGCGTCGGCCTGCTGAATGTCGGCACCGAGGAACACAAGGGGCGGGCCGAACTGAAGCTGGCGCATGACCGGATGACCGCGGCGCAGGATGCCGCCGAATTCGATTTCGTGGGCTTCGTCGAAGGCGGCGATATTCCGTCGAACCGGGTGGATGTCATCGTAACCGACGGGTTCACTGGCAATATAGCGCTGAAAACCGGCGAAGGCACGGCAAAGCTGTCCTCCGATTTCATGCGAGAGGCCTTTGCTTCGGGCCTTCTGTCGAAGCTGGGCGCGCTGCTGGCCTTGGGGGCGTTGAAGCGCCTGCAAAAGCGCATCGACCCACGCCGGGTAAATGGCGGGGTATTTCTTGGCCTGAACGGCACTGTGGTCAAAAGCCATGGTGGCGCCGATGCGACCGGCGTTTCCGCCGCGATCCGTCTGGCGGCGCAACTGGCACGTTCAGGCTTTATCGACCGGCTGGCGGCGCGGGTTGCATCCGCCGGACGCGCGGGGCAGGATGCCGCCGTCGAAGGAGGCGGGCAGGAATGACAATCAGGGCCGTGGTCAGGGGCGTCGGGCATTATCTGCCCGAGCGGGTGGTACCGAATGCCGAATTCGAGAAAACCATCGACACGTCAGATGAATGGATTCGGTCCCGCTCCGGGATCGAGCGGCGGCATTTCGCTGCGGAAGGCCAGACAACCTCTGATCTGGCGACGCGTGCGGCCGAGGCTGCGCTGGCGCAGGCTGGTCTGACGGCCGATGACATCGACGTGATCGTGGTGGCAACCTCGACCGCCGACCTCACCTTCCCTTCTGCCGCGACGATGGTGCAGGCGCGACTGGGCATGACCCGCGGCTTTGCCTATGATGTGCAGGCGGTCTGTGCCGGTTTCGTCTATGCGCTGGCCAATGCCAACGCGCTGATCGTGTCGGGCCAGGTGCAGCGCGCGCTGGTGATCGGGGCCGAGACCTTTTCGCGCCTGATGGACTGGACCGACCGCGGCACCTGCGTGCTGTTCGGCGATGGCGCGGGCGCGCTGGTGCTCGAGGCGCATGACGGCGCGGGCACCCCTGCCGACCGGGGCATCCTGTCGGTCGATCTGAACTCCGACGGGCGGCACCGCGAGATCCTTTATGTCGATGGCGGCGTATCGACCGGCACCACGGGGCATCTGCGGATGCAGGGCAAGGAAGTCTTTCGCCATGCCGTCGAAAAGCTGGCAGAAACCGCCCATACCGCGCTGGAGAAGGTCGGTCTCAGCGGCGAGGATGTGGACTGGATCGTCCCGCATCAGGCCAATATCCGCATCATCGAGGCCACGGCCAAGCGGATGCAGGTGCCGATGGACCGCGTCGTCGTGACTGTGCAGGACCACGGCAATACTTCGGCCGCCTCGATCCCGCTGGCGCTGTCGGTCGGCGTGTCGCGCGGGCAGATCAAGCCCGGCGATCTGGTGGTGACCGAAGCGATCGGCGGTGGTCTGGCCTGGGGTTCGGTCGTCCTGCGTTGGTGATTGTTCACCGCCTGCGCAGGATACCGCCATGCTGCCCCGGATTGGGCCGCGCGCAGGCATCTGAACTTGCCCGCACAAGTTGTTGATATTGACTCGAAAACCCAAAGCCCTCAATCTTCTGAAAAACCCGGGGGGGATTTGGGAATGAGTGACAAGACTCTGACACGCATGGATCTGAGCGAGGCCGTCTTCCGCGAGGTCGGGCTGTCGCGCAACGAATCCGCCGAACTGGTGGAAACCGTGATCCAGCATGTATCGGACGCGCTGGTGCGGGGCGAGACAGTGAAAATCTCGTCCTTCGGCACATTTTCGGTGCGCGACAAGTCGGCCCGCATGGGGCGCAATCCGAAAACCGGCGACGAAGTGCCGATCAGTCCGCGCCGCGTGCTGACCTTCCGGCCGTCCCATCTGATGAAAGAGCGTGTCGCCAGCGGCACGAAGGGCTGACCGGGGCCTTGGGCATGGAGAAATCGCCCGATGCCTTCCGCACCATCAGCGAGGTGGCCGATCAGCTTGAGACGCCAGCCCATGTGCTGCGCTTCTGGGAAAGCCGCTTTCCGCAGATCAAGCCGGTAAAGCGTGCCGGGGGGCGGCGGTATTACCGCCCTACGGATGTCGCGCTGTTGCAAGGCATTCGCAAGCTTTTGCACGATGAGGGCATGACGATCCGCGGTGTGCAGAAAATTCTGCGCGAACAAGGCGTTCGTCACGTTGCCAGCTTGTCGGGCGATGATCTGTCCGAGGATATGGAGGCATTCGATGCCGCGCTGGACGCCGCGGCCGAGGCCCCGCCGCCGGCCGAAATCGTGGCGCTGCGTGACTGGCAGGAAATCGCCGCCATATCTACCGAAATGGCCGCCGCCGCCAAGGTGGCGCCCAAACCCGCCGACCCGCCCGAGGCCATGCCCGCTGGCGATGATTCCCTGACGACTGCGGTGGATATGCCCAGAGAGCCGAAAGACCAGCCTTCGCTTTTCGATTTCTCTGAACCGGCGGATGACGACACCGAAGGCGCCGAGGCAGTGATGCCTGAGGCCCCGCATATACCTGAGGCGCCGGAAGCGGTCGAATCTGCGCCGGAAGAAAATCGCGCAGAGGAGATGGAGGCAGAGGCGACCGTCTCGCCGCCTGCCCCGGACCCCACTTCGGCAGATCCGGCGGAATCGCCCGGCTTGGCCTTGAACGAATCGCCCGATGTCTGGCTGCCCGCCCTGTTGCGGTCGCTTTCTCCCGATGCGCGCGTGGTGACGGCCCCCGCACTGGCCGCTGTCCTGCCCCGGATGCAGGCGCTTCAGGCCCGGCTGGACACGATCCGCAAGACCCGGCGCGGATAAATCGCCGCCATGCGATTTGGCGCTTGCCCCCGCCGGAATTATCGTTATGTATCCGCGCAGTCGGGCCGTGGCGCAGCCTGGTTAGCGCGTCCGTCTGGGGGGCGGAAGGTCGCGAGTTCGAATCTCGCCGGCCCGACCAACCGAGAAAAGCCCGCCCTTGGCAACAAGGCGCGGGTTTTTTCGTATCTGATCCGCAAGTCTGATCCATGAACGGGGGATGGCGTGACTGAAACCGGAGTTCTGCCCGCGCAAGCCCTGCGCCGTCTGATCGAGAACGGCGTGATCGCCGCCGACCGGCCTATCCTGCCCGAACAGATCCAGCCCGCCAGCCTCGACCTGCGTCTGGGCGATGTGGCCTATCGCGTGCGCGCCTCGTTCCTTGCCGGTCAGGGCCGCAGCGTGGCCGAGCGGATCACCGAATTCGAGATGCACCGCATGGACCTGCGGCAAGGTGCGGTGCTGGAAAAGGGCTGCGTCTATGTCATCCCGCTGATGGAGCGGCTGGCGCTGCCCGAGGGCATCACTGCCGTCGCCAATGCCAAAAGCTCCACCGGACGGCTCGATCTCCTGACCCGCACCATCACCGATGGCGGGGTGGAGTTTGACCGCATTGCCGCGGGCTATAGCGGTCCGCTTTACGCCGAGGTCTGCCCGCGCAGTTTCTCGGTCCTGGCGCGGGCCGGGCAGCGGCTGAACCAGATCCGCTTCCGCCACGGTCAGGCGGTGCTGTCGGATGTCGACCTGACCGCGCTGCATGCGCGCGAGCCGCTGGTGAACGGGCCTGCGGTGATCTCGGAAGGCCTGGGCTTTTCCGTGGATCTGCGGCCGGGGCCGGATGATCTGGTGGGCTATCGCGCCAAGCCCCATACCGGCGTCATCGACCTTGACCGCATCGGTCATTACCCGGCCGCCGAGTTCTGGGAAGAAATCCGCAGCCGTGACGGCCGCATCATCCTCGACCCCGGTGCCTTCTACATTCTGGTGAGCCGCGAGGCAGTGACGATCCCGCCGGATTACGCCGCCGAAATGGCGCCCTATCTGGCGATGGTGGGCGAGTTCCGCGTGCATTACGCGGGCTTCTTCGATCCCGGCTTCGGCCATTCGGCGGCAGGCGGCGCAGGGTCGCGCGGTGTGCTGGAAGTGCGCTGCCACGAGGCGCCCTTCGTGCTGGAGCATGGGCAGATCGTCGGGCGGCTGGTTTATGAGCGGATGTCAGAGCGGCCCGAAACGCTGTATGGCGCGGGGATCGCCTCGAATTATCAGGGTCAGGGCCTGAAACTCGCCAAGCATTTCCGCGCCTGATCAGGTCTGGGCGGAAGTGGGGGCTGTCTGCCCCCACGGCGCCTGCGGCGCCTCCCCCGAGGATATTTTTCGACAGAAAATGACGATCAGCGGCCGAGGCGGCGGGCAATCTTTGCAGCTTGGCGGGCCTTTTTCGTCATCTCGCGGGCGGCATTCGCCTGTTTGCGTTCCTCGGCTGTCATCTGCCCCGGCGGCCTGCCCTTGCGCGCCACATGGTCGATGCCCTTGTTGATCGCGGTATTCATCGCGCGGCGGAAGATCATGTTGAAGAGCTGCTGAAAGATCCGTCCTGCATCCATGGCGTTAATCCTCGAAAAGTTCGGTCTGGCCGGTGGGGCTGTCTTCATCGTCTTCGTCGGGGCGCTGCATCGAGCCGGGCAGCGGGCGGTTGTCCAGCAGGCCAGCGGCGCGCAAATCCTTCAGCCCCGGCAGGTCGCGCGCGGATTCGAGGCCGAAGTGATCGAGGAAGGTTTCCGTGACCACAAAAGTCACCGGGCGCCCCGGTGTCATGCGGCGGCGGCCGAGGCGAATCCATTCCATCTCAAGCAACTGGTCGATGGTGCCGCGACTGACGGCGACGCCACGGATTTCCTCGATCTCGGCGCGGGTGGCGGGCTGGTGATAGGCGATGATGGCCAGTGTCTCGATCGCGGCGCGGCTGAGCTTGCGTTGCTCGACCACCTCTTTCTGCATCAGATGGCCAAGGTCGGGCGCGGTGCGGAAGGCCCAAGCATCGCCGACCCGCACCAACCGCACCCCGCGCCCCTCATAGCGGCGGCGCAGATAGGCCAGCGCCTCGGCCGGATCGCAGCCATGCGGCATGCGCTTTTCCAGTTCGGCCACCGAGACGGGTTCCGTGGCGGCGAACAGGATCGCCTCGACCATGCGTTCCTGTTCCGCGATGGGCGGAGCATCGAAAAGGCTTTGTTCCTGCGGTTCGCTCATGCGCCGTCTTTCCGGCGAATCTGGATCGGGGCAAAAGTCTCACCCTGACGAATATCGACCTGGCCCCGTTTCGCCATTTCCAGAATAGCTGCGAAATGCGCCGCAATTGAGGAACGGCGGCGCATCGGATTGCGGTCCCAGCCCTCGGGCAGCCAGCTTTCAAGGTCGGACCAGCTTGCGGCATAGCCGATCAGGCCGCGCAACCGCTCCAGCGCCTGTTCCATGGTGAACACGTCGTCGCGGTCCATCACGAAGGGGCGGAATTCATCCTTGGTGCGGATGCGGGCATAGGCGCGCATCAGGTCAATCAGCGAGGCGGTGTAGGTCACCTTGCGGGCGCGGATCACCTCTTCAGGCAGGCCCCGCACGAAGAAGTCGCGCCCGCGCTGGTCGCGGGCCATCAGCCGCGCCGCCGCCTCGCGCATGGCTTGCAGGCGTTCGAGCTGATAGGCCAGATGGGCAGCCAGTTCTTCGGCGCTGGGGCCTTCCTCGGTCGGATCGGGCGGCAGCAGCAGGCGTGATTTCAGATAGGCAAGCCAGGCCGCCATCACCAGATAATCCGCCGCGAGTTCGATCCGCAGCGCCTTGGCGCGATCAACGAAACCAAGATACTGCTCGGCCAGTTGCAGCACCGAAATGCGTCGCAGATCAACTTTCTGGGTGCGCGACAGCGTCAGCAGCAGGTCAAGCGGGCCTTCGAACCCGTCCACATCGACAATCAGCGCCTCTGCCGCCAGCCGGTCGCTGACACTGAGCCGTTCTGGCCCGGTGTCCTGCCACCCGTCAGCCATGGCCGACGCCGATCAGCGCGTCATGCTCGGCCCGCAGAGCTGTCAGATCGACCGGATCAGGCGTCCTGCGGGCAGCCAGCATGGCCTCGGCACGCGTGGCGGCGGCAGGCGTCAGGCGCCCCGCCGCACCGGCCACCGCCTGCATCTCGGCCATGTCGCCCTTGCAGTGCAGGGCAATGTCGCAGCCCGCCGCGATGGCGCGGGCAGCGCGTTCGCCCAGCGTTCCGTCCAGTGCCTGCATGTTCAGATCGTCCGAAAGGATCAGGCCGCCAAAGCCGATCTCTTCGCGCATCACCCGCATCATTGCAGCAGAGCAGGTCGCCGGTTCGCTGTCGAAAGCGGAAAAGACGATATGGGCCGTCATGGCGGCGGGCAGATCGCTCAGTGCGCGGAACACCGCAAAATCGGTCCTGCGCAGCGTTTCGGCGTCGGCGGTAACGGACGGCAGGTCGTGATGTGTGTCACCGCTGGCGCGGCCATGGCCCGGCATGTGCTTCATCACTGGCAGCACACCGCCCGCCAGATGCCCGTCAGCCGTGGCGCGTCCCATGGCAATCACCGTCGTCGGATCGGTGCCATAGCAGCGGTTGCGCAGGAAAGGGTGCGTGACCTCGGTGGCAATGTCGAGGCAGGGCGCGCAGTTGCCGTCAATGCCGACGGCTCGGAGTTCCGCCGCGATCAGCCGGGCCCGCAGCCACATCATGCGCGCAGCCCCTGCCCCGGCGCGCGCCACGGCATCCAGCGGCGGCAACCATTCCGACCAGTGCGGCGCGCGCAGGCGCTGCACGCGGCCGCCTTCCTGATCAACGAACACCGGCGCGTCACGGCCGACGCTGGCCCGCAGATCTGCGGTCAGCCGGGCAAGCTGTGCAGGCGTTTCCACATTGCGGGCAAAGAGGATGAAGCCCAAAGGATCGGCCTCACGGAAAAACGCGGCCTCCTCGGGCAGCAGCACCGGCCCCGCGCAACCGAAGACGGTGGCGCCCAAGGTCATCGCACGGCCACCGGAATGCAATCGGGGCCTTCCGCGGTAATGGCGGCGCAGAAACGGCGGGCGTCATCCTCGTCTGCAAAGCCTTCGGCGCGCAGACGGAAGAAGGTCCGCCCACCGCTTTCGGCCGACTGGATCACCCGCGACTTGCCCAGCATCAGATCGCCAAAGCGCCCCGTCAGCTTGTCCCATTGCGCGCGCGCTTCGTCGGCGCTGTCAAAGGCGCCAAACTGCACGAGACGCGTGCCCGGCGCCAGCGTCGCGGGATCAACCTCGGCCGTAGCATCCGTCAGCGCGGCGGCAACGGCATTGGTGGTGGCATTGGCGGGGATCAGGCCCGCCGGACGCGGCAGGGGAAGCAGCGACTTGCCGATCCCTCCGGGCACAACGGGGGCGGATTCGATGATTTCCGGCTCGGCCACGACCTCGGGCACGGGGGTCAACGGCGCGGCACCTGCCGCAAGCTGATCGGCCAGTGCCAGCACATTGTCAGGAGCTTCGGTCGGGGCGGTTTCCGTAATCTGCGGCCCGGCCTCGGCAGCAGGCGCGTCTGCGGCGCTGTCATCCAGCGGGCCCACCGAGGTCAGCGGATCAAGCGGCAGATCCTCGCCCGCCATGGAAGCCAGTGCCTCGGGCGAGGTGCTGGCGAACGGGGTATCGGCCTCTGGCAAGGGCAACAACGGCTGCACCGGAGGCTCGGGCGCAGCGGCGACCAGTTCGGGCGGTGGCTCGGCTGCGAGGCCGGGGGTATCTTCCAGCGACAGTTCAACGGGGCGCGGCGCCAGAACGATCTCGTCCGGCAGCGGCGCGGCAACGCCGACAGCCGCAACATCGTTGACAGAAAGGCCCTGATAGGCGGTGATCTCGCCCCCCGGATTTTCCGGGGCGACACGGGCCGGGCCTTCGGCCGCCTTCAGCACCGGGATGCCCATCACATCGCGCATGGCGATACGATAGCCCCACCAGCCCGCGCCCAGCAGCAATGCCACCGAGACGAGACCGCCTGCCAGATTGACCCAGCGGCGCCCCTCGCGGGCCTCTGTCACATGACCCGCATCATAGCGGGAATCATAGCCGTCGAATTCCACGTCTGCCATTCTCTGCCCCGGCGCGCGGGCCATTGGCCCGCCGCGTCTTTGCCTGTTGGGCCGGCGGGGCGCGATTTGTCAGCGCATTTCCTCGACCGGCGTCACGCCCAAAATAGCAAGACCGGCGGAAATCACAACGCCCACGGACCGTGCAAGGGCGATTTTCGCCTGCGAAATGGTCACATCCTCTTGCAGGAAGCGCAGCGAAGGCTCGTCATTGCCACGATTCCACAGGCCGTGCAGGTCCGACGCCAGTTCGTAAAGGTAGAAGGCCACGCGATGCGGCTCATTCCCGCGCGCGGCGATTTCCACCAGACGCGGCCATTCCGCCAGCTTGCCCACCAGCGCCAGTTCCGCCGGATGCGACAGCAGATCAAGCTGCGCGCCCGCCAGCGTGGCGTCATCCACCGCAACCCCGGCCTCGCGCGCCTTGCGCAGGACAGAATTGATCCGGGCATTGGCATATTGGACGTAGAAGACAGGGTTATCCTTCGACTGTTCCAGAACCTTGTCGAAGTCGAAATCCAGCGCCATGTCATTCTTGCGGGTCAGCATGACGAAGCGGGTGACATCGGCGCCCACTTCCTCCACCACATCGCGCAGGGTCACGAAGGTGCCGGCGCGCTTCGACATCTTGAAGGGCTCGCCGTTCTTGTAAAGCTTCACAAGCTGGATCAGCTTGATGTCCAGCGGCACCCGGCCCTCGGACAGCGCCGAAACGGCGGCCTTCATCCGCTTCACATAGCCACCATGGTCGGCACCGAAAATGTCGATCAGCTGATCGAAGCCGCGCCGGACCTTGTTGTAGTGATAGGCGATATCGGGGGCGAAATAGGTCCACGACCCGTCCGATTTCATCACAGGGCGGTCCACATCGTCGCCATGCGCGGTGGAGCGGAACAGCGTCTGTTCGCGCGGCTCCCAGTCTTCGGGGGTCTTGCCTTTCGGCGGCTCCAGCACGCCTTCGTAGATCAGGCCCATGCCGCGCAGGGTTTCGATCGCAGCCTCGATCTCGCCGGTGCCGTAAAGCGCCTTCTCGCTGGAATAGACATCCATGCGCACGCCAAGCGCCGCCAGATCCTCGCGGATCATTTGCATCATCTGTTCGGTGGCAAATTCGCGCACATCGTCAAGCCAGACGGATTCCGGCTGGTCCAGCAGGCTGGTGCCGTATTTCGCCTTCAGCGCCTCGCCCACCGGGATCAGGTAATCGCCGGGGTAAAGCCCTTCGCGGATTTCCGGCTCAAGCCCATTGGCCTCGCGGTAGCGTTCATAGGCCGACCGCGCCAGCACGTTCACCTGTGCGCCGCCGTCATTGATGTAATATTCGCGCGTCACGTTCCAGCCCGCGAAGGCCAGCAGGTTCGACAGAGCATCGCCCACCACCGCGCCGCGCACATGGCCGACATGCATCGGGCCGGTCGGGTTGGCCGAGACGAATTCGACATTCACCTTCTGCCCGGCGCCCAGATCGGACCGGCCGTAATTGGCGCCAGAGTCCAGAATGGCCTTCACCAGCCCCTGCCAGACGCCCGGTTGCAGCCTCAGGTTCAGGAAACCCGGCCCCGCCACCTCGGCCGCCGCGATACGCGGATCGGTCGCCAAACGGGCGGCCAGCGCATCCGCGATGTCGCGCGGCTTCATCCCGGCGGGCTTGGCCAGCACCATGGCGGCATTGGTCGCCATGTCGCCATGGGCCGCATCGCGCGGCGGCTCGACCGTGACCGCGCCAAGGTCCAGCCCCTCGGGCAGCGCGCCGGAAGCGGCCATCGCCCCAAGCTCGGCCACGACGAGGTTCCGCAGTTCGGTGAACAGGTTCATCTTGCACGTCCTTCCTATCCCTCCGGCACATGCCAGAGGCCGGAAGGCGGGTCAAGTTCGGGCAGGTGCTCCGGGGCCGCGCGTCAGGAAATGCAGGGTCACAATCAGCGCAGCGATACCCCAGACCGGCCAGGGCGTGCCCGCCAGCGCCAGCATACCGGCGCTGTAACGCTCCGGGTCCAGAAAGGCCGAAGCGACCAATGCAAAGACCGACAGCACCGAAAGCGGCCGGATCGCGCGGTTCATCAGGTCGATCCGGGCGCTGAGTTCAGGGCCGTCGCCCTGCGCCACCAGTTCGGCAATGCGGCGCAGGCGGGCGGTATCGGACAGAAGGTTCAGCCCCATGATGCCACCCGCGCGCGATGCTGCGCCTCGGTCAGATGCAGCGCGGGCCGGATAAACGCCTCGGCCCGCACGATCCAGCCGCCCTTGCCGCCATCCCGCCTGCGACAATATCTGCGGCTGGCAGGCCGCGCATCGCCAAGCGCATAGTAATAATTCCGACGTGCCACACCATAGGCATCGGTCAGCGTATTTGGCATCGCCTCGGCCGCCTGCCGTGCGGCACTCAGAGTCTTCGGCCCGATCAGGCCATCATCCACCAGCGGCCAGCCCAGCGTGGTCAACAGCCGTTGCAGGATCTTCACCGCATTGGAACCGGCGTTGACATACATATCAAAGACGCTGGCCTGCAAAGCCACGGGCAATTCCGCCAGACGCGGACGTTCAAAATAATGCCTGAGGTAAATCTCCACCGCCTGCGCGCGGGTCAGGCGGCGCACATCCGCCGCTGTCACCTTCCCGTCGCGGTCGAGGTCCAGCCCCAGTCGCCGCAGGGTATGGATGGTGACACCGTGATTGGTGGCCCCGCCTGGATCGGCGGAATCGTTCACATAGCCCCCCTCGCGGGCGACGATCTCTTCGGCAATCTGTCGGACGTTCTGCATGGCCTGCCCCTCGTGAAACATGGGGACAGGCTGGGCCAGACTGGTTAACCGGCCGGAAAGGAGGCGCGCGTTACGATCCGCTTTGCTTGTTCGGGTCTTCGTAGACGCCCTGTTCCTTCAGCGCGTCGATCACCTCTTTCGGCATATAGGTCTCGTCATGCTTCGCAAGGATTTCCGTCGCCTCGAACACGCCATCCACCATCTTGCCGGTGCCGATCATGCCCTGGCCTTCGGTGAACAGGTCGGGCAGCACGCCGGTATAGGCGACGGGGATGCTTTCGGCGCCGTCGGTGACGCGGAAGGTGATGGTCTCGCCCTGCCCGCGCACCAACGAGCCATCCTCGACCAGCCCGCCCAGACGGAACACCTCGTCCACCTGCGGCGGATCGGCAACCACCTGCGCCGGGGCGCGGAAGAAATTGATGCCATCGCGCATCGCATAGCCGATCAGCGCAGTCGATCCGGCCAGCGCCACGAAAGCCAGCGCGATGATCTGGATGCGGCGGGTTTTCTTCAGCCCCTTCATGGTCGTCTCCTTACGGGAAGACGGGGGCCAGCATCAGCCCCGCAGTCTCCTCCAGCCCCAGCATCAGGTTGGCATTCTGGATCGCCTGACCGGACGAACCCTTGCACAGGTTGTCCAGTGTCGCCACCACAAGTGTGCGCCCCGGCACCCGGTCGCCCACCACCCCGATATGACAGAAATTGGAGCCGCGGGTATCCCGTGTCGAGGGGAGTGCGCCGAAAGGTAGCACCTCAATGAAAGGCTCCAGCGCATAACGCGCCTCCAGCGTGGACCAGACGGTCTTCGCATCGCCCTTCACATAAACGCTGGCGAGGATACCGCGGTTCATCGGCGCCAGATGCGGGGTGAACTGCACCAGAACCGGCCGCCCGGCGATCTTGCTGAATTCCTGATCGAATTCGCCCAGATGCCGGTGCTTTCCCCCCGCCGAATAGGCGTGGGTGCCCTCCGACAGCTCGGCATGCAGCAGGTTTTCCTTCAGCGACCGCCCGGCACCCGAAACACCGCATTTCAGGTCCAGCAGGATGTCATCCAGATCAATGCAGCCCGCCTCGATCAGCGGGCGCAGGGCAAATTGCCCGGTCGCCGCATTGCAGCCGGTGCCCGCGACCAGCCGGGCGGCGCGGATATCCTCGCGGTAGAACTCGGTCAGGCCATAGACCGCCTCGGCCTGCAATTCCGGCGCGGCATGCGGCTGGCCATACCATTTCTCGTATTCCGCAACATCGCGCAGCCGGAAATCGGCCGACAGATCGACGATTTTCAGATCGCGCGGCAAGTCCTTGATAACCGCCTGCGAGGTGGCATGCGGCAGCGCGCAGAAGGCCAGATCGACCTTGGAAAAGTCGATCTCGTCAATTTTGCACAGCTTCGGCAGATCCATGTGACGCAGGAAGGGAAAGACCTCGGCCATGGCCATGCCCGCCTTGCGGTCGCCTGACAGCGCGACAATCTGCATCTGCGGATGGGTGGCGATCAGTCGCACCAGCTCGGCCCCGGTATAACCGGATGCCCCGAGGATGGCGATGCGCTTTTTCATGGCGGTCTCCCTGACTGGAAATCGCCCCTTCTTTGCGGCCGGTCGCGCTGCAATGCAAGGGCTCAGTGACCCTTGGGTGCACGTTCCCCGGCACGGATGGCGAAGGACAGCCGGTTCTCGGGCGGCGGCAGCGGGCAGATGGCGAATTCGGTATAGGCACAGGGCGGGTTGAACGCGCGGTTGAAGTCAAGCCAGACGCGGTTTCCCTCGACCTCGCCGATCAGAAACCGCGAGGCGCCATAGGTTTCGCGTCCCGAGGTGGCGTCGCGGATCACGAACATCGGCTTGCCGCCCTTCACATGGGTCGGAACAAGGCTGATCTGCTGCCCGTCATGGCTGAACCGCGCAACATGGGTCTGCGTTACCGCATCGCTGCGGCCTGCCACCATCTCTACCTGCCGGGTGATCGGCACCTCCAGCGTGATCCAGTCGGCTGCGATGATCCAAGCCGGATCGAGGGCAAAACGGTCGATCACGGCGAAGCCCGCGCGCGCCGGATGGTCGATCTGCCGCACCCGCAGCGCCGGGGCGCCTTCGACGATATGCAGTTCCAGCAACAGCGGCGGCACCCGCAGCAGCGGGAAGCCCCCGGCGCCGGGCAGGAAATCCTGCACGCCCGCCGCCGTTTCGAACCGCGCCACCAGATCGGGCGCCAGATCCAGCAGGCCCAGCCGCTCCGGCCCGACCGACAAGCGCAGGTCATTGCCAGCGCCGCTGCCCACCGTCCAGCGGCCGGGCTGCAATTCCAGCCGGTCGGTCAGATTCAGCCAGCCATCCTCAGCCACCAGCGCCGCCAGCCGCGCCGCCTGCCAGTTGTCAAACGGCGTCATGCCGCCTCGAAAGCGATACGGCGGCGCAGGAATTGTGTCGCCTTGGAGGACACATTGGCCGGGTCACCTGTGGTCAGGAACTTCGACACGGTGCCAGAGCCAAGAAACTCGGGATGCCGGATCAGATAATCAGCAAGGCTTTCCGCCACCAGATTGGCCTGACTGAACACCTTCACATCGGCCCCCAGCGCCTCCTGAAAGGCGGTCTGCATCAGGGGGTAATGGGTGCAGCCCAGAATCGCCGCCTGAGGATGCGGCATCCGGCGTTTCAGCGCCTCGACATGGCTGCGCA
Organism: Gemmobacter lutimaris; assembly: GCF_003570715.1. Classification (GTDB taxonomy): domain Bacteria; phylum Pseudomonadota; class Alphaproteobacteria; order Rhodobacterales; family Rhodobacteraceae; genus Gemmobacter; species Gemmobacter lutimaris. Next base: position 86,040 of record NZ_QXXQ01000007.1, on the reverse strand, counting down.
CCAGCGCTTCGGCCAGAATCTCGTCGCCCTGTTCGATGGCATCGACCACGCCGCCACAGGGCTGCGCCTCGACATCCACACCGATGGCGCGGAAAGCAAGCTCGCGCTGGAAGGCGCGGCTGGCCACAGTGGCCGGGGTGGCGAACAGCGCCACATGTTTCACCGCGACCTCGCGCGGCGGGCTGTTATCGCCCCATTGCCGTTCGGTCAGCGCCTCGATCAACGGCACAAACACCCCGAGCACCCGCTTGTCGGCAGGCAACCATGTTTCCTGCATCCGCTTCAGCGCGGCGGCAGAGGCGGTGTTACAGGCAAGGATCACCAGATCACACCCCTCGGCCCACAGCCTTTCGACCGCGGCGCAGGTCAGGTTGAAGATGTCGTCATGCGTCCGCACCCCGTAAGGCGCATGGGCATTGTCACCAAAATAGACAAAGGGAACCTCGGGCAGACGCCGGGCCACCGCATCAAGAACGGTCAGCCCCCCCAGCCCCGAATCGAACACGCCTACCGCCATCGCTGCCCTCCCCTTGCCGGGATTTGTATTTCGCCTCGAACTCGTAGCCATAAGCATACGGATCGACCGGCCTCGGGGAAAGCTCATAGGTGGAACGGCGCAGGAAATCCATCATCCCCCGCGCATCCGAGCCGAAGGTGGCAAGACGATCCGGCGGGATCGGCTGCCCGATGGCCACGCGCACCGGCCGGTCCATCCGGGTGCGGAACTCCTTGATGAGAAGCCCCAGACGCAGCGTGTAATGCAGGTGGCTTGCGATCTGGAACAGGCGGCTGTTCGCGCCCTCAAAGAACAACGGCACCACGGTCGCGCCGCTGCGCTGGATCAGCTTTGCGGTAAAGTTGCGCCAGCCGGGGTCCATCGGCCGGGCGCGGAACGGAGTCGCGGCGGTCGAGACGGTGCCACCCGGAAAGATGCCGATGGCCCCGCCGCCGGTCAGATAGTCCAGCGCCGTGCGTCGGGTTTGAAGGTTCAGCGCCACCGCCTCGGGCGTTTCGTCAAAGGAAATCGGCAGGATCACCCGCCGCAGATCTGGCGCCTTGACGAAAACCGAATTGGCAAGGATGCGGAAATCGCCGCGCAGGGCGTCCAGCAGATTGCCCATCATCAGCCCGTCGAGGATGCCATAGGGGTGATTGGCAATCACCACCAGCGGGCCAGATCTGGGGATGTCGCTTGAGGAACCGGCTGTAACCTCTAGCCGCAGTCCGAATTTTTCCGGCATGACCTGCCAGAAGCTTTGCCCGGCGGCCATCGCCGCCTCGTATCCTGCCGCGCGGGCGATGACACGGGGGCGGCCGGTCGCGTTTTCCAGCAGCCGGATCAGCGCCCGCCCGCCCCGCGACCGCGCGGCCGAGGCATAGGAAATATCGCGGCTGACATCCTGCCGCGCTTCGACCAGACTCATGATTGCTCCCCTTCTGTCGTCGCCACAGGGAAACGACAGAAAGGTTACAATGCGATGACGCTCAGGCCGCCAGACGTGGCGCGCTGTCGCCACCAGCATGAATTTGCGCGATCAGATCGGCCCGCCGCTTGGCCGCCTTTTCGGCATTGGCGGCCTTCACCGGACCATAACCGCGAATCGTCAGCGGCAGTTCCAGCAATTCACGCAGCAACGGTTCGGTCGCGGGGGTGCACAGCGGCAGCAGCGCCGCCATATCACCCTCATATTCCGCGATCAACGCGCGTTCCATACGGCGTTCCGGGTGGCGGCCGAACGGGTCGAGTGCGGTGCCGCGCAGACCCTTCATCCGGGCGAGCAAGCGGAACAGCGGCAGCACCCAAGGGCCGAAGGCGCGTTTCTTCGGCCGCCCATCCGCCCCGGTGCCGCCAAGGATCGGCGGGGCGAGGTGGAAGGTCGGGCGCAAACTGCCCTCAAGCTGTTCCTGCGCCTTCGCCATCGTTTGCAGATGCAGCCGCGCGACCTCGTATTCGTCCTTATATGCCAAGAGCTTGTGATAGCCTTTTGCCACAGCGTCGCGCAGGCTTTCCGGCGCCGCCGCCACCGCCGCCAGATAGCGCGCGGCCAGCTTGTCATCCTGCCAGGCGCGCAGATGATCGGCGCGGAAGGCGACCGGATCGACCTGTGGTTTCGCCTCGGGCACCAGCAACGCGGCGGCCTCCTGCGGCCTTTCCGCCGCCCAGCGGCCAAGGTCAAAGGCGCGCAGATTGGCCTCCACCCCCGCGCCGTTCAGCCGCACCGCCTCGCGCAGCGCCGCCAACGTCAGCGGCACAAGCCCCGCCTGCCAAGCCATACCCAAGAGCACCATGTTGGAAAAGATCGAATCCCCCAGCGCCACGCGCGCCAGTTCGGTCGTGTCGATGAACCGCACCGCCTGTTGCAGCCGCGCCTGAAGGGCAACGCGCAAATCCTCTTGCGGAATACGGAATTCGGTGTTGCGGGTGAATTCGCCGGTCACGATTTCATGGTCGTTGACCACCGCCTTCGTGCGTCCCGTGGTCATCAGGCCCAGCGTTTTCGCCCCCGCCGTCACCACCAGATCCCCGCCAATCACTGCATCGGCCTCGCCCACCGCCACGCGGATCGCCGAAATGTCAGCAGGCTTTTCCGCGATGCGGCAATGGATATGCACGGCGCCGCCCTTCTGCGCGAGGCCCGCCATCTCCATCATGCCCGCGCCCTTGCCGTCGATATGCGCGGCCATGGCAAGAATGGCGCCGATGGTCACCACCCCGGTACCGCCGACGCCGGTGATGACGATGTTATGCGTGCCGTTGATCCCGGGCAGCACGGGTTCCGGCAGATCTGGCAGGTCCAGCGCCTTGGCGGCCGCCTTGCGCGGCTTCGCGCCCGCCAGCGTCACGAAGGACGGGCAGAAGCCGTTGAGACAGGAAAAATCCTTGTTGCAGGACGATTGGTCGATGGCGCGCTTGCGCCCGAGTTCAGTTTCCACCGGCACCACGGAAACGCAGTTCGACTGCACCCCGCAATCGCCACAGCCTTCGCAGACATCGGTGTTTATGAACACCCGTTTATCAATTTCGGGGAAGCTGCCCTTCTTGCGGCGGCGGCGCTTTTCGGCTGCACAGGTCTGCACATACAGCAGCACCGAAACGCCCGGCACGGTGGCAAGATGCTTCTGCACGGTTTCCATCTCATCGCGCGTATGGCGCACGATTCCGGCGGGAAACTTCGACAGATCAAGGTCTTCCTTGGGGTCGTAGACCAGCGCCAGTTCCTTTACGCCCATCGCCAGCACCTCGCGTGCGATGCGGTCGGGGGTCAGGCCGCCCTCGTTGAACTGTCCGCCAGTCATGGCGACGGCATCGTTGAACAGGATCTTGTAGGTGATGTTCGTTCCCGAAGCCAAAGCCGCCCGGATCGCCTGAACGCCCGAGTGGTTATAGGTGCCGTCGCCCAGATTCTGGAACACATGTTCACGTTTGGAAAACGGCGCCTCGCCGATCCAGTTCGCACCCTCGCCGCCCATATGGGTGAAGCCCTGGGTGGACCGGTCCATCCATTGCACCATGTAGTGACAGCCGATCCCGGCATAAGCGCGGCTGCCCTCGGGCACCTTGGTCGAGGAATTATGCGGGCAGCCCGAACAGAAATAGGGCAGCCGCGCCGCAAGGTCGCGGGCATTGTCGGCACGCCGTGCCTCGGAGATCCGGGCCAGCCCGGCCTTCACCGCCTCAGTCCCGCGCCCTTCTTCAATCAGGATGCCGCCGATCTTTTCCGCGATATGCAGCGGGTCCAGCGCAAAGCGGGTCGGGAACAGTTCTTCATGCGTGCGATCGTGTTTCCAGCCCAGCACCCGGCGGCCACGGCGGTCATCAAAGATCGCCTCTTTCACCTGCACCTCGATCAGCTTGCGTTTTTCCTCGACGACGACAATGACCTCCAGCCCCTCGGCCCAGTCGTGGAAGCCCTTCATGTCCAGCGGGAAGGTCTGCCCCACCTTGTAGGTCGTGACGCCCAGACGCTCGGCCTCGGCCGCATCCATGCCCAAGAGGCTCAACGCATGGGTCAGGTCGAGCCAGTTCTTGCCCGCCGCGACGAAACCGATCTTGGCACCCGGTTTGCCCCAGATGCGCTTGTCCATGCCATTCGCATGGGAAAACGCCTCGGCCGCGAAACGCTTGAAGTCGATCATCCGCGCTTCCTGCGCCACCGGCGTATCGCCAAGACGGATGTTCAGCCCGCCCTGCGGCATGCGGAAATCGGGGGTGACAAAGCTCAGGCGGAACGGGTCGCCATCGACGACCGCCGTTGCCTCCACCGTGTCCTTCATGGTTTTCAGGCCGACCCAGAGCCCGGAAAACCGGCTCAGCGCCCATCCGTAAAGCCCGTAATCCAGCACCTCCTGCACGCCTGCCGGGCTGACGACCGGCATATAGGCATCAACCATCGCCCAGTCGGACTGGTGCAGCACGGTAGAGCTTTCGCCGGTGTGATCGTCCCCCATCGCCATCAGCACCCCGCCGAAGCGGCTGGTCCCGGCCATATTGGCGTGCCGCATCACGTCGCCGGTGCGATCCACCCCCGGCCCCTTGCCATACCACAAGGCAAAGACGCCATCATGCTTGCCCTCGCCGCGCAGTTCGGCCTGCTGGCTGCCCCAGATCGCGGTTGCCGCCAGATCCTCGTTCAGACCCGGCTGGAACAGGATCTGCGCCGCCTCCAGCTCGCGCTTCGACTTGCTCATGGTCAGATCGACCGCACCAAGGGGCGAGCCGCGATAGCCGGTGCAATAGCCAGCGGTATTCAGCCCTGCCGCCCGGTCCCGCGCCGCCTGCATCAGCATCACGCGCACAAGGGCCTGCGTCCCGTTCAGCAGGACCGGAGATTTCGTCAGGTCATACCTGTCGGCCAGCGACACATCCTTGCGGATCACATTCTGCACGCCCATTGTGCACCTCCCTTGCAAAACGGTCATATCCGCTATGATAGGTCAAAAATGCTGACCTACAAAGCGGGAATTTCCACCGGTTTGCCGTTTACAGGCACAAAAGCGTGACTATTTACCTGCGGAAATGTTAGCGGTGCAAAAAACAAGAAGAGTTTCACAATGGACTGGGACAAGCTCAGAATATTTCACGCGGTTGCCGATGCGGGCAGCCTGACCCATGCAGGCGATACCCTGCATCTGAGCCAGTCTGCCGTTTCGCGCCAGATCAGGGCGCTGGAGGAAAGCCTCAATGTCACCCTGTTCCACCGCCATGCGCGGGGACTGATTCTCACCGAACAGGGGGAACTGCTGTTCGACGCGACGACTGCGATGGTCAAACGGCTGGAAGCCACCGCCGCCCGAATCCGCGACAGCGAGGATGAGGTGTTCGGTGAATTGCGTGTCACCACGACCACAGGCTTCGGCACGCTGTGGCTGGCACCGCGTCTGGTGAAGCTTTACCGCAAATATCCGGCGCTGAAGATTGACCTCATGCTGGAAGAGCGCGTGCTGGACCTGCCGATGCGCGAGGCCGACGTGGCGATCCGCATGAAAGAACCAAGCCAGGCCGATCTGATCCGCCGCCGGTTGATGAACATCCGCATGCGGCTTTACGCCTCGCCCGAATATCTTGCCGAACATGGCACGCCCTCGACCATGGCGGATTTCAGCGCCCACCGCCTGATCTGTCAGCACGCGGGCACGTCGCAGGTCGCGGCCGGTGCCACGCTGGTCGCGCAACTGATGAGCCATGACATCCCGTCCACCTTCACGGTGAACAATTACTTCGGCGTGTTGCAGGGCGTGCTGAGCCATATCGGGATCGGCGTGCTGCCGGATTACATCACCGAGGACTTCCCGCATCTGGTGCGGGTGCTGCCGGAGGTCGATTCAAACGAGGTTCCGGTCTTCCTCGCCTACCCCGAGGAGTTGCGGCATTCCAAACGGGTTTCGGCCTTCCGCGATTTCGTCACCGAGGAAATCCAGCTTTTTCGCAAAATGCACCAGAATTAAGCACTTGCGAGGCATGTTTGGCCAGCCATGCAGCGCGTGCATGACGGCCATGCTGCACCTGCGGCATGATTGTTCTTGATCCATGCGTTCTGCCCACATAAATGGCGTCTTGAAGACGGCAATCGAGTTTCTCTCTTGTCGGCTTCATACCTCCCTGTTGGACTTGGGCCGAGCTTCTGCTCGGCCTTTTTTTTTGCTTTGCCGATTATTCGGGCGGTCGTTTGCGGAATATGGCAGTCTGACCCCATGACGGAGGCCCATATGACCAATCCCAGACAGTTCCTTTGCACCTGCGGCACGATGCGGTGGGAAATCGCGCAAACCGCACCCGGCACACATGTCGAATGCTACTGCGCCGATTGCCAAAGCTTCGCGCGCCACCTGAAGGTCGATGCGATCTGGCTTGATGCCAAGGGCGGGACCGAGATTTTCCAGACCCTTCCGCAACATATCCGCTTCACCGCAGGATATGACCGGCTTTCGGCGCTGCGTCTGGGGCCGAAGGGCCTGATCCGCTGGTATGCGGGGTGTTGCGGCGCCCCCATCGGCAATTCCCTGCCCCATATGGGCCTGCCCTTCTTCGGTGCCATTCTGAAGCCCGGTCAACCGGGCTTTGGCCCCTTGGTCTGCCATGCCAATACCGCGGCCGCCCGCCAGCCCGTGGCGCAATCGGGGATGTTCCGCGCGCTCTTCGGTCTGCTGTCCCGCGCGCTTCCGGCGAAGATTGCCGGAAGCTGGCGGCGAAACCCGTTCTTCAGCAACCGCAACACACCCGTAGTGCGGCCAGAAATCCTCACCCTGGGCCAGCGCAATGCCGCAAGGCCGCCGCAAGGCCGGTAACGGGCCTTTCCTCGGGCCGCGCCTTCCCCTAAAGAAGCGCGCATCACGCATCACGACAGGGCGCCGCCATGCAAGAACCAGCCATCTCTCCCGAGCTGATCGCCTCGCACGGGATCAAGCCCGACGAATACCAGCGCATCCTCGAAATCATCGGCCGCGAACCGAGCTTCACCGAGCTTGGCATCTTCTCGGCGATGTGGAACGAGCATTGCTCTTACAAATCGTCGAAGAAATGGCTGCGCACCCTGCCCACCACCGGCCCGCAGGTCATCTGCGGCCCCGGTGAAAATGCGGGTGTGGTGGATATCGGCGACGGTCAGGCGGTCATCTTCAAGATGGAAAGCCACAACCACCCGTCCTACATCGAACCGCATCAGGGCGCGGCCACCGGCGTCGGCGGCATCCTGCGCGACGTGTTCACCATGGGCGCCCGCCCGATTGCCGCGATGAACGCGCTGAGCTTCGGCCTGCCCTCGCATCCGAAAACGGCGCATCTGGTGAAAGGCGTGGTCGAAGGCATCGGCGGCTACGGCAATGCCTTCGGCGTGCCCACCGTGGGCGGCGAGGTGCGGTTTCACCGTGCCTATAACGGCAACTGCCTTGTGAACGCCTTCGCGGCGGGTCTCGCCGATGCGGATGCCATCTTCTATTCGGCGGCCTCGGGCGTCGGCATGCCGGTGGTCTACCTTGGCGCCAAGACCGGACGCGACGGCGTGGGCGGTGCCACCATGGCCTCGGCCGAATTCGACGAGACCATCGAGGAAAAACGCCCCACCGTGCAGGTCGGCGACCCCTTCACCGAAAAGCGCCTGCTGGAAGCCTGCCTTGAGCTGATGCAGACCGGCGCCGTGATCTCCATTCAGGACATGGGGGCCGCTGGCCTGACCTGTTCGGCGGTGGAAATGGGCGACAAGGGCGGACTGGGCATCCGGCTGAACCTCGACCATGTGCCGCAGCGCGAAGCGGCGATGACCGCCTATGAGATGATGCTGTCGGAAAGCCAGGAGCGGATGCTCATGGTCTTGAAGCCGGAAAAAGAGGCGGTGGCCCGCGCGATCTTTGAAAAATGGGATCTGGATTTCGCCATTGTGGGCGAGACGATCCCCGAAGACCGTTTCCTCATCCTGCACGGCAACGAGGTCAAGGCCGATCTGCCGCTGTCGAAACTGTCGTCCAGCGCGCCGGAATATGACCGTCCGTGGGTGGAAACTCCGACCGCCGCCGCGCTTGGCGATGTGCCCGCCATCAGTGCCATTGACGCGCTGCGCGCGCTGATCGGCAGCCCGACCTATGCCCACAAGGGCTGGGTGTGGGAACAATATGACAGCCAGGTCGGCGCCGATACCGTTGTCCGCCCCGGCATGGCGGCGGGCGTGGTGCGGGTGCATGGCACGGCCAAGGCGCTGGCCTTCACCAGCGACGTGACGCCGCGCTATGTGAAGGCCAACCCCTTCGAGGGCGGCAAGCAGGCGGTGGCCGAGGCCTATCGCAACCTGACCGCCGTGGGGGCCCTGCCGCTGGCCACGACCGACAACCTGAATTTCGGCAACCCCGAAAAGCCCGAGATCATGGGCCAGTTCGTCGGCGCCATCAAAGGTATCGGCGCGGCTGTGGCAGCGCTGGAAATGCCCATCGTTTCGGGCAACGTCTCGCTTTACAACGAAACCGACGGCCAACCGATCCTGCCGACGCCGACCATCGGTGCCGTGGGCCTGCTCGCTTCGCTGGATGACCTGATCGCAGGCCGCCCGGCGGAAGGCGACGTGGCGCTGGTGATCGGCGAGACCTTCGGCCATCTGGGCCAATCGGCCCTGCTGGCCGAGGCCTTCGGGATCGAGGCGGGCGATGCGCCGCATGTCGATCTGGAAGCCGAAAAGCGCCACGGCGATTTCCTGCGCGCCAACCGCAAGACGTTGCGCGCCGCGACAGACCTTGGCGACGGTGGCCTTGCACTCGCGGCCTTCGAAATGGCCGAAGGCGCCGGGCTTGGCCTGACGCTGGACGCAAGCGACATTCCGACGCTGTTCGGCGAGGATCAGGCCCGCTATCTGGTGGCCGCCTCCGAAGAAGGCGCCGCCGCGCTGGAAGCCGCCGCGCTGACCACCGGCGTTCCGGTGCTGCGCGTCGGCCGTTTCGGCGGCGATAGCGTCCGCTTTGGCGCCGACAGCGCCGCACTGGCCGATCTTTCGTCGCTTTACCGTGGCGCCTTCGCCGCGGCCATCGAGGGATGATCCGCATCGCGCAGCCTCGGGATGCGGCGTTCATCCGCGCCCTGTGGCTGCGCGATGACAATCGCGCCTTTCTCGACCCGCCCGCCGAAGGACAGATCGAAGAGGCGATCGCCGGTGGCGACCTGCTCTTGTGGATTGAAGATGGTGAACCCGAGGGCTTTGCGCTGATCGTCGAATGGATGCCCCGTGTTCTGGGGCTGCGCGAATTTGCCGTCAGCCGACCGGGCCTTGGCCACCCCTTTCTGAACGCGCTGCTGGCCGAAGTCTTCACCACCCGCCGCGCGCATCGGCTGGGGCTCGACTGCACCGCCGACAACAGTCGCGCCCTGCGCTTCTTTGAAAGCGCGGGCTTTCAGCGCGAGGGGGTCTGGCGCGAATGCTGGCAGCGTCCCGGCGGTGACTGGGTGGATTGCATCTTCCTTGCCATGCTGGAACGCGAGTGGCAGACACGCAGGCCAAGGCCACCGCTTGCAGCCCCCGTCCGCTCGTCCTAGATTGGATGGGAAGGACAGGAGACACCCACATGCCCATGGAAGGCAAGGACATCGAGGCGCTGATCCGGGAAGCATTCCCCGATGCGCAGATCACCATTACCGACCTCGCCGGAGACGGCAATCACTGGGCGGCCGAGGTGGTGGACGCCAGTTTCAAGGGCATGAACCGCGTGCAGCAGCAACGCGCGGTCTATGCCAGCCTGAAAGGCAAGATGGACGGGGCGCATGGCGAATTGCATGCGCTGGCCCTGACCACCAAGGCCCCGGAGTAAGCGGCGTGACGCTGAAACTCTGGCTTCTGGCGCTTCTGGTCGGGATCGTGGCGGTGATCTGGCTGTCCCAGAGACGGCGGCGCGGCACATACCGACCACTCACGCCAGGCGAGGAACCGAAAGCTCCCTACCGCAAACCGGAGCTTGGGACAGAGGCGATAGACCACGCAAGTTTCGCGGCTGCCATGGCCCGGAATGACGCACTCACCCGCAGGGCGGACCGCATCCAGCGCCGGATGCTTCGCCGGGCCAGACAGACAGATTAACGCTTGAGACCGGGGCAAGGCCCCAGCGATGCAAAGGAACCGCAAGATGAGCGCGCAGGACCAGATCCGCGAGACGATCACCAAAAACGACGTGGTGCTGTTCATGAAGGGCACCAAGATGATGCCGCAATGCGGGTTCTCGTCCCGTGTCGCGGGTATTCTCAATTACATGGGCGTTGAATTTGCCGATGTGAACGTGCTGGCCGATGCCGAGATCCGTCAGGGGATCAAGGATTTCTCCGACTGGCCGACCATCCCGCAGCTTTATGTGAAGGGCGAATTCGTCGGCGGCTGCGACATCGTGACCGAAATGACCATCTCGGGTGAACTCGACACGTTGCTGGAAACGAACGGCATCGGCTTCAACAAGGAAGCTGCCGACAAGATCCGCGAAGCAAACGCCTGAGACGCATTTTGCGTTGACCTGAACGCGAAAGCCCTGAACCCTGTCCGCAGTGATTGCGGACAGGGTTTTTCATTTCATGGGGATCGAAGCGATTCTGGCGGCTATTGCCGGGGGCACGGCACTGTTGTTTCTGGCTTTCGCCCGGCTCGGCTGGAAAGCGGCGGTGGCGGCGGCCGGGGCCGCGCTCTGGCTGGTGCTGGCGCTGGTGATGACCGGCAACCGGACCGATGTGTTCGAGCCGAACCTCGCCGCCGCTGCCGCGCTGGCCCTGCCGCTGGTGCTGGGCTATCTGCTGTTGCGGCTGGTCTATCCGAGACTGAAAGGCCGCGACCGTGCGCCAGTCGTGCCGCTGCTGTCGGGTCTGATTCTGGTGGTCGCGCTGATCGCGGCGGGCAGTTTATGGCGCACCGCCGACTGGTGGCTGGGTCTGACAGATGCCCCGGTGGCGCGCAGCACGGCCGATGTTCTGGCCCTGCTGGAAGGCCCGCGCGGTGCTTATGTCAACGGCTTCCTGCTGGAAGGTCGCATTGCGCCCCTGCCCGCCCCTGGCGCCGTTCCGGCCGAGGTGATCCGCCTGCCCTGTGACAACCGTGGGGGTGGCGTGCCGCTGGGGAATGCCAATGTGAAATCCCGGCTGCCGGGCCTTGTGCAGCTTGAACTTGCGGATGGCCCAAGCGCCCTATTGCACCTGCCACAGAAATCCCGCGACTACGGAGATCTGCCGCCGCTGGAAGACGGGTTCGGCGGCTGCGGGCTCAGCGGCGGCTCTCTGGCGACGATCTGGTATGAACAGCCCGGAAGCGCCAGCCGGGGCGACACCGTTCTGGCCTCTGCCGTCAGCCCCCGGCTGGTCGAGGCCGGAACCGCCACCGAATTCAAGGCGCAGACCCTGCCACAGATGCAGATGCTGGCGCGGGCCTTTCTGGCCCTTGCGGCGGCAGGCGCGGTTCTGGCACTGATCCAGGCCGCGCTGGCTGTGCCGCATTGGCTTCGTCTGCGGCGGGCGGGCTGAATACTAGCCCGCAGCCGGGGCTTTTTCGTCCAGCTTCTGCGCCAGCGCCTCGGCCCGCGCGGCAATCTCGGCCAGCGTTTCCTCCACCTGCGGCGGGATCACCGGCACCTCGATCCGCTGCGGCTCGGGCACTGGCCTTGCCTCAAGCTCGGCCAGACGGGACTTCAGGGCGCGCATCTCGTCTTCCAGCGCGGCGGTCTTGTCGGCCAGCATCAGCCCGGCCATAAGCAGCATCCGCCCTTCCGGCAACCGGCCCATCTGCGCGATAAGCGGCTGCGCCTCGGCATCCAGCATCGCAGCGGCGGACCGCAGGAAATGTTCTTCCCCCGCCTGACAGGCAACGGCGAAACTGCGGCCCGCAATGGTGATCTCGACCTCAGGCATCGGTGGCCTCCTTCTCGTCTTCGCTGTCTTGTGCGGCCTCCTGCACGATGGGGCCGATCTCGGACAGCAACTCGGCCAGTTCCGCCGCCTCGGCCGCGCGTTCCGAGCGCAGCGATTCCAGCTCGGCCAGCATGGCCTTGTTGATCAGATGCGCCTCGACCTTTTCCTGTGCCTCTTCGCGCAAGCTCCGCAGCGCCTCGCGCAGCTGGATCATGTTCTTCTTCATCCGCTGGCTTTCCAGCCCCTGAACATCAAGCTGACGGGTCAGTTCCGCCACCCGTTGTTCCAGCGCCGCGCCGGCCTTGCCGTCCCGCGCCTTCACGGCACGCAGCCGTGCGGTCAGTTGCGCATTGGCGGTGCGCTCGGCCTCCAGCGCCTCGCGCAACTGCACAACCTCTTCCGAAGCGGAGGCCACCTCCCCGGCAGCGGCAGTTTCAGCCGCCCCCGCAGCGCGAAGCTGGTCAATCCCTGTTCCGATCCGTGTCAGCGCCGCGGAAATGCGCCGCTCCAGCTCTGCCAAATCGTTCATGTCGTTCTGCCCTTGCTTGCCGTCTTGCCGACGTTTGGCCCGATCCCTTCGCCTTGCACGCGAATCGCCCCGGCTCATCGTTTCATTCAATCTTAGCGCAAACATCGGCGGGAATGTGCCCCCAAAACGGCAGTTGCTTTCCAGCCAAGGACTTGCAGACAAAAGGCTGCGCCAAAGCCCCTCGAAGCTTGATCTTGCCCGTCGGGCTGATATGGACCAAGGCGAACCGACGCAACAACGAGGATTCTCGCCGTGGATATTGCGAGCCTGCGCGCCAAGCACCCCGACCACTGGAAGAAAGCCTGCGCCATCCGGGTGCTGACACTCGACGCAGTGGCCGCGGCCAATTCCGGCCATTCCGGCATGCCCATGGGCATGGCCGATGTGGCGACGGTGCTGTTCGAAAAGCACCTGAATTTCGACCCGGCCGATCCGAAATGGCCCAACCGCGACCGCTTTATCCTGTCGGCGGGCCATGGCTCGATGCTGATCTACAGCCTGCTGCACCTGACGGGTTACAAGCAGGCGAGCCTTGAGGAACTGAAGAATTTCCGCCAGTGGGGCGCCCGCACGGCAGGCCACCCAGAATTCGGCCATATGGAAGGGGTGGAAACCACCACCGGCCCGCTGGGTCAGGGGATCGCCAATGCCGTGGGCTTCGCCATGGCCGAGGAAAGCCTGCGCGCCCGCTGGGGCGCGAAGGTGATGGATCACTACACCTATGTCATCGCAGGTGATGGCTGCCTGATGGAAGGTGTGAGCCAGGAAGCCATCGGCATCGCGGGCAAGCAGCAGCTTTCCCGCCTGATCGTGCTGTGGGACAACAACGGCATCACCATCGACGGCAAGGTCGAACTGTCGGATGTGACCGACCAGAAGGCACGCTTTGCTGCCTCGGGCTGGGATGTGTTTGAATGCGACGGCCACGACCCGGTAGAGATCGACGCCGCGCTGGACAAGGCCAAACGCTCGCCCCGCCCGGCGATGATCGCCTGCAAGACGCATATCGCGCTGGGGTCGTCGGCGCAGGACACGTCGAAAGGCCATGGCGCGCTGACTGACAAGCAGTTGATCGCCGACACCCGCGCCGCCTATGGCTGGGAGCATGATCCGTTCGAGATCCCGGCCGATGTGAAAGCCGCATGGGAGGCCATCGGTGGCCGGGGCGCCGCCACCCGCGCCGAATGGGCAGCCCGTCTGGCCGCGCTCCCGGCGGGCAAACAGGCCGAATTCGCCCGCATCTTCGCAGGTGACCCGGCGCCGAAGCTGGTGTCGGCCATCCGTGGCGTGAAGAAGGCCGCAGTCGAGACGCCGAAAAAACTGGCAACCCGCTCGGCTTCCGAGGTGGTGTTGGCAGCGGTGAACCCGATCGCGCAGGAAACCGTGGGCGGTTCGGCAGACCTGACCGGCTCGAACAACACCAAGACCGCCGATCTGGGCGTGTTCGATCCGACGAACCGCAAGGGCCGTTACGTCTACTGGGGCATCCGCGAACACGGCATGGCGGCGGCGATGAACGGCATGGCGCTGCATGGCGGCGTGCGGCCCTATTCGGGCACCTTCATGGCCTTCACCGATTACGCCCGCCCCTCGATGCGGCTTTCGGCGCTGATGGGCATTCCGGTGGTCTATGTGATGACGCATGATTCCATCGGTCTGGGCGAGGATGGCCCGACCCACCAGCCGGTCGAGCATCTGGCGATTTCGCGCGCGACGCCGAACACCTGGGTGTTCCGCCCCGCCGATCTGGTCGAGGTGGCCGAGGCCTGGGAACTGGCACTATCGTCGAAAACCACGCCGAGCGTGATGGCGCTCAGCCGTCAGGGTCTGGCCCCGGTGCGGACCGCGCATACCAACCAGAACCTGTCGGCGCGCGGTGCCTATGTGCTGGCCGAAGCCACCGGCAAGCGTCAGGTCATCCTGATCGCCACCGGGTCCGAGGTCGAAATCGCCATGCAGGCCCGCGCCAAGCTGGAAGCCGAAGGCATCGGCACCCGCGTCGTCTCCATGCCCTGCATGGAACTGTTCGCCGCGCAGGACGAGGCCTATCGCAAGAAGGTGCTGCCCGCCGGTCCGGTGCGCGTCGCCATCGAGGCGGGCGTGCGTCAGGGCTGGGACCGCTGGCTTTTGGGCGAGCGCGGCAAAGAGGCCAAGGCGGCTTTCGTCGGCATGTCCTCCTTCGGCGCCTCTGCCCCGGCAGAGCGGCTTTATCAGGAGTTCGGCATCACTGCCGACAATGCCGTGGCGCAGGCCAAAGCCCTGCTCTGATCGCGGTTTGAAATCGCGGAACGGCGGCCCCATGCTGGGCCGCCGTTTGCATTTCAGCCCAGCGGCAGTGCCGTCGTCGCCTTGATTTCCTCCATCGACAGCAGCGCCGTGACGTTGTGGATTTTTACCTGCGAGATCAGCGCCTGATAGAAGGTGTCATAGGCCCGCGCGTTCTTCACCCGGACCTTCAGGATATAGTCGATATCGCCCGCCAGCCGATGCGCCTCCAGCACCTCGGGGCGTTCGCGCAGGGTTTGCAGGAAGCGGCGCTGCCAGTCGGCCTCGTGTTCCGATGTGCGGATCAGCACGAAAAAACAGGCCTCCAGCCCCAGCGCCTCGGGGTCAAGCAAAGCGGCCTGCCGGGTGATGACCCCGGTTTCCTTCATCTTGCGGATGCGATTCCACACCGGGGTCTTGGAAGACCCCACCTTGCGCGCGATTTCATCCAGCGATTGCTCGGCATCCTCTTGCAGTTCTGCAAGGATTTTCCTGTCCATCTCGTCCAGCCGGGCCGACATTCCCTGTTCCTCCTGTTTCGTGGAACCCCGTCCCACATCGCCGCCCACACGGAACGGATTTCCTTATCTATCCGCCCATATGGCGCGAAACTAGAAAAATATCCTATATTGCAATGCAGAAACCGCAAGTGCCGGAGGATCGAATGGCCCGCTTCACCCCGAAAGTCGTGACCGCCAATGCGCTGATCGAGGGCGATGTGATCTATCTCACCGCCGACGACCGCTGGACCCGCCTGCATCACGAGGCGGAACTGATCGAGGACGAGGCCCATGCGCAGTTGCGCCTGCTGCATGCCATGGCGCAGAAATCCGTCGCGGTGGGGGCTTATCTGGCCGATGCCAAGGCAGGCCCGAACGGCCCGGAACCCACCCATTTCCGCGAGGTGTTCCGCACCCGTGGCCCCTCCAACTACTTTCTCGGCAAGCAGGCCGAACTCGTCTGACCGCCGCAGCCAGCCAGCCCCGGACCGCCGCCATGTATAACTACTCCGAATTCGACGAATCCTTCGTGCGTGCCCGCGTGGCGCAGTTCTCTCACCAGGTGGAACGCCGCATCGACGGCAGCCTGACGGAAGAGGAATTCCGCCCGCTGCGCCTGATGAACGGGCTGTATCTGCAACTGCACGCCTACATGCTGCGCGTGGCGATCCCCTATGGCACGCTGAACCCGCGCCAGATGCGGCAACTGGCCCATATCGCCCAGACCTGGGATAAGGGCTATGGCCATTTCACCACACGGCAGAACATCCAGTTCAACTGGCCAAAGCTGTCGGATGTGCCGAAGATGCTTTCGGCGCTGGCCGATGTGGGGATGCATGCAATTCAGACCAGTGGCAATTGCGTGCGCAACGTGACGGCCGACCATTTCGCGGCTGCGGCGGCGGATGAGATCGAAGACCCCCGCCCCTATGCCGAGTTGCTGCGCCAGTGGTCCACCGACCACCCGGAATTCCAGTTCCTGCCACGCAAGTTCAAGATCGCCATTACCGGCGCCGCACAGGACCGTGCGGTGACGGCGGCGCATGACATCGGGCTGCGCATCGTGAAGAACGACGCGGGCGAAACCGGCTTTCAGGTGCTGGTGGGCGGCGGTCTGGGCCGGACGCCGATGGTCGCCATGACCGTGCGTGACTTCCTGCCTGTGGAAGATCTGCTGCCTTACGTCGAGGCAGTGCTGAGCGTCTACAATACGCTTGGCCGCCGCGACAACAAATACAAGGCCCGCATCAAGATCACCCTGCACGAGACCGGCAAGGAAGAAATCACCCGCATGATCGAGGCGCGCTTTGCCGAGTTGCGCCCGCTGTTCGGCGGCAACGATCAGGCGCTGCTGGCGGATATCCGCGAGGCTTTCGCCCCGCCCGCCTTCCGCAATGCGCCGGTCGATGCCTATGACGCCTTCTACAAGGCCGATCCGGTGTTCCGCGCCTGGGCCGATACCAACCTGGCGCAGCACCGCAATGACCAATATGCCATCGTCACGATCAGCCTGAAGGCACATGGCCAGACGCCGGGCGACGCGACCGCCGACCAGATGCGTGTCATGGCCGATCTGGCCGAGCGCTACGGCCATAACGAGCTGCGCGTCAGCCACGAACAGAACGTCATCCTGCCGCATGTCCACAAATCGGACCTGCCGGCGGTGCATGCCGCGCTGATGCAGGCGGGGCTGGGCACCGCCAATGTCGGGCTGATCTCCGACATCATCGCCTGCCCCGGCATGGATTACTGCGCGCTGGCCACCGCCCGCGCCATCCCGGTCGCGCAGGAAATCGCGACCCGCTTCGACGCGTTGAAGCTGGAACATGACGTGGGGCCGCTCAAGATCAAGATCTCGGGCTGCATCAACGCCTGCGGCCATCACCATGTCGGCCATATCGGCATTCTTGGGCTGGATCGCGCGGGGGTGGAGAATTACCAGATCACCCTTGGCGGCGACGGCACCGAAGATGCCGTGATCGGCGAGCGTGCCGGTCCGGGCTTTGCCTATGACGAGATCGTGCCCGCGATCGAACGGATTGTTCTGGCCTATCTCGACCTGCGTGAAAGCCCCGAGGAAACCTTCCTTCAGGCTTACCGCCGGGTCGGCCTGCCGCCCTTCAAGGCGGCGCTTTATCCGGGGGAAGGAAACCGGGATGCCGCGTGACACCTCCGGGCCGGTCGGCACGGTGGCCGACAGGGTCGCCGCGCTGAACGCCCGCTACCGCCATCACGGCGCGACCGCCGTGCTGGAACATGCGCTTGGCGACCCCGATCTGGGGCGCGTGGCGCTGGTGTCGTCCTTCGGGGCGGAATCGGTCGTGCTGCTGCACCTCGTTTCCGTCATCGCGCCGGAAACGCCGGTGCTGTTTGTCGATACGCGGATGCTGTTCAAGGAAACGCTGGAATATCAGCGCGAACTGGCCGAGAAACTGGCGCTTTGCGACATCCGCACCATCCGCGCGCACCCCAAAAAGGTGGAATTCGACGATCCAGACGGGACGCTGCACCAGTTCAACACCGATGCCTGCTGCGCCATCCGCAAGGTGGAGCCGCTGGAACGTGCGCTGAAGGATTTCGATGGCTGGATCACCGGGCGCAAGCGCTATCAGGGCGCGACGCGGCAAGAGGTCGAGTTCTTCGAGGCCGAGGGCGATACCCGCATCAAGGTCAACCCGCTGGCCCATTGGGGCCGCGAGGATCTTGAGGAATATATCGTCAACAACCGCCTGCCCCGGCATCCGCTGGTTGCAAAGGGCTACCCCTCCATCGGTTGCGCGCCCTGCACCAGCCCGGTGAAACCCGGCGAAGACCCGCGTGCGGGCCGCTGGCGTGGCAGCGCCAAAACCGAATGCGGCATCCATTTCATCAACGGCCGCGCCGTGCGCGGCGGCACCACCGAGGAGAACGCGGCATGAGCGTGATCGTCACCGATACCGGCTTCACCCCCGTTGCCGACAGCCAGAACCCCGGTCTTGATGCCGCCGCCACCGCGACGGCACTGGACCTTGCGCATACAGACGATCCTTCGGCGCTGGCAGACCGGCTGGAAGCGATTGCGTTGATCCGCGTCGCCTTCCCCGCCTTCAGCGATGGTCGCGCCTTCACCATCGGCCGCCGCCTGCGCATGATGGGCTACAAGGGCGAATTGCGCGCCTTCGGCCATGTCATCGCCGATCAATATGCCATGGCGCGCCGCGTCGGCTTTGACGCGGTGGAAATCCCCGACGATCTGGCAGCCCGCCAGCCCGAGCCGC
The DNA here is from genome assembly GCF_003570715.1 of Gemmobacter lutimaris. Lineage (GTDB taxonomy): Bacteria > Pseudomonadota > Alphaproteobacteria > Rhodobacterales > Rhodobacteraceae > Gemmobacter > Gemmobacter lutimaris. The sequence continues at coordinate 67,638 of NZ_QXXQ01000007.1, read as the reverse complement.
AGTGGAAATTCCGCGCCGACTGGCAGGCCCATGACTATCAGTCGCGGCTGCGTGCCTGAATCCGGGCTTTCCTCTGGCCTCCACCTGACATATTCAGGATTTGATATTCCATGACCGAGCAAAAACCCGTGTCCGATACCGCCGCGACCAAAGTCCACCTGCCCGACGCGCAGACCGTGCTGTCGGTGAAGCACTGGACCGATGCCCTGTTTTCCTTCCGCGTCAGCCGTCCGCAGACCCTGCGCTTCCGGTCCGGCGAGTTCGTGATGATCGGCCTGATGGGCGACAATGGCAAACCCTTGCTCCGCGCCTATTCCATCGCCTCGCCCAACTGGGACGAGGAGCTGGAGTTCTATTCGATCAAGGTGCCGGATGGCCCGCTGACCTCGAAGCTGCAACATATCCAGCCGGGGGACGAAATCATCCTGCGCCCCAAACCCGTGGGCACGCTGGTGCATGACGCGCTGCTGCCGGGCAAGCGGGTGTGGTTCCTTGCCACCGGCACCGGCATCGCGCCTTTTGCCAGCCTGATGCGCGACCCGGAAACCTACGAGAAATACGAAGAAGTGGTGATGATGCACACCTGCCGCACCGTGGCCGAGCTGGAATATGGCCGGCAACTGGTGGAAGGGCTGCATGACGACCCGCTGATCGGCGAGATGGTGGCGGGCAAGCTGAAATACTACCCCACCACCACGCGCGAGGCGTTCCACCATACCGGCCGGATCACCGACAACCTGTCGTCGGGCAAAGTCTTTGCTGATCTGGGGCTGGCGCCGATGGACCGCGAACATGACCGCGCCATGGTCTGCGGCAGCCTTGCCTTCAACAAGGACGTAATGGCCGTTCTGGAAAGCTTCGGCCTGCGCGAAGGTGCCAATTCGGAACCGCGCGAATATGTGGTGGAAAAGGCTTTCGTCGGCGATGGCGTGTAAGCATCGCCTCGCAAACCATTGGAAACAAAAACGCCGCGCGGGTCTCGCGCGGCGTTTTCATTCGAGCGGAGATTACATCCCCAACGCGGCTTTCACCTGCTTCAGCGCCGCATCCACCAGCGCCGGGTTCTTCGCCGCACCATCCACCGCCGCCTTCAGCGCGGCCTTGGTGCCATCGTCCAGGGCCGAGGCGTCGATCAGGCCATTGATTTTCGTCGCATCAAACGTCGCCGGATCGAAGGCATTGGCGGTATCGGCCACTGCTTCGGCGGCGGCGTCATTCGCTGCGGCTGCGGCATCGTTGGCGGCAGCCGCCGCATCCTGCGCGGCATCCGCGGTATCGCCAGCGGTGCTATCCACGGCAGCGGCAGCGCTTTCGGCCGCGCCTTCCACCGCATCGGCAGCGGTATCGGCAACGGTTGCAGCCGCCTCACCCGCCTGTTCGGTGACCGCTGCTGCCGCGTCGCCCGCAGCTTCGGTTGCCGAATCCACGGCCTGCCCGGCCGTTTCGGCGGCGCCGGTGGCAGCCGACGTGGCCGCGCTGGTCGCGGCTTCCGCCGCCTGTTTCGCAGCTTCCGCCGCGCCGGTGGCCGCTTCGGTCGCGGCGGCCGTTGCATCTTCGACCGCGCCGGTCACCTGACCTGCTGCCTCGCTGGCGGCCTCGGATGCTGCCTCAACCGCCTGGGCCGCAGCCTCGCCTGCCTGTTCGGTGGCCGCTGCCGCCGCATTCGCAGCCTCGGCCGCAGCGCGCGCCGCATCCTCGCCCGCGCCTTCCACGGCATCGGCAGCCGCTTCAGTCGCGCTGGCAGCCTCGGTCGCAGCGGTTGCAGCGGCGGACTGGGCGGCTTCGGTTGCGGTTTCGGCGGCTTTTTCAGCCTCGCTCGGCGTCTGTTGGCCGAAGAAATAGTAGCCCGCCGCCGCTGCCGCGACGACCACACCGCCAATGATGACCTTGCTGTTCATGTCCGTGTCCCTTCCTGTCGCGCCGAAAACTGGCACTCCCGCCCCAGATGGGGGTTTGGACGCGGAATTTGAAGGGGAAAATGCCGTCCGCCGCGCCAGTGCCCGCCCCGATGACGCGATACCGCCGAATCCGGTTGAACTGCCCGGTCCGGGGGACTATTTTGCGCACGTTATTCCAATGGCAGAAGGACCGAAGCCATAGCCCGCAGACCCCACAACGCCCCGCCGCAACGCGATACGGGCCCCCGTGTGAACGACCGCATCCGCGCGCCGGAAATCCGCCTCATCGGCGCAGATGGCGAAAATGTCGGCGTCGTGACGCCCGCCCGCGCCCTTGCCATGGCGGAAGAAGCCGGGCTTGATCTGGTCGAGATTTCGCCCAACGCGGAACCCCCGGTCTGCAAGATCATGGACTTCGGCAAGTTCAAATACGAACAGCAGAAGCGTGAGGCCGAGGCCCGCAAGAAGCAGAAGATCATCGAGATCAAGGAAATCAAGTTCCGTCCCGGCACTGATGACCACGACTATAACGTCAAGATGAAAGCGGTGCTGAAGTTCCTTGGCGAAGGCGACAAGGTGAAGATCACCCTGCGCTTCCGTGGCCGCGAAATGGCCCACCAGGAGCTTGGCCTTGAACTGCTGAACCGGGTTGCCGCCGATGTGGTGGAGGCCGGTAAGGTCGAATCCATGCCCAAGCTGGAAGGCCGGCAGATGGTGATGATGATCGCGCCAAAATAAGCGCGATCACGGATCGGCAGAAGATGTGCGGGGGCCCTTCGGCCCCCGTTCTTATTCTGGTGCTTCGCGCAGCCGCCCCCGCGCGGCGATTTCCTTCAGAAGGCCGCCGACACCCATCCGGGCAATGTCAGCCGCCCCGACCGGCAAGCCGCAGATCACCCGCTCCAGCACCCAGTCCGCCCCGTTCAGCGCGGGCGAACGCGCGCAGCCCGGCAGACCGATCACCGGGCGGCCATGCAACGCGCCGATGAACAGCAGGTTCCCCGGATCGACCGGCATCCCATACCGCTCCAGCCGCCCACCCGCAGCCAAGAGTGCGGCGGGCGCGACATCGGCAGGGTCCGATGTGGCCGAAGCGGTGAGGATGAACAGGATTTCCGCATCCGTTTCCGCAAGCGCCTCGGCCAGAGGCGCGGCCCGGTGGGGCACGATGCGGCGCGGAGCCAGTGTGACACCCAGCCGCCGTAACCGCAGCGCCAGCGCCTCGCGCCCTTTTGGCGCCGGGGGGGCGGCGCCGGGCAATACGGTTTCGATCAGCGCCGCCCGCGCCAGCACGGGGGAGGCAAGATGCAGCGCCCCCGCCGCATGGGCGCAGGCCGCCTCCAGCGCAGATTCGGGCACGGCATAGGAAATGATCTTGACCGTCGCCACCATGCTGCGCGACTCGACCCGCGCCAGATCGGGCAACGTGGCCAGCGTGATCATAGGATGCACCGCATTCAGCGCGTCGATCCGGGCGGCATCGGCCCGCAACAGGCCCGGCCCCATCGCGTGCAGGTTCACCCGCCCCGTTGCCGCCCCGCCCCCGCGCAGCCCCTCGGCCCCGGACAGTAGTGCGGCGGCGAGCCGGGCCGCCGCAGCATTCTCGCCGATCTCGCCGGGTTCGGGGCGGGCCACGATCACCTCGGCCAGCCCCGCGGCAGCCAGCCGCACCACCGCCGCCGCGTCCAGCCGCGCGCCCTTCGGCAGGGGGCCGTCCGCCGTATCCACCCGATGCGCCAGAATGGCCCCTTCGGCTTCGGCCAATGGCACAGGCCCGAACAGCATCAGCCGCGCCTCAGGACCTGGGTGATTTCAGCCATCACCGAAACCGCGATTTCCGCCGGGCTTTTCGCCCCGATGTCCAGCCCGACCGGCGCATGGATGCGTGCCATCTGGCCCGTGTCGAAGCCCGCCGCTGTCAGCCGCTCCACCCGTTTCGCATGAGTGCGTGTCGAGCCGAGACAGCCCAGATAGAAGGCCGGGCTGTCGAGTGTGGCACGGATTGCCGGATCATCCAGCTTGGCGTCATGGGTCAACGTCACAACCGCCGTCCGCGCATCCAGACCAAGCGCCGCCAAAGCCTCGTCCGGCCAGTCGTCATGGATCACCTCACCCGGAAACCGCGCGGCGGAACCGAAGGTTTCGCGTGGGTCTATGATACTGACATCATAGCCACAAAGCCGCGCCATCTGTGCCAGTGGCTGTGCGATATGCACGGCGCCCACAATGGCCAGCCGCAGGCCGGGGTTGTGAATGGCGATGAACCAGCCGTCCTCCTCGGGCCCGGAGCGGTCGGCACGCATCCGCGTGGCGACGGCGGCCGACAAGGGATCGCCCGGTCCGTCGATCAGACGCCGTTCCCAGCTTTCCAGATGCACGGCATAGGCCAGCGGGCGGCGGGTCGCGCGGGCAGCAACGATATCGGACAGCATGGCCTCGGACAGCGCGGCGCCCACGGGTTCCAGCAGGATGCGGATGGTGCCGCCACAGGCCAAACCCACGGCAAAGGCCGTGTCATCGCTGACCCCGAAGGTCAGAAGCCGCGGTCTGCCGTCGCGCAGCGCCTCTTCCGCCTCGGCAATCACCGCGCCTTCCACGCACCCCCCGGAAACCGACCCCATGATCGCGCCCTGCCCGTCAATGGCCAGTTGCGCACCGGGTTGGCGCGGCGCCGATCCCCATGTCTCGACCACGGTGGCCAGCACCGCCCCCCGCCCGCTGCGATGCCAGTCAAGCGCGATTTCGGGAATCTGATCGTGCCGGAATTCCATTCTGCTCTCCCGCCTGCGAACAACAGCTTGCCCCGGCGCGGGGCGGCCTGCCATGCGACGAAGGTGCCACAGCCGCGCGGGCGGCGCAGCAAAAAAGCAGGCGCCGCAGGGGGGAGGCCCGGCGGCGCCCGGTGTCCGGCCACGGCACATTGCCGGGCGGATCGCGCGGAGAAACAGGGAGAGCCCGCGCAAATGCAAAATGGCAGGGCCGAAGCCCTGCCACCTTGATCCTGGTCAAATGATCCGCGCCTCAGTTCGAGGCAAGCTGACGCATCAGCGGCGACACCATGCGCACCACCGCGCGCCGGTTGCGCGGCTCGTCCCCGCCAGAGGCAATGCGCAGTTCGCTTTCGCCATAGCCCTGCACCACCATGTTTTCAGCCGGGACGCCGAAATATTCGGTCAGCGCCAGCGCCACGCTTTCGGCCCGGCGGTCCGACAGGGCGAGGTTATAGGCCGCATCGCCCACCGCATCGGTATGCCCTTCGATCAGGAACATCTCGCCGGGGTTGTCGGCAATCATCTGCGCCATGAAGCCGCCAAGCTGCGACAGCTTTTCCGCCTCTGACGGGCGGATGGCGGCCGACCCCGATTCGAAGGTGATGTTGTCCACATCCACCGTCGGCGCCAGCGCCCGCACTTCCGGGTAGTCGCGGATCTGGGCAAGGCTGAAGGACCGCCCCGCCTCGGCGGCCCGCAGGCTCAGCATGCGCGCCCGCAGCGCCGCATCCTCGCCCGAGGTCGAAATGGCAAGACCGCCCGGCTGCGGCTTGGGCAGACGCGTCACATCCACTTCCTGCACACGGTCGCTCAGGTCGTCGATCAACAGGGTCTGGCTGCCATCGAGATTGATCCGCGCCCGGCGCAGAACCCGGCCCGAGGCATCGCGGATGGTGATGATCTGCGTGCCGTCGGGGCGGTTAACCGTCGTGCGGGTCGAGCCGTCGCGATAGGTTTCGGTCCGCACGTCGCTGCCCGGTTCGCGGATCAGCGCATCGTCGTCCTTCAGCACGACATAATCGCCATAGCCACGATCCACCACCACGCGGTCGCCGGTGTTCGACACGACCTTGTTGCCGTTCTTCAGCAGCGTGCCGACCGCCAGCGCGCCAAGCGCCAGAAGCCCGGCCTTTTCCAGCTTCGACAGGCCGCCACTGTCTTTCTTGGCTGTCTGCTGATTGCCGATCACCGGCGTATCGTAGTCACGATCCGGGTTGCGGCGATCCTCGCGGCTGACGCGGGTTTGCGTGATCTCGGGGGCATCATCGCCCGAGCGCGGCGCGCCATCGGGGATCAGGGCCGCTTCGGGCTTCGCCGGCTTGCGCGAATTGCGGCGCTTCTTGCCATCCGCCTGGGTTGCGTCGGCCTGCTTGGCCGTCGGCTCGCCCCCAAGAACATCAACGATGGCCTTGTCTTCCTCGGCACGCGGCTTGCGGGTCTTGCGCGGCTTCTGCTCCGGTGTCGCCGTCACGGTCGGCTGCGAATCCGGCACGAAAGCCTGACCCGCATTGTCACCCTGACTGCCCGGAACGCCGGACGGGATCTTGACCTGCGGCTCGTCCGCGGCCTTGACCTGTTTCTTGTCCTTCTTCTCGGCCTTGTCCTTCTTCTCAGCCTTCTTTTCCTTGGCGGGTTTCTGACCCTCGGCCTGTTTCTGCTGTTTTTTCACCGGCTCGTCCGCCGCCTTCTTTCTGGCGGGAGCGGAATTTTCCTCGGCCGCAGCCTTTTTCTTCTTCGGCTGTTCGGCACCTTCGCCATTCTTGCGCTCGGGCGAGCCGCCACCGAATTTCTCGAAGGCACGCTTCTCGCAATTCGCGGGGTTCTTCACCACGATACAGTTGGCGCCCGTGGGGCAGGCCGTCTTCTTGTCCGGCAGGCAGACCACCGTCTGCCCCTGCACCTGAACACGGGTCTGCGCGCTGAGCGCGGCGGGGTTGATGCCCGCGAGGGCGACGGCCAGCGCCGTCGTGCAGTTCAGAATGCGGTTCATGCCTATCCTCTTTCGATTCTCTGCTATTGCGCTCTATGCCAACATCCGGCGCAGAAGATGGTTCCGGTTAAACAAAAGTCCTGCCTGTTATGCCATATCACCGGCCCGCAATGCCCTGACAGCGGCAAATTCCTGCGGTCTTCCCGAACTTTGCTTGCACAAGGGCACAATCGCGTGTAATGACGCCCATCCTTCCGCATGACCCATGAACCGGCGCAGCCTCTCGTGGACGGGCCGCGGAAGGCAAAAGGCCCGCCCTATGAAATGCGCCCATGATACGGAGCTTACATGCCTCTCTACGAGCATGTCATGATTGCGCGTCAGGATCTGTCCAACGCGCAGGCAGAAGGTCTCATCGAACATTTCTCCACGGTCCTCGCGGACAACGGCGGCAAGGTCGTTGAACACGAATACTGGGGCGTCAAGACGATGGCCTACAAGATCAACAAGAACCGCAAGGGCCACTACGCCTTCCTGAAATCGGACGCGCCCGCCGCGGCCGTGCAGGAAATGGAACGCCTGATGCGCCTGCACGACGATGTTATGCGCGTGCTGACCATCAAGGTCGATGCGCATGCCGAAGGCCCGTCGGTCCAGATGCAGAAGCGCGACGAGCGCGAGCGTGGGGACCGTGGCGATCGCGGTGATCGTGGTGACCGCCCCGAGGGCGACCGTGGCGAACGCCGCGAGCGCAGCTTCGGCGGCGACCGTCGTCGTTGATCTGACAGGGAAAGGACCATCATCATGGCGAACAAACCCTTCTTCCGCCGTCGGAAAGTCTGCCCCTTCTCGGGCGACAATGCCCCGGCGATCGACTACAAGGACGTGCGTCTGCTGCAACGCTACATCAGCGAGCGTGGCAAGATCGTTCCGTCGCGCATCACCGCCGTCTCGGCGAAGAAGCAGCGTGAGCTGGCCCAGGCCATCAAGCGCGCCCGCTTCCTCGCCCTGCTGCCCTATGCCGTGAAATAAGGAGACACTTCGATGCAAGTCATCCTTCTTGAGCGTGTGGCCAAGCTGGGCCAGATGGGCGATGTGGTGAAGGTGAAGGACGGCTACGGCCGGAACTTCCTGCTGCCGCAAGGCAAGGCGCTGCGCGCCACCGACGCGAACATCAAGTCCTTCGAAGCCCGCAAGGCGCAACTCGAAGTGCAGAACCTGGAAACGAAGAAAGAAGCCGAAACCGTGGGCGCCAAGCTCGACGGTCAGGCCTTCATCGTCATCCGTTCGGCTTCGGATTCCGGCGCGCTCTATGGCTCCGTCACCACCCGTGACGTGGCTGATGCGGCGACCGAGGGCGGCTTCACCGTCGCGCGCGGTCAGGTCGTTCTGGACCGTCCGATCAAGGATCTGGGTCTGCACTCGGTGACCGTCGTTCTGCACCCCGAAGTTTCGGTGCGCATCACGATCAACGTCGCCCGTTCGACCGAAGAAGCCGAACTTCAGGCTTCGGGCAAGTCGATCCAGGAACTCGCAGCCGAAGCGGAAGCTGCGGCAGAGTTTGAGATCGCGGAACTCTTCGACGAAGTCGGCGCTGCCGCTTCGGACGAGTGATCCGACCGACAGACTGGAAAAGGCCGCGCGGGTTCCGCGCGGCCTTTTTCTTTGGCTTCAGGTTTCCTTGGCTTCAGGCGATCGGGTCAGAGGTGATGACCTCCTGCCCGTCGCGGATCGCGGTATAGAAGCACGACCGCCGGTTGGTGTGGCAGGCGGGTCCGGTCTGATCGACCTGCATCAACAGGCAATCGCGGTCACAATCGACCCGCAGTTCCACCAGACGCTGCACATGGCCCGAGGTCTCGCCCTTGGCCCAGAACCCCTGACGCGAGCGGGACCAATAGGTCACCTGCCCGGTTTCCAGCGTGCGCTTCAGACTTTCGGCATTCATCCAGGCCATCATCAGCACCTCGCCCGTGGCATGGTCCTGCGCGATGGCCGGGATCAGACCGTTCGCATCATACTTTAGGCCAGCCGGATCGAATGGCATCGGCGCCTCCTTTGCATTGCCGCAGTTGCAGGTCTATCTATGCGGGGACAGCGGCGGAGAAAAGCGATGAGCGACAGTGATCTGGTGAAACTCTACTCTGGCCGGATTCTGGCGCTGGCCGCCGACATCCCGCATCTGGGCCGCCTGCCTGCGCCACAGGGCAGCGCGCGGCGGCGTTCGCCGGTCTGCGGCTCGACCATCACCGCGGATGTGGTGATGCGAGACGGCCGCGTCGCGGAATTCGCGCAGGATGTGAAGGCCTGCGCGCTGGGTCAGGCTTCGGCCGCCGTGGTAGGTGGTGCCGCCATCGGCCGCAACCGGGCCGAGGTGGAAGCTGCGCGGGACGCGCTGCGCGCCATGCTGAAGGACGGATCGCCGCCGCCTTCGGGTGCCTTCTCCGGGTTCGAGGTCTTGCTGCCCGCGCGGGACTACAAGAACCGCCACGCCTCGATCCTGCTGGCGATCGAGGCGCTGGCAGAGGCGATCGCGGCGGCCGAGACCGCATAAAAAAACCGCCGCAGGCATGCTGCGGCGGTGAGTGGCGTGTCTGGCAGGCAGGTGCGTCGGGGACAGTGACGCGGGCATCGCTTGGGATCGATGCGCCCTTAACAGACCGCAGGCAGTGAAAAACCGGCAGTGTCGGCGATTCAGGCAAGGCCCGGCAGATTCAGGCCGACAATCAAGAGAACGAACAAAGAGATTGCGCCGACAGCATCCTCCAGCATGGTCGCGCGGGAGCGGGTGATGATGGCTTTGACTTCCTTCAGCATCGGAACCTCCTGTCGTTTGTTCCATTATTGTTCTCACACGATTCACATCCTGTAAAGAACTTTTTGAGAACATCCGTGAACATAAAGAGACAACGCCAGAACGCGCCCCAAGGTTCCAACACGGAAAGGCGAGGTTATCCCACAGAAATCAGTTTGATCGCACGATCCTGATCCAGCAACCACAGCAGCAAACGCACTGCCCGGCCGCGCGGGCTTTCCAGTTGCGGGTCTTCGCCCAGAAGTCGCCGTGCATCGCTTTGCGCGATCTCCATCAGGGCCGATTGCCGTTCCAGATCGGCGACGCGAAACCGTGGCAGGCCCGATTGCGCCGTGCCAATCAGATCGCCCGCGCCACGCATCGCCAGATCTTCTTCGGCGATGCGAAAACCGTCCTCGGTGTCGCGCAACGTGGTCAAGCGTCGCTCGCCGCCCTCGCTCAGCGGGGCCTGATACATCAACAGACAGGTCGATTCCGCCGATCCGCGCCCGACCCTGCCGCGCAGCTGGTGCAACTGCGCGAGGCCAAAGATCTCGGCCCGCTCGATCACCATGATGGAGGCATTGGGCACGTTCACCCCCACCTCGATCACCGTGGTGGCGACCAGAACGCTGGTCTCCCCGGCGACAAATCGTGCCATCGCCGCGTCCTTCTCGGCCGGTGGCATCTGGCCGTGCACCAGTCCGACACAGTCGCCAAGGGCGGCGCGCAGATGCTGAAACCGCGCCTCTGCACTGGCGTAATCCACCGTCTCGCTGTCTTCCACCAGCGGGCAAACCCAATAAGCCTGCCGTCCTTCGGTCACGGCGCGTGCCAGATGCGCCACCACCTCGTCCAGCCGCTGGGTCGAGACCATCACCGTCTTGACAGGCTTGCGCCCGGCGGGCTTCTCATCCAGCACCGATACATCCATGTCGCCATAGCTCGCCAATGCCAGACTGCGCGGGATCGGTGTGGCCGTCATCACCAGCACATCCGCCGCCGCCCCCTTGGCACCCAGCTCCATCCGCTGCGCCACGCCGAAACGGTGCTGCTCGTCGATCACCGCCAGCCGCAGGTCATGAAACTGCACATCCTTCTGGAACACCGCATGGGTGCCGACCAGAATGCCGGTTTCACCCTCGGCCAGCGCGCGCAGCTTCGCCGCACGTTCAGCCCCCTTGTCGCGTCCGGTCAGGATGTCGAGCCGCACCCCGGCCGCCTCGGCAAGGGGCCGCAGCCCCTCCAGATGCTGCCGGGCGAGGATCTCGGTCGGCGCCATCATCACGCCCTGCCCGCCCGCCTCCACCGCGACAAGAAGGGCCATCAACGCGACCAGCGTCTTGCCCGCACCGACATCGCCTTGCAACAGCCGGTTCATCCGCAGACCAGAGGCCATATCGCCCGCGATCTCGCCCACGGCCCGACTTTGCGCCCCCGTAGGTGCATAAGGAAGTGAATCCAATACCTTGCGCTGCAAGACCCCGGTTCCGACAGAGGCACGCCCCTTACCGCGCCGCGCCCGCATCCGCGCCAGCGCCAGCGTCACCTGATGGGCGAAGAGCTCATCATAAGCCAGCCGCGCCCGCGCCGGTGCCGTGGGGGCAAGATCGGCGGCACTTTCCGGAGCGTGCACCGCCGCGACTGCCGCGCGCCAGTCCGGCCAGTCCTCACGCCGTTTCAATGGGCCATCAATCCATTCCGCCAGATCCGGCGCCCGTGCGACCGCACCCTGCGCCGCCTTGGCCAGAGCCTTCTGCGTCACCCCTGCAACCAGCGGATAGACCGGCTCGAACGCCGGCAGATCGCCTGCCTCTTCCAGCCGCAGCACATGGTCGGGATGCACCATCTGCGCGATACCGTCGAACAATTCCACCCGGCCCGAAACGATACGACGCTGCCCGGTTGGCAACAGCCGCGTCAGAAAGTCGCCGCGCGCATGAAAATAGACAAGCTGGAATTCCAGCGCCGCATCCTTCACCGCCACGCGATAGGGCCGCCCTTTCTGGCGCGGCGGAAAATGGCTGCCCACCGTCACCTCGACCGTCACCACCGCAGGCGGCACCACATCGCGGACCGAGGCGCGGCGGCTGCGATCCACCCCGGAATGCGGCAGAAGGAACAGCAGGTCTTTTGGCCGTTCGACGCCCAGCCCGGCCATCGCCTTCGCCGTCTTGGGGCCAACGCCTTCCAGCGTCTCCAGATCAGCGAACAGCGGGAACAGCTCGGGCGGGCGGCTCATCCGGCCGCGCCCGCCAGGGCCAGCCACTCGTCCTCGTCAATCACCTTCACGCCCAGTTCCGACGCACGCGTGGCCTTCGACCCGGCACCCGGCCCGGCCACCAGCAGATCGGTCTTGGCACTAACCGATCCCGCAACCTTGGCCCCCAGCGCCTCGGCCCGCGCCTTGGCCTCGGCCCGTGTCATCTTTTCCAGCGTGCCGGTGAACACGACGGTCAGCCCGGCAACCGGGCTTTGCGTGGCACGCGCCTCGGGCGGCGTGATTTCGGTCAATTGCGCCACCAGATCATCGACGGCCTGCCGCTCATGCCCACCCGCCGCCAGCGTGGTCACCAGAGATGAGGCGAGAACAGCGCCAACCCCCTCAATAGACAGCATTTCTTCCCATGCCGCGCGCGCCTCGTCGCTGGCCTCAGCCATGATCTGCATACGGGCCTTCGCCACTTCGGCCCGGCGCCCGGCCTCGGCCGCAGCCACTCGCGCAGCCGTCTCGGCCTCATCTGCCTTCAGATGCAGAAGCGCGGCAGGATGCGCAGTGTCGATGGCCAACGCCAGCGCCGCCCAACTGCCGTAATGCCGGGCCAGATCCTTGGCCGCGACCTCGCCCAGATGGCGGATGCCAAGCGCGAAAAGGAAGCGTTCAAAGGCGATGCGGCGACGGTCATCAATCGCCGCGAACAGCTTTTCCGCGCTGCGTTTGCCAAAGCCGTCGCGGTTCGCAAGTTTCGCAAGATTGCGGGAATCACGGTCCTGAAGGGTGAAGATGTCCGCCGGCACACGCACAGGCAGCAGGCTGTCGGCAAAGAACATCTCAATCTGTTTCGCCCCCAGACCTTCAATGTCAAAAGCACTGCGACTGACGAAATGCTTCAGTTTTTCAATCGCCTGCGCAGGACAGATCAGCCCGCCGGTGCAGCGGCGAACCGAATCACCCGGCTCGCGGATAGCGGGGCTGCCGCATTCCGGGCAGGTTTCGGGAAAGCTGTAGGGCGCGGCCTCCTCCGGGCGCTGCGCCAGATCGACATCGGCCACCTTGGGAATCACATCGCCCGCGCGATAGACCTGCACCCAGTCGCCAACGCGAATGTCCTTGCCATCACGGATCGGCGCGCCCGAGGAATCGCGACCCGCGATGTAATCCTCGTTATGCAGCGTGGCGTTGGAGACGACGACGCCGCCCACTGTCACCGGCGTCAGCCGCGCGACCGGGCTGAGCGCGCCGGTGCGACCAACCTGAATGTCGATGGATTCGAGCCGCGTCCAGGCCAGTTCGGCAGGAAATTTATGTGCGATGGCCCAGCGGGGGGTTGCCGCGCGAAACCCAAGCCGCCGTTGCAGCGCCAGATCGTTGACCTTGTAGACAACACCGTCGATGTCATAGCCAAGGGTCGCGCGCTGCGCCTCGATGCTGCGATATTGCGCCAGCATCTCCTCAACCGTCAGGCAAAGCCGGGTCAGCGGATTGGTGCGAAACCCGAGCGCCGCCAGCCGCTCGATCGAACCGGATTGCGTTTCCGACAAAGGTTCCGACAGCGCCCCCCAAGCATAGGCAAAGAAGCTGAGCGGGCGCGAGCGGGTGATCGTGGCATCCAGTTGCCTTAGTGATCCGGCGGCGGCATTGCGCGGATTGGCGAAGGTTTTCTCGCCCGCCTCGGCCGCGCGGTCGTTCAGCGCGGCGAAATCGGCGTGCCGCATATAAACCTCGCCCCGCACCTCCAGCACTTCGGGGGCACCGATCAGCCGGTGCGGAATATCGGCGATGGTGCGTGCATTTTCGGTGACGTTTTCACCCGTTTCACCATCGCCGCGCGTCGCAGCCTGCACCAGTTCACCGCCCTCATAGCGCAGCGACAGAGACAAGCCGTCGATCTTTGGCTCGGCGGTAAAGCTCAACGGCCCCTCATGGCCCAGATAACTGCGGATGCGGGTCACGAAATCCGTCACATCCGCATCTTCAAAGGCGTTTTCAAGGCTCAGCATCCGCACTTCATGCCGGACTTTGCCAAAGCCTTCGGCCAGCGTCGCCCCGACCTGATCCGAGGGGCTGTCGGCACGCTTCAGCGTCGGGAACCGCGCCTCGATCTCAAGATTGCGGCGCTTCAGTGCATCGTAATCCGCATCGCTGATTTCCGGTGCGTCCTGACGGTGATAGGCGTCATTCGCGCGGGCAATCGCCTCGGCGAGGCGGGCCAGTTCTGCCTGTGCTTCCGCTTCGGTCATGCGATCGACGGGCTGATTTTCGGCCATGCTTTCCTCCGGCTTTGCGCCAGATTTAGGACGCCAGCCCCTCAAGGTAAAGCACGCGCCTCAGGCCCCCATCGCCAACCGCCGGTCCAGATCATCCGGCAGCGGATCGCGCAGCACATAGCCGCGGCCCCAGACGGTTTCGATATGGTTCTGCCCCCCCGTCGCCTCGGCCAGTTTCTTGCGCAGCTTGCAGATGAAGACGTCGATGATCTTCAGTTCCGGTTCATCCATGCCGCCATAAAGGTGATTGAGAAACATTTCCTTGGTCAGTGTCGTGCCCTTGCGCAGGCTCAGCAGTTCCAGCATCTGATATTCCTTGCCGGTCAGATGCACGGTCTTGCCATCCACATCCACGGTCTTGGCGTCCAGATTGACGCAGATCCGCCCCGTGCGGATCACCGATTGCGAATGGCCCTTGGAGCGTCGGATAATCGCATGGATGCGCGCCACCAGTTCCTCACGATGGAAAGGTTTGGTCATGTAGTCATCTGCACCGAAGCCAAAGCCCTTCAGCTTGCTTTCGGTATCGTCCGCACCGGAGAGAATCAGGATCGGCGTATCGACCCGCGCAAGACGCAACTGACGCAACACCTCGTGCCCGCTCATGTCCGGCAGATTGATGTCCAGCAGGATCAGATCATAGTCATAGAGCTTGGCCAGGTCGATGCCATCCTCACCCAGATCCGTGCAGTAGACGTTGAGATTCGCATGTGTCAGCATCAGTTCGATACTGCGCGACGTCGTCGGGTCATCCTCCACCAGCAAAATGCGCATCTCTGTCATCTCCGCTTCAGCGCCAAGGTTATTAACGATACTGGGGGGGCAATGGTTAACTAGCGGTTACTGTGACATAGGCCGCACGGAAAACAATCTAAAGTTGTCTACATTTCTGTATTGCCGTGACTTTCAGGGCTTTTTCGCCATGACGCTCCACCGCTTCGCGCCAAAGCGCGAATTCCTCTTCCGACAGGGCATAGCGTTCCAACGCCTCGGCCAGTGGCAAAAGCCCGTAAATCACGGCCTTGACCACGACAGCCTTGCGCGAGGCAACCCAGCGCCGCGTTTCGGCCGGGGGCAGATCGGCGCGGGTCAGGATCGAGCCGTCCGGCAGGGTAACCTGCCGCGGCCCATCGACACGTTTCAGATACATGGCACCTTCCTCTTCCATCACGGGAAGTTTCAGGCGGCAGGCTTAAGCCTTGGTGAAGCGACGGGTTGAGAGTGTCGCGCATTTTCCTATATTGCGCATAACTTTCCCCGATCCTGCCAGAGTTCCGTCATGCTGGACCATCCGCTGAATTCCCTGGGCTTCGCCAAGCCCCCTTCCGAAACCCGCGTCGTCGTCGCCATGTCCGGCGGCGTTGACAGTTCGGTGGTGGCCGCGCAGCTGAAGGAGGAGGGTTATGACGTGGTCGGCGTGACGCTGCAACTTTACGACCACGGGGCAGCGCTGGCAAAAAAGGGCGCCTGCTGTGCCGGACGTGACATCCATGATGCCCGCCGCGTGGCCGAGACCATGGGCTTTCCGCACTACGTTCTGGATTACGAGAACACCTTCCGCGAGGCGGTGATCGAGGAATTCGCCGATGCCTATCTGGCCGGCGCGACGCCTGTGCCCTGCATCCGCTGCAACGAGCGGGTGAAGTTCAAGGATCTGCTGGCCACAGCGAAGGATCTGGAGGCCGATTGCATGGCGACCGGCCATTACATCCAGCGCATGCAGGGCGCAGCGGGGCCGGAACTGCATTGCGCCGCCGATGCCAACCGCGACCAGAGCTATTTCCTGTTCTCCACCACGCCGGAACAGCTGGATTACCTGCGTTTCCCGCTGGGACATCTGGCATCAAAGGCGGAAACACGGGCACTGGCGGCGAAATACGGGCTGCCGGTGGCCGACAAGCCCGACAGTCAGGACATCTGCTTTGTCCCGAACGGCAATTATGCCGCCGTCATCGAAAAGCTGCGCCCCGGCGCGGCCGAGCCGGGCGAGATCGTCGATCTGGAGGGCCGTGTGCTGGGCACCCATCGCGGCGTGATCCATTACACCATCGGGCAGCGCAAGGGGCTGGGCATCGGTGGTCTGGGCGATCCGGTCTATGTCGTGCGGCTGGACCCTGACAGCCGCCGCGTGATCGTCGGCCCGAAAGAGGCGCTGTCCACCCGCATCATCCCGGTGCGCGACGTCAACTGGCTGGGCGATGCGCCCTTTGACAGCCGGGCGGAATGGCATGTGAACGTCAAGGTCCGCTCCACCCGCCAGCCGCGGCCTGCGGTGATCCGCCCGGTGTCCGCCACCGAAGCAGAGGTGGAACTGCTGAACCCCGAGGATGGCGTCAGCGCCGGACAAGCCTGCGTGTTCTATGCGCCGGAAGGCAGCCGCATCCTTGGCGGCGGCTGGATCTGGCGCGGGCGCTAAAGCACCGACAGCACAGACCGCGCCGCCCGCAGGCCCGGCGGCTCACCGCCCTTGCCCAGACGCTCCATCGTGAGGCGCATTGCGGCCTCCTGCGCTGCGCGCTCCGACCCTTGTACCAGAAGGGCCAGCACGGCGGGCGCAATATTTTCCGCCTGACAGGCGGGGCCGAGGAATTCCGGCACCGCCCGCGTGTCGGACACCAGATTGACCAGCGTCACCGTATCAATCAGCGCCGCGCGCTTCATCAGCCAGAAGCTGACGGGATGCAGGCGATAGGCAATGACCATGGGGCAGCCGTTGGCCGCCAGTTCCAGCGACACGGTGCCCGAGGCTGCCAGCGCCACATCTGCCGCCGCAAAAGCGCCGCGCTTGCGGGCCGGGTCCAGCACGATTTCCGGCGCGACCGGCCATTCGGCGGTGACCTCGCGCACCAGCGGTTCCAGCGTCGGCAGGGTTGGCAGCACCACGCGCAAACCCGGATGACGCGCCCGTAACAGGCCCAGCACCGCCCCCAGCACAGGGGCCAGCCGCCGCACCTCGCCCTGCCGCGAACCGGGCAAGGCCAGCAGCAGCGGGCCGCCACCTGCGAAGGCCGCGCGCTCGGCCTCACTTGCCAGCGGTTCGGCCACCACCGGATGCCCCACGAAGTCGCAGGTCATCCCCGCCGCCGTCATATAAGGCGGTTCGAAGGGCAGCAGCGCCAGAACGTGATCGACCGCCGTCGCCATCTTCGCCGCCCGGCCGGGCCGCCACGCCCAGACCGAGGGCGCGACATAGTGGATCGTCCGCAGATCGGGCCGGGCCGCCTTCACCAGCCGCGCCACGCGCAGGCAGAAATCGGGGCTGTCGATGGTGATCAACGCCCGCGCCCCGCTGGCCAGAACGGCCTCGGCGGTTTCGCGGATACGGCGCTTCAGGTGGCGGTATTTCGGCAGCACCTCGGCAATGCCCATCACCGAAAGCTCAGCCATCGGGAACAGGCTTTGCATCCCTTCGGCCTGCATCAGAGGGCCGCCCACACCGTCAAAAACGACATCCGGCGCCAGCTCCTTCAGCCCCGCCATCAACGCGGCCCCCAGACGGTCGCCGGAAGGCTCGCCCGCGACGAGGAACAGCTTCATGGCTCACGCGCCCAGAGGAACAGGCCAAGCCGATCCGCCTCGGCCACCATCGCGGCACGGTCAAGCAGGATCACCCCACCCGCCTCGAAGGCAATGCCCGCCAGCCCGGCGGCATGGGCGCGTTTCAGCGTCTCCAACCCCAGCGCCGGAAGGTCGATGCGCCGGTCCTGCGCCGGTTTCGGCGCCTTGTAAAACACGCCTTTCGCGCCATTCGGTTCAGGACGGCGGGCGGTTTGCGCCACCCAGTCCAGCATGGCATCGGTGCCCGGCAGCGCCTCGACCGCAAGGCACAGCCCCTGCGCCACCACCGCACCCTGCCCCACATCCACCGCGCCAAGTGCCGCGACAATCGCGGCGGCGCGGGCGGCATCGCGTTCATCGGCCGCCGTCGGCGCCCCGGCCAAAACCCCCGGCCCCGGCACCAGATCGGGCGCGACGTCCTGCGCGCCGACCACGGCGAAACCGGCTTCCTCGAAAATCGCAACCACATCGCGCAGCGTGGCATCGTCGCCCGCCTGCATCGCCGCCAGCAGCCGCGGCACCATCTGCGCGGTGGCCGGATCGAACAGCGAGGGGTCCAGCCGCGGCCGCTGCACCGCGCCGGCAAAGACCACGCGGCTCACGCCCGCATCCTCCAGCGCGCGCAAGAAGGGCATCAGCCGTTCCACCCGGAACACCAGATCCGCCGTCAGCCCCGAAGGCGCGAAACCGTCCAGCGCACAGACCAGAGGCGCCTGAAGCGCAGTGGCAAGGGTCGCGGGCAGATGCCCCGCACCCGCAATGATGGCAGTGCGGCTCATTTCGGGGTCAGGAAACTGCGGTCGGTCTGCGACAGGATGAAATCGGTCATCTCGCGCACATGCTGGCTGTCGGTTTCATCCGCCAGTCGGCGCGCGCGGTCGAGGAAAGACCCCTCGCCCTGCGCCAGCATCTGATAGGCGGCGCGCAGGGCAGTGATTTCCGACCGTTCGACCCCGCGCCGCTTCAGCCCCACGAGGTTCAGCCCGTCCAGCACACCACGCGGCCCTTGCACGAGACCATGCGGCAACACGTCATTCGTCACCATCGTCACCGCGCCGATGATGGCACCGCGCCCGACGCGCACCCATTGATGCACACCCGAAAGCCCGCCAATGATGACGTCATCCCCGATATGGCAATGCCCGGCGATGGCGGCCTGATTGGCCATGACAACGCGGTCACCGATGATGGCGTCGTGGCCGACATGGCTGCCGGTCATCATCAGAACATCATCGCCTACGCGCGTCACGCCGCCACCGCCCTCGGTGCCGGTATTCAATGTGGCGCCCTCGCGGATGCGGCAGCGCTTGCCGACGATCAGCCGCGTGCGCTCGCCCCGGTATTTCAGATCCTGTGGCACCTCGCCGACCACGGCGCCCGGAAAGATCACGGTGCCCTCGCCCACCTCGGTCCAGCCGGTGACCACGCCATGCGGCTTCACCACCACGCCGGGGCCAAGCGTGACCTCCGGCCCGATCACCGCGAAGGGACCGATGTCGCAGCCGGGGCCGATGACCGCGCCCGGTTCGACCACCGCCATGGGATGAATGCGCGCGTCAGCCATCCGCTCAGGCCTTCGGCACGTCGAACATGGCCATGAACTCGGCCTCGCAGGCCAGTTCGTCGCCGACCATCGCCCGGCCCTCGAATTTCCAGACCCGGCCGCCGCCGCGCACCGCCTTCACATGCAGTTCCAGCACGTCGCCGGGGCCAACCTTGCGGCGAAACTTCACCTTGTCGACGCCCATGAAGAACACCTTGGCATTCTTGTCGACCAGATCCATCGACAGACCGACGAGAATGCCCGAAGTCTGCGCCATCGCCTCGATGATCAGCACGCCCGGAAACACCGGCATCTCCGGGAAATGCCCGGTGAATTGCGGCTCGTTCATCGTGACATTCTTGATGCCGACGCAGCTTTCGTTGACATAGATGTCGCGCACCTTGTCCACCAGCAGGAACGGATAGCGGTGCGGCAGGATACGCTGGATCAGCGCAATATCGGCGGTCTGCGGCGCGGTCTCGGCGGTCATCAATCACTCCTCTCTGCGGCCGCCGTTCGGGCGGCGGCACATGTCATTGCTCGGGCTGTCCCGGAGCGGCGGGCGCCTCGGGGGCCGGGCTCTCCGCCGGGGCCTCGGTGGCAGAGCCATCCCCCAGCGCACTGTCAATCCGCGCCACCGCGCGGTCGGTCACATCGATCGCCTCAAGCGAGATGATGATATCGGATTTGTCCATCAAGGCCACCGCGCCGATCTCTGCCATCAGCCGCGCCAGCACCGGATAGGCGGTCTGGAAGAACCGCTGCCGGTCTTCCTCGGCCTGACGTGCCACCGCGCGGCCCTTGGCCTCCTGCGCCGTGCGAATCCCTTCGACCTTGCTGTCGAAGGCATCGGCCAGCTTGCGGAAATCGGCAGGCGTCATGGTCGGACGGCGCAGGGTCAGCGCGCGCTCCTCTTCCTCCAGCCCCGCCTCGATGCGCTGGTTTTCGGACTGAAGCGACTGGCGCGCGGCCTCGATGCGGGCCTGAACCGCCTTGCCGTAAAGCGTGCGGGCAAAAAGCTGATCCTGCTGGACCACCGCAATCTGGCTGCGGAAAGCTGGACCTTCCGGCGTGTCCTGCGCAAGCAGGGGCACCGCCACAGCGGGCGACAGGCCCACAATCAGCGCAGAAAGCGCCTGTCGCAGGCCCCGCTGCATGGTCAGAACTTCGTCGAGATCGTCAGGTCGAAGACCTGTTCCTTGTCGTAGCTCTGCTTCGACACGGCCTTGGCGAAGTTGAAGCGCAGCGGCCCGATCGGCGTGTTCCAGAACAACGACACCCCGATGGCCGAGCGCAGATGGAACCCGTCATCCACCGTGCCACTTGCCCCGGCCACATCGTCGAGGCTCCAGACCGAACCGAAATCGGCGAACAGGCCGCCGCTGATTCCGTATTCTTCCGGCAGGCCCAGCGGGAAATCGGCCTCGAACCGCGCCACGGCAAACAGGTTGCCCCCCAGCGCATCGTCAGTCGCAAGGTCACGCGGACCCAGACCGCCCCGTTCAAAGCCACGGATCTTGCCGCCACCGAAGTAACGGTCCGTCACCCGGCTGTCGCCGTCGATCATATGCAGCGCACCGCCCTCAAAGATGGCACGCAGGGTGACTTCCTCGTTCCAGACCTTCTGCTCTGCCACGGCCAGCGCACTGGCGGTCACGCTTTTCACGTCACCGCCCAGACCCGCGTAATCCAGCCCGAAGCGCAGCAACACGCCACCATTCGGGTTCAGGCCGCCGACGCGGCTGTCATAGCTGTAGCTCAGCCCGACCCCAGAGGACATCAGGTTGCCCCGTGCGGCATCGCGCTGGATGATCGGCGTGGTGGCCACGACGGTTTCGTCCACATCCGGGGTCGCCGGATCGTCAGCCACCGCCTGCCGCAGGTCCAGCAGCTTGGAATTCTTCAGCGTATAGCGCAGCTCCAGCCGTCCAAGCTCGCTGATCGGGAACTCGATGGCCGGGGAAATCCCGATCAGGCGCGTGTCGTAGGTTGCGTCCTGATTGTCCGTCTCGTTGTAGAAGGCGTTGAACTTCAGCTTCAGATCGCGGCCCAGGAAAGCCGGTTCCACGAAAGTAATGGAGCTGTTGGCGTTGTCGGTGCCAGTGCTGAGGTTCAGGCCCAGAGTCTGCCCGCGACCCAGAAAGTTGTTCTCGGTCAGACCGATGCTGAAACCCACGCCGGTCTGCACCCCGTAGGACACGCCGAAGGACAGAGAGCCGGTGGGCTGTTCTTCCACATCGACGTTCACCACGACCTGATCGGCCGCCGAACCGGGCTCGGCATTCACCTTGGCATCGGCAAAATAGCCAAGTGCACGGATACGCTCGGCCGATTGACGGATTTCGCGCGGATTGAAGGGGTCACCTTCGACCGTGCGGAACTGCCGGCGCACCACCTGGTCCAGTGTCGTCGTATTGCCCTCGATGTCGATGCGTTCGACGAACACCTTTTGACCGCGGACCAGCGTAAAGGCGATGTCCAGCGTGCCATCCCGGTCGTTGCGGGTGATGCGCGGCTCGATGGTGACGAAATTCAGCCCCTGCTTCAGCGCAAGGTTTTCCAGACGGGCGATATTGGTATCGACCACGCCGGGCGAATAGACCGAGCCGGATTTCACTTTCAGCGCGGCGTCATAGGGCGCCGCATCCAGCCCCTCGATCTCGCTGACCGTGGTGATCTTGCCGAACTTGAACTGCTGGCCCTCGCGCACCGAGAAAGTGACGAACACGCCATCGCGTTCGCGCGCCACCTCGGCCGATGCATCCAGCACCTCGAAATCGACGAACCCCCGCGACAGGTAGAAATCGCGCAGCAACTGCTTGTCCACGTCCAGCCGTTCCGGCTGTAGCGAATCGCGGCGGATGAAGGTGCGCAGCAGCCCCGCCTGTTTGGTTTCCAGCACCTGACGCAGGCGGCGGTCGCTATAGGCGCGGTTGCCGACAAAGGCCAGACGCTCGATCTCGACCGATTTGCCCTCGGTGATCTCGAACACCAGATCGACGCGATTGTCGGAGCGGCGGATGATCTTGGGTGTCACGGTCGCGGCCAGACGGCCCTGAACCTCGTAGCCTTCCGCGATCGAGGCGGCATCGGCTTCGGCCAGCGCGGGCGAATAGGCACGGCGGGCCTTGGATTGCACCGCCTCGGATAGCACCTCGTCCTTCAGGCGCTTGTTGCCTTCAAAGGAAATGGCGTTGATCATCGGGTATTCCTTGACCCGGATCACCAGCCGCGAGCCTTGCGGCGCGACAGAAACTTCCTCGAACAGGCCGGAATTTTGCAGACCCTGATAGGCATCATTCAACTGGGCTGCGGTCACCGGCCCGCGGCCGATTCCGGCCAGTTTCAGGATGGTAGTATTATCGACGCGCTGGTTCCCCTCGATCACCACCTGCGACAGGCTGACGCCCTGTGCAAAGGCGGGCGTCAAAACCGGCTGCGAAGCAATTGCGCCAACAAGGAAAACCGATACGGCGACACTGCGCATCAGAACAGACTTGCCCCGGTTCCGGGCTTTCGTTGCGCGCTGTGCCTGATCCATGTCCGGTCCCACACCTGAATGAAATTCCTGGACCTGACTAGCGGGATTGACGGGACTTGTCAAAAGACTCGGCGCTAACTCTAGGGGTAATCTGCCGGGTGGGCACCAGCCCTGTCGCACCGCCCCCTGTCGCACCCGCCATGGGCGCGACCGCGATGTCAGAAGGCAGGCAGAAGCTGGGTGCCCAGAAAGGCCCCCGCCAGAAGGCCCACCAGAATGGTTCCCAGCGTGAAGAGCCAGTCCCAGTTGAGACCGACAAGATAGGACAAGCCGCGATAGCCGTTCATGACAGTTTGCATGTCACACCTCACTTCAACACGAGGATGTGATAGCAAGGCATTGTGGCATGATTTGGGCAGGTCGCGGCCCGGAAATCAGCGACAAAGCAGATCGTTGGTCAGCCCGAAGACCATGGTGCCCAGCACGACGATCAGCCCCAGCGACATCAGGCGCTGCAACACCGCATCCGGCGGCGGACGACGCATGATGGCTTCCCACGCGTGAAACACCAGATGGCCGCCATCCAGAACCGGCACCGGCAGCAGGTTCATCAACCCCACCGCCGCCGAGAGCAGCGCCACCAGCCAGATGAAACTGTCGATTCCCTGCGAAGCGGCGGAGCCCGTCGCCTCGGCAATCCCCAGCGGGCCTTGCAGGTTGCACGAGGAAATCGCGCCGGTCACCATATGCCACAGACCCGAAAGGCTGGTGCGGGCGACAAAGCCCACCTGCTGCACCCCCATCCACAGCCCTTCCGTCACGCCGGGGGTGCGGGTTTCCGGTGCGAAGACCAGCCCGCCGTTCAGCCCGATCAGCCAGCGCGTCTCGAACCCGCCCTCGCGCAACGGCAGATCCACCCGGCGCGGCGTCAGCGACAGATCCAGGAGATCGCTGCCGCGTTGCACGGTCAGCACCATCGTCTGCCCGTCTGACGCCCCGACCATTTCGCGCATCTGACCGAAGCTTTGAACCGGCGTTCCGTCGATGGCGCGCACCAGATCGCCGGGCAGAATGCCGCTTTCTGCTGCCGCCGAGTTCGGCTGCACGCCATCCACCAGCGCGGGATAGGGATAGGGGCCCGTCAGATCCTGTTCCGCCCCGTCGCGCAGGATGCGGTAATCGGCATTGGGCGCAGGCGGCAGGGCATTGCCCTGTGTCATGAAGTCTTCCAGCGTCGTAACCGGCGTGCCTTCCAGCGCGACGATGCGGTCGCCCGGCAGAAGCGGCTGGCCATCATAGGGGAAACTTTTCGCCTCGCCGACCACCGGCGCATCGGTTGCGATCCCGCTGACCCAGAAGAACCCCGCGAACACCAGCGCCGAGAAAATGAAGTTGAACACCGGCCCCGCCGCCACGGTGGCGGCCCGCGCCCAAAGCGGTGCGCCGTGCATGGTATGGCGCCGCTCCGCAGGTGACAGCCTGCCGATCGCCTCTCCATCCTTGCCCGAAGCCGCATCGGCATCACCGAGGAATTTCACATAGCCGCCGAAGGGCAGCGCCGCCAGTTGCCAGCGCGTGCCGCGACGATCCACCCGGCTCAGCAGCACCGGACCGAAACCAAGGCTGAACACCTCGGCATGGATGCCCGACCAGCGGCCGACGATGTAATGGCCATATTCATGCACCGCCACAATGATCGACAACGCCAGCACGAAGGCCAGCACCGTCAGGGCCAGATTTCCGAAACCGGGAATCAGTGCAAGAATGTCCAAACCTTCGTCCTTTCCTTCAGTCGTCCGGCGCCGGAATCAGCCCGCGCGGCGGGCCGCGACGGCCGTCGCGATGCCAGTCGCAAGCGCACGGGCACGGGCATCCGCCGCCAGAACCTCCTGAAGGCTCTTCGGGGCATTTCCAAGGCCGGTCTCGCGCGAAAGCGCGGCAAGCGTGTCTTCCACGATTCCCGCCATATCGGCAAACCCCACCTCACCGCCAATGAAATGGTCGAGAGCGATCTCTTTCGCGGCATTGAACGTCGCGCCCGCCTGCCCGCGCACCGCCATTACCTCGCGCGCAAGCCGCAGCGCCGGATAGCGCGCCTCGTCCGGCGCGCGGAAACTAAGCCGGCCGAGGGCTGCGAAATCCAGCCGCGCCACCGGCAGTTCGCCACGCTCGGGCCAGTTCAGCGCGTAACCGATGGCATGGCGCATGTCAGCCACGCCCAGATGCGCCATGATGGCACCGTCGCGGTAGCCCACCATGGAATGAATGATGCTTTCGGGGTGGATGATGACCTCGATCTGTTCCGGCGCAACACCGAAATATTCACGGGTCTCGATCACCTCCAGCGCCTTGTTGAACATCGAGGCGCTGTCGATGGTGATGCGCGGCCCCATTGACCAGTTGGGATGCGCCAGCGCCTCGGCCACTGTGGCTTTCGCAAGCTTGTCCAGCGGCCAGTCGCGCAGCGCGCCCCCCGAGGCAGTCAGCACGATGCGTTCCACCGCCGCCATGTCCTCGCCCACCAGCGCCTGAAAGATGGCGCTGTGCTCGCTGTCCACCGGCAGGATACGCGCACCATGACGCGCCGCCTCGGCCATCAGCAGCGGCCCGGCGGTGACAAGGCTTTCCTTGTTCGCAAGCGCCAGCGTCGTGCCATGGCGCAGCGCCCGGAAGCCCGGCGCCAGCCCTGCCGCACCGACGATGGCCGACATCACCCAGTCCGCCGGGCGGTCTGCGGCTTCCAGCAGCGCCTCAGGCCCCGCTGCCGCGGTAATGCCACTGCCGTCCAGCGCCGCGCGCAAGGCGGGCAGGCAATCGTCATGCGCGGTGACCGCCACCTCGGCCCGCAGCGTGCGCGCCATCTCCGCCAACCGCGAGACATTGCGCCCGCCAGTCAGTGCGACGGTATGAAAGGCTTCGGCCCCGCCCGCCCGCATCATCAGATCGAAGGTGGACTCACCGATCGAGCCGGTCGCGCCGAAAACCGAAACGCGCCGCATGTCAGTGCCCCGCACCGAAAAGGAAAAGCCCTGCCGCACCGACGACAATCGCCGCGAAGATCAGCGCATCGAACCGATCCAGCACACCGCCATGGCCGGGGATGAGGTGAGAGCTGTCCTTGACACCCGCCCGCCGCTTGATCGCGCTTTCCGCGATGTCGCCCATCTGCCCGGCGAAGGCCACAACCGGCGACAGCAGAACAAGGCCACTGCCCGTCCCCCGGTCCAGTGCGGCAAAAATTGCACCGACCAGCGCCGCGCCGATCCAGCCCGCGACGGTGCCGCTCCATGTCTTTTTCGGGCTGATGCGTGGCCAGAACTTCGGCCCGCCCAAAGCACGGCCCGCGAAATAGCCCATCACATCGGACGCGATAACCACCGCCAGCAGCCAGCAGATCAGCAGAAAGCCATTCGGCAGGCCGCGCAACCAGATCAGCGCCGCGCCAGCCAGCAGGATGACCAGCCCGTAACCAGCCCAAAGTGCGGCATCCCGGCCCTGCCCCAGCGTCATCCGCCACAGCTCCCACTGCATCGCACCGACGGTGGCGAGGACAAGCAGCAGATAGACCGGCCCGCCCAGCCAGATCGCCACGGCGCCCACCGCCAGCATCACCAATGCCGACAGCGTGCGCGCCCGCAGGTCCGACCAGTTCGCCCCGCTCATGCCCCGACGACCCCGCCGAAGCGGCGCTCGCGCACCCCGAAGCGGCCAAGGATGCGCGCCAGTTCCTCGGGCGAAAAATCGGGCCAGAGCGTCTGGGTGAACTCATATTCCGCATAGGCCGCCTGCCAGGGCAGGAAATTCGAGGTCCGCGTCTCGCCGCTGGTGCGGATCACCAGATCGGGGTCGGGCAGATCGGCGGTATCCAGATGCTGCGTCAGATGCGCCTCGGTGATCTGCGCCGGATCGACCAGCCCCGCCGCCACCGCCTTTGCAAGATCGCGGGCGGCACGGGTGATCTCGTCCCGGCCGCCATAATTGATGGCAACCGTCAGGTTCAGCCGGTCATAGACCGCAGTCCGCGCCTCGATCCCCGCCATCAGCTTTTGCAGCTTCGGGTCCAGCCGTGACCGATCGCCGATGAACCGCATGCGCACCGATTCCGCCGCCAGCCGGTCGGCCTCGCGCTCGATATAGCGCGCGAAGATCGACATCAGGCCCAGCACCTCTTCGGTCGAACGCTTCCAGTTCTCGGTGGAAAAGGCGTAGATCGTCAGCCACTTGATGCCCAGATCCGGGGCGCAGCGCACGATTTCCTTCACCCGTTCGGCGCCCTTGCGATGGCCCACCAGACGCGGCCAGCCGCGATTGGTGGCCCAGCGGCCGTTGCCGTCCATGATGATGGCCACATGACGCGGGCCCGAAGCAGATGCGGATGTGTCGCTGGCGGCCAAGAGCAGCCCCTTCGCTGGCGCGGATGCAGGTCGTCAGACCTGCATGATTTCCTGTTGCTTCGACTCGAGCGCCTTGTCCACCTGCGCGATGGCCTTGTCGGTCAGCTCCTGCACCTCGTCGGCATACATCTTCTGGTCATCCTCGGACATGCCCGAGCCCTTGGCCTTCTTGATCTGGTCCATGCCGTCGCGGCGCACGTTGCGGATGGCCACCTTGGCGCTTTCGGCATATTGCGCGGCGACGCGGGTCAGTTCGCGGCGGCGCTCTTCGTTCAGTTCGGGGATCGGCAGGCGGATCAGCGGCCCGTCGGTCACCGGGTTGATGCCCAGACCGGATTCGCGGATCGCCTTTTCCACCTTGTTGATCATGCCCTTGTCCCAGACATTGATCACGACCATGCGCGGCTCGGGCACGTTCACGGTGCCAAGCTGGTTGATCGGCGTCATCTGGCCATAGGCCTCCACCTGGATCGGGTCGAGGATCTGGGCCGAGGCGCGGCCGGTGCGCAGCGAGGCGAATTCCATCTTCAGGGCGGTCATGGCACCGTCCATGCGGCGGCTCAGGTCGTCGAGGTCGATTTCGATTTCGTCGTGCGACATGGGGTCCTCATCTTTCGGCTCGGGCGCCGTTTCGCGCCTCTATAGCAGCAGGCGGCGCCGTTGGATATAGGGGGATGCGCCCCGTCGGGGCGCGATGGGCGACGCCTTGCCGCCCGGAAGCCGGATCAGCCCTGCACCGTCGTATAGGTGCCCTGCCCGGCCAGAATGCCGCGGAAGCCGCCCGGTTCATCCAGCGAGAATACGATGATCGGCAGGTTGTTGTCGCGGGCCAGCGCAATCGCCGAGGCATCCATGACGCCCAGATGTTTCGCCAGGCATTCGTCATAGCTGACATGCTCGTAGCGTTTCGCATCGGCGTGTTTCTTGGGGTCCTTATCGTAAACCCCGTCAACCTTGGTGCCCTTGAAGATCGCCTGACAGGCCATTTCATTGGCGCGCAGCGTGGCAGCCGTGTCAGTGGTGAAATAGGGGTTGCCGGTGCCTGCGGCGAAGATGCAGACCCGCTTCTTTTCAAGGTGCCGCACGGCACGGCGGCGGATATAGGGCTCGCAGACCTGATCCATCGGAATGGCGCTGATGACGCGGGTAAAGACGCCCATTTGCTCCAGCGCCGATTGCATGGCCAGCGCGTTCATCACGGTGGCCAGCATCCCCATGTAATCGGCGGTGGTGCGTTCCATCCCCTGCGCCGAGCCGGCAAGTCCGCGGAAGATATTGCCGCCGCCGATCACCATGCAGACCTCGACCCCCAGATCGCGCACCGATTTCACCTCGGCCGCAATGCGCGCCACGGTCGGCGGATGCAGGCCGAAGCCCTGATCGCCCATCAGCGCCTCCCCCGAGATCTTCAGCATGACGCGGCTGTATTTCACGGGCGGATGGGCGGTGTCGGCGGTCATCGGGTTGATCCCTGTCGTTGTTTCGGGTGGCGGCGAAATTGTCGTGGCGCAAAATGTCGGAAAACGCGGGCAGGTTCAACCGGGCAGAGCCGGGCGAAGCGCCGGGCGACCGCGACAGATCGCCGGAGGCTATCAGCCCGCCATGCGGCCGATGCGGCCGCCACGTCGGCGCGGCGCCTCAGGCGCAGTCCGCGCGGCCTCAAGGATCGCCGTCATCGGATGACCCGCCGCGCCATAGCGCGCCAGCAGCACGGTCAGCGCCTCGGGCGTTTCGGTGCCGGCGCGCAGGCTCAGCGCCCAATCGATGAAGATCGACCGGCATTCGCCATCGGTGATCCCCTCGATGTTATAGCTTTCGCGTATCAGCCCCTTGGGGTCCGCTTCTTCAAGCTGCATCTGTCGTCTCTCCCAGCCGCGCGTCGATCACTGCCGTCGCCGCGGCAACCGCCGCCTCCAGCCGCGCCGACAGATCCGCGCCGTCTGCCGCCCCGGTCTCGCGCACCAGAAAGGCGCGCCCGCCTTCGCCCACGGTGTCGAGGTCCAGCGTCCGGTCGGTCAGAAGCCGCGTTCCCGCCTGCAACCGCCACAGAAGCCTGTAGGCATCCAGCAAGACCTGCTCGTCGGAAACCGACAGGAAACCGCGCTTTACGCCCGCACGCAGTTGCTGTTCCACGCGCCGCGCCGGATCGGCCACGCGCAGGCAGGCGGTCTGGGCCAGCAGTTCGATATCCATCAACCGGCCCGCGCCGTTCTTCGCCTCCCACGAGCCGGAGGGCGGTTTGGCGCTTTGCAGGCGCTTGCGCATCTCGGCCACGTCGGCCAGCACACCGTCGCCGCCCGCCTTGGCCGCCAGCACCTCGCGCCGCACGGCCTCAAGATCGGCGGCGAGGTTCGGATCACCCGCAAGCACCCGCGCGCGGGTCAGGGCCAGATGCTCCCATGTCCAGGCCTCGTCCATCTGGTAGTTGCGGAAACTGGTGAGCGACGTGGCCACCGGCCCCTGCCGCCCCGAGGGGCGCAGCCGCATATCGACTTCGTAAAGCCGCCCTTCCGGCATCTGGGCGGTCAGCGCCGTCACCATGGCCTGCGTCAGCCGCGCAAAGTAGGGCCGGGTTGCCAGCGGCTTCGGCCCCTCGCTGGTCTCGGCCCCCTGCGCATCATAGATGACGATCAGGTCAAGGTCTGACCCCGCATTCAGCCGCCCGGCCCCAAGGCTGCCCATGCCCAGCACTACCGCGCCGCGCCCCGGCGCAGGCCCGTGCTTGCGGGTGAACTCGGCGCTGACCACCGGCCAAATCGCACCGACGATGGCATCCGCCAGATCGGCATAGCTTTTCCCGGCCTCGAAAGCGTCGATCAGCCCGCGCAGATGATGCACGCCGATGCGGAAGTGCCATTCCTTCATCCAGCGCCGTGCGGTATCCAGCTTCGCCTCGTAATCCGCGACCTCGGCCAGCGTTGCGGTCAGGTTGGCGCGCAATTCCGCCGTGCCGGGCCAAGGCGCCCAGAAGCTGCCGCCGATCACAGCATCCAGCACCCCGGCGTTGCGGCTGAGGTAACGCGCCAGCGCGGGCGTCGTGCCCGCAATGTCCACGATCAGATCGACCAGCACCGGATTGGCGTCAAACAGCGCGAAAAGCTGCACCCCTGCGGGCAGCCCCTTCAGGAACCCGTCAAAGGCCAGCAGCGCCTCGTCCGGGTTTGCCGCCTTTTGCAGCGCCCGCAGCAGCGTGGGGCGCAGGCGCTTGAAGATGCGCACCGCGCGTTCCGACCGCAGCGCCGGATAGGCCCGCCAGCCATCGACGATCTCGCGCGCGCTGTCCGAAAGCTCAGGCCCTTCCTCGGCGGCGCCGGGGGCGAAGAAGCCCTCGGTCAGCGCCTCGGTCCGCTCCAGCCGCGCCTTCAGCGCCGCCCGGAAGGCCGCCACATCACCCTCGCCGCAGAAGGCCGCGATGCGCGCGACGCCCTCGGCGCTGTTCGGCATGTCATGGGTCTGGGCATCGGCGACCATCTGCAAGCGGTGCTCGATTTCCCGATGCGCGCGGTAAAGCGCGGTCAGCTCCTCCGTAACCGCGCCCGGCACCCAGCCCGCCGCCGCCAGTGCGGCAAGCCCGCCCACCGTGGTCCGGTCGCGCAAGGACGGGTCGCGCCCCCCTGCGATCAATTGCCGGGTCTGAGTGAAGAACTCGATCTCGCGGATGCCGCCGGGGCCGAGCTTCATGTTATGCCCCTCGATCGAGATGGGGCCGTGAAGCCCGCGATGATCGCGGATGCGCAGCCGCATGTCATGTGCATCCTGAATTGCCGCAAAATCCAGATGCTTGCGCCAGACGAAGGGCACCAAGGCCTTGAGGAACCGCTCCCCCGCCGCCAGATCACCGCCCGCGGGCCGCGCCTTGATATAGGCCGCGCGTTCCCAGGTGCGGCCCTGCGCCTCGTAATAGGCTTCGGCCGCTGCCATCGAAATACAAACCGGCGTCACCGCTGCGTCGGGCCGCAGCCGCAGGTCGGTGCGGAAGACATAGCCCTCGGCCGTGATGTCGGACAGCAGTGCCGCCATTTTGCGGGTCACGCGGATGAAACCCATCCGCGCCTCCTGCCAGTCTTCGCCATAGCGGTCCTGATCGAACAGACACACGAGGTCGATGTCGGACGAGTAATTCAGCTCGCCCGCGCCGCCCTTGCCCATGGCCAGCACCACCATCCCGGCGGCGGTTTCAGCATCCTCGGGACGCTGACCGGGCAGTTTGCCGCGACGGATTTCATCCGCGACCAGCCGCCTGAGGCTGAGGTCCACCGCCCGGTCGGCCAGCGCCGAAAGCGCGCCGGTCACCGTCTCCAGCGGCCAGACGCCGCCCAGATCGGCCAACCCGGTCAGCAGCGCCACCCGCCGCTTGGCCTGCCGCAAGGCGCTGCCCAGACCGTCCAGCGGCACCTCGTCCAGCCCCTCCAGCACTGCCTCGATGGCAGCTTCCGGCGCCCCGGCAAGCGCGGCGCGCAGCCACTCGGCCTCGCGCCCCATCAGCCCTTTCAGATAGGGCGAGCAGCCCGCCGTTCCGGCCAGCAACCCGCGCAGTTCGGGCGCAAGATCGGCGAAATTCGCGGCGGCATCCGCCCCGGCCTCGGGGTCGAAAGCGATGGGAGAGCGGGTCAGGCGGGCGGCGAAATGCGTCTGTGTCATGCCGCGACCATGGCGCCCGGCCACGCCCGCGTCAACGGGCGGAACCGACCCTGCGCCCCCTTGACCCGCCGCGCCGGGAATGGCCGTATTCCGCCCCGTGCCCTGCGAAGGATGTGCCGATGTCGAAAAGCCTTGCCCGTGTCACCGCCGCGCTGGAGGCCGCCGGGGTCGCTGCCCGCCCGGTCGAGATGCCCGCAGAAACCCGCACCGCCGAACAGGCGGCCGCGGCGGCGGGCTGCGCGCTGGACCAGATCGTGAAATCCATCCTGTTCCGGGGCGAAGGTTCGGGGCGGCTTTACCTGTTCCTGACGGCGGGCGGCAACCGGATCGACGCGGTTAAGGCGTCGGCCCTCGCCGGGGAGCCCCTGGGTCGGGCCGATGCGCAGCAAGTGCGCGCGGTGACGGGCTTTGCCATCGGCGGGGTCAGCCCGGTCGGGCATCTGACGCCCAGCCCCGAATTCCTTGATCCACGCCTGATGGATTTCGCGCAGGTCTGGGCGGCGGCGGGCACCCCGCGCCACATCTTCCCCATCGCGCCGGGCGATCTGCTACGCATCACCGGCGCCGATCTGGCCGATTTCACGGCTTGACGAAAACATACCCTTCGGTATCTTTCCGGGAAATTCCCCGGATGCCCCGCCATGTCAGACGCCCATCGCCGCCCGAAAACGCCCGAGGCCACAAGGCAGGCCCTGCTGGACGCAGGCGTGCGGCTGGCGCTGGCCGAGGGGCTAGCGACGCTGGCCCTGCCTGCGGTTTCGGCTGAAGCCGCCGTCACCAAGGGCGCGGTTTTTCACCATTTCGGCAACCGTCAGGGGCTGGTCGAGGCGGTGGCGGCAGAAATCCTTGCCCGGATCGACGCCGAGTTTCAGGCAGCGCTGGGGGCGGGTGCGGGCGGCTTCGGCGCGCTGACCCGCGCCTATCTGCACTGCATCTTCCACCCGGCGAACTCGCACAGCCCCTGGGCCACGCCCTCGCTGCGCAGCCTTGCCGATACGGCACTGGCCGGGCTGTGGCGCGATTGGATTGCCGCGCAAATGGCGGTTCATGCCGACACGGACAGCGACACCGCGCTGGTAGCGGTGCGGCTGGCGGCCGACGGCTACTGGATGTCACGCGTCTTCGGGTCGGTCCCCGTGCCGCCGGGACCGGAGGCGCTGTTTGCCCATCTTCTTGCCCGCACCCGGAAGGACGCGCCATGACCCTGCCCGCCACCTATGCCATCCTCGGCTTTGCCATCGCGCTGGAGGTCATCGGCACCTCGCTTCTGAATGCGACACAGCAATTCACCCGGCCCCTGCCGACCATCATCATGGCGCTGTGCTATGGCGTGTCATTCTATTGCCTGTCACTGGCGGTGCGCGTTCTGCCCGTCGGCATCGTCTATGCGATCTGGAGCGGCATGGGCATCGTGC
Source organism: Gemmobacter lutimaris (assembly GCF_003570715.1). Taxonomy (GTDB): domain Bacteria; phylum Pseudomonadota; class Alphaproteobacteria; order Rhodobacterales; family Rhodobacteraceae; genus Gemmobacter; species Gemmobacter lutimaris. Next base: position 34,725 of record NZ_QXXQ01000007.1, on the reverse strand, counting down.
TGATCGCTGCCGTTTCGGTGGTTTTCCTTCGCCAGAGCCTCGATTTCTGGGCCCTGACCGGGCTCGGACTGATCATCGCCGGGGTCGCGGTCATCAATCTGATGTCGAAAAGCCTGCCGCATTAAGCACTTGGCGACCCAGCCTCCCCTGCGTCAGAGAAAAATGTGAAAATCTTTCACATCAGCCCTTGAAGCGGGGGCATCCCATGCGCATCTCGGATCATGTGAAAGCAATTCACATCCAACGCAACCGGGAGACCGCCATGTCCTACGCCACCTCCACCGCCGTGCCGAGCGGCCCCACCAACATCTTCCGCCGCGCCGAAGGCTGGCTGGACCAGCGCGGCAAGCTCGCCTGGATCGCCGCCATGGTGCTGGGCTTCATCTTCGTCTGGCCCGTGGGCCTCGCGCTGCTGGCCTACATGATCTTCGCCGGCAAGTTCAAATCCTCCAGCTACTCCGACCGAAAGGATGACACCATGTTCTGCCGCCACCGCCGCCATCACCATGACCATGCCGCCTTCCGCAGCTCGGGCAATACCGCCTTCGACGCCTACAAGGCCGAGACGCTGAAACGGCTGGAAACCGAGCAAGAGGCTTTCGAAAGCTTCCTGCAACGCCTGCGCGAAGCCAAGGACAAGCAGGAATTCGACAGCTTCATGGATGAACGCGCCCGCCGTGCCGCCGAACCGAAAGCCGAGGAACCGGCAGCGCCCGGCGCCTATTGATCCACAGGACGGGGGCTTCGGCCCCCGCCCCTTCCCCGAACCGAGGCCCGAACCAAGGACCGACGCCGATGTATGCCAACAGCGAAGATCACTTCCTGCCCGACCCCGAACGCCACGCCGAATTTTATGAGGGCGTGACGATGAAGCGAGGCTTTGCCTGGGTGGTGGATGTGATCCTGACTGCGATCATCACCGCGATGATCGTGCCCTTCACCGCCTTCACGGCGCTGTTCTTCCTGCCGCTGCTGTATCTTTGTGTCAGCTTTGCCTATCGGGTGCTGACGCTGGCCTCGGCTTCGGCCACGCCGGGCATGCGGCTGATGAACATCACCTTCCTGACCCGCAACGGCGAGAAATTCGATTTCGCCCATGCCTTCCTGCATACGCTGGGCTATACGCTGTCCATCGGCACGCTGCTGGTTCAGGTGCTGTCAGTCTTCTTGATGGCGACCTCCTCCCGCGGTCAGGGGCTGAGCGATCATGTGCTGGGCACAGTGGCGATCAACCGCCCGCGCTGATTGGCGCGCATCCCTGACAAAGCCGGGCCTCCGCCCGGCTTTTCCCATGTCGCAATCCGGTCTTGGCGAGCGGGCGCGGGCTTGCTAGGCTTCGGCGCGAGACACCTCTTCCCACCCCGCAACCGGACACCCCACCCGCAAAGATGCGCCACACGGTCCCCATCGCGCCGCAGTTCTATGTGACGGCTCCGCAGGCCTGTCCCTATCTGGACGGGCGGATGGAGCGCAAGCTGTTCACCGCCCTTCAGGGCGAACACGCGCAGCGGCTGAACGATGCGCTGTCCAAGCAGGGGTTCCGGCGCAGCCAGAACGTGCTTTACCGCCCCTCCTGCGCCGAATGTTCGGCCTGCCTCTCGGCCCGGATCCGTGTCGCGGATTTCGAACCGAACCGCACGCAACGCAAGATCCTGCGCCGCAACCTGCATCTGCGCCGCAACGCCACAAGCCCATGGGCGACCGAGGATCAGTTCACGCTGTTCCGCCGTTACCTGGATCATCGCCACGCCGATGGCGGCATGGCCGACATGGACATCTTCGAATTCGCCGCGATGATCGAGGAAACCCCGATCCGGTCGCGTGTCATCGAATATACCCGCCCCGCCGGGGATGGCAGCCGCGCCCGGCCGCTGGCGGCTGTCTGTCTGACCGATGTGTTCGATGACGGGCTGAGCATGGTCTACAGCTTCTACGACCCCGCGCTGACGGCGCAGAGCCTTGGCACCTATCTCATCCTTGACCATATCGAGATCGCACGCGAGGCCGGGTTGCCTTACGTCTACCTTGGCTATTGGGTGCCGGGCAGCCGAAAGATGGGCTACAAGGCCAATTTTGCCGCGCTGGAGCTTTACAAAGCTGGCCAGTGGCAGGACATCGGCAGCCCCGAGGATCACACGGCGGAACTGCACCCGCTGTCCGTCGACCCGATCGCCGAACAGGTGGCGCGCATCGCCCTGCCCGAAGCCCGCCCCCACCACGAATGAGCGCACCGCTTTCGGATGCGCGCATCGCCGCGCTGGCGCTGATCGTGCCGGATTACGCGGCGGGGCTGGAATTCTATGTCCACAGGCTCGGCTTCCGGCTGATCGAGGATGTCGATCAGGGCCGCAAACGCTGGATCACCGTCGCGCCGCCCGGCGGCGGCCCGGTATTGGTGCTGGCCCGCGCCGACACGGAGGAACAGCGCGCCGCGATCGGCAGGCAGGGCGCCGGACGGGTCTGGCTGTTTCTGGAGACTGGCGATTTTGCCCGCGACCACGCCGCCCTTCTGGCCGCAGGCGCCATCTTCGAGGACGCCCCGCGCGCCGAACCTTACGGCACTGTTGCGGTCTGGCGCGATCCTTTCGGCAACCGCTGGGATCTGCTGGAGCGGCGATGAGATCGGCTGCAAAGGCAAGGCCAGCCCGTCGCGGTAAATGGTGCAGGCGCGAACTGTAAAGCGCGACACAGCATGTCCGCCCGGAGCCCATATTGCAATTCTTCTGCAAGGCAGCCAAAGTCGGCTTCAGAGTTGTTATTAAGGAAAATTCATGACTTACGGAGAAGTATTGCCCATATGGTGGAGTATGATTTGGCGAGGAGTTCTGGGTGCAGCGGTAGCTGGTTTTATTGCCGGCTTTATCGTTGGGTTTATCGGGGCAATGCTAGGACAAGCTGACGCTGTAGCTTTCTGGGCAGGAATCGTCGGGCTGGTAGTGGCAATGCCCGTAAGTCTCTGGTCTATGAGAGCGGCTATCAACAAGCATCACCTGCGACCCGCTCAATCATCAACATAGATACTCGGAGCCGTCGTTCGGCTCCGCAGCCCGAACGGCAGCAAATTCCCGCGCAGAACTGACATTCTTTCGCTTGCTGCTGTTTGCGCAGCCCTCTCCTCACAGCCGCTCAGCGCGACGCCCCCCTACACGGCAAAAGGGACCGCAGGATGCGGCCCTTTTCGTCTCATGCGTTAAAGCTCAAAGCATTGTCGGTGCGGCGGATGGCGATCAAAGGCGCGCGGGACGGGTCGCCACCCTGTCGGGAAATCGCCGCCCGCATATGTGGACCGTGTGACGATCCCGGGGGCAAAGGCGCGAAGACCGGGCGAATCGGCTCGCACTTCGGCATGCATTTTCCGTTTATTGCAGCCCGGCACAAACCACCGCAACAAAAGTTCAAGTTTCTACATCTCTGCGACATAATTCATGACTTTTTGCCATTGACGCTCCCCGCCGACGCCCATAAGGTCCGGCCTACTGAATCAAGCCACTGGGGATTACGACATGAAGTCGCTTCTCGTCATCGTAGGGATCGGGCGCATGGGCCGGTAACGGCAGACCATCACGGTTCCCCATGCGCCCCCCGAGGAAACTCCGGGGGCTTTTTCATACCCGTGCCCGCCGCGGTTTAGCGGCAAGAAGTGCCCGCCGCGATATCGCGGCAAGAACGTGCCAGCCGCCGTGCAGGCGGCAAGAAGGAAGAGAACATGACTCAGGCGAATGCGAGCGCCATGACGGGCGCAAAGATGATCGTGAAGGCGCTGAAGGATCAGGGGGTCGAGGTCGTATTCGGCTACCCCGGCGGCGCCGTGCTTCCGATCTATGACGAACTCTTCCTGCAAAACGACATTCGCCACGTCCTTGTCCGCCACGAACAGGGCGCCGTGCATATGGCCGAGGGCTATGCCCGTTCCACCGGGAAACCGGGGGTGGTGCTGGTGACCTCGGGCCCCGGCGCCACCAATGCGGTGACCGGGCTGACCGATGCACTGCTGGATTCGATCCCGCTGGTGGTGCTTTCGGGTCAGGTGCCGACCTTCATGATCGGCACCGATGGCTTTCAGGAAGCCGATACCGTGGGCATCACCCGCCCCTGCACCAAGATGAACTGGCTGGTGAAGGATACCGCGAAACTGGCGGAGACCATTCATACAGCCTTCCATGTGGCGACCTCGGGCCGCCCCGGTCCGGTGCTGGTGGACATTCCGAAGGATGTGCAATTCGCCCAGGCCGAATATGTGGCGCGCGAAAAGATCAAGACCTCGCATTACCAGCCGCGCGTGAAGGGCGACATCGAGGCCATCACCCGGCTGGTGGAACTGATCGAAAAGGCCGAGCGCCCGGTGTTCTATACCGGTGGCGGCGTCATCAACTCGGGCACCGCCGCGAGCCAGCTCTTGCGCGAACTGGTGGATGCGACAGGCTTTCCCATCACCTCGACCCTGATGGGTCTGGGCGCCTATCCGGCCAGCGGCAAGAACTGGCTGGGCATGCTGGGGATGCACGGGCTTTACGAGGCCAATCTGGCGATGCACGGCTGCGACCTGATGATCAACATCGGCGCCCGTTTCGACGACCGCATCACCGGCCGCGTCGCCGATTTCAGCCCGCATTCGGTGAAGGCGCATATCGACATCGACCCCTCGTCGATCAACAAGGTGATCCGCGTCGATCTGCCCATCGTCGGCGACGTGGGGCATGTGCTGGAGGATATGCTGCGGATCTGGAAATCGCGCGGCCGCAAGGTGAACAAGGAGGGCCTTGCGAAGTGGTGGGCACAGATCACGGAATGGAAGGCCGTGAACTGTCTCGACTACAAGAACAGTGAAAAGACCATCAAGCCGCAATACGCGCTGCAACGGCTGGAGGCGCTGACCAAGGGGATGGATCGCTACATCACCACCGAGGTCGGCCAGCACCAGATGTGGGCGGCGCAGTTCCTGGGCTTCGAGGCGCCGAACCGCTGGATGACCTCGGGCGGTCTGGGGACCATGGGTTACGGCCTGCCCGCCTCGATCGGGGTGCAGATGGCCCACCCGGAAGCGCTGGTCATCAACGTGGCGGGCGAGGCGTCCTGGCTGATGAACATGCAGGAAATGGGCACCGCAATGCAGTTCCGCGCGCCTGTGAAGCAGTTCATCCTGAACAACGAACGCCTCGGCATGGTGCGGCAGTGGCAGGAATTGCTGCATGGTGAACGCTACAGCCATTCCTGGTCGGAAAGCCTGCCCGATTTCGTGAAACTGGCCGAGGCCTTCGGCTGCAAGGGCATCAAATGTTCGGACCCGCAGGATCTGGACGACGCGATCATGGAAATGATCCGCTACGATGGGCCGGTGATCTTCGACTGTATGGTCGAAAAGCACGAGAACTGTTTCCCGATGATCCCGTCGGGCAAGCCGCATAACGAGATGCTGCTGGGCGAAGCCGAGACGCAGGGCGTGATCAAGGCTGGCGGCGCGGTGCTGGTGTGACAGGTCGCGCGGGGGGCTGTCTGCCCCCCGACAGGGGCGCGCAAGCGCGCCCCTTCCCCCCGAGGATATTTTCAGACAGAAAATGAAAGGGAGCCCCCATGTCGGCGCTCAATATCACCAAGGGCTCGTCGAGCCATTCCGCCTATGACCTGCGCGATCCCTATGCCGAGGTGATCGAAAGCCATACGCTGGCCGTGCTTGTCGATAACGAAAGCGGGGTTCTAGCCCGCGTCATCGGGTTGTTTTCGGGCCGTGGCTACAACATCGACAGCCTGACCGTGGCGGAGGTGGATCATACCGGCCACCGCAGCCGCATTACCATCGTCACGCGCGGCACGCCGCAGGTTATCGAACAGATCAAGGCGCAGCTGGGCCGTCTGGTGCCGGTGCATGCGGTGAACGATCTGACGGTCGAAGGCCCGGCGGTGCAACGCGAGCTGGCACTGCTGAAGGTTGCCGGAAAAGGAGATGCACGGATCGAGGCGCTGCGTCTGGCCGAGATCTTCCGCGCAAATGTGGTTGATTCGACGCTGGAAAGCTTTGTGTTCGAGATGACCGGCACGCCGGAGAAGATTGACGCTTTCGCCGAGCTGATGCGGCCTCTGGGTCTGCGGGAAGTGGCGCGGACCGGCGTTGCAGCGCTGTCGCGCGGCGCCTAAGCGATTGGCGGCTGCCCCTTACCGGGGCAGCCGTTTCTTCATGCCCCGGTAAAGCGTGGCGGGCGCTTTTCAAGGAAGGCGGCCACGCCTTCACGGAAATCGGCGGTCTTGCCGGCGGCCTCTTGCAGTTTGGCCTCCAGCGCCAGTTGCGCTTGCAGATCATTCGAAAGCGACCCGCGCAGCGCCTGTTTCAGCGCGCGATAGGCCGCCGTCGGACCATTGGCCAGATGGGCCGCGCGTTCCGCGACGCGGGCTGCGAAGGCGTCATCCGCGACACATTCATAGATCATGCCCCAGGCCTCAGCCTGCCGCGCCGTCACCTTGTCGGCGAAGAGGCAGGCACCCATGGCCCGCGCGGCGCCAATCTGGCGCGGCAGCCACCAGGTGCCACCCGCATCCGGGATCAGGCCGATCCGGGTGAAAGCCTGCACGAAGCTCGCGCTTTCCGCCGCGATCACCACATCCGCCGCCAGCGCCAGATTGGCCCCCGCCCCCGCCGCCGCGCCATTGACGGCAGCGATGGTCGGCACCGGGCAATCATAGATGGCGTTGAGGAGCGGCACATATTCCTCGTTCAGGATCTTCTCGAACGGGACATCGGTGCCCATGCCTTGTGCATCGGCCAAGTCCTGACCGGAACAGAAGGCCCGCCCGGCGCCGGTAAAGACAATGACGCGGGCGCTGGATTCGGCCTGCCGGATTGCGGCAAGCATCTGCCTGCGCAGGTCCGACGACAGGGCATTCATCACCTGCGGCCGGTTCAGCGTGATCGTGGCGATGCCGCCCTGTTCTTCCAGAATGATCGGGTCCAATTCTGCCTCCCTTTCCTTTGCCCGGCAGATTAGCCGCCGGGCACCGCGGGAAAAGCGGAACGGCGCGTCACTCTTTCAGAATCTCTTTCAGGCGAGCCTCTTCCTCGGCGCTCAGCGCTTCGGTCGGCAGTTTCGAGCGGCGGCGCAGGAAGGCGAAAGCGGCAATCCCACCCAAGAGCAGCATCCCCGGCCCGGCCAGCCAGAGCACGAGGTTCGAGCCGGTGGCGCGCGGTTCGAACAGCACGAATTCGCCGTAGCGATCCACCACGAAGTCGATCACCGCATCGTCGCTGTCGCCCGCTACCAGCCGTTCCCGCACCAGAAGGCGCAGGTCGCGGCTGATGTCGGCGTTGGAATCGTCGATATTCTCGCCCTGACAGACCGGACAGCGCAGCAGTTGCGAGACAGCGCGCGCGCGCGCCTCCAGCGCCGGATCGGGCAGCACCTCGTCCGGCTGGACCGCCAGCGCGGGGAAGGCCAGAAGCGACAGGCACAGGGCAAGGATCAGGCGCATCGCGTTACTCCGCCGCGACCGGGTTTGCCGCGCGCCGGGCGGCCCCCGCCGCCACGCGGTAACGGCGGTCCGAAAGGGACAGAAGCCCCCCCAGCGCCATCAGCGCGGCGCCAATCCACAGCCAGTTCGCCAGTGGCTTCCAGTAGCCCCGGATCGCCCAGCCGCCGTTATCCTGCGGATCGCCGATCACCAGATAGATGTCACGGAAAAAGCCGTAATCCAGCGCGGCTTCTGTGGTCGGCATGGCCTGCACCGGATAGACGCGCTTTTCGGGATAAAGCACCGCCACTTCGCGCCCCTCGCGGCGCACCGCCATCTCGGCCATGGTGGACAGGTAGTTCGGACCCTCGACCTGTTCAACCTTGTTCAGCGTCACCTCATAACCATGCAGCGGGAAGCTTTCGCCCACCTGCACGACCTTGATGATCTCGGTCGCCCAGGCGTTCATCGCACCGACCGCAATCATGGTAACGCCCAGCCCGGCATGGGCGGTCACACGGCCCCAGTCGGCGCGCGGCAGACGGCCAAGCCGTTGCAGACGGCCGCCAACCGCACCACGCCCGGTGCGCGCCCAAAGGTCGGTCAGCGCGCCGAACACCAGCCAGGCGCCAAGCGCCGCCGCTACTGGCCCCACCGCCGAACGCCCCGTCTCCAGTGCCCAGGCCAGCAAGCCACAGGCCACGGCAAGGATCAGCGCGGGGATCAGTTGCCGGATGACCCGCCCGACCTCGGCCCGCTTCCACGGCATCATCGCGCCGATGGGCAAAAGCACCGCCAGACCGATCATGAAGGGCGAGAAGGCGGCGTCAAAGAACGGGGCGCCGACGCTCAGCTTGCGGTCCCACAGCATCTCGGCCACCAAGGGCCAGATCGTGCCGACAAAGACCACGAAAGCCGCCACCGCCAGCAGCAGGTTGTTCACCACCAACGCGCTTTCGCGGCTGACCATGGCGAAGATGCCCTTCGCCTCCATCGCGCCGGCACGGGCGGCGAACAGCGTCAGCGCGCCACCCATGAAGACACCAAGGATCATGAGGATGAACACGCCACGTTCTGGGTCATTGGCAAAGGCATGGACCGAGGTGATGACACCCGAGCGCACGATGAAAGTGCCAATCAGCGAGAAGCCGAAGGCGAGGATGGACAGCAGGATCGTCCATGCCTTCAGGCTTTCGCGTTTTTCCACAACGATGGCGGAATGCAGCAGGGCCGCGGCAAACAGCCAAGGCATGAAACTGGCGTTCTCCACCGGATCCCAGAACCAGAATCCGCCCCAGCCAAGCTCGTAATAGGCCCACCACGACCCCAGCGCGATGCCAATGGTCAGGAAGATCCAGGCCGCCAGCGTCCAGGGCCGGACCCAGCGCGCCCAGGCGGCATCAACCCGCCCCTCGATCAGCGCCGCGACGGCAAAGCTGAACGCCATGCTGAGCCCGACATAGCCGAGGTAAAGGAAGGGCGGATGGAAGGCGAGACCGGGGTCTTGCAGCAGCGGGTTCAGGTCGTCGCCGTTCAGCGGCGGTTCGGCCATCCGCAGGAAGGGGTTGGAGGTGAACAGAAGGAACGCGAGGAAGGCCACCCCGATCATCCCCTGCACCGACAGAACCCGCGCTTTCAGCGTCGCGGGAAGGTTGCCGCCAAACAGTGCTGCGGCACTGCCATAGGCCGCGAGGATCAGCACCCACAGCAGCAGCGACCCCTCATGGTTGCCCCAGACGCCCGAGACTTTGTAAAGCATCGGCTTGTCGGTATGGCTGTTCAGCACCACAAGACGCAGCGAAAAATCCGAGGTCACGAAGGCCCAGGTCAGTGCCCCGAAGGCCACCGCGATCAGAACGAACTGCACCACCGCCGCCGGATCGGCCACCGCCATCCAGCCGGACCAGCGCCTCTGCGCCCCGATCAGCGGCACCACGGCCTGCACCACGGCAACTGCCAGTGCCAGCACCAGCGCAAAATGCCCAAGTTCTGTAATCATGCGCGTCTCCCTTGTGGCGGGATCATAGGACAAGAGTGCCCGCACCGCCATGGGGCTGCGCCGAACCGCCGCAACCGGCGCGCCCAAATTTCTTTGAAGAAATTTGTAAATCTTTTCGTTGAAAAGATTTGGGGGCCAGCCCCCATCGCGCGTGCCGCGCGATTCCCCCGGGATATTTGTGGACAGAAAATAATCAGCGTCGGCCCGCCTTGCGGGTGGAGAGGAGAAGGTTGGTCTCGGATGTGGTGACGCCTTCGATATTGCGGATGCGGTGGATCACCTCGTCGAGTTCCAGCAAGGTCTGGGTCGAAAGCTCCACGATCAGATCCCATTTGCCGTTTGTCGAATGCACCGCCATGACGGCGGGCAGGCCCGCGAGGCGCGCCATGATCTTTTCGCCGCCGCGCCCCTCGATCCCGATCATCATAAGTCCACGCACAGGGGCGGCGGTGACATCGGCGCGGGTCAACACGGTGAAGCCCGCGATCTCGCCGCGTGCTGTCAGCCGCTCCATCCGGGCGCGCACCGTGGCGCGGCTGAGGGCGAGCCGATCCGCAAGATCGGAAAGCGCCGCACGGCCGTCCCGGCGCAGTTCGGCGATCAGGCGCTGGTCGATTTCGTCCATTTCGACGGTTTTCCTTTTCATCCCGCTGAATTCTGCGCGCATAATGCTCATAATGCCGCTGGAAGCCGCCGCAAAGTGAAAACATGTTTGTCGGAACAGGAGATTTGCCATGACACGGACCATTCTGATCGGCGCGCCCGTCGATTCCGGCCAGCGCCGCCCCGGTTGTCTGATGGGCCCCGCCGCCTATCGCGTGGCAGGGATCGCTGCGGCGATCCGTGATCTCGGTCACGGGGTCGAAGACTGGGGCGACGTTGCGCTGCCCGATCTGCGCGCCGTGACCTGCGCCAATCCGGCGGTGGATCAACTGCCCGAGACGCTGGGCTGGACCGAAGTTCTGGCAGATCGGGTGGATGACGCGCTGTCCGAAGGCGCGATGCCGGTGATTCTGGGTGGCGATCATTCGCTGGCGCTGGGGTCGGTATCCGGCGCAGCGGCCCATGCGCGCCGGTCCGGGCGGCCGCTGTTCCTTTTGTGGCTGGATGCGCATTCGGATTTCCACACGCCGATGACCACCACCAGCGGCAATCTGCATGGCACGCCCGTCGCCTATATCGCGGGGCGCGACGGGTTCGAGGCTTTTCCACCCTTCCCGGCCCCGATCCCGGCGGACCGCATCTGTCTTTACGGCATCCGCTCGGTCGATCCGGCGGAACATGCGGCGCTGCTGGAGCATGACATCGCGATCAATGATATGCGGGTGCTGGATGAGCATGGCATCGTGGCCCCGTTGCGCAGTTTCCTGACCAAAGTGCGCGAGGCGGGCGGGATGCTGCATGTAAGCCTGGATGTCGATTTCCTCGACCCGTCCATCGCGCCTGCGGTCGGCACCACCGTTCCGGGCGGCACCACCTTCCGCGAGGCGCATCTGGTGATGGAGCTTCTGCACGAATCCGGGCTGGTGACCTCGCTCGACCTCGTGGAACTGAACCCCTTCCTTGATGACCGGGGCCGCACTGCCAAGCTGATGGTCGATCTGGTGGGCAGCCTGATGGGCCGCAAGGTGTTCGACCGTCCGACCCGCAGCTTTACCTGAGAGAGATGACATGACCGCCCCCTCCCGCCACGCCCTTGTGCCTTTTGTCAGCGTTGACAATATGATGAAGCTTGTTCTTCACATCGGCGTCGAACGCATGATGACCGAGCTTGCGGCCGAGATCGAGGCTGATTTCCTGCGCTGGCCGCTGTTCGACAAGACCCCGCGCGTGGCCAGCCATTCCGAAGTGGGCGTGATCGAGTTGATGCCGACCTCGGATGGCGAGACCTATGGGTTCAAATATGTGAACGGCCATCCGTCGAACATGAAGAAAGGCCTTCAAACCGTTACGGCATTTGGGCTTTTGGCGGATGTGGCGACGGGCTATCCATTGATGCTCAGCGAAATGACGTTGCTGACGGCGCTGCGCACGGCCGCGACCAGCGCGATGGCGGCGAAATGGCTGGCGCCAAAGGGTACGCGGGTCATGGCGATGATCGGCAATGGCGCGCAGGCCGAGTTTCAGGCGCTGGCCTTCAAGGCGGTCTGCGGCATTGCCGAGGTGCGGCTTTACGACATCGACCCGGCCGCCACCGCGAAATGCGCGCGCAATCTCGCCGGGCGCGGGCTGAACGTCGTGTCCTGCAACAGCGCCGAGCAGGCGATGGAGGGCGCGCAGATCGTGACCACCTGCACCGCCGACAAGCAATATGCCACCATTCTGACCGACAATATGGTGGGCAGCGGTGTGCATATCAATGCGGTCGGCGGCGATTGCCCCGGCAAGACCGAATTGCACCGTGACATCCTGCTGCGGTCGGGCATCTTTGTCGAATACCCGCCGCAGACCCGTATCGAGGGCGAGATCCAGCAGCTTGAGGCCGATCACCCGGTGACCGAGCTCTGGCAGGTCATCGCCGGGCAAGCCGAGGGGCGCAGCGACGCGCGGCAGATCACGCTGTTCGACAGCGTGGGCTTCGCCATCGAGGATTTCAGCGCGCTGCGCTATGTGCATTCACGGCTGAAGGATTCCGGCCTTTATCAGAACCTCGACATGATTGCCGACCCGGATGATCCGCGCGACCTGTTCGGGATGCTGCTGCGGGCCGGGGCAGCGCAGGCCGCCTGAGCTTCAGGCGTTGTCGGCCAGCGCTTCGCGCACCTGCTCCACCCCTTGCGTCAGGTCGAGGCGGATCGCCTCGGCCAGCGCCTGCGCATCGCCCGCCTTCATCGCGGCAAGGGCATCCGCATGGCGGTCCGGCAGGCCATTCTCGATATACCGGCCCAGCACTGCCCGCAGCGACGGCCCGAAGCGCAGCCACAGCGAACGGGCGATGTCTTCCAGCACCGTCGCATCCGCCGCTTCATACAGGGTGAAGTGGAAAGCGTGGTTCTGGCGCAGATATTCCTGCACGTCGCCGGCGCGGATCGCCGGTTCGATCAGCGCGTCGATGGCCTCCAGCCGGGCGATGCGTTCGGGCGTCAGCCGGGGCGCGGCCAGTTCGGCCAGTTTCGGCTCGATCGCCAGACGAGCGTGGACAAGCTGTCCGAACAGATCAGGCGTCATCCGCGGCACGGTGACGCGGCGGTTGTCCTGAAGCGCCAGCGCCCCTTCGGCGGTCAGGCGGCGGATCGCTTCGCGCACAGGGGTCATGCCCGCGTCCAGATCGCGGATCAGACCCTGAATCGTTACCGGCTGACCGGGCAGCAGCACGCCATACAGCACCATGTCGCGCAGCCGCAGATAGGTGAGCTCATGCGTCGGAATTTTCCGCGCCTCGCCCCGGCCCTGCGTCGTGTCTTCCATGGCTGCACCCTCCGTCATCTGGCGGAACATGGGCCAGAGCCGCGATTTGATCAATAGCCCATCGGGCGAGAAACCGACCTCACCCCGCACGATCCGCCAGCGGATGCGCGGTGCGGATCACCCTTTCGCAATAGGCCGCAAGCTGCTTGCGATCTGCAAAGGCATCGACCGGCACGGGGGGGTGAAAGATCACCTGCACCCTGCCTTGGTGCGGGGTCGCCAGCACGTCGATCAGGTGGCCCGCGAAACTCATGTCGCCCCACCAGCCGTAATAGCGCGGGTCGCGGCCCTTGGGCGCGTGATAAACCACGGTGACCGGCTGGATATGCAGCACGCGGTCCATCCCATGCGTGAAAAAAGCCTGAAACAGCGGCGTCTTGAAGGGCAGAACCCGGATCGCATCGGTCGAGGTGCCTTCGGGGAAGAACAACAGCCGGTGCCCCGCGCGCAGCCGTGCCTCCATCATCGCCTGCTGGGTCTTGGCTTCGGCCGGTCGACGGTTGATGAACATGGTGCCGGTGGCGCGGGCAAGAATGCCGATGCCCGGCCAGTTCGCCACATCGTCCTTGGAGACGAAATACACCCGGTCGGCGGCGTTGAGGGTGAAGATGTCCAGCCAGCCGACATGATTGGCGACGATGGCACCCTGCCCCTGCATCGGTTTCCCGGTAACGCGGTAGCCGAAGCCCATGATCGCCAACCCCGCGCGGCAGACGAACTGCGTGATCCAGGGTGTGACGGGCCGGTGCAGGCCGAACAGAGGTTTCTCCACCAGCCGCAGCAACAGGAACACCCCGAGACTGCCGTAAGTCACCGCCCCCAGCATCAGCCCCCGCAACCCGACCAGAAGCCAGCCGAAAGGCCCGATGCGCCGGACGGGCAGTCGCGCCTCCTGCCAGTCACTCATGTCTCGTCCCCGCGACGACGGGTATAGTAATCGCGGTGACGCGACGACATCTGTGTGGTGTCCATCACAAGAAGAACGTCGATGGTGTTGAATTCATGGTCGATCCATGCGCCATCCCCGACGCAGCCGCCCAGCCGCAGATAGGCTTTGATCAGCGCGGGCGTCGCCTGCATGGCGCGGCGGCGGTCCACCGCCTCGGCTGGCAGACGGTCCATCTCCAGCCGGTGCGGCGCCCGCGCGACCGGCCGCAGACTTTCGGGCGCGAGGTGGTTGCGGTGCAGATAGGCCAGCGGCTCGGCGATGGCGGCCGGATCGGTGCCCGGAAAGCTCGCCGTGCCGAACATCAGCTCGATACCGCGATCCAGCACATATTCGGCCAGCTTGTTCCACATAAGCATCATTGCTGGCCCGCCGCGATACTCGGGATGAACACAGGACCGGCCCAGTTCCAGAAGCTTCCGCCCGCAGCCCAGCAAGGGGCCAAGATCGTATTCCTGTTCGGAATAGAAATGCTGGCCCTGCGGCAGCCGGTCGCCGGGCAGAAGGCGATACACCCCCACCACATCCTCCAGCAAGGCGGGGTCGCGGCTGCGGTCGATCAGCAGAAGATGATCGCAGAGACCGTCAAAATCGTCACGCTCCAGCCGGTTCGCATGATCGACCAGCGGGCCATCGCTGCCCATCTCGCCGACAAAAACCTCGTAGCGCAGGCGTTGGGCCGCGCGCAGGTCACGATCATCCGCGGCAAGACGCAGCTCGAACAGGCTTTCGTCGGTCTTCAATCCGGCGCCCTCCCTCGGCCGTCCTGCGCGATCCGGCTTTAGGGGCTGGGGCGCGACTTTGCAAGCGACAGTCAGGCACGCATCAATCAATGGTTGCGGGAACTCATCCGCAAGGATAAATCATATCAATCGAATACACGCTGAAGGCTGATCCGGCTGCCGTCGATCACGACCTTGCCGCGATGTTCGAAGTTCACGGTGATCCGGGTTCCGATATTCGACTGGACCTGCCCCAAACCCCAGTCGGGTTCCTGCGGGTGGCGCACCAGCATACCGGGTTCCAGCAGTGCATTCAGTCCCAGTTGCATTTAGATTACCTGCCCTCCATCCGTTTCAGGAGCATCCATGCCAGACCGCCCCGATCTGAGCGCCCTGCTGGGCTCTCGAATCTGCCACGATCTTATCAGCCCGATTGGTGCGATCGGCAACGGGGTGGAGCTTCTGATGCTGGATGGCGGCACACCGGGGCCGGAAATCGCGCTGATTGCCGAAAGCGTGGGCCATGCCAATGCCCGTATCCGCTTTTTCCGCATCGCCTTTGGCGCCTCGACCGGCGACCAGCGCATCGGCCGCCCCGAGGTGCAATCCCTCCTGGCCGATCTGGCGAACGGCGGGCGGCTGGCCTTCGACTGGGACGGGCCGCAGGATCTGCCCCGCCGCGAGGTGAAGCTGGCTTTTCTGCTGATCATGTGCCTTGAAACCGCCATGACACACGGCGGGCGTATCGTGATCGAACGTGGCGATAGCCGATGGCTGATCCGGGGGATCGGCCCAAAACTGCGCATCGAGCCCGACCTTTGGGAAGTGCTGTCAAATACCGCGGCCCGCCATCAGGTCACCGCCGCACAGGTGCATTTCGCCCTCGTGCCAGACGCGCTGTCCTGTCTTGGCCGCAACCTTGGGGTCGAAATGCGCGACGGCGAAATCCGGCTGACATTCTGACATCGGAGATTCCGCTTTTCACACCTCTGACGCCGTGGCTAGATGCCCTGATGACGCGCATGGGAGGTGCAAATGGGTATCATATCCGGGAATATATCGTTGACACTGAACGGCTCATCGCCGTTCAACATCGGCGAGGATGATCATGTCTGGTCGGACGACCGGCATGTCCGGGCGCTTGAACTGTGGAAGCCGGACGGCAGCGGTATCGCCAATGTGAAAATCGGCCTCAGCAGCAGCAACTGGGGCACCAATCTCATTCAGGCGGGCGGTGATCTGGCAGTCACGATCAACGACTCGGCCACGGGCACCGGCCGTTTCATCGCGACACTCCGTCTCGACTCAGCAGGGAACAATGTGGTGAAGCTGTCGCAAACCACCGTGCAGGTCATCACGACCGGCATCGGTAATGACAGCGTGACCGTAGGCAACAACTGGACCGGATTTATCGCCACCGGCGAAGGTGACGACCGTGTGAACACCGGCGCTGGCGGCGTGATGTATGTCGATCTGGGTGAAGGCAACAACCTTGCCAGCATCGGCGCGGGCGGTGCGGGCTATGTGAATGCAGGCTCCGGCAATGACACGATCAGTGCCAGCGGCGAGGTGACAGCCATCTACAGCGGGCGCGGCAATGACCAGATCACCACCGGCGTGAATTATGCCGATGTGATCAATGCCGGGCGCGGCAGCGACAAGGTTGTGCTGGGCAGCGGCGGCGCCTCTTTCGTGGCCCTGGGCCGTGATGCCGATGTGGTGGTGGTGAAACAGCAGGCCGATCCGACGTCCCTTGTGGTGATCGGCGGCGGCGGCAACATCTCTACCCCCGAGGATGAAGACCGCGATCTGGTCAATTTCTCGGCCTTCACCAAGGCACTGACCGTCGATTTGGCCAAGGGTGAGGCAAGTTCGGCTCAAGGCACCTTCCTGTTGCGCGACATCGAGGATGTGACCGGCGGTCGCGGTGCCGACCGGCTGACCGGCGATGCCGAGGACAATGCGCTGACCGGCGGTGGCGGGCGTGACACGCTGACCGGCGGGGAAGGCGCCGACATGCTGCGCGGCAATGCCGGGGCCGACCGTTTCGTCTTTACCAGCTTCGCCGACAGCACCGAGGAATTCGCCGATACGATCCTCGATTTCAGCCGCAAGCAGGGCGACCGCATCGACCTGAGCGCGATCGACGCAAACGAGGCTGCCAGCGGCAACCAACCCTTCACCTTTATCGGCACGAAGGATTTTGGCGAAAAGGCGGGGCAGCTACGCTTTGAAACCTCCGGCGGCAAGACCGAGATCCAGGGCGATGTCGATGGCGACGGCGCTGCGGATCTCGTGATCCTGCTCAACAGCGCGCTTTCCCTGCGCGCCGGTGATTTCATCCTCGGCTGAAGCCTTCTGCCGCGCCGTTCAGGCGCGGCAGGTGCCATCCCCGGTGACCAGATATTTGAAACTGGTCAGTTGCTCGGCCCCCACCGGGCCGCGCGCATGCATCTTGCCGGTGGCGATGCCGATTTCCGCCCCCATGCCGAACTCGCCGCCATCCGCGAACTGGGTGGAGGCGTTGCGCATCAGGATCGCACTGTCGAGCCGCTGGAAGAACCGCGCCGCCGCCGCATCATCCTCGGTCAGGATGCTTTCAGTATGGCTCGATCCATAGCGGCGGATATGGGCAATCGCGCCATCCACGCCATCGACCAGTTTCGCCGCGATGATCATGTCCAGAAACTCGCGCCCGAAATCCTCGGGCACCGCCTGAACCGTGCCCGGCACCGCCAGCAATTCGCCCTCTGTCCGCACCTCGACGCCGGCCTTCACCAGATCCTCGATCAGCACCGCGCCGTGACGGGCATAGAAGGCCCGGTCGATCAGCAGACATTCCGCAGCACCACAGATGCCGGTGCGCCGGGTCTTGGCGTTCAGCACCACGCGCCGCGCCTTTTCCAGATCGGCGGCCCCATCGGCATAGATGTGGCAGATGCCCTCCAGATGCGCAAAAACGGGCACCCGCGCCTCACGCTGCACCAGACCCACCAGCCCCTTGCCGCCGCGCGGCACGATCACGTCGATGAACGCCACGGCCTGCAACATGGCCGAAACCATCGCCCGGTCGCGCGTCGGCACCAGTTGGATAGCGGCTTCCGGCAGACCGGCGGCGCGCAGCCCTTCCACCATGCAGGCATGGATCGCCCGCGAGGAATGAAAGCTTTCCGAGCCGCCGCGCAGGATCACCGCATTGCCGGCCTTGAGGCACAGCGCGCCCGCGTCGGCAGTCACGTTGGGCCGGCTTTCATAGATCACGCCGATCACACCCAGAGGCGTCGCGACCCGCTGGATATGCAAGCCGGTCGGCCGGTCCCATTCCGCCAGCACCCGCCCCACCGGATCGGGCTGTTCGGCAATGGCCCGCAGCCCTGCGACGATGCCGTTGATCCGGCCGTCGTCCAGCGTCAGCCGGTCCATCATCGCGGGCGTCAGCCCCTTCTCGGCGCCAAATGCCAGATCCTCGGCATTGGCCGCGATGATCGCGGGCACAGCCGCCGCCACCGCATCGGCGGCAGCCAGCAGCGCCGCGCGCTTGGCCTCGGCTGGCGCGAAGGCAAGCTCCGCCGCAGCTTCGCGGGCCTTCGCCCCGATCTCCTGCATCAGCTTGCCTGCGTCTTCCATCCTCTGCCCCTTTGCTTCTTGCAGAAATACTCCACGGGGGTCGCCAATCGGCGCCATCGGTTCAAGCCCGATTGGCGACGGGGCGTGAAGCCCCCGGCGGTCTCCCTCCGCGCCTAGATCACCATATCGTCGCGGTGAACAAGCGCCGCCCGCCCCTCATACCCCAGGATACCGGCAATATCGCCGGACCGATGCCCTGCAATCGCCCGCGCCTCGTCGGAGGTATAGCGGATCAGCCCCCGCCCCAGCGCCGCGCCATCCGGGCCGATGATCCCCACCGGCTCGCCCCGGCCAAAGACGCCCTCGACCGCCGTCACCCCCGCCGGAAGCAGGCTCTTGCCCGACCGTAGCGCGATGACAGCCCCGGCATCGACCCGGATCCTGCCCTTTTCCTTCATCGCATTGATCCAGCGCTTGCGCGCCACCTGCGGATCGGCCTGCGCCACGAACCATGTCCGGTTCGCCCCTTCCGCCAGCGCCTTCAGCGGCCGGGGGACCGAGCCCTCCATGATCGCCATGGCACAGCCGCCCGCCACGGCGGTCTTGGCCGCCATCAGCTTGGTCTTCATCCCGCCTTTCGACAGGCCGGAAATCGGATCGCCCGCCATGGCCTCGATCTCCGGCGTGATGGTCTCCACCAGATCGAAGCGCTGGGCGGTCGGGTCTTCCTTCGGATTGGCGGAATAGAAACCGTCTACATCCGACAGCAGGATCAACTGATCCGCCCCCGCCGTCACCGCGATCTGCGCCGCCAGCCGGTCGTTGTCGCCGAAGCGGATCTCGTCGGTCGCCACCGTGTCGTTTTCATTCACGATGGGCACCACGCCCAGCCCCAGCAGCGTCTCCATCGTGGCGCGGCTGTTCAGATAGCGGCGACGGTCCTCGGTATCTTCCAGCGTGACCAGAACCTGACCCGTGGTAATGCCATGCGGCGCCAGCACCTCCTCATAGGCGCGGGCGAGCCGGATCTGCCCCACCGCGGCGGCGGCCTGCGACTGTTCCAGCGTCAGTGCACCGGCGGGCAGGCCAAGGATCATCCGCCCCAGCGCGATGGAGCCGGAGGACACCAGCACCACTTGCGTGCCCCGCAGCTTGGCCTCGGCCACATCCAGCGCCAGCGCCGAAAGCCAGCCCTGCCGCAAGCCCTTCTGCCGGTCCACCAGCAGGGCCGAACCGATCTTGATCACCAGCCGCCGCGCCGCGCGCACATCAGGCGCGGCGATCTGCATCAGGGCTGCCACGGCTTCACCTCCACCGGCATGCGGGATTTGCGGTCCTCCATGATCTCGGCATGGATCGCGCGCAACACATCCTTGATCCCGTCGCCCGTGGCGCCGGAAATCAGATGCACTTGCCCGCCGCTGGCCTTTTCCAGCGCCCGCTTGCGGGTGCCGATGGTCTTCTTGTCCAGCGCGTCGATCTTGTTCATCGCAAGGATGCGCGGCTTGTCGGCAAGCTCGTCAGCATAGGCTTCCAGTTCGCCCACGATGGTGCGGTAATCCTTGGTGATGGTGGAAGAGGTGCCATCCACCAGATGCAGCAGCACCGAGCAGCGTTCGACATGGGCAAGGAACTGATCGCCCAGACCGCGCCCCTCGGACGCGCCCTCGATCAGCCCCGGAATGTCGGCCATCACGAATTCCTGCCCGTCAACGCCGACGACGCCAAGGTTCGGCACCAGCGTGGTGAACGGATAATCCGCGATCTTCGGCCGGGCGTTCGACACGGCAGCAAGGAAAGTCGATTTGCCCGCATTGGGCAGGCCCACCAGCCCCGCGTCGGCAATCAGCTTCAGGCGCAGCCAGATCGTGCGCTCCACCCCTTCCTGACCCGGATTGGCGCGGGCGGGGGCGCGGTTGGTCGAGGTCTTGAAATGCAGGTTGCCGAAGCCGCCATTGCCGCCCTTGGCCAGAAGCACCTTCTGCCCGACCTCCACCAGATCGGCCAGCACGGTTTCCTCGTCCTCGTCGATGATCTCGGTTCCGACTGGGACTCTCAGCACGATGTCATCGCCGGTCTTGCCGGTTTTCTGGTTACCCATGCCGGGCTGGCCCGACTTGGCGAAGAAATGCTGCTGATAACGAAAGTCGATCAGCGTGTTCAGCCCCTCGACCGCCTCGGCCCAGACCGAGCCGCCGTTGCCGCCGTCGCCGCCATCCGGGCCACCGAATTCGATGAACTTTTCGCGCCGGAACGAGACGCAGCCCGATCCGCCGCCGCCCGAGCGGATATAGACTTTGCACAGATCGAGGAATTTCATGGGCGAGCCCCTTCGGGATTGGATGATTGGCGATAGCCGCGATGCCGCGCGGGCGCAAGCAGGGCTTGCGTTTCAGGGCGCTGGCGGAGGTGCGGCGCGGTCGTCAAGACGGCGCTGCATGAACACAAGGTCCAGCCAGCGGCCGAATTTCTGCCCGACTTCGGGCATACGGCCGGTTTCCACGAAACCGGCGCGGGCATGCAGGCGCAGCGAGGCGGTGTTTTCCGAGGTGATGGCGGCGACCATCTCGTGTTTGCCGCAGGCGCGGGCGCGATCGGCGAGCGCCTCAAGCAACGCAAGTGCCACCCCGCGCCCCCGCGCCTCGGGTGCGACATAGACCGAGTTTTCCACCGTGGCGCGGAAGCCGTCGAACGGGCGCCAGTCGCCGAAGCTGGCATAGCCCAGCACCGCCGCGCCTTCGGCCGCCACCAGCACCGGATAGCCCAACTGCCCGCGCATCTGCATCCATGCGATGCGGTTCGCGGCATCGACCTCGCCCTCCATCAGGATGGCGGTCGTGTTGCGCACGGCATCGTTATAGATGGCGGCGATACCAGCGGCATCGTCGGGCGTGGCGTCACGGAGGGTGAAAGCTGCGGTCATGGTGCCGCATCCTGCCCGTTTCCGGCCGTGCGGTCCAGCCGCAGCAGAACCGTCGGATGCAACCCGATGCGTGCCGGGCTTTCCCCCTCGCTCCGGCCGGTCTCAACGAAACCAAGCCCCCGCATCAACCGCAGGGAGGCCGCGTTGTCGGCAAATACGGTGGCACTCAGCGACGGCAGACCGAAACGGGAAAAGGCACTGGCGATCAGCGCCTGCAAAGCCTCGCGGGCATAGCCCTTGCCCCATTCGGCGGGGTCCAGAAACAGGCCGATTTCCGCCGCCTTGCGCTGAAGCTGCACGACGCCGATCATCCGCCCATTGCGCCAGACACCCAGCCGGAAGCCGGGACAACCGCGCCACGGCAGCGCCTCGACCCAGGCGCGCACCACATCCTCGGGCCAGGGCGACAAGAGGCTGCCCGTATTGCGCGCCACCACCGCCTGCCCGCCGATCCGGGCCAGCGCCGCGATGTCGCGCGGCACCTCCAGGGGGGCCAGCCGCAGATGCGGCGTCTCGATCACCAGCGGATTGCGCACGGCCCATGTGTAGCGGTCCAGCATGAACACCCGTTGTTCGACCTCCGCCCCCCGCGCAAGGGCGAATTTCATTGCCCGGCCGCGTTCACGGAAGCCAGCCTTTTCAAGCACATGTGCCGAAGCGGTGTTGTCGGCGAAACACCGCGCAGGCAGGTCGCCCGCCTCCGGGTCGGCGAAATGGGCGGCCAGAACAGCCGCCAGCGCGACCGAGGCATGGCCTTGGCCCTGCGCTTCGGGCGCGATCCAGTAACCGGGGCCATCAGATGCCAGCGCAATCACGCCGACGAAGGCCCCCGCATCCTCGATGGCCCAGACCCTGCCGGGCATGGCCATGGCCAGCCAGTCGCGGAAATCACCCGCGCCATAGGGATGCGGCACCGAGGTCAGCCAGCCTGCGACCTCGATCCGCGACAGCGAGGCCACCACGGCGGCCTCGTCCTGTTCATTAAGGGGGCGGAGCAACCTCCGCCCCGCGTTCAGCCGGGCGGAGAGGGACATGCGATCCTCTCAGTCCAGCTTGCGCAGGTAGGTCCAGGTTGGAACCCTGGAATTGCGGGCGACCGAAAAGGTTTCCGCATCGCCAAGATACTGGAACCCCGCATTGGTCAGGACACGGGCCGAGCCGGGATTGTCCTGAAACACCTCGGCAAAGATGGTGCGGTTCTTCTGTGGATTGGCCATGACCAACGCACGCACGGCCTCGGATGCAAAGCCCGTGTTCCAGAAGGCGGGGGCGACCCAGTAACCGATCTCGCTTTGATCGCGGTTGAACTGCGCTTCATCCATACGCTTCAGGCTGATGACGCCAAGCACCTCGGCCAGACCATGTGCCGACCCGTCCAGCACCCAGACCTCTTCCCGCCCGTCATGCGCCATGGCACGGGTGACAAAGTTCTCGGCCGCGCCCGGCGGCAGCGGATGCGGGATGGAGCGGGTCGCCTCGGCCACGCGGCGGTCGCCCGCATACATGGCGAAAAGGCCGGCATCGGATTTTCGGACAGGGCGCAGCACGAAACGGCCCGCGCCGATCACGCCGTCAACGACATGGCCAAAGCCCGCGATCCCGGTGAAATCCTGATCCTTCGCAATCACATCCAGCTTCATCGCTTCCCTCCTTCGAAGCGCCTGAGGCGCGGCAAGGCGCCCACTGCACGAATAACTTCCACTCTCCCCCTTCCCGCGACTTGGGGCCGGGGTCTTTCCGGCACAAGGGCAGCCAAAGCCGCCATGGCCGATTTTTCCGCATCCTTGCCCGCAAGCCGGGCGAAAATGAGGAAAGGGGCCGGCCTTTCGGCCGACCCCCTTGTTACAAGCCACTTGTAACGGTTCGGCTTACTCGGCCGCCTCCGCAACCGGGAGGACCGAAATGAAGGTGCGGCCCTTGAGGCCCTTCTTGAAGGTCACACGGCCTTCGACAGTGGCGAAGATCGTATGATCGGTGCCCATGCCGACGCCTTCACCGGGGAACCAGGTGGTGCCACGCTGACGGACGATGATGTTGCCCGGAATGGCAGCCTGGCCGCCATAGAGCTTCACGCCAAGGCGACGACCGGCCGAATCACGACCGTTGCGCGAGGAGCCGCCTGCTTTCTTGTGTGCCATGGGGTGTTACTCCTTATTTCGCGGGCGCGTTATGCGCGGCGCGGCGGGCATCGGCGGTGCCGGTGGCAGCCATCACGCCCGAGGCATCGGCGCCCGTGGCCAGAACGTCGGTCACGCGCAGCAGGGTCAGTTGCTGACGGTGGCCCTTGGTGCGCTGCGAGCTGTGCTTGCGGCGACGCTTGACGTAGTGGATGGTTTTCTCGCCCTTGATTTGGGCGATCACCTCGGCCTGCACGGCCGCACCGGCGACGGTGGGTGCGCCGAGGGTGACGGTTTCACCGCCGACCATCAGGATTTCATTGAACTGGACTTTATCGCCAGCATTGGCCGCGAGCTTTTCAACGCGCAGGATGTCACCAGCCTGCACCTTGTATTGCTTGCCGCCCGTCTTGAGGACCGCGAACATGGGTCTTTCCTTTTCGAACTTCCGCATCCTGTGGCCCCGCCCCGTTGCCGGTTTGGTGTTACCGGGTTTCCCCGCCTCGGACAGCGCGCCCCCCAGGGGCGAAGATGACAATGCGCCCGCAGACTCAGGGTGAGCCTTCGGGATGCGCGCTTATCAGGGATCGGGGATACGAAGTCAACACCCGTGCGGGCGGGGTTTGTCTGGCGCGGTCTTCGGGCTATTATCCTGCCATGACCCGCGCCGATGCCTGCCCCTGCCTGATCCGATCCGCTGCCGCCGTCAACTGCCGGGGGCCGCAATGACACAGCTTCCCGGACAAATCATCCGGCAGGCCCGCAAGGCGCGGATGCACAGCCTCGTGTCCCCCGTTCCGGCGTTGATCGAGGTGCGGCGCGGTGTCAAAGAAGTGATCGCAGGCGGCACACGGCTTTCTGTGCCTGCGGGCGGGCTGGTCCTGTTGCCCGAGGCGCTGGCCATGACGATCTGCAACATTCCCGATGCGAAAGGTGGCTACGAGGCGCGCGCGCTGCCGCTGCCGCGCGTGGCGATCGAGGCCGCAATGTCCCGCCTGCCCGCGCTGCCGCGTCCTGGCGCCGCGCGGCCCATGGCGCTGGCCGCCCTGCCCGACTCTGCCGCCGCCCTGATGGCCGGGTTCTTCGCGCCTTCGCCTTTCGCGGGCCTGCCAAACGACGTGCTGAACCTGCGGCTGGAAGAACTGGCCCTGTGGCTGGCGCTTGGCGGTGCGGTGCTGCCGCCACCCGCCCCGCCCCGCCTGTCTGACCGGCTGCGCGCCCTCATCGCTGCCGATCCGGCGGCGGACTGGACTGCAACCCGTGCTGCCAGCCAGATGGCGCGCAGCCCCGCTACCCTGCGTCGCCACTTGGCGGCCGAAGGCACCAGCTTTGCCGTGATCCTGCGTGACACGCGGCTGACGCAGGCGCTTGGGATGCTGCAATGCACCGCCTTCCCCGTGGCACGGATCGCCGCCGAAGTGGGCTATGCCTCGCCCCAGCAATTCGCCGCCCGCTTCCGCGCCCGCTTTGGCCTCGCCCCGCATGAAATCCGGCTGCCATCGCCCGAGGATGAGCGGCACGGGGCAGAGCCTGCGCGGAACGGGGCCATGCCGGGCGTGACAAGCAGCTAGAAAGACGCATCCCCAGCAACAGGAGATTGCGATGCGTTCCCTCTATCCCGCCCTTCTGGCCGCCAGCCTGATCACCAGCACCGCCGAGGCCGGCATGGTGCTGACCTCAGATGCCATGGCCTCTGGCACCCTGGGCATGGATCAGGTGTTCAACGGTTTTGGTTGCACCGGCGGCAATATTTCGCCCGATCTGGCATGGCACGGCGCGCCCGAAGGCACCGGCGCCTTCGTTCTGCTGATGCACGACCCCGACGCGCCGACCGGCTCGGGCTGGTGGCACTGGTCCGTCGTCAACCTGCCTGCCGAAACCACCGCCCTGCCCGCGGGCGCCAGCGGTCATATGCCCGCAGGGGCCATCGAAACCGCCACCGATTTCGGCACGAAAGGATTCGGCGGCGCCTGCCCGCCGGAAGGCGACGCGCCACATCATTATACGGTCACGCTTTACGCCCTGCCCGCACCTCTGCCCGAAGGTGCAACGGCCAGCCCCGCGATGATCAGCTTCATGGCCCGCGCGCAGGCGCTGGACAGCGCCAGCCTGACCGCGACTTACAGCCGTTGAACTGTCAGATGTCCTCGCCCTGCATCTGACGCGCCGCAGCAGCCCCCAGCTCACCGCTGATCCGGTTGAACATGCCATCGAAGGCGGCGAACATCGCCGCGTTCAGACGCTGCCCCTCGGGCGTTTCGGAAAAGCGCTGATAGGCTTGCAGTTCCTCGTCCGACAGCGGCTGATAGGCCAGCGAAAGATAGGGCCAGAGCCAGTCCTCCGTCTCGGTCCGCACCTGCGCCTCCTGTCCCCAGACCTCGGCCAGCATGTCGGATTCGGACATGGCATCGCCAAAGGCGCCACCCGCGTTCAGCCCGCGATAGAAAGCCAGACTGGCGTTCATGGCGCCCATCACATTCATCTCGATCAGGTCATTGGCCTCGGCGAAACGGTGCAGCGCCTCCAGCCGGGGGGCACCCTCGGCTTCCATCCGGGCAACGGCGGCCTGCGCGGCCTCCTCAACCTTGTCATCCAGCAGCGCGTGACGCGCCTCGATCTCCAGCGACAGGATCTTCTGGCCGCGCGCATCGCCGAAGAAAGCCTGCGCGGCCGCGATGACCTCGGGCGCGCCCGACAGTTCACGCGCCAGCGCGGTCTCGAACTCGCGCCGCATCCTGCCGGTGTCATAGATGTGGCCGACAACCGCCATCCAGGCGGCGGGCGTCTTGTCGGGCAGCATTTCCTCGCGCAGCGCCATGCCATAATCCAGCCCCTCGGCCTGCATCACGCCGATCAGCCCGTCGATATGCAGCGTCTGGAGCAGCGCGCCGATTTCAGCCGGAACCGCCTGTTCCACGGCCGCGCCCGCGCCTTCGGCAAGCGCCTGCGGCGTCTGCCCCAGCGCCAGCATCAGGGCCAGAAGTCCTGCGGGGCCGCCGCATTTCGTCACGGGCCATAGCTTCAGCATGCGCACCCCTTTCACCGGAACCGATACCAGAGCTAACCCTTGGCCACGCCTTTGCCAACTGGCACGGCCACATCTTCGCGTGATCGCGCGCAGCCACCTGCCCACGCCAAAGGATTTCGCCCCCATTCCAGAGACTTGACGCAATTTTCAACTTTTCTGTGAAAGGGGTCTTGCAAGCCCCCGAATGCTCCGTTAAATCCCCGCTCCACGACGACCCCTGATGCGGAGAGGTGGCAGAGTGGTCGAATGCGGCGGTCTCGAAAACCGTTGTCGGTTTGCGCCGACCCAGGGTTCGAATCCCTGTCTCTCCGCCATTTACCACGTCATTAAGTCGTTGTTTTAACTGGGAAACAGTAGTGAAGCGCTGTGCTACTACACTCTTCTCGGCACAGTTTGACGCACAAAACGATACACAAAATGCCTCGCGTGCCAGCTTGCAATCGCTAGGCGCTTCGCTCATCAAAAGCATATGAGCATTGTCAAACGGGGAACAACCTATCATCTGCGCAAGCGTGTCCCCCGGAGATACCAGCCGGTCGAGGACCGCGAATTTATCCTGCTCTCCCTCCATACCGACTCCGAGTCCGCAGCAAAGCTGAAGGCAGATACCATCTGGCGCGCCATGATCGACGGATGGGAAGCCATGATGGACGGTGACACCCAAGATGCCGAAGCGCGGATGGCGGCGGCAAAAGAACTTGCGGCAAAACGCGGGTATCGTTGGATGCCGGGTGGAAAAGTGGCAGCCCTACCCTTGCAGGATGTGCTGGAACGCATCGAAGCCGTCGGCATGGGGAAAGACAAGCGTCCCAAGCAGATCGAGGGCGAAGCACTTCTGGGAGGGGCCGCAGAAGACAAGCTGACGGTTACCACCGCCCTCGCTGCATACTGGAGCATCGAGGCAATCAAGACCGCCGGAATGAGCGATGACCAGATCCGCCGGTGGGAGAACCCACGCAAGAAGGCGGTGGCGAACTTCGTCAAGGTCGTCGGTGACAAGAAGCTGGAATCCATCAGGACCGAGGATCTGTTCCGCTTCCGCGAATGGTGGGTGCAGCGGATCATCAAGGGTGAGGCGAAAAAGAGTTCCGCCAACAAGGACTTCATCCATCTGGTCGCAATGCTGAAGGCTGTCGCCCGGGCGCGCGACATCGAGTTGAAGTTCAACACCGAGAAGCTGAACTTCAAGCAGGATGAGGATGGCAGCCGCCCGCCCTTCTCTGTCGCATAGATCAAGGAGAAGCTGCTGGCCCCCGGCGCGCTGGATGGGCTGAACACCGAGGCGCGCGGCATCATGCTTGCGATGATCAACACCGGCGCACGCCCCAGCGAAATCGCCATGCTCACGGCTACTCAGATCAAACTGGCCGGGTCCATACCGCACATCAAGATCGAGCCCGTCGGACGCACCCTGAAAAGCCCCTATGCAAAGCGCATGATCCCACTCACCGGCGTCAGCCTGGAAGCCTTCAAGGCCAATCCGAACGGCTTTCCCCGCTATGCCGACAACCCTGCCCTGTCCGACACCGTGAACAAGTTCCTGCGGGAGAACAAGCTTCTCGAAACCCCGGAACACAGCCTCTACAGCCTGCGTCACGCCTTTGAAGACAGGCTTCTCGCTGCGGGCGTGGATAACCGGATCAGGGCTGACCTCATGGGTCACAGGATCGACCGGGAAAGATATGGGGCCGGGGCAACATTGGAACACGTTCATGGCCTTCTTCTTCCGATTGCCATCTAGGCGGCGATGAAATCGTCGGGTTCAAAACTGGCGTTGATCATTTCCTGAATGCGACGCTGCGCGGCGATGCGGTCACGGATGCTTTTCGCCGCGCGGGCCTCGATCTCCAGCTCCAGCCGGTCGATGATCGGCAGATAGCTTTCGGAACCGGAGTCCTCGTAAAGCATCCCGACCTTCTCAAGTGCGCGTTCAAGGCGCGCCACCATGATCCTGTCAGCCGCTTTTGACATCTCGGCCTCCTGCCCTCGCCAGCCCTCTCGCCACAGCCAGCACATCTCCGCGCTCTCGGGCTTCGGCAATCTCGACCTCATTCTCCAACCGGATGAAGATCGGAAGATAGATCGGATCAACTGCGACCAACTCCGCGACGAAATCACGGGCTGCTGCGAGACGGGCACTGTTGAAAGTGGGTTTCGATTTCTTATTAATGAGGAAGCTCCTGCTCATCGGTCCAAGAAGCCTCACCCGGTAGCATGGTGGCCTTGACGCGGACATCAGAGACGCCGCGCCAATGCTCCATGATTTGCAGGGCATGACCCACATGCACGGGCGGCACATCGGCCTGATGTGGTTTTCGCCCGACTGCAAGCACTTCTCGAAAGCCAAAGGCGGCGCCCCGGTCAAGCGGAACATCCGCGATCTGGCGTGGATCATCCCCGGCTGGATCGAGCGCATCCAGAAATCAGGCGGGCGCGTGGATGTGGTGCTGCTGGAAAACGTCGAGGAATTCCGCACCTGGGGGCCACTGATCGAAACCGACAAGGGGTTGATGCCCTGCCCCGACCGGCGCGGCGAAACCTTCGCGGCATGGTGCAAGGCGCTGCGCCGTCTTGGCGGGCGCATCCAGTGGCGCGAACTGCGCGCCTGCGACTATGGCACCCCGACTATCCGCAAGCGCCTGTTCGTCGTGGTGCGGTTCGACCGCGAAAAGATCGTCTGGCCCGCACCAACCCACGGCGACCCGGAATCGGATGAGGTCCGCAAGGGCAAGCTGAAGCCGTGGCGCACCGCGGCGGAATGCATCGACTGGTCTCTGCCCTGTCCGTCGATCTTTGACACCTCTGCCGACATCATGGCCAAGCACGGCCTGCGCGCCGTCCGGCCCCTGAAACCCAACACCCTCACCCGCGTGGCGCGCGGCATCCATCGCTATGTGCTGGAGGCGGCCCAGCCCTATCTGGTCAACCTGACCCATGGCACGCGGCTGGAGGATCTGGCAGCGCCGATCCGCACCATCACCGGCGCGCATCGGGGCGAAAAGGCTCTGGTGGTGCCGTCCATCACCCGCTTCAACGGCGGCGCCACCGGGCAGGATTTGCGCGCGCCCATGGTAACCGTGACCGCGAATAGTTGGATCAAAAAACCGGGTGGTGCAGCGCCGTATGGTCTGCTGGCGCCTTGCCTCGCCAGCATCGCCCACGGCTATTCTGGCGGGCGCCGGGAATACCCGCTGACCGATCCGCTGGGCACCATCACTGTGGGCGGCGTGCAGCATGCCGTGATCGCGCCGATCCTGTCGCAGATGTATGGCTCAGGCGGGGGCCATGGTGATCTGCGGCGTCCGCACCCGGCGGTCACCGCCGAAGGGCAACATTCGAGCTTTGTTGCAGCGACGATGATCCAGACCGGCTACGGCGAACGGGCGGGTCAAGCGCCGCGCGCCCTAGACATCCAGCGCCCGTTGGGCACTGTGGTCGCGGGCGGGCAGAAACACGCGCCCGTCGCTGCTTTCCTTGCACAGCAGAACAACGACAGCCGCCGCGTGGGCGGCGTCAATCCGGGCCGACCGGCCGATGCCCCCATGGCGACGATCTGCCAGAGCGGCAGCCATCAAACCCCGGTCGCGGCGTTCTTCGCAAAATACTATGGCACGGGCGACGGGGCCCGCACCGATGAACCCCTGCATACGATCACAACCAAAGACCGCATGGCACACTGCGAGGCATCGCTGGCCGCGCCGCCCTTCGGCCCCGAACATCACGCCAAGGCCCGCGCCGTCGCCCAGCTGCTGCGTGATCACGGGTTATGGGATGACCGGGAGTTCGTGACGCTGACCGTGGACGGTGCCGAGTTCGTCATCGTCGACATCGGCATGCGCATGCTGACCCCGCGCGAGTTGTTCACCGCGCAGGGCTTCCCGCCGGATTACGTCATCGAGGGCGTGTGGGAGAATCAGGACATAGGCAGCCCGACTTTCCGGGCCTTCCCGAAGGACGTGCAGGTCAGCTGCTGCGGCAATTCTGTCTGCCCGCCGTTGGCCGAGGCCTTGGTGCGGGCAAACTGTGGGCACCTGGCGGTGCAGATGGAGGATGCGGCATGAACGTGCCCGCCCCTGTCACGCTCATCCCCGGCGACGCCAAGGCGGTTCAGGATGTCCGCCCCTATGGTGGCTTTCAGATCGTGCTTGCCGATCCGCCATGGAACTTCTCGGGCAATTCGAAGGCGAAGCCCGGCAAGAATGCCCGCCAGCACTACGACTGCATGCCGCTCGACGAAATCGCCGCGCTGCCGGTCAAAGACGTTGTGGCTCTTGATGCGCTCTTGCTGATGTGGGTGACGGTGCCCTTCGCCGAACTGGCCTTTCGCGTCCTCAAGGGCTGGGGCTTCAAATACAAGTCCCAGCTCGT
Organism: Gemmobacter lutimaris; assembly: GCF_003570715.1. Classification (GTDB taxonomy): domain Bacteria; phylum Pseudomonadota; class Alphaproteobacteria; order Rhodobacterales; family Rhodobacteraceae; genus Gemmobacter; species Gemmobacter lutimaris. The sequence continues at coordinate 4,210 of NZ_QXXQ01000007.1, read as the reverse complement.
CTGGCCCAAATCCCGCATCGGCACCGGCTATTGGGCGCGCAACAAGCACGAGTTGCTCTACATCGCCCGGCGCGGTCGTTTCCCCTGTCCAGGCAACGCGCTGTTCCCGACCTCGATCATCCCCGGCCGCAGCCGCGAACACAGCCGGAAGCCGGATTGGGTGCATGAGGTGATCGACGCCCAATACCCCGAAACCCAGCGGGTCGAGATCTTCGCGCGCCAGCCCCGCCCCGGCTGGGTGGTGCTCGGTAATCAGGTCAATCGGTTTGAGGGAGTTGCGGCATGACAGCACTCGTCCGGTATCATGGCGGCAAAGTCAGGATGGCGCCAAAGCTCATCAGCCTGTTCCCTGCACACGATGCCTATATCGAACCGTTCGGCGGCGGCGCCGCGGTGCTAATGGCCAAGGCTAGGGCACGCCTTGAGGTCTACAATGACCTTGATGGCGACATGGTGACGCTCTTTCGTATGCTGCGTGATCACGCTGAGGATCTTGCCTCAGCTATCGCCCTGACGCCCTTCGCCCGCGCGGAGCATGTCGAGAGCTATCAGGACGCGGCAACTGACCTTGAGCGTGCGCGCCGTGTGCTGATCCGCAGCCACTTTGGCCACGGATCATCTGGCATCCATCGCTCTACAGGGTTCCGTTCGGCTGGCATGCGAGCCGGGACTCTGCCGGTTCATGGGTGGATGTCGTTGCCAGACACAATAACCCGAGCGGCCGAGAGGATGCGCGGTGTTGTGATCGAGCAGCGCCCAGCAATTCAGGTGATGCATGCCCACGATACACCCGGCGTGCTGCACTATGTCGATCCGCCATATCTGCCAGAGACTCGCGACAAAGGGCGCGATTATCGGCACGAAATGACGCGATCAGAACATGCGGAGTTGTTGGATTGCGTGCGCAGCTTGCGCGGCAACGTGGTGCTGTCTGGATATGCCTCATCGCTCTATGACGACGCATTGGCTGGATGGCGCCGTATCGAGGTCACTGCGATGGCTGACCGGGCCGCGCGGCGCACCGAGGTGATTTGGTGCAACTTTTCTGATGTTGCGCCCCTGTTTTCGAGGGCGCATCCATGAGCAGAATGCGCATCCTCGCCAAAGTCCGCACCAACCCGGATTACAAGGTGCTGGCGGCCTATCTCGAAAAGATCGGCCTCAGCTTCGAGGTCTGTCCTCCCACTGGCAAGGGCCACCCATTCCTGCGGATCGACCTGCCGAACAGTGCGGCACCCCTGCTGTTCCACATCTCCTGCACGCCCATGGGGCGGGTGAACGGTGACACCCGCGTTTGCAAGCTCAAGCGCGCCCTCGCCGGTGCTGGTTACAGGCTCGATCAAGCATGATGCGGGATTACGATTTACAATGCGGAATATCCGCACTACAAATCTTGCAGACGGCGCAGATGCGCAGGCCGCATGTCACAGGAGACATCACGTCATGAGCAACCTTGCCACTCACCTTGCCGAACAGGCTGCCCTTACCGCCGCCTATGAGGCCGAGTGTGACGCCGCCGCGCGAGGCGCCATGGAGGCCAGCCGGGACTTCGCCCAGCTTCAGGATGCCCGCGACCACGCCACCATTCTCGCGGCCCTGCGCTTCTGGCAGCGCGAAGCCGTGGGGCTGATGGACAATCTGCCGGAAGACGACATCGCCTCTGACGAGGGCACGCTCACTCCGCTGACGCGGGAGGAAATTGACGCCCTGTGTGACAGGCTGAACGAAAACCCCGACCCGCTGCACCAGCCAGTGCTTTCGTGGAACTGCCTGCCCGAGGCAGAGGCCCCGCGCGACGTGGTGACGGGCTATCCGCTGATCGGCCTCGACCTGCGCTTCACCGCCAGTGTTGCCATCGACGAAAACGACCGCGACACCATTGTCACCGCCCCGCATGACGCCACCGCCACTAGCCTTTACGCCATGGCCGAAAATGGCGAAGCCATCGCCCTGCATGACTCTGACCTGACCCATGACGGCGCCGCCGAGATCGCGGAGCGTGTCAGGTTGATGCTTTGCGCCATCATCGACGCCCGCGCCGAGGCTCCCAATGAGGGATGACGCGCGTTTCTCACCGCCCATTGCGCCACCCGGCTGCCCCGGCTGCGGCAGGGCCATGCACCCCGGCGCAGATCCTGATTACGACTGGTGCAATGACTGCAAAGCCATTTCCGCGACCCTCGACCGCTGCGCCGACAAGGCTAAGGCCCTCCATCGCCAGATCGAGGCCGCCGCCCGGAACGCCGGATACCCCGACAACAAGCAGCGTGACATCTATCTGAGGATCGCACACAACTGTCTTTCCGAACTCAAACAGATGTTGCCGTCCTATGACTGACCCTGCCGTCCCCCTCGCCCGCGCCATGCTTTACCGGAGCCGGATGTGGGACGGAAATGCAGCGCCTGGCACCCACCAGATCGCACTTCGGGAGGAGGTCATGGATATGGCCTCGCTTCCCGAGACCCTGATGGATCAGGCGAGAGCTGAACGCGCCCGCCTGCTCGCCCTGACAATTGCCGACATGCCACCGCCGCCCGACGATCTGTCCCTGCTCATCGACACCATCTGCATGCGCAACAGGTTCACCGCCCGCGCCGAGGCATGGCGTCACATCGGTATCAACCCCAACCGGGGCCGCGACCTCATCGCACGGTCCGCCCGTGCCATTGACTGGCCGATCTGGTTCACGACTCTGGCCTATGCGATAAGGTAAGTCTTACGACCATTTGCTCAATCCGAGCAGACGACCCTCACCGCAGGCTTACGCCGCAAGATGCTTGGTAACGGTATTGCGCGACACGTCAGTCAGCCGTGTGATCTCGAGGATCGACAGCTTCTGATGCTTACTCATCCGACGAATGGCGTTCAAAATTCCCATGTGGATTAATCCGCTGACCCCGCCACTCACGGGCTTCAGGGAAAGGGTCACATGGCTCAGTTCTGGACGCAATCAACACCCACGGGGAGACTTTCCGTTAAGGCTCCTGTTTTTTGGCATTGCCGATAATGGGTATGTCGATGGTTACGTCGATGGTTGGGATGCCTGATCCTTCGAACGATTCACCATCAAGCAGCATGTATGGATCGATGTGGATGGTAGAAATCTGCGACCACCATGACGCGGGCTTGGCCACCACCACAGGTCCTTCCCTGTGCGTAGTTTCCGCTGAGACATGAAAGAACCGAACTGTTTCCAATCGCTCCCCATCTTTCGAAACGTACGTCGCATTCAGGCCAAGCCGAAATGCTTCATGAGAGTTAGGGAACTTCTTCACCCCATTGGTGAAATCAGCGTACCATCTAACACGAATAGTATCGACACTTGGGTCCGGCGCATCGATAAGATGACCTTCTTCATCGATCAATTCACAGAAAAGGTACCAATAGACCTTTTCCTCGTATTTCCCTGCCTGCAGCAATCGGTTCTCGCGCTGACCGGTAAAGACAAACGGGACGGGCCAAGTTGGAAGTTTCGCAACACCGGGTGGAACGTCATAAACAGGTGCCATTTAAGTCCTCCTCGTTACAGAAGTGATAGAATCAACCGATATTCCCCAAGTAGTATGATATTCCCCAAGTAGTATGCTGTGTGACGCCATAATCGACTGAATCTGTCCGTTTGCCAATCTGTATTCGGCGTGAGCAGTGTCTGCAGTCGGGCGGACCGCGCGAGTAGGACGGTCGAGGCCTCGAAGTGATCGCGTTGCAGCCTGACAGCGGCGATTCCCAGCGCATCCGACACACCTATCTCGACGCTTTCCTTCAATTTGGATTTTGACCGTAGTCACGCGCACAGTTGCAGCACTTCCCGATGCTGCGTTTCCGCTTTTTCATGCTCGATTCCTGCGGGCTTGCTCAAGTCAGCCATTTTGATACACAATCCGTAGCACACAGCTTACCAGCGGGCGCGGACAAATGGCAGGAGCCAAGAGACCTCTCAACGACAAGCAGCGTGCGTTCGCCAAGGAATACCTCATTGACCTGAACGCCACGCAGGCAGCAATCCGCGCCGGGTATTCCGAGAGGACTGCCGGTCAGATCGGCTACGAACTCCTCAAAAAACCTGAGATTCAGGCCGAGATTGTATCGACCCAGTGAAGATCTGCTCATGCTACAAGGGAGAACGTAGCAATGAGTGTGACCATGGACGACAGCATCAAGCGCTGGATGGCGAAGCGTAAAACCGCGCTGGTGATCGAGATCATGCAG
>NZ_QXXQ01000065.1 GCF_003570715.1 Gemmobacter lutimaris | reverse complement strand
GCACCCTCAAGGAGCAATGCGTCCATCGCAAACGCTTCGACAGCATCCAGCACGCAACACGCGCCATCGGCGACTGGATCAGCTTCTACAACAACCGCCGACCTCATCAGGCCCTTGCCATGCGCACTGAACCGCGCCGGGTTTGCCGGAGGCTCCAACTTCTGAGTAGGATGGAGCATCATGAGCAAGACCACGAACAAGTTTTCTCCCGAAGTGCGCGAGCGTGCAGTGCGCTTGGTTCTGGACAATGAGG
>NZ_QXXQ01000064.1 GCF_003570715.1 Gemmobacter lutimaris | reverse complement strand
CGCAGCAGGGCAGGGCGGGCCTGCGCCTCCAGCACATGCTTCCGAATGCGCGGGTGGTCTATGTCTCGGCCACCGGGGCGACCTCAGTTCACAACCTCGCCTATGCGCAGCGGCTCGGCCTCTGGGGTGGGGAGGATTTTCCCTTCGCGACACGGGCGGAATTTGTGCAAGCCATCGAGGCTGGCGGCGTTGCCGCGATGGAAGTCCTCGCCCGCGACCTGCGCTCGCTCGGTCTCTACACTGCCCGGTCGCTTTCCTATGACGGCGTCGAATACGAAATGCTCGAGCATGCGCTGACGCCTGAGC
>NZ_QXXQ01000063.1 GCF_003570715.1 Gemmobacter lutimaris | reverse complement strand
GGCCTCAACCGCTCCATCTGCTCTTCGGTCAGCCAGAAAAGATTGCTCATCGTCACCCCCGTCAGTTCGGATGCGTGAATCACGCAGCGACGGCGACTTCAAGCGAATCAATGGGTCCTGACCCTAAGGTCAGCTTTCCAACAGCCAACTCGCTCCTGCGCTGATGCAGCGAAGGTCCGGTTCCTGAACCGCGCCGGGTTTGCCGGAGGCTCCAACTTCTGAGTAGGATGGAGCATCATGAGCAAGACCACGAACAAGTTTTCTCCCGAAGTGCGCGAGCGTGCAGTGCGCTTGGTTCTGGACAATGA
>NZ_QXXQ01000062.1 GCF_003570715.1 Gemmobacter lutimaris | reverse complement strand
CGCAGCAGGGCAGGGCGGGCCTGCGCCTCCAGCACATGCTTCCGAATGCGCGGGTGGTCTATGTCTCGGCCACCGGGGCGACCTCAGTTCACAACCTCGCCTATGCGCAGCGGCTCGGCCTCTGGGGCGGCGGGCCCTCCGCTTGCGCTCCGGGCGTTCAGGATTGGCAAAGCTCCACTGGAGCTTCGCCTGCCCCGTTGGGGCACCATCCTTCACTCCCATTCGCGACACGGGCGGAATTTGTGCAAGCCATCGAAGCTGGCGGCGTTGCCGCGATGGAAGTCCTCGCCCGCGACCTGCGCTCGCTCGGTCTCTACACTGCCCGGTCGCTTTCCTATGACGGCGTCGAATACGAAATGCTCGAGCATGCGCTGACGCCTGAGC
>NZ_QXXQ01000061.1 GCF_003570715.1 Gemmobacter lutimaris | reverse complement strand
GCACCGGCCCACGAACCCACCACCACCATCCGCCATACAAGACCTCCATCTGCTCACGAAGGCCTTCTCGCAGGCGGGTCACGCGTCAGGAATATATCAAATCAATGGGCCCGAACCGCCGCATACGTTCCACCGCCTGCGATCAAATGACTGGGGCGATAGTCGCAGGCTTCTGCCAGAGCAGCTTCGCCTGACAGAACCAATGAAATCCCGAGGAACGCGGTCTTGCACTTCGTCGCGAAGGACATCCTTGAACACTCCAAAATATAGAAATCTACTAATCTGAACCGCGCCGGGTTTGCCGGAGGCTCCAACTTCTGAGTAGGATGGAGCATCATGAGCAAGACCACGAACAAGTTTTCTCCCGAAGTGCGCGAGCGTGCAGTGCGCTTGGTTCTGGACAATGAGG
>NZ_QXXQ01000060.1 GCF_003570715.1 Gemmobacter lutimaris | reverse complement strand
GTCGAGGATCGGGGCGCCAGCCGGTCGAGGATCAGCACGCCAGCCGCTCGAGGATCAGCACGCCAGCCGGTCGAGGATCAGCACGCCGGGCCGCTCGAGGATCAGCACGCCAGCACGCCAGCCGCTCGAGGATCGGGGCGCCAGCCGCTCGAGGATCAGCACGCCAGCCGGTCGAGGATCAGCACGCCGGGCCGGTCGAGGATCGGGGCGCCAGCCGGTCGAGGATCAGCACGCCAGCACGCCAACCGCTCGAGGATCGGGGCGCCAGCCGCTCGAGGATCAGCACGCCAGCCGGTCGAGGATCAGCACGCCAGCCGCTCGAGGATCCGCACGCCCTGCCGCTGTTGCACCTGTCCGTGCCCCCGCGCAGCCCATGAGCCCCGTATCCCGCCTTTTGCTGCACCAGATCATAAGAACACCCGTCCGAATTCCCGT
>NZ_QXXQ01000059.1 GCF_003570715.1 Gemmobacter lutimaris | reverse complement strand
TCAACACCTAAAAGAAGTAAACCCCAAAAGATTTTTATTAGTAGTATGAAAAAAAGGAAAACCAAAAATATCCTTAATAAGATGTTGATGCAATACGTCAATAATCGTAGTAAGATGTTAATGGTCGAATGGAATTTCAGAATTTAATAAACCCTAAGATAACAACAATCTAATGGTATCACTTGCTGGCTTGAAAAGTACATAAGTAGAAAATCAGATAGGGGCATAGCCTAAAGCTGGAGGAGTACACGACTTATAGCATATAGAGACTTAAGCGTCGAAGAATCCATGGAGTAGGTGATATTACATAAACGTGTTCCATATCAAAAAGGATTTTGAACGTGTAACTCAGAAAGTGACTGTAAGGATCTCCACTATACTCTTCGTCGGCAGCGTCAGATGTGTATACGAGAAAGAAGCATGAATGGATCGTGAAGCAAGGACAGGAC
>NZ_QXXQ01000058.1 GCF_003570715.1 Gemmobacter lutimaris | reverse complement strand
TGAACCGCCCCGGGTTTGCCGGAGGCTGATTTTGGTTAGTTACGCGGCGATGTCTTCAGTTTCCAGAGCGGCGTAGAAGTTTGCCTCTGCTTCTGCCGGAGGGACGTTCCCGATCGGCTCGAGCAGGCGGCGGTTGTTGAACCAATCGACCCATTCAAGGGTGGCATATTCGACGGCCTCGAAGCTGCGCCATGGGCCGCGGCGATGGATGACTTCGGCCTTGAAAAGACCGTTTATCGTCTCGGCCAGCGCATTGTCATAGCTGTCGCCAACGCTGCCAACTGAAGGTTCGATGCCGGCCTCTCCCAGCCGCTCGGTGTAGCGAATGGACAGGTATTGAGACCCGCGGTCGGAATGATGGACAAGGCCTGCACCCTTGACCGGGCGGCGATCGTGAACGGCCTGTTCGAGGGCATCAAGGACGAAGCCTGCATGCGCGGTCTGGCTTGCCCGCCAGCCGACGATCCGACGTGCATAGGCGTCAATGACAAAAGCCACATAGACG
>NZ_QXXQ01000057.1 GCF_003570715.1 Gemmobacter lutimaris | reverse complement strand
GCATGATCTCGATCACCAGCGCGGTTTTACGCTTCGCCATCCAGCGCTTGATGCTGTCGTCCATGGTCACACTCATTGCTACGTTCTCCCTTGTAGCATGAGCAGATCTTCACTGGGTCGATACACGTGCCCCGTTAAAAGGGGGAGGATTACCCTCCAGCGCGGGCATCAGGTGTTCGGCGACAACATCCTGCAGCCGGTCGCGCCAGTCCCCTTCTCGGCCGATGAAGGCCAGCAGGCCGGAAATGTCGTTGCGCTCGGTCATGCCTCATCTGCCCTGCGGTGATGATCCGGTTCGTCCGCCAACGCCTAGTTTGCGACGGACCAACGATCAGCCATCCCCTGCGTTGCTTGTTCAAGCAATCCGGGCAAACGACCATCGCACGACAACCCGAGGAATGTTGCCGCACGTGTTGCACCAACATATAGGTACTTGTCGAACTGAACCGCCCCGGGTTTGCCGGAGGCTGATTTTGGTTAGTTACGCGGCGATGTCTTCAGTTTCCAGAGCGGCGTAGAAGTTTGCCTCTGCTTCTGCCGGAGGGACGTTCCCGATCGGCTCGAGCA
>NZ_QXXQ01000006.1 GCF_003570715.1 Gemmobacter lutimaris | reverse complement strand
CCCTCATTGTCCAGAACCAAGCGCACTGCACGCTCGCGCACTTCGGGAGAAAACTTGTTCGTGGTCTTGCTCATGATGCTCCATCCTACTCAGAAGTTGGAGCCTCCGGCAAACCCGGCGCGGTTCAGGATGGGCGAGACGGAAAAGCAGTACGTCTATCGCGTCTATGACCGGCTGATGACCGGCTGATGACCGACCTAGGCACGGATGAAGAGGCCTATGAAGCCGAGGCGCTGCGGAAGTTCCGCAAGGAACCGGCGCAGATGAAGCTGCTGATCGTCGTCAGCCGCCTGCTGACCGGGTTCGACGCGCCGACGGCGACCTACATCTACATCGACAAGCAGATGCGCGACCACGGGCTGTTCCAAGCGATCTGCCGGGTGAACCGCCTGGACGGGGATGACAAGGATTATGGCTATGTCGTCGACTACAAGGACCTGTTCAAGAACATCGAGACAGCCGTCGAGGACTACACCTCAGGCGCTTTCGATGCCTTCGATGCGGTCGACGTCGAGGGGCTGATTTCCTCGCGGGCCGAAAAGGCAGGCGAGGATCTGATGACCGCGCGCGATGCGTGGTTCGGGCTGCTGGACCCGGTGGAACAGCCAAAGAGCGACGACCAGGTGCTGGCCTATTTTTCGAGTCCCGGAGGATGGGAGGCCGATCCGCAGGCCGAGGAAAAGGCCCGGCGGCGTCAGGCGCTTTACAAACTGGCAGGGGCCTATGCCCGTGCCTTCGCATCGGTGGCGGATGATCCTGCAGCGTCGGGCGTGAACGACTTGCAGCTGGCTCAGTACCGCAACGAGGTGGAACGGACGATTTCGCTGCGTGATGCCGTTCGCCTGCACAGCGGCGATGCCGTGGACATGAAACAGTTCGAACCCGCGATGCGGCACCTGATCGACACCTACATCAAGGCGGACGAATCCGAGGTGATCTCACATCTGGACGATATCAGCCTGATCGATCTAGTGGCGAGCAAGGGGGTGGCAGCCGAGGGGGAGTTGCCAAACTCCCTGAAGAAGACGCGCGAGAACGTGGCCGAAGCCATAGAAAACAATGTGCGCAGGCTGATCATCGACGAAACGCCGGTGAACCCGAAGTTCTACGAGCGAATGTCAGAACTGCTGACCGACCTCGTCAAGAAGCGGAAGGACGACGCTATCGCCTATGCAGAATATCTGGAAAAGATCGCGGAACTGGTCAGGGTGGTAAAGGCGGGGCACGGCGGCGAATACCCGCCGACCATGACCACGCCGGGGCGCAAGGCGCTCTACGACAACCTCGGCCGGGACGAAGCTGCAACTCTGGCCGTAGATGACGCAATCCGCAGTACCGCCCAAACCGGCTGGCGCGGCAACAAGATGAAGGAGCGGATGCTGCGGCGGAAGCTGCTGGAGATCCTCGACACCGAGGACGCCGTGGACAGCATCATCGAGATCATCCGGTCGCATGATGAATACTGAACTGATCGAGATCGCCGGGCTGTCGGTGGAACTGGTCCGCAAGCCGATCAAGAACCTGCATATCGGGGTCTATCCGCCCGCCGGTCGCGTGCGGGTCGCTGCCCCTCCAGCCATCAGCGAAGACGCCGTCCGGGTCGCGGTTGTGACCCGGCTCGGTTGGATCAAGAAGAAGCAGCGCGAGTTCGAAGGTCAGGCGCGACAACCCGAACGCCGGTACATCTCCGGCGAAACCCATTTTGTCTTCGGCAAACCGCTTCGGCTTATGGTCCAACCGAACGACAAGGACCGCTGTGCAATCAGTCTAGACGCTTCAGATCGACTGACGATGTTGGTACCAGCAGGCTCAACGCCCGACCAGAAGGCACGCTGGATGGCGACGTGGTACCGATCGCAGCTGCGGGAAAAGGCCGCTCCCCGCATCGCCAAGTGGTCGGATCGGCTGGGCGTACCGATACCGCGGTGGGGCATCAGGTTGATGAAGACGAAGTGGGGCAGCTGCAATCCCGAAAAGGGGCTGGTGTGGTTGAACCTCGACCTAGCGAAGAAGCCTCAGGCCGCCATCGACTACGTCATCCTGCATGAAATGGCCCATTTCGTTTCACCGCGACACGACGAACTCTTCCTGAACACCCTCGATCGTAACATGCCGGGATGGCGGCAAATCCGATCTGACCTCAACGCGCTGCCCCTGTCGGATGGAAGCTCCGTCTGAAAGTTCGATTTCTGCTCCATTCCACGAACGCCACTGGCGTCGAAGTGCTCAGGTTCTGCGAGGAACTGTCCCCATATTTTCAACTGGTTACGGGCTCTACACCGAAATCGCGCAGTCGAGAGGTCCGGAGAATATCGGGCTCAAGAGAACGTGTCCGGCTGCTGTGGCGAGGGCGTCAGTGCTCAGCCCCATCCGCATAACCTTCGAAAACAACGAGAAATTCCGGCCGCAGCCGGATCGGGAGAACGCTTTCTCAAGGGCAAATGGCGGACAGTGAGGCCGTAAAACTACACGACCAACTAATTGAAAATAAAAAATATTCTCTAAGGATAAAATCAAAATCCCTAATCAAGTCCCTAGCGCCACACTCAGCTAACTTTCAAGGGATTCCCCAGAGGTGGACCTTCTCGGCGGAAATTTGCCACATCGCGACCAGCAACACCACCCTGCCCTTCCCTCCCCCACTCTAGAGGTCGTCGCTTTCCCCGATTGCCCGCCCCTCACGCGCGCGGCTATCCTGCCCGCGTCATGCCAACAGGGAGGCGACGATGTGCGGGCGCTTTGTCGATCCGAACCTGCGCAGCGAGGGGCTGGATACCTCGTGGCTCAAGATCAACCCCTTCTCCCGGCGCTTCAACGTGAAACCCACGCATGACGTGCTGATCCTCGCCAAGCCCGAGCAGGAGCCACTGACGGCCCGCTGGTGGCTTGTGCCGTCATTGCACCGGGGCGACCTCAGGTACTGGAAGGCGACGACCTTCAACGCCCGGATCGAGGAGGCGAAGGACAAACCGGCCTTCCGCGCCGTCTGGCGCTTTGGCCGGTGACGACTAGTGCTGTCGTCCGCCGCCTCATCTCAGCCCGCGCCGCAAGAATTTTGAGGCTTCCGCAGATTAAATTTCCAACTCCGGTAAGAATCGGTCTACATCTGGCTTTCCAAACTACATCTATAGACGCTGTCCATGTCCCATTCCCGACGTTCATTTTTGCTTTCCCCCTTAGTGTTTGGCGCTGCGCTAAACGCGACGCGTGCAAACGCGGCAGACGCGCCATTAGCCGGTCAAGTCATTCTGACGGGATTTCGCGGCACATCTGTTGAGAATAGCGAAGTTGAGCTAGTACTTAGAATGTTCGAGCGAAGACAAATTTCCGGTGTAATTTTGCTTGAAAGGAACGTTCGTTCTCCAGAACAACTGAAGCGGCTTACGGACGCTTTTCGTACAGCCTGCCCCGACTCGCCACCCATCATCGCAGTAGATCAAGAGGGTGGAAAAGTTGCGCGACTTGGTTCGCGCCAAGGCTTTAAAGTATGGCATTCCGCTGCCAAGTTGGCAGAATGGAACATGAGTGCCCAAGACGTCTATGATTACTATCTGGGTCGCACAACGGAACTGGCTTCTGTTGGCATCAATTTGAATCTCGCACCTGTTGTTGATCTAGCACTGTCTCAAAGCAATCCTATTATTTCCGGGCTAGGCAGGTCCTACGGACCCGATCCTGAAACCGTTCTTTTCTATGCAGAGATGTTCATCCGAGCACACCGAGCGGCCGATGTGAAAACCTGCCTGAAACACTTCCCCGGACACGGTAGCTCCGCTGATGATACGCACATACGCCCCGTTGACGTCCGCGCCACATGGCAGAATATCGAAATAGCACCATTTCAACGCCTAATTGATGCAGGCCTCGCTGACACGATCATGCTTTCTCATGTTATCCATGACTTTTTCTCTGATAGCCCCGACACCCCCGTTTCTTTATCGCGCGCAGCCGGAGACATGCTGCGTGAGGTCATGGGATTTTCTGGGCTTATCATTTCCGATAGCATGCAGATGGGTGCAATTACGCACGCTCGATCCGAGAAGAACGCTGCAATTTCGGCAATAATTGCAGGCAATGATATCCTGATCTACGCCAATGCGCGTAAGTCTGAAAGTCTTGACACCACTGCACGCGTGATAGCGACTTTGGAAAAGGCTTCTTTACAGCAACGTAATCTGGAAATAGCCCTGCGAGACAGGGTATCCCGTATAATCAATTTCCGCGCAAACCTATTTTAGTCCCTACTTGCGCAACCCCGAGATAGTGCCAAGCATCTTCCTCGGCACTCCCAAACCGTATTTGGGGAAACACCAACGCTTCTTTGCAACCCAAGAAAAAGCCCGACAGTTTTCTTCACGAAGACAAACTTCACGGCAACCCTGAAGCGATAGGTCGCGAATCCCTCTCGGATAGAGGTCTGCTCCTGATAGATCAGCACCAGTCAGCTCAACAAACGGGCGGTCTAATGCCTCCGCGTTTACTCGCGTATAATCGGTAACTCCGCTGATCGTGCCAGGCGACAAAGAGACATTTTCTACCGCCGATTTCGGCCAGCACCAACGCGTAGCAGAAACATAGCTGAAAGCGGCGCAAGTCGGATCGTTGCGGCATATAGTCTCGCATTCCGACAAACTCACATTTCGTATTCCAGCCGCTGATAAGTCCTGCCCAAAGAAGTCAATATTTTCGAATAGTTTGACCGGCTCAGGAGGATTCCGCGCAGGCTGCGACGGTAACGCAGACTTACCAGCGACTGAGTCGATGGCTGTAGTAGACTCAGGCCTCTTAAGCACCTCCGGTCGTCTTGATATAAGCCTGTCAATTGAGGCAAGAGACAATTGGAAGTCGTCTGCATCTGCATCAAGGTTCAGCAGCGGCTTTTCTTCATCCTTGAAATAGTAAATGTCATCTGTGGAAAACATTCTTTCATAAACAAATGGAGGCGTATTAAAATGGTTTAGAATACCTATAATTTCTGAAGTTGTATATTGAGTAGTTGAGGTGGCTTTTCCAAGGGACTCTCGGCTCTCTCCCGTATCACCGGAGTAGTAGAATTGATGGACGCCAAGAGCTCCCTGTACAAACCTGTGGCTACCGCCGAAAAAAACATTGGCGCATGATGACTCACAACTTGCCCCTAGGGGAATATAGGTACCTATTCCCTTATCGCGCAGAATAGACGCGATCTGCAGCCCCTCGTAAAGATTCCCCCCTGCACTACCGAGCACCACTAGGGTAACCGGATGTTCACGCAGTGCCCTTCGCAGATCGAACGAGTCAGACTGATTTATCTGGTCAAAGAGGAAAAGCGCCTCCGGCACCTCGTCAATGTGGCGGAAACTACCGTATGAGACGGGGTCGGCCAATGCGAGTTGACCAACACTTGACAAGAAGGCCGCCAGCAGAAGTGTCTTGTTTACCATGTAGCTCTAAATGTTGGGATTCGCGTCAGTAACTTTCGTTAATGATACCAATCAAATAGAAGGTAGCAACACCGAGGATCAACGACGTCGAAGATAGCGAGCTAACGGGTCTTTAGTTTGGGTAGGAACACGACCAGAGGCTATTTCCTTAATGTCCAAGCAGAAAGCTCGCAAACCTGTGCGGCCTTCACCGCCCTCTGCACGGCGGCATTTGAGACGGTGCACCCGGAGACGGTCATCGGTGCAGCAAGGAAAGGTCGCCCAGAGGTTTCCCAAGTTGGGCAAGCTACACCAGCCGACCGCTTCACCGCAGAGACCGCAGCCAAGACCGGGCGTATCGAGACCTCCGTCCCGCGTGACGCCGAGCGCTGCGCCAAGGTCTGTCAGGCGGCGCTGGTCGTGTTGACGGGGACGAAGGCCGACACGGGCGCGGTGTTGGACCGGCTGAAGGACCTTCCGGTCACGAGGCAGATTGATGTTGCGAAGCATGAGGTCCGCCGCCGGAACGTCAATGCGCCGCGTGTTATGGAGGCTATCCCAAACCCCGTCACCTTGGCCCCATTCCACTCAAGGGCGGCCCTGCTGGTTGGTGGGACGGCATCCATGCCGGGACAGGTGACGGTCAGCCATCGGCTCCACTGTTGCACGTTTGGGCGGAGTCTTATGCGGCCTGCGGGGGGCGGGCATCATCCCCGACGCAAGCCCTCGACGTGCTGCCTGCGATCCTTGGTTAGCCGCTCGGCTGCGGTAGCACCCAGTCGCGGGAGGCCCTGCAAGATCAGGCTCAGCCCCTTGTCGCGCAGCCTGTAGGCCGTGGCGCGGGCGATGGTGCCCCGGCGCATGATCGCCACATCAAAAGAGGCACCCGGCGGGCCTTGCAGGCGCGGGGCGGCATACTGCCCCGGTCTTCTCAGCAAGTGCCCTCGCAGGGGATGCCGTCATTGTCGCGGTCTAGCCTGTGGCCCCACGAACAATTCTTCAGCAACCACATTGCCTCGCGGCAACTCGAAATCTGCTTACAGGTCTTTCGCGGGCTGCATGAATACGACGCAGCAATGCGGATGATCTCAGAAACCGTGGGCTTCTTCGCCGTCTCCGCGTCTGATCCCGCCGGTGACGATAGCGCAGGTGCTGCCAGAACGGCCAAGGCAAGCGCCGCAAAAACTGATCTGATCGTCATCTTACTCCCTTCCTCCAATCCCAAGGCATCACAAATTCGCTTGCCCAAATTCCACGTCCGGCGGCGCGTGCACGGTCTTCGGCACCGACATAGTCCAGCCCGTAGCGCCGATACGCGACCGCCCAGCCGTGCGAGACCAGCCATTCACCGATGTCCTCACCACGAAGCCTGCACTTGGCGACCGATCTGCCGTAGCGGTCAATGTCCACAACATCACAATCCACCGGCGAACGACCGATCCAGTCGGCCAGCGCAAAGGCCGCGTCTTTGCCGCAGTTCCATCGCCTCCCCGAAGGGAGGGTGCAACGCTGCCGCGACTCGATGGCATCAATTGCGTTTAGCCTGATCCGTGTGCCGTGAATTTCGATGGTGTCAGCGTCGATTACCGAGGCCGTGCCCACAATCGTTCCCGCCGCGCCGACACACGGCATGGCCGACAGGGCGGCGGAGATAGAGACCGCCAAGGCAATCATTCCAAAAGACACCGCACGCTTTGGCACCGCCAACATCACACCCTCGGTTCAGCATTTCACACCCTAGCCAACGGTAAGTCCATCTGGCAGCACTGCACAAGGGTTTGCGGACCGTCCTTAAGGCAAGTGTTGAGCCGCTAACACGCAGCCACGGTCTACCACGACAGATACCCCATCTGGTGTTCCACCTCGAATGGCATTAGGCATAGTAAAGTTCTCTGCATCTGTTCGGGCAGTTCAGAATGCGCGTTTTCTGTCGATATTCAGCTTAACCGATCAAACCGTATTAGAACCTGCATCACGATAAATTAGAAAGGATCGGCGAGAATGAGTTTTTGGTCTGCACTTTTCTTTATTCGGCAAGATCATGAGACTACCGAAACACTTTCGGTGGCTTGGGATAGGGCAAAGGAAATTAAGGACTTTATAATATCAACCCTAGAGGCAGCCATTATACTGGGCGCAATCAAGGCGGCTTCAAATGTATCGGAATCACCTATGGCACTTGATGTTCTATATCTAGCTGGATGGATCGCACTAGCTTTATATTTGCAGTCGGGTCTGAAGCTATTCTTCTCGACCCTGATCGACGAGCGCGGCCCAGACCCTGAAGCCCATCCCAAAATACGCAGGTTCTTGGAGAAAGCGTTATTTAGCGTCATCAGCGCTATAATTTCACTCAGTATCCCCTACCTAATTCCCGCACTCATTTCCACATTCATTGAAAGCAACCTCATAAAATGAAAACCTCATGAAACTCGATAAAGGACGAGTATCATTGATGCATCCTGCAATGGGTGCCACGAAGCATCAAAACCCTACCATTGGCTACCGCCGCCAGTCGGTAAGGCGGACACGAAAGCGGCATGGTGCCACGACGGTCAACTATTCGTCAGTTCATCCGCAATGCCGACAAGGGCCTGTCGCAATGCCTGATCTATGGCCGCGCGGGCGCGCAGGTCGCGCGTGGCGCGGGCAGGCAATCCGCTGAGTTCGCGAGTGATCGTCGCGCATAGGAAATCGGCGGCGGCCTCGGCCTGATCGTCGGGAATGGCGTCCCGGCGGGCGACCGCCAACGCAAGCTCGCTGGCCTCGGCACGGGCGTCACGGGCTGCGGTGGCCGCTCGCGACAGCGTGGCGTCGCGGGCACGCGCCCGCAGGTGGGCCAAAAAGGCCGCGACGCCCGCCACAAGCGCGATCTGGCCCGGCTGCGGCTGGTGGAGGACGCCGCGCGCTATCAGGTCTTCAAGCTCGCCCGGAGCGGCGCCCACAAGGCGCCGGAAGGCTTCAAGGGATAGCAGCGTCTGTCCGGGCTGTTCACTTGCCATGTGCCGCCGCTCCCAGTTTCTCAAGCTGGGCCGCCAGCCGGGCGCGGGCTCGGGCGGCCTGATGTGCGATACCCGAGGCAGCAGCGCGAAGTCGCGCCGCCTCGTCCTTGCCGCCTAGATCGACAGCCAGAGCCTCAAGGCTGGCAAGCTCGTCAGCCACGACGACAGCCACATGATCGACCGCGCCGGGCAGCCAGCCGGCCCGCTCGGCGCGGAACCGGGCACTGGTGAAGGCGGACCTCCGGGCAGATTTTGCGGCTTCCCGGCGCGGCCAGTGGAAGGCACGAGCGATCTGGAACGCCTGCCCCAGAGACAGGAAACGGCCGCGCCCATCGTGCGGTGCGGCCCGATAGAACAGCCCCGGCGGCGTGCCGGGGAACAGCCGCCTCGCCCGCGTCACGGTGATTTGCAGGCGCAGCACCGGGTGCCTCTCAATCTTAGCGACCATGACCGTCTATCTCGCTGAAATCGCCCGTGCGGATCGCGGCCAGCGCGACAGTCCGGGCCGCGTCGATCCTTTCCGCGCTGGCGGCGAGTTCGGTCTTGAACGCCGCCGCCGCTGGGGCCGGAAGGTCCGACGCAAGCCGCACCGCCCGGAGGCGGCGCGCGGCAGCGGAAGCAATGGTTTCGACGGCCTCGATTGCTTCCTTCTGTTCGGTCAGGACAGCCCGGCGCCGGGCGGTGGCGGCGCCGACCAGCGCGGCCTTCGCTGCGTGTGACCGCGCGGCGGCAGTCGGCGTGGTGCCGGTGGCGGAATCTTCGCGGAGGAAGCGGATGTAGCCCGACACTGCGGAAATGACGGAAACGAAGCCGCGCCGCGCGGCGCGGTCGATGTATCCGGCCCGCTGCAATTGACGCAGGCGCTCAGGGTGTATGCCGAGCAACTTGGCAACCGAGGAAATCGGCGCGTGGGCGCCGTCAAGGCCGCTCTGGTTCTGCCGCATCGTCTCGGCCATCACTTGCCTCCGATGCCGCGCTCTTCATCGGCCCAGCGGGCTGCCTGCGCAGCGAGTTCCGAAGACCGGACGGAAGACTGGGCTGACACATCACCTGCGGCAACAGGGCCAGCCGGGCCTCCCGATGCGACCGCCGCCGGGCTACGCGGGGAGACCGAAGCGACGGCCTTGGCCCAAGTGTCCTCGATGGATGGTGCGGCGGAGCCGAGCTTGCCGGGTGCGGCGGGCTGGTGGCCGAAATCGCCCGCCGCGCGCTGGCGTTCTTCGATGCTCGGGCCGCTATAACGGTTGGTCTTGGGCACGGCGAGCAGCGCGCCGATGGCGACATCGGCGGTCACAGCGGTTTGCAGGGCAAACGCTAGTGCGGTTTCCCGACGATCCGTGGCTTCCTCGCAATTCAGGATCGAGACGATCCGGGCGCGCTCGGCCCGCTCGGCAGTGGTGCCGAACGAGGCCACCGCCGGAAGCGCGGCGGCGGGGCCAGCGGTATCCATGGGCAGGGTCGTCAATACAGCACGGGCCTCCGCTTCGGTAATCGGTCCGGCCAGCGCAAGCTGGATGGCAGCCTGCGAGCGGCCCATGGACGTGCCGACCGCGACCACGGACGCGATGCGTTTCCGCTCGCCAAGCGCCGAGGCGCTGGCCTGCGCCTTGGTGGCGGCCTCTGCGGCGGCTGCGGCTTCGGCATGGAGTTCAGCTTCGATGCGACTGCGCGCCGAGCGGCGTTCCTGTGCCGTCATGTCTGTCATGCGCGCCACGCGGCGCGCGGCTTCGGCTTTGATCTGTTCGATGGTCATAGCTCGTCCTCATCGTGCAAGGTGGCGGTGGTCGGGCAGATCGCGGCGGCGGCGCGGCTCAACAGGTGCTGGACCAGATCGGGCCGGGCCGGTCTGTGCGCGGCCTGCGCGTCCTGTAGATCAGCGCGGCGGGTGCGGGGATCGGGGTTCTGGATTTCAGGTTTGAGCATCGGCTTTTCACAATCAAAATTGAAATTTCGGGTTGCGGAAAACGGCGAAAAGGCGGGCCGTCTTGCCGCCGCCCCTGCCGGGAGGCCTGCTACGGTCCCTTGAGGGGGGGGGCGACGGACGCAGGGACGTCCGCCGCCCTTGCCCGCCCCGGCCCTGTCGCGGGACTGGCGGGCTGGTCGAGGCTGGGCCGAGGTGGAAACCACTCCCCTCGCCGTCCTGCGGGCAATCACCCCCGCAGTGCCTCGATAGCGGATCACGACGGAAGGCTGGCGTCATCCGCCAGCAGCGCCAGTGCGGTCGCATCGACCCGGCGGACCACGGCGAGGCCTGCGTTCTGCATCTGGCGAACGATGGTCTCCTCAGCCATTTCGAGGCCGCGCAGATCGCCCTCGGCGGATGCGATCCGCTCGATGCGCTGTTCAGCGTCGAGGGTCTCGCGACCAGCCGCCAAGTCAGCGAGTTGGCCCTCGATCACGGCCCGGAGCTTGTCACGGCCTGTCAGGATCAGAAGGCCGAGGAGAACTTCGACTGAGCCGGTCAAGTTTGGCGTGGTTTCACCCGGCGCGCGATAAGAAGGCAAGCGAATGTCGCCCCTGCCCTCCGGTCCCAGCATATAGCTGATGCCTGCGCGGTCGACCGCCGCAGTCGCGACACGATCTGCCCATTGATCGAAGGCCGCAATAGCATCCGAAACCGGGCGCGGTGCGGTGCGCAGGGCCTCGATTTCGTCGCCCTTCGCGTCGATCTGTGCCCGGATTTCATCCAGCGCGTCAAAGGTGGAGGCCAGCACCGTGCGCTGCTTTGAGAACGATTTCATGAAGTTGGAGAGTTGCATCACCGGCCCTCCTGATCGACACCCGCCGGAATATGCAGGCCGCAGTCCTTGGCGAAGCTCAGCGCAGTTTTCAGGTTCGACCGCGCGACGGCGGCAGCGGCAGCCGCTTCACCAAGTTCACTTTCGATTTCTGCCATCTGCGAAGAAATCGTGGCGATTTCGGCGTCCAGTTCGGCGAGGTTCGCGGCAGCGCCGTGCAGGCGCGGGTCTTGCGCGATCCGCGCCCGGAGTTGCCCGGCGCGCTGCCGAACGTCATCGCGGCGGGCGCGAAGATCGGCGAGGGCATCCGCATGGCCCGCCCGGACCGCTGCCGTCCGGCGGGCAAGCTGGTCGAGGGCCGTCAGGCGGTCGGACGTGACGGTGATGCCCTCGACCGTCAGGGTGAAGGGCCGGTTCTCGACCGGCGGCGCGGGCGGCGGGCTCAGGTCGCCGCCCTGCGCGAGGGTCGTGTAACGGGAGAAGGGGTCGGTCATATGCTGCCTCTTTGGTGTGAACCAAAGATGCGCCCCTTTTCATCAACTGAGCAGTGGCGACCTCATCTGATAGCCGCCCGGTCAATCTCGATCACCAGCTTGAGGGTTTCCTCGCCCGGCATTGCATAAGGCAGGCCGAGTTTCATCACCTGCCACCATACACCCGCCTCACCCTGAGGGCGGGATTTTCGTTCCGCCCGGTCCACTGGCCAGCGTCGGGTCTCGTATGCTGTGCAAGCCTCACGAAGTTCGCGCGCCGCCCTTCTGGCGCTCATCTGTGCATAGGGCGTTTCACGCGACAAGAGGATCACTAGTTCGTCCCGCTCCGCCCTACGCGCAATGTTTGACAGGGGGCGGCTGCCGTCGCGTGGCGACAAGCCGAGGTCGCGGTCAAGCGTGTCGTGCTTTCCAGCGTCCTCGATCAACCACTCCCGTATCAGCGCCGCGATTTCACGGACGTCCTTTCGGCCTGCGGCCTGTCCCCATTCCGCGAGACCGGCCAGCGCCGATGCGACAGCCTTCGGCCCTTCTTTCCGCAAACCCTCAGGATCGTCATGCCGGAATGTGGCGGAGTTGACCCAATGATCGAATGGCAGCCTGTCGATCCACGGTGCATGGATTGGCGGCATCATGTCTGCACTGTCCAAGACCATCGAAACGGCTTTCCGGTCAGGTGCAAGATGTGCATGAAGTTCGCCCTGGGCTACGCCATCGGCGGCCCGAAGATCGGGGGCCGCGCCCACGGGCGCGCGGCCCTGCGTCGCCTTCGTGTGGGTCATGCCGCACCCCCAGCCTTTCGAAATTGAAGCACCGCAGCAGAAGGCCGGGTAGGCGCCGGACGCTGGTCAGGCGCCACGGGGCCGAGGGCGGCGCAGCCACGTTCGCGGATGATCTCATCCCGGATTTCAGTGGATAGGGCGCGAATGAGCGCGGCACGCGCAGCAGGCGAAACACCATGCCTATCGAGGGCGCGGTGGGCACGGGCACGCGCTTCATCCCAGACGGCCACGGCGCCCGCACGGTCGCCACGGTCAAGTAGCGGGCAAATCTTCAACGCCATCGTCCTCGCATCGAATTTTAGGAACCGGCGCCGCATACCGGGCAGAAGGACAGTTTCAGCCATGGTTTACCCCTTTTGCCATCGTCCCATTTTCGTCGGTGAACCTTGCGATCACCTCCCGAGCGTTGCGCCGCCCGCCACAATAATCAGCAAGCACCGTTTCCATCACCGCAAGGTGATCGTCGAATAGTGCAATGCGTCGCGTGGGATGTGCGCCATCGAGGAGCCGCGCCAGATCGTGCCTGAACTGTTGTGCCGACACGGCCATGCCATCGGCGAGGCCGCGAACCGCATCAATCGTGTGGCGACGAAAATCCAAATCTGCGTCGCACCAGATCATTTCAAGCGCTTCATCTGCCCTATCAAGCACTCCGCGCCAAGCTGGGTCATTGCCAAGCGCTGCGCCCGCCCCATCAAAATCATCATCGGGCCACGGATCAGGAAGGGCGGCGATCTCGGTCGCAAGTTCCTCCTGCGCCCACCGTTCAAGGTCGTCCAGCGTGGCAGACGCCCGCGTATCCTCGAAACCGCCGCGCAACTTGGGATCGACGCCATCGTCAGCCGCTGGCGCGTCTACATAGTGCGACGCATAGGAGGAGTCAGAACGCGACGCATCAGGGTCTTCGAAAGGATCAAGGTCAGACGCGGGCGGCGGCGCCTCAAGCGCCGCAAGCCCATCTTCGGCGTCCGTGTCATGGTCATCGACATTGAAACGGTCAAAGCCGGGCGCGCGCCCGGCATTTTGTTCCAGCCGCGTGTGTATGTGAAAGTCTTCAATAACAGAGGAGGACCCGCGATCCGTAGTAATAGGCGCTGGGCGCGCGTTTGCGCGCGCCCGCGCCCTTATCGGTTCCTCTACTGTGGTTACCCCCATGGGGGCGGAAAAGGGCGCCTGCATGGGGGCGGAAATGGGCATGGTATTATCCGCCTGCATGGGGGCGGAATAAGTGTCAGTATTTCCGCCTGCATTCAGGCGGAAAATGGCATCCTGAACGGCAATGAACAAAAGCTGGAAATCTTGTGCGTCCCTTCCTTTTTTCTTGCCGGTGTGCTTCCTGTCAGCCTCTGCGCTCTGGTCATTGGCGACCTTGATCTTCTTCGCCAGACCGGCCCTACACAACCAGTCACGGGCGTCGCGCACGTTGGACGCCGAAGCCCCGACCGCAACGGCGGCATTGTCCGCAGAGCGAAACAAGCGGCCATCCTTGTCAGCGAAGTAACTCATGTCCATTGCAACGGCGGCGGCAAGAAATGTCGGTCTATCCGCGAACTTCGGGGTGCGAGCGGCAGCGATCACATCAAGGACATTCCGCCCCCACTTGAGGGATTTGAATCCAGTATAGCGTGCTTGCCCCTCGCCCCCGCTCGTGGCATGCTCAGACTCAAGGCGTTTTCCTCTCATTGCCCCGGCTGCGCCCCCCAGCGCGTCGGGGTTTTCTTCTTTCTTCATCATGCCTACGGCCCTCCGAGCCGCGCGCCGTGGGCGCAATAGGGTTCCATCGCACCGCCCGGCAGGGCGGCATCGGTTTAGCGTGCTCTCCAATCAACAGAAGGCCGATTACGCTGGCCGGGCGTGCCACAGGGGCGGCGGGGGGCCGATCACGGCCCCCGGCGTCAGGCCGCCTTGCCGGTGCTGCCAAGCCCGGCGATGAAGGCATCGAGGTCGTCGCGGCGCACCAGCGTTTTGCCCGCGAGCTTGACGACGGGCAGCCGCCCGTTTTTGACCAATTCATAAAAGAGGCTGCGCCCAATCCGCAGGACCGCGCGAGCTTCATCGACAGTGAAAAGGACGGGGTTATCCATTTGTGGCTCCACAGTGTTCCGCGCCTGTTTGTTTAGGCGCGTTCTTGTTTTGCCGTGGCCGCCGTCAAAAATCCCGGCGTGAACCCCCGGAAAATTGGAAGGGGTTCATGCGGAATTTGCCCATGCCCGAATGCGGGAGAGAAGCCGATCCTCACTCTTGATTTCCGCCTCGCCAGTGAGGACCTCCTGCGCGACCCGCAGGACCGCCGCAAACATCTTGCCGTCAGCACGGGACAGCGTTCGACCCGCGCCAATCCATAGGTGAGCTAGTCCCTGCGCGAAGACCTCAATGGCGGGGCATGGCGGTGCTGTTATAGCGGGTCCGCCCACGTCAGCCCCCACGTCTGCGTGAATAGCCTGCGATGCACCCGCCAACATCCTGTGCAGCGCGTCCAGCGCGTCCAGCGCGTCCCCAAAGGCGTTGGCAGTTCCTGCACTATCAACCGCATCAGGCAACCTACCGGCGCGGGCGAGCGCACCAAAGGCATTGGCGTAGGCATCGGACATGGCAAAGACTTCATCCTTGACTGCCGCTGCCCTTTCGGAGAGCGCCCTGAAGTCTGCTTGCCGGTATGCTGGGTGTGTCCTGCGGGCAAGGTCAAACCGCTGAAACAGGTGTCGGGCTTCATCCATTGCAGACTGGTCGGCAAGGATACCGCGTATGATCGCCGCCGCCTGCGACTCGGCTCGATCATCAAGGGCATCTGGCAAGTCTTGAACCATGGATGCGATACGATCCTGCCAGCATTTTGCGGCGGGGCTGGGGTAATAGTCCATCATGCCTGTCCTGCACGGATTGGCACAACCTTTTGGTCTTTTGCCGAAGAGGTAAGATAGCCTTCCCATGCCCGCATCAACTCCACGCGCCGGTCCCAGTGGTCGCCCCGCTGATATGCCGCGACAACAGCGCTGGCGGGCGCGTGTGCCAACGCGCTTTCTAGAACCTCGAAGGGAAAGGCGGTCGCCTCGCTCCCCCAAGTGCGGAACGACGCTCGGAAGCCGTGAACGGTGACGGGCACCGCCATGCGTTTCAGCACGGCCCCAAGTGTCATGTCCGACAATGGCGCGTGACGAAGGCCGGGGAAGACAAGCGCAGCGGCCTGATCCTCTGGCCGCCGTGGCCGCAACGGCAACATCGTCTCGATAGTTTCAACGGCACGATCACAGAGCGGCACTCGATGGGGCTTTCCCATCTTCATGCGCTCACCGGGAACCAACCAGATGGCCCGGTCTAGATCAACTTCACCCCACGTCATGCCTCTGACCTCCCCCGACCGGGCAGCGGTCAAGATCAGCGCTTCCAGCGCGCGGGCAGCGACGCCCTCGCGCTCCCCTAGCGCTGCGAAGAACGCGGGCATTTCTTGCCAAGGCAGCGATGTGAAGTGCCCCTTGCTGATACCCCGCTTGTGCGCAGGCAAAAGCAGGGACAGGTGCCCTCGCCACGCCGCCGGGTTCATGCCCGGCGGGCGCTTGCCCTCGACAACAGCCGCGTTCAGAACAACCTCGACCCGCTGCCTGATGCGGTTCGCGGTTTCGCGCTTCTCGCCCCAGATCGGGCGCAGCACGGCCAGAACGTCCTCCGTGCGGACCTCGGCAATGGGGACTTTACGCAACTCGCGGCAATAATCAGGTGCTGGCTTTCGGCTCGTAGCCTTGCCGGTGGCCGCCTGCACCTGCGGCCCGAGCAGCGTCATACGCCACTGGTCGCGATGCTTCTCATTGCGCCACCCCTCTTCATGCGCCGCAACGTAGGCAGCCGCATACTCACCAAATGTCAGCGCGGCGGCAACGTGTGCCTTGGCCTCGGCCTGTGCCGCCCGCTTGGCTTCAAGCGGATCGCCGCCTTGAGCCAACAGGCGGCGGGCTTCGGTTGCGATGGCGCGGGCGTCCGCGAGGCCTATGGCCGGATAGCCGCCAAGACCCATTTCACGCTGTTTTCCATCTTTTCGATAGAAGAAAACCCAGCTTCGCGCGCCGGTTTTCGAGACATTGAGATAAAGATTCCCACCATCCGCATGGCGACCCGGTTCCGTGATCGCCGCGACTCCCCGTGCTGAAAGCCGGTTGATTTCCGCCATCTTCGTATCCCGCCTGAGCCTTCCCTAGCGGCCCCAATGGCCCCGAGAAGCAATCCCTAGCGCCGATCCTAGCGGAAAACGCGGATTCAGGCAAACAACGGCAAACAAACACAACCACAGACAACATGAAATTCGGCTGATTTCATTGCAATATCCGCACGTTAGCGGACAAATTCGGATTTTAGAGGATAAGAAGGTGGCGGACAGTGAGGGATTCGAACCCTCGAGACGGTTCCCCGCCTACACACTTTCCAGGCGTGCGCCTTCGACCACTCGGCCAACTGTCCGTTGCAGCCGTATAACCGCAGTTCCGGGGCGGGTGCAAGGGGCTGCGGTTCGGTTCGGGGGGACGATGCGCGTAACGCTTTTCAGGCGGCGGCGATGGCGGTGCGGCGGCCGCGCAACTCGCTGACGACATCGGGCATATAGCCCTGCTCGATCACCCGAAGATCGGTGCAGCGGCGCACGCTGCGGTCCGCGACGAAGGCCATCTCGACCAGATCGCCCACGTCGATGCGCGCCGGAGCCTCGTCCGGTGCGGGGCCGTCATAATGTGCAAGATCCCGATGATCGGAGCACCAGACAATCGCCCGACCAGTGCGTTGACAGCTCCAGATCACGACCCCAAGCATCGGACACTCCGTTTCCGCACAGGTTGCGCCAACTTCGGGCAAAGATGCCCTTTCATTCATTTATGCACAGGCTCTTTGACGCTGCATGTGGAATTCCGCATCAAGACCGTGGACAAGCCCGCGATTTTGTTTCAGGACTGACGCTAAGCAGCGTCAAGCAAGACGCCCGAGGGTTCGCCATGGCAAAAGCCCCCCTGACCCCGACCGAAGCGCGTTCGATCTTCGGACGCAATCTGCGGCAGCTTTGCGAGGGCGGGCCGCCGATTTCGGCCCTGTGCCAGCAGATCGGCATCAACCGGACCCAGTTCAACCGCTATCTTTCGGGCGAGGCCTTCCCCCGCCCCGACATCCTCGCCCGCATCTGCACCCATTTCGACGTCGATGCCCGCATCCTGCTGGAACCGCTGGACGAGTTGCGCCGCTCGATCCCCGATCGTTTTCTCATGGAAATGCGGGACAAGCTGTTGATCGGAAAATCGCGGCCGGTCGATGCAGAGATTCTGCCTGACGCCATCTACAGATTCTGGCGCAAGTCTTTCATGTTTCAGGGAAAGATTGTTACCAACGTGGCGCTGATCCGCACGCGGGGCGAGGTAACGCTGTTCAAGGGGTTCGAGGAAAATCTGCTGGCGCAACAGGAAAACCCGAATGCGCGCCGCTTTCCGCGGCTGGCCTATTTTGGCCTGGTGCGGCAGCATCTGGACGGGGTGTCGATCTATTGTCAGGACCGTCAGAACCAGTCCAACATCAATTTCTTCGAATTCGGGCTGGAAGGAAACATGCGCTTCTATCCCGGCTTTTCGCTGCTGGTGCGGCGGCGGATCGACGGGATGAACCGGATGACGGCGGCAGTGCTGGAGCGGTTGCCAAACGATCCGGCGCTGTGGCGGGCCATCGTCCGGCAGGATACCGTGCATGACATGAGCTATGCCCCCCCTATCGTGCAACGGGCCCTGACCCGTATCCCCGACGGGCTTTGATCCGCAGAGCACCGATGTGGCGCGAAAGTGCGTCACTCCATCAGTGTCAGGCTGACCCGCCGGTTCTGGCGGCCCTTCTTTTCGATCCGGCCGATCTCGACGCGACCGATCTCGGCCGTGCGGGCGACATGCGTGCCGCCGCAGGGTTGCAGATCGACCTGCCCCGCCCCCTGACCAATGCGGACCAGACGCACCCTGCCCTGCCCACTGGGTGGCTTCACCGACATGGTTTTCACCAGACCCGGACTGGCGGCCAGTTCCGCATCGGTGATCCAGTGCTCGCCCACTGGCAGGTCGCGGTCGATCAGCGCGTTCAGCGCCTCGTTCAGGGCCGCCACATCGGCTGGAGGTTCAGGCATGTCGAAATCCAGCCGGCCACGCTCGGCTCCGATCTGCCCCCCCGTCACCGGCAGCGGGATGACCACCGACAACAGATGCAGCGCGGTATGCACCCGCATGTGGCGGTGCCGACGCTCCCAATCCAGAAACTGCCGAACCTCGGCCCCGACCGGCGGCAGGGGGCGCGGCTCTGCAGCGACCAGCGCGATCTGGGCCGGGCCGACCTTGACCGCCGTGGCGATTTCCAGGGCACCGCCTTCCCAGACCAGCCGCCCGCTGTCGCCCGGCTGGCCGCCGCCGGTCGCATAAAAGACCGAAGCATCCAGCACGATGCCGCCTTCCGGCGTATGGCCAACCACGCGGGCGGGTGCGTCGCGCAGATAGGCATCCTCGCGGAACAGCAGGCGTGTCGCGGTATCGGTCATCGTTCTGTCCCGTCGTCGAAATCCGGTATCTCGTCTGCACGCGGATCGGCGGGCGGGTCAAGCACGATATCATCGCGCTGCGGCTTCTGCTTTGGCCCGGCCTCTGCGGTCCCGGCCATATCGTCGAACACCGCTGGCGAGACGGATCGCATGCCACGAAGGATGTCGGCCACCGCCTCGGGGTTGCGCAGCCAGATGTCGCGCTGCGAGAAGGGCATCGCCACACCTTCCTCGCGGAAGCGGCGCACGATGGCATGGTTCACCTCGGTCCGTACCGACAGCGAGAAATTCACGTCGCGGATGATCATTCGGATTTCAAAATTGAGCGAGTCCGCCCCCAGCCCGGCAAAAACCACACTCGGCGGCGGCTCCAGCACGACCATCGGATGCGCCTCTGCGATCTCGTGCAGGATACGGGCGACCTTTTCGGTGTCCGAGCTGTAGTCAACCCCTACCGGCACAATGACCCGCCCCGCAAGGCTGAAGCGGGTCCAGTTCGTCACCTGCTGGCTGACCAGATCGGCATTCGGCACGATGACATCCGAACGATCGAAGGTCTGGATGCGGGTCGAGCGCACGGAAATGGATTTGACAGTGCCGGACACGCCGCCAACCTCGATCCAGTCGCCTTCGCTCACCGGGCGTTCGATCAGCAGGATGATCCCCGAGACGAAGTTCTGCACGATGTTCTGAAGGCCAAAACCGATACCGACCGACAGGGCGGAGGCAACGATGGCAAGGCCCGACAGATCGATCCCGGCCGCCGATACCGCGATCAGCGCTGCAAGGAAGATCCCGACATAGCCGGTGCCCGAGATGATGGCATTGCGGCCGCCCTGATCCAGCTTGGTCTTGGGCAGGATCGAACTGCGCAGCGCGCTCTGGAACAGCCGTGTTGCACCATAGCCGATGATGAACAGGATCAGGAAATAGACGAAATTCGACGGCGAGATCCGGGTTTCCCCGATGGTGAAGCCCTGGGCAAAGCGGTTCCACAGCTCGCCCAGATCCTCGATCCGCGCCCCCCACAGCAGGGCAAAAACCGGCACCGACACCAGCGTCAGCAAAAAGCCTGCCAGCACCGGCAACAGCCCCTGCCCCGCGGTATCCTCGTCGCTTTGCACCACAGCGCCCCAGATGTCGCCGATCAATTGCACCAGAACCAGCAACAAACCAATCAGGAACAGCGAGGAAGCCGCGGGAAACAGCAGCGCACTTGCGGCAGAGCTATAGCCGATCAACGCCAGAACCGGCGCCACCACCGCCAGCGCGATGACGAATTTGGCGACAAGTTGAATCATCCGCAGCCGGAAGCGCCCCGCCTCGGCCGCACCGCCCGTTGCGCTTTCGCTGGCCTGCCGCCCCGCACAGCGGTTCACCAGATGGCCAAAGCGCCACAGCGTCAGGCTGAGCAGAAGTTGCAGCGGCAGGTTCATCACCGGCACCGCTGCCTCCGCAAGTTGCGCCGTCGGGAACAGCGCGTTGTTCAGCGACTCCAGCCCCAGCACCAGCCCCATGAACTGCACATGAAAGCGCGCCTCGGTGCGGGTCTGCACCGGAAAGGACAGCGGTCCGCCATCTTCGGCGCGTTTGGGAAAGACCTGCCCGGCCAGCCAGAATCCGATGAACAGGGTGATGCCGGTCAGCACCAGCCCCTCGACCAGACTGGCCGCCGTGCCGGTGAACATTTCCGAGGCGAGTGCCGCAACCGCCACCATGATCACGCCCACCGAGGGCACGACGATCTGGCCCAGCGAGGCGACGAAGGCCAGAACGCGGCTCCATCGACCCGAACGGGTCGGCCCTTGCAGCCAGTTCCCGAAGCGTTCAATCCAGATGCGGCCGCGCCAGATCAGCACAAAGGCCATGACCAGCAGGATACCGATGACGGGCAGCGTGTCGAACATCTCGGCCCTGCGGTCATCGCGGCGCCAGTTGGTCGTGAGGTCGCGCCAGATCGCCGCGCCGGTGTCGCGCACGGCAATGGCCGCATCCTCCCAGTTCGCCGGATTGGCCGGGCTGGGCCAGAGCTTCAGCAACTGCTTGGCCTGCCGGTCGCGCAATACTGTGTCGATCTGCGAAATCAGGCCATTGGCCCGGCGATAGGCTTCTTCCGCCGTACGACCGGGGGCTTCCAGTCGGGCCAGTTCTTCCGCCAGATCGCGGCGACGCTGCGCGATTTCCGGTGCTTCGGACTGGCCTTCGGCCGGCACCGGCCCGAGGGCAGAGATCTGGTCGCGCAACCGACCGATGCGCGCGGCATTGGCGGTTTGTGCGGTCTGGAATTTGGTGCGCCATGCCGACAGTTGCCCGCGCAGCAGTTCCAGCCCGTTGTTGGAGGTCGTGTCGTCCGCCAGCGCCCGGTCGGCGCGCTGCGCCATCTGCTCCCACGCCGCGTAATCGACCTTGGCGCTCTCGGGCATCGACACGGTGATCGACTTGCCGCCCTTGCTGGACCCTGCGGTCTGGCTTTTGGTCAAGACGCCCGTCGCCGCAGGCGTGTCTGGCGCAGCGGGGGCCTGTGCCTCGGGCGTGGACTGTGTCTCGGGTGTGGGCTGTGTCTCGGGCGCGGCCCCCCCGGCATCAGGCGTTTCCTGCGCATGGCCCGCTTGCGGCACGGTCCCGAAGCAAAGGACCATAATGAAGGCGAGCACCGCAAGCGGCTGCCACCGCGAAAGGACCATGCGCATGGGATCAGGCGTCCTGATAGACTTCGGGCAGCGAGCGCCCCGCCGCATCCAGCCATTCCGGCACCGGCAGCCCCTTGTCCTTCAGGAAGGCGGGGTTGAACAGCTTGGACTGGTAGCGCGTGCCGTAATCGCACAGCACCGTGACAATGGTATGGCCCGGCCCCATCTCGCGCGCCATGCGGATCGCGCCTGCGACGTTGATGCCGGACGAGCCGCCAAGGCACAGCCCTTCCTCGGACAGAAGGTCAAAGACGATGGGCAGCGCCTCGGCATCGGGGATGCGGTAGCTGAAATCAGGGGTGAAGCCTTCAAGGTTGGCTGTAATCCGCCCCTGTCCGATACCCTCGGTAATCGACGACCCCGGCGACTCCAGCTTGCCACTGGTATAGAAGGCATGCAGCGCCGCGCCTTCCGGGTCAGCCAGACCGATCTTCACGCCCTTCGGCTGCAAGGCCATGCCGACCCCTGCGAAGGTGCCGCCCGACCCCACCGCGCAGATGAATCCGTCCACCTTGCCGCCGGTCTGTTCCCAGATCTCCGGCCCGGTGGTTTCGATATGGGCCTGACGGTTGGCGGTATTGTCGAACTGGTTGGCCCAGATCGCGCCATTCGGTTCGGTCCGCGCAAGCTCTTCCGCCAGACGGCCGGAATAGCGGACATAGTTGTTGGGGTTCTTGTAAGGCGCCGCCGGCACCTGCACCAGCTCGGCCCCCGCAAGCCGCAGCATGTCCTTCTTTTCCTGGCTCTGCGTCTCGGGGATCACGATGACCGTGCGAAACCCCATCGAGGCGCCGACCAGCGCCAGCCCGATGCCGGTATTGCCCGCCGTGCCCTCGACAATGGTGCCGCCCGGCTTCAGCAGCCCCCGCGCCACCGCATCACGGATGATGTAAAGTGCCGCGCGGTCTTTCACAGACTGGCCCGGATTCATGAACTCGGCCTTGCCGAGGATCTCGCAGCCCGTCAGCTCGCTCGCCTTGCGCAGGCGGATGAGGGGGGTGTTGCCGATCGAGGCGGCAAGATCGCTAGAGACACGCATGAATGGCTTCCTTTGTTGCGTCCCCTAGGTTTAGGGTCGAAGGGGGAGGAACTCAAGAACCGCAGCGGCCCGCGCCGCCACCGAACCGGAAGGCAGGGGCAATTTCCGCCACTTCCCCCTTGGTTTCCGAACAAAAATCCTTGAAACAGGAACGAGGCTGAAACCTGCTTCCCGATTTTGGAAAACTTTTATTACCAATTTCGGCAGAATGAGGTATGAGCGCCGCAAAGGCGCCTTTTGCATAGGGGGGTATCGAAGAGATGAAAAGCCTGCTGGCGGTCTCTGCGGCCATAGACCGGGTGAACGAGTTCATCGGTCGATCAGTCATGTGGCTGATCCTGGTCGCGGTTTTGATCAGCGCGGTGAACGCGATCGTGCGGAAAGTCTTCAGCATGTCGTCGAACGCCTGGCTGGAAATGCAGTGGTATCTGTTCGGGGCGGCATTCCTGCTGGCCGCGGCCTATACCCTGAAACAGAACGAGCATGTGCGGATCGACATCGTCTATGGCCTGTGGTCGCGGCGGGTGCAGCACTGGATCGACCTGCTGGGTCACCTGTTGTTCCTCATGCCCTTCGTGCTTCTGATGGTGTGGTATCTGGTGCCCTATGTGCAGCGCTCGGTGCGCATCGGCGAGGTGTCCACCAATTCAGGGGGTCTGATCCTGTGGCCCGCCAAAGCCCTTCTGCTGGCTGGCTTCGTGCTGCTGGCCTTTCAGGGCGTTTCTGAAATCATCAAGAAAATCGCAGTGATGCGGGGCATCATCCCGGATCCTACCCCCTTCGTCTCGTCCCATGCGGCGGCTGAACTGGAAGGCGAGGAAATGGCGCGGGAGACCGGCAAATGATGGAATTCATCGCGCTGAACCTTGCGCCGATCATGTTCGTGTCGCTGGTGGTGTTTCTGCTGCTGGGCTACCCGGTGGCATTTTCGCTGGCCGCGAACGGGCTTTTGTTCTTCTTCATCGGGGTCGAACTCGCCCCCCTGTCCAGCGGAGCCATCCATCTTGACTGGCCGTTGCTGAACACGATGCCGAACCGGCTGTGGGGGGTCTTGTCGAACGAGACATTACTTGCGATCCCCTTCTTCACCTTCATGGGCATCGTGCTGGAGCGGTCCGGCATGGCCGAGGATCTGCTGGATACCATCGGTCAGCTTTTCGGGCCGGTGCGCGGCGGTCTGGCCTATGCGGTGATCATCGTGGGCGCGCTGCTGGCCGCGACCACCGGCGTCGTCGCCGCCAGCGTGATCGCCATGGGCCTGATCTCGCTGCCGATCATGCTGCGCTATGGCTACGACCGCTCGGTCGCATCGGGCGTCATCGCGGCCTCCGGCACGCTGGCACAGATCATCCCGCCCAGTCTGGTGCTGATCGTGCTGGCCGACCAGCTTGGCCGGTCGGTGGGCGACATGTATGCTGGCGCGCTGCTGCCCGGCATGGTGCTGACCGGCATCTATCTTGGCTATGTGCTGGTCATGTCGATCATCCGGCCGAAGTCGATGCCCGCCTTGCCGCTTGAGGCGCGGACACTCGGGTCCGGTGTCACCTCGCTTCTGGTCGCGGTTGCCATCGGTGCGGGGCTGTCCTACGCCGCCTTCCTCTGGCTGCACCCCAAGGTTGGCACCAATGCCGACATCTACGCCCCGACCATCGGCATCGGTCTGGTCTATGTCGCAGCCCTGCTCGACAAGGCGCTGAAGACCGGCGTGATGTCGCGGCTGACGCAGCAGGTCATCATCGTGCTGATCCCGCCGCTGGCGCTGATCTTCCTCGTGCTGGGCACCATCTTCCTCGGCATCGCCACGCCGACCGAGGGCGGCGCCATGGGCGCGGTGGGCGCCATGGTTCTGGCTGCGGGCAAGAAGCGGCTGACCCTGCCGGTCATCAGCCAGGCACTGGCCTCGACCACCCGCCTTTCGGCCTTCGTCATGTTCATCCTGCTGGGCGCGCGGGTCTTCTCGCTGACCTTCTATGGCGTGAACGGGCACCTCTGGGTGGAACACCTGCTGACCTCGCTTCCGGGCGGGCAGATGGGCTTCCTGATCGTGGTGTCGGTGCTGGTGTTCTTCCTCGCCTTCTTCCTCGATTTCTTCGAGCTGGCCTTCATCATCGTGCCGCTGCTGGTTGCCCCGGCCGAGGCGCTGGGGATCGACCTGATCTGGCTGGGCGTCATCCTGGGCGTGAACATGCAGACCTCGTTCATGCACCCGCCCTTCGGCTTTGCGCTGTTCTTCCTGCGCTCGGTCGCGCCGCGCCTGCCTTATATCGACAAGGTGACCGGCAAGGAAACCGCGCCGGTGACCACCGGGCAGATCTACTGGGGGGCCGTGCCCTTCGTCTTTATCCAGATCGTGATGGTGGCGGTGGTGATCGGCTTCCCCGGTCTGGTGATGCACTACAAGGGCAAGCCGGTGGATACGTCCAATGTCACCATCACCCTGCCGCAGATGCCGAGCCTCGGCGGCGGCGGACTTGGTGGCGGGCTTGGTGGAGGCTTGGGTGGTGGCCTTGGCGGTGGTATGGGTCAGCCGAACCTCGGCGGCACGACGGCCCCGGCGCCCGGTCAGCCTGCTCTGGGTCAGCCGTCACTGGGCGCTCCCGCCATCGGCCAGCCCTCGCTGGGTGCCCCGGCGATTGGGCAGCCCGAGCCGCAGAACTGATCCAGCCAGAAAACAAGACGAAAGGCCCCTCCGACCGGAGGGGCCTTTTGCATGTCCGGCCCGCGTCGATCAGTCGGCCTCTCCGGCCGCCTGGGCAAAGCCCATCATCGCGAGCACCGCCCCCAAGGGCATGTGCAGACGCGCGGGGTGAACGGCGTAAAGATCGCTGTGGACGCGGAACACCTCGAACCCGGCGGCACGCAACAGCCCGGCATATTCGGCCTCATGCTGCGTATCGCCCTGATTGCATTCCACCAGCGCCGCCCGGATGCCAAAACCCCCGAGGTCAAAGCTGCGCAGCACCTCGCGCTCGTGTCCTTCGGCGTCGATGACCAGCAGGTCGAAAGAGGTAATCCCCGCCTCGGACAGCACGTCTGCCAGCGGCCGCACCGCCACATCGGTCTCAGCAATATCCGCCTCGTCGAGATCCATCCCGAAGCGCCTGGCACGACGCGCCAGCACCGCGCGCAACCGCGCCCCATCCAGCGACGCCGCGCCGAGGATATAGCTGCCCAGCCGTTCCGCCGCAGCCTCGGTCGCGTGATGCAGCAGCATCCGCCCCGGCTGATCGGAAATCGCGCAATTCACCAGCCGCGCCCGATCCTGACCGGCATAGGTGCGCTGCAGCGCCGCGAAATAGGCGGGGTGCGGTTCGATGAGCAGGGATTTCCAGCCACAGGCCACCGCCGCCCCATGCACCGGATCGGCCATCACGCCATCATGCGCCCCGACCTGCACATAGGTCAGATCGGTCCCGCAAGCCCGGTGCAGCGCCGCCATCAGCAGATCGCGCGCCGCAATGACCAGCTGGCGCGGGCGGGCATAATTGATGCGGTTCAATGCAGGAAAGTCAGGCGGCCTTGGCGAATCGGAATCTGTCATATGCAAGTTGCCTTGTTGAAAATGCGTCAAACCAGAAAACGACAGCACTGCCCGCCGATCAACTGTTTCTAAACAAGAAACGATCTGCGTTTCAGCACACCATTGCCACGAAATAAAAACCCCCGGTCCTTGCGGACCGGGGGAAAGGTTGTTCGCGCCGGATGACCCCCGGCTACGAAACGGGGAAGGCTTACAGCTTGCCCGCGTTCTGTTGCATCATCATGAAGGTGTCGTAGTTGTATTCGGCAATCTGTGCCCAAGTGTAGTTTTCCGAGCGGAACGCCTTGATCGACTGCCAGATCTTCGCGAAGGCCGGGTTGGTTGCCTCCATCTCGGCATAGACCTCGTTCGCGGCCTCGAAGCAGGCGCTCAGGATCTCGGGGCTGAACGGACGCAGTTGCGTGCCATTGGCCACGAGGCTCTTGATCGCGGTCGGGTTCTTGTAGTCGTATTTCTGCAGCATGTCGGCATCAACACCCTGACAGATCGAACGCAGCAGCGACTGATAGTTCTTCGGCAGACCCTCATAGGCGGCCTTGCCGAACATGAAGTGGACGGTCGGGCCACCTTCCCACCAGCCGGGATAGTAGTAGTAGGGCGCCACCTTGTAGAAGCCCAGCTTCTCGTCGTCATAGGGGCCGACCCATTCGGCGCCGTCGATGGTGCCTTTTTCCAGCGACGGATAGATGTCGCCGCCGGCGATCTGCTGCGGCACGACGCCCAGCTTTTCCAGCACCTTGCCCGCAAAGCCGCCGACGCGGAACTTCAGGCCCTTCAGATCTTCGACCGAGTTGATTTCCTTGCGGAACCAGCCACCCATCTGCACGCCGGTGTTACCACCCGGCAGCGCGAAGATGTTCTTGTCGGCGAGGAATTCATTGTAAAGGTCGATACCGCCGCCATGGTAGTGCCAGGCATTGATACCGCGCGCCGACAGCGAGAACGGCACAGCCGCCGCCACTGCCCAGGTCGGATCCTTGCCCCAGTAATAGTAGCCGACGGTGTGGCAGGCCTCGATGTTGCCGGCGCTCACCTCATCCGCGGCTTGCAGGCCCGGAACCAGTTCGCCCGCCGGGAAGCACTGGATGGTGAAATTGCCATCCGTCGCTTCGGAAACCCGCTGCG
This sequence comes from Gemmobacter lutimaris, assembly GCF_003570715.1. Taxonomy (GTDB): domain Bacteria; phylum Pseudomonadota; class Alphaproteobacteria; order Rhodobacterales; family Rhodobacteraceae; genus Gemmobacter; species Gemmobacter lutimaris. The sequence continues at coordinate 221,167 of NZ_QXXQ01000006.1, read as the reverse complement.
ACAGCACTTCGGCCGCGCCGTAGATCGTGTCCAGCGACTTCGGGAAGGACGAGGTCAGGCGCCACGTCACCTTCGGAGCCTCCTGCGCCAGCGCCGGTGCCGCAAGCCCACCGGCTGCCAAACCGCCAAGACCCGCATTCCTCAAAAACTTCCGACGATCCATCCGTTCCTCCTCATTGCACAACGCGGCCGGATCTGCCGCGCCATCGGTGTCGGGGGCAGCCTAGCGACCACAAACGGGTTTGAGAACCGTTTTCTGTGCGGCAAGATGGCATTCGGTAAGGTTTTCTTACCACAGGTAAAAAAACACGAAGTGACCTTACGGCACCCCAGGCGGCCCTGCCCGTTCGCGCGGCAACTGCCCGCGAATGCACCAGCCCGACAGGTTCAGTCCCCGGCGACCGGGGTCCAGATCACATCGTCGATCCTTGGCGCATGGGTCGCAAGCATCACCAGCCGGTCGAACCCCAGCGCGATCCCGCTGGCCGGGGGCATGAAGGCAAGCGCCGCCAGAAAATCCTCGTCCAGCGGATAGCGCTCACCATAGATGTCCTGCTTCTCGTCCATCTCGGCCTCGAAACGGCGGCGCTGTTCGGCGGGATCGGTCAACTCGCCAAAGCCGTTCGCCAGTTCCACCCCGCAGGCATAGATCTCGAACCGTTCCGCAACGCGGGCGTCATCGGCGCAGCGCCGCGCCAATGCGGCCTCGGCGGTCGGGTAGCGGTCAAGGATCGTCGCGCGGCCATGGCCAAGATGCGGCTCCACCTTTTCCACAAGGATCTTGGACAGCAGGAAAGACCAGGTGTCGTCGTCGCGCGTCTTGATCCCCGCCGCGCGGGCCTGCGTGCGCAACGCCTCGGCATCCGTCTCGGCACCGTCGCAGGTCGCCAGCAGGTCGATCCCGGCATAACGCTGGAACGCCTCGGCCACCGAAAGCCGTTCGGGCGCCGCGAAAGGATCGCAGGTAATGCCGCGATACTGCAACGTGGTGACCCCCGCCGCCTCGGCGGCCAGCCGCAGCATCGCCGCACAGTCCTCCATCAGCACCGTATAATCCTCACCCGCGCGATACCACTCCAGCATGGTGAATTCAGGGCTGTGCAGCGCCCCGCGTTCGCGGTTGCGCCAGACATGGGCAAAGGCGAAGATGCGCTCTTCCCCCGCTGTCAGCAGCTTCTTCATCGCAAACTCGGGCGAGGTATGCAGATACATGGTCATCGGCTGCCCGTCATTGCCGATGGCCTGCGTGGCGAAGGCATGCAAATGCGCCTCGTTGCCGGGGCTGACCTGAAGCGCCACCGGATCGACCTCAAGGAAATCCTGACCCGTGAACCAGCCGCGCAGCGCGGCCTGAAGGCGGGCGCGGGCCAGAAGGGCCGGGCGTCGGTCGGCGTGGCGCGCGGGGGTCCACCAGGGTGTCGGGCTCATTTCGCGGGCTTTTCTCTGGAAATCGGGTCGCGGATGGTTTAGGCGCTTCGCCATCCGGGCGCCAGAGCCTGTCTCAATTCCAACCAAGGACCGTAACAATGGCTAAAGTGATCGCCTCTTCGATCCGCAAGGGCAATGTGATCGACCTCAACGGCGTGCTGCATGTCGTGATCGTCGCCGAGAACGTGCACCCGGGCAAGGGCAACTCGGTGACCCAGGTCGAGATGCGCCGCATTTCGGATGGCGTGAAAGTGCAGGAACGCTGGCGCACCGTGGACAGCGTTGAAAAGGCGCATGTGGACGAGAACGAATTCGACTTCCTCTATGAGGATGGCGAAGGCTTCCACTTCATGAACCCCGAGACCTACGAGCAGATCGCCGTGTCCGAGGATGTCGTCGGCGATGCCAAGGTCCACCTGCGTGACGGGATCCGCGTCTGGATCCTGACGCATGAGGGCGTGGCACTGTCGATCGAACTGCCGCAGAAGGTCACCGTCGAGGTTGAAGAAACCGAGCCGGTCGTCAAGGGCCAGACGGCCTCGTCCAGCTACAAGCCCGCAATCTGCACCGGCGGCATCCGCGTGATGGTTCCGCCGCATATTGGCGTCGGCACCCGCATCGTGATCAACACCACCGACAACAGCTATGTGGAACGCGCGAAGGACTGATCCTTCGCCATCCCGCTGCTTTACAAGGCCCGGAGGTTTCTCCGGGCCTTTTGCATGGACCTGCCGTCGCGCCATGGCTTGACCCGCACCCCGATTCCCGGTCACCCATCCCCTGCCCGCCCGCCAAGGAGATGCCCATGCTTATGGTGAACCGGACCTTTGACGAAATCGCCGTGGGCGACAACGCCGAAATCCGGCGGCTGGTCACGCCCGATGACCTTTACGTCTTTGCCGCTGCCTCGGGGAATTACAACCCGATGCACCTGCCCAATGCCGATACCGACGGCGATGGCCACCCCGAACAGATCACCCCGGGCATGTTCCTTGCCGCGCTGATTTCCGGGGTTCTGGGCACGCAACTGCCCGGCCCCGGCACGCTTTACCTGCGGCAGACGCTGGAATTCCATGCCCGCGCCCATGCGGGTGAGGAACTGGTCTGCCGCGTGACCGTGCTGGAGAAACGTGCGGGCCATGTGCTGCGTCTGGGGACCGAGATCCGCCGCACGGGCGACGATGCGCTGCTGCTGTCGGGCGAGGCCGAAGTGGAGGCGCCGACGGTGAAGTTTCACCGCGACGACATCGAGGTTCCGGGCCTGATCGTGCAGCGCCACCGGCATTTCGAGGCGTTGCTGGATCGCGCACGCCCCCTGCCCGCGCTGCCGACCGCCGTAGTCTGCCCCGATGACGCCAATTCGCTGGGGGGTGCCCTGCTGGCGGCGCGCGAAAGCCTGATCATCCCCATCCTGATCGGCAAGGCAGCGGCGATCCGCGCGGCGGCGGCGGAAACCGGCGCAGACATTGGCGCATTCGAACTGATCGACGTCACCAACGGCGATACGGCGGCCGCGGCCATGGCCTGCAAGCTGGTGCATGAGGGGCGCGCGGCGGCGGTGATGAAGGGCCATCTGCACACCGATGACCTGTTGCGCCCGATGCTGGACCGCGACACCGGCCTGCGCATCGGCCGCCGCTTCACCCATATCTTTGTCATGGATGTGCCCGGTCAGCCGCAGCCGGTGATGGTGACCGATGCCGCCATCAACATCGCGCCCGACCTCGCCACCAAGATGGATATCTGCCAGAATGCCATCGACCTCGCGCTGTCGCTGGGGATGGAGCCGCGCGTCGGCGTGCTCAGCGCGGTGGAAACCGTGAATCCCGCCATCCAGTCCTCCATTGACGCGGCGCTGCTGTCGAAAATGGCCGAGCGCGGCCAGATCAGGGGCGGGCTGGTGGACGGGCCGCTGGCGATGGACAATGCAGTGGATATCGGCGCAGCCCGCACCAAGGGCTTGCAGGGCGGCGTGGCGGGGCGGGCCAATATCCTTGTCGTGCCCGACATCGACGCGGGCAACATGCTGGCCAAGCAGCTTGCCTTCATCAGCCATGCCGAAGGCGCGGGCCTCGTGATGGGCGCACGGGTGCCGGTGATCCTGAACTCGCGGTCAGACAGCCCGATGTCGCGCCTCGCCTCCTGCGCGGTGGCGGCGCTGCACCATTTCGGCACCACACGGGCCTGAGCGCCGTCGCAGACAACAGGCGCCCTGTCGGCTCCGGCATTGACGCATCGGCCAATCGGGCCGATGCAAGGGGCAGCCAGTGGAGGCCCCGATGATCCTGCGTGAAAAACCCGGCCCGGCGGAATTGCTGTTCGCCCTGCGCGGCTCGGTCCTGCCGCATATCGCGCCGCAACTGGCGCTGGTCGGGGTGCTGGCGGTCGCGGCGCTGGCATGGGACCGGCTCGTGGCACCGCTGCCGCATCTCAGCGCCACCCCCTTCGCTGTGTTCGGTGTCGCCCTGTCGCTGTTTCTGGGCTTTCGCAACAATGCCGCCTATGACCGCTGGTGGGAGGCGCGCAAGCTGTGGGGTGGCCTTCTGGCCGACAGCCGCAGCCTTGCGCGCGAGGCCGATCTGTTTCTGGACGATGCCGGGACGCGGCTGACCCTGCTGCGGTCGATGCGCGACTTCCTGCATCTGCATCGCCGCGCCCTGCGCGGCCTGCCGCTGGCAGCGGGCGAAGGCCCGGATGCGACACTGGACGCGATGAACAGCCTGCTGGCCGAGGCCCGCCGCAACGGGCGGCTGGATGGGTTCGGCGCCCGCGCGCTGTCGGCCCGCCTGTCCGGCATCGCCCTTGCACAGGCCGGGTGCGAGCGTATTCGCGCCACGCCGCTGCCCTACGTCTATTCCCTGCTCGTCTTCCGCACGAGCTGGATCTACTGCCTGCTGCTGCCGCTGACACTGATCGAACCGGCGGGCTGGCTGACACCGGTCTTTGCACTGATCGTGGCCTATACTTTCTTCGGCCTGGCCGAAGTGACCGAGGAACTGGCGCATCCTTTCGGCAATACCGCCAATGCCCTGCCGCTGGATGCGATCTGCCGTCTGGCCGAAATCGGCCTTGCGCCGCATCTGGGAGAGACCGCGCCGCCGCCCCTGCAACCCGTGAACTTCCGGCTGGACTGACCCGTCCGAAAGCGCGCTTGCATCCCCCCCCGCTTCTGCTATGGAACGCGCGGTTTTAATGGCAGAACGGGGGTTGGCCATGCCGCTTCTGGTGATGAAATTCGGTGGCACCTCGGTGGGCGACCTTGCGCGGATCGAAAACGCCGCGAAGAAGGTGCAGCGCGAGGTCGAGCGTGGCTATGACGTGATCGTCATCGTCTCTGCCATGTCGGGCAAGACCAATGAACTGGTCGGCTGGGTCGAGGGCACGTCGAAACTTTACGACGCCCGCGAATATGACGCGGTGGTGGCCTCGGGCGAGAATGTGACCGCCGGCCTGATGGCACTGCGCCTGCAAGAGATGGGCGTGCCCGCCCGGTCCTGGCAGGGCTGGCAGGTGCCGATCAACACCACCTCGGCGCATGGGTCGGCCCGGTTCGTGTCGATCCCGCGCGAGAATATCGACGCGAAATTCGCCGAAGGCTTCAAGGTTGCCGTCGTCGCGGGCTTTCAGGGCCTGTCTGCCGAGGGCCGCATCACCACGCTGGGCCGGGGCGGTTCGGATACGACCGCCGTGGCCTTCGCCGCCGCCTTCGGGGCCGAACGCTGCGACATCTATACCGATGTCGATGGCGTCTACACAACCGACCCCCGCGTGTCTGACAAGGCGCGCAAGCTGAACAAGATCGCCTTCGAGGAAATGCTGGAACTTGCCAGCCTCGGCGCGAAAGTGCTGCAAACCCGGTCCGTCGAACTGGCGATGCGCTACAAGGTGCGGCTGCGCGTGCTGTCGTCCTTCGAGGATACCGACGAAAACTCTGGCACCCTGGTCTGCGACGAGGAGGAAATCATGGAATCGAAAGTCGTCTCGGGCATCGCCTTCTCGCGCGAGGAAGCGAAGATCACCCTCTTCACCATCGAGGATCGGCCGGGCGTGGCCCAGGCCATCTTCGGCCCGCTGGCCGAGGCGGGCGTCAACGTGGACATGATCGTCCAGAACATCTCCGAGAAGGACTATGACGACAGCCACCCCGGCGCCGTCACCGACATGACCTTCTCCTGCCCGATCAACCAGGTCGAGCGCGCCAAGAAGGCGATGGAAGATGCCCGCGCCGCCGGTGTCATCAAATATGACGAGCTGATCATCGACACCGATGTCGCCAAGGTCTCGGTCGTCGGCATCGGCATGCGCAGCCATACGGGTGTTGCCGCCAAGATGTTCAAGGCGCTGGCCAACGAGGGTGTGAACATCAAGGTCATCTCGACCTCGGAAATCAAGATCTCGGTCCTGATCGACCGCAAGTATATGGAACTGGCCGTGCAGGCGCTGCACGATGCGTTCGAGCTGGAAAAAGCCTGATCGCCCCCAAAGCCGCCCCTGACGCCCCGCCCCCACAGGCGGGGCGTTTGCGTTGCGGCAGGGCTTTTCCCCGGCGCGGCAGAATGTCACACTTGGCACCGCCCGCAACCTTGTGGGTCAGACCCAGTGACAGGACCATTGCATGCCGACAGGACTTCGCCCCCTCCTTTCCCGCAACCCGGCCGAAGGCCACCGCGCCGCCACCCAGCTTGAACTTTTCTTCGATCTGGTCAGCGTCATCGCCATCGCGGCGGTGACCGAGACCCTGCATCACGGCATTTCCGAAGCGCATGGCCTGCCCATGCTGGTCAATTTCATCGCGCTTTTCGTGGTCATCTGGTGGGCCTGGATGAACTACACTTGGTTCGCCTCGGCCTTTGACAATGGCGACATGGGCTTCGTTCTGCTGACCTTCGTCATCATCACCGGCGCGCTGGTCTTTGCAGGTGCGGTATCAGGCATCACCACCTCGCTTGATTTCGGCACGGCGATCTTCGGCTGGATCATCATGCGGGTCGGCATGATCGGCCTCTGGCTGCGCGCGGCGGCGGACAATCCCGCTTACCGGCGCACGGCGCTGCGCTATGCGGGTGGCATTGCGCTGGCGCAAATCCTTTGGATCGTCTTTTACCTGATGGTCCCCGCAGGCAGCACCGCCTTCCTGCCGCTTTACGCCCTGATCTTCGGCGTGGAGCTTCTGGTCCCCGTTCAAGCCGAACGCGCCCATGCGACGCCATGGCACCGCCATCATATCATTGAACGCTACGGCCTTCTGAACATCATCGTTCTGGGCGAGGTGATGGTGTCGCTCGCGCTGATCTTCGGCAAGATCTACGACGGCCATCTGGAACTGCCGCTGGTGGTGGTCGGCCTGTCAGGGCTGGTCGTGGTGTTTTCGCTGTGGTGGTTCTACTTCGTCGAACCGGAACACCTGAAAACCACGGATCTGCCGCGCGCCCTGCTGTGGGGCTACGGGCATGTGCTGGTTTTTGGTTGCGGGGCACTGGTGGCGGCAGGGCTTGGCGCGGTGATGGATGTGGCAGGCCATCATTCTGAAATCAGCGCGACCGAGGCGAACCGCTGGCTGGCTGCCCCGGTCGCAGGCTACCTGTTCGCGCTCTGGCTGATCCGCGACCGCTGTCTGGAGGGGCTTTTTGCCCGCTACAGCCTGCTGGCAGGCGCGGCGCTCATCGGGGTTTTGGCCCTGATCGGCACGCCGGTCTGGGTGGTGGCAATGGCGCTGGTGCTGCTTGTGGGCCTGCGCGCCCAAGGGGTGCAGGCACCTTCCCCCCATTCGGCCTGATCCCTTTACCCTGCAAACGCCCCGCCCGCAGCGGGGCGTTCTGCATCCGGCACATCAGGTAAAGATCGCATCGGTGATCTGATCCGCCGTCACCCCCAACAGCCGCAGATAAATGCCGCCGTCATATTCCGGGTCCAGCCCCCTGGGATGCAGGTGCAACACCAATGCGCCGCCCTTTTGCGTCGCGCTGGTGAAATCGGACAGCGAGTCGATGCCATCAATCGCAATCCGGTCCCGCGTCACATTGAAATCGCTGACCGTGATGTCATTGTCGCCGTAGGCCGAGCGCCAGACGATCCGGTCTGCCCCGGCGCCAAGGCTGACCTGCCCGGTAATCCCCCAGTCAAGTTCCAGCATATCGGCACCGGCACCCAGGCTCAGTTGCCCGAAGGCGCCTTCAGCCACCACCGTATCATTGCCCGCCCCCATGTCGATCTCCGCCTTGGCCGTGGCAGAGTCAGACCGGACGAACAGGTCATCATTGCCGCCGCCCGCCATGACCCTGGCCGATCCCTGAAGAGTGATGTGGTCGCCCCCGTCACCGGCATCGATCACGCGTGTCGCATGGCGCGGGCCATTGATCGTGATGCTGTCGGCGCCCCGTCCGGTCTCGACTGTGCCGGACCCGACGAAGGTCACACTGTCGGCGCCGCGGCCCGTCAGATGGATAGCGATGTCTCGACCGTGAAGGGTGATGCTATGGGCGCCGGTGCTGCTTTCGATCAACAGGCCATTGACCTGCCCCGAGACGCGATTCGCCTGCCCTGTCAGAAACAGCTCTTCGAACCCCCGCCCCCCCTTCGGCGGTTCCGTATCCGAAAACCTGAAGGGACGTGTGGTGAACTCCACCCCCGCGCGGTCACGCAGGAACAACTGATCGTGCCCGGCACCGCCCGTCAACCCGCCTGCCTGCACCGCAGTTCCCGAAAGCGTCACCCTGTCATCGCCCGCCCCCATGTCAATGGCGCCGATGCCCGTCGCCGTGGCGGAAAGCTGATCGTTGCCCTGACCTGCCCTCACATCGAAGAACCAACTTGTCAGGTTCAGGATATCGACGCCAGCGCCGGTATAGATCTGCACGCCAACCCCGGTGACGACATCCGCACCGTCGCCGGTGCGGATGCTGTTCATTCCAAGCGGGTCATAGACCTCGTCATCCCCGGCACCGCCGAAGATGCGGTCATTACCCTCGCCGCCCGCGAGGCTGGCACCCTGATCACCCGCACGCAGGACATCGTCACCTGCATCGCCCATCAATGTGGCGTCGTCATTCCCGGCGATCAGCGTATCCGCCCCCTCGCCCCCCACAAGGAAGTCCAGACCGCCACCGCCGAACAGCAGGTCATTTCCGGCGCGTCCGTCGGCTGTATCGTTGCCCGATCCGCCGTAAAACACGTTGTCACCCAAGTCACCCGACCAGTATTCACCTGCGTCAATGGTCGCGCGGACCCGTCCGAAATCGACAGCGGGGGCACCTTGACCCTCTGGTTTCAGCCAGCGCTCCGCAAGATTATCCAAATAAAATCAAATACATCCAGACCGACAGACCTGTCTTGCATCGGGGTTTTGGTTATCCGGTCTTCCACCGGCGTCGGAACTCGGGTCAAAACGTGCATTGGTATCTCTTGAAGCAACCGTTCGCGAATGAGTTGCACGCCATGGTTGATCTGTCGACGCTTTTCCCGACGCCTCGCAGGGCAGCGCGCCTGCCCAAATCGGCGGCAGTCTGCGGCTGTGACGGGGCGCGACCCTCTCGCCCGTTCCGTTTTCCCCCGCGCTGTGCTTAAAGGGGGCAAAGGCATCCAGAAGGACACCCCCCCGAGTCATGCCCGAACGCAGCGAGAGCGACAGCCGCAAACTTCTTCGCCGCCTGCGCGACAGCCTTGCCCTGCCCGGCAAGGGCCAGGACCGGCTGGACCGCATCACCCATCTGATCGCCGATTCCATGGGAACCGAGGTCTGCTCGATCTACCTGTTCCGCGATGAGGACACGCTGGAGCTTTGCGCGACCGAGGGGCTGAAGAAAGAGGCCGTCCACCAGACCCGCATGAAAGTGGGCGAAGGGCTGGTCGGTCGCGTCGCGCGCACCGCGACGCCGGTCAATGCCGCCGATGCACCCTCCGAACGCGGCTTCCGCTACATGCCGGAAACCGGCGAGGAACTCTTTTCCAGCTTCCTCGGCGTGCCGATCCAGCGGGTCGGCGAAAAACTGGGCGTGCTGGTCGTGCAGTCGAAAACCGCGCGGCAGTTCTCGGATGACGAGGTTTACGCGCTGGAAGTCGTGGCCATGGTGCTGGCCGAGATGACCGAGCTTGGCGCCTTCGTCGGCGAAGGTGAAGGCCCCGGCGCCCTGCACCGGCAGCCGCGCATCTTTCGCGGCGGCACCGGGCAGGAGGGCGTGGCCGAGGGCAATGTCTGGCTGCACGAACCGCGCGTGGTGGTCACCAACCCGGTGGCCGACGACCCCCTGACCGAGATCGACCGCATCCGCGAGGCGGTGGGGCAGTTGCGCATTTCCATCGACGATCTGCTGAGCGCCGAGGCGCTGGACAAGGATCAGCGGCAGGTGCTGGAAGCCTATCGCATGTTTGCCCGCTCGCGTGGCTGGCTGCGCCGGATGGAAGAGGATATCCAGCGCGGCCTTTCCGCCGAAGCGGCGGTGGAAAAGGAACAATCCGCCGCCCGCGCCCGGCTGGAACAGGTGCCAGATGCCTATCTGCGCGAACGGCTGAACGATCTGGACGACCTGTCGAACCGCCTGCTGCGCATCCTGACCGGACAGGGGCAGGATACCGGCGCCACCATGCCCGACAATCCGGTGCTGATCGCGCGCAACATCGGCCCGGCCGAACTTCTGGAATACGGTCGCAAGCTGCGCGGCGTGGTGCTGGAGGAAGGCTCGGTCGGCAGCCATGCCGCCATCGTTGCGCGGGCACTGGCGATTCCGCTGGTCATCCATGCCGAACGCATCACCGCCGAGGCGCTGAACGGCGATCCGATCCTTGTGGACGGCGACAGCGGCACCGTGCATCTGCGCCCCGACGAGGTGGTGGTGCGCAGTTTCCGCGACAAGATGGCGATGCAGGCCAAGGCGCAGGAACGCTACGCCAGCCTGCGCGGCCTGCCTGCGGAATCGCGGTGTGGCACCGTGACCCGGCTTTACATGAATGCGGGCCTGATGGCCGATCTGCCCTCGATCGACAGTTCCGGCGCCGAGGGCGTGGGGCTGTTCAGGACCGAGCTGCAATTCCTGATCCGCAACCAGATGCCAAAGCGGGACGAGCTTGCCAAGCTTTACGCCCGCGTCATGGATGCGGCCAAGGGGCGGCCTGTGGCGTTCCGCACGCTGGACATCGGCTCGGACAAGGTGCTGCCCTACATGAAGCCGCAGGACGAGCCGAACCCCGCGATGGGCTGGCGCGCGATCCGCGTCGGCCTCGACAAACGCGGTGTGCTGCGGATGCAGTTGCAGGCGCTGCTGCGTGCCGCACAGGGGCGGCCGCTGACTGTCATGTTCCCTTTCATCTCGGAACACGAGGAATTCGTCACCGCCCGGAACGAGCTGCTGCACCAGCGGGACCGCGAGGCGGCGATGGGCCATCCGGTGCCTGAGACGCTGCGCATCGGTGCCATGCTGGAAACCCCCAGCCTTGCCTTCGCGCCGAAGGCGTTCTTCGAATCCGCCGATTTCATTTCCATCGGCGGCAATGACCTGAAACAGTTCTTCTTTGCCGCCGACCGTGAAAATGAACGGGTGCGCCGCCGCTATGACACGCTGAACACCTCGTTCCTGCGCTTCCTGCGGCTGATCGCGGATCGCTGCGCCGAAAGCAATGCGCAGCTTTCCTTCTGTGGCGAGGATGCGGGCAGGCCCATCGAGGCCATGGTCTTTGCCTCGCTGGGGATCGGCACGCTGTCGATGCGGCCTGCTTCCATCGGGCCAGTGAAATCACTGCTGCGTCAGGTCGATCTGCGCGAAGTGCGCGCGGTGGTCACCGCCGCGATGGCGGAAGGCGTGGAAAGTGTGCGGCCCGCCGTCATGGGCTGGTTGGCAACCTTGCCGGAATGATCAGTCCGACCGCAGCAGCGGCTTCACGCTGGCTGCCGCGTTGAAGCGGGCGACCACCCGTTCGGCGCCATGGTCCTGCGCCAGCCGCAGCAGGCGAAAGCGGATGCGCGCAAGCTCGCGGTAATGGCTCAGGAAAGCCGCGTTCACCGCCGCGCCGGACAGCGCGCCCAGAACCGGCACCGCCTGCGCCGCAAGCTTCTGGCTTAGCCCCGCCGCGATCTTCGGCGCGAGAGTGGCAATCAGCTTTTGCAGGGCCGGGCCGGTCAGCGTCAGCCGCGCGCCGATCAGCGCGGTATTCACCCCGTCATCGCCGCCCGAGGGCGTTCCCGCCGCGAAACAGCGCAGGATCTCGGCCTGAATGACGGGATCGGTGGTGTCGAACCCCTCATCCTCAGCCGCCTTGCGAATGGCCGAGAGGATCAGCGTGATGGTGACGGGAAGTTCCGCGATGGAGGTGGCAAGTCCCCCCGCGCCCCCCGCCGCACCGCTGATCGCGGCCGCCAGCGGCGCCCCGGCAGGGCCGATGTCGGGCGCATGCCGCCCCAGCGCCGCCACCCCCAGCGCGCGGGTCAGCGTCGCCATGGTCAGCGCCTCGATCCGGTTGCGCGCCGCATCGGGCAGCCGGTTCATCTGCGTCTCCACCGAACCGCCCAGCTTTTGCAGCAGCGACATGAGCGGCCCGTTGGCCTTGCGCGCCCGCCGCGCAAGCTCGGCAATCTCGTAATCGGGAAAGGCCGCACGGCGCGGCGCGGGCAGCGCAGCATCGGCGCTTTCAGGGGCGGGGTCCGGAGAGTGATCGTCGCTCATATCCCGAAGGTAGGAAGCGCGCGCGCCTTGCGCAATGGGCCTTGGATCAGGACCGCGCCTTGGTCACAGTTCCCCTGACGCCATCCCATGCCCCGCGCACCAGCGCGATGCCCAGCACCCGGTCGGGGTTGGTCGGCGGCGGCATCACCACGCCTTCCAGCTTGGTAAAGCCGAAACGCCGGTAATAGGGCGCATCGCCCACCAGCATGACCCGTTCCCAGCCAAGGCGCCGTGCCTCGGCCAGGCTTTCGTTGATCAGCAGGCCGCCCAGCCCTTCCCCCTGCCGCGTCGGGTGCACCGCGACCGGGCCCAGCAACAGCACATCATGGTCGCCCACTTCGGCGGGCCAATAGCGGATTGCGGCGGCCAGCGTGCCGGTTTCGTCGCGCAGAACCAGACACAGCGGCGCCACCGTCGCCACCCCGTCGCGCAGCCGGTAGGAGGACAGCGCCGTTCGCCCGGGCGCGAAGCAAAGGTCATAAAGCGCCTCCACTTCCCACCAATCGGCTTCGGTCTCTTCCTCCAGCTGATACATCGGCTGCGCCCCCAAGGGAATCCTGCGGAAACGCGCGTAACACGCGAGGGCAACAGGGAAAAGACGCAATTGCCCTGCAACGGCGCATCGCTTGGCATCGCAAGTCCGCATGGGTAGTCTGGGCCGCGATCAAGGCATGGGTGATGCGCGTGAAGGTTCTGGTTCTGGGCGCCGACGGGTTCATCGGACGGCATATCGCCTTCGCCCTGCGCGAGGCGGGGCATGAGGTCATCGCCTCCGCCCGGCGGGTGGAGCGTTTGCAGGCCATGGGCTTTCGCACGCTCCGCGCCGATCTGACCGATCCGGCCAGCCATGCGCCCGGCTTCTGGGCCGAGGCGCAGGATTGTGCGCTGGTCAATGCCGCGGGCCTGCTGACCGGACCCGAGACCGCCTTTGCCGCCGTGCATGACCATGCACTGCGCGCCGTGCTGGCGGCGGTGGCGGGGCCGTGCCTGCATGTCTCGGCCATCGGAATCGAGGCAGACACGCCTTTCGCCCGCTGGCGCCGGGTGTCAGAGCAGGTGGCGCTGGCCGCTTGCGCCATGGTATTGCGCCCCGGTCTGGTCATGGCCGAGACCAGCTATGGCGGCACCTCGGCGTTGCGCGGCTTCGCTGCCCTGCCCTTCGTCACGCCGGTTGTGGGAACAGGCGCACAGCCGTTCAACCCGATCCATGCCGCCGATCTAGCCACCGTGATTGCCGAGATGCTGGCAGAGCCACAGCCGGGGGTGTGGGAGATCGGCGGACCGGAGGTTCTGACCCAGGCCGAACTTGCGACCGGCCTGCGCCGCTGGCTGGGCCTGCGCCCCGCGCCGGTCTGGCGCGTGCCGGGCGCGCTGGCGCGGCTGGCCGGACGCGTCGGCGATGCGCTGCGGCTGGGGCCGGTTTCGACCACCGCGCTGCGGCAGCTTGAACAGGGCGTGCAGACCGATCCCGCGCCGCTGCTGGCGCGGCGGGCCACGCGCCCACGCAGCTTCACCGCCTTTCAATTCGCCCGGCCCGCAGGCACGCAAGACCTGTGGCAGGCGCGGCTTTACCTGCTGAAACCGCTGATCCGGCTGACACTGGCGGTGATGTGGCTGGTTTCGGCCGCTTTGGGGCTGTTCCTGCCGGGCAGTACTTTCCTGCCCCACCTGCCCGCTTTGCCCGAGGGGCTGGCGCTGGCCATGGCCCGTGCGGGCGGGCTGGCCGATCTGGCGCTGGGGCTGGCCCTGTTGCGCGACTGGCGGCCGGGATTGGTGGCGCGGGCACAGGTCGCGCTGGTCCTGGCCTATACGGCTGGCCTGTCCCTGCTGGCCCCTGCACTGTGGCTCGACCCGTTCGGCGGGCTGTTGAAGAACCTGCCGGTGCTGGCGCTGCTGCTGGTGCATCTGGCGCTGGCGGAGGAACGGTGATGGACCCTTATTTGCTGGCGAAATGGCTGCATGTGCTGTCCTCGACCGTGCTGTTCGGCACCGGCATCGGCACGGCCTTTGCAATGGTCTGGGCAATGCGGTCGAACCGGGCCGAGGTGGTGGCGCATGTGGCGGCCGGGGTTGTGGTGGCCGACTGGCTGTTCACCCTGCCCTCGGGCGTGGTGCAGCCACTGACCGGGCTTTGGCTGGTGCGCGAAACCGGGCGCGGCTGGAACGAAGGCTGGCTTTTGCTGACCTATGCCGCCTATCTGCTGGCGCTGACCTGCTGGCTGCCGGTGGTCGCGCTGCAATACCGCATCCGTGATCTGGCCCGTGCCGCCGCCCCCGGCCCGCTGCCCGCCGCCGCAGTCCGGGCCTTCCGGCTTTGGTTCGTCCTCGGCTGGCCTGCCTTCGCCGCGCTTGTCGGCGTGTTCTGGCTGATGATAGTGAAACCCGACCTGTTCTGAGAGGCCCCATGTCCAAGACCGTCAAGGATTACATCCGCACCATCGTCGATTTCCCGCATGAGGGCATTCTGTTCCGCGATGTGACGACGCTGTTCGCCGATCCGCGCGGCTTCCGCATGGCGATCGACCAGTTGCTGCACCCCTATGCGGGCACCCGCATCGACAAGGTTGTGGGGCTGGAGGCGCGGGGCTTCATCCTGGGCGGCGCGGTGGCGCATCAGCTGACCACCGGCTTCGTGCCGATCCGCAAGAAGGGCAAGCTGCCGGGGCAGACCATCGCACAGGCTTACAGTCTGGAATATGGCGAGGCGGTGGTGGAGGTGCATGACGACGCGATCCAGCCCGGAGAAAAAGTGCTGCTGGTCGATGACCTGCTGGCCACCGGCGGCACTGCCGAGGCCGGGATCAAGCTGGTAGAACGATTGGGCGGCGTGATTGTCGGCTGCGCCTTTGTGGTGGACCTGCCCGATCTGGGCGGCCGTCGCAAGCTGGAGACGATGGGCATGGAGGTCCATGCCCTGTGTGCCTTCGAAGGGTTGTGAGGCAACGCGGTTAACCCGCCCTTAACCCGAATCGTTGCAAGTCTTGGTCATGGGGCCGGAACCGGCCTCGGGCGCTGCTTGCACAGGTGACCCAATCCTGACCCCAGCCCCGTCGGATCGAATGTCCGGCGGGGTTTTCTCATCCCGCCCGGCCCTCGGGGGCATCGAGCCCCCTCATGCCGACTGCCGTGGACAGCGGTCACCGGGCACTTTCACCCTGCCATTTGCAGGTGGCGCTGTCGGCATGGATATTTACGCCAAGGTCAAAATACCGTCAGGCGCGCAGCACGGCGCCGGGGTTCAGGATGCCCAGCGGATCCAGCGCGGTCTTGATCGCGCGCATGGCGGTCAGCTTCACCGGATCGCCATAGGTTTCCAGATCCTTCACCTTCAGCCGTCCGATGCCGTGTTCGGCGCTCACCGAACCGTCGAAACCATCCACGAGGTCATGGATGCAGGTCTTCACCGCATCGCGCAGGCTGTCATATTCCGCGCGCTTGCGGCCTTTTGCAGGGAAGACATTGTAGTGCAAATTCCCGTCCCCCAGATGCCCGAAACAGTTGATGCGGAAATCCCCCAGCCGCGCCAGTGCGGGTGCGGCTTCCGCCAGAAAAACCGGGATCGCCGAGAGCGGCAGGGCAATGTCATGGCTGGAGATCGAACCGATCCGCCGGTTCGCCTCGGGAATGGTTTCGCGCAGGGTCCAGAATTCCAACCGCTGGGTTTCGGATTGCGCGATCACGCCATCCAGAACCAGATCCCCTGCCGCCTCGTAAAGCGCCATCAGCGCCTCGGTTGCATCCAGCGCGGCGGGCAGGCCGATGTCGATCAGCACACACCACTCCGGGGCCTCGGCGAAAGGCTGGCGCAGGTCGGGCATGGTTTCGGCAAGGAAATCAAGGCCCTGCCGGTGGATCAGCTCGAATCCCGAAACCATACCGGGCAACTGGCTTTCAGTCAGCGACAGCAGCGCCAGTGCCGCCTGAGGGTCGGGAACCACGAACAGAGCGGCGCCGGTGACGGCAGTGCGCGGAAAAAGCTTCAGGCTGGCGGCCGTAATCAGGCCCAGCGTGCCTTCCGCGCCGATCAGCAGGTGGCGCAGGTCATAGCCGGTATTGTCCTTCCTCAGCCGTTTCAGCCCGTGGAATACCGTGCCATCGGCCAGCACCGCCTCGACCCCGAGGCAGAGGTCACGCGCATTGCCATAACGCAGCACATTCACCCCGCCCGCATTGGTGGCCAGATTGCCGCCGATCCGGGCCGACCCTTGCGAGGCCAGCGTCAGCGGGAACATGCGGTCCACCGCTCCGGCCGCCGCATGGAGGTCAGTGAGAATGGCGCCCGCCTCGGCCACGATGACGTTCTCCTGAGGGTGAATGGCGCGGATCGCGGTCATCCGTTCAAACGACAGGATCAGTGGCAAGGGGCCATCCGGCATGACCTGCCCACCGACAAGGCCGGTGCCGCCACCCAGCGGGACGATGCCGACCCGCGCCGCCGCACAGGCGCGCATAAGTTGAGAAACCTCGGCCGTGCTGCGCGGCACGGCGACAGCGGCCCCCTGCCCGCGCCAGCGGCCGCGCGGCTCTTCCAGGTCGGCGGGACGCACCGGGCGCAACAGTTCTTCGGGCAGGCTGGCCAGAAAGCCCTCATCGGCGGGGTTGAGCATCACACTCTCCATCTGCGCGCAAATTCGTTGCGAACGAATTTGCAAATTTCTTTGCAAGAAATTTGCCCCGGCTCAACCGGCATCGGTGCGGCCACGGCGGTCGCTGCGCAAGTTGGCGTAAAGCACATGGTTGCGCCAACGACCCGCGATTTGCAGATAGCTTTGCGCCACGCCTTCATATTTGAAGCCGCATTTTTCCAGCACCCCGCGCGAGGCAGCATTTTCCGGCAGGCAGGCGGCCTCGATCCGGCTGAGGTCCAGCGTGGTGAAAGCATGATGCACGATGGCGCGGATCGCCTCGCGCATGTAGCCGCGCCGGGCATAGCGCTCGCCGACCCAATAGCCCAGCGTTCCGGCCTGCACCGGACCCCGGCGAATGTTGTCCAGCGTGATCGCCCCCAGCAGCACCTGATCGTCCCGCCGGATCATCAGGACGGGCAGCGCCGTGCCTTGAGTCTCGGCCCGTCTGGCCCAATAGACGCGGTTGGTGAAGGCCTTGCGGCTGAGGTGGTCATGCGCCCAGACGGGTTCCCAGGGCGCAAGGAAAGCGGCGCTTTCGGCGCGCAGGTCAGACCAGGCGCGGTAGTCCGAATGCTGCGGCAGGCGGAGCGTCATCCGCTCCGTCTCGATCCTCAGTTTTGCCCTGAGGCCGATCATCAGGCGGCGAGCCTGTCGCGGATCGCCTCCAGCCCCGGCGCGCGTTCGACCGGGCCGTAAAGCGCCAGTGCGGCCGGGGCCCCGGTCAGTGTCCCGGCATAGCGGCGCACATCGGCGGTCGAGACCGCGTCGATCTTCGCAACCGCCTCTTCCACCGGCGGCACACGGCCCCAGATCGACAGCAGCCGCGCATTGCGTTCGGCGCGCGTCGAGGGGCTTTCCAGCCCCATCAACAACCCGGCCTTCAGCTGTGCCCGCGCGCGCGCGACCTCGGCCTCGGTCATGTCATCGGCGGCGCGTTTCAGCTCGTCCAGCGTCAGCGCGGTCAGATCGCCGATCTCTTCCTCCGAGGTGCCGGCATAGATCGTGATCGAGCCGGTGTCCTCATAGGCGCCGGATTGCGCAAAGATGGAATAGCACAGGCCGCGTTCCTCGCGGATCTTCTGGAACAGGCGCGACGACATGCCACCGCCCATCGCCATGGAATAGACCTGCGCGGTGAACACGTCGGGGTCCCGGTAGCCGGGGGATTCCAGGGCAAGCGCGAAATGCACCTGCTCCAGCCCCTTGACCTCGCGCCGCTCGCCGCCGCCGAAGCGGGCGGTTTCCAGCTTCGGCAAGCCGACGGGGCGCAGCGCGCCGAAGATCCCGGTCGCCTGGGCCACGATGGCATCATGGTCCACCCCGCCCGAGGCGGAGAGGATCATCTGGTCGGGGCCGTAATGTTCGGCCACGAAGCGACGCAGATCGGCACGGCCAAAGGCAGAGACGCGCTCGGCCGGGCCGAGGATGGTGCGGCCGAAGGGCTGATCGGGGTAGCTGACTTCCTGCAACCAGTCGAAGATGATGTCATCGGGCGTATCCAGCGCCTGACCGATCTCTTGCAGGATCACATGCCGCTCGGTCTCGATTTCCTTCGCGTCGAACACCGGGTTCAGCACGATGTCGGAAATCACATCCAGCGCCAGCGCCACATCGGCCGAGAGGACACGCGCGTAATAGGCGGTCATCTCCTTCGAGGTATAGGCGTTGATGTAACCGCCCACATCCTCGATTTCCTCGGCAATCCGCAGGGCACTGCGCTTTTCGGTGCCCTTGAAGGCCATATGTTCAAGGAAATGCGCGATGCCGTTCTGTTCGGCCCGTTCATGCCGCCCGCCGGCGGTGACCCAGATGCCGACCGAGGCGGATTGCAGCCCCGGCATATCCTCGGTCACGATGCGCAGGCCGTTGGGCAGGGTAGTGATGCGAAGCGTCAACGCGCGATCCTTTCGCGGACGAGGGTTTGCAGCGCGGCGAGGTCATTGGGCACCCGTGTCACCCGTTCGGGCCGGTCGAACAGATCCGCCATGCGCGGCGGCAGCGCCGGGCGCAGGCCCGTCGCCTGTTCCACCGCATCGGGGAATTTCGCGGGATGGGCGGTGGCCAGCGTGATCATCGACACCGCGCCCAGATGATCTTGCGCCACCTTCACGCCAACGGCGCTGTGCGGACACAGAAGCTCGCCGGTCGCGGCGCGTTCGGCGCGGATGGTCGCCAGCGTCTCCTCCTCCGAGCAGCGGCCCGAGGTGAAGGTGGCGCGCAGGCTTTCCAGCGCGCCCTGGCTGATGCGGAAGCCGCCCGATTTCATCTCGTCCATCAACTGCGCCACGGCGGCGCCGTCGCGGCCATAGGCATCGAACAGCGCGCGTTCGAAGTTCGACGAGACCTGAATGTCCATCGAGGGGCTGATCGAGGGTTTCACCCCGTTCGTCTCGTAGGCGCCGGATTTCAGCGCGCGGTCCAGAATGTCGTTCTGGTTGGTGGCGATCACCAGTTCCGCAATCGGCAGGCCCATGCGCTGCGCGATATAGCCCGCGAAGATGTCGCCGAAATTGCCGGTCGGCACGGTGAAGCTGACCTTGCGATGCGGCGCGCCGAGGCTGGTCGCGGCCGAGAAGTAGTAAACCACCTGCGCCAGCACCCGCGCCCAGTTGATGCTGTTCACACCCGCCAGTCGCACGCCGTCGCGGAAGGCGTGGTCGTTGAACATGTCCTTGAGCCGCGCCTGACAATCATCGAAATCGCCATCCAGCGCCAGCGCATGCACATTCGCCTCGGTCGGCGTGGTCATCTGGCGACGCTGCACCTCGGATACGCGGCCATGCGGGAACAGGATGAACACATCCACATTCGCCAGCCCCTTGAAGGCCTCGATCGCGGCAGAGCCGGTATCGCCGCTGGTCGCGCCGACGATGGTGATGCGCTCACCCGACTTGGCCAGCGCCGCCTGCATCATCTGACCGATGATCTGCATGGCGAAATCCTTGAAGGCCAGCGTCGGCCCGTGGAACAGCTCCAGCAGAAAATGATTGGGCGCAAGCTGCTTGAGCGGCGCGCGCGCCGGATGGCCGAAGCCCTGATAGGCCTTGGCGATCAGGCTGCGAAACTCGGCTTCCGAAAACAGGTCGCCCATGAAAGGGCGCATCACACGGAAGGCGATTTCCTCATAGGGCAGACCCGCCAGCGCGGCGATATCATCGGCCGTGAATTGCGGCACGGTCTCGGGCACATAAAGCCCCCCGTCACGCGCCAGCCCCGTCATCATCGCTTCGCCGAAAGTCAGAACGGGCGCCTGCCCGCGGGTCGAGATATAGTGCATCGCCTCGCCTCATGCGTTCCGGCGTCTGATACGCCAGAGAAACAGAACTGTCATCCCCGCCCATGCGACCGCAAGCAGAAACCAGGTCAGCGCATAGCCCAGATGATCGTTGGGAATACCCGAAGTATCGACCGGCAGCGGCGCGATTTCCGGCACGACTGGTTCACGCGCGACAATCAATGTCGGCTCTGTGCCAAGCTTGGCCGCCATGGCCGGCACATCGCGGGCAAACCACAGGCCCGTCACCGGATTCGGTTCGGGCGTGAAGCTGTCTTTTTCCTCGGGCCAGTGCAGGTTGCCCACCACGCGCGCGGGGCCTTGCGGCAGGTCCAGCGGTTCACCATCCGGCACGAAGCCCAGATCGACCAGCACGCGGCGCCCGCCGGTCTCCAGCACGCCGATCAGCCGGTGCCCCGGCCCCACCAGTTTGCGCGAGGCCAGCACCTTCAGCCCCTCGCCGGTCATCCGCCCTTCGGCCACCACCGGCAGATAGCGGTCACGCGGGGATTCGGGATGATCAGGCAGCGGCACCGGCGCGGCGGCAATGCGGGCCTCTATCTCGGCCAGCACGCCTTCCTTCCAGTGCAGGCGCTGCATCTGCCAGGAACCCAGCCCGATCAGGATGGCGCAGCCGACAAGGCCGAACAGCAACGGCAGGATCATGCGGCGGGTCATCGGAGCCTCGGAAAAAAGAAAAGCGCGCGCCTTTTACAAGGCCCGCGCCCGGGATGGAAGGGCGCCGGGTCGTGTGACCCGGCACCGGGGATCAGCCCTGACCCCAGACGTAGATCGCGGCGAAGAGGAACAGCCACACCACGTCCACGAAGTGCCAGTACCAGGCAGCCGCCTCGAAGCCGACATGCTGTTCCGGGGTGAAGTGGCCCTTCAGCGCACGGATCAGGCAGACGGTCAGGAAGATCGTGCCGATCACGACGTGGAAGCCGTGGAAGCCGGTCGCCATGAAGAAGTTCGCGCCATAGATATTGCCGGCAAAGCCGAAGGCGGCGTGGCTGTATTCATAGGCTTGCAGGATGGTGAAGAACACACCGAGGATGATGGCCAGCGCCAGACCGTTCACCAGATCCTTGCGGTTGTTCTCATGCGCAAGCGCGTGGTGCGCCCAGGTCGCGGCCGCACCCGAGCACAGCAGGATCAGCGTGTTGATCAGCGGCAGGTGCCAGGGGTCGAAAGTCTGGATGCCTTCCGGCGGGAACACGCCGTCAACGATGGGCGACATCGGCCCCATCGGATACATGGCATGTTTGAAGAAGCTCCAGAACCAGGCGGCGAAGAACATCACTTCGGACATGATGAACATGACCACGCCATAGCGCAGGCCGATGCGCACGACCGGCGTATGATCGCCTTCCTGCGCTTCTTTCACCACATCGGCCCACCAGCCGAACATGACGTAAAGCACCATGACGAAGCCGATCAGCCCCATCCACGGACCCGAGCCGTGCATCCACAGCACCGCACCGAACAGCATGACGAAGGCACCGACCGAGCCGAGGAACGGCCAGATCGACGGTGGCAGAACGTGGTAATCGTGGTTCTTGGCGTGAGCCATTGGAGGTCCCTCGTTGTCTTGTCAGTTTACCGCGCCCGTCGAGGGGGCGGCCAGCGCAGCCTGACTTTCGGGCAGCGCGGTTTCGTGGAACGTGTAGGACAGCGTGATTTCCTGCACGAATTTGCCTTCCGGGTCTTTGACGATCTCGGGATCGACATAGAACGTCACCGGCATGATCGCGGTTTCGCCCGGTGCCAGCACCTGCTCGGTAAAGCAGAAACAGGCGATCTTGGTGAAATAGCCCCCGGCGGAATCCGGGGTGACGTTGTAGCTGGCGGTGCCTGCCACGGTGCGGTCGGTCGGGTTATGCGCCTCATAGAAGGCGAGGCCGGTTTCCCCGATCTTCAGCCGCATGGAATGCTGCTGCGGCTTGAAATCCCAGGGCATACCCGCCTCTTTCGACGCGTCGAAACGCACAAGGATCTCGCGGTCCAGCACCACATCCGACGCAGTGGTGGCGACCGAAGTGGTGCCCGCAAAGCCGGTCACGCGGCAGAACCAGTTGTAGAACGGCACAGCCGCGAAGCTGAGCGCGCCCATGGTCAGCACGACGCCGACAAGCAGACCTGCGGTGCGTCCGGGCGAACGGTTGCTCATCAGTTGCTTCCCCCCTGCTGTTGGCCACCCTGCGGCAGCGGCACCAGTTCCGGCCGCACCACATGGTCAAAAGCCTGCATCGGATCACCGCGCGTGACTTTCACGACGGTCAGACCGAAGACCAGCACCACGAAGGCCACCAGAACGAGACCAAGGCCAACATTGCGGCCAAAGCGGCGGCGATGCAGGTCGTGGGTGGGTTTGAGTGTCGCCATGTCACCAGTCTCCGAAACCGTAGGAATGAAGCGCCGCCTCGGCCAGAAGCGCCACGAAATGCAGGAAGAGGTAAAGCAGCGAGAATTTGAACACCGCCTTTTCGGTGGCATAGCCATCGGCCTCGGCCGCAGCCTCGTCCCGGCGCCAGATCTTCCACGCACCCCAGAGGAAGCCCGCGTTCAGCACGGCAGACACCGCCAGATAGACCGGGCCGCCGATCGAGGTGAAGCCAGTCGCCAGCGCGAAGGGCACAAGCGCGACCGTGTAGACGAGGATATGATTGCGGGTGACCCGCTTGCCATGCGTCACGGTCAGCATGGGCACACCGGCCTTTTCGTAGTCGCTGTTCATGAACAGCGCCAGCGACCAGAAATGCGGCGGCGTCCACATGAAGATCAGCATGAACATCAGCACCGCCTCGACGCTGATGCTGCCGGTCGCGCAGACCCAGCCGATCATGGGCGGGAAAGCCCCCGCCGCACCACCGATCACGATGTTCTGCGGGGTCGAGCGTTTCAGCCACATCGAATAGACGACGGCGTAGAAGAAGATGGTGAAGGCCAGCAGCAGCGCCGCCAGCGTATTGGCGGCAAGCCACAGCATCATCACTGCAAGGCCCGACAGCGCCAGACCGAATCCCAGCGCCTCGCCCGGCTGCACGAGGCCCGCCGGAATCGGACGCCCCTTGGTGCGGCGCATCACCTGGTCGATATCGGCATCCCACCACATGTTCAGCGCGCCCGAGGCCCCGGCCCCCAGCGCAATGAACAGCACGCAGGTAAAAGCCACCAGCGGGTGCAGCGAGACAGGCGCGACCAGCAGGCCGACCAGCGCGGTAAAAACCACCAGCGACATGACACGCGGCTTCAGAAGCGCCACGAAATCGCCGAAGCCAGCCTCGGCCGGTCCGGTATCGCTCAGGCTGTTGGCATGGATATCGCTCATATCCGGCTGTCCCTTGGTGGGATCGGGCGGCGGCACCCCGAAGGTCCGCCGCCCGATCGCAAAGTCACATCAGTCGATCAGTTGTTCGCGGCGACCTGCACGGCGGCAGGGGCTGCGATGGACGACAGCTGCACGTCGCCCGCCTTGGCCTTGGCCAGCCATTCGGCATATTTCGCCTCGGACACGACCTTGACGGTAATCGGCATGTAGGCGTGGTCCTTGCCGCAGAGTTCCGAACACTGACCGAAGAACACGCCCTCGATGTCGGCCTTGAACCACAGCTGCGCCAGACGGCCCGGCACCGCGTCCTGCTTCACGCCGAAAGCCGGGATGGTCCAGGAATGGATGACGTCGGCGCCCGTCACCTGCATCACGACGGTCTTGCCGACCGGCACGACGACGGCGGTATCGGTCGCAAGCAGATAGTCGGTTTCATCGTAGCCATATTGCGCGAGCTGGTCTTTCTCCAGCTTGAAGCTTTCAAATGCGACCGGATCGGTCCCGTCGTTTTCCGGGGTGATGCCGTCCTGCACATATTCATAGCCCCAATACCACTGGTAGCCCGTCACCTTGATGGTGATGTCCGCCACCGGAATTTCTTGCTGCTTGAACAGGATCGGCAGCGAGTAACCACCGATCACCAGCAGGATCACAATCGGCACGGCGGTCCAGAGGATCTCGATCGGGGTGTTGTGGGTAAAGGTCGCGGGCTTCGGATTGGCGCGGCGATTGAACCGGACGAAGCAATAGACCATCAGCGCGGTCACGAAGAGCACGATGGCGGTGATGATGACCAGAATGAAGTGATCCAGCCAGTGAATATCCGCCGCCAGTTCCGTCGCCGCCGGCTGGAAGCCCAGCTTGCCATCCACCGGACGGCCGATCACCGGCAGGTCCTGTGCCAGCGCCACACCGGCGACGGCCATCGCGGCCACACCGGCAGCGAGACCCGAAAGGTTCTTCATGAGTCGCATCTTTCTATCCCGTTCGAAGTGCGGCTTATCGTCCGCTTTTCGGCCATGCCCGTTGTGCGGGCAGAATCCCGTTGTTTCTTCTTGTGTTGAAACCATATTAGGCAGGAAACGACAAGCAAAACCGTGCGACACTCGGTCGCCGTTTGACATGGATCAAGGACTTCCCATGACAGCCAACGCCTTCCGCCCGTTCGACATGTCGCTGGATGAGGCAGCGGCGCTGGCCATACTGCGACAGGCTGTCGCAGGGGCAGAAGATGGCGAGCTTTTCCTCGAACGCCGCCGGTCAGAAGCGCTGGTTCTGGATGACGGCAGGGTGAAAACCGCCTCCTACGATGCCTCCGAAGGGTTCGGGCTGCGCGCCGTCCGGGGCGAGGTCGCAGGTTATGCCCATTCGACCGAAATCTCCGAAGCCGCCATGCGCCGTGCTTCTGAGACCGTGCGGCTGGCGGTGGGGGATGGCGGCGGCGTGATGGCCCCGCCCCCCAAGGGCACCAATGCCCGCCTCTATACCGATGCCGACCCGATGCTGGACGCAAGCTTCGCCGCCAAGATCGACGTGCTGAAGGAAATCGACGCCTATGCCCGCGGCCTCGACCCGCGCGTGATCCAGGTTTCCGCCACCATCAGCGCCGGTTTGCAGGAGGTGGAGATCCTGCGCCCCGAGGGGCTGCGCTTCGCCGATGTCCGCCCGATGGCGCGGCTGAACATCTCGGTCATCGTCGAACAGGCCGGGCGGCGCGAGTCGGGCGGCATGGGCGGTGGCGGCCGTTTCGGCCTTGCCACCCTGCTGGACCCCGGCCACTGGCAACCCGTCGCGCGCGAGGCGCTGCGCATCGCGCTGGTGAACCTTGAGGCCGAACCCGCCCCGGCGGGCGTCATGGACATCGTGCTTGGCCCCGGCTGGCCCGGCATCCTGCTGCACGAGGCCATTGGCCACGGGCTTGAGGGCGATTTCAACCGCAAGGGCACTTCGGCCTTCGCCGGTCTGATGGGCCAGCGCATCGCCGCCCCCGGCGTCACCGTGCTGGACGATGGCACCCTGCCCGACCGGCGCGGCTCGATCTCGGTCGATGACGAGGGCACGCCTTCGAACCGCACCGTCCTGATCGAAGATGGCATCCTGACCGGCTACATGCAGGACCGCCAGAATGGCCGCCTGACCGGCACCGCCAGCACCGGCAACGGGCGGCGCGAAAGCTTCGCCCATATCCCGATGCCGCGCATGACCAATACCTACATGCTCGGCGGCGACACCGATCCGGCGGCGATCCTTGCCGATCTGAAAGACGGCATCTGGGCCGTGGGCTTCGGTGGCGGGCAGGTCGACATCACCAACGGCAAGTTCGTGTTCTCCTGCACCGAGGCCTACCGGGTGAAGAACGGCAAGGTCGGCGCCCCGGTGAAAGGCGCCACCCTGATCGGCGACGGCGCCACCGCCCTGCGCAACATTCGCGCCATCGGCAATGACATGAAGCTCGACCCCGGCATCGGTAATTGCGGCAAGGCCGGGCAATGGGTGCCGGTGGGCGTGGGGCAGCCGACCCTGATGATCGGCGGGCTGACCATCGGCGGCTCGGCGGCCTGAGACGAAGAAAGGGGGCTGTCTGCCCCCCTCTGAGCCTTCGGCTCATTCACCCCCCGAGGATATTTGCGGACAGAAAATGGACGAGCGGAACATCTGAAATTTTTCTGTCGAAAAATATCCTCGGGGGTGAGCCCCGCAGGGGCGAGGGGGCAGACAGCCCCCTCTCCTCGTCAGCCACGTCGTGCGGCGTCGATGGCGGCGACGTCGATCCGGGTCATGTCCATCATCGCGGCAAAGGCGCGCGCAGCCTCTGCGCCGCCCGCAGCCAGCGCCTCGGTCAGGGTGCGGGGGGTGATCTGCCAGTTCATCCCCCAGCGATCCTTGCACCAGCCACAGGCACTTTCCCGGCCACCGTTCCCGACAATGGCATCCCACAGACGGTCAGTTTCCGCCTGATCCTCGGTGGCGATCTGCAAGGAAAACGCCTCGGTTTGCGGGAAGGCAGGGCCGCCGTTCAGCCCGAGGCAGGGCAGACCGCAGATGGTGAATTCCACCGTCAGCACATCCCCCGCCTTGCCTGACGGATAATCGCCGGGCGCGCGATGCACCCTGCCCATGTGGCTGTCGGGAAAGGTGGCGGCGTAAAACCGCGCCGCCGCCTCGGCCTCGTTGTCGAACCAGAGACAGAGCGTTGCCTTGGGTTGTGTCATGGCCTGTCCTTTCGCAAGACTGCAAAGGCGCAGTCTGGCATCCTTTGAACAGGTTGCGAAGCGCCGCGATCAGGGATGCGCGGTCAGCGGCCGAACTTGCCCTTCAGCGCATCGGCAAAGGCATTGCCGCCCGAGCCGCCGGCGCCCCCTTTCGGACCCGAGGACATCGGCCCGCGCGGTGCGGGCTTGCCCCCCTTCGGCCCCTGCGGCCCGCGTTCGGCGGCGCGTTCCCGCGCGCTGTCGCGGGCATCGGCACTGTCCTTGCGCATGGTCAGGCCGATGCGCTTGCGCGGCACATCCACCTCGACCACCCGCACCTTCACCACATCGCCCGCCTTCACCACCTCATGCGGGTCTTTCACGAAACGGTCGGCAAGCTGGCTGACATGCACCAGCCCGTCCTGATGCACGCCGATATCCACAAAGGCGCCAAAAGCCGCGACATTGGTCACCGTGCCTTCCAGCATCATGCCGGGTTTCAGGTCCTTGATGTCTTCCACCCCGTCAGTGAAGCTGGCGGTCTTGAAGCTCGGACGCGGATCGCGACCGGGCTTTTCCAGTTCCGACAGGATGTCCTGCACGGTGGGCAGGCCGAATTTCGCGTCGATGAAGTCGCGCGGGTTCAGACGTTTCAGGGCGGCGCTGTCGCCCATCAGGGCGCGGATGTCACAGCCGCAGGCAGTGACGATACGGCGCGCCACGTCATAGGCTTCGGGGTGCACCGACGAGGCATCCAGCGGTTCCTTGCCGCCGGTGATGCGCAGAAAGCCCGCCGCCTGTTCAAAGGCCTTCGGCCCCAGCCGCGCGACCTTGAGCAATTCGCGCCGGGTGGCGAAAGGCCCATTGGCGTCACGATGCGCCACGATGCTTTCCGCAAGCCCCGGCCCCACGCCCGACACCCGCGCTAGAAGCGGCGCGGAGGCAGTGTTGAGGTCAACACCGACCGCATTCACCGCATCTTCGACCACCGCATCCAGTTGCCGGGCCAGCCGGTGCTGATCGACGTCATGCTGATACTGGCCGACACCGATGGATTTCGGCTCGATCTTCACCAGTTCGGCCAGCGGGTCTTGCAACCGCCGCGCGATGGAGACCGCGCCGCGCAGGCTCACGTCCAGCCCCGGAAATTCCTTCGCCGCCAGTTCCGACGCGGAATAGACCGAGGCGCCCGCCTCGCTGACCACCACCTTGACAGGCTTTTCGCCGGGCAGATGCGACAGCAACTCTGCCACCATCTTTTCCGTCTCGCGGCTGGCGGTGCCGTTGCCGATGGCGATCAGCTTCACCCCGTGTTTCGCAATCAACTGCGCAATTGCCACCTGCGCGCCACGCAGGTCATTCTTCGGCTGGAACGGATAGACCGTATCGGTCGCCAGAAGCTTGCCGGTCGCATCCACCACCGCCACCTTCACCCCGGTGCGGATGCCGGGATCGAGGCCCATCGTGGCCTTGCCCCCCGCCGGGGCCGCCAGCAGCAAATCCTTGAGGTTGCGGGCAAAGACGCGGATCGCCTCTTCCTCGGCCCGGTCACGCAATTCGCTCATCAGGTCGAGCGTCAGCGAGGTTTTCAGCTTCACCCGCCAGGCCCAGCTTGCCGCCTCGCGCAGCCACTGGTCGCCCGCGCCGGTGCTACCTGCCTGAAGCGCGGCGCCGCACATCCGTTCGGCGGGTGACTGGCCACGCGGGGCCTCGGCATCAATTTCCAGATCGAGGGTCAGCACCCCTTCGTTGCGACCGCGCAGCATGGCCAGCACCCGGTGCGAAGGCGCAGTTTCCCATTTTTCGCGGTGATCGAAGTAATCCGAGAATTTGGCGCCCTCAGCCTCTTTCCCGGCGACCACGCCCGCCTTGATCTCGGACACCTGTTTCATGTGCCCGCGCAAACGGCCCAGCAAATCGGCGTTTTCGGCCAGACCTTCGGCCACGATGTCGCGCGCGCCTTCCAGCGCGGCCTTCACATCCGGCACCGCCTCGGTGATGTAGCCTGCCGCCAGCGTGGCGGGATCGGCGGCACGGTCGGCCAGAATGGCCTCGGCCAGCGGGCCAAGTCCGTTCTCACGTGCGATCATGGCACGGGTGCGCCGCTTGGGCTTGTAGGGCAGATAGATGTCTTCCAGTTCGGCCTTGGTTTCGGCCTTGGCGATGCTGGCGGCCAGATCATCGGTCAGCTTGCCCTGTTCGGTGATCGAGCCGAGGATGGCCGCACGCCGCGCCTCCATCTCGCGCAGATAGGTCAGACGGTCGGCCAGCGTGCGCAACTGCGTGTCATCCAGCCCGCCCGTCACCTCTTTGCGGTAGCGCGCAACGAAGGGCACCGTGGCGCCGCCGTCCAGCAGTTCAATGGCAGCCCCGACCTGCGCGGGCTGCGCCCCGATCTCGCGGGCGATGACAAGGGGAATGCGGCGCACGGCGTCCTGAATCACTGATGGCTCCGTCAGAATGTGGGAGCGCGACCATAGCCCCACCGCCCCCGAAGACAAGACCACCTCGACGTGCGGGCTGGCGAAATACCGCCGCGGCACTGGCGGCGGATTGCGACGAATATGCCTGTCACATGGCCGTGAACGGTTGTCAGGCAAGGCCGCTTTGTGAAACCCTTCGCCCGTTGCCCCCGTGAGGAGACGGGGCTGAACCAAGGGCCGCAGGCGATGTGGCCCGCAAAGGGAGGATACCACATGACGAAATCCATGGGCGGATTGCGCCGTTTCCGCATGGCCATGCTGGCCGGTGCCGTGGCGCTAAGCCCGGCCGCCGTGCAGGCCGACCAGTTCATCAACATCCTGACCGGCGGCACCTCGGGCGTCTACTATCCGATCGGGGTCGCGCTGTCGAAAATATATGGTGAGGGCATCGAAGGCGCCCGCACCCAGGTGCAAAGCACCAAAGCCAGCGTGGAGAACCTGAACCTGCTGCAACAGGGCAAGGGTGAATTCGCCATCGCGCTTGGCGACTCGGTCAAGATGGCCTGGGAAGGCAACGAGGAAGCGGGTTTCAAGGCGCCGCTGTCCAAGCTGCGCGGCATTGCCGCCGCCTATCCGAACTATATCCAGATTGCGGCCTCGGCGGATTCGGGTGTCAAGACGCTGGCCGATCTGAAGGGGAAAAGCCTGTCGGTCGGTGCCGCGAAATCGGGGACCGAACTGAACGCCCGCGCCATCCTTGCCGCCGCAGGCATGAGCTATGACGATCTGGCCAAGACCGAATACCTGCCCTTCGCGGAATCGGTCGAACTGCTGAAGAACCGCCAGCTTGACGCGACGCTGCAATCGGCCGGTCTGGGCGTTGCTTCGCTGAAGGATCTGGCGACCTCGCTGCCGACCTCCATCGTGGCGGTTCCGGCCGATGTGGTGGAAAAGCTGGGCGCGCCCTATGTCGCTGCCACCATCCCGGCGGGCACCTATGAGGGTCAGGCCGAGGACGTGCCGACTGCCGCCGTCATCAACTTCTTCCTGACGCATGAGGATGTGTCGGAGGAAACCGTCTACCAGATGACCAAGCTGCTGTTTGAAAATCTGCCGGAGCTGGTGGCGGCGCACAAGGCTGCCGGGGCGATCTCGCTGGAAAACGCGATGCAGGGCATGCCGTTGCCGCTGCATCCGGGCGCCGAGCGTTACTATCGTGAAGCTGGTCTGATCAAGTAACCAAGGCCCGCCTCGCTGCGATCACGGCGCGCGCTTTGCGGTGCGCGCCGGTTTCGCACCCTGACCCCATTTCCCCGAGGGCATGACGCCATGACCACCCCCTCTCCCGCCGCGGCCGAGGCTGCGAACGCGACATTCCACGATCCGCTGGCCGAAGGATTCCCCCCCTCTGCTCAAGGGCGGCTGCTGTTCTGGATCGCCGTCGTCTTTTCCGCCTTCCAGATCGCCACCGCCGCGCATCTGATCGACATGCCAAGCCAGGTCGTGCGCGCCGTGCATGTGGGCTTCCTGATGCTGCTGGGCTTTCCGCTGCTGGCGCTGGCCAAGGGGGCCGCACCCTCGATCCGCCTGCTGGCCTGGGGCCTTGCGGCCGCCGGGGTCGCGGTCGCGCTGTATCAATGGTGGGAATATGTGCCGCTTCTGATGCGGGCGGGCGATCCCTTGCCGCGCGACATCGCCTTCGGCACGCTGGCCATCGCACTGACCTTTGCCGCCGCCTGGGCGATGATGGGGCCGGCGCTGCCGGTCATCGCGGGGATGTTCCTCGCCTATTGCCTGTTCGGGCAACACCTGCCCGCGCCGCTGGATCATCGCGGCTATGATTTCGCGCAGGTGATCGACCATATGGGCTTTGGCACCGAAGGCATCTACGGCGTGCCGACCTATGTAAGCTCCAGCTACATCTTCCTGTTCATCCTGTTTGGCGCCTTTCTGGAAAAGGCCGGGATGATCAAGCTGTTCACCGATGTCTCGCTGGGTCTTGTCGGGCACAGGATGGGCGGCGCCGCCAAGGTCGCGGTGCTGTCCTCGGGGCTGATGGGCACGATTTCGGGCTCCGGCGTCGCCAATGTGGTGACCACCGGGCAATTCACCATCCCGCTGATGAAGCGCTTCGGCTATCGACCCGCCTTCGCAGGCGGGGTGGAGGCCACGGCCTCGATGGGCGGGCAGATCATGCCCCCGGTCATGGGCGCCGTCGCCTTCATCATGGCGGAAACGCTGGGCGTCGAATATGTCGAGGTGGTGAAGGCCGCGCTGATCCCGGCAATCCTTTATTTCGCCGCAGCCTTCTGGATGGTGCATCTTGAAGCCGGGCGGATGAACCTGCGCGGCCTGACGGCGGCGGAACTGCCCTCGCCCCG
This sequence comes from Gemmobacter lutimaris, assembly GCF_003570715.1. Taxonomy (GTDB): domain Bacteria; phylum Pseudomonadota; class Alphaproteobacteria; order Rhodobacterales; family Rhodobacteraceae; genus Gemmobacter; species Gemmobacter lutimaris. The sequence continues at coordinate 189,859 of NZ_QXXQ01000006.1, read as the reverse complement.
CAAGGCGCTGCGCGAGGGCTGGCATCTGATCCTGCCGCTGGCGGTGCTGGTCTGGCTGCTGTTTTCCGGCTACACGCCGCTGTTCGCGGGCACCGTGGGGCTGGGGCTGACCGTCATGCTGATCCTTGGCGCCTCGGTGGCACTGGGTCTGCCTGCGGGCGCGATCCGCTATATCTTCTGGATCGGGCTGGGCCTCATCGCCGCCGCCTTCCTGAAATTCGGCATCCATATCGTCGCGCTGGCGGTGGCCGGGCTGGTGGTGGCGAATATCTTTGTCGCGGGGGGCCGCAAGACGCTGGCCGATGTGCGCGACGCGCTGGCCGATGGCGCCCGCACCGCGCTGCCGGTGGGCATCGCCTGCGCGCTGGTGGGCATCATCATCGGCACCATGACGCTGACGGGTGCCGCCAATACCTTTGGCCAGTTCATCGTGGGTGTGGGGGAAAAGAGCCTGTTCCTCAGCCTGATCCTGACCATGATCACCTGTATCGTGCTGGGCATGGGCATCCCGACCATTCCGAATTACATCATCACCTCTTCCATCGCCGGGCCGGCGCTGCTGGAGCTTGGCGTGCCGCTGATCGTCAGCCACATGTTCGTGTTCTACTTCGGCATTCTGGCGGATCTGACGCCGCCGGTGGCGCTGGCCTGCTTTGCCGCCGCCCCCATCGCCAAGGAGCGCGGGCTGACCATCAGCCTCAACGCGGTGAAGATCGCGGCGGCGGGCTTCGTCATCCCCTTCATGGCAGTCTACACGCCCGCGCTGATGTTGCAGAATGGCGGGCCGCTGGCCTCGGAAATCGGCTATATCCCGGCCGTCGCCTATATCGTGCTGAAAGCGGTGCTGGCGATCGGGCTTTGGGGGGCTGCGGTCATCGGCTGGCTGGGCCACAGGCTCGCGGTCTGGGAACGGGTGCTGGCCATGGTGGCGGCAGCGGCGCTGATCGCGGCGCTTCCGGCCTCCGACCTCGCGGGCTTCGGGCTTTGCGCCGCTTTCGCCGCGCTGATGTGGCGCGCCCGTGGCACCCGCACGGCCTGAGCCATGGCAAGCTGCCTGATCGCGGGGGCGATGACACTCGCCCTCGCCTCGCCCGGCTTCACGCTGAGCTGGACGCATTCGGTTGAAAAGATCATCTGGCGGGAAAGCTGGGCCATCACCGGAACCGGGCTGCGGCTGACCGAGGCCGCCGTCAAAGGCTCCGGCGCGGGGATGGAGCCGGGCGACGGCGCCATCCTGCGGAATGGCTGGTGGGTCTGGGTGCCCGACCTGCCGGAACAGGCGGAGCTGCACCTTGCCGCCTCGGGCGCCACCGGCGCGGGCTGGCGATTGTGTGACAGCGCCGGAACATGCCATGACATCGGGGCAGAGCCGGGCCACGCCCTGCGCCTTGCCCCCTGCGGAGCGACCGAATGACCGAGACAGCCGATATTGCCATTCTGGGCGGCGGCATCGTGGGGCTGGCCACCGCGCTGACCCTGCAATCCCGCCTGCCCGGCGCGCGGATCGTGGTTCTGGAAAAGGAAGCCGCCCCCGCGCTGCATCAAACGGGGCGCAATTCCGGCGTGATCCATGCCGGGGTCTATTACGCGCCCGGCAGCCTGAAGGCCCGCTTTTGCCGCGAAGGGGCCGAGGCCACCCGTGCCTTCTGTGACGAACACGGCCTGCCGCATGAAACCACCGGCAAGCTGATCGTGGCGACGGGCGAGGACGAACTGCCCCGGATGCGCGCCCTGCTGGCGCGCGCGCAGGCCAATGGCATCGCCATTTCCGAAATCGCCGCGACCGAGGCGCAGGCATGGGAGCCGAATATCCGTGTCGCCGGGGCGCTGTGGTCCCCCGATACCGGCATCGTGGATTTCGGCGCGGTGGCGCGGCGGATGGCCGATCTGTTCACCGAACGCGGCGGCGCGATCCGGCTGAACACCCGCGTCACGGCGGCCTCGGAAGATGCCGCCGGCATCCGGCTGACCACGCCCTCGGGCGAGGTGCATGCCGGGCGCGCGGTGATCTGCGCGGGCCTGCATGCCGACCGGATGGCCGCGGCGATGGGGCTGGACCCCGTCTTCCGCATCATCCCGTTCCGGGGCGAATATTTCCGCATCCGGAACCAGCCCGCCGATCTGGTGCGCCGGCTGATCTATCCGGTCCCCGACCCCGAACGCCCCTTCCTTGGCGTGCATCTGACGCGCAAGATGGATGGCGGGTTCACCGTGGGGCCGAATGCCGTGCTGGCCATGAAACGTGAGGGCTATGCCAAGACCGACATCTCGCCCGCCGATCTGGCGGCGACCTTCGGCTGGCCGGGGTTCTGGCGCATGCTGGGCCGCAACCTCGGCCCGGCACTGTCCGAGCTTTCGGCCTCGGCGCTGCGGGGGCTTTATCTGAAGAAGGTGCAACGCTACTGCCCGCGCATCACCGGCGCCCACCTCACGCCCTATCGGGCGGGGGTACGGGCGCAGGCGGTGGCGCGCGACGGGAAGCTGATCGACGATTTCCTGTTCTTGCGCGGGCGACATTCGCTGCATGTCTGCAATGCCCCCTCGCCCGCCGCCACCTCGGCCCTGCCCATTGGCGCCCATATCGCCGATCAATTGCTGGCGGAGGGCTGAGCCACCCATGTCCGCACCCCGCCCGATCCTGCTGCCCGTCCTTGCCGCGATCCTCGCCGCCGCACTGGCTTTCGCGGCGGCGGAACGGCTGGGCTACCGGGCGGCGGCCGAGGGGCTGGACCAGTCGCTCTTGCTGACCGCACGCGCGGTGGAGGCCGAGATCGGCCGCTTCCGCGCCCTGCCGGATGTGGCGGGCGAAGATGCGCGCATCCGCGCCGCATTGGCCGATCCGGCCGGGATCAACAACGCGAACCTTTATCTGGAACGTATCGCCGCCCATACCGGCGCCGACATCTACCTGATCGCCGCCAACGGCCGCACCATCGCCGCGTCAAACTGGAACCGGCCCGAAAGTTTCGTCGGGCAGGACTATAACTTCCGGCCCTATTTTCGCGATGCCATGGCCACTGGCCGGGGCCAGTTCTATGCCATCGGGGTAACCACCGGCATCCCCGGCTATTTCCTGTCGCGCCGGATCGACACGCCGCACAAGGGCGTGCTGGTGGTGAAGATCGACCTACGACCCTTGCAGGCGACATGGCAGGCCGCCGGGCTGGAAACCGCGCTGGCGGATGCTGATGGCATGGTGTTTCTCTCGGGCCGTTCAGACTGGCTTTACCGCCCGCTTTCGCCGCTGCCGCAGCCGGTTCTGGACAAGATCGCGCGCGAACGCACCTGGGTCGGCACCGATCCCGCCGGGGCGACGCCCCTGCTGCGCGCCGATGCGCCGGACGGCTTTCTGGGCGGCGCGGGCTGGATTGGCCGCGATGCGCCGCTGCCCGCCGAAGGTTGGCGCCTGATCGCCGCCACCCCTTCCGCCACCATCACCGCCATGGCCGCCGTCTGGGCGGCGGTGGCGGCCCTGGCAACACTGGCGCTGGCAGGGGCCGCCATGGTCTGGCAGCAGCGGCGGCAAATCCTCGCGCTGCGGCTGTCGCAATCGGAACGGCTGGAGGCGATGGTGACGGAACGCACCGCCGATCTGGCGCGCGAGGTCGAGGCGCGGCGGCAGGCCGAGAACGACCTGCGCGCGGCGCAGGAGGGCCTGATCCATGCCGAGAAGATGGCCGCGCTTGGCCGCATGTCTACCGCCATCGTGCATGAGATCAGCCAGCCGCTTGCCGCGATGGAGGCGACGCTGACGGCGGCGGAAATCACGCTGCCCGCCGGTGAAAGCCGCACCGCCCCGCGCCTCGCCACCGCCAAAGGTCTGATCCGCCGCATGCAGCGCACCATCAAGCATCTGAAAAGCTTTGGCCGGAAAGAGCCGGGCGAGCGGCGGCTGACCGATCTTGGCCCGGTCATCGCCTCGGCCATCGAACTGGTCACGCCGCGCGCCCGTGCGGTCGGGGTCAGCCCGGTTTTCGTGGCACCGGATGTGCCGCAACTGGTGATGGCGGGCGTGGTGCGGATGGAACAGGTGGTGGTGAACCTGCTTCTGAATGCACTGGACGCGGTGGAAGGCTGCACAGGTGCTGCAATCACCGTGACGCTGGACAGTACGGGCGAAACCGTCTGCATCCGCGTCACCGACACCGGCCCCGGCATTGCACCCGAGGATCTGCCCCGCGTGGCCGAGCCGTTCTTTTCCACCAAGCCCGGCGGCGCGGGGCTGGGTCTTGGCCTGTCGATCTGTCGTGCCATCGTGGGTGAGTTCGGCGGCGCGCTGACGCTGGCCTCGGAACCCGGTCGCGGCACCGAGGTCACCGTCACCCTGCCCGCCGCAACTGCCGAGGCCGCCGCATGACTTCCGCCACCCTGTCCCCCGCCCGCCTGTTCATCGTCGAGGATGACGCCGATCACCTTGCCGCGCTTTGCGACCTGCTGGATGCCGCCGGCCATGTGCCGCAGGGCTTTTCAAGCGCAACCGAGGCGCTGGCGGCGCTGGACACCGCGACGCCCGCGCTGATCCTCACCGATCTGCGGATGCCGGGCATGGATGGCATGGCGTTCCTGCGCGCGGTGAAGGCCCTGCCGGAACGCGACCTGCCGGTCATCATGCTGACCGGCCACGGCGATGTGGTGCATGCGGTGGAGGCGATCCGGGCCGGGGCCGAGGATTTTCTGGAAAAGCCCTATGATGCGGCGCATCTCGTCATGGTCATCGCGCGGGCGCTGGCGGCGCGGGCCACACGGGCCGAGGTGGCGCGGCTGCAAGGTGCGCTGGCCGGGGACGGGCCGGAAATCCTTGGTGAAAGCCGCCCCATCCGCGCCCTGCGGGATCGTATCGCGGCACTGGCGCCGCTGGATATTGACGTGGTGATCACTGGTGAGACCGGCACCGGCAAGGAACTGGTGGCCCGCGCCCTGCATGACGGCAGCCCGCGCGCGCGCGGCCCCTATGTCGCGGTGAACTGCGCCGCCCTGCCTGACAGCATGGTGGAAACCCTGATGTTCGGTCATGCCGAAGGCGCCTTTCCCGGCGCCGGCCCTGCCCGCCCCGGCAAGCTGGAGGCAGCGCAGGGCGGCACGCTGATCCTTGACGAGGTGGAGGCGCTGGCGCCCCCCGCACAGGCAAAGCTTCTGCGCGCGCTTCAGGAACGCAGCGTCGAACGGCTGGGCGAGGTGACGGCGCGGGCGCTGGATCTGCGTGTCATCGCCATATCGAAAACCGATCTGCGGGCGGCGGCACAGGCGGGCAGTTTCCGCCCCGATCTGTTTTACCGCCTTGCAGGCGCCGAGATCGCCACGCCACCCTTGCGCGAAACCGGCGAGGACATCGCGCTGATCTTCAGCCATTACGCCCAGCTTGCCGCCCGCCGCTATGGCCGCCCCGACCCGGAGCCGGGCTGGGCCTTCCGGCGCGAGTTGCTCCGGCGCGGCTGGCCCGGCAACATGCGCGAGCTGAAGGCGGCGGCGGAGGCCTTTGCGCTGGGCCTGCTGGATCTGCGCGCCGACGACACGCCCGCGCTGCCCGATACCACGCTGGCCGACCGGGTGGCGGCCTTCGAGGCGCGCGAGATCGCCGCAGCGCTGGACCGCTTTCGCGGCAATACCCTGCGGGTGGCCGATCACCTTGGCCTGCCGCGCCGCACCCTGAACGACAAGATGCGGCGCTACGGTCTGGGCGGCTGAACCTCAGCCCATCCGTTCCGAGGCGTAAGACCCCGGCGAGGCCGGGAACACGACCGTCTTGTTGCCGTTCAGGAAAGAGCGGTGGTGGATATGCGCATGGATCGCCCGCGCCAGCACCTGCGCCTCGACATCGCGGCCAAGGCTGACGTAATCCTCGGCGCTTTGCGCATGGGTAATGCGCACGATGTCCTGTTCGATGATCGGGCCTTCATCCAGATCGGCGGTCACATAATGCGCCGTCGCCCCGATCAGCTTCACCCCGCGTTCATAGGCCTGCTTGTAGGGATTGGCCCCCTTGAAGGAGGGCAGGAAGGAATGGTGGATATTGATGATCTTGCCCGACATCTTCTTGCACAGCGCATCCGACAACACCTGCATGTAGCGCGCCAGCACCACAAGCTCGGCCCCCGTATCCTCGACCACGGCCATCAGCTGCGCCTCGGCCTGCGGCTTGTTGTCCTTTGTGACCTTGATGCAATGGAACGGCAGGTCATGGTTCACCACGACCTTCTGATAGGTCATATGGTTCGACACCACGCCCACGATGTCGATGGGCAGCGCGCCGATGCGCCAGCGATACAGCAGGTCGTTCAGGCAGTGTCCGAAGTTCGACACCATGAGCAGCACCTTCATGCGCTCGGCCTGATCATGGATCGCCCAGTCCATCGCAAAGGGCTCTGCCACGGCGGCGAAGCCCTCGCGCAAAGCCGCCAGCGCGGCGCCGGTTTCGGGGCGAAAGCTGATGCGGGCAAAGAATTTGCCGGTCAGCGCATCGTCGAATTGCGCGGAATCGGTGATGTTGCAGCCGCTGTTCGCAAGGAAAGTGGAAACCGCCGCAACGATCCCGCGACGGGATTCGCACTGCACGGTCAGCACATAGGTGGTCATGCCGGATGTCCTTTCAGGAGGAGGAGGGCCGGAACCGGGGACATCCGGCGCCGACAGATGCCGGAACGGCGCATCCCTGCCCGCCCGAGACCTGACGAAAGGGATACCACGATCACGTCATCCGGCAAGATTGCCAAGCGACACCCGCGCGTTCGCAATCGCCATGGTATCGGCCAAAACCGCCTTCTCAGTCTTGCAGGATCAGGGCCATTTCCCCCAGAAGATCGTCGATCAGGTCCAGAAGGTCTGACGTGGGCCGAGGTCTGGCCGTGGCCCTGTGATCGCGGATGGCCAGTTCCGCCCGATGCGACAACTGGCCGAGCTCATGGAACCCCAGAGTCGCCGCAAGCCCTGAATTGCGATGCGCCCCCTGCATCAGTTCGTCCAACAACGGGCCGGGGTCCGCGACCGTGTCGATCTGGTCGCGCAGCACATCGAACCTGTCCAGCCGCACCGAAAGCTCGGCCAGAAACCGGGGGCGGATTTCTGCGATCTTGCGGGCGATGATGTCGGAATGCTGCATGACGTTCATGGTATGCGCCCGTCAGAAGGACATTGAAAAGGCCCGCGAGAACAGGCTGCGCGCCGTTGCGGCACGCCCCTGCCTGCGGCCCGGCTTGGGCTGGTTCCAGTTCAGATCCTCGACCGCGCGCTGCATCTTGGCCACCGCGTCGCGCCCCGATTTGGTGATGCCCACCGGGATCGGCTTGCCCACGGCCACGCGCACCTCGATCGGCTGCTGCTTGTCGTCGGTCAGGTCCAGCCGCTCGATCATCAGGTTGATCATCAGCTCGATCTCGTCGAAATCATGCTGTTCGGGAAAGGCGATGACCCCGGCAAAGGCGCCATTGCCCGCATAGGCCATGATGCATTCGGTCTGCGCCAGCGCCGACAACGCACATTCGGCCACATCGGCAAGAATGTCGCGGAACAGGCTCGCGGAACAGCGGGTATAGATATTGCCGACATCGACGATGCGCATGGCCAGTACGCTGGTGGCGAAGAAATCGCCGCGCGACAGTTGCAGAAGGTAATTCTGCAAGGCCATGTATTCGATCAGCCCATCCACATCTTCCAGCACCACGGGCTCGGACAGCGCGGCACGGTAATGGTCTTCCAGTTGCGCGGTCAGCGCCTTGATCTGAAGGCTGCTGTCACGGACCTGCCGCGAGCTTTGATACTGACGTTCCGCCAGACGGACACGGGTGACCACCTCCACCGGATCGAAGGGCTTGGTGATGTAATCCGACGCCCCCGCCTTGAACGCGGAATCGATGAAGGTTTTCTCGCTCATCGAGGTGATCATAAGGATCGGCGCGGCCTGATACTGCGGGATCTTGCGGATCCAGCGCGCCAGTTCGATCCCGGTCACCTCGGGCATCATGATGTCCAGCAGAAACGCATCGAAAGGCTCTGTCGCGCCCGAAATGATGGCGGCCGCTTGCTTTGCGTCACCCGCCGTGACGACCTTGTCATACCCATTCGCCAGAAGCGTGGTTTTCAGAAGGTCAAGGATCAGCGCGTCATCATCGACAGCCAGTAGTCTCATCGGATTGTGCCCAGTCAGAGGATGCTTCCGCAACGCCCCCAAACACGCAGAGGGACGAGTGCCATGAATCACTCCCTTAAAAATTGTATGGCTTTGCGGCCAGAATGTGGCGGCAGGATCGAAATTTCAGAGTTTTCCGCCATGTTACGGATACCGCAGAAAAGCCCTATTTCTGTCACCTATCGGACATGAAACACTAAATTCTGGAACCGGTGCTTTGCGTTCTCAATCAGAGCGTGTAGTCTTCGCCCGATCCATACAAGAAGTTCGGCATGCCCCGGAACGATACAAACACCCCTTCACGCCCGGATGACCAGACGACCGGCCTCGCCCGGATCACGCGCCTTGTGCCGCTTGCCGCGCTGGTGACGGCCTTCAGCCTGACCGGCGTTCTGCTGGCACCGAACGGCGATGTGGATGTGGTCGTGCTGCGTGGCACCGGCGTCGCCGTCGCAAGCTTGCTGGTGATGGGATTGCGGTTCTGGCCTGCGGTTCTTGTGGGGTCCATGGCGGGGCAGATGATCATGCTCGCGCTTGGATATGCCAATGTCGGCGGCGATGGCCGGCTGCCCTCGATGCTGCTTCAGGCCGCGGCCGCAACGGCACAGGCCGTCGCGGGTGCGGCGGGGTTGCGCTGGCTGTTCGGCTATCCGCTGCGGATCAACCGGACGCGGCATCTTCTGGCTGCGCTTCTGATCGTTGTTCCGGCAAGCAGCGCGATTCTGCCTTCCGCCGCCATGCTGATTGTCCTGACCTCTGCGCCCGAGCTTTCGACGGACCCCGGCTGGCACTGGCTGATCTGGTGGATGGGCAATGTTCTGGGCGCCTTCATGGCCATTCCCGTCGCACTGCTGGGACCATGGCACCCGATGCCGGCCCTTTACTGGAAGGGCGCGGCGCTGCCGCGGTTCAGCGGACAGGCGATCTTTTATCTTGCCCTTGCAGTGGTCGGCACTTTCATCGCCTGGCATCAGGTTTCGCGCCTCGGCAACCGGACGGACGAGGCGCAGTTCGAAATTCTGGCCCGCGATTCCGCCCATGCCCTGCGCCACCGGCTTGAGGCTTTCACGCTTGCGCTCAGCGGCGGGGTCGGGCTGTTTCAGGCCTCTGACACCGTGACGGCAGCGGACTGGCGCAACTTTGCCGCCGCCTATGCCGAACGCGACGGACTGACCGGCATCGGCTTCATCGCGCCGGTTGCGCCGGGGGGCGGTGACGCCTTCATCGCACAGGCGCAGGAGGACGGGATCGCGGATCTGAACATTACGGCCCGGCAGGATGCCGAAGATATGTTCGTCATCAAATATGTCGAACCGATGGAATGGAATGCCACGGCGCGCGGCCTGAACATCGCTTTCGAGGAAAGACGCCGCAGCGCGGCCATCGCCGCCCGCGACAGTGGCAAGATAACGATCAGCCGCCCCGTGACCCTTGTGCAGGACCGCGCGCATGGATCGGGCTTCCTGTTGCTGGCCCCGCTTTACGATCACAGCGGCAACCCGCCCACGGTGCTGGGCCGGCGGGCGCATTTCCTGGGCTGGGTCTATGCGCCGATCATCACCGAGCGGATGATGGCCACCTTGCAGGATCACGGCAACTCCTTGACCCATATCGCGCTTTACGACGGCACCGACATTGTGCCCGAGCGCAAGTTCTATGAAAGCGGCGCGACCGAGGGGCACAAGCCCCGGTTCCGCTATGTCGAACAGATGGCTGTCTACGGCCAAAACTGGACGGTCGTGTGGGAAAGCACACCCGCCCTTGAAGCGCGCTTCTGGAACGGGGAACCGCTGGTCGTGCTTCTGGGCGGGTTGTCCTTCTCGGGCCTTCTGGCGGTGTTTCTGATGTCGCTCATGCGGCGCGAGGAACTGGTGCGCGAAACTGTCGCGCGCCGCACCCGTGAACTGGCCACGCAAGTCGAGGAAAACAGGTCCATCATCGAGACCGCGCTGACCAAGATCGCCCTGCTGGATGACACGGGCCATGTGCTGCGGATGAACGACGCCCTTCCCCGCCTTCTGCGGCTGGAGGAACACGAAATACTTGGCAAGCCCTTCTCGGCGCTGCTTCAGGGCCAGCTTGACGAATATTTCGGCCAGACCGGAAAGACCACCCTGCCCCCGACCTATCGCGGCGAACTGGTTGCACGGACAAAGGACGGGCAGACGCTGGTTCTGGATGTGCAGGTAAATCCGTGGCGCAACAGTGACGGCAAGCGGCGCTATACGGTGGTGATGCGCAACATCACCGAGATGCGCCGCATCTCGGACCAGTTGCGCACCACCCAGCACCGGCTGGATCTCGCCCTGACCGGCGCGCGGATCGGTGTTTTTGACATTGATCTGCACACCGGGAAATCCGTGGTGTCGCGCACATGGCTGGACCTTCTGGGGCTGGAGGATGCGGCGGCAGCCGATGCGCAGCAACACTGGCTTCAGCGCATCCACCCTGACGACCTGCCCACCGTGCAGGAGGCGGATCGCGCCTGCATCGAGGGCCGCAGCGAAAGGTCGATCAGCGATTACCGTATCCGCATGGATGACGGAAGCTGGCGCTGGATGCAGTCGAACGCCGTGGGTGAAGAGAGGGACGAAACCGGGCGGGCGTGGCGGCTGATCGGGGTGCAGACCGACGTGACCGACCAGCGCCAGCTTGACGAGATGAAGAAACAGTTCGTCTCGACCGTCAGCCATGAATTGCGCACGCCGCTCACCTCGATCAACGGGTCGCTGTCACTGCTGCTGAACACGATGGCGTCCGGGGTGCCCGATCCCGCCAAACGGATGCTGACGATCGCGCAAAAGAACTGTGACCGGCTGATCCATCTGGTGAACGACATTCTGGACATGGAAAAGCTGGATGGCGTGATGCAGCGCCCCGAGATGGTGGCGACCGACATTTCGGCGCTGCTGAAAAACACCGTTCTGGTCAACCAGCCCTTCGCGGCCCGGTTCGATGTGACCTATCGCATTCTTGCGGATGTGCCGGGAACCATTGTGCGGCTGGACGAAAACCGCTTTCATCAGGTTATGGCCAACCTGCTGTCGAATGCCGCCAAATTCTCGCCCCGCGGCAGCGAGGTCGGCATCCGGCTGGAACGAGGTCCGGATTCGGTCAAGATCAGCGTCAGCAATGCGGGCAAGGGCATCCCGCCGGACTTCCGTGACCGGCTGTTCCGGCCCTTCTCGCAGGTTGACAGTTCTGCCCACCGTGTGACCGAAGGGTCGGGACTGGGTCTGCATATCGCCAAGCGGATTGTCGAACAGTTTGGCGGCGAGATCGACTTTACATCCGAACCCGAAGTGCAGACGACCTTCTGGTTCACCCTGCCCGCTGACGCCCCTTCCGAACGGCCCGCACGGCCCCCCGCCGACACTGGCGGGCGGCAGGCACGCGTGCTGCATGTCGAATGCGATGCGGCGGCATCGGAGCTGCTGGCCTCCGCCTTCGGCGCAGCAGCAACCCTTGTCAATGCAGCGAACGAAGAGCGCGCGCGCAAGGTGCTGTCACAACAGAATTTCGATCTGGTCGTGCTGGGCTGGAGCGTGGAGACCGGCAGCGGCGACGCGTTGCTGAAAGATGTGGCGATCTGGCAGCCGGGGGTGCCGGTGGTCACACTGACTGCGGACGCGCAGCGCCGGGCCGACCCGCGGGTTCTGGAAAGCTTCACGAAATCGCGGATCACCCTGCACAATGTGGCGGCGCGCTGTCTTGAGATCATCCGGTCGAACAAGCATCCCGGCAAGAAGGTCCGCGCTGGCTGAAATGCCATTTTTCGCACCCGAAATTCCGGGGTGCCTTGGTGTTATCGGATTGGCAGCCAAAAATCGCCACAGTTTCTGACAAATTTGCATCCGATAACCATGAATTCTCACACGGTGACTACTCGGCCGCAGGGCCAGCGCGATCATCACAGAGGAATTGCAAATGTACGAGTTGCTTCAGCAGATCCTGTATACGCCGCAGGACTCTCCGGGTGGACTTCTTTTTGAACGTGCTTTCTTTGCCCTGATCCTGTTTGCGCTGCTACTTGCTTTTGCCCTGACGAGCCGGTCCAGCAAGGCCGAGGCGGACGGGCTTCGGCGGCGGATCAACGATCTGGAGGCAGATCTTCGCGCGGTGGATGCCCATGTGATGATCAATATCACCAGCGCCGACGGCAGGATCACCTATGCCAACGGCACCATGGCCGAGGCGACCGGCTATACGCCAGAGGAACTGGTCGGTCAGCAATTCCGCGACACCCTTCTGGTCAGCCGCGCGGAATCGCCGCCCGAGTTGGACAGCTTCCTGCGCGAGGGCCGCACCTGGTATGGCGAGACCCGTATCCGGCGCAAGGATGGCCGCCTGATCTGGACCCGCGCCACCATCGTTCCGGTTCTGGGCCCTGACGGCGATCTGCGGCGCAGTGTCTCGTTGCGCACCGACATCACGCAATCCAAGCTGATTCAGGCCGAATTGCAGGAACGCGCCATGATCGACCGCCTGCGCGACGAGGTTTACATCTTCGCGGCCGACACGCTGGAGCTTCTGTATCTCAACAAGCATTCGCTGGTTTCGATGGACGTGACCCCCGAGGAAGTGCGTGGCAAGCGCCTGACGGACCTGATCCAGCCGTTCGACGAGGCCAAGTTCCGCGCCCGCGTGGCCCGGCTTCTGACCGGCGAGGTGGATTCGATCCTGCACGAAGCCAACTGGCGCGGCTGCCCGGTCGAGATCAACCTGCAACAGGAACTCAGCCTAGACGGCAAGGCACGTTTCATTGCCGTGGTGCGCGACATTTCCAAACGCAAGCGGGCCGAACGCAACCGCGCCGAATTCGTGGCGACCGTCAGCCATGAGTTGCGTTCGCCGCTGACCTCGGTGAAAGGTTCGCTCAACCTGATCAATTCCGGGGTTCTGGGCGCCCTGCCCGACAAGGCGGGCAGCATGGTCGAGGTCGCCCTGCGCAATGTTGACCGGCTGCTGCGCCTGATCAACAATCTGCTTGATCTTGAAAAGCTCGACGCCGACATGATGGAACTGACGATGGCCCCGATGGATGTGGTTGCCCTTGCCGAAGAGGCGGTGGCGGCCAACGCGGGTTACGGGCTCGAATACGGGGTGAAGCTGCGCTATGTCGGCCCGCGCAGCCCGATCATCGCCGACATCAGCCGCGACGGCATGTTGCAGGTTCTGACCAATCTTCTGTCAAATGCGGTCAAGTTTTCGCCCCGCGCGCAATGGGTGGATCTGACCGTCAGCGAAACCCCTTCCGGCGTGCGGCTGAGTGTGACGGATCGCGGCCCCGGCATCCCGCCCGAAGCCCATCAGACGCTGTTCGCCCGGTTCGTTCAGGCCCATGCGGACCCTGACCGCTCGCGCATCGGCACCGGCCTCGGGCTGAGCATCGCCAAATCCATCGTCACCAAACACGGCGGCCGTATTTCCTTTACCAGCGAAGTCGGCGTCGGAACCACATTCTACATTGATCTGCCGCGCAGCTCCGAACTGCGCTCTGTCGCCTGAAGATCCGAAGGAAAAACAATGCCGCAACTGCCCAAGGTGATGCATGTCGAGGATGACCCGGACATCCGCGAAATTGCCCTGATCGCGCTTGAAATGGTCGGGGGGCTGGAGGTGGTGCAATTCGCCTCGGGGCAGGAGGCGCTGGAAGGTGCCGCAGCGGCGGCCCCCGATCTGTTCCTGCTGGATGTGATGATGCCGGGCATGACCGGCGAAGAGACGCTGCTGGCGCTGCGCGCCCTGCCGCAATTCGCCAAGACCCCAGCGATTTTCATGACCGCGAAGGCCCAGCACTCTGACGTGCGCCAGTTCATCGAGGCGGGCGCGCTGGATGTGATCGTGAAACCCTTCGATCCGATGCAGCTTGCCGCACAGATCGTGGCGCTGTGGACCCAGTCTCTCGCGGCCTGAAAGGGCATCTGCTGTCAGGGAGGGGAATGGTGGGCGGTGAGGGACTCGAACCCCCGACATTCTCGGTGTAAACGAGACGCTCTACCAACTGAGCTAACCGCCCGCCCTGCGCCCGACCTAGCGGATCGCGGCAGCGGGTGCAAGGGGCACATTCCTCAAGTCAAATCGCCGAGTCGGGCCCGATCCGGAAAATGAAAAAGCACGACCGAAGCCGTGCTTTTCATAATCATGGTGGGCGATAACGGATTTGAACCGCTGACATCTTCGATGTGAAGAAAGCGGCGTCACCGTAACCTGCGGTTCTGGCAACATACGACCGCTTTGTGTTGAACCGAAATCGCCACTTGCGCCACCTGTTCGCGTTTCGTGCGGTTCACTGAACCAAGGAGCACTTTGTACAAGATGCCTAAAGGCGCACCCGGCGGCTGAAGGTTGCCTCAACTAGCGATGCTGTCCCGGAACCTACACCACGTTCAGGGACAGCATCGACCTGTTCAGGACCAGCTATCCGGAGTTTGCCCACCACTGGCTTGCAGAGGCCCTCGAGATGCGATGCGCCGCGCCATGCGCACAGCTTCGTCGAAAGCTTCGGTTTCGAGCTCGAAACTGCGGACCAGCCTGCCGTCCACCAGCAGGTCCCAGGAGTTCTCGCGCTGCCGGATCATGAAAAGCGTCGGGGTGAAGAAGCCGAGGACCCGCGCATCTCCTGCCGATTTCTCTTCAGTTGGGAGCACCTCGGTGAGGATAACCTTGGCAAAGTCTGGAACACTTTGACCGAGAATCTCAATCGCGCGAATGAACTCTGCCGCATAGTCTTCTGTTTCGACATAATTTTGCTCATAACGCTTCATGAGCAGAGGCGTCACAAAGGTCTTTTTCAACCTTTCCATATACTGAGGGTCGAGTTCAGTCAGATGCGCAATCAGGGATTGCAGTATGCGTTCATGTGCCAGGACGCGCCGCTCAAGAGTTGTCACTTCCGAAGCTTTATCTTGCGAGCTTGCGGGCATGGCGTCCTGAAGAACCGGCATTCCTTCATTCTCCGCCCGTTCGATTTGATCCTTGATCACCTGCCTGTTCTCAGGCTTGTAACCGAAGAATATCGGTTGCGCGGTGTCATTATAGAGCATGGCAACCTCCAAAGGGAAAATTGAGAACGAATTACGAGGCGGCCGGCAGAAACTCCCGCCGCCCCGCAGCTCGGCTAATTCATGCGAATGGTTCCAGAGAGCTGAAGAAGCTATACCTCTTTGCCCAAACTTTCGCCAAGCTCCGTTCAGGCTGGCGGCAGAAACTTTGCAATGTAAGCGCCCGCAGATGCCAACCCGTCGCGCAACAGCATGATCAAGCCTGTTGGGGCTTTTCTGCGCGTGTCTGTTCCGTTGCCGGAGGGTCGCCAGCTTCGCGGCGCTTCGGGTCGGTTTCCGAAGGTTCGCCCTGCTGCTTCTGCTTGGGATCTTGTGCCTGGCCGTAGCCAGTGTGCTTTTTGTCGGTACCCATGATGGGGTCCTCCATATCGTCGCTCGGGATTTTCCCGCGACAAGAAATACATAGGCCCAAAACCGCCATTCTCCTAACGCTTTCTCGGTGGCTCAGCGTAAGCATATACGAATGCTCATTTCTTTTTTCTATCACGCGTGGTGGACAGAAAAAAAATAGCAACAGGAAATTCAGATAAGGGTCGATCTTCACTGTTCCTCATAATTTTCTCCAGAGGCACCGAAAGCAGCTTATCATTAAATTCAATGCATTATACGGGATATGGGATTAATATACCTCCTATCATCCTAACCTGTGATAACTACGGCCGCTTCAGGCTGGGTTAACATGACAAGCCGCATCACAACCAATGAAAATCTGCTTCCGCGCGGTCAAAGGGGGTTGCATGACGATCCGATCATCCATCTTGCATCTCACGTTTGTACATCCATTCAACCTTGCTGGTTACCACGAAACGTTTCCAGCAGGCTCCTATGATGTACTGACAGAGTATGAATTGCTGTATGGGTTGAGCTTTCAAGCCCACCGTCGAGTTTCAACCTTCTTACGCGTCGAAGCTCGAGCAGGCGTGACGGAGCTACTCCCTACGACAGAAAACGACTTGGAGGCCGCCTTGGCAAGGGACACGGCCAGTCACGAAATCTCCGACGCCACGGTATCCATTTCATCGAAGGAAACAAAATGAACACGCCTAAATGGCTGAAGCCCGGCCTGTACGGAGCGCTCGTCGGTGCAGCCGCGCTGGCTTTGATTGGGTTCAACTGGGGCGGCTGGAAGACCTCGGGAGGCGCCGAGCAACTGGCAGCGAGCCGGTCATCCGTCGACGTAACGGCAGCACTGGTCCCCATTTGCGTCGAGAGATCCCGCACCGACCCGGCGGGAACCTCCAAACTCGAAGCACTGCGCGCAGAGTCGTCGATTGGACAGCCCGCCGCCCTGATGAAAACAGGCTGGGCCACGCCGCCGGGAAAAGACAATCCTGATATCATTCTTGCGAGAGCTTGTCTTAAGGCACTGGCGATCACAGCACCATGACAGACAATCTTGATGAGCCTCCTGCCACCGGGACAATTACGCTGGCCCCTTCAGGTATCGAGATTGATGCGCCTTCCCATAGCGCCGGGACCGTAATTGATCTCGACGACAGCAGAACTTCTGCCGACTTGTTCCTCGTTTTCCTTCGGAGATCAATGCGCGGAACCGCCTCATTTGATTCTCGTCTACACTTGAAGACCGCAGATGCCCTCCTGCTACAAGGGCCTGCGCGGAGGTGGCCAGATGCGGCAGGTCGCTTGCGTTATGTGGTGGAACGATATCTTCTAACCCTCGACGGGCAAAACAGCAGCAATCAAAGTCTGGCTCGACGAGCTTTAAGAGACATTGCGTTTCTCTTGCACGAGCCTGACGGGGCGAATTGATCGGGGGCGATCAAAGCACTGTGTAACCCCAATTGAATAATATAAAGCCATCTCTCACTTTCCACCTCTCGATGTGGACTGCCTCAAGGTCACATCAGAAGTCTACCTTAACACAGATTAGGATATGAACTGAGCGATGACGAAACCTCCGGGCTGCAAAGATGGAACTTCACATTGACCCGGTACTCGTTCCTGCCATTTCAAATTTCACCTTCCTATTTCCAAAATCCTTTAACTCAGCAATGGCCCATCATGATCAAGATACGCCCGGTCAAAGCTAGCAAAATCCACCAAAGCATCATAATTTCTGAACTCCACGCGCCCCCGACGGAATGTAACCAATCCATCCTCGCGCAATTCCCGCAAGACGCGGTTCACATGAACCGCGCTCAATCCAAGAGCGTCGGCCAAGAGATACTGTGAAAGCGGACAGGCAAACCCTGTGCTGTTTCCCATTCCAACCAACCTCAGCCGCGCGCCCAGTTCCAGCAGGAAGTGCGCCATCCGTTCGGATGCAGACCGTCGCCCCAGATTAACAAGGTGCTCCACGACCATTGCTTCATCCCGAGACGCCGCCCATAGAACAGCAGTGGCCAGACGTGGTGTTTCGGTAAATGCAGCCAATAGATCACGTTGTGTAACCTCTGATGCCTGAATAGTCGTTACTGCCTCCACATTATGATCTGATGTACGAAACAGCACAGATCGTAAGCCAAGAAAATCTCCCGGCACCTGAAAATCAACAATTTGTCGCGTGCCTCCGCTCAGCAGTTTGTAGGAGCAGGCCCAGCCTGAAGCCAATACAAAGGCCGACTGCCCCACCTGTCCTTGGTGGATGAGCTCGACACCCATGGCAAAGTTGCGCCGCCGGCGGAACATGCCCGCCACGACCTCAACATCATTCGGTGAGAGCCGAACAAAGGCAGATAGCTTTCTTACCAACGGGTTGTCTTGGGAACTTGGGGTGGCAGGTCGCTCCGTCATGGACATTCCTTCGAGCTACGCGGCAGTTGTCTGCTCACAACCGATTTTGTTCAGAAAAAGAAGGGCAACATGCTGATCTGCGTCAGCGCGCTCATGCTATTTCCTGCCACATTTCCATAGGTTGGCTGCATGTTTTTCCAGCATGGCAGAAACTGCACAGAAAGTCGAAAAATGATAGATCACAATCCAGACGTTGCCGGGCATGCTGCTCTCGCGATCTGCGAGTCACTCTTGTTGGCCCTGAACGACCGCAGGATTCTGCCTGAACAGGAGATCTTGGGCATCCTCCAAGACGCTGCTGCTGCGCATGAAAACGCCTCGGAAACAAGTGGTAATCCGGTTCTGCATCAAGAAGTTGCAAACTTGATTCACCACATCATCGACAGCGGGAACTCTGTCCGACGCATTTGATATTATTCTGCCATAACAACCGGATATGAAACTGACATATTCCGCTCAGACATCTCTCCGTTCACGACACCCAGCTTTATACCGTCGAATTATTGAGCATGTCGGCAAAGCGTATACCCACTCGTAACGGTGCCTCTTCTCCGGGCTCGGCCGCGAAGGCAACAGGCTATGCTTTTCGATTGGAACTTCATTCTGTGTCATTCGCCCCGCCGACGCTGCATGTTTTCCAACCCCAAAACTGCCCGCGCTGCTCATAGAGCGCGCAACGCCCCGCCATCCCCCCAAGATCGGCGGGGCGTTTCATTTCAAGAACCCGTCACCGTGCCTTGTCGCGCTGGCGGCTGGCCCAAAGCGCTGCAAGCACGGCGCCCACGGCAAGCGCGGCCTCGATGATCGGCTGTTGCAGGTCCGCCGGAATCCACCCCTTTGCGACGGCATAGGCCAGCGCAGGCGGCAGGGCATGGCGGGCGAGACGGGCGATTTCGGTCTGCATGATTAGGCTCCTTTGAACCAGGTGGGGACGTGGAAACCGGGGCATGCCTTGGCGGCATACTGGTTGTGCCCGGAAACTGTGGTGATCTGAGTGCGCATGGAGATGGCCTCGATCTGGTTGCGCAACTGCACCAGCTGGCGGTCGGTGAAATGCACCTCGGGCCGATCCGTCTCGGCCGAGCCGAAACCACCGATCAGGCAAATGCCGATTGTGCCGTTATTCCGACCCATCACATGCGCACCAATTTCGGTTTCGCGGCGGCCCGCGCGCAGCTCACCCGACCGACCCAGCACCCAGTGATAGCCGATGTCACGCCAGCCCTGTGCCTTGTGCCAGCGCCGGATCTCGGCCACCTGCGCGTCGATCCCGTCGCCATCCATCCACTCGGGCCGCGTCGCGCTGCAATGCACGATCACCTCGCGCACTGGATACCGCGCGCTGCCTTGGTAGATCATCGAGGTGGTGACCGGCGCCACGTCCCGCGCGGCAACCGGGGCGCCCTGCCCCCAGCGCACAGCCGTCGCACGGGTGCGCGGGCCGTCGATCCCGTCAATGGGGCCCGGCGAATAACCAACCCCTGCCAGCCCGGTCTGGATGGACCGGATGTTTTCGTCTGCCATGATGTTGCTCCATGAAAAAGCCCGCGCGCAGCGGGCGGGTCAGGGTTTCGGTTGCAGCTTTTCGAGCTGTGCCTCGATCCTGCTGATACCGATCTGGATGCTGCGCAGGTCGCTGGATTGGCTGGCCTGTGCGATCTCGACCGCGCGTATGCGACTCTCCCTCGCCTCGGCCGCACGCTGCATCGCCAGCACGTCCAGCGACAGACGCTCCTGCCGGGCTGACAGCGTGGCGTAACCCATGATGCAGGCGGCCAGCACGGTCACGATGCTGATGACGTGGCCGAGGCTGATTTTGTTGTCAAACTGGACGGTCACGCCTCTGCCTCCTCCGGCACCTGCGTCACCCCCAGCCCCGCCAGCGCGGCGCGGGCATCGTCACCGATCACCACCGCGATGTGGTCCGGCGATGCGGTGATGGGCTGATCCTCGGTCCAGATGCGGATTGCGGCTTGCGCGCGTGCGGCGGCGGCCATGTCGGCACCCCATTGCGGGGATGCCAGCAGCGAGGCGGCGGCCTGTGGAAACGCCGCGCCGACCGGCCCGGAGGCCACAGCATAACGGTTGCCGCCCGCATCCTGCCACGATGCCGCGCCATAGGTCTGGTCGTCGTCGGGGCCGTAGCCGATGCAGCGCGCGAGTTGGTTGGCGTCCGCGATCAGCGCCTCGGGGCATGCGATGGTGATGGTAATCATGCGAGGGTCACTCCTGCGAGGCGGGCCATGTATTGTTCAGCGCGGGCATATTCGGCGGCTGCCAGCGGTCGGTCGATATAGAGCAGACCGTAGATCATCAGATCGCCGAACAGACTGGATCCGTCCCGCGCGCCGATAGTCATGCCCGCGTTAAATGTCACCCAGTCACCTCCGGCCAGCGTCGCCGACGCTACCTGCGCGCCATTGATGCGCATGATGCACGATCCGTTTTGGGCCACTGCCGTTACGATACAATCCGTTAGTGCTGGATAGCCGCTAGATATTGCCGAGCCTGATGAGGCCGGATAAACATTGACGCCGTAGGACGCCGCGCCATCCGCTGCTGGCGCGAACAGTCCAATACCACCCGGGCGCGAGAAATTCGGCCTGTGCTCGATGACAGTCCCACGCGCCACATCACTTCGTTTTCTGATCGCCGCGACAATGGTCCTGCCTGCCGAACCAGATGCAAATGCTGCAATCTCCAGCCATTGATTGATGCCATTCGTCCGCAGCCCCCAGACGCTGCCATACCCCGCCTCGGACACATCATAGGTGGAGGTGGCCGCCTGATACCCGGTGCGCACGGTCCCGGTCTCGATCTGGGGCGAGCTAAAATAGCTGGTTCCGGTCGTTAGACCACTGGCCTCGTATGCAGACGGCCAAAGATACATGGTGTGCAATCCGCTAACAGCCGCGTTCAATACACCACGCAGTATGTAATACCCGGCATTGACCGGATCTGGATCGCAACTCACTGCGCCTGTCTGCGGCCCATTAGTGACAACAGATGACGGTGCGCCACCAGACCATGTGACGACTACGCCCGCAGACGATCCAGGTGTTTGACATGATATCTGGGTCTTTTCGGCGGACCCGGCCCGGACCCGTGCAGAAAAACAGTATGATTGGCCCGAGGTAAGATTAACCGACAGACTGCGCGAGTGGTTGACGGCGGAATCGTTATCGCTGATCTCGTAGACCAGTTCGCCAGACGCCAGCGTCTGATGCAGCGCCACGCCAGCACTACCACCCCACGCCGTCAGATCAGTGCTGTTGCTCAGCAACTGCCGCAACCCGCTCGCTGGATGCCGTGCGAGGATCGGTCGGCTCAATGCGACGGCCTGACTTGCGTGATTGCCGCGCCCGCTCAGGTCGCGGATGAGGCCCACAGGCTGGCCGGGTGCGTTGACAGGGATCGTGCCTGCCGCGTCCTGAAACAGCGTGTCAAAACGGTTTGCGCGAAACAGTGCACCCTGCCCGGACGGGCCGTAGACAAGGCCGGGAGACCACCGCGCGGCCCAGAGCGCGGGCGAGGCAATGCCGTAACCGACTCCCAGCATCACCAGACCCCCACGATCCCGGTGGCGGTGGTGCCGGTGGCCCAGACGCGCGTCACCCGAAACGGCAGCGGGACACCCGCGATCATCTGGACGGTGACGGGCGATCCGCCCCCGCGCATCGTCACCCGTACGGTGCCGTCGGTCAGCGCATAAAGCGCGCGAGGGACATTGGCGAGGTCCACGCTATCCGAGGGCGTGATCGCCGCGGCATTGGACGCCGGGCTTTCGAGGCCCGACGTGTTGTAGAGGAATGCATCAGCCATTACGGCCTCCTTATGATCAGGGAGCGATGAGAGCGGCGGACATGCCCGAGCGCAGCGGCAGGCCCATCAGGCGGCCGTGCGCCTGTTCGTCGCGGATGAGGTGGCCGGCGCGCTGGTCGGTTGCAAAACCCGCCGGGAACGCCACGCGGCAGCCCGAAAGGTTTGTGTTGGTTTCCAGCGTCACGGTGCGCGACACGCGGTCGAGGATGCCGCGAATGATCGGCACTTCGACCGTCATGTTGGCCCCGCTCAGGATCTGGAAACCCCAAGGATAAGGGCCAGATGCCACGTCGCCCATGTCGCCCGGTGGCAAGTGCAGCCCGGACGGCAGGCCCACAACAGCGGCGCGGAAATCAGTGGCCGAACGCCATGTCGCCCCGGTGATCTGCGGCCCGAGGCTATTGGCCTGCCCCTCGATCACGTTGGCATAAGCGCGCGCGAGACGATGGGCCAGATGGTAATGCCCCATACCGCCCAGATGCACATCCCCCCAAGGGCGCGGGATGTCGTAGGAATCGGCCGCGAAATGCGCATAGGCCACTTCGTCGATGGCCCGCTGATAGGCCCACCGCACTGCGCTGGCGCCGGTCGGATAGTCGTCGCCCTCAAAATCCCATGCCCCGAGCTGCACCACGAGGAACTGCGGATCGCTGGCCCCGAGGCTGGTCAGATGCGACCGCATTGCCGACCAGACGCTTTTGATCGCGTCTTTATAGACAGTGCTGGAATAGGTGCCTTGCTGCACAACCCAGGCATCGGCCTCGCCCTGCATCCAGATCACGCATTCCGGCACCGGCTGCCCAGCCGCATCGGCGGCGGTAACGGCCGCTTTCCACGCCGTCAGCGCGGGCCCTTCGGTATTGCCAACCGTCCACCAGTTGTTCGGCGTGACCAGCATCGAGGAGCCGCCGGTGGCGCCATTGATCCAGTGCGCATCAACATCCAGCGGCGTGGCCATCCAGCCCGCGTCGCGGACAGCATGCGCAAATGAACCCGGAAGGCCGCGATAATAGCCCAGCGACAACTGGCTTTGACCACCCAGCGCGATCGACACATCATGCACCGGCTCGGCCCCGCCCGCATAAGACAGCACGGTCCCGCCCAGCGGTTCGATCACGGTGCCGAAGGTCGCATTGGCCGAGATCCGCGTGACGCGAACCAGCCCGCCCGCCGGGACAGTTGCGGTGTGCATCCCGGCCTGCCCCGCAAAGGTCCGCCCGTGACCCGCGAACACCGTGCCGCCTGCCACGAAATTCAGCACCGCATCACTCGCAACCGTCATATGGCTGCAATCGGCCTTCACCCCGGCAGCTTGCAGGACCACAGTCTGCGACCGCATGGGACCGCCGATCTGGATCGGGCCAGCGGCGGCCGTCACCCACGCAGGCCCGCCGACGACATCATCCGGCACGGGCAGCGCAGCCACGGCGAGCTGCAAGGCCTCGGTCCGCAGCGTCGCCCGGTCGAACATGATCACAGGGTCGGATTCGGTCGGCAGCAGTGCCCACGTCACCGGCAGGTTCGCCATATCGACATACCAGCCGCGGTGCGCCACACCGAGGATCAGACGATCTTTCGAGTAGTTGACGGCGATCCCCACCTCGGACGTGACCACGCGGGGGCTTGCCGCCATATCAACAAAGTAAGTCCGCGTGGTCCCCAGCGGATCGTCTTTCGTCGGGAACGTCAGGATTGCACCGCTGACAAGAAACGGCCCTTCGTCTCCAGGCACCAGCGCCGCCAAGTCGTCAGGCGTGGTCACCCACAGTTGTGGATAGCTGATTTCGTCGGCGGCGATCTTGATCGCCCCGTCGTAAGGGCTGACAGTATACGGCACCACGCGATAGGCCAGCCCGGTGAGCGCCCCCAGAACCCGCGTGACGAACTGCTGAAACGCGGTGGCGCTGGCCTTGTCAGTCAGCAAAAGATCGACGGACGCCCTGCTGTAGACAGAGAGATTTTCGCGCGCGAGCGCCTTGTCCGCCAGGTCGGACAGGTTGTTTGCAGCGATCAATCTGGCAGCGATCTGCGCCGCAATATCATCGGAAAGAACCGCTCGCGGAGCATACCAGCGCGTGCCGTATTGCGTCGATCCCGGAGCGCCGTCAGCAACCGCACCCCAGATGCGATAGCTGCCATCAAGCCGCTCAAACCAGACATACGGCTGCACGGCACCGTAGGCGGCAAGGACCGTCGCAGGGTTTTCGCCCGAGCGGACAATGCCGAGCAGCTTGGTCGCAGGCAGCTTTGCACCGTCATCCAGCAACGCTTCGAGGTCGATCAGGTCATTGGTAGCCTCGGCTGCATCCTGCAACGCCGCATCCGCAGTCGCCTGCGCATCATCCGCCGCCGTCTGCGCCGCAGAAGCCGCAGCCACCGCACTGTCGGCTGTGTCCTGCGCATCCATCGCGGCGTTCATGGCCTCGGCCGCATCCTGAAACGCATCATCCAGCGCCTCGGGCAGGCCGTTGATGTCATCCTTCGCCACAGCGCCCACGACCCGCACAACGTATGGGTCCACAGAGTGGACAACGAAGTCGTAGCGAGCAGATCCAAGCAAATCATTGGCGGCGAGGTCGGCACCGTTGCGACGCTTGATGGTGCATTCGGTCTCGACACCGTCCCGGCTGACGATCAGCTTCGCGCCGGGTCCGGTGTTGTTCTCCAGCCATCGCGCCTGCATTCGTTGGCCGATTTCCATCCCAATGTGCAGTTGAGCCGTGCCGACCGTCGCTGTAACTTCCTGCGCCGTGCCGGTCGATCCGGTCAGCCGCAGGATTGAGCCGAGGTTTTCCGCCGCCTCGCGGGCGGTAACTTCAGCATCATCCGCAGCTTCCCGCGCCGCCGCCTCGGCCGCCAGATCTCCGGGCGACACACCGCCGGTTGGCAGGGTGCCATTGCGAAAAGTGACAACGCGATCCGTCACGGCGTGACCTCCTGATCAATGTGGATGGTATCGGTGATCGTGCGGTAGACCCGACCGCCAACCGCGAATTTCATGTCCCAGGCATGGGCACCCAGCGGCAGGGCGGCCGTCTGCGCGGGCGCCAGCGTCACCTCGAACTGCCCGGCTGCCGCATCGAGGACGGTCACGATCAGCGCCCGCGTCACGCCGTCCGGGCCGCCCAAGGCCGAGGTGACGGTGATCCCTGTCAGGGATTTCGGGCGACCCAGAGCATCGGCATAGATGCAGCCGAGGCTCAGGGAATCGCCCCGCTTGATCCGGTGTTCCTGCGGCCCCTCCGGCACGTCCAGTGCCACCGCATCGGCAATCGTGACCGATCCGCTGTCCGTCACCACAATGTCGGGCAGATCGGTGGTCAGCAGGCGGCCCTCGACCGCGCTCCAATGCTCCACCGCCACGGCATAGCGGCTGCCATCGGCCGCGCCTTGCAGGTCGATGCTGATCGCGCCTGCCGTGATCGTGGCCGCGACCGGGCTGGTGGTGACCACGGGCGAGCCGACAATCGGCGCGCGCGGTGTGAACAGCACCCGGCCATGCGCGGGCTGCGACCCGTCCGGCAAGCGGACGGGACCGGCGACAGTTGTTGCCATGTGACCCTCTTAGATGATGGTGATCGTCTGCGGCCCGCTGCGCGGCCCCGCGATGCCGCTGCCATTGATCGGCTCGGCCCAGTAGCTGTGCGACCCGACACCGGGCCCCACGTCTGTATAGCTGTCCGCCGCATTCGGCGCGCCGAACTCTGTGCGGATCGCCACCGCATCGCCGAAATCTGTTGACCCGTCCGCGCGCCAGATCCGCGTCGCGGCATATTGCCCGTCATTGGGCGCGGTGAAGGTCAGCACAGCGTCAGACCCGGACACCGCAGCGCCGAAGGCCACCAGCGCCGCCGGGGCCGCGCTGTTCGCCACCGCCTGCACCGCCAGCGGCACGGCAGGATACCAGGGCGAGACCCGCCCGCCCGGCGTCCGGTTGCGCACCTGCGCCTCATAGGTGGCGCCATCGACAAGCCCGGTCGAGACAAGGGAGGATTGCCCCTCCCCCGCATCCACGATCTGCCAGTCTGGCACGCCGCCATCGACCGACCGTATTTGCAGCTGCTGGCGCAGATCCTCGGGCTGCACCGGCCACGCCCATTCGATCAGCGCCACACCGCCCGTGCCCTCGACCGCCTCGCCCGTCAGGCTGGCCGGGGCCGCCACATCATCTTCCTCGGCCACCACCGCGCGCAGCGGGCGGGCAGGCTCCAGCGTCAGCGCGTCTGGGGCGAAATCGCCCGCATCAACCGAAACCACATCCAGCGAAAAGGTGTGCGACCCGCCGTTGCGCGTCAGCCGCGACACCTCGACCACTTCATCAAACCCGGCCTCGGCATGGGTGATGCGCAGGAACCGCTGTTCCATGCATTCATATCCGATGGGTCCGATGGTGCCGCTGACCGAATAGGGCGGCCGCGCCGTCGCCAGCCAGCGATAGCCCACGCGCCACGCTTGATTGTGGCTGTTGATCGCCCCGCAGGGTTCTTCGTGGCGGTCACCCTGCGCATCGGCCACCACCGCGCCGGTGAGTTCCTCTTGATAATCCAGCGCCGGTTCGACGTATTTCACGGCGACCTGCCCTATCACATCCGAGCCCCACGCCCGGTCGCGGATCGAGATGGACAGGAAATCCGCATCGGTCAGCGTGACGGTCGGCGCGCTGTAATAGCCCACCTTGAAGCCCAGCTTGCCGTCGCGCCGTTCATAAAAGAACGCGTCGCAAGCCTTCATCATCTCGGACCTGACTTGTTCCCAAGTCATGCTGCTGTCGATCACCATGTTGATCGTCCAGCGCCGCTGGGTGCCGCCGTCGCGGTTTGTCACCAGTTGGTCGCAGATGTCCGCCTCGGCCGCGACCTCATCCCAATCGACAGCGAAGCCATAGAGCTCGGCCACATCGGCAATGATCAGGGCGGCATTGTCGGTCCAGCCCCGGCCCCAGATCGCCGACACCGCCGCGCCTTCCGTCGGCTTGTAGGTCGATACCTCTGCCCCGGCCTCGACCTGCGCCCCCCAAAGCAGCATCCCCGACGATCCGTCGCCAGCATAGGTCTGCGCCCCGGTCGGCGACATCAGCAGCAACAGGAAGGACCGGCTGCCGGTGCTGGCGTTGGTCGTTGCCCGCACGCTACAGCGATACCAGCCGCCGCCGACACCCTCGATTTGCGGCGTCAGTCCCGCCGTCGCGGTGGCGGTCCCCGCTGTCAGGTTAAAATCGGCCAGCGTGGACGCCGACCACCCGCTGCCCGTGCCGCACTGGATGCGCAGCCGGTCCCGCGCGGCGGCCTTGGCATAGACGCTGACGACATGATCGGTTGACGGGTCGAGCGTGATGGATTGCAGCACATAGTGAGACGAGTTTGCCGTCGTCGGCACAACAAGATCAGCAGTCAGCGCGCCACCCGGCGCGGCAGCCCCATCCGTCGTGACCGTCACCGCCGCCTTGGACCATACCGCATGCCCGAAATCCTCGGACCGCAGGCAGTAGTTCCAGCGCAGCGTGTCATCGCCCACGCGCGGGTCATAGACCGTATCGCAGCCATCCCAGACCGGCGCATAAACCCATTCCCGCCCGCTCGGGTAGATCTTCGAAAACACGTTGTTCGGTGGCCGGGCGGCGTAAAGCGCGGCGTAGCTCAGCCCCTTGAAATCATCGGCAGCGGTAACCTCCGGGAAAACCGCATCCCATATCGGATCGACCGCCTGCCCCGGCTGGCCGGTATAGGTGCGGATAGAGCCATGCCACGCCCACCGCCCCTTGCCGTCATACCAGATCGGTTCGGTCGAGACGAAATCGCCCTCCAACTCGACCGGGCGCTTGTCAAGAAAGTGCTGCACCGGCCCGCGCGTGCTGTGCGCAGCGATCAAGATGCCATAATGCCTTTTGAACCGATCATCGGTCCCGTCCGGGTTGGTGACATCGGCCCGGCTCGCGGCCGAGAAGCAGAACGGCCCGCCCTTTCGCACCCGGCCATAGACGCGCTCTTGGTAGCTGACAGGCTGCGCCCAGTTGACCTGCCGGTCGGAGGGCGACGGGACCGAGGGCGTGGGCATCAACGCTTGCGACAGCGCCGACAGGCCAACGGACAGCACCACACGCGACAACAGCGATCCGCCCGCGAGCCATGAACCGGCGGTGAAACCCGCGCTCCAAGCACCAACTGCGCCCGTCGCCAGATAGGTGCCAAAGCCCGCTGCGTTCAGAAACCCGCCGATAAAGGCGGTGACCGGATCGGCCTTGGCTTGCCCCGCCAGACAGGTTGTGGACAGCAGCGCGGCCAGCGCGAGATTACGGATGCGCATAGCCCACTCCCCAAGCTGCAAGCACCTTCTGCGGGCGGAACGCCGTCACCGCGCCCGAGGTCTCTTTCACCGCCCATGTCTCGCCCAGGCACAGCGCCGCATGGGGCCGCGTCACGCCCGGCGCGATCTGAAGCACAATACCCACGTCACCGGCCACCGGCTGCGCAGTCAGGGCCAGCCCCGCCGCCGCCATGCGCGGCGCCACCACCGCCAGCGGGTCCGAGAAAAACCGCGTGACGCGCTGGCATTCGGACATGCTTTCATAAGTCAGGCGCAGATCGGCAGCCGGATCGGGCCAGCCGCAGCGCGCACACCAATCGGCGCAGAGCGTGACGCAATCCGCCTCGCCCCAGCGGTATGTCAGCCTCCGCCAGCGGTTCAGCTCGACATAGAGTGGGGTCATCCGAACAGCTTCTGTTCCTGAAAGGTATCAGTCGGGGCGAAGCGCAAGGAGCTATTCGCCTCCCCGATCAGCGCCGCGTGATCATTCGTGGTGTTGGTCAGCCGCGACGCGGTGTTGCGGCCCGCGCCGATGCTCTCGAAATTGAGCGTGATCCGCCGCTCCATCGGACCCGACAGATCGAACGCCACGCTGGCGCCCTTGCGGGTCAACCAGCGGATCGGCGCATGCACCGGGGCGTGAAACTCGGCCATCGCCCCGATGGGCTGCACCCAGAACACAATCTCGCGGTCGAGGATGTATTCCGTTCCCAGCGCCCGCAGCTCGGCCACCAGATCGCCGTCGGACGGGTCGGGGATATAGGTCAGCGAGATCGAGCCCGCCGGGGCCGTGCCGTTCAGCGACACCTGCAAATCCGGCGCCTCAAGCAGTTGGCAGCCGATCCATGCGTGGCCGTCCACATCCACAAAGCGCCCGTCACCGCCCAAGATGAACCGGAATACCCCATCCACCGTGTCGATCGACACCAGATCGAGAAGCCCGACCGAGGGGTCGCGCGGGTTGAAACCGACGGGAAAGAAGCTCATCGGGTGATCCATTCCACGAATTCGAGATCCATCCCGACCACCGGGCGGCCGCGCTCGAAACTCGGCAGGCCATTGGCGTCCGAGGTCGAGACAAAGAGGCCCCGCGCCACCAGATCAATCTGCGCCTCCGCCGGAATCGCCTTGCGCAACATCGTGACACCCAATGTGACGGACGCGCCGGAACCGGATCGGGATACCACTGCAAATGGCCAGTCATCATAGCTGAGGTATGTCCCGACAGAGATCGGGCGGGGTGCCGTGGTCTCATCAACGATGATCGAGGTCGCGCCCGCAGCGGCACCGGCCGGGCATTCAACCTGCGGACTGACCTCGACATAAAGCCCGGCCTGATAGGCCCGCCAATCCTCGCGCCAGTCCGCCCGACGCCGGCGACAGGTCATCGGGTCAATCATGCGCAGCCGGTAGGCGTTGACCCGCCCCTGCCCCTGCAAGATCAGCGCCCGCCAATGACCGGCCATTTCACGCGGCAAGGCAATTTGCGGGGCCCCGATGAAGCGCGGCAGGCGATTGTAGACAACCTGCTCCGATCCATCATTGGCCTGCATCGTCGATTGCCCGCGCCAGTCTGGCCGCCAATCCACCTGCACCCACGGCATGAACAGTGACGGCACGTCGATGATATTGCGCAACATCAGACCGTGCCCCGCGCCTGCATTTCTCGCATGGTATAAGGCATGGCCCGCTGCGCCTCGCGCTGGTGCTGGACTGATACACCGTTGGAGATCGCCCCGACCCTTACGTCAAAATATGGGCTCGGGATGACCTGCAGTGAAACCGCCTGCCGCCCGGCACCGCCAGAAATCGCAGGCGACGCAGGCGAGGCCACCGCAGATGGCACTCGGGACCGCCCGGCAACATGATCAATCACCGTTTCATCCGGGTGCAACATGGCAAGGAAACCGCCGCGCCCGTCC
This sequence comes from Gemmobacter lutimaris, assembly GCF_003570715.1. Classification (GTDB taxonomy): domain Bacteria; phylum Pseudomonadota; class Alphaproteobacteria; order Rhodobacterales; family Rhodobacteraceae; genus Gemmobacter; species Gemmobacter lutimaris. The sequence goes on along the minus strand of NZ_QXXQ01000006.1, from coordinate 159,872 downwards.
AGACCGCCAGACCGCGCACCGGACGGCGTTTCGCCACCACCCTCAAAGCTGGCCACCTTTCCGATGACATTGAACAGACCTGACAGCAGACCGCCGCTGGACACCCCGGCCTGTACCGATCCGAACAAGAGGTTCTGCACCGCCGATTTCGCCAGCGTCGCAGCAAGGTTTGCCAGCACGCCGTCCAGTCCGCGCCCGGCGACGATGGAGTCAACCAGCTGATCCGCGAACTGCTTTTGCACCTGCGCGGCCTGCCGAAGCCGCTGGGTCGCCAGTTCCTCGGAAATACGGCGCTTTTCGGCCGCCAACGCTGCCTCGGCATCCGCCTTCGCTTTCGCCTGAATCGCTTCCGCCACCGTCATCTCAGATCCGGCGAGGCGCGCATTCAGATCGAGGCCGTCACGCTTGGCCTGTGCGGTCAGCAGATATTCTGCGCGCAGCCGGGCCTGATCCTCCTTCGACTTGCCCAAAATGGACCGTTCAAACTCCGCATCGGCAATGCCCTTCAGCAGGCTTTCCGAAAACCGATCATGTGCCCGTGTCAGATCCTCTCGCGCCTTGACCTGTTCTTGCAGGGCCTTCTGCTCGGCTGACAGCCGCGCCTCCATCGCGCCCGAAGCGCCACCGAAGGCCTGTGCCTCTTCCAGCCGCCGCGAGCGGTTGATCCCGGCATTGTCAGACGCGCGCGCCGCGATGGCATCGGCCACACCCTGACTGTTGCCGTCGCGCAGCGCCGACAATACGCCGCCCAGATCGCCGCCGGCCTTCAGCTCCCCCTCGCCGTAATTGTGCAGCAGCGAGGCCAGAGCGGCTTTCTGCGCGGCTGACAGGGCCTCAAACGTGGTCTGGCCGATCTGGCCGATCAACGTGTCGAAATAGGACTGGATACGCCGGTCAAGATCGCGCTGCGCATCATCGGCACTGATCACCATGCCCTTCTGGATCGAATAAGTAGACCCATCCGCGCGGGTGCCGGTATCGGAGCCATAGCCTGCCCGATAATGGTTCACGTCCTTGTATGCTTCGAGCTTGAAGCCTTCCTTCGCGGCGATAAGGGCACGCGCCGCCGACATCGCATCCGAGGAAGCCATCCATTCGCCTGCCCGGCGCGAGGCACCATATTGGCGATAGGCATCCGCCACACCGCTCGACAGGCCTTCGCCCGCCCGCGCAAAGCCATCGGCCATCAGCCCGGCCATTTCCATCAGCTTGCGCACGGCGGTTTCAAGCCGCGAAAGATCGACCTCGCCCAGTTTTTCGCCCTCGCGACGGGCGCGCTCGACCTCTTTCTGAAGCGCCGTGTATTGTGCCTCGAATTCCGGGTTCAGCGCCGCCTTGCCCGCAAGATCGCGGACCCGCTTCATCTCTTCCCCGACATCCTCGACCCGCGCCTTCACATCGCGGGTGCGCGCGATCTCATCGTCGATGGTCCCGATCATCCGCTCGGCCGAGGCGATGGCCGTCTCATCCCCCTTCTCACGCGCCAGCGCGAGTTGCTTCTCGGCATCGGCACGATCCGTTGCCAGACGCGCCAGATCACGGGTGCGGCGGTCATAGGCCTCGGCCAGTTCAACGCCCCGGCGTTCGGTATCAGACATGCCGAGTTCGATCTGACGCTCCGACTCGGCAATGATCGAGCCAAGAATGGCGAATTCATCTCCGAACTTTTGCACTGCCTGCGGGATGCCGCCAGAAATCTCGATCAGAAGATCTCGCAGCCGGATCGCGTCACGATGTGCAGCTTCCGGCCCATTGGCGGTTTCCAGCATACGCAGCGCACGCTGGAGCCGCTCGGCCTCTTCGCGGGTTCCACCAGTGACATTCATTAGCCTTTGCAGCCTCGCCTCTTGCCAAGCGGCAAATTCCTCGTCTGACTGCGTGGCCGGTCGCGTCTGAGTGATGCCGCGACCAAGAAGCGCGCCCCCGCCCCTGGCAGCATTTAGCAGGGCAGCCTCACCCTGCGCGGCGGTCAACTGCACCTGAAGCTCCAGCGCCCGCTGGATTTCATCGGCCATATCGCCATATTTCGCGCGCAGATCCTCGATCGACACCTTGGCCGCCTCAGCCGCATCTGCATGCGCGCTGGTGGCCTGTTGCAATTCATCGGTCAGGTCAGCCAGCGATTTGGTTTCGTCACCCATTTTAGTGAGCATCGCGATGGCAGGCAGACCTATTGCGATGGCTGCGCCAGCCCAAGCGCCCCATGCACCAAAGAGACCCAGCAACTGCGGGGCCTGCTGCGAAAAGGCTTGAACCGCCGAAGTGCCAGCGCTGACCTGCACGAAGAAATCCTGAACCTGCAACCCGGCCTGCGAGGAAAACCGCCCGAACTGAGCTTGCCCACGGCCAGCACGGCCAGCGGCGCTGTCTGCCGCAAGGTATTCTTGACCCAGCCGCTCCAGCGCCAGCTCATACTGCTTGGCGTTCAACACGCCCATGCGATGCGCGAGGTTCAGTTCTTCCAGCTGCGTCTCATATCTCTTCGATGCGGCGTAGAGCGGGTCGAACTTGTTGCGCATACGCTCAAGCTCGGCCTCGAAAATCTCGGCAGACTTGGCAGCGGAATTCGTGCCGATGCGGATCTGGGCTTTCTTTTCGATCCCCCTGACCATATCGACGGTGTCTTTTTCAAGCTTGGCAAGCTGCTTTGCCAAGGCCGCCATGTTGATGCCGATGTTCATGGCCAGATCAGGCGTCATGTCATTCATCAGAAACCCTCAATCCCCATTTCCGCCAGCTGATCATCGGTCAGATCGCCGCCCGAGGCTTTCTTGCCGCCATGCAGCAGCAACCAGCCATCCTGACAGGCCTGAAACTCCCAAAGGCTCATCGCCTGCACATCGGCAGGCGCAAAGCCCATCACGGCGCCAAGTCGGTAGAAGCTGCTGAAGCGCCATCGTCCGTGTTCAAGTCGGGCGGCACCGTCTCCGGTACCGCCGACAACTCCCCCACGGGGTCATCCTCCGGCCCATAGAGTGCGGCCTGCATGATCTGGATGCAGGCAGGTTTGAACAGTGCCACGCCGAACCCGCGCGAAAACGTCTGGCGGATCAGCCGTGTGGCCTCGGCCTTTTCCATGCCGCCGCCAATCAGACCGTTGCGCAGAATGGCCTCGAGCTGCTCGACCTTCCACGAACCCAGCTGCAACAGGCCAAGCAGATGCTCAGGCCCCATGCCCGTGGCCGTCTGCAAGGCCTGAAGCTCGCCGATGCCCAGCCGGAAGGCGTTTTCGCCCCCCGGCCAGACCAGATCAACCGCCCCCGCCATCAGGCTTTGACCGTCCGCGTCGGCAGGCCATCGAAGGCCAGCTCGATATTCGAGGTCACGCGCTGGCCCTTGGTGCGCTGGTTGGTCACGTTGGTCAGAAAGCACGGGCCCTTTTCATATTCGGTGTCGCCCGACGCCGCATTCAGGTTGCCGATGCGCACCTGTTTCGATTCGGCGCCATACCACCAGTCCAGCACCTCTTCATGCGATTGCTGCGCCCAGACGCCCGTTGCGGACACCGTGACCTCCTGCGACCGCGGCTCGCGGGCGATGTCCATCGGCAGGCTTTCGTCGTCGCAATCCTGCGGCACTTCGGACGTGTCCATATTGGTGCTGCGCGTGATGGTGACGCCAACCATACCGCAGAGCTTGCGCCAGGTGGTGCCGTCATCCGACACCTCCAGCACCATCTGGTCGAACCGTTGGGTGATAGGCTTTGCCATGTCAGTCTCCTGATTTTGCCACCGGCACGGCGGCTGTGATGCCCGTCACGCCGCCGCCGCGCCGTTTCGGTATGGGTAACGCCCGACCGGCATTGATCGCGGCGGTGATGAATTCGCGCGGAAACATCTGCGGATCTGGCGATGGATAAGCCGACCAGCCGGCATTCCGGCGACGGCTGGAATAGTGAAACTCGCCTACGAAGATCGCGCGGACGCTGCACCGTTCATCCACTGCCGATCTCCCGTAGGGCCTTGCGCGTCGCGCGGGAAATCCGGCTGCGGATGCGGCGCTTCAGCGCGCGATACGCGGGAAAAAAGAACGGGTGCGCCTTGGATTTACGGGTGCCGAATTCGACCCAGCGGGCGTAATAGGCCTTGGCATTCCCGGCATAGATCACGATGCGATCCCGGCCGCGGCCGCGCCCGGACAACTTGTCGATCACGACGGCACCACGCGGAGCATCGCCCCAGGCCCAGCCGATACTGTCGCGCAGATCCCCATCCTCGACCGGGCAGAGCCGTTTCATCAGCGCGACCAGTTCATCGGCCGATTTGATCAGGACCGGACGCACAGCCGCTGAGACCTGCGGCACCACGTTCTGAAGCCGGCGCCGAAAGGCGGGGGAAACGGCGGCCACCTATTCCTCAACCGTGCATTCGACGGTCAGCACGCCATGGCTGATACCTTCCTCCGGGTCGCCCATGACCCGAACCAGCGTCACATAGGATTCGACCAAAGCCCCATCGCTCATCTCGGCCGAGAACCCATGCAGCGCCTTGCGAACCGCATCGCATATGCGCTTGGCTTCGGCCTTGCCGTCATCCGCATTCGACCAGACATCGATCTGCTGGGTCTCGATCCGTGCCGCGATGCAATCCGCATCGTCCGGGGTCACATCGCTGGGCCCGAAGGTGATATAAGGAAATGTCACCGGCGCTTTCGGCTCGTCCAGAACACGCTCTCCGACAAAGCTGCTGACAGCGGTGTCGGAAACAAGGCGGTCTCGCAGAACAGCTTGTAACCCCTCTGAAACGCTCATTTCGTGGCCTCACAGGTGATTTCCAGAAATGCACGGTCTGCGGTCGGGACGATGGCCTTGATCTCATAGACCAGCCCGTCGCGAAGATTTCGCAAACGCCAATGCGGCTTGATCGCAAGTGTTTCAGGTGCCAACCGCACCGTTACCACTGCCGGCTGTTTGCCGGACAGACGCGCGGCAAGAACCACCTCCCCACCGCGCAGATATCGGAACCCTGCCCAGATACCGCTGATCCGTTCGGCCCAGGCGGTGATCTGACCACCTGTTGCGGTGGTGACCCCGGTTGGTTCGTCGAAGGCCGTGCGGGTATCGAGAAGGGGTATCTTCTGCACGATCACACCCACAAAACATGGGGCAGCAACAGATCCTGCACCCCAAGTGGAATTTCCGTCGCGCCCCCTTCGATCACAGCACTGCGGTTGACGAAGTAATGCGCAACCAGCAAGCGCACAGCAGCCAGCAGATCGGACGGAATGGCGGAGGCATCAGCACCATAGCCGACGGTCAGGGTGATGCGCACTGTGTCCTGCCCCGCCATAATGTCGGGCAAGCTGGAATTGCGATCCCAGACAAGCCGCGCAGGCAGGGACGACTCGACAAGGCGCAAACCGATATCCGGCATTTCCTGCGTGACACCATCTGGGTCGAGATAAGTCACCGCCCCGAGCGAAATAATCGGATCGCAGGGGATGGTGATGGATGCTGGCAGGCCATCAAGCCGCAGTTGCACCTGCTGCGAGATCAGCCGACGGCGCGTAAAGGTTTCCACGCGCGCACGGGCAGAGCTGATGATCGAGGACAGCAAGCCATCCTCGATCGAGAAATCTTGCCGCACCACCGCCTTTGCTTCGTCAAGCGTCAGCGGCTCACTGGCCGGCGGTGATACGGTAAGCATCCGCATGGGGTCAGACCGTCACAATCTCATCGACGGTGCTCGCATCATCGCCGGAGGCAGGCCCGAAACGGGGCGTCGCGCCCAGGACGAGGGCGGCAGCATCCGAGGTGGCGGTGCCCACGGTCATCGAAAGCCGGAAATGGGTGTAGCCGCCATTGGCGTCCAGATCCGAGCTCGAAAAGGCGATGATTGCCTGTTTGTTGGAATCGCCACCGGCCTGCGTGAGCTGCGTGATCGCCGCGCCGGTGATATCCTTGGCACCTGCCCCGGCCGCACTGGTCGCTTGCTCGATTTTCGCGTCGAGCGTGGCATTGGTGCCCAGATCGCCCGCAAGCACCACACCCATGAAGTCCTGAAAATTGTCGGCGCTCACCCAGCCGGTGGTGACAGTGCTTGCCGCATAGGCATCGGGGTCGATACAGGCCAGAGCTGCGGCAGCCATGGCGAGCGAAACGGTTTTCTGCGTCATCTGTGATCTCCAGACAGAAGAAAGGGAAAACCGGGGCGGGTTAGCCCCGGTGTTTGGCCTTGAAAAAGGTCAGGCCCGGTTTTCGACGGCGATGAAATGCGATTTCGTCGCCGACCCGTTGGCCGGGGAAACCGGATTCGACAGATGGGGCTGGCCGCCAAAGCGGAAGGTCCAGCGGAACGCCTCGATCGCATAGTCAAAGTAGAGGTGCATCGACTGCGCGAACTTCGGGCCATTCTCGCGGCGGGCCGCGTAATAGCCCTTCGGCGAAACAAGCTGGATATCGCCCTTGTCGCCAACGGTCTTTGCATGTTCGGACAGCTTGACCGGCCGGCCGAGAATGAACCCGCCGGGGGCGTCCACAAGGCCGTTGGGCGGCATCCAGATCGGACGGTCACCGATGGTCATCGTCATCAGCGACGGCAGGCAATCGGAATTGGTGATCCAGAAAGGCGCATCGCCCGGCACGGTCAGCAAGCGCGAGAACATCTTGATGATATTCTCGGGCACGATCGTATCGGCCACCTGACCGCTTTCCTTCGGAATGGTCACCAGAGCCTTGCTGTTCATCCAGCCCAGAGGCTGACCCACGCCAGTCCCATAGACCATGGCACTGTTCTTCTTCCAGGCAATCGCCTGCCCGGCCTTGTTGGTAATCCGGGAGGCAAGCCGCGGCGCATCTTCCAGCAGCTCTTCGGTCGCCAGCACGAAAGCATAGAGTTCGTGAAGGACCGTCGTGCGCGGCTCCGTCACCAGCTTGGAAGGCTCCATCTTGGTGCCCTCGCCACGCCAACGCGCCTGAACGCCGGTCGCCCCCCACGGCGTGGTTTCATCGGCGAGCCCCTTGACCTCGCGTTTCGCCGTGGGCTCTTCGTCCACCAGCGGCCCGAACTCGTCCAGCTTGTTCACCACTTCGAAGATGGAATTGCGGTATTCGGGCGGAACCTCATAGCCTTCCCCCGAAGGCGCACCGCCGATATGCACGTCTGTCGGGGCCCCGAAGAGCCGCGCATCCGGCTGACCACCCGGACGGCTGGCCTGACGAACGCAGGATGCGAATTCGGCGATATCCTTGAAGCCATGGGTCTTGGCCGGATCGGTATCGTGCACGGTGTTTTCACCCGCAGCCGGCAGGGCGTCCATGGCGCGGCGCTCTTCCAGCAACCGCTCGGCCGCGGCGATATCGGCCTGCGTCGCCTCGATCTCGGCCTTCTTGGCGTCATAGGCATCCTGCGCCGCCTGGTCGAAACCGCCGGCCGCGTCCGCCTTGTCGAGCATTGCCAGCGCCTGTTTCTTCAGATCGGCCAGCTTCGCCCGCAGTTCAGCCAGTTTCTTCATTGGCTCTCTCCATAGCCGGGTGACAACTCTGCCGACCCCATCCGCCCGGCGCGAATGGGTTGGGCGACCGAATGGTCTGTGATCTGATCAGATGAGGCCGAGACGCTCGCGCTCGATCGACGCCCGGCCGCGTGACCCGCCTGAGCGGCCCCCCTTGGCCAGCCGTGCGATAGTCTCATCCAGCGTGGCAATGCGGTCGATCATGCCCAGCCGCTTTGCAGCCGCCGCACCATAGCTTCTGCCACCGCCAAAATGCTGTGCATCGGTTTCGGGATCAGCCCGCACAACAGAAACCGCAACGCCCCGCGCCTTGGCGACATCGCTGGTGAATGCATTATAGGTTTCCCGCACCTCGGCGAGGAAAGCACCTTTCGCAACCTCGTCCAACGGTTCGAACGGGTTGCCTTCAACCTTGCGCGGCCCCTGCGAGAGATAGGTGACCTTGACGCCTTCCATCTTGGCCCGTTCGCTCATGTCCTGATGCATCATGTAGACACCCACGGAACCGACCGTGGCCGAGGTGGTCGCCACCAGCTCATCCGTGGCGCAGGCAATCCAGTAGGCCGCAGAAGCGCAGGTGGTATTGGCAACGGCCACGATGGGGCGATCATCGCGCCGCGCCGCGCGGATCATCGCAACTGTTTCAGGCACCAGCGCGACATTGCCACCCGGACTGTCAATATCCAGAACAATTGCCCCGGTCTGCGGATCATTGGCCGCCTGACGAAACACCTGCCCGAACCGTTCCAGCGAAACCGCACCGGACATATCGGAAAGCATATTGCCACGCGGCATGATCGTGCCATGCAGGCGGATCACCCGGACGAGTTTCGGTCCCGCGCGCATATCCTCTGTCATGGCAGACTGTTCCCGGTCGGGAAAGGCGGTGTCTGACCTTGGTCCGGCAAGCCTCATCTCGATCAGCGCCAGAATCTCATCAGCCTTGGCTGCATCGATCAGCCAGACGCCACGCCCTGCGGCGCGCAGGATGCGTTCGATTTCATGCGGCATTGCGGATCACCTTCAGTCTGGGGCGGCCACCATTGGCCGCAACGCTTTCGCGCAGGAATGCGATGGCCTTTTCGGCGCCCCGGCTTTGGTCCGGCGGCACACCCACAGGCGTCATGTTCAAGGGTTCGATGTACCGATCCCCGGCGGGGCCGATGCCATTCTGGTTTTCGAGGCGCCGGATCTCGTTGACCGACAACCATCCCCACTGCCGTGCGACGGCATAGGATTCGTAACGGCTCTTGATATCGCCGCGCAGAAGGCTCGCCACATTGAACTCGAAGTACACACCATCCTCGCCGGCAAGGAAGTGTTTGGCGATGCTGCGCTCGATCAGGGTCAGCCATGGCGCCAGCGTGTCTGTCACGAATTCAAGCCCTTGGTGCTCGATATTCGAGAAAGTCGCCTTGTCGAGGATACCGACCTTGTGCGGCGGCATCCGCCAGAGCCGCGCAATGTCCACGTTCAGTTCCTGCCGGGTTTCCAGAAACTGGGCCTGCTCCGGGGTGATTGCCAGTTGCTTGACATCCATCCCGTATTCCAGAACCGCCGGGCGATGCCGGTTGCGACCGGAAAACCATTTTGTCCAGGCGGAAAGGAAGCTCGCCTTCGACGCCTGATCCGCGAAATTGCCCTTGTGGGTGAAGATCAGCGAGGGCGTCGCATCATTGCCGAAGAAACTGTTGGCATAGGCCTGCAAGGCCATGGCGGCGCCGATCTGTTCGCGGCCATCGGTCAGGATCGGAGATCTGCCTCGCAGCCCGTCCAGGACGGGCGGAAGCGGGATATACCAGACTTCATCTTCAAGCAGCACCCGTTCGGGCATGCCCGGCTCGCGAATACGGAACCGACGACTGCGGTCACTCATCTTTTCGATGATGTAATCGCCGGGACGGATGCGCCAGAGCTGCTCAAGGCTGGTGTATGGCGCAACCCGCTCTGCAAGGAACTCGCCCTCCGCCGCCAGATCATCGATCATCGTCGCAAGAAATTCGAACGATGAATCGCGCGGGTTTGGATCACGCATCAGCCGGGCGACCGGATGGTCGCGCAGGCGCTTGCGCGTATCATCGTCATTCCGTTCGAAAACACCGAAGGTCAGCGCAGCCACGCTTTGCGACAGAACAGCAAGGCAGTCGCGCACCACAGGAACGCGACGCGCCGTGATTGTGGATACGGTTTGGCCTGACCGCGTTGGCAGGCCGATCGGCTGAAACCACCTGTCATCGCTGGCATCGCGGTCTGGAGCCTGCGGCGCATCGGCCTGCATGCTGCCGCGAAAGATCGACATCAACCCCATTTCATCCCACCACATAATCTTCAGGAATCGTGATGACGGTGCCAGCACCACCCGCCTCGGGATTGCGGGCCATCAGGATTACGGCCTGCGCAGTTGCGACCAGTGGGTCGATCTTCGCCTTCCCCGCCACTTCCTTGGTGATGCGCATCGCGGAGCCCTTCTGTTCAGGTTTGGCATTTCCAACACACCACGCCATCATCGGTTGGCCGGCGTGCCGGAAGGTTCTGGTCTTGAGCATACGCTCCATGCCCCACCAGGCTGGCGAAAGACGGTAGTCTTGCCCGATCACAACCAGCTGTTCATACGTCACACCGACCCTGAACAAGGGACGCTGAATCGCAGCCAGATTTGTGGTATCAACACCGATTGCATCCTCTTCAGGCAGCAACCCCGCGTCGATCAGGCGGCTTGCGATCTCTGCGACATCATCGGTATCACCACTGACATTCTCGTCATCCAGCAACACGAGATCGCCATCATCCGCGAAGCCGCGCAATCTGGCTGCGATCTCTTTCCGCTCTTCAAGAACATCGGGATGCGCCCAAGCCTTCGCCCAATGGAGCAAGTCGCCGGTTTCGCGGCAGCGGCCCAGGACAGCCACGCCGAACAGGTCATCAAGGCCCCCGCCATCGACGCCCATCACAGCGACCTCACTGCGTTCAATCAGCTCGTCCAGCGTCAGGCCGGGCTGGGCCGCATCATCCCAGTATTTTGCCCCTGCCCATCCGGCAGACAGGCCGACGCCGATTTCGATATTCAGATGCTGACTGGCCCAGACCTGTTCGGCGTGGCGATTGATCTTGCCGTTATTTTCATAATCCTCGATCAACGGCTGTTCGTCCGGGATCGACATGCCGAGGTTCGGCAGCACCAGCTTCCAGTTTCGCGTGTCGCGCCAGAATTCCGGGTTCTTCTGCAACTCGGCCGGGAACTCATACAGCACAGGCAACATGATCGGCTTTGAACCAGCCTTGCCGTCCCTGATCTTCCGCGCCTTGTCGAGTTCTGTGCGCCAGATGCCTGCCGGCGATTCATCGCTCTGCGTCGTGATCATCAGGATCTTGCCGCGTTGGCGTGTGATCCCCCCTCCCCGAATCTGCTGCATCACCGCCGCGGCCTTTGGCATCGCCCCGAGCAGGTGAACCTCATCGATAATGGTCAGGATCGGGATCTCGCCCGTCACAATGTTGGTCGCAAATGTCTTGACCGCGAGCTTGGTGCGGGTGGCGCGCCGGGTGATAACCATGTCCGGGTCGTTGATGTGGAAGATCTTCAGCAGCTTCTCGCTGGCGCGGATCATGTCAGCAGCCTGCTTGAAACAGCGCCTGGAAATCGCCTGCGTTGGCCCCACCAAGAGCATTTGCCGGTTATGTGCCTCTTCCAGCATCAAGGCTGTCAAACCCAGTGCGCCGGCATACGTCGTCTTGCTGTTCTTTTTCGGGACCATGCAAAGCAGTTCCCAGACCTGCGGAAGTAGTGTCTCTGGATCTTCCGACCCGAAAAACACCTCGACAATCGCCTTGAACCACTCACCACATCCCTCGGCCAGCGTCGGCATGCCCGGCTGATCAGCAAGCTGAAGCCGGTTGAAGAAGGCCAGTGCCTTGCCTGCCCGCGCGCGATTGACCGGCACGTCGGCGAACGGGACGTCGCCAGCCTGAAGGCGCTGCCACCAGTCCGGGCAGGCGAAGCGCGGCAGGGCCTCAGTGGCGGACATCCACAGCCGATTCTTCTTCCAGGAGGGCCATCATGTCCGCATCGGCATCCTGTGCCATGCGGTCTCGTTCCGCCTTCTTGCCCAGACGCTCATCAGCGGCAGGCCGGTCTGGCTTGGAAATACGACGCTCGGCCTCCATTTGGTCATTGCGGTCGAGCATCTGCCCGAAGATCCGATGCGCCCCTACGTTGCCGGCAGCCGCCTGCTCGGCAACCTGCATCATGCGCTCAGCATCCAGCCGGTCGCGCATCGCATCCCGCACCGACAGCTCGGCTCTAAAATACCTCTTGAGCGTGGCGAGGGAGCACTCGATTGCATTCGCAATACGTTCGTTCGACCAGCCACAGGCCAGCAACAGCTTGACTTTATTGCGGTTTCTCTCCGTCACCTCAAAAGCAGGCCGCCCGCGCTTGCCGTGATTGTCACGCACTGGGTTGCCGAACAGGTCCAAAACGCAATCGCCCATAAAAAAAAACCTCCAGATGAGTGAGCGAGCCGGTCTAGGCCATGCCGCCTCCCAGCGATTAGCCCCCCCCCTCCCTCGCGGTGCGGCGGGCGCGGACTTCCTCCCTCTGCTTCACCTTGTCATGGCAAGGCTTGCACAGGCACTGGAGGTTGCTCGCATCCCAGAACAGCGCCTCATCTCCGCGATGCGGCTGGATATGGTCCGCGACCAGCTTTGAGGTATCCGTCTCGACAAGGCCGCAGATGCGGCACTGCTGACCGTCCCGCACAAGGATGGACCAGCGCAGCCGTTGCCAACGGGCAGTGCCGTATTGCGCGCGCAGCGGGTTGGCAGCAAGCCGCGCCCGATCATGGTCCCGTTCTGTCCGCTCCAGATACTTGGCCCCGAGGGACAGCTTGCGACCACTGTCGCGCAGCTTCCTGATACGCATGGCTGACCTTGGTTGGGAGGGTTGAAACGCGAAGCGCCCGCGAGGGGGTTCCTCCGGGCGCATCTGTGGATCATGTCAATAGAACTACATCCGGTTGAGTTAAGCCGTCAAGACACTTTCGGCATGGTATCTGCCATGCGGTCGAGCGCCTCAGCCAAAGCAGCCCGCGCCCAATCGACGGACTCGCCGTAGACCGACCAGCCGCAGGCATCGAGGATGGCGCTCACCGTCTCACCGCCAAGGCAGACACGATCCACCAGCTCGGCCACGGTCAGAGGCGTGCGCTTGCGCTTGCTCTGGCGCACCACCACCAGCGCCCAGCCATCCCCGACCGCCGACCGCATGGCTGCAATCGCCGCGCCCTCATCAAGGATGATGTCCACCACGCCGTCACCGCCACCACCGCTGCGGCCGGTCAGCATGGTCTCGACCGAACGGCCCTTCAGGCCGACCGCCGAATGCCGCTCCACCAGCGTGGCATAGGCCCGGCCTGCGCCCTTCTGGCGCTGAGTGAAGGGGTCATCACTTCCCTTGCGCCTGGCCTGCCGGGCCATTTCGTCGAACACATCCGCCGCGCGCGCCGCATCCCTGCCCCGGAAGCCACCGTGCTGCGGCGCCCAGCCCCCTTCTGTCAACTGCATTGCAACCGGCGCTACCCGCACCATGCGACCCCGTGCCGGGGCGACCGGCATATCCGGCCCGCAAGTCTCTGGCGCCACCGCCCGCGCCTTCAGCGTGGCCAGCCGGTCCCCCTCGCCCATGGTCGGATCAGCCATCCCCATGGCCGAGGCAATGGCCCGCACCACCTCTGTCCGCCGCGCCACCATCCGCAGCACCGTTGCCTCGATTTCCCGTTCCAGCATCGCGTTTCCCATATCTTGTGCCTTTTAGCCCTTTTTTCACTTAACCTTGTCTTTCGTCGTTTTTCTTGGGGAGTATGGGGAGCAAGTGAAGATGAATGGGGAGGAAGAAACGAAGGCGCATGAGTATGAATTACCAAGCACATTCAATAACATGCGCAGAACTAGGGGAGGTCGGGGAGTTGGGGGAGTATATTCAGTCATACACATGAATTTCACCGCCAATATCTGCCCCCCAACCCCTTGGAAGATACATCCTCATACATCACGCGCAGAATGCTCCCCCAACTCCCCGACCTCCCCGAAATCACATCAACCCATTGTCACCGCTGAATTTCCACCCCTCACCCCCGAGCAGAAACAAACCTCCCCATAGCCGTCGTATGTTCCCCATCCTCCCCGAAATCGGGCGAGGGGTGCGGGGAGATCATCCATAGAACGGGGTTCGGCCCGGTATGGGGCGGCCGTCCTGATCGCGGGGAGCATCCCAGAAGCGGGGGCCGAATTCCTCATCGAAGCGAATGCCCGTGTAGGTCATGACACCGTGGGCCTTAACCACGTCATAGCCCTGCCCATCGCGTGGACTTCGCCAGCGACCCACCTTTTCCTTCAGCCGCATGGCGATGCGGCGATCAGACCAGCGTGTTTCGCCGCGGAGTTGCAGCCAGTAATTGAAGGCCATACCAAGATCGCGCGCACCGATCCTGTCCTTGTCATTGCCGGTGCAATGGCAGCAGCCTGCGATGAAGGATCCGATCGGGTCACTGTCCTCGCGGTATTCCTGCGTCGCCAGACGCACCTGATCTGGTTCCCGCATGCCGCCTTCCAGATAATCGACCAGCCCGTCAATCAGCCATTGCAGAATCCCGTCACGCTCTTCCAACAGCTTGGAAATCAGATCTGGATCGCGCTCGGCCTCGGGAATCTGCACACCCCAAGGCACCAACTTCATACGACGCCAGATCCCATCGTCGGTTTCCCGGATATCGGGCTTGTGGTTTCCCGACATCGTGAGCTTGAAATAGGGGTATAGTCGGAAGAATGCCCCGTAGTTTGCCCGAACCATGATCGGCTCGCCCGAAGTGATCGACTTGATCAGCGCGGCTTGCAGTTGCTCGCCCTCGCGAGGTTCCATGGCTCGGGCAAAGCGCGCCCCGACCAGATAGACGAGATCTGGCGTCGCCTGTGCCCCGCTTTGCTGGCCCTTTCCGGTGAGAGTTTCGATACGAATATCTGCCGCGTAATCGCCAAGCAGCTTTGCCATTATCTCGCTCAGCACGGACTTCCCGTTTGCGCCGGCGCCATACCAGAACATCATTGCTTGCACCGGCAGACCGGAGATCGACAGTCCGAGCCAACGCTGAAGATAGCGCCGCATTTCCTCTGCCGGCTGGACGCGCTCGAGGAAGGTCATGAACTTCGGGCACTTGGCGGCCGGGTCATATCCGGCTTCGATACGCTTGGAGATATTGTCGGCCCTGTCATGCGGATCGAGCCGGACCGAGGCCGTCCGGGTTCCGGTATCTGGATCTATATCTAACGCCATGCGCAGCGTGCCAGACTGGCAGTTGATCGCCAGTGGGTCCGAATCCAGATCTTCATGGCGCAACTTCACATGCGGCGCAGCCTCTTCAAGCGCCGCCTTGATCCGACCGGAGTTCCCGGCCGTGCGGGCAAAGTTGCGATGCGCCTTCCGCTTGTCGCTCAGGGTCTTCTTCAGATCGGCGATGGCGCGCAGCCGCGTGCCGATCTCTGCAATCTCGCGCTCGGCATCCGGGGTCAGACGACCATCCTCTCCCGTCTCGGCCTGAAGCTCGGTCACCCTGGCGCGCAGATCCGCTTCCTTGCCGATGGCTTCCATCTGCCAGTCATCCAGCGTGATGTACGGGATTTCCTTGGCGATCAGATCGCCCAACTGCTGTGACAAGGCGCGCACCACCAGACCCTGCGGATCAAGCTGGAAGTGCGTTCCGTTCCACGCGACCCAGCCAAGATCCTGCACGAAGCGCACATCCTCCCCGAAATGGCGTATGAACCGCTGCGCATTGCCGAAGTCATTGAGCGGAAACATGACGCACTCAGCCTCGGGCGGGGGAGCATCATCGTCTTCAAGAGGGGGGTGCGGGGGCATGGCGTCATCGCCGGGATAACCGACATCCTCATCCCCCAGCGGCACATCGTGATCAGGCTCCGCCTCCGGCGCCACCAGCCCCTCCGGCATGTCCACATCCTCGGCCGAGGCCATGATCTGGCGCACCTTGTCGAGATTATCCGTCACTGCCTGCCTCCCGGATCGCGGCCTCGAGGGCGCGCAGATCCTGTTCGTAATGCCCGGCCCAGGGACCGGGTTCGCCTTTGACCTTCGACCCGCGCGACCAGAGACTGCGGTAAAACCGCAGCTTCCGGGGCAGATCGGCTATCGGGATGCGCTCCGACCATCCGGCCTTGCACATCAGGGCCGTGCCGGTTTCGCGGCACAGCGTGATTTCGAGGGGCGCCGTCATGGCACCGGGTCGGATGCCTCCGGCCTTTCCATCAGCACATCATTGAGATCGACGCCGGCTGGGCATGGCGCCACCTGACCGCGCAGGCCGGGGCGCAGCGCCATGGCGCGGCGAATGCCGGACAGCAGTTGCGACCGCGTCAGGCGCGGTTCGGAGTCGCCGTCCTGGACGAAGATCAGCCGTTCGACGCCGGCGGGCGGCACGAAGGCCTCGGTATCGCCCAGATCGGGCAGCCCGGCGTATTTCAGGCCCTGCCCCAGCTGACGCTGGCCCGCCATATTGCCGAGGCTGACCCCGGCCCAATAGGCGGCACCCGGCGGTTCATCGGCCAGCAGCGCGGTCAGCGTCGTTTCGATCCCCTCGCCCATGATCAGCACCCGACCCGGCGGCGTCAGACGGATCGCCCCGCCCTTGACCGAGCCGAGCGATTTCTTGACCTTCAGCCGATCACCGGAAACCGGGTGCAGGATCGCGGGCTTGCCCTTCGGCCTGGACGGGTCGAACCAGGTGCGGTGCACACCGATGAACCGGCCATCCGGCCCCTGAATGGCGGCCAGCATCGCCGGGCCCCGATGCGCCTCGACCCATTGCCGATCGACCTGCACCATATAGCCGAGCGAGGGGTGAAACCGCAGGCACACCGGCAGGCGCGGGAATCGCGCGCGCGGGATGCCCCGCAGCGCGAGGTAATCATGCACCGGGCTATCCTGCGCCGGTTGGCCCTGTTCCCAGATCTCGCGCGCCTCGCGCCGGGCCTGTTCCCGCGCGGCGGCGGCTTTCGCATCGTTCCGCGCCTTGTTCTCGGCCGCCTTCCGCTCGCGCTGGCGGCGTTCCTCGGGGCTGACGCCCTCCACCGATCCGCACAGCCATTCCAGCGCAGCCGGGAAGGCCAGCCCCATCACAAACATCACCAGATCGACATTGCCGCCCTTGCCACCGCATTTGCGGCACTGGAATACCCGCTTCTGGATGTTGATCCCGAAGCGATCTTTGCCACCACAGCGCGGGCATGGCCCGATCATTTCCCGGCCCGCGCGGGTCAGGCCCTGAATGGCCAGCCGGTTGGCGACCTCGGCCATATCCATGGCCGCCGCTTCGGCCGGGCGTGGATCATCGCGGGTCATGCCGCCCCCGCATAGAGATGCACCGGCACATTGTGATCGAGCGCCCATGTGACATCCCGCGCCACCATCGGGCAGCGCTGCCAGCCGCGGATATCCGGCACAACGACGATGCCACAGGCAGTCAGATACGGCGCCGACCAGCGCGCCCAGAACTCCAGATCCAGCGGATTGATCACCGCGTCCTTGACCGTCGGGGCGGCATGCATCGCCTCGGCCCGCAGCACGGTCGGGCAGATCGCGCTGACATGCTCGCAGATCAGCCGCAGCACCTCGCGCGCGGCCAGCGTTGACATCATCGTCGAACGGTCGATCTGCCATTTGCGGCGCTGCCCGGCATGGGCATCATAGGGCGCCGCCACATAGGCGATGCCGCTGCAATGCCGCGCCACCTGCGCCGGGTCTGACCCGACCCGCACAAGGGCCGAGTCCGACCCCTGCGGCGCCATCACGCGCCGCCAATCCACCGGATGATTAGCTGTCACCATGCCCGCCTCACTGCATTCTGGCCTGCGGTCTCACGCCGCTCAGGCCGCCTCCGGCCGGGCCACACCGGCCGCCACGCGCAGAACCAGCAACAGATCGGCTTGCCCGTCGATCGTCACGCGGTCGCGGTCATCCCGGATCACGGCGGTCAGGGCGCGAAACCGGCCGACCACCGCAGCCGAATCCAGCCCCAGATCCAGCGCCACCTGCCCCGCCTTGGTGCCCGAGGTCAGTTGCTCGACCAGCGCCAGATCGGTTGCCGCATCAAAATCGCCGCGCCCATGCAGGCGCATGACATGGGCGGCAATCTGGCGCTGCCGGGCGGTGAAGGGGGCCGCACCGCCAGCCACCGGCGCGGGGGTCGGGGCTGCCACCGGCACCACCCCTTCGGCGATCTCACCCACCGGCGCGGCCTTCACCGCCACCGGCGCTTCCGCAACCGCATCGGCACCGTCTGAAACGGCAACCGAAGCCTGTTCGGCCACGGGGGCGGGCTGGGCCGCCTTGGATTCTTCTGTTTTGCCTGCGGCGCCCTTGGGCGGGTGCGCCAGCCCGTGCAGATACAGCGCCACGGTCTGCGTGCGCCGCCCGAGGCGGCGCGCGATCTCTTTGCGCGACACGCCCTCGGCATCGAGGCGCTGAATCTCGGCCCGCTCATCATCGGTCAGCGGACCCGTCACCTGCCCTGCGGTCTGATCCTTCCGCGCAGCGGGTGCAACCGCAGGCGGCGCGCTCACCGGGGTCTCTGAAACGTGTGCGGGGCTCTCACCCGCTCCGGTCCCCGCCTCGGGCGCGACCTCGCACGTTCCGGCTTGTTCACGCTGGCCAGCAGCGGGGGGACTCTCCACAAGACTATGCCGTTGCAGGTCCCCCGACCCGCCCAGCATCTCAGCGGCCACCACATCGGCGGCCAATGCAGCACGGCTATTGGCATCAAGCTCGCGCCAGTATTTTTCGTCAACCCGCCGCCAGCCCGCCGCTTCCGCAGATTCTCCGGGGCGACGATCAGTTTCCACCACTTCAAACTCAGGCGGCGGATCGAAATACCGCGCGGACGGCATGCCGCAGGGCAGCGTGATGACTGTCGGCAGGCCCGGCGTCATGTCGATCGACAGCACACTATCCTCAGCGTCCCGTGGTAGCCCATCGAGGATCTCGCAGGCTTCGATGATCCGCGCGTTCTTCTCTTGGTGGCGCCGCAGGTCATCGAGACTCATGTCACTCAAATTCATTTGAAGCCCCCATTCGGTTCGATCAGCGCCTGTGCGGCATCCACCGCATCGGCGAGTTGACGAAGTTGCGCACCCATGCCGGGCGCCAGAAAATCGTTGAACAGCGCATTCCCGGCCAGCGGCCCCGCCACTCCCCGGTGCCAGATCAGCTGCGCCGCGCCCTCGGCCACCAGCACCGTCGCGGTGCAATCGCCGACCGGGATGTCATCCCGACGGGTGACTGCCACCAGCTGCGCCGCAATGCTGCCGATCGACCGAAAGCCCATCACCGCCGCCTCAGATGCGAGGTGGACCGACGCCACCACAGCGGCCCCAAGGCACCATCCTGATTTGCAGGTTTGACGGCCGGGCCAGTGCCGGGCGCAAAATCCGCAACCTCGGAGGCCGCGAGATCGTCTCGCACTCGCTTGACCATGCCCAGAACGCTGCTGCGGGATCGCCCATAGGCCGCGCCGACCTCGGTCGCGCTCTGCCCCTGCCTCTCGATCCGGTCCAGCGCATCCAGTTGCTGGTCATCGGTCCAGGCGTCTATCTGCCGCCGCATCACACCACCTCCCCGCCGAAGCGCTGGCCCGAGGGGAACACCCCGAACCAGCGCGCCGGGACAACAGAGAGAAACCGGGAAAGCGCCCGGCACGCATCTGCGGCACCCGCCGCAAATGGCAAGGAAAAGGCGGGCGGCAGGGCAGTGCCGCCCGCAGTTACCACAGCCGACCGAGCAGTCAGGTCGCCGTGGCCGCACCGAACAGGGAGGAGGTGCGAGAAAGTGGAACGCGCGGGCAGGCTCATTGCAGCCCCCGCAGCAGGATCGCGGCGGCAAAACGCGCAACCGGCTCCAGCACGGTCAGCGCAGTTGTCATGGCGCTCATCGTCAGCAGCATCACCCACAGCCAGGTCGGCTCACGCTCGGCCTCGGACACGACGACGGCGGGCCGATCTTCCAGCGCCTCGATCGCCTGCGCCCACAGCCGCAGATCCCCGGCGCGCGCTTGCAGTTGCAACACCTGATCCGGCTGGATCAGCGCCGCTGTCACGCGCATCCGCTGCGCCAGTTCAAGGCGGGTCTGGCAGGGCCGCGCGAAACTGATGGTCAACCCGCTCATTCCGCGAACTCCTCGGGCCACATCCGCATGGCCATCAGCATTTTGTCGCCAGTAGGGCAGCTGAACCCGTCGAACCAGTTGCAGGCGGTTTGAAACGTGACCGCGAACACCACCGCGCATTCCTCGCGGCTGGCGCAGCGCCGCGCCACCAGATCGGCCCAGAACACCGTCGCCGCATGGCGCGTGATGACTGGCGCAACCGTGACCCGCCGCGCCGACGCCGCCCCCCTGCCCCGACCCGCGCGGTCAAAACCGTTGGCACGGGACATTTGACCCCGGCGCGGGGCAAGGTCAGCAGGTGCGAGTTTACGGAGTGGTGACGATGACATCAGGCGACATCCTTTTCGGGGTCTTCCGCGACGGGGGGCAGTGCTACCCAAGACCGCGCAGGCACTGCGCCCCCCGTCGCGTCTTCGATCTTCACGGCCAGTTCGAGACCGGGCGTTTTGTCGCCCTTAACCAACTCGCTCATATAGCCGCACGACACGCCAACGAGCTTGGCCAGCACTGCCTGCTTGGTTTTGGTCTGGGTGAGATATGTGCGAAGTTGGCTCATAGCCGATAGTTGGCATATAGCGAACATCTTGGCAAGAAGAAGTTCGCTGGGTGCGATTAGCAATCGCAACAAGAATCTGGCATCAAGTGAACATGAAACTTCGGATCAGAGAGCTGCGGAAATCCAACAAGTTAACGGGCGAACAGCTCGCTGACTTGGTAGGGATTTCTAAGGGCTATGTCTCTGAACTGGAAACCGGAAAAAAATCACCAGGCGCCGATCTCTTGATGCGCCTCGCTGATGCACTGCACTGTGAAGTGCACGAACTGTTTTCAGGATCTCAAAGCGAGCGGGATACGGCATCACTGGCAACGCATCTGGAAGTCATGTCTCAGCTCTCGGCGGATGATCGCAGGTCGATTGAGCGCGCCGCGCTTGGTCTGCTCGCCAAGCGGAACGAATAAGTTCCAGCACTTGCTTTCGGTGCGCGGGTTCCAGCCGCTCAATCAGCTCTGTAAATTCATTGTCCGTCATAGCTACCCCCATTGGTATTGTTAACGTGATGCGAACATTACGGGAACACAAGCCGCCAGTGCGTAGGTTTTGGGGGATAAATCCGTGGACAACCGCAAGGCCAGTGCGACTCCTGTTTTCGCTTTGCGGATGCACCGTCGCCTGTGAAAATCAGGTCAGGAATCAGTTTTTTCAGGTGGACATGATGCTGAAAGTTGAAGGCGAAGGCACTTTCGAATTCCATATTGTCGGAGAGTCTCACTACCAGGACGCGCGGGAGGCGATCGCTGGCCCAAAATGCCCGGACGGCGTTGAATATGAATGCGAAGCGACGCTTTCACCGGAACCATCAAACCCCCATGACCCGAATGCCGTTCGCGTCGAGATCGAGGAATGCAAGGTAGGGTATCTGCCTCGGGAGGCCGCAAAGATGTGGCGGGACATGATGACGCGGGTTGGCCTGCCGGGCCAATCCATGATCGTAGACGCCGTGATCATTGGTGGCTGGCGTCGTGAACGGCGTGACGGGACGATCACTGAAGGCACGTTTGGCGTCAAACTCGACATCGGCTGAATGCAGCACTCACTTCGGTCAGGCGGCTTCCGGCCCGTCAGGGGAGAGGAAGCCCCAACTCTTTGAGCTTTTGCTTCAGCATTGCATGGCCTATTTCGAACATGAGCCGCAGCGAGTAGCCCGGAACCTCCGAAGCCTTGGCCTTTATCTGATGCCATAGCCCCTCTTCCCTCATCATGCGCAGGAAATCATGGCCCGCACCTGTAATGCGGAAGTTGCCACCATGCGCACCCGTCTCTTCCAGATACCCTTCATCTGCGAGCAGCCTCAGATGATAGTATTTGCGCACTTCTTCAGCGTCCTCATCGTCCCAGTCCGGCAGGACGAAAACCACCCATTCCGGCGCATCTTCCAGTTCAAACATGACTGACCGGATCAGTTCATCGTCTCGCTTCACATCATCCACCCTCTCCATGACCTCAGCCATGGAGAGGCGAGGCAGTCGATTCCTGCAAGCCCTTTCGGCCATTTTGCATTCCTTCTGTTGCGTGGCTCCGCCCGGTGATTCTGGAACAGATACATGGTGCATCACGGAAGTTCTCGATATGCTAACAAATAGCATTGCGCAATAGTTCGCTATATGCTTACTATTCTCCATCGCCAACCCGATGGAGGCCCCCGTGACCATTATCCCCTATCCTTCCTCCCGCCACGGCCGGACACCGCTCTTGCAGCGTGACGCCATGGCGATCTGCGCCGCGCCCGGTGATCATGCCCATCGGCCCAGCCTTTACGCCATGGCATGGCTCACCCTGAAATCTGCCCGCGGCCAGATCGTGCATCAGCACCGCCTGCGCGCCAGCCACATGATCGACCAGAGCGCGGGGGGCGAGGCGGCATGATGGACCCTCGTTTCCCCCGCAATCCGCCGCGTGCCGAGGTGGTGGTGCTGCACCCCGGACTGGCCCGCCTGACCCTCGCCTGGGCGACCGCCTGCCGCGACGATCCGCAGGTGGCTGCCATTGCCGTGACCTGCGGTGCCCTGCGCCCGGTGCATGCCCGTGGTGACAACTGGGTGCTGGAGGGCTTGGCCTCGGGCGGCGGCATTCTGCACGTCTGCATCACAGCCGATGATCACCTGTCCATCCTGCGCCACGGCCCGGACAGTGACCCGGTGGCCCTGCGCCTGCCGCTGGCCGATGCGCTGCCGGAGGCCTCGTGATGCAGGGCCATCATCATGCCGCTGTGGTTCTGGCCGTGCTGACCTTCGCCGCCTCGGCCTTTGCCGTGGCCGTGGTCTGGCCGCAGCCAAGCCCCCGCGCCTGTATCAGCTCGGGGTGGTGACATGGCCGATACGCCCACCACCCCCGAGGCGGAACTGGCCGATTACCGCGAGACCCTTCTGGCCATCGCCCGGCACACGCCCACCTGCTCACCGGAATCGGACGAGGCCTTCAGCCAGCAAGTCTGGAACGGCCTGTTCCGCGATCTGCAACGCATGGCCCGCGTGACCCTGACCCGTCACGGCCACAAGCCCTGAAGCGCTGCCCCTGCCGCCCCGGCAAGACAGTGCCGGTCCTGCCCCTCTTAGAAATGGATTTGACCATGGCCGAGATTACCTGGGAGCCGCTTTCGCGCCTCTATCTGCACCCCCTCAACAGCCGCTCCGAGCCGCCGCCGGCGGAGATCGAGTTGCTGTCCGAAAGCATCCGCACCGCCGGGCTGCTGCAAAACCTGATGGGCTATGCCGACCCGGAGGGCGGTTTCGCCGATGGCACTAACCTGCAATCCCGTCGCATCGGCATCGTCGCCGGCGGGCGCCGCCTGCGCGCGCTCCAGCTGCTGCACGGTGATGCGGGCGGCGATGTCGAAGTGCCGGTGCTGATCACCTTCGACGCCGCCACCGCGGCCGAATGGGCAGGCACCGAAAACACCGCCCGCGCCGCGCTGAATCCGGCAGATGAGGTGGTGGCCTATCGCAGGATGCGCGCACAAGGCGCCAGCCCCACCGCCATCGCCAGAGCCTTTGCGGTGCGTGAACGGCATGTGCTGGGCCGCCTGAAGCTCGCCGAACTCCCCGACTTGGCACTGGAAGCGCTGCGCGCCGGGCAGATCTCGATTGATCAGGCCGGTGCGCTTACCGCAGCTCAGAGCGAGGATGCAATGATCGAGATGATCCCGCGCATCATAAGATCAGCCGGTGGATACAGCAGCATGAGCGCAAGCCAGATTCGCCGCGAACTAACCCTTGAAGCAGTGCCCACATCCGACCGCCGTGCCAAATTCGTCGGGCTTGAAACCTATACTGGTCGAGGAGGACGCATTTGGGCTGACCTGTTTTCCGAGTACACCGTGCTACTGGACCCCAAACTGCTGGACGAACTCTTTGCGGAAAAGCTGGAAGCCGCCCGCTTGCAGGTTGCCGCCGAAGGCTGGGCTGAGGTGCATGCCTTTACCGGGCCCGTCGATTACAACCTGATTCATGAGCGCTATGGCGCCCGGCTGCAACGGACCCCCTGCGAATTGCCCGGTCCCGATGCCGAGGAACTGGATGAGCTGCAAGCACGGGCCGAGGTCGAGGAACTGGGGCAGGAAGATCTGGCGCGCATGCGCGATCTGGAGACACGGGCCGAGGGCGACTATGACGATGCCGCCCGCGCCCGCGCCACGGCCTTCATCCGCGTAGGTCATCAGGGTGAAATCGTCATGGAAGGCGCATGGTTGCCACGCGAGGCGCCAGAGGCCGAGGCAGGCAGCGGCGCGGTCATCACCGGCAAGGCGGAAACCATCCCGCAGAACCTGCGCGACGATCTGCGCATCATCCAGACGCTGGCCCTGCAAACTGCCTTGCTGGAAAAGCCCGAGCTGGTGCTGGATCTTCTGGCCATCACCCTCAATGCCGATGTCTGGCCATGGCATCGCCCGCTGGCTCTCAGCCCCACAGCGCAAACCCTCAGCCCGTCCAAGCCGGACGAAACCCATATCGACGCGCGTCTGGCACGGGCCATCCCGACGGATGATCGCACCGGCAAGGCCGATCTGACGATTGCCCTGCTGTCTGATGTTCAGAGCCTTGGCCGCAAGGCGCGCAACGCGGCGATCACCGCCGCCCTTGTGCGCACCATTCACACGGCGGGCAGCGATTTCGGCAAAGCCCTCGCCGCCCGCCTGCGGGTCAACCCGCGCAACGTGTGGCATCCGACGGCCGAGAACTATTTCAAACGCCTGCCGATGGGCATGCTGGATCAGATCCGCGACGAACTGCTGCCGCATATGGCGGACGAGGCGCAAAGGTTCCGTGAGCTGAAGAAAGCCGCCAAGGCGGCCGAACTGCACCGCATCATCCATGACGCGGATTACCGCGAGGCCCTCGCCCTTTCGCGCGACCAGAACGCCGCGATCGACCGCTGGCTGCCACCCGAACTGCGCCTGCCCGATGCCGAAGGCCCCGCCGCGATCGAGGAGGATGCAGCATGAGCTGCTGTGACGATGCCAAGAACCAGCGCCTCTATCGCGCGGCTACCCAGACCGGACAGGCAGTCTATTGCGTCAAATGTGGCCGCGCCCATCCCGCCACCAGTCAGGAGATCACCCGCATCCTCGCGGGTGTGCAGGCAGATGACTGACGACTGGCGCGGGGAACATCTGATCCGGGGCCGCGTGCCCGGCAAGGCCGAGCGGCAGGCAGCAGGCATGAGCGCGGTCAGCAGCCTGTCGCACGAGCTGCGCCGCCGCGCCGGTATCCCGGTCGCGGCGAAGCGGGAGCATGACAAGTTCGTCACACGGGTCTTCCGCGACATCCACCAGATCGAGCGCATGGCGACCGAGGCAGGCGCTGCCACGCGACCACAGGAGGGCTGACAATGGGCAGACATGAAACCATCTGTCCGCCATTCACGCCGGAAACCCTTGCAAAGCGGTGGGGCGTAACCGCAAATGCTGTGCGCAAAAAATGCGCATCTGGCGAGCTGGAGCATTTCCGGTTCGGCAAACTTTACCGCATCCCGGCCCGCGTTGTTGAGGAGATCGAACAGTGCCAGACATCAGCATCGGCAGGCTCAGAGGCGGATACTGTGTCTTCTGGACCGGCGCCGATGGCAAGAGATCCCGGCATCAGCTTAAGGCACGCACCCGAGCGGAAGCGGAAGCCGAGGCCATTGACGTCTATCGGTTGAAGCACTTCGCCCAGGCGCAAACCGGGGCAACGGTGGCAGAGCTTTGGGATGAATACCGGCGCGATCTGGGCGACAAGCCCACCGCCAAGACCATGGGCTACACCGGAAAAGCGGTTCTCACTCACTTCGGCCATTACCGCCCGGACCAGATCACAACCGAGCTTTGCCGCACCTATGCCCGCGCCCGTATGGCGGCAGGTATTTCGCAAGGCGCAGTGCATACTGAACTGGGGCATCTGCGTAGCACGATGACATGGGCAGAGCGAAACCGGATGATCGAGGCCGCGCCGCATATCGAACGGCCAGCCAAGCCGACACCGAAAGAACGGTTCATCAGGAAAGACGAAGTGGCGCGGCTGATCGACCACGCCGAAGCCCCGCATATTGCGCTGGCCATCCACCTGCTGTTCGCAACGGCAGGGCGGGTTTCGGCCGTGCTACAATTGACATGGGATCGCGTCGATATGGAACGCGGGGTGATCAACCTGCGGCTGGATGATGCCCGGACGCGGAAAGGCCGCGCCATCGTCCCGATCAACCGGGGCCTGCTGGCGGCGCTTCAGACCGCGCGGGATGCAGCCCTGTCAGATCATGTTGTCGAATGGGGCGGCAAGCCGGTCGCGAGTATCCGCAAGGGATTCGAGGCAGCAGTGAAGCGCGCCGGCCTTGAAGATGTCACGCTACACACCATCCGGCATTCGGCCGCCGTCGCCATGGTTTCGAACGGTATCCCGATCACCCAGGTCGCGCAGTATCTGGGCCACAGCAACACGACCATTACCTATTCGACCTATGGCCGGTTTGCCCCGGATCATCTGGCCGATGCTGCGGAAGTGCTGGATTTCACACAATTGAGGGTAGTCAAATGATGCAAGTCGTTTCCGAAAATAGCGAGGCTGAGATCAAACGGCACGCTGCCGAAGTTGAGATCAAGATGGCATGGCGGAGGCTTACAGCCAATGTTCTGAGGATCGCGGCTGGCGCGGGCAAGCCGCATCTGATTTTGGACCAGATAGCAGACTACGCCAAAGCCACACGAGATTATGAAGCGGCCACCGGATCGCCATTTCACGCCGAAGGCCACCTAGCGCATTACGCGAATGCTGACGTTGCGCTCTTGGAGTATCGTGATTGGGTAGATCCATTGAGCATGGAAACGGATGAACACTATGCAGAACGCAAGATCATCGACGGTGCCATGCGCGTCCATGCAGGATACCTGCTAGACCAACTTACTCAGGTTTCTAGCGCAGAAAAATTGATGTCAGAAGGCATCAGGGAAAAACGGTTTGGTCGAAAGTAGGTTCAGTGAACTCAGGGGCACTTCGCAAAAGCAGAAAAGCCCCGGAATTTTCCGAGGCTTTTCAAGCTATTGATGGTGGGCGATAACGGATTTGAACCGCTGACATCTTCGATGTGAACGAAGCGCTCTACCGCTGAGCTAATCGCCCGATAAGCGGGTGTTTAGCCTCAGTCTTCGGCCTCCGCAACCCCCTCTGTCACATCTTTTTTGCCTGCTGGCTTGCCGCCCCCGCGCTTCAGTTTCACGACAATCAGTTCATCGCCCGCGGTGCCCTTCTGGCGGCCGACCTTGGCCTTGCCCAGCGGTGGCAGATTCAGATCCTGACCTTTCGACAGCGCATCGCCCATCAGCGCCAGAACGGCCTCGGCCACGCTTTTCACCACGGGTTTCTTGGCGCCGGTTGCAGCGGCGACCTGGGTCACCAGTTGCTTCATCTTCAGCGCCTCGCCCGCCGCTTTGGCGACAGGTGCGGTGGTGGTCGCCGCCTCGGTTCCGGTGGCTTCGGCCAACGCCCGCGGGGCCGCTTTGGCCTTCGCGGCGCCAGCAGGCTTGCGAGCCGCCGTGGCGCTGCGGGTCTTGGTGCGTTTGGGTGCCGTCTTCGCGGCATCGGAGGGTTTCGTGGCCATATCATCCCCATGGACTCGACTTCTCCGGCGACCATAAGCCAGAATTTCCCTTGTGGAAACAGACGGCAGGAACCGTTCGTCAAAACGAAACAGCCTTGCATGAAAAAAGGGCGCGGTTTCCCGCGCCCCCTGCCCTGTCAGGCAATTTTCGTCAGTGGGCAACCTGCCCGGTCTGCGGCCCAGCCTTGGCGGCCGCTGCGGCGGCGGCGGCCTCCTCGGCCGCCTCGTCCCATTCCACCGGCTCGGGCGTGCGCACCAGCGCGCGGGCCAGCACCTCGCGCACATGGGTCACGGGAATGATCGTCAGCCCTTCCTTCACATTGTCGGGAATCTCGGCCAGATCCTTCTCGTTCTCCTCGGGGATCAGAACGGTCTTGATGCCGCCCCTGAGCGCCGCCAGCAGCTTCTCCTTCAGCCCGCCGATGGCGCTTGCGTTGCCGCGCAGCGTCACCTCGCCGGTCATGGCGATGTCCTTGCGGACCGGGATGCCAGTCAGCACCGACACGATCGCCGTCACCATCGCAAGACCGGCCGAAGGCCCGTCCTTGGGCGTGGCCCCGTCGGGAACGTGGACGTGGATGTCGAGCGATTCGAACTTCGGCGGTTTCACCCCGATGTCCGGGCTGATCGAACGGACATAGCTGGAAGCCGCCTCGATCGATTCCTTCATCACATCGCCCAGTTTCCCGGTCGTCTTCATCCGGCCCTTGCCCGGCAGCTTCAGCGCCTCGATCTGCAAGAGATCGCCGCCCACGCTGGTCCAGGCCAGACCCGTCACAACGCCGACCTGGTCTTCCTTCTCGGCCAGACCATAGCGGAAACGCTGCACGCCCAGATATTCGCCCACCTTCTCGGGCGTCACCTCGACGGCTTTCGCCTTCTTCTTGAGGATGTCGGTCACCGCCTTGCGGGCAAGTTTCGCGATCTCGCGCTCAAGGTTCCGCACCCCGGCCTCGCGGGTGTAATAGCGGATCACGTCGTTCAGCGCATCGTCGGTGATGCTGAACTCGCCCTTCTTCAGACCGTTCGCCTCTACCTGCTTGGGCAGCAGATGCTGACGCGCGATCTCGCGCTTTTCATCCTCGGTGTAGCCGGCCAGAGAAATGATCTCCATCCGGTCCAGCAGCGGGCCGGGCATATTGTAGCTGTTGGCCGTGGTCAGGAACATCACGTTCGAGAGGTCATATTCGACCTCCATATAGTGATCGACGAAAGTCGCGTTCTGTTCCGGGTCCAGCACCTCCAGCATGGCCGACGCCGGGTCGCCCCTGAAATCCTGCCCCATCTTGTCGATTTCATCGAGCAGGATCAGCGGGTTGGTCGTCTTGGCCTTTTTCAGCGCCTGGATGATCTTGCCGGGCATGGAGCCGATATAGGTGCGCCGATGGCCGCGGATCTCGGATTCGTCGCGCACCCCGCCCAGCGAGATGCGGATGAATTCGCGCCCCGTGGCCTTGGCGACCGACCGACCCAGCGAGGTCTTGCCGACACCGGGCGGGCCGACGAGGCACAGGATCGGGCCTTTCAGCTTGGCCGACCGCGCCTGCACCGCCAGATATTCGACGATGCGTTCCTTGACCTTCTCAAGCCCGTAGTGATCGGCGTCCAGCACCTTTTGCGCGGCGTTCAGGTCTTTCTTGACGCGGGACTTCACGCCCCACGGCACGCCCAGAAGCCAGTCGAGGTAGTTACGCACCACCGTCGCCTCGGCGCTCATCGGGCTCATGGACTTGAGCTTTTTCAGCTCGCCCTCGGCCTTTTCGCGCGCCTCTTTCGACAGCTCGGTCTTGCGGACACGCTCTTCCAGCTCGTTCAGCTCGTTCTGGCCATCCTCACCATCACCCAGCTCCTTCTGAATGGCCTTCATCTGCTCATTCAGATAGTATTCGCGCTGCGTGCGCTCCATCTGGCTCTTCACGCGGGACTTGATCTTCTTCTCCACTTGCAGGACCGACATTTCGCCCTGCATGTGGCCATAGACCTTCTCCATCCGCTCGCCCACGTCGAGCGTTTCCAGAAGCTCCTGCTTCTGTGCAACAGGAACACCCAGATGCCCGGCGACAAGGTCAGCCAGACGCGCGGGTTCGCGGGTATCCGAAACGGCGGCTAGCGCCTCTTCGGGGATGTTCTTCTTGATCTTGGCGTAGCGTTCAAATTCCTCGGCCACGGCGCGCAGCAGCGCCTCAACCACGTCGATGTCGCCGGGGGTCTCCTCCAGCGGCGCGATGCGGGCCTCGAAGAACGAGTCGTTCGTCAGGAATTCGGTGATGCGCACCCGCGTCTTGCCCTCAACCAGCACCTTCACGGTGCCATCGGGCAGCTTGAGCAGTTGCAGCACATTGGCCAGCACGCCGGTGCGGTAAATGCCTTCCGCGCTGGGGTCGTCAATCGTCGGGTCCATCTGGCTGGACAGCAGGATCTGGCGATCCTCTGCCATCACCTCTTCCAGCGCACGCACCGACTTGTCCCGTCCGACGAACAGCGGCACGATCATATGCGGGAACACCACGATGTCGCGCAGCGGCAGGACCGGGAAGCTTTGCGTGTGAATATCGCTCATGCGCGTTTCCTTCCTCTGGCAGGAAGACCCCGGCCCCGACCATCGGCAGCCCGGCTTCCCCCTCTGGCCTCCATATCTGGGGGGCTGTCATGGAACTGTCAACCACGGCTCGGGTAACATTGGACGGATCGGCGGACGGATCGGCCGGCCTTCGCCCCGGCGCGGCAGTTGCAGGGAATCGCGGGGGCTGGCAGGATGCCGCATCACATTCTGCCCGAACCACGCATTTCCGGCCTGCCGTTCCCCAGATCGCATTGCATGAGGCCCGCCATGACCAGCTTCACAGGCACATCCGGCAAGGATATTCTTGATCCTGATACCGACAAGATCGTCGGCTTTGCCGGCAGTCTTGAGGATCTGCGCGACGCCGAGGGCGACGTGATCTCGGGCCTTGGCGGCAATGACAGCCTCGTCGGCTCTGGCCGGGGCGACACGATCTATGGCGGCAGCGGCAATGACACGCTGGATGGCAACGGCTGGGTCTATGGCGACAACTATGATTCGCTTTACGGCGGCGATGGCGATGACGTGGTGGTCGCCGGAGGCAATTACGCCAATATCTTCGGCGGCAAGGGCGATGACAGGCTGACGCTTTCCGGCTTCACCGGCCGTGCCGAAGGCGGCACCGGCGCCGATACGATCACCGGCATCGCGGGCAGCCTGATGACGGTGACCTATGCCAGTTCCGGCGCGGGTGTGAAGATCGATCTGGAAAAGGGCACGGCCAGCGGTGGCCATGCCTCGGGCGATGTGCTGACCTCGGTCTATGTGCTGGAGGGATCGAATTTCGGCGACACGCTGAAGACCGCGAATTCCGGCGGGATATTTTCGGGTCTTGGTGGCAACGACCGGCTGACGGGCGGCGACGGGCGCGACTACCTTTATGGTGGCTCGGGCAACGATCTTGTCCTTGGCGGCGCGGGTGACGATCACCTGCGCGGCGGCACCGGCGCCGATACCATCAAGGGTGGCACAGGCAACGATACCGTCAGCTTCGAGGGCGAAGCGATGGCCATTCTCGTCGACCTGAAGACCGGCACCTTCGGCGGTGGCGCCAAGGGCGATGTCTATTTCTCTATCGAGGATTGGGAGGGGTCTGACGGGCGTGACACGATCCGCGGCGGAGCGGGCGACGACAAGTTCAATGGCGGTGATGGCAACGATATTCTGGACGGACGCGCGGGGAACGATTTCCTGACCGGAGGCTATGACGACGGCAATGACAGCCTTTACGGCGGCTCCGGCGACGACCATTTCTTCGTCTCTGGCACCGGGCGCAGCGTGGTCAAGGGCGGTTCGGGCACCGATGACCTGTATTACAACGAAGTCCACACCGATTACAGCGACTACCAGAACCACCCTCAGGGCATTCGGTATTCGCTGCGTCTGGATCTGGAAAGCGGCAAGGGCGATCTTTACAACGCCGAACTGGATCAGGTGTATCGCACCGTCCTGCAAGTCTCCGGGGTCGAGGAAATCTCGACCAGCTATGGCGATGACACCCTGCTGGGTAGCAACAAAGCCGAGTATTTCGACAGTTCGTCCGGCAATGACAGCCTCGACGGGCGCGGCGGCAATGACACGCTGGACGCAGGAAGCGGCAATGACACGCTGATCGGCGGCGCCGGGGGCGATCTGATCCGCGACGACGATGGCGACGACCTGATGCAGGGCGGCACCGGCAATGACACGCTGGAATTCGTGAACGGCGCAGATACGATCGACGGCGGCTCCGGTCACGACATGCTGGCGGCGGGCGATCTGTTCAGCGACTGGACCAGCGCCGTGATCGACCTGTCACGCGGTCGCCTGACCACCGATGACGGGCTGGTGGTCTCGGTGAAAGGGATCGAATCGGTGAGCCTGTATTACGGCACCGAAAGCGCGAAGATCATCGGGTCGAAGACCGCGAACCATCTGTCTGGCAGCAGCGGGGATGATACGATCCTCGGCGGGAACGGAAATGACACACTGGAAGGCGGATCGGGCAAGGACGTGCTGACCGGCGGTGCGGGGCGCGACACCTTCGTCTTTTCCGGTCGCCCTGCCCCTGGCGACGAGGACCGGCTGACCGACTTCGGCACGCAGGACCGGATCATGCTGGACAATGCAAGTGCCTTCGCCGCGCTGGGGAACAGCATCACGGCAGGGGAATTGCACATCGGCGCTTCGGCCCGCGATTCAAACGACCACCTGATCTACAACAGCAAGACCGGGGCCTTGCTGTTCGACATTGATGGCAAGGGCGGCGAGGCAGCATGGCTGCTCGCCGATCTTGGGGCCGGACTGACGCTGAATCACCAGCAGTTCCTGATCGGATAAGCCGATCAGAGCGGCTCGATGTCGCCCGCCCCGCGCTGCGCATGGAAATCCGCGACGAAAGCCGCCAGTCGGCCTTCGGCGATGGCGTCGCGCAACCCCTGCATCAGTTCCTGATAGTAATGCAGGTTGTGCCAGGTCAGCAGCATGCCGGAAATCATCTCACCGGCCCGGAAAACATGGTGCAGATAGGCCCGGCTGTAGCTGCGGCAGGCCGGGCAGGTGCAGTTTTCGTCCAGCGGGCGCGGATCATCCTGATGGCGGGCATTCTTGATATTGACCTGCCCGCGCCGGGTCCAGGCCTGACCCGTGCGGCCCGAGCGGGATGGCAGCACGCAATCCATCATGTCGATGCCGCGTTCCACCGCCCCCACGATGTCATCAGGCTTGCCCACGCCCATCAGATAGCGCGGCTTGTCTTCGGGCAGATAGCCCGGCGCATAGTCCAGAACGCCGAACATCGCCTCCTGCCCCTCGCCCACGGCAAGGCCGCCGACGGCGTAGCCGTCAAAGCCGATGGCTTTCAGCGCCTCGGCGCTTTCCTCGCGCAGCTCGGGCGTCACGCCGCCCTGCATGATGCCGAACAGCGCATGGCCCGGCCGGTCGCCAAAGGCATCGCGCGACCGCTGCGCCCACCGCATCGAGAGGCGCATGGATTTCGCGACCTCGTCCTCGGTCGCGGGCAGCGCCGGGCATTCGTCGAAACACATCACAATGTCCGAGCCGAGCAGGCGCTGGATTTCCATGCTGCGTTCCGGTGAAAGCATGTGTTTCGAGCCATCAACATGGCTGGAAAACCGCACGCCTTCCTCGGTCAGCTTGCGCAGGCTGGCGAGGCTCATCACCTGAAAGCCGCCGGAATCCGTCAGGATCGGGCGATCCCAGTTCATGAACTTGTGCAGCCCCCCCAGACGCGCGATGCGTTCGGCAGTGGGGCGCAGCATCAGGTGATAGGTATTGCCCAGAAGGATGTCGGCCCCGGTCGCGCGGACCGATTCCGGTAGCATGGCCTTCACCGTGGCGGCGGTGCCGACCGGCATGAAGGCGGGGGTGCGGATCTCGCCGCGCGGGGTGGAGATCACGCCGGTGCGGGCGCGGCCATCGGTGGCGTGAAGCTGAAAGCCGAATCTTTGCGTCATGGTCCTGTCCTTCGGTCCGGCGCGCTTGATGCCGGGAAATGCGGCAAAAGCCAAGCCTCGCGCAGATGGCGGCCGGATTTGGGGGCCAGCCCCCATCGCGCGTGCCGCGCGATTCCCCCGGGATATTTATGGACAGAAAATGATCGGGGTCAGCTTTGCCCGTGATAGAGGCGGTTGTAGGCGGAGGGGGCGTAGCCCTCGGTCGAGGTTTCGCGGTGTTCCGCCTGCGCGAGCCATGCGGCAGCGGGTTCGACACCCCAGCCGGGGGCGTCGGTGACTTCGATATGACCTTCGGTGACGCGGAAGGGATCGCCCTCGAACAGCCCGCGCTGCCACGGGTAGTAATCATCGCCCTCGATGGAGAATTCGAGGTATTTTCCGGCATTGGGCAGGGCGCGCAACAGATGCGCGGTGGCGATGGTCACCAGCGACAGGTTCGCGGCATGCGGCGTGCAGGGCAGCCCGGCATGGGCCGCCATCCGCGCGACATCGAGCGTGCGGGTCAGCCCGCCGAGATACAGGATATCGGGTTGCACCACATCCACTGCCGGGCCTGCGACGATGCGCTGCCATTGGGCCATGTCGCAATCCTGCTCGCCGCCGGTCACGTCGATCTCCAGCGCTTCGGTCACGGCGCGGGTGGCCTTGATGTCCCACCAGGCCACGGGTTCCTCGTAATGGGTGACGCCATTGTCTTGCAGCATCTGCCCGACCTCGATGGCGCGCGGCACGGTGAAGCCGGAATTGGCATCGACCAGCATGTCGATCCCCTGCCCCAGACGCGCGGCGACGGTGGGGATGATGACCTCGGTCCGCCCCTCCCACTGATCGCGGTCGGCGCCGCATTCCGCCCCGATGCGCCATTTCGCGGCGGTAAAACCCTGTTCACCGCAAAGGCGCGCAAGGCGTTCCGCCTCCAGATCCGGCTGGATGTCACGGCGCATCGAACTGGCATAAAGCCGCACCCTGCCCGGCCGCCCGCCGATCAGCGCCGCGACCGGCTGTTCCGCCACCCGCCCCCGCAGATCCCAGAGCGCCGTATCCAGCCCCGCCAGCGCGCGTAGCAGATAGCTGCCGGGGTATTTGTGTTCCATCGTCAGGATATGGGTGCCCAGTTCAGCCGCCTTGGCCACCGGCCAGCCAAGCGCCCAGGGCGCGATCTGGCGGTGGAAAATGGTTGCCGTAATGTCGGCGTTATAGGGCGCGCATTGCCCCCAGCCGAAAGAGCCATCCTGCGCGGTCACCCGCACGAAGCAGACGAATTCGTTGGAAAAGGTTTCCAGCCGGGCGATGGTGAGCATCTTCCCCTCCACAGGCGCGTCGGGGCCATCCTGCGCGACCTGCGCGCCCTTGCCTAGAGCGTTTCGGGACAATCCGACCCCGGCACTCAAAAAGAAAAGGCCCGGCGGCAGCCGGGCCAGTCGGGGGTTAGGACAGGATCAGCGAATGCCGGCCTTTTCCAGACGCGGCAGCACCTCGTCGCGGAAATAGGGGAATTCCTTGATGTAATCGACGAAGCTGAGGGTGGTGCCCGCAAAGCCCGTTTCGTGCAGTTTCACGATGCCTGCCGCCACCTGATCGGGGGTTCCGACCAGCGGGAAGCCGCCGTGGCCCATGGCAAACAGGTGCTTGATCTGCGCCAGCAGGTCATGCGGAAAGCTGTGGGCATGGGCGAATTGCAGGTTCACCAGATTGTCCACCGCCTCGGTATCGCAATTCTCGACCGCGGTGTAATGCAGCCAGTCCTGCGCCTCTTTCTCGGTCGGGCGACAGATCACATGGCTGAAGGTCAGTACCTCGACCTTGCGGCCCTTGCCGGCGGCCTGCGCCTTCAGATCCGCGATCTCGCCTTTCGACCGTTCAAGGTCGATGGCCGGGGTGAACAGGAAATCGGCGTTGTCGGTGGCGAAGGCGCGGCCCTGCGGGCTGC
Source organism: Gemmobacter lutimaris (assembly GCF_003570715.1). Lineage (GTDB taxonomy): Bacteria > Pseudomonadota > Alphaproteobacteria > Rhodobacterales > Rhodobacteraceae > Gemmobacter > Gemmobacter lutimaris. The sequence continues at coordinate 124,618 of NZ_QXXQ01000006.1, read as the reverse complement.
CTGCGGCATTGAGGATCGGCACCGAACCGCGCTGCGGCTTCGGATCGCCCTTCACACGCTTGGCCTTGAAATACTTGCCGTTCCAGTCGAAATGCTCGTCCGCGGCCCAGAGCTTCTTCACCAGATCGAACCATTCCTGCGCATAGCCATAGCGGGTTTCGTGATCGTCCGGCAGGTCCAGCCCCAGCGCCTCGTATTCCGGCTTGTTCCAGCCCGCCACGATGTTCAGCCCCGCGCGGCCATGGCCGATCTGGTCGATGGTGGCGATCTGTTTCGCCACCACGACCGGGTGATTGGCGGTGGTGTGGATGGTGGCGAAGACCGCGATGTTCTTCGTTGCGGCCAGCAGACCCGCCGCCCAGGTCATCGTTTCCAGCACACCACCGTGAAAATCGGTCTCGCCGCCGTAACCGATCCAGCGGGCAATCGGCAGCATGAAGTCGATCCCGGCGGCATCCAGCATTTTCGCCAGTTCCAGGTTGTTGTCCCAGGAATTGTCCCAGCGTTCGGCAATCTTCGTCGGCGTCATCCCCGACGAGCAGTTGGTCGAGAAAGTGCCAAGGCGAAAGCGATCGCCCGAGAGCATCGGGTGTTGAGGCATATCAGCGGTTCCCTGTTGTTTAGGATTTATTTTATGATTGAAAGTCTATCTTAAAATCGCATTGCGTCAACGGTTTTGGCGGCCCATGCTGCGGGCATGACCGGCAAGAATGATATGGCGAAGAAAACCCTTCAAACTCAAAGCGATGATGCGGATGCCCGGCTGGACCTGCGCTGGCACCTTGCCGCCAGCGCGGCCGAGGTCGATGCGACGGAGCTGGAGTTTGCCCTGATGCGCGCCTTCGAGGGATTCGGGCGCTGGCAGTCCGAATGCCTCGCCTCGGTCTGCGACGTGGCGGCGACCGGGCCGGAAAACGCCATGCTGCACATCATCCGCATGAATGACCGGCCCAAAAGCCTGAAAGACCTCGCCCGGCTGATGAACCGCGACGATGTGCCGAACATGCAATATTCGCTGCGCAAGCTGATCGGCGCCGGGCTGGTGGAGCGGCAGGGTTCGGGCCGTGCGGGTGTCACCTATGAGGTGACGGATCTGGGTCGCCAGGTGACCGACGATTACGGCACGCTGCGCCGCCGCCTGCTGATCGAGGCGATCGGCAATGTGCCGGGTTTCGCCGCCCGTCTGGCCGAGGCCGCACGCACGCTGAACCTGCTGTCGGGCATCTACGAGGAGGCCGCACGCGCCGCTGCCACCCACCGGCATTGATACGGACATAGAAAAGGCCCGCCGGGTTTCCCCGACGGGCCTCTGCATGATCCCGAAAGGATCAGAGCTTGGCGGCAACCGCTTCCCAGTTGACCAGCTTGTCAAGGAAGTTGGTCAGATAGGCCGGGCGCTTGTTGCGGAAGTCGATGTAGTAGGAATGTTCCCACACGTCGCAGCCCAGCAGCGCGGTCTGGCCGAAGCAAAGCGGGTTGACGCCGTTTTCGGTCTTGGTGACCTTCAGCGCGCCATCGGCATCCTTCACCAGCCAGGCCCAGCCCGAACCGAACTGGCCCGCGCCAGCGGCAGCGAAGTCTTCCTTGAACTTGGCGACCGAACCGAAAGCCTCGGTCAGCGCCTTTTCAAGATCGCCGGGGATCTTCTTGTCTTCGCCCGGGCCCATCACTTCCCAGAACAGGTTGTGGTTCCAGTGCTGCGAGGCATTGTTGAAGATGCCGTTCTGCGCCACGGCGCCCGCCTGATAGGTGCCCTTCACGATGTCTTCGAGCGATTTCGATTCCCACTCGGTGCCCGCGATCAGCTTGTTGCCGTTGTCCACATAAGCTTTGTGGTGCAGGTCGTGGTGGTATTCCAGCGTCTCTTTCGACATGCCAAGCGCGGCCAGCGCGTCATGGGCATAGGGAAGATCGGGAAGCGTGAAAGCCATGGGAGTCACTCCTGTTCGAGAAGATTGCCGTCGGGGCCAATAAGGCCCTCCGAAGGAACAAGGTCAAGGGGCACCACCCGGTTCCCGACAAAAACCCTGTCCTTATCGGGCGGGCCAGTGGATCACTTCTTGCGCTTCTTGCCCGGTTCGTCCTTCATCTCCACGCAGGTGCCGCGCACATTGGTGGAATTGTCATAGCCACGCGGCGCACCATAAAGCGTGACCTTGCGACGATCCGCGCTGAAGGTTGCAGAATACATGATCGTGCCGGTCCGGGCAGATTTGCCGCCGCGCACCCGCACATCCCAAGTGACGGTCTTGCCATCCGCCTTCAGCTTGGCGGTAATCGGTTTTTTACCCACGAAATGCGCGATGACGCCATCATAGACCTGCGCGCTGCCTTGGGCATCGTCCAGAATGAAAATGATTTCCGACATCACCCATTCGCGGTTTGACACTTTCTGCTGACACAGCAGCGCCTGCGGCGCGGCCTGAGCCGCCCCGGCGACCAACATGACGGCTGCCGCCGCAACCCCGAACAACTTACGCATGGCTTACTCCCAAGTCTGACACACGGCTGTTCCCCGCCGCACGGGCGCCGCCCCGGACATCCGCCGGAATGCGGCGGAAATCACTTCTTCCGCTTGCCGGCCTTCGCTTCGAGAATCTTGCAGGTGCCGCGGTAGGAATAGCTGCGCGGATAGGATTCGGGCACGATGGTCAGGCGCAGACTGCCATCCTCGCGCGCGATCTTGGCTTCATATCGCAGGTTAGACCGGGCGGCACTGTTGTCGCGCACATTCTTCAGCGTCCAGCGCAGCACCAGGTCTTTGGGGGTATCGCGCACCACTTCGGCACGGACACCTGCGCCGTCGGTGAAGGCATGGATCAGCGAGTCCAGCGCCAGAACGATATTGCTACCCGGATCGACAATGATCATCAGCGGATTCTTGGCAAAAGCCAGACGCCCCTTGGCGTTCAGCTCGCAACCATAGATGATGGGATCTTTACCTGCGCTGGCAGCCGTGGCCGCGAACGCCAGACAAAAGCCGAGACAAACCCCGGCAAAATGACGCGAAAACAATTATATACTCCGGGGCCTTCATAGAACTACAACCTGTAGCGCATGAAAGCCCCGGATCTGTCAACCTTAAAATGAGCGGGTCAGAACAGCTCTGCCCCCTTGGTGGCGGAATGGGACAGAAGACCCATCACATAGCTTGCGACCGAGCGGAAACAGACGAGGCTATAGCCCGTCTCATCCGCCCAGAAGGCGCCCGCCACCTGCGCCACGCGGGTCCGGCGCAACTCGCCCGGCGTCAGCGTTGCGTGATCGACTGGCGCCAGCTTCATCAGCACCTCGGCCGCCTGCGCGCCCTCGATGCGGAACACCGCGCGCGCGTCCGACACATCCACCGCCAGATGATGCTGCCCGGCCAGCTTTTCCGCCAGCGTGGCCAGCGCGGCCTTCACCTCGGTATAGGGCACGATCAGCAGATATTCGTCGGGGCTCATCCACCCCGCGGCCTTGTCGCCCGCCACCTCGATCCGGCGCTGCGCGGGAAGCGCGGTGCCGGTCACAGCAGTCACCGCCGCCGCCAGACCCGGCACATCGGGCTTGGCGCGCAGGGTGATCATCCCCAGCGGGCCGATTTCCCGGACAGAGGCGAAGCCGTCGAAGCGGGCACCGCCCAGGGCGCTTGCAACCTTAGACATTCTGCTTTTCCCCTTCCTTGTCGTAGAACACCGGGTCCACGATCTTCACCTGCATGGTCGAACCGTCGAGCTTCGTCATCTCGATGGTCTCGCCCAGTCGCGTGAGGCCGCCCTTCACCAGACCCATGGCAATGCCCTTGCCCAGCGTCGGCGAGAAATAGGTGGAGGTCACGCGGCCCTGCGTATTGCGCTGGCCATTGGCGTTGAAGCCCGGCGCCGGCGCGTAAGAGCCATCCGGGATGACCGATCCGTCCAGCGTTTCCAGACCCACCAGCTTCCAGCGATCAGGATTGGCCAGATAGGGCCGTTCCTGCCCGCGCTTGCCCAGATAATCGGCCTTCTTCTTCGAAATCGCCCAGCCGAGGTTCAGGTCTTGCGGGATCACCGTGCCATCGGTTTCGTCGCCGATCATGATGAAGCCCTTTTCGGCGCGCAGGACGTGCAACCCCTCGGTGCCGTAAGGCATCATGCCGAATTCGGCGCCTGCCGCCAGCAGCGCATCCCAGAAGGCACGGCCTTCGCTGGCCGGAACCGCGATCTCATAGGACAATTCGCCCGAGAACGAGATGCGATAGACCCGCGCGTTGAAGCCGCCCAGCGTGCCGTCGGCCCATTGCATGAAGGGCAAGGTCTCTTTCGAGACGTCCATGCCGCCCAGTTTCTCCAGCACCTGACGCGCCTTCGGACCAACTACGGCGATCTGGGCATATTGCTCGGTCACATTGGCGGTATAGACCTGCCAGTCCCACCATTCGCATTGCAGCCAGTCTTCCATCCAGGCGTGGATGCGATCCGACCCGCCCGAGGTGGTGTGGCAAAGCCAGGTATCCTCGTCGATGCGCGCGACCACGCCGTCATCCGAAAGGAAGCCCTGTTCGTTGCACATCAGGCCATAGCGGCACTTGCCCACCGGCAGGTTCGACATGACATTGGTATACAGCATGTCGAGGAACTTGCCTGCATCCGGCCCCTTGACGATGATCTTGCCAAGGGTCGAGGCATCCAGAAGGCCCACATTGGTGCGGGTATTCTTCACCTCACGGTGCACCGCCTGTTCATGGGTTTCGCCCGCGCGCGGATAGCAATAGGGGCGCTGCCACAGGCCGACGGGTTCCATATAGGCGTTCTGCGACAGGTGCCAGGCGTGGATCGGCGTGCTGCGCAGCGGCTGGAAGATCTCGCCCCGCGCCTCGCCCGCCAGCGCGCCGATGGTCACGGGCGTGTAGGGCGGGCGGAAGGTCGTGGTGCCAACCTGCGGCACCGGGGCCGACAGACTGTCGGCCAGAACCGCCAGACCGTTGATATTGCTGAGCTTGCCCTGATCGGTTGCCATGCCCAGCGTGGTGTAACGCTTGGTATGTTCGACCGAGGTATAGCCCTCGCGCGCGGCCAGTTGCACGTCGCTGACCTTGACGTCGTTCTGGTAATCCAGCCACATCTTCATGCGCAGATCGACCGGCGCCCCCTGCGGCATGATCCAGACAGGCTCCATCGCCGCTTCCTGCGGGGCGGTGGCCACGGGGGCCACGCCGCCACCGGCAGCGTCAGTGGCGTCCAGCAGCACATCGGCGGCTGACAGCACCCCCGAGGCCGCACCGGCGGTCACCACCAGCGCAGCACCGTCATGGTTCAGCGGCGGGCGGGCCTTGTCGGGGGCGAATTGCGCCTGCGCCTCGTCCCAGCGCAGCTTGCCGCCGCAATGGCTCCACAGGTGGACGACCGGCGACCAGCCGCCCGACATGGCGACGGCATCACAGGCAATCTCTTCCAGAACCGAGCCTTGCCCGACCTGCGCGCAGATGGCGACGCCGGTGACGCGCTTGCCACCCTTCACCTTGGCGATGGCCTTGCCCGCCTCGACGCGGATGCCCATGGCGCGGGCCTTCGCGGGCAGTTCACCTGTCACGCTGGCGCGGGCGTCCAGCACCACCGGCACCTCCAGCCCCGCCTCTTTCAGCGCGATGGCGGTGCGATAGGCGTCGTCGTTGTTGGTCACGATCACCGTGCGGTCACCGGGCGCCACGGCCCAGTTGATCAGGTAATCGCGCACCGCCGCTGCCAGCATGACGCCCGGAATGTCATTGCCCGCGAAGGACAGCGGCCGTTCGATGGCCCCGGTCGCCGCGATGATCTGCCCGGCGCGCAGACGCCACAGACGATGACGCGGACGCCCGTCTCCCGGCGTATGATCGGCGACCTTCTCGTCGCAAAGCACATAGCCGTGATCATAAGACCCCGCCGCCATGCAACGGGCGCGAAGCGTTACATTCTCCATGCCTTCAAGGGCTTGAACGGTGTTCTTCACCCAAGCCTCGGCTGGCTGGCCGTCAATCTCGACGCCATCGACCGGAGCGCGGCCGCCCCAATGGGCGGTCTGTTCGACCAGCCAGACGCGCTTGCCCGCCTTCGCCGCCGTCAGCGCCGCTTGCAGACCGGCGATGCCGCCACCCACCACGAGGATGTCGCAGAAGGCATAGGCCTGCTCATAGCGGTCCGCGTCACGGTCCTTCGGCACCTGACCCAGACCCGCCGACTGGCGGACCACGGGTTCAAAGATGTGCTTCCACGCGAAACGCGGGTGGATGAAGGTCTTGTAATAGAACCCGGCAGGCAGGAACCGGCTGGCATAGTTGTTCACCACACCGACGTCGAATTCGAGGCTCGGCCAATGGTTCTGCGAGGTGCAGGTCAGGCCGTCGAACAGTTCGGTCGTGGTGGTGCGCTGGTTCGGCTCGAACCGGCCGCCCTGCCCCATGTTGACCAGAGCGTTCGGCTCTTCCGCACCCGAGGCCACGATGCCGCGCGGGCGGTGATACTTGAACGATCGGCCGACCAGCATCTGATCGTTGGCCAGCAGCGCCGCGGCCAGCGTATCGCCGCCGAAGCCCTTCAGGCGCTTGCCGTTGAAGGTGAATTCGCAGGGCGCCGTCCGGTCGATCAGACGGCCGCCCTTCGCAAGACGGGTGCTCATTTGGTGCCCTTCCAGTCCGGCCGCTTGGCCTTGATCTTCTCGACGATTTCGGCGGGCGGCTCGGTGGTCTGGGCGGAATAGGTGCCAAAGACCTCCAGCGTCGCGGTGCAGCGCGCCGCGAGGAACCACTTGCCGCAGCCATAGGCATGGCGCCAGCGTTCAAAATGCACGCCCTTCGGGTTCTTGCGGGCAAACATATAGGCCTCGAACTCCTCGCCGGTCGAACCGGGGCCGAAGCGTTTCAGATGCGCCTCGCCACCGGGGGAGAGTTCGGTTTCCTCGGCCTTCACGCCGCAATAGGGGCATTCAAGGATCAGCATGTCCGGGCCTCGTGCTTGCGGAGACCCCGGGGGCGCTGCCCCCGGACCCCCGGGATATTTTCAGACAGAAAATGACACATCAGTGCGCCACCCCGGCCGCCACCGACTCGTCGATGAACTGGCCTTCGCGGAAGCGCCACATGTTGAACTCGGCCGCGAGCGGGCCGGGTTCGCCCTTGGCCATCAGCTCGGCCATGGCCCAGCCGGAGCCGGGGATCGCCTTGAAGCCGCCGGTGCCCCAGCCGCAGTTGATGAAGCAATTGCCCAGCGGGGTTTTCGAGATGATGGGCGAGCGGTCGCCGGTCATGTCGACGATGCCGCCCCATTGCCGCAGCATCTTGAGCCGCGAAATCATCGGGAAGGTTTCGACCAGCGCGCGGAGCGTTTCCTCGATATGGTGGAAGCTGCCGCGCTGGGTGAAGTTGTTGAACCCGTCCGTGCCGCCGCCGATGACCATCTCGCCCTTGTCGGATTGCGACATGTAGCCGTGGACGGTGTTGGCCATGACCACCACATCCATGCAGGGCTTGATCGGTTCCGACACCAGCGCCTGAAGCGCGAGGCTTTCGACCGGCAGGCGGAAGCCCGCCATATCGGCCACCTGCCCCGAATGCCCGGCGACGACAATGCCGAGCTTTTTCGTGCCGATGAAGCCTTTGGTGGTTTCAACGCCCGTCACCTGCCCGTTTTCGGACCGGACGCCGGTGACCTCGCATTGCTGGATGATATCCATGCCCATGGCCGAACAGGCGCGGGCATAGCCCCAGGCCACGGCGTCGTGCCGCGCCGTGCCGCCGCGCGCCTGATAGAGCGCGCCCAGAACCGGATAGCGCGGGCCGTCGATATTGATGATCGGCACCAGCTCTTTCACCTTTTCCGGCCCGATCCATTCGGTCTTGACGCCTTGCAGGTTGTTGGCGTGCACCGTGCGCAGGTAGCCGCGCACCTCGTGATGGGTCTGCGCCAGCATCAAGAGGCCGCGCGGGCTGAACATCACGTTATAGTTCAGATCCTGGCTCAGATCCTCATAAAGGCTCAGCGCCTTGTTGTAGATCGCGGCCGAGGGGTCTTGCAGGTAGTTCGACCGGATGATGGTCGTATTCCGCCCGGTATTGCCGCCGCCCAGCCAGCCCTTTTCCAGAATCGCCACATTGGTGATCCCGTAGTTCTTGCCGAGGTAATAGGCGGTGGCGAGGCCATGCCCCCCCGCGCCGATGATGATGGCGTCATAGCTGGACTTGGGCGCGGGCGACGCCCATGCCTTCTCCCAGCCCTGATGATAGCGCAAAGCCTCGCGGGCGATGGCAAAGACCGAATAGCGTTTCATGGGTTGTCAAACTCCCGTCCCGGGTATGGTGCAGTCATGCCCTGACGGCGAAAAATATCCGCCTGCCGAAGCGGCACAATGGGGAAAATTGCGACATCATGTCGGGGCCGGGCGCGGGGGATGCGGCCATTTCGGGCTTTTGCCGCGCGGGCCGAGGCACTACATGGGTTGGGCAGGCGCCACAGGGGCGCGGGAGAGGCGTCGCATGTGGACTTTCTGGCTGATGGCGGGGGCTTTGGCACTGGGCAGCGGCATCGCCTTGCTGATGGGCTTCCGTCGCGGCGCCGGTGCAACGGCCGAGGTTTCCGCACCGGCGCTGGATGTGCAGCTTTACCGGGACCAGCTTGCCGGGATCGAACGCGACGCCGCGCGCGGCACCATTGCGGCGGAGGAGGCCGGGCGGCTGCGCACCGAAATTTCGCGCCGGTTGCTGGAGGCGGACCGTCAGGCCCGCGCCACCGCGCCCTCACGGCTTGCGGACGGGCCGCGTCTGGGCCTGCCACTGGTCGTTCTGACGCTGGCGGGGGCCGGGGCGCTTTACTGGACGCTGGGGGTGCCGGGCTACCCGGACATGCCGATGGCGACGCGGCTGGCCCTGTCGGAAAAGCTGCGCGAAAACCGGCCGTCGCAGGCGGTGGCCGAGGCGGATGCGCCGGTGCCGCCGGAACCGCAGGGGGCCGATGCCGAATATCTTGCGCTGATGCAGAAGCTGCGCAGCACGGTGGCGGAACGGCCTGACGACATTCGCGGCCAGCGCTTGCTGGCCGAAAACGAGGCCCGGCTGGGCAATTACCGCGCCGCTCATGCCGCGCAGGCCGAGGTGATCCGGCTGGCCGGGGATGCAGCCACCGCCGAGGATTATGCGCTGCTGGCGGAAATGCTGGTCTATGCGACGGGGGGCTATGTCTCGCCCGAAGCCGAGGCCGCGCTGACCGAAGCGCTGCGCCGCGATCCGAAGAATACGGCGGCGCTGTATCTCTCTGGCCTGATGTTCGCACAGGTCGATCGCGCCGACCGCGCCTTTGCCCTGTGGCGCACCGCGCTCGAGTCCGCCGCGCCGGATTCGCCCTGGATGAAACCGCTTCAGGAACAGATCGGTGATATGGCCGCGCGCGCCGGTGTTCGCTATCAGCCACCCGGCGCCAGTGCCGGCCCGATGGCAGGCATGATGCCCGGCCCCGGCGCCGAGGATATGGCCGCTGCCGCCGAGATGTCGGCCGAGGACCGTCAGGCGATGATCGAAAGCATGGTCGAGCGGCTGAACGAACGGCTGGCGACCGAGGGGGGCAGCGCCGAGGAATGGGCGCGTCTGATCGGCGCGCTGGGGGTGCTGGGCCAGACCGACCGTGCCCGCGCGATCTGGACCGAGGCGCAGGGCCGCTTTGCCGCCATGCCCGAGGATCTGGCGAAGGTGCGGGCCGCCGCCGTGCAGGCCGGGGTGGCGGAATGAGCTTCGAGGACGCCGCCGAATTCACCGCCACCCTGCCCCGCATGGGCGCGCTGGCGGGGCTTGATCTGGGCACCAAGACCATCGGCGTGGCATTTTCCGACGTGATGCGCGGGGTGGCGACGCCCGACCGCACGATCCGGCGCGAGAAATTCACGCTGGATGCCGAGGCGCTTCTGAAGCTGCTGGCGACGCGGCAGACGGTCGGCATCGTGATCGGCCTGCCGCGCAACATGGACGGCAGCGAAGGCCCGCGCGCGCAATCGACCCGCGCCTTCATTCGCAATCTGGAAAAGCTGACGCCGCTGCCGGTGCTGTTCTGGGATGAACGCCTGTCCACCGTGGCCGCCGAACGCGCGCTGCTGGAGGCGGATACGTCGCGCAAGCGTCGCTCCGAGGTGATCGACCATGTGGCGGCCGGATTTATCCTGCAAGGGGCGCTGGACCGGCTGGCGCATCTGCGGCGGGAGAGCGAACGTGACGGATGAGATCTGGAAACGGGCCGAGGTCGACAGCCCCTGCGTCAAGGTCTGCGTGATCCACCCGGAGGCGCGGCTTTGCGTCGGCTGCTATCGCAGCATGGACGAGATCGGCGCCTGGTCACGGATGACAGCCGAAGCGCGGCGCGCCGTCATGGCAGACCTGCCGTCCCGCGCCCCCCGGCTGGTCAAGCGGCGCGGCGGACGTGCCGGGCGATTGGAAGGCTGAACCTGCAACTAGCCCGGCCCTTGGCGGCATCGAGCCGCCGCGTGCCGACTGCCGTGGAAGGTGCCAGCGTTGCGTATCACTCTGGCATGAGCCAGCTTGCGACATCCGGCATGAGCGGCCGGAAATAGGCGATGATCCGGCCTTCTGGCGGGGCCTTGGCGCCCTTGGCCCAAGGGGCGACTCCATGCAGCATGTGCCGGTGCATCAACACCGCCTGACCGGGCCGGGACGGCACGGCGACCCGGCGGCAGGTTTCAAAACACTGCCTGCGCGCGGCGGTATAGGCATCGGTGATGTCCACCTCGGCCCATTGTGAAGGCGGATGCGGCGCCAGCGCTGCGGCCAGCGCGGCTTGCAGGATGCGGTGGCTGCCCTCCCACACCACCAGCGGCGCGGCCTCGGGATCGGTTTCATTCAGGGCCAGACCCAGAATCCAGCGATGCGGCTCGGCGATGCGACGGCGTTTCGCGGCATCGGGCAGCAGACCGTCCAGATGCGCGGCATCACGGTCGCGGCGGAAGGCGAAGGCGGCTGGTGTTTCCGCCTCGGACGGTTGCGGATAGCCGGGGCGCATGACGGAAAGCTGCGCGGGATGCAGCGGTTCGGGCGCAAGGCCCACCGCCTGCCACGGGAAACTGGCGCCGCCCACGGCGCCATCCGGCCCGTTCGGCAGGGCATCGACGCCGACAAACCATGTGCCGCCACAGCGCCATGGCTCGGCACTGTCACGCAGTACGGCCTCCGCCACCGGGCGCGCCGCTGCCGCCCAGTTGGCGATTGCCGGATCGGGGCCGATCCGGCACCAGCCGCCTGCGCCTACCATCCCGCAGCCTTGCGCAGCATGTTCACCGCGACCACGAGGATGAACAGGGCGAAGGCACGCTTCAGCGGCTTGGCATCCATCGCATGGGCGATGCGCACCCCGATGGGTGTGGTGATCAGCGTCATCGCCACGATCACCGCAAAAGCGGGGAAGTTGATCGCGCCCAGGGTGCCGGGCGGCGCCTGATCAACATGCAGCGTCAGGAAGCCGATGGCCGAGGGGACCGAGATGATCAGCCCGAAGCCCGCCGCCGTTGCCACGGCGCGATGGATCGGCAGGTTGTAAAGCGTCATCATCGGCACCCCGAAAGTGCCGCCGCCAATGCCCATCAGAACCGAGAAGAACCCCAGGCCGCCCCCCAGCGCGCCCCGCAAGCCCCCCTGCGGCATGGCCTGTCCCAGCCGCCAGTCGGCGCGGCCGAAGGCCATGTAAAGGCCAGCAATCAGCCCCAGACAGCCGAAGATCGCCTGAAGCGTGACCGACCGAAGCTGGCTCGCCAGCAGGAAACCCGCCACCGCCCCCACGGCAATGAAGGGCGCCCAGCCCTTCAGGATGGCCCAGTCCACCGCGCCCTTGCGGTTATGCGCCAGAACCGACCGGATCGAGGTCACGATGATCGTGGCCAGCGAGGTGGCCAGACAGACCTGCATCAGTTGCGGACCGCCATAGCCCAGATGCGAGAAGGCGTAATAGAACGCCGGCACCAGCACGATGCCGCCCCCGACCCCCAGAAGGCCCGCAATGATCCCGGCAAAACCGCCGATCACGACAAGCAGCGCCAGCATCGGCAACAGGGCGGAAATTTCGGGCATGGGCACCTCTCCCCTTCGGTTTGCGGTGACGCTAGCCCCATGCGGCGGAAGGTTCCAGAGGCGCATTGTGCCTCCGGTCGGAAAAGGCTAGTCTGCGAGTCACTTTTTCTAACGGTTTTCCCTATGTCTTCGACGTCCTTCCTGCGCCCGGCCCTCGTGCTCGGGCTTTTGTCCGCCGTTGGCCCTTTTGCCATCGACATGTATCTGCCTGCCATGCCCGAGATCGGGCAGAGCCTAGGGGCCAGCGTGCCCGCCATGCAGGCCACGATCACAAGCTATTTCCTCGCCTTCGGTGTGGCACAGCTGATCTATGGCCCGTGGGCGGATCAGGCCGGGCGCAAGCTGCCGCTTTATGCGGGGCTGGCGATCTTTCTGATCGGCTCGGTCCTGTGCACGCTGGCACAATCGACCGAGGCGCTGATTGCCGGGCGTTTCGTGCAGGGTCTTGGCGGCGCGGCGGTGATGGTGGTGCCGCGCGCGGTGATCCGCGACATGACCACAGGGCACGAGGCGACACGGCTGATGGCGGCCATCATGCTGGTGATTTCGGTCTCGCCCTTCCTTGCCCCGCTGGCGGGCGCCGGGCTTATGGCGCTGGCGGGCTGGCGGGCGATCTTCGGCATTCTGGTGGTGGCAACATTGGCCAGCCTTGCGATGACCCGCTTTCTGCTGGCCGAAACCCTGCCGCCCGCGGCGCGGCAGCCGGTCTCGGTCTCGGCCATGCTGCGCGGCACCCGGCATCTGCTGACGCATCGCAGCTTCATGGCGCTGACCTTTCTGGGTGGCTTCGGCATGGCGAGCTTCTTCGTCTTCATCGCCTCCGCCTCTTTCGTCTATGCGGCGGCCTTCGGCCTGACGCCCACGCAATTCTCGCTGGCTTTCGCGCTGAATGCGGTTGGGTTTTTTGGTGCCTCGCAGATGGCAGCCCGGCTGGGCATGCGCTTTGGCGCGCAGGCGGTCATGGTGCGGGCAACCACCGGCTTTGCCGTGTTCACCATCGGGCTGTTCCTGCTGGCGCTGGCCGGGATTTCCGGCCTCTGGCTGACCATCGGCGGGCTGTTCCTTGCCAATGCCTGCCTCGGGCTGGTGATCCCCACCGCCATGGTGGTGGCGCTGGAGGAACACGGGCCGATTGCCGGTCTGGCCTCGTCGCTGGGGGGGACGATGCAGATGCTTGCCGGGGGCGTGATGATCGCGGTTTCCGCGCCGTTCTTCGACGGCACAGTGCTGCCGATGCTGGCGGCCATCGCGCTCTGCGGCGCGCTCGCCTTCGTGCTGGCACTGGTGGTGGCGCGGCTGCCCGCGCCCGAGGCTCAGCCCTCGGCCTGAACGGCCATCGCGCGCCGCACCTCGGCCAGGGCAGCATCCAGCAGGTCAAGCCCCGCACCGGGGCGCGACGCCCCTTCCGACAGCACGCGGCGCCAGCCGCGTGCGCCGGGCAGGCCGGTGAACAGGCCAAGCATATGCCGCGTCACCTGATGCAGCCGCCCGCCCGCCGCCAGATGCGCCGCGATATAGGGTTTCATCGCCGCGACCACCGCCGCACGGTCGGGCGCATGATCTTCGCCCCACAGCGCATCCGCCCCGATCAGCGTGTTTCCCGGATCGTGATAGGCCGCGCGCCCGATCATCACCCCGTCCAGCCCTTCGGCCAGCAGCGCCTTTGCCTGATCCAGCGTGGCCACCCCACCATTGATGCAGATGGTCAGTTCCGGGAACCGCCGCTTCATCGCCAGCACCAGCGGATAGTCCAGCGGCGGGATCTCGCGGTTTTCCTTGGGGCTGAGACCCTGAAGCCAGGCTTTGCGGGCATGGACCACGAAATGCGTGACCCCGGCCCCGGCCACGGTTTCGATGAAGCGCGGCAGGATCTCCTCCGGGTTCTGGTCATCGACACCGATCCGGCATTTCACCGTCACCGGCACATCGCTTTCCGCCGCCATGGCGCGCATGCAATCGGCCACCAGCGCCGGATTTTCCATCAGCACAGCGCCGAAACAGCCCGATTGCACCCGGTCCGACGGACAGCCACAGTTCAGGTTGATCTCGTCATACCCCCAGCCCTGCGCAATGGCCGTGGCCCGTGCGAGTTCATCCGGGTCCGACCCACCGAGTTGCAGCGCAACCGGATGCTCCGCACCGCTGAAATCCAGAAGCCGCGCCTGCGGCCCGTGCAGAATCGCGGGCGCTGTCACCATCTCGGTGTAAAGCATCGCACGGCGCGACATCAGGCGATGAAAGAACCGGCAATGCCGGTCCGTCCAGTCCATCATCGGGGCGACGGAAAGGCGGTGCGCCTGCGACACAAGGGAGTCCTTGGAAAGCAAGGATTTTTTATCAGCCATCTCCGCTGCCGTTTCCTGCCGTTTGCCGCCTTATTCCGCCGTTTCGCGACGGTTCCGACGAGGGGTGGCGCCAAAAGCTGGCACCGAAAGTATCCCGCATAGCACAACGGAACAGGTGCGGGAAGCGACTGGCGGCGCTGCCTTGATCAGCAAAGTTCTTCAAAATCAAACCAGATCCCGCAGTCGCCCTTACGAGCCGAGGTCTTCGTCATATAAGGCAAAAGGGAAGCCCCCGATGGCCACGCCCCCCGAACACAAAAGCGCTGCGCTACGCCCCGATCCTTGGACAGGATCTGGCGTCCTTCTAGTGCCTCGCGGCACCTGCTGACCGGCTTGCCGCGACGAAACTCGCGCGCCGCGCCTGTCCGCACACAGAACCTGAACACGGTCGGACGGACAAGCACATCGCCGGCATCTCGACGCTCCCGTGCCAATCCCCCGTGCCAATGGTGTGCGAGAGGCGCGAGGCTTTTGCGCTGGCAGCATCAATCGACGGGATGGGCCATTCCAAGCATATGGTTCAGCGGCTCTCCAGTCAGATGCGTCAGATCCTGCCCCCAAAAGCGTGCTGAACCGATGCCCTCGACAGGTTCTGTCACGGCTGTATCCTGTCCGGCGGACCCAAGCGCCGCGCACTGCGGCGTCAGGGCATTGTTCCGTCGGAGATTTCTGGTGCATTTTTCTGCCGAAGCCCTGCTTGCCGCCCTGCTTGACGTGGCGCCCCAGCCCACGGCGAAGGCGCCGCGTGATGCACGCGGCCTTTACGGCCTCGTCGATCATCACGGCGATCTGCGCTACATCGGCTCGACCAACTCGACCGATCAGACCTTCTACGAGCGGATCCATCAGCGGCACCGCACCGGCTCGGAGGGCATGAGCCACTACTTTTCCCAGATGTATAACACGGGCCGCATGTGGCGGGACCGCACAGATCCGTTGGCCAAGGCGGATGGCGATCTGGCCAAGGCACTGCGGAACGCCTTTGTGGCAGACCATTGCCGCGCCGTCTGGCTGCCATTGCCCGACACGGCCGACATTCCGGCCCTTGAGGCCGCGGTGCTGGCAATCGCGCCCGAAGAGGCGATTGCCTGGAACCGCCGCAAGATGGCAAGCTATGATGAACCCGTCGATCTGGTCGAAGAGACGCTATCGCGCCTCGGTTGGGGCAGTGCCGAACGGGCCGCGCTGCAACGGCAGCGCCTGCGGTATCTGACGGCACGGGTCAGCCCCGCGAAAACCGCCACTCCGCTGCGACCCGAACCCCCGAAAAGGCGCGTCACGCCCTTCCCCACAGGCCCGTTCCGCTTCTTCGCCCTCGACGTCGAGACGGCGAACCATGATCGCGGCAGCATCTGTCAGATCGGGGTCGCCTGCGTCCGGCCGGACCATTCGATTGACACATGGATGACCTACGTCGATCCTCGGGTTGACCGCTGGGTCTTCACCTCGCTGCACGGGATCAGTGCTAGGACGGTCCAAGGGGCGCCAACCTTCCCCGAGGTCCTGTCGATGCTGCGGGGCGCGCTCTCAGGCACCATCGTTTATCAGCATTCGGGTTTCGATCGCAGCGCAATCGCCGCCGCCTGCGGCAATTGCGGTCATCCGATCCCGGACTGGACCTGGCGCGACAGCGTTCAGGTTGCACGGCGGGCCTGGCCCGAGTTGCGCGGAAACGGCGGCCATGGCCTTGCGAGCCTGAAGCGCCATTTGGGCCTCGTCTTCCGGCACCACGACGCCGGCGAAGATGCCCGAGCGGCTGCGGAAGTGGTCCTGCACGCGGAAGGTGCCCGACGGACCAAGCCGCTCGCAAAGACAGCGCCGCCGCCTGCGCCAGATCCCGGCGACGATTTCGATCTGGTCGAAGACCTGAACACAGACGTCAGCCAAGGGTCGCCTTGTCTGCCACAAGCAAGGGCGGCAGGACCACCGTCACAGCCCCAGGGCGCACCGGCGAAACGGAAATAACCGAGGTCAATATCACCAACCCGCACGTCTTTCAGCGGAACCTTGTCGAACAGCTCCCAGCCGATGCCACCGGCGGCTTTAGCCGCGCCTCGGCAGCGACGCGGAAGGTCACGCTCGATGGGTCTACGATGTCGTGACGACCGCCCTTAACAGATCGAGGCGCTTCTGCCGCATGCGCAACTGCATCCGGGACTTCCCCGAACGAGACACCGCGCGCGGGTAATACCGTGACGGTCGATGACATCGCCCCCTACAGTTCCCGCATGGCTTTCTGGCGGAGCGCAGAGAACTGAGGGGAGCACGAACAGCCCAGAGCAGCCGGTCGGCCCTTGGATTTGTTTCTGCGGCGCGCCGAAGCCGACATGTCCCCGCATGGCGTTTTCAGGTGCTCATTCTGCCATCAAGGCCTTGATGCTATTGATGAAGGTCGCGTCATCCTGTGCTTTGCGCCTGTCCAGAAGGTCGGCGGCATCCGGCCCAGCGCGGAATCGCAATTGTGCGCCGGGCGCGTTTGCGGCCTGCCAGATGACATCAGCCACGACCTCAGGGGAGGATGGATTTGACGCCAGCCTGCCAAAGAGACGCCCCATCGCTTCGACGCTGGTGGCATAGTCGGTCAGGCGGCCGTCCATCGCGAAATCGAAGGAGCGCCCGCCAAAGTCAGTCTTGATCATACCCGGTTCGACGATGCGCACCCGGATGCCCAGCGGCTCCAGCTCGTAATGCAGCGCCTCTGACAGGCCTTCGACGGCGAACTTCGTGCCATGGTAGAGCGTGCCGAGCGGAAAGGTAATCTGCCCACCGATGGACGAGATATTGACGATGGTGCCTGTCCGCCGCCTGCGCATATGTGGCAGGACGGTCTGCGTCACCTCCAAGAGGCCAATCACATTGGTGTCGAACTGGCGTCGGATGCGATCGGTCGAAAATGCTTCGAGTGGGCCGTAAGCGCCGTAACCCGCGTTGTTCAGCAAGACGTCGATGGCACCGAAATGTTCGATCCCGGCAGTCACCGCCGCGGTGATCGAGGCGGAGTCGGCCACGTCGAGGCGGGTGACGAGCACATTGTCGAGGTCGGCAAGGTCAGAAGCCGACGTATCGCGCATGGTGGCGATGACGTTCCAGCCTTCCGAGTGAAAGCGCACGGCGGTAGCCTTGCCGATGCCGGAGGATGTGCCGGTGATAAGAATGGTAGGCATGGGAGGGATCTTTCAGGCGTTGAGGCGCAACATCGCTTCGATGCCGAACCCAGTCAGGACGGTGCGGGTCACATCATGCAGCACGGTGTTGTAACGCTCGATCTCGGGGCCAACGCCGGTGTAATCGACAACCGTGCGAAAGGGTTTCTGGCCGAAGGGCAGCGCCAGCAGGGCAGAAACGGCTTCGGCGATGCGCTCGGGGCGCTGGTCGGGCGAGGCTTCCAGCATCTGCGCCAGACCCTGCGCCGACATCGCGGGAACGGCGGCGAAATCGCCATACTCAGCCTCACGCGCGGGATCGTCGGGCGTGACCATGCCGTCGAAAAAGGCCGTGGGCATGGCGCCCGGCTCGATGATGCAGGATTCGATGCCAAAGCCGGAAAGCTCGGTCCGATAGCATTCGACCACGGCCTCCAACGCCCATTTCGACGCGCAATAGGTGCCATAAAACGGCGCCGCGATGCGCCCGATCAGGCTTGACGTATAAAGTATCGTCCCGCGCCCCTGTGCCCGGAAATGCGGCAGTGCAGCTCGCATGACCCGCTGGACACCCATGACATTCACATCAAAGACGCGGGCCATATCCTCGGGCGACATCAGCTCCTGAATGCCATAGGAGCCGATCCCGGCATTGTTGAACAGCACGTCCAGCCCGTTGAGCGCGGTGATCGCGTCGGCCACGCCCGCTTCGGTGCTGGCGGTGTGAGTCACGTCCATCTCGACGATCTGCGCGCCCCCGGCCTCCAGCGCGGCGACCGTGTCGGCGTTGCGACCCGAGCGGCTGCGGACGCTGCCCGCCACTTGATGCCCCTGCGCCAAAAGCACCCTTGCGGTGGGCAGGCCAAAGCCGCCCGCTATCCCGGTGATGAAGATTCTTGCCATCTGGGCCGTCCCTGTCTTTGTGATAGGAAGACGATACTCCAGGCCTGACGCCGGTTCTTTCCCGATTATCCGCAATACTTGCCTGATACTCCAGTTGATGGAATAATCCTTCACAAAATCGGGCGATGCCGTGCTACCAGATCCGTGAAAAGGAGAGTGGCATGACAGGGTTGCTGGACCGCGCCATGGCGCTGATGGACCAAGCCGGGGTCCCTCGGGGCGGGCTTGCCCATGCCGAAAGCGGGATGCATTTCCTGAGGTTCGACGCGCCTAGCCCGCAGATGGCCACCGTCTATCGCCCACTCTTGTGCCTTGTCCTGCAAGGCGCCAAGCAGGTCAGCGCGGGCGCGCACAGCCTGACTGTGGCGGCTGGTCAATCGCTGCTCGTCAGCCACGCGCTGCCGGTCGTCTCAAGCGTCACCCACGCCACGCCCGGAATACCTTACGTTGCGCTGGTCTTTCCGCTCGACCTCGACCTGCTGCGGGGCCTGACCGCGACCCTGCCGCCCGTGCGCGGAACACGCCGCCGTGACCCGTTCTCGATCACGCTGTGCCCCACCGATCCAGCGGTGCAGGACGCGCTGATCCGGTATCTCGACCAATGCGCAGCCGACGAGACGCGCCAGTTGCTGGCCCCGATCACCCGGCAGGAAATCCACGCCCGGCTGCTTCTCGGCCCCCATGCCGAGGCGCTGCAAAAACTGCTCTGGCACGAATCCACCGCCAGCCGCATCTTTCAGGCAACACGCGACATCCAGTCAGACCTGTCGCGCACGGTGGTTATCAGGGAGCTCGCCGATCGGGTCGGCATGAGCAACTCCGCCTTCTTCGAGCATTTCAAGGCCGTGACGGGCACTTCGCCCCTGCAATATCAGAAGGACCTGCGTTTGCTTCACGCGCGCGACGTGCTGCGCAGCTCGTCTGCCAAAGTGTCAGAGGTCGCCTTTCGCGTAGGCTACGAAAGCTCGGCCCAGTTCTCGCGCGAGTATACAAGAAAATTCGGCCTCTCGCCACGGCAGGATCGGGCGGCTCCGGCTGCGGAGTGAGCGCAGGGATCATCAAGATCGGCCCGAGGCAACCATTCGCCTCGCGCCGCGTTTGCGTGACGCGTCGGGCCGGAAACGCGAAGCGACTCAACCATCTGCATCCAACCCATGGAGTTCTGGCAGACTTCCGGTCAACTCTGGCCGATGCGCAAGCATAGCACCATCCGCCCCAAAGGAACCATATCCACGCGCGGCCTAAAGCTGCCTTACACCCTATGCACGACCGCGCTGTCCAGCTTCCATGACGCGGGAACCGGGCGGCTATCGCGCAAGACAGGGGAAGTGCACCGGACCGCTGCTCCTTCCGTCTTTATGCTTTTCTTATGACGTGGCGGTGAGTTCCGCATGGCGCCCTTACGCGCCTCCGTTCCAGATACGACGGGTTAATTCCGTATCTGGAGGGTCCTCAAATGGGCTTCGACCTCGTTCTCGGCGGCCTCGTGGCCGCAACGCTCCTCGTCTATCTTCTGGCCGTGCTGATGCGGCCCGAGCGTTTCTGAGGGGCGCATCATGGCACGGCAACCGACACAATCCATATTCGACACCGAACTGCTGGCTCCTGCCTTGCGGCAGAGCGTCGTCAAGCTTCACCCGCGCATTCTCGTTCGCAACCCGGTCATGTTCACGACCGGGGCGGCCGCACTGCTGGCAACGGTCCTGCTGGTCAGAACCGCCGTCAGCGGCGGCGATTTCCTGTTCGAGGTGCAGATCGTCTTCTGGCTCTGGCTCACTGTCCTTTTCGGCAATTTTGCCGAGGCGCTGGCCGAAGGGCGCGGCAAGGCGCAGGCGGCGGCGCTGCGTTCGACCAAGGCCGAGCTCAGGGGCAAACGCATCAAGGGCGACAGCCACCAGAACGTCCCGGCCAGCGAGCTCAGGAAGGGCGACATCGTTCTGGTCGAGACGGGCGACCTGATCCCAGCCGATGGCGAGGTGATCCTTGGCGTGGCCTCGGTGAACGAGGCGGCAATCACGGGCGAAAGCGCCCCGGTGATCCGCGAGGCGGGCGGCGACCGTTCCGCAGTAACCGCGGGCACGCGCGTCATCTCCGACTGGATCAAGGTCAAGGTGACAGCCGAGCCGGGGACGGGCTTCCTTGATCGGATGATCGCGCTTGTGGAGGGCGCAAGCCGCGCCAAGACGCCGAACGAGATCGCCCTCACGGTCCTGCTGACCGGGTTGACGCTGATCTTTCTCGTCGCCGTCGGCACGCTGCCCGCCTTCGCCGCCTACGCTGGCGGATCGCTCGCTGTCCCCGTCCTGATCGCGCTCTTCGTGGCACTGATCCCCACCACGATCTCGGCGCTGCTCTCGGCCATCGGCATCGCGGGTATGGACCGGCTGATCCGCTTTAACGTGCTGGCCAAGTCAGGCCGCGCCGTCGAGGCGGCGGGCGACATCGACACGCTGCTCCTCGACAAGACCGGGACGATCACGCTGGGTGACCGGCAGGCCACCGAGTTCCTGCCGCTCTCGGGCATCCGAGATGCCGAACTTATCGAGGCGGCGCGGTTGTCCTCGCTCGGCGACGAAACGCCGGAAGGACGCTCCATCATCGAACTGGCCGGACAAGGCGAAGCTGCCCCTGACGGCTCGGCAGTGGTCGGGTTCACGGCCCAGACCCGTGTCAGCGGTCTCGACATCGGTGACCGCAAGGTCCGCAAGGGCGCGGTCGATGCCGTCCTGAAACTGCATGCCTTCGAGGCGGCGGCGGTGCGCGAGATGAAGTCGCTGACCGACAGGATCGCGCGCGCGGGAGGCACGCCCCTCGCGGTGGCAGACGGCACGCGCCTTCTGGGCGCAATTCACCTGAAGGACATTGTTAAATCCGGGATCAAGGAGCGCTTTGCCGAATTGCGCCGCATGGGCATCCGCACGGTGATGATCACGGGCGACAACCCGCTGACCGCAGCCGCCATCGCGGCCGAGGCCGGTGTGGACGATTTTCTGGCCGAGGCGACGCCCGAGGACAAGCTGGAACTGATCCGCAAGGAACAGGCCGGCGGCAAGCTGGTGGCGATGTGCGGCGACGGCACCAACGACGCGCCCGCGCTGGCGCAGTCGGATGTGGGCGTCGCGATGAACACCGGCACCCAGGCTGCGCGCGAAGCCGGCAACATGGTCGATCTCGACAACAACCCTACCAAGCTCATCGAGATCGTGGGCATCGGCAAGCAGCTCCTGATGACCCGCGGCGCACTCACGACGTTCTCGATCTCGAACGATGTGGCGAAGTATTTCGCCATCCTGCCGGCGATCTTCGTGACGCTCTACCCGGGCCTCGGCGCGCTGAATGTCATGGGGCTCGCCAGCCCCGAAAGCGCGATCCTGTCGGCGCTGGTCTTCAACGCCATCATCATCCCGCTTCTCGTGCCGCTGGCGCTACGCGGCGTGACCTACCGCCCGCAGAGCGCGGCGCGGCAGCTTATCCAGAACCTCGGCATCTACGGCCTTGGCGGTCTGATCGCTCCCTTCGTCGGCATCAAGCTGATCGACATCGCGGTCTCGGGCCTCGGCCTCGCCTGACAGGAGCCCTCACATGATCCTTCTCACCTACGCACTCGGAATCCTCGTGTTCGCCGCGCTGATCGGCTCCGTGACACGGGCTTTCAAGGACTGATCCCATGGACCACGCAACTGTCATTCTCTTCATCGTCGGGGGCACGGCGCTGCTGTCGCTGCCGCTCGGCGCCTACATGAAATGGGCGATGGACCCCGCGCCGGGGCAAGCCAATCGCTGGACCGCGCTGTTCCAGACAATCGGCGGCGCATCCGCCGACCAGAACTGGAAACGCTACCTGGTCACGCTGCTCGTCTTCAACGCGCTCATGTTCACGGTGACATTCGTGATCCTTGCCACGCAGCAATGGCTGCCGCTCAATCCCGATGAACGGGGGGCGCTTGATCCGACGCTGGTGTTCAACACCGCGGCGTCCTTCACCACCAACACCAACCTGCAACATTACGCGGGCGAGGTCTCGATGAGCTACCTCAGCCAGCTTGCCGGTCTGATGTGGCTGCAATTCGTTTCGGCCGCGACTGGTATCGCGGCGCTTACAGCGCTGGCCCGCGGGATTGCGGGGCGGCCGGGGCTTGGCAATTTCCTGATGGATGTGCAGCGGGCCAGTTTTCTGGTGCTCCTGCCCCTTGCCGTGGTCGTGGCGTTGCTGATGGTGCTCGGCGGCATGCCGATGACCCTTCAGGGTTCGGCGGTGGCGACGACGCTTGAAGGCGCAATGCAGACCATCGCGCGGGGTCCGGTCGCGGCCTTCCTGACCATCAAGCAGCTCGGCACCAACGGCGGCGGCTTCTTCGGCCCCAATGCCACCCATCCGCTGGAAAATCCGACCTTCTGGACCAACGCGCTCGCCATGGTGGCGATCATCCTCATCCCTATGGCCTGCGTGTGGATGTTCGGCCGCATCGTCGGACGCCAGCGCCATGCGGCGGTGATCTTTACGGTGATGACGGCCTTCATTCTGGTGAAGATCGCCGGCGCGGTGATCTTTGAGAGCGCGCCGACGCCAGCCTTCGCCGAGCTTGCCGTGTCCGAGGAGACGGGCAATCTGGAGGGCAAGGAACTTCGCTTGGGTGCCACGACAGGCCCGCTCTGGGCGGTGTTGACCACGGCCACCTCGAACGGCTCGGTCGGGGCGATGCACGACAGCCTCAACCCGCTGACCGGCCTGATGCCGATGGCAGGCATGTGGCTCAACGCCACCTTCGGCGGCGTCGGCGTCGGCATGATCAACATGTTCCTCTACATCGTCGTGGCGGTCTTCGTTGCGGGCATGATGGTGGGACGGACACCCGAGTATCTCGGCCACAAGATCGAGGCCAAGGAGGTTCGGTTCGCCATCCTTGCGCTTTTCGCCCACGCCGTCCTGATCCTTGGCGGCACCGCGCTCTTTGCCGCGACGGCGCTCGGCCAGACGACGGTGCAGGATCCCGGCGCGCACGGCTTCTCGGAGATCCTCTACGAGTTCACGTCGGCGGCGGCGAACAATGGCTCGGGCTTCGAAGGGCTTGGGGACGGGACCGGACCCTGGAACATCGCGACCGGCCTCGTGATGCTGCTCGGCCGCTACCTGCCGATCATCCTGCCCTTCGCAATCGTAGGCTCCCTCATGGCCAAGCGGCGCACAACCGAGAGCGCCGGCACACTCGGCGTGGAGGACGCCACCTTCGGCACCATGCTGGGGCTGACCGTCGTCATCTTCGGCGCGCTCACCTTCCTGCCAGCCGCAGCGCTCGGGCCGCTCGCCGAACATTTCTCGCTGCCTTGATCGGCGGACAAGAGGAGACATGCACATGTCAGACTTCATTTCCGGCCTGCGCGTCGCTGCCGCGACCATGGTCCTTTGCGTAGGCGGCTACACCGCCATCATCCTCGGGTTCGCGCAAGTCGTGACACCCGCCACCGCCAACGGGTCGCTCGTCACGAACGGGGATGGCAAGATCGTCGGTAGCCGCCTGATTGCGCAGGCGTTCACCTCGCCGCAGTATTTCTGGCCCCGGCCTTCGGCCGTGGACTACGATGCGGCGGGTGCCGGCGGCTCGAACCTCTCTCCGGCGAACCCGGAGCTGACCGAACGTGCGGCGGCCCTGATCGCGGCCTATGGCGGTGCCACCGAGGAGCGGCCGATCCCGGCAGACCTTGTCACCGCGTCCGGAGCCGGGCTCGACCCCCATATCTCGCTCGAAGGCGCGTTGTTTCAGGTCGCACGGGTGGCGAGAGCCCGCGGGGTCGAGCCCTCGGCGGTCACGACACTCGTCCGGAACATGGCCTACGCGCCCGGCGCGTTCTTCACCGACGGCCGTATCGTCAACGTGCTGGAACTCAACCTCGCGCTCGACGCCGAACTGGCCGCTCCGGCGGACAGCGATTAAGGTGTTCCCATGACTGAAGAAACGCGCCCCTCACCAGATGCATTGCTCCGCGAAGCGGAACGGGAGGGGCGCGGCACGCTCAAGATCTTTCTCGGCGCCGCTCCCGGCGTCGGGAAAACCTACGAGATGCTGCTGGAAGGCGCCGAGAAGTGCAAGGCGGGCAAGGACGTGGTGATCGGCATTGTCGAGACCCACGGACGCAAGGAGACCGAGGCGCTTGTTGCCCCCCTGCCGGTCGTTCCGCGCAAGGAGCTTGTCTATCGGGGCCAGACGCTCACCGAAATGGACATCGACGCGGTTCTCGAACGGCACCCGCAGATCGTGCTTGTGGACGAACTCGCCCACACCAATGCCCAGGGCAGCCGTCACCCCAAGCGGTGGCAGGACATCGAGGAACTGCTCGCCGCAGGCATCGACGTGATGACCACCGTGAACATCCAGCACGTCGAGAGCCTGAACGACGTGGTCGGCTCCTTCACACATGTCCGCGTGCGCGAGACTGTCCCCGACAAGGTCTTCGAGAACGCCGAGATCGAACTGATCGACCTGCCTCCCGAGGACCTGATCGTCCGGCTTGAGGCAGGCAAGATCTACGTTCCTGAACAGGCGGCCCAAGCGCTCGACCACTTCTTCTCCAAGGGCAACCTGCTCGCGCTCCGCGAACTCGCGTTGCGCCATGCGGCGCATTATGTGGATGCCCGGATCAAGGAACATCAGGGCGTCACAGGCAAGGACGGCTACGGCGGCGGGCAGCGGGTTCTGGTGGCGATTTCCGAGGCGGCCGGTGGCGAACAGGTTGTCCGGGCCGCGAAGCGGCTGGCGGATGCCCTGAAGGCGCCGTTGATCGCGCTTTTTGTTGAAACGCCCTCGGCCTCTCGACTCAGCGATGCGGAGAAGACCCAACTTGCGCGCATCCTGTCGCTGGCATCCTCACTGGGCGCAACGCTCCAGTCGGTGCCAGCAACCGCCGTGCAGGAGGCGATCCTCGCTCAATGCAAGGCGACGCGCGCCACACAACTGGTCATCGGCAGTTCGCGCCATGGCGGTCGCGGCTTCCCGCGGTTCCGCCAGTCAATCGTGAAAGACCTCATTGACAGGTCCAGCGGTGTCTCGGTGCATGTGGTGCCGCTGGCACACGAGCGCCGGGCGGACAACTGGCGACACTATGTGCCCAAGGCTCCGTTCGGCGGCGATGCCGTGGCGCTCGGGGCGGTCGGGCTTACCACCCTCGTGCTGTTCTTCGCACAGGACTGGATCAGCCGCGGTCCGATTGACATGCTTTACCTCGTCCCGGTGATCGTAAGTGCCAGCTATTTCGGCTTCCGGGCGGGCCTTGTGGCGGCCGTCGCTGCGGGAATCGCCTATAACTTCTTTTTCCTGCAACCCTTCTACACCTTCATTATTTACGGTCCGGCCAATATCATCACCGCGATGCTGCTGGTCGTGGTGGCGATCATCACCGGCCAGCTCGCCGCGCAGGCGCGGGCGGCGGCGGCCCTTGCGATGCGCAGCGCGCGGGAGAACGCGGCACTTGCCCGGTTCGCGACACGCCTGAGTGCCGCATCCGAAACCTCCGAGACAGCGCAGATCGTTTGCGACGAGATCCGCACGATCCTCGCTGTGCAGACGATTGTATTGCACAGCTCCGGGGACGGGGTGAAGATCACGGCCTCGGGGCAAGCGAAGCCGGAGCTGAGCCCCGTGGACCGCGCCGCCGCCGAATGGGCCTTCGAACATGGCGAGGCAGCGGGGCGCGGCACCAACACGCTGACGGCAAGCGACTGGCAATTCCGCCCGCTCAAGACCTCGCTCGGCACGCTGGCGGTTCTGGGATTGCGCAGCCCGGCCGGCCGCGATGCCGTCCCGACCGAACGCGCGGCGCTTGCCGAGAGCCTGATCGACCAAGCGGCGCTGGCGCATGAACGGCTCAAGCTGGAAGCGGACATGCGCGAGATGGAGGTCGTGCGCCAGCGCGACAGCCTGCGCGCCGCACTTCTTGCCTCGCTCAGTCACGATCTCAGGACACCGCTGACGGTGGTCACGGCCGCCGCCGAGGCGCTGTCGGCCAGCGGCGACGAAGCGGAACTGGTAGAGACATTGCGCAGCGAGGCGCGGCGGCTGAACAGGTTTCTGTCCGACCTGCTCGATCTGACCCGGATTGAGGAAGGCGCGGTCACCCCCGATCTTCAGCCCATCGACCTGACCGATGCCATCACCTCGGCCCTGGCCGACCTTGCAGGACCGCTGGAGGGGCGCAAGCTGCAAACGATGATCGATCCGAATCTTCCACTGGTGCGCGCGGACGCCGTGTTGCTGCACCATGCGATCCTGAATCTGATCGACAATGCGGTGAAATATTCGCCCGAGGACGAAACCATCGAGGTGGTCGCGCGGATGGGTCGGCGCGGCCCGGTGATCGACGTGCTCGACCGGGGGCCCGGCATCCCGCAGGGCAGCGAGCAGCGCATCTTCGACCGTTTCGCACGCGGCGAGACTTCGGACCGGACCGGCGGGTCGGGCCTTGGGCTTGCCATCGTCAAGGGCTTCTCGCAGGCGATGGGTTTCACTGTCGAAGCCGCGCGCCGACAGCGCGGTGGATCGCGGTTCACCATCCGCATCCCGCCCGAAGCCATCGTGCAGATCTCCATGGAAGGCATGGCATGAGCGACCACATCCTGATCGTCGATGACGAAATGCCGATCCGGCGGCTCTTGCGGGTTTCCACCGAGCGCAGCGGCTATGTGATCGAGGAAGCCGCGACCGCGACGGCGGCGCTTCAGTCGCTGGAGCGTGCGCGGCCAAGGCTGGTGCTTCTGGATCTCGGCTTGCCCGACCGCGACGGTCTGGAGCTCATCGGTCCGTTCCGCGACCGGGGCGTGCCCATCATCGTGCTCACCGCCCGCGAGGGGTCGGGCGAAAAGGTGACCGCGCTCGACCTCGGCGCCGACGATTACGTCACCAAGCCTTTCGACAGCGAGGAACTTCTGGCGCGCATCCGCTCTTGCCTGCGCCGGGCAGACCGCAGCGCGGGCGTTGCGCGGCGGGTCAGGGTCGGCCCGGTCGAGATCGACCTTGACGCGCATAGTGTGCGCAAATCCGGCCAGGAGGCCCGACTGACGCCCAAGGAATTCGCGCTGCTGGCCGAATTGGCCAGCCATCCGGGCAAGGTGCTGACCCACACCTATCTGTTGCGCGGAGTCTGGGGGCCTGCCCATACCGAGAATGTGGAATACCTGCGCGTCACTGTCCGGTCGCTGCGCAAGAAGCTTGAAGACGACCCGTCCAGCCCGACGCTGATCCTGAACGAGCCGGGCGTGGGCTACCGTTTCAACGAACCGGGTTCACCCGGCAGTGGGGCCTATTTTTCCTGAATGTCCAACGAAGCCCCCACCAAAGCTTGAAAGTCGCCTCGGCACGGAGGTTCCGGTTCCTCGCGGCCAACATGCCGCAGCGTGGATTTCGCGTTCCTGCCCTTCGTGCAATACCCGGCATTCCTGAAAAGCGGATATGGGCAGCCAAGGGCCAGGTGGACACTGGTCATCCTGAGTGACCGCTTCCTCCTGCCTTGCGACCGGGAACAAACACGGCAGAAAACGCGCCACCGGATTCCCTTGCCTGTTTGGCCCCTCCTTCAGTTTGGCACCCGTGTCATCCTTTTGCAGTTGACATGACCGGCAAGTATTCCGATGTTGCGCCTACGTCAGGGGAGTCCCGCCTTAGGGGACTGAGAGGCTGACAGGGGTTCCGATCTGTTCGGGCCCCGGTGAAGCGACCCTTTGAACCTGACCCAGTTGACACTGGCGTAGGAAGACCGAAGGGCATTTCCGCATTCCTCGCACATCCGGGGGCGGTCCTTTCGGGCCGCTTTGGCCCATTCGGCGCAGCCGGGGCCATGTGGTCCCTTTCTGCCGACTGTTTCACTTGGGTCTCATCGCAAGAGGAGACCACAATGAAAGACACGATCCCCGCCATCACCACGGGCGCCCTGCCCGCCTCGCGCAAGGTCTATGTCACCGGCGCAACGCATGACATCCGCGTGCCGCTGCGCGAGATCGGCATTTCCAGCGAGACACCGCTGACCGTCTATGACAGCTCCGGCCCCTATACCGATCCGGCGGCGCAGATCGACATTGCGCAGGGCCTGCCCGATGTGCGCGGCGGCTGGTTGCAGGCGCGTGGCGATGTGGAAAGCTACACGGGCCGCGCGGTGACCGAGGCCGACAACGGCTTTGCCACCGGCGCGCGGCTGACGCCCGCCTTTCCGGTGCAGCGCACACCCCTGCGCGCCACGGACGACCGGGCGGTGACCCAGCTTGCCTATGCCCGGGCGGGCATCATCACGCCCGAGATGGAGTTCGTCGCCCTGCGCGAGAACGAGGGTCGCAGCGCCGCCGCCACGCGCGACGGTGAAAGTTTCGGCGCCATGCTGCCCGATCTGGTGACACCCGAATTCGTGCGCGCCGAAATTGCGGCGGGCCGCGCCATCATCCCGGCCAATATCAATCACCGCGAGTTGGAGCCGATGATCATCGGCCGGAACTTCAAGGTGAAGATCAACGCCAACATCGGCAATTCCGCCGTGACCTCCTCGATGGAGGAGGAGGTGGAAAAGATGGTCTGGGCGATCCGCTGGGGCGCCGACACGGTGATGGACCTCTCCACGGGCCGCAACATCCACAATATCCGCGACTGGATCATCCGCAACGCCCCGGTGCCGATCGGCACGGTCCCGCTGTATCAGGCGCTGGAGAAAGTGGGCGGCGTGGCCGAGGATCTGACATGGGAGATTTTCCGCGACACGCTGATCGAACAGGCCGAACAGGGGGTGGACTACTTCACAATCCACGCAGGCGTGCGGTTGCACATGATCCCGATGACGGCGAAACGGGTCACGGGGATCGTTTCGCGTGGTGGGTCGATCATGGCGAAATGGTGCCTGCATCACCACCGCGAAAGCTTCCTCTACGAGCATTTCGAGGAAATCTGCGACATCTGCCGCCGCTATGATGTGTCGTTCAGTCTGGGCGACGGGCTACGCCCCGGCTCCATCGCCGATGCCAATGACGAGGCGCAATTCGCCGAACTGCGGACACTGGGCGAATTGACCAAGATCGCCTGGGCGAAGGATTGTCAGGTGATGATCGAAGGCCCCGGCCATGTGCCGATGCACAAGATCAAGGCCAATATGGACGAGCAACTGAAACATTGCCATGAGGCGCCGTTCTACACGCTCGGGCCGCTGACCACCGACATCGCGCCGGGCTACGACCATATCACCAGCGCCATCGGCGCGGCGATGATCGGCTGGTTCGGCACGGCGATGCTGTGCTACGTCACGCCGAAGGAACACCTTGGCCTGCCCGACCGCGATGATGTGAAGACCGGGGTCATCACCTACAAGCTGGCCGCTCATGCCGCCGATCTGGCCAAAGGTCATCCGGGGGCGCAACGGCGCGACGATGCGCTGAGCCGGGCGCGGTTCGACTTTCGCTGGGAAGACCAGTTCAACCTTGGCCTCGATCCCGACACCGCACGGGAAATGCATGACGAGACCATGCCGAAAGAGGCGCACAAGGTCGCGCATTTCTGTTCGATGTGCGGGCCCAAGTTCTGCTCGATGCGGATCAGCCACGACATCCGCGCCGAGGCCGACCGCCAGCGCGGCATGGAAGGCATGGCCGAGAAGTTCCGCGAGACTGGCGCGCTTTATGTCCCTGTGGATACGGCGGAATGACCCTGCCGCCCCAGTTCACGGTTCTGGGCGCCGGTGTGGCGGGGCTTTGCGTCGCCACCGCCCTGATTGAACGCGGCGCTCGGGTTATGGTGATCGACCCAAGCCCCGACCCGACCGGCGCCTCGTGGTATGCCGGCGGCATGCTGGCACCGTTCTGCGAGGGCGAGGCGGCGCCCGAGGCGGTAGTGATCGCCGGTCAGGTGGCCCGCACATGGTGGGCGGCGCGGGTGCCGGGTGTTCTGGGCCATGGCACGCTGGTGGTGGCCCCGCCGCGCGACCAGCCGGAACTGGCGCGCTTTGCCCGCGCCACCCGCGGCCACCGGCCAGCCGATCCGGCGGCGCTGGAACCCGATCTGGCGGGCCGCTTCGCCACTGGCCTGTTCTTCGCCGACGAGGCGCATCTGGACCCGCGCGCGACGCTGCGGGCGCTGCGCGACCGGCTGCGGGCACTTGGTGCCGAGCTGCATTTCGGCGGCACCGAACCGCCGTCACGGGGCCAGGTGATCGACTGCCGGGGTCTGGCCGCGCAGTCGGCGCTGCCGGGCTTGCGCGCGGTGCGCGGCGAGATGCTCTTGCTGCGCAGCACCGAGATCGCGCTGGCGCGCCCGGTGCGGCTCCTCCATCCGCGCTTTCCCTGCTATGTCGTCCCGCGCGGCGAGGGGCTGTTCATGGTCGGCGCCACGATGGTCGAGACCGACAGGGACGGGCCGATCACCGCCCGCGCCGTGATGGAGCTGCTGTCGGCCGCCTATGCACTGCATCCCGCGCTGGCCGAGGCCGAACTGGTGGAAACCGGCGCCGGCCTGCGCCCGGCCTTTGCCGACAATATCCCCGCCATCCGCCACCAGGGCGACCGGATCTTCGTCAACGGCCTGTATCGCCACGGCTTTCTGATGGCGCCCGCCTTGGCTGAACAACTGGCGCAAACCCTGTTTCAGGAGGTTTCCCTTGCATCTTGAAGTGAATGGCACCCGGCACAGGGTGCAGGCCACCGATCTGGCCGCGTTGCTGGTCGAACTGGGCTTCGACGATCGCGCCGTCGCCACCGCACTGGACGGGGCCTTCGTCCCGGCAGCGTTGCGCGGCAGCACCCCCCTCGTCCCCGGCGCGCGGGTCGAGGTTCTCGCCCCTATGCAGGGGGGCTGAGCGATGTTCTATGGCATCCCCCTGACCAGCCGCCTGCTTCTGGGCACGGCGCAATACCCCTCGCCCGCCATCCTTGGCGAGGCCATCACCGCCTCGGGGGCCGAGGTCATCACCGTCTCCCTGCGCCGCGAGGGCGCGGGGGGCGGCGCGTTCCGCGAGCTCTTGCGCGACACCGGCCGCCGCATCCTGCCCAACACCGCCGGCTGCCACAGCGTGCGCGAGGCGGTGACCACCGCCCACATGGCGCGGGAACTCTTTGCCACTAACTGGATCAAGCTTGAGGTGATCGGCCATGCCGACACCCTGCAACCCGACCCGTTCGCTCTTGTCGAGGCGGCGCGCATCCTTTGTTCCGAGGGCTTCGCGGTCTTTCCCTACATGACCGAGGATCTGATCCTTGCCGAACGGCTGGTCGAGGCCGGTTGCCGGGTGCTGATGCCATGGGGCGCGCCGATCGGCTCGGGGCAAGGCCTGCGCAACCCCGAGGGCCTGCGCAGCCTGCGCGCCCATTTCCCCGGAATCGCGCTGGTGATCGACGCTGGCATCGGCGCACCCTCGCAGGCCGCCGCCGCGATGGAGATGGGCTTTGACGCGGTGCTGCTGAACACCGCCGTCGCAAAGGCCCGCGACCCGGTGGGCATGGCGCGCGCCTTCGGGCAGGCGGTGGCCGCCGGGCGGCTGGCACACGAGGCCGGGCTGATGCTGCGCCGCGACATGGCGGTGGCCTCGACCCCGGTCTTCGGCATGGCGGAGCTGGCATGATGTGGCTCGATCCCTTCTACCTGATCGTGGGCGATGTCGCGCAACTGGAACGGCTGGTGCCGCTTGGTGTCCGGCTTGTGCAGTTGCGGATCAAGGCCCTGCCCGAAGCCGAGATCCGACGGCAGATCGGCCGGGCGCGCGATCTCTGTGCTCTGCATGGTGCCCGGCTGGTGGTGAATGACCACTGGGAAGTCGCGCTCGATCTGGGCTGCGATTTTGTCCATCTCGGGCAAGAGGATATGGACAGCACAGATTTTGCAGCACTACGTCGCGCTGGGGTGCGTTACGGCCTTTCGACACATGACGAGGCGGAACTGGCGCGGGCACTGGCGCTTGGTCCGGCCTATGTGGCACTCGGGCCGATCTATCCGACACGGCTGAAGCAGATGAAATGGGGGCCGCAGGGGCTGGACCGGGTGCGCGACTGGAGGGCGCGGGCAGGCGCGACCCCGCTGGTCGGCATCGGGGGCCTGACGCCCGAGCGGCTGCCCGGCCTTTTTGCCGCCGGAGCCGACTGCGCGGCGGTGGTGACCGATATTCAGCAAGCTCCAGACCCCGAAGCGCGCTGCCGCGACTGGCTTGCAGCAACGCGGAGGTATCTGCAATGACCCGCTACGCGCGACAGATCCGGCTGTCCGGGTTCGGGGCAACCGGACAGGCGAAACTTGCCGCCGCCCGCGTGCTTGTGGTCGGTGCGGGCGGGCTGGGCGCGACGCTCCTGCCGGCGCTCGTGGGGGCCGGCGTGGGCTATCTGCGCCTTGCCGACCCCGATACCGTGGAGGAAAGCAATCTTCACCGCCAGACCCTGTTTCGCATGTCCGACCTCGGCCGCCCGAAGGCAGAGGCGGCAGCGGTCGCGCTTGCCGGCCTGAACCCAGATTGCGAAGTCTCTCCCCTTGTCGGGCGCCTCGATCCGGTCACGGCGCGGGCGGAAATTGCCGCGGTCGATCTTGTCATCGACGCAGCCGACAGTTTCGCCGTTACCTACGCGCTGTCCGACCTTTGCCACGCCGCCGGAACATCGCTCATCAGCGCCTCGGTGCTGGCGCGGCAGGGCTACGTTGGCGGCTTCTGCGGCGGTGCGCCAAGCCTGCGTGCCGTCTTTCCCGACTTGCCCGGCAGATTGGGCAGTTGCGCGGTTGACGGTGTGATGGGGCCGGTGGTTGCGACGCTGGGCGCACTTCAGGCACAAATGGTATTGGCGGTGCTGCTGGGCCAGAAGCCTTCGCCGTTGGGGCAGATGCTTTCGCTGGATCTGGCAGACTGGCGGCTTGGCGCGTTTCGTTTCGACGGCGCCCCAGAGCCGGAAACCGCCCTGCCCGAAATCCTTGCCCCCGCCCAGATCACCCGTGACGATCTGGTGATCGACCTGCGCGCGCAGCAACAGCCCGAACCAAGGCCGCAGCACGCAGGACAGCGCGTTGTGTTCGTCTGCACGACCGGTCTTCGCGCCTGGCGCGCCGCGCAAGCTGTCATCGCAGATGGGTACAGGTCGGTCGCCATCATCGGGGACGGCGCATGACCGCGTGTGTTCTCTTCATTGGCGGCATGGATTCAAGCGGCGGGGCGGGGCTTTTGCGCGACTGCGCCACGGCCGCGCAGTGTGGCATCACCGCGCGCGTTGCCGTCACCGCCGTCACGGCGCAGACCGACCGGACGGTGACGGCGGTTCATCCGATCGCGCCCGAGGTGGTCGCGGCCCAGATCCGCGCGGCGGGACAGGTCGCGGCGGTCAAGATCGGGATGCTCTGTTCAGCCGCCATCGTCAACGCCGTTGCGGCAACCCTGCCAGCCGCGCCCTGCATTCTCGATCCGGTGCTCTGCTCAAGCTCCGGCCACGACCTCATAGACACGGCAGGAACGGACCTGCTGCTGGGCCGGCTCCTGCCCAAGGTAGACCTCCTCACCCCCAACCTGCCCGAGCTTGCGATGCTGGCCCGACGCCTCGGGGTGATCGCACCAGAGGAAAGGGCTCGTGTAACGGCCCTTCTCGAACGGGGATGCCGCGCAGTGCTGGTCAAGGGTGGCCATGGCGCATCCCCCGACACAAGCGAGGATCGCCTTTACCTTCCAAACGCCGAACCCGTTGTTTTCAGTGCGCCCCGGATAGATGCCACACTGCGGGGGACGGGTTGCCAGTTGGCCAGTGCCATCGCCGCCCATCTTTCGCTAGGAAACGACCTTCAAGGCGCGGTCGCTGCCGCAAAAAGCCGGGTGCAGCACAGCTTTTGGGCCGCCGCCTCGGACAAGGCCGCCATTTCGCGGCAGGTCTGAAGGCATGTCGGCAGCAAGATCAGGCGGGAATTGCCCGCAACTCTACCAGCCTTGCGGATCGGATCCCCGGAAACTGCGTTTGCCACCGATGTTTTCCGCCACGTTTACAAGGCCGGAAGAAGAGCGGAATCGCATGAAGCAGAGCCGGTTTCGGGGTGCATCTGACGACGATCCATCAATGGAAGCGGGCCCTGCCGGAAGGTGCATCTTCGTGGCGATCATGGACGGGCATCCCCGCAAGGTTCTGCACAGGCGGATATCAAACACGCTGGAAGCCGAGTTCTGAATCGAAGCGCTGAACAAGGCCATCCACAAGTTCGATCCGCCCGAGGTCAGGAATATCGGCCAAACATCCTTCGCCTCGGCGCAGGCAGGTGCTTTGTGTGGACCGGCTGAACCGGGCCAAGCCGCAGGACGTTACCGCCCTTGACCTGCGGGCCGGGGACTGGTGCAAACATGCTGTCCGGCGGCTGGAAAGCGGCCGGGTCGAGCACAGGAACAACAGGTTGGACGGCCCCGCATGACCCCGCCCCCTTTCGTGATCGCCATCCAAAGCCAGGTCGTCTTCGGCCATGTCGGCAATTCCGCCGCACTGTTTCCGATGCAGGCGGCGGGGCTTGAGGTGGCAGCCATCCCTACCGTGATGTTTTCCAACACTCCGAATTACCCCACGCTGCGCGGTCGTGCCCTGCCGCCGGAGTTCTTTTCCGACCTGCTGCAAGGCGCGCGCGAACGTGGGCTGGCGGAACGGGCGGACATCCTGCTGACCGGCTATATCGGCTCGCTGGATGTGGCGCTGATGGTGGCCGATTTCGTGGCCGAGGCGAAGGCGCTGAATCCGCGGCTGACCTATCTGTGCGACCCGGTGATGGGCGATGCGGGGCCGGGCCTTTATGTGCCTGAGGCGATTGCCGATGTGATGCGCAACCGGCTGTTGCCGCTGGCCGATCTGGCAACGCCCAATCCGTTTGAACTGGGCTGGCTGACCGGCGGGCCGACCCGCACGCTGGCGGATCTGCAAACCGCGCGTGACGGGCTGGCGCTTGCCCCGGCGGCGCGGCTGATCGTGACAGGCTGCGCGCTGGAGGATACGCCCGAGGGTCATATCGAAAGCGTCATCCTTGGCCCCGAGGGCATCAGCCGCCACCCGACGCCGCATCTGCCGATTGCCCTGTCCGGCACCGGCGATCTGTTCGCCGGGCTGGTGGTCGCGGGTCTGGGCCGGGGGCTGGCGCTTCCCTGCGCGGTGGAAACCGCGCAGGCGCTGACGGCACGCGCGCTGGCCCATGCGCAGGCGCTTGGCGCGGGCGAGGTGGTGCTGACCGAACCGGAGTTCCGCCGCGCACTGCTGACACTGGGAAGCGCCTGACCGGCCTCAGCCCTCGCGCCCGTCGGCCCCCAGCAGCGCCGCGAGTTCGATGGCATTGCGCACCCCCATCTTGGCCAGAACCCGGCCGCGATGCACCTCGACCGTGCGCATGGCGATGCCAAGCTGGTCGGCGATCTGCTTGTTCAGCGCCCCGGTCAGCATGGCGCGCAGCACCTCGTCCTCGCGGCCCGACAGCGTGGCCCGTCGGGCGGCCAGATCGCGCCGCGCCGCCGCCTCGGCCTCGGCCGCCTTATGGGCGGCGATGGCGCGCAGGGCCAGATCCACGATCTGGTTGTCGTTGAACGGCTTTTCCACGAAATCGAAGGCCCCGGCCTTCAGTGTGCGCACCGCCACCGGCACATCGGCATGTCCGGTCAGAAAGATCACCGGCACCGGATTACCCATGGCGCGCAGCCGTTCAAACACCTCCGGCCCGGAAAGCTCGCCCATGCGCACGTCAAGGATGACGCAGGCGCAATCCTCCAGCGGCTGCGCGGCCAGAAACTCCTCACCCGAGGCCCAGCCCCGCGCCGCCACCCCGCGCGAGGCCAGAAGGAAGGCCAGCGCGTCGCGGATCGCCTCTTCATCATCGACGATATGGATCATCCCGCTCATTCCGCCGCCCTTTCCTGTTCCCCGGCCACAGGAAGGCTGACCCGGAACACCGTGCCACCCGAGGCTGCCACGCGATGGGTGAGTTGCCCGCGATGCAATTCGATGATCGAACGGCAGATTTTCAGCCCCATGCCCATCCCCTGCGCCTTGGTGGTGGCGAAAGCGTCGAACAGCCGCCCCGCCACCTCCGGCGCGATGCCCGCGCCATGGTCCTCGACCTCGATCACCGCCTGCCCCTCGTCCTGCACCAGCCGCACTGTCAGCGTATCGCCGGACCGCGTGTCGCCCATCGCCTCCATCCCGTTGCGGATCAGGTTGATCAGCACCTGTTCCAGCAGGATACGGTCTGCCGCGACGGGGGGAACGGCGGCGATCTCGGTCGCCAGCCGCACGCGATGTTCCCGCGCATCCGCCGCCAGAAAGCCCACGGTTTCCGCGATCACCTCGTCCAGTGCGATCTGCGAAAACT
This sequence comes from Gemmobacter lutimaris, assembly GCF_003570715.1. GTDB lineage: Bacteria > Pseudomonadota > Alphaproteobacteria > Rhodobacterales > Rhodobacteraceae > Gemmobacter > Gemmobacter lutimaris. The sequence goes on along the minus strand of NZ_QXXQ01000006.1, from coordinate 87,870 downwards.
GCGGCTCGCGTTTTTTCACCAGATCCTGAATGCGGCGGATGATCAGCCCGGCCCGGCCCGCCTGCTGTGCCAGTTTCTCTGTCGCGCCGCGCAGCATGGCCGGATCGGCGCGGCCGCTGTCCAAGAGGTTCAGGATACCGGCGGCGTAAGAGGCGATGGCCGACAGCGGCTGGTTCAGCTCATGCGCGAGGGTCGAGGCCATTTCGCCCAGCGTCACCAGCCGCCCGGTGCGCGCCATGGTTTCATCCTGCGCGCGGGCCAGACGGGCGGCCCGCTTGGTTTCGGTGATGTCGATGACCGATCCCATCCATCCGCGATGGGCGCCCTTGGCGTCAATCAGCGGCGCCTCATAGACCTGCACGTCGATTTCCTGCCCGTCGCGTCGGCGAAAGCGGGTCTCGAAGCTCTGGCTGATCGCACCGCCCGCCGCCAGCGCGCGATGACGGGCCTGCGTCTCGTCCAGCCGGGCCGGATCCCAGTAGGGCATCGGCGGGCGGTGGCCCACCAGCTCGCCCGCCTGCCAGCCGACCAGATTGCAGAAGGCGGAATTGACGTAGAGGATGCGGCCCTGATGGTCCTTGGCGCGCAGACCCACGGTCAGGCTTTCCTCCATCGAGCGGCGAAAGGCGGTTTCACCGCGCAGCCGCAACTCGGCGCTGCGCCGCCGTTCGGCGGTGCGAAACAGCACCAGAAGCGCAAGGATGGCAAAGGCCGCCAGCCCCGCGATAGCCCCGATCATCAGGGCCGAGCGGAAGCCAGCGGGCGCGTCATAGGCGGTGATGCGCAGCACCGTGCCCCGGATCGGCGGGTCGAAGCTGATGGCATGGGACGGGTTGGCCGGGTCCGGCTCCAGCCGCTGGCGTTCGGCCAGCACCCGGTCATCTGCGCCAAGGATGCGCACGCCATATTGTTCGGCGATCCACCACGGCACATGGCGATCCAGCATCACCGGCAGGGCCACGGTCGCGCTGACATAGCCGCCCTGCCCCGGCAGCGGCAGCGCCATGGTCACGCGCCCGTCGGGACCGACTGCGCCATAGATCGGACGGGTCGCCTGTGCGCCGGTGCGCCGCAACAGCGCCACCAGATCGGCATCGCTGGCAGCCCCCGCGCCGGGCAGCGCGCGGGCCGGGCGACCATTGGCATCATACCAGACGATCGACAGGAGTTCGGGATTGTTGGCGATATGCAGCCGCCCCCGCGCATCCAGCGCCTGAGGCGGCACACCCCCCGTCGCATCCAGCGCCAGCCGCACCAGCATGTCCTCGTCCACCGAAAGCTGGAAGCGCAGGGTCTGTTCCACCCACAGCGCATCGGTGGCCAGCTTCACCCGTGCCTGTTCGGCCTCGCTGCGGCTGACGGCCCAGACCAGCGCGCCCACCATGGCGACCAGCGCCACGATGGCGACCAGCGGCACCAGCGACAATAGATCCAGCCGCCGCAGACGCGGCCGCCCGCCCTCGACCGCCCAAGGGTCGCCTTCCGCCCCCGGCGATGCCGCCGCTGTCGCCCGCGCGTCCTTGCCCTGCGCCAGTGCCGTAACCTCCCCCTGCGCCGCCTGCCCCTGTTAGCGGGGCAATTGCGGAAACCCACAATAGCGGCGGCGCGTCCCGGCTGGCAAGAAGGGGAGGACCGCCGGGAGGGCGGAGAACACGGAGGAGATACCCATGCTGACACGTCGCAGCCTCGCCCGCCTTGCGGGTGCCGCCGTCATCGCGCTTTCGACCGCGCTGCCTGCGCTGGCCGAACCCATCGTCATCAAGTTCAGCCACGTCGTCGCCCCCGACACCCCCAAGGGCAAGGGCGCCGAGAAGTTCAAGGAACTGGCCGAGGCCTATACCAATGGCGCGGTGACGGTCGAGGTTTACCCCAACAGCCAGCTTTACAAGGACAAGGAAGAGCTGGAGGCCCTGCAACTGGGCGCGGTGCAGATGCTTGCCCCGTCACTGGCGAAATTCGGCCCGCTGGGTGTGCAGCAGTTCGAGCTGTTCGACCTGCCCTTCCTGATGGGCAGCTATGACGATCTGCGCAAGATCACCGATGGCGAAGTGGGCAAGGGCCTGCTGGCGCGGCTGGACGACAAGGGCATCAAGGGCTTGGCTTACTGGGACAACGGGTTCAAGATCATGTCGGCCAATTCGCCGCTGCATGTGCCCGATGATTTCCTCGGCCTGAAAATGCGCATCCAGTCGTCGAAGATCCTTGAGGCCGAGATGCAGGCGCTGGGTGCCGTGCCGCAGGTCATGGCCTTCTCCGAGGTCTATCAGGCGCTGCAAACCGGCGTTGTGGACGGCACAGAAAACCCGCCGTCGAACATGTATACCCAGAAGATGAACGAGGTTCAGAAGCACGCCACGCTGTCGAACCACGGCTATCTGGGTTATGCGGTGATCGTGAACAAGGCCTTCTGGGATGGCCTGCCGGAAGACGTGCGCGCCAATCTCGACAAGGCCATGGCCGAGGCGACCGTCTATGCCAACTCGATCGCCAAGGAAGAGAACGACAAGGCGCTGGAAGCGATGAAGGCTGCGGGAACCACCGAGTTCCACGCGCTGACGGACGAAGAACGCGCCGAATGGGTGGCAGCGCTGAAACCCGTGCATGAACAGATGGCCGACCGTATCGGCGCCGATCTGATCCAGCAGGTCTATACCGCGCTCGGCACCAACTGATCCGGCCTTCCCCAGAGACCGGGTCCACCACCTGCGGGGGCACCACCGCGTGCCCCCCTTTTCACAGCCGCCGCCCGCAACCGGGCCGCCGCTTACCCCAACGAGGTTCGCCATGATCCTGCGCATCCTCGACCGCTTCGAAGAAATCCTCATCTCGCTTCTCATGGCTGCGGCCGTGACGCTGATCTTCGTGGCGGTCGTTCACCGCTTTTCCATCGGCTTTGCCGCCGATCTTGTCGGCTGGGGCCGTTCTGCCGACATCGCCTGGCTGCAATCCTTCGGCCGCTCGGCTTTCAAGGCCATCAATTCGATCAAGCTGACCTGGGCCCAGGAAGCCTGTATCTACCTGTTTGTCTGGATGGCCAAATTCGGCGCGGCCTATGGCGTGCGCAAGGGCATCCATGTCGGCGTCGATATTCTGGTGGAACGGCTTGAGGGCAATGCCCGCAAGCTTATCACCACCATCGCCATGTCGGGCGGCATCCTGTTCACCGCCATTGTCACCTGGATCGGCACCGACTTCGTTTACCACGTCTATCACGGCGGGCAGACCTCGCCCGATCTCGAAATCAAGATGTGGCTGATCTATCTGGCGGTGCCGCTTGGCTCGGGCCTGATGTGCTTCCGCTTCGCGCAGGCTTTGTATCTTTACCTGACGACCGGCTATATCGCCCATCACGACCATGGCGCCGTGGACGGGCTTGAGGACGAGGCCGACGATCTGGCCAAGGGAGGCCACGCATGACCGCGCTCATCATCTTCCTGATCCTTGCGCTGCTGCTGATCACCGGGATGCCGGTTTCCATCGCGCTGGGTCTGACGGTCTTTACCTTCCTGTTCGGCTTTACCGAAATCCCGATGGATTCCATCGCGTTGAAGCTGTTCACCGGGATCGAGAAGTTCGAGATCATGGCGATCCCGTTCTTCATCCTTGCCGGCAACTTCCTGACCCACGGCGGCGTCGCGCGGCGGATGATCCGCTTTGCCACCTCGATGGTGGGGCACTGGTATGGCGGCATGGGTCTGGCCTCGGTTCTGGCCTGCGCGCTGTTCGCGGCCATCTCGGGCTCCTCGCCCGCGACGGTGATGGCGGTGGGTTCCATCCTGATCCCGGCCATGGTGAAACAGGGCTACCCGCCGCAATTCGGCGTCGGCACCATTGCCACCGCCGGGGGCCTTGGCATCCTGATCCCGCCGTCGATCGTGATGGTGATGTATTCGGTCGCCACCTCGGGCATGGTCGTCACCGGCGCCGACGGGCAACCCGTGCTGTCTGCCTCCATCGGGACGCTGTTCATGGCGGGTGTGGTGCCCGGCCTGCTGCTGGCCTCGATGCTGGGCGGCACGACGATCTGGCGCGCCTGGAAGAACGGCTATCCGCGGATGCCCCGCGCCTCGATGCGGGAACGGCTGACCGCCTTCCGCGAAAGCGTCTGGGGCCTCATGCTGATCGTGATCATCATGGGCGGCATCTATGGCGGCATCTTCACGCCCACCGAAGCCGCCGCCGTCAGCGCCGTCTATGCCTTCATTGTGGCGGTCTTTGTCTACAAGGACATCAAGCTGACCGAAGTGCCCAAGGTGCTGCTGTCTTCGGCGGCCATGTCGGCGATGCTGCTCTATATCATCACCAATGCGGTGATGTTCGCCTTCATCCTGACGTCAGAGCAGATCCCGCAAACGCTGTCGGACTGGATCGTCAGCCTTGGCCTTGGCAAGATCGGTTTCCTTCTGATGGTCAACGTCATGCTTCTGTTCATCGGCATGGTGATGGAGCCTTCTGCCATCGTGCTGATCATGGCGCCGATCCTCTATCCGGTGGCGGTGAAGCTGGGTGTCGATCCGGTGCATTTCGGGATCATGCTGGTGGTGAACATGGAAATCGGGCTTTGCACGCCACCCGTGGGCCTGAACCTTTACGTCGGCTCTGCCATATCCCGGCTGGGGTTGACCGAGGTGACACGCGCCACCTTCCCCTGGCTGGTCACGGCGCTCGTGTTCCTGATGATCGTGACCTACATACCCGAGGTCTCGCTTGCCTTCCCAAGAATGCTGGGCATGAACTGACGGAAAGGCCGGGCCAGGTGCCCGGCCTTTTCATTCGGGGGCCCTGCCATGCGCACATGAAAAAGGGGGCAGGTTGCCCTGCCCCTGAAGTTCGATGAAAGATCCTTGGTCGGGATGGGCTCAGAAGCCCATCACCAGCGACACGCCCAGCTTGTTGTCGGTGCGGATCGCGCGGCTGTCGTTGTATTCGGTCAGATAACTGACGCGGGTCGAGAACTTGTCGGTCATCTTGAAGTTCACGCCAAGGTCGTTGTTGATCCGCAGCGCGGTGTCCGAATACAGGATGTCGGTGTCATTGGTGGCGAAGACGTTGTCGTTGAACTTGTAGAAGAACCGCGACGAGGCGATGTAGCCGGTTTCGGTATCGCTGTTGTTCAGACCATCCTTCAGATAGCTCACGCCGATACCGGCCTGCACACGCCACGTCATGTCGGCGGTATTCACCACACGGTAACCGGGGCCGAAGCCAAGGAAGGCGTCGGTCTTGATGTCGCCGGCGGTCGCGGCAAGGCCATCGGTTTCCACACGGCCCAGCACGAAGGCATAGAAGCTGTCGTTGAAGTAGTAGTTCGCGTCATAGACCGCGAAGACATCTTCCTTGGTCTTCACACCGTCGTCATCCGCGAAATCCAGTGCGACACCGATGTTCTGCACCCAGGGGCCCGAAGCGTAGCGCATCCGCGCACCGGCCGAGAACTCCTGGCTTTCATTGTTGCCGGTCTTGCCCGAGTAGCCCAGCGAGGCCGACCCCGAGAAACCCTGACGGAATTCCGGGTTCGAGAAGCGGGCGGCATCCTCGGCGCGCGCCATGTCTTCGGCCACCGCTTCGTCGATGTCGTCGATACGATCGTTCAGATCGCGCGTGCCGGTCAGGTCGGTCTGCGCCATGGCCGGAGCCGCGATCATGAGAGCCAGAGCCGATACTGCAACATTTTTCCAGATCGTGGTCATCTTGAAGTCCTTTCACTAACAACGCGGGTGCATCGCACTTCCGCCGTTCACGAATGGACATCTAATCCTTTGATTTATCTGGACAATATTAAGAAAACTCGGGTCAGCCTCAAGAATTACTCGTCTCATCGCCCCTTGAAACCGCCCGAAGGGAGGGCACAGGGCCGATTTTCCAGCCACTTGTGCCACTTAGCCCCCTCGAGTCGGGTCTTACAGGTCGTCCAGCAAGTCGGTCACCTCTTCGTCCAGCCGTGCCACCACCGCTTTCAGTGTCGATTCCGCAACAGCCGCAAGCTCTGTTTCCATGTCGGACCGCCAGATCACCCAGGATTCCAGCGTGAAGGTCGGTGCATCTTCCACAAGATGCAGTTGTCCGGCATCCAGAAAGGGCTTCACATAGCGTGCCGGCAGGTAAGCGGCGAAGGGGCGCGAGCGGATGTAACTGCCCACCAGCGTTCCCAAAGACAGCTGAAACTTCGGGATCGGCAGTTCAGGCAGGGCGGTTTCGTGAAAGCGCAGGAAATCCGGGCCCCAGTCCGCAAGGATGTAATATTTTCTTACATCCTCGATCTGGCAATCCTCGGTCGGGGCGACCAGAACAAGCTGGTCCTCCAGCAAGGGCTCGCAGCGCAGGCCGGTGCGCGAAATGGGTGTGAAGCACAGCCCCACATGCATCTCGCCTTCTGTCATGCGCCGCAAAACCATGTCGCTTCCGCCGAGTTCCGCGCGCAGCATCGCATCAGGCAGCGCCGTTTTCAGGCCATCCAGCCAGCGAAATCCCAACCGGGGCCACAGGGCGGCTTCGGCGCCGATCGTCAGGCTGGCAGGCTCGGCCTCCATCGCGCCGACCTGACGGCGGGCCTGATCCCAGCTTTTCAGGATTGACCAGGCGTGACGCCGGAATTCGCGCCCTGCCGGGGTGGGCTCCACCCCCGTCTTGTGGCGCAGGAAAAGCGGGCGGCCAAGCTGATCCTCCAGCCGCTGCACCCGCAGGGAAACCGCCGATTGCGTCACATGCAGCCGTTCCGCCGCAGAGGCAAAGGCGCCGGTGTCAAACACCTCCAGAAAGGTCCGAAGCAACTGCATATCCATCGCACATTCTCCACTGGTCCTGGTGGAAAGGAACATGCGGCAGCGCGGGTTCCAAGTGCAGGGGGAATTAATGCGCGGGGGTTTCCGGCCGGTCACGCTCACATGGTGACGCGTGAAGGGCCAGTTTGCAACATACCGTTATCGCAGCTGGATTCTGGCCGATAGCGCAATCAGCGGCGGACCGTGCCGGGCTTGGTGGCGCGGGCCTCGACCTGAACAGGGATCAGTTCGCGGCGCACGACCGGCGCCTTGGTGCCACCGCGCGGGCCTTCGTCATCCTGCGCCTGACGCATCACCGCAATGGCGAATTGCGCGCCCGCGAAGATGACCCCGTTGCTGACGAACAGCATCAGACCCGCAAGCCAGCCCATTTCGGTTTCCAGCACCAGATGCCCCAGATTGCCGATGTTGAACCACACCAGCAGGGCCACGAACACAGCGGCCAGCGCGTAACCGATGGCAACATTGACGATATAGAGCCGGACAAGCTTGGGCATGACGAATCCTCCTGTCAGGATCAGCGTAACACTCTTGCGCCGGGGCGCCAGCGCCAAACCGTCGCAGGTGCAGCATTTTGTTGCGCATGACAGGGCACTGGCGGCAATTTGCCGAAACTCACGGCGTTTCCTGCCGGAATTCCAGCATCAGGCCACCCGGCCCGGTCAGGATCAGCCACCCGTCGCTGAGGCGGGCTGCATCGACCTCTGCCATGGCGTCCAGATAGCGCCGTTCCGCCTCCAGCGCCGGGCAGGCCATGCGGGTCGCACCAAACATGCCGAAGCGGAAGGCGGGCAATTGCACCTCGCGCGCCGCGAACCAGCGGTTGCAGGGCGCCTGCCCCGTGGCACGGGCGGGATCGGTCAGATCCAGCGTGGCCCTATTGGAAAAGATTTCGCCATTCAGCCGCTCCAGCCGCCAGACTTGCGCCAGTTCTGCCTCGGTCGGCACGGGGTCCGCGGCAGAAGTATCGCCGCCCGGCTGGCAGGCGGCGAGAAAAACGAGGGAAAGCACGGCAAGCGGTTTCATCAGCATCACAGGTCTCCTTTCCCCTTCCGACGCAGGCCGCCGGGCGATCCTTGGGGGATCAGGCGGAAAAAGCCTGCGGCTTTTCCTCGCGCGCCATATGATCCAGAACCGCGTTGACGAATTTCGGTTCCTTGCCTTCGGGGAAAAACGCCTTCGCCACCTCGACGAATTCGTTGATCACCACCTTGGGCGGCGTATCCATCGCGGCAAGTTCGGCCCCCGCCGCACGGAACAGCGCGCGCAGCACCGGGTCGATGCGGTCGATAGGCCATTTCGCCACCAGCGCCCGGTCGGTCATCTGGTCGATCTTGGCCTGCCAGTTCACCGCCTCGCTGACGATCTTGCGGAAATGGGTCAGGTCGCCCTCTGCCATTTCGGTGCCGTCCTCGAAAACCTCGCCAAAACGGAAGCTTTCGAACTCGCGCACCACGCGTTCAACTGTCTGGGACGAGGTTTCCATCTGGAACAGCGCCTGCACCGCAAAGAAGCGCGCGGCCGAGCGTTTCAGCTTGCCATCGGGTTTGCCGCTCATGCCAGATGCCCCCCTTCGGCGCGAAAGCCGATACCCTTGCGGGCGCCGGCCCAGCGACGGGCATGGGCGATCAGATGCAGCGCGGCAGCGGCAGCCCCGCCGCCCTTGTTCTGCCCGGCCGGATCGGCGCGGACCTCGGCCTGTTCGCGGTTTTCCACCGTCAGGATGCCATTGCCAATACAGGCGCCTTGCAGGCCCAGCAGCGTGATGCCCCGGCTGGAATCGTTGCAGACCGTATCGTAATGCGTGGTCTCGCCCCGGATCACGCAACCCAGACTGACATAGCCGTCGTAATTCGACAGCCGTTCGGCCAGCGCGATGGCCGACGGGATTTCCAGCGCGCCGGGCACCTCGATCACTTCGGTTTCCGCACCACAGGCGGCGGCCACGGCCTGCGCGCCGGCCACCAGATTGTCGGCGATGTCCTTGTAATAGGGCGCCACGACGATCAGGAGCTTCACCGGCTTGTCAAACTGCGGCAGCGGCAGCGTGTAATGCTGTTCATTGGCAGCCATGGGTCACTCCTTGATCGCGCGGGTGCCGGAGATCGACAGGCCATAGGCATCCAGCCCCACGACCTTGGGCGCCTGATGGTTGGTGACCAGCGTGATTTCGGTCAGCCCCAGCGCGGCGAGGATCTGCGCGCCCAGCCCGTATTGCCGCAGCGTCTGCGGCGAGGCCTCGCCCGCCTCCACCAGTTTCATTGAAGTGTCGCGCAGCAGCACGACGACGCCGCGCCCTTCGGATGCGATGACCTTCATCGCCCCCGAAAGCTCGCCCGCCGTTTCCACGCCGCCGATGCCCAGCACATCCGACAGCGGGTCCAGCGCGTGCATCCGCACCAGCACCGGACCGGGCGCCGCGATGTCGCCCTTGGTCAGCACCACATGTTCCGCCCCCTGAGCCACATCCGAGAAGATGCGCATGACCCATTCGCCGCCGTGAACCGAGGTCACGCGGCGGACGGATGCCTCTTTCACCAGATTGTCGTGGCGGCGGCGATAGGCGATCAGGTCGGAAATCGTGCCGATCTTCAGCCCGTGACGCTGCGCGAACTGCACCAGATCGGGCAGCCGCGCCATGGTGCCATCGTCATTCATGATCTCGCAGATCACCCCGGCGGGCTTCAGCCCGGCCAGACGCGACACATCGGTCGCGGCTTCGGTATGACCGGCGCGCACCAGCACACCGCCATCACGGGCGCGCAGCGGAAAGATATGGCCGGGCGTCGCAATATCCTGCGGACCGGCCTTGTCGTCGATGGCCACCGCGATGGTGCGGGCGCGGTCGGCGGCGGAAATCCCGGTTTCCACCCCTTCGCGCGCCTCGATCGAGACGGTGAAGGCCGTTTCGTGGCGCGACGAGTTTTTCGACGCCATCAGCGGCAGGCCAAGCTGGTCGATCCGCGCACTGGAGAGCGTGAGGCAGATCAGCCCGCGCCCGTGCGTCGCCATGAAGTTCACCGCCGCCGCGTCGCACATCTCGGCCGGGATCACCAGATCGCCCTCGTTCTCGCGGTCCTCATGGTCCACGAGAATGAACATGCGGCCCTTGCGGGCGTCTTCAATGATCTCCTCGGTCGAGGAAATGGCGTCGGAAAAGTCGGTCTTGTGTCCGGTCATGGCACGTCTCCGGGAAGGTGTTCCCCTGCCATTACCGCAGCGCCCCGGCGATTGCCAGAGTGCAGAGTCACGGGGCGCGAAGTCAAAGGCCCTGCGTCAAAGGCCCTGCGCGAAGATGCGCGCGGCCGGCAGGTAATAGCCCAGCCGCCCGGCCACCACCCATTCCGGCTCGAACGGCGCATCGCCCACCAGCACCACGCCCTCGGCCGGATGGCCGGCATGGGCCGCGCGCAGCGTCGCGCGGATTTCGCCAAACCGGCCCCAAGGCCGCGGCGCGGCATGGCAGGCTTCCAGCAGCGGCTGCGCGGCGGCAAGCGCGGCAGGCGTCAGCGGCGCCACCGCAAGGCCGATGCGCCCTGCCCCGCCGATCCGGCCAAGTTCCGCCCCCGGCCCCCGCAGCGCATTCGACGAAAACAGGAAGGCCACCACGTCATGCCCGGTCGCGGCACGCACGCTGGCATAGGTCTTGTAATCCAGACCCAGTTCCTTGGCACGGCGCACCCGGCCGCGCACGATTTCGATGGGCAGATGCGGCACCAGCGCCGCGCGCGCCGAACGCCAGCAATGGCGCCGCCACGACAGGCCAGTGGTCTCGGGCCCGCCGTTATGGCCGATGCCGGGTAACGGACGATCCGGCGTCACGCCCATTCGCGCAGCCGCGCCACATAGCGGGCCATGGTATCGACCTCAAGGTTGATCTTCTGGCCCACCGCCACCTCGTTCCAGGTCGTCACCGCCTGGGTATGCGGAATGAAGTTGATGCCGAAATCGCAGCCCTCGACCTCGTTCACCGTCAGCGACGTGCCGTTCAGCGCGACAGACCCTTTCGGCGCGATGAACTTCGCCAGCGTCTCCGGCGCGCGGAAGGTCACGCGCAGGCTGTCGCCCTCGGGGCGGATCGCCACCACCTCGGCCACGCCATCGACATGGCCCGAGACGATATGCCCGCCCAACTCGTCCCCCACCTTCAGCGCGCGTTCAAGGTTCAGCCGCTTGCCCACGACCCATTCGCCGATATTGGTCTTGCCGACACTTTCGGCGCTGATCTGCACGTCGAACCAGTTCTGCGGCGCGCGGCCCAATGCGATGACCGTCAGGCAAACGCCGTTGCAGGCGATGGAGGCGCCGATGTCGATCCCCGCCACATCGTACGAAGTGCCGATCCGCGCGCGCAGATCGCCCTTCTGTTCCAGCTCCAGCACCTTGCCAATATCGGTGACGATCCCGGTGAACATCGCGTCTCTCCTTGTCGTTTCCCGATGCCTAGCCCTCTGGCGGCAACCGTGCAAGAGCGGCCACTCCTTTGTCACAATCCCGCCGCGCTTTTCGGCACTATGGTAAAGAATTCGAAGGAATTCCCCTTCACCCTTGGCCCCGCCGTGCTAAGGCAGGGAAAAAAGAACAGGTGGGTCAGTGGCAGGCAGACGGATCATGGCAACCGAGGGGTCGGATGCCCCCCTGACGGGCGAGGGGCGGCGCTTCCTCTTCCTTCAGGGACCGCACGGACCCTGGTTTGCCCGGCTTGGCCGCATGCTGCGCACAGCGGGGGCAGAGGTCTGGCGTGTCGGCTTCAACCGGGGGGACAGCGCCTTCTGGCCCGACAGCGCCAGCTACATCCCCTACCGTGGCACCGCCGCCGACTGGCCCGCGACCTGCGCCGCACTCTTGGACCAACATGCCATCACCGACATCGTGCTTTATGGCGACACCCGCGCAATCCATGCCGAGGCGGTGAAGATTGCACGCGCGCGCGGGATCATGGTGCATGTGTTCGAGGAAGGCTATCTGCGGCCCCATTGGGTGACTTATGAACGCGGCGGATCGAACGGCCATTCGCGGCTGATGGATCTGAGCCTTCAGGACATGCAGGTGGCCCTTGCCCAGTCCGACACCGACCTGCCGGACGCCCCCGCCCGCTGGGGCGACATGCGGCAGCACATGTTCTATGGCGCCCTTTACCACTGGTTCGTGATGACCGGCGGCCGGGATTATCGCGGCTACCGCCCGCATCGCGCCCTGACCGTGCGGCAGGAGTTCTGGCTTTACTGCAAGCGGCTGGCGCTGCTGCCGCTGCATGCCGCGGAACGGATGCTCGCCACCCTGCGTATCCGGCACGGCGGCTTTCCCTATCACCTTGTGCTCTTGCAACTGGAACATGACTCCAGCTTCCAGATGCATTCGCCCTTCCGCACCATGACCGATTTCCTGCAAGTGGTGATCGAAGGCTTTGCCCGTGGCGCGCCCCCGCATCACCATCTGGTCTTCAAGGCGCATCCGCTGGAGGACGGCCGTGTGCCCGTCGCCCGCGCCATCCGCGATCTGGCCCGTGACCATGGCGTGCAGGACCGCGTGCATTTCGTGCGCGGCGGCAAGCTGGCACTGTTGCTGAACCACGCCCGCAGCGCAGTCACCGTGAACTCCACCGCCGCGCAACAGGCGCTGTGGCGCGGCCTGCCCCTGAAGACGTTCGGGGCTGCCGTCTATGCCAAGCCCGAATTCGTCTCGACGCAAAGCCTGACCGATTTCTTCCGCCAGCCCGTCCGCCCCGACAGCCGCGCCTACCGCGATTATCGCCGCTACCTGCTGGAAACCAGTCAGGTGCCCGGGGGCTTCTATTCGGCCCGCGGGCGGCGCGTCCTGTTGCGTCAGGTGGTGGACATGATGCTGTCACCGGAAGACCCATATGACGCTCTGACCTCCGGAAACGCGGCACCACGGCAACAGTTGCGGCTTGTCAACTGACGTATTTCCCATGCCCGGCACGAGAGGCTGGCGTTTTTTCAACCCCTTGGCTAGGGTTGCAGGAAAAACTTGAGGCATAATCCATAAAGGAGCCCGAGCAGTGAAAGTGAATACCACCCGAAGGGCCACGCTCGTCGGCCTTGTAGCGGTCGTTGCGACGGTAAGCGGTTGCGGCCTGCCGCGCTCTGGCCCCAACAAGCGTGAAATCTTTGCCGGTTCTGTGATGAACAAGGGCGATGCCTTCATCGTCACCGTCAACAGCCGCGTCACCCGTGCCACCTCTGTCATGCCCGCCTATGGTTTCAGCGATGCCTTCCGCAAAGCCGGCGCCGTGGGGTCCGATACGATCAACGCGGGCGACGTGCTGACGCTGACCGTATTCGAAAACGTCAAGGATGATCCGCTGCTGGGCAATACCGGCCAGCGGGTTTCGGTGCTGGATCAGGTTCAGGTCGATGGGCAGGGCTATATCTTTGTGCCCTATGCCGGCAAGATCAAGGCGGCGGGCCAGACGCCCGACGGGCTGCGTCAGGCGATCACCCGCAAGCTCGACAGCCAGACGCCGGACCCGCAGGTCACGGTGCAGCGGCTGGCCGGCGACGGGCAGACGGTGTCTGTCTCCGGTGCGGTTGGCGGTCAGGGCGTCTTCCCGATCGAACGCCCGACCCGCACGCTTTCGGCGATGATCGCCAAGGCGGGCGGTGTCGCCATCGAACCCGCCGTCGCCGTGGTGCGGGTGACGCGCGGCAGCCAGACCGGCAAGGTCTGGCTTCAGGACCTGAACGAGAATCCGGCACTGGACATCGCGCTGCGCGGCGGCGACCGGATTGTTGTCGAACGTGACCAGCGCGCCTTCACCGCCCTCGGCGCGACCGGGGCGCAAAGCCTTGTCCCGTTTGAGACGCAGACGCTTTCTGCCATCGAAGCCATCGCCACCGTCGGGGGCCTTTCGACCTCGCTGGCCGATCCGACCGGGGTCTTCGTGTTCCGCAATGAGCCGGCCGAGATTGCCAATCAGGTGCTGGGCCGCAAGGATCTGCGCGGCGATCAGCGCATGGTCTATGTGCTGGACCTGACGCAGCCCACCGGCATGTTCGAGGCGCGCGACTTCCTGATCCGCGACGGCGACACGCTTTACGTCACCGAGGCGCCGTTCACGCAATGGTCGAAAACGATCAACGCGATCACCGGCACGGCCAATGCGGCCAGCAGTCTGGCCAGCAGCTCGTCCAGCGGCTGATGCCTTCCCCTGCCGCAGAAATGACAGCCGCCGAGGGGCTTCCCCGGCGGCTGTTCTTTTACACCGCAGGCTTCCTGCGCCAGCCCCGGCTGCGCCGCATCCTTGCACTGGCCGGGCACGAGTTGCGGCTGGGCCTGCCCGGCCCCGAGGATGGCGTGGTGGTCTGGGGCCGGTCGCCCTATGCGGCGCGGGGCGAAGCGGTGGCTGCGCGGCGCGGTGTGCCGTTGCTGCGGCTGGAAGATCCCTTCCTGCGCTCCTTGCGGCCGGGCCGCGCGGGTGACCCACCGCTGGGGCTGATGATCGACGGCACGGGCGTGCATTTCGACGCCAGCGCGCCCTCGCGGCTGGAAACGATCCTCGCCCGCAACCCGCTGGACGATGCCGCGCTTTTGCAGCGCGCGCGCGACGGGATCGGGCGGTTGCGGGCGCTGCATCTGTCGAAATACAACCTGCACGATCCCGCCGTGCCGCCTCCCGCGCCCGGCTATGTGCTGGTGGTGGATCAGACGCTGGGCGATGCCTCGGTCCGCTGGGGCAGCGCCACGGCGCAGACCTTTCAGGACATGCTGGCCGCCGCACTGGATGAAAACCCCGGCGCGCGCATCCTGATCAAGACCCATCCCGAAACGCGGGCCGGGCTGCGGCCCGGCCATTACGGCCCCGAGGCGCTGTCGGATCGCGTGCAGATTTGCGCCGATCCGGTCTCGCCCCATGACCTGCTGGATGGCGCCATCGCGGTCTATACCGTGTCGTCGCAACTGGGAATGGAGGCGATCTGGGCCGGGCACCGGCCGCGCGTCTTTGGCCAGCCCTTCTATGCTGGATGGGGGCTGACGCGGGACGAACAGCCTGTGCCAAGGCGGGGCCGCCGCCTGACACCCGCACAGATGTTCGCGGGCGCGATGATCCTCGCCCCGCTCTGGTATGATTCTTGCCGGGACCGGCTGTGCCGGTTCGAGGAGGCGGTGGACCAGCTTGAGGCCGAGGTGCGCGCCTTCCGCGAGGATCGGGCTGGCCATGTGGCAACCGGCATGCGGCTGTGGAAGCGTGGGCCGCTGCGGGGCTTCTTCGGCGGGCACGGGCGGCTGAGCTTTCGTGACCCGCCCCTGAAGGCTGCCGAACTGGCGGCGCGACGCGGCGCGGGTCTGCTGATCTGGGCGGGCAAGGAGCCTGAGGGGCTGGCCGCCCCCCTGCTGCGGCGGGTGGAGGATGGATTTCTGCGCTCGCGTGGGCTGGGGGCGGAACTGGTGCCGCCGCTGAGCCTCGTGACCGACGATCTGGGCATCTATTATGACCCGACCCGCCCCAGCCGTCTGGAGCAATTGATCACCAGCCCCCCTCCCCCCGGCGGGCTGCACCGGGCCGAGGCGCTGCGGGCGCGGCTGATTGGCCTTCGCGTGACGAAATACAACCTTGGCGGCACACTGCCCGATCTGCCCGAGGGCCATCGCATCCTCGTGCCCGGACAGGTGGAGGATGATGCCTCGATCCGCCTTGGCGCGGGCGAGGTCTGCACCAATCTGGGGCTTCTTCGGGCCGTGCGCGCGGCGCATCCCGGCGCGGTGATCGTTTACAAGCCCCACCCGGATGTCGAGGCGGGCCTGCGCCCCGGTGCGGTGCCGCCCGATCTGCTGCACGCCGAGGGTCTGGCCGATGTGATTGCCGATCGCGCCGATCCGGTGGCGCTGATCGAGACCTGCGCCGAGGTCTGGACGATGACCTCGCTTCTGGGCTTCGAGGCGTTGCTGCGCGACAAACCTGTCACCTGCCTCGGCGCGCCCTTCTATGCGGGCTGGGGGCTGACCCGCGATCTGGGTCCGGTGCCCGAACGCCGACGCCGTGCGCCCGATGGCCACCCGCTGCCCCGCCCCTCGCTGGACCAGATCGCCCATGCCGCGCTGATCGCCTATCCGCGCTATCACGACCCGCTGACCCGCCGCCCCTGCCCGCCCGAGGTCGCGCTGGACCGGCTGGCACAGGGCACAATTCCGCATCCGGGGCCGCTGAACCGCATCATTGCCAAGGCGCAGGGGATGCTGGCCAGCCACGCCTGGCTCTGGCGTCAGTAGATATAGCGGATCTGGTCGGTCCAGTAGCGTTCCATCCGCTTCAGCGACTGGTTCGCATCCTCGACCATCGCGGGGCTGAGCACACCGCGCTTTTCCAGCCCCTCGGCATGGCGAGAGAACAGGTCATGCAATTGGCCACGCACACGCCGCCCCTTTTCGGTCAGTCGCACCCGCACCGAGCGGCGGTCGATTTCCGACCGCTGGTGGTGCATGTAACCAAGCTCCACCAGTTTCTTCAGATTGTAGCTGACGTTCGACCCCTGATAATAGCCGCGCGATTTCAACTCGCCCGCCGTCACCTCGTTGTCGCCGATGTTGAACAGCAGCAAGGCCTGCACAGGGTTGATTTCCAGAATGCCCAGCCGTTCAAATTCGTCCTTGACCACATCCAGCAGCAGGCGGTGAAGCCGTTCGATCAGCGCAAGGTTTTCCAGATAGCCCAGCATGAAGGCCCGATGCGAGCCGTCCAGCACCTGTTGATGAACCGTCATCCCTGTCTCCACCTGTCTGATCTGGGTGGAGATTCGGCTGAAAAAGGAAAGATCGCGTAAATTGCTGCGGAAAACCGACGCAATTTTAGGCGTTTTCTCCGGCGGTCCTCAGCGCCCCGGTTGCAGCCGCTGACGGGCGTAATCGCCGATATGGCCGATCAGCGCGGCAAAGCGTGGCGGCGAAGGTTGCTGCCCCAGAACCCAGGGCAGCAGATCCTGATCGTTCTCGGCCAGAAGCGCGTCGTAAAGATCCAGCGTGGCGGCATCCATCGCCGCCAGATGCGCCTCCGCATAGGGGCCAAGCACAAGGTCCATTTCCTTGGTGCCGCGGCGCCAGCTGCGCATCAACATCCGCTTCAGACGGGCTTCGGCCGTTTCGGTCATCGGGCGCTCGCTTCCATCAGGGCTTTCATCCTGCGCTCCATCTGGCCGAGATCGCGCGCAAGGGCAAGGGCCTGCGCACGGATGCGGCCCAGTTCGGACAGCGCGCGCCGCGCCTCGGTTTCCGCGCTGCGTTCGACGACCGGGCCGTCCGGCCCCTCGCCCTCGCCCGTCAGCAGCCAGACCAGCGAGACATTCAGCATTCCCGCCATCATCTGAAGCCGGTTGGCGCGCGGCTCCAGCATGTCGTTTTCCCATGCCTGCACGGTTTTCAGCTTCACGCCAAGCCGCTTGGCAAGCTCGTCCTGCGTCATGCCCGCTGCCTCGCGCGCGCCTGTCACGCGGTCGCCAAAAGTCGCGGTTTCCTCGCTGAACCAGCCCTGGGTTTCGGTTTCCGTCATCTTGCCTCTCCTTCTTCTGATAGCGCTTGATAGACCGGGGGGCGCACCCTAAGAGAAAGCGGCAACAATTCCAACCCTTCAGCCCGGATTCCTGTCATGGCCTTCCTGTCCGATACCCTTGCCCGCGTGAAACCCTCGCCCACCATCGCGGTCACCACCAAGGCGGCGGAGCTGAAGGCGGCCGGGCGCGACGTGATCGGCCTTGGCGCGGGGGAACCCGATTTCGACACGCCGCAGAACATCAAGGATGCCGCCAAGCGCGCCATTGACGAGGGCAAGACGAAATACACCGCCGTCGATGGCATCCCCGAGCTGAAGAAGGCGATCTGCGCCAAGTTCGAGCGGGAGAACGGCCTGAGATACGCGCCGAACCAGATCAGCGTCGGCACCGGCGGCAAGCAGATCCTTTACAATGCGCTGATTGCCACCTGCAATCCGGGCGACGAGGTCATCATTCCGGCGCCCTATTGGGTCAGCTATCCCGACATGGTCCTGCTGGCGGGCGGCACGCCCGTTCCGGTGGTCGCCACGCTGGAGAACGATTTCAAGATCACCGCCGCACAGCTTGAGGCAGCGATCACACCGAAAACCAAGTGGTTCATCTTCAACTCGCCCTCCAACCCCACCGGGGCGGGCTACAGCCATGACGAGCTGAAAGCGCTGACCGATGTGCTGATGCGCCATCCGCAGGTCTGGATCATGTCGGATGACATGTATGAACATCTGGTGTTCGACGATTTCGAATTCGTGACGCCTGTCCAGATCGAACCGGGCCTTTATGACCGCACGCTGACCTGCAATGGCGTCTCCAAGGCCTATGCGATGACCGGCTGGCGCATCGGCTATGCCGCTGGTCCGGTGGAACTGATCAAGGCCATGGCCAAGGTGCAGTCGCAATCGACCTCCAACCCCTGTTCGGTCAGCCAGTATGCCGCGCTGGAGGGGCTGACCGGACCGCAGGAGTTCCTGACGGAAAACAAGGCGCTGTTCCAGCGTCGCCGCGATCTGGTGGTCTCGATGCTGAACACCTGCCCCGGCATTACCTGCCCGAAGCCCGAGGGCGCCTTCTATGTCTATCCCGACATCGCGGGCTGCATCGGCAAGACCAGCGCGGGCGGCGCGCATATCGTGGATGACGAGGCTTTCGCCACCGCCCTGCTGGAGGAAACCGGCGTCGCCGTGGTCTTTGGCGCGGCCTTCGGGCTTTCGCCAAACTTCCGCGTCAGCTACGCTACCTCGGACGAGGCTTTGCGCGAGGCCTGCACCCGCATCAAGGCGTTCTGTGAGGGGTTGAAGTAAGGAACCGCATGGCCGACCGGATCACCGCCAATCTGCCCAGCCGCGACTTCGGCGCGACCGAAGCCTTCTATGCGCGGCTGGGGTTCACCCGCCAGTGGCGGGACGAAGGCTGGATGATCCTGAAACGCGGCGGGCTGGAGCTGGAGTTCTTTCCGCATCCCGATCTGGTGCCCGGCGAAAGCTGGTTTTCCGCCTGCATCCGGGTCGATGATCCCGACGCGCTGCATGCAGAATGGAAGGCGCTTGGCCTGCCCGGCGATCATCGCGCCATCCCGCGGCAGACCGGCTTCTTTCAACCCGGCGAAGCGCCGCGTATGTTTGCGCTGGTGGATGCGGATGGCTCGCTGCTGCGCTGCATGGGGAATGGGGGCTGACATGGCGGGCGACCTGCCGGACTATTATTTCCGCATCCGCGAAAACGGCGCCGTGGTGTTCAAGGTCGATACCGAGAACCGGCAGCGCCGCATCGACATGGATGAAATCGCCACCATCAACATCAAGAACGGCAATGTGAAGCCGCATGGCGACCGCAAGCTTTCGGATGCCGAAATGCAGGTGATCCGCAACTGGATGGCCGAGCGCAGCGCCCTGCTCGCACGCCGCGACATCGACGACATCCACCGCGCCGTGGACTACCTGAACATCACGACGCAATGGGTGCAATCGAAAGCCAGTGACGCACAACTGGACGAAGTAACCGACGCCCTGCTGCTGGCCATGCACGACCTGCGCTCGGTTCTGGTGCGCAAGAAGGCCGAACGCCTGCTGAAAGCCGCGGGCGAGGAAGCGGCGGAGGGGTGAGCCTGACTGCGCGATAGAGTTGGCTGTCGCGGAACTGCGCGCATGGCGAGACGCAAGCGGACATAGAGAGCAGCGTAGTCCGGTCTGACTCTGAACAAAGAAGGTCCCAGAAATCTGCCTTTGCAAAAGTGCTATCTGTGCAAGGGTCTGACAGCAGTCCGGCAGGAAAATGCATCTACACTAAAACGATTTTCCCGACCGGCAGCCAAGAGTTCAAACCGCTCCTGCCCCCGAACGGCGCCCGTTCCCTTACACCGGACGGGGCACGCGGCTCCAGAAGCGCCACATCAGCAGGGCCGAGGCGATCACGAGGCCGATGACCAGCCCGAGCCACAGGCCGGTGCCTCCCAGTCCCGCCCGGAAGGCGAGGAACCACGAGGTCGGGATCCCCACCGCCCAATAGGCGAAGCTGGCGATCCACATCGGCACGCGGGTGTCATGCACGCCACGCAGGAAGCCCAGCGCCAGAACCTGTGCCGCATCGGCAAGCTGGAACGCCGCCGCGAAGGCCAGCAGCAGGCTGCCGAAGGCGATGATCTCGGCCGCCTCGGGGTTGGCGTGGTCGATGAACAGCCCGACGATGGGTTCAGGGTAGCTGAGATACAGGGCCACCTGCGCCAGCCCGACGGCGGCGGAAATGGCGATGGCCACCAGCGCGCCACGCCGCAGGTTGCCCCAGTCGCCCGCCCCGGCAAAGCGGCCGGTGCGCACGGTGGCCGCATTCGACAGGCCCAGATGCAGCATGAACCCCAGCGCCGTCACCTGCATGGCGATGCCATGCGCAGCCAGTTGCACGGTGCCGATCCAGCCCATCATCAGCGCGGTGGCCTGAAACAGCCCGCTTTCGGCCAGCCCGGTCAGCCCGATGGGCCAGCCAAGTCGGAACACCAGCGCCATGGCGTGCCAGTCTGGCCGCCAGAACCGCTGGAAAAGGTTAAAGCGCCGCAGCTCGGGCAGCCATCCCGCGTAAAGCGCCAGCGCCGCGCAGGTCAGACCCTGCACCAGCGCCGAGGCCAGCCCCGCCCCGGCGACGCCCATTTCCGGCGCCCCCCAATGGCCGAAAACCAGCGCATAGCACAGCGCGCCATTCACGAAGACCGCGCCCAGCGTCAGCCAGAGCACGACCTGCGTGCGCTCCAGCGCGGCGAGGTAGCTTTTCAGCGCCATGACCAGCAGCGCAGGCGCAAGGCCAAGCCCGGCGATGCGCAGGAAATCCCGCGCCAGTGCCGCGACCTCGGGCTTCTGGCCCGCCGCCAGCAGGATCGGCTCGGCCCACCAGAACAGCGGATAGGCAATGAGGCCGCAGCCGATGGACAGCCAGAGCCCCATGCGGGTGGCCCGGCGCACCTCGGTTTCGTCGCCGCGGCCGATGGCCTGCGCCACAAGCGGCATGACGGCCTGCGCAAAGCCCGCGCCCAGAACGAAGACGACGAAGAAGCACGACCCGCCGATGACCACCGCCGCCAGTTCGGCCACGCCATACCAGCCGACGATGACGGTATCGACCACATGCAGCAGCATCTGCGCCAGATGGCTGCCGACCAGGGGCAGGCCAAGCGCCAGAAGGGCACGCAGATGCGTGGCGGGGGAAAGAAGCCGGGTCATGCCTTCGCTTTACCAACTGGTCAAGGCCGCGGCAAGATGCCGCAATTTTAGTCAGAGGGCGGATGTCAGCAACCCGGCCGAGACGATGGCGACCACAAGGCCCACCGCGATCTCGATCATCGGCACCGCACGGGCCAGCCTGCCGCCTGACAGCCCCTCGAAAGCGCCCTCGCGCAGGAAGTAGGCCGAGGCGGCGACAGCTACCGTCACCGTGGCCGTGCCGATGCCCATGGCATAGACCCCGGCCACCCCGGCGGCGGCGATGCCCATCTGCCAACTGAGCACCAGAAGGAACAGCGCGCCGGAACAGGGGCGCAAGGCGATCCCCGCCACCAGCGCGGCGGCATCGCGCCAGCCGGAAAGCTGCGCCACCTGTTCCGGGGTCGGGCCATGGGCATGGCCGCAGCCACAATCCGGGCCATGGGAATGATGATGGTCGTGATGGCGATGCGCCTGCCCCCGCCAATGCGCCACGCCGCGCCAGACGAGCCACAGCCCGATACCGAGGATCATCGCATGGCTGACCGGGGCCAGAACGGTCTGGGTCACGCCTTCAATCTGCGTCCGCGCCCAGCCAAGGCCCACCATCAGCGCATAAACCAGAACGACCGCGACCGTGGCCTGCGCAAGGCTCGACACCAGCGCCAGCACCGCCAGCCGGATCAGCGAGACGCGCCGCGCCATGCCATAGCTGCCGATCAGCATTTTCCCATGCCCCGGCCCCGCCGCATGGAAGAAGCCATAGGCGAAGCAGACCGCCAGCAACCCCGCCAGCGCGCCGGGCGCGCCGGTGGCGATGCCGCGCACCGCGCCCGCCATCTGCTGCTGGACCTCACGCGCACCGGCCAGCGCCCAAAGCCGCAGCGCCGTGAAACCGCCACCAAGCCACAGTGCCAGCAGGCCCAGCGCCAGAAGGGCCGCGAACAGGATCACTCCGCGCCGCATGTCACCACCAGTTCATCGGCGAAATTGGCGCCCACCGCCGGGAAATCGGCCTCCACATCCTGATCGGCACCATATTCAGCCAGCGCCGCCAGAAGCTGTTCATTCGCCGCCGTGGCATCGGGGGCCAGCACCTCGGCCTTGCAGCCTTGCGGCAGCGCGGGCGTAAAGGTCGGCGGCAGGGCAATCGTATAGGCGTTGTAAAAGCTCGGGTCATAGGCCTGCACGCGCAGCGGCTGCGTCAGCGGCAGGGCCGGGTCGATGCGGCGCAGATGGGTCGAGGTCAGCCGCCCGCCTTCGAATTTCGCGGTCCAGTCCTGAGGCGGCCCCAAGGGAACCGGCGCCTCGCCCGACAGCAGATAGGTATCGCCGCTGAAGCCGGTGTCCCAGTTCATGTCGAACCCCTGAAGCGCGGCGGTTTCGGCCGCCGTGGCATTGCCGTCATGATCGGCGTCCAGCCCGCGTTCCTCGACCAGCACCATGGAATAGAAATCGTCATAGACCCAGGTGAGGCGCAGCGCCTCGGCCCGCCCCTCGGCGTCAAACAGAACCTCGACCCCGGTGTCGATCCAGACATGGGGATGCGCCAGCACCGGAAGCGGCAGGCTTACGGCCAACGCGAGCGCAACCGCCCTCATGCCACCTGCCCCGGCTTGCGGGCGATGAAATCGACAAGGGCAGAACGGCCGGAATGGCCGCGCCCCTCGGAAATCTCGGTATCGTAATCCTCGGCCCGCATCACCTGCCAGCCCGCGAAATCCGTGCGCATATCCTCCAGCCGATACATGTTCTCGGGGTTCGACGGCCCGCCGGTGCCGTAACTCACCTGACGGGGCGCGTAGCCGTGGAGCAGCACAAGTCCCCCCGGCATCACGGCCCGTGCGATGCCCTGATGGATACGGGCACGCAGCGGCGGCGGGGCGAACTGGATGAAAATGCCGACCACCGCATCGAAGGGCTGCGCCCAGTCCCAGCCCTCGATCCCCGACTGGCAGAACTCGACTGTCACGCCCCGTGCATCTGCCAGCGCGCGCGCCTTTTCCAGCGCGACGGGGCTTTGCTCCATTGCCGTCACACGATGGCCCTGCCCCGCCAGCCAGACCGAATTGCGCCCCTCGCCATCCGCGAGGCACAGAACCCGCGCGCCCTGCGGCAAGACCCCGGCCTCGCGTGGCAGAAAAGCCGCCGGCTCGGTGCCGAACAGATAGCCCTCGGCCGCATATCTTTCGTCCCACATGGCACACCCTCCGATCCTTGCCCCTCCGGGGTAAGGCCGAAGCCGCGCCCCGGCAAGGGGCGCGGTGACACGGGATCAGCCTTCGGCAGCTTCCTGCGCCCGCGCGGTGGCAGGCGTCTTGCTGGCATCAAACGCCTTGCGGAAATCCGGCGGCAGCGCGGTGTCGAGGATATGCCCCGCCCCGCCGATCACCTGACTGGCGCGCCCCACGATCAGCGGATCGGGTATGCCGATCACCGACAGATCCTTGCCCGGATAATCAATGGTCGAAAGGAAATGCCGCATGCAGTTCAGCCGCGCGCGTTTCTTGTCATTCGACTTGACGATGTTCCATGGCGCATCGGCGGTGTCTGTGTAGAAGAACATCGCCTCTTTCGCCTCGGTATAGTCATCCCACTTGTCGAGGCTCGCCTTGTCGATGGGCGACAGTTTCCACATCTTCAGCGGATCGGTCTCGCGCGCGGTGAAGCGGCGCAACTGTTCGTCCCGCGTGACCGAGAACCAGTATTTGTAAAGCCGGATGCCCGAGCGCACCAGCATCCGCTCCAACTCCGGCACCTGCCGCATGAATTCGAGGTATTCAGAAGGGCTACAGAAGCCCATCACCCGTTCGACCCCGGCGCGGTTATACCAGCTGCGGTCGTAGAACACGATTTCCCCGGCGGTCGGCAGATGCTCGATGTAGCGCTGGAAGAACCATTCGCCCTTTTCCTTGTCCGAGGGCTTGGTCAGCGCCACGACACGGGCATAGCGCGGATTCAGATGTTCCATGAACCGCTTGATGGTGCCGCCCTTGCCGGCCGCATCGCGGCCTTCCATCAGCACCACGAATTTCTGCCCGGTCTCCTGCGCCCAGATCTGCACCTTCAGCAGTTCGGCCTGCAACAGCGCCTTCTGCTTTTCATAGGGCACGCGCCCCATCGGGCGCGAATAGGGGTAGCGGCCGGATTCAAACGCCTCGCGGATGGCATCCTGCCCGGCCTGCGGAAAGTGGCGCGGGCCATGAGCCAGCACCGGGGCGACGGGTTCCGCAAGTTGCGTGGCGGCCAAATCCTGCGGAGCCTCTGCCGGGGAAACACCCGCCGTCTGCGCGGGGGCAGCCGAAACGGGGGCGGCATCGTTTCCGGTGATCCTTGCAATATCTTCCATACAGGGGCTCCCTTTTTACATGATTTCGGGGGGCACCTTTTCCGACCGGGCAAGCCCGCACATTGATCCGCGTCAATTCGGCGCAGAGCGGTCAGGAATGTGACAGATGCGCAACGGATTTGCGACACTCCGGCAAGCACGGCACAAACAGGAAGGGCGGCAGGCCCCAGACCTGCCGCCCTTGTGGGGGATAAATGGTTTACTTCCTGAAATGACCGCCGTCCTAAAGGCTTACGTCATGGGTTTACGCTACCCCGCAGGACACGGTGCCGCATACTCCATCTGTGGTAAAACGGCGTTAACGAGGCAGAAATTCGACCAACCTGTCCAGAATCTGCCGCCATTCACGGAAGAAAAGCAACTGCCCGGTTGAGGGAATGAACTCTACACGCAACTGCGGGTAGTCTGCCATCAATTCCCGAATCGTCTGCACCGGCGTCTGCGGGTCCTGATCGCCCTGCAACAGTTGCACCGGCACCTTGCAGCCCCGGATCAGCGCCGACCAGTCACGTTCAGAGCTGATACATTCGCGGGTGAAAGCCTCGTGCGCCGAAAGCCGCGTGCCCAGACAGATCTCGGACCCGGCCAGCATCGCCTCGCGCACCTGCGGATCGGCGAAGGTTTCCATATCGGCGGGCGAGCCGCCATTGACCTGCGCAAAGAACTTTTCCTTGCCCAGCTTGCGCGCGAGGCTGAACCCGGCCTGCACCAGAAACGGCAGCACTTTCGGCGCATAGCGCGCATTGGCAAGGATGAAGCGCTGCCACTTGTCCATCCGCTCATACTGCGCGGCAGTGCGCAGCGGCAGTTGCGCCGCACAGCCGATGACACCCGACACCATCCCCGGCCGAAGATCGGCCAGCGCAAGCGCAAAGCGCAGATCGGCGCCAAGGGCAATCACTGCCGCTCGCGCGACATCCAGATGATCCAGCACCGCGGCATAATCCTCGGCCACGCCCTGAACGTGATCGGTGCCGCGCCTGTGCAGATCGCTGCGGCCATAGCCCGCCCGCACCGGCACGATGATGCGCAAACCCCGCTGCCCGGCCTGCCGCTCGGCTTCGGCCGGCCAGCGGATCAGCCCGTAGTCCAGATGCATATACAGCACCGGCACCCCGGTCGGCGCGCCGAATTCGATATATTCCAGCTTGCGCCTGTCGGGCCCGCGGATCTGGTGAAACTCCACGTCCCGCAGCAGACCCGAGCCCGCCACCGCGCGCACGCCCGATGTGGGGATGAAAGACACATCCATCAGCCCCAGCACCACGCGCACCAGTTCCGACTGGCTGTGCGTCTCCGTCTTGGCAAGGATCGAGCGCGCCTGAGTGCGCACCGTCTCGATCGAGCGGCAGCGATGTTCGGCGATGTCTTTCAGCGGCATGCCAAGCGTGATGCCGCGCACGATTTCCACCTCGGCCAACGTGAGACCGAACGCCTCCTGCACCGTCGCACTGAAATCCTCGGGCCAGTAAAGCTCGGTCGAAATGACCAGCGCCAGCGGATGCGGACCGGGCGCCGCGATGCGACTGACGCGCAGGATGACGGGGCTGCCGGTGGTGATCGACCGTATGCGCAGCGTCGCCACCTGTTCGCCCAGACCCAGCGCCACCTTGCGGATCACCGCGCGCAGCGTATCCACATCCTCGGCGTCGAAGGGCAGCACGGTCAGTGCCGCCCCGTCGGACAGCCCGAAAGCATGTTGCGCGGGCCGGTTGCAGGCGGTGATCTTTGGCCCGCCGTCACTGACGAAAGCGGCCGAACGCGGAATGTCATCCAGCAGCAGGCGATAACCGCCCTCCTCGCGCGTGGCCTCGTAACGATCCAGAAACACCCGTGCCCGGCTGACATGGGCGTCGATCTCGGGATCGTCCAGCACCACCGCATGATCCAGCGGCCCGCTGCGCAGCGGGGCGGCCCGGCCTTCCCAGACTTCCAGCAATTCCTCAAGCCGGATCGGGTCGAGCGCGACCTCGTAAAGACGGTCAACGATCTCGGCCTTCTGCTCGCGCTCGGCGAAATGCGCGGTCTGGGGTTTGGGCGGACGTTCGGTCATATTCGAAAGCTTGCGCATCGTGCGTAACGAAGCAAGCGCGCTTTACGGTCCGGCAATCACCCCGCCCGTCTTTCCATCGCTTTGGTGTCATTCGCATGCACCGGCGCAGCCGCCCCTGTCAGCAGCAGCACAATTCCCGCAAGCATCATGGCAATCCCACACAACTCAAGGGCGGAAAAACCGTCGTGGAACAGGAATCGCGACAGGGCCAAAGCCAGCGTGACCTCGGTGCAGATGATCAGCAGGACAACCTCGGCGAACCGGGCGCGGCGCAGCGCCTCCATCTCAAGCAAAGAGGCAATCACCAGCGTCAGCACGACGCCCGAGACCGTAACCCAGACCGGGATCTGCCCCCAACCTTTCAGTAAAAGTGCGGCGGCCAGATAAAACAGCGCCGCAAGGGCCGCGATGGCGACCGTAAACAAGCCAGACATGAAAAACCTCGTCAGATGCAAAAGATTTGAGACGCCGCAAAATATCGGCGCCTTGGATCATCCTGCCCCGGTTCCGCGATTCCGGCAAGCCTGTTGCCGAATCTCGTCCTGCATCGGATGAAAGACCATCACGGACAGGAGGTTCCCTTGATCACGCTTTACGGCTGCTACCGTTCCCGCGCCTCGCGCCCGCTTTGGCTTCTGGCGGAAACCGGCATGGAACATACCCATGTGCCGGTGATCCAGGCCTATCGCCTGCCCGATCCCGGTGCGCCGGATGCGCCGGTGAATACCGCCTCGCCCGGTTTTCTGGCGGTCAATCCCATCGGGCAGATCCCGGCGCTGGTCGATGGCGATCTGGTGCTGACTGAAAGCCTTGCGATCTGCCTGCATCTGGCCCGCCGCGCCGGTGGCCCTCTGGCGCCGAAGGACGAGGCCGAGCTGTCGGCCTGCGAAAACTGGGCGCTGTTCGCCGCCACGGCCATCGAGCCGCATTCCCTGCCGATCCTGCAATCGCAGGACCCGCAGGTGGTAGAGGCCGAGGCCGCAAAACTGGCGCGCGGCCTTGCCCGGCTGGAGGCGCATCTGACCGGCCGCGACTGGCTGTCAGACCGGTTCACGGTCGCCGATCTGATGGTGGCCGAATGCCTGCGCTATGCCCAGGGCCACAAGCCGCTGATGGAGGCGCATCCCGCCACGGCCAGCTGGCTGGCCCGCTGTCAGGCCCGGCCGGCGTTTCAGGCCATGTGGCAGGCGCGGTCGGCGGAACCGGCCTGAGACCCACAAACTGCGGTGACGTCACGGGCGGGACGCAACAGCTTGCGCCCCGCCCGCCCGAATGGTCTAATCCCGCACCAAAGAAGCCCGCGAAGAGGAATCGAGCAGCCCATGCCCACCGACATGTTCGCCGCCCAGCCTGAAGAGTATAACGCCTCCTCCATCGAGGTGCTGGAAGGGCTGGAGCCTGTGCGCAAGCGGCCCGGCATGTATATCGGTGGCACCGACGAACGCGCGCTGCATCACCTTGTGGCCGAGATCCTCGACAATTCGATGGACGAAGCGGTGGCGGGCCACGCGAACCGGATCGAGGTCGAGCTGCACGAGGATCATTCCGTCACCGTCCGCGACAACGGGCGCGGCATGCCGGTCGATCCGCATCCGAAATTCCCCGGAAAATCCGCGCTGGAAGTCATCCTGACTGTGCTGCACGCCGGCGGGAAATTCTCGAACAAGGCTTACTCGACCTCGGGCGGCCTGAATGGCGTCGGCTCATCCGTGGTGAATGCGCTGTCGGATTCCCTGATCGTGCAGGTGGCCCGCAACAAGGAGCTTTACGAACAGCGCTTCTCGCGCGGCGTGCCGCAGGGGCCGATTGTTAAGCTGGGCGCCGCCCCCAACCGGCGCGGCACCACGGTGACCTTCCACCCCGACCCGGACATCTTCGCCTCGCTGAAGCTGAAACCCGCGCGGCTGTTCAAGATGGTGCGGTCCAAGGCCTATCTGTTCTCGGGCGTGGAAATCCGCTGGAAATCCGCCATCGACGACGGCGAAACCCCGCAGGAAGCCACCTTCCACTTCCCCGGCGGCTTGGCGGATTACCTGAGCGAAAGCCTGCAAAAGGTTGAAACCTATTCGGAAAAGCCCTTCGCCGGGAAGGTCAGCTTCACCGAAAAATACGGCGTCCCCGGCTCGGTTGAATGGGCGATCAACTGGACGCCCGCGCGCGACGGCTTCATCCACAGCTATTGCAACACCGTGCCCACGCCCGAGGGCGGCACGCATGAGGCGGGCTTCTGGGCCGCAATCCTGAAGGGCGTGCGCGCCTATGGCGAGTTGGTCAAGAACCGCAAGGCAGACCAGATTACCCGCGACGACCTGCTGGCGGGCGGCTGCGCGCTGGTGTCGTGCTTCATCCGCGAGCCGCAATTCGTGGGCCAGACCAAGGACCGCCTGTCCACCGAGGAGGCCGCGAAATGGGTCGAGGGCGCGGTGCGCGACCATTTCGACACCTGGCTGGCGAATGATACCAAATCGGCGGGCGCGATCCTCGATTTCCTTGTGCTGCGCGCCGAGGAACGGCTACGCCGCCGGCAGGAAAAGGAAACGCAGCGCAAATCCGCCACCAAACGCCTGCGCCTGCCCGGCAAGCTGACCGATTGTTCCGCCAAGAGCCGCGAGGGGACGGAACTGTTCATCGTCGAGGGCGACTCGGCCGGTGGGTCTGCCAAGGGCGCGCGCGACCGCGAATATCAGGCGCTGCTGCCGCTGCGGGGCAAGGTGCTGAACGTGCTGGGCGCAGCCTCGAACAAACTGGCCGACAATGCCGAGATCCGCGACATCTGCGAGGCGCTGGGTGTCAGCATGGGCACGAAGTTCCGCACCGATGACCTGCGCTATGACAAGATCATCATCATGACCGACGCCGATGTGGATGGCGCCCACATTGCCAGCCTGCTCATGACCTTTTTCTTCACCCAGATGCGCCCGCTGATCGACAAGGGCCACCTCTACCTCGCCTGCCCGCCGCTTTACCGGCTGACGCAGGGCGCCAAACGGCTTTACGTCGCCAATGACGCCGAAAAAGAGCACTGGCTGGAAAAGGGCCTTGGCGGCAAGGGCAAGATCGACGTGCAACGCTTCAAGGGACTTGGCGAGATGGACGCCAAGGACCTGAAGGAAACCACGATGGACCCCAAATCCCGCACCCTGATCCGCGTCAGCATCGACGAGGACGA
This sequence comes from Gemmobacter lutimaris, assembly GCF_003570715.1. Lineage (GTDB taxonomy): Bacteria > Pseudomonadota > Alphaproteobacteria > Rhodobacterales > Rhodobacteraceae > Gemmobacter > Gemmobacter lutimaris. The sequence goes on along the minus strand of NZ_QXXQ01000006.1, from coordinate 58,329 downwards.
ACCGGGCGAAACCGGCGATCTGGTCGAACGGCTGATGGGCAAGAAACCGGAACTGCGCTTCCAGTATATTCAGGAAAACGCGCGGTTCGTGGAGGAGCTGGATGTGTGAGGGGGCTTCCCCTCACCCCACCGCCACATTCACCGCCAGCGCCAGAATGACGGTGTTGTAGAAGAACGACACCACGCCATGCGCCAGCACAAGGCGGCGCAGGGCGGCGCGTTCGACGATCACGTCGGAGACCTGCGCGGTCATGCCCACGGTGAAGCTGAAATACAGGAAATCCCAGGGGCCGGGGGTCTGGTTGCCCGGAAAGCTCAAACCCTTCGCACCCTTGTCATACCAAAGCGCGGCATAATGGAAGGCCGCCAGCACATGCAGCACGGTCCAGCCCAGCGGGACCGAGGCGACGGCCAGCGCCACCTCCACAGGGCCGCCGTGATTCATCGCCAGCGCGATCGCCCCAAGGCTCAGCCCGACCGAGCCCAGCGCCAGCGCGGCGATCAGCGGAACACCCTCGTCCGACAGTTCGGAATGGCGGCGCAGATCCTCGGGCGACATGCCGCGCAGAAACAGGCCGACAAGCCCGAGATAGACCAGAAAGGCGCTGTCGGCCGCCAACAGCACGGCGCGCGCGGCACTCAGCCCCCAGAGCCAGCCCGCACCGCCCAGCGCCACGCCAAGCATCAGGGCAAGGACAAAGCGGCGGTGGCGGGCGAACATCGGCTACCAGCCCTCACCCACCTGCCGCATCTCGGGCAGGAAGCTGGCCATCATTGCGGGCAACTGGTTGCGCCCGGGCCCGGCGGCAATGATCACCAGCCGCGATCCCGCCATCCCCTCGGGCCATCCGGGCAGGCTGCGCGGCGGGCTGAGGATATGCTGCACGGCATGGAACACCGTGGGCCGCCCCGGCAGTTCCTGCAATTCCACCAGCCCCTTGAGGCGCAGAAGATCAGGGCCATAGGTCGATTGCAACGCGCCGATGGCCATCTGCATCACGCTCGCCTCGATCGGCTGATCGGCCATGAAGCAGAAGGCGGTGACGCTGCCGCCGTGGTGATTGGCGCTGTGATGGTGGTGGTGATGGCCGGTGCTTGCGAACCGCAACCACTCCGCCACCACCGGCGGCTTACCTGCAACATCATAGGCGGCAATGGAAAACAGCCGTTCGGCAGTCAGATCGACGGCCGTCACCACCCCGGCATTGGGGGCGAGCTTGGTGAGACGCTCAACCACCGGCGCCGGGTCCGCCAGATCGGTTTTCGAGATCACCAGCAGGTCCGCGACGCCCACCTGCCGCCGCGCCTCGTCATATCGGTCCAGCGCTTCGGTCGCATTGGCGGCATCGACCACCGTCACCACGCCGTTCAGCACGAAATTGTCCAGCATGATGTCATTGGTCATGAAGGTCTGCATGACCGGCGCGGGATCGGCGAGGCCCGTCGTTTCGATCACCACGCGGCTGAAGGCCGGGCCCTTGCCGCTGTCGGCCTCGTCCTTCAGACGCAGGAGCGTCAGCCGCACATCGCCCGAGACCGTGCAGCAGATGCAGCCGGTGGACGAGGCAAAGGCGCGGTCACCCACGCCCTCCATCAGCCCGCCATCCACATCCACCGCACCGAATTCATTGACGATGACAGCGGTATCGCCAAAGCCCGGCTCGGTCATCAGCCGGTTCAGCAGCGTGGTCTTTCCGGCGCCCAGAAAGCCGGTGAGGATGGTGACGGGGATGCGGTCGGTCATGCGGGTCTCCTGTTCCCGCCCATCGGTAGCCGCACCGCCCCCTGCGCGCAAGTCAGCGCGCCAGCGCGAGCAGGCCCGGCACGTCCAGATGCGCCTCCATGTGATCGGCGAGCGCGTCCAGCGTCGCCTCCACCGTGGCCTCATAGCCCAGCGCCGATGTGGCCCCGAGACCCCGCAGGAAGGCCGTGCGGAAGGCATCGGCCCGGAACAACCCGTGCAGATAGCTGCCAGTGATACGGCCATCGGCCGAAACCGCGCCTTCGGGGGCGCCTTCGACAAAGGCGAACGGCCGGGTGCGGGCCGGGCCGTCGCTGCGCCCGATATGAATTTCATACCCCTCGACATCGAGGCCGGTGGCGGCATGGGTGGCGCGGGTGCGGGTCAGCCGCTTGTCAGGGGTCATCACCGTTTCGATGTCCAGCAGCCCCAGACCCGGCGTTTCGCCCGCCGGTCCCTCGATCCCCTCGGGATCACGCACCACATGCCCCAGCATCTGATAGCCGCCACAAATGCCCAGCACATGCCCGCCGCGCCGCACATGGGCAGCAAGGTCGATGTCCCACCCCTGTGCGCGCAGGAAGGCCAGATCACCGCGCGTCGATTTGCTGCCCGGAAGGATCACCAGATCGGCGTCGCCCGGAATGGGCTGCCCGGCCGGCAGCAGGGTCAGCCGCACGGCAGGCTCCTGCGCCAGCGGGTCCAGATCGTCGAAATTGGCGATCCGCGACAGCGCGAGGCAAACCACATGCAGCGCGCCATCGCCGCGCGCATGTGGCAGATCCAGCGCATCCTCGGCGGGCAGCCGCGCGGCATCGCCAAACCACGGCAACACCCCGAACCCACGCCAGCCGGTGCGATCGGCGATCATCCGGTAACCGCCGTCGAACAGACGCACATCGCCCCGGAACTTGTTGATGAGGAAACCCGCGATCATAGCGGCATCCTCCGGGTCCAGCACCGCCTGTGTGCCGATGATCTGTGCGATCACCCCGCCCCGGTCAATATCGCCCGCCAGCACCACAGGCACATCCGCCGCCCGCGCGAAACCCATATTGGCGATGTCGCCCGCGCGCAGATTGACCTCGGCAGGGCTGCCCGCACCCTCGACGATCACCAGATCATGCGCTGCCCGCAAGCGGGCAAAGCTTTCCTGTACTGCCCCCATCAGACGTGGCTTCAGCGCCGGATAATCCGCCGCCCGCGTCGTGGTCAGCCGCCGCCCCTGCACCACCACCTGCGCGCCGGTCTCGCTTTCCGGCTTCAGCAGCACCGGGTTCATGTCCACCACCGGCTCCAGCCCGCATGCCAGAGCCTGAAGCGCCTGCGCCCGCCCGATCTCGCCGCCGTCCGCCGTGACGGCAGCGTTGTTCGACATGTTCTGCGGCTTGAAGGGCGCCACCTTCAACCCGCGCCGCCGCGCCGCCCGGCAAAGCCCCGCGACCAGCAGCGACTTGCCGACATTCGACCCTGCCCCCTGGATCATCAGCGCCGTCATCGCGCCTCTCCGTGGACAGGAAGCGAACCAGAAAGGGGGCGCCGCATCCCGGGCCGTTTCCACGGCAGAGACGCGGCGCTTTCACCTTGGACGGCCATCGGGATCCCTCCCTGTTCCGCCCCTTCAACCTGCCGCGATTCGGTTAACATCTCGTTGCTTTCATCTTGGCCTTAAATATCCCGGGGGAGTCGCGCAGCGACGGGGGCAGAGCCCCCTCCCCGGCCGGTCAGAACTCGACGCCCTTCTGACCCTTGATCCCCGAGCGGAACGGATGCTTCACCAGAGTCATCTCGGTCACCAGATCGGCCAGTTCGATCAGATCTTCCTTGGCATTGCGGCCCGTGAGGCAGACATGGGTCATCGGCGGTTTCTCGTCGCGCAGGAAGGCCAGAACCTCGTCCAGCGGCAGATAATCGTAGCGCAGCGCGATGTTGATTTCGTCCAGCAGCACAAAGCGGATCTCCGGGTCGCGGATCAGCTCTTTCGCCTTTTCCCAGCCCTTGCGCGCCATGGCGATGTCGCGGGCGCGGTCCTGGGTTTCCCAGGTGAACCCCTCGCCCATGGCGTGAAACTGGCAGAGCCCGGCGAAATTCTCTTCGATCAGCCGCCGCTCGCCGGTGTCCCAGGCGCCCTTGATGAACTGCACCACCGCACAGGGCATCCCATGGGCGATACAGCGCAGGATCATGCCGAACCCGCTGGAGCTTTTGCCCTTGCCCGCGCCGGTATGGACGATGACCAGCCCCTTTTCGCCCTCTTTCGTCGCCATGATCTTGTCACGGGCGGCTTTCTTCTTCGCCATCTTGGCGGCGTGGCGGGCCAGATTCTCGGCCAGAACTTCGGTCTGCGGGGCGGTGTCTTGCATCGTATCCTCCTGTTCGCGGGGCACCATAACCGTGCCCTCCGCCCGCCGGAAGCCGCGAAGCGACGGGCGGGGTGTGCCGCGCGCCATGTCGCGCCTGCCCGCCAAAGTGGCGCGGCACACGCTTGACTTCGCCGGGGGATGTGGCACAAGCGGGGACATGCTGGTTCCTGCCGCGAGGCAGGTGAAAAGGGAATGCGACAGGCTCAAGGGCCAAGCGCAGCCGCCCCCGCGACCGTGACCGGAGAGACCCCATACCACTGGCAAGATGCCGGGAAGGTCGGGGTCGGGGAGAAATCCACTCCGCAAGCCGGGAGACCTGCCAGCGATTTGTTTGACGGGCGGACGGGGTGTTCCGCGACCGGCAGAGGTGACTGCCGGTCACCCCTTCCGCGCCTGCATCCCTTTTGCCAAGGAAGGGATGATCCAATGGCGCAGACCACGCTCCATGTCTGTCTGACCTGTCGGCGCGAGGGCGTGGACCCTGCCGCGCCGCGCCCCGGTGCCATGCTGCAAGAGGCGCTGGCGCAGGCCGGTGTGCCGGAAGGCGTGCGCATCGTCGGGGTCGAGTGCCTGTCAGCCTGTTCCAACGGCTGTGCCGTCGCACTCTCTGCCCCCGGCAAATGGACCTATGTCTATGGCCGGCTGGACCCCGAAACCCATGTCGCGGCCATTCTGGACGGCGCCGCGCGCTATGCCAGGACCGCTGACGGCGTTGTGCCCTGGCGCGAGCGACCCGAGGTGTTCCGCAAGCAATGCCTTGCCCGCATCCCCCCATTCCCTTCTGACGCAACACAGGAAGCCGCCGAATGACCGATCTGACCAAAATCCCCGTTACCGTGATCACCGGCTTTCTGGGTTCGGGCAAAACCACGCTGATCCGGCATCTTATGCAGAACCCTCAGGGCAAGCGGCTGGCCGTTCTGGTCAATGAATTCGGCACCGTGGGCGTGGATGGCGAGATCCTGAAATCCTGCGCCGATGCGAATTGCCCGGCCGAGAATATCGTGGAACTGGCGAATGGTTGCATCTGCTGCACCGTGGCCGAGGATTTCATTCCGACGATCGAGGCGCTGATGGCGATGCCGCAGCGCCCTGATCATATCCTGATCGAAACCTCGGGCCTCGCGCTGCCGAAACCGCTGCTGAAAGCCTTCGACTGGCCCGCGATCCGCTCGCGTATCACGGTGGATGGCGTGGTGGCGCTGGCCGATGCCGAGGCGGTGGCGGCGGGGCGTTTCGCCCCCGATGTCTCGGCGGTGGAGGCGCAGCGCGCCGCCGATGACAGTCTGGACCACGAAACCCCGCTGTCCGAGGTGTTCGAGGATCAGATCGCCTGCGCCGATCTGGTGCTGCTGACCAAGGCCGACCTCGCGGGCGAGGCCGGGCTTGCCGCTGCGCGCGGTGTGATCGAGGCCGAGGCGCCGCGCAGGCTGCCGATCCTGCCTGTTTCGGAAGGTGTGGTGGACCCGCGTGTCGTGCTGGGTCTGAATGCGGCGGCCGAAGACGACCTTGCCGCCCGGCCCAGCCATCACGATGGCCATGACGACCATGAACATGATGATTTCGACACGGTGGTGATCGAACTGGGTGAAGTGGCGGACCCTGAGGCGCTGCAAGCCGCGATCATCCGGCTGGCCCGCGAACAGGACATCCTGCGCGTGAAGGGCTATGTCGCCGTGGCGGGCAAGCCGATGCGGATGCTGGTGCAGGCCGTGGGCGCGCGGGTGCGGGCGCAATATGACCGGCCATGGGGCGACACGCCGCGCGCGACCCGTCTGGTGGTCATCGCCGAGCATGACAAGATGAACGAAGCCGCCATCCGCGCCGTGCTGGAGGGCTGAGCCTTGCATGTCGTCTTCCGCGAAAGTCATGGGCTCGAGGAGACCGACACGCCGTTCGATCCGGGGCAAAGCCCGGCGGATCTGGTGGTGCTGTCGTTCTCCGACAGCGACCTTGGCGCTTTCGCGGCAGGATGGCAGCGGGCGAAAGCGGCGGGCGATGTGCCTTCGCTGCGGCTGGTCAATCTGGTGGCGCTGCGCCATCCGGTGTCGGTTGATACCTATGTCGAGGCGACGCTGTCCGGGGCGAAGGGCATTCTGGTCCGGTTGATCGGCGGTGAAAGCTACTGGCCCTATGGCCTCGCCTCGGTGCAGGATCTGTGCCGCCGCAAGGGCATCGCGCTGGCGGTGCTGCCCGCCGACGGGCGGCCGGATGCGCGGCTGGACGAACTCTCTACCCTGCCCACCGGCACTTTGCGGCGTTTGGCAGTGCTGTGCGACGCGGGCGGCGCGGTGGCAGCACAGGCAGCGCTGGCGCAACTGGCGCTGGCGGCGGGGCTTTACATGGCGCCGGTGGCGGGGGCCAAGACCCTGCCCGATTGCGGCTGGTATTGCCCTGACCGGGGCGTCATCGCCTTGCCAGAAGGTGAAGCGCCACTGATCGCCGTCACCTTCTATCGGTCTTACCTGACCGCCGCTGATACCGACCCGGTGGACGCGCTGATCCGTGCGGCACGGGCGCGGGGTTTGCGGGCCTTCGGCCTGTTCGCCCCCTCGCTGAAGGGCCCGCATGCCGCGCTGGTAACCGAGGCGCTGCACACCGCGCAGCCGGTGGCGGTGGTGAACGCGACCGCCTTCTCGGCCAGGGGCGAGGCTGGTAACTCGCCGCTGGATGCCCCCGGCTGTCCGGTCTGGCAGGTGGCGCTTTCGACAGCGCGCCGCAAGGACTGGGCGGCGGCGGAACGCGGGCTGTCGCCCGCCGATCTGGCCATGCATGTCGTGCTGCCCGAGGTCGATGGCCGGATCTTCGCCGGGGTGGTCAGCTTCAAACACCCCAGCCCCCGCGACCCCGAGCTGCAATTCTCGCGCTTCGTGCATCGCGCCGATGCGGACCGCGTGGCGGCGGTGATCGACAAGGTTGCCGCGCGCTATCGGCTGGGCGCCACGCCTGCGGCGGAACGGCGGCTGGCGCTGGTGTTGTCCACCTATCCCGGCAAGGGCTGGAACCTTGCCCATGCCGTTGGTCTGGATGCGCTGGCCTCGGCAGAGGCGATTGTGGAAACGCTCCGCGGCGCGGGCTACACGGTGACGCAAGGTGCAGACCTGGGCCGCGCGCTTCTGGCCGAAACGCTCGATTGGCCGCTGACAGATTATCGCGCCGCGCTGGCTGCCCTGCCTGCGCCGCTGCAAACGGCGCTGCACGCCACATGGGGCGCGCCCGAGGATGACCCGGTTTGCGACGGCCAGTCCTTCCGCTTTCGCGCCCTGCGCCGGGGCGCGGCGCTGGTGGCGCTGCAACCGGAGCGCGGCACGGCGGCGCTGCGCGATGGCGAATATCACGACACCGGCCGCGTGCCCTGCCATGGTTATGTGGCCTTCTACCTGTGGCTGCGGGCGCAGGGGCTTCATGCGCTGATCCATGTCGGCGCGCATGGCACGCTGGAATGGCTGCCCGGCAAGGCAGTGGCGCAATCAGGTGCCTGCTGGCCCGAGGCGCTGGTGGGTGATCTGCCAGTGATCTACCCGTTCATCGTCAACGACCCCGGCGAGGCGGCGCAAGCCAAGCGCCGCATCGGTGCGGTCACCTTGGGCCATATGCCGCCGCCGCTGACGCAGGCGGGCACGCCCCCGGCCCTGTTGCGGCTGGAGCGGCTGCTGGACGAATATTCCACCGCAGATGGGCTGGACCCCGCGCGCCGCGACCGGCTGGTGACCGATCTACGGGCCGAGGCGCAGGCGGCGGGCGTCGAGGCCGATCTGGGGCTTGCCCCCGATGCCTCGGCTGCCGAGGCGATGGTGCGCATTGACCGTTTCGTCTGCGACGTGAAGGAAAGCCAGTATGGCGAGGGGCTGCATGTCTATGGCACGGCAAAGGGCGAGGCCGAGGGGCTGCTAACGGCGCTGGATGCGCGGCATGTGGCGCCGGGGCCTTCGGGGTCCCCGGCGCGGGGACGTCTGGATGTGCTGCCCACGGGGCGCAACCTTTATGCCGTCGATCCGCGCGCCGTGCCCAGCCGCGCCGCCCATGCGCAGGGGGTGAAACTGGCGGAAGAGCTGATCCGGCGGCATTTGCAGGATCAGGGCGATTACCCGCGCGCGCTTGTGGTGGACCTCTGGGGGTCGGCCACCATGCGCACGGCGGGCGAGGAATTTGCCATGGCGCTGCATCTGGCCGGGCTGGCGCCGCGCTGGGACGAAGGCTCGGCCCGCGTTTCGGGGTTCGAAATCGTGCCACCCGCCCTTCTGGGCCGCCCGCGCGTCGATGTGACGTTACGGGTGTCGGGCCTGTTCCGCGATGTCTTTCCGGGGTTGGCGCAATTGTTCCAGCAGGCGGTGGGCGCGCTGGCCGACCGGGACGAGGGCGAGAACCCCTATGCCGCCGCCCCCGGCCCCCGAGTCTTTGGCCCGAAGCCGGGGCTTTACGGCACCGGCATGGGCGCCGCGCTGGAGGATTATTCCGATGCCGCCCGCGCGGCGGCAGGCGAGGCATGGCTGAATGCCTCGGAATGGGCCATCGACGCGCAGGGCGCGGTGACCCCCGATCGGGCAGCGCTGGAGGCGCGGCTGCGCGGGGCCGAGGGCTTCGCCCATGTGCAGGATCTGCCCGAAACCGACCTGCTGCTGGCCGCCGACCATGCCGCGCATGAGGGCGGCTTTGCCGCCGCACTGGCGCGGCTGGGCGCCGGGACCGTGCCGCTTTACCATCTGGACGCCACCCGCCCCGACCGGCCGCAGGCCCGCCTGCTGGGCGAGGAGATCGCCCGTGTGGTGCGCGCCCGTGCCACCCATGCGGGCTGGGCCGAGGGGATGATGCGCCACGGTTTTCGCGGCGCGGCGGAAATCGTGGCGACGGTGGATCACCTTGCTGCCTTCGCCCATCTGACCCGCGCCGTGCCGGGCCATCTGTTCGACCTCTGCCACGAGGCAACCCTGGGCCGGGCCGAGGTGGTGGCGTTTCTGGAACGCGAGAACCCCGAGGCTTTGGCCGCGCTGCGCGACCGCTTTCACGCCCTGCATGCGGCAGGGCTGTGGGTGACGCGGCGCAATTCCATCGCAGCCTGGCTGGAGGGTGCGGCATGAGCGGCGTCGGCAAAGGCGCCCCGGTCGCCGGGGGGCTGTCTGCCCCCCGCGGGGGCTACGCCCCCTCCCCCCGAGGATATTTGGGCCAAGATGAAAGCAGGCCGCCGGGGCCAGACCCGGTCATTCAGGGCTGGTGCCCCGGCGCGTTGCGGCCGATGGTCTCGGGCGACGGGCTGGTGGTGCGGGTGCGGCCCCGGCTGGGGCGGCTGAGCATGGAACAGGCGGCTGGGATTGCCGCTCTGGCCCCCGCGCATGGCAACGGGCGGATCGACCTTTCGGCGCGGGCCAATGTGCAGCTGCGCGGGGTGCGCGAGGACGGCCATGCCACGCTGGTGGAAGGTTTGCGCGGGCTGGGGCTGATCGACACCGATCTGGCCACCGAAACGCGCCGCAACATCGTGGTGCAGCCGTTTCACGACGCGCTGACGCTGCGCATCGCGGCGGATCTGACGGCGGCTCTGGCTGCACCGGATGCGCCGGACCTGCCGGGAAAGTTCGGCTTCGCGGTCGATACCGGCGCGGCGCGGGTGCTGGAGGCCACCGCCGCCGACATTCGGATTGAGCGGCATGGCGGCGCGCTGCTGTTGCGCCCCGATGGCACAGCGTTGGCGAAGCCGGTTCCGCCGGACACGGCGGCAACCGAGGCGCTGGCGCTGGCACGCTGGTTTCTGGCCTCGGGCGGGGTGCAGGGCGGGCGCGGCCGGATGGCGGCACTGATCCGCAGCGGTGCCCTGCCGCCGGGCTTCGGGATCGAAACCACAGCGCAGGGATTTGAGCCCGGCCCCGGCCCGGTGCCGGGTGGCGTGCTGGTAGGCTTCGCCTTCGGGCAGATGGAGGCCGGAACGCTTGCCACGCTGGCGCGGTCCGGCGCGCTGCGGGTGACGCCCTGGCGCATGCTGCTGGTGGAGGGCGCCGATCAGGCGCCAGACCTGCCCGGCCTGATCACCGATCCGGCCGACCCGCTGCTGGGCGTCATCGCCTGCACCGGCGCCCCCGGTTGCGGGCAGGCGCATCGGCCGGTCCGTGATCTGGCCCGGCAACTTGCACCGCATCTGGACCGGCTGACCCATATCTCCGGCTGCGCCAAGGGGTGTGCCCATCCCGGCCCCGCCCCCCTGACCCTGACCGCCACGCCCGAGGGCTTTGCCCTCATCCACAACGGCCGCGCCGATGCGCCGGCGCTTTCCCATACCACCGCCGCCGCGCTTCTGGCCCGGCCCGAACGACTGAGCGACCCCGATGCCACACCTCTATGAAACCGATGGCGCCACGATCTACCTGCATTCCTTCGCCACCATCCGGGCCGAGGCCGATCTGGCGCGCTTCACCCCCGAGGAGGAGGTCGTCGCCGTGCGCATGATCCATGCCGCCGGGATGGTGGGGCTGGAGCAGCACATTCGTTTCACCCCCGGCATGGCGGTGGCGGCGCGGGCGGCGCTGGAGGCGGGTGCCCCCATCCTTTGCGATGCGCGCATGGTCAGCGAGGGCATCACCCGGCCGCGCCTGCCTGCGGGCAATGCGGTCATCTGCACCTTGCATGACCCGGAGGTGCCGGAGCTTGCACGCGCCATGGGCAATACCCGAAGTGCTGCGGCGGTCGAACTGTGGCGGCCGCATCTGGAAGGCGCGATCGTCGCAATCGGCAACGCGCCAACCGCGCTTTTCCACCTGCTGAACCTGCTGGAGGACCCTGCCACACCACGGCCCGCCGCGATCATCGGCTGCCCGGTCGGCTTCATCGGCGCGGCGGAATCGAAGGCCGCACTGATGGCAGCCCCGCCCTGCCCGGCCATGGCGGTGGAGGGGCGGCTTGGCGGTTCGGCCATCGCGGTCGCCGCCGTCAACGCGCTTGCCAGCCGGAAGGAATAGGCCATGGCCCGCATCATCTGTGCCGGGCTTGGCCCCGGCGACCCTGATCTGATCTCGGTCCGTGCCGACCGCGCGTTGCGCGGCGCGGCGCAGATCGCCTATTTCCGCAAGGCCGGGCGGCGCGGTCAGGCGCGCAGCATCGTCGAGGGGATGCTTGCCCCCGGTGTCACCGAATATGCGATGGAATATCCGGTCACCACCGAACTGCCCTTCGACAGCCCCGCTTACATCGAGGCGCTGGCGCGGTTCTATGACATCTGGGCCGACCGTCTGGCCAGCCTGCCCGGCGAGGTAGTCGTGCTCTGCGAGGGCGACCCCTTCTTCTATGGATCGTTCATGCATCTCTATGCCCGGCTGAAGGATCGGGTGGAGGTCAGCGTGATCCCCGGCATCACCGGCATGGCGGGCTGCTGGCATGCCACCGGCCAGCCCATCACCTGGGGCGACGATGTGCTGAGCGTGCTGATGGGCACCCTGCCCGAGCCCGATCTGGTGGCGCATATGCAGCGCGCCGATGCGCTGGCGGTGATGAAGACCGGGCGTAACCTGCCGAAGATCCGCCGCGCGCTGGAAAGCGCGGGCCGCCTGTCCGAGGCCTGGCTGGTCGAACGCGGCACCATGCCGGGCCAGCGCATCGCGCCGCTGGCCGAGGTGGATACCGCCGATTGCCCCTATTTCGCCGTCGTGCTGGTTCATGGCCATGGCCGCCGGCCGGAGATCGCGGAATGACCGGCGCGGTCATCATTGCGGGGCTTGGCCCCGGAGACAGCGCGAAAGTGACGCCCGAGGTCGCGGCGGCGCTGAAACAGGCCACCGATGTGGTGGGCTATATCCCCTACGTCGCCCGCGTGACGCCGCGTCCGGGCCTGACTCTGCACCCTTCCGACAACCGGGTAGAGCTGGACCGTGCCACCCATGCGCTTGAAATGGCGGCAAAGGGCGCGCGGGTCGTCGTGGTTTCCTCTGGCGATCCGGGGGTTTTCGCCATGGCCAGCGCGGTATTCGAGGCGCTGGAGGCGCGGCCCGACCTTGCGCAGGTGCCGGTGACCGTGCTGCCCGGCATCACGGCGATGCTCGCCGCCGCCGCCGCCGCCGGGGCGCCCTTGGGGCATGATTTCTGCGCCATCAACCTCAGCGACAACCTCAAGCCCTTCGCGCTGGTCGAACGCCGCCTGCGGCTTGCCGCCGAGGCGGATTTCGCCATGGCCTTCTACAACCCCCGGTCAAAATCCCGCCCGCATCAATTCGCCCGCGTGCTGGAGATCCTGCGCGAAAGCTGCGAACCCACGCGGATCATCACCTTCGCCCGCGCGGTTTCGACGCCGGAACAGCACCTCCGCACCGTCACGCTGGCCGAGGCGACCGAGGATATGGCCGACATGCGCACGGTCGTTCTGGTCGGCAATTCGGCCACCCGCCGCATCGGCCCCTACGTCTACACGCCAAGGTCCGCCTGATGCCCCGCGCCCTGCCTTTATCTTGGCCCAAATATCCCCGCCGGAGGCATCCTGTCCCCGCCACCGGCGCGCCAGTCGGGTCAGCGCGGCAGCCAGCCCATGACGCTCGCGACATCGCCGAACCGCGCGCGCGGCGGGATCGCGGGCCGGTCGATCATCACCACCGGCAAACCCAGGTCCCGCGCGGCATCGAGCTTCGCGCGCGCCCCGCTGCCCCCGGCATTCTTGGCGACGACATGGGTGATGCGATGAGCCCGCATCAAGGCCAGATCGCCCGCCAGATCGAAGGGACCGCGCGCCACCACAGCCGTCGCATCGGGCAGCGGCAGCGCGCCCGGCGGATCGACCAGCCGCAGCAGATAGTGATTGCCGGGTTTCCCGGCGAAATCCGCGACATGCTGCTTGCCGATCGCCAGAAACACCCGCGCGCCCGTCGCGGGCAGCGCTGCCACCGCTCCCGCCAGATCGGGCACGCAGGTCCAGCGGTCGCCCGGCCCGGCCTGCCATGCCGGACGCTCCAGCGCGGCCAGCGCAACGCCTGTGGCTGCGCAGGCCGTGACGGCATTACGGCTCATTTGCGCCGCGAAGGGATGGGTCGCGTCGATCACATGCGTGATCTCCTCGGCCCGCAGCCAGGCCGCCAGCCCTTCAGCCCCGCCAAAGCCCCCCACACGGGTCGGCAGGGGCTGGGCCAAAGGGGCATCGGTGCGACCGGCATAGGAAAACACCGCATCCGCCCCGGTCTCGGCCAAGGCCCGCGCAAGGGCGCTGGCCTCGGTGGTGCCGCCCAGAAGAAGAATGCGCGTCATGGCTGATCCCTGGCTCCATATCCTCGGTCTGGGCGAAGATGGCCTTGACGGGCTGCCCGCCGCAAGCCGTGACCTCCTAGATGTGGCGGAAATCATCATCGGCGGGCCGCGCCATCTTGCGCTGGTGCAGGCGGGCGGGCGCGGCGTGGCCTGGCCGGTGCCGTTTTCCACCGCCCCGGTGCTGGCGGCGCGCGGGCGGCGCACCGTGGTTCTGGCCTCGGGCGATCCGTTCTGGCATGGCGCGGGCGGCAGCCTGATCCGCGACCTTGCGCCCGGAGAATGGGTCAGCCACCCCACGCCCTCGTCCTTTCAACTGGCCTGCAACCGGCTCGGCTGGCGCATGGAGGAGGTGCTTTGCCTCGGCCTTCACGCCGCGCCCTGCGCCCGGCTGCGACCGCTGCTGACACGCGGCACCCGCGCGCTGGTCACCCTGCGCGACGGCGCGGCGGCGACCGGGCTTTGCGACTGGCTGACCGCCAACGGCCATCCCAACGCCCGCGTCACTCTGCTGGAAAGGCTTGGCGGCCCGCAGGAGCGTATCGGCCCTGCACCGTCTGGCGCCCCCGAAGCCCCCCTTCTGGCAGCCATCGAGGCGCACGACCCCGGCCTGCCGCGCACACCCGGCCTGCCTGATACGCTGTTCCAAAGCGATGGCCAGATCACCAAGGCCCCGGTGCGGGCGCTGACGCTGGCCGCGCTGGCACCGCGCGCGGGGGACCATCTGTGGGATCTGGGTGCCGGGTCCGGCTCGGTTTCGGTTGAATGGTGCCTTGCGGGGGGCAGCGCCTCGGCGGTAGAGGCCCGCGCCGACCGGCTGCCGAACATCCGCGCAAATGCCGAAAACTTCGGTCTGACCCATCGCCTGGACGCCCATCATGGCGACAGCGCCGAACGGATCGCGGACCTGCCGCGCCCCGATGCGGTGTTCATCGGCGGCGGGCTGACGCCCGATCTGCTGACACGGCTCTGGGCGCAACTGCCCGAGGGCACAAGGCTGGTGGCCAATGCGGTGACGCTGGAAACCGAGGCCACGCTTTACGCGGCCCATGCCACCCACGGCGGCGGCCTCATGCGCATTGACCTCGCGCAAAGCGGCCGCCTTGGTGCTTTCCGCGACTGGCAGGCCGCCCGCCCCGTGGTGCAATGGAGCGTCACGCGATGATCGTCGCCGGAATCGGATTGCGCCGCACAGCCACCGAGGCCGACCTCGCGGCCGCACTGGCGCTGGCACCTTGCGCGCCACAAATGCTCGCCCTGCCCGAGGACAAGGCCGCGCATCCCGCGCTGGCCGGGCGCGCCGTCATCGCCGTGCCGCTGGCGGCCCTGCGTGTGCAGGCGACCCAAACCCCCTCGCCCCGCCAGCCCGCGCGCTATGGTGCGGGCTCGGTCGCCGAGGCCGCAGCCCTTGCCGCCGCTGGCCCCGGCGCCATCCTGATCTGCCCGCGTCTTGTTGCCCCCGGCGGGCGCGTGACGCTGGCCCTTGCCCAAGGAACCCCCGCATGACCGTCCATTTCATCGGCGCAGGCCCCGGCGCGGCCGACCTGATCACCCTGCGCGGCCGCGACCTGATCGCGGCCTGCCCGGTCTGTCTTTATGCGGGCAGTCTGGTGCCTGAGGCACTGCTGAGCCACTGCCCCTCCGGCGCGCGGATCGTGAACACCGCACCGCTGAGCCTTGACGAAATCATGGCCGAGATCGCTGCCGCCCATGCCGAAGGTCACGATGTCGCGCGGCTGCATTCGGGCGACCTGTCGGTCTGGTCGGCAATGGGGGAGCAGCTTCGCCGGTTGCGCGTCCTTGGCATCCCCTATGACGTGACGCCCGGCGTGCCCAGCTTCGCCGCTGCGGCTGCGGCTTTGGGCACGGAACTCACGCTGCCGGGTGTCGCGCAATCGGTGGTGCTGACCCGCACCTCGGGCCGTGCCACCGCCATGCCCGAGGGCGAGGCGCTGGAAAACTTTGCCCGCACCGGCGCGACGCTGGCCATTCACCTGTCGGTGCATGTACTTGAAACCGTGGTGGAAACCCTGTCACCGCATTACGGAAACGATTGCCCGGTCGCCGTGGTCTGGCGCGCAAGCTGGCCAGACCAGTGTATCGTCCGCGCCACGCTTTCCACGCTGGAAACCGCCGTTGGGGCAGAGATGGAGCGCACGGCGCTGATCCTCGTCGGCCCCGCGCTGGCAGCCGAGGGATTTGACGAAAGTCGTCTTTATGCAGGCGACTACGACCGCCGCTATCGCCCGGTCGGCACCCATCCGCGCTTTCCCGAAGGCACGTGATGCTGCCCCCCGGTCTCATTATCTCGGCCCCCGCCTCGGGCACCGGCAAGACAACGGTGACGCTTGGGCTGCTGGCCGCATTCCGTGCCGCCGGGCTGGAGGTGCAGCCGTTCAAAAGCGGGCCCGATTACATCGACCCCGCCTTTCACACCGCCGCCTCGGGCCGGGTTTCGGTGAACCTTGATACCTGGGCCATGCCCGCGCCGCGCATCGGCGCGCTGCTGGCGGCGGCGACTGGCGCCGATCTTGTGCTGGCCGAAGGTTCGATGGGTCTGTGCGACGGGGTGGCGGCAGCGGGGGAAACCGGCATCGGCGCCAGTGCCGATCTGGCGGAACTGACGGGTTGGCCGGTGGTGCTGGTGATCGACACCTCCGGTCAGGCGCAAAGCGCGACGGCCACGGCGCTCGGGTTTCGTGCGATGCGGCCGGGGCTCAGGATTGCCGGGGTGATCCTGAACCGCGTGGCCTCGCCCCGGCACGAGGCGCTGATCCGCGACGGGATGGCGGCGCATGGCGTGGCCGTGCTGGGTGCGCTGCCGCGCCGCGCCACGATCGAACTGCCGGAACGTCATCTGGGGCTGGTGCAGGCGGGCGAGACCGCCGGTCTGCACCGCATCCTTGACGAGGCCGGGGCCTTCATCGCCGCGCATTGCGACCTTGACGCGATCCGCCGCGCCGCCGCGGCGACCCGCACCCTGCCCGGCACCGCCCGCCGCATGGCCCCCCCCGGCCAGCGCATCGCGCTGGCGCAGGATGCGGCGTTTTCCTTCATCTATCCGCATCTTCTGGCCGACTGGCGTGCGCAGGGGGCCGAGATCCTGCCCTTCTCGCCCCTCGCCGATGAAGGCCCCGATGACAGCGCCACCGCCTGCTGGCTGCCCGGCGGCTACCCCGAACTGCATGCAGGCGCGCTGGCAGCGGCAGAGCATTTCCGCGCCCGCCTGACCGCCTTCGCCGCCACGCGCCCGGTGCATGGCGAATGCGGGGGCTATATGGCGATGGGCGCCGGTCTGGTCGATGCCAAGGGCCAACAGCATCGCATGGCGGGGTTGCTGGGCCTTGAAACCTCGTATGAAAAGCGCAGGATGCACTTGGGCTATCGCCTTGCACGGCTGGAGGCGGCGATGCCCGGCATGGCCAAAGGCACAAGGCTGCGCGGGCATGAATTTCACTACTCGACCATCCTCGCGCAACCCGATATGCCGCTCGCCCAAGTCGAGGATGCCACCGGCGCCGCTGTCCCGGAAACCGGATCGCGCCGGGGGCTGGCCAGCGGCACCTATTTCCACCTGATCGGAGAAGCGACATGACCGGCTTCGTCACCTTCGTATCCTCTGGCCCCGGCGACCCGGAGCTGATGACCGTGAAGGCGGTGAAACGGCTCGGGACCGCCGATGTGGTGCTGTATGACGACCTGTCCTCGGGGCCGATCCTCGATCTGGCGCGGGCCGACGCCGATCTGGTCTCGGTCGGCAAGCGCGCCGGGCGGCCCTCGGCCCGGCAGGAGCATGTGAACCGGCTGCTGGTCGATTACGCGCAGGCGGGCGCGCAGGTGGTGCGGCTGAAATCCGGCGATGCGGGCATCTTCGGGCGGCTGGAAGAAGAAATGACCGCGCTGCGCGACGCGGGCATCGGGTTCGAGATCGTGCCCGGCGTCACCTCGGCTTCGGCCGCGGCGGCGGCGGCGGCGATCCCGCTGACCCGGCGGCTGACCGCGCGGCGGGTGCAGTTCCTGACCGGCGCCGATGTGACAGGCGGCCTGCCCGAAACGCTGAACTGGCCCGCGCTGGCCGACCCCGGCGCGACGACAGTGATCTACATGGGCAAGCGCACCTTCCCCGAACTGGCCGCCGCGCTGATCGCCCATGGCCTGCCACCCGAGACGCCCGCGCTGCTGGCCCATGGCGTCAGCACCGCCGAGGAACAGCTGGAACGCTTCACCGTCGCCCGCCTCGCCGCCCATCTGGACGGCGCCGAGAGCACCAGCCCGGCGCTGATCCTTTACGGGCCGCTGGCGGAGGGGTGAGGAAATGCGCGACCTTAGCGCAGAAAGATTAAGGACGCGGAGCAGGCCGCGCCCTTTCGAGTGAAGTGGCTGACATTACGAGCTACGGCCATCTATTCGGCCGCCAGCCGCGTCGCAGTGCGCATACGAAACCTGACGCGCATCGTTTCAAAGCCGATGGCACAGCCAGAGAATGAAAAGCCATTTCCATCGGCGCGACCGGAGATTTTCAATTCGAACCGCTCAACTGGTCCGAATATCGACCTCGCATCAGGATCAACCCGGATCACCGCAACCCGGCCCAAATAGAGGCCGCCACGACAATCCATGTGACCACGGTAGATGTAGCCTCCATCACCACCCCAAATTCTGCTCCGATCCACTTGGATCGTGCCAAACCCGGAGGTGCCGATATTGCTGTTAAATTCGACCCAACAGGTGCCGTAGAGTGCAGCCATGATGGCGCCCTTTCATCTTTATCCACAGCGTCCCACACAAAAGGTTGGGCAAACCTGTGGAAGGGTGATGAGACCATTGAAACGAGCCAAACCTCCCCATATGGCTCTACAGCCACTTTGTTGGCGCTCGTTCTTCAGGCCAGTCTCTAGCTCGCCTGAAAGCCGGGGCGCGACGCTGGCACGTCGCGCCCCAACTCCAATTCCTCAGCTACAGCCGCTGGTGCCACCGCAGGTGTTGCACTTCATGCAGGTGCCGTTGCGGACCAGCGTGTAGTTGCCGCATTCGCCGCAGGGGTCGCCTTCATAGCCTTGCATCTTCGCCTTGGTGCGCGCGTCCAGCGAGACCGAGCCGGAGGCCAGCGCGGTCGTCGCGCCCATGGTGCCGGTGGCGCGGGCCGCGTCGGGCATCAGCATATTGACTGCCGCCGGATCGCCGCCCAACGCGGTGGCGCCCATGCCGCCTTGCAGCACCACAAGCTCTTTCGGCAGGCGCTTGCGCAGGTAGCCGGTCGAGGAGATCTGCCGCAGCACTTCCAGCGATTTGGAGGCGGCGCTTTCGCTCACCGGCTCCAGATTGGTGTCGCGCTTGCCTTCCGCAACGCCCCCGCCGAGTTCGTCGAAACTCGCGCCTTTCGGGGCGACATGGGCGAGATCGGTGCGGTCGAGATAGCTGACCGCCAGTTCGCGGAACACATAGTCGAGGATCGAAGTCGCGTTCTTGATCGAGTCATTGCCCTGCACCATGCCCGCCGGTTCGAACTTGGTGAAGGTGAAGGCGTCAACAAATTCCTCCAGCGGCACGCCATATTGCAGGCCGACCGAGACCGCGATGGCGAAGTTGTTCATCATCGCCCGGAAGCCCGCGCCTTCCTTGTGCATGTCGATGAAGATTTCGCCCAGCGAACCGTCCTGATATTCGCCGGTGCGCAGATAGACCTTGTGGCCGCCCACCACCGCCTTCTGGGTATAGCCCTTGCGGCGTTCCGGCAGCTTTTCGCGGTGGCTGCGCACGATTTCCTTCACGATCACCTTTTCGATGATCTTCTCGGCCAGCACGACAGCCTTTTCCTGCGGCGTGCCGGTGGCGAGGATTTCCTCGGCTTCCTCGTCATCCTCGACCAGCGCGGCGGCCAGCGGCTGCGACAGCTTCGACCCGTCGCGATAGAGCGCATTGGCCTTGATGCCGAGCGAATGCGACAGCTCGTAAGCCGCCAGAGTTTCCTCGATCGAGGCCGAATTCGGCATGTTGATCGTCTTGGAAATCGCGCCCGAGATGAAGCTCTGCGCCGCCGCCATCATGGTGATGTGGCTTTCGACGGACAGGAAGCGCTTGCCCTTCTTGCCGCAGGGGTTGGCGCAATCGAAGACCGGCAGGTGCTCGGCCTTGAGGAACGGCGCTCCTTCCAGCGTCATGGTGCCGCAAACATGGTCATTCGCCGCGTCGATCTGCGCTCGGGTGAAGCCAAGGTGGCGCAGCAGGTCAAAACCCGGATCGTTCAGCTTGTCGGCCGGGATGCCAAGGGTCTGCTGGCAGAACTCCTCGCCCAGCGTCCACTGGTTGAAGACAAAGCGGATATCGAAGGCCGAGGGCAGCGCCGCCTCGATCTTCTCGATCTCGCGCGGGCCGAAGCCGTGGCCGATCAGCGCGGTATGGTTGATACCGGTGCAATTGCCGAGGCTGGCATGGCCCACAGCGTAGGCCACGATTTCCGCGATCTGACCCGAAGAATAGCCCAGCGTTTCCAGCGCCGCCGGAACCGACTGGTTGATGATCTTGAAATAACCGCCGCCAGCCAGTTTCTTGAACTTCACCAGCGCGAAATCCGGCTCGATCCCGGTGGTGTCGCAATCCATCACCAGACCGATGGTGCCGGTGGGGGCGATGACGGTGGTCTGGGCGTTGCGGTAGCCGTGCTTTTCGCCAAGGCTCAGCGCCTCATCCCATGCCGATTTCGCCAGCGTCACCAGCTCAGTATCCGGGCAGTTGGCGGCATCCAGCGCCACGGGCGAGACGTTCACGGCCTCATAGCCCGACACATGACCATAGGCCGCGCGGCGGTGGTTGCGGATGACGCGCAGCATATGCGCGGCATTGCGGCTGTAGCCCGCGAAAGCCCCCAGCTCGCCCGCCATTTCGGCGCTGGTGGCGTAGGTCACGCCGGTCATCAGCGCGGTCAGTGCCCCACACAGCGCGCGGCCCTCGGTCGAGTCGTAGCCCAGACCCATATTCATCAGCAGACCGCCGATATTGGCATAGCCAAGGCCCAGCGTGCGGAAGTCATAGGACAGTTGCGCGATTTCCTTCGACGGGAACTGCGCCATCATAACGCTGATTTCCAGCGTCACGGTCCAGAGCCGCGTGGCGTGCACATAGGCAGTCGCGTCGAACCGGCCCTCGCTGAAGAAGGTCAACAGGTTCATCGAGGCAAGGTTGCAGGCCGTGTCATCGAGGAACATGTATTCCGAACAGGGGTTCGAGCCGCGGATCGGGCCATCTTCCGGGCAGGTGTGCCAGGCGTTCACGGTATCGTGGAACTGGATGCCCGGATCGGCGCAGGCCCATGCGGCATGGCCGACCTGATCCCAAAGCTCACGCGCTTTCACCGTCTTGGCGGTCTTGCCATCGGTGCGGCGCACCAGCGCCCAGTCGGCATCGTCCTTCACCGCCCGCAGGAAAGCATCGGTGACGCGGACCGAGTTGTTGGAGTTCTGACCGGAGACCGAGATATAGGCTTCCGAATCCCAATCGGTATCATAGGTCGGGAATTCGATGCTGTCGAAGCCCTGCCGCGCATATTGCAGCACGCGGTTGATATAGGTTTCCGGGATCATCGCCTTCTTGGCGGCACGGATCGCGGTTTTCAGCGCATCGTTTTTCGTCGCATCGCAGGCGTCGGTCACGCTGCCGTCCCAGCCACGGATTGCGGCGAAGATCGCGTTCAGGTGCTGTTCGTGCATCTTGGAGCCGGCCACCAGCGAGGCGACCTTCTGCTCCTCAATGACTTTCCAGTTGATGAATTCCTCAATGTCCGGGTGATCCATGTCGCAGATCACCATCTTGGCGGCCCGGCGCGTGGTGCCGCCCGATTTGATCGCGCCCGCCGCGCGGTCCCCGATCTTGAGGAAGCCCATCAGGCCCGACGACTTGCCGCCGCCCGACAGTTTCTCGCCCTCGCCGCGCAGCGACGAGAAGTTGGTGCCGGTGCCCGAGCCGTATTTGAACAGACGCGCCTCGCGGACCCAGAGGTCCATGATGCCGCCCTCGTTCACCAGATCATCGCTGACCGACTGGATGAAGCAGGCATGGGGCTGCGGATGTTCATAGGCGCTGTCCGAGCGGGTCAACTTGCCGGATTTGTAATCGACATAGAAATGGCCCTGACCGGGGCCGTCGATGCCATAGGCCCAATGCAGGCCGGTGTTGAACCACTGGGGCGAATTCGGCGCCGCCATCTGGCGGGCCAGCATGAAGCGCATTTCATCATAATAGGCGCGGGCGTCGGATTCAGAGGTGAAATAGCCACCCTTCCAGCCCCAGTAGGCCCAGGCGCCTGCCAGACGATCGAAGACCTGCTTGGCCGAGGTCTCGCCGCCAAAACGGGCGTCTTCAGGCAGTGCGGCCAGTGCCTCGGTATCGGGGACCGAGCGCCACAGGAATTCGGGCACACCCTTTTCCTTCACGCGCTTCAGGACCGCCGGAACCCCGGCCTTGCGGAAATATTTCTGCGCCAGCACGTCCGAGGCGACCTGGCTCCAGCCTTCCGGCACCTCGACCGCCTCGTTACGGAACACCACCTTGCCATCCGGGTTACGGATTTCCGAAGTGGTGGTGGAGAAGGACATGGCGCCATAAGCGCCGGTGGTTTCCGTCGTGAACTTCCGCTCGATCTTCATTGGCCCCGCCGTCCCTTTTTTGCACTTAGCCTGCGGATTTTCCGCCGGTTTTGGTTGCGCGACTTCGCCTGTGGGCCGGCAAAAGGAGAACAGGCCTTCCGCCGGAACGAAAGGTCGCACAGAGGCCGAAGCCCCACACATCCAGTGGTGTTTTCTCCCTTGGGCCGCCCCGCTCACACCAGATTTAGTGTGTCACGTCGCTGCGTCGTCAAATTGTCGGAAATCCGGGGGTCGATCAACGGAAAAATCAGCGCTCCGCGCGGCTAATTTGTGTTGACTGGAAATTTACCCACAACGGATAGATGCGGGCTGCCGACTCGGTCTCTTGCGGACGGGCTGTGGATGAACCGGGGGATGCGCTGCGGATGATCCGCGGCGAACCTCCAAAAACCCCGGAAATCCGGCAGGTTCCCGGCGGGTGCTGCCGGGATGTCTGAACTGTGGAAAACCCGGTCTTCCGTAACGTCATCCGCAGCGGGCGCCGCTGGTGATTGTCTGCCGCAGCGTCATACAGGTGTGACAGGCTTGCGACACCCTGCCCCACCGCACGACGTGTCAGCCACGCCGATTCACGAGGATGATTCCCACGGCCACCAGCGCCGCCGAACCCAGAATCGACGGCCCCAGATGTTCGCCCATCAGCGCCCAGCCAAACAGCAGGCTCAGAACCGGGGTGAGGAAGGAAAAGCTCGCCACCGTGGCAGCGGAATAGCGCGACAGCAGCCAGAGCCAGGTGATGAATCCCCCCGCCACCACGATGGCAGCCTGAAACACCAGCATCGCCCAGTGTTCCGGCTGGATGTCCCGGATGAGCGGCCCGAACAGCGGTGCGGCGATCAGCAGGATGGGGGCCGAGACGCCGACCATCCACAGAAGCTGCATCTCTGGCCCGACGGGCGCCAGACGCGGACGCCGTGCGATGAAGGCGGTGGCGGCCCAGCCGATCGCCCCGCCCAGCGCGTAAAGATCGCCTGCCAGGCTGCCCTGCCCGCCGCTGCCGGACCGATCCAGAATGGCCCAGGCGGTTCCCGCGAATGCCAGCGCAAGACCGACGCCGCGCAGCGGGGTCAGCCGTTCGCCCGGCAGGCCGAAATGCGCGGCAAGGCCCAGCCAGACCGGCATGGAATAGAAGATGATGGCGGCGCGGCTGACTGTGGTCAGGTCCAGCGCCATGAACAGGCACAGGAATTCTGCGGCGAAGACCGCGCCGATCAGCAGCCCTGCCCCCAGCGTGCCGGGGGTATAGCGTGGCGTGCGGCCCTTCCAGATCATCCAGCCCGCGACGAAGGGCACCGCCAGCGCCGAGCGCAGGCCCGCAAAGAACACCGGCTGCAACCCTTCGTTCGTCACCTTCACCACGATCTGATTGACCGCCAGCAGCAGCGTCACCCCCAGCAGGATCGCCAGCCCGCGACCGTCCAGCCTGCTTTTTTCCATTGCGCCTGTCCCCGCTTCCCCGCGCGCCAGTGGTGACGGCAGTCTGCGGCCGATGCAAGCCGCTTTGGCACTGGAGACCGCCGCGCCCTTCGCCTAGAGATCGGTGGCGCGGCCTCTGGCCGGGAGAAACCGGAAAGGGCCTGCGATGACCGATACCCGCGACAACCTGCGCGGCATCCTGCTGATGGTTGCCTCGATGGCCGGTTTCGCCATCGAGGACATGTTCATCAAATGGGCGGCGGCGGGACTGCCGACCGGGCAGATCATGCTCATGCTGGGTATTTCCGGCGCGCTGGTCTTTGGTCTGTTCGCGCGGGCGCAGGGCCAGCCCGTCATCAGCCGCCGGTTCTGGCACCCCGCCGTGGTGCTGCGCAATCTGGGCGAGATGGTCGGCACGCTGGGCTTTGTCACCGCGCTGGCGCTGACACCGCTGACCACCGCCACCGCGATCTTTCAGGCAACCCCGCTGGCGGTCACGCTGGGCGCGGCGCTGTTTCTGGGCGAAAAAGTCGGCTGGCGGCGCTGGTCTGCCATCGGCGCGGGGTTCATCGGTGTCCTGATCATCATCCGGCCGGGATTTGAAGGTTTCCGCCTTGCCTCGCTCTGGTCGGTGCTGGCGGTCATCGGGCTGACGCTGCGCGACCTTGCCACCCGCCGCATCCCCGCCGACATCAGCACCACCCAGATTTCGGCATGGGGTTTCACCTCGTTGATCCTGCTGGGGCCGCTGATGCTGGCGGTCACGGGCGGCGCCCGGATGCCCGCCCCGGTGGAGGCGGGCTACATGCTGGGGGCGCTGGCCTTCGGTATCGCCGCCTATTGGGCCATCGTGCAGGCGACCCGCCTGGGCGAAGTGTCGGTCATCACGCCCTTCCGCTATTCCCGGCTGGTCTTCGCGCTGATCGTCGGCATGGTGGTCTTTGCCGAACGCCCCGACCTGCCCACCCTTGCCGGGGCCGCGCTGATCATCGGATCGGGGCTTTATTCCTTTGCACGCGAGCGTTTGCGCAAACGATCCCTTCCCACACCGGACGTCGCAGGGTAAAGACGCGGCCGAGAGCACCGCTTCCCCACAAAGGAACTCGCCATGAGCACGATCATCGACATTCACGCCCGCGAAATCCTCGACAGCCGCGGCAATCCCACGGTTGAAGTGGACGTGACGCTGGAAAGCGGCGCCATGGGCCGCGCCGCCGTCCCCTCGGGCGCCTCGACCGGCGCGCATGAGGCCGTGGAAAAGCGCGACGGCGACAAGTCGCGCTACATGGGCAAGGGCGTGCTGGAGGCGGTGGCCGCCGTCAACGGCGAGATCGCCGAAGAACTGATCGGGTTCGACGCCACCGAACAGGTCGGCATCGACCGCACCATGATCGAACTGGACGGCACTCCGAACAAGGGCCGCCTTGGCGCCAATGCCATTCTGGGCGTCAGCCTCGCCGTGGCGAAAGCCGCCGCCGAATACACCGCCCAGCCGCTGTTCCGCTATGTCGGCGGCACCTCGGCCCGCGTGCTGCCGGTTCCGATGATGAACATCATCAACGGCGGCGAACATGCCGACAACCCGATCGACATTCAGGAATTCATGATCATGCCGGTCGCCGCCGCGAATATCCGCGAAGCGGTGCGCATGGGCTCGGAAGTCTTCCACACGCTGAAGAAAGAGCTTTCGGCGGCGGGCCTGTCCACCGGCATCGGTGACGAGGGCGGCTTTGCGCCGAACCTGTCGTCCACCCGCGTCGCGCTGGATTTCATCCTGAAATCCATTGAAAAGGCGGGCTACAAGCCCGGCGAGGACATCTATCTGGCTCTCGACTGCGCCTCGACCGAATATTTCAAGGGCGGCAAGTATGAAATGAAGGGCGAGGGCCTGTCGCTGACCTCGGCCGAGAATGTTGAATATCTGGCCAAGCTCTGCGCCGATTATCCGATCATCTCGATCGAAGATGGCTGTGCCGAGGATGACTGGGACGGCTGGAAACTGCTGACCGAGGCGCTTGGCAACAAGGTGCAACTGGTGGGCGACGACCTGTTCGTCACCAACCCGCGCCGTCTGGCCGAGGGCATCGCCAAGGGCGTCGCGAACTCGATGCTGGTGAAGGTGAACCAGATCGGCTCGCTGACCGAGACGCTGCAAGCCGTCGATATGGCGCATCGCGCGCGCTACACCAACGTCATGTCGCACCGTTCGGGTGAAACCGAGGACAGCACCATCGCCGACCTCGCCGTGGCCACCAACTGCGGCCAGATCAAGACCGGCTCGCTGGCACGGTCGGACCGGCTGGCGAAATACAACCAGCTGATCCGCATCGAGGAAATGCTGGGCGAAGTCGCCGAATACGCGGGCCGCAGCATCCTCAAGGCCTGAGCCGCTTCTGCCGGAAACGACAAACGGGCGCCCTGCGGGCGCCCGTTCTGCTTTGCTGCCTGCCCCGCTCAATGCGCCAGCATCTCGGCCACCACCTGCGATTCCGTCAGATCGGCGGGGTAATAGGTGGGCCAGTTGGTCAGCTCCTCCAGAAGCGCCGCGCGATCATTGCCCCAGTAAAGGTGATAATGCCCCGCCTTGACCGGCGCGATGGCATGGTCGCTGAACTGGATGAAGCCCGGTGCCCCGGCATCGCCCGCCACTTTGCGGAAGACATAGCGCACGCCGCGATTGCCCTTCTCATAGGTCAGGATTTCATAGCCATCGTCGGCATAGCTGCCCGACACAGTGCCCGCTGCACTGTGAAAGCTCACCTTGTCGCCATGAATTTCGATCCGGTCCACGTCGGTCCTGTATCCGGTCTCGTAATAGGCGCGGTAATCAGCGGCGGTCTTTTCGCCGTGCTCGGCCTTGTGCTGCATCACCGGGTCCAGCGCCCCGCCCGTCAGCAACGGATAGACCGATTGCCAGTCACCTTCCCAGTCGGACAGTGCCCGTGCGGCAATCTGGCTGTCCTCGAAATAACCCTTGTAGACGGAAGCATCCGCCGCATGGGCATGCGCATGGCTATGATCATGGGTGGCCTTCTGCTGCGCAACCGCGGGCGCAGCCAGCGCCAGTATCACCACGCTGGCGAATACCCCGTTCCGGGTCGTTGAGTGTTTCCGCATTTCCTGTTCCTTCCTTCTGGGCCGTCTTTCGGTGTTCAGCCGGGCTGAATCTAGATATGTTATCTCATAACATATTCTGATGGAGATACCCGCCTCCAACAGGCAGCGCAACCCCATGCAGTGGTTTCCTTCCGCCCCGCCCCGTGGCACAACAGGTCATGGCGCGCCTCATCCTTCTGAACAAACCCTATGACGTGATGTGTCAGTTCTCCGGCGATGGCAGCCGGGCGACGCTGGCCGATCTGGTGCCGGTGGCGGGGGTCTACCCGGCCGGGCGGCTGGACCGCGACAGCGAGGGGCTGGTCTTGCTGACCGATGACGGGCGGTTGCAGGCGCGGATCGCCGATCCGGCGCATCGCATGGCCAAGACCTATCTCGCTCAGGTCGAGGGCATGCCGGACGAACCCGCGCTTGCGGCCCTGCGCGCGGGCGTCACGCTGAACGACGGGCCGACCCGCCCGGCTGCGGCGCGGGCAATTGCGGCGCCAGACTGGCTCTGGCCCCGCGTGCCGCCGATCCGCGAACGGAAATCGGTGCCCGACGCCTGGATCGAGCTGACACTGCGCGAAGGCCGGAACCGGCAGGTGCGGCGGATGACCGCCGCTGTCGGCCTGCCCACCCTGCGCCTGATCCGCTGGGCGGTCGGCGACTGGACCATCGACGGCCTTGCCCCCGGCGAATGGCGCGAGGTCGAGGTGGCGATGCCCGCCGCCCCCTATCGCAAGCCGCATCCGAAAGGCCCCCGCCATGACCGAAGCGCAACGCCTCATCGCCGCCCTCGGGCTTGAGCGGCACCCCGAAGGCGGCTGGTATCGCCAGACCTGGATCGACGACAGCAGCCCCGGCCGCCCCGGCGGCACCGCCATCCATTTTCTGCTGCAAGCAGGCGAGCGCAGCCACTGGCATCGGGTGGATGCGGTGGAGATCTGGCACTGGCACGCCGGGGCGCCGCTGATCCTGTCGCTGGCAGAAACCGCCGAAGGGCCCGCGCGCGACATCCGGCTGGGCCCCGATGTGCTGGCGGGCGAGGCGCCGCAAGTCATCGTGCCCGCGCATCACTGGCAGGCGGCGGCCCCCACCGGCGACTGGGGACTGGTGTCCTGCACTGTCACGCCCGGCTTCCGGTTCGAGGGATTCACGCTGGCCGCGCCCGGCTTCGACATTCCGCGCGGCTGACCGGCAATTGTGCCGGTGACAAGTTCGCCATGGTGACGGACCTGCCGAAGTTTTAGGCAAGAGGCATGAACACAGATACTGACTCGCCGCGCGGCCTTGCCTTCGCCCTTGGGGCCTACCTTCTGTGGGGCGTGCTGCCGATCTACATGAAGGCGCTGGCCCATGTGCCCGCGGCCGAGGTTCTGGCGCATCGCGTGGTCTGGTCGGTGCCGGTGGCGGGGGCGCTGCTGGTCTGGCTCGGGCGCACCGCCGATCTGATGGCAGCCCTGCGCAGCCCGCGGATGCTGGCCATGGGCGGGCTGACTGCTGCCATCATCTCGGTCAACTGGGGCATCTATATCTGGGCGATCCAGAACGGACATGCGCTGGACGCCGCCCTTGGCTATTACATCAACCCGCTGGTGACGGTCTTCCTTGGCGCCGCGACGCTGGGTGAACGGCTGAACCGCTGGCAGACCGCCGCACTGGTGTTGGCCGCCTGCGCGGTTGCGGTGCTGACATGGGAGGCCGGGCGCCTGCCCCTGCTGGCGCTGGGGCTGACGGCAAGCTGGGCCGCCTATGCCTGGTTCAAGAAACAACTGCCCATCGGGCCCAATCAGGGCTTCATGCTGGAGGTGGTTCTGCTGTCGCCCTTCGCACTGGGATGGATCGTCTGGCTGGCCGCCAGCGGTCAGGGCAGTTTCATGGCGGGCGACATGAAGGACAGCCTGCTTCTGGCCTCGGCCGGGTTCGTGACGGCGGTGCCGCTGATCCTTTACGCCAACGGGGCGAAACTCTTGCGGCTTTCGACCATCGGTATCCTGCAATATGTCAGCCCGACGATGATCTTCCTCGTCGCGGTCTTTCTGTTCCATGAACCATTCAGCAGCGCCAAGGCGGTGGCCTTCCCGATGATCTGGGCGGCACTGGCGGTCTATACCTTCGGGATGATGCGGGCGCGGCGCGGTCGGGTCCAGGCACGAGGCTGAACAGCGCGCCTATTCGCCGGGACGCGAGATGCGCCCACCGCCTACCAGCGCCGGAACACCCGTGGTGGACGGCCCCGAAGTGGGCAGCCCCCGCGCAACCCGCACGGCAAGATAGGCGAAAGCCTGCGCCTCCAGCATGTCACCATCCAGACCCGCGGCCTCCACCGGCTCCACCGTGCAGCCGGGCATCAGGTCTGACAGATAGGCCATCAGCGTCGCATTGTGCCGCCCGCCACCACCGACCAGCAGGCGCGTCACCGGGCGGGGGAAATGTTCGGCCCCGCGCGCAACCGCCGCCGCCGCCGCGCGGGTCAGCGTCGCCACCGCATCGGCATCGGGCAGATCGGCCACCGCCGCGATCAGATCGTGGAAATCGTTGCGGTCCAGAGATTTGGGCGGCATCCGCAGGAAATAGCGATGCGCAAGGAAGCCATCGACGATCTGCCGCTGCCAGCGACCGGAGGCAGCGAGCACACCGCCCTCGTCGCGCGGCTGGCCGGTGCGGGCCTGCACCAGATCGTCGATCGGCGCATTGGCCGGGCCGGTATCGAAGGCGAGACAGGCGCCCTCCGCTTCCGGTCCCGGCTGCGTGGGATCAACCCATGTGACATTGCCGACGCCGCCGAGGTTCAGGAAGGCCAACGGCTCGGTTGCGCCGATGCGACGTGCCAGCGCGAAATGGAAGAAGGGCACCAGCGGCGCCCCCTGCCCGCCCAGGGCCACATCGGCGCTGCGAAAATCCCAGACCACCGGCACGCCCAGCACCTCGGCCAGCACGGCGCCATCCCCGGCCTGATGCGTGCCGGGCCCGCCCGGATCATGCGCCAGTGTCTGGCCATGGAACCCCACCAGCGCCGCCGATCCGAACTGGCTGAGCAATTCGGCATGGGCGGTTTCCACCACCTCGGCCGCAGGCTCCACCTCGGCCGCACCGGGCCACAGGCCAAACGCCGCGCGGATCACCGCGCGTTCGTCCTCGTCATAGGGGCGATAGCCACTTTCGCCGAAGTCGAGGATGCGTTCGCCATCCGTCAGCACAAGGGCCGCATCGACGCCATCCAGCGACGTGCCCGACATCGCCCCCAATGCCCAGACTGGCCCCGCCTTCAACATGGCTTCCCCTTGTTCGCCCGCACCGCTATACCGCGTCACGGCGTCATAAAACACGAGAGTCCGATGACCTACCACCCGAAATCCGACTTCATGCGCGTGATGATCGAGCGCGGCTATCTGGCCGACTGCACCGATTATCAGGGCCTGGACGAAGCCCTGGTCAAGGGGGTGGTGCCTGCCTATATCGGCTATGACGCCACGGCGGCCTCGCTGCATGTGGGCCACCTGCTGAACATCATGATGCTGCGCTGGCTGCAAAAGACCGGGCACAAGCCGATCACGCTGATGGGCGGCGGCACCACCAAGGTGGGCGACCCCTCGTTCCGCGCCGATGAACGCCCGCTGCTGACGCCGGAAAAGATCGACGAGAACATCGCCGGGATGAAGCAGGTCTTTGCCCGCTATCTGGATTATTCCGATGCGCCCGGCGGCGCCATCATGCTCAACAACGCCGAATGGCTGGATCACCTGAACTACCTCGATTTCCTGCGCGACATCGGGCGGCATTTCAGCGTGAACCGGATGCTGAGCTTTGAATCGGTGAAATCGCGGCTGGACCGGGAACAATCGCTGTCCTTCCTCGAATTCAACTACATGATCCTGCAAGCCTATGATTTTCTGGAACTGAACCGCCGCTATGGCTGTCTGTTGCAGATGGGCGGGTCGGATCAGTGGGGCAATATCGTCAACGGCATCGACCTGACGCGCCGCGTGCTGGATCAGGAGATCTATGGCCTGACCTCGCCCTTGCTGACCACCTCGGACGGCAAGAAGATGGGCAAGTCGGCCTCCGGTGCGGTCTGGCTGCGCGGCGACATGCTGAGCCCTTACGAATTCTGGCAGTTCTGGCGCAACACGACCGATGCGGATGTGGGCCGCTTCCTGAAGCTTTACACCGATCTTCCGCTGGAAGAATGCACCCGTCTGGGCGCTCTGGCCGGGTCGGAAATCAATGCGGCCAAGATCATTCTCGCAAATGAGGTGACGACGCTGCTGCACGGCGCGGAGGCCGCGCAGGCCGCCGAGGCCACCGCGCGCGAGGTGTTTGAAAAGGGCGGTATCGGGGCCGATCTGCCGACCGTCGCGCTGGATGTGGCGGATGTGGCGGATGGCATCACCGCAGCGCAGCTTTTCGTGCGCGCGGGGCTGTCGCCTTCAGGGAAAGAGGCGAAGCGCCTGATCGCCGAAGGTGGCGCGCGGGTGAATGACGATCCGGTGCTGGATGCGGGGCACAAGTTCCATGCGGCTGATTTCGCCGAGCCGCTGAAGCTGACGGCCGGAAAGAAACGTCACGCGCTGGTTACGCTGGGCTGAGACTGGCGGAAAGAACGTAGAACCGGGCGCAGCGGGGTTCCCGCCGCGCCCGTTTTGCTTTCGGTCAGAGCAGCGTCTCGACCACGAGGTTCTCGCCCATCACCAGCAATTCGCTGGACACGCCATCCAGCGTGACGCGCGAGTCGCCATAGATGACGACAGCATCGCCGTTCTTGTCGATGATGCGCAGTTCGTCCTCGGCGCTCATCTGGATGAAGATGCGATCCTCGCCCGCCGCGAAATCGGTGATGAGGTCAGTGCCGTCTCCGGTGGCAAAGTGGAAGTCGTCAGCCCCTGCCCCGCCGGTCAGCGTATCGGCATGGACGCCGCCATAAAGCTGGTCATCGCCGGTGCCACCGATCAGCTTGTCGCCGCCATCGCCGCCTTCCAGACGGTCGTTGCCCGAGCCGCCGTCCAGCGTGTCCTTGCCAACATCGGCCAGCAGGGTGTCATTGCCCGCCTGCCCCTTCATGCGGTCATCGCCCAGACCAGCCGACATGCTGTCATTGCCTGCGCCGCCGGTCATCAGGTCATTGTTGGCACCGCCATCCATCGTGTCATTGCCAGCACCGCCGTTCAGCGTATCATCGCCAACGCCGCCGATCAGGCTGTCATGGCCCACACCGCCATCAATCCGGTCGTTGCCAATCCCGCCATCCATCGTGTCATCGCCTGCGGCGCCCTTGACCTGAACGATCTTGTCGTTGCCGATGTCGCCCAGCAGGCTGTCGTTGCCCGCCGAATCCTCGATGCGGTCATTGCCCTTGCCGCCGGAAATCGTATCGTCTCCCGTGCCGCCCGCCAGCGTGTCATTGCCGCCAAGAGCGGTGATCTTCACACCATTGTCAGAGTAAAGACCGTTTTCGGCATTGAACCGGATCTCGTTGGCCTTGCTGGTGCCGGTCACCGTCCAGTCCAGCGCGGTCAGGGCGCCCAGAAGTTTCAGGGCCGAGGCGCTGTCCGACAGGCTGGGGAAATCTGCCGCGTTCAACGAGAGGCCGGTAATGTTGAACTGCAACTTGCCCGCCGCGTTCAGAACCTTGAGGCCGGTCACCTCGCCGGTGGGAAAGCCCTTCAGCTCGCCGTTCACGATGTCATAGGTCAGGCTGCTGGCGCTGATGACATATTTGAAAGCGTCGTTCTTCAGGGTGAAGCCGGTGGCCTTGAGGCCAGAGGCGCTGCCACCGTTGAACATCGCGGCCACAGATTGCCGCATTACTGATGACGAAACGAGGTTTGAAAGCTTGGCCATTTGAAAGCTCCTGACATACGATGGCGCGCACTATCCGCTTCGGCCACGATTCAGGCAATGGGGAATGATCTGCGCATCAAAAAGGCGGCCCCGAAGGGCCGCCCGGTCATCCACCTGCGGGCGGATCATTCCTGAACGGTGACTTTCACCATACGGTCCGGGGTGCTGACCGAACCGTTCGCGCCGTCGCCCTTGCGGATCGCATCCACCACATCCATGCCCGAGATCACCCGGCCCACGACGGTATATTGCCCGTCCAGATGCGGCGCCGGGGCGAACATGATGAAGAACTGGCTGTTGGCCGAATTCGGGTCCATCGACCGCGCCATGCCGACCACGCCGCGATCGAACGGCACCGAGGAAAACTCGGCCGGAAGGTCGGGCAGGTTCGAGCCACCCATGCCGGCCTGCGCGCTGCCGCCATTCTTGCCGTATTGCACGTCGCCGGTCTGCGCCATGAAGCCGTCGATGACGCGGTGGAAGACCACATCGTCATAGTCCCCCGCCTTGGCCAGCGCCACGATCTGCGCCACATGCTTGGGCGCCACATCGGACAGCAGGTCCACCACGATCTCGCCCTTGGCCTGGCCATCGACGTCGATCACGAGGTTCGGGCCCGGCCCGTCGGTTTCGGCCAGAACGGGGGTGCCCGCCAGCAGCAGGGCCGCGATCAGGGCCTTAGGCGACATCGGCAGCCACCACGACCTTGATCATGCGGTCCGGGTTGGCCGGCGGCTCGCCACGCATGATCTTGTCGACATGTTCCATCCCCGAGATGACCCGGCCGTAAACGGTATACTGGCCGTTCAGGAAATGGTTGTCCTTGAAGTTGATGAAAAACTGGCTGTTGGCCGAATTCGGGTTCTGCGACCGGGCGGCGCCCAGCGTGCCCCGGTCATGCGGCAGCTTGGAAAACTCGGCCGGAAGGTCCGGCAGATCCGAACCGCCCGTGCCGGCACGGCGCAGGTTGAAATTGTTTTCCATATTGCCGTTTTCCACATCGCCCGACTGGGCCATGAAGCCCTCGATCACGCGGTGGAAGCAGACATTGTCATAGGCACCGGCGCGGGCCAGTTCCTTCATGCGCTCGCTGTGCTTGGGCGCGACATCGGGCAGCAGTGCGATCATCACATCGCCGTCCTTCAGCGTCATGATGATGGTGTTTTCCGGGTCTTTGATCTCGGCCATCTCGGTCGGTCTC
Organism: Gemmobacter lutimaris; assembly: GCF_003570715.1. Classification (GTDB taxonomy): domain Bacteria; phylum Pseudomonadota; class Alphaproteobacteria; order Rhodobacterales; family Rhodobacteraceae; genus Gemmobacter; species Gemmobacter lutimaris. The sequence goes on along the minus strand of NZ_QXXQ01000006.1, from coordinate 24,816 downwards.
CTTCTATCCGGGGCGCAAGGTAATGGCGCGGGCGCGCAAGGGAAAGGGCAAACCCGCGTGATCGGTTGACGCGGCGCCCGCTTCGGCGGAAAGAAGGGCAACCGCTTGCGAGGAGGCTCTGATGGCTTGGAAGACACTCGACGACATGGATCTGGCCGGCAAGACCGTGCTGACCCGCGTGGACATCAACGTCCCGATGGAAAACGGTGTGGTGACCGACGCGACCCGGATCGAGAAGATCGTGCCCACGGTGAAGGATATTCAGGCCAGGGGCGGCAAGGTCGTGCTGCTGGCGCATTTCGACCGGCCGAAGGGCAAGGTCGTGCCTGAGATGAGCCTTGGCCATGTGCAAGACGCGCTGGCGCAGGCGCTGGGTTGCAAGGTGGTCTTTGCCGCCGATTGCGTGGGCGATGTGGCGAAGGCCGCGATTGATGCCGCCAGCCCCGGCGATGTGGTGCTGCTGGAGAACACCCGCTTCCATGCCGGCGAGGAAAAGAATGACGCCGATCTGGCCAAGGCCATGGCGGCGCTGGGCGATGTCTTTGTGAATGACGCCTTTTCCGCCGCGCACCGGGCCCATGCCTCGACCGCGGGGATCGCGCATCTGCTGCCCGCCGCCGCAGGCCGGTTGATGGAGGCGGAGCTGCGCGCGCTGGAATCCGCGCTTGGCAAGCCGGTACGGCCAGTGGTGGCCGTGGTGGGCGGCGCCAAGGTTTCGACCAAGCTTGACCTGCTGGGCAACCTTGTCTCGAAGGTCGATCATCTGGTGATCGGCGGCGGCATGGCCAATACCTTCCTCGTGGCCAAGGGCACCGAGGTCGGCAAGAGCCTCGCCGAACGCGACATGGCCGAGACCGCCCGTGCCATCATGGCCAAGGCCGGGGCGGCGGGCTGCACCATCCACCTGCCGCTGGACGTGGTGGTCGCACGCGAATTCAAGGCGGGGGCCGCGAATGAAACCGTGGCCGTGGATGCCTGTCCGGCCGATGCGATGATCCTCGACGCGGGCCCCGCGACGGTGGCGGCGTTGGAGACCGTGTTCGCGGATGCGAAAACGCTGATCTGGAACGGCCCGTTGGGCGCCTTTGAAATCGAGCCTTTCGATACCGCGACCAATGCCGCTGCGCGTTCGGTGGCCGCGCTGACAAAGGCGGGCAAGCTGGTCTCGGTGGCCGGGGGCGGCGATACGGTGGCGGCGCTGAACAAGGCGGGGGCTGCGGGCGACTTCAGCTTCATCTCCACCGCCGGGGGCGCCTTTCTTGAATGGATGGAGGGCAAGGAGCTGCCCGGCGTCGCCGCGCTGATGTGATGCCCCTGTCGCCCCCCTGCTCGGGTGCCCCCTGTTCGGGTGATTGACAGGACGGGGGCACTTGCGCCAGCACTTCGATCAGGCCCCGCCGATGACCGGCGGGGCTTTTTTCGAATCGATATTCAGGGCATCGCCATGGCGCTTACGGGCTTCCCCAATTTCCCCACTTTTCCGAATGTCTGGCAGGGCACGGACCGCAGCGAGAAAAAGAACGGCACCAAGGGTGCTGACCAGTATTTCGGCATGGATGGCAACGACACGCTGTATGGCGCGGGCGGCAATGACATCCTCGACGGCAACCGCGGCAACGACAAGCTGTATGGCGGTGCGGGCCATGACACGCTGACCATTCTGGGGTCGGATACGCTCAGCGGTGGCTCGGGCTTCGACTTCTTCGAGGTGGTGGGGATCAAATACGATCAGCGCCTGCCGTCGAACAGTTCGGTCATCACCGATTTCACCGCCAAGGGCGCCAATCACGACGTCCTGCAACTGGCGAATTTCGATTTCAAATGGAAGGACCGCGATGGCGACCTGTCGGACGGGTTCTCGTTCCAGCGCAAAGGCAAGGATACGCTGATCACCGCCGAGGATGCGGGCGGCAATGTCTACAAGATCCTTGTGAAGAACGTGCTGCCGGGCGCGCTGACCACAAAGAATGTGCAACTGATCGACAAGCCGGGCTTCAATCTGCCCGCCACCGCCGAGCCGGGGCTGGACTGGAGGGGGACCAAAGCCGCCAATGACCGCGTGGGCACGCGGGGCGACGATTTCATGCTGGCACGCGGCGGAAATGATACGCTGTCAGGTCTGGGGGGCGACGACACGCTCAACGGTGAAAAGGGCGCCGACAGGGTCTATGGCGGCTCTGGCGACGACCGGATTTATGTGTCGGGCGGCGACAATGTGCGGGGCGGTGCGGGCGAGGATGTCTTCGTCTTCCTGTCACATGCGAAATTCGCCAGCATGACGGATGCCGGGCTGGGCCATGTGCGCGACTTCCGCGCCGCCGAGGACAGGGTGGAGCTGACGCTGTTCGGTCTGGACTGGGAGGGCCGCGACGCCGGGCTGGAAGACGGCTGGCAATTGCGCAAGGTGGCGAACGGCTGGCGGGTGGACATCGCCGATGGCGATGCCGGGCGCATTTCCTTCGTGCTGCACACAAAGGCAGAAGCACTGGATGAAAGCCATTTCCTGTTCGGCTTCGCCTGACAGCAGAAGGCCCGCCCCGAAGGGCGGGCCGTTACCGTTTGCAGGGCATTCAGCCCATCGGTGTATCGTCGGCAAGCGTGCGCAGGCGATCGGCCAGCGCATCCATGTCGGTCCAGTTCAGCACCCGGATGGAATCGCGGCCAAAGTCGATCACAATGTCCTCACCCTGCACCCGCGCATAGGTGTCGAGCAGATCGCCTGCATTCTCCATCCCCTCCCAGCGTGACGCGGCAAGATAGATGGAATCGTCGGCTGTCATGTCGCCGATCACGTCATTGCCGTTGTTTTCACCAAAGACGAAGCTGTCGGCCCCGCCGCCACCGCGCAGACGGTCATTGCCGCGCCCCCCGTCCAGCATGTCATCGCCGCCATTGCCCATCAGCATGTCACGGCCCTTGCCACCCATGAGCGTGTCGTCACCGAAACCGCCCAGCATGGTGTCATTGCCCGCATCTCCGCGCAGGCTGTCGAAACCGGCGTCGCCGCGGATCAGGTCATTGCCAAGACCGCCGTGCAGCGTATCGTTGCCCGCAAGGCCACGGATCGTATCATCACCGCCGAAACCATAGATGTAATCGCGGAAGGACGAGCCGGTCATACGGTCCTCGGCGCCAAAGATGAAGCGGAAGGTCTCGCGCCCGCCTGCACCCGACAGCGCATCCACCACAGTCGCCGCATCCAGATCGACGCCCCGGATACGGACCACCGGGTTGCCCAGAACCTGAAGATCCATGCCATTGACAGTGCCGGTCGCATCCTCGGCGCTGTTGATCGTGTAATCGCCGGTCAGTGCCACGCGGTTACCGCCAAGCCGAAGCGTCACCGCAGTCGGGTCTTCGGTATTGGGCACCCCGAATTCGGCGTCATAATAACGGGACAAATCTAGCCCGCGCTTGATGAAACTGGTCGTTGTAAGCGTGACCATTACAGATACTCCGTTTGAGGCGCATGGCCGAAAAAGTTAACGAAATGTTAATTCGGAGCCGGTCACCGGGTCAAGAATTGTGCCAGATGCCTTTGATTATTCAGTTCTTTTTTGATGCGATAGCTTGCGCCCATCGCAACAATCCTTCCCGGCACACCGCAATCGCGCGGATCATGGGAACAATGCAGCCTGACCGAGGGCCGCCGATTCGGCTGTGGGACGGTTGCAACAGTCACGCCCCGACCGGAGGACAGCGATTCACATGCTGATTCGGCTGTGCCATATTGGCCGAACCCTTCCGCCAAACGAGAAGGGACGAGGCAGATCGACCATGAACCCGCACCGCCCCTCCATCGGCAGTCTGATGATCTTCGCTTTGGCGCTGACGCTGGGGGGTTATTTCACCTTTGCCGCCGTGCAGGGCGACTACGGCGTGTTCCGCCGCGTGCAGATCAATGCCGAGGCAGAGGCGCTGATTGCAGAACGCGACCGGCTGCGCGCCGAACTGGCCGAATTGCAAAACCGCACGCTGCGCCTGTCTGATGCCTATCTGGATCTCGACCTGCTGGATGAACAGTTGCGCGACGTGCTGGGCTATGTGCGCGCCGACGAACTGGTGATCCGCTAGGCCTGCGCCTCGGCATGCCGGGCGAAGCGGTCAAGAATCGCCTGCCAGCCCTGACGCTGCATTTCCTCGGGATGCGTGGTTTCGGGGTCGAAGACCTCGGTCACCCGCACGCCTTGCGGGGTTTCGGCAAAGCTGACCTCCAGCGCACGCCCCCCGAACACCGCCACAATGCGCCGCATCGGCTCCACTTCGGTATAGTCGCCCTCGAAATCGAAGCCCATGCTGCCGTCCTTCGCCTCCATCCGCGACCGGAACTTGCCGCCGGGCCGAAGATCGACCTCGGCCGCCGTGGTGTGCCAGTCATCCGAGGCGGCATTCCAGGCCATGATGTCCTCGGGCGTCGTCCAGCAGCGCCAGACAGTTTCCAGCGGTGCCCGGACCATGGCTTCGACAGTGATCGGCATTGGCTTCCTCCTGTTGCGCAGGCACAGTCTGCGGCAGAATCCGTCGGGGATACAGCGAAAAACACGCTGCAACGCGGCGAGGGTTTTTCTTGCCAGACGCCTTATTTTTCCGATAATGTGCAGATAGTTTAACGCTGAACTATTTTGCCAACCGGGAGGGAGCCGCATGGCCACCAAGAAGGCACCTGAGAGACCCAATGTCTCGAAAGAGGAACTTCTGAAATATTACCGCGAGATGCTGCTGATCCGCCGCTTCGAGGAGAAGGCGGGGCAGCTTTACGGCATGGGTCTGATCGGCGGCTTCTGCCACCTGTATATCGGACAGGAAGCCGTGGTCGTGGGGCTGGAAGCGGCCACCAAGGACGGCGACAAGCGCCTGACCTCTTACCGCGATCACGGGCATATGCTGGCCTGCGGCATGGACCCCAAGGGCGTGATGGCCGAACTGACCGGGCGCGAGGGTGGCTATTCCAAGGGCAAGGGCGGCTCCATGCACATGTTCAGCCGCGAGAAGCATTTCTACGGCGGGCATGGCATCGTGGGCGCGCAGGTGCCGCTGGGCGCCGGGCTTGCCTTCTCGGACTGGTATAAAGGCAATGACAACGTCACCTTCACCTATTTTGGCGATGGTGCGGCGAACCAGGGTCAGGTCTACGAGACCTACAACATGGCCGAGCTGTGGAACCTGCCGGTGATCTTCGTCATCGAGAACAACCAGTATGCCATGGGCACCAGCATGAAGCGTGCGACCAAATCGGTCACGCTTTACGGCCGGGGCGAGGCGTATGGCATTCCGGGCGAACAGGTGGACGGTATGGATGTGCTGGCGGTGAAGGCGGCGGCCGAAAAGGCCGTGGCACACTGCCGCGCGGGCAAGGGACCGTATATCCTTGAAATGATGACCTATCGCTATCGCGGCCATTCGATGTCGGACCCGGCGAAATACCGGACCCGCGAAGAGGTCGAGAAGATCAAGACCGAAAAGGACTGCATCGAGCATGTCCGCGATCTGCTGACGCAGGGGGGTCTTGCCTCCGAAGACGAGCTGAAGGCCATCGACAAGGAGATCAAGGCCATCGTGAACGAGGCGGCCGAATTCTCCAAGGAAAGCCCGGAACCGGCGCTTTCCGAGCTTTACACCGACATCTACGCCTGAGGGGAAAGACATGGCAATTCAAGTTCTTATGCCCGCGCTTTCTCCGACCATGGAGGAAGGCACGCTGGCCAAATGGCTGGTGAAAGAGGGCGATGTGGTCAAATCCGGCCAGATCATCGCCGAGATCGAGACCGACAAGGCCACGATGGAATTCGAGGCGGTCGATGAGGGGATCATCGGCAAGATCCTGGTGGCCGAAGGCAGCGCCGGCGTGAAGGTGAACACCCCGATCGCCGTGCTGGTGGAGGAAGGCGAAAGCGCCGATGCCGCCGTCGCGGCCCCTGCCCCGGCGGCGGCCGCTGCGGCACCCGCCGCCGCTGCATCGGCCCCGGCGGAACCCAAGGCGCCGGTCTCGGTCGTCTCCAAGGCCTCGCCCGACTGGGCCGAAGGCACGCCGATGAAGACCATGACCGTGCGCGAGGCACTGCGCGAAGCCATGGCCGAGGAAATGCGCGGCAATGGCAACGTGTTCCTGATGGGCGAGGAAGTCGGCGAATATCAGGGCGCCTACAAGATCAGCCAGGGCCTGCTGGACGAATTCGGCCCCAAGCGCGTGATCGACACGCCGATCACCGAACACGGCTTTGCCGGCATCGCCGTGGGCGCCGCCTGGGGCGGGTTGAACCCGATTGTCGAGTTCATGACCTTCAACTTCGCCATGCAGGCGATCGACCATCTGATCAACTCGGCCGCCAAGACCAATTACATGTCCGGCGGTCAGCTCGGTTGCCCCATCGTGTTCCGTGGCCCGAATGGCGCGGCGGCGCGCGTGGGCGCGCAGCACAGTCAGGATTACGCGGCCTGGTATGCGGCGATCCCCGGCATGAAAGTGGTGATGCCCTATTCGGCAGCCGATGCGAAAGGTCTGCTGAAGCAGGCGATCCGTGATCCGAACCCGGTGGTGTTCCTGGAAAACGAGATCCTTTACGGCAAATCCTTCGAAGTGCCGGATATGGCGGATTTCACCATCCCCTTCGGCAAGGCCCGGATCTGGCGCGAGGGCACGGATGTCACCATCGTCAGCTTCGGCATCGGCATGACTTATGCGCTGGAGGCCGCCGACAAGCTTGCCGCCGAGGGCATCAGCGCCGAGGTGATCGACCTGCGCACCCTGCGCCCCATCGACTATGACACGGTGCTGGCTTCGGTCATGAAGACCAACCGCTGCGTCACGGTCGAGGAAGGCTTCCCCGTGGGCTCCATCGGCAACCATATCTCGTCGGTCATCATGCAGCGCGCCTTCGATTATCTGGACGCGCCGGTGATCAACCTCTGTGGCAAGGATGTGCCGATGCCCTATGCGGCAAACCTTGAGAAACTTGCGCTGGTGACGACCGCCGAAGTGGTCGATGCCGTGAAATCCGTCTGCTATCGCTGAGGTGTGACATGGCAATCCAGGTTCTGATGCCCGCGCTTTCGCCCACGATGGAAGAGGGCACGCTGGCCAAATGGCTGGTGAAGGAAGGCGACGAGGTGAAATCCGGTCAGGTTCTGGCCGAGATCGAAACCGACAAGGCCACGATGGAATTCGAGGCCGTGGATGAAGGCGTGATCGGCAAGATCCTGATCGCGGAAGGCAGCGCGGGGGTGAAGGTGAATACCCCGATCGCCGTGCTGCTGGAGGAAGGCGAGGATGCCTCGGCCGCTGCTGCGGCACCCGCCCCCAAGGCCGAAAGTGCGGCGCCTGCGGCCCCGGCCACCCCGCCCGCTGCAGCGGCACCTGCCCCGGCGGCGCCGGTCGCTTCGGGCGGTGCGCGGGTCTTTGCTTCACCGCTGGCCCGTCGCATCGCGGCGGAAAAGGGGCTGGATCTGACCTCGGTCAAGGGCTCCGGCCCGCATGGACGCATCGTGAAGGCGGATGTCGAGGGCGCCACGGCGGCCCCGAAAGCCGCCGCCCCGGTCGCAACCGCTGCTCCTGCGGCGGCCCCGGCTGCGGCACCTGCCCCGGCGGCGCCTTCGGCGGATGCGGTCAAGAAGCTCTATGCCGACCGCGCCTATGAGGAAGTGCCGCTGGACGGGATGCGCCGCACCATCGCCGCGCGCCTGACCGAAGCCAAGCAGACCATCCCGCATTTCTACCTGCGCCGCGAAGTGCAGCTTGATACGCTGATGGCCTTCCGCGAGCAGTTGAACAAGTCGCTGGAAGGGCGCGGGGTGAAGCTGAGCGTCAATGACTTCATCATCAAGGCCTCGGCGCTGGCGCTGCAAAAGGTGCCGGATTGCAATGCGGTCTGGGCGGGCGACCGCATTCTGAAGATGAAGCCCTCGGATGTGGCGGTGGCCGTGGCCATCGACGGCGGCCTGTTCACCCCGGTTCTGAAGGATGCCGACAAGAAATCGCTGTCGGCCCTTTCGGCCGAGATGAAGGATCTGGCGGCGCGCGCGAAATCGAAGAAGCTGGCCCCGCATGAATATCAGGGCGGCAGCTTCGCGATTTCCAACCTCGGGATGATGGGGGTCGAGAATTTCGACGCCGTGATCAACCCGCCGCATGGCTCGATCCTCGCGGTTGGCGCGGGGGTGAAGAAGCCGGTGGTCAACAAGGCAGGCGAAATCGTGGTGGCCACCATGATGTCGATGACGCTGTCGGTGGATCACCGGGTGATCGACGGCGCGCTGGGGGCCGAGTTCCTCAAGGCGCTGATCGAGAACCTCGAAAATCCGATGATGATGCTGGCCTGACAGCCAGCACCCCAAGCACCCCAATGGAAAAGGCCCCGGATCGCTCCGGGGCCTTTTTCGTTTTCACCTGCGACAGGTTTCAGCAGTCGCAGTCCTTCAGGATCTGGTTCATGCTGACGGCGGGTTGCGAACACCCCGCTTCCCCCACCACCTTGGCCGGAACGCCGGCCACGGTCGTGCAGGGCGGCACGTCCTGCAACACTACGGACCCGGCCGCGATACGCGAGCAATGGCCGATGCTGATATTGCCCAGCACCTTGGCCCCCGCCCCGATCAGCACGCCATCAGCGATCTTGGGGTGGCGGTCGCCGTCTTCTTTGCCGGTTCCGCCCAGCGTCACCGAATGCAGCATGGACACATTGTCGCCCACCACCGCCGTTTCACCGATGACGATGGAATGGGCGTGGTCGATCATGATGCCGCGCCCGATGCGGGCCGCCGGGTGAATATCGACGCCAAACACCTCTGACACGCGCATCTGCACGAAATAAGCCATGTCAGCCCGCCCCTGCCCCCAGAGCCAATGGCCCACGCGATAGGCCTGCACCGCCTGATAGCCCTTGAAGAACAGCATGGGCTGCAAATAGCGATGGCAGGCGGGGTCACGGTCGAACACCGCCACCAGATCGGCGCGCGCCGATTGGCCCAGCGCCGGATCGGAGGCATAGGCTTCATCCGCGATCTCGCGCAGAAGCTGCTCACTCATCTCGCCGCTGGCGAGTTTCAGCGAAAAGCGATAGGCAAGCGCGCGTTCCATTGTCGGATGGTGCAGCAGGCTGGAATGGACCAGCCCGCCCAGAAGCGGCTCGGCCGCCACCGCTGCCAGCGCCTCTTCGCAGACACGCGACCACACCGGATCGACCGGGGCGATTTTGACTCTGGTCTCTGCCATGGGGAACTCCGTCCGTTCGGGTATTGGAACGACAGTATAGGCAATTTTCACGTCCGTTCCAGACGTCACCCTTCCATCCGGCAATACCAGAGCAGCAATCGCCGGATCGTGATCTCCTGCGCCGCCAGAAAGGCCCGGTCTGACGGGTGCGCCTCGCGGCGTGCAGGGCACAGCATGGCGCGCGACATCAGGCTGCCATCGCCAAGGCCGGGAGCCATCCGGCCAAGGCGTTTGACGATGCGATGCGCCATATGTGCCTCGGCAATCAGGCGGTCGGCCAGCAGCTCCCATTCCTGCCGGGGCCGCGCCATCAACGCGCGCGCGGCCGCATTCAGATCGCCCGGCAGCACCGCACGCATTACAGCACGAATGTCAGCGCCGCGGTCGGCCCGGCGCCGAAGCTGGCGGAAAGCTGCGCGACGCGCAGTTCCACGGGGCCTGCCGCGCCATCAGCCGATTGCATCGCGACCGGATAGGTCCAACCCGGCGCAGAGCAACGATCCTCACGCAGCAGGGTCGCGCCTTGCCAGACCTGCACGAGGTAATCCTCCCGGTCCTCGCCCAGCGGCACTTCCGCCGCCTGCCAGCCATCGCCGTCGCTCCGGGTGCGCCGCACCCAGGCAAGGGCCAGATCACCGCCATTGCGCTGCGCCGTCAGGTGGCAGGGCGCATAGGGCCGCAACCCCACGCCCTCGAAAGCCGCCACCCGATGCGTGACTGTCGGGTGGTCATATCCCCGCGCTGCGACACCGATGCGGTAATGCCGCTCCAGCCCGCGCAGGCCGGGTGGCAGATCGATCTGCGTCGGTGCCCCATCCAGCAGCACGATCTGGCTGCCGATAGGCCATTCATCAGGCATCACCCCGTCGGTTCCAGCCTGCCCGCGCAGCCGCATCCGAAGCTCATAGGTCATCGGCGCCACAAGCTGCGCTTCCGTAAACTGGAACACCTCCCAGATGCCGCTGTCCGCATCACCGATGGCCATGGCATTGCCACCTCCCAGCACCGCCCGCTTCCCGGCCGAGGTCAGATGCCCCGAGGTCAGCCGCACCCGCAGCCCCGCCCCGCGATCCCATCGCCCGGCAGGTGCGCGCGCCAGCACCGTCTCGGTCCGCCCGATGGTTGCGCTGCGGCTGATCGTGGTGTTCAGCGCATAGCCCGCATCCTCGGGTGCCGACCACAGCGCGACCGTCCCCGGCCAGGGCCGCCCGCCCGCTGCCACATGCGGTGCCCCCGGAACCTCGGACCCGGTCAGAAGCGGCAGATCGAGGAACACCGGATAAATCGGCAGCGGCGCCAGATAGGCGCGCGGCTCGGGGATTTCCTCGGCATAGGGCGCGGGCAGATAAAGCCCGCGTTCGGTGCGCACGCCTTCGGCCATCAGCACGTCACCATGCTCCAGCCGATCAATACGGTAATCCGCGCCCGCGACCCGCGCCACATCACCCGCGCGCAAGCCCATGGCCGAACGCGGCAGCGCAAAGCGCAGCGTATCGCGCGCCACCTGCGCCTCCGCCAGCCAGCGTTCGGCGATGGCCGCGCCCTCGGCCCGGGTCAGCACCAGCGGCAGGTCGGATTGCGCCACCGTCGGCACCACATCCCCCGGCGCCACTGCCCCCGCCTGCCGCACCGCGAAATCGCCATCGGCCTCGGTAAAGCCCACCTGGACCCGCCCGGCGCTTTCAGGCTCTGGACTGCGGCTGGTCTCCACCGGCCCTGACAGATCTGGCGAAACGGCAAGGCTTTCCGTGGCGAAGCTCGCGCCCGTCTTGCCGTCCCGCATGCGGAACACCAGCTTGCCGCCCTGATCGGTGGCATCGAACCCATAGGCCAGCATCAGCGGTTGCAAGGCCGCGCGGGCCGATCCGATCTCGGTCAGGTAAAAGCCCCGCACCACGCCGACCAGATCAGAGACATCGAAATCCGTCAGCCCTGCGCGCTCGCAAATCTCGGCCACAACCGCCGCAAGCCGCTGCCCGGCCATGCGCCCGGTGATCCAGTGGCCACGCGCGTAATTGCCGCCGTCGCTCCAGACGCTCGCAACAGCAGGAAAGGCCGGATAGGGCCGTGCATCCCAGGCCCAGACATGCGACCGCGCCGTATCCAGCATCCGCCCGTCATAAAGCGCCGAGCGCGGGTTATGCACCGGGTCAGCCCAGTATTCATGGAACGCCAGCAGATAATGCATCTGCATCAGATCATCGCGCCGCCCGGTCGATGCCCTCGGCAAAACGGATTCCGAGGATTTCGGATCCAGAAACCTGTTCGGCTGGTTGGCACCCTTGTCGATGGCCGCACAACCATATTCGGTGAACCAGACCGGCTTCGACTGCGGCACCCAGTCGGATGCCACCGCCGCGCGCACCCCGTCGATCCGGTCGTGGTGGCGTTCGGACCACCAGGACCGCAGATCCTTGTAGCGATAGACCCAGGGCTCGCCATAGGCACCATCCTCGATGGGACGACGGCGTTGCAGCTGCTCGGCCTCGTCACTGTCGTAGTACCAGTCGAACCCCTCACCGCCTGCGACATTGGCCTTCAGATAATCAAGGTCATAGACCCGGCGCCATGCCGCATCCAGATGCCCTTCCTCGTCGCGCCAGTCGCTCAGCGGCATGTAATTGTCGATGCCGATGAAGTCGATATTCGGGTCGGCCCAAAGCGGATCAAGGTGGAAATATACATTCCCGCCCGTGTGATAGCCAAAATACTCCGACCAGTCGGCCGCATAGCTGATCTTGGTGCCAGCCCCGAGGATCGCCCGCACCTCGGCCGCAAGCTGGCGCAGTGCCGCCACCGCCGGAAAACTGTGACCCGGCCCGCGGATTTGCGTCAACCCGCGCATTTCCGACCCGATGCAGAAGGCATCGACCCCGCCCGCCGCCGCGCAAAGATGCGCGTAATGCAGGATGAAGCGGCGATAGCGCCATTCGGTAGCACCAGCATAGCTGACCGAAGTGCCATCAATGGTGAAATCCGAAGGCTGGGCGCTGCCGAAGAAATCCGCCACCTCGGCGACCGCGCCAGAGGTCTGATCGCTCGACCCGGCCCGCCCCGGCGCCTGCGCCAGCGTGATGCGGCCACGCCAGGGCAAGGGCGGCTGGTCGGCCGCGCCGTCCCAGGGGTTTTCCAACCCGTTGCCGGCCAGTTGCTCCATCAGGATGAAGGGGTAGAACATCACGCTCTGCCCCTTTGCCCGCAGCGCCGTGATCGCCTCCACCACCGCCGCATCGGCGGGTGTGCCACCATAGACGGAGCTCCAGTCAATGCGCGGCACCTCCTGCGCCGCATCGCGCCCGATGCCGCCCGCCCGCCAGACCATACCCACGCCTTCCTGCGCGGTCTGTTCGACCTTGGGACGGATCTCGCATGTCCCGCAGCGCAGGTCACTGCCAAACCACGATACCACCAGCGAGACCGAACCGCAGTTCGGCGCCTCCTCCTCAAGCTGCTTCAGCGAGGTCAGGAAATCGCTGCGCCCCGAGGGCGAGTTCACATTGGCCGACCGCACCGCCGCATCGCCCTCGGCGTAATGCACCGCCGTGGTGGCCAGCGAATATTCGCCCGTGCCGGGGATCAGCGCAACGGCCCGCACAGCGTCCTGAAGGCTGGTCATCGCCGCCGCCGCAGCGCCTTGCGCCGGGCGGATCACCTCGAAGGAAAGCTGCGGCACCCGGTTGCCGAACCGGCCAAGCTCCAGATCCTCGATCACCACATAGGCGATACCGCGATAGGCTGGCGCCAGATCCGCCCCCTCCACCGCCTCTATCTTCGGATCGGGCAGTTGCGTATCGCTGCCGGTATAGACCCGCAGGCTCAATTCGCCCGACGCGATTTCCACCCCGTCGGCCCAGATCCGGCCAATGCTGGAAATTCGCCCCTGACACAGCGCGACGGCAAGGCTGACGCTGTAGGAATAGGTCGTGGTGCGCGGGCTCGGCGCACCCTTGCCGCCGCCGGTGGTGCTGGTCTGTTCCATGAAGCGTGTGGCCCAGATCACCTGACCCGCCACCCGCACCCGGCCAAAGACCTGCGCCACCGCCGCCCCTTCCGAAGCCCCCATCAGGCGGAAACGATCCACCCGCCCAACCTCGACCGCCTCGGAGCCCGCGCCCAGCAGCTTCTGGTCCAGCACGCGGCCCAGCGTGGCCCCCACCGCGCGGCCGATCACCGCGCCGGACAGGCCCAGAACCGTGCCGCCAAAGCCCGATCCGATCGCGGCCCCGGCCGCGGACAGCAGTATCGTCGCCATTCAGCGCGCTCCTTCGAAGATTGCTCAGCCGCGCTCTGCACGGTCAGGAAATGCGAACCGCGCCGCTATGCGGCGCTTCCAGGGGGCAGACAGCGGGCTTTCAATCACCCCATGCCCCGTATAGGCGTGAACGAAGCTTTCACGCCGCCCGACCTCGGCCATGATGCCCAGATGCTTCGCCACACTGCCCGCGCGCATGCGAAACAGGATCACATCGCCCGGCGCGGCCTCAGTCATCGGCTTGGGGATCAAGAACCGCATCCCCGCAACCAGCAGCGCCTCCTCGCCCGAGGGCTCCGCCCAATCCTGCGTATAGGGTGGAACTTCGGTCGGCTCCGGTCCCACCAGAGCCCGCCAGACACCCCGGATCAGGCCAAGACAATCCGTCCCCGCCCCCCGCGTCGCGCATTGATGCAGGTAGGGCGTGCCGATCCAGCGCCGCGCCTCCGCAACGATTTCGTCACCCCGGCTCATCCGCGAAGACTCCTGCCGTCATTGACCAAAGACGAGGACGGGAAAGAGGTCAGCCAATCCTCGCCCGGAATATGCGGAAAGCCACGAAAGTTCAGGAAATTGTTGAACTTCTGCCGACAGGTCTCGGGCCGCTTGTCGCATCCCGCCACCAGCCGCACCGCCGTGCCCGCCGCCACATCGGCACCCAAGGCGCGCCACAGCCCTATCTCGCGCCGACCGTCGGCAAGAATACGGTCTGTCTTGATCGCCCCCGACAGACCAGCCGCCGCCCCGTCGCGCAAAGTCAGCACCCCGCGCTCGAACCAGCCCTGCGGATATTCCACCAGCGGCGCAAAGCGGAACACGCGCCGCTCCGCCACCTCGGCCAGCACACAATCGGCGACAAACTGCGGGTCGTCCAGATCGACCCCGCACTCTTTGTCCCGCAGCAGCGCCGCGCATTCGCGCTGATACACCCGCCCCTGCGGATGGTTCAGCCGCTCGGCCAGCCCGCGCAGTTCTGCCTCGAATCCCGTGCCATTGCGCGTGATCTCGCCCAAAGTGCCGCGAAACAGCAGATCGCGTTGCTCCAGATCGGCCCAGTTGACCAGCCATGCCTCAACCTCGGCGCCATCATAGCGCCCGGCCAGAATATCGGCCTCGGTCAGCCCAACATCGCTCAGCGCCCCCATGGCCTGCGTATTATCCACGGAAAGCCCGGTCGATTGCTGCAAGGCCCCCGCCGTCAGCCCGGTCGAGGCGCGGAAGGTTACCCCCCCGAACCGCAGATCACCGTCATGGTCGGTAAAGCCCATCTGCGTCCCGTCAACCCGCCGCACCAGCCAGGCCCGGCACACCGTTGTCACGCCGCCCGCCAGATGCGCCAGCAGATCGTCGCGCGCGCTCATACCCGCACCTCCACCACCGGAACACTGGGCACATCGCCCGCCTGAAACGAAGCGACCGAAGTCTGAATGCGATCAGTATCAAACCGCACCGGCACGTCGAATTCGAACCCGGCCGAGATCGCCACCCCCACCGCAGGTGGCGTGGAAAACCGCACCACCCCCGTTGTTGTATCAATGTCGAACTCCAGCCCTTCGACCTTCTGATCGCGGTCCACCGCCACCAGAACGGTGCCGCGCACAGGCTTCACCACTGGCCGCACATAACTCGCCTCGCCCGAGCGATAGGTCTTGCACAGCCCGAACTCGACCCGCGCGCCATCGCCCGTACCGATGATCTGGTCGAACGGCGTCACCGCGCGCGAGGCACGGCCGGATTTGTAATCCGACCAGTCCTTCCAGCGAAACCCGAACATCTGCCCGCGCCGCGCCTCGAAGAACGCGATCAGCGTTTCCACATCGTCCAGCGACCGCAGCCCCACGCCTGCGTCATAGCGCCGGCGCGAATGCTCCCACGGCGTGTTCCGCTCCTCGAACCCGTTGGTCAGCGTCACGATTTCCGTGCGCCGCTCCGGCCCGCCGACTGAACCGAAGCTCAGGTTGGCAGGAAAGCGAATGTCGTGAAATGCCATGATCCCTCCTCAACGGTTGCGCTGGCCACGCGCAAGCGCCCGGCTGGCCTGTGCCGCAATCTGCGACTGGCTGCGCTGAAACCCCTGCACATCGGGGGTGGTGATATTCATCACCACCGTCACCGGCCGCCCGCCGCCGGAGGCCTGCACCCCCAGCCGCCCGTCTGCACCGCGCGCCAGCGGCATGATCGCCTCCGGCCCCGCCTCGCCCATCAGCCCGCTGCCGCCACGCATGGGAAAGCTGACCGGGCTCGACACCACGCCACCCTTGGCGAAAGGCATCACCCGGCCCTGCGTAAAGGCGCCACCCTTGGCGAAGGGCATGATCCCGCTGAACAGCGCATTCATCCCCTCGGCCAGCAACCCGCCCACCGCATTCTGCACCGGCTTCATCGCCACGCCGTAAACTGTGTCAACCATGCTGCGCGCCACGCTTTTCAACGCATCCGACAATTTCATGCCGTCGAACACCAGCCCGTCGAAGGCGCGCCTGAGGCCGCCGCTGATGCCGCTGCTCAGTTGATTGACCTCGCGGCCGGTGAACAGCAACGTGTCGCGCATCCGCGCCAGCTCGCCCTCGAAGGCGGTGACCATGCCTGTCGTGCCGTCCAGCGTCGCCTCCAGCGCCGCGACCTGATCTTCAAGCGTCTCCAGATCCGCCATCCGTCCTGTCCTTCCTCAGATCGGGAAAGGCCGCGGCCAGTTCGTCTAGCCGCGCCCGTGTCATCGCCGGGGCCGCGCGATCCGCCCCCAGCATCAGCCGCAGCTCCACCGGCGTCAGCCGCCAGAACTCGGCCGGGGTCAGCCCAAGCCCGTTCAGCCCCGCCCGCATCAGCCCCGGCCAGTCGATGTCGCTCATGCCTCGCCCGGCAGTGCGAAGGCCCGCGCCAGCAATTCCGCAGCCGCCCGCGCCGCCCCGACCGGCCCGCCGCCGATCTCGACCGTGCGCAGATCCTCGGCCCGACCCTGCCAGCCGCCGCCGCGCAAGCCCGCCACCAGAAGCGCGAGCACATCGCGGCTGGAGATCCGCCCCGCCTCGAACCGCGTCACCAGATCGACCAGCGTCTCCTCGCCCAAGGTAACCTCCAGTTCCGCCAACGCCCCGAGCGTCAGCTTCGCCACATGCGGCACGCCCTCCAACGTCACCACCACCTCACCGGCAAAAGGGTTCGCCATGGTCAAAGCGCCGTAAACGTCAGCGCACCGGCCGAGGCGAGCGTCAGCTCATAGGTCGCCTCGCCGTTATGGCTGCCGGAATATTCGATGGCGGTGATCTGGAACGGCCCCTCCACGATGCCGAAATCCGGGATCACCACCTGGAAGTTTGGCATCTCGCCATCGAAAAAGATCTGCCGCGCGCGCTCGTCGGTATTGGAGTCCCTGAACACCCCCGAGCCCGAGATACTGGCCGAGCGCACACCCGCCCCCGCCAGCAACTCGCGCCAGCCGCCCTGGCTTTCAAGGCTGGTCACATCCACCGTTTCCGCGTTGAAGCTGATGCGCGTGGCGCGCAACCCCGCGATGGTCTCGAACTGAAGGCTGCCGTTCACGTCGATCTTGACCAGCAGGTCCTTGCCGCTTTGCACTGCCATGGAATTCTCCGATTACTGTATGAATTGGCGGCATATCCACAGAAGAACCGCCATCAATGTTCGATTAGTGCAAGTCAATCCTCGACCCGGACATCAAAGCGAAGGTCGATCCGCCGTGTGGCACCGGCACCCAGCCGCCGCGCCACCGCCCGGACGAAGCGCATCAGCACCACCCGCCCCCGCGCCAGCACCAGCGCCTGATCGGTCAGCGCATCCGAGACACGCACCGCGATTTCCTTCGCGGTCAGGAACCCCGCCGCATCGGAAATCACACTGATCTGCACCCTGTGCAGTGCGCCCCCGCCAGTCTTGTCGCTGGCATCCAGCGCCTCCTCCGGCCCGATCAGAACGAAGCTGCCGCTGCCCGCAGCCTCGGGCGGTGCATCAAACACCGCCAGATCGGGCAGCGCCGAAACCAACCGCTGATAGACCGCCGCCTGCAAGGCAGCCGCGACGCCATAGCTCATGCCGGCACCTCCTCGCGTGCGAAACAGATCAGATACCGCCCTGCGCCATCGCGTTCCGTCACCGCGAGGATCGGGAACAGCCGTGCCCCGTCGCGGAACCTTTGCCCCGGCTTCGGCCGCGAGACCGCGCCCTGCGCCGCCCCCCGCACCACGATCCGATAGGCGACCGAAGACAGCACCACTTCCGCGCCCGCGACCTCACGCCCCGTGCCCGGCAGCACCTCAGCCCAGAGCGTGCCCAGTGCCTGCCAGCCTTCCACATAACCGCCCGCACCATCGGCCCCTCGCGCGGGCGCCTCCAACACCAGCGGCCGCGTCAGCAAGGGCGCGCTCATGCCGCCCCCCCGCCCAGCACGCGCACATTACGCCAACGCTCCACCAGCAACTGCACAGCGCGCGGCAACGCCTCGGCCTGCCCGCCCGGCTCGTGCCGGGTTTCATAGAACTGCCCGGCAAGCAGCAGCACGGCCTGCGCCAGATCGGCAGGAACCGCCGCCCATGTCGCGCCGAAACCCGCCTCGAACACGATCTCCGCCCGCCCGTCCTCCGGCACGACGGGTAGCAACGTGCCCACCGAGACCAGCCGTGGCCGATGCGTATCGGCCATCAGTTTCCAGCGCGCGGGCGCAACCGGAATAGCCGTCTCGCCCGCAGCAAACAGCGTCACCGAAGTCACCGCTGCCACCGGCGCCACCGGCAGCGCCTGCGCCCCCGCATCGCGCCAGCGTTCCAGCACCAGACGGAACGACCGCGTCAGCAACGCCTTCCCCGTGCGGGCCTCGATCGCCGTCATTGCCGCCCGCAGGCAGCTTTCCAGCAGCGCATCCTGCATTCCGTCATCGGCAAAGCCGGTGCCCAGACGCAGGTGGTCCTTCACCATCTGCACCGGCAGCACCGCCCCCGGCACGGCCGTCAGTTCTGTCAACATCATCATCCGCTCCTTGCCCCCCGATGCGTCCCCAAGGCGGGACCGGACGCGCGCCCCGCGCCACTCGGACGGAGGGGAGCAGCTAGAAGGCGCCGGAAAGGCGCGCGTCCGCAGGTCCGGGGACAGCGCCCCCGGACCATCCGTCAGCCGATCAGGAGACGGCGAATTTCAGCAACTTGATCGCGGCGAAATCACTGACATCGCCACCGACGCGCTTGGTCGCATAGAACAGCACATGCGGCTTGGCCGAAAACGGGTCGCGCAGCACGCGCAGATCCGGGCGTTCCGCCACCGTGTAACCGGCCGCAAAATCACCAAAGGCCACGGCATAGGCATTGGCGCCGATGTCCGGCATGTCCTCGGCAATCAGCACCGGATAGCCCATCAGCCGCGCGGGCTCGCCCGCCGCCAGACCGTCGCTCCACAGGAAACGGCCATCGGCGTCCTTCATCTTGCGCACTGCGCCCGCGGTTTTCGAATTCATCACGAAGCTCGCGTTGGCGCGGTAGGTCGCATCCAGCGCATAGACCAGATCGACGATGGCATCCGCCGGATTGGTCGCCGCGAAATCGCCTGCCGTGCCGGTGGCAATGTAGCCCAGCCCGCCCCAAGCCCAGACATCCTGCGCCACCTTGGTATGGGTCAGAAAGCCCTTGGGCTTGCCGATCCCGTCGCCACCGACAAAGGCCGCCGCCTCGGCACGGGCAAACTTGTCGGCGATCCGGCCCGCCAGCCAGCCCTCCACGTCAAAGGCGCTGTCGTCCAGCAGGCGCTGGCTGGCCTTGGGCATGGCCGAAAGCTCGTGCAGCGGAATCGAAATGCGCTCGATCTGCGGCGCGGCGGTCTCGGCCACCGCGCTTGCCTCTGTGGCCCAGCCCGTGCCCACGTCGCTGTGGTCGATGATCACATCGAACGAGGTCGCCTCCACCTGCACCACATTGGCAATCGCCCGCAGCGAGGAGGTGGATTTCAGCGAGGACCGGATGGTCTCGGCCGTCTGCGGATCGACCAGATAGCCACCCTCCGCCGCCACGGCAGTGTTCAGCCCCTTGCCCTCCAGCACGAGGCCGCGCAGTCCGTCATCATCGCCTGAGCGCAGATAGGCGTCGAAGGCCTTCTGATGGGGCGCCCCCAGTTCGGCCGCAGCCGAAAGCGCGGGGCGGCCGTAGGTCATGGTCTTGCGGTCCAGCATGGTCAGTCGCTCTTCCTGTTGTTGCAACGCATATTTCACTTCACCCTGAAAGACACTGAATTCTTTCAGAAAATCCGTAACAGCGGCCTTCACTTCAACCGCTGGTTCCATCGAGGCGGCAGACATGCCGCCATCGCCCCGTGCCTTGTGCCCGGTCATCGCCTTGTCCTTTCCGTTTGTCGTAAAGACCGACTACCTGTCGGCCAGGGTTCGCCGCGCCGCGTCAAAGACCTGCGCCAGCGAGCGCCAGGTGTCGTCGGGCCGGTCGCCCTTCGCGGCCACCCGCGCCTCGGCCAGCATGGGGAAGGTGACCAGCGACACCTCCCACAGCTCCAGCTCGGTCAGAAGCCGCTGCCCCTTCCCGTCGCGTTCCGATTTCACCGTGCGATAGCCGATCGACAGCCCGTCGATGGCGCCCGCCGCCAGCAGCGCCGCCGCCTCGCGGCCACGCGCCACCTCGGGCAGAAGCCGCCCCTTGACCCAAAGGCCCCGGCCATCCTCGCGCACCTCGTCCCAGATGCCGATGGGCTGCGTCGGGTCGTGCTGCCACAGCATCTTCACCCGCCGCGCCGCAGCACCCAGCTTCGCCAGCGATCCGGCATAGGCCCCCGCCTGCACCACATCGCCGCCCTGATCGCGCCGCCCGAACAGGCTCGCATAACCCTCGATCTCGGTGCCGCCGGTGACCCGCAACCCGGCCTCAGCCGTATTGCCCAAGGCCACGAATTTCCGCTCCGGCGCACCGAAGCCCGTGATATATCCCATGCCCGTCACCTCATCGCCGCTTTCAGCACCGCCTCGGCCCCCTGCGCCAGCAGGAAGGCCGCGACGCCGTAAACCCCCAGCCAGATGCGCTTCTCCAGCCGCTCCAGCGCGCTGTCGATCTGCGTCAGCCGGTACTCCAGCGCGGTCCAGCGTTCCTCCGCCACGCGCTCGTTCGCCTCGATGCGCGCCGCGGCCGCATCGAAACTGTCGTAAAGATAGCGCGACCCGCCGGAGGCCCGCTCACGCCCGCTCATTCCTCCTCCGCCAGCCGTGGCAGCCCCAGCAGGGCGCGCTTCTCGGCCTGCGTCAGGAAATCGGCCGCCCCGACCCGCGCCCATTGCTGGTCACGCTCCACCGCCAGCGCCGGCACCTGATCCAGATCGGGGCGCAGCTCCACTGCCTCGCCGGTGAAGCCCGCCAGCCAATGCGACACCGCCGCCGTGACCTTGCCCACCAAGGGCAGCACCGTCAGCCGATAGAAGGCGCGGTTCGCCTCCTGATAATTCGCATAGGTCGCGTCGCCCGGAATCCCGATCAGCATGGGCGGCACGCCAAAGGCGATTGCGATCTCGCGCGCCGCAGCCTCCTTGGTCTTCTGGAACTCCATGTCGCTGGGCGAAAACCCCATTGGCTTCCAGTCCAGCCCGCCCTCCAGCAGCATCGGCCGCCCCGCATTGCGCGCGCCCTGATGGTTCGCCTCAATCTCGGTCACCAGCCGGTCATATTGATCGGGGCTCAGCACCGCCTGCCCGTCACCGCCCTTGTAGACGATGGCCCCCGAGGGCCGCGCCGCATTGTCCAGCAGCGCCTTCGACCAGGCACTCGCCGCCGAATGCACATCCAGCGCCACCGCTGCCGCCTGCATCGGCGCGAAACCGTAATGGTCGTCCTGTGGATGGAAGCTGCGGATATGGCAGACCGGCACCCCCTCGCCCGTCATGTCAAACCGATGCACCCGGCCGCCGACCTTGTAGTCATAGGCGACAGGCCAGCCATCCGCCCCCGGTACAAGGCTCATCCGGTCCGAGCGCAGCACATGCAACTCGCCCGGAACCTTGCCGCCCCCCGGCACCGCCTCCAGATAGGCGTTGCCCGACAGCAGAAGCTGCGCATAGACCGCCTCGAACAGATCCGCCCGCCCCTGCGCCGGATTGGGCCGCCGCACCAGATCCAGCACCGGATGCTGCTCATAGCGCCGCTCGGCATCCTGCAAGACCAGCGGCAGCGCCGCCGCCGCCTCGGCGATCAGCTTCACCGCGCGAAACCCCACCGGATTGCCCTGAAAGCCGTTGCGCACAAGGCTCACCGTGTCCCGCGCGCTCCAGACCGACCGGCCCGAAAGCCCGAAGGCCACCACCCGCCCCGTGGCCGAGGCTTTCTGCTCCGGCGCCACCCTTTCGGTGCGCCGCAGGAAATCGAACACCATCCCGCTCTCCTTCATCCGGGCAACAGCCCACCATGCCCGCACGCCAGCGCGCGCGACCCGGAGCCTCTTGCTTTCTGTCCAAATACCCCCGCCGGAGGCGCCTACAGCCGCCGCACCTGCGGGCTGCCCAGCCGCTGCGCCGGCTCCACCATCAGCGCGGTCAGCGCCCAGACCAGCGCATCCACCCGGTCGGGCGAGCCACGGCCTTCATACCCCCGCGCCGTCATCCGGCACATCTGATCCTCAAGCCGTGCCAGCCCGCGCAGATGGCGCACCCGCCCCTGCTCATACAGCGCCGCCACCGGCTCAGCCCGCGCGGCCTTGCCCTTCGAGGCCCGCACCGCCCGGAACGGCACCAGCGGATCGACCTGCCGGATCACCGCCTGCACCAGATCGCCGCCCTGATTGACCTCGGCCACCAGCCGGTCGGCGCCGTGCCGCTGCATCGCGGCAATCGCCGCCCGAGCCCAGCCATCGGGCGAGGCGCCCTGCACGCTGGCATCTTCCAGCACACAGGCCCGCCAGTCCTGCACCGGCCCCTCGGTCACCGCGCTGACCACCACGATCCCGCACTCGTCCGAACCGCCATGGCCGGTGACCGGCGGATCGACCGCCACCACCACTCGCCCCTTGCCCGGCGCCTGCGCCACGCGCGCCCGCTCCAGCATCTCATGCGTCCAGAGCGCGCCTTCCGCATCCTCGACCAGAATGCCCTCCAGCTCCTGCATGCCCGCCCGCGTGCCGCCATAGCGCGCCGTCACCTCATCGAGGAAACTCGCCGCCAGATAGGCGCGGTTGGCATCCGTCGGCGCATGGGTCACCACCGAAGACGGGTTGTTCAGGATCGCCTTCAGCACCGCCACATTGCGCGGTGTCGTCGTGACCACCTGCTGCGGATGCGGCCCCAGACGCAGCGCAAATTGAAGCTGGTCCCAGGTCTCCTCCGCCTTCTTCCACTTCGCCAACTCGTCCACCCAGGCCGCATCGAACTGAGGCCCGCGCAGGCTTTCCGGCTCATGTGCCGAAAACACCTGTGCCACCGCGCCGTTCGGCCAGACCAGCCGCCGCCGCCCCGCCTCCCATTGCGGGCGCCGGTCCGGGGGCGAGCACGCCAGAATCCCGCTGTCGCCGAAGATCATCACCTCGCGCACCTGATCCAGCGTCTCGCCCACTAGCGCCACCCGGCTGGCCCGGCCGGGGTCGGCGGGGCGCGCACCTTCCACCTGCGCGCGCACCCATTCCGCCCCGGCCCGCGTCTTGCCAGCCCCGCGTCCGCCCATGATGACCCAGGTTTTCCAGGCCCCCTCAGGCGGAAGCTGGTGCGGCAGCGCCCAGAACTCGAAAATCCACGGCAGCGCCAGCAGCGCCGCGTCGCTCAGCCCGCCCAGAAACTCATCCACCACCTCCGGCGTCACGGAGGCAAGCCAGCCTGCGCCCGATTTCAGTCCGCGCCGCGGTGAAATCCAGCTCTCCGCCATGGCCTCCTGCGACCCCGGCAACCTGCTTGCGGAGTTTGTCAACACGCGTCCTTTCATCCATGACCATCTGGAAAGCCACGCGCAGGTCCTTCACGGCCTGCGCCGCAGCCTTCACCTCGCCCAGTTCACCATCCCGCAACCTTCGCGTGGCCATGGCCAACTCCAGCGCGATCTCGTGGTAATATTCTTCCGTCGCCCTCAGCAAAGCCTCAGGCCCGTTCTCTCCCGCGGAGAAGTCCATTCCCATCCTGCTGCCGCCCGCCTCTCATGCCTCCGCACGAGTGAAATGGAAAAACACCGTCCGGGGCGCCCCCGATCCGCCGCTCCCCCATTTCTTCTAGCATGCGCCGATCTTTACACGCCCGAGGCGGATAAGTCAAATTATTTATTATTTTCAATATATTAACGCATAGATCCCTCTAGAACCTGCTCACGCAACACCCACGCAACCACTCTTGGCAAACCCCAACCAACCGGCTAGACCAGCCGACGGAACAGTGGCCGAGTGGTCTAAGGCAACCGACTTGAAATCGGTCGGGCCAGAGATGGTCCCGTGGGTTCGAATCCCACCTGTTCCGCCACTTGCACATTGCAAACCCGAAAACAGGTCCCTCGCGGGGCCTTTTTCTTTATGTGCCAAAGGGGTTTGCAGGGACCATCCGCCCTTCGGAGACTGGCCTGCCGCGCGAGATCGGTCTCCGAACGCACAGCGTCTCTTTTCACCCGCCCCTCGCTCCCGGCGAGACGGATTCACAATCCCCATACATTTCAATGAAATGACCGGATCGCGTTGCGCCCCCGTTTCGCTGGTTCCGGCTTGTCTCAACGCGGATGGCGACGCGACACGGGCGGCGTGGTCGTTGGTATGTCTTGGGAGTTTTGCGCGAAGTCTCTGATGACAAACACAGTTACGGCCCCTAGCCTGGCGCAATGTCAAATGGGGCCTGGGCCGATCAAGAGAACGACCTAATCGTCGCGGATTACTTCGCGATGCTGGCCGACGACGTCTCTGGTCGCCCCTACAACAAGGCCGAGCACCGGCGCGGGCTTCTGCCCCTGTTGAACGAAAGGTCCGAGGGATCGGTCGAGTTCAAGCACCAGAACATCAGCGCCGTGCTGAAGGGGTTGGGTGAGGACTGGATCCCGGGTTACAAGCCGGCTTTCAATTTCCAGATGACCCTAGTTGACGCTGTGGCGCGCTGGCTGGCGCTGAACCCGGCCTGGCTCGGCCGCCATGCGGGTGCAGGAGCGCCGACTGGCCTGGCGGAGGCACGGCCGATCTGGATCAGGCCGCCGCCCACGTTGTCGAACCAGCCGCCTCCGCAGGAGCTGGAGCAGATGCTGCACATCGCCCGCAAATTCGATGTCGCGGCGAGAGACGAGCGAAACCGTGTATCGACCCAGTGAAGATCTGCTCATGCTACAAGGGAGAACGTAGCAATGAGTGTGACCATGGACGACAGCATCAAGCGCTGGATGGCGAAGCGTAAAACCGCGCTGGTGATCGAGATCATGCAG
>NZ_QXXQ01000056.1 GCF_003570715.1 Gemmobacter lutimaris | reverse complement strand
TGAATGATCTCGACCACCAGCGCCGTCTTACGCTTCGCAGTCCACCGCTTGATGCTGTCGTCCATCGTCACACTCATCGCTACCTTCTCCATTGTAGCATGAGCAGATTTTCACTGGGTCGATACAGCCAAGTGCTGTGCGTTGTCGTATCGCGCGGTCGCATGGGGATCACGGTATAGGAAAACCAGGGGATGGTCGTGCCGCACGCAGGTCGCAACATGCGGCACACTCCAGTGTCCGCGCAGGCCCATCGACTGTTCCGGTGGAAGCCCAGAATTCTGGGCATCCTCCCGCAAGCATACTGGGCAGCCTCGGGTCTCCGGGTTGCGGAGTGTTTTCCCGAGAAAGATATGCCCCCGGAAGTTCAGGCGCCGCTCACCCACAGATGTCGGGGACCAAGCTGCGAGTTCATCCCGATCGACGCCGCCGAGGTCCGCGATGACGCGCAGCGCAACAGGATCTCCATCAACGACACCCCGAAAGGTGATACCGAAATCCTGACAAAAGTCCGGGGCCGACAACCCGTTCCGGGCCGCCAAGCGCGACGTAAAGGACGTCGCGGTCTCCCGCCAGAGAAGCGGAACGGTCAATGGAAGCGGGTTGATCATCAGGTTATCCGTAAGCGACGGCCACGCCCCATTGATTTCGCGCTTGCGCGGTGGGGCGAGTGGAGAGAGCGGAGGTCGGTTGGTAGCTCGTCAGGGACTACGAGACGAGGTCCCTATGCACCCCGGCCCTGCTGG
>NZ_QXXQ01000055.1 GCF_003570715.1 Gemmobacter lutimaris | reverse complement strand
TAGGGTCAGGACCCATTGATCGTCAAAGCCAGAAGATGACGGTTGCAGCGAGGGCGACTGCTGACAGGAAGACCTTGGGGCATCTGTCATAGCGGGTGGCGACGCGGCGCCAGTCCTTGAGCCTGCCGAACATGATCTCGATCCGGTTGCGGCGCTTGTAGCGGCGTTTGTCATACGAGACGACCTTGCCGCGCGACTTCCGACCAGGGATGCAGGGCTTTATCCCCTTGTCTTTCAATGCTTCCCTGAACCAGTCCGCGTCATACCCCCGGTCCGCGATCAACCAGTCGGCGGCAGGCAGGCTGCCCAGAAGCGCCGCTGCGCCGGTGTAGTCGCTAACCTGTCCCGCCGTCATGAAGAACCGCAGTGGGCGGCCCTTTGCATCCGTGACGGCGTGCAGCTTCGTATTCAGCCCGCCCTTCGTGCGCCCGATCAGACGGCCGCGCTTGTCGTCGGGCCCCCCTTTTTTGCCCGCAGGCTCGAAGCCGTGCGGTGCGCCTTGAGGTAGGTCGCGTCGATCATGACGACCTTCTCCTCGCCCCCTTCGCAGGCCAGTCCCACCATCATCCGGGCGAAGACCCCCATGTCACCCCACCGCTTCCACCGGTTGTAGAGGGTCTTGGGCGGACCATACTCCCGGGGCGCATCACACCACCGCAACCCATTGCGATTGATGAAGATTATCCCGCTCAAGACCCGGCGGTCGTCGACCCTCGGCTTGCCATGGCTCTTCGGAAAAAACGGCCTCAACCGCTCCATCTGCTC
>NZ_QXXQ01000054.1 GCF_003570715.1 Gemmobacter lutimaris | reverse complement strand
TGAACCGCGCCGGGTTTGCCGGAGGCTCCAACTTCTGAGTAGGATGGAGCATCATGAGCAAGACCACGAACAAGTTTTCTCCCGAAGTGCGCGAGCGTGCAGTGCGCTTGGTTCTGGACAATGAGGGTCAGCATGGATCGCGCTGGCAGTCAGTCATGTCGATTTCCGCGAAGATTGGCTGTGCGCCGCAGACCCTGAACGAGTGGGTCAAGAAGGCCGAGGTCAATAGCGGCAAGCGTGCGGGCATCCCGACCGACATGACAGAGAAGATGAAGGCCTTGGAGCGGGAGAACCGTGAACTGCGCCAAGCCAACGAGATCCTGCGTAAAGCGAGCGCATATTTTGCGATGGCGGAGCTCGACCGCCGGTCGAAGTGATGGTCGGGTTCATTGACGATCATCGGGAGGCGCATGGGGTCGAGCCGATCTGCAAGGTTCTGCCGATCGCCCCATCCACCTATTATGATCACCTGGCGAAGCGTGCCGATCCGGCCCGGTTGTCGGATCGTGCCCGGCGGGACGCGGCGCTGCGGCCCGAGATTGAGCGCGTGTTCGAGGCGAACTGGCGTGTCTATGGGGTGCGCAAGATCTGGCGTCAGCTGGATCGGGAAGGCTTCGCGGTCGCCCGTTGCACGGTGGCCCGGCTTATGAAGGGGATGGGCATTCAGGGCATCATCCGGGGCAAGCCACACAAGACGACCATCCCCGACAAGAAGGCTCCGTGCCCGCTGGACAAGGTGAACCGGCAGTTCAGGGTTCCAGCGCCGAACATGCTCTGGGTCAGCGATTTCACCTACGTCGCTACCTGGCGAGGGTTCGTCTATGTG
>NZ_QXXQ01000053.1 GCF_003570715.1 Gemmobacter lutimaris | reverse complement strand
AGGGTCAGGACCCATTGATCGGCTTGAGGCTGCGGTCGCTGCGTGATTCAAGCTCCCGGACATTGGGGGTGAGGATGAGCAACCTTTTCTGGCTGACAGACGAGCAGATGGAGCGGTTGAAGCCGTTCTTTCCCAAGAGCCACGGGAAGCCCCGTGTTGATGACCGGCGCGTGCTGAGCGGGATAATCTTCATTAATCGCAACGGGTTGCGATGGTGCGACGCGCCCCGGGAATATGGCCCTCCCAAGACCCTCTATAACCGTTGGAAGCGGTGGGGCGACATGGGTGTCTTTGCCCGGATGATGGAAGGCCTGGCCTCCGAGGGCACCGAGCAGAAGACCGTCATGATTGACGCGACCTACCTGAAGGCGCACCGCACGGCTTCGAGCCTGCGGGCGAAAAAGGGGGGCCTGAGGACAAACGCGGGCGTCTGATCGGACGAACGAAGGGCGGGTTGAACACCAAGCTGCACGCCGTCACGGACGCTAAGGGCCGCCCGCTGCGGTTCTTCATGACGGCGGGCCAAGTCAGCGACTACACCGGCGCGGCGGCTCTGCTGGGCAGCCTGCCTGCCGCAGAATGGCTAATCGCGGACAGGGGTTATGACGCTGACTGGTTCCGGGAGGCGTTGAAAGACAAAGGGATACGTCCGTGCATCCCTGGCCGGAAGTCACGCAGCAAGGCGGTCCGCTACGACAAACGCCGCTACAAGCGCCGCAACCGGATCGAAATCATGTTCGGCAGATTGAAGGACTGGCGCCGCATCGCAACCCGCTACGACAGATGTGCCAAGACCTTCCTCTCTGCTGTCGCCCTCGCAGCAACCGTCATGTTCTGGCTTTGACGATCAATGAGTCTGGAGCC
>NZ_QXXQ01000052.1 GCF_003570715.1 Gemmobacter lutimaris | reverse complement strand
TTACTGGGCGGCTTTCTGCTGGGCGATCGTATCGTGAAGATAGGCGGTGAACTCGTCCCGCAGATCCGGGCGAGCCATGCCGAAGGCAACAGTGGCCTGAAGGAACCCGGCCTTGGACCCGCAGTCGTAGCGCTGACCACGGAAACGGTAGCCATAGACCCCGGTGCCCTCGGCGCCCACTTCCTCGGCAATCGCGTCGGTCAGCTGGATCTCGCCACCGGCACCCTGCTTCATCCGGTTGAGGTTGGTCAGAACTTTCGGCGACAGGATGTAGCGGCCGATCACGGCGAGGTTCGACGGCGCCTCTTCGGCCTTGGGCTTTTCCACCATGCCCTTTGCGCGGACGATGGTGCCCATATCCTCGGCGATGTCGAGCACCCCGTAGGACGAGGCTTTCGCCGGCGGCACCTCCATCGCGGCGACCATATTGCCGCCGGTCTGTTCGTAGGCTTCCACCATCTGCGCGAGGCAGGATTTTTCGGCCGCGATCACGTCATCGGGCAGCAGGACGGCGAAGGGTTCATTGCCAATCAGACGACGGGCACACCAGACAGCATGGCCAAGCCCCATCGGACGGTTCTGCCGGACATAGGCGATGGCGCCCGAATCCATATTGGTGTCCTTCAAAACCTCCAGCAGGTCTTCCTTGCCCTTCTTGCGCAGCGCACTTTCAAGCTCGGGGGCATGATCGAAGTAATCCTCCAGCGCCGACTTGCCGCGCGAGGTCACGAAGATGAATTCCTTGATCCCGGCCGCACGCGCCTCATCAATGGCGTATTGGATCAGCGGGCGGTCCACCAGTGTCATGATCTCTTTCGGGATCGACTTCGTTGCGGGCAGGAAACGGGTTCCAAGCCCCGCAACCGGAAATACCGCCTTGGTGACCTTTCTGGGCTTCATG
>NZ_QXXQ01000051.1 GCF_003570715.1 Gemmobacter lutimaris | reverse complement strand
CATGTTGCGGCGCGGGTTATGTTGCCGGGCTTTGATTTCCCCTTTGTTTGTTTTGGGTTGCTGCCGTCGGCGCAACATAATGTCTGCGTCAGATTGGGGATATCATGATGCCCCGCAGTGCAGCGGACCTGTCGAGCCGCCTTGCGCGTGATGCCGAGGCGGTCTGCCGGCACTACCTTTCGAACGGGCGGCGCCAGGGTCAGTATTGGCTGGTTGGCGACGTGCGCAACGCACCCGGGGGCTCGATGTTCGTCCGCCTCAAGGGGCCGGACGCTGGCCCCGGGGCAGCGGGCCGCTGGACCGACGCGGCTTCGGCCGAACATGGCGACTTGCTGGATGTCATCCGGGAGAGCTGCGGGCTGACGGCGTTCCGCGACGTGCTCGATGAGGCATGCCGCTTCCTGAGCCTGCCCCGGATCGAGGCGGCCCAACCGGTCATCGGCAGGCAGGCCGATGTTCGCCCCGGTTCGCCGGAGGCGGCGCGACGGCTGATCGCCATGGCGCAGCCAATTCGCCGGACCCTCGCCGAGACCTATCTGATGCATCGCGGCATCACGCACATCAGGGACTCCGATGCCCTGCGGTATCATCCGCGCTGCTTCTTTCAGCCCGATGACGGTGCTCGGGCTCAAGGGCGCCCGGCGATGATCGCCGTGGTGACCGATCTTGCGGGCAATATCACTGGGGCGCACCGGACCTGGCTTGCGCCGGATGGCACCGGCAAGGCACTGGTGGACCGACCGCGCCGCGCCATGGGCAATCTTCTTGGCCACGGCGTGCGCTTTGGTACCGCCCGCGAGGTTCTTGTCGCGGGCGAAGGCATCGAGACGATGCTGTCCGTCGGCGCGGCGCTACCCAGTCTGCCCATCGTGGCGGCCTTGTCGGCGGGCCACCTCGCCGCCCTCTTGCTGCCGCCGACGCTGCGCAGGCTCTACATCGCCCGCGATGCCGATGCTGCGGGCGACAAGGCTTTTGCCACGCTGAGTGCGCGCGCGACAGCGGTTGGCATCGAAGTGCTGGCCCTGTCTCCGCAGCGAGGCGACTTCAATGACGATCTGCAGGCGCGGAGCGTCAACGCCCTGCGCGCAGCCCTACGCCCCCAACTCGCCCCACAAGACACTGAACGCGCCGGGGCGGCGG
>NZ_QXXQ01000050.1 GCF_003570715.1 Gemmobacter lutimaris | reverse complement strand
TGTATCGACCCAGTGAAAATCTGCTCATGCTACAATGGAGAAGGTAGCGATGAGTGTGACGATGGACGACAGCATCAAGCGGTGGACTGCGAAGCGTAAGACGGCGCTGGTGGTCGAGATCATTCAGGGCAAGACGACGGTGGCAGAGGCCAGTCGTGCCTATGACCTGTCACCATCCGAGATCGAGGGCTGGGTCGATGATGCCAAGCGCGGCATGGAGAACGCCCTGCGTGCGAACCCACTGGAGATCCGTGAGCAATACGAGAAGCAGCTGAAGGACCTGCAGGAGGCCTATGGCGAGGCCATGCTGGAACTGCGCGCCAGAAAAAAGCTGGCGGCCCTCATGGAGCGGGAGGACGACAAATGATCCGGACGCTCCATGAGGGCCTGCTTGCCGATGGGTTGTCGGTGCCGCTGACCAAACTCTGCGCGTGGTTCGGCGTGCCGCGGCGGACGGTCTACTACAAGCCGACCAAGGCTGCGCCAAAGGTCGATCCCCGCTTTGCCGAGCCGATCAAGGCGATGATCGAAAAGGAGCCTTCGTTCGGCTATCGCACGGTGGCCTGGCTTCTGGGCTACAACAAGAACACCGTGCAGCGCATCTTTCAGATCAAAGGCTGGCAGGTTCGCAAGCGCCCGATCGGCATGCGACCGCGCATCGAAGCAGTGCCCTCGGTCGCGAACGCGCCGAACGAGCGCTGGTCCACCGACCTGTGCCGAATCTGGGCAGGGCGCGACGGCTGGACAACTTTGGCCCTCGTCATCGACTGCCACACCCGCGAGCTGCTGGGCTGGCATCTGTCGCGATCCGGCAAGGCAACCACTGCCGCCAGCGCATTGGAGCATGCGCTGATCAGCCGGTTCGGCACCTTGGGAAAGGTCACGCGCGAGTTCCTTCTGAGGTCCGACAATGGCTTGGTCTTCACCAGCCGCCGCTACACCGCGCTGGTCCGAAGCTACGGCCTGAAGCAAGAGTTCATCACGCCGCATTGCCCTCAGCAGAATGGCATGGTCGAGCGTGTGATCCGGACACTGAAAGAACAGTGCATCCATCGCCAGCGCTTCGACAGCATTCAGCACGCGACGCGCGCCATCGGTGACTGGATCAGCTTCTACAACAACCGACGCCCGCATCAGGCGCTGGATATGAAAACCCCCGCTGAGGCATTCGCATTAGCGGCTTAACCTGTGCAGATTCCGCTGGGTCGATACA
>NZ_QXXQ01000005.1 GCF_003570715.1 Gemmobacter lutimaris | reverse complement strand
GAAACACGGGAATCACCCCAGAAAAGCCAGACGATTCCCTATGAATCGCTATCCGTCAGGCAAAACCCGACCCCTCATAGGTGATCCGGCCACCGCAAATCGTCAGCGCAATCCCAACCGAACCAAGCTCCTCCAGACCAACCCCCTCAACATCGCCCCCCATCACCACAACATCAGCGGCACGGCGACGCATCACCAGTCGGCAACAGACGGATATGGCGTGCATATAAGGGGGATGCAGTAAGGTGCGCGGATGGCCTGTAAGCCGGATTCTGTCCAAGGCGTTGCCGCCCCTGGATGACCATTCCTCTGCGCGCCGCGTTACCACGGCGCTCTAGCTGCCAACCCGGGCACTCTTGGGCTGAAGCATCCCTTGCGGAGGTCTCCGACAGCCTTGCGGCTGAACGTCGGACCTTTCCGCGCGAGGCCCCTATTCGGCATTGCTCCGGGTGGGGCTTGCCTTGCCGGTCCTGTTGCCAGTCCCGCGGTGGGCTCTTACCCCACCGTTTCACCCTTACCCTGCAAGCAGGGCGGTTTGTTTTCTGTGGCGCTTTCCCTGGGGTTGCCCCCGCCGGGCGTTACCCGGCACCCTTACTTCATGGAGTCCGGACTTTCCTCGCACGTCTCGCGACGCACGCGGTCATCCAGCCATCCGCGCGACAGGCGGCTTACGCCTGCCCCACGGGGGCGTCAACGGGAAAACGGGTGGCAAGGTCCACAGCCATGGCCAGATCGGTGGCATCCACCGGGCCAGAGGCATCGGGCCGGAACCGCGCGCGGAAGGCCGCAAGCAGCAGATTTTCACCGACCTCGGGATAACCAAAGCCGCGCGCCGCCGCTACGAAGGCACCCGGTTCGGGGTCCGGCCCTGCTGTGGTCGCGGGCCAGACCGACAGGCCGCGCGCCGCCAGTCGCTGCCAGTCGAAGCTCGGGCCGGGGTCGGATTTGCGGGCAGGCGCCATGTCGCTATGGCCGATCACCCGTTCAGGCGGGATCTGCCAGCGGTGCATCAGATCGGCCAACAGCGTTTCAAGCGCCACCATCTGCGGTTCGGGGAAAGACCCTTTGCCGGGATGATCCAGCTCGATCCCGATGGAGCGCGAGTTCACATCGCTGACGCCACCCCAGGCCCCTGCCCCGGCATGCCAGGCGCGCAATTCCTCGGGCACCAGCGCGACCACCTCGCCCTGTTCCGAAATCAGGTAATGCGCCGA
Organism: Gemmobacter lutimaris; assembly: GCF_003570715.1. GTDB lineage: Bacteria > Pseudomonadota > Alphaproteobacteria > Rhodobacterales > Rhodobacteraceae > Gemmobacter > Gemmobacter lutimaris. The sequence continues at coordinate 299,036 of NZ_QXXQ01000005.1, read as the reverse complement.
AACCTCGGCCTCGGGGTCGCAAAGCCGGGCCTGTGCGTCAGCGCAGCTTGCCATGGCGGTATAATGCAAAACGATCAGATCGGGTTGTGCCCCATTACGGCGCGGGCCGCAGTTCGGGGAAGGGTGATCGCCGAAGGCCAGCATCTGATCAGTTCATCGCCGCACGGAAAGGCACGGGCGTCCACGAACAGGCATAACCGTCGCCATCTGGATCAAGCCCCTTGCGGTCTTTCTCGGGCCCTCCGGCCTGAAGGAAGGCGATCTGCGCCTGATCCGAGGACGAGAAAGCGGCACAGGCGCGGTCGGCGTTCTTCAGTTGCAGCGACGACCGCGGATACATCGGCGTGCCCACCGCATGCGATGTGGACAGCGCGAACTGCACGATATTCGGCCCACTGGAGCTTTTCTGCACAGGCAGCGGCACAGTCACGGCAGGGCGCACGGGTTCCGGCGCGGGCGTCCCGTTGATCGCGGCACCGATCATGGCCCCAGTCACCTGGGGGCCGTCCGAGGCGCGGTCGATCGCCGCCCCCACGCGCTCAGCCGAGAAGCCGGGCGAGGTGGCAGTGGCGGTGGCACCCAGAGGCTGCTCTGCCGTCACGCCGCCCGGCATGATCGGCTGTGCGCCAGTCGCCACCATGGGGGTGCCATTGTTCAACGCCGCCTCGCGTCGGACGGCATAGCTGCTGTAATCCTCGAACCCGACACCGGCGCCGGAATCCGGCACGGCAGGCCCGCCACAGGCGGCCAGAAACACGACAGGGGCACAGAGCGTCAGGGCAGACAGCGAGCGGCGCATGGCATCCTTCCAGAAAGACATGACCGGCCCAAGGGGCCGGTCGCACTGATTTCGTGGTGGATTACCACCATTTCCGCGGTTTTTCCACAAATCCCGCCGCGCGTTCCAGCACATAGGCGTGATTGAGCAGATCCCCCTCTTCCCAGGGCCGCCCGATCAGTTGCAGACCCAGCGGCAACCCCTCGCGGTCCAGCCCCATCGGGACAGACACGCCCGGAAGCCCGGCAAGGTTCAGCGTCACGGTAAAGACATCGTTCAGATACATCTCGACCGGATTGGCGCTTTGCATCTCGCCCAAACCGAAGGCAGGACTGGGCGTGGTGGGGGCAAGGATCGCATCCACCCCGGCGGCAAACGCCTGTTCGAAGTCGCGCTTGATCAGTGCACGCACCTTGCGGGCACGATTGTAATAGGCGTCGTAGAAGCCAGCCGACAGCACATAGGTGCCGATCATGATACGGCGCTGCACCTCGGCGCCGAAGCCTTCGGCGCGGGTCTTCTCATACATCTCGGTGATGCCGTCGCCCGCCCCCAGCTTGGCGCGATGGCCATAGCGCACGCCGTCATAACGGGCGAGGTTCGACGATGCCTCCGCCGGGGCGATGACGTAATAGGCCGGCAGCGCGTATTTGGCATGCGGCAGCGAGATGTCGACGACCTCGGCCCCCGCCTCGCGCAGCATCTCGGCGCCCTTCTGCCACAGCGCCTCAATCTCCGGGCGTAGACCCGGCAGGCGGTATTCGCGCGGAATGCCAATCTTTTTGCCGCGGATGTCGCCGGTCAGCGCCGCCTCGAAATCCGGCACCGCCAGATCGGCGCTGGTCGAATCCTTCGGGTCATGCCCCGCCATCGCGCCCAGCAGGATCGCGGCATCGCGCACCGATTTCGTCATCGGCCCGGCCTGATCCAGCGACGAGGCATAGGCGATGATGCCCCAGCGGCTGACACGGCCATAGGTCGGTTTGATACCGACGATGCCACAGAAGGCGGCGGGCTGGCGGATCGAGCCGCCGGTATCGGTGCCGGTGGCCGCGATGCACAGGTCGGCCGCAACCGCGCTGGCCGAACCACCGGACGATCCGCCCGGCGAAAGCTCGCGGTCATCAACCCGCCAAGGGTTCACCGCCGGCCCGTAGCACGAGGATTCGTTGGACGAGCCCATGGCGAATTCGTCCATGTTCAGCTTGCCCAGCATCACCGCACCGGCGTCAAACAGCTTGGTGGTGACGGTGGATTCGTATTCCGGCTTGAACTCCTTGAGGATATTTGACGCTGCCTGAGAGGGCACGCCCTTGGTGCAGAACAGATCCTTGATGCCCAGCGGGATGCCGCACAGATCGGGCGCACCGCCCGCCTTCAGCCGCGCGTCCGCAGCCCGCGCCTGATCCAGCGCGATTTCCGGGGTCTTGTGGACATAGGCGCCCAGCGCGTCGCCCGCATCCATCGCGGTCAGACAGGCCATCGTCAGATCGGTGGCGGACAGATCGCCCTTGCGCAGCGCATCGCGCGCATCGGCAAGCGTCAGTTCGTTGGCGTTCGTCATTCCACCACCTTCGGCACGGCAAAGAACCCCTCGCGGGCATCGGGGGCGTTCTTCAGAACCAGTTCTTGGATATTGCCATCCGTCACCACATCGGCGCGGCGCTTCAGGCGCATCGGCGTGACCGAGGTCATTGGCTCCACCCCTGTCACATCCACCTCGTTGAGCTGCTCCATGAAGCCGAGGATATTCGAAAGCTCCCCCGCCAGCGCTGGCAGGTCGCTTTCATCTACCTGGATACGGGCGAGTTTCGCCACCCGCCGCGCGGTTTCAACGTCGATCGACATTGCCCGATCTCCCTTCGCATCTTTGCTCACCGTTTAACGGGGCCGACGCAGGCGCGCAAGGCGCAGGGGGGTCAGACCAGAATCGTCTCGCCGCTGGCAAGCAAATCGGCCAGATCAATCCCGCGCAGCAGGATGCTTGCCCGCCCGGTGGACAGAAGCGTGCCGGTCGCAAGCTGTTCGGGCAGCACATCCGGTTTCCCGATGACCTCGATCACATCGACCCCGATCACGAAATCGGTAACGACATCGCGTCCACCCCCGGCGCGCAGGATGAAAGTATCGGCCCCAGCCCCACCCTTCAGCACATCGTTTCCGGCACCGCCTTCCATCCGGTCGTTGCCACCGCCCCCATCAAGCCGGTCCCGCCCGCTGCCACCGTGGATCGTATCACGGCCACTGCCCCCGAAGACGGTATCGCGGCCCGCACCTGCCCGCGCGGCATCATTGCCCGCCCGCAGGTTGATCCGGTTATCCCCGGACAGATCCAGACGGTCGAATGCCGACAGCAGCGACCTGTCGAACCGATCATTGGCCCGCGTCCCGTCGATCCGCAGATCTTCCAGCCCCAGAAGCAGCCGCGCCAGACCCGCGCCATCCTCGTTGTTCACCACAGACAGCACCACATCTGGCGGATCAAGCGACAGGCCATCCAGACTGATCACGCTGCGCCCGCTGAGCGTGGATACCAGTTCGATTGCTTCGATCGAACCGCGCGACTGGTTCGCCAGCGCCTGCAATCCGCCCTTGTCGGCATCAAACTGCGTTGCCGTGCTGAACTGCCCGGTGATCTTCAGGTCGAACAACCCGCCCCGCTCATAGGTCCATTCCCGCAAGCCGCCCTCCAGAATCACCTCCGAAGGCACGGGCACATCCGGCCGCTCGCCCGTGCGTTCCAGAATGAATTTCATCTCGCCGAAAAGACCGGCGAGCTTGCGCCCGAAGGCTGCCGCAAAGGAAAGTCGGGGCATGAAACATCTCCATCCGGTTTAAAAATGCATCTTGGCGAAAGGTTAAGACGAAACGCCACCCCCGGCAACGAAACTTGCCAGTGCGCCCGCAAACGCCCACATTCAGGCAAATCGCAGAAAGGACTCCCCATGAAGATCATCTGGCTCGGCCATTCCGGTTTCCGCATCGAGATCGAGGGGGCGGTGCTCCTGATCGACCCCTGGCTGACCGGCAATCCGGTCTTTCCCGCCGACCGCCGGGCCGAGGCGCTGACCGGCGCCACCCATATCCTGCTGACCCATGCCCATGGCGACCATGCCGCCGATGCCGCCACGCTGGGGGCCGAGCTTGGCATCCCGGTCGCCTGCATCCATGAAGTCTCGGAATGGCTGAACGCGCAGGGCGGCGTGCAGACCATCGGCTTCGGCAAGGGCGGCACACTCAGCCTCAACGGCGCGGCGGTGACCATGGTGAACGCCACCCATTCCGCCTCGATCGACTTCAAAACCGGGGGGCTTCAACCCGCAGGCTCCGCCGCCGGTTTCATGATCGCGGGTGAGGGTCACACGATCTATGTCTCGGGCGATACCGACATCATGGCCGACATGGACTGGATGGGTGACTACCACAAACCCGACATCGGCATTCTGTCCTGCGGCGGCCATTATACGATGGACATGGCCCGCGCCGCCTATGCCGCCCGGCGCTATTTCAATTTCACCACCGTTATCCCCTGCCATTACAAGACCTTCCCGATCCTCGCGCAGGATGCGGCACCGCTGATCGAGGGCCTGCCCGGCGTGCAGGTGATCGAGCCTCGGGTGATGGAACCCATCACCCTCTGACCCCGGCGGCGCCCCGGCTGGGGCGCCCTTTCTCAGGGCTTCAGATAGGTATAGCCCTCATATTGCAACTCCATCAGCCGCACCGCACCCGAGGGCACCACCTGCGCATCCTCCAGCAGCGGCACCTCCTTGTTGGTCTTCTGCTTGATGGATTCAACCGTGTTCAGACAGGCGGAAAAGGTCAGATGCTCGTGCTGCAAAGCCAGATCGCCCACGCGTGAAGCGACCGGAGAAATATCTGACCGCAGCATGGTCAACCCCGGCCCATAGGTCACGATCTCGACCACAGCCTCTTTGCCAAGAGACTGATAATGCGCGATGATATTGACCGCATTGTTCAGCGCCATGTTCATCACCTTGGGATCGTCCTGATCCACATGGATCGCCACTTTCGGCACGTCAGGCACCTCCGCTTTCGCCCCCTGAGGGACGGCCGCAATGGCCAGAACCGCCGCCACGGCCAGACCGCGCATACCTTGCATGAAACCCATCCCATCCTCCCTTATGAGATTTTTCATATATATGAATATTGCTTTATACTTTCGCACTACGCAACAAATTTGCGCCTAAGCCCTGCGCGCCTCAAAAAACGCTTTCAACAGCGCCTCAGCCTCGCCCCCGCCAATGCCGTCATAGACTTCGGGCACATGATGGCATTGCGGATGCGCAAAGACCCGCGCCCCCACCGCGACACCGCCGCTCTTGGGATCGGCCGCGCCATAATAGAGCCGTGCGATCCGCGCCGCCGAAATCGCGGCGGCACACATCGGGCAAGGCTCCAGCGTGACGTAAAGGTCGTGCCCCACCAGCCGCTCCTGCCCCAGCAACGCACAGGCAGCCCGGATTGCCAGCACTTCGGCATGCGCGGTCGGGTCATTCAACTCGCGCGTGCGGTTCCCCGTCCGCGTCACCACCGCCCCCGAAGGCGCGACAACGACCGCTCCTACCGGCACCTCGCCCCGGTCACCCGCCGCACGCGCCTCCTCCAGCGCCAGATCCATATATGACCGGAAGCCGCTCACCGTTGCCCTTTCCCCTGCAAACCCGTAATTTGCACCTTGAAGAAATACTCTCGGGGGTCCGGGGGCAGACAGCCCCCGGGGCCGCCGCCCCCCGCCTCCCCCTACATGCCGGGAAACCCATGTCAGAACAAGTCAGGCCCAAAGCGCCGAAATCCGCGGCCCCCAAACCCGCCCCCGAAGGCGAGCGGATCGCCAAGGTGTTGTCACGCGCGGGCGTCGCCTCGCGGCGCGAGGCGGAACGGATGATCGAGGCTGGCGAGGTCAAGGTGAACGGCAAGGTCATCACCTCGCCCGCGCTGAACGTGACCGCCAAGGACCGCATCACCGTGCGGGGCGAGCCGCTGGCTGCTAAACAGCCCGCCCGGCTCTGGCTTTACTACAAGCCCGAAGGGCTGGTCACCTCGGCTTCCGACGAAAAGGGCCGCGATACGGTGTTCGACCACCTGCCAGAGGAACTGCCGCGCGTCATGTCCATCGGGCGGCTCGACCTCAATTCCGAAGGTCTGCTGTTGCTGACCAATGACGGCGGGCTAAAGCGGCAACTGGAATTGCCTTCGACCGGCTGGTTGCGCAAATACCGGGTCCGGATCCATGGCAACCCGACCGACGCGGATTTTGAACCGCTGCGCAAGGGGATCGAGGTCGAAGGCGAGCGCTTTCAGCCCATGCAGGTCAGTCTTGACCGGGTGCAGGGCGCGAATGCCTGGGCCACTGTCGGTCTGCGCGAGGGCAAGAACCGCGAGATTCGCCGCGCCATGTCGGCCATCGGGTTGACGGTGAACCGGCTGATCCGCGTCTCCTACGGACCCTTCCGTCTGAACGACCTGCAACCCGGCGAGGTGGCCGAGATCAAGGGCCGCATTCTGCGCGAACAGCTTGGCTTTGACCCGGATGGCGGCGAGGAACTGGAACTGCCGGAAAAGCCGAGGGGGAAACCGGCGCCGAAGCGCGGCACTACTGCCAAGCCTGCGACCCGCTCCGCCCCCGCCAAACCGGGCAAACCGGGGGCGCGGCTGACACGATCTGCCGAAGAATGGCTGGATGCGGCCGAAGTCCGCGCGATCCGCGCGGGCAAACCGGCGGCAGGCAAGACGGCTTCGGCCCGGCCGGCAAGCGGCAAGCCGCGCCCTTCCGGCGCCGATAGCGGCCCGCGAAAGACCGGCGGCGCCCCCCGCCCTGCCCGCGACAGCGCCCCGCCCGCTGGCAAACCGCGCCCGCCGCGCGGCAAAGGATGAGACGCAAGCCGGCAGGGGGAAATTTCGTGCCCCTGCACCACTGGAATGCTGATCCCGCCTCACCTATAGTCTGGACGCGGCCCCGCGCCGCACCGGCTTGACCTTGCCCCCGGAGGCCCGATGCCCGCATCTGCCATCCAGAGCTTCAGCTTCATCCTGCTGATGGCGCTCGTGCTTTACGTCGCATTCGCCGGAGGCGCGTAAGATGGCCCAGCGTTTCGGCGGCAAATATTCCCCCACCGGCGAGGTGCAGCGCGATCATCCCGCCGCCCCGCCGCAGCCGCCCGCCAATCCCTTCGACAGCCGCCGCCCGGTGCGGGCCGGAGCGCGTTCGAACCTGATGTTTGCGGTGCCGGTGGTGTTCGCGCTGCAAGCCTTCCGCGCCGATCCCGCCGGGCTGGTGTTCGGCCTTGCCGCCACCGGGCTCAGCCTCGGGGCGGCCTGGCTTACGCGCGAAGGCATCCGCGCGCAGGAGGCCTACGACCAGCGCCGCGTCGCCAAGCGCCCGGCCTTTCCGCGCAAGATCGCCGGCGCATTGCTGACCGGGCTTGGCCTTGCCGCCGCAGGCATGATGACCACCGGCGCACCGCTGCTGGCAGTCGTGTTCGGCGCCATCGGCACCGCGCTGCATCTGGGCGCCTTCGGGCTTGACCCGTTGCGCGACAAGGGTGCCGAAGGAATCGACGCCTTCCAGACCGAGCGCGTTGCCCGCGCCGTGGACGAGGCCGAGACTTATCTGGCTGCCATGAAAGACGCGATCCTGCGCGCCCGCGACCGTGCATTGGAAGCGCGGGTGGACCGCTTCGCCGCCGCCGCGCGCCAGCTGTTCCGTATGGTCGAAAACGACCCCGGTGACCTGTCCGCCGCCCGTAAATACATGACCGTCTATCTGATGGGCGCACGCGATGCGACCGTGCGTTTTGCCGATCTTTACGCGCAGAACCGCGACCCGAAGGCGCGTAGCGAATACGAAGCCCTGTTGGCCGATCTGGAAACCAATTTCGCCGGGCGCACCAAGGCGCTTCTGGCCAATGACGCCAGCGCGCTGGACGTGGAAATCCAGGTGCTGCGCGAAAGGCTGCAATATGAGACGCCGAAAGCCTGAGGCAACAGCGTTGAGAAGCCGCATGGCGCCGCGTATAACCCGCGCAAAGTGTTCGTATCCCGTTTCAAACCCCGTGAGGCCAGAATGACCGAGACCGTTCGCACCGAAGCCGCCGCCGCCCTGGCGGAAGTGGAGAAAGTCACCGCCGTCGTCCTGCCCGAACCGGGCACCGAGGTCGTGCCGCTGGCCGCCGCTGCCCCCGCCGATGCGGCCGAGATCCGCAAGCGGATGGACGAGCTGGACATGACCAATACCCAGTCCATCATCTCTTTCGGCTCGTCTGCGCAGGCCGAACTTCAGGTCATCAGCCAGCAGATGCTGGCCGACGTAAAGAACAAGGATGTCGGCCCGGCGGGCGACGGGCTGCGGTCCATGGTCTCCACCCTGCGCGGATTTTCGGTATCCGAACTGGATGTCCGCCGCGAACGTAGCTGGTGGGAAAAACTGCTGGGCCGCGCCGCGCCTTTCGCCAAATTCGTGGCGAAATACGAAGAGGTGCAGGGCCAGATCGACCGCGTGACGACCGACCTGCTGGAACATGAGCACAAGCTGCTGAAAGACATCAAGTCGCTTGACCTGCTTTATGCCCGGACGCTCGACTTCTACAACGAACTCGCACTTTACATCGCGGCGGGCGAGGCGAAACTGGCCGAGTTGGACGCAACCGTAATCCCCGCGAAAGAGGCCGAGGTCGCCGCCGCACCGGAAAACGAACAGGTGCTGAAGGCGCAGGAGCTGCGCGACCTGCGCGGCGCCCGCGACGATCTGGAACGCCGGGTGCACGACCTGAAGCTGACCCGTCAGGTGACGATGCAATCGCTGCCTTCGATCCGGCTGGTGCAGGAAAACGACAAGTCGCTGGTCACCAAGATCAATTCGACGCTGGTGAACACCGTGCCGCTGTGGGAAACCCAGCTGGCGCAGGCAGTCACCATCCAGCGCTCGCGCGAGGCGGCGGGGTCGATCAAGGCGGCGAATGACCTGACGAACGAGCTTCTGACTTCCAACGCCAAGAACCTGCAGGAAACCAACCGCATCGTCCGCACCGAGATGGAGCGTGGCGTCTTCGACATCGAGGCGGTGAAACAGGCCAATGCCACGCTGATCGCCACGATCAACGAAAGCCTCGCCATTGCCGACGAGGGCAAGGCCAAGCGCGCGGCGGCAGAGGCCGACCTGCACAAGATGGAGGCGGAGCTGCGCGATACGCTGGCTTCGGCCAAGGCCCGGCGCGACGGGCTGGGCACCGCCACCGGCACTTCGGTCTGAGTTCGCATTGTGGCAAAGGGCCTGCGCCGTTTTTTTCTGAACCGTTCCGGTCTTGCCGCTTTGGCGCTGACCGTGTTTTCGGCATGTGGGCAGGCCCCTGTCACGCCCGTTCCGCCCGCATCCGGCCCGGCACCGCGCCCGGCCCAGCCTACGACACGCCCCGAGATTTCTGCGGAAAGCCGGGCGCTGGAACATTATTACGCGCAGGTGCAGGCTGATCTTCTGTCACAGCACCTGTTGCGCACCGATGGCGGCGGGGTGGATACGCCTTTCACCGATACGATGCTGACGGAAAACTTCATCCGCATCGCCTTGTTCGACGAATATCGGCGCGGCGCGGGCGGGCTTGTCGCGCAGGAAACCGCCAGCCGGTTGCGCCGGTGGGACGCGCCGGTGCGCATGAAGCTGGTGTTCGGCGCCTCTGTCGCGCCAAACCGCCGGGCGACCGACCGGGCGCGCATCGCCTCCTACCTGTCGCGGCTGTCCGCGATCACCGGCCACCCGATCGGGCTGGCAGACAGCAACCCGAATTTCTTCGTTTACATGGTGAACGAAGATGAACGCCGCGCGCTTGGCCCGGTGATCAGCGCCACCTTGCCGGATCTGTCCGGCGCGGAGGTTGCGGGGCTGACCAATCTGCCGCGTTCGACCTATTGCATCGTCTATGCGCTGTCGGAGGGCCATTCCTCGACCTACTGGCGCGCGTTCGCCGTCATCCGGGCCGAACATCCCGACCTGTTGCGCCTGTCCTGTATCCATGAGGAAATCGCGCAGGGGCTGGGCCTTGCAAATGACAGCCCGCTGGCGCGCCCGTCGATCTTCAATGACGACGAGGAATTTGCGCTGCTGACCCGGCAGGACGAGTTGATGTTGAAAATGCTCTACAACCCTGCCCTGAGGCCGGGGATGAGCGCGGCAGAGGCCCGCCCCATCGTGCGCGAACTGGCAATGCGGCTGGTCGGCGGCCCAAGCTGAACGACCGGGGCTGCCGGTGCGACGCAATTCCCCCGCAACCCCCCTTCAAACCTCTGTCACCTCGGTTATGTTACCCACATGCAGGACGGGCAACGTGGCCCGCCCCGGCGCGGCTTTTGCGCCCGGTAACGGAAAGGTTTCGTCATGGTTTTCGATTTTCTGAAAGGCGAATTCATTGATGTCATCGCCTGGCTCGACGACACCCGCGATACGATGGTCTGGCGGTTCGAGCGACGCGGGCAGGCCATCAAATACGGCGCCAAGCTGACAGTGCGTGAGGGACAGGCTGCGGTTTTCGTGCATGAGGGGCAGCTGGCCGATGTGTTTGGCCCCGGCCTTTACATGCTCGAAACCAACAACATGCCGATCATGACCACGCTTCAGCACTGGGACCACGGCTTCCAGTCGCCGTTCAAGAGCGAGATCTATTTCGTCAACACCACCCGCTTCAACGATCTGAAATGGGGCACCAAGAACCCGATCATGTGCCGCGACCCCGAATTCGGGCCGGTGCGGCTGCGGGCCTTCGGCACCTATTCGATGCGCGTGTCCGACCCGGCGGTGTTCCTTAAGGAAATCGTCGGCACCGATGGCGAATTTACCGCCGACGAAATCAGCTTTCAGATTCGCAACGTGATCGTGCAGGAAATGAGCCGCGTGCTGGCCTCATCCGGCATCCCGGTGCTGGACATGGCGGCGAATACTGCCGATCTGGCCAAACTGATCGCCACCGCAATCGCCCCCAAGATCGCCGAATACGGGCTGGTGCTGCCGGAGTTCTATATCGAGAACGTCAGCCTCCCCGAAGAGGTCGAAAAGGTGCTGGACAAGCGCACCTCGATGGGGATTGCGGGCGATCTGAACAAATACATGCAGTTCAACGCCGCCGAGGCAATGAATGCGCCGGGTGGTGCCATGGGCAGCGCGATGGGCGCCGGGATGGGGGCGGCACTTGGCATGGGCATGGCGGGCCAGATGCAACCCGGCCCCTGGGGCACCGCACCGCAGGGTGCGGCAGCGGCTCCGCCCCCGCCTCCCCCGCCGCCGACTGCGAAACAGTGGCATGTCGCCGAAAACGGCGCGACGAAAGGCCCGTTCACCGAAGCAGAGCTGCAAGCCATGGCACTGTCAGGCGGGCTGTCGCGCGGCAGCATGGTCTGGACCGCCGGTCAGGACGGCTGGAAAACCGCCGCCGACACCGAACTCAGCCGGCTTTTCGCGCAGGTGCCCCCGCCCCCGCCGCCCGGAGCCTGAGCCTTGGACGGAACCGAACGGCATTTCCCGTGCGAATCCTGCGGGGCGGATCTGCGATTCGCCCCCGGCCAGACGCAATTGCGCTGCGATCATTGCGGCCATGTGCAGACGATCCCCGAGGCCGCGCCGGAAGGCCGGACACGGGCCTTGGGCGAACATGACCTGACCGCCGCGCTGCGCGACGCCCTGCCGCCCGGCGCGATGGAGGATGTGCGCACCACCCCCTGCCCCTCTTGCGGCGCGCTGGTCGAGTTTCGCGGCGCCGAACATGCCACCGAATGCCCGTTCTGTGCCACGCCCGTGGTCATCGGCACCGGCACCAACCGGCAGATCAAGCCGCAGGCGCTGATCCCGTTCCAACTGGATGAACGCACCGCCCGCGCGGCAATGGGCAAATGGTTGGGCAGCCTGTGGTTCGCCCCGAACGGCCTTGTGGAATATGCCCGCAAGGGCCGGGCGCTGAACGGGCTTTACGTCCCCTACTGGACGTTCGATGCCGAAACCCGCAGCGCCTATACCGGGCAACGCGGCGAATATTACTATGAAACCCGCACTGTCACCGTCGATGGCAAAAGCCGTCAGGAACGGGTGCAGAAGACACGCTGGTATCACGCCAGCGGCCGGGTGCGGCGGTTCTTTGACGATGTGCTGGTGCTGGCCTCGTCCTCGCTGCCCCGCCGCTATACCGATGCGCTGGCCCCTTGGGATCTGGGCCGCCTGGAACCCTACCGCGAGGATTACCTCGCCGGGTTCACCGCCGAAGGCTACACCGTCGGGCTGGAGGAAGGCTGGGCCCGCGCGCGCGAGGTCATGGCGCAGGTCATCGCGCAGGATGTGCGCCGTGACATCGGCGGAGACGAACAGCGCATCACCTCGGTCAACACCGATTATTCGGCGGAAACCTTCAAACATGTGCTGCTGCCGATCTGGATGGCGGCCTATAAATACAACGGCAAGAGCTATCGCTTCGTCGTCAACGGCCAGACCGGCAAGGTGCAGGGAGAACGGCCCTACAGCGCCTGGAAGATCGCCTTTGCCATCCTGCTGGCGCTGATCGTGGCCGGGGCCTTCGCCTGGGCCAACCAGAAAGGCTATCTGGGATGAGGGGGCACGAGGTTGACAGCCCCCCGCCCGCGCGCGATAGGCAGCCAACCCGCGACCGGAGGCCCCCATGCGTGTTCTGACCGAAGCCCGTATCCCGGAACTGCCCAACCCCTATTTCGGCAAGGTCCGCGATTGCTATGACCTGCCGCCGACTCCCGACTTCCCCGAGGGCCGCCGCATCCTGATCTCGTCTGACCGGATTTCCGCCTTTGACCGGATTCTGGCGGCGATCCCCTACAAGGGGCAGGTGCTGACGCAGGTCGCGCGCTGGTGGTTCGACCGCACCGCCGATATCTGCGGCAATCACGTCGTGGCCTACCCGGATGCCAATGTGGTGATCGGCAAACGGCTGACCATCCTGCCGGTGGAGATCGTGGTGCGCGGCTATCTGGCGGGCACCACCGGCACCTCGGTGCTGACGCTTTACAAGAAGGGGCAGCGGCAGATGTATGGCCATACCCTGCCCGACGGGTTGCGCGACAATGAGGCGTTGCCGCAGGCGATCATCACGCCGACGTCGAAAGCCTTCGACGGTGGCCATGACGAGCCGCTGACTGCCACCGAGATCGTGGAACAGGGCCTGCTGAGCCAAGCACAATGGGACGAGGTTTCCACCAAGGCGCTGGCGCTGTTCGCGCGCGGGCAGCAGATGGCGGCGGAGCGCGGGCTGATCCTCGTCGATACGAAATACGAATTCGGCGTGGATCTGGACGGCAATATCCTGCTCGCGGACGAGATCCATACCCCGGACAGCAGCCGTTATTGGCTGGCCGATGGCTATGAGACTGCCCTGCGCGACGGGACGCGGCCGCCGAGCTTTGACAAGGATGTCATCCGCGCCTGGGTCGCGGCGCGCTGTGACCCCTACAAGGATACCATCCCCGAGATCCCCGCAGAGATGATCGAGGCGACGAGCGCCGTCTATATTCAGGCTTTCGAGGCGATCACCGGCGAGACTTTCGTGCCCGATCTGGAAGGCGCCACCGTGCTGGACCGGGTGCGCGCCCATCTCGCGCCGTATTTCGGGGCGTGAGGCATCGAGGGGAGGCTGCCTGCCTCCCCCGCCAACGTCTCACGACGGATCACACGGCGTCAAATTGTATCTCAATATCATTGAAATTAAACGGATTTTCTGATCCCATTGTCTCACGCCGCATCATGGCGCCGCAGAGAAGCGCAGCGATTTGGCGTAAAAATCGGCACGAAATACGCCACCTCCGGGATGAGACACGCACATGTTGAGCGATTTGAAAATTCGAAAGTTGAAGCCCGAAGCCGAGGCATTCAGGGTCTTCGACGGCGAAGGGCTATATCTGGAAGTCACCCCGAGCGGGACGCGATCTTGGCGGATGGATTACAGATTCGGCGCGCGACGCAGTAGCATGGCCTTGGGGCGATACCCCGCCATGTCGCTGCGGGAAGCACGCGAGGCGCGTGATGCGGTGAAGGACGATATTGCGGCGGGCCGCGATCCGCGCCAGCGCAAAGCCCCTGCCCCGGCGCCCGAGGCCGTAGTGACGTTCCGTAGCGTTGCGGAACGCTGGATTGAGAACAATGAAACTGCTTGGGTGCCGGAATACACCAAGCGGATCGTTGCCCGCCTTACCGGAGATGTATTCCCAGCAATCGGGCACATTGCAATCGACGGTGTTACGGCGAAGCAAATCATCGCCGTGGCCCGCAGCGTCGAGGACCGGGGTGCCATAGATATGGCTCGCCGCGTGGTGCAGATGATTTCAGGCGTCTTTGTCTTTGCCGCGTCGGAAGAACTGGTGCAGGTCAACCCCGCTTCAATCGTAACGCCAGCCCTCGCCAAGCGGCCCGGCAAAGGGCGCCGCAGTTCCTTGGCGGCGCCTGAACTTCGGACGATTTACGCGGATGTTCTTGCGCGGGAAACGGTGAACATCTCACTCAAATGCGCCCTGCGTTTTACGATGCTGACCTTCGTTCGCACCGCAGAAACGCGCTTTGCTACTTGGGACGAGTTTGACGCGCTGGACGGGGATGAGCCGCTGTGGCGCATTCCGGCTGAGCGGATGAAGATGCGCCGGGAACACCTTGTCCCACTGTCCCGGCAGGCCGTGGCCGTGCTGAATGAAATGCGATCCATTTCGGGGCGCGGCCCATTCGTCTTTCCGTTGCACGAGATGGACCTTGGCAGGCCACTGGCAAAAAATGCAATGCTGGGCGAACTATACGCCATGGGGCTGAGCGGCCGGGCCACGGTTCACGGCTTTCGGCATACCGCCTCGACATGGCTCAACGAAGCCGAGTTCAACCGGGACTGGATCGAGATGCAGTTAGCTCATGTCGATGGTGGGGTTCGTGGGGTCTACAACTCGGCGCAATATCTGCGGCAGCGGCGCGGCATGATGCAGGTCTGGGCCGACTTTCTGGACCAGCGGGAATCGCAGGCCGAGGAAGCCGTGGCCCCGCATGACAAGATCGAGATGTTCCGCGACTTGTTGGGATAAGAGGCTCAAGGGATGACATACAAGCACGAGAAGATAATTGATCCTATTGAAAATCTGTGTTTGCACCTGTTAGATGCGAGCGAGGATTGTTGCGAGCGATGCGCCACGCATCCCGCGCAACAATGGCAATGCTGACACTATTCCACTCCAAACAAAAATACTATCATACAGGGCCAAACATTAGGTGATGAAATGAGTAACGAAATCGTTCGACGCGTCAATAGAATTGACGATGCGACACTCATTGAAACAATGGAACGCATAAGGAAGGTGTTCCCATCAATTGATGCCAACATAACTTACAAATACTTCCAGAATATTGAGTTTTCCACAGAAGATTTAGATAAAAGAAAATTGAAGGGAAAATACGGCATTAATTCCGCCGACCTAACAATGTCAATAGAGGCTGGCGTAAATTTAAGAGTTGAATTTCGCCGCCAAATCCTATCTGCACCACACAGCCCTCTCATGCCATCCGCCAGATATGACGAGTTCGTCATCCATTTCGGAGAAAACTCAGGGAGATGGGCGCGTCGCAAAAAAGATGTTCAACTCGTCTCGGATATAGTTGGAGGTTCGGTCCCTGACGTTAACTACAGCGATGAAACATCCAGCGCAAGTGCATTCAAAATTCTCCTTGATGACTTTTCCGCAACTCATCGTCAAATGCTGGATTCGCTAAATGATCAGATTAAGTTGACCGATGAACGAAGGGCTGCGGCCGACAGCGAGGCCCTTGAACGCGAGAATGCGCGTCTGGAAGAACATCGCAAAGCGTTAGAATTAATTGATTTGGAGCGAAAGAAACTTTCCCTGCAGTCCCACATGGCAGAGCGAAGACGATTAATGGAAGCATTGACTCAAAGCGCAAAAGATCAGGCTTCTACCAATAAACTGCCCAACGCAACCATCGCCATGCGTTGGGGTGTTTTTGCGGCCTCGCTAGTTGTGTCCATCGCCGCTGGTGTTTTATCTTTCCAGAGTTTTGCCGCTCTGAGTTCGAAAGAAGCCCATACTGCAATTGACTGGTTTCTACTTGCCCGTGGCATCATAGGCAGCATAGTTGCCATTGCCGCCGCCGCCTACGCCACTGGATGGCTCAAGTCGTTCTACGAGGCTGATGCCAAGGCGGCGCGCGACATGCAGCGGTTTCACTACGATTTGAGTCGGGCGAGTTGGATCATTGAAACCGTGCTAGAAGTCCAACATGAAGGCAAAGGCGCAATCCCCAGCGAATGGATCGAGGGTGTAACGCATGGGTTATTCGAGCGCGCTCAACCGAGCAATTCGGCCGATGAGGGGACGCAAGCCCTTGGTGCATTATTGGGCTTCGCAGGATCAGCTTCTTTCGGTCCAGATGGTGCAAGAATTGACGTTGGCCGTAAGGGCACGCGCCAATTAGCGCAAGCACTGAAGTCCGGCGAATCCGAATAGAAACTATTCTTCTGCGCAAAACAGAACTCAAACCTCGCCGGTAGTGAGAACCACGCCAACCTGCGCCTGCATGGACACAGCATGTCGTGATGCGGGAAGCCCCTCCGAGGTTCCGACCCTTAGCCCGACACTGGCCGTCGCATTGGGGTCCACGTTGCCGCCTCACGAAATCTGCATACCATCTCGCTGCACAACTGATCAACCATTTATTGAACAGTCAGCCTTGACACACATCTGTTCCACTTTGTATTGAATACGCACCAAATGATGCAGCTTGCGACAGGGTGAGACACATGGCCGAACCGAGCTACCGATTCATGCGCATCAAGGAGATTGAGGCGCTGACCTCGCTCAGCCGGGCCACGATTTACCGCATGATTTCCAGCGGCTCCTTCCCGGCACAGATCAAGATCGGGCACAACTCCGTCTGGCGTGACGACCTGGTGCAGCGATGGATGGATGAGGCCCAGGCATGACGAACGCTTTCGCTGATCTGCTGGGCGCAGAGCCGGAGGACGACTTCGACCCCGGCACGGAATACGCGCCGCCCGCGCCAAGCGGTAAGGACTTCCGCACGCTCAAGCCCAGCCATGTCCACGAACTCGACCGTGGCGTGACGATCAACTGGCTGGCTCAAGCCTTCCTCAAGCCCCGGAAGGATGTGGAAAAGCTGCTGGCGCGCTGCCCCATTCTGCGGATGGGGCCGAACAGTTCGAAGATTTACGACTTCCGGGTTGCGGCCGCATTCATGGTGCCGCCGCGTGTCAGCGTCAAAGACTACATCAAGAACCTCGAACCGAAGGACTTGCCGGAACGCCTGCGATCCGAGTTTTGGAGTGCGCGGCTAAAAGAGCAAAAGGCCCGCCTCATTGCGCGCGAATTGTGGCGATCCGAAGATGTTCAAGCCGCGTTCGGTGACGTGCTGAAACTGATCAAGGATACCGTGCTTCTGTGGACCGACACCGTGGAAGAAAGTTCGGGCATCACCGACGAACAGCGCGCCATCCTTGACGAATTGTCCCGTGACCTCTTGGCCCGTGTCGGGGACTCAATCGACAGCTATTGCACCGGATCGGCACAATTTCCGAGCCAAGAATCCGAATTGGAAGATGGGGGTGAACAATGAGATTGCGCCATACAATTCAATCGCTGATCCGCAGCACGATCACGGCGGTAAGGCCCGCTGAAAAACTTACCGTTTCTGAATGGGCGGAAAAGTATCGCTACCTGAACAACACAGGTTCGTATGTCGGTCTTTGGGACCACGACAAAACGCCTTACATGCGCGAACCCATGGACGAACTGACCTCGCTCGATTTCACCGCGATGATTTTCGCCGGGCCAGCGAGAACCGGCAAATCGGACATTGCGTTCAACTGGCTGGGATATAGCGCGGCCTGTGACCCGTCAGACATGTTGTATTACGCAATGACGCAAAGCGTCGCAAGCGAGTGGTCACAGCGCGATCTTATGAAGGTGATTCGCGCCAAGAAACCCGGCGAAAAGCAGAGCATATTCCAAGCCATGCTGCGCCCCGGCAAGAACAACATCTTCGATAAGTGGTTCAAGTCCGGTATGCAACTCATGGTCCGCTGGCCTTCGATCACCGAATTGTCTGGCAAGACCGTGCCCCATGTCTGGTTGGCGGATTACGACCGCATGGAACAGGACGTGGAAAAGCAGGGCAATCCGTTCGATCTGGCCCGAAAGCGCACCACGACATACAAGCGGTTCGGCATGACCGTGGCCGAGGCGTCGCCCGGCTTCGAGGTCGTGGATCAGAACTGGATCGCGGCAACGCCGCATGAAGCGCCGCCGACGAAAGGCATTCTTGAACTCTATAATCGCGGCGACCGGCGCCGCTGGTATTGGCGTTGCCCGGCCTGCGACACGGCCTTCGAACCGACCTTTGCATTGCTCAGCTATCCCGGCAGCGGTGACATAATCGACCGGGCCAATGGCGCCGTCATGGTCGCGCCGTGCTGCGGTGGCATCATTACGCCGGATCAGAAATATGATCTGAACCGGAACGGGCGCTGGCTGAAGGAAGGCCAGAAGTGGAACCCGGACGGCTCTATCAGCGGCACGGCCCGCAAGTCCGACATTGCTTCGTTCTGGCTCAACGGCGCGGCCGCAGGGTTCCAGTCCTGGGCCGGTCTGGTCACGTCCTACCTTCAGGCCATGGAGGCATGGGACAATTCCGGCGATACCGGCGCACTGAAGAAGTGCCTTAACACCGACTTGGGGCAACCCTACGAGCCGCCGAAGAACAAACACGCAAGGCTTCCCGAGGAACTTCGCACCAGGGTGGAGGATTGGGGCGGCGGCCACCGTTACGAAGACCGGGAACCCATGGTGCCGCCGTGGGTGCGCTTCCTCATCGCAACAATCGACGTGCAGGCCGATGCTTTCGTGGTGCGGATCACAGGCTTCGGCCCCGGCAACGACATGACGCTGATCGACACGTTCAAAATCCGCAAATCGAACCGTCTCGATCCGCACGATTTGCGCGGCACGCAATACGCGAAGCTGGACCCGGCGTCATACCCCGAGGATTGGGACTTGATCGTGGAGCAGGTGATCGAATCGTCTTACCCTCTGGCCGATGGCTCGGGGCGCCGCATGGCAATCAAGGCCACGGGATGCGACTCCGGCGGCAAGGACGGCGTGACGACGAACGCCTATACCTTCTGGCGCAAGCTGCGCGACGACTCGGAAGGCCGTGGTTATCACCGCCGTTTCCATCTCGTCAAAGGCACGACGACCCGCGACGCGCCGCGCCGCAAGACCAGCTACCCGGACTCGAACCGCCGGGATCGCAACGCTGGTGCCCGTGGCGATGTGCCGGTGCAACTGTTCAATTCGAACCTGCTGAAAGACCAGTTGAACGCCCTGCTGGGCCGGGCTGAACCCGGTGGCGGCATGATGCGCTTTCCGGCTTGGACCCCGATCTGGGTTTTCAAGCAACTCACCGCCGAGGATCGCGGGCCGAAGGGCTGGGTGAACCCGTCCAACCGTCGCAACGAGGATTGGGACTTGTCGTATTACGCCTTGGGCCTGTGTCTTCACCCCGACATTAACCTTGAGCGGATCACCTGGAACGACGGTGAACCGGCATGGGCGAAGCCGTGGGATGAGAACATCTTCGTGTTCGCCCCCGAGGAACCCGGCCCGATCAGGGTTGACGGTGGGCCGCCCATCAATCTGCGGCGCATCGCTGACGGCTTCCTCTAAATTCAACATTTAGTTGACCAATTCTGTATAATCAACTATTTGTTGCGCAGTCAACAGAACTCGGGCTATATCGGGGCATTGCTCTGATCATGGACCGGGCCAATGGCTGTCACGATGCAAATGCTGACCGAGGCGCGCGAGGCGTATCACCGCCTCGTGACGGGTGACGCCGTGGCTGAGTTCAGGGATCAGAACGGCGAACTGGTTCGCTACGCCCAAGCCAACGCCAACAAGCTGGCGGCCTATATCAAATCCTTGGAAGACGCGCTCGGCCTCACCCCCGTCGCGGCCCGTGCCCCGATGAGGGTTTGGTTCTGATGGGCTGGCGCCTCGATCCCGAAAGTCTCGAATTGCTAGGCGGTGGCCTCTCCCCTGCCGCCGAGTCCGTGGGCGAGTTCCACGGACCCGCGCCTGAAGGTTTCAGGGTGCCAGACGGCGCGGGCAACGAACTCGCCATCGCGGGCGATTCATTTAGCGGCGCGTCGCGCTTTTCCCGCGAACTGGCGAACTACGTCCCGGCGATGCGCTCTGCGGATCAGGACATTGCCCCGGCGAAGCGCATGGCCGACGTGCGGTCCCGCGATCTGGGCCGCAACGATGCGTTCCTGCAAGGCGGTATCGACTCCCGCAAAGACAATATCGTGGGCAGCTATTTCATGCTGAACGCGAAGCCAAACTCTGCGCGGCTTTTCGGGAAAGAAGACACGACCTGGGAAGATGAGTTCCAAGAGGAAGTCGAAGAACTGTTCGCGGCCGATGCCGAGTCCTTCGAAGCCTATATGGACGCCTCGGGCCGGAATACCCTGACCGCCATGGTTCGCCTGGCCGTGGAGCAGCATACGATTCACGGTGAAATCCTCGCCGCCGTGGAGTGGTTGCCTGAACCGGGGCGCCCGTTTGCCACGGCGATCCAGATGATCGACAGCGACCGGCTCAGCACGCCGCCGAACATGCTGGGGGACGCCAGCGTTTCCCTCGGTGTGAAGCTGAACGAACGCGGCGCGCCCATCGGCTATTTCATCCGCAAGGCCCACCCCAGCGAGTTCCGCAAGCCGGAAGCGCAGAAATTCACCTATGTCGAGGCGCGCCACAAGCATGGGCGCCGGAAGATGCTGCACATTTTCGAACAGCGTCGCGCCGCCCAAAGCCGTGGCCTCGGGGCAATGGTTGCCGCGATCCCCGAAATGAAAATGTCGAAGCAGTTCCGCCAGATCGTGCTTCAGAACGCCATTTTCAACTCGACGTTCGCCGCGACGATTGAAAGTGACACGCTGGACCCCAGCACCGTGTTCCAGATGCTTGGCGGTAGCGACGCCACGCCGGAAGCCGTGCAACGCCTGCTGACGGGCTACATGGCCGGTCACTATCAGACCATGGGCGAACTCATGGGCGGGTCAAAGAACCTGAATATCGACGGGGTTCGCATCCCGCATCTGCCGCCCGGCACGAAACTGAACCTGAACGGCGCAGGCAAAGGTGGCCCGCTTGGCACGAGTTTCGAAATCGCGCTGAACCGCGTTATGGCCGCAGCCTTGGGCTTGTCCTACGAGCAATTCAGCCGGGATTACAGCAATACCAACTATTCGTCGGCCCGCGCCGCGATGAGCGAAACCTACAAGGGGATGCTCTCGATCAAGCGCGCCGTCGCAGACCGCTTCGCCAGCGAAATCTATCGTCTCTGGATGGAAGAAATGCTGAATGACGGCGCAATCACGTCGATCCGGCGCCGGATGCCAAGCTGGTATGAGGGCCGGAACAAGGAGTGGTATTCCGCCTGCGATTGGGTCGGGGCTTCACGCGGCCAGATTGACGAACTCAAGGAAACTCAGGCCGCAATCCTGCGGCTGAACAACGGCATTTCCACGCTGGAAATCGAGAACGCCCGCCTGGGCCAAGACTGGCGCAAACAGCTTCGCCAGTTGAAGCGGGAACAGGAATGGAAAGACGCCTACCAGGTGCTTCAGGGCGAAAAGAACCAAGACACGTTGAACGCGCTGAGCGGCAACAAGAACGAGAAGGAGGTGGGCGATGAGTAACCCGTTTCTCGCACGCTTCGACTGCGAACCCGCATTGGTGAACCCGGAGGCCCAGGGCCGGTTTTCGGCGCTGCTGAACGGCATCGCCTCGCATGAACTCGCCCCCGTGGTCATGTCCACCGAGTTTGCATCCAACGGCGATTTCTGGACCGAACTTGGTGAATACCGCACCAAGTTGATCCGGCCCTACGCCGTGAAAAACGGCGTGCTGCATATCCCCGTGAAGGGCGTGCTGCTGAAGGATTTCCCCTATCAGTTCTTCGGCTATGCCACGGGCTACGAATACATCCGGGCCGCGTTCGACCGAGGCATGGCCGACCCCGAGGTCAAGGGCATTGCCTTGGTGTTTGACACGCCGGGCGGCATGGTCGCGGGCAATTTCGACCTGGTGGATCACATCTATGGTGCCCGAGGCGAAAAGCCCATCGCGGGCTTCGCCATGGAACACTCCTATTCTGCGGGCTACAGCCTGATTTCCGCCGCCGATCCGGGCCGGGTCTATGTCGCGCGCACCGGGGGCGTTGGCTCCATTGGCGTGGTTACATCCCATGTCGATGCATCTGCCGCCATGGAGAAGTGGGGTTACAAGATCACCCTGATTTACGCGGGGAAACACAAGGTCGATGGCAACCCCTACGAGGCGCTGCCCGATGATGTGAAGGCCCGCATCCAAGCGCGCGTCGATGACCTCTATTCCATTTTCGTTGCCACCGTGGCGCGAAATCGCAGCCTCAAGGAGAAGGCGGTTCGGGACACCGACGCCCTGACCTTCAGTGCTGCCGAAGCTGTGTCGAATGGGCTGGCCGATCAGATCGGCACGCTTGACGACGCCATTGCCGCTTTCGCGGCTGACCTGTCCAAAACGGAGGACGACCAAATGACCACGAAGGACACGGCGGCAGTCGATCAAGCCGCCATCGAAACCGCGCGCACCGAGGGCCACGCCGCAGGCAAGACCGAGGGCCACGCCGCCGGTATGGCCGAGGGCGCCAAGGCGGAACGCACTCGCATCACCACCATCCTCGGCAGCGATGAAGGCAAGGCCCGGCCCGCCATGGCGCTGAAGATGGCGACGAACGAGAAGTTCGCCGCGCTGGACGCCGACACCATTGCCGAGATGCTGGCCGAGATGCCGAAGGAACAGGGCGCCTCATCCGCCTCCGACGACAAGACGCCCAAGGGCAAAGAAGGCGCGGCGAATGACTTCCGGGGCGCCATGAACTCGGCGGAACACCCGAATGTCGGCGCCGACGGCGGCCGCGAGACGCCGAAGGCCCAGCAGCGCGCTCAGCGCGCCCTGTCGATGATCGGCCACGGCGCCAAAGCCAACTAAGGCCCCCACACCAGCAAAGGAAAGGCGCAGAACATGCCCATCACCGCCCCCCATCTCGCCCATCAAGCCGGTGTGCCCGGCCAGTGGAGCGACACCATCAGCCCGACGCCGGAAGGTCTGATTGCCGGGGATACGCCCCACGTCGTGACCGTGGACCGGCAGTTCGCGGCCAGTCAGACCATCGCAGCCTACACCCCGGTGGGTGAAGATGCCTCGGGCAATCTGGTTCCCGCCCTGACCGGCTCCGTCGATCCGGCGGATGACATTCAGGCCATCGGCATCACCTTGGCCCCGATCACCGTTGGCGCTACGCCGCTTCTGGGCGGGCCGGTCCTCATCGCGGCGTCCGTCGCGCTGGACATGCTCAACTGGCCCGCGTCGTTCGACACGGATGCCAAGAAGCTGGCCGCGTTCAACGGCGCCCCGACCCCCACCAACATCGTGGTCCGCGTGCGGTATCGCGGCGCAACCGTCGCTAACCCGTAAGCGTATCGACCCAGCGCAAGGAACTCCCCAATGCCGATTGAACTCTGGACCCCCAACGACCTTTACGAACTCCGGCGCGATGACCGCATGGACGACGTGCCGTCGCACTTCCTCGACACCTATTTCACCGCCGGGCCGTATGCCGAGGACGGCGAAATCCGCTTCGGTGATCTGGAAGAAGCCGACCGCTTCTTGGCGCCGTTCGTGCTGCCCTATGAACAGGGCCGCCCGATCAGCTACAGCGAAGCGGAAAGCGTCGAAGCGTTCCGCCTGCCCTACATCAAGCCGAAAGGCGTGGTGCGGCCCGAGGACGCGCGCAACCTGAAGCCGTCCGAAATCTTCCGCAACGGTGGCGAACCGCCCTCGCTGCAAGAACGCTTTGACGCGCGTGTCGCTGAACTGGACCGTCGGTTCCGCCGCATGATCCACATGCGGAAAGCCTGGATGGCGGCACGGGCCTTCATCGACGCCTCGGTGCAGATCGACTACGAGCGGGATCAGGGCGCGGCCAACCCCAGCGTCCTGCTGAACTTCGGCCGTGCCGCGAACCAGAACGTCACGCTGCTGGCCGACTTCTGGGATGACCCGGCGACGCCGATCCTGGATGACCTGGAAGAATGGCTGAACATCATGTATCTGGCGGATGGCGGCGGTTCGGGTTCTGACCTGATCGTCGGCGCCAAGGTCGCGCCGCTGTTCCGCAAGAACAACCAGGTGAAGGACATGCTCGACACCCGCTATCGCGGCGGTGAAGATGTGTCGATCAACCGTGGCATCCAGCGCATCCACCAGCCGATGCAATACATCGGCCAACTGGACTCTGGCCTGAAGGTCTGGACCTACAAGGACACGGTGGACATTCCGACCGTCGGCGGCGGCAAGGCCCGCGTGGACTTGTTCAACGAGAAGGACATCCTCCTTGTCGCGCCGGGTTCGCAGGGCATCGTTGCGACCGGGCCGATCTATGACACCAAGGCAATCGAGGCCGGGATGGTGGCCGAGGAAGTCTTCGTCAAGATGTGGGAAACCGAAGACCCCGGTGAACGGCACCTGATGGCGCAGGCCAGCTTCCTGCCGATCAACACCAAGCCGAACCGGCAGTTCAAGGCCCGCGTGCTGGCCTGATCCACGGCCTTTCTGAACGGCGGTTCACGGGCCGCCGTTCAACAAAATGTTGCAAAAAGGGAACCTGACCATGAACCTCATCGCCCTGACGGCTGTTGCGCTCGGCCGCAAGCATTCGCCGTCCACCGTTGAACCCGGCGCGGTATTCGCAGCCCCGGACCACATCGACGTGAAGCGCGCCATCTCGCTCGGCGCGGTGCGCGAAGCGACCGACGAAGAAGCCAAGATTGCCCAGCTTCGCGGCAAATACTTCGGCCGGGCCGAACCCGAGTCGGACCCGGAATTGGCTGAACCCGCCCCGGCGCAAGCGAAACCTGTGCCGCAGGCCAAAGCGCCCGCCGCTGCCGCTCCGGTGCAAGCGAAAGCCGCGACCCAAGCCAAAGCGCCCGCCGCTACCCCGGCGAAGGGCGACGGCGATCTGACGATCTGAGGTGAACCCAATGGCGAAGATGATTGCGATCACCACCATCCTGACGCGCGGCACCGATGGCAAAGAAGTTCAGATTGCGCCCGGCACCTGCTTCGAATGCAAGCCCGCTGAAGCGCGCCAGTTCGACGCCTTGGGCGCGGCCCGCCAACCGCGCGCCGATGAACTTGCGGCGGCTGCCCCGGCGCCGAAGGTAGAAAGCGTGGCAGCGGCCCCGGCGACGAAGGTAAAAGACACCTGATGCGCTCGATCCGCCAAATTCAGCGGAAAGCCCGCCGCGACCTGCACGAGCGTGCCAAGGTCGCGGCGCTCTATTTGGCGAACCCCAACGCGGTGCCGGTGGCTCTGACGGTTCGCATCCACCAGACTATTGACCCCACCGGCATGGACACCCCCACGAAAAGCGGAAGCATGGTCGAGCGTCGCGTTCCCATCCCGCGCCTGGTGTTCCTCATCGAAGAACTTGAGGCGCTGGCCGTGGTGTTGCGCCGTGGCGGCATCGTCTCGGTGGAAGCCGGTGAAGCCTATGAACTCGACAATTCCGAGCCGCGCGACGACCTGACCCAAACCTGGGCCGTGACGCCGCTGGATCAGGAATACAGCGCGGGCCTGCCGGTGCCCGCTGTCCTGTGATCCGGGGGCGCCATGGCCGAGAACTTCATTCTCGTTGTCGAAGGACTGGAAGCGATCCAGTCCATTGACGAACTTCCTGCCAAGATCGCGGAGTCGGCGCGCCGCGCGGTGAACGACGCGACCCGGCGCGGCCGGAAACTGGCGGCCGACGAAGTTCTGCGCAGCGTGAATTTCCCGAAGGATTACGTCGCGCCCCGCAATGGCCGCCTGGAAATCAGCCGCTATGCCACCCGAAGCAATCTCGAAGCGACGATTAGCGCGAGGTCGCGCAACACCTCGTTGTCCCGTTTTGCCAAGGAAAGCTATACCGCTGGCCGCAAGAAGGCCGGGGTTCATGTCGAAGTGGCCCCCGGATCAGTGCGGCTTATGAAGGGCGCGTTTCTGATCAGGCTACGGGCCGGTAACGCCGACCTGGACGCGAAATCAAACCTTGGCCTTGCCGTAAGAACGAAGAACGGAAAGGCGCCTCCGGGCTATAAACCAACGCGGTTGGGCAATAATCTATGGTTGCTTTACGGGCCGTCGGTCGCCCAAGTCCTGCACTCCGAAAAAAACGCAGGCGGCGTTGCGACAGATATTAGCCCGCGCGTAGCCGCAATGTTGGAAGCCGAGTTCTGGCGACAAATGGAGATTTGAAATGCCCGCAATAAATCCCCCGTTCAGACTCAAAATCCTCACGGCTTTGACTGAGGTTTTGAAAACCATCACCCCGGCAAACGGCTATCAGATGGACCTGTCCACCGAAGCCGATGGAACCAAGCGCGTTGTGCGCGGCCGCCTGTTCATTGGCGACGATGATCCGGGCACATTGGTGTCGTTGGTTGAACCGCCAGTGGCCCACGACAATGGGAAACGCCGCGCCCCGGACAACCACAACCGGGATTCGCAATGGGAAGTATTGATCCAAGGTTGGGCCAAGAATGATCGTGACAATGAGCCGTGCGATTGGGCCTATGTTCTCGCCGCCGATGTGCAACGTGCCTTGGCCCTCGAATTGGCAAAAACGCAGACCCGCAGGCCGGGCGCGCCGGATATTCTTGGCATGGGCGGGCGGCTCTTGGAAATGCGAATCGGTGCGCCGGTCGTCAGGCCGACCGAGGAAGTATCGAACTATGGCGTCTTTTATCTGATCCTCGACATTAAAATAGTTGAGGACATGGCAAATCCTTTCGGTTAAATTGCCAATCAACTAAATGTGGATTAGGAAATGCGTAGGCCGCTAGGCCCAGCATTGGCTTGCACCAATGTTCACCCTTTTGTTGATCACGCGGAAGGAACCGTAAAATGCCGATCACGAACAACTATACCCTCGGCCGTGGCGAGATTTACTTCGCCCGACGCGATCCCGTCACCAAGGCCCTGGGCGGCGAACGCTATCTGGGCAATACCCCCGAGTTCAACCTGACGTTCGAGTCGGAGAACTTGGAGCATTTCTCGTCCGACCGTGGCATCCGCGAAAAGGACCGCAGCGTGATCCTTCAGATCACCCGTTCGGGTTCGCTCGTGACCGACAACGTGGAACCCCAGAACGTCGCGCTGTTCTTTTTCGGTTCGACCGACGCGCTCACCGTGGCGCAGGCCACCACCACCGAGACGTTCGACGGGGTGGAGCCGGGCATGTTCTACCAGCTTGGCATGACCGCCCTGAACCCCTCGGGCGCGCGGGAAGTCATCTATCCTGGCGTCGCAGGCCCGCCCGACACCACCTTCGTTGTCGAGAAGGTGGCGCTGCCCAGCAACATCGCCCTCGCCGCTGGCACGGATTACGTTCTGAATACCGCTCTGGGCCGCATCGAAATCCTGGAAGGCGGCGCACTGGCTGCGGGCGACTCCATCGAAGTGACGTTCACCGTGGCGGCATCGACCCGCACGCGGATCATCTCGGGTTCCTCGCCCATCGAAGGCGCCCTGCGTTTCGTCGCATTCAACCCCACAGGCGACAATATCGACTACTTCCTGCCGTCCGTCTCCCTGTCGCCCAATGGCGATTACGCCCTGAAGTCCGACGAATGGCAGCAAATCCCGTTCACCGTCGAGGTGCTGAAGCCGGATAGCGGTGAAGCCCTCTACGCCGACGGCCGGGCCGTCACGGCGTAACGCGGGGGAAATGACATGGCGCTGAAATACACCCTGAAGCGCGCCGAGGTCATTGACGGTGGCGACGTTGTTGCCACCGTTCGCGGCCTCTCGCTGAACGACATGACCGATCTGATGCAGATCAACGCCGAGGCAATGGACCTGCTGTTCGAGCAGTTCCGGGGCCGCGAACCGGATTCGATCAGCGAAATCGAGGTGAGCGGTATCGGGGTCAGCCTGCTGAAAAGTGCCCCGGTCATCGTTGCCCAGATCATCGCCACCGCGACCGACGCCTATTCGGAATACGAGGAAGCCGAGGGGCGCCCAACGCCGATGGATGTGATCATGGCGATGCCGACCGGCACGCAAATGGCCTGCCTCGAAAAGATCGGTGAACTCACGTTCAACGCGGGGTTCGACCCAAAAAAGCTGATCGCTCTGGCCCTCAGCGTAATGAAGGGCGTGGGCCAGGGCTGAAGCGCCCCGAGACGCTGGCCCATTGGATTTGGGACTTGCGGCGTAACGTCAGCCTCTTGGTCAGCCAAGGCCATGCCGCAGCCCCGGATTACCCCGTGTCCATGGTCTACGAGGAAGCCGGGATTTGCGTCGAGCGGCTGGATCGTGACCGGGCCAGCGACGCGATACTGATGCAGGCCGCGATAACCACAGCCGTCGCGGCCTTCGGGAAAGACGGCGGGAAAGCTGCGGTCAAGCATTTCTCGTCACTCGTCAAACAGTTGAGCGGCGAAGACGACCCTGGGTCTTCGAAGATCGACATGGGCGATCTGGTTCGGAAGGAGAAGGGCCGTCATGGCGCGCAGAGACGTTGAAATCAAGATCAGGGCCAAGGATGATGCGTCGAAGCAGGCGCGGGCCATTTCTGACGCCCTGAAACAGATCGAGATTGACGCCAAGAAGGCAGCCGACGGCTTCCGGGCAATCGGTAATACGGACAAGAATATCGGCCGGATTTCGGCTGATATTCGCAAGCTGGAAACCGATGCCGCCAAATTGAAGATTTTCAACGAGGCTGCGACCCACATCAAGGCGTCCGGTGATGCCGTGGAAAAGCTATCCGCCAAACTGTCGAACAACCAAACGTCGTTCAACAGGCTACGCGACGAGGCCGCAAAGTCGGCCGCCGCGTTGAAGGAAATGCGGGACGCCCAAGACGCGCTGAACCAGCGTCTCGCTGCTGCGAAGTCCCGGCAAGCCGAAATCCGCACCGAGACGAAGCGGCACAAAGACGAGGTGGCAGCGGCAAAGGCTGCGGTGGATTCCTATAACGCCGCACTGGCAAAGACGCCGAACTCCGGCCCGGCCGCAACTTCGGCCGGGGTTTTCCTGCGTTCGGCTCACAAGCAGGCCGTGGCCGACAAGTCGGGCTATTCCGCAGGCGTTGCGAACGAGTCCAAAGCCCTGACGGCCGAAGTGAAGTCGCTCAACACCGCCATCACGACCGTCACCCAGCGGGTGAACGCTGCGGCGAAGGCCCACCAAGGTCTTGAAACGGAGGTTGCGAAAGTCGGCAATGCCACCCTGTCGCTGCGAACCGACATTCGCGCGGAGAACACGGCCCTTGCCGCGCTGCAAAACGATTTGCGGGCCGCTGGCGCTGGTGCCGCCACCCTGAGCGGGAAGCAGATCGACCTTGCGCGGGACACGGCAAAGGCCACGGCCGAACTTCAGCGCAACCAAGGCGTTGTCGCGGCGCTGGGGAAATACAGCAATGGCTCTGGCGGCTTCGCCCAACCCAAAGTCGCGGAGGCGATGCGGAAGACCGCCGAAGCCGTGGCAGAACAGCAGCGCACCGCGCAGGCCGCGAAGCAGGAATGGAAGCTGCTGGAGTCGGAAGCCGCTAGGCTCGGTAATGCGCTCAAGACCCTGAGCGGCAACGCCACGGAGCAGGTGAATGCCTTCAAGGGCATCATCGCTGCGGCCCGCGAAGCGAAGAAGAATTACGTTGAACAGCAGGCCGCCGCAGACCGCGCCGCCGCAGCAGCGGCAAGAAGCGCCGCCAACCTGGCGGCAAGCGGCAATGCCAGCACCACGGCGGCCCGGAACGGCGCGGCGGCGGAAGGTGCGCTGAACGCGGCCCGTCTGCGGTCCACCTCATCGGCCCGCGATGCGGCCGGGGCGACGAACCAATACACGGATTCCATCAACCGGGCGACGCAGGCCAAGCGCGAGGCGGCGGGCGCTGCGTCGCGCTTGTCCGCTGAAATCTCCGGGCTGGTGACGGGCTATCTCAGCTTCAACAGCGCAATAGGGCAAGTCAAGGAATCTGTGACCGCCTTCCGCAGTCTCGAAAGCGTTCAGTCCCGCCTCGGCGCGGTGTTTGCGCAAGACACGGCGCGCGTGGCGCAAGAAGTGCTGTGGCTGCGGAACGAAGCCGAACGCCTCGGCATCGCCTTCCCCACTCTGGCCGAGCAATACGGCAAGTTCGCCATCGCAACCCAACAGGCCGGTTTCGCGCAAGAAAGCGTGCGCGAAATGTTCATCTCCGTGGCAGAGGCGGGGCGGGTGAACAAGCTGTCCGTCGAACAACTCGGCGGCACCTTCACCGCACTGGAACAGATTGTCTCCAAGGGTAAGTTCTCTGCCGAAGAAGTTCGGCGCCAGTTGGGCAACCGGCTTCCCGGTGCGTTCTCGATCCTGGCGAACGCCATCGGCAAGACCACGGGCGAACTCGACAAGATGATGCGAGAAGGCGAGTTGTTCGCCACCGAAGGCAACATGCTCAAGTTCACTCGTGAAATGGCGAACCGCTTCGGGCCGCAACTCGCGGCTTCGCTCAACTCACTTACCACCGACATTGGGCGCTTCGAAAACAGCGTCTACAACGCCCGCATCGAAATGGCGAAAGGCTTCATCCCGGCGCTGCGCGAAGCCCTTCAAAACTTCAACGCCTTCGCGTCCAGTGCTGACGGCAAGGATTTGTTCCGGGGTGTGGGCGAGGCCGTTGGCGCGTTCGCCAATGCACTCGTGATTGCCGTCCAGCATATCGACCTGATTGCCCAAGCAGCGGCCGGTTTGTTCGCCGTCGGCCTTGGCAAGTTCTTCCTCGCAATCACGGCGCGCGTGCAAGGCGGTATTGCCGCCCTTGGCGGGTTCACGGCGCAGATGGTGGCAGGCGTCGCGGCTGTTGGTCACATGAGCCGGGCGCAGCGCATCTTGTTCTTCGCGGTCAACAATACCATTGGCAGGCTCGACGCTCTACGGGCTAGATTGGCCGCCACCGCCGCGACCAGCCGTGGCATGGCACTTGGGACGCGCGCCCTTGTAGGCGGGTTGACCCTGCTGCGCGGCGCGGCCGTCATCACGGCAGGCGCAATGCGGGCGCTCTGGGCCGCGATTGGCGGCCTGCCCGGCCTCGTGATCACGGGCATCATCACGGCCGTGGGGGCGTGGATCACCAGCGTTGACGACGCCAGTGCGGCAATCGAGATGCACAACAACCTGCTGACCGAAACGCAGGAAGCCTACAACTCGGCCAAGACCGAGGCCGAGGGCCTTCGGAAAGTCGCGCAATCCATCTCCCTGCCCCGCGCACTGGAAAACCTCGACACGCAAAGCGCAGCCTGGGAGGCTGCGATGAAGCGCATGAGGGGCGCCCTCTATGTGCTGGACGACGCCATTTCTAACTTCAACGTAGGCACGTTGATTGGCAACAGCGACAAGGCCCGCTTGAAGGCTGATGCCAAGGCGGTTCGGGAAATCACAGCGGCCTTTACCGGCGGCGGTGTTTCGCTGGAAAAATTCACCGAGACGCTGAACCAAGTTTACAGCAGGACGGACAACGATTTCCTGAAAAAATTGATCACCAATCTCCTGTCTATTGCCGACGGTGGCGGCGAAGCGGGGCAATCCATGGCTGAAATCCGCACGCGCATGGAAGAAGCCGGTGGCATCGTTATCGCCCTTGGCGGCACGATCAGCGACACGGTGAAGGAACTCTTGGGCTTCAAGACCGCGACGGATGAAGCCAACGCCGCGCTTGAGGACACGAAGAAAGCCACGAACTACACCGACGCGATCAACGCGCTGAAGGAGAAAATCCCTGGCCTGACCGACGAAATGGAACGCCTGAAGCGGGTCACTGAACTGAACGCTGCTGCGCTTACAGCGTTGGTCGCAGCAGCAAAGTCCGGGGATTGGAGCAAGATCAAGGAGGTGTTCGGCCTTTGGGGCCAAGGCTTCGCCACAATCCCCGATCCGATGGCAACGGCGCGGATGGAAGCCGAATATGTGGCGGGGCGTGGAAGCGCGACGGGGCAAGAACTCGGTGAACTCGTTCAGGCCACCAACACCGTGGCGAAGCAACTCGGCGTATCGGCCCGCGACCTCCTGGCCGTCATGTCGTTCGAGACGGGCGGCACGCTCGACAAATGGAAATCCGGGCCTACGACCAAGTGGGGGCAACATATCGGCCTGATCCAATGGGGTGAGCCGCAGCGCGCGCAATACGGCGTGACGGAAGGCATGAGTGTCGGGGCGCAAGTCGCGGCCGTGGGCAAGTATCTCATCGACCATGGCGTCAAGCCGGGCGACGCCCTGCCCCAAATCTACGCCGCTGTGCTGGCCGGGGATGCCCGCAAGGTCGATGCCAGCGACAAGGCCGCTGGTGGCGTGGTGGACAACGTGACGGACGCTGTGAAGGGCGATCTGTTCAAGGGCCACATCGACCGCGCCGAGGCGCTGCAACGGGTCTACGCCTATGCCGCGACCGAGGGCGAGGCTCTGCACGAAAAGGCCGTGGAAGCCGCGAAACTGGCGAAGGACCAAGCCGAAGCCACGGCAAAGCGGCTGGCCGATGGCGCCTTCGAACTGGATCAGCAGGGCCGCATCAACGCTGGCAAGGAGCGGGAAGCCGCAATCCAAGCCGCGATCCGCGACGCGAAGGCCGAGAACCCGAAGATCGGCGCCAAGGAACTTGAACAAGTCCGGGCGCAGGCTGCCGCGCTATGGGACGCGCAGAACGCATCGAAGGGCCGCCAGGACGCCGAAGAACGGGTAAACCAGCTTTACGACCTGCGGCAAAGCCTCCTGGAGCAGCAGCAGATGATGCGGGAACAGGGGGACATGACCGGCGCGGCGCGGCTTGGCGAGACGCTTCAAGGCGTGAACCAGCAGCTTCGGGAAGCGATCACCAACGCCATTGCGATGTGGACCGCGATTGGCGGCCCGGAAGCTGACGCGGCCATCGCCAAGCTGGAAACCCAGCGCATGAGCCTGTCGGCTGGCAATGACAAGATCATAGCCTTCGGCCTGAACGCGCAGCAGTTCGAAGGTGCGGTTTCCAGCTTCGCGGACGGGCTGACCGGCGCCTTTATGAGTTTTGCGGAATCGCTGGCGAACGGTGAAAAGGGCTTCAAGGCCCTGGGCACGGCGTTCCTGAAATTCGCTTCGGACTTCCTGATCCAGATCGGGCAGATGATCATCAAGCAAGCGATCCTGAACGCGCTGGCCGGGATCAGCGGCCCCATCGGAACGGCGGCCAGTGCGCTCGGCGGCAAGGCCACGAGTGCGGCACCGGCATGGTCTGGCAAGGCGTTCGTCTACCACGAGGGTGGCATCGCAGGGTTCAAGCCCGGTGAAATCCCCGCCAAGCTGAAGCGCGGCGAGGAAATTCTGACGGAGGACAACCCGCGCCACATCGCCAACGTCGGCGCGGCCCAATCCAACATGAGCATCCTGAACGTGTTCGACACGGACAGCGCGGCGCAAGCCATTCTGTCGGCGCCATCGGCCGACAAGCTGTTCGTCAACAAGATCAGAATGCTGGCGCCGCAAATCAAAAAGGCACTGGTATGACAATCGGAACGGCCAAAGCCCGAAACGCCAACATCGTTCCGCTTGCGTTCAACTGGCGGAACGGCGTCGAACTGCAACTGGACTACAAGACGGAAATCCGGCAGTTCCGCGACGGCAGCGAAGAACGGGACTGCCTCCGGGCCGTGCCTCGGGCATTCCTTCGCGGGCAGGCTCGGGCCACCAGGGCGCTGGCACGGCAGTTTCGGGCCGACATGATCCGGGGCCGCAACGACGAATGGTCCATGGCATTCCCCGGCCCATACCGCGCCTTGACGGCCGCTGCCATGGCTGGGTCGGTAACAATCGAACTGGACGCCGTTCCGCATTGGATCGTGCCCGGCGCCTCGCTGATCCTGAGCGATGGGGCCGCGACCGAGGCCCGCGCCGTGTCATCCGTGGCTGGCGCAGTCGTGACGCTGGACGCCCCGTTGGTGTTTGGCTTCGCGGCCGGGGCGAAGGTGCATCGCGCCTATCCCGTGCGCTTCACCCAAGACCCGGCGATGGAGAACCGCACCGACGAAACTTTCACCCTGTCGATCAACACCGCAATCGTTCCGGGCCGGTTCTCCATGCCAGGCACGGGCCACGTCTTTCCGCAATACTCGGGGCGCGACCTGTTCCTGAAGCGCCCCAATTGGGGTGAAGCGATCAGCCACACCGCAACGGCTCTGGCAGAAGTCATCGACTTCGATATTGGCGTGACGCAGACCGTCGATAGGTTCGGTTTCGTGGCTGATACCGTTTCAGCTACGTTTTACGGCTTGGGTTACGACGAGGTTGACGAACTTTTCCAGTTTGTTGCGCGTCGCCTGGGTCGGCGCAATTCATTCTGGGCGCCATCGCCAGAGAACGATTTCGAACTGATCGAGGCTGTGCCGGGAACATCGGTGCTTGGCGTTGCTGGGGATTGGTTCGAAGCCACTTTCGCCGGATCCATTACCCACAACCGCATCATCGCGTTCTTCGATGACGGCAGCTATGCGATCCACAGCCTTACCGGCGAGTTTCCTGCCGCGCCGGAGGGTCAATCCAGGTTCGGCGTTACGCCAAGCCTCGGGGCCAAGTTCAATGCCAACACCAAGGTCCGCTGGCTGAACCGGCGGCGGCTGGCATCGGACAGCATCACCTTTTCCTTCATCACAGACAGCAACGCCTCGGTGGTTCTACCCATGAGCGTGCTGCCGACTTCAGGGGCTTGAGCCGTGTCGTATAACGATTACGAAGCATCGCGGGTCGGGGCAAACCCGGTCGAACTGTTCCTGTTTCGATACGGTGAGGCCGCCGAAGCGTTCCGCGCCTATACCAATGCGCTGGCACCGATCACGTTCAACGACGTGGAATACCAGCCCATCCCGATTGATCGGGACAGCCAGAAGATCAGTGGCGCACTCGATTCAAGCAGCGCCGAAATCGAAGTCCGCTTGCCGAAATCCACGGATATAGGGCGGCTGTTCGCATACTTTCCGCCAAGTTTCATGGTTCGGCTGACCGTGTTCAAAGGCAATGTCGCTGATCCTGCCACCCCATCATCGTGGCAAACCGGGGAGAATTTCCCCGTGGCCTTCATCGGCAAGGTCAACGAAGGTTCGCTGGACGGCGAGATGCGCAAACTGTCGTGCAGCCCGCTCGGCAACTCGCTGAAGCGGCCCGGACTTCGGCGGAACTACCAGCTTTCGTGCCCCCATGTCCTCTATGGCCCGCGATGCCTGGCTGACAAAGGCGCCGCAATGACCACGGGCGCGGTGGCAGGCATTGCGGGCACAACGCTGAGCCTCGATCCGGGCTGGATGAAGCCCGGCGTGACGCCTTCGGACTATATCGGCGGCGTCGTGGAATGGAATGGGGACAGCGGCACGGAATACCGCGCGATACTCGCCGCATCGGAAAACACCGTCACCCTTATGGGGCCGACCCGTTATTTGACCGCTGGCAATACCGTGTCGATTTATTTGGGTTGCCCGCACAGCTTTTCGGCGTGTTCCGAATTGCATGACAACGTGCAGAACTATGGCGGCCAACCCTTCATTCCGATTGAAAACCCCATCGGCAAAAACATATACGACTGAGGCCATGAAATGCCCCTTCCATTTCTCACCAACCTGATCATCGGCTTTGCCTGGTCCTTCGTGGGGTTCCTGCTTCAACCCGGCGTGAAGCAGGAAAAGCCACCCGCGACGGAAGACCTCGAAGACCCTACTGCGGAAGCCGGTCGGCCTATTCCAGTGGTGGTCGGCAGCGTGAGAATTTCCGGGCTGAACAACCTCGGCCATTGGGACAAGCTGTCGGTTCACCGCAAAGCGGACACCGGGTCGAAGAAATGACGGAGGTTCGGGTTCATCCGCGCCACAGCCGAACGGCGGAATACGATTTCTGCTTTCGCGGGCTGCGAAGAAAGGCAAGAGAACTTGGGATAGACTTCAAACGATTCGTGCAGGAAGGTATCCCGGCGTCCGAATTGGAGCATATCGAAGATGCCGGTCTTAAAATGATGATCGAGACGGCTAAAAAAGAGGCGGCACAAGCAAATGGGCGGTAAGAACAGCGTCAAGGTCTACGACTACCAGCTTAGCGTCCACTATGCGATCTGCCACGGGCCGATTGATTCGATCAACCAGGTCCGCATCAAGGACAAGCGGGTTTGGTGCGGCGCCGTCACGGAACGCCGCGATGTGTGCATTGATCTGCCGGAAGTATTTGGCGGTGACGGGAAAGAAGGCGGGGTTCGCGGCATTGTCGAATGCTATCCCGGCACCTTCGATCAGGTGGCATCCGAACCCCTCGCCAAGCGCATGGGGCTGACCCCGGCAACGGCGCCGGGCTATCGCGGGATTGCGTCTCTGTTTTTTCGCGGCATGTTCGAAGCCGGTTTCAAATGGGTGACGAATAACCCCTATGTGCCGTCGCTCGACGTTTCGGTTACGAAGCTGTTCCGCGAACTGAATGACGATTACGCCGCTATCTGGCCGCTCGGTGAGCCGGAACCAGACATGACGAACGGATGGAATATCCCACTGGTTCCTGACGGAAATACCTACGAAATGCCGGTGATCCTGTCGAACGGGATCACCATTCCGGGGATCGGGCCTGCCGAACCAATCGGATCGTTCAGCCGCATTTCCACCTATGAAAACGTGTATTGCGGCGTGGAGTTCGAAAACCCCGGCTTCATCCAAGGCGAGTATTACAGGACCAAAGTTCCGGCCGACGGGGATACCGCCGAGCCGCTTTCCGTCACGAACGACAAAAGACCGTCGATTGAAGAAATTGACGCTGGCCTTGCGCACCTCGACGTGTTCCTGGTTTCCGAGTTCCAGAGCAACAGCGGAAGGGTCGATGGCCTCGGCGTTACGCAATACTATGTCTGGTTTTACGGCGGTGAAACAAACCCGGAAACTGGCGCGTTTGAACCCGGCGAATTGATAAGCACTTATCCGAAATTTTATGCCACAGTTGGGCGCAACAGCGGTGGCAAAAACACTATTGATCGCAACTGGCCAATTCCGCCCGGAACGAGGTTCATCCGGCAATACTATGGATACCGCCCGTGGCCCGGCAGTTCATACGTCTCCACGCCAGAGAAAACCGTAAAGGTCAACTGGTCTGGGCTGGAATACACGCATTGCGCAATTGCGGAAGGCGGAATGCTGCCAGACGCCAATCCGGCGAACTTCCTTTGGGAATTGTTCATCAACAAGGATTGGGGCCTCGGTGAAGATGTGTCCCAGATGAATGAGGTCAGTTTTCAAGCCGCGTCGCAAACCCTGTTCAACGAACGCTTTGGCATCAGCTTCAAATGGATGGAACAAGCCGATGGTGAGACAATCGCCAAGGAAGTGATTGACCACATCAAGGCCCTGATGTTCCAAGACCCGGTTGACGCGCGTTGGAACATCAAGTTGCTGCGCAACGATTATGATATTGGCGGCCTTACGATCATCGGGCCGTCGGAATGCGAAATCACCGAGGGCCGCAGGCGCCTTTGGAGTGAAGTCACCAACGAAATCGTTGTGACCTATACCGACCCGACCACCGAGGAAAGCGCCACGGTCACGGCTCACAATAACGCTGCGTTGGCGATCCAGAGCGGGATTTCCAGCGATAGCCGGAATTACTACATGGTGCGCAACGCCAATCTGGCCCAGGCCCTCGCCGACCGCGACGTGGCTGAGGTCGGCTATCCGCTGTGGAGCGGAACGCTGCGCCTGAGCCGCAAGTTCTGGGCCGTTCGGCCCGGCGCGGTGTTCCGCCTCAATTACCCCGACGAGGAAATTGAGGACATGGTGATCCGCGTGATGACGGTGCAGCCCGGCACGCCGCAGGACCGCAATCTCGTTGTGACCGTGGTGGAGGACATTTTCAGCGTCAGCCATACCGTGTATCGCACGCCGCAGGACCGGCTTTTGCCGGAGGCGCCGCAACGCCCCGTGCCGATGATCCACCAGACCGCCATTGCCCTGCCCTACCCCATGGCGATCCTCGGTGGCGCAACGCCGGAACAGATCGAGCAGAACGCACCGGGGCAGATCGTTGTTCCCATGGCGTCGCACCCCGACATGAACCCCAATGATATTGAGGTGTGGATTCACACCGACACTGAACTTGTGTCGGGCTTCCCCTACTGGCGGAACTCGGGTCGGGTCGGTGAGTGCGAAGCGCGCGAACTGCCATTCGCTATGGCGCAAGAAGTTGAATCTGTATTGCCCCGCGAACTGATTGACGAAATGGGCCACGGCTTCATCTTTCCCGGCGACTTCCTCATGCTGGGCCAAGGCGATCTGGGGTCCGAAATCATCCGGCTCGATTCCTTCAACATATCGGCCCAAGAATGGGACGTGACACGCGGCATGTTCGACACCATCCCACGGCAATGGGATGCCGGGACGCTGCTGTGGCGCCTGCCATCAAGCGCGAGTGACGCGATTGACACGCTGCTCATCCCCGGACTTGACGGCCTCGATCTGCGCTTCCTGCCGCGCGTAGCGGGCCAGCGCCTTCATCTCAGCGAAGCCGACACCGTGTTTTACGGCGAGGTTCTGCCCCGGCTTCACGCCCCGATCCGGCCCGCAAACTGCCAAGTGATGAACGGCGGAACGGGCTTCGGGTTTGCGCAAGCCCTGTTTGAAACCGAGCCGTATCCCACCAACATAACCGTGTCGTGGTCGAACCGGAACAGGCTTGACGAGGACGCGCTTCAGCCGCGTTGGGACGCGCCGTCCACCGGCATCGAAGCGGGCCAGACCACCACGATCCGCATCTATGACCTCGGGGGCAGTCTGCTGACTGAATACCCCGGCCTCACCGGGACGAGCCACACCTTCCCCGCCGCCGACTTCGGCTCGGCCCGGAAAGGCTGGGTCGAGTTCGTGGCGGTGCATGACGGTTACGAGTCGATCCAGAATGCCCGGCGCTATGTCCGCATCGGCCTTGCTGCGGGTTGGGGCCTGGATTGGGGCAATAATTGGGGCTGATCCAAGCCCGAACCGAAACTTGGAGCATGAAATACCATGGCAAGACAATTCCCTGGGCTGGGCCTGACCGGCGCGTGGCTTGAATCTGAAGATGGTTGGGGCGACGCTATGAACGCCAACCTTCGAACCGTGTCCATCCTGTCGGCCCTCAGCGTCAACGGCGTGGTGGACGAAGCCGAACTGCCGGGCGCGCCGACCGACGGTATGATCTACATCGTGCTGGATGGCGCCGACGCCATGAAGGTTTGGGCGAGAGACAACGGGGTCTGGGTGAAACTCAGTGCGCCGCCCGGCATTACGGCCTGGGAGACGCCGACCAACACATTGTGGCGGTTCTCAGGTGCGGCGTGGTCCGTCCAGGCCACCGATCTTCCTGCCTTCGGTGAGCCGCAAGCCGGGATGGTGCTGCGGATCACCGAGACCGGCGACGCGCTGGAATGGGTGCCCGCGAACCCCGAGATTCCGGCCTATGGCGCGGGCCAACTCGGCCAGTTCCTCAGCGTCACGGGCGACGGCACCGAACTGGCATGGGCCAGCCTCACCGGCCTGCCGTCCTACGGCGCGCCCCAGATCGGGCAAGTGCTGCGGGTCAACGCGACGGGCGACGCGACGGAATGGTTCACCCTCGAAGCCGAACTGCCGTCATACGGCGTGCCGGAGGCGGGGCAAGTGCTGAAGGTCAACGCCACGGGTGACGGCGTGGAATGGGGCGTTGACGGCACGGGCGACACCCTGCCTTCCTATTCCGTGTCGGAGGCGGGCCGCGTGCTGAAGGTCAATGGCACTGGCGATGCGACGGAGTGGGGTGTTGACGGCACGGGTGACACCCTGCCTTCCTATTCCGCCGCCCAGGCCGGGAATGTGCTGAAGGTCAACGCCACGGGCGACGCGACGGAATGGGCCACCGATGAAACGGGCGGCGGGGGCACGACGCTGCCGGGCTATGCCGGGAACACCGGCAAAGTCCTGAAGGTCAACGCGACCGAAGACGGGGTGGAATGGGCCACCGATGAAACCGGGGGCGGCACTTCGCTACCTTCGTTCGTTGGGAACACCGGGAAACACCTTGCGGTCAATGCGACCGAGGATGCGGTGGAATGGGTCGATCCGCCCGAGGCTCTGCCGACATATGGCGCACCGGATGCCGCGAAGCGTCTCGCTGTGAACGGCGCTGGCGATGG
This sequence comes from Gemmobacter lutimaris, assembly GCF_003570715.1. Lineage (GTDB taxonomy): Bacteria > Pseudomonadota > Alphaproteobacteria > Rhodobacterales > Rhodobacteraceae > Gemmobacter > Gemmobacter lutimaris. The sequence continues at coordinate 258,932 of NZ_QXXQ01000005.1, read as the reverse complement.
GCTGGTCTGGGTCGATCCGCCTACCAGCGCCGCACTGATTGCCACCGCCATGAGCACCGCCACGGCGCACACCATCACCGCATCGGACCTCGGGCAACTAATGCACTATAACACGAGCACATCCACCACGATTACTGTGCCAGCCGATGCCACGGAAAACCTGCCGACCGGGTTCAGCGTGATGGTGCGTCAGCACAGCACCGGGGGAGTTACGTTCGTCGCAGGGAGTGGTGCCACGTTGCAAGTCCCGGCCGATTTCAACGCCGCGACTCGTGCCGTGGGTTCGGTTGTCACGCTGGTGAAAATCTGGTCCGACCTCTGGGTTATCTTCGGTGATTTGGAGGCGTCGGTATGACATTTTCCGCGATCTATGGATGCGTGGCATCGTCTCGTAAGCTGGCGGGGGCACCGCCCGTCAAGACGACATGGAAGCATTGGGGAGTCGAACTCCTTTCAGGGTCTGACGGTGCCCCTGAGACGCTTAGGATGCGGTCGATACAGTGGAATTTTGTTTCTGGGGTCCATACGCAAAACCTCGCATCTGCCAACAATATCCACTCTGATATTGGTCCGTCAAACAACAGCCTTACGGACCTCTACACCAACTCCACGACATACGCACAGTGGTTGTCTACCTCACTTCCGTCAACTGCTAGGGTGAAAATATGGGGCACATTCGCCAGTGAAGTGACAGTCGCGGCGATGGGCCTTATGCCGCAGTCCTTTACGCTCTACATGCCGGAAACCTTTCGGTTCATTTGGTCGGACGACGCAGTAACGTGGTTCGGCGGAACGGAGACTCCGCGAGGCTCTTGGTCAACGTCGGATTACAACTGGTTCAATACGGGGTTCTGACCCCCGCTGCGCGCCACGGCCACTTCGCTGTGGCGCAAGATCAACCTTATGTGGTATGAACACCAAACGGATGATCAAGAGGTGGTCACTATGGCGTCGAGACGCGAAGGCATTGGACTGATCCAGCAGGGCTTGTCGCTCGAAGGCTATGACCCTGGCGGTGAAGACGGCATCTGGGGGCCGAAGACCTTGGGCGCGATTGACGCCCTGAGGCGCAACGGCGGCGCGGCTGTGCCGCAAACCGGCTGGGCCGCAAAAGACCTTCTCGACCCGCCGTGGATCACGGAGGCCAAGACCGTGCTGGGGCTTCACGAAACGCGGGACAACGCCGCGCTGAAGGCGTGGCTCAGAAGCGACGGCAAGACGCTGGGCGACCCCAAGGCCCTGCCGTGGTGTGGCGATTTCACCGAGACGGCGATCAAGAACAGCCTGCCCGCCGAGCCGTTCAGCGGCGCGCTGGGCGCCAACCCCTATTGGGCGCGCAATTGGGCGCTGTTCGGCACGGCCTGCGAACCTTGCTATGGCTGCGTGCTGGTCTTTGAACGCAGCGGCGGCGGGGGCCATGTCGCCTTCGCCGTGGGCCAGGACGACGCCTATTTCTTCTGCCTCGGCGGCAACCAGAACAACGCGGTCAACGTGAGCCGGATCGCCAAGTCCCGGCTGCTGGCGTCCCGCTGGCCCGCGACGGCCACCCCCGCCACGCCGAGAACGCCCCTGCCCCGCATGACGGCGGGCGCGGCTGGCATCACCACCAACGAGGTCTGAACCGATGCTGGAAACATTCCTTCAAGCCACCGCGCCGCACATCACCGAAGTTCTCGTCGCTGTCACGCTCGGCGTGCTGGTCAAAGCCGGTATGGCCGTGGAACGGCTGCTGGACCGCTGGCTGAACGTCAAGCTGGAACAGAAGGACAAGGACGTGCTGCACAGCGCGTTGGAAACCGGGCTGCGGGCCGCGCTGCGGGCCGGGCTTACGGGCGACACGGCCATCGCTATGGCGCTGAAGCACGCCAAGGCTTCGGTGCCGGATGCTCTGGGCCGCCTCGGGCCGACCGATGCCGTGCTGCGGACCCTGGTGCAGTCGAAGTTCTGAGACACGCGGCAGACGAAGGACCGGCGCATTGGATAACGGGAACTCCATTTTCGACACGCTGTTGATCAGCGGCAGCGCCTTGGCGGGATGGCTGTTCGGTGAGACGGGCCGGGCCATGACGGCGGGCGCGGCGGGCGGCCTGATCCGGCACCTGATGGACGAAAAGTTCCACCTCGTCCGGGGCCTGCTGGCCGTGCTGACCGGCTCGATCTGCGCCACCTATTTCGGCCCGGCCGCGATCCGCTTCATGGAACAGAACCCGTTTTACCCCATCGACTCGGCCGGGTTGGAAGGCTCGGCGTATTTCGCGGTCGGCATCCTCGGCATGTCCAGCGGCAAATTCGTCTTGGCCGTGTTCAACGCCACCTTGCGCCGCGTGGACCGCAAGGAGGGATGACCATGATGATCCGCAGAACGGACTATGCCGACCGGCCGATCCGCACATGGCTCGAAGGTGAAGCCCGAACCTGGGTCGTCGCGTCCCTCATCATCGTGGTGGGCTTGCACATGCCGAGCGGTTGCGTGTCAGCCACGGTGCGGGCCGTTTGGGGCGTTGGCCCGTATTTCGCCCCGGTCGAGGTGGATCAAGGTGTGAGGTAGCAGCGGGAAGCCGCTTGACTGAAGCGTTGTGTTACGGCACATACACTTCGCTCTGGTTTCTTCGGAAACTATCAGTGGGTAGCGCAGTCTGGTTAGCGTGCTTGATTGGAAATCGAGAGGTCGCCGGTTCGAATCCGGCCCTACTCTCACCTAAGCCCGAATTTGCGCCGGGCTTGATCCAAGGCACTGGTTTCTTCGTCGCAGGCGTCACAGTGGTGTTGCCATACCCCATCGCGGCGCGTGACACGCCAGCCATCGGCCTTTGCTTCGTCCACCAAGTCCTGAAACTCGTCGGCATCGCGGCGCGGCGTTGTGACACCGCAAGCGTCGCACACCAGAGCGACGGTATCTGAATACCTCTCAACGCTCATCCCAAAATCTCCTTGAACATGGTTTCACTGGACCGGGGCACGTCAGGATCGCGGCCCAGAAGATCGGAAAAGTCGAACGCGGCGCCGGGGCGCGACAGACCGAACCGCTGGCGCAGGAAGTCGCAATACTCGGCTTCGGCTTCCATGAGGATGCAGTCAAAGCCTTCGCGCCGCGCCGCTTCGGCCGTAGTGCCGCTGCCCGCAAAGGGATCAAGGACCGTGCCGCCCGGAGGGGTGATGTGCCGGATCAGGTATTGCATGAGGGCCACGGGCTTCACCGTGGGGTGCTTCGATCCGGCCCGGTCGGCTTTCCCGGCTTTGCCGTGATAGATCACCGGATCGGCGTCGGGCGGGAAGTGGTGGAAGAAGCGGGCGGCCGATCCGCCGTTGTCGGAATGACCCATGCGGGGCGCGTCATCGCCAGCATAGTCGCCATAAACTCCGCCTGCCTTGGCAGCATTGCGCTTTCCGGCTTTTGCTGCCGTGGTGTTCGGAAACAGCGCCACCACTTCCGGCGAACCGTCGAGGATCAGGTTGGCGGGATAGCGGCCCTTGCTGTTATCCGGCACAAATTCGGTGCGCTCCGCATCGTTCTGCGTTTTGCCTGCCAGCGCCCCCACTTTGGCCGTGGCCCGGCCCTGGGGCACGGCACCGGCTTGATCCGCAGCCCCGGCATATTCCACCCGGCACCCGTCGATATTCACCGCCCCGACACCGTGGCGCAGCAGGTTCGCCGCGCCGGTCGTCTCACTGAACGGTTTCTGGGCCAGATAGATCGGTTCCAGTGCAGGCTTTTGGCTCTGCGTCCCGTGGACCCAGCCTTCGAAGCCGGGAACCTTCGGATTGTGGCCTTTCGGGAAGCCGGTCCCGAATACCCAGCCGTGCATGGGGTGCATGACAAAGCCCGCCAGTTCCATGGCGCAAGCCTGCCAATGGCCCGTCCTGCTGCCGCTGAACGCGAAACAGAAGCCACCGGGCAGCAGGATTTCCCAGACCAAGCGCCAGAACTCTGGGTCGCGCTCAATCTCGGTCGCGTCCCACGCCTTGCCCATGAACCCGCCTGACAGACGGCCGAAGCTGCCGTCATTACCATCGGTGCGGGCCGCCTTGGCACCGGCTTTGCCGAACCGCTTCTGGATCGACACGAGGCCATACGGCGGATCAGTCACGACGGAGTGAACCCGAATGCCTTGGTCGATCAGGCGGCGCAACGTGGCGCGGTTATCGCCTTGGTGCAGGCTAACGGAAGTCATCTCAGGATCACCCCAGAAGATCGTCAAACGCGCCGCCGCTGGCCCGTGTCGTCACGGCTGGCCGGGCCAGCGGCGGCGCGGGTTTCGTTGGTGCCGCAACCGTGGCGGCGCGCTTCGCGGTCAGCGCCATTGCGAGGGCCGTGGCTGGATCGGCGTGCCGCACGACCCGAAAGTCCTTGTCCCGCGTTCCGCGATAACTTGCCTCGAACAGCCCGTCCGCGACGCAAAACGCGAGGCTGACATAGTTCAGATCGCCCCACTTGGCGGCGTTACGCAATGCCTCGTCAATCATCCCAGCAAGTCCTCGAACGTCGAAAGCAGGGCCGTGGGCCGGGCCACGTCTTCGCCGCCATTCAGCACGGCCAGCTTGCCATTCAGGTCAAACTTGCTCCGGGCCAGCGCATCAAGGCCCATGTATTCCCGCATCAATTCCAGCTTGGCGCGGGCCAGCGCCGGAGTCGCGCCATGCACAACGATGTAGCGGTTCAGGCTGTGGATCGTGAACTGAGCGATGAAGCGACGATGTGCCGGAACATCGCTGTCCCGGCACTCGTAAATCAGGGCACGCGGCTCGGCCCGTTCCATCATTCGACGCGCCAGGCGCAAACGCCCTCGACGCCGTTCTCCGTCACGCTGCGCACCGCGAACTTCCGGCCTTCGAGGCGCTTCTGAGCCGTGAGCCGCGACGACGAGATGGTGCTTTCGCTGACCCCGCCGATGAAGAACGACTCGCCCACTTCCATGTCGTCCCACGGGTATTTCGCACGGCGACCCGAGACGACTTCCGGCATGGGGATGCCCCGGCGCAGCGAAACGCCGGTCGCGGCATGGACGCGGTGCGTCACTTCGGTCGGCGGAACATCCGCCTCGCCTTGGGCATCAGTTTCGTCCAGCCCGAGGCCCGTGTCATCGGTCGCGGATTCACCGAGGCCGAAGTCCAGATCGGATTCGGTCTGCGGCTCGTCCTGCGGATCGAGGTCGGTTTCGCTTTCGGTCGCGGTGGTCTTGGCTTTCTTGCTCATCCCAATAGTCCTTCGAATGGATCAGGTTTCAGGGCTTTGACTTTGGCCCGTTCCGCGTCGAACGCGGCGCAGGCCGAACGGATCGCATGTTCTGGCGTTTCGCAGATTTCACCCATGGCCCACCAAGCCCCGTTGCGGGCCTCGACTTGCCAGTGGGACGCGCCGCGCCGCGCCAACGTGATGCGATCAATTCCGGCTCCGATAAGCCTCGCCCCTATTTCATCGGAGCCGGAGTCACGGTTCAGAGACATGGCGAAACGCTCCGCTCCGGCCTCAGATGTTCTTCAGGATTTCCATGCCGAGGGCCTGGCGATAGATTTCCAGAACCGCAGCTTCTTCGGCCAGATCATCGGCGTCGCGCTTCCGTTCCGCGATGATCTTCTTGAAGATTTTCGGGTCAAAACCCCGGCCCTTCAGTTCAGCCAGAAGTTCTTTCTGCTGATCAGCGGTTTCCCGCTTTTCGACTTCCAGTTGCTCGTAGCGTTCGCAGAACTGACGGAGTTCGTCGGACACCATGTCATACGGCTCGGCGCCATCGTCGGCCTTGGCCTTGCGCTTCTTGTTGCCCGGCGTCTTGCCGCTGTTATGCCCCACGCCCGGCGTTGCGCTGGTTTCATCCAAGTCAAGATCGGAGGGCGCCATTGCGATTCATCCTTGTGTTGCTTGATCAACATATTGTTGATTATTGAGTATTTCGCAAGCCGAAATTTTGTCGTTCCGGCTAAATCGGCAGGCGGCCCGCGACAATTCCGGCGTAATACATCGCCTGATCCATGAACTCGTCCAACGACCCGTCGTTGTGGATCACAGCGTCATAGTTCATGGCGTAAACCCCGGCGTCGCTGGGATTGCTGACTACCTCCGGCACGTCAGGATTTTCGATGAATACAGACAGGAAGGTATAGGGCTGGTATTGCGCCACCAGGCCGGTGTTGAGCCGGGCCTTCACCCGTTCCCAGATCGCGGGTTCGCGGATGAACAGGAACACAACGCCGCGCCGCCCCGCTGTTCGACGGTGTTGCTGAACCTCATCGGCGCACCGCGCGGATCGGAACTCGGAGTGATCCCCCACCGCGTCGCCCACGGTGGACAAGAGTTTTCGATCCGCCTCGGTCTTTTGCGCCAAATCGAAACCCGCATGGCCCAGCATATCGCGGATCGGCTCGATGCTGCTGAAGCGCGCCACCGGCACGCCGAGGTGCTGCAAGCCCTGGGTCATGGCATCCACGAACGTGTCTTTCCCGGCGCGCGGCTTGCCGTTGATCAGGATAACGGTGGTCATTGCGCAGCCTCGACAGAAGTAGTTGCGATTTCAGCAATCTTGCGAAACTGATCCCAGCCCGTGAAATTGCCCCAGCGGGACGTGTCCATGTCGTTCGGATCGGGCGCCTGGCCTTGGTGTTCGAAGGGGGACATGTGCCGGGATTCAAGCAGCCTGCGGGCCAAAGCGAGGTCTTTCGCAACATCGGGCGCGGTCCCATCGTGGTTCAGGTAGGACACGCGGGCACAGCGCGCCGCGCTGATCATGGCAAGCGTCCTGAAGGGGTGCGGGCCACCGTTCGGGCCGCCGATGAGGCTGAAGGCATAGTCCCAATCCCGCACCATGGTATAGGGCAAGTGCCACCGTTGGGTTTCGAGGCCAACGGCTTCTGTCGGCTCCGATTCCGCAATCGCGGCCCGCATTGCCTCGGCCAAGGCCCGCATCGTAGGATCGGCATCGGCGTGGCAGCGCAGGGCGAAGAAGTTATCCCATTCCGTCGCGGTGACGACGACGCTGATATGCCCGAAGGGTTCCAGCAGTCGGTTCACGATCTGCTTGTGTGCGCCGAGGTTGAGCATTTCTTTCGCGCGGGCCACGGCAGCGTCGCGGGCGTCAAGCCAGCAGTCGCGGGCCAAGGGCCAGTGGGCTAGTTCGGCCCCGGCCTGCATCCCCGGCTTGTTGCTGCCCCACGCCACCGGCATTGCGGGATCATCCAGCACATCCTGGATCATGCGCTCAACGGGGACGGCGCGGCTGCTGCTGGCATTCCGGCTCAGGTTCTCGTCATCCATCAGCGAGATTTCCTGTAGGAACTCATATTCCGCATCATCAATGCGGATCAGGCGATGGGTCTTGGCCTCGGCATGGATAAAGCGGGGATACCGCAATTGCAGCGTGATCAGGTCGGGATAATCGCCCGAGGCTTGGCGGCTGCGCTGGATCACTTTGGCGGTGATGGTCATAGAAGGTATTCCCTCATCCAGTCTTTCAGGGCTTCGACTGTTTCAGCACTGTCGAATTGCCGTTGTTTCAGTTCCGCAAGGCGCTTGGTCCGCGCCTCGGTTTGGCAGGAACGACAAAGGGTATCACCATTGTCGTTTCCGGTTTTCGTCAACTTTTCCCCGCAGGTTTCACAGCACCGCAGCGTGGCTCGGACGGCGAGAAATTCCCGCTGCTTCCGTTTGTATTCCGCGAGGTGGGCGGGGCAGTATCGCTTTGCGGCAAAAGTGACAGCTTCTTCCCGGCAATTGCTAAGTTTGCACTTCGCCATTTCCCCTACCCTATTTCACTTCCAAGAAGCGGCCGTCCATGAACTCGGTCGCGTCGCGGGTGAACCGGAACGGCGCGCGACGGCCGGTGTTATGCGCCTCATAACGCAGCGCCCATTGGTCAGTTGAAGCGTTGAACACCACGTCAACCACGACGTAGAGAGTTGCGGTTTTGACGTGCAGAAAGGTTTTGCCGACGAGGTGGTGCGGCGAATGAAAGCCCTTGGCGTCCTTGTGCCAGAACTCGGTGACGCGAGGCGCCTTGCTCGGGATCGAAGTCACGTCTCACTCCACCCCGAGGGCTTGCGCCATGATCAGGAATTGCGACTTGGCCCGTGCCGGTTCCCAGCATTGGATTTCAACGCCAAGCGCAGGCCCCGGCACGTTCCACGGCAGGGGGTGCGGCATCATCAAGGCCCGCGCCTCATCCAGCAGGACGGCGTTGTCGGCCAGGCCCACTTCGGCCGGAATGTCTGGATTAAGGCCGAACCGCGCCGCGACACAGTGCCACAGCCGATCTTCCCAGACCCGGTATTCCGGCATGAAGCGTTTCACGGGCCGGGGCACATCCACGAGATAGGCTTCCGTCGCATCGTGAAGCAGGGCGTAGCGCGCCAGTTCGGGGGTCGGCATGGCCGCCGCCATCAGAACGCAATGCTCGGCAACGCTGTAGAACTTCGAGACGTGCCCAGCATAGCGGCACTGGTGCGCCAAGGCGTGCGCCACATCAATGAGGTGGATTTCATCGGCTCTGGGATCGAGGGGCCAGAACGCAACACCGCTGAAGGTCTGCATCCATGCGCCGAACCGCTGCGGCGCAGCCACTTCCGTTTCGACGGCTTTCAGGTTCGCGGCGTTCATTGCTGGGCCTCGCGTTTCGCGGTTTTGTCCCGCATGAGTTCCGCGTCAGCGAAGGACCGAAGCACAAGCAAATCCTCGGCCGGGACAGCGCCGAACGACTTCCAGACCAGTAGGGCTTGCTGCTCATCGAACTTCTCCGACTGGCGCGAGATTTCACGCCACAGTTCAAACCCCCCGACTGTGCCAGCCATTTTGCGGTGAATAGCCCTGCCGATCCTGAGCCAGCAGTCGCGGTCATCCACATGCGTTTCAACGCGATGGCCGGGCACAGCGCCGGTTCGCTGCATCCCCGAGGCGCGAAGCAGGTCCAAGAGGCCGAGCCGCGTGACGCAATAGATCGTGGCATCACCGTCAACCGGGACGGCGCGGCTGATCTGGATCGCAGCCTCCACGGCCCGCCAATCCCGATCCGGCATCGGCGCGATACGCGCCGCGTCAACGGCGGCCGCTTCCGGGTTCAGCGGATTGGGGAAATACGGATCATCGCGTTCCACCGTGACGCCCGTGATCGGCATGAACTTGTTGCCCAAGCCCTGAAGCCGGGCCATGGCCGTGGCGAAGTCGGAACAGTCATTGGTGAGTTTGACGATCTGGTAATCCGTGGAAACCAGCTTCGTCATCAAGTCACGGCGCTGAGCCTCGCGCCGGGCCAGGGCTTCGGCCGTGCTGCGGTGCCGTTCCTGAAGCACGGCGAGGCTGACAGCGGTGAGCCGCGTTTCAGTTTCGTGGTTCTGTTGCTGAGTCATTTCTCGTCGCCCCCTTGGTTGGGATTGGTGGTGTGGCCCCTCGATCCGGGCTTGCGCCGCCGCCCTGCCGTGTTCCCGCCGCTGCACGGCGGCATGAAAACCAGCGCGACACAGATAAGCAGGCACATGATGATCCAGGCGTCGGAAAACGTGATGATCCACATTGGATTTATCCGTCATCAATTTGTTGAACTATGTAGCAAGCCCAGCCGTGGCCTGCCGGTGTGCTATTTCAGGCCCCAGATCAGGAAGCCGAGGAACACGCCGCCACACAGTGCCGCAGCGCCGTATGACCAGATCAGGAGCAGTTCGTAAGACATGGCTGTTGCGCCCATTCCGCCGTCTCAGAACGCCTTGCCGCCATGGGCAAGCCGGTTCTCGCGCTTGTGGTCCGCACGGTGCCGGTTGTAGGCCCGCTTTTCCTGGATTGCCCCGCTGAGGTCGAGGCCGTGGGCCACGGCGATGGCGCAGATCACCCAAGCCGCTTCGCCCAAGGCTTCATCGAAGCGTGCCTTGTTGGCCTTGCGGTATGCCTCCATCGCGGCGCTGAGGCGGCTGTGAACCGCCATCAAGCGCGCCATGGCATCAGGACCATAGATCGACGCCGGGGCGTTGTGGTGCGCCTCGGTGATGGCCCACCCGAGATTGACCTGAGTGCCACCGGCAAGGTCGAAGATGCGGATCACCGCATCGGCCAGTTCGACTTCGAACATCATCCTGTGGGTCAGTTTGTCATCGGGAAGCCGCTGGCTCATCCCGTCGAAGGCTTCAGAAATCTCGCTGTGGATCAGGCACAGCATTTCGGGCACGTTGCGCTTCCCGATCAACGACTCGCCCGTTTTGAGGTCAGTCCACCAGCCCGCAGCCACGTTGTCGGCGTGGATTTCAGCGACAAGCGCGTTGATAGCATCGGCGGAATACAGGCGACCCGCGTTGAACATGTGGCGCAACGTGGTTTCGGTGTGCATCGTCATTTTGGTGATTCCCTGTTGACTATTCAACACTACGTTGAATTTTGGACCACGGCAAGACGGTTTTCTGCCGTGGTCCCGGTGCCGTTTCGGCGTCAGATCGAAAGGTCGGGATCGGCGTCGAACCCAAGGCCGTCATCAAGGCCGAGGTCCGACCCGCCATTCGGCTCGTGGCCCAAACCGAGGTCCAGATCGAGGTCTGCGGCTTCAGCTTCAGCCTGATCCTGATCCACGGCCGGGGCGGCGTTCAGGCTGAGCCTGGCGCTGTTCGGATCGAAGTGAATGCCGGTTGGCACGGTCTTGCCGCGCGGATCATCGGCAAATGCTTCGACCAAGGCGTCGAGCAACGGCGTCTTTTGCAGCGGTAGCCAATAGGATTTCCCCGGCGCCAGCGTGACATAGACCGAGACGTGGCCCTTGTGGTTGCGGATCGCGGCCCGCAGCTTGTCGAGGTTCATGCGCGATGCCCCCGGAACAGGCGGGGCCGGAACACGATGGCCTTGCCGTTGCCCATGTCCAGGCGGAAACGCCGCGCCCTGGGGTGACGCGGGCGGGCCGGGGTGCCACGCGGGGCGTGAGGCGCCTTGTAGTCCACGGCGCGGCCTTGGGGATCGTCGCTGAAGAAGCCCATGGTGAGCCGCTGGGCAGCGTTGAGCGGGACGGCCTGAGCCGCAGCGCCGCCACTCGCAAAAGCCGCCAAGGCCCCGCTCAAAAGATTCAGGATACGCATTGCGTTGTTCACTCCGTTGGTTGGAAGTCGGTTGGAGCCAGTTGAACCACGCGCGTGTGAGCCGCAAAGCCGACACTGTTCAACCGTCCCCAATTTGTTCAACATTTTGTTGATCTTTAGTCAAGGAAAAAGGCGCCACCCATCTCTGGATCGCGCCACGTTTCGAAGCCGTCTCCCGCGCCTCAGATCGCCAGATCGTCCAGCGTCTTGCCTTGGGCCAGCGCATCAATGGCCCATCCCGGCTTTCGGCCCCGCCCGCTCCAAGTCTGGGTCGGATCGGCGGGATTGGCGTATTTCGGCTTGGCCGGGGCACGGGTATTCGGTGCAGCATCTTCAAGCCCGAGGTCGTTGAAGGTGAAGCCGTGTTGCGCCGCAAGGGCCTTCATTTCGGCCAGCGCCTCCCGCTTCTTGCGGTTCTCGTAATCGCCAATTGCTTTTGCGACATGGCGTTCCAAGACCCGCAATTCGCTGAGGGTCATTGCGCTGAGGTCAATCATGCTTGGTTCCGGTTCAATTTCAGGGTGCTATAATTAGCGCATAGATCGGCGTTTTAAGCAAGGCGGATTAACGGTTGATCCTGTTCGATTTGGCTGCCTTGTGTCGCAGTTTCGCCATTGCTGTGTCGAACCCGGCCGTGAAACGTGAAAGCAGGGCGCCAAGATCGAGCGTGACACAGGCGTGCCCCGTATTCTCTGGCGAGACGCGGCTTTCCATGCCATCGCCAATCCCGGTGAAGCGGAACACATGCCCATATCCCTTTGGGGTTTTTCGTTTGAGCCGGTGGATCACGAGTTGAACTTGGGCAGGTTCAACGCCGCGCCGGATTGCGGCAATTACAAGCCCCATTGCCGTTGGGCCGGTTGGGTCGTCGCGCTGGATAAGGGCGCGCCGCAGCGACCGCAGCACCTCGCCGTCGAAGCCGAGTTCCATCAATTCGTGGAACACGATGCAGCGGCACGCCTGTTCCAGATCGAGATAGCCTTCCCGAACCCCGCTATCTCCCCTCTGAGCCACGACGAGGCCCCTGGCGTCGAAGCTGCGAATCCGCCGCAACAGGAGGTCCGGGCCATCGTCTTCCTTTGGCGCATCGGTCGATCCGAAAATTTTGGAAACCTCGGAGAAGGTCAGTCCGTCGATCATCACATGCACAGCGGTTTGCGCAGGGCCGCGAGTTCCACGGCGAACCTATCACAGTGCTGCCAGAGAAGTGCGAGACGCGCTTCTCGCTCGGTTCGGAACAGCGGGCCGCGAACCACCGTGGTGGACCAATTGCCGCCATCGCAGGAGAAGCGCCAAGTCTTGTGAACCGGCGCGGCAATGCCGTCATTGCGCGCAACTCTGACGCTACCGACAGCATTGAACTCAGTGGTCCAGAACACGCCTTCTTCCGGCGTTCCAACCAGGTTGTCGTAGTCGCCCCATCGGAATGGCACAGGCACGGGCCGCCCTTCGTTGGGCCACGACAGTGCTGCGCGGATGGCAACCGCGTTGAGTTCGGATATGATCGAGTCTTTCACCCAAGTCGGAAGTTTGGCTTCGCGCCAATTTCGATCAGTCATTTCGGTTGGCCTCGAATGTGAAAATGATTGCGAAAATGGCCGATGCAATGCTCATTGCAGCAAGGCCATCGCTTTGTTGTTGAACCGCGCCAGTGAAAAGAACGCCTGCGACGAACCCGGCGAACGCCGCCATCACTTAGCCGCCCGCTTCAACGCGCTCTGGATGGTCTGCTCCAAATTGTAACGCGCCGCCTTCAGATTCATTTCAATGGCTGCGTGATCCTCGGGGTGTTGCGCGCCTTTGAAGGCCCACTGTTCCACGGCGCGCATGTATGCCGTGATCTTGGCTTTGATCGGGACGGGGCAATCCGTCGAAAGGTTGTGGTCGAAGTCGGGTCGGGCGGTCATGCGTCACCCCTGATAGCACGGAGTGCGGTGAGTGTGGCCTTCGCGGTATCAACATCAACACAGACGCCATAGTCCCGCAGATCAATTCGTTCGCCGCAATCAGCATCGTCCGACATTTGCATTTCCGCTTCGCAGATCAGCTTGCCCCAGCCCTCGATTAGCGCAGAAATCTCTGGCGCCCTCTCCGCATCTCGCGCGATTATCGGTTTGTCGCCCATCGGCGAAAGTGGGATCAATGGGCCACCGCCCGTCCCGATGGCGCGCAACAAGTCGGACATTTCCGTAATCGGGCTGACCGCATCCAATTTGTGATGCGAAACCCATTGCCCGTTGGGGTGCTTCACCATCATCCACCCGTCCCAGCGACCACCGACGCAAACGCCACGATCCGATGCTATCAGCAGGACTTTGGGCACTATCACCAGATTCGGTTGCTGACAGTCGTGGCCGGGTTGATTGCCAGCAACGATGGCGCGTCGCAGGCCGCATTTCGTGCAGACCAAGACGGTCGGCGCGCCAAGGGTGATATGCTCGATCCAGTTGTGATCGTCGCAGTCCGATGTTTCGCCGTCATGCGTCATTTCGGATGACCCCTCTGCCCCACCTGATTCTAGATTGCTCAACATTATGTTGAACTGAGGGGCGCCGCAATACCAAAACTTTGGTTGGCTTTGCGTTCTTCCAGTTTTGAAACGTCGAAAGATTTGGCGGAAAAGTTTGGCGCGGGCCGGGCCAGGCGGGGTGCGATCCATCCAAGGGGCTTACGCCTCGGCCCGCACTGTGTCAGCACCGGATTGCCGGTGTGCGTCACGTCACAATTATGCCAAATTGACATGTCACGCGAGGGCATTGGCGGAATCGAAACGAGAATTTGGAGCGGGATGACGTGGCGCTGAAGCGTGTGAATCTAATAGGCGTAGGTGTGGCAATCGGTTTTGGCGCCATGCTATATTTCGGATACCGGGAATACGAAAATCGCAGCGGAACCGCGTGGCTTGCGAGTTGTGAAACCGCGTTCCTAGATAGGATAATATCGCCTGCGACATACAAGCGCCGCGATGCCAAGCTATACCAATTCGCTATGACGCCAGAGGAATACATGGCTGGCTTCGCCCCAAGGCCGGGCGCAATGGGCCACGAAACGCGCCAATGGGATCAGCGGCGGGAAGAATGGAAAGCCAACCCGCCGAACCCGATCAACTGGCAATGGGTTGTCGAGTTTGACGCCCAGAACCTACACGGCGCGGTTATCAGGGGCGATTTCACATGCGACTCCGTGACGGCGACGGGGTATCCCCCAAGGCGAATTGACCCAAGTGACGCCAAGGTTGACGGCTTGGACAACCACGAATGGCTCATGCAAGAAGCCCGGCGCGCCGGGCTTCTGGTAGATTGACCGCCAGCCGGTCGGGGATCGGGGCGCCAGCCGGTCGGGGATCGGGGCGCCAGCCGGTCGGGGATCGGGGCGCCAGCCGGTCGGGGATCGGGCCGCCAGGGCGCCGGGCCGCTCGAGGATCGGGGCGCCAGGGCGCCGGGCCGCTCGAGGATCGGGGCGCCGGGCCGGTCGAGGATCGGGGCGCCAGCCGGTCGGGGATCGGGGCGCCAGCCGGTCGGGGATCGGGGCGCCGGGCCGCTCGAGGATCAGGGCGCCGGACCGCTCGAGGATCGGGGCGCCGGGCCGGTCGAGGATCGGGGCGCCAGCCGGTCGGGGATCGGGGCGCCGGGCCGCTCGAGGATCAGGGCGCCAGCCGCTCGAGGATCAGGGCGCCGGGCCGCTCGAGGATCGGGGCGCCAGTACGCCGGGCCGGTCGAGGATCGGGGCGCCGGGCCGCTCGAGGATCGGGGCGCCAGCACGCCGGGCCGGTCGAGGATCGGGGCGCCGGGCCGCTCGAGGATCGGGGCGCCAGCCGGTCGAGGATCAGCACGCCAGCCGGTCGAGGATCAGCACGCCGGGCCGGTCGAGGATCGGGGCGCCGGGCCGCTCGAGGATCGGGGCGCCAGCCGGTCGAGGATCAGCACGCCAGCCGGTCGAGGATCAGCACGCCAGCACGCCGGGCCGGTCGAGGATCAGGGCGCCGGGCCGCTCGAGGATCGGGGCGCCGGGCCGCTCGAGGATCGGGGCGCCGGGCCGCTCGAGGATCAGGCGCCGGGCCGGTCGAGGATCAGCACGCCAGGGCGCCGGGCCGCTCGAGGATCAGGGCGCCAGGGCGCCAGCCGGAACAGCGAAAACCCGCGCCTTGCGTGGCGCGGGCCATGGTTAGAACCTGGGGCGGATTGGTGCGGCGGCCCGTCGTATTTCAACCGCCGGGCCGGGGCGGGTTGAACAGGAATACTAGGCCAAGGGCCAGCAAAACACCGAAAAGGAAGGCTCCACCGCCGCCCCAGACGATCAGGGCCACGGCGACGATAGGCGCGGCGACGAAAAGCAGCGCGGCCAATACCGCCCCGGCGTCGCGCCACGGTTCGGCGCTAATCGGCGCGGCCGGATCAGCGGGGCGCGACGCTGGTGCCAGCGTCATCGCGGGCACGGCGTCGCAAGGCGCCGTGCCGCAATCCGGCATGACGGGACATACAATTTCCGGCGCCGTGGCCCGGCCCGAGGCGCGGTCCAGCGTCACAAGTTCGGCCCGACCGATGCCTAGCGCCCTATCGTGCCTGATACGGCTGGCGCATTGTTCCGCCACGATGGCAGGAACGTCAGACTCCATCTGACTGGCGAGGATCAGGGCGACGCCTTTGGAACGGATAAGCCGGGCCGTCTGTTCCGTCTGGCGCAGCAACGCCGGGCCAGCTTCAGCAAAAAGGGCGTGCGCCTCATCTATTGCCAGAGCGAACCGGGGCCGGGCCGCGTCGCCCCGTTCCGGGAAACGGCGCCACAATTCCCGCAACAGCCGTAGCATTACCGCGCCGTAAAGCCGGGGCGATTGAAAGAGCCGCGTCGCGTCTAGCAGGGTCACGCGGCCCGGTTGATCCACCAGCGCCGCAATGTCAAGCCGGGCCGGGCCGAAGATCGGGGCCGCCCCGGCGCGTTCCAGTCGCAGCACGCCGCGTTGAACGACTCCAAGGCTGACTTGCGAAACATAGCCGTAATGCCGCGAAACCGCGTCGCGCTGGCCCAGCACGCGGGCCAGCGCGGCCCGAAGATCGGCCAGCGTGTCGAGCGGGGCGCCCGTGTCATCGGCCCAGGCAAAAACAATTTCCAGGGTAGCGGCTTGGGGTTCGCTTAGTTCCATCGCGCGGCCCAGAAGATCGGCGCCGAAGTCCCAAAGCGGTATCTGGGCCGCGCCGCTCATCACGTCCAGCCGCGTGACGCCGGGAACGCTTCGCGCAATGGCGCTTAGATCGCCTTTCACGTCGGGCAGAAGCAAGGGCACCCCGGCCCGCGAAAGCTGTTCCGCAACGCTCAATAGCGTTACGGTTTTGCCCGTGCCGGTCTGGCCCGTAACAAGGGCGTGCCGCGTCAGGAGGTGCAGCGGGATTCCGGGGGCGTTGCGGCCGCCTCGGCCCAGAGCAATGGCTTGCGGTGCGGTCGTCATGCGGAAAAGCCTAGACCGGGGCGCCGCGTCGCGCCAGTCCCGGCCCGGCGTCACGTTCCAAATGATCGGCGGCCCGGCGTGCCAGTTCCGCCTTGTCCTTTTCCCGCGCGGCGCGCGCTTCGCATTCCGTGGCGTATTCCCGAAGCGAAGCGACGGCGGATTTACCCGGCGAAAGGCGAATGTCTGTCTGGCCCGCGTCATGCGTGACGCAAGCATAGGCATTCGCCCCGATGATCAGCTTGACGGAAAGAGTCATTCGGCGGGGTCCCATTCCAGATATGCCACAATCGCGCGTTGCGTGGCGGTCGGCAGATCGGCCCATGCCACGCGGCGGCGGCTGTTCCTGGCACGATAGGCGCGCGCCTCATGGCGGGTCAGGAAAAAATGCGTGCCCCGCGTGCCATAGGCGCCGAAGTCCAGGCCAAGCACTTCGGAGTCGGCCGGATCGGGCTTCAGGATCAGGTCAAAATCCAGCGGCGCGGCCGGGGTGATGCGGAACAGGTCCAGAACTTGCGCCGCGACAATTGGCGGGGCGCCGTCGAGATAGCGGCGCGGCATTTGGCGGGGTGCCATCATTTGGCCGACTCCTTGATCGGGTTGCGGGTCGAGATGCGCCGCCCCGCGCCCATGCCGGGCAGGGTGACTTGCAGGCGGTGCCAATGGCGCGCCACGGCGCGGCGTTGCTTTGGGCTAAGGTCGTCGTCGGGGTGCAACATCGCGGTTATTCCTTGCGTTAAATGTCGAGGTGAACGAATGGCGCGTCACCATGGCTCACATGGTTGCCGAAAAACGGGTTCAATTCGCTGTAGCGGCACGCCTGCGAAAGTTTTTCGCCCAGATCATCGGCCCGCAATTCCTTGCGGTCCCAAAAGCCGACTCCGTGGCCGTTGCGGGTAAACCAATAGTCCCGCCCGGCTTGCGCCTCATCATATCCGGGCCGGTCATAGGCCAGCGCCAAAAGATCGACATGGGCGTTTTGCCAGGCTTCGCAATCCGCGCGAATCCGGGCCAGCGTGTCGGGGTGCAGATCGGTATAACCCGCATCACCGGGAAGCGCGGCCCATTGACCGGATTCCCGCATCGCCACGGCTTCGGCGTCATGCCATTCCGCGATACAGGTTCCGGGTTCGGTTTCCGTGAAAAACATTGCTTCGATGAAACCGAAAACGAATTGGCTTTCCCGGCGCGCCGCTTCGTCGCGGCCATCCATCACAAATTTCGGCATTGCGGATTCCCCTATTGGAGTTTCAAAGATAGGACAAGGCGGCGCGGATCAGCGCCACGGCGTAGGGCGCCCCGAACGGGAAGCCGATAACCAGAGTCAGGGCGCCGATTGCATCGCCAAGCCATTGCATTGCGGGGCTGTTCATCGTGTCACGCACGATTAAGCAGGGCGAAAAATTCGCGGCCCGCCTTGGAGTCAATGTCGTCAATCGAAACCCCGTAGCCGCTGCGCGGCATTGCGCGCCAAACCAATTCACCGTCGGGCCGAGCCGACGTTTCATAGATCCGCAGATCGGCGGAAATGGCGGCGCCGTATTTCGTGCTTACGCTGATGTAATCGGCCTTTTCGGGCTGTTCCGCCTTGATCCGCAGATCGGGGTATTTGCGGATCAACTTTTCCAGCTTGGCGGCAAAACGCGCGGCCGTTTCACGGGCCGCCTTGTCTTTGGTGTTTTGCGCCTTGGTCAAATCTTCCAGCCGGGGCAGGATGCGGCGCTTGATTTCCTTGGCGATGGCGGCCGCGCCACGGTCAAGCGCCGCACTGGCTTCAACACTCGGGCCGCTGCGATTGTCTTCCGACACGCAATAGGCTTGGAATTTCACACGCTGAAACCCGGCCGCGCCCCAAGATTGGCACGTCAGCCAAATACGGGCCGGGCCTTTCCGCAGCGAAACCCGGTCGGAGTTGAGCGTGGCGGGTTCGTTGTCATAGGTGGCGACGGTCCAGCCCGTCAACTCGGGCTGCAATTCGGTCAAAATGTCGCGGGCCAAGGCGAAAGCCGCGAAACGCGCGCCAGTCACATAGCCTTCGCGGTGATATTCATTCGGAGTCTTCCAGCGGGCGACGTAGTTTTCCGCCGTCACGTCAAAAGCATTTTCCGGGGCCATGGCTTTGGCGTCGTCAAGCGTGAAAGTCATCGTTCGGGTTTCCTTGCTTCAGGCTGTGTTGCGGGTTTCAGGCCGGGAATGCGTCGAGCGGCAAGTCGGCGCCGTCGCAAAACGCGGCCCGCAAAACGTCGCTGGGGTAAAAGCAGAGCGTGGAACAGTCGCCCCGCGCCAATTCGGTCATGCGGTCCCGCGCCAATTCGGTCATGCGGTCCCGCGCCTCTCCGATTTCATCGGCCAGGGCCAAAAGATTTTTGCGGATCGTGGCGCAGATCAATTCAACGCCGGGCATCGCGCCAATACGGCGGCGCATCATCCGCCGCTCAGCGTTCAAGGCGTAATATTCCCGGCGCGCGTCTTTGATCCGTTCCACGGCTTCACGCCATTCGCTTCCGGCGCGCCAAGCCGTTTCATGTTCCCGCGCCTGTTCCGCCGCGTGTTCCGCGATGGAGTCGGCCGCGCGGGCCGCGTCGCGTGCCGCGTCGAGGTCGCCCGGCGCTGCGTAATAATCGCCGCGCGGATCGGTGAAGACCCGGCCCAAATCAATGGTTGCGCCGTCGCCACAATCCCCGCCCGCGACGTAACCCGCGACGAAGCGCGACTCGCCGTTCCGGCCCGGCAGTTGATAAACCACGCCATAAATCAGCCCTGAACCGTCGCGGCACGACTCGGAATAGGGGTTGTCGTAATACCCCATATCGCCGTCATGCCAGACGCGGGCATGACGGAACTCGGGCCGGACATAGCCGACAAGCCGAAGGCCCATGGCGGTCGGGTTCTCGACATAGCGCAAGCCTTGCTCATCCGGCGCCCCGGCTTGGGTGGTGCCATGGCCGGGCCAGCGGGCTTTGCCCTGTTCCACGTCCTGCTGCGCGAAAGCCAAGGCGGCCGTGGCGCTGATGCGCAAGGCGCGCGGCCCGACCATGCGGCCGCGATGAAACCGGAAAGCCCGGACCAAAGCGATATTGCGGGGCGCGGCTTCGGTGCTGACATAGGGCGAGGCGTGCCACGCTTCGGAAAGCGTGCAATCCGGGGCCGTGGCGCGTTGCCATGGTGTTTTGTTCGTCATCGTGTTTCTTGCTCCACTTTTTGTTGATCAAATGGCCCGCTAAAGGCGCGGCGCGGCCCAAGTTGCGAAAAGCCCGGCGCAGATCACGGCAAGGGCCAGTCCAGCGGCGAAACTCATTTGGCGCCCCTTTCGGCTTTTTCGCGTTCGGTCTGGGCCAGCCGGGCCGCCTTGGCGCAAGCCACGCATTGCCGCGTTGCGGTGTAGCGAGTCCCATCATGCCCGGCGTGACACGGATTCCCGGCGTAGGTCATCGCCCCAGCGGCGCGCGCGGCTTTCCGGGCCGCAATGATGACGGGGCGCGGCTTGGCGGCGCGGATCAGCATTTCACGACTCCCAAGGCTTTGCCGCAACGCAACGCGGCGCAAGCATCTCGCAACGCGGCCCGATTATAGGCCGCGCTGGCGCGGCAATTGTTCCGCGACGCAAAATTGCGCCTAATGTATTCCGCAGCGATACCGGCCCGCGCGGCGTTAAAGCCGCTGGCATGGTTCGCAAAAGGCAAAAGGTTATCCATTCCTGCGTTCCTTTCAGGCGCGATTCGCCGTGTGTTTAGATTGCCGGTTTCAGGTTATGCGGTCAACCTTTTGTTGACCACGCAATAACGGGTTTTGACACCAGGGCGCCAGCCGGTCGAGGATCGGGGCGCCAGCCGCTCGAGGATCGGGGCGCCGGGCCGGTCGAGGATCGGGGCGCCGGGCCGCTCGAGGATCAGCACGCCAGCCGGTCGAGGATCGGGGCGCCAGCCGCTCGAGGATCAGGGCGCCAGCCGCTCGAGGATCAGGGCGCCAGCCCGCTCGAGGATCAGCACGCCGGGCCGGTCGAGGATCGGGGCGCCAGCCGGTCGAGGATCAGGGCGCCGGGCCGCTCGAGGATCGGGGCGCCAGCCGCTCGAGGATCAGCACGCCAGGGCGCCGGGCCGGTCGAGGATCGGGGCGCCAGCCGCTCGAGGATCAGGCGCCGGGCCGGTCGGGGATCGGGGCGCCAGCCGCTCGAGGATCAGGCGCCGGGCCGGTCGGGGATCGGGGCGCCAGCCGCTCGAGGATCAGCACGCCAGCACGCCAGCCGCTCGAGGATCAGCACGCCGGGCCGGTCGAGGATCAGCACGCCGGGGCGGTCGAGGATCAGGGCGCCAGCCGGTCGAGGATCAGGGCGCCGGGCCGCTCGAGGATCAGGGCGCCGGGCCGCTCGAGGATCAGCACGCCGGGCCGGTCGAGGATCAGGGCGCCAGCACGCCAGCCGCTCGAGGATCAGGGCGCCAGCCGCTCGAGGATCAGGGCGCCAGCCCGGTCGAGGATCAGGGCGCCAGGGCGCCAGCCCGGTCGAGGATCAGCACGCCAGCACGCCGGGCCGCTCGAGGATCGGGGCGCCAGCCGCTCGAGGATCAGGGCGCCAGCCGCTCGAGGATCAGGGCGCCAGCCGGTCGAGGATCAGCACGCCAGCACGCCGGGCCGCTCGAGGATCGGGGCGCCAGCCGCTCGAGGATCAGCACGCCAGCCGGTCGAGGATCAGGGCGCCAGCCGGTCGAGGATCAGGGCGCCAGCCGGTCGAGGATCAGGGCGCCGGGGCGGTCGAGGATCAGGGCGCCAGCCGGTCGAGGATCAGCACGCCAGCCGGTCGAGGATCAGCACGCCGGGGCGGTCGAGGATCAGGGCGCCAGCCGGTCGAGGATCAGGGCGCCGGGCCGGTCGAGGATCGGGGCGCCGGGCCGGTCGAGGATCGGGGCGCCGGGCCGGTCGAGGATCGGGGCGCCGGGCCGCTCGAGGATCAGCACGCCAGCCGGTCGAGGATCGGGGCGCCGGGCCAGAAAAGCAAATGGCCGCCCTATGTAGGGCGGCCCGGCGTGCTGGCGTGCTGGCGTGCTGGCGTGCTGGCGTGCGGATCAGACGTAGGGCGAAAGG
This sequence comes from Gemmobacter lutimaris, assembly GCF_003570715.1. GTDB lineage: Bacteria > Pseudomonadota > Alphaproteobacteria > Rhodobacterales > Rhodobacteraceae > Gemmobacter > Gemmobacter lutimaris. The sequence continues at coordinate 237,382 of NZ_QXXQ01000005.1, read as the reverse complement.
GCGGTATCGGTCAAAACAATGGCCCAGCGTGCTGTGACGCCATCGGCCAGCGTGTAACGCGCGGCACGCGGCTTTTCCGCCGGGCTTATCTCCCCTTCACAGATCAGCGACTCAATCCGTTCTTCGGCCGCGTCGCGCGACGCCTTGCCGCGCGAATAGATATATTCATCGGTTGCCAGCTTCGGGCCAGTGATCAGGGGGCGCATTGTCTGGACTCCCCTTAAAACCGGCCGAGAATCTTCAGGCCGCCACGCGGCCCAGCTTTGATACAGGCAATTGTGTCATCCGCCATAAGCACGCGCTGCACAATTTCCCGCTTTTCACGCCGGGCCATGGCCCTGACTTCGGCCAGCGTTGGCAAATTGGCGCGGCTATGAGCCAGTTGTGCGGCGTAGCCGTCACCCGGCGCCGGGGTGACGTGATCGGGATGCACCACGATAAACCGCCGCGCGGCGTCGTGCGGATTGCCGGAAAGCCGCGCGGCGGTTTCTTCGGCCAGCACCCAATGCGGGAAAGGCTTCCCGTCACAATCCGGCGCCCCGAAGATTACCGGCGTGCCTGCGGGAATATCAAAGGAGTCGCGCAGGCTGAAATGCCCCGTGGTGATTTTGTTGGTTACACTGGTTTTCATCGGATCGACTCCTATCAGCGAAACATTGCAACATGCCGCGCCATTTGGCGCGCATTGTCAGGCAAAGCGGGTTTCTTGCGGCTTGCCGCAAAGGTAACGCCGCGCTCATCTTTGCGGAAAATATCCAGCCAAGCCTCGGAGTCGTCACGCTGGCAAAGGCGCATTGCCAGCCAATAAACGCCGGTCGCATGACTCCACGTCAGGCGCCAAATGGTCAATTCATCTTTGATCATTTCAATTCCCCTAGATTCGCGTCACGTCTTAATCTGCCATTGCCGCGTTACGCGGTCAACCTTTTGTTGATCGGGCAATAACAAGTTTTGACGCCAGGGCGCCGCGTGCCGGTCGAGGATCGGGGCGCCAGGGCGCCAGCCGGTCGAGGATCAGGGCGCCAGCCGGTCGAGGATCAGGGCGCCGGGCCGGTCGAGGATCAGGGCGCCGGGCCGGTCGAGGATCAGCACGCCAGCCGCTCGAGGATCAGCACGCCAGCCGCTCGAGGATCAGCACGCCAAGGCGCCGGGCCGGTCGATCCGTTCCCCCGTCGATCCGTCTGGCCCGGCGTGGCCCGTCGATCCGCTGGCCCGTCTATCCGCTGGCCCGTCGATCCGCTGGCCCGTCGATCCGTTCCCCCGTCGATCCGTTCCCCCGTCGATCCGTTCCCCCGTCGATCCGTTCCCCCGTCGATCCGTTCCCCCGTCGATCCGTTCCCCCGTCGATCCGCTGGCCCGGCAGGGCTTGGCTTCGGGTCCTTCCCGGCCCAGGCCCTGCCGGGGGGAGGCTCCGAGGCTCGGTTGATCGGCACTTTTTCAGTTTTTTCGGTGGAAACGCCCAATTCCCCGCGTCTGACGGCACTCCGGTTCAGCGGCATTGCGGTTCTGCGGCCGTGCCACTTTCCAAACCGACGACCTACTGACAATCCGCGTCGATTTCGAGACTGACGCTCAACCGACAACCGGGCCACGGCTGTGAACCGGGGTGATGCTGTCGGCTGGCCCGCCGTTCGATCCTATCGACGGATGGAACGTATCGACGGATGGGATAGGTTCCATCGCTGGCCCGGTTTTCCGTTCGATCCTATCGACGGATGGAACGTATCGACGGATTTTGAGCCGGGGCGACCCGAAATTTTTACCCCCATTTTCAGTGGTATCAAAATACCCCACTCGTTCGATCCTATTCAATTGCATTTGCAACTATTTAGGCTTGAAATAATATAGGATCGAACGAAGGAAGGTTTACCCTGAACATATGGGTTTACCCTGAACACTACCCTGAACACCCTAAGTATATATATTTATTATATTTTACTTGGAATATATGGTAGTGTTCAGGGTGTTCAGGGTGTTCATGGTGGTTTTTCATCCTGATTCCTGAAAATCTGATATAGTTTAATCATTGAACTACTTTGAGACGCTTTTCCCAGATTCCTGGCGATTTTCCCCAATTTTACCCTGCACACCCTGAACACCAGTCTTTTCGTCATAAATATCATAGACTTAGGTGTTCAGGGTGGCGATTTTTTACCCTGAACTGTTCAGGGTAACAACCCTGAACGGCCCAAATTCGGCCCGCGTCACGCCTCGCTTCGGCGCACCGCGACGGAATAGGATCGAGGCGATGGAATCCATGGCAAGGGGTGCGCAGAATGTGGCTCATGGCGAAGAAGAATGGCGGTCGTGGTGAAACATGCGCCCCGTGGCGCGTCACAGGTTTTGCGCTGGTCCGCGCCACGCTCACCCCTGTCTCGGGCCAAGCCGTTCCGCTCCAAGCCGATCTGGAACGCGCCACCGGGGCGCGGCACATGATGATCAGCACCGATGCCGCCACCGAAGTGGTTGAAGCACGGACCAGGGAAATCATCACCCATCTGAACCGGACGAAGCGGCTAGACGAGTTCTGCGACAATGCCAGAGAAGGACGTTTCTAGGGCCGCAGAGCGGGCGTTTCACAGCGGCGGGGCGAGGCAAGGCCCATGGATGCGATGATGCGTCGAGCCGCCCCAGATCGCGGCGCACTCCGCGTGCTGCGTCACAAGCACGCGCTGGGGATAGCCGGTATGCCAGCCCGTGCCACTGGCGTGCCACACCGCGTCCATGGCGGCGCTAGGCGCAATGACCTGGCCTTGGCCCGGTTCGATGCGCCTGCCGCAGCGGAAGCACTTCGCGGCATAGCGGTTCGCCCCGATGATAAGTGGCGCGGTGCAGTGGAACTTCTTCATTCCTATTTCACCTCCCTCCGGCCCGCTCTGATTCTAACCGTAGAACCTCATATTCGGCTTTTCTATTGGACAACTCGGATACCTCCGCAAGAGTTCCAAAATTATGCCCACACCCTTCGCAAAATACCACGCCAAGTTCATTCTTCGCATCCGGTGTTTCAATTTTTGTTCCTCCGCACTTTTTGCAACGGTAATTGAAGTAGACTACCCATTTTGTTCCCCCCTTATTCTCAGCATCCCGGAAACTAATTTCCAGTTGATCAATGGGACGCGAGGGAGCAGCTTCAACAAGCCTGATAGTGACGCCTGCTAATTTTTTGCCTTCCGCTCGCCCCCGAAAATTGTAAATTTTGCGATAGACCGCCATTGAAGTCTCGTCGCAATGTGTAATACGCACCATCTCAACGCTCGCCCTACGAAAAGATTTACACGCCTCGGCCAGTGCCGCCTGCGCCGACGGAAATAGCCCAAGATCGCGATAAACATTACCAGATTGTCGTATCAAAACAGCATGGTATATGCCAGCCGCCTTGGGAGCACGCGATCCAAGGTCAATTAAACTGACAACCTCCCCAGAATTTGTGTCATGCAGTTCGGATGAAGGCGCAGGGCCGTAAACTAGATAACTCAGGAAGCAAACTCCAAGAAACACTACCGTCGCCCAAATTTCCGGTGAACTCATTCCCACCTCCGTTTTTCAAATTGCGGTTGAGTGTAATCTCGCAAGGCATATAGTATCAAGCTAGGTGCTACACCGAACAACAAAGTTAGGGAAAGTCATGTCACAACCTTATGATTTCGCTGAGATTAGACGTCAACTTTCCAGTGCCAAGCTTGCGCTTAACAGCGATGGCGTTCACCCGAGCGATCTACTCATCGACGCACTCAGCAGGTTGACTGACGCAGTTGAACAGATGGATCGACAGCGGGCAAAAATTGAAACCAACGTTGCCAAACGTCTCGGGAAGATGATGGCAGGGGAACTCAAGGGGGACTTCATCAGGAGTGTGATCCTGGACGCGGAGCCGAACTACCCCTACGGCAAGGACGATCCTGACCAACTGACCTTCGACAAAATGGTTGACGACGCTCTGAGGGACGCACTGCGCGACAGTGACTAGGAAATACGCTGGGGTAGTGATGCCGCTCAGAGCTTACGCTCGACTGTTTGCCTTTGGCATCACTACCCCAGAACATCGCGGAACAGGCTGCGGATCAACCAGGCCCGCTTGGCGCGCTTCAGCGTGACATAGAGCCGCGCCACAACGGTCAGTTCGGGGTGGCGCCTGATCCATACCCCGGTGCTGGGATCGAAGTTGTCGCGCCACCACTGGTCCAGATCGGGGCGGCTGGTGCTGCGGCTCAGATCGACGCGCCGGGCCTCGGCGTCGAACACCGCGTCAGGCACCAAGGCGTCATGGCGAAACTCGTAGGCATAGGCCCAGAGCGTGAGCCTGACGCGGCGCCGCGTTTCATCGCAATGTGCCACAACGCTCATCCCAACAGCCCTTCGAATGGATCGCGCGGCGGCTCCGCGCCGCAATCATCAAAAATCGGTGGATCGGCCTCGGCACAGCGGCGTTGCCGCAATTCGCGGCACACCGCACGGGTTATCTCTGCCCCGGTCAGCCGCCAGCGGATCAAGTCGGCCAGTTCGTCCATGCGTAGCGCCGAAACACGCTCAATCCCGGCCCTGCGGCAGATCGAAATCAATTCGTCGCGCCAAAGCATCGTCACGGCTTTGGAGCCATCCCTGAGCCGCATATCGCGGTGCGTCGCGGCACCACCCCATTGGCCCGGCATGAGCCACCTCTGGCCCACCTCGGGATGACCGTGGCGCGTCGCCCTGGGATAGACCCACACAAGCGCGCCACGGGCCTCGTCGGGCGCAGTCAAGCCGTCCAGGTGGGATCGCCGCAAGAACCTCTGGTGAAGCGCGGCGATGGTGACATGGGCAATGCCGCGCATCGCCTCGATCTGGCGTTCCAGCCGGTCCAGCTTGTCGCGCTCCGACTTGATTTCAACCGCAACGATCCGATCCGTTGCCACGGCCAGCACGTCGATCCGGTTGCCGAACGAGAAAGCGTTCACCTCATGGATGATGCGGGCGCAGGGCATGACGCGGCGCAGTTCTTCAACAACGGCGGTGCGGATTTGCGTCTCGGCGTCTGAGCGATACGCTGGCATGGCGCGCCTCAATCCCCCTCGCCATTGCTCAGATCATCGTCTTCCGTTTCATCGACAACGGCGCCTTCGCCTTCCCAATTGATCACCGATCCAATGGCGGTTTCGAACTCGGTCCTGGCGCGCTGCAAATCAGGAATTACGAACCCCTGGGCGAGTCCCGCTGATCCGCGATACCTGGTCAATACCATACCGGGAAGCAGGTAGCGCAGGCGTTTCGTGAAATGGACCGGGGAAAGCGCCTCGCCGTCATAGCGCCTAGTTCTCAGCCACCGCTCATATACCTCTCGCAATTCGGCCTTCGCAACTCTCACTTCGCCATTGGCCCATGACAGCGTGTCGATATTGTCCGCTTCGCGGCCGAACCCTTCGATGTAACCCTGCTGAAGAACGTCGAACCACCAGCGGTCCACGTTCTTGAGGCCCTGAAGTTTCTGTTCACCCAAGGCAGCGGTATTCGGCACTTCCCTTACTTCGAAGCCGGTGAGGTCGATATTCAGGAGGTGATACAGCAATGCCGCAGGACCATCGCCGTCCATCTCGGCCCGCAATGCGCGGAAATAGGCGTGGTTCCCCTTATGTTTCGAACTGGCGTCCAACACGCAATACCGGCGTTCGCCCGGCGTCGCTGGCACAACCCAATCTTCGTTCGATGTGATGAACAGGCGCAGCACGCTGTTCATTGTGAAGGGATTCAACCCCTTGGGTTCGATGAGGATCGTCGGCCTTGTGATCAGGCTCTTTAGCTGGCCATCGGCGGCTTTATCACCGGCCCAAAATGCTTCTTCCATGTGGAGGACGAGGCATTTCATAACGTGGTGGTTGAACTTGCCGACGACATGATCCTTGTGCGACACGCCGACGTAGTGGTTCATGCACAGGCGCCCGATGTATTCGAACAGCGTGTCCTTGCCCCAGCCCTTGCCGCCGCGAACCACCAGCGCGACCCCCGGTTTGTCCTCGGGCTGCTGGACCAGATGGGCGAAATACCGGATCAGGTAACTGAAAAGGTCTTCGTCGTTCTGGCAATAGACTTCGCGGAGGTGGCGCAGGAAAAGCGCGCACGACTTCGTGCCGTCAGGCTCAACGGAAAAGCCCTGCCAATAGTTGTATGTCCCTTCGAGGTCTTTGCCTGGCAGAAACACCACCCCATTGGGGTAAGTCCTTCGCCCGCTATGCTGCATCCACAGCTTCGACACCGGCACCGTGGTATCGTCTTTCGGGCGCCGGTCGTTTTCATATAGCTGATGAAGATCGGACACAGAGCCGAACGCAACGTCACCGTTCGCCTTGAAATCCATCACCACAGTCCGCCCCTCGTTGCGAAGAAGGGCGTGCTTCTGGTTCATGCGCCTGATCCATTTCGGCACCTCTTTGCCAAGCGCATCTTCGGCTTGCTGCCGCGCCAGAGCCACTTGGGACTTCGAGGGCTTGCGACCCGGCACCTTCCCGTTGGCGTCGCCCAACAGGTCATCGAACATGCCCGGCGTCGTGCCTTCGTCCTCGGCGCGGGCCGCCGCCACCTCGGCGTCAAGATCATCCTCGCCGTAGTCCTCGAACTCGCTTTCCATCCGCATGTCGTTGACCACGGCCACGATAGAAGCCATGCGGAACGGCAGGCGGTCGCTGCGGTCCCTGAACGATTTCCAGACCCGCTTGGAGTCCCGCTCATCGAACTTCTTCGACTGGCGCGAAATCTCACACCACAGGTCGAAACCCGCAACGCTGCCCGCCGTTTCGTGGTGAATCGCCATGCCGAGGCGATACCAGCCGTCACGGTCCTCGACCCACGTTTCAACCGGCAGGTCAACGAGGTAATCCCGCATGTCGCTCAGGCTCAGCCCCATGGGCCGAAGGCGTTCGGGGTTTATCTCCCCAACGCTTTCATAGCCGACAAGCCGCTCCAAGGCTTCGGCAGGAACCGGGTCGATTGCGCCGAACTCGAAGTCGAACCTGTCAAACTCCCTGATCCATTTATACCGCTTGCCGGTATCGGGGTGGATCGAGGGCGGAATTACGGCCTGCGAACCAGTGCCAAGCAAGTGGAGTTCCCAATCCCACTTCTTAACGTCACGGCCCTTGTCGTCATCCCATACCAGCGTGAAGCTGGGGCTATGGGCGAACTTCCGTGACGGGAAAGGCTTGTCGCAAAGCAGGTAATAGTGACGGCTTGCGCCCCCCGAACCCGACACGACGCAGGGCGCGACATGCGTGTTCAATTCGGGCAGCATGTCGCCCAGCTTGTCCAGCGCGTCCTGGGCAAGTTCGGGCTTACGAATATCAACGTCGATGATGTAAAGGAAAAACCCGCTGAGGTTTGACCATTTTCCGAGACGGACACCCAAGTTGAACTTGGGGTCGAATGTATCCCGCAATTTCTGGGGCGAGTTTACGGGCTTATTCGCCCAATCCTTGCCGATGGGCCGCTTTGACCGCTGATGCAGCCAATGCAGCGCAAAGCCGATTTCCGATAGGCCGACCGCCTGTTCCAACATGCTCGATCACCGCGCAAGATTCAGATTGCGCGGCTGTCGGCGTTCCCCATGAACGGCCAGAAGTCATCGCGCTTCAGCGGCACGAAGCCTTCGGGCCATTCCGTCGTTTCCTCCGAAAGTTCAATGATCCGGGCCACGCGATTTGGAGAAATCCGCTCCCGGTCGAACCATTTATAGATCGCCTGGTAGCTGACGCCGATGGTGCGGGCGAATCGCTTCGCCTCAAAGATTCCGTCATGCGTAAAATCCGGCAGCCCGCGACGAAGCAGGGCGTGCAACTGCCCCAGATCGCCGGAATTGCGCGTCGCCTTGCGTTGCGCGGGATATTTGCCGCCCGCAATGCCGAGCAAGTCTTCGTCGCTCTGGGCCATGGGATACACCTCTTGAAGTTCGTTGCGTCTCTTTGCCTATCCGTCATGTGTTGCCTAGTCAACTTTTTGTTGCACTGAGAATTGAACGCCATTACTACGGTCAGCACGACGAACCCAACCCTGAGTCTTGGAGACAAAGCGAATGAGCATCGAAGCAATCGGAACCGCGCTGATCGAAGCCCTGAACCGCAATACCGCCGCGCTGGAAGCCGTCCTGGCCGCCGCCCCCGCCGCCGCTTCCGGCGACAAGCCGAAGGCTGCTGACAAGCCGAAGGCCGCCGACAAACCGAAGGCTGCCGACAAACCGAAGGCTGAGCCGGAAAAGTCCGCCTTCGCCGCGCTGAAGTCCGACCTCGGTGACTGGCTGGGTGAGTTCGCCAAGGAGGAAGACGCCGAAAACCCCGATGGCATCCACCCCGAGGTGACGGCCCGGAAAGAGGCGCTGCGCAACGTGCTGAAGCAACTCGGCGCCAAGGCCCTGCCCGATCTGGACGGCGATGACGGCAAGATCACCAAGCTGCACGGCTGGCTGAACGACAAGGCGAAGAAGGCCGACAAGGGCTTCGGCGTGGGCCGTCTTGCCGCCGATCCCGAGCCGGAAGGTGGGGCCGACGAAGGCGATCTGGGCATCTAAGCCCGGAAGTATCGCTGCGCCGCGCGTGCCGACTGATGCACGCGCGGCGCGGTCCACGACCCGCGAAATCCATCAGACGGAGCAAACGATATGAACCCCAATTTCGAGATGGGCCAGAACGTCAAAATCGCACGCAGCGGCGAAACGGGCCGGATCACCGGCTTTGCCGAATACCTGCGGTCCAACATGCCGCAATACCTCGTGGAATACACCTCGGCCGACGGCCGTGCCGAAGACCGCTGGTTCCACGCCGACGAACTTCTTGCCGTCGAGTGAGTCCACATGCCTTGGCCCTACTCCGGGCCAAGGCTTTCCCTCTGTGAGCCGAACTTGCGGCCCACGCGGCGAAAGCCTTGGAAAGCGAAATGTCTGCACCATTTGGAAACACTGGTCGCGCCCATGCGCGCCTCGGTCCATCGGATTCTAGCCGGTGGCTGTCGTGCCCCGGCGCGGTGAACTTCACCAAGAATTACCCCAATGAATCCAGCACATTTGCAGATGAGGGGACTGCGGCCCACTGGATCAGGGAACAATGCCTTGATCTTGGGTTCGATGCTTATGACTTCATTGGAACCAAGGTCAGGGTCAACGGCGCGCTCTATGAATGCGACGCCGAAATGGCTGACTTCCTACAGCCCGGAATTGACGAAATTCGCCAGTTCGATGGTGAGGTGTTCGTTGAAAAGCGCATCAATCTGAGCCGCTGGATGCCGGGCCAGTTCGGAACGCTCGACTCCGGTGTGGCTGGGCGTCACCTCATCGTCATTTCCGATCTGAAGTATGGCCGAGGCGTCCCGGTATCTGCGGTGAAGAACACCCAGCAGATGATTTACGCCCTGGGCTTCTGGGACAATTTCGCGCGGCACGTCACCGACGCGACCATGTTCCTGATCATCATCGACCAGCCCCGCCATCCGGCCGGTGGCGGCTATTGGGAAGTGACGCTGGATGAACTACTGGCCTTCGGTGAGGAACTGCGGGTCAAGGCTGCGGCGACAACTGACCCAAGCGCCCCGCTTATCCCGACCCAGAAGGGTTGCGCGTGGTGCCCCGCCGCGAACCTGCCGAACCGCAAGGGCGGTTGCCCGGCGCACAACGCCGATATGTTCGATCTGCTTGACCTTGAGTTTGACGACCTCGACGCGCCGGAACAGTGGGCGCCGCCGCAGATCGACGGCCTTACTCCTGAGCGGATCATCGCGCTTGCGACGAAGAAGCGCGAGATTGAGCAATGGCTGAACTTCATCGGCGGCGCGGCGCTGCAACACCTCTTGGACAACGGCCCGACCGCTGGTCAGAAGGCGGTATACGGTCGAATGCCCCCGCGAAAGTGGGCCACCGAAGGCGCGGCCGAGGCGTTCCTGAAACAGCGTCTCGGCCTTGACGCCACGTTCAACAAAAAGCTGATCACGCCAACCCAAGCCCTGAAGGCAATGGGTAAAGGCGCTGAACTTCCGGGCGGATTTATCACCCAAGAAGACCCCAAGCCCACCATCGCGCCAATCGAGGACAAGCGAGACGCAATCGCGCCGCTTGTCGATGACTTCGAGGACTACGGCGACGATCTGGGCACGCTTTAACCCTGAAACCGACCAACCAACCAACGAGGAAACCAAATGTCCTTCAAACCTACCTTCAATCCTCAGACCGGCCGCATCAAAGCCCTGGTTCGCCTGAGTTTCTTCAAGGGCTTTGAAAAGACCCGCAGCTTCGAGAACGGTTCGCTGAAATACCGGACCAACGGGCTGCTCTACAAGAACACGACCGAGGGCGCAGCGTCGATCAAGGTGATCAACGAAGGGATCATCGACTTCATGCGCAAGGAATTTCCCGGCAAGGAACCGGCGAAATTCAAGACCGCACTGGACGATGGCCCGAAAGGCCGCTGGCCGCTGTTCGACGGCGACAAATACCTTACGGAAGATGGTGATGTGCGCAGCGGCTATGCCGATACCCGCTATCTCAAGCTGACCAACGACCGGAAGTTCAAGTTCCGCGACCGGCGCGGCAACGAGATTGACGATGAAGAAATCCTACTGGACCTGTTCCGCTCAGGCCATTGGGCCATCGCCTATTTCCACCTGTTCCCGATCAAGTCGCAGGACAAGGGCGGCAACGGCATCTTCGTGACATGCGACGCTCTGCAATTCTGGAAGCGTGACGAGGAGTTCGCTGGCGGCGACATGGACGACTCCGAGTTCGATGACTACGGCGACGACGAAGACGATCTGGGCAGCGGGTCGTCTTCCGGCGGTGATGACGACTTGGGCATCTGATTCAACATTCTGGCGCCCCGTAAAACGCGGGGCGCCAATCAACCTTTTATGGATCGGGCAACGAAATGCTGCATGTGATGATCGACATTGAAACGATGGGGACGCGGCCCAACGCACCGATCCTGACCATCGGCGCGGTGAAATTCGACCCTGAAACCGGCGCATTGGGCCAAGAGTTTTATCGCGCAATCGACGTAAGTGACGCCCTGAAATACGGCGCTCCTGACGGCGAAACGCTGAAATGGTGGCTGACCCAGAGTGAGGCGGCACGCAAAGCCGTAGTGGCAGGAACAACGCCGTTGCGCATCGCACTGGCTGACCTGTCCGGGTTCTATACCAATTGGGATCAAGTCAAGGTCTGGGGCAATGGCCCCGGCTTCGACATGACCATTCTGGAATACGGCTTCTGGCGTGCCCTCGACCTGAACCCAATCTGGAAATTCTGGAACATCCGCTGCTGCCGCACCATCGCGGAAATCTCCGGTATGCGCCCCCCGAAAATCGCTGGCTCCGGCGTGCATCACAACGCCCTGGATGACGCCAAGCACCAAGCCGCATGGGTTTCCCGCTACTGGCAAATGCTGCGCGATCCGAAGCGTGATCAAGCCGCTCCGACCGCCCCGGCGAACGATATTGACGACCTCTTGGGCTTGTGAGGCGCGCGACATGCGGATCAAGGAAGCCTATGAGCGGTTCATTGCGGCGCAAGCCGCCGACACCCGGCCCGCATGTGTTGCTCGGCAATACAGTGACCAAATGGTGTGCGCGAAGTGCAACTTGGCCTGGGATGTGAACGATCCTGAGCCGCCGCAATGCCGTGCCGGGTCGCGCTGATGCCGGGCAAAACCCTCATCATCGACACCGAGATTTACCGAAATTTCTTCTACCTCGGCATCAAGCGGGTCGAGGATGGGGTTCGCGCGCATTTCGAGTTTTCGGAACGGACCTATTTCGATTTCGCAAAGGTCCGCAAAATTCTGCGCGGCAATACGACCGTGGGCTTCAACAGCCTGAACTTCGACTTGCCCGTGATCTACAAAATGCTGAGCGGCGCGTCATTGGATGATGTGAAGGACGCGGCGAACCACATCATTATGAACCGCGTGCCGCATTGGCGGGCCGAGCGGGAACTTGAAATCGTCATCCCGAAGAACCTGGATCACATTGACCTGTTCGAACCTAATCCGTCCGTCAGGGACGGCCTCAAGACCCTGATTGGTCGGATGCAGATGAAGCGTCTGCAAGAACTACCATATGAGCATGACCGCATCCTTTCCCCGAAGGAAATGGATGACGTTATTGAATATTGCCAATACGGCGATCTTGACGGCACCGAGGAACTGTTTCGCCGCCTCGCTGAACCGCTCGATCTGCGCGTGGAACTCGGGAAAACCTATGGCCTCGAACTGCGCTCCAAATCCGACGCGCAGGTCGGTGAAGGCATCCTGAAAAGCCGCGTCGAGGAACACCGTGGGCAGCGCATCCAAAAGGCGATGTATTCCGAGGGCCACGCCTTCCGTTATGAAGTGCCGGAATGGATCAAGTTTCAGACGCCATACATGCGCGAAGTTCTGGAAACGATCCGAAACACAGATATTCGCCTCGGCAAGAACTGCAAGGTGGACCTGCCGAAGTCATTCTCAGATTTCGACATTCAATTCGACGGCCTGAAATACACCCTTGGCATTGGCGGGTTGCACTCCACCGAGTCGAACCGCTCGGTTCATAGCGACGCCGACGTGGTTCTGATCGACGCTGACGTGGCGTCGCAATACCCGTCGATCATTATGAAACTCGGCCTTTATCCCAAGGCCATGGGTCCGCAATTCTTGCCGGTCTACAAGCAAATTATTGACCGCCGACTTGCCGCGAAACGCGCGAAAGACAAGACTACCGACAAGGGTCTGAAAATTGCGATCAACGGTTCCTACGGCAAATTGGGATCGGCGTTCTCAGTATTGTTCGCGCCTCACCTGCTGATTTCCGTCACCCTGACCGGCCAACTGTCTCTGCTCATGCTGATCGAGGCTGCGCACCTCGCCGGTATTCCGGTGGTCAGCGCAAACACCGACGGCGTGATCTTCAAATGCCCCCGCACGAAATGGGACGGATTTGTTCTCAACGACAAGGGCAAACCCACCGACAGGCTGAAACCCAGCCCGATCCAAGACATTATCGAATGGTGGGAAGGGCTTACCTCTTTCAACCTTGAGTTCGCGGAATACGCCTCGGTCTACAGCCAAAGCGTCAACGCCTATATCGCCCTGAAACCCGACGGTTCATATAAGCGAAAAGGCACCTTGGCGAATCACTGGTCCAAGGAATTGCCTTGGGGCGAGGCTAACACCGACTACGACCCGAGCCGCGACGGCCTGAAGAAGAACCCGCAAATGACCATCGTTGCGGATGCCGTGCTGGGCTATCTGCGCAATGGCATTCCGCTGGAAGACACGATCTTCGGCTGCACCGATCTGCGGCAGTTCCTTTGCATCATCAATGCCACTGGCGGCGCGACATGGGGTCCGGGCGAACCGATCTATGGCACTCACGAACGGATCGACGCCAAGGGCAAGACGATCCGTTCCAGACCGCTGATCGGCTACGGCGGTGAACGCTATCTGGGCAAACTGGTCCGATACTACTGGTCCACGGAAGGCAACCCGATCCTGAAGCGGGCGGGCCACCCGACGACCGGCAACCGCCCCATGGTCCCAAAGACCGAGGGTTGTCAGCCGATGATGACGCTGCCCGACGACATGGAGGTGCCCGACGATCTGGACCGGCACCGCTATGTCGTCGCGGCCCATGACATGCTTCGTGACATTGGGGCGGCGCCGCGTGTCTATCGTGCCCCGTTGATTGCCATTGCTGAAGCCGTGCTGGGCCTTGCGGCATGAGGGTGTTCATCGGCATGGAAACCAGCGGCATGACGCGCCGGGCCTTCGAAGCGCGGGGCCACTTCGTCGTGTCGTGCGACATTCTTCCTGCGGTGGATGGGTCGGTGTTCCGGCCCGCCGCAGGGGGGCACGTCCAGGGCGATGTGTTCGAAACCTTGGCGCGCTTTACCGCTGTGGGCCTTACATTCGACCTCGGCGTGTTCCACCCGGATTGCACCTATCTGACCAATAGCGCGGCCTGGGCGTTCAATGAGCCTGATTTCGCGCGCTGGCCCGGCGTTGGGTATCACCAGAGGGTCAAGCCCGGCACGCTGACCGGAGAGGCCCGCGCGCGCGCGCGTCGGGAAGCCTTGGCGACGGTTCGCCGCATCATGGCCCTGCCCCTGCCCCGCATCGCAATCGAAAACCCCGTTGGCGCGATTTCGACCGCGATCCGCAAGCCGGATCAGATCATCCAGCCTTACGACTTCGGTGACGACGCCAGTAAGGCGACATGCCTTTGGCTGCACAACCTGCGCCCGCTGCTTCGGTTTGCGGATCAGCGGGTTGCGGGTCGGCGCGTGGAATGGCCCAGAGGCAGCGGCAAGACCGTGGAACGCTGGGCGAACCAGACAGACAGCGGCCAGAACGCGCTGTCGCCCAGCGATGAACGCTGGAAGACCCGCAGCGCCACATATCCCGGCATCTCCGCAGCCATGGCCCGCACATGGGGCAAGCCGCTGCACCACTTCAACGATCTACTGCAAGGAGGCGCTGCGGAATGTCGAGCGGCGTGAAAGAGGCTTACATCGAAGCGCAGGCCGACAAGCGGGCCAAATCGGCGGGCTTCATTGTCCGCAAGCTGGCTTGGACCGGGCGGCGCGGCGCGCCAGATAAGTTCTATAGCCGCGACGATACCGGGCCGTTCCTCGTGGAATACAAGGCGCCCGGCGAGACGCTGCGGCCGGATCAGGTTCGGGAAATCGCCAAGCTGCGCCGCGCCGGGACCGTGGTGCATGTGATCGACTCCATCGAAGCGGCGTTCGATCTGTTCCGATGAGTTCCGCGCCCCTCGATCACCTTCTGGCGCGCCTCGGCTTCCCGCTTGTGGCCCGCACCGTGGCACCCGCAGCCATGCTGAGCCACAACGGCGGGCCGTCATTGGACGACGCACCGCGCAAGCTGGGCCGCGACGATCTGCGGCACTACCAGAATGTCACGGTGGACCTGATCAAGACGATCTGGGCGCCAGACGGCCCGCCGAGTCTGATCCTGGCCTATGACATGGGCAGCGGGAAGACCGTCTCGACGCTGACCGCGCTGCGCGACATGCTGGACGCCGGAGTGGTTCGGCGCGTGTTGATCGTGGCTCCGCTGTTCGTTGCAGAAGCCACATGGCCCGACGAGATTGAGGCTTGGCGCCATACCTGCGAAACGACCTATTCCGTGATCACGGGCGACGCCAAGCGCCGCGCTGCGCGCTGTGCCGAGGCGACCGAAATCCACATCGTCAACAAGGAAAACCTGCCCTGGCTGTGGGCGCACTTCGGTAATGGCAAGCGGTGGCCCTATGACACCATCGTCATTGACGAAGCGTCCATGCTGAAGAACGCCAAGATGCGGACCCCGAAGCGTGCCTTAACCCGGTTCGGGGTCTTGGTGCAGGCCAGGAAAAAGACCCGCGCCGTGATCGAACTCACCGGGACGCCTGCACCGAACGGCCTGCAAAACCTCTACGGGTTGTCCTATATCGTGGATCAGGGTGAACGGCTGGGTCGCAACAAGACGCAGTTCATGGACCGCTGGTTCAACCAAAACAACTACACCTATGAGGTGACGCCGAAACCCGGTGCTGAGGCGGAAATCATGCGGCGCCTCAGCGATGTGATGTTCAGCCTGAACCCCAAGGACTATGCTGAACTGCCCAAGCTGGTGGAGAACGAAATCAGGGTGAGGCTGCCTCCGAAGGTGATGGACGAATACCACCGCTTTCGGCGCAATCTGGTCAGCGACGTATACGACATTGACGCGGTGAACGCGGCGGTTCTCACCAACAAGCTGCTGCAATTCGCCAACGGCTCGGCCTACCAGGAGGACGGCAACCACGTCTGGATTCACGATTGCAAAATTGACGCCTTGGAGGGGCTGCACGCCGAGGCCAACGGTATGCCGTTGCTCGTGGCATACAGCTTCCGCTTCGATCTGGAACGGATTCGCAAGAGGTTCCCCAAAGCCGTTGTGCTGAACGAAGCGAAGGACGTTCGCGGGGTGATGCACGCCTGGAACCGATCCGAGATTGACATGATCTTGGCTCACCCGGCATCGGCCGGTCACGGGCTGAACATCCAAAAGGGTTCGAACATCTCGGTCTGGTATGGCCTGAACTCCGACCTCGAACTGTTCCAGCAGTTCAACAAGCGCCTGTGGCGTTCGGGCCAGAAGCACGAAGTGGTGTTCAGCCATAGAATCGTGGCGGAAGGCACTCACGACGAACGTATTCTGCCTATTCTATGTGACAAGGACGCGGTTCAGCATCGGATTTTTGAAGCGACATATATCGAAATTTCATAGTAATTACAGCATTTTATCCAATACACGAACACTGAAACAAAACGAGAACATTTCAACCTCGACGCCTTGAAACGCCAGCCCATCAAGACTAGCTTAACGTCATTGCTTTTGACCTTGGGAGGACGCTGCTCATGGCTTGGATTCGGGACGGTAGTGTCCGCAGTATTGACCAAAGCGAGTCCAAGAACCCCAAATTTGACGCTGCTGATTCCGAACTGCCATGGTCGGTATCTGGCCTGAACTGGCTGGAAGATGACGCTGTGAACACCTTCATTTATAGCGGATCAACCGGATCGAAATTCATCGTTGCGTTCGGCAGAGAGGTGCCCGAAGGTGTTGCTACGTTGAAGCCGCCGCATCTCATGCGGTTCAGTGATGTGTCTAAGTGGTTGAAATGGCTTGGCGAGGCAACGCACGCTTGAGATAGTCAAGCCCAAAAGTGGCGCTATCCACAGATAGTTGAATGACACCCTTGTAATTCACACATTCAATAGTAAGTTGAAATGTGGCCTTACCGGCTTGGAAATTGCATAGGTATCTCGATGAAAACGACTGCCACAACCCGCGATGCCCCGAACACCAAGCGGGGCGTCATTCGTGATGCCGCCTTTGCGCACCGCCTTGAAGAAGCGTGCCAAGCCAACCCTCATTGCCCGACCGACTTGCCACGCGGCAAGCAGAAGTGGGTGTATGACACGCTTGCGGAGCGGCACGGGATTTCCGTGTCGGCCGAAGCCGCTCGGAAGTGGTTCTCTGGCGAGACGCGCCCCAATCCCCGAACGATGCGGGCCTTGGCCGACATTCTGGGCATTGACGAAGGCTGGCTGTCGCTCGGCCTCAAGCCCGACATTCCGACTGCTGAAAAGGGTGGCCGCTTCCGCGCCGCGAACGGGGCTGTGAACCTCGTGAGCGGCATGATCCAAGTCGCTGGTGGGCATGTCGCCACGAACACCGAACCCGCGTCCGAGTTCGAGTTTACCGCAATCGTGAACGGCCACCTTCTCACCCTCGAAGTGCGGCTTGCCCACGACCTCGGCGGTGGAAAGTTCCGGTTCACGCCCAACAACCGGCCAGAGGCGTCTATGGTCATCGGTGTGATCCCCGGCGCGGATATGACACAAGCCGACCTCTTGAAGCTGGGTCACGACCAGATCAAGAACTGCGGCGACTATCGCGGTGACTTCTACGAACTGATCGTGACCCGCGACGCCCAAGGGGAATACAGCACGATCCTTGAGCCGGTTGCGAAAATCCGACGCCTTGACGACCTCACCTGAAGCCCAATGCGGCACGGCGTATATTTGGCGTATAAATCCATGGGAACACATCTAGAGAATTGAAATTATGTCGTTCCTTGTTTACTGCCTGCCTCCCCCGCCCGTTCCGGGCTCCCCCTCCGGGAGTATTTTGCAAGGAACAAGGGCAATGTTTGCGCTAACATTGTTTTTTCGGATATAAGCGCCGAAACTTCGGGAGGTTGCGATGATTCTGAGCTGTGGCGAGGCGCTGATCGACATGTTGCCGCGCGAAAGCACGGCGGGCGAACCCTGTTTCGCACCTTATGCCGGGGGGGCGGTATTCAATACCGCCATCGCGCTGGGCCGGCTGGGCGCACCTTCGGCCTTCTTTTCAGGCGTCTCGACCGACATGCTGGGCGAGATTCTGGCCGAGACGCTGGAAGCCTCGAAAGTGGATACGCGATTTCTGGCGCGTTCTGAACGGCCGACGACGGTGGCTTTCGTCAAGCTGGTGAACGGTCAGGCGACCTATGCCTTTTACGATGAGGGCACGGCGGGGCGGATGCTTTCGGTTGATCAACTGCCCGAATTGCCGGCCGATGTGGGCGCGCTGTTCTTCGGCGGTATCAGTCTGGTGAACAATCCCGCCGCCAGCACCTACGAGGCGTTGCAGGCGCGTGAGGCTCCCGCACGGGTGACGATGATCGACCCCAATATCCGGCCCGGTTTCATTGCCGGGAAAGAAGCGGACTATCGCGCGCGGATCGAGCGGATGATCGCGCGGGCCGATATCGTGAAACTGTCGGACGAGGATCTGCACTGGCTGCTGGGTCCGGGTGAGGTTTCGGCGCTGGCGCGGGGGATTGTCGCGCAGGGCCCGAAGCTGGTGTTCATCACCGAGGGCGCGGCGGGTGCACGGGCGGTCACGGCAACGCAGGATCGCTTCGTCGCGGCGACCAAGGTGACTGTGGCTGATACGGTAGGCGCAGGCGATACGTTCAACGCGGGCGTTCTGGCGGCGCTGGACGAAGCAGGTGTGCTGACGAAGCAGGCTTTGACCACCCTGCCCGATACGGTGCTGGACGCGGCGCTGAGCCTTGGCACGCGCGCGGCGGCCGTGACCGTGTCGCGCGCGGGCGCCAATCCGCCCTGGCGGTCCGAGCTTTGAGGGCCATCGTCCAGAGAGTTTCGCGCGCCCGCGTCACGGTGGATGGCGCGGTGACAGGCGAGATCGGGACGGGGCTGATGATCCTCGTCTGCGCCATGCAGGGCGATACCGAAGCCGAGGCCGACAAGCTGGCGGCAAAGATCGCCAAGCTGCGCATCTTTCGCGATGACAAGGACAAGATGAACCTGTCGGTGCGCGACATCGGCGGTGCCTGCCTGATCGTCAGCCAGTTCACGCTGGCGGCCGATCTGCGCGGCAACCGTCCCGGATTTTCGACCGCCGCGCCCCCGTCCGAAGGACAGCGGCTGTATGACTATTTCACCGCGCGGATGCAGGCGGAGGGGCTACCCACCGCCAATGGCATCTTCGGCGCCGATATGGATGTGGAGCTGGTCAATCAGGGGCCGGTGACGATCTGGATCGACACCGACAGCTAACCTGGTTCAGCCCAGCCAGTCCCAGGCGGTTGCGAAATTGCCCAGCACATGCGCCACGCGATCTGCCTCGGCCTTCGGCGCGAGTTTTGCGGTGAGGCCACGCTTTTTGTCCTCGACCACCTCGACCACGCGCGCTTCCAGACCTTCGGCGGCGAGCGCGGCATCCAGAACCCGGCGGATTGCCATGCGGCGCAGGTCGGGTTTGAACACCTTGCCCACGGCAGTCTTGGGCAGTTCGGTGAGGATTTCGACGTGTTTCGGCACAGCGGCGCGTTCGGGGATATGCTCCTTGGCAAAGGCCGCAAGCTCCGCCTCGGTCACGGTCGCGCCCTTCACCAGTTCGACATAGGCACAGGGCAACTCGCCCGCATGGGCATCGGGCTGGCCTATGGCGCCGACGAAGGCCACCGCCTCGTGCCGCATCAGGGTTTCCTCGATCAGCGCCGGGTCTATGTTGTGACCGCCCCGGATGATCAGATCCTTCGCCCGCCCGGTGATGAACAGATAGCCTTCGGCGTCCAGCCGCCCCAGATCGCCGGTGCGCAGATAACGGCCCTCGGCGAAGAGCGAGCGGTTCTTGTCCACCTCGGTATAGGTAGACCCCTCGAAGACACCGGGGTTTGCCACGCAGATCTCGCCCACCTCATCGACACCGCATTCGCGGAAGCCGCCATTACCATCGGTGTGCAGGATGCGGACATGGGTATAGGGGAACGGAATGCCGACAGAGCCGGTCTTCTTCGCCCCCGAGGGCGGGTTGCAAGATACAAGGCAGGTGCACTCCGTCAGGCCGTAACCTTCGATGATCTGCACGCCGGTCGCCTTTTCGAAGCGGTTGAACAACTCGATCGGCAGGGGCGCCGAACCGGAGAAGGCGCCGCGCAGCGTGCTGACATCGGCATCAAGCGGGCGCTGCATCAGCGCGGCCAGCGCGGTGGGCACGGTGATCAGGTATGTCACCTTCCAGCGCGCAAGCAGCTTCCACAGGTTGTCAAACACGCCCTCGCCGCGATAACCGGCCGGCGTCGGAAAGATCACATGCGCGCCCGAGGCGATCATGGACATCAGGATCGGATAGACCGCGAAGACATGGAACAGCGGAAGCGGGCACATCACCGTATCGGTTTCGCGGAACAGCAGCCGGTGCCCCAGCCAGCCGTTATAGACCATGCCGGAGACTTTGTGCTGCGCCACCTTCGGCATGCCGGTGGTGCCGCCGGTGTGGAAATAGGCGGCCACACGATCCTCGCGCGTATCGGCAAAGGTCAGCCGGTCAGCCGGATGTTTGCGTATCTCGGCATGGAAACTTTTGACATTGGCATGATGCCCGACCGGCGATTTGGGGCGCAGGAAATGCGCAATCCATTTCTTCGGCGGCTTCAGGTAGCGCAGCAGATCAATTTCCAGCACCGTCTTGACCGAAGGCGCGTATTTCACCGCCTCGGCCACCTTGGCTGACAGGTCGGTCTTGGGGAAGGCGCGCAGGGTGACGACGACCTTGGCATTGGTCTCGCGCAGGATCGCGCTGATCTGTTCGGGTTCCAGCAGCGGATTGATCGGGTTCACGATTCCCGCAACCATGCCGCCCAGCAGCACCTGCACGGTTTCCGAGCTGTTGGGGAGCACGAAGGCCACCACATCCTTTTCGCCGACACCCAGACTGCTAAACAGGTTGGCGGCCTGCGTGACCTTGCCGAAAAGTTCAGCCCAAGTCAGGGTTTCCGAAGGATCGGCAGGACCGGAAGTCAGCATGTAGGTTACAGCGGGGCGGGCTCCGTGAGCCTTGGCCGCGCGGCCGATGAAGTCGTGAATGCTACGGGCCATGTCACGTTCGGCCCAGCCCATTTCGGCCTCGATCGCCTTGATGTCGGCGACATTGGCAAAGCTTCCCATCCGTCAATTCCTCCCCTGCCGCCGGTTCCGCGCGTGATGCGACGACCGGGCGGTCTCCTGCGACCCAGAATGCGGATTTCCGGGCCATGCCGCAAGCAAAGGCGGCATCTGGCAACGCTACGTCCTGCCCGGCCCGACGCAGCGTCAGAAGCGGGCGGCGCAGCGGCCGCCCGCGCCACGATCACTTCTGCGGAATGCGCAGCATCTGACCCGGATAGATCTTGTCCGGGTGGCTCAGCATCGGTTTGTTCGCCTCGAAGATTTCCATATATCGGTTGGCATTGCCAAGTGTCGCCTTGGCGACGGCCGAAAGGGTATCCCCTTTCTTGACGGTGTGGAACACAGGGGCGGGGGCATCGGGGTGATCCTCGGCCTCGACCTCGGCCACACCATCGACATTGCCCACGGCGAGGATGATCTTTTCCTGCGCTTCCGGGGTTGAGGCCTTGCCGGTCAGCTTGACCTTGTCGCCCTCGACCTTGATCTGCACATCCTTGGCATCAAGGCCCAGCTTCGCAACCTCTTTCTTCAGCGCCTCTTCCTTGGCGGCGGCAGCTTCCGGTGCCTCGGCGGCCTCGGCTTCCGAGCCGAACAGAGACGCGCCGGCATCCTTCACGAAGGACCAAAGACCCATGACATTCTCCCATCATCACCGGCCGCGGCAACATGCCCGGCCCTTACAGGCAAAGAATGCCCCGCATTGCTGTGCGGTTCCAGTGAACATTCTGCGGCAAAATTCCCCCTGCCGGCGGGATCAGGCCGCGCCGTCAGTGAATTGCAGCCGCGCGAGGCGCGCGTAAAGCCCGCCCTCGGCCACCAGTTCCTCGTGGCTGCCCTGCGAGACAATCTGGCCACTTTCAAAGACAACGATCCGGTCGGCACGTTTCACGGTGGCCAGACGGTGCGCCACCACCAGCGTGGTGCGCCCCTCGGCCAGTCGGTCCACCGCCGCCTGCACCGCGCGTTCGCTTTCCGCATCCAGTGCCGAGGTCGCCTCGTCCAGCAGCAGCACCGGCGCATCGCGCAGGATGGCGCGGGCGATGGCCACCCGCTGCTTCTGTCCGCCCGACAGCATGACGCCCCGTTCACCGAGGAAAGTGTCATAGCCTTCGGGAAGCGCGGTCAGAAAATCATGCGCAGCGGCGGCGCGGGCGGCGGCCTCCACCTCGGCATCGCTCGCCTCGGGGCGGCCGAAGCGGATATTGTCGCGTGCGGAGGTCGCGAAGATCACCGGGTCTTGCGGCACCAGCGCCATGGCCTGACGGAAGTCGCCGCGCGCCATGTCGCGCAGGTCGATCCCGTCCAGCGTCACCCGGCCTTCCTGCGGATCGTAGAACCGTTGCAGAAGTTGCAGGATCGTGGTCTTGCCCGCCCCCGAAGGACCGACCAGCGCCACCGTCTCGCCCGCGCGGACAAGCAGGTCCACGCCGTTCAAGGCCGAGGTTTCGGGCCGGGTGGGATAATGGAAGCGCACGCCTTCAAAGGCGATTTCACCCTTCACCGGGCGCGGCAACGCCTTGGGCGCGGGCGGGTCTTGCACCGTATCTTCAGCATGCAACAGTTCGACCAGACGCTCGGTCGCACCGGCCGCGCGCTGCAACTCGCCCCAGATTTCCGAAAGCGCGCCCACGGCCCCCGCCACCATCACCGCATAGATGACAAACTGCACCAGCTCGCCCGCCGTCATCGCACCTTCGCGCACGTCGCGCGCACCGATCCACAGCACACCGACGATCCCGGCAAAGACGAGGAAGATCACGATGACCGTCATCACCGCCCGCGTGCCGATCCGCGCCTGTGCCGAGGCATAGGATTTCTCGGTCACATCGGCGAATGCGGCGCGGGTGCGACCCTCATGCGTATAGGCCTGCACAGTCTGAACTGCCTGCAAGGCCTCGGAGGCCGATCCCGACGAAGCGGCGATCCAGTCCTGATTGTCGCGGCTGAGCTTGCGCAGCTTGCGCCCCATCACCACGATCGGCACCACCACCACCGGCACCACCAGCAGAACAAGGCCGGTCAGCTTCGGCGAGGTCCAGAACAGGAAGCCAAGGCCCCCCAGCAGCAGCAGCACATTGCGCAGCGCGACCGAAACGGAAGACCCGATCACAGACAGGATCAGCGTCGTATCGGTGGTCAGCCGCGACAGCACCTCGCCGGTCAGGATGCGTTCAAAGAAGGCGGGCGACAGGCCCGAGACGCGGTTGAACAGCGCGCGGCGGATGTCCGCCACCACCCGCTCACCCAACCGGGTGACAAGATAGTAGCGCGCCCCGGTGCCCAGCGCGAGCGTGGCGGCGATCAGCAGAGCCGCCCCGAAATACTGGTCCAGCAACCCGGCGGCGGAGTTGAAATTATCGACCACCCGGCGCACCGCCAGTGGCAGGATCAGGCTGACCGTGGCGGTCAGCGTCAGCGCCGCCAGCGCGCCGATCACCATCAGGCGATACGGCGCAAGAAAAGGTTTCAGCCCGGAAAGCGCGCCCACACGTTTCGATGTGGCGCGGTCGGGAAGGGGTTGGGTGCCACGGGCCATCGCGCTTCTCCTGTCTCGCGCCGACGGGTTTAGGGGCTGGACCGGCGCGGGGCAAGCGCGACGATCCGCCGCTGCCCCCCTTTCGCCCGGGCCGTCCCTGTGCCAGTTTGCGCCCCGGAGGTGCGCAATGCAGGTTTCAGTGGTGGTTTTCGATGCCTATGGCACGCTGTTTGACGTCGCGGGTGCCGCGCGGGTGGCAGCCGCCAGCGACAGCCGACTGGCAGGCCTCTGGCCCCGACTGGCCGATGACTGGCGCCGCAAACAGCTTGAATATACATGGCTGCGCAGCCTGATGCGCGACCATGCCGATTTCGCCACCGTCACCGCCGAGGCACTGGATTGGGCGATGGAAGCGGCGGGACTGGAGGACGTGGCCCTGCGCACCCGCTTGCTGGCGCTTTACGACGAACTGCCCGCCTACCCGGAGGTGCCCGCGATGCTGGCCGCCGTGCAGGCGCGCGGCCTGCCACGGGCGATCCTGTCGAACGGAACGCCCGCCATGCTGGCCTCTGCCACCCGTGCGGCGGGCGTTGCCTCCATGCTCGACGCCGTGCTGTCGGTCGAGGATCTGGGCATCTACAAGCCCGACCCGGCGGTCTATGCGCTGGTGACCGCGCGTTTCGATGTGGCCCCGGCTGATGTTCTGTTCGTGTCCTCGAACGGCTGGGACGTGGCGGGGGCCAGTGCTTTCGGCTTCCGCACGCTCTGGGTCAACCGCATGGGCGCGCCGGTTGACCGCCTGCCGGGACGGCCAGACCATATTGCCCGAGACCTTTCTTCACTGACGGACCTTCTGCCATGACCGAATTCTTCGCTGCTGCCGATGGCGCCCGCCTTGCCTACAAGGACGAAGGCGCGGGGCTGCCTGTGCTGTGCCTGCCCGGCCTGACCCGCACAATGGGCGATTTCGATTACATGATCCCGCATATGCCACCCGTCCGGCTGATCCGCATGGATTACCGGGGGCGCGGCGCCAGCGAATGGACCGGCGCCGATACCTACACCGTGCCCCAAGAGGCGCAGGATGCGCTGCGCCTGCTGGATCATCTGAAAATCGACAAAGCCGCCGTTCTGGGCACCTCGCGCGGCGGGCTGATCGCCATGTTCCTCGCTGCCACCGCGAAGGACCGGTTGCTGGGCGCCGCGCTGAACGACATCGGCCCGGTGATCGAACGTCCGGGGCTGGAGCGGATTTTCGACTACATCGGCCACAACCCCCGCGCCAAAAGCCACGAAGCACTGGCCGAGGCCCTGCCCCGCAACATGCCGGGCTTTGCCAATGTGCCCGCAACCCGCTGGCTGGAGGAAGCGCGGCTGCATTACAAGCCCACTGAACGCGGGCTTGGCATCACCTATGATCCGGCGCTGCGCGATGCTTTCCTTGCCGCCTTCAAGGGCGATCTGCCGGAAGCCTGGCCGCTGTTCGACGCGCTGGCGGACCTGCCGGTCGCGTTGATCCGGGGGGCCAATTCCGATCTGCTGTCCGAAGCGACCGCGACCGAGATGCGCCGACGCCGCCCCGACATGATCTTTGCCGATGTGCCGGACCGCGCCCATATCCCCTTCCTTGACGAAACCGAATCCGTCGATGCTCTGCATCGCTGGATCAGGAGCATGGCATGACCGACATCGCCCATATCGAAGCCGCGGCCGCCCGTCTGGCGGGCCACGCGCTGCGCACGCCGCTGCTGGGGTCTGCCTTCCTGAACGACATTGCCGGGCGCCGGGTCTGGGTGAAGGCCGAATGCCTGCAACATACCGGTTCTTTCAAGTTTCGCGGCGGCTGGTCGGCGGTATCGGCCCTGACACCGAACCAGCGCGAAAAGGGCGTCATCGCCTATTCCTCGGGCAATCATGCGCAGGGCGTGGCACTGGCTGCGCAACGCCACGGCGCGCCTTGTGTCATTGTGATGCCCGGCGACGCGCCCCGGCTGAAGATCGCCAATACCCGCGATCTTGGTGCCGAGGTTGTGCTTTATGACCGCGAGCGTGAAAATCGTGATGCCATCGGCGCCCGTATCGCCGCCGAGCGCAGCCTGACGCTGATCAAACCCTATGACGAGGTCGAGGTCATCGCCGGGCAAGGCACCTGTGGGCTTGAGATCGCGGAACAGGCGACCGAACACCGCATCCGGCAGGCGGATGTCATCATTCCCTGCGGCGGTGGCGGGCTGACAGCCGGCGTCGGGCTTGCGCTGGAAAGCCGCGCGCCCGGCCTGCGCCCTCGCCCGGCAGAACCTGAAGGCTTTGACGACACCGCCCGCAGCCTTGCCAGTGGCGAGGTCTGCCGCAACGCCCGGCTGGCAGGCTCGCTTTGCGATGCCATCGTCACCCCCGCCCCCGGCGCGCTGACCTTCCCGATCAACCGCCGCCTCTGCGGCCCCGGCTTTGCCGTGACGGATGACGAGGCGTTGCAGGCCGTCGCACTGGCCTTCACGCGTCTGAAGATCGTGCTGGAACCCGGCGGTGCCGTGGCGCTTGCCGCCGCGCTGTTCCGCCCCGACCAGATCGAGGGCGACGATGTGATCGTCATCGCCTCGGGCGGGAATATCGACGCTGGCCTTTTCGCTTCGGCGCTGTCGCGCTTCGGGGGCTGAGCCATGCCGCTGGCCTTTCTGCCCGACCTGCGCCTGAACTACCGCGATGAAGGTTCTGGTGCGCCTGTTGTCTTTTCCCACGCGCTTGGCCTTGACCTGACGATGTGGGACGCGGTGCTGCCGCTGTTGCCCCCTGGCCTCCGGCTGATCCGCTATGACCATCGCGGCCATGGCGGGTCGGACGTGCCCGCACCACCCTACACAATGGGCGCGCTGGTGCGCGATGCGGAACGCCTGCTGGATCATCTGGGGGTGAAGGATTGCGTTTTCGTCGGCTTGTCGATGGGCGGGCTTGTGGCGCAGGGGCTGGCCGTCAAGCGGCTGGATCTGGTGCGCGGCATGGTCCTGTCGAATACCGCCGCGCGCATCGGTATCGAAAGCCAGTGGCAGGCCCGTGCGCAATCCGTAGCCGATACCGGGATGGAAGCCGTGGCCGATGCCACGATGGAGCGCTGGTTCAGCCGCCGTTTCCGCGCAGAGGATCGTCATCTGCCATGGCGCGAACGGGTGATGGCCTGTCAGCCTGATGGCTATGTCGGCGCCTGCGCCGCGATTGGCGGGACAGATTTCTATACCCCGACCGCCAGCCTGACCCTGCCAACGCTGGTCCTTTCCGGCAGCGAGGACGGATCGACCCCGCCTGATCTGGTGCGCGAAACCGCCGAACTGATCGCCGGAGCCGAGTTTCGCCTGCTGCGCGGTTCAGGCCATCTGCCGCCAGTCGATGCTCCCGAAGCATTTGCCGAGGCGCTTTCCGGCTTCTTGCGCCGCATAGGTCATGTGTAAATCGAACAATCCGGCAATTATGGTCCGTGCGAAAGAAGACGGCTGATATATTGAAATAACATAAGCATTCCTGATCCGTGCGATCTTTCGCTTGTGACAACCTTGTCCTTTCACGACATCCAGATCGGTTTGCAGGCACAAATCTCCACCGCGACGCAGGCGCCGCATTTGCGACGGAAATTGTCGCACACAGGCCACCCTTGTCGCGCAATCACTGGCCTCAAGTCCATTGCGGGCTTAGCCTTTCTCCTGAACACAGCGGGAGCGGGCGACGGAAATCGACTGGCCCCGCCTCAGCGACAGGGGAGACAGCACATGAAGCTGAAGGATCTGGAACTCTTCATCGTCGCTCCGCCCGCACCGGGCTGGGGCGGGCGATACTGGATTTTCCCGAAGCTGACGACCGATGACGGCATCACGGGGTATGGCGAATGCTATGCCTCGACCGTCGGCCCGAAGGCCATGCAGGCGGTGATCGAAGATGTGTTCGAACGCCACATGCAGGGCGAAAACCCGGAAAACATCGAGCTGATGTTCCGCCGCGCCTATTCCTCGGGCTTCACCCAACGGCCCGATCCCACGGTAATGGGCGCCTTTTCAGGGCTGGAGATCGCTTGCTGGGACATCCTTGGCAAGGCGCGCAACCGCCCCGTCTGGGCACTTCTGGGGGGGCGGATCAATGAACGCATCCGTTCCTATACCTATCTTTACCCCGAACCCGGCCGGGAAAGCGCCGAATTCTGGGTCTCGCCCGAGATGGCGGCCGAAGCGGCCGTGCGTTTCATGGATCTTGGCTTTACAGCGGTGAAGTTCGACCCGGCTGGTCCCTATACCATTCGCGGCGGGCACGAACCCGCCATGTCCGACATCACCCGTTCCGTCGTCTTCTGTCGCGCCATCCGCGCGGCGGTGGGCGACCGGGTAGACCTGCTGTTCGGCACCCATGGCCAGTTCAGCACCCCCGGCGCGA
This sequence comes from Gemmobacter lutimaris, assembly GCF_003570715.1. Classification (GTDB taxonomy): domain Bacteria; phylum Pseudomonadota; class Alphaproteobacteria; order Rhodobacterales; family Rhodobacteraceae; genus Gemmobacter; species Gemmobacter lutimaris. The sequence continues at coordinate 209,501 of NZ_QXXQ01000005.1, read as the reverse complement.
TCCGTCTGGGGCGCGAGCTCGAACCATACAACCCGCTGTGGTATGAAGAGCCGATCCCGCCCGACAATCTGCTGGAATTCGCCGAAGTGGCGAAATCGGTGCGTGTGCCGCTGGCGACGGGCGAGCGGATGACCACCAAGGCCGAATTCGGCACCCTGCTGCGGGCAGGCGGTGTCAAAATCCTGCAACCCGCGCTGGGACGGGTCGGTGGCATCTGGGAAGCGAAGAAGATCGCCGCCATGGCCGAGGTGTTCAATGCCCAGATGGCGCCTCATCTTTATGCAGGGCCGGTGGAATGGGCGGCGAATGTGCATCTGGCGGCTTCGATCCCCAATCTGCTGATTGCCGAAACCATTGAAACGGGTGGGGCCTTCCACCAGAAACTGATCCGGAATTCGATCCGCTGGGAAGACGGCTATATCCTGCCGCCCGAGGCGCCGGGCCTTGGTATTGATTTTGACGAAGCGGTGGCGCGCGCGCATCCCTATACCGGAACGCAACTGCACCTTCAGATGCAGGAAGCCCCCTGCGACTACAGCCGTCCGAACCATTTCGAAGGGGGGGCGCCGTCCACCCCGATCTGAGGCGCGTCATGGCCCGACATCCAGTGTTGCGCTGTCGGGCCGGTGCATCCGTGCGCACCCCCGGCCCGCGTGTTTCGCGGCATAAAGCGCAAGATCGGAATCCTGCATGACTGTCGCAGCCTCCGGCGGGTGATAAAAGCCCGACATTGTTATGCCGACCGAGGCAGCCACCCGGCAGATCTGCCCCTCGTATGCGATCGGGTCAGAAATGCGGGAAATGATCCGGTGAGCGATATCCACCAGTCGCGTCGGATCGGTAGCTCCGGGCAGGAGGAGCATGAATTCGTCTCCGCCGATCCGCGCCAACGTGTCACCGCTCCGGGTTTCCGTTGTCAGGACGCGCGCGACCATGCGCAGCACATGATCGCCCGCCGCATGGCCAAGGCTGTCGTTTACCTGTTTGAAGAAATCCAGATCAAGGTGCATCAATCCAAACGTTTGACCCGCATCAATCGTGCGCTGCAAGGCAAGCTCGAACGCGCGGCGATTACGCAGGCCGGTCAGCGCATCGGTTGCCGCCTGCTCCTCCGCCACGGTCTTCGCCCCCTGCAGGCGCAGGGTCAAACCCCGCAATTCATCCGTGACGGCAGATTTGGCCTCGACCACATAAAGCAGTTCCATGGCCAGTTCGGTTGGCGCGAAATCGGCGCTGGTCAGGGCATGGCGGCGCACGGCATCCATGATGTCGATCCCGAAGGACAGGTTGACCAGCAGTCCCTGCCCCACGGCCAGCGGCACGGCTATGGCACGAAACGGCGTCATCGGGACCGCCCGCGCAGAAAGGACAAGTCGCTGCCCGGTGACGCGCTGCAACCCTGCGATGTCAAGGATACCGGACGGGCGCCTGATCTCGAACACGTCAAAGAAACTGGCGCCCCCGCAGGTCTGGCTCAGAAGTTTGGCTGCCGTCGGGCCAAAACCGCGCAAGCGTCCGTCTGCCGCGACATACAGATGCAGCGGCAACAGAAGACCAAGGGCCGATGCGTCGAAACTAGCGGGACGCATTACGCCCCTCCCGGCATGACGCGCGCCAGATCGAACTGCCGACCGGCGCTGAACCCGGTTTTCGCAAGCGTTATCTCGATCCTTTCGCAGTCGCCCGCACACCCGCCATGATCGACAAGGCACAGCGCGCCGTAGTCATCCGCCATCGCCCGCAACAGGCCGACCACCACATGCCCCGCCCCCCGGATCGGCGAGCGGCAGGTCAGGGTGAATTCGGTGGCGGAATGATCCTGCAGTTCCAGCACGGGCAGATCAATGTCGGGTACCGCCAGCCGGGCGCGACCGGGCAATTCTTCCAATGATTGCAGAAAATCGACGAAAGTGACCCCGCCGAAGCGCAAGAGCCGCCGCAGCGCCTGCACATTGGGATGCGACACCAGATAAATGCCCAGATCCTCCAGCACGCTATCGCGCGGCCGGGCCAGAAGCCGTGCAGCGGCGTCGATCACCCGGTCGGTCAGATCGGGGTCATAAACGAGCATCGGCTCAAACCCTTCAAGCCCCGGCTCCGCCTCCTGCGCGACGGTCGCCCAGACCGGCGCGCCATAGGTATCGCGCAGAAAGCACTGGATCGCCCTGTTGATCAGACCGTGCATCGGAAACCCCCTCGGATTCCCGCAAGGCTAGGGCACGGGCCTTAACAAAGCCCTTAGGGCAGCAGCGGCAGCACGGCATCCCCAAGACGCAGGGCGTTCAGCGGCACCGGCACGATCTCGGGCTGGGTTTCGGCAAAGCGGCGCAGCAATGCCACGGCCTCGGCCCCTTCCGGCAGGCGACCTTCCAGCGGGCTGACATACCGCCGCTCGGACAAGCCATCGCGCCAGCCAAAACCAGTCACATCCAGCGCGCCGCCATCGCGCAACAGCAAGACAAGCGCCTCGTCCCCCGGTGCATGTGGCCAGAAATCGCCCACAATCATCAGGCATCCCGGCGCACCGCCGCCCGGCAATTCATGCAGACAGGTCTGCCGCCAGTCCGCCAGTTCGGGCGCCGCCAGATCCGCCAGAACGCGATCACGCAGCGCCGCGGCCGTCGCAGGCCGGACCGGCATGAGGGTCGCAATCTCCTTGCGCAGCGCCGCCGCATCCTCGGGCGATGCCGGGGCTGCCAGTGGCTTGCGCACAAACAGCTCGGCCAGCGCCTCCTGCCCCGGCTCGGTCGCGCGCTGGCGCAATGCCTCAACCGCGTCGCGGCCGGACCGTCCCCAGCCTTGCATCGCCTCCAGATCGAAACGGGCCACGGCAACGCGGCCTGTGTCCAGCCGGGCAAGCTGGCTTTGGACGGCGATACGCTCGGGGTTGAGGATCGGGGTCAGAAGCGCCGCCGCCACCGCGATCAGCACAAGTGCCATCACGATATTGGCCTGCCGCAACCGGGCCATCCAGTTGCCCGGACGCAGGGCGGCCAGAGCATAAAGCAGACCGTAGCCCAACCCGAAGCCCGCGATCACAGCAGCCAGCACCCGTTCGGGGGTCCAGCCATATTGCCCGACACGCAGCCAGATCGCCCATGCCCCCAGCACGGCAGGCGCGAGGATCAGCACAGCCATCGCCCGCGCGGCCAGCCGCACCGGCGCGGCGCGCGCGGCCTCGTCGTCCGACTGATCGACGGCCGAGGTCACCAGCGTTGCCCCGGTAGCCGCAATGGTCAGCAGCGTCGCCGCCGCCGAAAGCGAGCCGAACAGCCCGTCCAGCCCCTGCACCGGCAGCACCACAAGGAACAGCAGAACCACCAGCAGCAATACCGGCAGCAGCAACCGCAACAACCGCAGGATCAGGTAAGGTGACATCACGTCCGACATCTCGTCGATAACGGCGATGCCAAGGCCCAGCGCGATACCCGTGATGATCGGGCTGAACAGCGGTGCGCTGATCAGATCGCCCAGCAGGCCGATACCCACGGTCTTCAGCAGTGCATCCGACAGGAACAGCACAGCCCAGACGATGCCGACGAACAGCCAGGCCGCCGCGTAGCGGATCACGATGGTCCAGGCTTCGGTAAACAGCAGGCGATAGTCGCGCCAGTGGCTTTGCTGCGCTGCCACCAGAAAGGGTTGCGGCAGGAAGGTCAGCGCAAGCGCGGAAAGGATCACGGTGGGCGTGCCAAACATCTGGTCCAGCGAGACGAAGCGCAGGCTGACCCATGCAAGGCCAAGACCGACACTCAGCGCCAGCGGCAACGCGGTCAGCAGCGCGCGGCGCAAGGACAGCGGTCCGGCCATGCCCAGAACGGCAACGAAGAATACGAGCGTAAAGCCGGTCAGCGCCAGTGCCGCGCGTTCGGGCAGCAGCTGATAATCATGGATCTGGCCCAGCACAAAGAAGGCCAGCCCTGCCACCCCCCCGGTCGCCGCCATGGCGATGCGTTGCGAAATCTGCCGGTCCATGCCTGCCTCCTGCCGTTCCGGCGCAGGTTATCCCGCCCCGGGGGCAAGGGAAAGGCGGTCAGAAATCAGTGGGCGCCCCGCCTTCCTGCTTGCGCTGCGCCACGAAGCGGGTCAGCGCCTCCAGACGGTCGCCCTCAATGGGGGGCGGGGTGAAATCGGCGAGGATCTGTTTATACATCCGGTGCGCACGTTCCGCCGTCCAGACCGCACCATCCTGATGCCACGCCTCGTAATTGCGCCAGTCGGCAAGGAAGGGAGAATAGAAGGCGGTCTGATAACGGTCCTGAGTATGCTGGCAGCCAAAGTAATGCCCGCCAGCGCCCACTTCGCGGATCGCGTCAAAGGCCAGATCGTCGTCGCCGGTGGCAAAGGTCTGCGGCTCGCAGTAGCGCTGAATCATTTGCAGCACCTCGCAATCCATCACGAATTTCTCGGGGCTGGCGATCAGCCCGCCCTCCAGCCAACCGGCCGCATGATAGACCATGTTGGACCCGGCCTGCACGGCAGCCCAAAGCGAATTGCAGGTTTCCCACATGCTCTGGCCATCCGGCACATTGGCCGCACAGACGCCGGAAGACCGCTGCGGCACGCCGTAGAAGCGCACAAGCTGCCCGGTCATCTGTGTCGCCCGCATGTATTCCGGCGTGCCAAAGGCCGGGGCGCCGGATTTCATATCGACGTTCGACGTGAAGGTGCCGATAGCCACCGGGCAGCCGGGGCTGATGTATTGCAGCAGCGCAATGGCAGACAGCGCCTCGGCCAGCGACAGCGCCACCGCGCCTGACATGGTGACCGGCGCCATGGCGCCCGCCAGCGTGAAGGGCGTCACCACCACCGGTTGCCGCCGCCGCGCCAGCCGCATCGCACCATCCAGCATCGGATAATCGTGTTTCAGGGGCGAGACCGAATTGATGTTGGTATACATCCGCGGCTTGGCCTCGAACTCATCATGGCTGAGCCCGCCGGCAAGGCGCACCATCTCCATCACATCCTCGACCCGCTCGGCGCCAAGGCTGTAGGCGTGGCACACCTTGTCGGTGAGCGTCAGCTTTTCGAACAGGCAGTCCAGATGCCGCACCGAAGGGTGAATGTCGATCGGCTCCACCGGGTAGCCGCCGGCGATATGGATGCAGTTGAAGTACTGCGTCAGCTTCATGAATTCCTTGAACGTCTCGAAATCGCCGGATCGCTTGCCGCGTTCCAGATCCCAGGCATTCGGCGGGGACGAGACATTGACGAACACCATGTGTCGCCCGCCAAGGATGATCTCGCGTTCCGGGTTCCGCGGCGTGATGGTGAATTGCGACGGCGCCTTGCGCACCATCTCCATCACGAAATCCTCGTCCATCTTCACATTGGTGCCCGAAACCTTGCACCCCGCCTGTTTCAGGATCTCGCAGGCTTCGGGGTTCAGCATCTCGATGCCGATTTCCTTCAGGATGCGCATGGCGGTGCTATGCACACGCTGCACACCTTCGGCGTCCAGCGGCTCTACCGGGGCGTCAGGCAGCACCGGGATACGCCAGGGCATCTGGTCGATCACGGCGGTACCGGCACGCGCCTGATTGCCCGCCCGGCCACCGGCGCGGCTGCGTTTGCGGCCCTGATCGTCGCTCATGCCCGTTCTCCATGCTGAGATTCCGCTTCGTGCCAGAATGGCCGAAAGCGAAGCCCCAGGCGGACAACGCACGCGACAGGTTTGTGTCGTTTTTTGGCTACCGCCCCGGCGTCTCCACCGGAAGGCTGTCCAGCCAGCCCGGAAGCGCACCGATATGATCCAGCACCAGATCGGCATGCGGTGCAAGTTCGTCATGCAGGGCGATGCCCGTCAGAACGGCGATGCAAGTCATGCCCGCCGCCCGCCCGGCCTCCATGTCATGCCGACTGTCGCCCACCATGGCGATGCGCGCCGGATGCAGCCCCAGATGTTGCGCAAAGGCCAGCAGCTGCCCCGGAGCAGGTTTGCCACCATAGCCGGAATCATATCCGGCCACGAAATCGAACAGGTCCAGCACACCGTGATTGCGCAGATGTGTCCGTGCCGGGGTTTCGGTGTCATTGGTCGCCAGCCCGATCTTCAACCCGCGCGCCTTCAGCGAAGTGAACAGCGGCACCAGCGGCACCGCCTCGACCGTCGGGGCCTCCGCTGCCAGAAGGTTCATCCGGTCCACAAGGCTGCCTGCGGCCTCGGGCGCCAGATGCGGCAGCATCGCTTCGGCGATTTCGGGCGCAGTGGCCGCAATGACCGGGCTGTCTGGCGCGAAATCCATCCGGGCCGCATCAAAACCGATGGCCTGCGCCAAGACCGCGCGGCGGTCGGCATCGGGCTCCAGTTCGGCCAGAAGCCGCGCCGCCCAAGCCCCCCAGCTTTGCCGGAAATCGAACAGCGTGCCGTCCTTGTCAAAGATGAGCGCGTCGATCATGTAATCGCCTTCTCCCTGCGCAACCAGCGCCATCAAGTCCAGTGGGGCAGATCGCCGCCCGGCAAGGCCGCCCGCGCCTGCATGGGGGCCTCATATGGCAGCCCAGCCGACTCGCAGAAAGCCACGACCATCGCATCTTCGGCCAGCAGAAAATCCATGACCGCCGCCAGAAATTCGGGGTCGGCAACCCTCGCGGGCAGATCTGCCGGGGCGCTGCCTGTCGCGGCCAGAAAACCCGGCAACAACTCTTCCTGCGACACCAGCCAGCCCAGCGCGCGGATGGCCAGAGTTTCGGCGGCCTCGCGCGCGATCACCGGAAAAACTCCATTTCAAGATGCGACATTTCGTGCTTTGCCCCAAAAGAGTGAACATCTGGCAATGATTTCTTAACCATCTCGCGGAACACTGTCGATCAGGGAACGATGACGGCGGCGGAGAAGGCAATGGTCGGCAAAATTCTCATCGCGGATGACGTGGCCACCAATCGCATCGTCTTCAAGGTGAAGCTGGCGGCGGCCTGCTACCAGCCTCTGCTGGCCGGTGATGGGCAAAGCTGCCTCGCCCTAGCCCGCGAGGCGAAACCCGATGCAATCCTTCTGGATGCCGATCTGGGCGACATGACCGGCCTTGCGGTGCTGGAAGGTTTGCGCAGGGATCCGGCCACGGTGGATATTCCGGTGCTGATGCTGGCGGCGGCAGCCGATTCCGGGCTGCGCATGGCTGCGCTGCGGGCGGGGGCAGAAGATTGCCTGACCAAGCCGCTGGACGATCAGGTTCTGATGGCACGGTTGCGCAATCTTCTGCGCCTGCGCGAAACGGCAGAGGAACTGGGCCACCGTGAACAGGCCCTGCAGGTGCTGGGTCTGGCCGAGGCCCCCGCAGGTTTTGACCGGCAGGGACTTGTCATCATTGTCACCGAACGCCCCGAACAGGCCCTGCGCCTGCGCAGGCAACTTGCAGGCCGGTCGGGGGCCGAGGTGCGGTGCATGGGCCGAGACGAGGTGCTGAATGCCACGGCAGAGGGGTTGGCCGCCGATGCGTTTGTGCTGGACACCGACATCGGCGGCGCGGGGGGCGGTTTGCGCCTAATGTCCGACCTGCGGACACGCCGCAGCGCGCGGCATAGCGCCATGGTTCTGATCGGTGAAAGGATGCGCCCTGCCGAAATGGCCATCGCCTACGACATGGGCGCAAATGCCGCCCTGCCCTTCGACCTTCCGGGCGAAGAACTCGCCTTCAGGCTGCAATCCCTGCTGCGGCGCAAGCGCAACGGCGACCGGCTGCGCGATTCGGTGCAGGATGGCCTGCGCCTCGCGGTCACCGATCCTCTGACCGGGCTTTACAATCGCCGCTATGCCCAGCCCCGCCTTGCCGCCATTGCCGAGCGCGCCCATAGCGGCGGCACCGCATTTGCGGTCATGGTCATCGACCTCGACCGCTTCAAGACCGTAAATGACCAATGGGGCCATGCCGCGGGCGATACCGTTCTCGTCGAGGTGGCGAAGCGGTTGTCCGCCAACCTGCGCCCATCCGATCTTGTGGCCCGTATCGGCGGCGAAGAATTTCTGGTAGCCCTGCCCGAGACCGGAACCGCAGAAGCCTGCCAGACCGCCGAGCGGTTGCGCCACGCGATCGAGAAACCGCCGATCATTCTGTCAGGGGGGCAGGCGTTGCAGGTCACCATTTCCATCGGACTGGCGGTGCAACTCGCGGCGTCAGACACCATTCCCGCCGCCGATCTGGTGGGCCTTGCGGATCGGGCACTGCTTTGTGCCAAATCGCGCGGCCGCAATCAGGTGATCCAAAGCTGCAATGCCGCGTGATCCAGCCGGGGCTGGCGGGATCAGTGGTTGTCGTCTTGCCCGCCCTTGCGCTCGTCGCGCGGCGGGCGCAACCGCGTGATCCGTTGTTCCAGCCGGTCGGCAAAGGCATGGCGTTCTGCATCGGTCATGGCGGCAAGCCGGTCGCGCATCAGATCCTGACCAAGCTTCAGATGATCTGCCAGACGCGCCTGCTGGGTATCAAAGGCCTGCGACAGGCGGACGGGATCAAAAGGCTCGGCCCGCAATGCCGACAGCATTTCGGACATGTCAGCCCGCATCTGCACACGGGCGGCACGAAAATCCGGCCTGCGTTCGCGGAATGATTTGCGCAACGCATTGCGGTCCGCATCGCTCAGCGCATCGGTGAACGGGCCAAATCCAAGGTCGCGCACCTCTGCGCGCCGATCATGCGGGTCTTTCAGCAGAGCCCCGCCCACGATGCCCGCAACCATCAGGTTGACCGCCAGGGACGCGAAGAAGGCAAGTTTCCAGCGCCGTGTGCGGCGGGTTTCGGACGGTGCCGCGTCAGGGGTCGTCGTCATCGGCTCAGCCCTCCGCCAGCCAGGTATCAAGGTCGGGGATCAGTTCGACCACATCCACCGACACGGGTTCAAGCGCCTGCGACACACCCGCGACCGGCGCGGGCTGCACGAAGCCGATCCAGACCCCCGCCAGTGTCGCGGCCAACAGCCCGGCCGCCGCCCGGCCATTGCCGGGTGACAGCAGCGCCACCAGCGCCGTGCGCCAGCCCTTGCGCGCCGGTGCAGAAGGCATGACCTGCGCAGCGCGCGCATCCTGTTCCACATAGGCATCCGCCAGAACCCGCGCCATCAGGCCAGAGGCATCGGGCGGCGTCGCGGCTCGCGCCGCGTCAAACAGGCTGTCCAGCCCTTCGGCCATCATATCCGCATCTTCCCGAAGCCTGACACTCATGTCCCGGTCTCCTCATCCTCATAGCCCAGCGCGGTCCGCTGGCCTGACAATGCTGCCGCGAGGGTGCGTTTGCCCCGCGCGGTCAGACTTTCCACCGCCTCGACCCCGATGCCCATGATTGCGGCAATCTCGGGGTTCGCAAGCCCTTCCAGATGGCGCAGCACCACCGCCTGACGCTGCCGCTCGGGCAGGGATGCCAAGGCCAGATCCAGCGCGGCCATCCGGTCGCGCTGCATCATTGCCGCAGCCGCGCCGGGGGCATCATCCGCTACTTCCGGCACGGTATCCGGCAGATCCACCGGCCTGCGCGCCCGCGCCCGCAAGCGATCTGTCACCAGATTGGTGACCACCCGATAGAGCCATGTGCCCACCTTCGCCTCGTCCGGCCGCCAGTCAGGGGCGATGCGCCAGAGCCGCAGCATCGCCTCCTGCGTCACATCCTCGGCTTCGGCCCGATCTCCCAGAAGGCGGGTGGCATAGCCAAGGACGCGCGGGGTGAACCGCAGGGTCAGCGCCCGCGCAGCCGCCCGGTCGCCTGCCGCATACCGGGCAAGCAGATCCGCATCGGGCAGGTCTGAGGTGGCATCAAGAGGCATCGGCATCCTGAACGGGTGTTATCCGCGAAACGGAGACGCGGCAATTGCCGCGTCCCCAATGCTCACTCGTTAATTGCCAGCGCCTTCCTCGGGCGGCGGCATCATCGGCTTGCCACCTTGCCCCATGCCGCCCTGGCCCTTCTGTCCATGGCCCCCCTTGCCATGCCCATCCTTGCCGTGACCGCCCTTGCCGTGGTCACGATGGCTGCGGCCCTGCCCGTGATCGCCCATCCGGGCCATCATGCGGTCACGCGCCGCCTCGGCCTCGGCCTTGCTCACTGCGCCATCACCATCGGTATCGACGCGGGCGAGCATCTGCGGCCCCGGCCCCGGCATCGCCAGCACCTCGGCCGCCGTCAGCACGCCGTCGCCGTCCGCATCCATACGCTGCATCATCTGGCCGACCTGCGCGCGGATGCGGTCTTCCGCTCCGCGCATCCGCATGGCCACCAGCTCGTCAGTGCTGATCTTGCCATCCTTGTCGGCATCCAGCTCCGCAATGCGGGCGGCGCGGGCGGCGGCGAATTCCTCGGGGGTGATCTTGCCGTCCTTGTCGGTATCGACCTTGTCGAAGTCGAACATCGGCCCATCCTGCATCATCATGCCCATCGGCCCCATGCCACCATGATCGCGCATACGGTCGGCCATCGCGGCAGAGCCAAGCCCCCCGGCGAGGATCGCGGCAAGGGTAGCGGTATAAACAAGGGTGCGTTTCTGCATCTTCAATCTCCTGTCTGTCGGGTGGGCCGCCTCTGCATGGCGCCACCGTCATGCCAGTCAAACGACTAGGCGCGGGGTTTCCGTCGCCTCAACCGCTCACTTTCCGTCACAGAGGCGTGAGCCGCGTTAAATGCGACTTTCCGGCGCATGTTTGGAGCGGGCCTTGCCCCCGCCCCCTGCACCCGCCTATGCTGCGCCGATCCCAGACCCAGATCATGACCCGAGGTTGACCGATGACCACTTTGGCGCAGACCGAAGACGACCGCCCGCTGTGGCCCGCACTCGTGCGCGGCTGGCGTCGGCGCTGCCCAAATTGCGGGGCGGGGCCGGTGCTGCGCGGCTATCTGACGGTGCGTGAAAGCTGCCCCGTCTGCCACGAGGCGCTGCATCACCAGCGCGCCGATGACGGGCCAGCCTATATCACCATTCTGATCGTCGGGCATATCATGGGGCCGGCGCTGCTATGGGCCTTTGTGCAATGGCGGCCCGATCCGCTGATCCTTGTGTCGATCTTCTCGGTCCTTGCGGTTGCGATGACGCTCTGGCTGTTACCTCGCGTCAAGGGCGCCTTCGTTGCGCTGCAATGGTCGCGGCGCATGCATGGATTCGGCGCAAGTGACTGACCGGGCCGCCGATGTTCCGGTTCGTCCGGCTGCGACCATTGTTCTGACGCGCGCGGGCACCAATGGCCCCGAGGTGCTGATGGGCCAGCGTGGGGCAGGCGCCGCCTTCATGCCGTCGAAATACGTCTTTCCGGGCGGCGCGGTGGACCGCACCGATGCCGCCGTGCCGCTGGCAGCCGCGCTGGCCGAGCCCTGCCGGGCAAGGCTTGATGGCACCGGCATCACGCCCGAAACGCTGGCCGCAGCCGCTATCCGCGAGTTGTTTGAAGAAACCGGGCTTGCCCTTGGCCGCCCCGGCATCTGGACTGACGCCCCCCCGGACTGGGAGGCATTCGCGGCACGCGGGCTTTGCCCCGATGCCTCGGGGCTTCGCTTCATCTTTCGGGCCGTAACCCCGCCCGGCCGCCCCCGCCGCTTTGACGCGCGCTTCTTCCTTGCCGATGCAGACGCCGTTCAGGGCGACGTCGAGGATTTCTCGGCCGCCTGTGACGAGCTTTCGCATCTGCACTGGATCTCGCTGACCGAGGTGCGGCGGCTGGACCTGCCTTTTATCACCGAGGTCGTCCTGTCCGAAGTCGCCCTTCTGATGCGCGGCGGGCAGCAACCTGGTGTGCCGTTCTTCGACAATTCAGGCACCCGGCCCACCTTCCGGCGGATCACCTAACGCCGGAACGGCCAAAGCGGATGGGGCACCGGGTCTTTCGCTGTCAGGAGGTAACGGCGGAATACCTCGGCGTAGCTGCGGTAGACATAGCCGTCGTTTCGGCGCTGATAGTGATCGCGGTGCGCGCGATAAAGCGCAGGCAGATCATACCACGGCACATTCGGGTGCATGTGATGCACCACATGCAGGTTGTTGTTCAGAAACAGCAGCGCCAGCGGGCCGCGATCTTCGATGATCACCGTGCGCGCGCGGGCAGCCTCATGCGCCCGATGTTCCAGAAAGGTGCGGATCTTCAGCAGGGCGTGGCCGATATAGGCCGCCACCAGATAGGCCCAGCCCGTCATCGGGGCAGCCCAGATCCACCAGATCACCGGCACCAGCCCCGCCAGATGCAGCAGCCAGTCGCGGATCACCACCCGGTCGCCACGCAACGCGAGCCCGGCCTCGGCGCGCAGCCACAGCAGATTGCCGATCAGCGGCCCCAGCAGCACCCGCCCAGCGAGGGTGTTGTTCACCTCCAGCAGCCAGCGCGCCGGGCGGGACAGTCGCGCCCAGACCGCCGGGTCGAAATAGTTCGATTCAGGGTCATCATAGGGGTCAGTCAGGATCGGGTCGTGGTGATGCGCCAGATGGGTGTCGCGGAAGCGGCCATAGGGCACGGTCAGGTTCAGCGCCGGGAAGGCCAGCGCCTCGTTGGCCAGCCGTGAACGGAAGGGATGTCCATGCAGCATCTCATGTTGCAGCGAAGAAAACTGAGCGACGGCAAGTCCGGTCAGCACCACACCCAGCACGGGCGACAGATCATAGGCCCAGGTCGTGCCCAGCGCCCAAAGCACATAGGTCGCCGCCAGCAGCGACAGGGTCATCCATTCAACGGTGCGGGGGGTGTGGCGCATGGCGGCTCCGGTTTTTTCAATGGCTTAGCACCGGGCACGACCTGCGAGAATGCGGAAGATGCGCATGACAAAGTCATCATCATTGATTATATTCACCAATGATGGAAAAGATCGACAAACGCGACCGCGCAGCCCTGTTCCGCACCCGACTGGCCGAGGCCATGTCCGCGCGTCAGATGACGCAGGCCGCGCTGGCGCGTGCGACCGGGGCGGACCGTTCCACCATTTCGCAACTTCTGGCCGATGGGGTGCGACTGCCCAATGCCCAGCTTGCCGCCGATTGCGCGCAGGCGCTGGGGATCAGCGCCGACTGGCTTCTGGGGCTGACCGAGCGGCCCGAGCCGCTGGCCGACCTGCTGGCCACGCAACTGACCATGCGCGAGGCGCCGCGCGCCCTATTCGACGAGGCGATCTTCGGCTGGCACCGCGAGGCGGCGGGCTACAAGATCCGGCATGTCCCGGCGACGCTGCCCGACATGCTGAAGACCCGCGCGCTGGTGGAATGGGAATATCGCCCGCAACTGGGCCGCACCGCCGAACAGGCGATCGGCGCCTTCGAAGACCAGCTGGCATGGCTGCGCACGGCGCAATCGGACTACGAAATCGCCCTGCCCCTGCACGAGATGGAGGCCTTTGCCACCGGCACCGGCTATTACTCTGGGCTGCCCGTTGATGTGCGGCTGGGCCAGATCGAGCGGTTCGAGGCGCTGGCGGATCAGCTTTACCCTTCTCTGCGGCTGTATCTGTTCGATGCGCGGCGGGTGTTTTCGGCCCCGGTGACGGTGTTCGGCCCGCTGCTGGCCGTGGTCTATCTGGGTCGCCACTACATCGCCTTCCGCGACCGTGCACGGGTCGAGACGATCAGCGCGCATTTCGACTGGCTGGTGCGCGAGGCGATGCTGGGCGCCCGCGATTTCGCCGCGCATATGCGCGATCTGCGGGCACGGGTTCAGAACATCTGAAGCCCGGCCAGGCGATAACCGTTCCAGTCGAGGATCTCGCGCGCGGCCTTCAGCCGGTCTGGCGAGGTCACGCCACCGCGTTCCAGCACGAAGCCCATGCGCCCCGAAGGCGTGCCGATGACCAGCGTGCGGCTGTCGGCATCGGCCCAGAGCACCCACCAAGGCTCGGCCAGCGCACCTACGGCACCTTCGAGTTGCAGGCGGCCGGGCGCGACCAGCCGGGCCTGCCCGCGATAGCGCGCGCGCTGCCCGTCAAGGCACAGGTCCGCTTCCACCGGCAGCGCCTGACCGACAGGCACACCGAAGCTGACTGCGCCGCCTTTGCAGCCTTCGGGATTGTCCCCGAAGGTGCCGACCTGCTGCCAGCGCCCCGCAAGGCTTGCCGCATCCAGCACCGCGCTGGAATAGATCGGCGTCGCGGGGTTGCGGAAAGAGTGCGCAGGCTCGGGCGCGCGAACACAGGCGGTCAGCACCAAAAGCGCGACAAGGATCAGTCGAGACACAAGGTGACCTCTCGCCCATCTGCCTGAAGGATGGGATTACAGCCGAAAAGCGGCGTAACCGGCGCACAACTGCGCGACCGGGCAAGGCAGAAGCCTTCGCAATCGCTTTCCCGGCTGCATTGTTTGCCGGCGTCACGGGTGCGGCGCACGCAGGTCCTGGCCTGCGCCAGCCCTGCGGCAGACCAGGTGCCGCCCGCCTTTTCGCAACTGATCTGACCGGGCGTCTTGATTTCGGGTTCCTGCCTGGGCGCCGCAGGCTTGTCAGCCGCCTTGACCGGCGAGGCAGGGTTTGGCTCTGCTACGGGTTTTTCGGCAGTCTCAGGCGCAGTCAGCGGCTTCGCCTCGCCCGCAGACGGGGCAAGTGTCGAGGTCGTCACCGCCCCGCCCGTAATGGTGCCCGGTGTGGCCGTCACACCGGCCACAGACGGTGGCGCGGTCTTGCTCCCCCCCAGCCCCGCAGGCAACTGGCAGGCCGCCAGCAGGCCAATCGTCAACAGCGCAGCAATCCGGCGCATACCTTCCCCCACCTATCCCGCCCCAATAGGCCCGAAGCGCGCCCGAGGCGCAAGCGGTTCAGTAAGGCGCGGGGTAAAGACGGTGCAGTGCGTCGATGTCGGCCAGCACCTCGTCCGACAGCATCAGGTCTGCGGCGCCGATATTGCTTTCAAGCTGCGCAAGTGTCGTGGCACCGATGATCGGAATGCAGGCAAAGGGCCGCTGACGGGTGAAGGCGATCGCCATCTGGCAGGGGTCCAGCCCATGATCGCGCGCCAGACCCAGATAGGCAGAGACGGCCGGGAATACCTGCGCAGTGACCCGTCCGCCAAGATCGGGGGTGCGTTCGCGTCGGGTGCCTTCGGGCACCACATCGCCCGCATATTTGCCCGAAAGCAGGCCCGTCGCCAGCGGCGAATAGGCCAGCAGCGGCATATCCTCCAGCACTGAAAGCTCGGCCCAGTCGGTATCGAACTGGCGGCAGAGCAGCGAATATTCGTTCTGCACGCTGACCATGCGCGGCAGGTTTTCCACCCCGGCCAGACGCAGCCATTCGGCCGCGCCCCAGACGCTTTCGTTCGACAAGCCCAGCGCGCGGATCTTGCCCTCGGCCACCAGATCGCCGGCGGCGCGCAGCACCTCGGCCATGTTGTCGCGGATCGCGGCCGGATCGTCGAAGCGCGGCGCATAGCGCCACATCTGGCGGAAGTGATAACTGCCGCGATTGGGCCAGTGCAGTTGGTAAAGGTCGATGTAATCGGTCTGCAAACGCCGCAAAGAGCCTTCGACCGCCGTGCGCAGCGTGGCGGCGCTGATCGGCTGATCGGCGCGCACCGTCTTGCCCTTGCCGGTGATCTTGGTGGCCAGAACCACCCGGTCACGCCCGCCGCGCACAGCGAACCAGTTGCCAATGATCGTCTCGGTCCCGCCGACGGTTTCAGCGCTGACCGGGTTGGTCGGATACATTTCGGCGGTGTCCCAGAAGGTCACGCCGCGCTCTGTCGCCATATCCATCTGGGCAAAAGCCTCGGCCTCGGTGTTCTGGGTGCCCCAGGTCATCGTGCCGAGGCAGAGTTCCGAAACCATGAGCCCGCTGCGGCCCAGTGCAACCTGTTTCATCACGTTTCTCCTTGTCGGGCATCAGCTTAGAGCGGATCGCAGCAGTGGCAAGACCTGCGCCACCTCACGCGCTGTTACAAACTGTGATCATTTCGCCCTGTCATCCGCGCGCAATCCGGGCCAACCTGCCCGCCAAGCCCTGCCGGAATGACGAGCCGATGCGCCTGCTGATCTCTTTTGCCGCCCTGTTCCTCGCTGTCGTGCTGCTGCAACTCGGTTCGGGCGGGGTCGCGCCGCTGGATGCGATTTCGGGCGCGAGCCTCGGCTTTTCCACCGAACAGCTTGGCCTGCTGGGCTCAGCCCATTTCTTCGGCTTCTTCATTGGCTGCTGGTGGGCGCCACGGCTTATGGGGTCTGTCGGACATTCGCGCGCCTTCGCGGCCTTCACGGCGGCGGGGACCATCGGCATTCTGGCGCATATGCTCATCGTTGATCCGCTGGCCTGGTCGGTGATGCGGATGGCTTCGGGCCTTTGTGTTGCAGGCTGTTACACGATCATCGAGGCATGGTTGCAGGACAAGGTGACGAACGCGACCCGCGCCCGCGCCATGGGGGTTTACCGGGTTGTGGACATCGCGGGCAGCCTTGGCGCGCAGCTTATGATCGGCGTGCTGGAGCCTGCCTCCTACGTTTCCTACAACCTGCTGGCGCTGCTGTGCTGCTGTGCCATCTTCCCGCTGACCCTGACCCGCAGCGAGGCGCCCCCCACCCCGCTGGCCCCCCGTCTGCGCCCCGGTCTTGCATGGCGCAAATCGCCATTGGCCAGCATGGGGGTGGTGGTATCGGGCGTGACAGGCGCGGCCTTCCGCATGGTCGGCCCGGTCTACGGGCTGGAGGTCGGTCTGGGTGCCGATCTGATCGCGCTGTTTCTGGCGGCCTATGTGCTGGGCGGGGCAGTGGCGCAAATTCCGGTCGGCTGGCTGGCTGACCGCTATGACCGCCGGTCGGTGCTGATCTGGATTTCGGTTGCGGGTATCTTCGCCTGTGGCGCCACCATCGCGCTGGCGGCCTCCGGCATTTCCGGTGTCTTTGCTGCCGCCGCGCTGTTCGGCTTTGCCACATTACCCGTCTATTCGATCTCTACCGCGCACGCCCATGACTACGCCGAGCCGCAGGAACGGGTGGAGCTTTCCGCCGCGCTGATGTTCCTTTACGCGGTGGGCGCCATCGCCAGCCCCTATGTCGCCTCGCTGGTGATTGAACATTTCGGGCCGGAAGCGATGTTCGTGATGATCGGGATTGCCCATGCCGGGCTGATCGTCTTCGGCTTCGCCCGGATGCGGGTGCGCCCGTCGAAGACCCGCACCGCCTATACCTATGAACCGCGCACCTCGTTCCTGATCGGGCGTCTTCTGAAACGCGACCGCACGGGAGAGTGATCGGCCATTTGCGCCGGATCAACGCTCTCGCCTGACGCCTGTGCCATACTGCCCGCGCAATCAGTGACAGGAGGCAGAAATGCAGATTTCCTTTAGCGGCAAGACGGCCCTTGTAACCGGCGCGGGCTCCGGCATTGGCGAGGCCATCGCGCTGGAACTGGGTCGCGCCGGGGCGCGGGTCATTGTGGCCGACCTGCACCCCGACACCGCCGCCGCCGTGGCCGACCGGATCGTCGCGGCGGGCGGGCAGGCCCTGCCCGGCGCGGGCGATGTCTCGGACCCGGCTGTGGTCGAACGGCTGGTGGCCGAGGCAGTGGTGGCCGGTGGCCGGCTGGACCTGCTTGTGAACAACGCGGGAATCAGTGGGCCGATGGCGCCTTTGGGCGAGTATCCGCTGGAGGGCTGGCGGCAGGTCATGGGCGTGAACCTTGACGCCGTGTTCTACGGGTTGCGCTTCGCCATCCCCGAGATGCTGAAATCCGGCGGCGGCGCCATCGTCAACATGGCCTCGATTCTCGGCTCGGTCGGCTTTGCCAATGCGGGCGCCTATGTGGCGGCGAAACACGCGCTGCTTGGGCTGACCCGCACCGCCGCGCTGGAATATGCCGCCAAGGGCATCCGGGTGAATGCCGTCGGCCCTGCCTTCATTGACACGCCCCTGCTGGCCAACCTGCCCGAGGGCGCGAAAGAGGCGCTGGTGGCTGCGCATCCGGTCGGGCGGCTGGGACAACCGGCCGAGGTTGCGGCGCTGACGCTGTTCCTCTTGTCGGATCAGGCGAAATTCATCAACGGATCGTATCACCTGATCGACGGCGGATACTGCGCGCAATAGGCCGAAAGCCCTTTTCCCGCCTCGTCTGCGGCGCTAAACAGCGGCGGAACGGAAAGGCCTGTGGCGCTTGGCGGCGCCGCAATGGAAAGGCCCGCGGCACAGGATGCTGCCGCAATGGAAAAGGGGACGCGGCATGGCTCGGATTCTCATCACTTCGGCTATTCCCTATATCAACGGGATCAAGCATCTGGGCAATCTGGTGGGCAGCCAACTGCCCGCCGACCTGTTCGCCCGCTACATGCGCGCGCGCGGCAACGAGGTCATGTTCATCTGCGCGACCGACGAACATGGCACCCCGGCCGAACTGGCCGCCGCCAAGGCCGGCAAGCCGGTCGCCGATTACTGCGCCGAGATGCACGAGGTTCAGGCCGATCTGGCACGTGGCTTCCGGCTGTCCTTCGATCATTTCGGCCGCTCCTCCAGCCAACGGAACCACAAGCTGACCCAGCATTTCGCGGGGCAACTGGCCGATCACGGGCTGATCCGCGAAGTATCGGAAAAGATGATCTTTTCCATCGACGACAACCGCTTCCTGCCCGACCGCTATATCGAGGGCACCTGCCCGAATTGCGGCTATGACAGCGCGCGGGGCGACCAGTGCGACAACTGCACCAAGCAGCTTGACCCGACCGACCTGATCAACCCGCATTCCACGATTTCCGGCTCCACCAATCTTGAGGTGCGGGAAACCAAGCACCTTTACCTGATGCAGCGCGCCCTGCGCGACAAGCTGGAAGCCTGGATCGACAGCAAGACCGACTGGCCGGTGCTGACCACCTCCATCGCGAAGAAATGGCTGAACGATGGTGACGGCTTGCAGGATCGTGGCATCACGCGCGACCTGCACTGGGGTATCCCGGTGATGAAGGGCGATCAGCCCTGGCCGGGGATGGAAGGCAAGGTCTTCTACGTCTGGTTCGATGCCCCCATCGAATATATCGCCGGCACCGCCGAATGGGCCGATGCCAATGGCAAGGCCGACGCCGACTGGGAACGCTGGTGGCGCACCGACAAGGGCGCCGACGACGTGACCTATTATCAGTTCATGGGCAAGGACAACGTGCCCTTCCACACCCTGTCTTTCCCGGCCACCATTCTGGGGTCGGGCGAGCCATGGAAGCTGGTCGATTACCTCAAGTCCTTCAATTACCTGAATTATGATGGCGGCCAGTTCTCCACCTCGCGCGGGCGCGGGGTGTTCATGGATCAGGCGCTGTCGATCCTGCCTTCGGATTACTGGCGCTGGTGGCTGCTCAGCCACGCGCCCGAAAGCGCCGACAGCGAATTCACATGGGAGAATTTCCAGGCTTCCGTGAACAAGGATCTGGCCGACGTTCTGGGCAATTTCGTCAGCCGCGTCACCAAATTCGCCAAGTCGAAACTGGGCGAGGCGGTGCCGGAAGGCGGCGACTTCGGCCCCGAGGAAACCGCGCTGATCGCCGATCTGGGCGCGCGCATCCGCGATTACGAGGCCCATATGAACGCGATCGAGGTCCGCAAGGCGGCGGCCGAATTGCGGGCGATCTGGGTGATCGGCAATGAATACCTGCAAGCCGCCGCCCCGTGGAGCGCGATCAAGACCGATCCGGCACGGGCCGAGGCGATGATCCGCCTCAGCCTGAACCTGATCCGGGTCTATGCGATCCTGTCGCAACCCTTCATCCCCGATGCGGCACAAGCGATGATGGATGCCATGGGCTCGGACGACTGGACTTGGCCCGCCGACATCGGCGCTGCCCTGCGCGCCCTGCCTGCGGGCCACGCCTTCACCGTGCCGGAAAACCTGTTCCGCAAGATCACCGACGAGGAACGCGCCGACTGGCAACAGCGTTTCGCGGGCACCCGCTAATCGCGGAGACCCAGCGCGGCTGGGTCACAGCCTGCCGCGCGGATGCGCTCCACCAGTTTCGGCAGGAAGGGGCGGCGCGCGTCGATATTGCGGCGGCGCAGGAACCACAGCAGGAATTGCGCAAAGGGCCAGCGCGTCACCAGCGCCGCGTCCAGTGCGGCGGGCCAGTCCTCGGGGCGGGTCACCGTGACCGCGCAGTGATGCAGGTCGCTTTGCCCGAAGAACACCGCAGGCACGCCATGCAGCATCCCCTCCAGCCCGACGGAGGAGGAAATGGAGACCGAAACCGCCGCCCCCGCCAGAATGTCGTGCAGATTGGCCTCGGTGATCTGCACGCCCGGAACGCCGGTCAGGCGGCGCAGGATCGCCTCGGTCTCCGGCCCGCTGTTGCGGGGATGCGGCTTCACCACCAGCATTCGCCCGTCCCGATGCGCCAGCACCGCCTCGACCATTTCCGCCGCCGTCATGTGGCGCGCGCGTTCCACCGGGTCGGACAGGTCTTGCAGGAACAGCGCGATATGCCCGCCGGGGAAGGCCACCTGCGCCTCGGGCTGGATGTGGCGCGACCGGCGTGGCGTCACATATTGCGCGCGCAGATCGGCCAGAAATTCCGCCGCGCGATCCTCGGGCACGGTATCTGGGCGGAACCGCGCCCGCATCGTGCTGCTTTCAAAGAAGATCCCCTCGGGGTCGGCATAGAAGAAACGGTCCAGATATGCGGTGCCCAGCGTCAGCGCCTGCCCCCGCCCCACCGCCGCCGCATGGACCAGATCCAGATGCCCGCCTTCGGGGCCAGCGCGCAGGCGGTCGATGTCGCGGTGACAAAGCTCCACCCGCACGCCAAGGCCCGACAGCCCTTCCAGCGCGCGGCGATAGAACTGCGGCATCCGTGCCGCCCCGTTGTCGAGCATATGGGCAGGCAGGTGCAGGCGGATGCGGGCGTCGGTCATGGTCCTTTTCTAGCGCGACGGTCCCGCCCCGCAAAGCGGCAAAGGCTTGACATTCGCGCCGCCCTGCCCCATCTGCGCCTTGTCCGACACCCGGCCGCGTGAGCCTGAACGGGGTGCGGCCATGGTTCCCACAAGTCACGCAGGGGCACCGCGGTTTCGACGGTGAACGGGGGTTCCCCCGGCACGAGGCGACCCGCCACCCCTCGCGGATGCCCGTTGCGGCATCCCAAAGACTATTGGAACGACATATGACGACTTTCGCTGATCTCGGCCTTTCGCCGAAACTCCTCAAGGCGCTGGAAGGCACCAGCTTCACCACGCCCACGCCGATTCAGGCGCAGGCCATTCCGCAGGTGATGAAGGGGCGCGACCTGATGGGTCTGGCGCAGACCGGCACCGGCAAGACCGCCGCTTTCGGCCTGCCGCTGCTGCACCGCCTGCTGGACATCACCCACCCGCCGGGGCCGCGCAATGTGCGCGCCCTGATCCTTGCCCCTACGCGCGAGCTGGTGCAGCAGATCTATGACCACATCTTTGCCTTCACCAAGGGGACGCCGGTCAAGTTGACCATGGTGGTGGGCGGCGCCTCGATCAACAAGCAGTCGGAACGGCTGGCCAAGGGCACCGATGTGCTGATCGCCACCCCCGGCCGGCTGATCGACCTCTTGGAGCGCGGCGATGTGCGGCTGGACAGCTGCGGCTATCTGGTGCTGGACGAGGCCGATCACATGCTGGACATGGGCTTCATCCATTCGCTGCGCCAGATCGCCAAATTCCTGCCGCTGCGCCGCCAGACCCTGCTGTTCAGCGCCACCATGCCGAAGGACATCGAGGAAATCGCCGATACCTATCTGCGCGATCCGGTCCGCGTGCAGGTCTCGCCCCCCGGCAAACCGGCGGAAAAGATCGTGCAGGGCGTGCATTTCACCCCGCAGGGTGACAAGGCAAAGCTCCTGGAAAGCTATCTGCAAAAGCATCCGGGCGAGGCAGCCATCGTCTTTGCCCGCACCAAGCACGGCGCCGACAAGCTGGCGAAGCTGCTGGTGACCTGGGGCTTCAATGCGGTAGCGATCCACGGCAACCGCAGCCAGAACCAGCGCGAGCGCGCGCTGGCCGATTTCCGCGAGGGCACGATGGATGTGCTGGTTGCCACCGATGTGGCGGCGCGCGGCATCGACATTCCGACGGTGCGCCACGTCTATAACTACGACATGCCGAACGTGCCGGAAAACTACGTCCACCGCATCGGCCGCACCGCGCGCGCCGGGGCTGGCGGCAGTTCCGTCAGCTTCTGCGCTCCGGCCGAGATGGATGAGCTGAAGCAGGTCGAGACGCTGCTGAAGAAAACCGTGCCCGTGATCGGCGGCGCTCCCTGGGCGATGGATGCGGTGAAAGAGGCCAATGCGCTGAAGGTCGCGCGGGCGCAGCAGAACCAGCAGCGCCGCGGCGGCAGCGGGCGTCCGCAGGGGCAGAAACCGCAGGGTCAAAAGCCGCAGGGCGCGAAACCGCAAGGCGGCAAACCGGCGGGCAAGCCCGGTGGTGCCCGCCCTCAGGGCCAGAAGCCCGCGCGCAAGGCGGCAGGCGGCTCTGCCCCGCCCCGGCGCCCCGCTCGCGGCTGATAAAAGGAAAAGGCCGGGCGTTCTGCCCGGCCTTTTACTTTGTGCCAAGGGTTCAATGCCCGGCTTCTTCCTCAAGGTTCAGCTTCATCTCCAGCAAGACCTGCTGGATCGCCAGCGTTTCCCGCAGCAGGCGCTTCGCCTCGTTCACCGAGATGCGGCCATCGGCGATGGCATTGTTGTATTCCGCCATCAGCATCCCGAACCTTTGCGCCAGCGCCACCACATCGGAATTGATGCCTGCCGACTGCGCGTTACGGCGTTCGGCATCATAGCTGAAGGTGATACCGCGCAGTTCCGCCAGAGCAGAGGTCACATGCGGATAGCGGGCCGCCGCCTCAAGCTGCGCCACCACGTCGATCGGCATGAAACGGTCGCTGTGCTCATCCTGTTCGGAATAGTAGCGCCCGATGGTCGCCTTCGATTTTCCGGTCAGGTCACAGGCTGCCTCGATACCCACGTCCTTCACAAGCGCCTCGGTATGCTTTTTCAGATAGGAGTCGATCGACATGAAACCCGAAATCCTTCCACATCCCCCATTTGGGGGAAATCACCATTTCTTTTCCCATTAATCGGACGGCAGGGCTTTGTCATTCATAATCCAGTTCCGGCAAGCCCGGAACGTTAGTGAGTGAGCTTCCGGCGTCCCCAGCGTCGGAGCGGGTGGGGGTCCGCCGTGCCATTGCCCCACGGGGAAACCGGCCGGGAAACCTGGTGGTTGCGCGGCGGGCCCGTCAGTAACGAGTGTCGGCGCGTCCTCCCTCGTGGACGTGACGTAACGAGTGTGGCGGCCTGCCGCCCCCTGCCCTTGTTCCGTCCGGGTGTGGCGCTGGCTGCGTCAAATCCACCTCCCGGCGTGCCCCCGCCCGCCCCTCCTCAGGGGGAGCCTTGTTTAACCAGTGCCGGCGCTTCTGGCGCCCGATGCGATTTTGGACGAGTGAATGCTTGTATCCGTGCCGAAGCCCCGCTTGTGACAAGCGGGGCTTTTCGCTATCGGGCGGCATGGCAAAGCTCTACTTCCACTATTCCACCATGAATGCGGGCAAATCGACCGCGTTGCTGCAAGCCTCGCACAACTACCGCGAAGGCGGGATGCAGACCTATCTGCTGACCGCGCGGCTGGATGACCGGGCCGGAACCGGCCGCATCGCCAGCCGCATCGGCATCGGTGAGGTTGCCGACATGTTCGGCCCCGAGGACGACATGTTCGTGCGGATCGCGGCGCGGCTGCAACATGGCCCGGTGGCCTGCGTTTTCATCGACGAGGCGCAGTTCCTGACCAAGGCGCAGGTCTGGCAACTCGCCCGCGCGGTCGATGATCTGGGTGTGCCTGTGATGTGCTACGGGCTGCGCGTGGATTTTCAGGGCAACCTGTTCCCCGGATCGGCCGCACTTCTGGCCTGGGCCGATGAAATGCGCGAGGTGCGCACCATCTGCCATTGTGGCAAGAAGGCAACCATGGTGGTGCGCCGTGCCCCCGATGGCAGCGCCCTGCGCGACGGGGATCAGGTGCAGATCGGCGGCAACGAGACTTATCAGAGCCTGTGCCGCCGCCACTGGCGCGAGGCGATGGGCGACAGCAGCGGCTAGCGCCGCGCCCGCAAGGCAATCATGATCCCCGCCGCCGCGATCAGCGCCATGCCGGTCAGCGCCAGCAGGCTTTGCGTTTCGCCCCAGATCAGCCAGCTCCACCCGGCCGAGGCGGGCAGGATGACATATTCAAAGACCGACACCCGGCTGGCCTCTGCCAGTTGGTAAGCCTTGATCATCATGCCAACACCCAGAAGCGAGCCGGCCGCCTGCACGAAGGTCCAGAACAGAAAGCTCTGGCTGGGCCAGACCGGCCCGCGCAGCACAAATCCTGCGGTGCCTTCGGGCACTTCGACGGGGATCAGCGTCAGCGCCGCCATGCCGATCAGGCCAAGGACCCCCAGCGCGGCGAAGAATCCCCCCAGCAGCGTCTCGGCGCTTTCACCGGCGCACCATTCCCGCGTGGCGATATTGCCCAGCGCGTAAAGCGCCCCTGCCAGCACCGGCAGAAAAGCCGCGACAGAAGCACCCCGCATGGCCTCGGGGCCCAGCACCATGACGACCCCGGCAAAACCCACCGCCACGGCCAGCACCCGCACCGGCCCGATGGGATGGCCATAGATGAAGCGCGAGATCAGCAACACGAAGATCGGCGCCGTGAACAGCCCCGCAGCCACCTGTGCCACCGGCAGGAAAGCCAGCGCGCCGAAATAGATCACCATGCCGCTGCCATGGATGGCCGAGCGCGCCACCACCGCCCGAAGGTTCTTCGGTCGCAGTCGCAGGCGCAGCGGCACCATCAGCAACAGCAGGATCGCCCAGGCCATGAACGAGCGTGTGGCATGGAACTGCCACAACCCGCCCTCTGCCGCGATCAGGCGCACGAAATTGTCGGTGAAGCCGATCAGCGTGGCATAGACCAGCACCATTCCGGCCGCGGCCAGCGTGCGGTCGGGCGTGCGGTCGGTTGCCGCAGCCATGTTAGCGGTGGTCATCGCGCAATTCCTTTCTTCCCCTCTTTTCAATGCCCTGAACCCGCCGCAAACTGCGCGCCGGAAAACGACATGTTCCGCCAGTTCGGGAGGAGAGCGCGCTATGGGTTGGCTGGTTGACGAGACCGGACTGGAAAAGAATGCCGCGAACCATGTGGCGCTGACGCCGCTGTCGCATCTGAAGCGCGCCGCCGACGTGCATGCCGGACGCACCGCTCTGGTCTGGAAATCGACGCGGCGCAGCTATGCCGAATATCTCGACCGCGCGACGCGGCTCGCCTCGGCGCTGGCGCGGCGCGGGGTCGCGCCGGGCGATGTGGTGGCGACGCTGCTGCCGAATATCCCGCAGCAGGCCGAGGCGCATTTCGGCGTGCCGGCCTGCGGCGCGATCATCAACACGATCAACACCCGGCTGGATGCCGATACGGTGGGCTATATCTTCGGCCATGCCGGCGCGAAGATCGTGCTGGTCGATACCGCGCTGCTGCCGCTGGCCGAGGCCGCTATCAAGAAGATGGAGGGCCACGCCCCCCAGATCGTCGAGGTCTGCGACCGTGAGGCGGGCTTTACCCCCGGCGGGCATTACCTTGAATACGAGGAACTGCTGGCCGAAGGCGATCCAGAATTCCAATGGGTGTTGCCCGAGGATGAATGGGAAAGCCTCGCCATCAACTATACTTCCGGCACCACCGGGCGGCCGAAGGGCGTGGTCTATCACCATCGCGGCGCCTATCTCGCGACCATGGCCAATGTCATCGCCTGGCGGATGCAGCTTTTCCCCAAGGTGCTGACCATCGTGCCGCTGTTCCATTGCAATGCCTGGGTGCAGCCCTGGCTGGTGCCGATGATGGGCGGCACGCTGGTCTGCTGCCGCGACGTGACCGCGAAGGCGATCTATGACGCCATCGCCGATGAGGGCGTCACCCATTTCGGCGGCGCGCCCATCGTGCTGAACACCATCATCAATGCGAAGGACGAAGATCGCCGCCCCTTCGGCCATGTGGTCGAGGTCTTCACCGCCGGCGCGCCGCCCCCCGCCGCCACGCTCGCCGCGATCGAGCCCTTGGGCTTCAACGTGACGCAGGTCTATGGCCTGACCGAGACCTACGGCCCCGCTACCGAATGCCTCTGGCAGCCGGAATGGGAGGGCAAGACCGGAGAGGACCGCGCCGCCTTCAAGGCCCGCACCGGCGTCGCCATGGCCATGCTTGAGGCGGCCGAGGTGCACGACACCCATGGCGCCCCGGTTCCGCGCGATTCTGCCCATCTTGGGGAAATCGCCATGCGCGGCAATCTGGTGATGAAAGGCTATTACAAGAACCCGCAGGCCACGGCCGAGGCTTTCCGCGGCGGCTGGTTCCGCTCGGGTGACATCGCGCTTCAGCATCCCGACGGCTATATCAAGATCACCGACCGCGCGAAGGACATCATCATCTCAGGCGGCGAGAATGTCAGCTCGGTCGAGGTCGAGGGCGCGCTGATGCATCACCCGGCCGTCAGCCTCTGCGCCGTGGTGGCGAAACCGGATGAAAAATGGGGCGAGGTGCCCTGCGCCTTCGTCGAGCTGAAACCCGGCGCCGAGGTCACCGAGGAGGAGCTCATCAAGTTCTGTCGCGCCCGTCTGGCGGGCTTTGCCACGCCCAAGGCGGTGGTGTTCTGCGACTTGCCGAAAACCTCCACCGGCAAGATCCAGAAGTTCGAGTTGCGCGCCGTGGCCAAGCTGATGGCGCAGCAACAGGGCGTGACGGCGTGACCCCACGCCTCGAAGGTGCGGACGAGGCGGCGGCGATCAGCAGGTTGATTGCCGAAGCTTTCGCCACTGCCCCCCATGCCGATGGCAACGAGGCGGAAATCGTGGCGGCGCTGCGGACTTCGGGCGATCTGCTGCTGTCGCTGGTCTGCGAGGATGGCCATGGCCTGACCGGCCATATCGCCGCCTCGCCCGTCACCATCGGCGGCACGCCGGGTTGGGCCTGTATAGCGCCCGTATCCGTCGCGCCGCGCTGCCAGCAGCAGGGTATCGGTCAGGCATTGATGCGGGCTGCGTTGGCAGCTTTGCAGGCACAGGGACATGGTGGCGTCGTGATCCTTGGCGGTCCGGCCTATTACGGTCGCTTCGGCCTTGTGGCAGACCCTGCCCGTCGCCTCCCCGGCGTGCCGCCCGAATATCTGCTGTCACGGGCCTTCACCACCCCCGCCCCGACGGGCGACATCTGCTTTGCCCCTGCCTTCGGTCCGCTTTGAACCGAGGCGGTTGTGACCACGGGACAATCCCGATAAACTGCTCTGAAATGCGGCAAGAAGGCCATAAATGCGCACGACGGCGCTGAAGCAGTATCAGAAGCTCGAAAGTCCGGGGCTGTGGCGCGAGGCGCCAGAGATGCAGCGGCGCGAGGTGATCGTGGCTTTCGGTGAAGCCTCGCTGACGTTGTCCGATCCGCGCACCGAGGCCGCGCTGTCGCATTGGTCGCTTCCGGCGGTCGAACGGCTCAATCCGGGTGAAACGCCTGCCCTGTTCTCTCCAGGACGCGACGCGCTGGAAACGCTGGAACTGGATGATCCGACCATGATCGCCGCGCTGGAGAAGGTGCGGCATACCCTTGCCACCGCCCGCCCCCGGCCGGGACGATTGCGCGGCTCGCTGCTTCTGGTTGGAACGGCATTGGTTCTGCTGGCAGGTGCGGTTTTTGTGCCCGGCGCAATGATTGACCATACCGCCGCCATGGTGCCGCCGACGATGCGCAAATCCATCGGTCGCACCGCCCTGGCCGATCTGTCGCGCGTCACGGGGGCGCCCTGTTCCGATGTCTCGGGCCTGTCGGCGCTGGAAAAGTTGTCAGCGCGCCTGTTCGGGGAAAACCCGCCGCAGCTTGTTGTGCTGCGCGACGGCACGGCGCGGTCGCTGCATCTGCCGGGTCGCATCATCGCGCTGCACCGCTCGCTGATCGAGAACCAGAACGGCCCTGAGGTGGCCGCCGGATTCATCCTCGCCGAAGCCGAGCGCATCAGCGACACAGATCCGATGCTGCCCCTGCTGGACTATGCCGGGGTCCGCGCGACCTTCGGCCTGTTGACCACCGGCCGGCTGGCACCGGGCGCGATCGAAGGCTATGGCCGTCAGCTACTGACCGAAACGCCCGCGCCGGTAGATGAAGAACGGCTGCTGGCCCGCTTCGCCGAGGCAGGCGTCGCCTCTGCCCCCTATGCCCGCGCGCTGGATCCCAGCGGCGAAAGCGTGCTGCCGCTGATCGAGGCCGATCCCTTCGCAACAGAGGTGCCCGCCCCTTTGCTGAAGGATGGCGACTGGATCAGCCTTCAGGCGATCTGCGCCGAATAGCCCAGCCCCACCGCACCGCACCAAGAAAGACGCCCCCAACCGGCATACGGTGGGGGCGCAGGGTTATTCTGCCCGTTTTTTGCCTGCGGAGAATTACCGGATGAAAGCGTCGCCAAAGCCCGCGCGCCGTGCAGCCCCCAAGGCTGCCTGTGCCGAACCGGCATCGCCAAACGGCCCCGCCAGCACGATCTGAAGCGCTTTGCCGCCCTTGCTGATACGCGAAGTGCCGACCGGAAGGCCTGCGGCGCGCAGCCGGGCCTTCGCACCCTCGGCATTCGCGGGCACGCCAAAGGTGCCGACCTGCACAAACATGCGCCCGGCCGTCGCCTGCGTTGCAACCTTGGCCGGAGCCCGCGTGGCACCCATGGAGGAAACCTGAACCTTGCGCACAGGGGCCGCCTTGTTCTTGGTCGAAACCACGACCAGACGGCGGGTCTTGCCCGATGCCTGATCCGCCACAAGTTGCGCCGGAACGTCACGGGTCCAGATCTGGTCCTGTGCAGCCTGCCCCGAAACCGTGCCAACCCCGCGATGGGGATTCAGGCGGTCGTCTTTCCACGCGCTCTTGTAGCCTTTCGGAACCGGGAACTCCTCCGTCACATCGGCACGGCGCACGATCACCGTGGCGCGGTCGGAACTGCCGATGTCATTGACCGTCATCGCCCCGCGGCTCACCGTGGCGCCAGCGGATTCATAAAGGCCCGCACCAACGCGGCGGCCTTCCCCCTGTGCAACACGGGCATAGATCGGCGCATGCGCCCCATTCAGCGATCCATCGCCACGGGTGCACAGAACCGCCGTGCCGCCATTGGACAGCGCGTAAAGCTTCGGCACCGGGGCCGAGGCATAGCAGGCAATCTTGCGGCCACTGGGCACGGCCCCAAGGCTCTGGACCGCGACCGGCGCGGCGGCCGCACGGGCAACCGGCGCCTGCGCCACGAGGACCGAGGCAGGCGGCACCGGATGCGCCATGGCGACCGGCGCGGGCACACCGCGCAGCAGCGCCGGATCAACCGGCCGGGCCGAAGTGGCGCGGATGCGCGGCGGGGTGGTCACAGTGGCCACGGTCGCCATCGGTGCCCCGGTGGCACGCGGCGAAGGCGCCGCGACAGCCACACGCGGCGCAGCCTCCTGTTGCGGTGCCACCGGCACGGGCTTGCCCAGCGTGGCCATGGTCGGAGGGTAGCCGCACAGCGCCCTGCGATCCTTGCTGACGCGCGGCACCCAGTTGGTGACACCGTTCAGCCCGGCCCGCAGGAACACGCAGCCCCTGCTATCGACATACATCTGCCCCTTGAACCCCGGAGGCGGCAATTCACGCGGCCCGCCGATCTGCGACACTGTTTGCGCCTGGGCGACAGTTACACCAGACAACACTGAAAAAACCGCAGCGGCGACAAACCTGCGAAGCATGAAGACCCCCTCATAGAGTAGGCGAATCATGCAACAGGATTGTTCTCGGGTAAAGAGGTAATGGCTTATTTTGTGCCGAACATGCGATCGCCCGCATCCCCTAGCCCAGGGACAATATATCCATGGTCGTTCAGGTGGCTATCCAACGAAGCTGTGACGATTGGAACGTCGGGATGCGCCTCTCTCATGCGCTGCACCCCCTCGGGCGCCGCCAGAAGGCACAGGAATCGGATGTTCTTGGCCCCCGATTGTTTCAGAAGATCAATCGCCGCGACGCTGGAATTGCCGGTCGCCAGCATGGGATCAACCACGATGCAGATGCGTTCATCCAGACGGTCCGGCACCTTGCAGTAATACTGCACGGGTTGCAGCGTTTCCGGGTCACGATACAATCCGACAAAGCCCACGCGCGCCGCCGGGATGAGCTCCAGAATACCGTCCAGCAGCCCGTTGCCCGCCCGCAAAATGGAAATCAGCGCCAGTTTCTTGCCATCCAGCGTGGGGGCATCCATCGGCTGAAGCGGCGTTTCGATGCGGGTGGTGGTCATGTCCAACTCGCGCGTCACCTCATAGGCCAGCAGCAGGCTGATCTCTTTCAGCAGGCGACGGAACCCGGCGGTCGAGGTATTCTTGTCGCGCATGATGGTCAGCTTGTGCTGCACCAGCGGGTGGTTCACGACAGTCAGATGTTCGGTCATGCGCGGGGCTCCAGTCTCTTGGCAAGTTTCTCTTTGGTGTCGCGGTCGCAGAAGGCGGCGTCAAGCGCGGTGCGGTTGAGCGTGTCGAACACGCCCTGATCCCAGTCGAAGGCATCGGCAAGCCGGTCCCATTCGCGGGTCATCGTGGTGTGGAAGAACGGCGGATCATCGGTGGACACCGTGACCTTGACGCCCCGGTCATAAAGTTGCCCGATCGGGTGCTTGCGCCAGTCGCGGTAGATTCCCAACGAAATATTCGAGCCTGGGCAAACCTCCAGCACCGTGCCGCGTTCGGCCAGTTCATCGACCAGCGCCAGATCCTCGATAGCCCGCACACCGTGGCCGATGCGGCTTGGTGCCAGCGCCGCCAGTGTGTCGCGGATGTGCTGTGGTCCGCGCCATTCCCCGGCATGCGCCGTCAGCCCCAGCCCGGCCTCGCGGGCGCAATCGAAGGCCCATGCGAAATCTTTCGGCTCGCAGATCATTTCATCCCCGGCGATGCCGAAGCCGGTGACGAAACGCCCGGCGGTTTCAGCAGCACAGATCGCCACGTCCCGCGATTTTTCCGGGCCGAAATGACGGATCGGCGTGATGATGGCGCGCAGCGTGATGCCCATTTTCGCCTCGGCCTCTGCCGCCGCATCCTCGATAGCGGCCAGATAATCGCGCCATGCCGTCACATCCCGGCCACCGCAGAAATCCGGGCTGAGAAAGGTTTCGCTATAGATCACGCCATGGGCGGCGCTTTCTTCCAGCACGGCCAGCGTGAGGCGACGGTAATCCTCGGGGCTGCGCAGAACCGAGGTCGCAGCCTCGTAGACGCGCAGGAAATGCCGGAAATCACGCCAGGCATAACCGCCGCCTTCGTCGAAGATGCCCGAGATATCCTCGCGCTTTTCTGCCGCCAGCCCCCGGATGAAGGCGGGCGGGGCCGCACCTTCCAGATGCAGGTGCAATTCTATCTTGGGTTGCTCTTTCAGCGTCACAGGAAGCTCCGCCCCGGCCCTTGCGCCGGGATGTCCAGATGGGTGGCAATGCTCGCGGCGACATCGGCGAAGGCGCAAAGCCCAAGGCTGCCCGCGCCCCGACCGGCAATCAGCACAGGCACCCGTTCGCGCGTGTGTTCGGTGCCACGCCATGTGGGATCATTGCCGTGATCGGCGGTGAACAGCACCATGTCACCGGGGCGCAACCGGGCCAGAAAGCCCCCTGCCCGCGCATCGAACCATTCCAGCGCGCGGGCATAGCCTGAAACGTCGCGGCGGTGGCCATACAGGCTGTCGAACTCGACAAAGTTCGCAAAGATCAAGCTGCCCGGCTCCGCCTCATCCGCCAGCCGATCCAGATGATCGAAAAGTGCAGCGTCGTCCTTGCCCTTGTGCAGCTTGCCAATCCCGCGATGCGAGAAGATGTCGCCGATCTTGCCGATGGCATGGGTCGGGCGCCCGGCATCCTGCACCCAGTCCAGCAGCGTGGGCGCGGGCGGCGCGATGGCAAAGTCCCGGCGGTTGGCCGTGCGGCTGAAGCTGCCCGGCTGGCCGACGAAGGGCCGTGCAATTACGCGCCCCACACGCCGGGCATGCAGCAGAGGTGCCAGCCCCTCGCACAGCGCGATCAGCCGGTCGAGGCCAAAGCTTTCCTCATGCGCGGCGATCTGGAACACGCTGTCCGCCGAGGTATAGCAGATCGGCCAGCCGCTGCGCATGTGTTCGGCGCCCAGCCGGTCAATGATCTCGGTGCCCGAGGCGTGGCAATTGCCAAGGATCCCGTCAGTCCCCGCCAGACGGCAGACCTCGGCCACGAGGTCTTGCGGGAAGGCGGGCACGGTTTCGGGAAAATAGCTCCAGTCCCAGGGAACTGGCACACCCGCCAGCTCCCAATGGCCGGAGGGTGTATCCTTGCCATGCGAAACCTCGGTTGCCGCGCCCCAAAGGCCGGTCGGCACCGCGCCCAGCCCCGGCACCCGCGCGTCCGAGGCCAGTTGCAGCGCCGCCCCCAGCCCCAGCGCATCCAGCACCGGCATCCGCAAGGGCCCGCTGCGGCCCTGTTCGGCCCGCCCCGCCGCACAGGCTTCGGCAATATGGGCGACGGTATTCGCGCCCTCGTCCCCAAAGGCGGCGGCATCCGGGGCACCGCCAATGCCCAGACTATCCATAACAACCAGAAACGCGCGGCTCATGCGGCGATCCTCTTCCATACCAAGGGCGGCGGTTCTGGCCGATCCTCGCTGATCCGACAAGCGGCAACAACCGCCGCCGCAGCCACCTCTGCCGCAGCCTCGGATTGCGCATGCACCACCGCCAGAGGCAGGCCGCGGAAAATCTCGGTCCCGATCTCGGGCAGCCCCGCAAGGCCAACAGCCGGATTCACCCGGTCACCATCGCGCAAGCGGCCACCGCCCAGATGCACCACGGCCTCGCCCAGACGGAACCCATCCACCGCCGCCAGAAAGCCCGCTTCGGGTGCCGGAACCGGGCGCATGACGGGGGCGGAGGGCAGCCTGTCGGGCCAGCGGTCCACGAAATCGGCAGGCCCACCCTGTGCGGCGATCATCCGGCCAAAACATTCCGCCGCGGCCCCGCTTTCCAGTGCCTCGGCCACCAGCCCCTCGCCCTCAACAGCATCGGTGGCAAGGCCGGCCAGCGCCAGCACCTCGCCGCCCAAGGCTGCGGTCAGCGCCCCAAGGCGGGTGCGCAGCGGGCCGCCGGTCAGCACCTCCATCACCTCGATCACCTCCAGCGCATTGCCGGCCGAGGGGGCCAGCGGCTGCGTCATGTCGGTAATCAAGGCGGAAGTCTTGCACCCCGCCCCGTTCGCCGTGCTGACCAGCGCGCGGGCCAAAGCCTCCGCCTCGGCCCCGGTTTTCATGAAGGCCCCTGACCCGGCCTTCACATCCAGCACCAGCGCCTGCAACCCCGCCGCCAGCTTCTTCGACAGGATCGAGGCAGTTATGAGGTCGATGCTTTCCACCGTCGAGGTCACATCGCGGATCGCGTAAAGCCGCCGGTCCGCCGGGGCGATGTCGGCGCTGGCGGCGACGATGGCGCAGCGCACCTGACCAAGCTGCCGCCGCAGCGCCGCTTCGTCCAATCCGGTGCGGAACCCCGGTATTGCCTCCAGCTTGTCCAATGTGCCGCCGGTATGGCCAAGGCCACGGCCCGAGATCATCGGCACGCAGGCCCCGCAGGCGGCCAACGCAGGCGCCAGCAGAAGCGATACGCAATCGCCGATGCCCCCGGTAGAATGCTTGTCGATCACCGGGCCGGGCAGATCCCAGCGAAGCACCTTGCCGCTGTCGCGCATCGCCTGCGTCAGCGCCACGCGCCCCGCCTCGCCCAGCCCGCGCAGAACCACCGCCATGGCAAAGGCCCCGGCCTGTGCATCCGTCACCTCGCCCGAGGCAAGGCCGTGTGCGAACCAGCGCAGGTCTTCGGCCCCCGGATGCTCGCCGTCGCGCAAAGTGGCGATGATCGCGCGGGCGTCGGTCATGTGCGGTCCATGTGCACGGCACTGAAACGACCGGGCAGCAACTCGGCCACGCTGGTCCGCATCTGCGCCCCCTCGGTGGTGCAGAGCGTGACGGGCACATCGCCCGCCGCAAATTCGGCCAGCTTCTGACGGCAGCCCCCACAGGGTGGCACCGGGTCCGGGCTGTCGGCGATCACCAGCGCCTCGGTGAACCGGGTTTCCCCCGCCGCGACCATCGCGGCAATGGCGCCCGCCTCGGCACAGGTGCCCTCGGGGTAGGCCACGTTTTCCACATTGCAGCCGGCATAGACAGCGCCCGAGGCCCCGCGCAGTGCCGCGCCCACCTTGAAGCGCGAATAGGGCGCATAGGCATTCTCGCGCACCGCCGTCGCGGCATGCAGCAGGGCAGGATCGGGGGTGGACATGGGTGCCTCACGAATTTGACCAACAGGTCGGATTGTGCGGCAGCCCCGCGTCGCGCGCAAGCCGCCGCCCCGGCCGGGCGCCTGCCCACTTGCGGTTTTCCGCGATTGCGGCGACCCGGCGTTGACGGCACAGTATGGGGAGGGAGCAGATGCGGCATCCGGCGCATAGGCGCCATGCAGCGCGCAATGCCGCTTTTTATTGAGTGGAGAATCTGGTTTAACCCTAAACCAGATTTCGGGAGGACGGAATGGACGAGACCCGCCAGGACAGCGCGCGTCAGGCCGCGCTGGATTATCACGAATACCCCAAACCGGGAAAGCTGGAGATCCGGGCAACCAAGCCGCTGGCCAATGGCCGCGACCTGTCGCGCGCCTATTCGCCCGGTGTGGCCGAAGCCTGCCTTGAGATCAAGGCCGATCCATCCACCGCAAGCCGTTACACCACAAGGGGAAATCTGGTAGCCGTTGTGACAAATGGCACTGCCGTCCTAGGCCTTGGCAATATCGGCGCGCTGGCCTCCAAGCCGGTGATGGAGGGCAAGGCCGTCCTTTTCAAGAAATTCGCCAATATTGATTGTTTCGACATTGAACTAAATGAACCGGACCCGGTGAAGCTGGCCGATATCGTCTGCGCGCTGGAACCGACTTTTGGCGCCATCAACCTTGAGGACATCAAGGCCCCCGACTGTTTCGTAGTGGAAAAGCTGTGCCGCGAGCGAATGAACATCCCTGTGTTCCATGACGACCAGCACGGCACCGCCATCGTGGTGGGCGCCGCCGCGACCAATGCGCTGCATGTCGCGGGCAAACGCTTCGAGGACATAAAGATCGTCAGCACCGGCGGCGGGGCGGCGGGCATTGCCTGTCTGAACATGCTGCTGAAACTCGGGGTGAAGCGCGAAAACGTCTGGCTTTGCGACATTCACGGTCTGGTCCATGAGGGCCGCGAGATCGACATGAACCCGCAAAAGGCCGCCTATGCCCAAGCCAGCGACAAGCGCACGCTGGGCGAGGTGATCGACGGCGCCGACATGTTCCTCGGCCTCTCCGGCCCCGGCGTGCTGAAACCTGAAATGGTGGCGCGCATGGCGGAAAACCCGATCATCTTTGCGCTGGCCAACCCGACGCCGGAAATCCTGCCCGACGAGGTGCGCGCCGTCGCCCCCGGCGCGATCATCGCTACCGGCCGCAGCGATTTTCCCAATCAGGTCAATAACGTGCTGTGCTTCCCCTTCATCTTCCGGGGGGCGCTGGACGTTGGCGCGACGCAGATCAATGACGCGATGCAACTTGCCTGTATCGAAGGCATCGCGGCACTGGCCCGCGCCACCACCAGCGCCGAAGCCGCCGCCGCCTATCGTGGCGAAAAGCTCAGTTTCGGGCCGGATTACCTGATCCCCAAACCCTTCGACCCCCGGCTGATCGGCGTCGTCGCCAGCGCGGTGGCGAAAGCCGCGATGGAGTCGGGCGTCGCCACCCGCCCCATCGACGACCTTGCCGCCTATCGTGAACGGCTGAACGGCTCGGTCTTCAAATCGGCACTGATCATGCGCCCGGTGTTCGAGGCCGCGCGCAATGCCGAACGCCGCATCATCTTTGCCGAGGGCGAGGATGAGCGCGTGTTGCGTGCGACCAACGCGATGCTGGAGGAAATGACCGACAAGCCGATCCTCATTGGCCGCCCCGAGGTCATGGCCCGGCGCTGCGAACGCGCGGGCCTGCCGATCCGCCCGGACCGGGATTTCGAGGTCATCAACCCTGAAAGCGACGCCCGTTACCGCGATTACTGGGGCAGCTATCACGAGCTTATGGCCCGGCGCGGCGTTACACCCGATCTAGCCCGCGCCATCCTGCGCACCAATACCACCGCCATTGGCGCCATCGCGGTGCATCGTGGCGATGCCGACAGCCTGATCTGCGGCACCTTCGGACAATATCTCTGGCATCTGAACTACATCTCGCAGGTTCTGGGCCGGGGTAACCTGTCGGCACATGGTGCGCTCAGCCTGATGATCCTTGAGGACGGGCCGCTGTTCATCGCCGATACCCAGGTGAACCCGATCCCCACCCCTGAACAGATCGCCCAGACCGCGCTGGGCGCCGTCCGCCATGCCAAACGCTTTGGCGTGACACCCAAGGTCGCGCTGTGCTCGCATTCCAACTTCGGCAATCTGGACAGCGATTCGGGCCGCCGGATGCGCGAGGCTCTGGCACTTCTGGATGCGGAGACCCGCAGCTTCATCTATGAAGGCGAGATGAGCATTGACGCCGCGCTGGACGCCGATCTGCGCGCCCGCATCTTCCCCGGTTGTCGGCTGGAAGGGACCGCGAATATCCTGATCTTCGCTTATTCCGATGCGGCCAATGCCGCGCGCAACATGCTGCGGATGAAGGCGGGCGGGCTGGAGGTCGGGCCGATTCTGATGGGCATGGGCAACAAGGCGCATATCGTGACGCCCTCGATCACGCCGCGCGGGCTTTTGAACATTTCAGCCCTCGCCGGAACACCGGTGGCGCATTACGGATGACAGGGATGGCGGCCGAAGCAAGCGGCCGCCGACTCACCCAGTCCGGCATCTGGAACTGCAAACCCTGAAGAATTTGCAAACTTCCCCTGCGATCCAACAAAATTAGGCATTTGCAGGGAGTTTGCATAACTTTGCCGATGCTGGATCGCATATTTCTGCAAATTTCTGGCCTGCACCTGCGGTCGTGACCGGTAACACCGTTGCGGCAATACCCGGACGTCGCGTAACAATCCGTCAAACCGGAGGAGGGTGCATACCATGGCATACAGGGAAATCTACCAAAGCTGGAAGGCAGACCCGGAAGGCTTCTGGATGAAGGCTGCCGGGGCGATCGACTGGGTGAAACCGCCGTCGCGCGCCCTGAATGCCGACCGCGCGCCCCTGTACGAATGGTTCACCGATGCGCAGGTCAACACCTGCTGGAACGCCGTGGACCGCCATGTCCTCGCCGGGCGCGGCAATCAGCTGGCCATCATCCATGACAGCCCCGTCACCCACCTGCGCAAGGGTATCACCTACAAGGAGCTGCAAACCCGCGTCGCCAGCCTCGCCGGCGCCCTGCGCGCCAAGGGTGTGGAAAAGGGCGACCGCGTCATCATCTACATGCCGATGATCCCCGAAGCGCTGGAGGCAATGCTGGCCTGTGCCCGTCTTGGCGCCATCCATTCGGTCGTGTTCGGCGGGTTTGCCGCCAATGAACTCGCCGTGCGGATCGACGATTGCAAACCCAAGGCGATCATCGCGGCAAGCTGCGGGATCGAGCCGAACCGCATCGTACATTACAAGCCGTTGCTCGACGGCGCCATCGAACTGGCCACGCACAAGCCGGATTTCTGCGTGATCTTCCAGCGTGAACAGGAAGTGGCGAAACTGGTCGAGGGCCGCGATGTGGCCTGGCACACCTTCCAGTTCGGGGTGGAGCCGGCCGAATGCGTGCCGGTCGAGGGCGATCACCCGGCCTATATCCTTTACACCTCTGGCACGACCGGCCAGCCCAAGGGCGTGGTGCGCCCCACCGCAGGCCATCTGGTCGCGCTGAACTGGACAATGCGCGCCGTCTATGACGTGGGCGTTGGCGACGTCTTCTGGGCCGCCTCGGATGTGGGCTGGGTCGTCGGTCACAGCTATATCTGCTACGGCCCGCTGATCGCCGGCTGCACGACCGTCGTCTTCGAGGGCAAACCCGTCGGCACACCGGATGCAGGCACCTTCTGGCGCGTCATCAGCGAAAACAAGGTGAAAAGCTTCTTCACCGCCCCCACCGCGCTCCGCGCCATCCGCCGCGATGATCCCGAAGGAGAATTCATCGGCGAATATAACCTCAAGCACCTCAAGGCCCTCTACCTTGCCGGTGAACGCGCCGACCCCGACACGATCCAATGGGCGCAAAAGCACCTCGGCGTGCCGGTGATCGACCACTGGTGGCAAACCGAAACCGGCTGGGCCATCGCCGCCAACCCGCTGGGGATCGAGGAACTTCCCGTCAAGCTTGGCTCGCCCTCGGTGCCGATGCCGGGCTATGACGTGCAGGTACTGGACGAAGGCGGCCACCCGGTCTCCGCAGGCACGCTCGGCGCCATCGCGGTGAAACTGCCGCTGCCCCCCGGCACCCTGCCGACGCTGTGGAACGCCGATGACCGCTTCAAGAAAAGCTACCTCAGCCATTTCCCCGGCTATTATGAAACCGGCGATGCGGGCTATATCGACGAGGACGGCTATCTCTACATCATGGCGCGCACCGATGACGTGATCAACGTCGCGGGCCACCGCCTCTCGACCGGCGCCATGGAAGAGGTGCTCGCCTCGCATCCGGATGTGGCCGAATGCGCGGTGATCGGGGTCAGCGACACGTTGAAAGGCCAGTCGCCGCTCGGCTTCCTCTGCCTCAAGAAAGGCGCCAACACCCCGCATGACGAGGTGGTGAAAGGCTGCATCAAACTGATGCGCGACCGTATCGGCCCGGTGGCCGATTTCAAACGCGCCGTCGTGGTGGATCGCCTGCCCAAGACCCGCTCGGGCAAGATCCTGCGCGGCACCATGGTCAAGATCGCGGACAATGAAGATTACAAGATGCCCGCGACCATCGACGACCCGGCGATCCTTGACGAGATCAGGCTCGCCCTGCAAAGCCTCGGCCTCGCCAAAGGCTGACGCGCAGCCGCGCCCCTGCCACGGGGCGCGCGCCTTGCCCTTTGCTTCTTGCAAAAATACTCCTGCAACGGCGGCCAGAAGTGCCGCCGTTTCACATGAATTGCTCGTGCGTCAGCCGCTCTTCCAGCCCATGCCCCGGATCGAACAGCAGCCGATGACAGACGCTTGGCTCCGACCGGATCTCCACACTCAGCACATCGCGGAAAGACCGGCTGTCGGCATCCGCCATGACCGGCCGCTTCGCTGCCTCCAGCACATCGAACCGCACCACCGCCGTCTTGGGCAGCAACGCCCCGCGCCAGCGGCGGGGCCGGAAGGCGGCCATCGCGGTCAGCGCCAGCACATCGGCACCGATCGGCAGGATCGGTCCATGCGCCGAGTAATTATAGGCGGTCGATCCCGCCGGTGTGCAGACCAGCGCCCCGTCGCAGACCAGTTCGGCCATCCGCTCGCGTCCGTCCACGCTGATCCTCAGCTTGGCGGCCTGCGGCCCCGCGCGCAGCAGGCTCACCTCGTTGATCGCCAGCGCATGATGCTCGCGCCCCGAGGCGGTGACGGCATGCATGGCCAGCGGATTGATCACCGTCTCTTCCGCCGCGCGCAGCCGGTCTTCCAGCGCCTCTTCGGAATAGGCGTTCATCAGAAAGCCGATGGTGCCGCAATTCATGCCATAGACCGGCAGGCCAAGGCTCTGCGTCTCGTGCAGGGTCTGCAACATAAAGCCGTCGCCCCCCAATGCCACGATGACATCCGCAGACCGGATCGGCGCATCGTCATAGCGGTCGCTCAGCGCTGTATAGGCGGACAGCGCCGAAGCGCTTGTACTGGCCCGGAAATTGATCCGCATGGCATCCTTCCTCGATCCTTCCGCCAGTCTTGCGGGGCGGCAGGCGCAAACTCAAGCCTCTGCGGTGCAGCGCGACGGAAAAGTTTCCGATAGGCGACATTCTGTTCGTTTGAATTCGGGTCCATGTCGGTTTCTACCCTTCCCTGTCGCTTGGGGCATGGTCTAAATGACCGCGAATCCGCCCTTCCTTGTCAGGAGACGCCCATGACCGACATCCGCGATCCCGGTTTCTTCACCGAAACCCTCGCCTCCCGCGACCCCGAGCTGTTCGGCTCGATCACCGACGAACTCGGCCGCCAGCGGGACGAGATCGAACTGATCGCGTCGGAAAACATTGTCAGCCGCGCCGTGATGGAGGCGCAGGGCTCGGTGATGACCAACAAATATGCCGAGGGCTATCCGGGCAAGCGCTACTACGGCGGCTGCCAGTTCGTCGACGTGGCGGAAAACCTTGCCATCGAGCGCGCCTGCAAGCTGTTTGGCTGCACCTTCGCGAACGTCCAGCCGAATTCGGGCTCGCAGGCCAACCAGGGCGTGTTCAACGCACTGCTGAAACCGGGCGACACCATTCTGGGCATGAACCTCGCCTCGGGCGGTCACCTGACCCACGGCGCCGCGCCGAACCAGTCGGGCAAATGGTTCAACGCCGTCCAATATGGCGTGCGCCAGCAGGACAGCCGCATCGACTATGACGAGGTCGAGCGTCTGGCCGATGAGCACCAGCCCAAGCTGATCATCGCCGGCGGTTCGGCCGTGCCGCGCCAGATCGACTTCGCCCGATTCCGCGCCATCGCCGACAAGGTGGGCGCCTTCCTGATGGTGGACATGGCGCATTTCGCGGGCCTCGTGGCTGGCGGTCAGCATCCCTCGCCCTTCCCCTATGCCGATGTGGCGACCACCACCACGCACAAGACCCTGCGCGGCCCGCGTGGCGGCATGATCCTGACAAACAACGAGGATATCGCCAAGAAGGTCAATTCGGCCATCTTCCCGGGCATCCAGGGCGGCCCTCTGATGCATGTCATCGCAGCCAAGGCGGTGGCCTTCGGCGAGGCGCTGCGGCCCGAGTTCAAGGCCTATGCCGCGCAGGTGGTGGTCAACGCGCAGGCGCTGGCCGACCAGCTGATGAAGGGCGGGCTGGACATCGTGACCGGCGGCACCGACACCCACGTCATGCTGGTGGACCTGCGCCCGAAAGGCGTGAAGGGCAATGCGACCGAGAAGGCACTGGGCCGCGCCCATATCACCTGCAACAAGAACGGCATCCCCTTCGACCCTGAAAAGCCGACCGTGACCTCGGGTGTCCGTCTGGGCACCCCGGCGGGCACCACCCGCGGCTTCGGCGAGGCCGAATTCCGCCTGATCGCTGATTGGATCGTGGAAGTGGTCGATGGTCTTGCCGCGAATGGCGAGGATGGCAATGGCGAGGTCGAGGCCGCAGTGCGCGCCAAAGTCGCCGAACTCTGCGCCCGCTTCCCGCTCTATCCCGGTCTCTGACCGGCGCGGGGCCCCGGCACGCCGGGGCCCCGAATTTCTTGCAAAAACTTTCCTGAAAAGTTTTGCCTCCTGACCCGGCGTTCCGAGTAATCCCGATGCCCCATGCCCCGCACAGCACCCGGCTGGAACGCCGTCTTGGCGACTGGGCGCGCGCACGGCTGCCGTTCGGTCTGGCCGAACTTGTGATGTTCGTTCTGAAACAGGGCTGGGCTTGCCTGTTTGGCGGCCTGCTGCTGATCGCCATTCTCGCCACCCGTGCGATCTGGTCGCCTGACTGGGCCCTGCATCGCTATGACGCGCTGTTCCTGTTTGCCGTCGCCACGCAGGCCATATTTCTGTGGAAAGGGCTGGAGACATGGGAGGAAGCCCGCGTCATCCTGCTGTTTCACCTGACAGGCACCGCGATGGAATGGTTCAAGGTCGGCGCCGGATCATGGTCCTACCCCGAGCCAGGCCTGTTCAAGCTCTGGGGCGTGCCACTGTTTTCCGGGTTCATGTATGCCAGTGTCGGCAGCTACATGGCGCGGGTCATCCGGCTGTTCGACATGCGCTTTGCCCCCTATCCGCCGTTCTGGCTGACCGTGGTGTTTGCGCTGGCCATCTATGTGAATTTCTTCGCGCATCATTTCCTGCCCGACATCCGGGTCGCGCTTTTCGCTGGATCCGTGCTGCTGTTT
Source organism: Gemmobacter lutimaris (assembly GCF_003570715.1). Classification (GTDB taxonomy): domain Bacteria; phylum Pseudomonadota; class Alphaproteobacteria; order Rhodobacterales; family Rhodobacteraceae; genus Gemmobacter; species Gemmobacter lutimaris. The sequence continues at coordinate 167,580 of NZ_QXXQ01000005.1, read as the reverse complement.
GCGCGCACGCGAATCTGGTTCCGCATCTCGGACCGCGACTGGTGGATGCCGCTGCCGGTGGCGGCTTTTCTGTCGAGCCTGGCGCTCTGGCTCGCCGAGAACATCGGAACGGCCACGGGAACCTGGCTCTATTCCGGCCAGGTCGCGGGCCAGATCGTCAGCTTTGCGAAGCTGGGCTCTTGGTATCTGCTGCTTTACGTCGCTTTCGTCACGGTTACGCTGGTCAGCCGCTCCGCCCTGTATCCGCAGTCGCCGCCCCCTACATCAGCCCGCGCATCTTCAGAACCAGCACAACCAGCCCGGCCACAACGATAAGACCGAAGGCCACCTGCGCAAAGATCGACATCATCGCGCCCTTGCGGCGGGCCGACGCCCCCAGCGGCGACAGATGGCGGAGGCAGATGTCATAGGCTTCAGCCACCTCGCCTTCGTCCACCTGCAACAGAAGCTTCGGGTTTTGCGACATATGCGCCGCCTCGGCCAGCCGCTCCGCAGCGACCCGGACCTTGCGCGGCAGGCGACGCCCGCCGCGGCCCAGTTTCTCTGCCAGACCATTGCCCTTGATGCGCAGCCGGTCCTCCATCAGCCCCGCAACCCGGTCTGCCATCTGCTGAATGGTAATCGCGCCCATCTGTGCCTCGTCTGCCCTTGCCCGGCGGTCTGGCACCGCCCTTGCGCGGCAGATTACGCTTGCAGGCGCAAGGCATCAACCGCTCTGGCGGCCGCAGGAAGGCTCGGTTATTTCTGTGCCATGCTGAACACGATCCATTACCCCGCCGTAACCGCCTCGGACCTGCCGCCCATCCTTATTGTGCACGGGCTTTACGGCTCGGCGCGGAACTGGAACGTCATCGCCCGCCGCCTGTCGGAACGGCGCACGGTGCTGGCGGTGGATATGCGAAATCATGGTGAAAGCCCGCGTTTCCCGACCCACAGCTACCCCGACATGGCCGCCGATCTGGCCGAGGTGATCGCGGCGCATGGCGGGCAGGCCGATGTGATCGGGCATTCGATGGGGGGCAAGGCATCCATGATGCTGGCGCTGACCCATCCGGGCCTGGTGCGGCGGCTGGTAGTGGCTGACATCGCACCCGTGCCCTATGCGCATGACCAGACGCAATACATCACTGCGATGCGTGGGCTGAATCTGAACGACCTTGCCACACGCGGCGAGGCTGACCGCAGGCTTGCGGAAACCGTGCCCGAGGCACCGCTGCGCGCCTTTTTCCTGCAATCCCTGGACCTGAAGGCCGAAGGCGGACCGCGCTGGCGGTTGAACCTAGATGTTCTTGAGGCGGAGATGCCCAAGATTGTGGGCTGGCCCGATCCGACAGGGCAATTCGACGGGCCAACCCTGTTCCTGACAGGGGGCGACAGCCATTATGTGAAGCCGGACTACCGCCCGGCGATCCGCGCGTTGTTTCCCAACGCGCATTTCGCCAAGCTGCCGGGGGCCGGGCACTGGCTGCACGCCGACAAGCCGCGCGAGTTCGAAGAGACGCTGAAAGTGTTCCTCGACGCCTGAACGCGCTTACTCTGGCGGGCGGGCCATGCGCTGCATCAGCCCGTCCCGCAACACGAACTGATGCCACAGCGCACCCGCCACATGCAGGGCGATCAGCCCCAGCAGCACGGCTTTCAGCACTTCATGTACCTCGGCCGCGCTGGCAATGCCGCCAAACCATACCATGCCGCCGGTCACCGCAAGGGCAATCATCGCCACATAAAGCCCGGCATGGACCAGTTTGGCCAGCGGGCGAAGGATCGCCGGGCCGCCCTCGATCGGCGCAGGCGCGCCGCGGCGGCGATGCAACACGATCCGCCACACCGCGAAAACCAGCACTGCGATGCCACCAGCCACATGGCCGGCAACCAGAGGATCAAAGGCCGGGCTGCCCCCCTGTCGCAGGCTGCGCCACGCGGCGGAAATCGCGTCGTGGCCTATGAACTGCCACGCAATCACGGCAAGGGTCAGCCAGTGCAGCACGATCTGGCTGCGGGAATAGCCTTTGGGCATGGGATACTCCGGGGTGTTGCGGCCATGGCGCCATGGCACTGTTTACAGCCCATGATACGCCAGCTTCATGCGTTTCCGTCGCGGCTCAGCCTTCGATCTGTCGGGCGACAAGCCAGCTGACCGGGATCGCCACAACAAAGCCGACCGCCGCAGCCACCAGAATGGCTTTCAGCGTCACCAGTCCCATGGTCAGGGCGGCGACAATCCCGATACCCATGAGCGAGGTAGACGCCATGGAGAAGATGATCATCATCAGACGGTTCATTACATGCCTCTTGTCATCCGGCGCGTTCGCAGCCACCCGATCACGGCGGCGCGAGCGGCGCATTGATCCGCATCAACCGCTGACACGGCGTTCTGCCCGAAAAGAGTGGCAAAGCGTCGCGGCGCGCTTGACGCCCCCGCGCTACGCCCGAAGACTGCGCCGACCCGAACCGAGCGAACCCATGTCCCTGACAATCGACAGTGCCGAATTGCGCCTTGTGCGCCTGCCCCTCGTGACGCCCTTCACCATCTCCACGGGCACCATGACGGAAAAACTGTTCCCGTTGCTGACGCTTCGTGCGAATGGCATCGAGGGCTATGCCGAAGGGGTGATGGACCCCTTACCCGACTATCTGGACGAAAGCCTGCCCGGCGCGCTGGCACTGCTGCGCACGGTGCTGATCCCCGGCGTTCTGGGGCGGCGGCTGGCCAATCCGCAGGCGATCACGCCGCTGATCGCGCCCTGGCGCGGGCATCGCATGGCGATTGCCACGCTGGAAATGGCGGTCTGGGATCTGTGGGCGAAATCGCTGGGCCTGCCACTGGCCGATGTGCTGGGCGGCGCGGGCAACAGTGTCGAGGTCGGGGTGTCGCTGGGCATCGGGCCGATCGACGAAACCATGAACCGCATCGCGGCTCATCTGGATCAGGGCTATCGCCGGATCAAGCTGAAGGTGAAACCGGGACACGACCTCGCGCTTTTGCGTGCCGCGCGGCAGGAGTTTCCCGGCGCCCATCTGACCGTCGATGCAAATTCCTGCTATTCGCTGGCCGATACGGCGCTGCTTCAGCAGATGGATGCCTTCGATCTTGACTATATCGAACAGCCGCTGGCCTGGAGCGACCTCCACGATCACGCTACGCTGCAAGCCCGTCTGCGCACGCCGATCTGTCTGGATGAAAGCATCCGCACCGTGCAGGATTGCCGCAAGGCCCTGCAAACCGATGCGGCGCGGGTCATCAACATCAAGGTCGGACGGTCGGGCGGCTATATCGAAAGCCTGCGCATCCATGACCTGAGCGCGGCCTTCAACGTGCCGGTCTGGTGCGGCGGCATGCTGGAAAGCGGCATCGGGCGGGCGCATAATATCCACCTGTCCACGCTACCGAATTTTACCAAACCCGGTGACGTCTCCTCGGCCAGCCGCTATTTCCACCGCGACATCATCGAACAGAAGCTGGAAACCGAGGCAGGCTACATGGCCGTGCCGCGCGAAGGCGCGGGTATCGGCGTCACGCTTGATCGTGACTTCCTGAACCGTGTTTCCGATACGCCAGAGGAGTTCCGCCCATGACACTGGAAATCCGCGATCTTTCCGGCATGTCCGAATTCCGTGCGGCGGAAGAATTGCAACGGCAGGTCTGGGGCGAAGGCGACAAGGAAGACCCGGCCGATCTGATGATGGTGATCCAGCACGAGGGCGGGCTGGTCGCCGGGGCTTTCGAGGGTGACACGCTGCTGGGCTATGTCTTCGGCTTCCCCACCGCGACGCCGGGCGTGCAGCATTCGCACCGGCTGGCCGTTCTGGCGCGGGCGCGTGGTCTGGGGCTGGGTCTGCGGCTGAAATGGTATCAACGCGACTGGTGTCTGGCGCGGGGCATTACCCATGTGCGCTGGACCTACGATCCGCTGCGACTTGCCAATGCGGCGCTGAACATCCACCGGCTTGCCGCTTCCGCACAAACCTATCTGCCGGATTATTACGGCGAGATGGAAGGGATCAACAAAGGCGCCCCCTCTGACCGGCTGATGGCGGACTGGCATCTGCAAAGCCCGCGCGTGGTCGCGGCGGCGGCAGGGCAGCCGCTGACACCAAATCAGATAGCCGAAGAAATCGAGATCCCTGCCGATTTCGGTGACCTCCTGACCGGCGCCCCCGATATGGCCCGCGCGCTGCGGCTGGAGAACCGGGCGCGGATGCAAGCCGCTTTCAGCGCAGGGCTGCGCATCACCGGCTTCGATGCCAAGCGGAAATGCTATCTGCTGAGCCGTAGCTGACACCAAATTCCGACATTTCGAAGCAAAAGGATCGCCAGAAGCTGGCGGTCCTTTTGTTTTTCATACATTGCGGCGCAGGATCAACCGTTGAACAGGAAGTGCAGCACGTCACCGTCCTGCACCTCATAGGTCTTGCCCTCGACGCGGAACTTGCCCGCCTCTTTCGCGCCCGCCTCGCCCTTGCCGGCGATGTAATCGTCATAGGCAACGGTTTCGGCGCGGATGAACCCCTTTTCGAAATCGCCATGGATGACGCCTGCCGCCGCAGGCGCCAGTGTGCCCTTGGTGATGGTCCAGGCGCGCGCCTCCTTCGGGCCGACGGTGAAGTAAGTTTGCAGGCCAAGTAGTTGATAACCCGCACGGATCAGCCGATCCAACCCCGCCTCGTGCAGGCCCATTTCCTCAAGGAACATCGCCGCCTCGTCCTCGGGCAACTGGCTGATCTCTTCCTCGATCTTCGCCGAAATCACCACCGAGGCGGCACCGATCTTCGCCGCCATCTCGGCCACCCGGGCCGACTGGCTGTTGCCCTCTGCGGCCTTCGATTCCTCGACGTTGCAGACGTAAAGCACCGGCTTCGCAGTCAGAAGTTGCAGCATCCGCCATTGCTTCAGGTCATCCGCCGCGACCTGAACGCTGCGGGCGGGCTTGCCATCGTTCAGCGCGACCTGCGCGAGCGCGAGCAAACGATCCTGATCGGCCGATTCCTTGTCGCCGCCCTTCAGCTTGCGGGCAAGATTGGCGCGGCGGCGTTCGATCGACTCCAGATCCGCCAGCATCAGTTCGGTCTCGATGGTCTCGGCATCGGCCACCGGGTCGATGCGGCCCTCAACATGGGTGATGTCGCCATCTTCAAAGCAACGCAGCACATGGGCAATCGCGTCACATTCGCGAATATTGGCCAGAAACTGGTTGCCCAACCCCTCGCCTTTCGATGCACCGCGCACCAGACCGGCAATATCGACGAAAGTCATCCGCGTCGGGATGATCTGCTTCGACCCGGCAATGGCGGCCAGCTTGTCCAGCCGCGGATCGGGCACCGCCACCTCGCCCACATTCGGCTCGATGGTGCAGAAGGGGAAGTTCGCGGCCTGCGCGGCAGCGGTGCGCGTCAGCGCGTTGAAGAGCGTGGACTTGCCCACATTCGGCAGCCCGACGATGCCCATCCTGAAGCCCATGGCGATCCCCTTTCGAAACTCCGCCCGCTCTTAGGGCCTGCACGGCGGAATCGCAAGCACCGGCCCAAGCCCCATTGATTTCTGCCCCGCTTCGCGGCACATCGGAGCGGAGTGCAGAAGAGGACCGCCATGACCCGGATCGACGCCAAGTTCGCCGCCCTGAAGGCCGAGGGCAAAAAGGCCTTCGTCGCCTATATCATGGGGGGGGATCCGAATGCGGAAACCTCGCTTGAGGTGATGAAGGGTCTGCCGGGCGCCGGGGTCGATGTGATCGAGCTGGGGATGCCCTTCACCGATCCGATGGCCGATGGCCCGACGGTGCAGCTTGCAGGCCAGCGCGCGCTGGATGGCGGCATGACGATGGACAAGGTGCTGGGCATGGTGCGCGCTTTCCGCGCGGGCGACCAGACGACACCTATCGTGCTGATGGGTTACTACAACCCGATCTATTCGCGCGGCGTCGACCGCTTTCTGGCCGAGGCGAAAGAGGCCGGCATCGACGGGCTGATCGTGGTGGACTTGCCGCCCGAGGAAGACAGCGAGCTGTGCCTGCCCGCGCAGGCCGCCGGGCTGAACTTCATCCGCCTTGCGACGCCGACCACCGATGACCGCCGGCTGCCGAAGGTGCTGCAAAACACCAGCGGATTCGTCTATTACGTCTCGATCACCGGGATCACCGGCGCGGCGGCGGCACAGGCGGCCGATGTGGCGCCCGAGGTCGCGCGGATCAAGGCGGCGACCGATCTGCCGGTCGTGGTGGGCTTCGGCATCTCCACGCCCGAGAATGCGCAGGCCATCGCCGGCATCGCTGATGGCTGCGTCGTCGGCTCGGCCATCGTGAAGGAAATCGGCGCGGGCAAGCCGGTGGCCGAGGTGCTGAACACCGTGGCCGCACTGGCGGCGGGCGCTCACGCGGCCTGAGGGTTCGTCCCCTCGGGGAACCAATGGTCCACGGGCGGAAAGGCCGCGTCAAAGGCGCGGCGCCCGGCGGAGGTGAAGCGCAAGGCGCGGCTGCCCTCGACCCGGTGCAGCCAGTCCTGACCCAGCATGTGATCGAGCAGCGCGCGGCCCAGCGCCCCGGCCAGATGGCTGCGCCGCTCGCTCCAGTCCAGGCAATCGCGGCAGAGCACACGCCGCCGCCCGGCGCGCAGCGTGGCAAGGTCGATGCCGAAGCCGGTCACGAAAGCCGCGCCTGCCTCGGTCAGGGCCAGCCCTTCGGGCGCCGGGCCAAGGAAGCCGCGCGCCAGCAGGCTGTCGTAAAGCCGTATCCCCGCCTCGCCCGCCATGTGATCGTAACAGACCCGCGCCGCGCGCAGCGACGGATCGCGCGGGCCGGGGCGGCTGCGCAGATGGCCGCGCGCGGCGGCAAGACCCAGCAAAGCCTCCAGCACCCGCGCGACCTCGGCGCCGCGCAGGGCAAAATACTTGTGCCGACCGGACCGGCGCGGCACCACCAGCCCGCCTTCCTCCAGCCGCGCCAGATGGCCCGAGGCGGTCTGCACCGTCACCCCCGCCTCGGTTGCAAGCTCCGTCACCGTCAGCGCCCGTCCCGCCATCAGCGCGGTCAGGATATTGGCGCGCGCCGGTTCGCCGATCAGCGCGGCGATGCGGGCGAGGTCTGGACCTTCTTTCATCACGGCGTCCTCCACAGTTCGATCATGGCCGAAACATTACCTTCACACAATCGGGCACAAGCGGATGTGAAAGGAGGGTCCCATGCTGACCTGTATCATCCGCTACCACATCGACCCTACGAAGAAGACCCAGTTCGAGAGCTATGCCCGCATCTGGGGGCAGGCGATCCCGCGTTGCGGCGCCGATCTGATCGGCTATTTCGCGCCGCATGAAGGGTCGTCCACGCTGGCTTACGGCATCTACAACATCCCCTCGCTGGCAGAATACGAGGCCTATCGCGCCCGGCTGGCCGCCGATCCGCTGGGGCGTGAAAATTACGAATTTGCCCAGCAAGAGCGCTTCATCCTGCGCGAAGATCGCACCTTTCTGCGGCTGGCCTCTGCCCCGCACGGGGGCGGCGCATGATCGCCGTCATCTTCGAGGTCACCCCTGCGCCCGATGCACGCGATAGCTACATCGCCAAGGCCGCCGATCTGCGGCCGCTGCTGGAGGGGATCGACGGCTTTCTGGGAGTGGAGCGGTTTCAAAGCTTGACAGACCCCGGCAAGCTGCTCTCGCTGTCTTTCTTTCGGGACGAGGATGCGGTGCGCGCATGGCGCGAAACCACAGAACACCGGCTGGCGCAACAGGCCGGGCGCAGCGGGCTGTTCACCGCCTACCGGCTGCGTGTGGCCGAGGTGCGGCGCGACTATGGGTTGCATGACCGGACCGAAGTGCCGGGCTGACGGGAAAGCAGTTGCGCGAAATCTCCGATATTGGTAAGGGAAACTAACCAATATCGGAGGTTCGTATGCCTGTCATCACCTGCATCGACGATCTGAAGCGCCTGCACGCCCGCCGCACCCCGCGCATGTTCTTCGATTACGCGGAATCCGGCAGCTATACCGAACAGACCTTCCGCGAGAATGTGACGGATTTCGAAAAGATCCGGCTGCGGCAGAAGGTGGCGGTGGACATGTCGAACCGCACGGTCGCCGGAACCATGATCGGCACGCCGGTCGCCATGCCCGTGGCGCTGGCACCGGTGGGCTTTACCGGCATGCAATCGGCGGATGGCGAGATCAAGGCGGCGCGCGCGGCCGAAAAATTCGGCGTGCCCTTCACCCTGTCCACCATGTCGATCTGTTCCATCGAGGATGTGGCGGCCCATACCTCCGCACCCTTCTGGTTCCAGCTATATGTCATGCGGGACGAGGATTTTGTCGATCGCATCATCGACCGCGCCAAGGCGGCGGGCTGTTCGGCGCTGGTGCTGACGCTGGATCTGCAAATCCTCGGCCAGCGGCACAAGGATCTGAAGAACGGGCTGTCGGCGCCACCGAAGCTGACCCTTCCGAATATCCTCAACATGATGACCAAACCCGAATGGTGCATGGGCATGCTGGGCACCAAGCGGCGCACCTTCGGCAACATCGTGGGCCATGCGAAAGGCGTGGGCGATCTGTCTTCGCTGTCCAGCTGGACGGCGGAACAGTTCGACCCGCAGCTTGACTGGGGCAAGGTCGCGCGCATCCGCGACCGCTGGGGCGGCAAGCTGATCCTCAAGGGCGTTCTGGATGTCGAGGACGCGCAGCGCGCTGCCGATTTCGGCGCCGATGCCATCGTGGTCAGCAACCACGGCGGACGGCAGCTTGACGGGGCGCTGTCCTCGATCCGCATGTTGCCCTCCATCGTGCGGGCGGTGAAGGGCAAGACGGAAATCTTGCTCGACAGCGGCATCCGCTCGGGTCAGGACGTGCTGAAGGCGCTGGCGCTGGGGGCGGATGGCACGATGATCGGGCGCAGCTATATCTACGGGCTGGGCGCGATGGGCGAGGCCGGCGTGACCAAGGCGCTGGAGGTCATCCACAAGGAGCTGGACACCACCATGGCGCTGTGCGGCGAGCGGGACATCAGGAACCTCGGGCCGCATAACCTGCTGGTGCCTAAGGATTTCGAAGGCGACTGGGCCTGAGCCTTCAGCCCCGCCGCATCAAGAGCGGGGTCAGCACCAGCACCATCATCAGCATGGCGGCCGCAAAGACGAAAGCCGCGCGCAACCCGAACAGGCCCGCCAGAAAGCCCAGCATGGGCGGGCCGAAGAAATAACCGAAATAGCCGTAAAGCGTGGCACGGGCGACGGCACGGGCGCGGGCTTCGGGGGCAGCCATGCGGCCGACCAGCGAAAAGGCCGTAGGGGCAATGACTGAAGATCCGATCCCCATGACGATGAACCCGGCATAGGCCATCGTCGGGCTGGTGGCAAAAGCCGCACCCAGCGCACCGGCCGCAGAAACAACAGCACCAAGGCGCAGCAGACGCCCCGCGTTCAACCGCGCGACCAGCCCCTGCCCCGCGATGCGCGCGAACCCCATGGTCAGCGCCAGCGCGGCAGGGCCCATCGCCCCTTCGGCCGGGCTGCCGCCAAGGGTTTTCTCGATATGCAGGGCAGACCAGTTTTCGGCCGCGTTCTCGGTCAGAAAAGCGATCAGCACGATACCACCGCCGATCAGCGGCACGAGACCAAGACCGCGGCCCTGCCCTTTCGGCGGGCGGGCGAGGCCATGGATGGTGCCGTCACGCTCATAGGCCAGAAGCGCGATCAGTGCGGCGCCAAGGCCCGCCGCCCCCATCACCACGCCCGGCGCCAGCGCCGCATCGCGCATCATGCCCGTCGCCAGCGCGCCGCCGGCATAGCCGAAGGAATAGGCGGCATGGCAAAGGTTCATCAAATGCAACCCGCGCTCATTCTCCAGCGTGGCAACACGGGCATTCATCAGCACGTCGGTCAGCCCCGTCGCCGCACCGGCACACATCATCGCCAGCGGGAACAGAACTGCCAAATGCACCTGCCCTGGCAGGATGAAGGCAAAGCCCATGGCCAGCGTCGCAACAGGCAACGCGACGCGCCCCAGTGCCACCCCCAACAGCGGCGCAACCAGCATGGCGCTGACCGCCGCCAGCGGCGTCGGCAGCAGCAGCAGGCCCAGCCGCGCCTCGTCCACCTGCAACTGTGCTTTCAGGTCAGGCAGGACAGCCGCGAAAGTGCCCCACAGCACGCCCATGGCCGCAAAGGCCGCAAGCGGCGCATGCGCCGTGACGATCAGGCGGGGCGAAAGCATCGGGGGTTCCTTCTGTCCTGATGCCGTGCTAGCGTGAAGGCACAGACCCGGCAAGCCCGGCGCCGACACCGCCCCGTCTGCCCCCGACATGCGCAGCCTGCGCAGTTTCAGCTTTCCTTACCAGCGATTCCCCTTTATATGCGCGCGATCCGTCATGCACCCTTGGAGGATGACGGACCAGTGCAACCAAAGGAGATACCTATGGCACGCGAGATCCCGGATCTTAACGCCGTGGTGCGGACGGGGACAGGCAAGGGGGCCGCCCGTCAAGCCCGTCGTGAGGGCAACGTTCCCGGCATCGTTTACGGCGACGGCAAAGAGCCGCAGCCGATCAGCATGAACTACAACGCTCTGCTGAAGCGTCTGAAAGCTGGCCGCTTCATGTCGACCCTCTTCAATCTGAAGGTCGAAGGCCAGCCGGACGTTCACGTCGTCTGCCGCGGCGTCCAGCGCGACGTCGTGAAAGACCTGCCGACGCATATCGACTTCATGCGCCTGCACGATGACAGCCGCATCAACCTGTTCATCCATGTGACCTTCATCAACCACGATCAGGCCCCCGGCCTGAAGCGTGGCGGCACGCTGACCGTGGTGCGCCCGGAAGTCGAACTGGAAGTCGTGGCTTCGGACATCCCGAACGAGATCGTCGTCGATCTGGCGGGCCGCACCTTCGGTGACGTGATCCACATCAATGACGTGGTTCTGCCGAAAGGCGCGAAGCCGACCATCGACCGCAACTTCGTGATCGCCAACATCACCGCCCCCTCGGGTCTGGTGGCGGAAGAGGACTCGGCCGAAGGCTGATCCCCACGACAGGACGGACAGAACGCGGCAGGGTTTCCCTGTCGCGTTTTTTTTGGCGCGGCGGGAAGTCGCCCATACCGGGTTGAGGTCGGGTTTTACTTACCTTTCAATTGATTGCCATTTTGGTATTTTCGCCCCAGTTTCTTATTTGGAGGTGACCGATGGCCACGATCAAAGGCGAAGATGGCATCGACGACATTCTGGACGGCAATACCGCGGAAAATGACTATCTGACCGGCGGCACCGGCAATGACACATACCGTTTCGATTCCCTGCCCGGAAATGATGTTGTCTACGACACCGAGGGGCTCGACACGATCGCGTTCGACGCCTCGGTTACCTCTGACATGCTGCGCATGAACATCAGCCCTTCCGACTATGACGACCTGCTGATTTCCATTGTGGATGACAATGGCGCGGTCGTGGGGACGGTCTCGCTCAACGAACATTTCAACGGCGCAGCCATCGAGACGCTGAAGCTGGCCGATGGCACCACGCTCAACCTGACCGGCGGGTTGACCATTCAGGGCACGATTTCGCAGACCACGCTGCGCGGCACCGGCAACAACGACACGCTGGTCGGATCGGATCGCAACGAGACGCTTTATGGCGGCGCCGGCAACGATACCTATGTGGTTTCGGCCGGACAGGGCACGAAATACATTGAGGATGCGCAAGGTTCCGACACGGTCGAGCTGGACAGCTCGATCCTGAAAGAGAATGTGCGGATCAATACAAGCTCCAGCGACTATGACGATCTGATCATCCGCATCGTGGACGAGAACGAGAATATCATCGACTCGATCTACCTGAACGAGCATTTCAATGGTCGCGCGCTGGAAAAGCTGGCCTTTTCCGATGGCAGCAGCGTCAATCTTCTGGGCGGGTTGACGATCCGCGGCGCCGTCAGCGACACTACCCTGCGGGGCACCGCGCTGGACGATACGCTGATCATGTCGGCCCGCAATGAAACGCTTTATGGCGGCAGCGGCGATGACACCTATGTCTGGTCCAGCGCAGGCGGAAGCAAGCTGATCAAGGACGGGCTGGGCAGCGACACGCTTCAGATCGACGGCGTTTCGGCAAGCCGCGTGCGGATGAGCGCCAGCACCAGCGACTATGACGATCTGCGCATCTGGATCGTGGACAAGAATGAAAACGTCCTCAGCACCCTGACGCTGGATGAACAGTTCAACGGCAGCGCACTTGCCGAGCTGATCACCGGCAGCGGCAAGGCCATCGACCTGCGGGGCGGGCTGACCATTCAGGGCGCCGTGGATCAGACCACGCTGATCGGCACCGCGCTTGGCGACAAGCTTGTGATGTCGAACCGCAACGAGACGCTTTATGGCGGCGGTGGCAACGACACTTATGTTCTGGGCAAGGGTGACGAGGCGAATTTCATCAGCGACACTCAGGGCCGCGACCGGATTCTGGTCGAAAAATCCATTTCTGCCGCCAATGTGCGGCTGAACGGGAACGGCTATGATGACCTGCGGGTCATGGTGGTGGATCGGAACGGCAATATCGTCAGTTCGATCACCATCGACAACCATTTCGACGGCCGTGCCATCGAAAGCCTCGTGTTTCAGGGCGGTGCGACCATCGACCTGCGCGGCGGGCTGACCATTCAGGGTGCCGTGGATGTGACCAACCTTTATGGCACGGGTCAGGCCGACACCTTCATCGGCTCGCAACGCAGCGAATACATGGCGGGCGGGAATGGCAACGACACCTACAGGTTCGAGGCCGGTTTCGGGGTTGATACGGTCTATGACATCGGTGGCCGGGACAAGATCGAGCTTGCGGGGATCGACGCTGCGCGGGTCCGCCTTGTCAATCCGTCCTTCAGCAACGATCTGCAAATCCAGGTTCTGAATGCCAAAGGGCTGGTGACCGACCAGATTTCGCTGCGCAGCTATTATTCCAGCGGTTCGGTCAAGATCGAGAAGCTGGTGATCGACGGACAAAGCTGGGACATCGCGCAACAGCTTGCCGGGCCGAAGACCACGATGCGCAACGATGTGGTGGACAGCTTCTTTGGCGACACCGTCATCAAGGGCAAGGGCGGCAACGACACGATCACCGATCTGTTCGGCAGCAACAAGGTAGACGGCGGCAGTGGCCGGGACGAAATCACCACCGGCGCAGGGCGCGACACCCTGCTGGGCGGTGGCGGCAACGACACGCTGTCGGGCGGCGCTGGCAATGACCGGATCACCGGCGGCGGCGGCGCAGATGACCTGACCGGCGGCGCCGGGCGCGATGCCTTCGTCTTTGCCCGCGGCATGGGAACCGATACGGTGACCGATTTCGCCAAGGGCTTTGACCGGCTGGTGCTGAATGACAACCTCTGGGGCGGTCTTGATCTGACCAAGCGCCAGGTGGTGAGCCAGTTCGCCACCGATACCGGCGATGACATCCTTCTGGATTTCGGCGCGCGCGGCAAGATCGTGCTGGAGGATGTGGCCTCGCTCAACAAGCTGTGGAACAGCATCGAGATCATCTGATCTTCGCCTGCGGGGGCCGGTCAGCCGGCCCCCTGCTCTGCTGCCGCCATATGGTGGCGCCAGCGCGCGTCTTCTTGCGGGGCCATCCCGGCCTTTTCCGCCAGCCGCGCCGCATAATCCGCACAGCATAGATGATGCAACCGCATGACGCCCGGCAGGGCCATGGCCTGCGCATGAATCGCATCGAACTCTGCCTCGTAGCGCAGGGCTGACAGGTCGCGCCGTTCGTTCCGGTTGGTCGATCGGTAATAACTGTCGTTATAGCGATCTGCCCCCTGCACCGCCGAGGGCGTGCCGCGCTTCAACCCCCAGCTTTCTTCGGATCGCAGCATGTAATGGTTCATCTGCGCGCCCGTATGGGTGGTCAGTTCCGGGGGCAGGACACGCAGATAATTCTGTTCATCCGGCCAGCCGGGGATCGGCCGGCCGTCGGCATTCACCAGACGTGGCGCGGGTTCGGCAGCCGGGTCCAGCCCGCGCGGACCATGTTCGCCCAAGGCACGGAAGGCCAATGGCATGCGGTGGATCACCTTGATCCAGCGCGAGATCCAGTTGCGCGTCGGCCCTGCGTTCAGAAAACTGCGATGGGTTGGCGCATCCTCCCACCGTTCGACGCCGGAGGTGCCGAAAACCCGCCAGTTGATCGCCATGGCGGTGAAATCCGGCGTATCGCCCAGAAGATCGGCCAGCTTGCCCGCGCCACGATGGATCACCAGAAACTCGTCTACGTCGCAGACCAGCACCCAGTCGGCCCGTCGCACCGCCCGGTGCCGTTTGGCCTGCCGCAGCTTCGCAGCCGTCACCTTGCCACCCGCAGGCACATCCGAACGCAGATGCACCAGCCAGCCCGCCGCCTGAAGCGCATCCAGAAGATCGGGTGACGGATCCGTGCAATCGTTGGTAACCACCACCAGATCGGTGAAGCCCAGCATACGATACCAGACCACCCATTCCACGATGAACGGCCCTTCGTTGCGCATTGAACAGACGACTGTGGCCCGCACCGCTTCCTCTTGCGTTTTCCTCAGGTTGGGCGGCGCACACCGCGCTGTCAACCGGCGACGCAGCCCCCGCATGCCACATCATCGGCTGGCGTGTGGCCCACGTTCGGGGTTAAAACATCCCGACCATGATGCGGAGGGCGCGATGCGGCTTTGGGTGGGTCTGGGCAATCCGGGCGCAAAATATGCGGGCAACCGCCACAACATCGGCTTCATGGCGCTGGACCGCATCGCGGACGATCATGGCTTCGGCCCTTGGCGCAAGGGATTTCAGGGGCTGGTTTCCGAAGGGCGGTTCGGGTCGGAAAAAATCGTTCTGCTGAAACCCGAAACCTTCATGAACCTATCCGGGCAATCGGTGGGCGAAGCGCTGCGCTTCTACAAGCTGACATCCGATGACGTCACTGTGTTCCATGACGAACTTGACCTTGCGCCCGGCAAGTTGCGGCTGAAAACCGGCGGGGGGCATGCGGGACATAACGGATTGCGGTCGATCCATGCCCATATCGGCGAGGCTTATCACCGCGTCCGGCTGGGCATCGGTCACCCCGGTCACAAGGATGCGGTGGCCAGCTATGTGCTGCATGATTTCGCCAAGGCAGATCAGGACTGGCTGGATGATCTGCTGCGCGGCATTTCCGACGGTGCGCCCGCATTGGCAACCGGGGATGGCCCCCGCTTCCAGAATGCTGTCGCACAACGCACCGCGCCGCCGCGTTCCTCGACCGGGAAGGAAAAGGCCGAACCGAAACCCGTGTCTGACGCAACGGCACCGGCCGAGGACACCCGCAGCACGCTGCAAAGACTGGCAGATCGGTTCCGCTAGGCTATGGTTGGCGCAATCAGGGAGGAACCGATGCGCCGATTGATGAAATTTTTGGGGGTATTGCTGCTGGTCGTGGCCGCCCTTGCCGTCTGGAAACGCGAGGAAATCGGACGCCTGCAATCGGTGCTGACCCTGTTTGACGCGGATCGCATCACTGACAATTTCAGCCATATGGATGCGGCTTTCCTGTCGGTGCCGGTGCCGAAGGGCGACGGCCCTGCGTTGCCCCTGCCGCCCGGCCCCGCGTTCACGCTGCCCGCCGAAACCGACGCCTGGATCGCCGAGCGCCATGTCACGGCGCTGGTCATCGTGAAAGACGGGCAGCTTCGGCATGAAAGCTATTACCTTGGCACCGGACCCATGGACCGGCGGATCAGCTGGTCGGTCGCAAAAAGCTTTCTTTCGGCCCTGATGGGAACGCTGGTGGCCGAAGGCACCATCGACCTTGACGCCCCGGTCGAGCGATATGCCCCCGCCCTGAAGGGCTCTGCCTATGAAGGCGCCACGGTTCGGCAGGTCGCCAATATGACCTCGGGGGTGGCCTTCAACGAGGATTATCTGGATTTCTGGAGCGACATCAACAAGATGGGTCGCGTTCTGGCGCTCGGCGGCTCCATGGATGACTTTGCCGCGGGCATTACCGCAAGGCGCGGCCCACCCGGCGGGCCATGGCAATATGTCTCGATCGACACGCATGTTCTGGGCATGGTGATCCGCGGCGCATCGGGACGCGAGATCGCGGATCTGATGTCGGACCGCATCCTTGAACCGCTGGGGCTTGAGGTGGAACCCTATTATCTGACCGATGGTTATGGCCAGCCCTTCGTTCTGGGCGGGCTGAACCTGATCACCCGAGACTATGCACGGGTGGGCGAGTTGTTCCGCCGCGAAGGACAGATTGACGGGCGCCAGATCGTGCCACGGGACTGGGTGGATGCCTCGACGCGCCCACAGGCCGATACACCGGCTGGCGGAATGGGCTATGGTTATCAATGGTGGATACCGCCACAGGCCGAGCCGGGTGAATTCATGGCGCAAGGGGTTTACGGCCAGTTCATCTATGTGAATCGCCGCGCCGGCGTGACCATTGCCTCCAACGCCGCCGATCGGGGGTTCACGGCGGCTGGTGTCGAGGGGCAGAATGTGGCGATGTTCCGCAGCTTGGTGCGGGCACTGGAGGCGCGCGATGGATGACCGCGAGGAAAGCGTCAACGTGTTGGGCGGTGTGCTGGAAACCTGTTCCACAGCGCCGATGACCGGCTTCTGGCGCAATGGCTGCTGCGATACCGGCCCGGCGGATCGCGGGCGCCACACGGTTTGCGCCGTGATGACGGCAGAGTTTCTGGCCCTGTCAAAATATCTGGGCAATGATCTCAGCACGCCGCGCCCGGAATATGGCTTTGCCGGGTTGAAACCGGGTGACACCTGGTGCCTGTGCGCCGCGCGTTTCCTTCAGGCACATGAGGAAGGTGCAGCCCCGAACCTGCGCCTGCGGGCAACACACCGCCGCACACTGGACTTCGTGCCGCTGGCGGTGCTGCAGCAATACGCGACGGACTGACCCGAAGCTCAGGCCCGCGTTTCCTGCCCGACCGCCCGCCCGCGCAGCTTGCCCGCATCGTCACCCGGCGGACCAAGCCGCAGCGGATCGTCGTCGCGCATCAACTCTTCGATGAACAGGCTCAGAAGCTGCGGCCGTCCGCTGACACCCGCCTTGCGATAGATCGCATTGGTCTGAGCCTTCACCGTGCCTTCCGAGGTTTCGCGCAAGGCCGCGATCTGCGCTGTGGACAGGCCCTTGATGGCGAACAGCGCCACATCGCGCTCGGCCGGGGTCAGTCCCCATTCGCCAAAGCGTTCCTCAAGGATCTCGGCGAAGGCACCCGAGGCACGGCGCAACCGTTCCTCTGCGGCGTTTCGTTCGGCCATGGCCAGCCGCAGCGCCCAAGCCCCCAGCGCGATGCCGGTCACCAGCCCGAGTGCCGCGCCCAGTTCCAGCATTTCACGGAATTGCCAGCTCAGCGGAACGCCGGTGAAACCGATGACCGAAGACAGGATGTCAGAGATGAACACCGCTGCACACAGGATCTGGAACAGCAACAGGAGTGCCAGTCCAATCGGGCGGCGCGTCAGAAAGCGATGCAGGCCGTTGTGTCCCGATCCTGTCATTCGGTCGCCGACTGCACGTCGCCCAAGGCGCCGTCCCCCAAGTTGCTGTCATTGGCGATACCGACATCCACACCATCGGTGATGTCGGCCTCTTTCTTGTCGGTCACATCGCGCACCGCCGTAGTGGCCGTGCCGGAGGACGACCGTTCATCCCCCGCATAACGGTGATCGGTGCGCAGCAGGTCGCGCAGGATTTCGCCCGTAATCGGGTTCACAACGATCTCGCGCTTGCGGTCACCACGCTCGGCAGTCACGCGCACCCGCCCCAGAAATGTGCGGCTGACAACGATCCGGCCGTAGCCCTGTTCTTGCAATTGCGCAACGATCTGGCCTTGAACGGACTCGCCGCTGTCTGTTTGTGCCGCCAGCGGTGTGGCGGCCAGCAGGGCCGCGACCACGATCGGCAGAACTTTCGGTCGCATTTCATGCTCCAACATCACGAGGGACACGGCCGGGGGGCAAGCTGCGCCCCGGCCGGTTTTCTCCGTCGCTGGCATCAGGGTGGCAGGCCCTGTGCGCCGCGTCAATCACCGCTCAGCGGTCGCCGCAACGATGCGCGGTGCCCGCCATGCCGCATTGGCCATCACGGTCGTCGCTGCCCGGTGCACGGCCTGCAAGCTCTGACGGCGCGCCACGCTCTTGCTGGGCACCCGCGCCCAGCGCGACGACCTCGCCATCATCCATCACCACACCGCCACAGGCTTCGCAGAAATCGGGGTCACCACCGGCCCACATCATGCCATCATCGGTATCCAGCGGATCGCCAAGCTCGGTATCAACCTCCTCGGTCACCGTTTCCGGCTCTGCGCCTTCGTCCACGATCTCGCCGCCGCAAGCTTCGCAGAAATCCGGGTCGCCACCGGCCCAGACCATGCCGTCATCCTCACCGCCGGTCAGGTCGGTCACATCATCCGAGACGGGTTCGCCCTTGTCGTCGCCGCGCCACATCTTGTCGCCGGGGGCGCCATCCTCCGCCGAGGCCAGCCAGACCCGCGCCTCGGATGCGGCCCCGCCTTTCGCCACTTGCAGCATCGGTTGCGCAGGCAAAGCCCAGGCTGCACCGGATATCAGAACCGCAATCGCGGCGCCCCCAAACAGCCTGCCCTTCATTCCCGATTTCATTTTTCTCGCTCCATCATGACCTCACAACCGCAGGAGTTTCTGCGGTCAGGGCATGAGGCCATGGCGGCGGGGCGCGATCCATTCGCCGGGCGTTTAGCGCACCCCGCACCGGGTTGAATTTGCCGCACTAAACCGGGGTTTAGGCGGCAAATTCCTAGATCTTCATATCGAAACCAAGGTGTTTGGCGACAGTGAAGATGTCCTTGTCGCCGCGGCCGCACATGTTCATCACGATGATATGGTCGCGTGGCAGTGTCGGCGCCAGCTTGATCACGTGGCCAAGGGCATGGCTGGGTTCGAGCGCCGGGATGATTCCCTCCAGCTTGCAGCACAACTGGAAGGCCTCCAGCGCCTCGGCATCGGTGATGGAAACATATTCGGCGCGGCCGGTATCGTGCAACCAGGCATGTTCCGGCCCGATTCCGGGGTAATCAAGGCCCGCGCTGATCGAGAAGCCTTCGAGGATCTGCCCGTCCGGGTCTTGCAGCAGATAGGTGCGGTTGCCGTGCAGCACGCCGGGGCGCCCGCCGGTCAGGCTGGCGCAATGCTGCATCCGGTCATCCACGCCCTTGCCGCCTGCCTCGACCCCGATGATGCGGACCGAAGGGTCATCAAGGAAGGGGAAGAACAGGCCCATGGCATTGGACCCGCCACCAATGGCCGCGATGATCGTATCGGGCAGACGGCCTTCGCCTTCCTGTTCCGCCAGTTGCCAGCGCACTTCCTTGCCGATGATCGACTGGAAATCGCGCACCATGGCCGGATAGGGGTGCGGCCCGGCCACCGTGCCGATGCAATAGAAGGTGTCGCGCACATTGGTCACCCAGTCGCGCAGCGCATCGTTCATTGCATCTTTCAGCGTGCCCCGGCCCGATGTGACCGGGATGACCTCGGCGCCCAGAAGGCGCATGCGGAAGACGTTGGGGGCTTGCCGTTCCACATCATGCGCCCCCATGTAGACCACGCATTTCAGCCCGAACTTGGCACAGACCGTCGCGGTTGCCACCCCATGCTGGCCCGCGCCGGTTTCGGCGATGATGCGCGTCTTGCCCATGCGGCGGGCAAGAATGATCTGGCCCAGCACATTGTTGATCTTGTGCGCGCCGGTATGGTTCAGTTCGTCGCGTTTGAGATAGATCTTCGCGCCGCCCAGATGCTCGGTCAGGCGAGGCGCGAAATACAGCGGCGAGGGGCGGCCAACATAATGCTTCCACAGGTCGTCCATCTCGGCCCAGAAGGTCGCGTCCGTCTTGGCGTGGTTGTAGCGCTCTTCCAGTTCCAGAATGAGCGGCATCAGCGTTTCCGACACGAAACGTCCGCCGAAAAGGCCGAACCGGCCCTGCTCGTCCGGCCCCATCATGAAGCTGTTGATCCCGTCCTCGGCCATGGCTTCCCCCTGCGATTACGCTTTCGATGTAGCGCGGTTGAAGCAGCGGGGAAAGGGGGCTTTCCGCCCCCTCTGCCCTGCGGGCATTCACCCCCGAGGATATTTTGGCCAAGATGAATGGCGCCGGTCAGTCGAGCGGCTTCTTGTAGCCCAGATGGCTGGGTTCATAACCCAGCCGGTCGTAGAAGGCATGGGCGCGGCTGCGGCTTTTGTCGGTGGTCAACTGGATGATCCGGGCCCCGGCGACGCGGGCGCGGGCCTCGGCCTCGGCCATCAGGGCGGCGCCGATCCCCTGACTGCGCAGGTCGGGTGCAGTGCGCACCGCCTCGACCAGCGCGCGGGTCATGCCCTGGCGCGAGAGGCCGTGCAGGATGGTCAACTGGCAGGTGGCGACGATGCGACCGTCGATCTCGCCCACGATGATCTGGTGCATCGGATTGGCCGCGACAGCGTCGAACCCCGCCAGATAGGGCGCAAGGTCACTGCCTTCGCGCGCCCGGCCCAGCGGATCATCGGTCAGCAGCGCAACAATGGCGGCGACGTCGGCGCGGGTGGCGGTGCGGAAGCGGATCATTGCGCGGCCTGCACGAAAGCGGCAATGCGGGCATGATCCTTCACGCCCGGCGCGCTTTCGACGCCGGAGGACACATCGACCTGCCGCGCATTTGTCAGGCGGATCGCCTCGGCCACATTTTCGGGCGTGAGGCCACCCGCCAGCATCCACGGACGTAGCCAGCGGCGCTGCGCCACCAGTCGCCAATCGAAGGCCAGCCCGTTGCCACCGGGGAGGACCGCGCTCTTCGGAGGTTTCGCGTCGATCAGCAGTTGGTCGGCAACGGTCGAATAGTCGAAGATGGCGGCCAGATCGCCCTCATCTGCCACGCCCACGGCCTTCATCACCGGCAAGCCATAGCGCGCGCGCACCTCGGCCACGCGGTCAGGGCTTTCCGAGCCGTGGAGTTGCAGCATGTCCAGCGGCACCGCCTCGATGATCGCATCCAGCGCCGCATCATCGGCATTTACCGTCAGGGCGACCTTGGCGAGCCCCGGCGGCGCCGCAAGCGCCAGCTCGCGCGCGGTTGCCAGATCAAGATGCCGGGGACTTTTCGCAAAGAACACGAAGCCCGCGTAGGCCGCGCCGGAAGCTGCAACGGCGTCCACATCTGCCACGGTCCGCAGACCGCAGATCTTCACCCGGATGTCGGCCATGTCAGGCTTTCTTGTCCAGAAGCGCCATCACGTCATCCTGTGGCTGCCCTTTGGCATCGCGCATCGCCGCCAGTTCACGTTCAAGCCGCTGCGCCTCGGCCGTCTTGGTGGAGGCGACACGGCGATGCCGGTGCTCGCGCAGCCATTCCCAGACGAAGCCGATCAGCAGACCCACCGCCACGCCACCGAAGATGGCGACGAACAGCGGCACCTCTGCCTGCCAGTTCCAACCCGCCACCTGCGCCACATCGGCGGGCAGCACGCTGACCTGCACCGCCGCGCGGTTGGCGAAAGCAATGGTCAGCAGGGCAAGCCCGATGACCAGCAGCACAAGATACCTCAGATAACGCAGCATTGGCGCAAGCGCCCCCTTTCCTTGCGCGGGCGGTCAGGCCTTGCCGTTCAGCCGGTCGCGCAGCAATTTGCCCGTCTTGAAGAAGGGCACCTTCTTGTCTTCGACCTCGACCGCCTCGCCAGTGCGGGGGTTGCGGCCGGTGCGGGCATCCCGCTCCTTGACCGAGAATGCGCCGAAGCCGCGCAATTCGACCCGGTCCCCCCGCGCCAGCGCCTCGATGATCTCGTCGAAAACAGTGTTTACGATTCGCTCGACATGGCGTTGCGTCAGGTGCGGATTGGCGTCCGCGATTTTCTGGATGAGTTCCGACCGGATCATCGGCGATGTCCCCCCCGGGGCGTTATGGCAGCAGCCCGTTTTTGTTGTGCTATGGACTATAAGCAAGAAATCCGGGGGGACAAACGAAAAGCCGTGCAATCGCCGTAGGTTGGCGGTGCAGCATGGCAAAAACCCGCCATCAAAGGCAAAGGCCCCGCCGGTTGGCGGGGCCTTCACGCGATTCATGGGCCGCGAAATCAGCCGCGGTCGGCGCCCTTGAGGGCCGCGCCGAGGATGTCACCCAGCGAAGCACCCGAATCGGACGAGCCGTATTGTTCCACGGCTTCCTTCTCTTCCGCGATCTCGCGGGCCTTGATCGACAGGCCCAGACGGCGGGTTTTCGAATCCACGTTGGTCACGCGGGCATCGACTTTGTCGCCAACCTGGAAACGCTCGGGGCGCTGGTCCTGACGGTCGCGGGCCAGATCCGAACGGCGGATGAAGGACTTCATGCCGTTGTAATCGACCTCGATGCCGCCTTCCTCGATCGCGGTGACCGCGACGGTGATGACCGAGCCACGCTTCACGCCGTCAACCGCTTCGGTGAAGGTGTCGTCGCCCAGCGCCTTGATCGACAGCGAGATACGTTCTTTCTCGATGTCCACCTCGGTGACGGCGGCTTTCACCACATCGCCCTTGCGGTAGTTCTGGATGGCGTCTTCGCCACGCTGGTCCCACGACAGGTCGGACAGGTGAACCATGCCGTCGATGTCGTTTTCCAAGCCGATGAACAGACCGAATTCGGTGATGTTCTTGACTTCGCCCTCGATCGCGGTGCCGACCGGATGGGTTTCGGCAAAGACTTCCCACGGGTTGCGCTGGGTCTGCTTGAGGCCGAGCGACACGCGGCGCTTGGCGCTGTCGATTTCCAGAACCATGACGTCCACCTCTTGCGAGGTCGAGACAATCTTGCCGGGGTGCACGTTCTTCTTGGTCCACGACATTTCGGAGACGTGAACCAGACCTTCGACGCCGGCTTCCAGCTCCACGAAGGCGCCGTAATCGGTGATGTTGGTCACGCGGCCCTTGTGCACCGAACCCAGCGGATAGGCGCGTTCCACCGCATCCCACGGATCGGACTGGAGCTGCTTCATGCCCAGGCTGATACGGTGGGTTTCCTTGTTGATCTTGATGACCTGAACCTTGACGGTCTCGCCGATCGACAGGATTTCCGACGGGTGGTTCACACGGCGCCATGCCATGTCGGTGACGTGCAGCAGGCCGTCAACGCCGCCCAGATCCACGAAGGCACCGTATTCGGTGATGTTCTTGACAACACCCTCGACGGTCTGGCCTTCGCTGAGGTTCGCGATGACTTCGGCGCGCTGTTCGGCACGCGATTCTTCCAGAATGGCGCGGCGCGAGACAACGATGTTGCCGCGGCGACGGTCCATTTTCAGGATCTGGAAGGGCTGCTTGATGCCCATCAGCGGGCCGGCGTCGCGCACGGGGCGCACGTCAACTTGCGAGCCGGGCAGGAAGGCCACGGCACCGCCCAGATCGACGGTGAAGCCACCCTTGACGCGGCCGAAGATCGCGCCTTCGACGCGGGTCTCGTTGGCGTAGGCTTTTTCCAGACGGTCCCAGGCTTCTTCGCGACGAGCCTTGTCACGCGAGATGACGGCTTCGCCACGGGCGTTCTCGACGCGGTCCAGATAGACCTCGACCTCATCGCCGACATTGATCGACGGGGCTTCGCCGGGATTTGCGAATTCTTTCAGATCGACACGGCCTTCCATCTTGTAGCCGACGTCGATGATGGCCTGGCCCGCCTCGATGGCGATGACCCGGCCCTTGACGACCGAACCCTCTTCGGGGGTGTCGATCTCGAAGCTTTCCTTCAGGAGGGCTTCGAATTCATCCATGGATGCTTTGGCGCACATATGCAGTTCAGTCCTTTTCATGGTTTTCTGGCCATGCGGTTGGCTCCGCCGGTCTTTGATGGCCCCGAACGGGAAAGGCCCGGAGAACCGGGCCGAGTCACCTTGGGATGGGCGCGCTATAGCGGCTTTGGGCCAACGGGGCAAGGGAAAGGCGCGCGCGGGCGTCACGCCATGAATCGGTGCACCGCGTCCAGCATGGCCTGATGTTCGGGGATGTAGCGGGGTCCGAGGCCTTCAAGAACTAGCGCCCAATCGTAATAGGATTGCCCCTCCGGTAGCGGCGGCATTCGATAACGATCTTCAGGTAGATTCAGCAGTTCAGGACATGTTTCTTTGATGAATATCATTCGCTCCGCATCGCGATCCTTCTGTGATCGTTCGGAATAGCGGTCCCTTGGAGAGGGTTCTTAAGTTTCTCAGCCTTCCCCGGTGTCAGCAAGGATCGGGAAAGCTGAGTTTCGATGCGGCTCGTGCCATCCGGGCCTCTACAAACGCCAGATACACCAACAGCGGCAGATCTATCGGTCTCTGCCGGTAGCAGCGCGCGACCAGTTCCACCCGGTCCACTACCCGCTTGATCTGTCGGAAGGACAGGTCGCTTTCAGGCGCGATCCGTGCGGCGAGGTTTGCCGCGGCCTCGACCGTGAAAGCCTCACCCGGCCCGAAGGGAATTTCGACCTTCAACCGCCGCACCAGTTCCGCCGTCGCCGCGCCGATGGCTTCGGGCGTGGGTTGCAGTTTCAGCCGCAGGTCCACGAACTTTTCAAGATAGCTTTCGCCGATCCTTTTGGAGCCACCCGCCTTTTCGGTGGCGCTATTCTTTCCGGTGCCAAAGCGGTGGTGCGCAACATTTTCAAGATATTCGACGTTCACCATCAATACGAAAACGAAACCCGGCCTGTCGAAGACCAGCTTCATCGCTTCCAAGAGCGCGATGGCATAGTCGGGGTGGCAACGGTCCAACTCGTCGATCAGCACCACGATCCGCTTGTGGGCACTGCCTTCGGTCAAGGCGCTCTGGATGGCCGCAATCTGGGCGGGCAACTCATTTTGCCGCACATGCTCGGCAACAAGCTGTGTGCGAACGAGTTGTTCGCCAAACTTGGTCATGCGGTCGCCAAGTTCTAGGACCGTTTCCTTGAGTGCCTTTTCAATGGCCTCGTCCGCATTGACCCGCTGCCCCGTCGCTTCGGCAGCCAGCTCAAATATCGCCTCGGAGGCCTGCCTCGCCACTACCCCGACCAGCGCACGCCCCGCAGCCTTGGCAACGCGGGTGCCCCTGGCCGTTATCTGCTGTAGCGCGCCCTTCTCCTGCTCTGGCAATGCCGCCAGCAAGGCGCCCAGAAAGGTCACCACCGGCTCGCCGGAATGATCCGATTGCTGGGCGTCGATCTCTATCACCACTTCGTCCGCCGCGCGCAACTGGCTCGCCCATGCTTTGCGGAAGAAGGTCGTGCCATGGCCGAAGCCCGCCTCGACCGAGATGACCTTGCTGCCCTCGATGGACTGCACGAGGTTGGTGAAGCTTTTGCCGATCTCGGCATAGGATAGCAGGTCGTCCTGCCAGTGCGCCGTCATGTCACGCCCCTTCCCTGAGTAATCCGGGTCGCGCGGGTCCACGGCGCCATGGGTCAGACCATCCCGTCCAGCCGGGCCAGATAGGTCTCGTCCCCCTCCCCCGGCAGCCGGGCCTGCGGAAAGCCGGAGCCGAAGCGCAGGGTCGCGGCGGCGGCATGGGCCATGGAGGAAAGCAAATCCCGCGCCCGATCCGGCGACAGGGGCGCGCGGCTGCCATCGGCCGCCCGTTCCAGCCCATGTTCGACCGCGAAGAAATGGTCATAGCCCAGCGCCCAGCCGGGAAACGGTGTTTCATCCGGGCATGGTTCATCCAGCAGCAGATCGAACCCGTAATGCCGGTCATCCACTGCAATCCGCCCCAGCAGCGCGGTCAGACAATCGGACGGGCCGTGCAGCGCCTGAAGAAACTGGTCCGCCGTGCGCACCAGATAGCCGGTGATCCCGTGGGAGGCATTGAACCGCAACGCCGTGCGCAGGATGGCAACATCGCCGGGGTCGAAATCGGGATGTCGCGGAATGCTGCGGTAAAGGACTTGCCGGAAAGACGACACCATGCTGCGACACTCCATGCACCCGCCACATTTGGAGCAGTGGCACGGTAGCGGTCAAGCCGCATCGCTCAGCCCGGCAGACGCGCCTGCACCAGCGCGATGGCCTGCGCGATCGCCGCCTCGGCCCCCAGTGCCGAAGTATCCAGCAGAACGGCATCCTTCGCCGGTTTCAACGGCGCGTCGGCACGGTTCATGTCGCGGTCGTCGCGCTCGCGCACTTCGGCCAGCACCTTTTCGGCATCGCCGCCCACTTCCAGCCAGCGGCGATGGGCACGGACTTCCGCGCTGGCGGTCACGAACAGTTTCACCTCGGCCTCGGGGCAGATCACCGTGCCGATGTCGCGCCCGTCCAGCACGGCGCCGCCCTCGCGCCGCGCGAAGCGGCGCTGAAATTCCAGCAGCGCGGCGCGAACCTCGGGGATCACGGCGACACGGCTTGCGGCCTGCCCGGCCTCCAGCGTGCGCAGATCGTCGCGCGCCAGATCCTCGGGCGTGAGGCCGCGCGCCGCCGAGACCGGATCGCCGCCCTTCACCCCGACCGCGCGATAAAGCGCGCCAGTGTCCAGATGCGCAAAGCCGAAACGCGCCGCCACAGCGCGGCTGATCGTGCCCTTGCCCGCCGCCGCCGGCCCGTCGATTGCCACAGTGAAGATCATCGCGCCCTCAGTCTTTTCCTTGCGCGGTTTATGCCTCGCGGCGGCCAAGGTCAAACCTGGCGAGCCCTGTCCGACATGCGAGGCTTTCGTCCCAAGCTGACAGGTGCCGCATGAAGATCGCCCGTCTGAACCCGCCGCATCGCGCCATCGACTCGCGCGTGCCGAAAGGGCAACTGCCGCCGCTGGGCCATCTGGCCATGGGCGGCCCTTTGATCGACGCGGGTCATGCGGTGCGGCTGATCAATGCCGATCCGGCGCCAATGACGGATGCCGGGATTCTGGAGGCGCGGCTGAACGATGCACCCGGAGCCGCGCTGATCGGGCACGCGGGGTCAACCTCCGCGCATCCGGTGGTGGCGCGGCTGACGCCGCTGATCCGCGCGGCGTGATCAGCGGGTCAGCGTGGCGCCGAGGCCGGTCATCAGCCCTTCGAAGATCGGAAAGGAGGTGACGATGGGCGAGGCGTCATCTACCGAAACCGGCTTCTGCGCTGCCATGCCACAGACGAGGAAGCTCATGGCGATGCGGTGATCCAGATGGGTCGCCGCCGTGGCGCCGCCCGGCACGCCGCCCGCGCCCATGCCCTGCACGATCAGCGTATCCTCGTCTTCCTCGATGGTCACGCCGCAAGCCTCAAGGCCCCGCGCCATGGCGTCGATGCGGTCGCTTTCCTTCACCCGCAACTCCTTGACGCCGCGCATCACGGTCTTGCCGCCGGCAAAGGCCGCCACAACCGACAGGATCGGGTATTCGTCGATCATGCTCGGCGCGCGTTCGGGGGGCACCTCGATGCCCTTCATATTGCCCGAAAAGCGGACGCGCAGGTCGGCCACCGGCTCGCCGCCTTCCTCGCGCGGGTTCTGGAACTCTATCTCCGCCCCCATCTCGACGAGGGTGATGTAAAGCCCGTTGCGGGTCAGGTTCTGGCTGACACCGGGCACGAGGATGTCGGAGCCTTCAACGATCAGCGCGGCACAAACCGGGAAGGCGGCCGAGGACGGATCACGCGGCACCGCCACGGTCTGCGGCCGCAGCTCCGGCTGGCCCTTCAGGGTGATGATATGCCCCTCCGCCCCCTTTTCCACATGCAGCTCCGCGCCGAAGCCCAGAAGCATGCGTTCGGAATGGTCGCGCGTCGGTTCCCGCTCGATCACCACGGTTTCGCCCGGCGCGTTCAGCCCCGCCAGCAGCACCGCCGATTTGACCTGCGCGCTGGCCACGGGCAGCGCATAGCGCACCGGCACCGGATTCGCGGCGCCGACGATGGTCATCGGCAACCGCCCGCCCTGCCGGCCGTAAGCCCGCGCGCCGAACAGCGCCAGCGGATCGGTCACCCGACCCATCGGGCGTTTGCGCAAGGACGCGTCGCCGGTGAAGGTCGCGGTCATGTCGGTGGTTGCCATGCAACCCATGATGAGCCGCACGCCGGTGCCGGAATTGCCGCAGTCGATGACATCGGCCGGCTCGCGGAAACCACCCACGCCCACGCCATGCACCGACCAGGCGCCCGACCCGTGCTGCGTCACCTCGGCCCCGAAGGCGCGCATCGCCTTGGCGGTATCCAGCACGTCCTGCCCTTCCAGAAGGCCGGTGATCTTCGTCTCGCCCACTGCCATGGCCCCGAAGATCAGCGCGCGATGGCTGATCGACTTGTCGCCCGGCACGGCGGCCGTCCCGCTCAGCGGGCCCGACTTGCGGGCGGTCATCGGTTGCGCGTCACCATGGCCGGACATTCTGGGGCTCCCTCTCATCCTTGCCCCCGCGTTAGCGCAAGCGGGGGCGACGGTCCAGCCCCGCCGCTTCAGCGCAGGAAAAACACCACCGCCATACCCAGCCCGATCACCACGATCAGCGCCCGCAACACCGCAACCGGCATCCGCCGCGCCAGCCCCGCGCCGATCCAGCCGCCCAGCGTGCAGGCGGCGGCCATGATCAGCCCCTCATACCAGCCGATCAGCCCGGCAATGGCAAAAGCTGCACAGGACAGCACCGCCATCAGCCCCGAAAGCAGCACTTTCAGCCCGTTCATCGTGTTGAGATTGGTAAATCCGATCAGCCCGAACAGCGCCAGCAGCAGGATGCCCAGACCGCCGTTGAAATAGCCGCCGTAAACCGCCACCACAAAGACCAGCGCCGCGCTGAGGCCCGGTCCGGTCGCCCCCATGCCGCGCGACCGCAGCGTCGCCAGCAGGCGCGGGCCAAAGGCGAACAGCCCCGTCGCCACCAGAAGCAGCACCGGCACCAGCCCGTCAAACACATCCGAAGGCGTGACCAGCAGCAACAGCGCGCCTGTGACCGAGCCCACCAGCGACAGCGCAATGATCTGCCAAAGCTTCAGCGCCCCTTCCGAGCGGATATCATGGCGAAAGCCCCAGGCGCCGCCCAGATAGCCGGGCAGCGCGGCAAAGGTTGCCGTGGCATTGGCGGCCACGGGCGGCAGACCGGCCCAGACCAGCGCCGGAAAGGTCAGGAAGGTGCCACCCCCCGCCACTGAATTCAGCACCCCGGCCACGAAGCCCGTCACCGCCAGAACCAGTATCTCGACCATTGCCCGCGCCCTCCCCGGCGATCCCTTGACCCGCCATGTGCCCCGGTCCAGATTGGTCTGCAAATTGGTCCGGGGTGCGATCATGGCCCGACACGATGACATCCTGCCCCGGCTGCGCGATCTGGCCGAAGGCCCGCCGCGGCGCCTGCCACCCGAACGTCGGCTGGCGGCCGATCTGGGGTGCAGCCGCCAGAGCCTGCGCGCGGCCCTCGCCATACTGGAAACCGAGGGCCGGATCTGGCGCCATGTCGGCCAGGGCACCTTCACCGGCCCGCGCCCTGGCCCGACCCCGCTGCGGGAAAACCTGCTGATCGAGGCCGCTACGCCTGAGGCGCTCATGCAGGCCCGTCTTTTGCTGGAACCCGCCATTGCCGGGGCCGCCGCCGAACGTGCAACACCCGCCACCTGTGCCCGGCTGTCGGCGCTGGTCGGCTCGGGGCGCAGCGCACGCGACCGGCAGGCCGCTGAAGCCGCGGACGAGGCTTTTCACGCCGCCCTCGCCGATGCGGCGGGCAATCCCGTTCTGATTGCCGTGATGCGCTTCCTGTCGCGCGCGCGGCGGCGTGTTGGCTGGCAGACCCGCTGGGAAGCCGCCTACCGCCGCGCCGGGGTCGATGCCTTCACCGGCCTGCACAGCGACCAACATGCCGCCGTGGTCACGGCCATCGCAGCGGGAACGGGCCCGGAAGCCGCCCGCGCCATGCGCGAACATCTGGAAACCATCGCCCGCATGATGGAGGGATAAACCTTACACCTCACCCAGCCAGCGCGTCGGGTTGACCTCGGCGATCTGCCGAAACAGCGTTTCGCCCAGACCAGAGCGCAGCCGAACCGCAACGGCACGTTCCGACAGCGCCTCTTGCCGGGTCATGTAGTAGTCCGACCCGAACAGGACGCGCGCGCGAAGGCGGGGATGCGCCATGAACATCCGCAGGAAGGGCAGAAACGCCTCTGATTGGAACAAAGTATAGGACACATCTGTCCAGAGGTTCGGGAAATCGCCGCTTTCGATCATCCCGCGCAGCGCGATCAGGAAGTTGCCGTCGCGCGCCGCCGGATCATACGGGTTCATCCCCTCCCCGATATACCGCTCCCAATCGCTTTGCCCGCCGAAATGCGCAAGGTCCACCTGCATTTTCGGGAAGGCCCGCAGCACAGGCGCGAAAGCCATTGGATGCGACAGGCGATCCGCCTCGGCCCGGCTCAGCCGCCCGGTCACGCCGCCGCGCGAACAATGGCTGACCACCGCCAGCCCGTGCGCATTCAGCAGCGGATAGACCTCGCGCATCAGCACCGGATGATCGGGGGCATAGCCGATGCGGGGATAAAGCTTCAGCCCGCGAAAGCCCAGATCCTCGATGCAGCGCCGCACCTCCGCCGCCGCGCCGGGCAGACGCGGGTCGCAAGCCGCGAAGGGGAGGATCAGCCCCGGCCAGGCGCAGGCCAGTGCTGCCAGTTCGTCGTGCTGCGCCCGCAGATCGGCAGCGACCCTCCCCTGCCCCAGCCCGGCCATCTGCATCGGCAAGACGACAAAGCGCGTGCCTGCCGGATATTGCGCGATAAGACGGTCAAAGATTTCCGCCTGCCCGCCTGCCCGCGCCTCGGCCTGAAAGCGATGCAGCCGCCCCAGCGCCGCCGCGGCCCGTTCCTGTCCAAGCACACCTGCCCCTAGGGCAAGACCGCGCAACAGCCACGGCATCCGCTTGAACGGCATCAGCAGAAGATGCGGATAGCGGGCGGGGATATGCCGTTCGGTAAAAGTGTGGACATGGCAATTGGTGATGGCAAGGCGCGACATGCAGGCTCTCCGGTCGGATGACCGACAAAACCTGCTCGCATGCCCGCAAAGACCGGGCTAAACCAGCGCGCGTTGCTTACCCCTGACGGCGGAAGGTCAGGTAATTCGGTGCCCGCCCTTCGCGCAAGGCCTTTTGCTCGTATCGGGTACAGAGCCAGTCCTCCCACGCCTCACCCTCGCCGGCCTGCCGAACCAGATCAAACCCGGCGGGTGGCACCTCTTCCAGCGTTTGGCGCACATAATCGGGAATGTCGGTCGCCACGCGGAACTCGGCCCCCGGCTTCGTCACCCGCGCCAGCGCAGACAGATAGCCCGGCGTCACGAAGCGCCGCCGATGGTGGCGCGCCTTGGGCCAAGGATCGGGATAGTTGAGGAAACATTTCTCGACACAGGCATCCGGCAGCACGTCGAACAGATCGCGCACATCGCCGGGATGGATGACGAGGTTATCCAGCCCCGCCTGCCGCACCTTGCCCAGAAGCATGGCGACGCCGTTCACGAAAGGCTCGCAGCCGATGATGAAGACACCCGGATAGCGCGCCGCCATATGCACCAGATGCTCGCCACCGCCGAAACCGACCTCCAGCCACAAGGGCCTCCCGCCGGTCAGCGCGGCAAGATCCAGCGGCGCGCGGGCGGGATTGTCGTCACGCGTCACGCCTGACAGGCTGATGCGGCCCAGATCTTCGGCCAGATATTGCTTCTGGCTTGCGCGCAGCGTTTTGCCATGGGTCCGGCCGTAGAAATTCCGCCGCTCTGTTTCTTCCGTCATCACCGGCCTCCTTCAGACGGCGGGGGCCTAAACCCGGACGCCGCGTCGGTCAAGCCGTTACAGGGGTGCCGTCTGCCCCCCTCGCCCCTGCGGGGCTCACCCCCCGAGGATATTTGAACCAAGATGAAAGCGCCTGAGGTTCATCTTGGCCATAAATATCCTCGGGGGTGAATTGCCGCAGGCAAGAGGGGGCGGAAAGCCCCCTTGAGTCAGGCCACGCGCGAGGGGATGCGCTGTTCAAACCAGCGGAAGCCCAGCACTATGATGCCAGTGATCGCCATATAGACCACCGCCAGCAGCAGCAATGGTTCATAGGTGATGAATGTATCCTGCCGCACCCGGCTGGCGACGGCGTAGATGTCCACCACGGTGATGGTGGCAACCAGCGGGGTCGCCTTCAGTTGCAGCACCGTCTCGCCGCCCAGCGTCGGCAGCGCGCGGTGCAGCGCCTGTGGCAGCCAGATCCGGCGCAGGATGGTCAGGCGCGGCATGCCCATGGCACGCGCGGCTTCCAGTTGCCCTTTCGGCACCCCCTTGAAAGCCCCGCGCATCACCTCGCCTTCATATCCGGCGAAGCTGAGCGTCAGGGCCAACAGCCCGTAGGGCCAGGCCTGCCGCAGGATGGGCCAGAACTCGCTTTGCCGGATCCAGGGGATCGTCGGGAACAGCGACCCCAGGCCATAGTAAAGCAGCCAGAGTTGCAGCAGCAGCGGTGTGCCCCGGATCACCGTGCAGAAGGTGCGGGCGGGCCAGGCGAGGATGCGCGGCCCTACCGCCTGTGCCAGACCCAGCGGGATGGCCAGCGCCATGCCCAGCACGATCGAGGTCGCCAGCAGCCAGATCGTGCGCCAGATACCCTGCGCCGCAAGGCCCAGATAATTGGGAACCCAGTCCCAGCGCAGGGTCAGCACCGACCAGACGACAATCGCCAGCGCGATCAGCGCCATGACGATGCGATGCGGTTTCCAGAACGCCCTCATCCGTGCAACTCCGGCTGACCCCGGCGGGCGCGACGCTCCAGCCGGGCGAACAACCAGCCCGAGCCGATGGAGAGGATCAGATACAGCATCCCCGCCGCCATGAAAAAGGTGAAATAGGCCTTCGTCGCGCCAGCCGCCTGCCGGGTTTCCTGCGTCAACTCGCCGAAGCCCACCACGGCCAGCAGCGCCGTGTCCTTGGTGGCCACCAGCCACAGATTAGCCAGCCCCGGCAGCGCGTTCGACAGCATCAGCGGCAAGGTCACCCGCCGCGCCAGCAGACCGGGAGGCATCCCCATGGCGCGGGCGGCCTCGATCTGCCCCGCCGGCACCGCCTGAATGGCGCCGCGCAGCACCTCGGTCGCATAGGCGCCCTGCACCACGCCCAGAACGGCGATCCCGGCGGCAAGGCCGGAAATCTGGATACGGTCATATCCGAAGGCCAGCAGCGTCTGGTTCACCGCATCGGTGACCGCGTAGTAAAGAATGAGGATCAGCACCAGTTCCGGCACCGCCCGCACCACAGTTGTATAGACCGCCAGCAGGTCGCGCACCACCGGCCCGCCGTAAAGCTTGCCAAAGGCGCCCAGCGTTCCGATGCCGATGCCAAGCCCGAAGGCCCCGCAGGCGATAAGGATCGAATTCCACAAACCGCGCAGCAGGTTCGCCCCCCAACCGGGAGGCGAAAGTTGCAGAAGTTCAAACATGGAAGCCGCGCCCGCGGCCCCGACCAGCGCCGTCACGGCCATCAGCCGCCGTAGATCGACGAACTGAAGTAGGGTTTGGAGATTTCCTCATAGGTGCCGTCCTCCAGCACCTTGGCGATCCCGGCATTGAACTTGGCTTTCAACTCCTCGTCGCCCTTGCGCAGACCGACGCCGACGCCAAGGCCCAGAACGTCCGGGTCATCCGCCACGGCGCCCTTGACCTCGCAGCAGGCCGCGCCCGCCTCGGATTTCAGGAAATCGTCCAGCGCGATGCTGTCAGCCTGCGTCGCGTCGATCCGGCCTGCGACCAGATCCTGATTGGCCTCGTCCTGGGTCTGGTAAACCTTGATCTCGGCCACCGCGTCCTTGAAGTGTTTCTGCGCGTAGGCCTCGTGGATGGTGGACACCTGCACGCCAAGGATCTTGCCCTTCAGCCCCTCGGCGTCGGCCGTCATCGCATCGCCCTTCGGACCGACAATCACGGTCGGGGTATTGTAATACTTGTTCGAGAAGTCGATGGTCTTCATCCGCTCCTCGGTGATCGACATCGAAGCCATGATCGCGTCGATCTGGCCTGCCGTCAGCGACGGGATGATACCGTCCCATGCCACCGGCACGATCTCGCATTCCATTTCGGCCGCCTTGCAGACGGCTCCGATCATGTCAACTTCCCAGCCGACCCACTTGCCCGAGGCATCGGGCGAGGCGAACGGCGGATAGGGTTCGGCGGCGATGCCTACCTTCACCGGCGCGGCCATGGCAGCCCCGCCCATCATCAGCACCGCAGTCAGCGTCAGCGCGAGTTTTTTCATCATGTTACCCCTTCTGTTGGATCGTTCGGTGGCTCTTCAGGCCACGCTTTTCAGGAATTGTTGCAGCCGTTCGGATCGCGGCGCGCCGAACAGCTGTTCAGGCGGGCCTTCCTCCTCGATCAGGCCGTTGTGCAGGAAAACGACATGGCTGGCGACCTCGCGGGCGAATTTCATCTCATGCGTCACGAGGATCATGGTGCGCCCTTCGGCGGCCAGATCGCGGATCACCGCCAGAACCTCGCCCACAAGTTCGGGATCCAGCGCCGAAGTTGGCTCGTCGAACAGCATGGCGCGCGGTTCCATGCACAGCGCGCGGGCGATGGCGGCGCGCTGCTGCTGACCGCCCGACAGGAAGGCCGGATAGGTATCGGCCTTGGCCGAAAGCCCCACCCGTGCCAGCAGGCGTTCGGCACGAGCTACCGCCTCGGCCCTCGGCACGCCCAGCACATGCACCGGCACCTCGATCAGGTTTTCAAGAATCGTCCGGTGGGACCACAGGTTGAATTGCTGGAACACCATGCCAAGGCTTTGGCGCAGGCGTTCGATCTGCTTGCGGTCAGCCGGGCTGCCGTCAGGCCGCATCGCCACCGTTTCATTGCCAATGACGATCTTGCCCGCACTTGGCGTTTCCAGAAAGTTGATGCAGCGCAGCATGGTCGATTTGCCAGAGCCGGACCCCCCGATCACCGCCACAACGTCACCTTCACACGCTGTCAGCGAAACCCCTTTCAGAACCTCAAGCTGGCCGAAAGACTTGTGCAATCCTTCGATGCGGATTGCCTCGGGCTGGGGAACATCGCCATCTGGTCGCGTCATCGGAACTCCGTCACTGGGTGATTGCAGTAAGCCCCGATCCCTGTAATTATGCAAGTGTATAATTGAGGCGCCCATGCAAGGTGAACGACGGAAATTCAGGCGAGAGGGGGAAGAGCGGCGGCGCGATGCGCTGGTTTCCGCCGCCCTTGACCTGATTTCAGAAGGCGGCCCCACGGCCGCCACCGTGCGCGCCATCGCCGATCGCGCGGGCGTCACGCCCGGCCTGATTCGCCACTATTTCCAGACAAAAGAGGAACTGACCCGCGAAGCCTATCGCGCGCTGATGCAGCGGATGAGCGCCGAAAACGCCGCCGTGCTGGGGGCAGCCCCCGCCGATCCGGCGGCGCGGCTCGCGGCCTTTGTCGCCGCCGCCCTGCGCCCGCCGGTCGTGGACCCGCGCAGCATGGGCCTCTGGGCGGGGTTCCTGCATCAGGTGCGCTCTGATCCGGCAATGGCCGAAATCCATGCCGAGACCTATCTCGGCTACCGCGACCTGCTGCAAGGGCTGATCGCGGCCCTGCCCGGCCCCGCCGATCCGGCTCGCCAGCGTGCGCTGGCTATCGCCTGCAACGGCGTGATCGACGGGCTATGGCTGGAGGGTTGCGCCCTGCCGCAGGCCTTCGCGCCAGGCGAGCTCGAACATATCGGGCTGGAAGCTGTCGGCGCCATCCTTGGCTTCGATCTCGCCGCCAGCCTTCCCCCCGCTCCGACAGAGGAAACGCCATGAAATACGCCTCCGTGACCGAACGCCTTGCCGATCTGGGCGGTGCCAAATGGGAAATTCACGCCCGCGCCCGCCGCATGAAAGCCGAAGGTATCGCCGTGCTGGAATTCACCATTGGTGAACCCGACGTGCCATGTCCGCCCGAGCTGATGGAAACCGCCGCACGCGCCATGCTGTCGGGGCGCACCGGCTATTCCAACGGTCAGGGTGAGCCGGGCCTCTTGCGGGCGCTGGCCGCGCGCTATTCCACCCGGCGCGGGCGGCATATCGGCCCGGAACAGGTGATGTGCTTTCCTGGCACCCAGACCACGCTTTACGCCGTCTTCATGGCCATCGCCGAGGCGGGGGCCGAAGTCATCGTCGGCGACCCGATGTATGCCACTTATGAAGGGCTGATCCGCGCCACAGGCGCCACGCCGGTTCCGGTAACCCTGCGCCCCGAACGCGGCTTCCGGCTCGATCCGGCCGATATCGCCGCAACCATCACCCCAGCCACGCGCGCGATCTTCCTCAACACCCCGCACAACCCCACCGGCGCGGTGCTGACGCGCGAGGACATCGCCGCCATCGGCGAGATTGCCCGCGCCCACGACCTCTGGATCGTCTCGGACGAAGTCTATGAGGATCTGGTCTTCGAAGGCGTCACCTTCACCTCGCCGCTCGACCTGCCCGAACTGGCCGACCGCAGCATCGCCTGCGCCTCGATCTCCAAATCCCATGCGGCGCCCGGCTTCCGCTCGGGCTGGTGCGTCGGCCCGGCCGAGTTCTGCGCCCGCCTGCTGCCGCTGTCGGAAACCATGCTCTTCGGCAACCAGCCCTTCATCGCCGACATGACGGCGCAGGCAATCAGCCATCCTTCACCCGTCGCCCCCGGCATGGCCGCCCGCTTTGCCGCCCGCGCCGACATGATCCATGACCGGCTTGACGGCGTGGCGGGCCTGCGCGTGCATCGCCCCGATGCCGGCATGTTCGCCCTGCTCGACGTGCGCGCCACCGGCCTCTCGGGCGAGGCCTTCGCCGAAAGCCTGCTTGAGGCCGAACATGTCGCCGCCATGCCGGGCGAGAGCTTCGGCGCCGCGCTTTCCGGCTGGCTGCGCCTCGCCCTCAGCCAGCCCGACGCCGTGATCGCCGAAGGCTGCACCCGCATCGCCCGCCACGCCGCGCGCTTCCGCGCCGATGCCGCCTGACTTCATCTTGGTCCAAATATCCCGGGGGTAAGCGCCGAAGGCGCGAGGGGGCAGCGCCCCCTCCCCGCAGCAAACGGAGCAGATCATGCCTCTTTCCACCGGCCAGGCCCTCGTCCTGGGTCTGAAACAGCGCGGCGTCGATACCGTTTTCGGCATCCCCGGCGTCCACACGATCGAGCTTTACCGTGGCCTCGCCGGTTCCGGCATCCGCCATGTCACGCCGCGCCATGAACAAGGCGCCGTCTTCATGGCCGATGGCTATGCCCGCGTTTCTGGCAAGCCCGGCGTGGCCTTCGTCATCACCGGCCCCGGCCTGACCAACGCGCTGACTGCCATGGCACAGGCACGGGCCGATTCGGTGCCGATCCTCGTCATTTCCGGCGTGAAC
Organism: Gemmobacter lutimaris; assembly: GCF_003570715.1. Taxonomy (GTDB): domain Bacteria; phylum Pseudomonadota; class Alphaproteobacteria; order Rhodobacterales; family Rhodobacteraceae; genus Gemmobacter; species Gemmobacter lutimaris. The sequence goes on along the minus strand of NZ_QXXQ01000005.1, from coordinate 130,288 downwards.
CGGCGGGCGAGCCTCGGCAGCGGCTATGGCCTGCTGCACGAACTGCCCGATCAGGCGGGCATGGTGCGCACACTCTGCCCCAGCTTCCAGATCACCGCACCCGAGATGGTGGAACCCGTGCTCGACCGCGCCTTCGCCGCACTGACCTCCGGCCGGCCCGGCCCGGTGCATATCGAAGTGCCGACCGATGTGATGCCGCTGCCCGCCACAGTGCCGCGCCCGGCCCCTCCCCGGCGCCCGCTGTCACCGGAACCCGAGACGCTGGCCCTTGCCATCACCCGCCTTTCCGCCGCCAAAGCCCCGGTCATCCTTGTCGGTGGCGGCGCCCGCCGCGCCGAGGCGCCCTTGCGCGCACTGGCCGAGGCGCTGGACGCGCCCGTGGTGCAAACCACCAATGCCCGCGGGTTGATGCACGACCATGCCCTGACCGTGCCCGCCTCGCCTTCGCTCGACGCCACGCGCGCGCTGATCGCCGGGGCGGATCTGGTGCTGGCCGTCGGCACCGAGCTTGGCCCTACCGATTATGACATGTATGTGCGTGGCGGCCTGCCGGATCTTTCCACCATGATCCGCATTGACCTCTGCCCCGACCAATTGGCCCGTCACGCAGCGGGCATGACCCTCGCCGCCGATGCCGCCACCACGCTGGCCGAACTCGCCACTGCCATCCCACCGCGCAAGGGTAACGGCGCGGAACGGGCCGCGGCGACCCGCGCGGCGGCACGGGCGGAACTCGCGGGCCTGAACCCCGACATGCCGCATCAACTCGCCATGCTGGAGGCACTGCGCGACGCCATGCCCTGCGCCATCGTGGTCGGCGACAGCACACAGCCGGTCTATGCCGGGAACCTCTATTACGACCATGACCGTGCTGGCGGATGGTTCAACGCCGCCACAGGCTATGGTGCACTGGGCTTCGGCCCCGGCGCCGCCATCGGCGCGGCCCTCGCCGCCCCCGGCACGCCCGTGGTCTGCCTGATCGGCGATGGCGGGCTGCAATTCTCACCCGGTGAACTGCGCGCCGCAGTGGATGAAAAGCTGCCCGTCACCTTCCTCGTCTGGAACAACGCCGGCTTCCGCGAAATCGCCGAGGCGATGACCGGCGCGGGGATGGAGGTCATCGGCTGCTCCCCCTCTCCCCTGCGAATGGAGCCCTTCGCCGCCGCCTGCGACCTGCCGTTCCAGAGCATTGCAAACACCCCGACCGAACTCGCCAAGGCATTGCAACACCCCTGCACCGGCCCGCGCCTGATCGAAATTCGCGTCGCCTGATCCCGGCGACCGGCCACCGCCTTCCATGGCAATGCCTTTGCCGGGGGTTCGATGCCCCCGGCAAAGGCCCCCGGTTTCAGATCACCGTCACCGCCGCCTGCGGCAAGCCATCTATCTGCACCACACAGGTTTCGCCCCGCGCAATGGCACCAACCCAGGCAGGTGTGCCGGTCATGATCAGATCACCCGGCTCCAGCCGCACCAACCCCGACAGATGCGCGATGACATCCGCGACCGGCCAGATCATGTCCGCCAGCGCAGCCTCCTGCCGCAGCGCCCCCGCGACAAGGCAACGAATCGCGCCCTGCGGCACCGCCTGCCCCGGCACGATGGTCCCGACCACCGCCGAGGCATCAAAGCCCTTCGCCATATCCCAAGGGCGCCGCGCCGCCTTGGCCACCGCCTGCATGTCGCGGCGCGTCAGGTCATTCCCTGCCGCATAGCCGAACACATGATCCAGCGCCTGCGCCGCGACAATCCCCGCACCGCCCTTGCCGATGGCCACCACCAGCTCCGCCTCGTGATGCAGATCCGCCGTCGCGGGCGGATAGGCGATCTGCATCCCGTCGTGCACCAACGCATCAGCAGGCTTGGTAAAGAAGAACGGCGGTTCGCGGTCCGGGTCATGCCCCATCTCGCGCGCGTGCTCGGCATAGTTGCGCCCGACGCAGAAAATGCGGCGCACCGGGAAACGGGCATCCATGCCCTGCACGGGCAGGCTGGACACAGGCGCGGGCGGGAAAACGTAGTCCATGAAACGAAACCTCCGGGTCAGGTTTCAAACCTGCCCGGAGGCGATCCGATCCGCAAGCGAAGACGCGGCCTTACGGCCCGAGGGTGAAGCACTGCGTGCCACGCGCCTGAAGCCGCAGGCAGGCAAGCTCGGCCTGTTTCTGGCTCAGCCCCATGAAATTGGCGTCAAAACCCGTGGGTTTCTGCACGATCTTGCGCAGCCCCTCGTTCAGCGTGGCGCCTTCCGACAACATGGTCTGCATCAACGCGCGCTCGGCCGCGCCACGGCTGGCGAAGCGCCCGATATTCACCCCCCAGTGGCGCCCGCCCGAAGTGGAAATGCGGGTCACCACCTCGACCGGAGTCGGGGTCACGCGTGCGGCGACTTTTTCCACCACCTCGCCTTCCGCCGGTGTGGCGGTATGGATGACCGTCGGCACATGCGCGGGTTTGGCCTTGGGCGCGGGAGACTGCGGCACCGCCACGGCAGCGGCCAGCGTCATCACGCTGCCATCGGTGATCTCGGGCAGGCCGGTATCGGCCTCGGCCATGGCGATTCCCGGAGCGTCGGCCCCGGCCGCAGCCAGTGCATCGGCGATGCTGTCCTGCATCGCGGCCACCGCAACTTCGGCGGCAATCCGTTCGGCCACGGCATCCACCGCCGCCTCAACGGCCGGATCAGGAGAAGCCGCCGGAAGCGCCTTTACCTCGGCCACCACGATTTCTTCCTCCGCAGCCCCCGGACGGGCGCGTGGCATCGGCGATTTCGCAATTGTGGTGCGGACACGAATCGTCTTCGCCCCCAACATACGGCCCCCTGCGGCATCAGCCACCAGCATATCCTGTGCCGGGGCGGCAGGCACTTCGGGCTGTTGATAGGCAGGCGGTGCTGGCGGCTGCACCTTGGCCCCCGGACGGGCCTTGGCAAAACCGAGGTCCAGAAGCTCGGCCATCTTGGCGTTGCGCTGCGCGGTCGAGGTGCCACCGAAAACGGTCGCAATGATGCGCACACCATTCCGCTCGGCCGAAGCGGTCAGGTTGAAGCCCGCCGCATTGGTGAAGCCGGTCTTGATACCGTCCGCGCCTTTGTAGCTGTCAAGGAACTTGCGGTTCGTCGAAAGCACGTCCCGCACACCGGCATCCGTCTCGCGCCGCGAGAAAATGTTGTAATATTGCGGGAAATCATAGAACAGGCGACGCCCCAGCACCGACATGTCATGCGCGGTGGACATATGACCCGAGCGGGTCAGGCCATTGGCGTTCTGGAAGGTGGTGTTGGTCATGCCGATCGCCTTGGCGGTGCGGTTCATCCGCTTGGCGAAATTCGCCTCCGACCCGCCGACAGCCTCGCCGATGGCAGTGGCCGCATCATTCGCCGATTTGATGGCGGCCGCACGAATCAGGTGGCGCAGCGCGATCTTCTGCCCCGGCTTCAGCCCAAGGCGCGAGGGCGGCTCGTTCGCGGCGTGTTTCGAGATGGTGACCATGCTGTCGAGGCTGATTTCGCCGCGCTCCACCGCCTCGAAGGCGATGTACAGCGTCATCATCTTGGTCAACGAGGCCGGATGCAGACGGGTATCCGCATTGGTCTGGTAAAGCGTTTCGCCGGTGCGCGCATCCATCACATAGGCGGCGTAAGGCGCCGCGCCTGACGGAGTCGGCCGGGTCGCGGAACAGGCCGCGACCACGATGAAAACCGCCATCAGGGTGAAGTTGCGAACGAACTGCCCAAGTCGTGAAGCCACGTCCTTGTCCCTCGCCTTATTGTTATCTGCCTCGGTATCGTCTGCCCCGTGTAGTCCGGGGCTTTTGACGAAGGCTAACACAGGGTATCGGCGCCGGAAACCCCGGAAATTCAACCACTTTTGCGGCGTTGTTCAGAAGCCATAGCGATATGTGGTGGGCCCCGCGCAAAGGCACCACCAGATCATGCGAGAAGTCGCGTCAACAGCCCCGGCAGCGCCGAAAGATCGGTCAATTCGCGGAACCGCGCGTGGCCGGTCGGCGGATCCGCGCGCTCCAGCGCCCAGGTCAGGCCATGTGGCACATGCACCCCCCAGCCGCCGGTTTCGATCACCGGCAGGACATCGGATTTCAGCGAATTGCCGACCATCATCGCCGACTCGGGGGCGACGCCATGGCGTGCGAACAGCCGGGCATAGACCGGCGCGGTCTTGTCCGACACGATCTCCACCGCGTCGAACAGATCGCCAAGGCCGGATTGCGCAAGCTTGCGTTCCTGATCCATCAGATCGCCTTTGGTGATCAGCATGACGCGGAACCCGGCATCAGCCGCAGCCGTCACCGCTTCGCGCGCATGAGGTAAAAGCTCGATCGGATGCGACAGCATCTCACGCCCGGCCGCGATCAGTTCGGCAATGACGGTGGCGGGCACACGGCCTTCGGTCACCTCGATGGCGGTTTCGATCATCGAAAGCGTGAAGCCTTTCACCCCGAAACCATACTGACCGACATTGCGCCGCTCTGCCGCCAGCAGCCGTTCATGCAGATGATCGGCGGCGGCATGATCGGCCAGAAGCGTCTCGAACCTGTCCTGCGTCAGGCGAAAGAAGGTCTCGTTTTGCCAAAGCGTGTCATCGGCATCGAAGCCGATCAGCGTCAGTTTTTCCATCCGACGAAGGTAACGCCGCCCCCCGGATTCGCCAGCCCCTTTTCGCGCCGCTGCTTTGCGCTATAATCTCTTTCCATCACGAATCCGCCGAACCTGCCGGAGCGACCCTTGACCCTGCGCCCCTTTCTCATGTCCGACAAAGACGACGGGCCCGGATCCGAAGCCTCGATCCTGACGAAGGCCAAGACCCGCACCCAGCGGCCGCCCATGTACAAGGTGCTGCTGCTGAACGACGATTACACGCCGATGGAATTCGTGGTGCACATCCTTGAACGCTTCTTCGGCCTCAATCATGCACAGGCGTTCGAGATCATGTTGACGGTCCACAAGAAGGGCCTCGCCGTTGTCGGTGTGTTCTCGTTCGAGGTGGCCGAAACCAAGGTCGCGCAGGTGATGGATTTCTCGCGTCGGCATCAGCATCCGCTGCAATGCACGATGGAGAAGGAATAAGAGAGGACAAGGCCCCGAGGGGCCGCCCATGCGTTCCACCCGTCTTGAGCTTGCGCTGGATACCGGCGCGATTGCCCTGCCGCCCGAGGGGCGCATTGCCGTTTTCCGCCCACGCGCGGGCGACGACCTGTCAGCCCTGCCCAAGGCGCAGGTGCAGGTCATCACCGGCTTCCGCCCCGATCACGATCATTTCGCGGGGCTGGGTTATGCCTGCACCACCGCGCCGGAGGGCAGCTATGCCGCAGCCCTGATCTGCGTGCCACGCGTGCGGGCCGAAGCCCGCGCGCTGGTCGCCACTGCCTGCGCCCATCTGCCGCCCGGCGCCCCAGTCATCCTTGACGGGCAAAAGACCGATGGCATTGACACGCTGCTGAAAGACCTGCGCGCCCGCGTGGATCTGGGCGAGGCGCTGGCCAAGGCCCATGGCAAGATCGCCGCCTTCCCTTCCGGCCCGGATCTGTCGGACTGGTCCGCCCGCCCGCAGCAGGTTGACGGCTTCACCACCCTGCCCGGCGTGTTTTCCGCCGACGGGCCGGATCGTGGTTCGATCCTGCTGGCCGAAGTATTGCCCGCCAAATTCCCTTCGCGCGTGGTCGATCTGGGTGCTGGCTGGGGCTACCTGTCCCGCGCCATCCTTGCCCGTGACGGGGTAAAGGAATTGCATCTGGTCGAGGCCGACCACGCCGCGCTGGACTGCGCGCGGCTGAACATCGCCGACCCGCGCGCGCATTTCCACTGGGCCGATGCGCGGCTCTGGCAGGTGCCGCATCTGGCGGGCGCCGTGGTCTGCAACCCGCCCTTCCACACCGGACGCGAGGCCGATCCCGGCCTCGGCCTCGCCTTCCTCCGGGCTGCGGCAAAGATGCTTGCGCCCGACGGCACGCTTTGGCTGGTCGCCAACCGCCATCTCCCCTATGATCCCGCCCTGCGCGCAGCGTTCCGGGAAGTGGAGGAGATCGGCGGCGATGGCGCGTTCCGGCTTGTCCGTGCCTCCTACCCCAGCCGCCGCTAGGCAGAAAGGGCTCCTCCTCATGTCGCTTTCCATTCAGGGAAAAACCGCCATCGTCACCGGCGCCGCCAATGGCATCGGCCGCGCCATCGCGCGCCATTTCGTTGACAAGGGTGCCAATGTCATGTTCGCCGACATGGACGAAGCCCGGCTTGATGCCGAAATCGGCGACGAGGCGCGCGGCGAAGGCCCGGTGCGCATGTTCGCGGGCGACCTGCGGCAGAAGCTGGCCATTACCAACCTGCTGTCAGCCACGATGGACGCCTTCGAGCGGGTGGACATCCTCGTGAATGCAAGCCGCCAGATCAGCCTGTCGGACCCGCTTTGCATCGACGATGACGCGGTGGAACCGATGCTGGAACAGAACCTCTTTCCCAGCCTGCGCCTGACGCAGCTGACTGCCAAGCGGATGATCCTTCAGGCCGAGCGCAACGGCGGCGGTCCGGCCGGATCAATCATCAATATCTCCTCCATCGCCGCGCATCACACACGGCCCGAGTTGCTGGGCTATTCCGTCGCCTGTGCCGCACTGGACCAGATGACCCGCTCCATGGCCGTGGCCCTCGCCCCAAAGGGCATCCGGGTAAATGCCGTGGCCTTCGGCTCGGTCATGAGTGCAAGCCTTCAGGCCGCCCTGAAGGAAACCCCGGATTACCGTGAGGCGATCGCCAGAGGCACGCCACTGGGCCGCATCGCCGCTGCCAGCGAACTGGCGGAAACCGTGCAATACCTTGCTTCCGATGCCTCCGGCTTCATGACCGGGCAGGTGCTGACAGTGGATGGCGGGCGCAGCCTGATCGATGCGGTGGCGGCACCTGCCCACTGATCCTTATTCGGGATACTGGGCCTTGCAGGCGGCGACCGAAGTGCTGCTTTGCCTGATCAGCGCATCCCGCTTCAGCCGAAGCTGCCGCAGCTTCACGGCCTCCGCATCCAGATCAATGGCCTTTGGCCGCGTGCGCGTCACGTCTATATCGTCCAGACACATCTGCGGCGGGACGGGCTTGCCCTTCTTGTCAACCCCGCGCGGTCCGCATGGCCGCCAGCGTGTAACCGTGGTTTCATAGGTTTCAATGGCATAGCCGCGACGCAGGTTCTCTTGCGTCTCGACAATCAGCTTTTCCACCACACGCTGATCGCGGGTCACCTGACGGATACATTGCTCTTGCGGTGTGCCGCAGGCTGCCAGGACCGGCAGCAGGATCAACAGACGTTTCATCACGCCCTCCACTCTTTTCACCAGCCTATCAGCCCCCGCCACCACGGGAAATCCGTTTCTGGCACGCCCCTGCCGAAGTTGTTAGGAAGGGCTGATTGCAGCGGAGAACAGCCGATGACCGAGGATTTCGAAACCCGCAAGACCCGCGCGGCAGACTGGTTCCGCAGCCTGCGCGATGAGATCGTGACCGCCTTCGAGGCGCTGGAAACCCGTTTCGGCGGCGCTGCGGCCGGCCGGTTCGAGGTCACCCCCACCACCCGCGACAGCGGCGGCGGCGGGTTGATGAGCGTGATGCGCGGCGGCACGGTCTTTGAAAAGGTCGGCGTCAATATCTCCACCGTCCATGGAAGCCTTGGCGAGCGCGCGCAAAAGGCGATGGCGGCACGCGGTGTGCCCGGCATGGCGGAAGATCCGCGCTTCTGGGCCAGCGGCATCAGCCTCGTGGCCCATATGCAGAACCCGCATACACCCGCCGTCCACATGAACACCCGCATGTTCTGGACGCCCCATGCCTGGTGGTTTGGCGGTGGTGCCGATCTGAACCCCTGCATCGAATATGCCGAAGATACCGCGCACTTTCACGTCGCCCTGCAAGCCGCCTGCGACGCGCATGACGCGGGCTATTACCCGCGCTTCAGGGCCTGGGCCGACGAGTATTTCTTCATCCCCCACCGGGGCCGGGCGCGCGGCGTCGGCGGCATTTTCTATGACGATCTGAACACCGGCGACTGGGAGGCTGATTTCGCCTTCACCCGCGCCGTCGGCAGCGCCTTCCTGCCCGCCTTCCTGCCGGTGACCGAACGCCGCCTCGGCACTCCCGCAACCGAGGAGGACCGAGAAACCCAGCTCCGCCATCGCGGCCTCTATGCCGAATACAACCTCGTCTATGATCGCGGCACCAAATTCGGGCTGGAGACCGGCCATAACGCCGATGCCGTGCTGATGAGCCTGCCCCCCGTCGCCAAGTGGTATTGAACATGACCGGAATCGTGGTGAAAGCCGCCTATGCGACGGTGGCCGAAGAGGACGGACAGATCTTCGTCGGCTTCGTCGATGCGCGCGACGAAAGCTATGCGCTGTTCCGCCAGCCCAAGGCTGGCGGCGCGCTCTGGTTCGAGGTCAATGACGAGGATTTTGGCGCCGAAGACGCCATCGAATCCGCCAGCCTCGGCCCCGATGGCCTGACACTGATCCTGCGCCCGACATGCGCCGGGCGCTTCGGCTACGCCAGCAGCGTGGCGATCCGGCTGAAAAACTGCGAAGACACCGAACCGGCGCTGACCCGGCTGCGTGGCATGGGGCTTCCCGGGGTGTGACCGAAAAGGGGGCTTTCCGCCCCCTCTTGCCTACGGCAATTCACCCCCGAGGAGGCCGAAAGCCGTGGGGGGCAGACAGCCCCCCGCGCCCCGTCAGCTGCGCAAGAGACGGCCGAGGCGGGCGATGCCCTCGTCGATTTTCTCTTCCGTCGCGCAAGAAAACGACAGCCGCAGCGTATTGCGGTTTGATCCGTCTGCATGAAAGGCGCCACCTGGCACGAAAGCCACCCGCTCTTCCGCAATGGCGCGGGCCAGAAGGTCGGCGCCGTCCATGCCTTCAGGCAGCGTCAGCCAGATGAACATGCCGCCTTCGGGCCGGGTGAAGCGCACACCTTCCGGCATCTCGCGATCCAGCGCTGCCAGCATCCGGTCGCGGCGCGCGCCATAGGTGGCGCGCAGCTTCGCCACATGGGCGTCGAACAGCTCGCGCGCCACGCGGTCGGTGACGATCTGGCTCATCGTTGCCGAATGCAGGTCGGCCGCCTGCTTCATCAGCACCAGCCGCGAGATCACCTCGCGCGCGCCACAGACCCAGCCCACGCGCAGCCCCGGCGCCAGCGTCTTGGAGAAGGAACCGCAGTAGAGCGTGCGGGTGTTCTCGATCCCGCCGGAGCGCTCGATATCCAGTGCAAGGATCGGCGGGATCGGTTCGCCGTCATAGCGCAGGAACTGATAGGCGCCGTCCTCGATCACCGCGACGCCCAGCGCCGCCGCCTGATCCAGCAGTGCCTCGCGCGCGGCCCGGGTCAACGTCTCGCCCGTAGGGTTGCAGAAATCGGCGGAAAGATAGGCAAATTTCAGCGCCCCGCCCGCAGCCTTTGCCTCAGCCTTCAGCGTCTCGGGGTCGGCATTCGAGCCGGGATCAAGGCGGATGTAGCGCGGCTCATAGGCGTTGAATGCCCCCAGCGCCCCCAGATAGGTGGGCCAGGTCACCATAGCGGTATCGCCGGGTGACAGCATCAGCTTGCCCAGATAATCCAGCGCCTGTTGCGAGCCCGAGGTGATAAGGATGTTCTCGGCCGTGCAGGGCACACCGATCTTGCCCATCTCGGCCGCGATCCAGTCGCGCAGCGGCTTGTAGCCTTCCGAAACCGAGTATTGCAGCGCCGCCGAGGCCTGACTGTCCGCCATGACATCGGCAAAGGCGCGGGCGAAGGCATCGGCCGGGAACAGGGCCGGATCGGGAATCCCGCCGGCGAAGGAAATGATGTCGGGCTGGTCCAGCAACTTCAGCAGTTCCCGGATTTCCGACGCCTTCATTCTTGTGCTGCGGGTCGCCAGCACATCTTGCCACTGCATAGCATCCTCCCTGATGCGACTCGCCAGACGCAAATCGGGGCGGAGGTTGCGCCGGGGCGCGAAACAAGTCAACAAGGCTGACCTGAATTGTGATCGTGTTTCAGGGCACCACACGCATCAGCAACGCCACACCAAGCAGCAGGATGCCAATGCCCATCAACTGACGCAGGGTAACGTGCTGACGGAAGGCGAAGCGTGACACGGCCAGCGCAAAGACCACCTCGGCCAGCGCCAGCGTCCGCACATTGGCGGCCGAGGTCAGCGAGAAGGCGATGAACCAGAAAGCCGAGGCCAGCGCGCCCAGAAACCCCGCAGCCAGCGAGGGCCGCCATTGGCGCAGGCTGCCCACCAGCGCCGGAGGGTCGCGCAGCGCCAGCCACAGGCCCAGAACCCCGGTCTGAATCGCCAGCGACAGCAGCAGCGCGGTCAGCGAGCGGATCAGAAAGCCACCCTCGGGCAGCGCAGTGATGCCGCCGCGAAAGCCGATGGCGGCCAATCCGAAGGCAAGACCCGCCAGCAGCCCCATGCCAGCCGGTCCAAGGCCCGTCAGCATGGCACGGCCCGTGCCCGGTTTCAGCGTCAGAACGAGCACCCCCGCCACGGCGACGCCGATGGCGCCCAGCATAGGCAGGGTCAGCGGGTCGCCCAGCACGACCCAGCCGACCAGCGCCACCAGAACGGGCTCCACCTTCAGCCAGGCGGTTGTGATGCCGAACCCCTGGGTGCGCATCACCTGCAACATCAGTGCGGTTGCCGCGATCTGTGCCAGCGATCCCATCGCCGTAAAGCCGATGGCGCGCAGGGTCAGCATGGGCAGCGGCTCGCCCGTCCACAGGAGCGCGAGCCACAAAAACAGCGCCGCGAAGGGCAGGCCGAACAGGAAGCGGACATTGGTGGCGCCCAGAGTGCCCAGACGCGCAGTCAGCCCCGATTGCGCCGCATTGCGCCCGGTCTGCGCCAGCGCCGCCGCCAACCCGGCCCAGGCCCAGAGCGGCAGCGCCATCGCCTTAGGCCCCGCGAATGGTGTCGATCATCAGCCGCACATTCTCGGGGTCGGCATCGGGGGTGATGCCATGGCCGAGGTTGAAGATATGCGGGCCGTTGCGGAAGGCCTCGACCACATGGCGGGTTTCGCGCACCAGCGCCTCGCCGCCGGTCACCATATGGCCGGGGGCGAGGTTGCCCTGCACACAGCCATCGACCTGCACATGAGCGGCCCCCCATTCCGGGGTGACGGAATTGTCCAGCGCCACGCAATCGGCGCCGGTGGCGCGGGCAAAACCGATATAGCCCTCCCCCGCCTCGCGCGGGAAGGCGATGATCGGCAAGCCGGGGTGGCGGGATTTCAGTTCCGTAATGATGCGGGCGGCGGGTTTCACCGCGAAATCGGTGAAATCGTCGCCCTTCAGACTGCCCGCCCAGCTATCGAACAGCTTCACCACTTCGGCCCCGGCCTTCACCTGTTCCGACAGATAGTCGATGGTCGCTTCGGTGATCAGGTCGATCAGGCCCTGAAAGGTCGCGCGATCCGCCGCCTTCAGCGCGTGCGCCGGTCCCTGATCCTTGGTGCCACGCCCGGCAATCATGTAGGTCGCCACCGTCCACGGTGCACCGGCAAAGCCGATCAGCGTGGTTTCGCGCGGCAGGTCGCGCGACAGACGCCGCACGGTTTCGTAGACGGGCGCCAGCCGGTCATGGATGGCCGATGCGGGTTTCAGCGCCGCAAGCTCTGCCCCCGTGGTAACGGTGGACAGGCGTGGCCCCTCGCCGGTTTCAAACCACAGATCGGCGCCCAGTGCCTGACAGATCAGCAGGATGTCGGCGAACAGGATCGCCGCGTCAAAGCCGTAGCGGCGAATGGGTTGCAGCGTGACCTCGGTAGCGAGTTCCGGGTTATAGCACAGCGACAGGAAATCCCCCGCCTCAGCCCGTGTTGCACGATATTCCGGCAGATAGCGCCCGGCCTGCCGCATCATCCACACCGGCGGCACTGGCAGCACCTCGCCGCGCAGGGCCCGCAGGATCAGCTTGTCGGTCTTTGCTTCGGTCATCTCGGGCGTCCTTTCCAGTTGCCCCTGACTTGCCCGGCATGCAGGCGAAGTCAAGCGCGGCAGGGTGCCGCGCGCAGATCCGAGTGCCGTCAGACCGGGATATTGTCGATCAGCCGCACGTCACCGATCGTCGCCGCAGCCAGAAGGCGCGCGGGTTGCGCAACCGAGGTGGCAGGCTCCAGCATCGCCGCCGTGCGCAGTTCCAGATAATCCACCTCGGAAAACCCGGCCTGCTTCACCTCGGCCACGGCCTGCGCCAGCACAGGCGCGACTTCGGCCCCACCCCGCAGGGCCTGTGCCGCCTTCTGAAGGATACGATGCAGCGCAGGCGCCTGCGCCCGGCTCAGCGGATCAAGCCGCACATTGCGCGACGACATGGCCAGACCGTCAGGCTCGCGGATGGTTTCGCAACCCACCACTTCGACCGGGATGTTCAGATCGGCCACCAGCCGCTTGACCACCTGCAACTGCTGCCAATCCTTCTGGCCGAAATAGGCGCGGTCCGCCTGCGTCATGCCGAAAAGCTTGGTGACAACAGTCGCCACCCCCTCGAAATGGCCGGGGCGGCGCTCTCCTTCCAAAGGCGCACTGACGCCACTGACGATGACCTGCGAGGCAAAACCCGCCGGATACACCTCGTCCGGGCCGGGCGCGAACAACACGTCCACACCTTCCTCGGCCAGAAGGGCGGCGTCGGCAGCCTCGGTCCGCGGGTATTTCGCCAGATCCTCGGGGTTGTTGAATTGGGCCGGATTCACGAAAACCGTGACGATCACCCGGTCGCAACCGCGCTTCGCAGCCCGCACAAGGCTCAGATGCCCCTCATGCAGCGCGCCCATGGTCGGCACCACGCCGACCTGACGCCCATCGGCCTTCCAGCCGCGCACCCGTGTCCGCAACTCGGCGACAGTCCTGAGAATTTGCATCAGCCTTGCGCCCCCTTGGCCGGCAGAACATCGGCGAAGGCGTGCTCCGGACCCGGAAAGGCCCGGTCGCGCACCTCGGCGGCATAGGCGGCAACCGCCTCATCGGCGGTTTCACCGAAATTGGCAAAACGCTTTACGAATTTCGGGCGGAAATCGGTGAACATGCCCAGCATGTCATCCACCACCAGAACCTGCCCGTCACAACGCACACCGGCACCGATACCAATGGTCGGGATGGTCAGCCGCTGGGTGATGCGCGACGCCAGCCCCTCGGGCACCTTTTCCAGCACCACCGAGAAGGCGCCGGCCTCCTGCACCGCCACCGCGTCGGCCATCACCTTGTCGGCCTCGGCGTCGCGGCCCACCACCTTGTAGCCGCCCAGCGTATTCACCGCCTGCGGTGTCAGCCCGATATGCGCCATCACCGGCACACCGCGCGACGTCAGGAAGGCGATGGTTTCCGCCATATGCAGCCCGCCCTCCAGCTTCACCGCCGGGGCGCCGGTTTCCGCGATCAGCCGCGCGGCATTGCGAAACGCCTGCTGCGGGCTTTCCTCATACGATCCGAAGGGCATGTCGATCACCGCCATGGCCTTCGTCAGCCCGCGCACTACCGCCCGGCCGTGAAGGATCATCATCTCCATCGTCACGCCGATGGTCGAGGGCAGACCGTGCAGCACCATGCCGAGCGAATCCCCCACCAACGCCACATCACAATGACGATCGACGATTCGTGCCATGGGCGTCGTATAGGCGGTCAGCACCACCAAGGGCGTGCCGCCCTTGCGGGACTGGATGTCGGCAGGCAACACCGGGCGCAGAGGGCTGGATGCGCTCATGTCTCTCTTGCTCTCCCTCAAGAGGAACGTTGACCCCCTGTATAGCCGCCGCCCCTGTGCCGCGCCAGCGAAACATGCCCGCCGCGTCGCAGCGGAAATCCGGCTTGACCAAGGCGCATGGCGCGGGGCCAATGGCGGGGCCACAAATCCCATCAGAGGACTGCCATGAACCATCTGTTCAAATTCGACCGCACCGGCATCACCCCCGAAACCGAAAGCCCCGAGGCTGACAGGCTGCTGGCGGGCGATCCCGTCCACACGACCTGGAGCATGGAGGAGCGTGAGGAGGAAGGCATCTACAGCGGCATGTGGCAGACCACGCCGGGCAAGTGGAAAGTCTCTTATGTGGAATGGGAATATGTCTACATCCACGAGGGCGTCTCGATCCTTACCGATACAGAGGGCAAGGCCATCACGCTGCGTGCCGGTGACCGCTGGCTGATCCGTCCGGGGTTCGAGGGCACATGGGAATGCGTGGAAACCACGCTGAAGGATTATGTGATCGTTATGCCCTGAGGCATGAGGGGCGGGCCACAAGGCCCCCCTGTTCGGGTAAAGAGCGGAAAGCGCGCAAAACAGCCGCTTTCCACGCCACCTGCAAAATTCTGTTCGCCGAAGACCCAATCAGGACCGGCGCGCGCAGTTGGTCGCCCGTGACTGTGGTTGCTTTCTGCATGTCAGGCGAACGGCGAACCGGGCGACTGGCCAAGCAGCAGGCGGTCGAGATGAAGGCCATGTCGAAACGTGTGCCGCGCCCCGCAAGCGCATCAATATGCGGCGTGCGGATTACGGATCGCCATACCTGCCGGTCATGCGGCCAAGGTCATCGGCAGGACGCTACGCGGCATGGCATGGCACCGCTAATTCAAGCGGACCGTCACGGCGCGGAAAATGGGCAATCCCCCCGAGGCGACGCGCGCTTCGGTGGCCAGTGCCTGCTACGGCTCTGCCCCGCATTTGACAACCAACAGGAAAGCGCGCAGCGCCCACCAGGCATAAGGCCTCTGTTCAACCCGCGCCCGGCCAGCCCGGATCTATCGCCAACTTGACTCCTGCCTCGCCATAAATCCGGGTGTGACAAAGACCCCGCGGACAAGCGCCAGCGCACAGTCAAACGGCCATTCCCTGACGATGCGGCAGGGCGAGGCTGATCGTTCACCCGAAGAGCGCTAGCGCAGCACCTCGTCCGAAGCGCCGGATTCAAAGGTCAGGAACACCGTCTCACCCTTGTCATGGCGTTCGTGTCCCGAACCTGCGACCGGCGTGCCCGACTGTTCGGTCATAACATATTCCGGGCGGATACCGAAGGTTGCCGCACCAGGCGCCGGCGCCTCTGCGCCCTCGACAAAATGCCTCCGCTGGCTTCCGAGGAAGCAGGCCGCGAATTGCGGCGCCGGGCATTCATACAGTTCCAGTGGGCTGACCACCTGTTCGGCATGGCCCGCGTCATCGCTTCACCTGACCGTGGGTGATGTAGATCATCACCGTGCCTTCCGCCGCCCTAGAACAGAACGACCCTGGACTGCCGGTTCATCGCGCGCCCTGTCGCAACACCGCAATCAAAAGGGCGGCCCTTTCAGACCGCCCGTTCCAATGCGTGTCGCCCAGCTTGCTGGCCCCAAATTACTGACCCAGCGTGCCGGCCTGATGTTCGGCTGCGGCCTCTGCGGCCTCGCGGGCGATCTGTTCTTCCAGCTTCTTCTCGTTAATCGCGCGCTTGGCAGCGATTTCCTCAAGGCGGCTGGCGTCATAGGGAATCAGAAGACCCCATTCATCTTCCATGAACTTGCCTTCAAGCCGCTCGGATTCCTCGCGCGAACGCGACTTGACGGTGGTGCCCAGCGGAATGCGGTCATACAGGTCGATGATGTCCTGATTGAACAGCCGGATGCAGCCCGCCGAGGTGGCCCGCCCGATGGAGCGGTTATCAATGGTGCCGTGGATGCGGAAATAGGTGTCCCGCCCGCCGCGGTAGAGATAAAGCGCCCTCGACCCCAGCGGGTTTTCCAGCCCACCCGGCAGACCGCCCGCATATTCGGCATAGAACTCCGGCATGGTGCGGATCATGTTCGCAGTCGGAGTCCAGGATGGCCATTTCTGCTTGCGGTTCACCGTGGCATTGCCCCGGAACCCCAGACCGGCCCGGCCGACCGCGATGGAATAGCGCCGCGCCATGCCGCCCTGTTCAACCAGATACAGCTTGCGGGCGAAAGCATCGACCACGATGGTTCCCGGCGCCTCGGGGCCGTTATAGGCCACATCCTCGCGGGGGGGGGAACCGATGAACTGGTTCGGTTTCACCGCCGGAATGGTGATGCCCTCATCCACCATCTCGCCATATCCGGGCGGGGCTTCCTGGGGCGGCGCCTTCTGGGCAGCCGGGGCGGCACAGGCGGCCAGCAGCGGCAGCATGATCAGGGCGATGAGACGGGAGCGGAGGCTGGGAACGATTCGCATACTATCTTTCGGCAGAGATTCTTTTCGGGTGCGATCTTTCGGATCAGCACCGAGCACGCGCCTCAGGTCAAGCCCTCAAAACTGTTCGGCCGTAAAAGAATACCCCCGGCCGTCGAGCCGGGGGCAAAGTCATCCGGATTGTTGCGCGATCAGCGCATTGCGCCGACAGACCACAGGAAGGTTTCGCCCGAGCTGTCGTCCACGCCGTCATTGTCGGTCACCAGCCAGCCATTGCCGGCCGCGTCGATGGCGAAGCCCTCGACCTTTTCGGCGGTGTAGCCATTCCAGCGGGCCAGATCGGGCTTGAGGTCGCGCACCACTTCCTTGGTGACAACCGGCAGTTCACCGTCCAGCGGGGCGGGTTGCAGTTGCGCCAGCGGCACACGGGTCAGGTGCTTCACCTGTGCGGCATCGCCCGTGCCGTTGTCACGTTCGATGAAATAGGCCCAGTCGCCGTCGATCTGGATTTCCGAAAGACCCATCCAGCGGCCTTTGGCCGGGGTCTCCAGCGGATAGTGCACGGCGCCCCAGGTCTTTTCCTTCATGTCATAGGCCAGCAGCTTGACCATGCCCTTCGGATCGTCCCCCCATTCGCGCTGCATGGCCAGCCACAGCCGGTCACCCTGCACGGCGATGCCTTCGGCGCCGAAACGGGTCTGTTGCGCCAGCAACTCGTCCGGCAGCGCGATTTCCTTGTCGATCGCGCCTTCGGCGTCGACGTGGTAGATCGCATGCGGCACCAGCTTGTCGGCGCGCCCTTCCGAGGCCAGCCAGAAGCCGCCCTCGCCATCGGTGGCAATACCTTCCAGATCCAGCTTCTGCGCCGGATCGCCGTCGCGCGTCACCACCACGGCGCCGGTGATGCGGGCCGGGGTTTGCGTCGCGTCGATGGTGTAGATGGTGGGCGCTGCGCGATAGACGCTGTCGGACACCGCATAAAGCTTGCCCGGCGTCGCCGGATCGGCGGCCAGCGCCGACAGCGCACCCCAGCCAATGCCGGTGCCCTCGGCCGTCAGCGTCGGATAGGCAGGCATGCCCTCGGCGCGTTCGTAGATCATGACATGGGCGCGCACGCCGCCGTCCTCGACCAGATCGACCTCATTCGCGGTGACGAACAGGTTGCGCGAGGGGATCGCAACAGCGCCTTCCGGGCTGATCCCCGAGGGGAGAAGCTGCTTTAGCACCGGCGCGGCCGGGTCGGTCAGGTCATAGACGCCGACGACGGAAGCGCGTTCCGACACGACGAAGGCCATGGGCGTGCCGTCGAAGCTGGCGATCTCCACCGATTCCGTCTCGACACCCTTCTTGTTGCGGTGCTCGGGGTAATGGCCGATGGCAGCAATCGCCTGTTCAAACCGCGCGCCGTCCTCGTAAACGACCGAGCCATCGCGGTTCCAGATCGTCCAGCCGCGCGAACCGCCCTTCCAGTCACCTTCGTTGGCGGTGATCAGGTGGTCGTTATCCAGCCATTTCACCCCGTCGGGTTCCCGCAGAACGCCGTCTTTCTTGCCGGTGAAATCCAGCTTGCCGTCCTTCTTGGTGTCGATGCCCGCCAGATCGACCGTTCCGGCGCTGAAGTGGCTGGCCACCTTGCCATCGGCACCGATGACGACGATGTGGTTGTTCTCTTGCAGGGTCACCACGATGTCACCGGCGGCATTCACGTCGATGAATTCCGGCTCCGGGTCTTCCGGCGCGACCTCGGCAAGGCCGGTCATGTCGATCTTCTGCGTATTGGCGCAATCCACCGCGCCATCCTTCACCGGCAGCTTGACCACATAACCCGCGGGCATCTGCGGCAGGTCACCGTCATTCAGTTCCTCGTCACGCTCGTTCTCGATCGCCACGGCGATGAAGCTGCCATCCTTGGCGCGCGCCACCGAATCCGGCTGGCCGCCCAGATCGCATTCGGCCACCACCGATTTCGAGGCCAGATCGACAGAAACCAGCTTGCCCGAGGGCGCGACATAGCTTTCCGAGGTATTCACGCCGACGAAGGCCATGCCGCCGATCACCTGCGCCGTGGTCGGCTCGCCACCCATGTCGATATTGCCCATGGGCTTCGGGGCCTTCGGGTCGGCGATATCCACCAGACCGATCACCCCCAGCGGGCTGTCAGAATAGACCAGCATCATGCCGTCTTCGGTCGCGGTGATGATTTCCGCGCTGGTCGGACGGGCGTGATCCTCGCCTTCCGCCATGTTCTGCGGGGTGGCAAAGCTGGCGATACGGTTGAACACGGGCTCGGACAGGGCCGGGGTCGCGGCGACCAGAGCAAGCGCCGAGGTGAAGGTCAGAAAACGCATGGGCAATCCTCGATCAATGATGGCCGAGCCATGCGGCCAGCGCGTAACGCGACCGTGACGACGACATGACGGTTTGACGAAATCGCCGCCCGCCGCTCGCGCCGATGTGTTCAGGGGTGCATCGACAGACGCGGGCCACATTGCTAGCTGTCTGCCATGTCCGCGTTGCGTGCCCTTTTCCTGATGTTGATGGTTCTCATGGTCCTGCCCTGGGGGGCCTATGCCGGTGTGGGCGGATCCTGGGCGCATCTGCATGGCCACGGCCCTGCCGCAGCCGCCGCCCCGATGCAGCCGGGACTCGAGCGGCCCCGCCACACCTGCCGCACGGCCACCCTGCCGGGATCGCCCTGCGGCACCGATCTGGCGCCGCCCCCGCCCGAAACCGGGCTTGCAGCCGTAAAACGGCAAAGCGCCACAGCGGCCGCGCGCGCGGGCTGGCACAACAATCCCCTGCCCCGCCCGCCGGTACGGCCGCCCAGATCCTGCTGAAACGCCTGACCGCGCCAGAGGCGCCTTCGTTTCAGCCTGCAAGGGCCCGTTTCAGCCTGCCAAGGATCATCTCGCCATGCTTACACGACGTCTGTTTACCGCCGCCGGCGCGGCGGCCACCTTGTCCGCCTGCGTCAAACCCGCCGTCGCCCCACCGCCACCCGAGCCGGAAAAGCCCGACTGGCCGCCGTTGCCCGCCCGCTATGGCGCAATCACCGACGAGCCCTTTCCGGTGCCCGCCGTGCCGGAGGGCATCGTCCCGCCCGAACTCTGGCGCCAGACCGTCGCCAATCCCTTCCCCGGTGACAAGCCGGGCACCATCGTCATCAACCCCTCGGCGGGCTTCCTCTATCTGGTCGAATCCCCGGAAAGCGCCCTGCGCTATGGCGCGGGCACCGGCGCCGCGGCATTCGCATGGTCGGGAAATGCCCGCTTGCAGTTCGGCCGCAAATGGCCGGTCTGGAAACCCCCCGCCGCGATGATCGCCCGCAGACCGGAGCTGGAGCCCTATTCCGTGGCCAATGGCGGCATGCCGCCCGGACCGGACAATCCTCTGGGGGCCCGCGCGCTCTACCTGTTCCAGAACGGGGTGGACACACTTTACCGCATCCATGGCGCCTGCGAGCCGAAATACCTTGGCAAGGCGGTGTCTTCCGGCTGCATCCGTCTGCTGGATCAGGATGTCATCGACCTTTACGACCGTGCGCCCCATGGCGCCACGGTCCGTGTCCTGCATGCCGAAATGCCCGCCGAACTTTTGGGCATCTACTGAGGAAATCGCCGGGGCGGCGCTTTCAGGGCGCCGCTCCGGCTTGCCATAAGGGCCGGGGCTGCGTATCAGACCCCCATCATCACCATGGACTTGGGTGCAAGCCCCGAGTGGCTCTTCCGGCCGCCGATCCGCCGGACAACCTGAACAAACCCGGATGCGAACAGATGTGCGGCCCGATGCAGCCGCACAGCCGGGAACGGATTTGCCATGTTTTCTTTCGATACCTACCGCGACCAGTGGCTCGGCAATATTCGGCGCGACCTTCTGTCGGGCCTTGTCGTCGCGCTGGCGCTGATCCCCGAGGCCATCGCCTTTTCCATCATCGCAGGCGTGGACCCGAAGGTCGGGCTTTACGCCAGCTTCTCGATTGCCGTCATCACCGCCATCGCGGGCGGGCGGCCCGGCATGATTTCCGCCGCAACCGCCGCAACCGCCGTGTTGATGGTGACACTGGTGAAGGACCACGGGCTGCAATACCTGCTGGCGGCCACGGTTCTGGCGGGCCTTCTGCAAATCGGCATGGGGCTGATGCGTCTGGGCTTCGTCATGCGCTATGTGTCGAAATCCGTGATGACGGGTTTCGTGAACGCGCTGGCCATCCTGATCTTTCTGGCGCAATTGCCCGAACTGGACCCGCGCCGCGTGCCGCCTTTGACCTTTGTGCTGCTGGCCGCTGCCCTTGCCATCATCTATCTGTTCCCGCGCCTCACCCGCGCCGTGCCGTCGCCTCTGGTGGCGATTGTGGTGCTGACGGCTGTGACCCTTGGCCTGGGGCTGGAGGTGCGGACCGTGGGCGACATGGGCGCGCTGCCCGATACGCTGCCGGTGTTCCTGCTGCCCGACGTGCCGCTGAACCTTGAAACCCTGCGCATCATCTTTCCCTATGCCTTGGCCGTGGCCGTGGTGGGCCTGCTGGAAAGCCTGATGACGCAGAACCTTGTGGACGAACTGACCGACACCCGCTCGGATCGCAATCAGGAGTGCATCGGGCAGGGTCTTGCCAATGCCTGCACCGGCTTCATCGGCGGCATGGCGGGCTGCGCCATGATCGGGCAAAGCATGATCAACGTGAAATCCGGCGGCCGCGGGCGGCTGAGCTGTGGTTTCGCCGGGGTGATGCTGCTGATCTTCTGCGTGGTGCTGGGGCCATGGGTCAGCCAGATTCCCATGGCTGCGCTGGTCGCCATCATGATCATGGTTTCGGTCGGCACCTTCTCGTGGTCGTCCATCAAGGCGCTGCGCACGCATCCCCGGTCGTCTTCGGTGGTGATGCTGGCCACCGTGGCCGTGGTGGTCTGGAGCCATAACCTCGCCATCGGCGTGCTGGTCGGCGTGCTGCTTTCGGGTATCTTCTTCGCCGCCAAGATCGCGCAGCTTTTCCGCATCACGTCTGAGGCGAGCCCCGATGGCCGCAGCCGCACCTACCGCGTCGAGGGGCAGTTGTTCTATGGTTCGGTCGAGGATTTCATGGCAGCCTTCGACTTCCGCGAAGCACTGGACCGCGTGGTGATCGACGTGTCAGCCGCCCATATCTGGGACATCTCGTCGGTTCAGGCGCTGGATATGGCGGTGCTGAAGTTCCGCCGCGAGGGCGCCGAGGTCGAAATCACCGGTATGAATGCCGCATCCGAAACCATCGTTGACCGGCTGGCCCTGCATGACAAGCCGGGCGGCATGGACAAGCTGATGGCGCATTGAGGGAGGAGAAACCCATGACGGAACGGATCATCGCGCTGGTGGATGGCTCGGGCTATGCGGCCTCGGTCTGCGACCATGCTGCATGGATGGCCAAAGGCTCCGGCGCAGGGGTGGAGCTTCTGCATGTGCTGGGCCGCCGCGAGGCCGAGGGGCAACAGGATCTGTCCGGTGCCATCGCACTGGGGGCCCGCACCGCCTTGCTGGAGGAACTCGCCGCACTGGATGCCCAGCGCGCGCGGCTGATGACGGAACAGGGTCGCGTGCTGCTGGAAGATTCGCGTCAGCGGATTGCAGCGGCGGGCGTAGCCGAGACGGCCACCCGCCTGCGCCACGGTGACCTGCTGGAGGCGGTGGCCGAGGCGGAGCGCGGCGCAGCCGCCATTACGATCGGCAAGCGCGGCGCCGCTGCCGATTTTGCCAGTGGCCATCTGGGCTCGAACCTTGAACGCGTCCTGCGCGCCAGCCACCGGCCTGTGCTGGTAGCCTCGCGCGCCTTCCGCCCGATCCGCCGCGCCCTTCTGGCCCATGACGGTGGCACGTCGGCACGCAAGGCAGTGGAGCATGTGGCGCAAAGCCCGCTGTTCCGGGATGTCTCGGTGCGTCTGGTCACGGTCGGCACCGATACCGCCGAGACACGCGGCTGGCTGGCAGAGGCACAGCTCCGTCTTGCCGGTGTCGGCATCGCCACGGAAACCGCGCTGCTGCCCGATAGCGCGCATCCCGAAACCGCCCTTGCCGGGATGATCGAGACCGATGGCTTCGATATGCTGATCATGGGTGCCTATGGCCATTCGCGCATCCGTGCGCTGATCATCGGATCTACCACCACCGCGCTGATCCGCGCCTGCAAGGTGCCCGTCCTGCTGCTGCGCTGAATGGCAAAAGGGCAGCGCCACCGCGCTGCCCCCCTGCTGTGGGCGTTTGCCTCAGCCGACGACGTTGAACCCCGGTCCATAGGGGTATTTGGTGATATCCTCGTTGCCATCCTCGGTAATGATCAGGATGTCATGCTCGCGGTAGCCACCGGCACCGGGTTGGCCCTCGGGGATCGTCAGCATCGGCTCCATGCTGATGACCATGCCCGGTTCCAGAACCGTGTCGATATCCTCGCGCAGTTCCAGCCCCGCCTCGCGGCCATAGTAATGCGACAGCACGCCGAAGCTGTGGCCATAGCCGAAGGTCCGGTATTGCAGAAGCTGGCGTTCCTCGAAGAAGGCGTTGATCTTCGCCGTCACCTCGGCGCAGGAAGCGCCGGGCTTCAGCAGGCTCATGCCATATTCATGGGCGGCCACATTCGCCTCCCAGATCTTCAGGCTGGCGGCATCCACCTCGCCCACGAACATCGTGCGTTCCAGCGCGGTGTAATAGCCCGAGATCATGGGGAAGGTGTTCAGGCTCAGGATGTCCCCCCGCCGCAACTGCCGCGCCGTCACCGGGTTATGCGCGCCGTCGGTATTGATACCTGACTGGAACCAGACCCATGTGTCACGATACTCGGCCTCGGGGAAGCGGCGGGCGATTTCCAGCTCCATCGCGTCGCGGCCCGCCATGGCCACGTCGATCTCGCGCGCGCCTTCCTTCACTGCGTCGCGGATGGCAAAGCCACCCACATCCGCCACGGCGGCGCCATTGCGGATGATCTCCAGCTCCGCCGCCGATTTCATCAGGCGCTGGCGCATGGTGGCGGGGGCGATGTCCACCAGCTTCGACGGCGACAGGAAGGACCGGAGCTTTTCGGATTGCATCAGCGTCAGGTGATCGCCCTCATAGCCGATCACACGGCCCGGCCCAGAAACCGACAGGATCGCGCGCCAGTAATTGTCGCGCTGCCAGTCGGTATAGGTGATGTTGTCGCCATGGCAGCGCCGCCAGGGTTGGCCTGCATCAATGCCCGCGCTGATCGTCACACTTTCGGCAGCGGTGACCACCAGCCCATAGGGGCGCCCGAACGAACAATACAGGAAACCCGAGTAATAGGCGATATTGTGCATAGAGGTGAAGACACAGGCGTCCACCCCCTCGGCTTGCATGATCCGGCGCAGCCCCGCCAGCCGCGCGTCATATTCCGACGCGGCAAAGGGAAGCACGCGGTCCCCTTGGTGGAAGCGATACATTTGCGGACGTTCCGTCATGTCAGACCTCATTCATGGGGTCCGGCATATGTGCGGCGAGACCCCGAAAGGTCCCGGCGTACAGGACTGAGGCAGGTTGCCCTGCAAGCGGCGGGGCCATCGGCCCCTGCGGCGACGCCATCGCCACGGCTCGGCGAACATCATGCCCGAAACCGGCTCGCCCCGCAAGAGCGCCTGCATGGCCCGGCTTTCGACTTGTCCGCCGCGACAAAGCGGGCAAATCTGCGCCGAGAGGCAAGGAGAAGGCGATGCGACAGGGGCCACGCAATGCGATCACCGATGTGGCAGGGCTGCACGTCGGCCACGCACAGGATGCACGCCTGCGTTCAGGGGCCACCGTGCTGCTGGGCACCGCGCCCTTCACCGCGGCCGTCAGTGTGATGGGCGGTGCGCCCGGCACGCGCGAGACCGACCTTCTCGCCCCCGACCGGCTGGTGCAGCAGGTAGATGCGATCACGCTTTCGGGCGGTTCGGCCTTCGGTCTGGATGCGGCCTCGGGCGTGGCCGAGGGCCTGCGCGCAATAGGCCGCGGCTTTGCCGTCGGCGATCAGCGGGTTCCCATCGTGCCCGGCGCCATCCTGTTCGACCTGCTGAACGGCGGCGACAAGGCTTGGGCGCAGAACCCATATGGCGCGCTTGGCCAAGCGGCTCTGGCCGCGGCGGGGCCGGAGGTCGCGCTTGGCACCATCGGCGCAGGCTATGGCGCAGCGACCGGCCGACTGAAGGGTGGGCTTGGCACCGCAAGCGCGGTGCTCGACTCCGGCATCACCGTAGGGGCGCTGGTCGCCGTCAATGCGCTGGGGTCGGCCACGATCGGCGACGGCCCGCAGTTCTGGGCCTCCCCGTGGGAAATAGACGCCGAATTCGGCGGCCTTGGCCTGCCCTCCAGCTTTCCGGCGCCCGATGATCCGCTACCGATGAAACGGCAGGGCGAGGCCACCACCATCGCCATCGTCGCCACCGACGCACGGCTGACCCAGGCCGAGGCGCAACGCATGGCCGTTGCCGCGCATGACGGCATGGCCCGCGCGCTGGTGCCCTCGCATACGCTGCTGGACGGCGATCTGGTCTTTGCCGCCGCCACCGGCACCCGCGACATGGCCGAACCCCTGCGTGACCTCTATCAGATCGGTCATGCCGCCGCCTGCTGTCTCGCCCGCGCCATCGCGCGCGGCATCCATGCGGCCCGGCCCGAACCGGGCGATCTGCAACCTTGCTGGCGGGCGCTTTACGGCTGAGCCTTCCGCGGCAGCCGCCTCAGAGGGGGCTCGATGCCCCGATGAGGCGCCCCCGTTGCAAGAAGACTACCAGCGACCCAGCGCCGCCTCATCCTCGTCCTTCGCCGCCACCCATTCGGCACCGTCGGCCCCGATTTCCTTCTTCCAGAACGGCGCGCGGGATTTGAGGTAATCCATCAGGAACTCCGCCGCCGCAAAGGCATCCGCCCGATGGGCCGACGCAGTCGCCACCATCATGATCGGTGCATTGGCCTCCAGCCGCCCATGGCGATGGATCACCAGCGCATCGGCCAAGGCCCAACGTTGCGTGGCCTCGTCCACCATGGCGCCGATGGCGCGCTCGGTCATGCCAGGATAATGCTCGATCTCCATGGCAGCCAACCTGCCGCCATTGTCGCGCACGATGCCTGTGAAGGTGACCACAGCCCCCGCCCCCGTCAGACCCGCGGTAAAGGCATTGGCTTCCGCTCCGGCATCGAAGGCGGCCTCCTGCACCGAAATCCGCATCTCAGCCCCCCGTCATCGGCGGGAAGAAGGCCACCTCGCGCACCCCTTCCAGCGGCGCATCGAAATCGGCAAGCTCCTGATCCAGCGCCACCCGCAGGCTCGCCAGATCGGCAAAAGCCAGCGCATAGCGTTCTTCCCGCGCCGCAAGCTCGGCCACCAGCCCCGCCACCGTTGCAGCATCGGTCTCAACCCGCTCGCGCGGCAGGCCGATCCGTTCACGCACCCAGGCGAAATACAGCACGTCGATCCGTTGCATCACTTGTCCCGCAGATAGGGCAGGGATTTGCGGAAGTAATCCCAGCCGGTCACAAGGGTCAGCATCGCCGCCACCCAGATCAGCACCAGCCCCACATTGGTGGCATAGGCCGCGCAATCGCGCCCGCCGCAGGTGCGGATCGGATCAGCCGTGCCCGCCTCCACTGCCAGCGCATATTGCTCGGGCGTCATGCCGCGCAGCGCGATCCCTTCCAGATATTCCAGCCCGGTGCCAAGAAACAGCACCGCAATCGCCACCATTTGCGCCGTGGTCTTCCACTTCGCCAGCTTTGTCACCCGCAGCAGCCCGGCCTTGTGTCCCAGATATTCCCGCAGGCCAGAGACAAAGACCTCGCGGAACAGGATCGCCGTCGCGGGCAGGATCAGCCAGGGGTTCATGCCGGAATAACCGGTGATCACCATGATGGCGATGACCACCATCGCCTTGTCGGCTATCGGGTCCAGCATGGCGCCGAATTTCGACTCCTGCTTCCAAAGCCGCGCCAGATAGCCGTCGAACCAGTCGGTGATCGCCGCCCCGATGAACAGCGTCAGCGCGAACCAGTCGGCCCAGGGGCGCTGGAAATACAGGAACATCACCGCAACACCAGGCGCGGCCAGCAGACGCAGAAGGGTGAGGACGTTCGGGATGTTCCAAGTCATGCCGCAAGTCGTAGCCGAAGCCTCGCGCGCATGGAAGGGGGTGCGGCCTTTACACCCTTGCGCGCGCGCGATAGGCAAGCCGCTTTCCAGACGGACAGGGGCAAGACATGCAACATTGCGGGATCGATTTCGGCACGTCGAATTCCACTCTCGGGCTTGCAGACGCCACAGGCGCGCGCCTCCTGCCGCTGGAGGGCGACAGCCCCACCCTGCCCTCTGCCGTGTTCTGGGCCGAGGACGGCCCGCCACAATTCGGCCAGGCTGCCATCGCTGCCTATCTGGACCATGAGGAAGGCCGCCTGATGCGAGCGCTGAAATCCACGCTCGGCTCCGGGCTGATCCACGAACGCACCCGCGTCGGCAACCGCACCGTTGCCTTCCGCGAGGTTCTGGGGCGCTTCCTCGCTCATCTCACCGCCCGCCTGCCTGACGGCCCCGAGGCCGTGGTCATGGGCCGCCCGGTGCATTTCGTCGATGACGACGCGGGCCTCGACGCACAGGCCGAGGCGACGTTGGGCGAGATCGCGCGCGATCTGGGGTTCCGCGAGGTCTCGTTCCAGTTCGAACCCATCGCCGCCGCCCGCGATCACGAAAGCCGCTGCACGGCCGAAGAACTGGTGCTGATCTTCGACATCGGCGGCGGCACCTCCGACGTGTCGCTGGTTCGTGTTGGCCCCGACCGCGCCCGCCGCGCCGAGCGCGCCGACGACATCCTCGGCAATGACGGTATCCGCCTTGGCGGCACTGATTTTGACCGCATGCTGAGCCTCGCCGAAGCCCTGCCGCATCTGGGCTTCGGGGCCGCCACCAAGGGCGGCGCCGGCACCATGCCCCGGCATTACTTCCTTGACCTCGCCACCTGGCACCGGATCAACCAGCTTTATTCCCGCAGCACCATGACCGACCTCAAGGCCCTGCGGCACGAGATCGACAACCCCGAACTCATCGACCGGCTGATCCGCCTGATCGACGCCCGGCAGGGCCATGCACTTGCGATGGAGGTCGAACGGGTCAAGATCGCTCTCAGCGATGCCGAGGCGGAACGACTGCTGCTGCGCCCGCTCTGCGGCGCGCCCAATCCGGTGGTGCGGCGCGAGGCTTTCGAACAGACGCTCGCCCCCGCCCTCACCCGTTTGCGTGACCTGATCACCCGCGTTCTGGCGCAAGGCGGTGTCACCCCGGCGGAGGTCGGCACGGTCTTCGTGACCGGCGGCTCCAGCCGCCTGCCACTCCTGCGTCGTCTTGTGCAGGATATGCTGCCGCAAGCGCAACTGCACAGCGGCGACGACTTTGGCGCTGTCGGCCTTGGCCTCGCACTGGAAGCCCGCCACCGCTACGCCTGATCCGCCTTTATCTTGGCAAAAATATCCCCGCCGGAGGCACGCCGTCCGCGCCATGCGCGGACGGAACAAAAGACCTGCGCCACAGGCGCTCCACTTGAAAAGCTCAGGCGGCGGCGGGGCGGCGGATCTGGGTAGCGGCTTCCAGCACCAGAGGGCGGAACCCGTCGCCACCATTGTCCAGCAGTTCGAACAACTGCCGCCGCATCCGGGGTTCCCAGAAATCATTGATATGATTGGCAAGGCCCGTCACGCCCTCGGCATGGGGCTTGCTTTCCATGAAACGGGCGATCTGGTTGGCCATGGTGATCAGTTTGTCATGCGACATGGGCGGCCTCTTGCAGCGTGATGCGTTGCGGATGGGTGAAACATTCAAAACCGTCGGGCCGGGCCAGCGCGACGAGGGTCAGGCCCGCCGCCTCGGCCATGGCCACGGCAGCGGCAGTCGGGGCCGAAACGGCGATCAACAGCGGAAAGCCCGCGGCACAGGCTTTCTGCACCATATCGACCGAGGTGCGGCAGGTCAGGATCAGCGCGCCCTGCCCCGCCGGCCGCCGACCGGCCAGCGCGCCGATCAGCTTGTCCAGCGCATTGTGGCGGCCGACGTCCTCGCGCGCGAGGACAATGCCGCCTTCCGCCCAGAAGGCCGCGCCATGGGCGGCGCGGGTGATGTCATGCAGCGGCTGATGCGCCTCAAGCGCGGCAATCGCTTCCATCACCTGTTCCGGCGTCATGGCGAAATCGCTGGCAGGCACCGGGCGAGGCACGCGAACCGCCTCTTCAAGGCTGTCGATGCCGCACAACCCGCAGCCCACCGGCCCGGCCATGGTCCGGCGCCGCTTTGCCTGCCGATCCGCGGCTGCCTGCATCAACCAGATTTGCAGATCGATACCGCGGGGGGTTTCCACCGGCTCGATGCTTTCGATCTCGTCGAGGCTGGCGATCCCTTCGGTCAGCGTGAAACCACGGGCGAAATCTTCCAGATCAGCTGGCGTGGCCATCATTACGGCATGGGTCGATCCGTTATAGCTCAGCGCAACCGCCACCTCCGACGGCAGCTCGCGGCTGCCGTCGCGCGCCGCGCCTGCCCGGAAGGCAAGGCGCGGAAGGGGGCGGTGGCTGTGCATCACTCGGCCGCCGCGATCCGGCGCGCGAGCGTGGCCTGCGCCTGATACTCCTCCTGCCACTCGGACGGGCCGTTGGAGGGCATGATCTGCACCGCCGTCACCTTGTATTCCGGGCAGTTGGTCGCCCAGTCCGAGAAATCGGTGGTGACAACGTTGGCCTGCGTTTCCGGGTGGTGGAAGGTGGTATAGACCACGCCGGGCGACACGCGATCGGTGATCTCGGCCTTCAGCGTCGTCTCGCCCGAGCGACTGGCCAGCCGCACCCAGTCACCATCGCGGATGCCACGGGTTTCTGCGTCATGCGGGTGGATCTCCAGGATATCCTGATCGTGCCAGACGGTATTGTGGGTGCGCCGGGTCTGGGCGCCCACGTTATACTGGCTGAGGATACGGCCGGTGGTCAGCAGCAGCGGGAAGCGCGGGCCGGTCTTTTCATCCGTCGCCACATATTCGGTGCGGATGAACTTGCCCTTGCCGCGCACGAAGCCGTCAACATGCATCAGCGGCGTGCCTTCCGGCGCCTTTTCATTGCACGGCCACTGGACCGAGCCCATTTCCTCGATCTTGTCATAGGTCACACCCGCGAAGCTGGGCGTGGTCATGGCGATTTCTTCCATGATCTGCGACGGATGCGTGTAGGTCCAGCCCGCGCCCATGGCATTGGCGAACATCTGGGTCACTTCCCAGTCGGCATAGCCCTGCTTCGGCGCCATCACCTTGCGCACCATATTGATGCGACGCTCGGCATTGGTGAAGGTGCCATCCTTTTCGAGGAAGGACGAACCGGGGAAGAACACATGCGCGTAATTCGCGGTTTCGTTCAGGAACAGGTCATGGACGATCACGCATTCCATCGCCGCAAGGCCCGCCGCCACATGCTTGGTGTCGGGGTCGGATTGCAGGATGTCCTCGCCCTGACAGTAAAGGCCCTTGAAGCTGCCATCCACCGCCGCATCCAGCATGTTCGGGATGCGCAGGCCCGGCTCCGGGTCGATTTCCACACCCCAGGCCTTTTCGAAGATCGCGCGCACCTCGGGCAGTTTCACATGGCGGTAGCCCGGCAGTTCATGCGGGAACGACCCCATGTCGCAGGACCCCTGCACGTTGTTCTGGCCGCGCAGCGGGTTCACGCCCACGCCGCGCCGGCCGATATTGCCGGTCAGCATGGCGAGGTTGGCGATGCCGATGACGGTGGTCGAACCCTGGCTGTGCTCGGTCACGCCCAGACCATAGTAGATCGCCGCATTGCCACCGGTGGCATACAGCCGCGCGGCGCCGCGCACCTCGGCCGCCGGAACGCCGGTCAGCATCTCGACCGCCTCGGGCGAATGTTTCGGGTCCGCGACGAATTCCATGTAATCCTGGAACTCATCCCAGTCGCAGCGGGTGCGGATGAACTCTTCGTTGTAAAGCTTCTCGGTCACGATCACATGCGCCAGCGCGGTGACGATTGCGACGTTGGTGCCGGGCTTCAGCGCAAGGTGATGCGCCGCACGGTAATGTGCGCCTTCCGCCATTTCGGTGCGGCGCGGATCGACGAGGATCAGCTTCGCCCCCTGCCGCAGCCGCTTTTTCAGGCGGCTGGCAAAGACCGGGTGGGCCGAGGCCGGATTGGCGCCGATGACCAGCGCCACATCGCATTCCTCGACCGAGTCGAAATCCTGCGTGCCCGCCGAGGTGCCGTAGGTCTGGCCAAGGCCATAGCCGGTGGGCGAATGACAGACGCGGGCGCAGGTGTCGGTGTTATTGTTGCGGAACACCGCGCGGGTCAGCTTCTGCACGAGGTAGGTTTCCTCGTTGGTGCAGCGGCTGGAGGTGATCACACCGACCGACTGGCGGCCGTATTTTTCCTGAATGGCCTTCATGCGGGTCGCGGCGAATTCCATCGCCTCGGCCCAGGACACTTCACGCCAAGGATCGTTGATCGTGTCGCGGATCATCGGGTTCAGGATGCGGTCCTGATGGGTGGCATAGCCATAGGCGAAGCGGCCCTTGACGCAGCTATGGCCACGGTTGGCCTTGCCGTGCTTGTAGGGCACCATGCGCACCAGTTCATCACCGCGCATTTCCGCCTTGAACGAACAGCCGACACCGCAATAGGCGCAGGTCGTGATGATGCTGCGGTCGGGGGTGCCGATGTCGATGACCGACTTTTCGGTCAGCGTCGCGGTCGGGCAGGCCTGCACGCAGGCGCCGCAGGACACGCAATCCGACGACAGGAAGGTATCGTCCTTCAGACCGGCATGCACGCGGCTGTCCCAGCCCCGGCCCGAGATCGTCAGCGCGAAAGTGCCCTGCACTTCCTCACAGGCACGGACACAGCGGTTGCAGACGATGCATTTGCTGGGGTCGTAGCTGAAATAGGGGTTGCTGTCGTCCTTCGGCAGCCATTGCGGATTGGCCTCGCCGCTGGTGTTCTTGGTGCGGAAGTGGGTGTCCACCGCATCGTAACGCACATCGCGCAGGCCGACGGCGCCCGCCATGTCCTGCAATTCGCAATCGCCGTTGGCGGCGCAGGTCAGACAGTCCAGCGGGTGGTCCGAGATGTAAAGCTCCATCACGCCGCGACGAAGCTGTTTCAGCTTGCCGGTCTGGGTGTGGACCTTGATGCCCGCCGCCACCGGCGTGGTGCAGGAGGCCGGGGTGCCGTTGCGGCCCTCGATCTCCACCAGACACAGACGGCAGGAACCGAAAGCATCGATGCTGTCGGTGGCGCAGAGCTTCGGCACGGAAATGCCGATCTCGGCCGCGGCACGCATGATCGACGTGCCTTCCGGCACCGTCACCTCGAACCCGTCGATCGACAGGGTCACCATGGTTTTCGATTTCGAGGCAGGCGTGCCGAAATCGCGGTCATCGGGGATGATGAAGTCTTTCATTCGGCGGCCTCCTTGTGGGTCGCGGTGAAATCATCGGGGAAATGGGTGAGAGCGGACATGACCGGATAGGGCGTGAAGCCGCCCAACGCGCACAGCGAGCCGGATTTCATCGTCTCGCACAGATCGGTCAGCAACGGGATGCCCGAGGCATCGCCACCCCCGATCCGGTCCAGCGTTTCCACGCCGCGCACGGCGCCTATGCGGCAGGGGGTGCATTTGCCGCAGCTTTCGATGGCGCAGAACTCCATGGCGAAGCGCGCCATTTTCAGCATGTCCACCGTATCGTCGGCGATGGTCAGACCGGCGTGGCCGATCAGGCCGCCCTTTGCCGCGAAATCCTCGTAGGTGAAGGGGGTATCGAACAGTTCGCGCGGGAACCATGCGCCCAGCGGACCGCCGACCTGCACCGCCTTGACCGGGCGGCCGCTGGCGGTGCCGCCACCGATGTCATCAACGATCTCGCCCAGCGACAGGCCGAAGGCGGTTTCGAACAGACCGCCGAACCTGACGTTCCCGGCGATTTGCAGGGCCATGGTGCCATGCGAACGGCCCATGCCGAAATGCTTGTAGAAGGCCGCGCCGCGATCCATGATCACCGGCACCGAGGCCAGCGAGATCACGTTGTTCACCACGGTCGGACGGCCCATGAAGCCTTCCAGCGCCGGCAGCGGCGGCTTGGCCCGCACCACGCCGCGCTTGCCTTCAAGGCTGTTCAGCAGGCTGGTTTCCTCGCCGCAGACATAAGCACCCGCACCGACGCGCACTTCCATATCAAAGGCCCGGCCCGAGCCAAGGACCGAGGCCCCCAGCACACCCGCCGCCCGTGCGATCTCGATGGCTTTCTGCATCTGCGACACCGCATCGGGATATTCCGACCGGGTGTAGATGTAGCCCTTGGTCGCGCCCACGGCGAGACCGGCAATCGCCATGCCCTCGACCAGTGTGAAGGGGTCGCCTTCCATCAACATGCGGTCGGCAAAAGTGGCGCTGTCGCCCTCGTCGGCGTTGCAGACGATGTATTTCTGCGGCGCCTGTGCATCATGCACGGTCTTCCACTTGATGCCGGTCGGGAACCCGGCGCCGCCCCGGCCGCGCAGGCCCGAGTCGGTCACTTCCTGCACGATGGCCGCAGGCTCCATCGCAATCGCGCGACGCAGCCCCTTCAGCCCGTGGTGCAATTCGTATTCCGCAAGGCTCAACGGGTCGATCACGCCGACGCGGGCGAAGGTCAGCCGGGTCTGCCGCTTCATCCACGGCAGTTCCTCAACCAGCCCCAGCGCCTTTGGGTGGGCCTCGGCATCACCGAACAGCGCCGGCACATCCGCCACCAACATCGGACCAAAGCCCATGCGGCCCTGATCGGTCACGATCTCGACCAGCGGCTCCAGCCAGATCATCCCGCGCGAGCCATTGCGAACAACCGTCACCTCGACGCCACGCGCGGCGGCCTCGGTCACGACAGCGCGCGCCACATCATCGGCACCCAGTGCCTTGGCGGCCGCATCTCCGGGAACGTAAATCTTCATCAGCGCAGCTCCTCAGCCAGGGCATCGAGGCGCGCCTCGTCCAGACGACCCACCAGGCGGCCATCGACCATCGCCGCCGGGGCGCAGGCACAGAGACCCAGACAGAATACAGGTTCCAGCGTCACGGCGCCATCTTTTGTGGTTTCATGCCATTCGATCCCGAACCGGCGCTGTGCATGTTCGGCCATCCGGTCGGCGCCCATCGACTGACAGGCCTCGGCCCGGCAGAGCTTCAGCACATGGCGCCCGGCGGGCTGTTCGCGGAAATCGTGGTAGAAGCTCATCACGCCATGCACTTCGGCCCGGCTCAGCGTCAGGTGCTGCGCAATCACCGGCAAAGCGGCCTGCGGCACATGGCCGAAGCTTTCCTGAATGGCATGAAGGATCGGCAGCAGCGGCCCTTCCATTCCGTTATGTTCTGCGAGGATCTCGTTGACCCGCGACAGGACGGCGGATTCGTCAAGGGGCATGGCTGACCTCCGGTTGGCTTGGCGCCAAAATCCGGCAAAACGATAGACGGATCAATCGTGAAATACCGTTGTTCGATAGAAATTATCTATCAAACCTTCCGGCCACCCATGCGTCGCGCACTGTCGATCAGGGCCGCGATCAGCGGCGTGGGCGGATCACGATGCGCCGCGATCAGACCCACCAGATGTTCTGCCTCCGGCGCGACGATGGGGATGGCCCGCAACTGCCCCGACTGCGCAAACAGATCCGCCAGTTTCTTGGGCAGGACAGAGGCCCAGTTGCCGCTCATCACATGGGTCAGCAGCGTGATGGTGGAATTCGACTCTATGCTCGGCGCCGCCATCACCCCCGCCTCGGCCAGATGCAGGTTGACGATGCGCCGGTTCTGCATGTCCGAGGTCAGCAGGCACAGCGGAAGCCCGGCAAGCTCGGCCCAGGTCACCCGGTCGCGCCCCGCAAGCTCGGACCCCGGCGCGCAGAGCAGGCGGTAGAATTCGGAATAGAGCGGCACCTGGGTCACACGACCCAAGGGCTCATTGTCCAGATAGGTGATGCCCGCATCCAGATCGAGCCGCTCGATCCCGGTCAGAATCTCGGCGCTGGTGCGGGACAGGATGGTGACGCGCACATTCGGATGCCGCTTGGTAAAAGGGGTCGTCAGATCGGCGACCATCGACAGCGCGGTCGGAATGACCCCGATCCGCAGATTTCCCGCCAGACCGGACCGGACCGACCGCATTTCCTCGCGCAGCGCCCGTGCGTCACCCACGATCCGCCGCGCGCGGTCCAGCACCCGCTGGCCCTCGGGCGTCAACCCCTGAAAGCGCGAGCCGCGATAGACAAGCTGTACCCCCAGATGATCCTCAAGCTGCTTGATGGCCGAGGAGAGCGTTGGCTGCGTCACACCGCAGACCTCGGCCGCGCGACCAAAATGGCCCTCGTTGGCCAGAGCGATGAACATTTCCAGCTTGTCGATCATGCCGACTTGTTGCCGAACCGACGGGTCGGGCGCAAATCTTTTCCAAAAGATTTGCAAATTTCTTGCAGAAGAAATTTGCCCGCGCTGCGGAAGCCTTGCCGCATCGGACCGGGCCGCCTACATGCGGGACATGATGTTGCGCTTGCCCTTCACCCAGAAACCGCCGGTCGTTCCGGTAATCCGCCTGCAAGGCGCCATTGGCGCGGGCAGCCGGTTCTCGCCCGGCCTCTCCGATGCCGCGCTGGCGCCGCTGATCGAGCGTGCCTTTCGCATGAAACCCGCCGCCGTCGCGCTGGCCATCAATTCGCCTGGCGGCTCGGCAGTGCAATCAAGCCTGATCGCCGCCCGCATCCGACGGCTGGCCGCCGAAAAGGGTGTGCATGTCCACGCCTTCGTCGAGGATGTGGCGGCATCGGGTGGTTACTGGCTGGCCTGCGCTGCGGATGAGATCTGGGTGGATGACAGCTCCATCCTCGGTTCCATCGGCGTGATCTTCGCGGGTTTCGGCTTCCCCGACTTCCTGTCCCGCCACGGGATCGAGCGGCGCGTTGTCACCGCCGGCACCTCGAAATCGCTGGCCGATCCGTTCCAGCCCTCGAAGCCCGAGGATGTGGCGCGGCTGCGCGCCCTGCAAGAGCCGATCCATCGGGCCTTCATCGCCCATGTGAAGGCCCGGCGTGGCCCCCGGCTCGCCGACGGCGCCGATCTGTTCAACGCCGATGTCTGGGTCGGGCAGCAGGCCGTCGATCTGGGCCTTGCCGATGGCGTGGCGCATCTGGTGCCGAAGATGAAGGCGCTTTACGGCGACAAGGTGCGGCTTGTGCCGCTGGGCCAGAAACGCGGGCTGCTTTCGCGGCTGACCGGCCGCGCCGCCGCCGCCGCACTGGCCGAAGTGGAGGACCGCGCGGCTTTCGCACGGTTCGGGCTGTGACATGCTGGTGAAGGTTGTTCTTCTCTTCCTTCTGGGCATGGCGGCACTGGCCATGGTGTTCAAGCAACTGGGCGGCCGCAAGCGGCTGTCAAAACCTGTAACCTGCCCGCGCTGCGGGCGGCACCGGATCGGCAATGGCCCCTGCCCCTGCGGCACGGCGCGGAACAAGGGGTAAGACGTGGGGATGGATCTGCTTTATGTGGCCGGAGGCCTCGCGCTGCTGGTCTTCGGTGGCGATGGCCTTGTAAAGGGCGCCGTGGCGCTGGCGCTGCGTCTGGGTATTCCGGCGCTGATCGTCGGCCTGACCGTCGTTGCTTTCGGCACATCTGCGCCGGAACTGCTGGTGTCGATCCAGGCGGCGCTGAAGGGGCAGGCCGGGATTGCCCTTGGCAATGTCGTCGGCTCCAACATCGCCAATATCCTGCTGATTCTCGGCCTGCCTGCGCTGATCACCACCATCCACACCAGCCAGATCGACACCCGGCGCGGCTATCTGGTGATGATGGCCGCCTCGCTGCTGTTCGCGGCGCTGTGCTTTGTCGGGCCGTTGACATGGTGGCACGGGCTGATCCTTCTGGCCGGTCTTGCCCTGTCGATATGGGACAACATCCGTCAGGCCCGCGCCCATCGCGCCGCCGCCGAGGTCGATCTGCTGGGCGCCGATGACCACATGCCGTTCTGGAAAATCGCGGCTTTCATCCTGCTGGGCCTCGTCGGACTGGCGGTCGGCGCCAACCTGCTGGTCGAGGGCGCGGTGAACATCGCCCGCGCGCTGGGGGTCAGCGAGACAGTCATCGGCCTCACGCTTGTCGCCATCGGCACCTCGCTGCCCGAACTGGTCACCTCGGTCATGGCGGCCTTCCGCAAACAGGCGGATGTCGCGATCGGCAATGTGATCGGCTCGAACACCTTCAACCTGTTGTCGATCCTTGGCGTCACCGCCGTGATTGCCCCGATGCAGGTGCCCGCGCAGATCCTCGGGTTCGATCTGTGGGTCATGCTGGCGGTGTCGCTGCTGCTGGTGCCTTTCATCTATTTCCGGCGTGACATTGGCAAGCTGGCGGGCGTGCTGCTGACCGGCGCCTATATCGCCTACATGACGGTGCTGATCGCATGACGGGGCCACAGATCAAACGGGCGCTGGTTACCGGTGCGGGCAAGCGGCTGGGTCAGGCCATGGCGCTGTATCTGGCCGGGCGCGGCTATGATGTTGCCGTGCATTACGCGGGCAGCGCCGATGGTGCCGCCGAAACCGTGCGACAGATCGAGGCACTGGGTCGGCAGGCCATCGCCCTTCAAGCCGATCTGCTGGATGAGGCGCAGACAGAAACGCTGGTCGCGCGCGCGACCGAGGGGCTGGGCGGACAGTTGGGTGTTCTGGTCAACAATGCCTCAATCTTCGAGTATGACACGCTGCAAAGCGCCAGCCGCACAAGCTGGGACCGGCATATGGAAAGCAACCTGCGCGCGCCATTCGTGCTGATGCAGGGCTTCACCGCACAGGCGCCCGAGGCCGCGCATGACGCAGCGGGCGAGCCGCTGGCGACCGGGCTGGTCGTCAACATGATCGACCAGCGGGTTCGCAAGCTGACCCCCGAATTCATGACCTATACGCTGGCGAAATCTGCGCTCTGGACACTGACGCAGACCGCGGCGCAGGCGCTGGCGCCGCGCATCCGGGTCAATGCCATCGGCCCCGGTCCGACAATGCAGGGCGCGAGGCAAAGCCTTGACCACTTCACCCGGCAGCGTGCGAACACCGTGCTGGGGCGTGGCGCGAACCCCGCCGACATTACCGCCGCGCTGGGATATCTGCTGGATGCCGAGGCGGTGACAGGGCAGTTGATCTGCGTTGACGGCGGGCAGCATCTGGGCTGGAAAACCCCCGACATCCTTGGGGTTGAGTGACCCTACGGCAAACTGCTGCGACGACTTGTCCACTTTTCACAATCCGTTTACACACCCGTCAAGAAAACCCTGATTTTTCAGATATTTGCCAAGCGGATAATTTTATTTCATTTAATAACAATAGCTTGAAAACATGCCTATTTTTTGGGCAACCCAAGGAAGCCGCCTGAATACAAGGGAAAATCGGATGGTTCGGGATTTTCTCCGCAAACTTATCCACAGAAACTGGGGACAGCTTTCCCCTTGCCCCCGCTCCGCTATCATTGCAGCGAGAGGCGGGGAATCGGCACATCCACAATATGGGGTTTTCCGTGCAGGACGACAGGCAAACCGCGCCGGTAAAAACCGGGCATGAGGTCATTCAGGACCATCTGAAAACGCTGGACGGTTCGCCCGGCGTCTACCGGATGCTGAACGCCCAGAACGAGGTTCTTTATGTCGGAAAGGCCCGCAACCTGCGGGCACGGGTGTCGAATTATGCGCGGCCCTCGGGGCATTCCGGGCGGATCGCGCGGATGATCTCGGAAACCGCGTCAATGATGTTCCTGACCACGCGGACCGAAGTTGAGGCGCTGCTGCTGGAACAGAACCTCATCAAGCAGTTGAAGCCGCGCTACAACGTGCTGATGCGGGACGACAAGTCTTTCCCGAACATCCTGATTCCGACCGACCACCCTTTCCCGATGATCCGCAAGCATCGCGGCAAGCGCAGCGACAAGGGCCGCTACTTCGGCCCCTTCGCAAGCGCGGGCGCGGTGAACCGCACGCTGAACCAGTTGCAGCGCGTGTTCCTGTTGCGCACTTGCTCGGACGTAATGTTTTCCGGCCGGACCCGGCCCTGCCTGCTTTACCAGATCAAACGCTGCGCGGGACCTTGCGTGGGGCGTATCAGCGAGGCCGATTATGCCGCGCTGATCGACGATGCCACGCGGTTTCTGGATGGCAAATCCACCAGCGTTCAGGCCGATCTGGCCAAGGCCATGGCCGAGGCATCGGAGGCGATGGAATTCGAACGCGCCGCAGCCCTGCGCGACCGGATCAAGGCGCTGACAGCCGTGCAGACGACGCAGGGCATCAACCCGCGTGGCGTGGCCGAGGCGGATGTGGTCGCCCTGCATCTGGAGGGCGGGCAGGCCTGCGTTCAGGTATTCTTCATCCGGGGCAACCAAAGCTGGGGCAACAAGGATTTCTACCCGAAAACCGGCGCGGGCGCCGAGGAGCCGGAAATTCTGGAGGCGTTCCTAAGCCAGTTCTACGACGACAAGGAACCGCCGCGGCTGATCCTGCTCAGCCATGCGGTCGAAAACCCCGATCTGGTGACGCAACTTCTGTCTGATCGTGCGGGCCGCAAGGTGGAGCTCGCCGTGCCGCAGCGGGGCGAGAAGGCCGAACTGGTGGAAAACGCCCATCGCAACGCCCGCGAAAGCCTCGCGCGGCGCATGGCGGAAAGCACGACGCAGAACCGGCTTCTGCAAGGGCTGGCCGAGGCGTTTGACCTTGAAGCCCCGCCCAAGCGGATCGAGGTCTATGACAACTCGCATATTCAGGGCGCCCATGCCGTCGGCGGCATGATCGTCGCGGGAGCCGAAGGGTTTCTGAAAAGCCAGTATCGCAAGTTCAACATCAAGGGCGAGGCCGGCGCGCAGGGCGACGATTTCGGCATGATGAAAGAGGTGCTGACCCGCCGGTTCGAACGCCTACTGAAGGAAGACCCGGAACGCAAGACCGACGCATGGCCCGACCTTCTGCTGATCGACGGCGGCGCGGGGCAGGTTTCGGCGGTGGCCGAGATCATGGCCGAACTGGGCATCGACGACCTGCCCTTCATCGGTGTCGCCAAGGGCATCGACCGTGACCACGGCAAGGAGGAATTCCACCGCCCCGGCGAGCAACCCTTCGCGCTCCGCATGAACGATCCGGTGCTGTATTTCATCCAGCGCCTGCGCGACGAGGCGCACCGCTGGGCCATCGGCGCCCATCGCGCGAAACGCGCCAAGGCCACCACCTCGACCCCGCTGGACGAGGTGCCGGGGGTCGGCGCCACCCGCAAGCGGGCGCTTCTGGCGCATTTCGGCAGCGCCAAGGCCGTGACCCGCGCGGCGGTGGAGGATCTGACAGCCGTGCCCGGCATTTCCGAGGCGCTGGCGCAGCAGATCCACGACTTCTTTCACGAAAAGGGCTGAGCCGCGCGCTCAGCCCGCCTGTTTCGCCACCGCCCGCGCCCGCAGCAGGGTGAACAGCGCTGCCGCAATGACCAGTGCCGCGCCGACCACCACATTACGCCGCAACTCCTCGTCGAACACAGTCAGACCCAGAATGGCGATGAACACCAGTTGCAGCAGCGCGAAGGGCTGGATGTCGCTGGCCTCGGCCACCTCGTAAGCCTTGATCATCATGAAATGCGCCCCTGCCCCGGTCAGACACAGCAGGCCCATCCAGATCCAGTCCTCCGGCGCCATCGGCTGCCAGAACCACAGGCCCAGCGGCGTGATCAGCACCGCGGCCATGATCCCGGTCCAAAGGAAGCTGGTGCCCGCACTGTCGCCCCGCGCCACATAGCGCGTGAGCAACCCGTAAAGCGCGAACATGAAGGCGGAAAGCAGTGGCACCAGCGCCCAGGGGCTGAAGACCGCAACGCCGGGCTCAAGAATGATCAGCACGCCGATGAAGCCCACACCGATCGCCGTCCACCGTCGCCAGCCGACACTCTCGCCCAAGACCGGGCCGGACAGCGCCGCCACCAGCAGCGGATAACAGACAAAAACCGCATGGGTGGCGATCAGCCCCAGCTTGATGAAGGCGACGACCATGATGCAGACCTCGGCCACCAGCAGCGTGCCGCGCAGCGCCTGAAGCCAGGGGTGATGCGAGCGCAACTGCCCGCCAATGCCCCCCGGCCGCCGCGACGACAGCGCCATGGCAAAGGCCGCGAAGAACCAGAAGCGGATCATCACCACCATCCAGACATTGTATTGCCCGGCAAGATGGGTGGAAATCCCGTCCTGAAGCGCAAAGACGAACGATGTCGCCGACATCAGCAGGATGCCAAGCCGGGTATTCTGCTGCGCACGAAAGGCGGCGGCCATCGGATGATCCTTTTCCCAAGGGAAGGTGACGTGGCCTCAGACCCGCCAGCCTGCGGTCATATGCCGCTTGCGGCCATGCCCCGGCTGCCGCTCTACCTGAAACCCCGCCGCCTGCAAGGCCCTGCGCACATGCCCGGCCGCCGTATAGGTGGCAAAGCTGCCCTGCGGTTTCGTATGATCGGCCACCGCCTGCATCAGGGCGTCGGACCACAGTTCGGGGTTCTTCGCCGGGGAAAAACCGTCGAGGAACCAGGCATCCGCCGCGCCCTGCCATGCCGGCAGGGTCTGGCGGGCATCGCCCGTAATGATTTGGGCGCGAATGCCCGGCAGATCGAGCACCCGCCGCCCCTCGGCCCATTGGTCCAGAAACGGCCCCGCCACCGCCCGCGCCTCGGGGAAATGTGCCAGCGCGCGGGCAATGTCCTCGGCCTCCATCGGGAACGCCTCGAAACTGGTGAAGTGCAGGACACCCGGCGCGCCCATCGCGCCCCAGAGAATTTGCACCGCCAACAGGTTCAGCCCGGTGCCGAAGCCCAGTTCGGCGATATGAAAGCCATCGCACAGCCGCGCCTCCAGACGGTTGCCGTGCAGGAACACATGCCGCGTCTCGGCCAGCCCGTCGTTCAGGCTGAAATACGGGTCATCGAACCGGGTCGAAACGGGGATGACCCCATCGCGCCAGTCAAGGGTCGGGGCCTCGGGGCTCTGGTCCGGCATGGCGGTTTGTCCTATGGCAGATCGGCGCGACACTGCGGAAAGGAGCGGCGAATGGCAAGCTGCGATGTGACGGTGCGGGGCGGCGGCATCTTCGGCCTCGCCTGCGCCTGGGAAATGGCCCGGCGCGGCGCAAAGGTCCGTCTGATCGAGGCGGCACGCATCGGGGCGGGCGCCTCGGGCGGGCTGGTCGGCGCGCTCAGCCCGCATATGCCCGACCAGTGGAACACCAAGAAACGGTTCCAGCTGGAAAGCCTGCTGATGGCGGAAAGCTTCTGGACCGTGGTTGCAGAAACCTCCGGCCTGCCGACCGGCTATGGCCGCGTCGGGCGTCTGCAAGCCCTGCCCGATGCCCGCGCGGTCGAGACGGCGCGGGCACGCGAGGCAACAGCGGCAGACCTCTGGCAAGGCCGCGCCACATGGCAGGTTATCCAGGCCACCGGCGCGGCTTGGGAGCCTGTCAGCCCGACGGGCCTGCTGATCCACGACACGCTCTCGGCCCGCCTGCACCCGCGCATGGCCGCCGCCGCACTGGCCGCCGCCGTCACCGCGAAAGGCGGCGAGATTCACATCGGTGAAGCCCCGGAACAAGGCATCGTCCTGCACGCGACCGGGGTGGCAGGTCTGACGGAACTCGGCGCGGCCCTTGGCAAGCCCATCGGCGGCGCGGTGAAGGGCCAGGCGTTGAGCCTCCGCTACCCCGCCCCCGATGCGCCGCAGATCTATGCCAGCGGTCTGCATATCATCCCGCATGCAGACGGCACGGTTGCCATCGGCTCCACTTCGGAAAACAGCTTCGACGATCCCGCAACCACCGATGCGCAACTGGACGCCCTGCATTCCCGCGCGCTGGGCGCCCTGCCCTGCCTGACAGGTGCCCCTGTGCTGGAACGCTGGGCTGGCCTGCGCCCGCGCGCGCGATCCCGCGCGCCGATGCTTGGCCCCTGGCCCGGCCGCCCCGGCCATTTCATCGCCAATGGCGGCTTCAAGATCGGCTTCGGCATGGCCCCCAAGGTCGCCACCACCATGGCCGATCTGCTGCTCGACAGCCGCGACCGCATCCCCGAAGGCTTCCGTGTCGAAGACAGCCTCTGACATGCGAAAGGGGCGCCACCGGCCCCCCTTTGCTTCTTGCAAAAATACTCAAATTCCGAGGCTGCTGGCCCCGCGCAGGTTTCAGGCCGATTGCAGATCGCCGATCAGCGCGTCGATGTCCCCCTTGCGCTTCTTCAGCATGGCGCCGACCTCCTCGCGTTCAGAGGCCAGCATGTTTACGCCTTCGATGATGATGTTGAAGAACAGATCCTTGCCGGATTTGTTCGACACATGCCAACGCAGGTCGAACGGCGCCTCGCCCCGAAGACGCGCGACCGAGATCACCTCGAAATAGCTTTTCAGCGGCTTGGCATCCACCACTTCGATCGTGCCACCGATGAATTCGCGGAAGCGGCGGCCATACTTGCGGCCGATATAGCTCTGATAGGCGCGGGTGAAATTCTTCATCTGCGACGGGCTGGCAGATCGTGCCGCCGGACCAAGAGCCGAACGCGCGATGGCGTTCACATCGGCATAACGAGCGAAGATCGCCTCGAAATCCTTGAACATGGCGGCTTCAGGCTTGCCCGAGTTGATCACC
The DNA here is from genome assembly GCF_003570715.1 of Gemmobacter lutimaris. Taxonomy (GTDB): domain Bacteria; phylum Pseudomonadota; class Alphaproteobacteria; order Rhodobacterales; family Rhodobacteraceae; genus Gemmobacter; species Gemmobacter lutimaris. Next base: position 87,429 of record NZ_QXXQ01000005.1, on the reverse strand, counting down.
TTGTTCACATCGCCGATGGCCCGGTCGATCAGCGCGCGGGCCGAGTTCAGGTCCAGCGCCAGTGCGGCACCGGGAATGGCAACAAAGGCGGCACCGGGAATGGCAACAAAGGCGGCACCGGCAAGGGCGGTCGCAGCGAAGGCGCGGCGGTTCAGAACGGGATGAGCCATGTCACTCCTCGTAGGGGTCGATGAAACCATCTCCGCCAGCGTCGGCCTGCTGTCCAAGCTCGAACCGGCGGTTCTGCAGATAAAGCAGCCGTGCCTGGGCATAGCTGTCAGCGCTGTCATATAGGACCGAGTCGATGGTTTCGGAATAGCGGTCCCGATCACCAAGTTTTGAACCGACCTTCGCCGCCGTGGCGTAATAGCTTTCGGGCGTCGGCAGCACCAGCCGCACAGGATTGGCCACCACATCGACCGCCGTTCCGACGGTATCGCGCACTGTGCTGGGACCGATGCCCGGCAGTTCGACATAGGCGCCCTCGCCCACGCCCCAGACATGCAGCGTCTCGCCGAAATCGGTCTTGCTTTGATGCACGCCCATCGCTCCGGCCGGATCGAACAGTCCGCCGATGCCGATTGTGGAGTTGACGGCGAAGCGCAACACATTGGTTACAAAGCGTTCCGGGTTGCCCTGAAGGGCACCGTTCACCGCATCCCCCGGCAGATCGAGGTTCGAGGCGAAATTCGATACCCCGGTCTTGACCGGCCCCGGAATGATGGCGCCATAAGCCTTGGAAGACGGCCGCACCAGCGCCTTGTCGAGCCCCAGATTGACCGAATGAAAGGCCCGGTTGGTCTTTTCATAGGGGTCATAGGGCTCGGTGGGCGGCGGCGGCGCGGCGCAGGCCGAAAGAATCGCCACAGACAGACCAACCACCGAGATGCGGATCGCCGATTTGCTCCAGATACAAGAATTCAATGGAAAAACCATCACCATCAGCCTAGTGTCGCGTCCATTCCGCGCCCTGTCGGATAGTCTTCAGGGCCAGAACGCAAGGGATAAGCCGCACGCCGGGCATTGACAACCGCAAAGCGCGGCGCGCAGGTGACGTAAAAGAATTCGGCAGCGGCTAACGCAGCCAATGCAAAAGGAGCAGGCAATTATGAGCCGACCAGAGCTTTCGGTGAACGTCGCCCCCGGTCTGGCCGAACTCAGGGCAGCGCGACGCGAATCCTATGCTGTCATCCTTGCGGTGTTCCTGTTCAGCGTTGTGGTCAACGTGCTGATGCTGACTGGACCGCTGTATATGCTTCAGGTCTATGACCGCGTTCTGGGCAGCCGGTCGGAACCGACGCTGGTGGCGCTTTCGGCGCTGGTGATCTTTCTCTTCATCATGATGGGCGTGCTGGATCACGCGCGCGGCCGCATCATGGCGCGGGTCGGCGCGGCCTTTCAGGCCCGGCTGGACCGCCGCGTGTTCGAAGCGGCGCTGCGCCGGTCGCAGGTGGCCCCGAACGACCCAACCGCCACCGCCGCCCAGCGCGATCTGGAGGCGGTGCAGCGGCTCTGGACCTCGCCAGTGCTGCTGGCCGTGTTCGACATTCCATGGACGCCGCTGTTCATCGCCGCGATCTTCGTCTTTCATTCCTACATGGGATGGCTGGCCATCATCGGCGGCATCATCCTCGTCTTCGTGACCATCCTGAACCAGCGCATGACCAAAGTGCCGCTGAACCGCGCCAACAGCGCCACCATCGTGGCCGAGCGCATGGCCGACAACCTCAAGGCAGAGGCCGAGGTTGTGCAGGCCCTGGGGATGCAGAAAGCGGGCTTTGACCGCTGGCAAAAGGCACGCGCCACCGCTTTGGCGCAAACCATTGCCGCCGCCGATCTGGGCGGCACCTTCTCGGTTCTGACCAAGACGTTCCGCCTGTTCCTGCAATCGGCCATGCTGGGCCTTGGCGCCTGGCTGGTGCTGAAGGGCGAGTTGTCGGCCGGGGCGATGATTGCCGGGTCCATCCTGATGGGCCGCGCGCTGTCACCGATCGAGGTGGCCATCGGCCAATGGGCCGTGGTGCAGCGTGCACAAGAGGGCTGGAACCGTCTGGCCGAACTGTTCACCCGTGTTCCGGTGGAGCCGCCGCGCACGCAACTGCCGCGCCCGAAGGCCAATCTGGAGGCGCAGAACCTGACCGTGGTGCCGCCTGGCGAAAGCTTCGCCACGCTGCGCATGGTGAATTTCCAGTTGCAGCCGGGTCAGGCGCTGGGTGTCATCGGGCCATCCGGCTCGGGCAAGTCCACGCTGGCCCGCGCACTGATCGGAGCATGGAAACCCGCAGGCGGCAAGGTGCGGCTGGATGGCGCGGCGCTGGATCAATACGACCCCGATACACTGGGCAGCTACATCGGCTATCTACCGCAGCGCGTGACGCTGTTCGACGGCACGATTGCGGAAAACATCGCCCGCCTTCAGGGCAACCCCGACGGGCTGAAAGTGGTGGAGGCAGCGCGCAAGGCCGCCGCCCATGACATGATCGTCAAGCTGCCCGACGGATATGACACCCGGGTTTCGGCCCTTGGCGGGCGACTGTCCGGCGGCCAGATCCAGCGCATTGGCCTTGCCCGCGCCATGTATGGCGATCCGGTCATCGTGGTGCTGGACGAGCCGAACTCCAACCTCGACAACGAGGGGTCGGTGGCGCTGAACGCGGCGATCCGGTCGATGAAGGACGCGGGTTGCGCCATCCTCATCATGGCTCACCGCCCTGCCGCCATTCAGGAATGCGAACTCCTGCTGGTGATGGAAGACGGCACCCGCCGCGCCTTCGGGCCGCGCGATCAGGTGCTGCGCGACATGGTGAAGAACCACACTGAAATCGTCAAGAATGCCGGCCCCGGAGGCGTGACATGAGCGAACCCCAAACCCCGCCCGAAGGCGCAGGCAAGGCCAAGGCGCCGCTTCCTGCCGCCGCGGCGCAGACCGCGATGGCACGCCCCGCCCCCGCCGCCCGCCCCGCCCCGGCACCTGCTGGCGCGGAAGATACCGCTCGCGCGTGGTCGCCCCGCCGTTATGTGATGCTGGGCTTCGCGGCCTTTGCCATCCTCTTCGGCGGTTTCGGCGTCTGGGCGGTGACGACCAATATCGCAGGCGCCGTGGTGGCCCATGGCCAGATCGAGGTCGAAAACCACCGGCAAGTGGTGCAACATCCCGATGGCGGCGTGGTGGAAACCATTGCCGTTGCCGACGGCGATAATGTGAAAGCAGGCGATCTGCTTCTGAAGCTGGATGGCACTGTCCTGCGTTCCGAACTGACCATCGTCGAGAACCAGCTTTACGAGATCATGGCCCGCCGCGCCCGGCTGACCGCCGAACGGGATGACGAGACGAAGATCGTTTTCAGCGCCGAGCTTGTCACCGCGGCCGAAACCCGCCCCGAAGTGCAGGAGCAGATGGACGGGCAGGTTCATCTGTTCGACGCCCGCGCCGACACACTGTCCAAGCAGATCGGCCAATTGGCAGAACGCCGGGCCCAGATCACCAGCCAGATGACCGGCATCGAGGCGCAGGCCGAGGCGCTTGGCACCCAGCTTGACCTGATCCAGAAGGAACTGGCCGACCAGCAATCCCTGTTGGAGAAGGGTCTGGCGCAATCCAGCCGCGTTCTGGCCCTGCAACGCGAAGAGGCGCGGCTGCGCGGTCAGGTGGGCGAGCTTGAGGCGTCGAAGGCACAGGCCGGTGAAAGTGCGTCAGAGATCGAGCTTGAAATCCTGCGCCTCGGTGCCTCGCGCCGCGAAGAAGCCAATACCCAGCTTCGGGACATCGGCTATCAGGAACTGGAACTGGCGGAACGCCGCCGTGCACTGACCGAACGGATTTCACGGCTGGAGATTCGCGCGCCGGTGTCGGGTGTGGTACTGGGACTTCAGGTCACCACGCCGCGCTCGGTCATCCGTCCGGCCGATCCGGTGCTTTACCTGATCCCGCAGGACCGCCCGCTGGTCATCGCCGCGCAGGTTTCGCCCATCCACATCGACCAGGTTTATGCCGGGCAAGAGGCGCGGCTGCATTTCTCGGCCTTCAACTCGCGCACCACACCGGAACTGACCGGGCGTATCGCACTGGTCTCGGCCGATGCCCTGACCGATCAACGCAGTCAGGCCAGCTATTACCGCGCCGAAATCGTGCTGGAGCCGGGCGAGATTGAAAAGCTGAAGGGGCTGACGCTGCTGCCCGGCATGCCGGTCGAAGCCTTCATCCGTACCCATGACCAGACCCCGCTGGCCTATCTGCTGAGACCCTTCACCGACTATTTCAACCGCGCCTTCCGCGAGACCTGAAGTCGCGGAAACACCGGAACAGGACGGGGGCGGCACTTGCCGCCCCTTTCGCTTGGCGCTAGCCTCCGGCGCGACTGAACAGGAGGTTCCCATGACCATCGAAGCCCGTCTTGCCGAACTCGGCGTCACCCTGCCCGACGCCCCCGCGCCGGTTGCCAATTACGTCGGCTTCGTGCTGGCCGGGAACCTGCTGCATGTTTCGGGCCAAGTCAGCGCCGATGCGAATGGCCCGATCAAGGGCAAGCTGGGTGCGGATTTCACCGTTGAACAGGGCGCCGCCGCCGCGCGCGCCTGCGCCATCTCGCTGCTGGCACAGGCCAAGAAAGCCTGTGACGGCGATCTGTCGCGCATCAAACGGCTGGTGAAGCTGGGCGGTTTCGTCAATTCCACCCCTGATTTCACGGATCAGCCCAAGGTCATCAACGGCGCCTCTGACTTCATGGTCGCGGTGCTGGGCGATGCCGGGCGCCACGCCCGCGCCGCCGTTTCGGCCCCCGCGCTGCCGCTGGGCGTTGCCGTTGAAATCGACGCGATCTTTGAGCTGAAATGAGTCGCATTCCGCTGCCCCCCGCCTTCCTGCGCCTGCCTGTCGCCCATCGCGCCCTGCATGACCGCACGGCGGGGCGGCCGGAAAACAGCCGCGCGGCCATTCGCGCCGCGATGGACGCGGGTTATGCCATCGAGATTGACCTGCAACTGTCGTCGGATGGTGTGGCCATGGTATTCCATGACGAGGATCTGCCGCGCCTGACCGGGGAGGCGGGCTGGGTCGCGGATCATACGGCGGCAGAACTGGGTGCGATGACCCTTCTTGGCACCGCTGAAACGGTGCCGACACTGGCAGAGGTTCTGGCTCTGGTCGCGGGCCGGGTGCCGCTGCTGATCGAGATCAAGGATCAGATGCTGTCCCCCGTAGGCCGCATCGGCCCGCTGGAACAGGCGACGGCTGCGGCGCTGGCGGGCTATGACGGGCCAGTGGCGCTGATGTCCTTCAACCCTGACAGCGTGGCCGAAATGGCCCGGCTCTGCCCCGATCTGCCGCGCGGGCTGACGACGGGCAGCTATGACCCGGTGTCCTATGCACCGTTGTCCCCAGCCCTGTGCGACCGGCTGCGCGGCATCCCCGATTACGACCGCACCGGCGCCAGCTTCATCAGCCACGAGGCTGCTGATCTGTCCCGCCCGCGCGTGGCGGAACTGAAGGCCGAGGGCGCTGCGATCCTGTGCTGGACCATCCGGTCGCCCGAAGCCGAGGCAACAGCCCGCAAAATCGCCGACAACATCACCTTCGAGGGATATCTGGCCGCGAAGGCTTGACCGGCGCGCGCCGCGCCGCATCTGCTGTGCGTAACCATGATCGAGGGACCGCGTGTCCGACCTGACCGTCACTCTGGCCGAAAGCATCGCCGCCGTCCCGGCCGCTGACTGGGACGCGCTGGCCGCGCCCGGCACGGGGCGCCCGGACGATCCGTTCACCACACATCGCTTCCTGCTGGCGCTGGAGGCATCGGGGTCCACCGGCCCCGGCACCGGCTGGCTGGCCCGGCCGCTTCTGGTGCATCGTGGGGGGCAGTTGATCGCTGGCGCCCCGCTTTACGTCAAATCCCACAGCCAGGGCGAATACATCTTCGATCATGGCTGGGCCGAAGCCTATGAGCGGGCGGGCGGGCGGTATTACCCCAAACTCCAGATCGCGGTGCCCTTCACCCCCGCCACCGGGCGGCGCTTCCTGACCCTGCCGGGCGAGGAGGCCGCGGGCATGGCCGCGCTGATCGAGGGCGCGACACGGGTGGCGCAACAGAACGGACTGTCCTCGCTGCATGCCACCTTCTGCACCGAAGCCGAGGCGGAAACCGGCGCTGCCATGGGGCTGATGCCGCGCCTGACCCAGCAATTCCACTGGCAGAACGACGGGTTCGCCAGCTACGAGGATTTTCTGGCCACCCTGGCCTCGCGCAAGCGCAAGGCCCTGCGCAAGGAACGCGCCGTGGCCAATTCCCACGGGTTACGCATTGAAAACCTGACCGGCGACGCACTGCGCCCGGAACACTGGCAGGCATTCTGGACCTTCTATCAGGACACCGGCAGTCGCAAATGGGGGCGCCCCTATCTGACCCGCGACTTCTTTGATCGAATCCAGCAGACCATGCGCGATGACGTGCTGCTGGTGCTGGCTTTCGACGGCAGCCGCCCCGTGGCCGGGGCACTGAATTTCATCGGACGGAGCACGCTTTACGGCCGCTACTGGGGCTGCGTGGAAGATTACCCCTTCCTGCATTTCGAACTGTGCTACCATAGGGCGATCGACTGGGCGATTGCGCAGGGTCTGAGCCGGGTGGAGGCCGGGGCACAGGGCGAACACAAGCTGGCGCGCGGCTATCTGCCAGTGGAAACGCATTCCCTGCACTGGATCGCCGACCTCGCTTTCGCGCGTGCCGTGGCGGACTACCTTGAACGCGAACGCGCCGCTGTGGATGAAGAAATCGAGGTGTTGACAGCCTATGGCCCCTTCCGCCGTGGCCCCGCACAGGACGACTGACCCCGAGGATACCGCATGACCGCCCTGACACTTTATACCAACCCGATGTCGCGCGGACGCATTGCCCGCTGGATGCTGGAGGAGATCGGCGAACCCTACGAGGCGCAGTTGCTGGTCTATGGCACCACGATGAAGGCGCCTGACTATCTGGCGATCAATCCGATGGGCAAGGTGCCCGCGCTGCGCCATCATGGTCGCATCGTCACCGAATGCGCGGCGATCTGCACCTATCTGGCCGATGCCTTTCCCGATGCCGGAATGATGCCCACAGATCACGCGGCCTTCTATCGCTGGATGTTCTTTGGCGCGGGCCCGGTGGAACAGGCCGTCACCAACACGGCGCTCGGCTTCGTTGTGCCACCCGAACGTCAGCGCACGGCCGGATATGGCTCGCTTGAAGATGTCGTGGCCACGCTTGAACATCGGCTGACCGAGGCACCCTATTTCGCGGGTGACCGCTTTTCGGCGGTGGATGTCTATCTTGGTTCGCAGATCGGCTGGGGCCTGCGCTTTGGCACCCTGCCCGACCGCCCGGCCTTCCGTGAATACTGGACCCGGATCGCTGACCGCCCGGCCGCGACACGGGCGCAGGCCGCAGATGATGCGTTGATGGAGCAAAAAGCATGACAATGCCCCCGCTGCACGATGACGCCCGCAGCACCGCCCTGCCCCTGCTGATGGAAAGTGGCTGGCAGCCGGTGCCAGGGCGCGATGCAATCCGCAAGATCTGGCGGTTCAAGGGGTTTTCCGAAGCCTGGGGCTTCATGTCCCGGGCGGCGCTGGCGGCGGAACGGCTGAACCATCACCCCGAATGGTTCAACGCCTTCAACATCGTGGATGTGACGCTGACCACGCATGATTGCGGCGGCCTGTCCGATCTGGATGTGAAGCTTGCCAACCGGATGGACAAGCTGGCGGGATCGGCCGTCGTGGAACACGATCACGCCAGCCGCACCGCCTGCCTTTGCGAAACCCGGCCCGGACAGGGCTGACCCCGCCCGGACCGAAAGGCTCAGATCGCCGCCAGAAGCGACTCACCGCCCGAGGCTTCGCAGACGCCGGGGCTTTCTTCCAGATGCAGCACCTTGACCACGCCATCCTCGGCATAGAGCGCATAGCGTTTGGACCGGTCGATCAGACCCGCCGGCGGTGCAGTAAAGTTCAGACCGATGGCCTTGGTGAAGCTGGCATCCGCGTCGCCAAGGAAGGTCAGCCCGGCTTCGGCCGCGCCCGTCGCCTCGGCCCAGGCCTTCATCACGAAGGGATCGTTGACCGAGATGCAGATGATTTCATCCACGCCCTTGCCGGCGAACTTGTCCTTGGTGCGGATGAAGCTCGGCACATGCGCCGTGGTGCAGACGCCAGTATAAGCCCCCGGCAGACCGAAGATCACAACCTTGCGGCCCTTGAGCTTCGGCGCAAGCTCCACCGCCTCCGGCCCGTTGGCGCCCATGGCCAGCAAAGTGGCATCCGGCAGGCGGCTTCCCTCAGAAATCGTCATTTCACGTCCCTCGCGCGTTGCGTTACCGATAGCGCCAGATATAGGGTCCGCCGCAAGACAGGGCCAGAGGCGGCGTTGGAGGAAGATGGCATGGCGCATTTCGTGGTGGTAGGGGCGGGTCAGGCCGGGGCCGCGCTGGTGGCAAAGCTGCGTGCACTGGGGTTTCAGGGCGACATCACGCTGATCGGCGAGGAACCCGCCCCGCCCTACCAGCGCCCGCCGCTGTCCAAGGCCTATCTGCTGGGCGAGATGGAGGAAGAACGGCTCTGGCTGCGCAGCGCCGATTTCTATGCCGACAACCGCATCACCCTGCGGCTGGGCGAAGCCGTGACCGCCATCGACGCAAGCGCCCGCACCCTGACCGTCGGCGGCGAAACCCTCACCTATGATGAACTCGCGCTGACCACCGGATCTGTGCCGCGCCGCCTGCCTGCCGCCATCGGGGGCGATCTGGCGGGGGTCTATACCGTGCGCACGCTCGCCGATGTCGATGCGATGCGGGCCGAGTTTCAGCCCGGCCGCCGCGTCGTGATCGTGGGTGGCGGCTATATCGGGCTGGAGGCGGCGGCAGTGGCCGCGAAGCTGGGGCTTCATGTCACGGTGATCGAGGCCGCGCCGCGCATCCTGCAACGTGTCGCCGCGCCCGAAACCGCAGATTATTTCCGCGCCCTGCACGGCGCGCATGGCGTCACGATCCGCGAGGGCGTGGGCCTTGCGCGGCTGGCAGGCGAAACCCGCGTGACCTCCGCACATCTGGCCGATGGCAATGAGCTGCCCTGCGACTTCGTCATCGTCGGCGTCGGCATCCAGCCGATCACCGCACTGGCCGAAGCGGCGGGCTGCGCCATCGAAAACGGCATCCGCACCGATGCCACGGGTCTGACCAGCCAATCACATATCTGGTCGGCGGGCGATTGCGCCTCTTTCCCGCATGGAACGGGGCGGCTGCGACTGGAATCGGTGGGCAATGCCATTGATCAGGCCGAGGCCGTGGCCGCCAATATGCTGGGCGCTGGGCAACCCTACATTGCAAAGCCGTGGTTCTGGTCGGATCAATATGACTGCAAATTGCAAATTGCCGGGCTCAATACCGGCTATGACCACATCGTCACCCGCAAGGGCGAAGGTGCTGCGGTCAGCTTCTGGTATTATGCGGGCGACCGGCTGCTGGCCGTGGATGCCATGAACGACGCGCGGGCCTATATGGTCGGCAAGCGGCTGATCGAGATGGGCCGCAGCCCCGCGCCCGAGGCGGTGGTGGACACGCCCGACCTGAAGGCGCTGCTGAAGGCATGAGGATCATCGGCGGCACGTTCCGGGGGCTGAAGCTGGCCGAGGTGGGCGCGGGCGATGCGGCGGCGCATCTGCGTCCCACCACCGACCGCGTGCGGGAATCCATCTTCAACCTGCTGGTCAACGGCCGCATCGCGCAAACGGGCGATCCTGTGACAGGCGCACGGGTGTTGGACCTGTTCGCGGGAACCGGCGCTCTGGGGCTTGAGGCGCTGAGCCGGGGGGCGGCCCGCGTTGCCTTCGTCGATGACGGCACCGCCGCGCGCGCGTTGCTGCGTCGGAATATCGAGCTGATGCGCGCCATGGGCCAGACCGATATCTGGCGCCGCGATGCAACGCGCATGGGGCCGAACCGGGGCGCTGGCTATACGCTGGTCTTTCTTGACCCGCCCTATGGCAAAGGTCTGGGCGAACAGGCACTGGCCTCCTGCGTGGCGGGCGGCTGGCTTGCGCCCGGCGCGGTCGTCGTCTGGGAAGAAAGCGCCGCCCCCCTGCCCCCCATCGGGTTCGAACAGATCGACCAGCGTGCCTATGGCGATACGGTCATCACACTTCTGAGGGCAGTATGATCCCGGCGGCGGTTCTGTTCGATTGCGACGGCGTGGTGGTGGACAGCGAAGGCCCCACCTTCGACATGCTGGCCGAAGATCTGGCCGCGCGTGGCCTGCCGCTGACCCATGCCGAGATGGAGCGGCTGTTTCTGGGCGGCACAGTTGAAAAAGTGGGCCTGCGCGCCGCCGAGCTTGGCGCCGACATCCCACACGGCTGGGCGGCGGACTTCTATGAGCGGCTTTACGCCCGGCTGGCCGAGGGCACGCAGCTGATCCCCGGCATTCTGGACGTGCTGGACCGGCTGGATGCGGCGGGGGTGCCCTATGCCATCGGCTCGAACGGAACCGGGCGCAAGATGGGCGTGACCATCGGCCAGTATCCGGCGCTGGCCGCACGGCTGGCGGGGCGGATGTTTTCCGGCATCGACCTGAAGATGATCAAGCCCGCGCCCGATCTTTACCTGCATGCCGCCCGCGCGCTGGGGGCCGATCCCGCCGCTTGCGTGGTGGTGGAGGACAGCCCGACCGGCGCCCGCGCCGCCCGCGCGGCGGGGATGCGCTGCATGGGCTTCGCGCCGCAGGGCGATGGTGCCGCGCTTGCAGCCGAAGGCGCGGTGATCTTCCGCACCATGGCCGATCTGCCCACTCTGCTGGGACTGGATTAAAGGTCGAACAAGCCGCCCTGCGCAGTCTGCTGCGGTTGCGGCGGGGCGAGGCCGATATGGCGCCACGCCTTTGCCGCCAGCATCCGCCCGCGCGGTGTGCGCTGGATCAGCCCCTGTTGCAGCAGGTAAGGCTCGATGACCTCCTCGATGGCATCACGGCTTTCCGACAGCGCGGCGGCAATGGTCTCCACCCCCACGGGGCCGCCGCCGTAGTTCTCGGCCAGCAGCAGCATGTAACGCCGGTCTGCGCCGTCGAGGCCAAGGTTATCAACCCCCATCCGGGTCAGCGCCCGGTCGGCAATCGCGCGGGTCAGCCGCCCGTCGCCTTCGACCGTCACGAAATCCACCACCCGGCGCAACAGACGCCCGGCGATCCGGGGGGTGCCGCGCGCACGACGTGCAATCTCGCGCGTGCCCTCGGCCAGCGGCTCGACCCCCAGCAGACGGGCCCCGCGGGTGACGATATGGTCCAGCTCGTCTTCGGTGTAGAATTGCAGCCGGGTCGGAATACCGAAACGGTCGCGCAGCGGTGTGGTCAAGAGACCCAGCCGCGTGGTTGCCCCCACCAGCGTGAAGGGTTGCAGGTCAATCCGCACCGTCCGCGCCGCCGGCCCCTCGCCGATCACCAGATCGAGCGCGAAATCCTCCATCGCCGGATACAGCACCTCCTCCACCACGGGGGAGAGGCGGTGAATCTCGTCGATGAACAGCACGTCGCGCGGTTCCAGATTGGTCAGGATCGCCGCCAGATCGCCGGGTTTCGCCAGCACGGGGCCAGAGGTCATGCGGAACCCCACCCCCAGTTCGCGCGCCATGATCTGCGCCAGCGTGGTCTTGCCAAGGCCGGGCGGGCCATGGAACAGCGTATGATCCATCGCCTCGCCCCGCATCCGCGCGCTTTCGATGAAGATGCGCAGATTGGCCCGCGCCTCGGCTTGCCCCACGAAATCATCCAGCACCTGCGGGCGCAGGGCGCGGTCGGCGTCCTCGGGCAGGCGGTCGGGGCGAAGGGCGGGATCGGGCTGGGTCATGCCCGGAACAATCCCCGAACGGCGGTGATTTGGCAAGCGGATTGGCGCGCCTCAGGCCCAGGGGCCGCGCCGCCCGCTGCGCGGGATCGACGAGGCACGGGTCGCCTGCACCGGGGCCGCCGTCGCCCCCTGCCCCGCCAGCGCCATCAGCGCCGCCACCCGGTTTTCAGTATTCGGATGGGTGGAAAACAGCGCGTCGCGCGCATGGGCGTGCAGCGGGTTGATGATGAACATATGCGCCAGCGCCGGGTTCGCCTCGGCGCGGGGATTGTCGATCCCCTTGGCAAAAGCCTCGATCTTGCGCAGGGCCGAGGCCAGCCATATCGGATGGCCGCAGATCTGGGCCCCGATCCGGTCGGCCTCATACTCGCGCGAACGTGAAATCGCCATCTGCACCAGACCGGCCATCAGCGGCGCGAGGATCATCACCAGAATTCCGCCGATCAACCCGCCGCCGCCCTCACGATCCCGACTGCCGCCAAAGAAGAAGGCGAAATTGGCCAGCATTGAAATGGCCCCGGCCATGGTGGCGGTTACGGTCATGATCAGCGTGTCGCGGTTGCGGATATGGGCCAGTTCATGCGCCATCACCGCCGCGATTTCCTGCCGGTCGAGCCGCCGCAACAGCCCCGTGGTCGCGGCCACGGCGGCATTTTCCGGGTTGCGGCCGGTGGCGAAGGCATTGGGCTGATCTGTGTCGATGATGAACACCTTGGGGCGCGGCATCCCGGCGCCATCGGCCAGATCATGCACCAGCGCCACGAAATCTGGCGCACTGCGGGCGTCGACCTCGCGCGCGCCGGTCATCGACAGCACCGCCTTGTCGCTGTTCCACCAGGTAAACAGGTTCATCCCGCCGGCAAAGACCAGCGCGATCAGCGCGCCGGACGATCCGCCGATCAGGCCACCGAGGCCCATGAACAAGGCGGTCATCGCCGCCATCAACAGGGCCGTCTTGAAATAACCGTTCATCGAACACCTCCGCGCCCAGCGATATGGGGCGAAGGACAGGGGCGGACAAGGCCCGCCCCCCAAGGCCGTTAACCGGCCTCAATCGTTTTGCCCGCAGGCGTCATTCCGCCTTCATCGCCTCGATCGAGATTTCCACGGTCACATCGTCCCCAACATAGGGAGCGAACATGCCGAGGTTGAAATCGGTGCGCTTCAGCGTGGTGGTGCCGGTGAAGCCCATCCACGGCTTCTTCGCCATCGGATGCTCGCCCGCCTGGATCAGCGCCGCATCCAGAACCACCGATTTGGTCACACCGTTCAGCGTCAGGTCGCCGGTGATCTTGGCGGTTTTCTCGCCCGTCACCTCGATGCCGGTCGATTTGAAGGTGACCAGCGCGCTGTCGTCAGCCGCATTGAAGAAATCGGGCGACATGAAATGGTCAAAGCGTTCCTGCCAGCCGGTCAGCATGGTGCGGACGGGGAAGGACACTTCGACGCTGGAGGCCGCCGGATCTTCGGCGTCGAAGCTGATATTGCCGTCGAAACCCGAGAACATGCCCGTGGTGGTCGAGAACCCAAGGTGGTTGTAGCTGAACACGATCTGGCTGTGCGAAGGGTCAAGCACATAGGCCTCGGGCGCGGCCATGGCGGGGGCAGCGGACAGCGCGGCCAGAAGCGACAGGGTGGAAAGGCGGATCATCAGAAACTCCGTCTGTTTGCAAGGTCGGGCAGCACATGCTGCATGCGCAGAAACTGGCACGGCGCGCCTTCTGTGCACAATTCGCTGCCTGCGAACAGGGTCTGTTCGCTGCCGAACATCAAAAGCAGGTCAGAGCCCTTGAATGGCTCAGGTTTTCGGCATCAGCAGCTTCAGCGCCTTTCGGATCAGTTCGGCCGTATCGGCCTCGGGCGCCTCTCCCGAGACCGTGGCCACGGCCTGCGCCGCATCGGCCTGACCGTAACCGAGATTCAGCAACGCCGACAACGCATCCGCACTATAGGCCGCACGGGCAACCGCAGGCCGGGCCGGTGCACTGCGGGCGGGCTTTGCCTTGACAGCAGGCGCGGGTGCGGCCTCTTCTTCCGTCACCACGGCCTCTGCCATCAGGCTGCTGCCCTGCGCCATGATCGCCGGGGCCTTGGATTTCAGCTCCAGCACAACACGCTGTGCGATCTTTGGCCCGATGCCGGGCGCTGCCTGAATGGCGCGTGCATCGCCCAAGGTGATCGCCCGCGCCGTGCCCTCGGCCCCCAGCGTGCCCAGAATCGCCATGGCAGCCTTGGCACCCACCCCCTGCACGGTGGTCAGCAGGCGATGCCATTCCTTTTCCAGCATGGTCGGAAAACCGAAGAGTTGCAGCAGATCCTCGCGCACCAGCAGTTCGGTATAAAGCGCGCAGGCCTCCCCCACACCGGGCAGCGCCGCCAAAGTGCGGTCGCTGACATGGACGATATAGCCAACGCCGCGCACGTCGATCAGCACATGATCGGCACCGCGCCACTCGATCCGGCCTGCAATCCTGCCGATCATCCTGCCGCCCTCCGCAATGCGGCCTCCAGCCGGCCGCTCGACTGACAGTGATGCGCATGGCAAATGGCAATCGCAAGCGCATCCGCCGCGTCGGGACCGGCAATCTTCACCCCCGGCAGATGCAGCCGCACCATGTGATCCACCTGAACCTTCGCGGCATGCCCCACGCCCACCACAGTCTTTTTCACTGCATTGGGCGCATATTCCCCCACTGTCAGCCCGAATTGCGCCGGCACCAGCAGCGCGATGCCCCGCGCCTGCCCCAGCTTCAGCGTGGCCACGGCATCCTTGTTGACGAAAGTATGTTCCACCGCCGCCGTATCAGGCGCATGGGTGCGCAGCACCTCGGTCAACTGGCTATGCAGACTGCACAGCCGCTGCGCCAGATCCCCGTCACCCGTTCCGGGTGTGGAATGGCAGATGCCGTTGGCGATATGGACGATTCGCGTGCCGGAAACCTCGATCACGCCCCACCCGAGGTTCCGCAACCCCGGATCAATGCCCAATACCCGCATGCCCGCGCCTTTTGTTCTGCATTTTCCCCAAACTAGCACGAAAGAAGAACATCCGCAAAGATCAATTCGGGCTTGCATCCCGCGCAGGCCGGGGTATGAATTTCGCATATTTGCGACTATCCGGCTGATGAAGGCGACGATCGCCCGCGCCCCTCGCAAGGCACTGTCATAACCCTGTCCACCGCAGCGGCCGAGCCATGCGGTTTCTGCATGTGGGCCATGCCTTTGCCTCGCTTGCTTTGCACCTGCAGCAAGATTATTTGACGCATCGAAGGCACGGATGCCTTCGATCTAGGCAGTTTTGAAACGAGGAACACCGCCATGGCCGCTTATGAGACGACCCGTACGGCGCCCTTTGGCGCCATCTCCACCTACCGCTTCGTGCAGTTCGTGAGCAACCTGTTCGCCGCCGTCGCCGATTGGAACGACGCGCGCGTGACCCGCAACGCACTGGGCAAGCTGTCGGACCGCGAGCTTGACGATATCGGGCTGTGCCGCGGCGACATCGACCAGATCGGCTCCAAGCTGAGCCACTGATCCGTCGCCGGATCGGGCGCATCGCGCCCGCTGCTATGCCGAAGGCCGCTCCTCACGGACGCGGCCTTTTTGGTATCCGGCATCAGCAATGCCCGGCATTTCCGGACAGGTTGCAGGCCCCGATGAAGGGCCCTGCTCAGAGATATTTGTCGAATTGTTCGGAAATCCAGAGCGTCACCGGATCAGCCTGCATCAGGAAGCCGCCGAAACGCTCAAACCCCTGCGCGGCCTGCATTGCGACAACGCGGTTCTGAAAGGAGTCTCTGCCAATCTGGTGGTGCATTGCGCCTTTCAGACCGAAGAAGCACAGGCCAAGCATCAACAATGGACCGAGAATGCGGCGCCGACGCTGCCGGGGGCGATAATAATAGGAGCGGCCAAGCGTTCCATCCGCTTCAAAGCCATATCCTTTTACACGCGCTTTTTCGACACGCGCAACACGCGCGTAAAACTCGCTCAGATCCTGTTCGGCCATACCACACATACTCCACGATACGGCCCCCACCGAGCGACCCACTTAAGGCCGAAATGTGGCAATATTGGGGCAATCCGAAAGGGATCGCCCTGTTTCAGCCCTTTTTCAACACCAGCGTAGACCACTCCCCGATGTCCTCACGGGCTTCCAGCGTAAAACCTGCGGCCTGATAGGCCGCGGTCACCGCCTCGGCCTGCACCACCAGCAGACCCGAGAGAATCGCGATGCCACCATCGGCCGCATGCGCCGACATATCTGGTGCCAGTTCGATCAGCGGCCCTTTCAGGATATTGGCGAAGATCAGATCGAAGGGCGCGGCCTCGGCCAGACGCGGATGGGCGAACCCCGCCGCTTCCAGACAGTCGACGCGCCCCTCCAGACCATTGATCGCCACATTCGCCTCGGCGACATCCACAGCCACGCGGTCAATGTCCGATGCAAGGATCACCGCTTCCGGCAGAACCGAAGCCGCAGCCAGTGCCAGAACGGCCGTGCCACAACCGATGTCCGCCACCTTGGCGGGCCTGAACCCGGCATCGAACAGCCGGTCAAAGGCGCGCAGACAGCCCAGCGTGGTGCCATGGTGGCCGGTGCCAAAGGCCACGGTCGCCTCGATTTGCAGGGCGATGCGATCCGCAGGCACCTTGTCAGCATCATGGCTGCCGTAAACGAAGAAGCGCCCCGCCTCGACCGGCGCCAGTTCGCGCCGCACATGGGCCACCCAGTCGATCTCTGGCAATTCCGACAGCGCGAAAGGCCGTGCCTCGAACGCCAGCGCCAGAACCTCCAGCATCACCTCATTGGGTTTTTCGGTGAAATAGGCGCCGACCTCCCAAAGCCCCGAGTCATCCTCGATCTCGAAAACACCAATGCCCACGGGCGCCGGGTCAAGCTTTTCCACCGCCTCGGCCAGCGCCTCGGCGGCATCTTCTCCCATCAAGGTCGTCAGGGCAGAATAAGTCGGCATCTTGCGGTTCCTCTCAGGCAGGCTTCCGCCGCGATAGACCCCGACGGCGCAAGGGTCAAGCCACGCTTGCACCCGGCCCGCCACGCCGGGGGCCAGCCCCCGGACCCCCGGAGTATTTCCGACAAGAAGCAACGGCACTTTGCTTCTTGCCCAAATACTCATCGCCGCTTTCCGGCCCCGATCAGATCCGGCAAGGGCGAGACAGCCACAGGCGGAAGGCCGGGCGGCGGCGCGGGTGCAGGTCAGACACAGGCAAACCCTCGGGGCGCCGCCTTGCTGAAATCAGGCCCGGACGCCGAGGCCGATGGGGCAGCTGACGCCGGTGCCGCCAATTCCGCAATAGCCCTCGGGGTTCTTGGCCAGGTATTGCTGGTGGTAATCTTCCGCAAAGAAGAAGGTCGGCGCAGGCAGGATTTCGGTGGTGATCCGGCCGCGCCCCGCAGCGGTCAGCGCCTGTTGATAGGCCGCTTTCGATGCCTGCGCCGCCTCGGTTTGCGCCTCGGTATAGGTGTAGATCCCCGAACGGTAAGTCGAGCCGATGTCATTGCCCTGCCGCATGCCTTGCGTCGGGTCGTGGTTTTCCCAGAACAGCTTCAGCAGATCCTCGTAGCTGACCACAGCAGGATCGTAGATCAGCCGCACCACCTCGTTATGGCCGGTCAACTGCGTGCAGGTTTCCTTGTAGGTTGGATTCGGGGTGTACCCGCCCGCATAACCCACCATGGTCAGCCAGACGCCCGGCACTTGCCAGAACTTGCGCTCCACGCCCCAGAAGCACCCCATGCCGAACATCGCTTCGGCAAAGCCTTCGGGCACGGCAGCATTGAGCGGCAGACCACTAAGGAAATGCGTCTCGGCAGTCGGGATCGGCTCCGCCCGCCCCGGCAGGGCATCGGCGGGGGTCACCATCTTCATCTTGTCGGCCTTGAACATGTTCAGCATGGGCGCCTCCTGTCATTGCATTACAATATAGGAAAGCCGCGCCGCGGCGCCAGCACAGTCGCGCGGGCGTGAAGGATCATGCAGCCGCGGGTTCCCAGCCTGTTCCGCCACCCAGCCGGGTCTCGTTCCCCGGTGACGGATGGCGCGGCACCAGCAGCGACAGAAGGAAGGAGGTCGCGGCCATGCCTGCCGCCAGCCCGAAGACCGCTCCGGGCGAAGTGACCCAGAGATAGCCCAGCAGCGCTGGCAGGAAGACCGCCGCGATATGGTTGATGGTGAAGGCCACCGCCGCCGTGGGCGCCATATCCGCCGGATCGCCGATCTTCTGGAAATAGGTCTTCTGCGCGAAGGACATGGCGAAGAACAGGTGATCGACGACATACAGCACCGCGGCCAGCCAAAGCCCCCAGTCGAACCAGTAAAGCCCGCCGTAAAGGAGGAACACGCAGAACAGCCCGCCATATTCGACCAGCATGGATTTCTGTTCGCCGAAGCGCGCGATGAAGCGGCCGATCAGCGGCGCCAGCGCCATATTGGCGATGAAGTTGATCAGCATCAGCGCGGTGATCTTCTCGACCCCGAAACCGAATTTCTCGACCATCATGAAGGCCGCGAAGACGACGAAGATCTGCCGTCGCGCGCCTGCCATCAGTTGCAGCGCGTAATACAGCCAGTAGCGGCGGCGCAGCACGATGGATTTACGCTGCGGATGCGGTGCCTCGAAGCGCGGATAGGCGATCAGGCAGAACACCGCGATCAGCGCGCAAAGCCCGCCCGAGGCAAGGTAGACGCTGTTGTAGGACAGGCCCAGCGTCTTCCACGTCAGCATGATCGCCGCATAGGCGACCAGCGAGGCGGCCGAGCCGGTGGCCACGATCCAGCCCAGCACCTTGGGCGCGCGGGCCTTGTCGATCCATTGCAATTGCAGCGACTGGTTCACTGTCTCGAAATAGTGGAAGCCCACCGAGGACAGAAAGGTGATCATCATGATGCCGCCCAGTGTCGGGAACCATGCGGTGACGGCAGTCGAGACACCCAGCAGCACCAGCATCCAGCCCGCGACCGATTGTTCGCGGAACAGCAGCAGGATCGCCAGCACGGCAACAGCCAGCAGGCCGGGGATTTCACGCACGGTATGCAGCCAGCCGATTTCGACGCCCGTGAACCCCGCGCGTTCGATGACAAAGTTGTTCAGCAACGCCGACCATGTGGAAAAGGCCAGCGGCATGGCGACGGCCATCAGGAACAGCAGCGAAACGGGTTGCCGCCAGCGCGGCAGATGTCCGGTTTCGGCAAGGGGCAGGATGCGCGTTATCATGGCATCCGTTCTACGCCCGTGCCGGGCATCGCGCGAGAGCGGAATTGTGGCCCGCACAATTCTGCGCCGCCCCCACCTCAGTAAAAGCTTTGCGGGTCGATATCGACGGCAATCCGCAGGTTGTTCGGCGGCTTAAGCTGCGCCAGCCATTCGGAAACGGCGGCCTGGATCGGCGCCTGTTTGTCGGCCTTGATCAGCAGCCGCACCCGGTGGCGGCCGCGCACTCTGGCGATGGGCGCGGGTGCCGGGCCGAACAGCTGCGCCCCGATCCGGCGCAGCGGGCCGTCACGGCGGGCAAGTTCAGCCCCAAAATCAAAGACCTGCGCCACATCCGGGCCGGAGAGGATGATCCCGGCCATCCGGCCCCAAGGCGGAACACCCGAGGCGCGGCGTTCGGCACTTTCGGCCCGCCAGAACGCCTCTTCATCGCCACCGAGAATCGACCGGATCACCGGATGTTCGGGCTGATGGGTCTGAAGGAGCGCCAGCCCCTGCCGGTCGCCCGACCGCCCCGCCCGCCCGGCGACCTGCCGCATGAGTTGAAACGTCCGTTCCGCCGCACGCAGGTCGGACCCCTGCAAGCCCAGATCGGCGTCAATCACGCCGACCAGCGTCAGCAGTGGGAAGTTGTGCCCCTTGGCCACGATCTGCGTGCCGATGACGATTTCGGCCTCGCCCCGTGCGATTTCCTCGATCCGCTGTTTCAGCGCGCGCGCCGAACCGAACAGGTCTGACGACAGGATCGCGAGCTTCGCCTCGGGGAAGCGTTCGGCGACCTCCTCGGCCAGCCGTTCCACCCCCGGCCCCACCGGGGCCATGCGCCCCTCTACCCCGCAAGAGGGGCATGCTTCGGGCACCGGCTTGGTCGCGCCGCATTGGTGACAGACCAGCCGTTTCAGGAAGCGGTGTTCCACCATCCGCGCGTCGCAATGATCGCAGCCCACCTGATGCCCGCAGGCGCGGCAGATGGTGACCGGCGCATAGCCACGCCGGTTGAGGAACAGAAGCGACTGTTCCCCCGCCGCGCGCCGCGCCTCCACCGCCTGCGCCAGCGGGCCGGAAATCCAACGGTTAGAGGCCAGCCGCTCGCCCCGCATGTCGACCGCCCGCATCTCGGGCAGTTCCGCCGTGCCGTAGCGCGAGCCCAGATCGAGCCGCGTATATTTGCCCTGTTCGGCATTCACCCAGCTTTCAAGGCTGGGCGTGGCCGAGGCCAGCACCACCTGCGCCCCGCAGATCGAGGCGCGCAGCACCGCCATGTCGCGCGCGTTGTAAAGCACGCCATCCTCTTGTTTATACGAGGTATCGTGCTCTTCATCGACAACGATCAGACCAAGATGCTGGAACGGCAGGAACAGCGCCGAGCGCGCGCCGACCACCATCTGCGCCCGGCCTTCCGACACCATCTTCCACACCCGGCGGCGTTCGGTCTGCGTCACGCCAGAGTGCCATTCGGCGGGTCGCGCGCCAAACCGCGCCTCGACCCGCGTCAGAAATTCCGCCGTCAGCGCGATTTCGGGCAGCAGCACCAGCGCCTGCCGCCCCTGCCGCAGACATTCGGCCACGGCCTCAAGATAGACCTCGGTCTTGCCCGATCCGGTGACGCCCTTCAGCAGCGTCGTGCCATAGCCACCCTGCGCCAGCGCCGCGACCAGCGCATCGGCGGCGGCGACCTGATCGCCCTGAAGCGTCACACCATCGGCGGGGTTCAGGTCGGGAAAGGGCAGATCGCGCGGCGCCTCGTCCTCGGACACCACGCCCGCCTTCACCAGCCCCTTGACAACCGACGAGGAACAGGCCGCCGCCTCGCACAATTCGCCCAGCGTCACCGCCGCGCCGCCGAAATCGCGCAGCGCCTCGATCACGCGCAGCCGCGCATCGGTCAGCTTGTTGGGCGCGGGGCCGACAAGGCGGTAAACCCGGCGCAGGCCCGGCGGCTCGCCCAGCCCCGGCGCGCGGGTGGCAAGGCGCAGCATCGCGGGCAAGGGGGTCAGCGTGTAATCTGCGGCGCGGTTCAGAAAGCCGCGCAATTCGGCCCGCATCGGCCGCGCATCCAGAACCCGCGACACCGGGCGCAGTTTCGCCGCGTCGAAATCACCGGTCCCCGGCCCCCAGACCACGCCCAACATCCGGCGCGGGCCCAGCGGCACCTCGACGAAATCTCCGGTGCCGCAGCCGCCTTCGGGGGCGCGATAGTCCAGAACGCCGGTCAGGGCCCGGCCCAAAGGCTCGGTCAGCGCCACGCCGACCCGTTCCCCCGCCGCAAAGACCCGATCCACCCTGTCGCCTCTCTTTCCCAGCCCGTCCCTTTGGGCTAATACGGCGGCGAGAGCGCCCGCAACCCCGAGAGGACATCCCGGATGAAATTCTTCGTAGATTCCGCCGACGTGGCCGCCATTGCCGAGCTGAACGACCTTGGCATGGTCGATGGCGTCACCACCAACCCCTCGATCATCCTGAAGTCCGGCCGCGACATCATGGAAGTGACGAAGGAAATCTGTTCCATCGTCTCCGGCCCGGTTTCGGCCGAAGTCGTGTCGCTGACCGCTGACGAGATGATCGCCGAAGGCCGCAAGCTGGCCGAGATCGCACCCAATATCACCGTCAAGGTGCCGCTGACCTGGGACGGGCTGAAAGCCTGCAAGGTTCTGTCGGGCGAAGGCAAGATGGTGAACGTGACCCTGTGCTTCAGCGTCAATCAGGCGCTGGTCGCCGCCAAGGCCGGTGCCACCTTCATCAGCCCCTTCATCGGCCGTCTGGACGACATCAACCTCGACGGGCTGGAACTGATTTCCGACATCCGTGATGTCTATGACAATTACGGGTTCGAGACCCAGATCCTCGCCGCCTCGATCCGCACCGCCAATCACGTCGCGCAATGCGCGCTGATCGGTGCCGATGTGATGACCGCGCCGCCCGCCGTCATCAAGGGGCTGGCCAGCCATGTGCTGACCGACAAGGGGCTGGACCAGTTCGTGAAGGACTGGGCCAAGACCGGGCAGAAGATCCTCTGATCCGCGCGGCCTGAGCAGAAAAGGATGCCGCCGCCCCGGCCCGGACGGCGGCATCTTTGTTTCCGGGCTTTCCCTTTCGCCACATTTTCCCGCGACAAGGCCCCTTCGCTTTTGCTAAAGTCGCGCAAAACATACAAACGGGCAGTCAAAGCATGATCGAACCGGACCTCCGCGACCGGATTCTGGAAAAACCGGAAGTCATTCTGGAAGACCACGACCTGATGCGCGCCCTGATCGCGGCGACGGATCGGGCAATGGGGTCGAATGTGGTCGATCTGCGTGGCATCGCCATGGAACGGCTGGAAAACCGGCTGGAGCGGCTGGAGGATACGCACCGCACCGTCATCGCCGCCGCCTATGAAAACCTTGCAGGCACCAATCAGGTGCATCGCGCCATCCTGCAAATGCTCGACCCGCTGTCGTTCGAGGATTTCCTGAAAAGCCTCGCGGGCGAGGTCGCGCAGACCCTGCGTGTCGATTGCATCCGGCTGGTGCTGGAATCGGTGCAGGAAGCCGACGATCCGGCGCTGCGCCGTCTGGGCGATGTGCTGTTCGTAGCCGAACCCGGTTTTGTCGCCGAATATGTCTCGGGCGGGCGGAACGTCAGCCTGCGTCCGGTAACGCTGCGGCAGACCATCCCAAGTTCCAACCAGATTTATGGCGAAACCGCCGGCTGGATCCGGTCCGAGGCGCTTATGCGGCTCGACTTCGGCAAGGGACGGCTGCCGGGCCTTCTGGTCATGGGTTGCGAAGACCCGCACCATTTCAAGCCCACACATGGAACCGACCTGCTGGCCTTCTTCGCCGGCGTGTTCGAGCGGACGATGCGCCGCTGGCTGTCGTGACGACGCTTGCCATCTCTCCGGCCGCCCGCGCGGCGCTGGAGGAGTGGTTGACCCATCTGCGCGCGCTGGACGGGCGGTCGGAAAAGACGATGGCCGCCTATGCGGCCGATCTGCGCGGCTGGCTGTCCTTCCTTGCACATCATCGTGGCGGGACCGAGGGACTGGCGGCACTGGTCACCGTGCCGGTGGGCGACCTCCGCGCCTGGATGGCACACGAACGCGGGCGCGGCGTTTCGGCCCGGTCGCTGGCACGCAGCCTTTCGGCGGTGAAGGGTTTTACCGCATGGTTGGCCGACCGGCAGGGTGCGGATGCAACCGCAATCCTGCAAGCCCGCGCGCCGCGCTTTCAGAAAAAGCTCCCCCGCCCGCTGTCCGTCGATGGTGCGGCCGATGTGCTGGACAGCGTGGGCGACGACGCGCGCGAACCGTGGATTGCTGCGCGCGATACCGCAGTGGTGACGTTGCTTTACGGCTGCGGGTTGCGGATTTCCGAGGCACTGGGGCTGACCGGCGCTGACCATCCGCTGCCCGAGGTGCTGCGCATCACCGGCAAGGGCAACAAGCAGCGGCTGGTGCCGGTGCTGCCCGCCGCGCGCGAGGCGGTGGCACGCTATGCCGACCTTTGCCCCTATGACCTGACCGCCGATCAGCCGCTGTTTCGCGGCACGCGCGGCGGCGCACTGAACCCGCGCCTGATTGCGGCGGCGATGGAACGCACGCGCAACCGCCTCGGCCTGCCCGCCAGCGCCACGCCACATGCGCTGCGCCACAGCTTTGCCACCCATCTTCTGGCCTCGGGCGGCGATCTGCGGGCCATTCAGGAACTGCTTGGCCATGCCTCTCTGTCCACGACACAGGCCTATACCGGCGTCGATGCGGCACGGTTGATGGAGGTCTATGCCGCCGCGCACCCGCATGCCCGGCGCCGCGCGTAATCAGACCTTCAGCCAGCCGAAGGCCCGCCGCAGGAAGACCCCGCCATCCGAGGTAACCGGCGCGCCATGCGCCATCACCACCCGCTCCACCGGCCAGTCGCGGATGCGGCGCAGCGCCTTACCCGCCGCCGTCGGCCCGGTGAAGGCCAGACGAAACTTGCACGGAACGGCCGGACCGGCCCCAACGCCCCGACCGCTTGCCGCAGCGCAGGCGTCAGCGCAACCGGCGACCAGACGAACCGGCCCCCAGCCGGCAGCGACATCACCGCCATGCGTGTCGGGTAGCCGAAACCCGCGATCTGCAAGACCGGGCCATCCGCCAGCCAGAGCCCTTCGGCGAAGGATTGCAAAGCCATGCGTGCCTCCTGTCGTTGCCGCATGAACCGGCGGAACATGGCGTGCAACGGGGCAGGTCCGCAGTTGCGGTTGCTTTTCGTCGCCCGATGGGTGAAATGGTCGAATGTCTTTGCGTATCCAAGCCCTTCTCGTTCACCTGTTCACAGCCACCGGCGCCGTGCTGGCCATGCTGGCCATGCTGGCCGCTGTCGATGGCAAATGGGACATGATGTTCCTCTGGCTGGTGGTGGCGCTGTTCGTCGATGGGCTCGATGGCCCGCTGGCGCGCCGCTATGACGTGAAACAGAACTGGCCCACCTATGACGGGGTGCTGCTGGACCTGATCATCGACTATCTGACCTATGTGTTCATTCCTGCATTCGCCCTGTTCAAATCCGGGCTGTTGCCGGGCTGGACCGGGTGGCTCGCGATCATCGTCATCACCTATGGCTCGGTCGTCTATTTCGTCGATACGCGGATGAAGACGAAGGATTATTCCTTCGCAGGCTTTCCGGCCTGCTGGAACATGGTCGTGCTGGTGATGTTCGCGCTGAAACCGGGCGAGGGGATCATCCTCGCCTTCGTGATCGCGCTGACCATCGCCATGTTCACCAATCTGAAATTCGTTCACCCCACCCGCACCCAGCGCTGGCGCGAGATCACGCTGCCGATGTCCCTGGCCTGGACCTTCTTTGCCGGCTGGGCGGCCTGGGTCGATTTCCATCCGGCAAGCTGGGCGCATTGGGGGCTGGTGCTGACCTCGCTTTACCTGACCTTCGCTGGCATCGCGCAGCAGATCATCCCGGAACGCAGCGCGCGCCGGATTTCCTAAAGGCGGGTGACGATCACCCCTGCCACGATCATCAGCGCGGCAATGGCCTTGTCGCGGGTCATCCGCTCGCCGAAGGCCAGCCAGCCAATCAGCACTGCAAACAGGATCGAGGTTTCGCGCATCGCCGCCACAACGGCGATGGGCGCCACAGTCATGGCCCAGATCGAGATGGCATATGACCCGTAGGAGGCCAGCGAGGCGAAGCTGCCCACCAGCCAGGCGCGGGGGGCGCGGGGCAAAACGGCGGTGCCGCGCAGCGCAAGGCTGCCCAGCGTGAAGATCAGCCCGTCCGCCACGAAGACCCAGGCGACATAGCTGATCGCGTCGCCCGAAACCCGCGCGCCCAGCCCGTCGAGCAGCGTATAGGTCGCCGTCGCCATGGCAGAGCCGAAGGCGAAGGGCAGCAGGCGGCGGCTTTCACCATCGGTGAACACGCCCCGCGCCATCAGCGCGATCCCCGCGGCCAGCAGCGCGATGCCGCCATATTGTGCGCCGGTCACCTGATCCGACAGCGCCACGGCCCCCACCAGCGCCACGATCATCGGCGCGGCCCCCCGCGCGATAGGATAGACGCGCGACAGGTCGCCCCGGTCATAGGCCAGCGTCAGGAAGGTCTTGTAAAAGAAATGCGTGCAGGCGGCGCCGATCACCCAGGGCCAAGCGGCGGCGGCTATCGCCGGGCGCGGCAGGGCGATGGCCAGACCGATGGGGATCTCGGCCACCGACAGGATGACCATGGCCCCCACTTTCGAGGTGCCCAGCTTGATCAGCGCATTCCACAACGCATGCAGGAAGGCCGCGCCCAGAACCGCCAGAAGAACGCCAATGCTCACGACTGCCTCCGTTTATCCGCCTTGGCTTAGGCCGGGGCGGAGGCGGCTTCAATCCGCTTTGCGACAGTATTGTGACAGTGCAGGCAATCAGATCAGCAATCCGGCCGCACCTTCAAAGCGCAGCAACGCCACCTTGGTCTCGACCCCGCCGGGGGCGGAAAAGCCACCCAAGGTGTTGCGGCCCAAAACCCGGTGACAGGGAATGAGGATTGGCAACGGATTGGCGCCGCACGCCTGCCCGACTGCCTGCGCGGGCGCCCCGATCTCGCGCGCGATGTCGCCGTAAGTGCGGGTTTTGCCCAGCGGAATGGCGGCCATGGCACGGCGCACCTGCGCATGAATCCCCTGCCCCCAATCCAGCGGCAGATCGAAGACCACGCGCTTGCCGTCGAAATATTCGGCAAGCTGGCGCAACCCTTCGGCCACCAGCGGCGTGGCCGTGCCCTGCCCCGGCTGCCAGTCCAGCGCCACCAGCATGTCGTTGCGCTCACGCAGGGAGAGGGGGCCAAAGGGGCTGTGCAAGGTCGTGTCCATCCGCAGAGGATGGCATCGGCGGGCGACAAGGGAAAGGGCTTCACAGAACTCTGGCCCAAATCAGGTGATGGCCAGGGTTCCCCTTTCCCCGGACAGCCGTATCCGAGGACTTCCGTGACAGGGATGCCTAGAACGGCGAAGTGCGCGCTACACGGCGAAAGTCGATCAGGTTCGGATCGCCGCGCACAGCGCATTCGAGAAACTGCAATAAACCGCGAATATCCCGAAACCTGCTGACCACCTCTGAGAGATCAGCAAACACGAGGAAAAACCTCATGCGTCAAATAGCTTAGCAGAGGAAATGGCAGCCCGTAGGGGAGTCGAACCCCTCTTTTCAGGTTGAAAACCTGACGTCCTAACCGATAGACGAACGGGCCATGGCCGGTGGCGGCTGATTAGAGCAGCCACCGGGCGGGCGCAAGAGGAATCTTTGCGCCTAGCGGTCGATTTTCGCACCCATGATGGCGATGGCCTGCTGATACACGGTCGCGGCGTTCCATTGCTTGATCACGGCGAAGTTCGGCTCTCCCTCCTGATAGCCCGCGCCGGGGCGCCAGCCCTTCTGCGCGAGGAAATTGGCGGTCGAGGCCATCGCGTCGGCCTGCTTGGTCAGATCCACCCGCCCGTCGCCGTCGCCATCCACGCCATAGCGCAGCACATTGCCCGGCAGGAACTGGGTATGGCCCACCTCGCCATGCTTGGCCCCCACCGTTTTCGACGTGATCACGCCACGATCCACCAGCATCAGTGCGGCGATCAGGTGGTCGGTGAAATACTCGCTGCGGCGGCAGTCATAGGCCAGGGTCGCGATAGCCGAGACGACATTGCTGTCGCCCATGAAGCCGCCGAAGCCCGTCTCCATCCCGTGAATGGCCAGCAGCGGGCCGGCAGGCACGCCATAGCGCTGTTCCAGGCTCTGATAGAAGCCGGCGTTCTGCGCCTTGCGCTTGCGGCCCTGTGCCACGATCGTATCGGCGCCGCGCACCTGCATGAATTTTTGCAGCGAGTACTTGAAGCTTTTCTGGTTGCGGTCGGCGGCGATGGTCTTGCTGGCATAGCTTGACCCCATCAGCGCGGCGATCCCCTTGTCACCGACCCCGGCCGCGGCGGCCTCCTGTGCCATGACGGGTTTCCAGCTTTCGTAATTGGCCCCGGTATTGCTGCACGGCGCCGCCTTTGCCGCCCCGGCCAGCCCCAACACCGCAAACGCGACCGTCGCAATCCCCTTGAAAGAATACACCTGAAAAACTCCTTGGTGGGTTTTCCGCAGTCTACGGGCTGCCGGACGCCACGCAAGCACCTGTTTCGGGGAACTGTCGGCGTTGCGCATCACTTTGCCGCCAGTGCCTTGACAGGCCCGCACGGCGGGCGCCTCATGCCGCCAAAGCCGGAGGCCCCATGACCGCAAATTTCGACACCGAACTGGAAACCCGCCTTGTGCGTTATGCCGCCATCGACAGCCAGAGCGACGAGCGCGGCACCGCCTCGCCCAGCACGACGATCCAGCTCGACATGGCGCGCCTGCTGGCGGAGGAGCTGACGGGCATCGGCGCGGCTGACGTGCAGGTCACCGATTATGGCGCGGTGCTGGCCACGGTGCCCGCGACGGCGGAAGGGCCGGTGGTGGGTTTTCTGGCCCATGTCGATACCGCGCCCGCCTTCAATGCGACCGGAGTGAAGCCGGTGGTGCACCGCCGTTACAACGGCGGCACGATCAGCTTTGCCGATGCGCCGGGTCTGGTGCTGTCGCTCGAAGTCTCGCCCTATCTGGGTGGCAAGCTTGGCCATGACATCATCACCGCCAGTGGCACCACGTTACTTGGCGCCGATGACAAGGCAGGCGTGGCGATCCTGATGACCATGGCACGGCATCTGCTGGCTGATCCGTCGATCCCGCATCCGAAGCTGCGGCTGGCCTTCACCCCGGACGAGGAAATCGGCCGGGGCGTTGACAAACGCCTGCCCGCCGATCTGGGCGCCGATTTCGCCTATACGCTGGATGGCGGACAGGTGGGTGAGGTGGAATATGAAAGCTTTTCGGCAGATGGGGCGGTGGTGAAGATCACCGGGGTTTCGGCCCATCCGGGCTATGCGAAGGGCAAGCTGGTCAATGCGCTGCATCTGGCGGCGAAGCTGGTGAACCTGCTGCCACAACAGGCGCTGGTGCCCGAACTGACAGACGGGCGCGAAGGGTTCCTGCATCTTTATGAGATCACCGGCACCGCCGCCGAGGCAGAGTTGCGCTTCATCCTGCGCGATTTTGAACTGGACGGGCTGGAGGCCAAAGGCGCCCTGCTGCGTCAGGCCTGTGAGGCTCTGGCCGCGACCGAACCGCGCGCGACTGTAGCCTGCGAAATCCGCGCCCAATATCGCAACATGCGCTACTGGCTGGAAAAGGACATGACGCCGGTGAACCTCGCCCGAGCGGCCTGCGAGGCCGAGGGCATCGCCCCGGTCAGCGTCCCGATCCGCGGCGGCACCGATGGCTCGCGCCTGACGGAAATGGGCGTGCCCTGCCCCAATATTTTCACCGGCATGCAGGAAATCCACGGCCCGCTGGAATGGATCAGTGTGCAGGACATGGCCGCCGCGACAAGGGTCTGCCTGCGGCTGGCCGGGATGGCGGTGCGGGGCTGAGGCCCGGCGCACAGGTATTGCGGGACGAAACCGCCGTTTTCTCCGGTCGTCCGGGTGACCTGGCCCGCGCAATGCCAGGTCACCGTCTTCCCGGCAAGCCATTGCACAACGCTGTGCAAAGGCGGATGCTGCCGACATGGCGACAGAAACCGAGTTCTCCCTGAAAGGCTTGACGGACACGGCGCGACGCCACATCCGGCTGTTTCAGATACACCAGTTTCTTGACCGTTTTGCCATGGGCCTCACCGTGGCTGTCGCCGCGCTTGCGTTGACGGATCGTGGCATGGACCTCTTCCAGATTTCGCTGCTCTTCGGCGTTTACTCGCTCACCACCATGGCGATGGAACTGCCATTCGGCGGATTGGCCGACGGCATTGGCCGCAAGCCGGTTTTCCTCGCGGCGGTCGTGGCCAGTTTGATTTCGCTGGCGCTTTTTCTGTCGTCGAGCGACTTCCGTGTTCTGGCTCTTTCGTTCGCCCTCATCGGCTTCGGACGCGCGCTCCGGTCGGGCACGCTTGATGCCTGGTTTGTCGAAACCTTCAAAGCCGCTGCGCCAAATGTTGATATCCAACCCGCGCTCGCAAAGGCGCAATGGGCCAATGCCATGGGTCTCGCGGTCGGAGCCGTTTTTGGCGGTCTGCTGCCAGATGCGTTCGGCATGACAGCGTTGAAGTATGGGCTCAGCATCTATGACGTGTCTTATGCTGCAAGCTTCGCCGCGATGGTCGGCGTCTTGATCTACACCCTGTTCGCCATCGCCGAAGAACCGCGTCCGCTGAACCTGCATGCACTCAGAGACGGGTTCGCCAAGGTCCCGTCGGTGATTTCCGAGGCCGGTCTTCTTGCGCTGAGACATCCGACACTGTCGATACTGTTGTCGGCTCTGGCGTTATTCCTGATGGCGACAAATCCGGTCGAGGTGATCTGGCCGACCTATGCCAGGCCGATGCTGGACGAGGGCTACGCCAACACTGTCATCGGTGCCCTGACGGCGGGTTACTTTTTCGCAATCGCCTTTGGTGCGTCGCTGTCGCCTCATGTCAGCCGGATATTCAGGCGCCGCCACGCCGTCACGCTGGCGGCGATCTTTGCATCGCTCGCAGCCGCTCAACTGGCCTTGGCGATACAGGGCGGCATCGCCGGGTTTGTCGGCGCCTTTGTCCTCTATTCCGTGATCCTCGGAGCAAGCGAGACGCCTGCAAGCAGCATCCTGCACCGCTGCGTGGAGGATCGGCAAAGGTCTACCATGCTGTCACTCCGATCCCTCGTCCAGCAACTCGGGGCCGCGACAGGGCTGGTCATGGCAGGAGCCTTGGCCGACATATACTCCACATCCGTTGCTTGGGGCGTCGGCGCCATCTTTCTGCTGGCGGCAATGATCCTGAGCTTGGTGCTAGCCAAACGACTGGCCGCCGGAGCCGAATAATTGATGTCCGGACGGAATGCTGCATCTGCCGCAGCCGGATTGAACCGCGCCGCGCAGAGCCGTATCACCCTGCGCATCACAAAGTCAGCCCCCTCAAAGCCTCCGGCGCACCGTTACGGGGCGACCCGGCAGGGTCAGCCGGGCGTCATTGCGGGCCTGTTCCGACACGACCTTGCCTTTCGAAATCACGCAGAGCCGATCCGGGCGCAAGCGCAGCGCTTCGGTCGGGGTGGCGGCATCCAGCACCACCAGCGAGGCCATGCCGCCGGGGCGCAGGCCGTAGCCCTCCAACCCCATGATCGCCGCGTTATGTTCCGTGACCATAGTGAAGCAGCGCGCCATTTCGGCCGGGTGGGTCATCTGCGCGACATGCAGCCCCATGAAGGCCACGTCCAGCATGTCGGCGGTGCCGAGGCTATACCATGGGTCCAGCACGCAATCCTGCCCCCAGCCAACGGTAATGCCCATGGCCTGCATTTCCTTCACCCGCGTCAGCCCGCGTCGCTTGGGGAAGGTATCGTGCCGCCCTTGCAGGGTGATGTTGATCAGCGGATTGGGAATGGCGGTCATCCCGCTTTCCGCAATCAGCGGCAGCAGCTTGGACACATAGTAATTGTCCATCGAATGCATCGAGGTCAGGTGACTGCCCGCCGCCCGCGCGCCCAAGCCATGCCGGGTGACCTCGGCCGCCATGGTTTCCACATGGCGGCTATGGGGGTCGTCGGTCTCGTCGCAATGAATATCCAGCATCAGCCCGCGTTCGGCGGCGATGCGCGCCACATCCTGCACGCTGTCGGCGCCTTCCTGCATGGTGCGTTCAAAATGCGGGATGCCCCCCACCACATCGCAGCCCATGTCCAGCGCGCGGATCAGGTTTTCACGGCCCTTGGGCGCGCGATACAGACCATCCTGCGGAAAGGCCACCAATTGCAGGTCCAGATAGGTGGCGACGCGGCGCTTCACCTCCAGCATCGCCTCCACCCCGCGCAGATGGTCGGGCGTGGTATCGACATGGGTGCGGATCGCCAGCAGGCCCGTTGAGACCGCCCAGTCGCAATAACGCACGGCACGGGTGACCATTTCGTCAACCGTCGCGATCTCGCGCAATTCACCCCAGAGGCTGATCCCTTCCAGCAGCGTGCCTGAGGCGTTCACCCGCGGCAGCCCGTAGCTGAGCGTCGCATCCATGTGGAAATGCGGGTCCACGAAGGGCGGGCTGACCAGATCGCCGGTGGCGTCGATCACGCGGCCCGCCTCAGCCTCCAGCCTCCCGACGGCGGCGATGCGATCGCCGGTGATGCCGATATCGGCCACCGTCCCGTCAGGCAGCGTGCCGCCCTTGACCAGAATGTCGAACATCAGCGTTCCCCTTTACGATATGGCACCATCAGCGCGGCAGGCACCTCGGCCCGGCGCGACATCAGGATCAGCGCGAGGATGGACAGAAGATAGGGCGCCATCAGGAACGCCTGATAGGGCAGATGCGCGCCCAAGGGCGTCTGTTGCAGACGGATTTGCAGCGCATCGAAGGCCGCGAACAGCAGCGCCCCCAGCACGGCCTTGCCGGGCCTCCACGCACCGAACACCACCAGCGCGATGCAGATCCAGCCGCGCCCGTTGACCATTTCAAAGAAGAAGGACGAAAAGGCCGAAAGCGTCAGGAAACTGCCGCCCACCGCCATCAGGCCGGACCCCACGATCACCGCCCCCATGCGCAGCCCGGTGACGGAAAGCCCCTGCGCCTCTACCGCCGCGGGGTTTTCGCCCGCCGCGCGGACTGCAAGGCCCAGCGGCGTGCGGAACAGCACGAATCCCACCAGCCCCGCACAGATCAGCGCCGCCCAGGTCAGCGCGGTTTGCTGGAACAGCACCGGGCCAAAGAAGGGGATGTCGGACAGGACCGGCAGATCCATCGGCGCGAAGGGGGTGATCTTGGGCGGGCTGGTCACCTCGGGCAGCGCCAGCCGATAGGCGAAATAGCTGGTCGAGGTCGCCAGCATGGTGACGCCCAGCCCCACCACATGCTGCGACAGGCCGAAGGGCACGGTCAGCGTGGCGTGCAACAGGCCGAACAGCATCCCCGCCGCCATCGCCGCCGTGACGCCCAGCCACAGCGGCGCCCCCAGATAGACGGCCATCCAGCCCGCAAAGGCGCCGATGACCATGATCCCTTCGATGCCAAGGTTCAGCACGCCCGCGCGTTCGCAGATGAGTTCGCCCATCGTGGCGAAGATGAGGGGCGAGGCGATGCGAATGGCGGCAGCCCAGAAGCTGACCGATAGCAGGATGTCGAAAAGATCGCTCATTTCCACACCACCCGATAGCGTGTCAGCATCAACGCCAGCACCATGAACAACAGCGCCGTCGCCAGCAGCATGTCGGCAATATAGGTGGGCACGCCTGCGGCACGGCTCATGCTGTCTGACCCCACGAAGATCGCAGCGACGAACAGCGCCGACAGAACCACGCCCAGGGGATGCAACAGCGCCAGCATGGCGACGATGATGCCCGTATAGCCAAAGCCTGGCGACAGATCCGATGACAGATGCCCCTTCAGCCCCGCCACCTCGGACCAGCCGGCCAGTGCGGCAAGACCGCCGGACAGAAGGGCAGTCTTCACCAGAACCACATTCACCGGCATCCCGGCAAAACGCGCGGCCTCACGGTTCTGGCCGACGGCGCGCATCTCAAAGCCCAAGGTGCTACGGGTCTGGATCACCCAGACGGCCACTGCCGCGATCAGCGCCAGCGCGAATCCCCAATGCAGCCGCAGGCCATCGACAATCCGAGGCAGCCGCGCCTCTTTCACCAGCGCGGCGGATTTGGGCCAGCCCATGCCCATCGGGTCTTTCATCGGGCCTTCCAGCAGATAGCTGACGAACAGCAGCATGACAAAGTTCAAAAGCAGCGTCGTCACCACCTCGTCCACGCCCAGCCGGGTTTTCAGCATGACGGGCCCCAGCAGCACCAGCGCCCCCGCCAGCATCGCGGCCAGCGCGGAAACCGGCAGCACCAGCGGCGCGCCCAGCACCCCGGTGCCCAGCAGCACGGCGACGATGGCGCCTGCGTAAAGCTGCGCCTCGGCGCCGATATTCCACAGCTTTGCGCGGAAGGCGACGGCGACGGCAAGGCCGGTAAAGATCAGCGGTGTCGCGCGGTTCAGCGTCTCTAGGGCCGCGAATTTCGACCCGACCGCGCCCTTGGCGATCAGGCCCAGCGTTGCCAGCGGGTTGGCCCCCGCGATCAGTGCCAGCATCATGGCGACCGCGATGGTCGCCAGCAGTGCCAGCGCGGGCAGGCCGATCTGGCGCCGCAGCGAGGGGGCGGCAATTGGGTCAAGCCGCATGGTCGAACCCCTGACCGGCCATCCACAGCCCCAGTTCCGCCGCCGTCTTGCTTCCACGCGGGAAGCCGGGCGACAGCCGCCCTTCGGACATCACATGTATCACATCGGCCAGTCCCATGATCTCGTCCAGATCCTCGGAAATCAGCAGAACCGCCGCGCCGCCGTC
This sequence comes from Gemmobacter lutimaris, assembly GCF_003570715.1. Lineage (GTDB taxonomy): Bacteria > Pseudomonadota > Alphaproteobacteria > Rhodobacterales > Rhodobacteraceae > Gemmobacter > Gemmobacter lutimaris. Next base: position 53,425 of record NZ_QXXQ01000005.1, on the reverse strand, counting down.
GCGCGCCGCGATCAGCCGCGATTGCACATAGGCGATGGCGCCGACATCAAGGCCGCGCACCGGCTGGTTCGCCAGAATGATCTTTGGCCCGGGTTCCAGCACGCGGCCCAGGATCAGCTTTTGCATGTTCCCCCCCGAGAGCAGCCGGATCCGCGCGCCCGGCCCGGGGCAGCGCACGTCATAGGCGGCGATGATGCCTTGGGCAAAACCCTCGGCCGCTCGCCAGTCCATCAGCCCGGCCTTGCTGAACCCGGGTTGCCAATACCCCTCCAGCACGGCGTTTTCGGTCAGGGTGAAATCGGCAATGGTGCCGGTCTTGTGGCGGTCCTCGGGGATGCGGGCGATGCCTTGGCGGATCGCCTCGCGCGGGGACCAGCGGGCCAGCGGGCCATCCATTGTCACGCTGCCCGAACCGGGCAGGATCAGCCCGGAAATCAGATCGGCGAGCGCCGCCTGCCCGTTGCCCGATACGCCTGCCAGACCGACAATCTCGCCCGCCCGTAGATCCAGCGTCACGCGCTTCAGCCCCGGCGCAGCGCCCTTGTCCGGCGTCGTCACCCCGTCCAGCCGCATCAGCACCTTGCCCGCAGTTGCGGGTCGTGCTTCGGGCAGCGCAATTTCACCGCCCACCATCATCGCGGCCAGTGCGGCGCCTGAGGTTTCCGCCGTCGTCACCTCGCCCACCACCTTGCCATGACGCAGGACAACGCAGCGGTCGGCAATGGCCATGACCTCATGCAGCTTGTGGCTGATGAACAGGATCGAAAGCCCCTGCGCGATGGCGCGGCGCAGCGTGGCGAACAGCGCCTCGGCCTCTTGCGGTGTCAGGACGGCGGTGGGTTCATCCAGAATCAGGATGCGGGCATCGCGGTAAAGCGCCTTCAGGATCTCGACCCGCTGCCGTTCGCCCACGGTCAGGCTGCCGACCCGCGCATCGGGGTGCACCGCCAGCCCGAAATCGCGGCTGAGGCGGTCAACCCGCGCGCGCGCCGCCGCGCGCGAGGCACCGCGCGACAGCAGGCTTTCGGTGCCGAGGCGGATATTGTCCAGCACGGTCAGATTGTCGGCCAGCGTGAAATGCTGGTGCACCATGCCCACGCCCGCCGCCAGCGCGGCGCGCGGATTGCCGGGCGAGAGCGGTTGGCCGAACACCTCCACCCGCCCGTCATCGGCCACATAATGCCCGAACAGGATGTTCATCAGCGTGGTCTTGCCAGCACCGTTTTCGCCCAGCAGCGCCACGACCTCACCCCGCCGCAGCGTCAGGCTGATCGCGTCATTCGCCGTCAACGCGCCAAAGCGCTTGGTGATGCGGTCCAGCCGCATCACCACATCGCGTGGATCGGTCACGACGATTTCGGCTCGGTATCGTCGATGGCCACGGTGAAGGAGCCATCCTTGATCGCGGCTTCCTTCTCGGCCACCAGCTTCATCGCGGCCTCGGGCACCTTGCCTTCAAACGTGCCAAGCGGCGCGAGCGAACAGCCGCCCGCCTTCATGAAACTGTAGACTCCGTAGTTATCGGCCTTGAAACTGCCAGCCCTGATCGCCTCCAGCGCCGCGTTCAGGGTGGGTTCAAAGTGCCACAGCGCCGAGGCGACGACGGTATCGGGGTAATCGGCCTGCGTGTCGATCACGTTGCCGATGGCCAGAGCGCCCTTCTCTTTCGCCGCATCCGACACGCCAAAGCGTTCGGCGTAAAGCAGGTCGGCGCCGCCGTCGATCATGGCGAAGGCGGTTTCCTTGGCCTTCGGTGGATCAAACCACGAGCCGATGAAGCTGACCTGGAATTTCGCATCCGGCCGGGTTTCGCGCGCGCCCGCCATGAAGGCGTTCATCAGCCGGTTCACCTCGGGGATGGGGAAGCCGCCCACCATGCCGATGCTGCCCGTCTGGGTCATTGCGCCTGCGATGATGCCCGACAGGTAAGAGGCGTCCTGAATATAGTTGTCGAACACGGCCAGATTCGGCACCGCCTCGTCCGGCATGAAGCTGGAGCCGAGCAGGAATTTCACATCCGGGTATTCGGCGCAGACCTCGCGCGCCTCGGCCTCGGCGCCGAAGATCTCGCCCACGATCAGATTGACGCCGCTTTCGCAATATTCGCGCATGACGCGCGGGTAATCGGTGTTGGCGACGTTTTCGGTATAGGTGTAGTCCACCCCGCCCGCCGCCTTGGCGGCCTCGGCCGCAATATGGATGCGGCTGACCCATTGTTGTTCCACCGGCACCGTATAGATGCCCGCGATCTTGATGGTCTCCTGCGCAAAGGCGTGGCGGGGCAGCGCCAGCCCCATGGCCGCCGCCCCCGCGCCCAGCATCAGGCCGCGCCGGGTGGTGCCGAACATTACCTTGGTCATGTGAAACTCCCTGGGTGATTTGTTTTGACCAAACGGTAAAGCCTTGTCACGATTCGTCACAAGGCCCGTGACCGGCTGAGTCGTCTTGCAGCCTGTTCCCTGACGCTGCGGCAGCCGTCACACAAATAATATGCACAAATTTTAGGCGTTTTCTGCATCCTTCCCACTGCTGCGGGCGTTTTCGCCGCAGGTCCCCCGCGACGGATGACGACGGGCAGGGCACTCGGCAGCCGGGTTTTGCGCAAGAAAGCCTGCACCGCAGGCTCTTTCATAAAACTGTCACACAACTCTTACATAGCAGTCACACGGCTCCGCTACCTCGGCCTCAAGGACGCGAGCGGCGTCCCGCTAGCGGTCCACGAGACCAACAAGGAGCCAGGATATGACCCTGATGAAACTCACCGCCTCGACCATCGCAATTGCCGCCGTGTCGGCCACCGCCGCCATGGCCCGCGACAATATCCAGATCGCCGGTTCCTCGACCGTGCTGCCCTATGCCACCATCGTTGCCGAAGCCTTCGGCGAAAACTTCGACTTCCCGACCCCGGTCGTCGAAGGTGGCGGTTCGGGCGCTGGCCGCAAGAAACTGTGCGAAGGCGTGGGCGAAAACACCATCGACATCGCCAACTCCTCATCGCGCATCAAGCAGTCGGACATCGACCTGTGCAAGACCAATGGCGTCGAAGAAATCATGGAAGTCCGCATTGGCTATGACGGGATCGTCTTTGCCAGCGACATCGGTGGCCCCGACTTCGCTTTCACCCCGGCCGACTGGTATAATGCCCTCGCCGCCGAAGTCGTGAAGGATGGCCAGCTGGTTCCGAACACCGCGAAAACCTGGGCCGACGTGAATGCCAACTTCCCGGCACAGGACATCCTGGCCTTCATCCCCGGCACCAAGCACGGCACCCGTGAAGTGTTCGACGTGAAGGTTCTGGAGGCGGGCTGCAAGGCTTCCGGTGCCGAAGAAGCTCTGGTTGCGGCCAAGGGCGAAGAGGACGGCAAGAAAGCCTGCCTCGCGCTGCGCACCGATGGCCTGTCGGTTGACATCGACGGCGACTACACCGAAACGCTGGCCCGCATCGCGGCCAACAAGAATGCCATCGGCGTGTTTGGCCTGTCGTTCTACCAGAACAACACCGACAAGCTGAAAGTGGCGACCATGGATGGCGTGGTTCCCTCGACCGAATCGATCGCCTCGGGCGAATACCCGGTGTCGCGCCCGCTGTTCTTCTATGTGAAGAAAGCCCACCTCGGCGTGATCCCCGGCCTGAAGGAATACATCGAGTTCTTCGTGTCGGACGACATGGCTGGCCCGGAAGGCCCGCTGGCGGCCTACGGCCTCGTGTCGGACCCGGAACTGGCGAAAACTCAGGAAGCCGTGGCCGCCGAAACCCCGATGGGCGCGCTGAACTGATCTGAAGATCCGGGGTGGCGCCGCTCCCGCGCCACCCCGTTTTCCTGCCAAACCCTTTCTCTTGCCAGGCGAAAGCGACATGAGCATCGGCCTTATCACCCTCATCGTGCTGGGCCTCGCGGTCCTCGGGTTCATCCTCGGGCGACAGCGGGCCCTTTCCGCCGTCAAGGGCGACCCGCGCACGCTCCATTCCTTGCCAGGCTATTATGGCTGGTCCGTATTTCTTTTCACTGCGGTTCCCGCACTGCTGTTGCTGGTCACCTGGGCCTTCGTGCAGCCCATCGCTCTCAATTCCCACGTCTCGGCTATGGTCCCCGAGGCGGATGTCGCAAGCTATGGCAGCACGCAGCTGGTGATGGCCGATGTGCGGCGCATCGCCGATGGCCTTGATGCCGTTGCGCGCAAGGCCGGGCTGGACGAGGTCGGGCTGGAAGCCATGCGCGCCGACCTGACCGACATGCGCGGCCGTCTGGCCGAAGTCGGCGTGGCGCTGGGGTCCAATGTGGTGCCTTCGGTGCTGGATGCCGCCAAGGAATACCGCAGCCTTTCGGGCGAATTGCGCCTTGCCATGAGCATCGCGGTGCTGCTGGCGGCGGTTGCCGGGCTGCTGTTCGCGCTTTGGCGCATCAACCCGAAGCAACGCGCCCGCAATCTGGTGGAACAGTTCACGCTGGTCCTGCTGGCCGGCTGTTCGCTGATCGCGGTTGCCACCACCTTCGGCATCGTCTTCTCGCTGGTCATCGAAAGCGTGCATTTCTTCAAGCTTTACGACTTCCGCGACTTCTTCTTCTCGATGACATGGAACCCGCAGTTCCGTGGCGGGTCTGATCTGGGCCTTTGGCCGCTGGTCTGGGGCACGCTTTACGTCTCGTTCATCGCGCTGCTGGTTTCGGTGCCTGTCGGGCTGATGGCCGCCATCTACCTGTCGGAATATGCCGGCAAGAAGGTGCGCGCCTTCGCCAAGCCCGCGATCGAGATCCTCGCCGGGATCCCGACCATCGTTTACGGTCTCTTTGCCCTGATCACTGTCGGCCCCTTCCTGCGCGACTGGTTCGCACAGCCGCTGGGGCTTGGTTCGTCCTCCTCCTCGGTGATGACGGCAGGTCTGGTCATGGGCATCATGCTGATTCCCTTCGTCTCGTCCCTGTCGGATGACATCATCAACGCCGTGCCGCAGTCGATGCGCGACGGCTCGTTCGGGCTGGGCGCCACCCAGTCGGAGACGGTGAAACAGGTCATCCTGCCGGCCGCGCTTCCGGGCATCGTCGGCGCCATCCTGCTGGCCGCAAGCCGCGCCATCGGGGAAACCATGATTGTGGTCATGGGGGCCGGTGCCGCCGCCAAGCTTGACCTCAACCCTTTCGAGGCGATGACCACCGTGACGGTGAAGATCGTCAGCCAGCTGACCGGCGACACCGAATTCGCCAGCCCTGAAACGCTGGTGGCCTTCGCCCTTGGCCTGACCTTGTTCTGCTTCACCCTTGCGCTCAACGTCGTCGCACTGGTGATCGTGCGGAAATACCGGGAGCAATACGAATGACCGACGCCACTTCGCAAACCGGCCTGCCCGGCGCGCAACCGCGCAAGTCGCTGCATGCGGCAGATGCCCGCACCCGCCGCCGCAATGCCTCCGAAGCCCGCTTCCGCTTTTTCGGGGCTGCCGCCATCGCCATCTCGATCCTCGCTCTGATCGTGCTGCTGACCTCGGTGCTGGGCAATGGCCTGAGCGCCTTCCGTCAGACCTTCATCACCATGCCGGTCGCTCTGGATGCCAAGGTGCTGGACAAATCCGGCACCGGCGACATCGAGGTAATGAAGAAGGTCACCACCATCGGCTATGCCAAGGTGATCGAAAAAGCCCTGACCGCCGCGCTTGCCGAAAAGGGCATCGCCACGGACGGGCTGGATGCCAAGCAGATTTCCGGCCTGTTGTCGCAGGAAGCCGCCGCCAGCCTGCGCAATCAGGTGCTGGCCGATCCTTCGATGGTCGGGCAGACGGTGGATGTGAAACTTCTGGCCAATGGCCGGGTGGACGGCTTCTTCAAGGGCCGCGTCACCATGGACAGCGCGAAACTGGACAGCAACATTTCGCCCGAGCAACTTGAACTGGCGCTGAAGATGCGCGAGGCGGGGCTGATGTCGGTGTCCTTCAACTCCGGCTTCCTGTTCGGCGGCGATGCCTCCGAACTGCGCCCCGAGGCGGCGGGCCTTGGTGTCGCCATCCTCGGTTCGGCCTATATGATGCTGATCGTGCTGGTGCTGGCGCTGCCCATTGGCGTGGCCGCCTCGATCTATCTTGAGGAATTCGCGCCGAAGAACAAATGGACCGACCTGATCGAGGTGAACATCTCGAACCTCGCCGCCGTGCCGTCCATCGTCTTCGGTATCCTGGGTCTCGCCATCTTCATTAACTTCATGGGCCTGCCGCAATCCGCACCCATCGTGGGCGGCCTTGTGCTGACGCTGATGACGCTGCCGACCATCATCATCGCCACCCGTGCGGCGCTGAAGGCGGTGCCGCCTTCGATCCGCGACGCGGCGCTGGGGATCGGCGCCTCCAAGATGCAGGCGATCACCCATCACGTCCTGCCGCTGGCCATGCCCGGCATCCTGACCGGCACGATCATCGGTCTGGCACAGGCGCTTGGCGAAACCGCGCCGCTGCTGCTGATCGGCATGGTGGCCTTCGTGCGCGAGTTTCCGGGCGCGCCGCCGGAAGGCTTCTTCGATCCGGCCTCGGCCCTGCCCGTGCAGGTCTACAACTTCACGCAGCGCGCCGATCCGGCCTTCGTGGAACGCGCCTCCGGTGCCATTATCGTGCTGCTGGTCTTTCTTCTTCTGATGAACGCGGTCGCCATCCTGCTGCGCCGCCGCTTCGAACGCCGCTGGTAAGGGGCTGAACAAATGAACGATATGCGTATTGCCGACAGAACCGTGTCCACCGACACCGCCAAGATGACCGCGCGGGGCGTGCAGGTCTATTACGGTGAGAACCACGCGCTGAAGGATGTCGATATCGACATCCTCGGCGGCACGGTGACCGCCTTCATCGGCCCCTCGGGCTGCGGGAAATCGACCTTCCTGCGCTGCCTGAACCGGATGAACGACACCGTGGCCGTGGCCCGCGTGCTGGGCGAGATCAAGCTCGACGGCGAAGACATCTATGACAAGGCCGTCGATCCGGTGACGCTGCGCGCCCGCGTCGGTATGGTGTTCCAGAAGCCGAACCCCTTCCCCAAGTCGATCTACGACAACGTGGCCTACGGCCCCAAGATCCACGGCCTGACCAAATCCAAGGCCGAGCTGGATCAGGTGGTGGAAACCTCGCTGAAGAAGGCGGCGCTGTGGAACGAGGTGAAGGATCGCCTCCACGCCCCCGGCACCGGCCTGTCGGGAGGCCAGCAACAGCGTCTTTGCATCGCCCGCGCCATCGCCACCTCGCCCGAGGTGCTCTTGATGGACGAACCCTGCTCGGCGCTGGACCCCATCGCCACCGCCCAGGTCGAGGAGCTGATCGACGAGCTGCGCAGCCAGTTCTCGGTGGTGATCGTCACCCACTCGATGCAGCAGGCCGCCCGCGTCAGCCAGCGCACGGCCTTCTTCCACCTCGGCAATCTGGTGGAATACGGCGAGACCGGCCAGATCTTCACCAATCCGCAAGACCCGCGGACTGAATCCTACATCACCGGCCGGATCGGCTGACGGAGGACGCAATGAACACCGAAAAACACATCGTCTCGTCCTTCGACCGTGATCTTGAAGGCGTGCAGGCCATGGTCATGAAGATGGGCGGGCTGGTCGAAGCCGCCATGCTGGACGCGGCCGAGGCGCTGGATACCCGCGACGTCGAACTGGCCGCCCGTGTGCGGCGCGGCGACAAGGTGATCGACGAGCTGGAAGAACGCATCCACGAGGAATGCGCCCGGCTGATCGCCCTGCGCGCACCCACCGCGTCGGACCTGCGCACCGTGCTGACCGTCATGCGTATCGCCGCCAACCTTGAACGCTGTGGCGATTATGCCAAGAACCTCGCCAAACGGGTGCCCGTTCTGAACGAGATGGCGATGGTGGCCGGTGCCACCGGCTCGATCCGTCGGATGACGAAAACCGTGGTGCTGCTGCTGAAAGACGCGCTGGACGCCTACATCATGCGTGACGCGCACATGGCGCAGGACGTGCGGATGCGCGATCAGGAAGTGGACCAGATGTATAATGCCATCTTCCGCGAGTTCCTGACGCATATGCTGGAAGACACCCGCAATATCTCGGCCTGCATGCACCTGCATTTCATCGCCAAGAACATCGAGCGGGTGGGCGACCATGCGACCGGCATCGCGGAACAGGTGATCTATCTGGTGACCGGCGCCATGCCCGACGAGGAGCGTCCGAAAGACAGCGCGATCCCTTCCATCGGGACCGAGGCAGGCTAAGCCATGGCAGGACAGGATCAGCCCGCCGTTCTTCTGGTCGAGGACGAACCCGCGCAGCGCGAGGTTCTGGCCTACAACCTTGAGGCAGAAGGCTTTCGCGTGGTGCAGGCCGCCGATGGCGAGGAAGCCATGATGCTGGTGGACGAGGCGCAGCCCGACATCATCATTCTCGACTGGATGATGCCCAACCTTTCGGGGATCGAGGTTTGCCGTCGGCTGAAGATCCGCCCCGAAACCCGGTCAATCCCGATCATCCTGCTTTCGGCCCGCGCCGAAGAGGTGGACCGGGTGCGCGGGTTGGAAACCGGCGCCGACGATTACGTCATCAAGCCCTACTCCGTGCTGGAACTGATGGCGCGGGCACGGGCGCAGTTGCGCCGCGTCCGCCCCTCCACCGCCGGGGTAGTGCTGGAATATGATGACATCCGGCTGGACCCGGAAACCCACCGCGTCTACCGGGCGGAGAAGGTGCTGAAGCTTGGCCCGACCGAGTTTCGCCTGCTGACCACCTTCATGGAAAAGCCCGGCCGGGTCTGGAGCCGCGAGGCGCTGCTGGACCGCGTCTGGGGCCGCGACATCTATGTCGATACCCGGACGGTGGATGTGCATATCGGCCGTCTGCGCAAATCGCTGTGCCAGTTCGGCGGCGACGATCCGCTGCGCACGGTGCGCGGCGCGGGTTACGCCTTGGGCTGACAGGCGGGGAAACAAACGGGCGGCGGCCTTGCGGGGCGGCCGCCCGTTTTGCATTTCGGGTTGCAAGCGGTGGATTTTCCGGCCCTGATCGGTGCGCAAGACAGCAGGGAATGCCACAGATGTCCGATCCTGACCGCGCCTATGCCAATGGGGCTTTCATTCCGGGGGCTGATGCCTTTCCGCCCCGGTGGGAGGCTACCGCCCGCGACTTTCGCGCAGCACTTGGCGCGCGGGCGGAATGCGGCCTGCCCTATGGCCCGGCCCCGCGCCAGCGGTTCGATCTGTTCCTGCCCGAAACCACGCCGCGCGGGCTGCTGGTCTTTGTCCATGGCGGTTACTGGATGGTCTTCGGGCGCGAAAGCTGGTCGCATCTGGCGGCGGGCGCGCTGGCGCGCGGCTGGGCCTGCGCCATGCCTTCTTACACGCTCGCCCCCGAGGCGCGGATTTCCACCATGACGCAGGAGGTTGCCGCCGCCTGCTCTGCCATCGCCGCGCGACTGCCCGGCCTGCCTATGGTGGTGACCGGCCATTCCGCAGGCGGGCATCTGTCGGCCCGCATGGGCTGCGCCGACATTGCCCTGCCCGGCCTTGTGCGCGTCGTGCCAATCTCGCCTCTGGCCGATCTGGCGCCCCTGCTGGCAACGACGATGAACAAGACCCTGCATCTGGACCAGGAAGAAGCACAGGCCGAAAGCCCGGCCTTCCTGCCGCTTCGCGCCGGAGTGGCGGCGCATGTCTGGGTCGGCGCGCAGGAACGCCCCGCCTTCCTGTGGCAGGCGCGCGTCCTGTCCGAGGAATGGGATTGCCCATGGACAGCCGATCCGGGCCGCCATCATTTCGATGTGATCGACGCGCTGGCCGATCCGGCTTCGGCGCTTTGCGCGGCCTGCATGGACGGGATCTGAGCTGCGCGAATTTTCCGCAGAAGGCAGTTGTAATCACGGCGCGGTTATTATATTCATTTTTATGAATGTGAAATCCGAGGCCCCAATGCTGCTGCGCTCTGTCCTGCTCGCCACGCTTCTGGCCAGCCCCCTCGCCGCCACCGCCCAACCGCTTGTCCCGGTGCAGGTGACTGAATGGAAACCCGTCTACGGCCGGATCGAGGCCAAGGACCGCCTGCCCGCCCGCGCCCGCATCGGCGGCACGCTGGTCGAACTGACCGTGGCCGAGGGCGATCTGGTTGCGGCTGGTCAGCCGCTGGGCCGCATCGTCGATGACAAGCTGAACTTCCAGCTTGCCGCCGTGCAGGCGCAGATCGAGGCGCTGAAAGCCCAGCTTTCCAACGCCGAAACCGAATTGCAGCGCGGCGAGGACCTGCTGAAACGCGGTGTCACCACCGCGCAACGGCTTGATGCGCTGCGCACTCAGGTTGATGTGGTGAAAGGCCAGATCGACGCGCAGACGGCGCAGGCCCGCGTGCTGGAACAGCAGCAGGCCGAAGGCACCGTCATCGCCCCGGTGGCGGGGCGGGTGCTGTCGGTGCCGCAGGCAGCCGGTGCCGTGGTCATGCCGGGCGAGGCGGTGGCCACCATCGGCGGCGGCGGCTTCTTCCTGCGCATCGCCGTGCCGGAACGCCATGCCGCGCATCTGGAACAGGGGGCCGCCATCACCATCGAAACGCCCGCAGGCGAATCGCAAGGCACGCTGGCCCGCATCTACCCGCTGATCGAAAATGGCCGCGTGGTGGCAGATGTCGAGGTCGCGGGCCTTCCCGACACTTTCGTCGATGCCCGTGTCGTGGTGCGGCTGCCCGTGGGCAAGCGCATGGCACTTCTGGTGCCTGCTGATGCGGTCTCCACCCGCTCGGGCCTTGATTTCGTGACGGTGAAGACCGCCGAAGGCACCGAGGACCGCACGGTCGTTCCCGGCCAGCATCACCTGATCGACGGTGCCGAGATGATCGAGATTCTCTCGGGCCTGCATGAAGGCGACGAGATCGGAGCCGCGCAATGAGCCAGAAACTCGGGATTGCCGGGGGCCTGACGCGGGCCTTCATCGGCTCGGCGCTGACGCCGCTGTTCATCCTTGCCGCGCTGGCGGTGGGGCTTGTCGCGCTCATCTCGCTGCCGCGCGAGGAAGAGCCACAGATTTCGGTGCCGATGATCGACATTCTGGTCACCGCACAGGGCCTGAAGGCCGAGGACGGGGTGAAGCTGGTCACCGAACCGCTGGAAACCATCGTCAAGGGCATCAACGGGGTCGAACACGTCTATTCGCAGACCCGCGACGATGGCGCCATGGTGACGGCCCGGTTCCTGACCGGCACGCCGTCCGATTCCGCCATCCTGCGCGTGCATGAAAAGCTGCGTGCCAACATGGACCGCATCCCCGTTGGCATCCCCGAACCGCTGGTGGTCGGGCGCGGCATTGATGATGTGGCCATCGTGTCACTGACGCTGTCGCCCAAACCGGGCGCCGCCATGACACCCGCCGACCTGACCCGCATCGCCCGCGAACTGCGCTCCGAGGTCGCCAAGACCGAGGATGTCGGCCTCACCTACCTGGTGGGCGAGGCGACCGAGGCCATCCGCATCGCGCCCGACCCGGACCGGCTGGCGCTGTATGGCGTGACGCTGCAACAGCTTGTCGGCAAGGTGCAGCAGGCGAACCGGGCAATGAATACCGGCAAGCTGCGCGATCAGGGGCAGGAGATCGACCTTGTGGCGGGGGAAACCCTCACCGCCCCGGCCGAAGTGGCGAACCTTTTGCTGACCACCCGCGACGGCCGCCCGGTCTATGTGGCCGATGTGGCGGATGTGGCCTATGTGCCCGATACCGGCGACACGCTGGTCAGCCATATCACCCGCAACGCCGACGGCAGCCTGAACCGTGCCCCCGCCGTAACGCTGGCCGTGGCGAAACGCGCTGGCGCCAATGCCGTGGTGGTGGCCGAGGCGATCCTGCACCGCGTCGAAAGCCTTGAAGGCCGACTGATCCCTGAGGATGTGCAGGTCACCATAACCCGCGATTACGGCGAGACGGCGAATGAAAAGGCCAATGAACTGCTGTTCCACCTTGGCCTTGCCACCATCTCGATCATCGGGCTGGTGCTCCTGGCGATCGGCTGGCGCGAAAGCATCGTGGTGGCCATCGTCATTCCGGTGACGATCCTGCTGACGCTGTTTGCCGCATGGATCATGGGCTACACACTGAACCGCGTCAGCCTGTTCGCGCTGATCTTCTCCATCGGCATTCTGGTCGATGACGCCATCGTGGTGATCGAAAACATCGCGCGGCACTGGGGCATGGGGGACGGTCGCTCGCGCCCGCAGGCCGCCATCGACGCGGTGGCCGAGGTGGGTAACCCCACCATCGTCGCCACGCTGACCGTTGTGGCAGCGCTGCTGCCCATGCTGTTCGTCAGCGGGCTGATGGGGCCCTATATGTCGCCCATCCCGGCCAATGCCTCCGCCGCGATGATCTTTTCCTTCTTCGTCGCCGTCATCATCACACCCTGGCTGATGGTCAAGATCGCCGGCAAGGCGCCGGTGCATGGCCATGATGCAGGTGGCCACGGCACCCCCGGCGGAAAGCTGGGCGCGGCTTTCGCCAGCGTGGCGCGGCCTCTGCTCAAAACCAAGGCGCGCAGCCTGACCTTCCTGCTGGTCACCGCGGCGCTGTCCTTCGGCTCGCTCGCACTCCTTTACACCAAGGATGTGACGGTGAAGCTTCTGCCCTTCGACAACAAGTCGGAACTGTCGGTCACCATCGACCTGCCGGAAGGCAGCAGCCACGAGGCGACCGACCGCGTGGCGCAGGATGTGGCGCGTGTGGTCATGGGACTGCCCGAGGTGATTTCGGTCGAGACCCATGCCGGGACGGCGGCGCCCTTCAACTTCAACGGTCTGGTGCGCCATGCCTATGTGCGCAATTCGCCTGAACTGGGCGAGGTGCAGATCCTGCTCGCGCCCAAGGGCGACCGCGACCGCACCAGCCATGACATCGCGCTGGACATCCGCCAGAAGCTCGCCGCCATCGACATGCCTGCGGGCACGGTGCTGAAAACGGTGGAACCGCCGCCCGGCCCGCCGGTCATGGCGACCCTGCTGGCCGAGGTCTATGGCCCGACGCCGGAAATCCGCCGCGAGGCCGCCGCGAAGATCCGCGCCGCCTTTGAACAGGTGCCCTATATCGTCGATGTGGATGACAGCTATGGCACCGCCGCGCGGCGGCTGCGGGCCACGATCTCGACCGACGATCTGGAGTTCTTCTCGGTGCAGGAAAGCGATGTCTTCGACACGCTGGCGCTGCTGAACGCCGGGCAGACGGTGGGTTATTCGCATCGCGGCGACGGGCGGCAGGCGCTGCCCATCGTGATTGAGCGGGACAAATCCGACCGGGTGCTGGACGAACGCTTCCTGTCCACCCCCATCCCCGCCAACACCCTGCCCGGCGCGCGCGGGGTGGTGGAACTGGGCGATGTGGTCCGCATCCGTGAGGAACAGGCCAGCTTCCCGATCTTCCGCCACAACGGCCGCGCGGCCGAGATGGTGACGGCCGAGCTTGCCGGGGATTACGAGGCGCCACTTTACGGCATGCTCGCCGTCGCCGATGCGGTGGAGAAGATGGACTGGCCCGAGGGGATGAAGCCCGAGATCAGCCTGCATGGCCAGCCTGAGGATGAAAGCCATGTCACCCTGCTGTGGGATGGCGAGTGGGAGGTCACCTTCGTCACCTTCCGCGACATGGGGGCGGCCTTCGCGGTGGCGCTGCTGGGCATCTATATCCTCGTCGTGGCGCAGTTCGGCAGCTTCCGGCTTCCGCTGGTGATCCTGACACCGATCCCGCTGACCTTCCTTGGCATCATGGCGGGGCATCTGATCTTTCACGCACCATTCAGCGCGACCTCGATGATCGGCTTCATCGCCCTTGCCGGGATCATCGTGCGCAACTCGATCCTGCTGGTGGATTTCATCCGCCACGGACCCAGCGATGTGGGGCCGGTGGAGTTGCTGATCCAGGCGGGCGCCATCCGGTTCAAGCCGATCCTGCTGACCGCCATCGCGGCGATGATCGGGGCGGTGGTGATCCTTGCGGACCCGATCTTTCAGGGTCTTGCCATCTCGCTGCTGTTCGGGCTGCTAAGCTCCACCCTGCTGACGGTTCTGGTGATCCCGGCGATCTACCGCGTGTTCAAGACCTGATAACCGCACCAGTGGCGGCAAGGGGGGGCAGTTGCGCCCCCCTTTTTTCATGGCCTCAGATCACCTCGATCCAGTCGCGCAGCGCCGACAGCGTGCTGATGCCCTGAATGTGGATACTGCCCGCCTGCCCGAAATCCAGCTCGACCGAGGCGCCAAGGTCATGACCCCAGCGCGCGACGATCTGACCCGCAGTCTTGCCCCCGACCATTGAAAGTATACTGTCGTCCAGCCACAGCCGGTCTCCCTCGCGCCCGTCGAAGTCGCGGATGCTGTCATCACCGCCGGTAAAGACAAAGCGGTCGGCGCCCGATCCGCCAATCAGGATATCGTCGCCCGTTCCGCCGTCCAGCGTATCGCGCCCTGCACCGCCTATCAGAAGATCATCGCCGCCGCCGCCGATCAGCCAGTTCGCCGCGCTGTTGCCGGTGAGGCGATCATCGCCCGCCGCGCTGCGAATGCCTTCGATCCCGGCCAACAGATCGACGCCCTCGGCGGTGGATTGCGGGCGGGTCAGTGACAGGTTCACCGTGACATCGCGGCGGGTGGTATAGATCACCCAGTCAAAACCGCCGCCCCCGGACAGCGTATCGCCCCCGCCGCCGCCCGTCAGGGTATCATTGCCATTGCCACCGATCAGCAGGTCGCTGCCGGTGCGCCCGATCAGCCGGTCCGCACCCGCGCCACCCTCCAGCAGATTGTCACGCGCATTGCCGGTCAGCCGGTCAGCCCCGGTGCCGCCACGCAAGCCTTCGATGCTCGACAGCCGGTCGGCGCCATGGCCCGCAATATCCTGCGCGCCCTTTTGCGCCAGCGAAACCGTGACACCACGCTTGCCGGAATAGACCGCGACATCCATGCCCGCCCCGCCTTGCAGCCGGTCATCGCCCGGCCCGCCGCCCAGCACATCATTGCCGGCACCGCCACGCAGACGGTCATTGCCACCGCGCCCGATCAGCGTGTCATTGCCCTGCATCCCGTCCAGCCGGTTTGCCGCCGCATCGCCGGACAGCCGATCCCCGCCCGATCCGCCGCGCAGCGCCTCGATACCAGACAGCAGATCCCGGCCCAGCCCGGTTTCCTGTGTGGCGGCAATCGACAGATCAACCCTCACCGCCACCGATCCGGCATATAGCGCCCAGTCGAAGCCCGAGCCGCCGCTGATCGTATCATCCCCCTCGCCCCCCCGTCAGCCAGTCGGCGCCATCACGACCGTCCAGCAGGTCATTTCCGCCATCACCGTCGATCCGGTTTGCCTTGTCATCGCCGCGCAGCCGGTCATCGCGCCAGCCGCCGCGCAGGTTCTCGATCCCCTCCAGCCAATCTCGGCCGCGCCCGCCGGTGTTCTGCCAGCCGGTCAGGGCCAGATCGACCCGCACCTCGGCACGACCCGCATACCAGGCCCAATCCGCCCCCTTGCCACCGATCAGCCAGTCGTCGCCGTCATCGCCCACCAGCGTATCGGCCCCCGCGCCACCCTCCAGCCGGTCGTTGCCATCGGCGCCGTCCAGCAGATCGGCGCCACCTCCGCCATATAGCGCGTTGCCCGAAACGTCGCCGGTGACGTTATCGGCGTGGCGGCTGCCCTCGACCTCCTCGATCCCGCGCAGCACATCGCCCGCCGCCCCGCCCGCGTTCTGCCCGGCCACGGCCAGATTGACTACAATCCCCTGCCGTGCGGTGGCATAGCTGGCCCGGTCGCGCCCGCTGCCACCTGACAGCGTGTCAGCCCCGGCACCGCCATCCAGCGTATCAGCGCCAGCGCCGCCTTCCAGCAGGTCATCGCCCCCCGCACCGGCGAGCAGGTCATTGCCATCGCCACCATCCAGCCGGTTCGCCCGATCATCGCCGCGCAGGGTATCGTCAAAACGGCTGCCCGCCAGATGTTCGATCCCGTCATAGCGGTCGCCCTGTGCCGCGCCACCGCCGCCCCGGCTCAGATCGGCCAGAACCGCAGCCGCCATCCCTCCGTAATCGACCAGATCACGCCCACCGCCACCGATCAGCAGATCACCACCGGCCGAGCCTTCCAGCGTGTCATCCCCCGCGCCCCCGGTCAGCGTTTCGGACCGACCCGCGCCGGACAGGCGTTGCCCGGCCACCACGGTCGGCGCCACCACATGCCAGAGCCCGAAGAAATCCGACGAGGAAAAGATCGCCGGGTCGATACTGCGCCCGTCGGCGCTGTAGACATAAAGTGCCTCGTCGCCCCAGCGGATGACGACACAGCCCGCCCGCTCTTTCATCGGCAGCACCTCGACTGAATAGATACGGCCCCATCCGGAAAGATCCAGACGGTCCTCGCCGGGAGTGAAATCGCGGATGATGTCGGTTTCTCCATCGGCGGCCAGCACAAAGACATCGGCACCGGCGCCACCGCGCATCTCGTCCGCGCCGCCACCATCAAAAAGAATGTCGTCGCCCGCCCCACCTGACAGGGTGTCATCCCCGCCCATCCCGGCGATCAGGTCGTTGGCCGTGCCGCCCTCCAGCACCTTACCCTGACCCGAGCCGCGCAGTTCCGGGGCCAGCTTGCCGGGATCAACGCTGATCCGGTGCAGGCCGCTGCCCTCGCCCGCCACCACCAGTTCGATCCTGCCGCCGACCACCATCGCCTCGATTGCCGTGATGTTATCCAGCGCGAGGCTGTCGTCCTTCAGCAGGTTTCCGGCATGGACCAACCGCCCGTCAGGCAGCAGCACAAAGGCCGAAAGCCCCTCATCCGCGCCGCCTGCGAACAGGAATACCCGGTCCCGCACCACCGCCGTTGCAATGGCCTGAACGGATTGAAAGCGGGTCTCCAGCGTGTCGATGACATGATCGGTCAGTGCCGCGACCCCCTTGTCATCGACCCGGATGACCGACAGCGACGACGACCCCGCCCCGGCGACGAACAGCCATTGCTTGCCGCCCGCCTCGGCCAATGCCAGCGCGGAAGGTGTGGAAATGCCCATTCCGGCCGAGGCACCGATGGTGCTGGTGGCCTTCAAAGTGCCTGACGCCGTGACCTGCCAGACCGTCACACCGTCCGACAGGTTCGAAAGCGATACGAGAAAGGTTCTGGCCCCGCTGCGCATCACCTCCAGCGCCGCGACCTCGACCGCCTGTTCCGCGCCCGCAAGCGACACGGCATGGCGCAGCACCATGCGACCCGCACCATCCACGGCCCAAAGCTGCAACTGCCCGCTGCTCTGCCCGGCAATGGCGGCGAAAGTCTGCCCCT
Organism: Gemmobacter lutimaris; assembly: GCF_003570715.1. Lineage (GTDB taxonomy): Bacteria > Pseudomonadota > Alphaproteobacteria > Rhodobacterales > Rhodobacteraceae > Gemmobacter > Gemmobacter lutimaris. The sequence goes on along the minus strand of NZ_QXXQ01000005.1, from coordinate 36,155 downwards.
GACGGGCAAAGAAAGCTTGCGCCGTCTGTATTCCGTCCGGCCCGTCCTTCAGGCCAAGCCAGCGGTCGATGCCGCCCGCCTCGCCCAGCCAGTAGGCCCCCGGCCTTGTGCCCCAGCCCCCGGTCCAGACAAGGATAGGCCCGCCATCCAGATCGACCTGCGACAGCTTGGGCGGCGCAGACATCCATGTGCCGGTCGGCAATTCCTGCTGATCGATCAGCCGAAGCCCGGCACCATTGCTTGTCAGTTCCAGCGCAAGGATGCCCCCTCCTGCACGGGTTGTCGTATAGACATGCACGGCGCCATCCACGACGCGCGCGCAAATATCGGTAATCCCCGCAATCATCTGCGAGGCTGCGGCCCGGAACGAGCCGATGACCCTGAACCCCAGCACCTCTTCCCCACACACCACATGTCACACCCACGGTCAGGATGCGGGCAAGGTGCTGAGCCGGGGCTTAATGAAGCATGGCAGGGCCGGGCAGCCCCGCGGCATTAGCGAGGCGGTTGGGCCGGAGTTAATTCAAATGAAAGGAATTGGGCGGGCGCGATCAGCGCCCCACCCCGACATAGGTTTCAAACCCGGCGGCCAGAACCTCGTCACGGTCATAGACATTGCGCAGATCACAGAGGCGCGGGCGCTCCATCTTGCGGGCCAGCTTGCCCATGTCCAGCGCGCGGAACTCGTTCCATTCGGTCAGAAGCACGATCAGATCGGCCCCCTGCGCCGCGCCATAGGGGCTTTCGACCCATTTGACACCGGGCAGCAGCGCCTCGCCTTCCCGCCGCCCTTCGGGGTCCACGACACGCACCCGCGCGCCTGCCCCCACAAGCGCGGGCACGATAGTCAATGACGGCGCATCGCGCATGTCATCGGTATTGGGTTTGAAAGTTACACCCAGCACCGCGATGGTCTTGTCGCGCAACTGGCCATCGCACAGATCCTCGATCTTCTCGATCATCCGGCGCTTGATTTCCTCGTTCACCTTGATGACCGTCTCGGTAATCTGCATGGGCACGGCATGATCCTGCCCGATCCGCGCCAAAGCCTTGGTATCCTTTGGAAAACACGATCCGCCATAACCGGGACCGGCATGCAGGAACTTGGCCCCGATCCGGCCATCCATGCCGATACCCTTGCTGACCGCCTTCACATCCGCGCCGACCCTCTCGCACAGTGCCGCGATTTCGTTGATGAATGTGATCTTGGTCGCCAGAAAGGCATTGGCCGCGTATTTGATCATCTCGGCGGATTCAAGATTGGTATAGACCACCGGGAAATCGCGCAGAGACAGCGGGCGATAGATTTCCTGCATCACCTTGCGGGCGCGTTCAGTCTCTACCCCCACGACCACGCGGTCGGGGCGCATGAAATCGTCGATGGCAGCGCCCTCGCGCAGGAATTCGGGGTTCGAGGCCACGTCGAATTCCTTGCCGCCCGCGGTTTTCGCGACCGCCTCGGCCACCTTGCGGTTGGTGCCCACCGGCACGGTGGATTTGGTGACGATCACGGTATAGCCGTCCATCGCGGCGCCGATTTCCTCTGCCGCGGCCATCACATAGCGCAGATCGGCATGGCCGTCGCCGCGCCGTGTGGGTGTGCCCACGGCGATGAACACCGCATCGGCCCCGGCCACGGCCTGCGCCAGATCCAGCGTGAAGGACAGCCGCCCCGCCGCGACATTCTTGGCCATGAGCTGATCCAGACCCGGCTCGAAGATCGGCACCTCACCCGCCAGCAACTTCTGAACCTTGGCAGGGTCCTTGTCCACGCACACCACGTCATGTCCGAAATCCGAGAAACATACGCCGGAGACCAGCCCGACATAGCCCGTTCCAATCATCGCAATCTTCATCTGCCCGCCTGTTCTTGCGGCCCTCGCCGGCCGGTTTCGCCGCCCTGCGGCGACTGGTTCCGGTCTAACCCGCAGGGGGCGGCACTGTCAAAGCCCGCACCACCACAGGGTCAGCTTTTCGTGGCAAGAACAGGCGGCGTAATGCCCCGGCGGTTCAGCACCGCCTCGCGCCATGTGATATAACTGACGGCAGCGATGATCACCCCGCCCCCCGCAAGCACCCATACATCCACCGTTTCGTGAAACACGATCATGCCCAGCAGCGTCGCCCACAGAAGTTGCAGAAAGGTTACCGGCTGCGTCACCGTCAGCGGCGCCACTGCGAAAGCCCGCGTCATGCAGTAATGTCCTGAGGTGGCAAAGGCCGCTACCCCCGCCAAAGCCGCAAGTTGCGCAGGCGTCACCGGCACCCAGACCGCCAGTGCGAAGGGCGCAAGGCCCAGCGTGACCATCAGGCTCATCATCGCCACCACCGCCCCGGCAGAGGCCATCCCGCTCAGCCTTTTGGCCACCAGATACGACCCGGCAAAGCCAAAGGCCGCAGCGACCTGTGCCAGATGGCCATCCGTCACCTCGCGCACACCCGGACGCAGGATGACCAGCGCTCCAAGGATGGCCACGCAGACCGCAAGGATACGGCGCATCGCCAGTTTCTCGCCGAGAAAAACCGCCGCCCCCACGGTGACCAGAACGGGATTCAGATAGCCGATCGCTGTCACCTCGGCCACCGGCAGCCGCGCCATGGCATAGAACCAGCAGATCACAGCCACCGTATGCACCGCTCCGCGCAGCGCGAACAGCCGCATCGCGCCGGGGGCAAAGCCGCCCCGCAGCACTGGTCCAAGCGTCGGCAGCAGGAACATCACCCCGAAGGCAAAGCGCAGGAAGGCGCCCTGTGCCGCAGGCAGATCAGTGCCCAGCCAGCGCACCAGCCCGGTGACGCCTACGAAGCTGAACCCCGAGGCCAGCATCCACACCAGGCCCTGCACAGGCTTCATTTCGCGCGTCTGTTCCATACGCCGACCCAAGCGCAAGCCACAGGCCACCGCAAGGGCGGCTTTGTCACCGCTACAATCCCCCCCGACACTCAGCCCAGCGCCAACACCGCCGCCAACGCCCACATGATGCTGCCCACCGCCGCTTCCAGCACCACCCAGGCAGCAGGCCGGGCAAAGACCGGCGCCAGCAGGCGCGCGCCATAGCCAAGCGCGGCAAAGAAGCTCAGCGAGGCAGCCGCCGCCGCAATCCCGAACGCCAGCCCGTGCGGCGCATATTGCGCCGAGACCGAGCCGATGAAGACCAGCGTGTCCAGATAGACATGCGGATTGGCCCAGGTGAACATCAGGCACATGGTGACAACCCGGCGTAGCGGCACCGGCTCGCTTCCCTTCGGCACCAGTGCCTCGCCTCCCTTCAGCGCCGCGCGGAACCGCAAGGCGCCATAGACCAGCAGGAACCCAACCCCCAGCCAGCGCATCGCCGCGGCAAACCACGGCAACGCCGCCGCGATAGCTCCGAACCCCGCAACCCCGCCCGAGATCAGCAGCGCATCCGAGGCGGCACAGATCGCCACCACCACGCCCACATGCTCGCGCCTCAGCCCCTGCCGCAGCACGAAGGCATTCTGCGCCCCGATGGCCGCGATCAGGCTCAGCGAGACCAGATAGCCCGCAATCGCCGCCTCAAGCATGGCTTAGCCCCCGCAGCACCGCCATCGCCCTTTCGGCATCCTGCGCGGGCAGAAAGATGTGGTCGTGATGAAACCCCGCCACCATATTGGCGCTGATCCCGGCCTTGGCCAGCGCCCCCGACACCGCCGCCGTCAACCCCACCGCTTCCAGCGCCGAATGCACGGTCAGGGTGATGCGCGCCATCGGACCTTCCGCCGCCAGACCCGCTCTCCGCAAGGCCGCTATGGGGGCAATGACGGTCAGCCCCTCGGTCTCACGCACAAGCGCAAACCAGTCCAGCCCCTCGGGCAATGGCCCTGTTGCCACCGCATATCCCCAGTCCTGCCCTTCCAGCCTCGGCGCCATTCCCGCAAGAAGCCGCCCCAGATCGGTTTCGCCTGCCATATGATCCTCCGTTTCCGGCTTGACTTAACGGTGCAGCATGGGCGCAATCCAGTTAATCTTTCTGCACTTGATGAAGTTTTACTAATGCTCGACTATCCCAATCTCGCAGCCCTTGCCGCCGTTCACCGGCGCGGCGCCTTTGATCTGGCGGCTGCGCAGTTGGGCATCACACCCTCTGCCGTTTCGCAACGGGTCAAAGCGCTGGAGGATCGCATCGGCAGCCTGTTGATCCGCCGGGGCCAGCCCTGCACCGCCACTGAAACCGGCCTGCGTCTGATCCGTCATTTCGATGAAGTAATGCTGCTGGAGGCCGCCCTGCCCCTGCCGGACCCGCAACCCGCAGCGTTGCGGATCGCGGTCAATGCCGACAGCCTCGCCACTTGGGTTATCCCGGCGCTGGCCGCGGTTGAAGGAATGCTGTTCGACATCGTGATCGACGATCAGGACGTCAGCCAGGACTGGCTGCGCACGGGTGAGGTGGCGGGCGCCATCACCTCGCACCCCGGCCCGCTTCAGGGCTGTGACACGCTGCCGCTTGGCATCCTGCGTTACATCGCCGCTGCCAGCCCCGGTTACATCGCGCGCCACCTGCCCGATGGCCCGACACGGCCCGCCATGACGCGTGCCCCCGGCATGACATTTTCCGACAAGGACCGCCTGCAATCCCTTTGGCTGCGGCAGAATCTTGGCAGCGAAATTGCCTTTCCCACACATCGCATCGCCTCGTCGCAGGGTTTTGTCGATGGCGCGCTGGAGGGCCTTGGCTGGGGGATGCTGCCGCTTCTGCAAGCCGCGCCGCATCTGGCCACGGGCCGCCTGCGGGAGCTGATCCCAGACACGCCGCTCGATACCCCGCTGCACTGGCAGTTCGCCCGCCGCACCGCACCTGCGCTTGCCCCGCTCAGCCGCGCGCTGCAACAGGCAGCCCGTCAGGCGCTGATCACAGCCTGACCCAATTGCTTCTTGCAAAAATACTCAAATCCCAGCCCCACCATCCGGCGCGCCATAAGAAAAAGGCCCCCGCATCACTGCGAGGGCCCTCTGTTTCCACAAACTGGCTCAGGCCAGTTGCGCCGCCACATCCTCGGGGACATCGAAATTGTGGGTGACGGTCTGCACGTCGTCATCCTCTTCCAGCAGGTCGATCAGCCGCATCAGCTTTTGCGCGGTATCCAGATCCACCTCGGTCAGCGACTGCGGCTTCCAGATCAGCTTCGACTCGGTCGATTCCCCCAGCGCCTTTTCCAGCGCATCCGACACTTCGGACAGGCTCTCGACCGAGCAATAGATCCAGTGGCCCTCGTCATCCGATTCCACATCGTCGGCCCCGGCGTCCAGCGCCGCCATCATCACATCATCGGCCGATCCGGCCGAAGCGGGATAGGAAATCTCGCCCACGCGGTCAAAGCTGTGCGAGACCGAGCCGGTCTGACCCAGATTGCCGCCGCATTTGGTGAAGTAGCTGCGCACGTTCGAGGCGGTGCGGTTCAGGTTGTCGGTCATCGCCTCGACGATGATCGCAATCCCGTTGACGCCATAGCCCTCATACCGGATCTCGGTATAGCTTTCGGCATCGCCGCCGATCGACTTCTTGATCGCGCGTTCAATCACGTCCTTCGGCATCGACACGGCCTTGGCCGCCTTTACCGCCAGACGCAGGCGCGGGTTCTTGTCAGGATCGGGGTCGCCCATCTTGGCGGCGACGGTGATTTCCTTCGCCAGTTTCGAAAACATCTTCGAGCGAAGCTTGTCCTGCTTGCCCTTGCGATGCTGGATGTTCGCCCATTTCGAATGGCCTGCCATGGCCTCTTCTCCCGGTCCCGTATGTATGATGCGCCCCTCTACACCACAGCGGGGGACTGCGGCAACCCCCCGCCCCGCAGTGCGGATCAGGGGAACAGCGGCCAGATCAGCGGGATCAGCGCAGAACACAGCAGCCATGTGATGATGTTCAGCGGCACGCCGATCCGGGTAAAATCGGTGAACTTGTAACCGCCGGGGCCATAGACCATCATGTTGGTCTGGTAGCCGATGGGCGTGGCGAAGGCGAGCGTGGCCGAGAACATCACCGCCACCGCAAAGGGCCGCGGATCGGCGCCCAGTTGCCGCGCCAGCTCGATGGCGATGGGCGTGTAAAGCACCGCCACCGCGTTGTTCGACAGAAACTCTGTCAGCACCACGCCCAGCAGATAGACCACCATGATCATGGCGAAAGGCGGCAGGTCGCGCATGAACGGTTCAACATGTGTCACGATGAGCGCAACCGCACCGGATTCCTCCAGCCCCTGCCCCACCGCGATCATGGCAAAGATCATCGCCAGCAGACGGCCATCGACAAAACCCAGCGCCTCGTCGCTGTCCACACAGCGGGTCACGAGGATGATCGTCACGGCAAACAGGCCCAGCACATAGATCGGCGCGAAATCCAGCGCCGACAGGATAACCACAGCCGCCAGTGCCCCGATGGCGATGGGCGCCTTGCCCCGGCGATAGGCGCGCTGCTTGGGTTTCGACACATCGACCATGTCCATGTCATCGGCCAGCCGCTTGATGTCCTCGGCGCTACCTTCCAGCAGCAGCGTATCCCCCACCTGCACGACCAGTTCGTCCAGCTGACGGCCAATATTCTGGCTCTTGCGATGCGCCGCCAACACATAAACGCCATAGCGCCGCCGGAGCCGCATCTCACCCAGTGAGCGACCGATCATCCGGCAGCCCGGCGTGATCAGCACCTCCACCGTCTCGGTCTGAACCGAGGACAGCTTGTCAACGATCCGCATGTCGGTGCGATTCTGCATGTCCAGCAGTTCGGACATCTCGGTGCGCAGCACCACCCGGTCCCCCGATTCCAGCACCGCCGCGGCAAGATCGCGGCGCAGCGACAGATCCCCGCGCAGCACGTCGATCACCCGAACCCCGGCCCGCTTGAACTGCTGCACCTCCAGAACAGGCGTCCCGATCAGCACCGAATCTTCGGGAATCGCCACTTCGGTAAAGTATTTCATACGCTTGCGCTCGCCCAGCATCGAGGCCATCGACTGCCGGTCCGGCAAGAGGCGGCGCGCGAACAGGGCCTGATACAGCCCCCCCACGATCACCACCGCAATACCCAGCGGCGCAATCTCGAACAGCCCGAAATGCGACATGCCCGCGCCATGCACCACACCATCGACCAGAAGGTTGGTCGAGGTGCCGATGAGCGAGATCATCCCCCCCATCACCGTCATATGGCTCAGCGGAATCAACATCTTGGACGGAGATGAGCCGATGCGCCCGGCAATCTGGATGACAACGGGGATCATCACCGCCACCAGCGGCGTATTGTTCATGAAGGCCGAGGCCACCGCGATGAACCCGTAAAGAACCACGATGGTAATCTTTGGCCGGCTGCCCACATGCGCTTCTGCGAAACCGATCACCATTTCAACCGATCCGGTGCGCACCAGCCCGCCCATGACCATGAACATCAGCGCGATGGTCCACGGGGCATTGTTCGACAGAACGCCCAACGCCTCCTTGTAGGGCAGGATGCCCAGAAAGATCATTGCCGCAGCGCCGGCAATCGCCGTCACCTCGACCGGAAAGACTTCTTTTACAAAGAGGACAAACATCACCAGCAGAATGCCGATGGAAACGAAAGCCTGAGTGTCCTGCGCAAGTTCGATGCCGAACATGGATGTCTCCGCTATACTCGACCGACTTGGTAGATAATTATTCCCCGTCTGGCAAAGGAAAGTTGCACCCAGACCACTCAGGACAGGGAAAAAGGAAAAAAACCTGTCCTCTGTTGCCGCACCAAAACCCCGTCCGGTGCCGCGCGCCGGGTCAGGGCCGGGCTTCCTGCAAACGGCCGCCGATGCGGATCATGCGCACAGAAAGGGCCTTGCCGCTGCGATCATCGGTCTCCACCAGCACACCCGACAGCGTGGCCGGACCATTCGCCGGGCTGAATCTTTCCTTCGGCATGCCGGTCACGAAGCGCCGCATCGGCTCCAACTTCTCCATCCCGATGACGGAATTGTAGTCGCCGCACATACCCGCATCGGTCAGATAGGCGGTGCCGCCACTCAGGATCTGCGCATCACCCGTCGGCACATGGGTATGGGTGCCGACAACAAGGCTCGCCCGCCCGTCGCACCAATGGCCCATGGCCATCTTCTCGCTGGTCGCCTCACAATGCACATCGACAATGATCGCCTGCGCCAGACCGCCCAAGGGATGCGCCTTCAGCACGGTGTCGATGGCCGAGAACGGATCATCGAAGGGCCGCTTCATGAAGACCTGACCCAGAACCTGCGCCACCAGCACCTTGCGCCCGCGCGCATCCGAAAACAGCCGCGCGCCTTTGCCCGGCGCCAGTTTGGCGAAATTGATTGGCCGCAAGATGCGGTTTTCCTGCTCGATGAAGGACAGCATATCCTTCTGGTCAAAGGCATGATCGCCCAGCGTCAGGCAATCCGCCCCCGCCGCAAGCAGAGCTTTCGCATGCTCGGCCGTCAGCCCCATGCCGGACGAGGCATTCTCGCCGTTCACCACGACGAAATCGAGCCCCCATTCGGCACGCAGGCCCGGCAACCGCTCCACGATCGCCGCACGCCCCGCGCGCCCCATCACATCGCCAAGAAACAGGATCTTCATGGGAAATCCCTAGGCCCGCACCGGCGTTCGCGCAAGACTCCTGCCTTGCTTCTTGTGAAAATACTCCGGGGTCCGGGGCAACGCCCCGGTCCGCAGGTCAGACTTGGCGCGACCGCCCGAACCGGGGGCCAGCCCCCGGACCCCCGGAGTATTTCCGGCAAGAAGCAAAAGGATGACTGGTCGCAGGGCGGCGAACGGCTATTTTGACGGCATGAGCATCCTGCCCCCCGCCCTCTCCGACTGGTTCGCCATGCAAGGCTGGCAGTTGCACCCGCATCAGATGGCGATGCTGGAACGTGCGCAAGACAGGTCAACCCTGCTGATCGCGCCGACCGGCGGCGGCAAGACACTTGCCGGATTCCTGCCATCACTGGCAGAAATCGCGGCCGATCCGCGCGCAGGCTTGCACACGCTCTACATTTCTCCGCTCAAGGCCTTGGCCGCCGACATCCGCCGCAACTTGCGGCGCCCGGTCGAAGGCGCGGGGCTTCCCATTCGTATCGAGGACCGAACGGGTGACACGACCTACACCCAGCGCCGCCGCCAGCGCGCCGATCCGCCGCATATCCTGCTGACCACGCCGGAAAGTCTTGCGCTGCTGTTGAGTTATGAGGATGCGCCGCGCATCTTTGCCGGATTGCGGCGGGTGGTTGTGGATGAGATTCACGCCCTGGCCGAAAGCAAGCGGGGCGACCAGCTAATGCTGGCGCTGGCGCGGCTGGAGAGCCTCGCGCCGGGGCTGCGACGTGTGGGGCTGTCGGCCACGGTGGAAGACCCCGCCGCGCTGGCGCGGTTTCTGGGCGCCGGGGCTCAGGTGCTGGAAGCCGATCCCGGGCCGGAGCCGGATATCGCCATGCTGGACACCGGCGCCCCGCCCCCCTGGGCAGGCGGTGGCGGACGGCATGCCATTCCGGCGATGCTGGAACAGGTGAAGCGCCACCGCACCACGCTGATCTTCCACAACACCCGCGCGCAGGCCGAGATCTTTTTCCATCACCTGTGGCTGGAGAATGACGAAAGCCTGCCCATCGCCATCCATCACGGCAGCCTTGCCCGCGAAAGCCGCGAGAAAGTCGAGGCGGCGATGGTCGCCGGGCAGTTGCGGGCGGTGGTCTGCACCGGCACGCTGGATCTGGGGATCGACTGGGGCGACGTGGATCTTGTGATACAGGTCGGCGCGCCGAAGAACGTCAAGCGGTTGGTACAGCGCATCGGGAGGGCGAACCACCGCTACAACGCGCCGTCGAAGGCGTTGCTGGTGCCCGCGAACCGCTGGGAAGTGGTGGAATGTCAGGCCGCGCTGGAGGCGGTGCGCGCCCGCGATCTGGATGGCGAGCCGCGCGGCCCCGGCCCGCGCGACGTGTTGTGTCAGCATATCCTCGCCACCGCCTGCGTCGGGCCCTTCGCCGCCGATGCGCTTTATGCCGAGGTCATCACCGCCGGGCCCTATGCGGCGCTGACCCGCGTCGATTTCGATGCCTGTCTGGATTTCTGTGCAACGGGCGGCTATGCGCTGCGCGCCTATGACCGCTGGCAACGGCTGATGCTGCGGGGCGGACTGTGGCAGTTGCGCGATCCGCGCGCGGCGGCGGTGATCCGGCAAAACCTTGGCACCATCATTGATACCGAGGTCTTGAAGGTTCGCCTGCGCGGCCGCGCACAACCGCTTGGCGAGGTGGAGGAAGGGTTCGCCGCCAGCCTTACTCCGGGCGATACCTTCCTGATCGGCGGCGAGATCGTGCGCTACGAGGGGTTGAACGAGCTGACGGTAGAGGTATCGCGCAGCCCCGGCCGGGATCCGAAGGTCGCAGTATTCAATGGCACCAAATTTGCCACCTCCACCCGACTGACCGACCGCATCCTGCGCCTGCTCCAACAGCCCGCATGGCCCGACCTGCCCGCCCATACCGCCGAATGGCTGACAATGCAGCGCGAGGTTTCAGCCATGCCCAGCCCCGACAGCCTGCTGTGCGAAAGTTTCCCGCATGAGGGGCGCGAGCATCTGTGTGTCTATGGCTTCGCCGGGCGCAACGCGCAGGCGACGCTGGGCATCCTGCTGACCAAGCGGATGGAGGAAACCGGCCTCGCGCCGCTGGGCTTCGTCTGCACCGATTACGCGACCCTGATCTGGGGGCTGGAGCCGGTGCTGGAGGTGGCGCCGCTGTTCGACATTGCGGCGCTGCGGGACGGGCTGGAGGGGTGGCTCGCCGGGAATGCGGTGATGAAGCGCACTTTCCGCGCCTCGGCCATCATCGCCGGGCTGATCGAGCGGCAGCATCAGGGGCGGCGCAAATCGGGGCGACAGGCGACGTTTTCGTCGGATATCCTTTACGACACGCTGCGCCGCTTCGACCCCGATCACCTGATGTTACAGATCACACGGGATGAGGCTATGCGGGGTCTGGTCGATTTCGGCCGGATCGAGGACCGGCTTTCCCGCGTGCAGGGCCGGATCGACCTGCGCCGGTTACGCAGCGTCACACCTCTGGCCGCGCCGCTGTTCCTTGAGCCGGGCCGCATCCCCGTTCAGGGTGAAGGGCGCGAAAGGCTGGCGGAGGCGGCCGCCGCGCGGCTGATGGCGGCGGCGGGGCTGGCCTGACACGCAAGGGAGGAACAGATGGAACAGCGGATTCGTGACAGCTTTGCCGCGCAAAGCCTGATGAAGACCTTCGGCGCGACCGTGGCCGAGGTCGCCCCCGGAAGGGTGGTGCTGGAGGCGCCAATTGGCGAAGGCGTTCGTCAGCAGCACGGCGCGGGCCATGCGGGCCTGACCTTCGCCTTGGCGGATACCGCTGCGGGCTATGCCGCGCTGACCCTCATGCCCGAGGGCCGCGAGGTGATGACGGTGGAAGCCAAGATCAACCTGATGTCCCCCTGCATCGGCGACCGCCTGATCGCCCGCGGTGAGGTGGCGAAGGCGGGCCGTCGTCTGACGATTTGTCGCGCCGAGGTGGTCGCGCTCCGCGACGGACGCGAAACCTGCATTGCGCTTATGCAGGCGACTATGATCCCGGTAGATCCGTGACACACCGATGCGAGGCAAACCATCGGGTGCCTTTATGGCCGGAGCGTATCACGCTGTATGCATGGCCCAAAGGACACGCCGCATCATCCTTGCGAATCTTGATATGAGAAAGGCGTTTTTGCAGAAGCCCGGCACGGGGTGGCGTTCGCCCCTCCCCCGCCACGTCATCCCGCGCGCTTGATCTCGGCGGCGTCAAAGGCGTGGAAGCGGTTCATGGGTGCGATGCAAATGCAGATTTTGTCGTGCCGCTATGGTTGATCTGGAGGGTAGTTTGCTCACTGGCTATGCGACCATATTGAATAAGTTCATGTTTGCATAGAAGGCCCCTTCTGCGTCTGCTTGCCGGATGGTGCCGAGGCGGCAGCGGGGTTGTTTTCAGGGGTTCCCATTCGACCTTACGCAGCGATTTACACGGGCCGGCCGGGTTGACCCCGGCCTTAACACCCTTGGCCTTTCCAGCCATCCCCGCCCCCCACAGAACGCAGATGAACAGGGCTTAGTCGCCTTTGGCTATTGTGTCGGACCCACAATCGGCAATGCTCCGGGGGTTTTGCCCGCCACTAAACCCGGCGACGTTCAATGTGTCTGGAATTTTCCCACCAAAGGCGCGCGTTGCAGCGTTTGCCGCGTGAACAACCGCACAGATCAGCCGATCATGGTTTGCCGTGTCAAGGCGGCTTCTGACGCAGGCTAGGCCCATAGTGGCAACCACCTTGCCGTGCCAGTCGAACACAGGTGCCGCAAAGCCGGCCGTGTCCACTTCGAACCCGCCGATAGATTCTGCGTAGCCGCGCCGCCGCGCCTCTTCCATCCGGTGTTGCAACTGATCCCGCGTCGCGGTTTCGGCAGTGTAGCGCTTGTCCGAGGTGCGGGTCAGAAGGGCGTCGGCTTCGGACTTCGGCAAATGCGCCAGATAGACGATCCCGGAGGCCGTGGCGTGGAACGGCAGGACTTGCGTCGGGTCGATCCAGACGCGGGTTGATCGGTTCGGTTCGCAAAGCGCAATCGTCGTCAGCCCAGCGTCGGACGCCAGCGAGGCGTGGCCTGACTCGCCCGTCTCTTCGGACAGGCGATCCACGATCGGTTGCAAGGTCGAGATCATCGGGAAAGAGGTTTCCCGAATGCGTGCCAGCCGCAGAATCGCTGTCCCCAGACGATACTTCCGGGTCTCGGGATGTTGCTCCAGAAGCCCCCCCGCGACCAGAGAGTTCAACACCCGCATGACGGTGACCTTGTCCATCCCTGAGGTGCGCGCGATGTCCACAAGTCGGAACTCGGGCGTTTCGGTCGTGAAAAGATTCAACAAACTCATGGCCTTGTCGATCGTCTTCATCGACTGCACGCGCTTGGATGGAGATTGGTCCATGAGGTTCCTCACGTCGGAATGATTTCTTGACAGAGCATAATCCGCGCGTAACAATAAAGTCAATGAAGTTGATAATAATGAAACAACTCGGAGGAAGCAATGAAAAAGATCGTCGGAACGGCAATTGCCATGCTGGCATCGGTGAGTGGTGCGGGCATGACCTTGGCAGAGTATCCGGAACGCCCGGTGTCGATCGTCGAGCCCTGGCCGCCGGGCGACGTCGATGACCAACTGCTGCGGGTCATCGCGGAGGAATTCACCAAGGAGACCGGCGTTCCGGCAAAGGTCATCAACCGTCCGGGCGGGTTCGGGCTTGAAGGTGCGGCATCGGTCCTGTCGTCGCCCGCCGATGGCTACACGATCGGAAGCTTCCTGATCGACATTCCGACCAGCTATCTGATCCTCGGGATCGCGCCCTATGCGAAGGAGGACATGGAAGTCATCGGGCTGAACATGAACTTCCCGTTCGTGCTGGCCGCACGCAAGGATGCGCCCTACAACAACCTTGCCGAGCTTGCGGAATACGCCAAGAGCAACCCGGTCAGCTTCGGCCATTTCGGTTTCGAGACGATTCCGGCGCAACAGACTTTCGAAGCGGCGCGCCAGCTGGGGTTCGAGTTCAGCACCGAGACCGGATATGATGTTACGGACTGCACCACGCTGAGCAACGGCGATGCAGATGTGATCAATACCACCGTCGCGCTGGTGCTTGCCTGCAAGGACGATGTCAAAGTGGTCGCCGCCTATACGGAGAAACCGCTGTCGGTCTTCCCGGGTCCGCTTCTGCGCGACCAGATCAGCGGTCCGACCTTCACGCTCTGGTCCGGGATCTTCGTGCCGAAAAACACCCCGCAAGAGGTGAAAGACAAGCTCACCGGGATTATCGAGCGCGCGATGCAGTCGGACCGGGCCAAGCAGATTGCCGAAACCACCGGCGCCGAGATCTACTGGCAAACGGGTGCCGAGGCGCAGGCCAGGATCGACGCTGATTATGAGGCTGTGAAAGAACTCTTCGCAAAGATGAAGAAGTAACCCGGCCTCGGCGGGGTGAATGAAAGCGTTCGGCCCGTCAGGGCCGTGCCAGCTTCTTGTTGCCTGGAGACCTGCAAATGCCCGATCACATCGACCATGTCGCCACGATTGCCGATGCGGACGCCGAAGCCTTCGAGGACGAGATCATCCCGGAAGCGAGCCTGCTTGCTTCGTCATTGCTGTGGGGCATCGCGCTTGTCGCGCTGATCCTTCTGCCCTTGGCGACCAGTGCTGGCAAGCGTGATCTGGGCTGGGTGCAGGAACCCTGGTCCTGGCCCCTGATTACCCTGACAGCCGGGCTGATCGGCGGATTTGGCCCGCTGCGGACTTTCCTTGCGGACCGAAGGAAGCCGGGCTTCTGGCAAAGGGCGAACCTCGCTTTCGAAGGCATGGGCCGCGCCATGATCTATGCCTGCGGGTTCCTTCTGTTCATCGGTGGCGTGTCGGTTCTGGGCTTCACCATAGCCTCGGCGATCTTCATGCAAGCGCTTCTCTACGTTTTCGGTCTGCGCGGCTGGCGGTGGGTGGGGATTGGCCTGGGCGTCGTCACCGCCATCGTGTTGGCGTTCCGCGTCGGCCTTGGAATCTGGTTCCCGCTGCCGCCCTTGATGCAACTTTTCCCCGACTGGGTCGGCAACGCTTTGGGAGAATATCTGTGATCGACTCCGTCCTGCTCGGATTTCAGGAAATCGCCCAGTGGCAGGTGATTGCCGCGCTGCTGATCGGTGCCATGGCTGGCATCCTGGTCGGCGCAGTTCCCGGCATGGAACCCGCCGGGGCCATGGCCATCGCGCTGCCGTTTTCACTGACAATGGAGCCCTTGCCCGGCATCATCCTGCTGCTCGGCTGCTACGGCGGCGCATGGTATGGCGGCGCCATTCCCGCCATTCTGATCAGGGTGCCGGGCACTCCTGTAAATGTGCTGACCACCTACGACGGTTATCCGTTGGGCCAGAAAGGCCAGCCGATGCGGGCCCTCTCGCTGGCTTATTCCTCGTCCTTTGTGGGTGGTATCCTTTCGGTCCTCGCCCTTGTGTTCCTTGCCCCGGTCATGGCGAAAGTGGCCGAAAAGTTCGGGCCGCCCGAATTCGCCATGGTGATGCTGCTGGCCACCATTTCGGTCATCCTCGCACATCACCAGAACATTCAGGGCGCGATCCTGACCTTTGCCATCGGTGCCTTCCTTGGCACAGTCGGGTTCGAAAGCCCGCACCACACGCTGCGCTACACCTTCGACCAAAGCTGGCTGACTGGCGGCATTCCGATGGTTCCCATGGTGATCGGCCTGTTTGCGATCAGCCAGGCCTTCATCCTGCTTGAGACGAAATCTCCCCCGAAGGTTCCGCAAGACCTCAGCAGTATCGGGCGCTTCACCGGCCTTCTCGAAGTCTTCAGGTATCGCGCAACTGTCATCCGGTCCAGTTTGATCGGCCTGGTGATGGGCCTTCTGCCGGGCGTGGGCGAATTCGGCGCGCAGTTCCTTTCATATTCTCTGGCGCGGCGCTTTTCGAAGAAGCCCGAAGAGTTCGGAAAGGGCTCACCCGAAGGGCTTGTCGCCTCGGAAGTGTCGATCAACGCCTGCACCTCGACCGTTCTGGTGCCGCTCCTGTCGCTTGGCATCCCGGCCGACCCGTTGATGGCGATGCTGCTGGCCGTGTTCATGATCCACAACATCATCCCTGGGCCGCAGCTTTTCGCCGAGCACCCGGACTTCATCTCGGGACTCTACATCTCTTTGTTCCTGCTGAACATCTTTGTGATGATCCTGCTTCTGACCTTCACGAAATACGTGGTCAAACTTTCGTCGATCACGCCCAGGGTCATCGGGGCCTCGATCATGATCCTTGGCTTCATCGGAACCTATACGCAGAACTTCCGCGTGACCGATGCCTTGTTCACCCTGGCCTTTGCCGTGGTCGGACGCTTCATGCTGAAGAACGGCATCCCCGCCTTTCCGATGGTCGTCGGGCTGGTCCTTGGGCCGATGCTTGAAGGCAGGGTGAAGCAGGCGCTCAGCATCTCGTCGGGCGATCCGATGATTTTCCTGACACGCCCCATTGCCGCAGCTTTCCTTGGCCTCGCCATCACCGCCGTCGTGGTTTTCTCGTGGAACCATGTTCGGCAGGCAAAAGCCCGCTAACCCCCATTGCAGGAGGCCGACTTGGCCAGCACAGCCGAAATTCTTGCCCGCCGCGCCCGTCTTTTGGGGCCGAATGTGTCCACCTTTTACGACGAGCCGGTGCATCTGGTGCGCGGAGAGGGCGTTTGGGTCTGGGACGCCGAGGGGCGCAAGTATCTGGATTGCTACAATAATGTTCCGCATGTCGGCCATTGCCACCCCCATGTGGTCGAGGCGATCTGTCGGCAGGCCTCCACGCTGAACACCCATACACGCTATCTGCACGAGGGGGTGCTGGATTATGTCGAACGGCTGACGGGCACCTTTGAAGATGACCTTTCAACCGCGATCATGGTCTGCACCGGGTCCGAGGCCAATGACATCGCGCTGCGGATGGCCGAGGCGGTGACGGGCAAGCGGGGCATCATTGCGACCGACCACACCTATCACGGCAACACCACCGCCGTTTCGCAACTGTCGCGCACCAATATCCCGGCCACCGGCGATGGCAGCCATGTCCGCCACGTCCCCGCGCCCGACAGCTATCGCCCCCTGGGTGGAGAAGGTGGCGAAGCCCATGCCCAGGCTTTTGCCGCAGCAGTCCGCGCCGCCATCGACGATCTGGAAGCTTCGGGGCACGGCTTTGCCGGGATCATCCTCTGCCCTGCCTTCCTCAACGAAGGCTTTCCGATGCTGGAGCCGGGCTGGCTGGAGCCCGCCTTGGCCGAGGTTCGTGCGGCAGGCGGCATCTTCATCGCCGATGAGGTGCAGCCCGGTTTCGGCCGCAATGGCGAGCGGTTCTGGGGCCACCAGCGCATCGGCGCCGTGCCCGATGTGGTGACGATGGGCAAGCCCATGGGCAATGGCCACCCGGTCGCAGCCGTGGTGACGCGGCCCGACATCATGGCGGCATTTCGCAAATCCTTTCGGTATTTCAACACCTTTGGCGGCAATCCGGTGTCCGCCGCCGCAGCCTCTGCCGTGCTGGATGTGATCGAAACCGAAGGTTTGCAGGCCAATGCCAAGATGGTTGGGGCCTATGCCAAGGCCGGTTTGGAAAAACTGGCCGAAAAATACGACTGGATCGGCGATGTGCGTGGCTATGGGCTGTTTTTCGGGGCCGAGATGGTGACTGACCGCACCACCAAAGCCCCCTCGACCGCCTATACCGCCCGTGTCGCCAATGAAATGCGGCGGCGAGGCGTTCTGCTGAACCGGCTGGGCATCCATTACAACACCCTGAAAATCCGCCCGCCGATGCCGTTTTCCATCGCCAACGCCGACCACCTTCTGGGCCTTCTGGATGAAGTTCTGGGCGAGTTGGGGGCCCCCGATGCCTGATCTGGTTCGTCAGGCCTTGGCCGCATGGGGCCTGCAAGACTGCCCCGCTACCCTGATCGCCGCGCGGGAAAATCAGGTTTTCCGGGTGGAAACCCCCGACCGCACGCTGGTCCTGCGGCTTCATCGGATGGGCTATCGCAGTCAGGCAGAGCTGACCTCGGAACTTGACTGGATGGCCGAGCTGACCCGCGCCGGGGTGCCGGTGCCCCAACCTATTCCAACCCAAGCGGGCGCGCGCTGCATCGAGGTGCAGGGGCAGCTTGTGGACATGCTGACCTTTCTCGACGCCTCCCCCCTCATGGCCAATGGCCAGTGGAACGCGGCGGTGGATCCGACCGCTTGCGCCCGCCAGATCGGCGCGACCTTGGCGCGTTTGCATGACCTCTCTGACCGCTGGCAACAGCCCGCAAGCTTCACCCGCCCGCACTGGGATGCCGCGGGCCTGATCGGTGCCGCGCCGCTTTGGGACCGGTTCTGGGAAAACCCGAAACTGACCGCCGAACAGGCCAAACTCTTTGCCCATTTCAAAAGCCGCGCCGCCGAGCATCTCGCCCGGCTTGGCGCCGATCCCGACTACGGCCTGATCCATGCCGATGCGGTGCCAGAGAATGTTCTGGTGGATGCGAGCACGGTTTACCTCATCGACTTTGACGACGGTGGCTTTGGCTATCGCCTGTTCGATCTGGCCACCACCGCCAACAGGCTCGACCGGCACGACGCCACCGGCCACGCGAGCAATGCGTTTCTGACCGGATACATTGCGGTGCGTCCCGTTGATCTTGCCCCGCTTCCCCTGTTTCGCGCGTTGCGTGCCATGACTTACGTCGGCTGGGTCATTTCCCGGATGGATGAGTCCGGCGCTGCGGCCCGCGGCACCCGCTTTATCGCCGAGGCCGAAACGCGCGCCTTGGCCTATCTCGACTCCATTCAAGGAACACCCGCATGACGCAACTCGCTCCGCTTCCATCCGTCCCCACCAGCGCCGAAGTGGTCGTCATTGGCGGCGGAATCATCGGTGTTTCGACGCTCTACCACCTTGCGAAAAAGGGGGTGAGTTCGGCGGTTCTTGTGGAACGCAAGACCATCGCCTCGGGCACCACATGGCACGCGGCGGGCATTGTCGGCCAGCTGCGCGAAAGTGCCGGGCAGACCGAGCTTTCGCGTTATACCACCCGCCTGTTCACCGAACTTGAGGTCGAAACCGGACAGGCTACCGGCTACAAGCAGAACGGCACCCTGCATGTCGCGCTGTCCGACCTGCGGCAGGAACAGCTGCGCCGCAACCATGACCACGCGGGGCGGATGGGTATTGAAAGCCATCTCCTCAGCCCCGATCAGGTGCTGGAGAAATATCCGCATCTGCAAATCGACGACGTTCTTGGCGGTTTCTTCGTTCCCTCCAACGGGCAGGTGAACCCGCTGGACGTGACCCAAGCCATGGCCAAGGGCGCACGGGCGCGTGGCGCACAGGTTCTGGAACATACGGCGGCCACACGCATCCTGACCCGCAATGGCCGGGTTTGCGGCGTGGAGACCGACCGTGGCGTCATCGCCACCGAGAAGGTGCTGCTGGCGGGGGGCATGTGGACCTCGCGTTTCGCCGCAGCCCACGGCGTGACGGTGCCCCTGCATGCAACCGAGCATTTCTACATCGTCACCGAACCGCTTGAGGGCCTGTCGCGGAACATCCCCGGCCTGATCGTGGCCGAAGAACGGCTTTATACGAAGGAAGACGCGGGCAAACTTCTGATCGGCGGGTTTGAGGCGCAGGGCAAGGCGTGGGGCCGCGAGGGCATCCCGGCAAGCTTTGAGTTTGACGAATTGCCCTTCGACATGGACCACGTCTCTCCCATGCTGGAGCGCGCTTTCGCGCGGTTCCCGTTCCTCGAGACGACCGGTATCCATACCTTCTTCAACGGCCCGGAAAGCTTTACTCCAGATGGGCGTCCCTATCTGGGCCCGGCACCTGAAATGCCTGGGCTGTGGATTGCGGCGGGGATGAACTCGAACGGCATCCTGAACGGCGGCGGCTTTGGCCTGACCATGGCGGCATGGATGACCGACGGCATGCCGACCCGCGCTGTGGGGGCGATGCTGGCCGCCCGCGCCCATCCGTTCCAGATGAACCGCGCCTACAACGCCGAACGGGCCGAGGAATCCATCGGGTTCCATTACGGGCTGCAATGGCCGGGCCGCCAGATCACCTCGGCGCGGGGCATCCGGCGGGTTCCCCTGCATGACAAGCTGCTTGCCGAAGGCGCGGTGATGGCCGAACGCATCGGCTGGGAAATCCCGATGTATTTCGACGCCTCGGGCAAGGGCTGGTCCGACCGGCCAAGCCTTGGCTGGCAGGATTGGTCGCCCTTTGTGGCCGCCGAATCCAAGGCGGCGGCAGAGGCGGCGGTACTGATCGACCAGTCGATGTATGGCAAGATCATCGTGCAGGGACCGGATGCCGTGCGCGCGCTGAACCATGTGTCCGGCGCCGAGATGGATGTCGCCGTGGGCATCTCGGTCTACACCCAGTTCCTGAACGAAAAAGGCGGGATCGAGGCCGATGTGACCGTGACCCGCCTTCAGCCCGAACAGTTTCTAGTTGTCACCGGCCACCCCAGCCAGATCCGCGATCAGGCGCTGATCCGCGCCCACGCCAACCCCGACTGGCGGTTCGAGATTTTCGATGCCACTTCGGCCTATGGGCTGTTGACGATCCACGGCCCGAAATCGCGGGCGATCTTGCAGGCGATTTCTTCGGATGATCTGTCAAACACCGCCTTCCCCTTTGGCGCGGCACGCGAAATCGACCTTGGCCATGCCCGCGTCTGGGCAATCCGTCGGTCCTTCCTGGGCGAGCTTGGCTATGAGCTGCTGATGCCGACCGAGTTTTCCGCCCATGTCTACGAGGCGATGATGGCAGTGGGCAAACCCCAAGGCCTGCGCCTTGCCGGGATGTTCGCGCTGGGGGCCTGCCGGTTGGAAAAGGCCTTCCGCCACTTTGGCCATGACATTGGCGAAGAGGACACGCCCTATGAGACCGGGCTTGGCTTTGCGGTGAAACTCGACAAGCCCGATTTCGTGGGCAAGGCGACGCTGGCCAGACAAAAGGCCGAACAGGGGGCGGCCACCCATCACCGCACCGTGGCCATTCTGGTCGAAGGGGCCACGGCAGAGGCTGGCCCTTACCTCATGCACAACGAACCGATCTGGCGCGATGGCGAGATTGTCGGGCATGTCACCTCGGGCGGCTGGGGCTGGCGGCTGGGGGCAATGGTCGGTCTGGCTTCGCTGCACCGCGAGGCGGGGGTGAGCAAGGCATGGATCGAGGAGGGTGGCTTTACCGCCCAGATCGCCGGGACGCAGTATCCGATCCGGGTGCAATTGCAGCCCTTCCATGACCCGGAAGGCCGGATCATGCGGGGATAAGCCATGTCAGGGGAGGGAACCATGCAAAAGACCATTCTCGTGATCGGGACCTATGACACCAAAGACCCCGAACTGAACTTTGTCGCCGAGACCATTCAAAAGATGGGCGGCGCGGTGATCGAAATGGACGTCTCTGTGCTGGGCGATCCGTCGCGGCCGGTGACGATCTCAAAGCATGATGTCGCGGCGGCGGCGGGCAAGACCATTCAAGAGGCCATTGATGCGGGCGACGAAAACCACGCCATGCAAATCATGGCGCTGGGTGCATCGAAGCTGACGGCGCAACTTTACGCCGAAGGCCGCATCCATGGCATGATCGCCCTTGGCGGCACGATGGGGACGGACCTTGCGCTCGATTGCGCCCGTGCCCTGCCGGTGGGCGTGCCGAAGTATGTTGTGTCAACCGTGGCCTTCTCACCCCTGATTCCTCCCGACCGCCTGTCCGCGGATATCCAGATGATCCTCTGGGCAGGCGGACTCTACGGCCTGAACGACATCTGCATGGCAACGCTCAGTCAGGCCGCAGGTGCGGTTTACGGTGCGGCGCTGGCGGTTGTGCCGCCCAAGCCCGGCCAGCCGGTGATCGGCATGATGAGCTTCGGTTCATCGGCACTGAAATACATGGTTCACCTGCGTCAGCCGCTGGTCGATCGCGGCTTCTCGGTCGCCGTCTTCCACGGCACAGGCATGGGCGGCATGGCGATGGAAAGCCTGACCGAACAAGGTTATTTCGCTGCAGTTCTGGAACTCGCCGTGGCCGAGATCGGCAATATCATGGTCGGTTCCGCCGTCAACGCCGGGGCCAACCGGATGACCGCCGCCGCCCGCCGCGGCACACCGATCATCGCGGCGCCCGGTTTCGGCGACATGATCGACTTTCCGACCTGGGCGCCGGTGCCCGAACGGTTCCGCAACCGGCCCTATCACGCCCACAACCGACTGATCGCCTCGGCTTCGCTGACCGGCCCCGAACGCCGCGATCTGGCGCGCGAAGTCGCGCGGCGGCTGAAGCCTTCGACCGGCCCCGTCCATTTCGTGCTGCCGACGCAAGGTGTTCATGCCTGGGATACCGAAGGCATGCCCGCCCATGACCCCGACGCACTGGCCGAAATGGTGGAAGGCTATCGCGCCGAGATGACCGATCCGATCCAGCTTTCGGTTGTCGAGTGCCATATCAACGACCTCGCCTTCTCGACCCGCGTTCTGGAAATCATCGACGGCTGGATCGCTGACGGCACGATCCGTATGGACCGGCGCTAGCCCAATGGACCCGCGCTACGCCCCGCTGTTCGAACCCCTGAAGATTGGGCCCGTCACCGCTCCGAACCGGCTTGTCTCGATGCCCCACGCCATCGGACACAGCTACCTGATGCCGAATGGAGCCATCGGCATCCGCGAAACCCGGGCCGAGGGCGGCTGGGGCATCGTCGCCATGCAGTTGAGCGAGATCGACCCGACCTCGGACCTTTCCGGGCTGCCCTATGAGCGGCTCTGGGATGACGGCGACGTTCAGACCCATGCCCGGTCTGTCGCCCGCATCCATGCCCATGGCGCGCTGGCATCGATCGAACTTGGCCACACCGGCATCCGGTCGCGCGGGATATCCAATGGCTATCCGGCGATGGGCCCTTCGGTGCTGCCGATCCTGAAGCCGGACATGCCGCTGATGGCCAAGGCGATGGACAAATCCGATATCCGCGCCCTGCGGCAAAGCTTCCGGGCCGCAACGCGCCGGGCAAAACAGGCGGGATACGACATCGCCTATGTCTATGCCTCGCACGATGCCTCGATTCTGTGGCATTTCCTGTCGCCCGCCTACAACAGCCGGACCGACGAATACGGCGGCAGTTTCGAGAACCGTCTGCGCCTGTTCCGAGAGGTGCTGGAGGAGACAAAGGAAGAGGCAGGCAGCGACATGGCCGTCGCCGTGCGCTTTGCCGTTCACGAACTTTCCGGCCCCAAGCGCATATTGAACACCGGCGAGGGCCGTGCGGTCATCGAGGCTTTGACCGACCTGCCGGACCTGTGGGATGTGAATGTTTCAAGCTGGAGCCGCGACAGCGGCACGGCGCGCTACGACGCCGAAGGCTTCCAGGAAGAGTTCACCACCTTCGTCAAGCAGGTGACAGGCAAGCCGGTTCTCGGCGTCGGCCGTTTCACCTCGCCCGACGCGATGGTCAGCCAGATCCGGCGCGGAGTGCTGGACCTGATCGGCGTAGCGCGGCCGTCAATTGCCGACCCGTTCCTGCCGAAGAAGATCGCAGAGGGCCGGATCGAGGACATCCGCGAATGTATCGGCTGCAACGTCTGCGTCTCGGTCGAAACCATCGGGGTCGAGCTACGCTGCACGCAGAACCCGACCATCTCGGAAGAATGGCGCCGGGGCTGGCACCCCGAACGCGTCCCGACCGCCTCGACCTCAGACTCCGTCCTGATCGTCGGCTCCGGTCCTGCCGGGCTTGAGGCGGCACTGGTGCTGGCGCGCGCCGGGCATCAGGTGGCCGTCGCCGAACGCGACGAGGAATTCGGGGGGCGTAGTCGGCTGGAGGCCCGGATCAAGGGTCTTTCCTCCTGGTCGCGGGTCAAGGACTACCGGCTGTTCCAGTTGCAGCGCATGCCGAATGTCAGCCTGTTTCCGGGCAGCGACATGGACGCGGCGATGATCGCGGATTTCGGGGCTGACCACGTTCTTCTGGCAACCGGAGCGCGATGGCGAGCGGATGGCGTGGGCCGGACGCGACTGACCGAGATTCCGGGCTTTGCTGGCAATTCCCTGACGCCCGACGAACTGATGGCCGGGAGCCCGATCGACGGCCCAATCGTGATCTATGACGACGACCACTACTACATGGCAAACGCCCTTGCGGCCGATCTCGCAGCCAGGGGCCATGCTGTCCATCTTGTGTCGCCCCAGCCGACGATTGCACCGTGGATGGGTCACACACTCGAACAACCGCGGATGATCGCCGAACTTCTGGCGGCGGGTGTCCGGATGTCCCCGAACGCGACCGCTGTGGCATGGCAGGGCGACCGGCTGGCGCTCTGCCGTTCCGATACCGGAGAAGAGCTGGCCGTCATCCCGGCACGCACGCTCGTCATGGTTGGCACCCGCCTCCCCGATCCAGCGCTTTCAATCGCACTGGAACAACTGGGAGTGCGCCACAGGCTTCTGGGGGATGCGGAATGTCCCGGCACGATGCAGGGCGCGGTCTTCTCAGGCCATCGGCATGCACGGGAAATCCTTGGGGGAGAACCCGCCGACCGGATCTTCAGGCGAGAACGGCCGACGCTTTTCCTGTGACCAGATCCCACGTCCCAAAAACCGAAGGATTTTCGACATGACGCAGACAGACCGGCCGGTGGCCTTGGTGACAGGTGGAGGAAGCGGCATCGGAGCCGCCATCGCCCGAACACTCTCAAAGGACTACCTAGTGGTCGTCTGCGGTCGCCGGATCGAACCGCTGGAGATCGTGGCCCATGAGACAGACGGCGTTGCCTTGCAAGCTGACCTGTCGCAGCCCGAAGCATCGGCCGCTATCGTCCACCGGACGATCGACCGCTTCGGGCGGCTGGATGCGCTGGTGCTGAATGCGGGCATTGTCGAACCTGCGCCAGTGACAGACCTTCCGCTTGACAGCTGGCAGCGGCAGATCATGGTCAACCTGACGTCGCCCTTTCTGACGGCACAGGCAGCGCTTCCCTGCCTGGCGCAACAGAAAGGCGCAATCGTCGGCATCGCCTCGGCCGCGGCCCGGCATACCGGCGCGGGCCTCTCGGCCTACGGCGTTTCCAAGGCCGGCATGGTCCGGCTGATGCAGTCCATCGCGTTCGAGATGGCCGAGACCGGTGTGCGCGCGAATGCGGTATCTCCGGGCTGGGTCAGGACGGAAATGGGCGACATGGAAATGACGGCGCTTTGCGGCTCTCCCGATCAGGGTTACGCCCAGGCGACGCAGCACGTTCCTCAACGCAGGGCAGCCCAGCCTGACGAAATTGCGGCTGTGGTGCGTTTCCTGTTGTCACCAGCGGCATCCTTCATGACCGGGGCGAATGTCGAAGTCGATGGCGGAAGCAGCCTTGTCGATGCGGGTATGCTTGCATTCAATGGTGACTGATCACATCTGGCGATGTGTCCGCTGTGCACCGTTCACCACTATGACAGGTCGCAGGCGCGAAGATGATGAACCCGCAGAACTTGGGCCAACTTGATAACCGAGTCTCGCCGGAAACCCTGACCCGGTTCCTTCCGTGACTGAAGAGGCTTGGACCTGTTATCCGCAAGGCTGATAGCAAAGCCCGCCAGGACGGAGTGCTCCGACGGCGCATCGAAGGCAGGAAATCCGCCAGCCACACAAACCATTGATATAAAGGAAACCACCGGCTGCGATGCAGCCGGTGGTCATTTGGTCTGTGCCGGAATGGCCAATTTATTGTGGGTCAAACATCCGGCACCGAGAAACACCATAACTATGCGCACCGTGTCCAGCCCTCGATTCGAATCGAAATAAAATAACCGAACATCAATACCTTACGGTGTCCCTGACGAGCGCGAAACGCATAAGCTTGCGCAAGACACCATAAACCTACGCAACTTTTCCGACCGAAAAGTGATCCACTAAGCCCATGAACAAAAACAAAAAACCGCGCCGAAGCGCGGTTGTTTTCCCGGGTCTGGTCAGGCGTTCGGGTTACGAGATCGTAATCTGGAACGGCTTGTCCGGCCGGAACATGGTCTCATAGCCGGGATGCGTGAACGGGGTCGCCAAGGCGTTCACGTTGGCTTTTCCAGCCCAGAAGTCCACGTAGTGGTCCCTAGTCAAGGCGGTCGATCCTGAAACTCGCGCGTTGGCGATCGACGCGATGGTCATCTTGATCAGCGTCCCCCACCTCATGGCGGACGCGACCGCCAAGCGGCGGTAAAAGTCTTCCGACATCAAGTCCTCATCGACCTCCAGGCCATTTTCCAGGGTGTAGCTTCCCACGATCTCGTGGATCACTTCGAGATCATCGGGCAGGTCGATCCCCTCGAAATGGACATGCGTCACCTTGTTTTGGGTCTGGTCGAGAGCGCGCAGGTGATCAGCGAGCTCGGGCACGCCCGACATGATCAACATCAGGGGCCATCCCCTTGATTTAATGAGCGACTTGAAGTTGTCGAGGATCATTTCCCGGTCGTTATCGGACTTCCCGGCGAAGATGTGCTGGGCCTCATCGAAATGAATCCCGATGATACCTTGGGCTTCGGCCTGATGGGCGACCCGTGCCCAGATATCGGTCTGGGTCAGACGCGCGTTATCAGACAGGTGGTATCCCATCGCCTTCAAGGTCCGCCGCCCGAGGTCCTTCCACCCGCCGGCCCGGCTCAAGTCGCACTGGGCGATGCGGGCGGGGGTCCCGGTCAGCAGCGGAACCTGTTCCGCATGGAGCAGCTTCAGAACCTCGTTCGTTTCCCGGGTCTTCCCAGACTCGCTCAGCCCGGTGACCAGAAGGACCTCCCCTTCGAACCACTGACCGCTGTTCAGGTTCCCAATATGACGGCTGAAGACCTCGCTGAACGTGGCCCGGAGCTTTTCACCGCGGCTAAGCGGGAAATACCTGCCGGTATTCAGGGCGGCGGTTTCGGCGATCTGCGGGTTGAAGAGGCGGGTCATAGTTTACTGTCCTTGATTGGCGTGAAGGTTTTTCCGGTGGGCCGAGAGTTCTGGTCCTTGGGCGGCGGTTTCGCGTTACTCGCGACAGAACGCTCACCGACCTTGAATGCCGGGGTGAGACCGGTCCGGTCCGTGAGGAGACCGGCACGCGCCGTCGGTCCGGTCTCCCCCTTCGGGCGAAATGAAACCTGAGCGAGCCGGTCCGCACGGCGTCTAAGCTCATTCATATTCAGATAGTTAGACGGGTCTCGCGTATCGGGGAAATATCCCGACTCCCGGGCCCGCCGCGCCCGGGCTTCTTTAAGGTGGGCGTTATGAAGTTCCTGCGCCTTGGGGTCGCGTCGGCAGGCCTCTTCCATGAGTTCGATCGCCTCTTCGAGGGTCAAGTCCGCGAAGGCCGTCATGGAAAGGTCAACCTCGATGATATCGGCGTGCCCTTTGGCCGATACATAGGCGTGCCTCAGGTCGTCTGGGTCCAGGTGGACGGTCACTTTGCGTGAGGCCCCGCCCGTGAAATTCAGAAGCGCACCCGAGTTGAAAGGAATGTTGAAGGCCTTGACGCCGTTCGACGTCGTCGTGGCGTTCACTTTGACCCCAAGGTGCAGACAACGCTCCCGTTGGGTGGGCGGGTCTAACTGGCGGTAGTTCTTTGCGATATCCAACATCTTTTCCCAAGGCGTCGCCCCGAACATCCCGACCCCGAAGTGCGGAGTGTGGGAATACTCGTCGACAAAGTACCTGGTGATCTGGCCGTAGAATTCGTTATGGGTTACCGCCACGGATCCCTTGGGGTCGTAGTCCTTCAGTTCACCCGGCCGGCTGCCCGTGTACCCAGGCAGGAAATTCAGAACGGCCCATTGCGAGGTCCCAAAGATCCTTTCCACGTGGGGCTTGTCGATCGAGTGATAGGAACGCCCCGGGATGAGCGTCATGCCCGCCCCGAGTTGAGCACCATAAACTGGACCATTCCGGGTCGCCGCACCGTTATCAGCCTCGAACTTCATCATGCGGACCGGTGGTGCCGGATCCTTGATGCAGTCATAGCGGACCTTCTCACGGGTCTTGTCGCGCGTGGCCATCCGCAGGAGGGCCTGCGTATGATCGGCATCAGCGGACTTCGCGATGACCCAGGCCAAAGGCAGGCGGGTCGCGATGTCGATCATGACGTGCAGCCAGAGGCGGCAGATTTCATCCGACTCCAACTCAGAAGGAACCTTCTTGGGGTCGAGGCGTCTTGCTTGCACGGTGCCGCCAGTATCGGTGAACAGCGACAGATAAACCTGATCGACCTGAACATCTTCGCCATAATAAAGAGCGCGAATATCAGTGGTCCCGGCCCCTATTCTGTTCCGGGCGTACTGCCATCCATTCCTGCCGCCCTCTTCAACGAATTTAGAAATCGCCCTGATCCGGGTCCGAATAGTCGTCAACGACGGAAACTTGAAACCTGCCGCGACATCCTTGGGCGGGATATGGAAGGTGGAATTTGCCAGCTTCAAAAGTTCGGCCAGTTTGAACTGGCGCGGGTCTTGCCTGAGAGCCAAGACATGCTCGATATAGATTTCCTGGAGTGGACTGAGACGCTGATTGCGATTTCCCTTCATATGTTCACGTTCCATCAAGACGATCGGATTCTCGCCGAACTCGTGATACGTGGAGTGATATTTCTTCAGAGTCCGGCCTTCGGGAACATTAAATGTGAGCGTGACGCGCCCGCCTCTCAGGGGGCCGGAGAACACATCTGCCCCATGGATTTCTGCGGCCCTTTTCAGAAGGACTGTTCGAAGGGCACCTCCCGTATTTATGCTCCGCTGGGTGACCTTTTTCCCTTCGGCTTCCAGCGCGTCGATCGCGAGGACGATGGAGAGGCGGTACCGAACGTCACGTTGTTGTTCTTCGGAAAGCTGTTCGAAGACCTCAAGGCCACCGGTGAACCGAAGAAGCGCATCGCGCTTTTCAATGTCTTTCGGCGGGATAACCTCGCAGTTGCGATCCTTGATCGTTTGGTCAACACGCTGAAACGAAAACGTCAGGCATTCGCCGTCTTCCACCCCCTCGACGGCATAACCGTTTTCCCCTCTCCCCGTGACCAGCCAGTCGCGCCCATCGAGAAGGAGGCGCGATCCGGTCGGGACACGGTAAAGGGGAACATAACTCATTCAGGCAGCCGCACGCGGGAGTGGATGCTGATGACCGAATACCAGTCAGCGGCGAGGTGGCCGCGACCGATCAAGCGCAGGGCGGCGTCGAACGCGCGCGGCGACGGAAGGCCCGAGTTCCGGATCAGATCTTTCAGTAACCAGTAGTTCGTCGTGCGTGCGGTCTCCTGAACCAGTTCGTCTGCCTCCCTGTCCGTCCTCTGACAGGCGTCGTAGGCCCGGAACAGGTTATCGCGGTACGGTCTGGTAAATTGGTCACCGTTGACCACTATCGCGTCGTCCGCGAAGTCCGTAGGGATCGCGTTGAAGATGGCGTCGATCTCGGCCTTGGTTTTCGGTTTCGTCAGGCTGTGGCCGTTCCGGACGAAAACAGCCCGCCGGAACCCGTCCTCGAAGGTGACGCGCAAATCGAAGTGATGCTCGCGCGGCTTCTTCCGGCCGGGCCAGGGATAAAGAATCGGCGGAAGCTGGACCTCGATCCCGTAGACGGTGGGATCGAGCAGGATGTCGAGGGTCGCCGACCATTCGGTCAGTGCCTCGAAGAGGTAGACCTTGGGGGTTCCCCCAGTGGCCCGCGTCGCGAAGGTGGCGGCGACCCTGCGCGCGACGGTGCTACGCGTCAGGGGGTTCCGGTGACCGGAATAGGGCAGAACCCCGTGAATCTCGGGGATCTTCAGCGCCGGCTGTTTCCCAGTGGGGCTGCGGCGTACTTCTTCCTCAAGGAAGATGGACATGACTCTCTCCCGTCCGGAAAGCTCTCCTTTCCGGATTTTTCTGTGTTTTTGTCTTGAGAGCCCGATGATCGCGCTTGTCTGGACCGTTGGTGGTCTCTATTTTGACAAGAGAACTGGGGCGATCAGGCCCCCGACTTCCCGGGCGCGCCATTGGCGCGCCCATTTTTCTGTCGTGGTAGTCCCGTTCTGTCGGCCTCCTATCTGGCGCTGATGTTCAACTCACTGGGTACCGTAAGACTCATGCCGACGGACTCGGCGGACCTAACTGGCCTTGATGTATGGAGTCAACACACGGAAATATAAGAGAAAAAACCCCATTCAGTTTTTCGCATCCTCTGTGAAACCGGGCCGTTCCGATCCTCCTCAAAGTCAGTTCAGACCAGATCAAACTATTCCAGAAACAGCCCTCGCGGAACGGCCCCGCCGTTGATAGTTGGGGAGCGAGTGTGTCGTTAACTCATCAACCGTTCTGCGTCTGGCCCGTTGTGGCGGGAGAGCCTATGCTGAGAGGCGGATAAACCTTGGGACAGGACCACGGATGCAGGACCGGTACGCTGGTGACGTTGGAGACTTCGTGAAACTGGGGCTCCTGCGCGCCATCGCCCCCGGGCGCACGCTCGGGGTGGCCTGGTACCGGTACCCGGATGAAGACCACAACGCTGACGGTCGTCATACAGACTATCTTCGGGACCGGAACCAGAAGCTCGCGCAGCTTGACCCGGAACTCTTCGAACATCTGAACGGCGTGGTCCGGACAGCGCGATCGATCCGGTCCCTCCTGCCGGTCCTCGGTGACGCCCGGTCCTCGGATGAGGCGCTGGACGTCGTGAAGGTACCGGTCCAGAGGCGCCGGTCATGGCGCGCATCTTGGTTCGACCGGGTGATGGGTGACCTGGAAGGGTGCGATCTGGTCTTCGCGGACCCGGATAACGGGCTGACAGATGACGATGATCGCCGGAAAGGGCGGGCGACCTTCGGGAAGTCGATGCCGATCTCGGAGGCGCTGCGGCTCAGCGAGGGCCGGGCCGCCGTGATCTACCACCACAACACCCGCCGGGCCGGCGGACACGATGCTGAGGTTGATCACTGGATGTCGGTCCTTGGCGCCCCGTGCCTCGCGGTGCGGGCACGAGCCTACAATTGTCGGACCTTCTTCATCGTGAACCCGGATCAGCGCATGGAGGACGATGTCCGTCGTTTCTGTGACCGGTGGTCCATCCTGAAGGTTTCACTGCACACTTCACGGTAGACAGTCAGCGCGAAGTCCGGTTCGCTGTGTCTATTGGGTCGGTGCAACCGCCCCACGTTATCAGGCCCGGTATCCTGATGATGAATTTCAGATCAGGATTGTAGGCCTGTCGGGAGGAGAGGCATCCTACCCGCTCCATCAAGGTGAAGAAGGAGGAGCGCGCCCATGTCCGGTCCAGATGACCCCGCAGCGAACAAGGGACACCCTCTGACCGGACCGGATGATGGGAACCCGGCGTCTGATCCGCGCCCAGCCGTGCCAGACGATAATCGCTTTGCAGCGGCCTTCGTAGCCGCGCGCGGGACCGTTTCGCCTGAGCTTGACCTTAACGGCATGCTGGATGAACCGCTCATCACGGGTCAGGATGGTGATACGGGGTATCGGCGCGCGGGTTCCTAAGCGGACCGGTTTCACCGTCACACACCATAGAATCGAATCAGGATCCGCCCATCGGCAGTCTCGCTGCCACTTCGTCGACGCGCTGCTGCGGCTCGATCAGACCCCTCTTGGGACCGAGAGACGGGATGCGAAAAACATCTTCGGCCGGCGCGGAATGACCTGTAGGCGCTGAACAAACTGGGCCGTTCGTCTCTTGCGAAAAAAATGGTGTTTTTTCGTTTATCATCAATGCGTTGAGCGCCATCGAATCCATCTGGAAGATGATGTCTGTCTCGTGTATCCCAAGAGTGTACAGGAGAACAAAATGAGACCACGCCTCACCCCTGACGGACGCTGATCCGTCGTCTGACCGGCCCGGTCCCGGCCATTCGGTCCGGGCCCTGACGCCTCGATCAACTCATCACACCCCGCACAAACGAGAACGCGCATTTGCGCGACCGATATCCTTTACCCTCGAGGAGCCCACCATGACGAAACCACCGCCTAACCCACAAGACCCACCTCCCGGAGCCGACGTGATCGAGGGGCTGCCGCCCCTGCCGGGGTTGCACGAGGCCTTGGCCTACATCGCCAAGGGTAACCCGCCTGCGCCCGTCGTGAAGCTGGACCCGGGGCTCGAGGGCGACGATGACGACGATCTCGAGCTGGGTG
Organism: Gemmobacter lutimaris; assembly: GCF_003570715.1. Lineage (GTDB taxonomy): Bacteria > Pseudomonadota > Alphaproteobacteria > Rhodobacterales > Rhodobacteraceae > Gemmobacter > Gemmobacter lutimaris. Next base: position 4,437 of record NZ_QXXQ01000005.1, on the reverse strand, counting down.
CGCTGGATGAAGCGGATGATCCGGTTTCGGAGTTTCGGCCTGATCCCTCGGAGATGCTGATGGCCTTGATGATCCTCCGGATCTATGGGGCCGCGGCGTCCTGCGATCAGCCGCTCAGGCCGGAGCCCGGGCTTCTGTCGACGGTCATCATTTCCGGTCCGGAGGACCGCCGGCGCTTCGCCCAGATCCTGCCGGATCTGCCCATCGTCCGCCCGAAGGGCGCACAAGCGCCTGTCGTCGCCATCGAAGACGGCTCCACGGTCGACCGGTCGATCAAGGAACTCACCCACCGCGTCGAGGGGCTGGTCGAGCGGGGTAAGCCGGTGATCGTCGGGACGTCTCGGCCAGAACGCCTCCCGGCGGAGCTGCTCGCGCTCGAGTCCGTGCGGGTCATTCTGCCGCCCGTGGACCGGCGGATGCTGGGGGCCTTGCTGGAGGTGCTGCACCCGACCCAGCAGATTCTGATTCCCATGGACGATGCGGATCTGGCGCTGGTGCCGGCGATCCACCTTGCGCCCGTCTTCGCGGCGGAAACCGCCGATCAAGCAGCGGACCGCCTGCGCCGCATCGCGGTCAAGCGCCCAGCGGTTTCCGCCGGCCCGACGCTGGACGACGTGCACGGCCAGCCGGAAGCCGTCGCCGCGCTCCGCCAGGTCGTGCGCGATCTTCAGGAGTGGCGCGCAGGCCGACTTGAATGGAGCGAGGTGACAAAATCGTTCCTGCTGGTGGGACCACCCGGGACCGGAAAAACGATGCTCGCACAAGCCCTTGCGGGAAGTTCCGGGATCACTTTTGTCAAGACGAGTTACTCTGACTGCCAAAAAATGGGACATCAAGGTGATTTTTTGCGCGAGCTGAACGCCTCCGCGGATCGCGCGCAAGCTGGCGCGCCGGCGGAGTGGTTCGTGGATGAGATCGACTCTTTTCATCATCGTGGTCAGTCGACAACCGGGTACATGGTGGGGGTCGTGAACGGATTCCTGACGACCTTGGACCGGCTCTCTGCCACTGAAGGTGTCATCCTTGTCGCCGCTACAAACGATGTCGCCCGGATCGATCCCGCGGTGATCCGGGCCGGGCGCTTCGACAAGCATATCCGGGTCAATCCGCCGGACCGAGGCGGCGTGCGGACATTCCTCTCGTCCGCCCTCGTGGGGATGATGACGGAGGATCATCTGGATCGCCTCGCGGACCAGATGATGGGGCGGACGGGGGCAGAACTCACCGCGCTTGTCCGGGATGCGCGGACCCGGGCGCGTGCCGAGGGGAAGCCTTTCTCTGCTGACCACGTCCAGGCGGCCGCCGATGCCGTCCAGCCCCCGCTCGACCCCGATCTGATGTGGCGGGTCTGCCTCCATGAGGCCGGGCACCTTGTCGCCGGCGCCGTTTTTGGGCTCCCGGCCGCCACCTCCGCGCGCGTGACCCCGACCGGCGGAGAGGTCTTGCGACCAGGTAAGCCGAGCCACACGCGCGAGAGCATACGGGCATACCAGTGCGCCGTCCTTGCCGGCCGGGCCGCCGAGGAGGTTCTGCTGGGCGACATCTCCTCCGGCGGCGGAACCGGGGCTACAAGCGACCTGGCGCAAGCGACCCGGCTCGCGATGGAGGCGGAATTCGTGTTGGGCTTCGGCCCGACGCTGACCTGGGTGCCGCTCGAAACGCCCTATTTCTTGCTCCCGGAGGCGCTGCGCCAGCGGATCGAAGCCTCTCTTCAGGTGGCGCAGACCGAGGCGCGGGCCGCGATGGACCGGCACCGTACCGCCGTCGAGCGGGTCGCCGGGGCCCTGTCCGAGCGGAGGGAACTGGACGCGGGCCTGATCGCCGATCTCCTGTCCGATATCGTTCAGGAGCCGGTCCGTGCCGAAGGCCTCACGTCGGCGGGGGTGGAGTGATGATCCCGGGCCGCGGGGGTGCGCCCCCTGCGGTCCGGCTGGCGTGTCGTACCGGTGTCGGAGCAGGACCCCATGAAGATCAAGATACGCCCGAGGCTGAACGCTGAAATGGTCGACGCCGCCCGCCGCTTGGGGCTCGATCTGTCCCTGATCGTGGAGGAAGCCCTGGTCCGGGAAATCGAGGCGGAACGCCGCCGGCATCAGGTGGACCAGGACCGCGAAGGCGGTGCCGGGACCGGGTCCAGCACCACCGAGACGTAAAAGAACGGGTGCCGGTTCACGCCGCGCACCCTCCCGGATACCGACGACCAGACCCGGTTCGACCACTCACGCGACGTGACGCGACCGGGATTTTCCATTACACTTCAACTAGGAGATCATCTTGTCAGACCTGTTCAAAATCCGAGCCGCAGCGAAAGCCCGCTCCCGCGAAAGGGACGAGGAGCGGCTGCGTCGGGGCGAGGTTACCCCGTCCCAGCTCCAGCAGGAGAATCTGGTGTTCCGTGGCTTCCGAAAGGGCGAGATCGGCCTGCCGGCGAAATACATGAAGAAGATCAAGAAGCGGTCCGAGGACAAGGACGAGACGTAGGCGCTGGTCGAATGCGCGGCCGTGAATAGCCGACGGTCTCATCCAGAAAGTAGCCCACTGTCAAAACAGGAGGCTTTGGCGCGTACCCGCGATTAAGGCCCCTACTTGTTTTCCGATCATCTTTGAAACAAGCTTTAACTTCATATGGCGGAAAGGGTGGGGAGTGACAGGGTACAATCACTATCCGTGGTGTTCTTGCGGCTGGTGCACCGGCGGTGGCGGTGGGCGCTTCCAGTTCTCAGCGGTCGATTCTGCTAGAAACCGGCTCAAGTCCCATAGTGTAAGCGGTTTCACGTCCTGTTTCGTCAACCCAAACGCACGCTGCCCGGTTTGCGGGCAGTCCGTTTTCTTCTACGCGAACAGTTATGGAAGTCGTGTTTATTTCAACGAACTGGGCCCCCCGTGGCCCAAACATGAGTGTACCGATAACACTCAACCTTCCAGCTCAGGTCGTTTTACAGGGCCAACGCGGCGGTCAACCAGCCAGATACACGAGATTATAGAAGCAGATCGGGGCGCAGGTACATTCTTTGTAAGCTCACGAGCTCATAAATACTCAGAATGGACCTTACATATCGTCGTTGAGGCGGTATTTGAAAAAGGTAGGCTATGGATAGCTACGGAAAGCGTATCTTCGCCCGAAATAACCAGATCGAACTTTTCAATATATTCAAAAGAAAAGGTTCTCGATGAAGGTGATTTGCTCAGCGCGCGTGGAGATGTCTTTTCGTTTGTTCGACGCGACACTTTAGAGCATATAGAAGTCGTCGACGGTCAGGTCGTAGAAAAGATCGCGGAACAGGACGAAGTAGAACCCGATCCTAACGAAATCCCAAATAGCAAATACGAGCTTCGAGATTCCGAACGACATCACTTCCAAAGTGCGACACTATCCCTGAAAGAGCTTGTCGCTCAATACAGGGACATCCTATTCTCTCTCGCAAGTCGTAACATTGTCGGACCAAAGCTCGTCTCGCATTATTTGAATGCATCTAGCAGAAGAACAGCCAGCGGAGCGTCATGGACACCCCGACTAGCATTTTTTTTGATCGCACTGACCGAGGCGCCCACCGAAAAATCACCAATCGTCCGGCCACGGCGGCAGAGATCACAAAATCAGCCGTCTCGCTCTCCTTCAACAAGTCCTCAAAAATCTAAAAAAACTAAGAAACCTCGGGAAGCGAGAAGCACCCCGAATGTGCAGAGGGTACTACCTGTCCCGGTCGACCCGGTCCCAGTTGCAGATCTTCCGAAGCTTCAACAGGATCTTGATAAATTTGACGCGCTGATGCTTCGGCTTCAGCAAGAGAGGGAATATGCGTGGTTTTCGGAGAAAAAGAGACAAGCGATAACGCAACAATTCCACAGTGTGAAAAAAAAGCGTGACCAGCTCTGGCAGAACATCGAACGTCTAAAAAGAATGTGAAGTGTGATCTCTGATTCTCTAGCGCCAGCTGATCGAATAGAGCCCAGAGCAGGGCGGATACGATCGCCTTACTTTGCCGCCCATAGAACGGCGTACCAATCTTCGGGCGCCAAATTTGGTTCTCGGGACACCGGGAGCTCTTCGGTGCAGATACAGGCCCGCAACAGGTTCCCGGGTTGACGCAAGTCCTTCACGAGGGCCGTTCTTAGGCGATGGGCCGCGACATAGGAAATCTCGTACCGGTGGGCGAGCCCATGCCCGGTCAGATTTTCCTCTTCCAGCCCCTTCGCGTAGGCGGTGATGACATCGCTGGCGGCGATGAACCATGTCCTGAGATCGAGCCGTGACCGGTGCATGGTCGTTCCCGCCGTCACCGAAAACTGCGTCCGGCATTGGCGGCACTTGTATCGACCCAGTGAAAATCTGCTCATGCTACAATGGAGAAGGTAGCGATGAGTGTGACGATGGACGACAGCATCAAGCGGTGGACTGCGAAGCGTAAGACGGCGCTGGTGGTCGAGATCATTCAG
>NZ_QXXQ01000049.1 GCF_003570715.1 Gemmobacter lutimaris | reverse complement strand
TGTATCGACCCAGTGAAGATCTGCTCATGCTACAAGGGAGAACGTAGCAATGAGTGTGACCATGGACGACAGCATCAAGCGCTGGATGGCGAAGCGTAAAACCGCGCTGGTGATCGAGATCATGCAGGGCAAGACCACGGTGGCGGAGGCCAGCCGGTCCTTCGACCTGTCGCCCTCCGAGATTGAAGGTTGGGTTGATGACGCGAAGCGGGGGATGGAGAATTCCCTGCGGGCGAACCCGCTCGACATCCGCGAGCAATACGAGAAGCAGCTGAAGGATCTTCAGGAGGCCTATGGCGAGGCCATGCTGGAGTTGCGCGCCCGAAAAAAATTCCAGGCCCTGCTGGATGCACAGGACGACAAATGCTCCAGAGCATCCATCAGGGCCTTCTCGCTGAGGGCATCAAGGTGCCGCTGACCAAGCTCTGCGCCTGGTTTGGTGTGCCCCGCCGGACGGTCTATTACCGGCCAACCAAAGCGGCTCCGAAGGTCGATCCGCGCTTTGCCGAGCCGATCAAGGCCATGATCGAACATCGCGGCGGATCAGAAAACAGTCTGGGGGACTGTTTTCCCGCCAAGACCGTCCTTCGGCTACAGGACGGTGGCTTGGCTGCTCGGCTTCAACAAAAACACGGTGCAGCGGATCTTTCAGCTCAAAGGCTGGCCCCCTCTCGGCAGCATGCTGCGCATGCGCCTGCCGGGCAATGGGTCCGCAAGCGTCCCGTTGGCATGCGCCCGCGCATCGAGGCGATCCCGTCCGTGGCCAAAGCCCCGAACGAGCGCTGGTCGACCGACATGTGCCGGGTCTGGGCCGGGCGGGATGGATGGGCCACGCTGGCCCTGGTCATTGATTGCCACACCCGCGAGTTGTTGGGCTGGCATTTGTCACGCTCCGGCAAAGCCACAACTGCCGCCAGTGCGCTGGAACATGCGTTGATCACCAGGTTCGGCACGCTGGGCCGGGTGCCTGCGGAATTCCTTCTGAGGTCGGACAACGGCCTGGTTTTTACCAGTCGCAAGTTCACGGCGCTGGTCCGCAGCTATGGGTTGAAGCAGGAGTTCATCACCCCACACTGCCCGCAACAGAACGGCATGGTCGAGCGCGTGATCCGCACCCTCAAGGAGCAATGCGTCCATCGCAAACGCTTCGACAGCATCCAGCACGCAACACGCGCCATCGGCGACTGGATCAGCTTCTACAACAACCGCCGACCTCATCAGGCCCTTGCCATGCGCAC
>NZ_QXXQ01000048.1 GCF_003570715.1 Gemmobacter lutimaris | reverse complement strand
CACTGCGGGGCATCATGATATCCCCAATCTGACGCAGACATTATGTTGCGCCGACGGCAGCAACCCAAAACAAACAAAGGGGAAATCAAAGCCCGGCAACATAACCCGCGCCGCAACATGTTCGGTGTTATGTTGAATTCAACATAAGCAGGACCCGAGCGAGGGCACCCATGGTGACCTCCTCGACATCATCCGCGAAAGCCTTGGGCTCAGCGACTTCGCCGACGTCCTCGAAGAAGCCCGCCGCTTCCTCAGCCTGCCGCAGCTGGAACCGGTGCTGAACACCCCAGCCCCGAAACTTGCACCTGCACCCTCTGGAATGTCGGAAGCGGCACGGCGGCTTCTTAGCATGTCCAGCCCGCTCAAAGGCTCGCTGGCGGCAACATATTTGCGGTCCCGCAGCATCACCGATCTCCGCGATACCGGCGCCCTGAAGTTTCACCCGAACTGTTACTATCGGGTGCAGGGCGAGGATCTGACTGAGACCTGGCCCGCCATAATCGCTGCCGTCACCGACCTCGAAGGCAAAGTCACCGGGGTGCACCGCACGTGGCTTGCGCGTGATGGTGGCTCAAAGGCACCCGTCGACACACAGCGGAAGGCGATGGGGGATTTGCTCGGCCACGCGGTCCGGTTCGGCGTGGCCAAAGAGGTCATGGCAGCGGGGGAGGGGATCGAGACCGTGCTCTCCCTCCGACAGGCCCTGCCCAGAATGCAGATGGTTGCAGCGCTGTCGGCCGGACATCTCGCAGCCCTCCTCTTTCCGGCAAATCTGCGCAGGCTCTATATTGTCCGCGACAACGATCCGGCGGGGAACGGTGCAAGGGACAGCCTGGTCGCCCGGGCGCACGAGGTCGGGATCGAGGCGATAACGCTTTCGCCCATGTTGGGGGATTTCAACGACGATCTTGTCACCCGCGGTCTGGATGCCCTTCGGGCGCATATCCGGGTACAACTGGCGCCGGAGGACGTCAGCCGCTTCATGACGCAGGATCATGTGACTCGTCGCAGCGGATGATTCCAGAAGGTCCGATCTCATCACGGACATACAGCTGCAGTTCCATCAGTGGGACCGCGCCTCGGCCTTTGAGAGGGCGAGCGGCCCACAAGCGGTCCGGTCAGGCAATGGCGGCGCCCGACTATTTTCCGCCGGCGGGGAGGACCCCGCCTTTGCATCGCGAGGCAAAATAGCCGGGCTTGGCCATCGAGGCCCTGAGCCAAAAGGCTCGGGCTGCCAGACCGGCCCGCTTGTCGGCTTTTCGTCGCCATGAAGGCCGCGACAGTCGCGGTCCAGACGATGGAGCATCCCATGTACGCCCATGACGACTTCGAACCCGATCACACCTCCTCGCCGACCGACACCATGATCCAGGATCTTCAGCTTTATGGCTACCGTCCCGCACCGGGCGAGGCCGACCCCCGGATCACGCCCGAAGACCAGGTTGTTGATTTTCACCCAGAAGTGAGCCGGTTTTTTCGCCGAGAAGTGAGCCACCTCTAATTATGGATTTCGGTTCATGCTGGGGTCAAGGGCGGGTTTGTCTCCTTCTTTTTTCGGGCCGCGGCGGCT
>NZ_QXXQ01000047.1 GCF_003570715.1 Gemmobacter lutimaris | reverse complement strand
TAGGCGGCGTTTTGGGGGGTTGTTCGGGTTTCGGGCGGGGTTTCGGGGAGGGAGCGGGCTTCGGGCTCGCCCGTTTCGGGGGCGGGGTGGGTGGCGAGGGTCAGGACCGGGGCGGGGGTCAGGGATTGCAGGCGGTTGGTCTGCGCGCTCTGGGCCAGCACCAGCACCGGCGCCGCGTCCTCCAGCATATAGGCCAGCCGGTCGTCGGGGTGTTCGGGGTCCAGCGGCACATAGGCACCGCCCGCCTTCAGCACCGCGAGCAGCCCCACGATCATCTCGAACGAGCGTTCGCAGCACAGGCCCACCCGCGTCTCGGGGCCGACGCCAAGCTGCACCATACGATGCGCCAGCCGGTTGGCGCGGGCCTCCAGCGCGGCATAGGTCAGGCTTGCGCCCTCGCAGCGCAGGGCGATCCGGTCCGGGTGCCGCGCGGCGGCGGCGCCGACCAGCGTGTCCAGCCGCCCGGTTCCCGTTTCGGCGGCCCGCGCTGCCGGCGGCGGGGCGGGCGCCCAGCCCGCCACCACCGCCGCGCGTTCCGCCGCATCCATCAGCGGCAGCGCGCCGATCCGCGTCTCCGGCGCCGCCGCGCAGGCCGCCGCCAGATGGCGGAACTGCGCCGCCAGCCGCGCGATGGTCGCCGCATCGAACAGGTCCGTCGCATATTCGATCGCCCCGGTCAGCCCGCCCTGCCCCGGCAGGTCCTGCAAACTGCCCGGAACTTCCTGCAAACTGAACGTCAGGTCGAACTTCGTCGCCGTCACCGCCACGCCCGCCGGTTCCAGCCGCAGCCCGCCGAAGGCCATCGCCCCCAGCGGCGCGTTCTGCAGCGCCAGCATCACCTGGAACAGCGGCGCATGGCTCAGGTCGCGGGCCGGTTGCAGCGCCTCGACCAGCTGGTCGAAGGGCAGATCCTGATGCGCCTGCGCCGCCAGCGCATCCTCGCGCAGCCGCCCCAGCAGCGCCGAGAACGGCTCGGCCGCATCCACCCCGGCGCGCAGCACCAAAGTATTGACGAAAAAGCCGATCAGCCCCTCCAGCGCCGCATGCCGCCGCCCCGCCACCGGCGTGCCGATGGCGATGTCGTCCTGCCCGCTCCACCGCGCCAGCAGCACCGACAGCACCGCCACCAGCACCATATGCAGGCTGGTGCCGGTGCGCCGCGCCAGCGCCTCCAGCGCGCGGGTCAGACCGGCGGGCAGATCGAAGGGCATCACCGCCCCGGCATGGCTTTGCACCGCCGGGCGCGGCCGGTCGGTCGGCAGTGCCAGCCGGTCGGGCATCCCGGCCAGCCGGCTGCGCCAGTAGGCCAGTTGCCGCTCCAGCTCCGGCCCTTGCAGATGCGCCCGCTGCCAGGCCGCGTAATCGCCGTATTGCAGCGGCAGCGGCGGCAGATCCGCCGCCCGCCCCGCCAGCACCGCCTCGTAAAGCGCCGCCAGCTCGCGCAGGAACACCCCCAGCGACCAGCCGTCCGAAACGATGTGATGCAGCACCAGCGCCGCGAGGTGATCCTCCGGCCCCAGCCGGATCACCCGCGCCCGCAGCAGCGGACCCCGCGCCAGATCGAAAGGCTCGGCCGCCAGAACGGCCAGCCGCGCCTCGGCGGCGGCCATCGGATCGGCCGCCCCCGACAGATCCTCCAGCGGCAGATCGACCGGGCCGGGCGGCAGGATCACCTGCACCGGCAGCGCCTGATCGGTGGCAAAGACCGTGCGCAGCGCCTCGTGCCGCGCCACCAGCCCGGTCAGCGCCCGCGCCAGCGCGCCAAGGTCCAGCCGCCCGGTCAGCCGCAGCGCGACCGGCTGGTTATAGGCCGTGTCGCCCGGCGACAGCTGGTCAAGGAACCACAGCCGCTGCTGCGCGAAGGACAGCGGAACCGGCCCCGGCCCGCGCGGAACCGGATCGGGCAGCAGCGGCACGCCGCCGTCCTGCAAGCTGCCCCCGTCCTGCACCGCATCCTTGCCCGCGATGGCCGCCACCACCACCGGCGCCAGCCCCTCCAGCGTCGGATGCTCGAACAGCGCCCGCAGCGACAGCTCGATCCCCCAGCGCCGCCGCACCCGCGCAATCAGCTGCGTCGCCAGAAGCGAATGCCCGCCAAGCGCAAAGAAGGTCTCCCCCGCCCCGATCCGGTCCGCCGAAAGCCCCAGAACCTCCGCCCAAAGCCCCGCCAACTCCGCCTCAACCCCGGCCCGGACCACAACCGAACCCCCCTGAACCACCGGCAAAGGCAAAGCCCGACGATCCACCTTCCCGTTCAAACTCAACGGAAATCCAGACAA
>NZ_QXXQ01000046.1 GCF_003570715.1 Gemmobacter lutimaris | reverse complement strand
TGTTGATTTTCACCCAGAAGTGAGCCGGTTTTTTCGCCGAGAAGTGAGCCACCTCTAATTATGGATTTCGGTTCATGCTGGGGTCAAGGGCGGGTTTGTCTCCTTCTTTTTTCGGGCCGCGGCGGCTGAGCTTGCCTTGAAGCGGAAGCTGTCGTTTCCGGTTTCCAGGATGTGACATCGGTGGGTGAGACGGTCGAGCAAGGCGGTGGTCATCTTGGCGTCGCCGAAGACCGTGGCCCATTCGCTGAAGCTGAGGTTGGTGGTGATGATGACGCTGGTGCGCTCGTAGAGTTTGCTCAGCAGGTGGAAGAGCAGCGCCCCACCCGATGCGCTGAACGGCAGGTATCCCAGCTCGTCCAGGATCACGAGATCGAGCTTGGTCAGGCCTTCCGCGATCTGCCCGGCCTTACCCTTGGCCTTTTCCTGTTCGAGGGCGTTCACCAGTTCGATGGTTGAGAAGAAGCGAACCTTCCTGCGGTGATGCTCAATGGCCTGGATGCCGAGAGCGGTGGCGACATGGGTTTTGCCGGTTCCCGGGCCGCCGATCAGGACCAGATTCTGCGCACTTTCCATGAACTCACAGCGATGCAGGGTCCGGACGGTGGCCTCGTTGATCTCGCTGGCGACGAAGTCGAAGCCCGAGAGATCCTTGTAGGCCGGGAACCGCGCGGACTTCATGTGGTAGGCGATCGACCGGACCTCGCGTTCGGCCAGTTCGGCTTTCAGAAGTTGCGAGAGCATCGGGATGGAGGCTTCAAAAGCCGGTGCCCCTTGTTCGATCAGATCAGTTACGGCTTGGGCCATGCCATACATTTTGAGGCTGCGCAGCATGATGACGATAGCGCCTGCGGCTGGATCATGACGCATGGCGGCCTCCTGCGAGCTGGGCGCGCAGGCCGTCATAGCGTTCGACATTGGCCCTGGGCTCGCGGTGCAGGGCCAGTGCCTGTGGCGTGTCCAGCGGTGGCCCACCGATCACCTTGCCGTCGACCAGCCGGTGCAACAGGTTCAGCACATGGGTCTTGGTCGGCACGCCCTCGGACAGCGACAGCTCCACCGCCGTGAGCACGGCCTGTTCGTCGTGCTGCAGCACGAGGGCAAGGATATCAACCATCTCGCGATCGCCGCCCGGCTTGCGCAGCAGGTGATCTTGCAACTGTCTGAACGCAGGCGGTAGTTCCAGGAAGGGCGCACCGTTGCGAAGGGCTCCTGGCTTCCTTTGCACGACAGCCAGATAATGCCGCCAGTCGTAGATTGTCCTTGATGGCAGCGTGTGGTTGCGTTGGATCACGCGGGCATGTTCGCACAGGATGTTGCCCTCGGCCGCCACCACCAGACGATCGGGATAGATCCGCAGGCTGATGGGTCGGTTCGCAAAGGATGCCGGAACGCTGTAGCGATTGCGCTCGAAGCTGATCAGACAGGTCGGCGAGACGCGCTTGCTCAGCTCGACAAAGCCATCAAAGGCGACGGGCAGCGGCATCAGCGCGGTTTGCTCCTCGGCCCAGACATCGGCAATCGTGCCGGGCTGTTTGCCATGCGGGGTCTGCCGCCACAGATCTAAGCAACGCTCTTCCAGCCAGAGATTCAGGGCAGCGAGATCGGGGAAGTCCGGCATGCCTTGCAGCATCTGGTGACGAGCATCCCGGACGTTCTTCTCGACCTGACCTTTCTCCCATCCCGCCGCTGGATTGCAAAACTCGGGCTCGTAGACATAGTGGTTCGTCATGGCGAGAAAGCGCATGTTGACCTGCCGTTCCTTACCACGGCCGACCCGATCCACCGCCGTCTTCATGTTGTCGTAGATCCCGCGCCCAGGCACGCCGCCAAAGACGCGGAAGCCGTGCCAATGCGCGTCGAACAGCATCTCGTGGGTCTGCAATGGATAGGCCCGCACCAAAAAGGCGCGGCTGTGGGCCAGCTTGATATGCGCCATCTGCAACTTGGTGCGCTCGCCGCCCAGAACCGCAAAGTCCTCGCTCCAGTCGAACTGAAAGGCGTCACCCGGGTCAAAATGCAGTGGCACAAAGGTCCCGCGCCCTGTCGTCTGCTGTTCACGCTGGCGATCTGCTTTCCACTTGCGCGCAAATGCTGCCACCCGGGCATAGGAACCGGTAAAGCCAAGCATCACCAGTTCGGCGTGCAACTGCTTCATGGTCCGCCGCTCTTTGCGCGGCTTGCCTGCCTCGGTCTTGAGCCAACCCGCCAGCTGCTCGGCAAAAGGGTCAATCTTGCTGTGTCGTTCCGGCGTCGCGAACTTGGGCTCAATGGCGTTCGCTGCCAGATGCTTGGTCACGGTATTCCGCGACACCCCCGTCAGCCGTGCAATCTCGCGGATCGACAGCTTCTGCCGCAAATGCATGCGTCGGATGATATTCAATAGTCCCATGTGGATCACTCCGTTGCCCCCGCCGCTCACCGCTTTGGGGGAAGGTTCACATGGCTCAGTTCTCAGTGAAAATTATGCGCCTAACCGGCTCACTTCTGGGTGAAAATCAACA
>NZ_QXXQ01000045.1 GCF_003570715.1 Gemmobacter lutimaris | reverse complement strand
GTAAGCGACGGCCACGCCCCATTGATTTCGCGCTTGCGCGGTGGGGCGAGTGGAGAGAGCGGAGGTCGGTTGGTAGCTCGTCAGGGACTACGAGACGAGGTCCCTATGCACCCCGGCCCTGCTGGGCGTAGGCCCAAGGCATCAGGGCATCGATGTCTTGGGCGAGATGTCCGTTGGCGAGCTTCGTGAACAGATCGCGCAAATACGCATAGGGTTCGACGCCGTTCATCTTGCAGGTGCCGATCAGGCTGGCGAAGCGGGCCCAATTGCGGCCGCCTTCGTCGTGGCCGGCGAAGAGCGCGTTGCGGCGGTTCATGGCCGGGCTGCGGATGGCGTTTTCCACGAGGTTGGAGTCGATGTCGACGCGCCCATCGTCCAGGAACAGGCGGAAGCCGTCCTGACGCTTCAGCATATAGGCCATGGCCTCGCCGAGGTCGGATTTGCGCGACACGCGTGCAGCCTGCGCCTTCAGCCAGGTGAAGAACTCATCGACCAGTTGGCGGGACAGGTCCTGCCGGACCGCCAGACGATGATCCGGATCGGACCCGCGGATGGTATCCTCGATCTTGTAGAGCGCCGCGATGCGCAGCAGCGCCGCGTCGACGATGGGTGATCCCTTTTTCGGTGCGGCCTTGATCAGTTTGCGCCGCCCATGCGCCCAGCAGAAGGCCAGCCGCAGCGGATCGCCGCCCGGGCGTTCCGGCGTGGCCAGATGGGTATAGGCGCCATAGGCATCGACCTGGATCGTGCCGTTGAAGCCGGTGAGGATTTCAGCGGCGTATTCGCCCTTTCGCCCGGGCCTGTAATGGAAGGCCACGCCCGGCGGCGCGGTTCCGTTCCAGCCGCGATCATCGCGCAGCACCGCCCAGAGATATCCGGTTTTCGTCTTGCCGCGCCCCGGGTCCAGCACCGGGGCAGTGGTTTCGTCAACGTAAAGCCGGGTGCTGCCCGCCAGCAGCTGCTTGGCCATGTGGTCGACCACGGGGGCGATCAGCGCACCGGTCCGGCCCATCCAGTCGGCCAGCACCGAGCGGTCGATCGGCAGGCCGTGCCGGGCCATCACCACGGCCTGCCGGTTCAGCGGCATGTGCTCGGAATGCTTGGAAACAGCGATCTGGGCCAGCAGCGCCTCGGTGGGCCAACTGCCCTCCAGCAGATGCGCGGGCGCCTTGGCCTGCACCACGCCGGTGCGCCCCTTGGGGCAGGCGTAGCGGGGGCGAACGGTCACGATCACCTGATAGCGTGCGGGGATGTAGTCCAGCCGCTCGCTGCGGTCTTCACCGATCCGGACCATGTCGCCACAGCCGCAGGGACAAGCGATGCTGTCGGGTTCAACCACGCGTTCGACCCGCGGCAGGCTGTCCGGTAGGGCTCGCGCCTTGCGGGGTGCGCGCGGCGTGCGCTTCTCGGGATCACGCTCGCTTGCCGCCATCCTATCCTCGAGAGCGGCGATCTGTGCCTGCGTCTCGGCGATGGCGGTTTCCTGATCCTCCAGCGCCAGTTCCAGCTGCGCTGGGTCCAGCTTCTCCGACTTCGGCCCGAACTTCGTGCGCCGGTAATCCTGGACCTGACCTTCTAGCTTCTCGATCAGTGCCTTCAACTCGGTGATGAAGGCCTCCTTCTCGGCCACCACCACCTGTTCATGCTGGCGTGCCGCACGCTCGACCCTCGCCTCGAACTGTGCAGCTTCCAGCGCCGCCTTTTGGGCGGCAAAGGCCTTCACCACTTCGGGCGGCAGGTCCGGGAACTGGCTGAGATCGAGCGGTTGCGACATGCGCCTTCCTACCCGATCCGGGACAGAAAGCCCAATAAAACAAAGCCAAAATAGACCCGCCGAGTCATCCTGCCGCAGCGGGCGGCAACACCCGCCGCGCCACCACCCGCCGCCAATCGAGCCCTTCGAACAGGGCTTCCGCCTGCGCCCGGGACAGCCGCATCGTGCCGTCCTGCACCTTCGGCCAGGTAAAGCTGCCCTGTTCCAGGATCTTGTAGATCAGCACCATCCCGGTCCCATCCCAGACCAGGATCTTCAACCTGTCCCCGCGCATCGAGCGAAAGACCACCGTCACCCCGGAATATGGGTCGAGCTTCAGCTCGGTCTGCACGATCAGCGCCAGAGCGTTGTGCCCGCACCTGAAGTCGACCGGCTTCGTCGCAATCAGGATCGGCAGCCGTTGGCCGGCGACAATCACGACGCCTCTCGCAGCGCCCGCACCAGCGCCGCGGCGCGGTCCACCGCGACATCGCCGGGAATGCGCAGCACCAGATCGGGCCAGATGTCGATCGTCATCACCCCGGAACCATCCTGCGCGGCAACGGCGGTCGAAGAAGGCACGGGCTGATCCACGGGATCGGGCAAAATGGACAGCGGCACAAAGGCAGGCTCCGACACCGCCAGGCTTGGGGATGTGCTCAGCGCGTCCATCAGGTCGCTCGGCAAAGCCAACTGGCCCTGCCGGGCAAGGCGACGCCAATCCGACAGGTGATGCGGAAGAATATCATAGCGCGCTGCCACATCGGCGACCCGCACGCCCGGTTGAAGGCTTTCAGCGACGATCCGTGCCTTGACCTCAGTTGGCCACCGCCGCTTGCCCCGCCGCCGCGGCTCGACAACTTCGCACCGGCCCACGAACCCACCACCACCATCCGCCATACAAGACCTCCATCTGCTCACGAAGGCCTTCTCGCAGGCGGGTCACGCGTCAGGAATATATCAAATCAATGGGCCCGAACCGCCGCATAC
>NZ_QXXQ01000044.1 GCF_003570715.1 Gemmobacter lutimaris | reverse complement strand
CGGCCTCAACCGCTCCATCTGCTCTTCGGTCAGCCAGAAAAGATTGCTCATCGTCACCCCCGTCAGTTCGGATGCGTGAATCACGCAGCGACGGCGACTTCAAGCGAATCAATGGGTCCTGACCCTAGCGGAGGCCATCATGGCCAAGGACATTACGACGATTTCGAAGGCGATCGGGGGCAAAACGAAGCAAAGCCTTGCGACCTACAAGGCCAAACATCGCAAGTACAGCGCGGCCTCGGCGGAACGCAAGAAGGCGGCGGGTATGTGTAGGGTTTCGGTATGGGTTCCGGTCTGGGCCGCAGAAATCTTGAAGGGGTTCGCGAAGCGCCTGTGCGAGGGGCGCGCGCCCGATGACATCCGGGGCGCTCAGGCCGGAGAAGGGAAGATCGGCGGTCGCGGTTCCATCCCGCCCCGGCCGCGTAGGAAGCGGAAGACGATGCCGTGCGATGCGCGGCAGCTGGATCTCTTCGGTCCCGTGTGAACGGGTCCGGGTGGACGACAGCAGGCGGTTGTCCACATCTTTCGAGGTGGCCAACCTGTTTCGGCCGGGACGCCGGCAGGGGACGTAGACTATTCTTGTGATGCGGGCCGTGTGGCCCGTGGGGGCAGAAGCTCCATTCACACTTGTTCTTGAACGCTACCCAGAACCGGGGGCCGGAAAGGCAGGATGACCATGGATGACACGGAAGGCAGCTGCGCGGACGCAGCATGAGACGGGCGCGGCCCGGGAGGAGACGGAACAGGGAACCGGGCGCATGGCGCGCCCCGCCGAGAACGCCCGGGATACCAAGGAGCCTGGGCGGCGGCTTCAGAAGCGGGTCAGGCAGGATGGTCGGGCCGACCAGACTGGGACGCAGCCCGACGCGATGGGGACGATCTCAGCGGAACGGGCCCAATGGCTGGAGATGATCCGGGCCTTGGCGCGGGGGGCGGCGCAACTGGAGCATGCCGCGGCGCTGCGCCAGCGGCAGGTCGAAGCGAATGAGACGGGGGAACGGGAATGACGGGACAGTTGCGCGCAGCGATCTACGCCAGGTTTTCGACGGACATGCAGCGTGACGCCTCGATCGAAGACCAGATCCGGTCGTGCCGGGAATACGCGGCGCGGCAGGGACTGAAGGTGGTCGAGACCTATTCGGACCGGGCCGTGTCGGGCGCGAGCCTGATGCGCTCTGGGATGCAGAAGCTTCTGCGGGACGGGCGCAGCGGGCTGTTTGATGTGGTGATCAGCGAGGGCCTGGATCGCCTGAGCCGCAACCAGGCCGATATCGCCCAGATCTACCAGTCGCTCCTGTTCGCAGAAGTCATGATCGAGACGGTGTCGGAGGGCGCCATCAGCGAGATGCACATCGGCCTCAAGGGCACGATGAACGCGCTTTTTCTCAAGGATCTGGCCGTCAAAACCCACCGAGGCCTCAAGGGGAGGGCACTTGCTGGCAAGTCCGCCGGCGGTCTGACCTATGGCTATTCCGCCGTGCACCAGATCACCCCGAATGGCGATCCGATCCGGGGGGACAGGACGATTAACAATGGGGAAGCGGCCGTGGTGCGGCGCATCTTCCAGGACTACGCGAAGGGCATTTCGCCGAAGAAGATCGCCGAGGCGCTGAACGTCGAAGGCATCCCCGGCCCGCAGGGCGGCGAATGGGGCGCTTCGACCATTCACGGCAACCGCGAGAGGGGCACCGGTATCATCAATAATTCGGCCTACATCGGTCGCCAGATCTGGAACCGGTTGCGCTATGTGAAGGATCCGGCGACCGGCAAACGGGTTTCTCGTCTCAACCCGGAGAGCGACTGGGTAATCACCGAGGTGCCCGACCTCCGGATCATCGACGATGCCCTCTGGGAGAAGGTCCGGACCCGGCAGGGCGCGCTGAAGTCGAAGGAGACGGGTGTTCCGGTCTGGGACCGGCGGAGGCCCCGGACGTTGTTTTCGGGTCTGATGGAATGCGGCTGCTGCGGAGCGGGGTTCTCCAAGGTGCAGAAGGATTCGTTCGGCTGCTCGGCGGCCCGGAACAAGGGCAAGGCGATCTGCACGAACATGACGACCATAAAACAGAAGGATCTGGAAGCGCGGGTCCTCGACGCGCTGGCCCATCACCTGATGGACCCAGAGGCCGTTACGGCCTTCTGCGAGGCCTATACGGCGGAACGGAATCGACTCGCGTCAGCGGCCACCTCGACCCGCACGACGCTGGAGAAGGACCTCGCCACCACCAAACGCGACCATGGCAAACTGGTGGACGCGATCATCGCCGGAGTTCCTGCGGACCAGGTGAAGGACAAGATGATCGCTCTGGACGCGCGGCGGAAGGAACTGGAAGGGCAGTTGGCTCAAGCCGACTCCTCCGCTGCCCCGGTCCGGCTGCACCCGAAGATGTCCGAGACTTACCGGGAGCGGGTCGCAGCCCTGATCCGGGGCCTCGCCGACAGCGAGGGAATGGAAGAAGCCCGGGAAGCGATCCGGGGGCTGATCGAGAAGATCGTGCTGACCCCGCGCGCGGACGGGAGTGGTCTGACGGTGGACCTTCACGGCGCGCTGGCGAGCCTGCTGCTCCTGGCCACGGGCGCCCCGGTTCACCGGATAGCCCGAATGGCGGCGGGCGGCCAAAACGACAAAAGCTCCGCGGGAGCGGAGCTTCAAGGTGTTGATATGATTGACAAATCAGTGTTGGTTGCGGGGGCAGGATTTGAACCTGCGGCCTTCAGGTTATGAGCCTGACGAGCTACCGGGCTGCTCCACCCCGCGACAGGGTGTTTTTTGTATCGTTGACGGGTCTTTTCTAGGTTTGGCGGTG
>NZ_QXXQ01000043.1 GCF_003570715.1 Gemmobacter lutimaris | reverse complement strand
GCCTCAACCGCTCCATCTGCTCTTCGGTCAGCCAGAAAAGATTGCTCATCGTCACCCCCGTCAGTTCGGATGCGTGAATCACGCAGCGACGGCGACTTCAAGCGAATCAATGGGTCCTGACCCTAGCCCCGCTCCGTGATCTGCGCTACCGCGTCACGCTTCAACTCGTCTGTGAAATTGCCTGTGCCCATCATGGCCTCCTTGCCTCAAAGTTAGCGAAGAAGGCGTCCACGAAACATGGCGCTATTCACCGGGCAAAAAGCCAAGACTAACATTTCATTGGCAGGCTCGGTAGTTCACCCTGAACACCCCGGTCACGCTGCCATCGTGATGTGATTGCGCGGCCCCTCACCCCTGATAGGCGCGATGAGCGCGCGCCGGTCCCGCCCTTCAACGGGCTTCGCGCGAGGCGGCCGTCAGTTTTCATGTGGTCGATTTCGGGCTCGATCATCCCACGTCGTTGACAGCTGTCAACTTTCACGCCGCTGCAACTGTGTGACGGTGCGCAGGTCAGTGAAGGCCGACCATTTGTCAATGCGGGGCAGCGCCGGTGCCTTTCCATCCGATGCCCGGTTCGCGCCTCCTTTGCGGTCAGGGGGTGTCTTTCCCGGCATCGCGGAGTTTCCGCGCCTGCCAGTCGGTGAAAAGCTCGGGCAGGGACTGCACCAGCCAATCCTCGAAACCTTCGGTATGGGCCAGCCGCAGCTTCAGAGTGCAGAAGTTGCGGTCGTATTTCGCCTGCCCCAGCGGCACACCGTCGGCGGTGTAAAGCCGCTGCGCCTCAGGCTGCTGGGCGGCCTCGGCCGCGCGGCGGCGCTCGACGATCCGCGCCATATAGTCCCACGCCGCCTGAAACCTGTCATCCGAGCGGGCGGCGCCCGACAGCGCAATCATGGAGTGCAGCGTGGCGGCGTCGGTCTCGGTTTCCTCCATCAGACCGGCGAAAGCCACCCAGCGGTCACGCCCGACAGACGGCGCGGTGCCGATACCCGCGATGATCTCGGCCGGGATGCGATCTGCCACCGAAAGCATCCGGCTGAGCAGCGTCTTGTCCACGGAAAGCGCGTCGCAGATGACCTTCCGATCATAGCCAATCTCCTGTAACTGTCTGGCAAAATTTACTTTTTCAATGAATGACAGGTCGCGGCGGGCGGTGTTTTCCTGCCCCTGCGCCAGGATCAGCTCGCGGTCGTCCAGATCGCGGATCAGCGCCTTGACCGGCTGGCCGAGGTCGCGCATCGCCAGCACGCGGCGGCGGCCATAGACGATCTGGTAACGGCCTTCCTTTTCGGGGTGGGGGCGCAGCAGGACCGGCACCTGCTGGCCATATTCCGCGATGGAGCCGCGCAGACCCGCTTCGGCCGCATCGTCGGTTTCAAGGCGGTCCTGCACGCCGCCGGCCTCAATCAGGAAGGGGTCGATCTCTACGACCGAGCGCGCCTTCAGATCGGCGATGGACCGCGAGACGGCGCCGATCGCACCGCGATTGGGGCGGGGCGGCAGGGCAGGGGGGGGCGCTGTGGGCTCTGGCGGCGCGGGCTGGGCATCGAGCAGGCCCTTCAGAACGTCTTTCCGGGCCATCAGCGCCCCCATGCCTGCTGGATCAGTACCTCGATCTCGCCATTGACGGCGTTGAGGCTTTCCATTGCGCGCTCATAGGTCGCGCGGGTGAAATCGGCTTTCTCCACCTCGTAAAGCGTTTGCTTGGTCAGACCCGCATCGGAAATCGCGGTGGATTTCAACACCGGGTGGTTCAGCACATGATCGCCGAACAGGCTGCGCATGAAGCTGACCATCTGGTTTTGCGGCCCGTCGCCGGGTTCGTAGCGGGTGACCAGATAGCGCAGCCAGTCGTAATTCATGTTGCCGCCGGCATCGGCCACCACGCCCAGCAGGTTCGATGTCATCAGAAGGAACTGGCACATCGACATCACGTCGAGCATCTGCGGATGCACCGTGACCAGAACGGCGGTGGCAGCAGACAGCGCGGACATCGTGAGGAACCCCAGTTGCGGCGGGCAGTCGATGACAACGGCATCGTAATCGCCCTCGACCTGCACCAAGGCATCGGAAATCCTGGTGAAGAAAAGGTTACCGCCGCGCGCGGAGAGGGCGCGGGGGGTTTCATGCTCGAACTCCATCAGCTCCAGATTGCCGGGCACGATGTCGAGATTGGTGAAATAGGTCGGGCGGATGATGTCGCGCAGGGGCAGGGGGTCATCGTAGCGGATGGCATCGTAAAGCGTGCCGCCGTCCAGCAGGTCGAATTCGGGCTGGAAGCCGTGCAGCGCCGAAAGGCTGGCCTGCGGGTCAAGGTCGATCGCCAGCACGCGATACCCGTCCAGCGCCAGCTTCTGCGCCAGATGGGCGGCGGTCGTGGTCTTGCCGGACCCGCCCTTGAAGTTGATGACGGTGATGACCTGAAGATGGTCGCCCGGGCGCCGGCCGGGCAGATAGGTGCCGGGGGTCTTGGTCCCGGCCTCCAGCAGGCGGCGCAGCTCCATGATGTCGGCCGAGGAATACAGACGGCGCCCGCCCGGCCCGGTCATCGGCTGCGGACCGCGCCCTTCCAGCGAAAGTTTGCGCAGATAGGCGTCCTTGACCCCCAGCAGCCCGGCGACCTCGCCGCTGGTGAAGCGCCGCAATTCCTTGCGGGCGTCGGGCGGGAAAAGCTGCGCGCGATGTGTCATCAGCCGTTCCGACAGGCGGGCGGCATGGTCACCGACCAGACGGTCGATGCGTTCGTTGGTCTGTTTCATTTACTGCTCCGCACCGTTTGTTACGGCATTCTTCGGAATTTTCAGTTCTTGGCGTAATTGAGTGACGCAAGAATCAGATTATGGCAAGAAAAATTCTGCCAGATATGGCGGAAGCAGGGCAGGGGACCACAAGATCGCCGGTGGCCTCTCGCAGCCGGAGATCGTCGGGAAACAGGCGCGGTTGATCTGCTTTGAGATGACCATCGCCAAGCTACCGCAGGCAGTGGCCATCGAAGGGTTCGGCTTCACCGGAACACCAATCAGGACAGCACATCGCTGGTCGGTGGCGCAGCGGACCAGTCGGCTCCAGATCCACCCCCCCCCCCCCCCCCC
>NZ_QXXQ01000042.1 GCF_003570715.1 Gemmobacter lutimaris | reverse complement strand
CTTGAGGTTCTCCAGAAGTCACAAAGACTTCAGGAAAGCCATCAGGTCCTTGTCGCCTTTCCATGATCGCCTGCCCATCGGTGTGCCGACCTCGCAAAGTGCGATGGCGTTAGCCTTCATCGTCATGTCTATTTCAGCATAGATGTTGGTCGTGCTGATCGAGACATGACCGAGCCAGGCCCGAATGGTATTGATGTCCACCCCGGCCTGAACCAGATGGCAGGCCGTCGTGTGCCGGATCACATGGGGCGTAATCGCACGCTTGGCCAGTTGCGGCACTTGCAAGGCGCATCGTTCTATCAGCCGGTAGACGCCGAAGCGGGTAAATTGTTCGCCCAAACGGCTAACAAAGACTGCAGCATCGGCTGCCCGGCCATGGATCTCGGCCGTCAATATCTGCTCGGTCTCGGGCCAAAGCGGACATTGGCGCACCTTGCCACCCTTTCCAAGGAGTGTAGCAAGGTCATGGCCACCGCGGGCACGGGCAAGGTTCAGGTCGCGCACCCTCAGCTGGACCGCCTCAGAGACACGAGCGCCGGTGTTGTAAAGGAAGAGCAGCAGCGCATACTCTCTGCGGCCTTGGCTGGTTCTTCTGTCCGGAACCGCGAGCATCGCATCCATTTCAGTCCGCGACAGCCATCCGATTGCTGGCGGCATCGCCTTCTTTGATGCGATTGCTCGGATGTGGCCGCACCACTCGACGAGAACCGGGTCTCTGCTGCCGACATAGCGCGCAAAAGCCCGGATTGCCGCAAGGCGTTGATTTCGCGTGCGGACAGAGCAATGCCGGTCGGTTTCCAGATAACCGAGGAACTTCAGAACCAGACTGGAAGTAAGATCGGTCACGGCCAACCGCTCGACAGGCTTGTGGAGGTTTTGGCTGACATAGGGCAGAAACAGGCTGAACGTATCCCGATAGCTGGAGCGGGTGTTTTGGGCCAGATTCCGTTCAGTTACGATATATTCGACGAAGAAGCGCCGCAGCCACGGGCCAAGGATTTCGCGATCGGTCATGCGCCCGCTCCCTTTTGGGCAAACTGCTCGAAGCGCAGCGATGCCTGCTGAAGGAGTTCCGGCGTCATCGTGAGATAAACTTTCGTGCCTTCCAGATCGGAATGGCCGAGATAGGTCGAAAGAACCGGCAGCAAGCGCTGCACGTCCGCGGCCCCACGATACCAAGCCGTCAAACTGTGAACTGCAAAGCTGTGCCGCAGATCATGCATCCGCGGGACTTCTCGACGGCCTGTGGAGCCACGAATCCTGGCTATGCCGCGCAGCCTGTCGAACGCGACCTGAACGGTGCTGCTTGCCAGGCGCGTGCCTGTTCGCGTCGACAGGAAGTAATCTGCCGTCCAATCTCCAGTGAGGACGAGCGGGCGTGTGGTCAGGTAGTCCGCCAGCGCAGTCGCCAAATGCGGCCCCACAGGGACGAGGCGGCTCTTTTGGAACTTTGTGTCGCGAACCGTCAAGATGGCGTCCGACAAGTCCACATCTGCCATGGTCAGTCCGGTCGCCTCGCTGAAGCGCAACCCGGCGCCATAAAGAAGGAGAAGCAGGATCCTGAACGTGTCGGCGGTCAATTGCTTTGCCCCAGCCAGGCTGGCTTCGATATTTCCCCGATCAAGAAGACGCTGAAGCTCTGCGTGCGTGAAGATAAAGGGCAGAGGCCGGTAGCGCGATCTGGGTTCCCGGACGGGCAAAGGTGAAGAGGTCGCATAGCCGCGACTGATCGCGAACTGCCAGAACCCTGTGAGGGCATACACCTTGTTTTCACGATGCGGAGTCACGGGACCAGCAAGAAAGCTCGCGACCTGTGCTTGGGTAACGGCATCACAGCCGGCTTCGGCATCTGCGTGTCGCAGGAACTGGCGTAGCAAATTGCGCGCCGTGTTGAACTTCGCGCCGTGGGCCTGCCGCCAGACGACATAGTTTTCCATCGCGTCGCGCAGGTTCATGCCAGCCCCTCCAGGTCAAGAGCGGCCACTTCACGCAAGGATTTCAGGTCAACTTTCGCATAGATCGCTGTGGAAGCAGGGTGTCGATGGCCGAGGAAGTCCCCAATGACTTTCATCGACGTTCCGTGGTCAAGAAGGTGCTGGGCAGCGGCATGACGCAGGGCATGTGGA
Organism: Gemmobacter lutimaris; assembly: GCF_003570715.1. Taxonomy (GTDB): domain Bacteria; phylum Pseudomonadota; class Alphaproteobacteria; order Rhodobacterales; family Rhodobacteraceae; genus Gemmobacter; species Gemmobacter lutimaris. The sequence continues at coordinate 1,144 of NZ_QXXQ01000042.1, read as the reverse complement.
CCCCGTCGACCGGATACCACCCCTATTTTTGCCAAACGGTCGGAGACCAACTTGGTGAGATTCTTTCTCCCGAGAGGTTTGATCGGCGCACATGCGGTCAGGAAGAGACATCGGCCATGTCTGGTGGGCCGGGCGTCCCGAATGTAGCGTAAAATGGCGTGCCCGACGGCCTGCGACAACGGCCATATGTGAATCCTGCCCGGCTTGGTGCAGCGGACCCGGATCGTCGAATTCTCCCAGTCAATGTCATCAAGTGTCAATCCGGCGACTTCGCTGGCCCGCAGGCCATAATTCGCCAAGAGCATCAGAACAGCAAAGTCTCGCTTGCATGACGGTTTTTCTCCTTGGGTCGATTCCAGCAAACGAATGACGTCGGACCGCTTGATGCCCTTGGGGATGGTCTCGTCCGGTCTGAAGCCCGGAGCCATGATCCCGGCTGCCAACCCTGACCGGCACCATCCGCGGTCTTGTGCAAAGGCAATAAAGGTCCGCAGTCTGTTGGCATAATTATGGATTGTCCTGCGCGACCATGCTCCGCGTTCGAACTCAGCGGCGACCGAGCCGTCGATGTCGACAATTCTCACAGCCGCGAGTGCCAGATTCCTCTCTGCCAGCCAGAAGAGGAAGTGATCTGCAGCTAAACGAAGACTGGCGACCGAGGCTTCCGAAAGACCACGCACCCTGAGCAGCCAGTCTTCATATTCAACAACCTGGTCGTGATTGGGATGACGGGGCTTTTCGACCTCGTGTACCCAGCCGATATGACGCAAGAGGTTGCGGCAATGGCTTATAAACCGTTGGCGAGCTTTTGCGGTTGCGGCAGTCTCGCTACGGCGGCCACGTGGCTGGCTCCATGTGGATGCTGCGGCCAGCACATCATCCATACCAAGCTGTTCGCCGTCCTTAAGGTCCAGATGGAGAACGAGATTCAGATGATCGTTCGCACATTTTCGTAGGCTTGCGCGACTGGTGCCGACTTCCTTGAGATGGCACAGATACCGCGCCCTTTCGTCAGCAAGCGCCGCCGCCCGATGTCTTTTTGCTGCAGGGGGAAAGAATATTTCTTCAAACATACCAAAGCCTCCGTGTTGTTGGAGGGTCAGGATTTCAGAACAGGGTCCACCGTGTCAGTTATTTCCCTTTC
>NZ_QXXQ01000041.1 GCF_003570715.1 Gemmobacter lutimaris | reverse complement strand
GTGTCGATGCCTTTTGCTTCGTCGTATGCGCGAGCGACGTTGAAGGGGAGGCAGTGTTCGTAGATGGCGTAGTTTGCGAATTTGGGGTCGCAGGCGGCGCGGACGGCGTCCCATGCTTCTTTGAGGGAGCCGCCGCGGGCGACGACGCGTTCGACGGGTTTGTAGGTGGAGCGGATGAAGTCCGCGGTATTGGCGATGGCTTTGGCGACCATCTCCTCGCCCACCAGCGCGTCGCCGCGGCCGGGCGCGATGGCGCGGGGCTCAAAGGCCGCGATATTGGCGAGCGTTTCGGGCCAGTCCGTGAAGTGGCCGTCGCCGCAATAGCAGGCGGAATGGTATTCGACGATATCGCCGGTGAACATCACCTCCTGATCGGGCACCCAGATCACCGCGTCACCGGCGGTATGGGCGCGGCCGAGTTTCATGATGTCCACCCGGCGGCGGCCCAGCCAGACCGTCATGCTGTCGGAGAAGGTGGTGGTCGGGCGGGTCAGGCCGGGGATTTCCTCATGGCCCTGGAACAGGCGCGGGAAGCGGCCGAATTCGCTGTCCCAGTCCTCTTGCCCGCGTTCCTCGACCATGGCGGCGGCCACGTCGGACATGATGATTTCCCGCGCGCCATAGGCGCTGGCGCCCAGCACGCGCACCGCGTGGTAATGCGTCAGCACGACATGGCTGATCGGCTTGTCGGTGACCGAGCGCACGCAGTCGATGACCTTGCGCGCCAGACGCGGCGTCGCCTGCGCCTCGACGATCATCACGGACTCATCGCCGATGATCACGCCGGTATTGGGGTCGCCCTCGGCGGTGAAGGCGTAAAGCCCCTCGCCCACTTCGGTGAAGCTGATCTTCTTTTCAGACAGGTCGCCCTGCGAGGCGAAGGCCTTGGCCATGGTTCACTCCTTCGCCCAGTCGGGCAGTTCGATGGCGGGCAGCACCTGCCCCGCGCAATCACCAAATCCGATGCGGTAGCCCGCGCCCTGCGCCGCGCCGCGCAAGACCAGCGTATCGCCGTCTGCGAGGAAGCTGCGCGTCTCGCCAGTTTCCAGCGTCAGCGGTTCCTTCCCGCCCCAGCTCAGCTCCAGCAGCGAGCCGCGCGCGTCCTTCGCGGCGCCCGAGATGGTGCCCGACCCCAGCAGATCGCCCACCCGCATCGCACAGCCCGAGGTCGTGTGATGCGCCAGCTGCTGCGCCGCCGAATAATACATCTCGCGGTAATTGGTGCGCGCGATCACCGTCTCGGCCTTGCCCCCGGGGGCGAGGCTGACCGTCAGCCCGATGTCGTAAAGCATTGGCCCCGGCTCACGCAGATAGGGCAGCAGCGGGCGTTCGCGCGCGGGCGTCGCCACGCGGAACGGCTCCAGCGCCGCTTTCATCACGATCCAGGGGCTGATCGTCGTCGCCGTCGCCTTGGCCTGGAACGGCCCGAGCGGCTGGTATTCCCAGGCCTGGATGTCGCGCGCCGACCAGTCGTTCAGCAGCACATAGCCGAAGATCATCTCGTCGGCCTCGGCGACCGAGACCATGCCCTGCGACGGTTGGCCGACGATGGCGCCCATCTCCAGTTCCAGATCGAAGCGGGCCGAGGGCGCAAGGCGCGGCAGCGCCTCGTCCGGGCCCTTCACCTGACCCCAGGGCCGGGTGACCGGCGTGCCCGAGACCACGACAGACGAGGCCCGGCCGTTATAGCCGATCGGGATCGACAGCCAGTTCGGCGGCAGCGCATTCTCGGCGCCGCGGAACATGGTGCCCACATTCACCGCATGGTTCTTGCCGGCGTAGAAATCGGTATATTCCGCCACCGCGAAGGGCATCAGCAGCCGCGCGCCCGCCTGCGGCACCAGATGCGGCACCACCGCCGGGCGATGCGCCGGGTCCGACAGAAGATCGGTCAGCCGTGCCCGCAGCGCCGCCCAGACCGCAGGCCCCGCCGCCATCACCGCATTCCAGGCGGGGGCCGCGAACAGCGCCGGGTCCAGCCCGTGATCCACCGCGCCCACATCGAGGATCATATCCCCGATGGCCACCCCCATCCGCGCGCCCCGGCCATCGTCGAAGACGCCGCAGGGCAGGTTCTGGATCGGGAAGTCGGTGTCGCCCTGCGCCGAGGCCAGCCAGCTTTGCTGCGTCATGCCTTGATCCCCGGCGTGCCGTCGAATTTCTTTTCAAGGCTGTCCCAGCAATCGACGTAATCGTCCTGAAGCGGCGCTTCTTTCGCGGCGAATTCCGTCAGATGCTGCGGGAAGCGGGTCTCGAACATGAACTGCATGGTCTCGGCCTGGTAATGCGGCACCATCGGCTCGTTCGACCCATGTTCGAAGGCGTTGCGGTCCGGCCCGTGCGGCAGCATCATGTTGTGCAGCGAGATGCCACCCGGCACAAAACCCTGCGGTTTCGCATCATAGACACCATAGATGTTGCCCATCAGCTCGGACATGATGTTCTTGTGATACCATGGCGGGCGGAAGCTGTGCTCGGCCACCATCCAGCGGTCGCGGAACAGCACGAAGTCGATGTTCGCCGTCCCCTCCTGCCCCGAAGGCGCGGTCAGAACCGTGAAGATCGACGGGTCCGGGTGATCGAACAGGATGGCGCCGACCGGGCTGTAGGTGCGCAGGTCGTATTTGTAGGCGCAGTAATTGCCGTGCCAGGCCACCACATCCAGCGGGCTGTGGTCGATGAAGGTCTCGTGGAACTGGCCGCACCATTTGATCACCACGCGGCTATGCGCCTCGCGGTCCTCGAAGGCCGCCACCGGGCATTTGAAGTCGCGCGGATTGGCGAGGCAGTTCGCCCCGATCGGGCCGCGGCCGGGCAGGTCGAATTTCTGGCCGTAGTTTTCACAGACGAAGCCGCGCGCCGGGCCGTCCAGCAGTTCCACCCGGTAAACCAGACCGCGCGGGATGATGGCAATCTCCTTCGGCTCCAGATCAATGATGCCAAGCTCGGTGCAGAAGCGCAGCCTGCCCTCCTGCGGCACCACCAGCAATTCGCTGTCGGCCGAGAAGAAATATTCGTCCTGCATCGACTGCGTCACCAGATAGACATGGCTCGCCATGCCCACCTGTGTGTTCACATCCCCCGCCGTGGTGACAGTGCGCATGCCGGTGATCCAGCTCAGCGGCATGTCCCCCACCGGCACCGGATCCCAGCGATACTGCCCCAGCGAGATCACATCCGGGTCGATGTTCGGCGCCGATTTCCAGTAAGGCACCTCAATCTTCCGAAACCGACCCACATGCTTCACCGAAGGCCGGATCCGGTAACACCACGTCCGCTCGTTCTGACCCCGCGGCGCCGTGAATGCCGTCCCGGAAAGCTGCTCCGCATAAAGCCCGTATTCACACTTCTGCGGCGAATTCTGACCCTGAGGCAAAGCACCCGACAAGGCCTCCGTCTCAAAATCATTCCCAAAACCAGACATGTACCCAAACTGCCCGCCAGCAAAAATACCACCAGCACGCCGAAGCCCGGA
>NZ_QXXQ01000040.1 GCF_003570715.1 Gemmobacter lutimaris | reverse complement strand
CCCTCATTGTCCAGAACCAAGCGCACTGCACGCTCGCGCACTTCGGGAGAAAACTTGTTCGTGGTCTTGCTCATGATGCTCCATCCTACTCAGAAGTTGGAGCCTCCGGCAAACCCGGCGCGGTTCAAACTGGGTCATTGCGAATGACGTCGATATTCCGGTGACGATAGATTCCACTGGCTACACCGGAATCGAGACTAACTATGTTGAGCGCGGCTATCGGTATGCCGCGCAACTTCGACTGAAGGTCACTGCGCCCGTCACCGCCGTCAATGTGGTCATCATCCCGTTTGATGTTTGGAACCAACCGATGCGCCCGCTATCCCTAACCAAAATCGCGGATTTCGCTGAGGGGTCACATACTGTCGATGGACAGTGGAACGTGTTCGACGAGAACGACGCACTGGGGGTGAAGAATTCCTTTGCCTATGTTGATCGCGTGCGCATGACGACCGGGATCGTGATCTACGCTGACCGGGACAAGATACTGGCACAGGCTAAGAAAATCAGTTCGAAGCTCGAAGAGCAGGACATTGTTCCACCGGCACCCAAGAAGGAGTAGATGCGAGCGTTCTTGCAAGACGCGGCAGTATGTTCACGTTATGTTCCTTTCAGTAGTCGTAAGGAACACACCCATGAACAGCCCTTTAACGCCCGTTGAACCCGTCTCTCCCGCCGCCCCCTGGCTGGGTGGCAAGCGCAACCTCGCCAAGCGGATCTGCGCGATCATCGACCGCACCGCCTGCACCACCTATGCCGAGGCGTTTGTTGGCATGGGCGGGATCTTCCTGCGCCGCACGGCCCGGCCGCGCTGCGAAGTGATCAATGACAAGGGCCGCGACATCGCCAACCTGTTCCGCATCCTCCAGCGGCACTACCCGCAGTTCCTCGACACGCTGCGGTTCCAGCTGACCACGCGGGCCGAGTTCAACCGGCTGGTCGATACCAACCCCGACACCCTGACCGACCTCGAGCGCGCAGCGCGGTTTCTTTACCTTCAACGCACCGCCTTCGGCGGCAAGGTTTCCGGTCGGAATTTCGGGGTGGCGACAGACCGGCCGGGCCGGTTCAACCTGACCACGCTGGAGCCGATGCTGGAAGATCTGCACAGCCGCCTGTCCGGCGTGATCATCGAATGCCTGGACTGGGCCGAATTCATCCCGCGCTATGATCGGGAGGGAACGCTGTTCTACCTCGACCCGCCCTACTGGGGCTGCGAAGGCGACTACGGCAAGGCGCTGTTCAGCCGCGCGGATTTCGGCCGGATGGCGGATGTTCTGGCCGGGCTGAAGGGCCGGTTCATCCTCTCGATCAACGACGTGCCCGAGATCCGCGAGATCTTCGGCCGCTTCCAGCTGACCGGTGTGACCACCAGCTACACCATCAGCCGCACCGGCAACGATCAGGCCGGGGCGCGAGCCGAGCTGCTGGTGTCGAATTTCCCGGTCACGGTGTAGTGGGGCCGCAGCGTTGGCTGTTGCAGAGATTTCCTCTTGACACAAGTAATGTTAGCATGCCGCCAAAGCGGGCAGGAGCAGGGTAATGGGACAGAATTCGAAGATCGAGTGGACGACTCACACCTTCAATCCGTGGTGGGGTTGCATCAAGGTCTCGGAGGCCTGCAAACACTGCTATGCTGAGAGCTGGGCAAAACGGGTTGGCCAGCCTGTTTGGGGCCCGCAAGCTGATAGGCGCTTCTTCGGTGACGAGCATTGGAAACAACCGCTGCGCTGGAATGCGCTGGCATCTGGGGCCGCGACCCGGCCGCGGGTATTTTGTGCCTCAATGGCCGATGTATTCGAGGATCGAGAAGGGTTGGACCTGCATCGAGATCGCCTGTGGGATCTGATCGAGGCGACACCCAATCTCGACTGGCTGCTTTTAACTAAGCGGCCGCAGAACGTTGCCGCACGAGTTCGATGGGGGGCTGATTGGCCTGATAACGTTTGGCTTGGTACCACGGTGGAACTGCAGAAACGTGCGGATGAGTTGTTACCATTTCTTGCCGCGATTCCCGCAAAGGTTAGGTTCATATCTGCTGAGCCACTGTTGGGGCCCCTCGAACTGGATCGCTGGCTCGGCGAGGCCATCGACTGGGTCATCACTGGTGGGGAAAGCGGCCCGAAGGCTCGCCCGGCATCCCCTACCTGGTTCAGGTCGTTGATGATCCAGTGCATGGAGCGAGACGTACCTTTCCATTTCAAACAATGGGGGGATTGGGCGCCCGGAAATGCTGCTAATCTACCCAAAACGAAGAAGCTACGAATCGCTCGGGCTGCTGACGGAACTGAAATGCACCGAGTTGGGAAGAAGATCGCTGGGCGGCAACTGGATGGAAACGAGTGGGACGGTCTTCCTGGGATAGCAAAAACGCGCTAGGTGAGCTTTTTTCGCAGGACGAGATATCATCTCGTGAGCGCCCTTCGGCCTTTCTGCTAACCACTGGAAGGAGTCTGGCTACTACGCCAAGACCCCCGGAACAGACCAACAGCAAATCAAAGCTCGTGGCCGAGTACATAGCATCGTATCAAAGGATCACGCATGGTGGCCTGTTCATTGACGGTTTCGCCGGTCCGCAAAGTAAAGAACATCTAGATGCATGGACGGCGCGACGAGTGCTGGAAATTCAGCCACCGAGGATTCGGAGATTTTGGCTTTGTGAACTCGATCCTGCGGGCCTGATCCAACTTCGCAGGCTGAAGGATGCCCACCATCTTCGACCGAGCTCTCGCAAGATTTCCGTCATGCCGGGGAACTTCAACCGGACAGTTGATACGATTCTTCTGACCGGCCGGATCAGACCGAAGACACCGACCTTTGCATTCCTTGATCAAAGAACCATGGAGTGTGAATGGGCGACCGTCAGGAAGCTGGCTACATTCCGCTCCCGTCGCAAGATCGAGATAATGTACTTCTTGGGGACCGGCTGGCTACATCGCGCTATGGCTTCGCGGCGTGATCCCAAACGCATTGCAGAATGTGATCGCTGGTGGGGTGGACCAACTTGGCGAGGGTTGCTTGGCTTGCGACATGATGAACTTGTTCAGCGTGTCGTCGACCGCTTTCAGGACGAGTTGGGGTATGGATACGTCAAAGCTTACCCTATTCATCTTCGCGAGAGCGGCAAGAAGGTCGCGTTTCATCTGATCCACGCAAGTGACCATGAGCAGGCCCCCGTGCTAATGACGCGGGCCTATCTCAAAATCTGCGGTGATATTCAGAACACACCATCAGACAGCCAAGGGGACTGGGTACAAGCGTTCGGCAACGCGCACTGAATGCTATCATCCGCCCCCGCTGAGCCTTGCACCTATTGCATAGCTCTGCCTTCAACCGCTGGTGCAGTATTTTCGTCGTTTTGGTGCAATATTTTTGTCGCGCTACATTTTGGCCACCTATTTTTGTCGCGCTACAGCTGGGTGTTGATGTGGCGTTGATGTAAACTGCAAACGCAAAACCCGACGGTTTACGTCGGATTCTAACTTTCTAATTTATTTAAGGATTTTGGTTGCGGGGGCAGGATTTGAACCTGCGGCCTTCAGGTTATGAGCCTGACGAGCTACCGGGCTGCTCCACCCCGCGACAGGGTGTTTTTTGTATCGTTGACGGGTCTTTTCTAGGTTTGGCGGTGA
>NZ_QXXQ01000004.1 GCF_003570715.1 Gemmobacter lutimaris | reverse complement strand
GCACCCTCAAGGAGCAATGCGTCCATCGCAAACGCTTCGACAGCATCCAGCACGCAACACGCGCCATCGGCGACTGGATCAGCTTCTACAACAACCGCCGACCTCATCAGGCCCTTGCCATGCGCACGCCTACAGAGGCATTCAGATTAGCGGCTTAACCTGAGCAGATTCCGCTGGGTCATTACATGACAGCGTTTGATGCTGTCGTCAATGCCCGCACTCATTGCGACACTCTCCTTTGTAACATGAGCAGATCCTCTCTCGGTCAATGCGGGCGCTTGACTTCGTGGCAGCCGCCGGTTGCCCTCTGTGGGCAGATGCGCGATAAGCAAGGCAACATTCCACGGGGGCCGAAGTCGGTTAGACAGGGTATCAGCGAAAAAGCGGGTATTTCTGCGGGTATCACGGCAAAAGACCACAGATGGAATCCAAGCACTATCAATGGGTTGCAACCGCCATGCTGCTTCTGATCGACAACTACGACAGCTTTACCTACAACCTCGTGCATTATCTGGGCGAGCTGGGTGCCGATGTGGTGGTGAAGCGCAACGATGCGCTGGATGTGCAGGCCGCCATGGCGCTGCATCCTGATCTGATCGTGCTGAGCCCCGGTCCTTGCGACCCGGCGCAGGCGGGCATCTGCCTTGCCCTGACCACCGCTGCCGCAGAGGCGAAGATCCCGCTGCTGGGTGTCTGCCTTGGACACCAGACCATTGGCGAGGCGTTCGGCGGCAGGGTCGTGCGCTGCCACGAAATCGTGCATGGCAAGATGGGCACCATGCATCACAACGGACAGGGCGTGTTCAGCGGCCTGCCCTCGCCCTTCCTTGCCACCCGCTATCACTCGTTGGTGGTGGAACGCGACAGCCTGCCCGATTGCCTTGAGGTCACCGCCTGGCTGGAGGATGGCACCATCATGGGACTGCGTCACAAGACACTGCCCATCGAGGGCGTGCAATTTCACCCCGAAAGCATCGCCAGCGAGCACGGGCACCAGTTACTGAAGAACTTCCTCGACCGCGCACAGGTGCCGGCATGAGTGACCGGCTGAAGCCGCTGATCGGCACCGCCGCCACCCGCGCCCTGACCCGCGCCGAGGCGGAAACCGCCTTTGCCGCGCTGTTCGAAGGCGAGGCGACACCCGCGCAGATGGGCGGCTTCCTTATGGCGCTGCGCACGCGGGGCGAGACGGTGGATGAATATGCCGCCGCCGCCAGTGTGATGCGCGCCAAATGCCACAAGGTCCGTGCGCCCGAAGGGGCCATGGACATCGTGGGCACCGGCGGCGATGGCAAGGGCACACTGAACATCTCGACCGCGACGGCCTTTGTCGCGGCAGCGGCGGGTGTCGTGGTGGCCAAGCACGGCAACCGCAACCTTTCGTCCAAATCAGGCGCGGCGGATGCGCTGTCGGAAATGGGGCTGAACGTGATGATCGGGCCGGAGGTGGTGGAACGCTGCCTGCATGAGGCCGGGATCGGCTTCATGATGGCGCCGATGCATCATCCGGCGATGCGCCATGTCGGGCCGGTGCGCGCCGAACTTGGCACGCGCACCATCTTCAACATCCTCGGGCCGCTGACCAACCCCGCCGGGGTGAAGCGGCAGTTGACGGGCACGTTCAGCGCCACGCTCTTGCGCCCGATGGCGGAAACCCTGCTGACACTGGGGTCGGAAACGGCCTGGCTGGTCCACGGTTCCGACGGGACCGATGAAATCTCCATCGCCGGGCCGACCTCTGTGGCCGCGCTGGAAAACGGTGCAATCCGCGAATTCGAGGTCAGCCCCGAGGATGCGGGCCTGCCCGTTCATCCGTTCGAGGCGATCCTTGGTGGCACGCCGCAGGAAAACGGCGCGGCCTTCCGCCGTCTGCTGGAGGGCGAGGAAGGCGCTTACCGCGATGCCGTTCTGCTGAACTCTGCCGCTGCGCTGGTGGTGGCTGGGCGCGCGACCGGCCTGCCCGCAGGCGTGGAAATGGCGCGCGAAGCCATCGACAGCGGCCGCGCACTGCAAAAGGTCGAGGCGCTGGTGGCGCTGACCAACGGGTGAGCGGCCTCGACATTCCGGCAAGCTGGGCGGATCTGCCATTCTTCCAGGACGGCTGGCCCGCCCTGGCAGATCGCCTGCGCGCCACGCCCGACTGGCAGCCCCGATCGCCGTTCCGTGCGCTGGACCTGACGCCACGCGACAAGGTGCGCGTGGTGATCCTCGGCCAAGACCCCTACCCCACGCCCGGCCGCGCCACCGGCCTCGCCTTCAGCTTTCCGCCCGGTGCGGCACCACAACATTCGCTGAAGAACATCCTGACCGAGTTGCAGGACGATCTGGGCATCACCAAGCGCGACGGCGATCTGACCGGCTGGGCCGAACAGGGTGTGCTTCTGCTGAACGCGGTGCTGACTGTGCCGCTGGGTCAGGCGAATGGCCACAAGAGATGGGGGTGGGAGGCTCTGGTGGGGCAGGTGCTGGCCGCCACCGCAGCCGACGGGCCGCGCACCTTTGTCCTTTGGGGCGGGCCTGCACAAAAGCTCTGCACGAAACTGCCGCGCGACAAACATCTGTTCGTTGAAAGCGCCCATCCCTCGCCCCTTTCGGCCTATCGCGGCTTTTTCGGCTCGAAACCGTTCAGTCAGGTAAACCGTTGGCTTGTGTCAAACGGCAGCACGCCGATTGACTGGTCGGCCTGAGCCGGGTTTTCAACGCGGGCCCGGCGCGCTAAGTCACAGGGAAGGAGATCGCCATGACCACCATTCTCGACCGTATCAAGGCCTACAAGCTGGAAGATGTTGCCGCGCGCAAGGCGGCGCGCCCGCTGGCCGAGGTGGAAGCCGCCGCCAAGGCCGCCCCGGCCCCGCGCGGCTTCGCCCGCGCCCTGCGCGATGCAGCGACATCCGGCTATGGCCTGATTGCCGAAATCAAGAAGGCCAGCCCCTCCAAAGGGCTGATCCGCGCCGATTTCGACCCGCCCGCCCTTGCCCGCGCCTATGAAGAGGGCGGCGCCACCTGCCTTTCGGTGCTGACCGACGGCCCGTCCTTTCAGGGCGACGACAGCTATCTGACCGCCGCGCGCGAGGCCGTGAAACTGCCCTGCCTGCGCAAGGATTTCCTCTATGACCCTTACAGCGTCGTCGAATCCCGCGCGCTGGGGGCCGATTGCATCCTGATCATCATGGCCTCGCTCGATGATTCCGAAGCGACGGATCTGGAACAGACGGCCTTCGGCCTTGGCATGGATGTCCTGATCGAAGTGCATGACCGGACCGAGCTTGAACGGGCGACGCGGCTGAAATCGCCGCTTCTGGGCATCAACAACCGCAACCTGCATACCTTCGAAACCACGCTGGACACGACGCGCGATCTGGCGCGGCGGGTGCCAGCCGACCGGCTGATCGTGTCGGAAAGCGGCCTTTATACGCCCGAGGATCTGTCCGACATGGCCCGCTACGGCGCACGCTGCTTCCTGATCGGCGAGGCGCTGATGCGGCAGGCCGACGTGACCGCCGCGACACGAGCGCTGCTGGCAAATCCGCTGAAATCCGAAGGGGGGATGTGACATGTCCGGCCTGACGCATTTCGACGCCAAGGGCGACGCACATATGGTCGATGTCTCCGACAAGGCGGTGACTTCGCGCCTTGCGGTGGCCCGCGGCGCGGTGCGGATGACGGCCGAGACCCTTGCGCTCATCACCGAGGGCCGCGCCGCCAAGGGCGACGTTCTGGCGGTGGCACGTCTGGCGGGCATCATGGGGGCAAAGAAAACCGCCGATCTGATCCCGCTCTGCCATCCGCTGCCGGTGACCAAGGTCGCGCTCGATCTGACACCCGACCCCGCGCTACCCGGCATTCAGGTCGAGGCGACGGTCAAGACCACCGGCCAGACCGGGGTGGAGATGGAGGCGCTGACCGCCGTGTCTGTCGCCTGCCTGACCGTCTATGACATGGTAAAGGCAGTCGAAAAGTCCATGCAGATCGAAGGCATACGCCTGATCCTCAAGGAAGGTGGCAAGTCGGGCCGCTTTGAGGCCACGCCATGATTTCGGTCGAGGAGGCGCTCGCCCGCGTTCTGGCCCTTGCCACCCCGACGCCGGCGGAAACCGTGCCGTTGGCGGCCGCGGCAGGTCGTTGGATGGCCGAAGCGGCCGAAGCCCGCCGCACCCAGCCGCCCTTCGCTTCCTCCGCCATGGATGGCTATGCCGTGCAGGGCCCGGCCGCAAAAGGCGCGCGTTTCCGCGTGATCGGGGAATCCGCCGCCGGCCACGGCTTTGCGGGTTCGGTGGGTCCGGGCGAGGCCGCGCGCATTTTCACCGGCGCGCCGGTGCCCGAAGGCGCCTCTCAGGTCGTCTTGCAAGAAGATGTCACCCGCGACGGCGATAGCATCGTGATCGACACCGCCTCGGCCAATGCCAATATCCGGCCCGCCGGCGACGATTTCTCTGCGGGTTTTCGCCTGCCGCCGCGCCGGTTGTCTGCCTCGGACGTGGCGCTTCTCGCCGCAATGAACCTTGCCGAAGTGCCCGTCCGCCGCCGCCCGGTTGTCGCCATCATTGCCACCGGGGACGAACTGGTGATGCCCGGCGAAACTCCTGGCAAAGATCAGATCATCGCCTCGAACTCTTTCGCGATCAAGGCTTTGGCCGAAGGCGCCGGGGCCGAGGCGCGACTTCTGCCCATCGCCCGCGATACCGAGACCAGCCTGCGCGCCGTCTTTGCGCTGGCCGAAGGGGCCGATCTGGTGGTCACCATCGGCGGCGCCTCGGTGGGTGACCATGACCTCGTGGCGAAGGTTGCCGCCGATCTTGGCATGGAGCGCGCTTTCTACAAGATCAGCATGCGCCCCGGCAAACCGCTGATGGCGGGGCAGCTGAACGGCATGCCGATGCTGGGCCTGCCCGGCAATCCGGTTTCGGCCGTGGTCTGCGCGCATCTCTTCCTGCTGCCGCTGCTGCGGGCCATGCAGGGCGATCCTGCACCGGCCCCCGCGCCGCGCCGCGCCGTGCTGGGCGCGGATGTCACCCCGACCGGGCCGCGCACCCACTACATGCGTGCCCGCGTGCAGAATGGCATCATCACCGCCTGCGACCGTCAGGATTCTGCCCTGCTGAGCGTTCTGGCCGACGCCAACGCCCTGTTGATCCGCCCCTTGGGTGATGGGCCGCGCATCGTCGGTGAAGCCGTCGAGTATCTGCCGATCTGACGGAAAGGCTTGACACAAATCGGGAACACGGGCAGAACATAATGCAAACACCCCTGACCCCGGCGGAAGGAATTGCCCGATGCTCACGCGCAAGCAGCTGGAATTGCTGGATTTCATTCGCACCCGCATGGATAGGGACGGCGTCCCCCCTTCCTTCGACGAAATGAAAGAGGCATTGGACCTGCGGTCGAAATCCGGCATCCACCGCCTTATTACGGCGCTTGAGGAACGGGGTTTCATCCGCCGCCTCGCCCATCGCGCCCGCGCCATCGAAATCGTCAAACTGCCCGAGGCGATGGAAAAACCGGGGTTCACACCGCGTGTCATCACGGGCGACAGGCCATCGGCCCCGCCGCCGTCGGCGGCCATTCCGGTGCAGGTTGCACATGCCGTGGAACTGCCCGTCATGGGCCGTATCGCCGCCGGTGTGCCGATCGAGGCGATTTCCGAAGTCTCCCATCATGTTGCCGTGCCCGGTGGGATGCTGGCCGGCAATGCCCAGCATTACGCGCTGGAGGTGAAGGGCGATTCCATGATCGAGGCCGGGATCAACGATGGCGACATCGTGGTGATCCGTGAACAGACCACAGCCGAGAATGGCGATATCGTCGTGGCCTTGGTGGAGGACAGTGAAGCCACGCTGAAACGCTTCCGCCGGAAGGGCAACATGATCGCGCTGGAAGCGGCAAACCCGCTTTACGAAACGCGGGTGTTCCCCGACCATATGGTGAAGGTGCAAGGACGGCTTGTCGGCTTGATCCGCAGCTACTGACCCTTGGCCAGAAGGCGGCGCGGCCTGTCGAGCCACCGCTGTATGGCAGGTTCGGCCCGCCTGCCATGCCAAAGACGCGCCGTGTCGCGGGCCGGTTGCAGATAGAGACGCCCTTTGACGGGTATGATTGCCAATGCGCCATTACGCTGCAATTGGCCGAGGTCGATCAGGTTGCAGCCCTCGGGCGGTGCCCGGACCGTGCTGGATATGATCACCAGATCGGCCGTCGCGCAGGCGGCGCCCAATTTTGCCTCAGCCGTCTTGCCGCGCAGATGCACCCCGTGCCAACCCGCCAGCTCGAAGCGCCTTTCGCTCGCGGGGCCTGAAAACCCCGCCCTTCGTGCAGCTGCTTCCTGTGTGACAAGGTCGCCGTCATTCTCCAGCCAGTTCTGCGCCGCGAAGCTTGCGCCACGCGGCACCGAAAGGGCCCGCCCTTCTGCCCCCATCATCCCGACCAGCAACCCGTCAGGCGAGACCAGCAAATCCGGCCGCGCCGTCTGTGTCCAGAACGCGAGGCCAAGCGCCATCAGCGCCACGCCGGGTAGCCGGAACCAGCGCCGACCGACCGCGAGCCAGATACCGCCCAGCGCGATCAGGGGCAGAACCGCCGGGCCGGGGGACGGAACCGGCGTGACGGCCCCTTCCCACCCCGACACCAGATGTGCCACATGCAAGATCCAGCGTGTTCCCCAACCCATGAGAGTCAGCGGCAAGTCGGCCAACCCGAATGGCGCCAGCAAGGCTGCAATAGCCCCGGCCGGCATCACAACCGCCCCCATGACCGGCACGGTCAGGATATTGGCCAGCAATCCATAATCCGCAATACGGTTGAAATGCGCGGCGGCGAAAGGCGCGGTTGCCACCCCGGCCAAAGCCGACGACAACACCAGCGTCAGCACCGGCATCGCCCAGCGCGGCACCCGGCCACTGGTCAGCGCGCCCTGCATGGCCCCGAAGCCGGCCACAAGTGCCGTGGTTGCGGCAAAGGACATCTGAAACCCCGGTGTCAGCAGGGATTCGGGGCGCAGCACCAGCAGGATGGTCGCTGAAATCGCCACGGACCGCAGTGACAGTGCGCGTCTGTCCAGCAGGACGGCCCCCAGCATTACGCAGATCATGATGCAGGCGCGTTCGGTTGCGACATTCGCGCCCGAGAGCAACAGATAGAATACCGCCACCGGCAGCGACAGCGCCGCCGCGATCTTCTTCGTATTCAGCCGCAACGCGATGGCCGGCACCAGCGCCAGTCCGCTACGGATCAGCGCAAAGACAAAACCGATCAGAAAAGCCATGTGCATCCCTGAAATCGCCAGAAGATGCGCAAGGCTGGAAGCGCGCAGATCCTCCACCGCCTCGCGGCTGAAGCCCGTGCGGTCCCCGGTCATGACCCCGGCGGCGAAGGCCCCCGGATCATCCCTGATCCGGCTTTGGATCGCGCCGGAAAGTTCGGCGCGCAGGCGGTTCAGCCATTGCTCTCTAGGTGCGGGTGGGGCCAGCAACAGCAGGGGATGGCGCGAATACCCCACCGCACCGAGGCGCTGAAACCAGGCCATGCGGCGGAAATCGAAGCCGCCCGGCTCCACCGGGTCGCCGGGCGGAGCAAGATGCGCCGTGATCTGCACCCGTTGCCCCGGCGCAGGATCGAAGCGCGGCGGTCCCTGCAAGGCGATGCGCACCCGATGTGGAATACGCCCCGGTGCCACATCGGACAGCGATACGCGATCCAGCGTCAGACGCAGTGCATCTGATTGTGATCTGTCCAGCGCGACGATCCGGCCTTCCACCGGGCCGTAATAACGAAACTGCAGCACTGGTGCGGCAACCAGATGCGCACGCACACCGGCCGCGATACCGCCCATAGCCAGACAGGCCAGTGCAACCCAGAGCGGTTGCGCCACCTCTGGCCCGAAACGCCAAAGCACCGCCATGACCCCCACGAAGCCCGCCGCAGCAAGGTAGGTCTCTGGCCCCGGTTCGACTGGCAGGGCAAACCACAGGCCGATGCCGGTGCCAAGGAACACTGGCACCCAGGGGAACAGGATGCCCCGCGCCTCCGCCAGCCGCCCGAGGATGCCCCAGCGCACCGCCACCTTGTTTCCGGCCCTCCGCTCGCCTATCAGAAGCCCCAACGCTAGCGCGCCACTGGTTTCCGAAAGGTTAAGACGCATGACCGAACAAGTCGTCACCCGCTTTGCCCCCTCGCCCACGGGCTATCTGCATATCGGCGGCGGGCGGACGGCGCTGTTCAACTGGCTGTTCGCGCGCGGCCGGGGCGGCAAGTTCCTGCTGCGGATCGAGGATACCGACCGCGAACGCTCTACCCCCGAGGCGACAGCGGCGATCCTGCGTGGGCTGGAATGGCTGGGCCTCGACTGGGACGGCGATGTGATCAGCCAGTTTGAACGCCGTGACCGCCATGCCGAGGTTGCCCATGCGATGCTGGACAGGGGCACCGCCTACAAGTGCTTCAGCACCAAGGAAGAAATTGATTCCTTCCGCGCAGAGGCCGAGGCGCGCGGCAGCTATGCCGTGTTTCAAAGCCCGTGGCGCGATGCCGATCCGGCGACTCATCCAGACCGGCCCTTTGCCATCCGCATGAAGGCCCCGCGCGAGGGCGAGACGGTGATCGACGATCAGGTGCAGGGCCGTGTCGTCATCAAGAACGAGACGCTGGACGACATGATCGTGCTGCGCTCGGACGGGACGCCGACCTATATGCTTGCGGTCGTCGTGGACGACCACGACATGGGCGTGACCCATGTGATCCGTGGCGATGACCACCTTGTGAATGCGGCCCGCCAGCAGATGATCTATGACGCGATGGGCTGGCTGGTGCCGGTCTGGGCGCATATCCCGCTGATCCACGGGCCGGACGGCAAGAAATTGTCGAAGCGCCATGGCGCGCTTGGTGTCGAGGAATATCAGGCCATGGGCTACCCCGCCGCCGGCATGCGCAATTACCTGACCCGACTGGGCTGGGCGCATGGCGATGCCGAGTTCTTCACCAGCGAACAGGCAATGGAATGGTTCGACCTGAAGGGAATCGGCCGCGCCCCGGCCCGGCTGGATTTCAAGAAGCTGGAGAATCTGTGTGGCCAGCATATTGCCGCCACACCGGATGCTGCATTGCTGCATGAACTGGAGGCCTATCTGGCAGCCTCGGACCGGCCAGCCCTGACGGAACAGCAGCGTGACCGGATGCTGGCGGGGATGCCCAGCCTGAAGGAACGGGCAAAGACCTTCCAAGAACTCATTGAAAAAGCGAGATATATCCTGACGGATCGGCCCGTCGCGCGCGATGATGCTGCCGAAAAGGCACTGGATGCGGTATCCCGTGGTATACTGAATTCATTGACGCCGCGCCTGCGAAATGCTAGCTGGACGAAGGAAGATCTTGAGGCCATTCTGACCGGGGCTGCCGCCGAACACGGGCTGGGCTTCGGCAAGTTGGCCGCACCGCTGCGCGCGGCGCTTGCCGGGCGCACGGTCAGCCCCAGCGTCTACGACATGATGCTTGTCATCGGTCAGGACGAAACGATTGCGCGGCTGGAGGACGCCGCGGCCTGATCGCCGCACCCTCCGCGCCCGAGGATTTGGCCACGGCGCCGTCACGGTGCCGGGCAGCAACGCAGAGGGACGTAGAGATGGCAGAGACAAACAGGACCGCGACGCTGACATTCGATGACAAGGTCATCGACCTGCCGATCCATTCCGGCACCATCGGCCCCGATGTCATCGACATCCGCAAACTCTATGGTCAGGGCGACGTGTTCACCTATGACCCCGGCTTCACCTCCACCGCCGCCTGCGACAGCGCCATCACCTATATCGACGGCGACAAGGGCGAGCTGCTGCACCGTGGCTATCCGATCGACCAGCTGGCCGACAAATCGCATTACCTTGAAGTCTGCTATCTGCTGCTGAACGGTGAACTGCCGAATGAAGCGCAGATGAAGGATTTCGAGAACCGCATCACCCGCCACACCATGGTGCATGAACAGATGCACTATTTCTTCCGGGGTTTCCGCCGCGACAGTCACCCGATGGCGACCATGGTGGGCGTGGTTGGCGCGATGTCGGCGTTCTACCACGACTCGACCGACATCAATGACCCGTGGCAACGCGAAGTGGCCGCGATGCGGCTGATCGCCAAGCTGCCGACCATCGCGGCGATGGCCTATAAATATTCGATCGGCCAACCCTTCGTCTATCCGAAGAACAGCCTCGATTATGCGTCGAACTTCCTGCACATGTGCTTTGCGGTGCCGTGCGAGGATTATGTGGTCAGCCCGGTTCTGGCGAAGGCCATGGACCGCATCATGATGCTGCATGCCGATCACGAACAGAACGCTTCCACTTCGACGGTGCGTCTGGCCGGGTCGTCAGGGGCCAATCCCTTCGCCTGCATCGCGGCCGGCATCGCCTGCCTCTGGGGCCCGGCCCATGGCGGCGCGAACCAGGCCTGCCTTGAAATGCTGCGTGAAATCGGCACCGTGGATCGCATCCCGGAATTCGTGGCCCGTGCCAAGGACAAGAATGATCCGTTCCGCCTGATGGGCTTCGGTCACCGGGTCTACAAAAACTTCGACCCGCGCGCCAAAGTGATGAAGGAATCCGCCGACGAGGTGCTGGGCCTTCTGGG
Organism: Gemmobacter lutimaris; assembly: GCF_003570715.1. Lineage (GTDB taxonomy): Bacteria > Pseudomonadota > Alphaproteobacteria > Rhodobacterales > Rhodobacteraceae > Gemmobacter > Gemmobacter lutimaris. The sequence goes on along the minus strand of NZ_QXXQ01000004.1, from coordinate 377,124 downwards.
AATCGAGAACAACCCGACCCTGCAAGTCGCCAAGGAACTGGAGCGCATCGCGCTGGAAGACCCCTATTTCGTGGAAAAGAAGCTCTACCCGAACGTGGACTTCTATTCGGGCATCATCCTCGACGCTATGGGCTTCCCCACCTCGATGTTCACCCCGATCTTCGCGCTGTCGCGCACCGTCGGCTGGATCAGCCAGTGGAAAGAGATGATCTCGGACCCGACCGGCAAGATCGGTCGTCCGCGTCAGCTTTATACCGGCCCGAAACTCCGCGATTATGTGGATGTGCATCACCGCTGACGTCGGCGAAAAGCGAAACAGGGGGCGGCCTTCGGGCCGCCCTTTCGCTTGCGGGAGCGCGCGCGGCGCGCGACAAGGGGGCATGAGACCGACGCCCCGCCTCTGGCTGATCGACAGCGCCCGCACGCTTGCCCTGCTGGGCATGGCGGCCTTTCATCTGGTGTTCGACCTGCAAATGTTCGGCTTCGTGCCGCCCGGCACCGCCGTCACCGGCTTTTTCTACTATCATGCGCGGATCGTGGCGGGGTCTTTCCTGTTCCTTGCGGGAATGGGGCTGTGGCTTGCGCATGGGCAGGGCATCCGTTGGCCCGCCTTCTGGCGCCGCTGGGGCATGATCGTGCTGGCGGCGGCCCTGGTGTCGCTGGCAACCCGCATCGCCATGCCCGACTACTGGATCTTCTTCGGTATCCTGCACAGCATTGCGGCCGCGAGCCTGCTGGGCCTCATGTTCCTGCGCCTGCCGGGGATGGTGAACCTTGCGCTTGGCCTTGTCGTTATCTGGGCCGCGTGGCCGCTGCCCGCACTGCTGGAATGGCAGGCACCCGCGTTGCGCTTTCTGGGCCTGACCACCCTGCCCACCTATACGATGGATTTTGAACCGCTGGTCCCGTGGTTCGGCCCCTTCCTCGCCGGGATGGGCATTGCCCGGCTGATCACCCCTGCGCTGCCCCGGCTGGCACAGATCGCGCCTGCGAGGCTGGGCTGGCTGGCCTGGCCGGGGCGGCACAGTCTGGCGGTCTACCTGATCCATCAGCCCGTGCTGATCAGCCTGGTCTGGCTGGCATCGCAGTTCCTGCGTTAGCCGCGCCCGTCCAGCGACATCAGCGGCGCGTAAAGCCCCGGCCTGCGATCGCGGAACAGCCCCCAACTGGCCCGCAGTGCGGCGATTTCCGCCAGATCTACCGTCGCCGTCAGGATTTCCTCGGTGTCACGGTCGGCCTTGGCCAGCAATTGCCCGCGATGGTCAGAAATGAAGCTTGATCCATAAAAGGTCACATCCACCCCTTCCGGCGCGGTTTCGGTGCCGATGCGGTTAGAGGCGACCAACGGCAAGATATTCGCCGCCGCATGACCGCGCATCACCATTTCCCAATGCGGCTGGCTGTCATAGCCCGGTGCGGGCGGTTCCGACCCGATAGCGGTCGGGTAAAGCAGCACCTCGGCCCCCATCAATGCCATGGCGCGCGCGCATTCGGGGAACCATTGATCCCAGCAGATACCGACACCAAGCCGCCCCGCCGCCGTCTCCCACACCCGGAAGCCGGTATCGCCGGGCGAGAAATAGAACTTCTCCTCATAGCCCGGTCCCTGCGGGATATGGCTTTTGCGATAGATGCCCAGCACCTTGCCATCGGCGTCGATCATCGCCAGCGAATTGAAGAAGGCCTGCCCGGCGCGTTCGAAGAACGACAGTGGCAGCACCACCCCCAACTCGCGCGCAAGCGCCGAAAACCGCGCGATCAGCGGATGTCCCTCAGCCTCGGCGGCGAGGGCGAAATATTCGGGACGTTCGGTGATGCAGAAATAGGGGGCGGCGAATAGCTCTTGTATCAGCACGACGCCAGCGCCCTGCCCGGCCGCCTGCCGCACCAGCGCCTCGGCCCGGTCGGCATTGGCTGGCAGATCCCAGGAACAGGCGAACTGCGTCGCGGCGAGGGTGAGTGTGGTCATCGCAGCCTCTTTGATCAAATTTCACATCAAAGTGACGCAGCGTCGCGCGACACGCAAGCCCCCTCGACAGCCCGGCCGCAGCTTGCCAGAACTTGCGCATGACCGATATGCCCCCCATCGCCCGCACCGCCGCCGATCTTCCCAGCCGCGAAACCCTGCTGTCGATGTCGGGGCTGGACTTCATGCAGAAGATGCTGGCGGGCGAATTGCCGCATCCGACGATCGCCGCCCTGACCGGCTATCGCATCACCCATGTCGAGCAAGGCCGTGTGCTGCTGCGCGGCACAGCCGGGTTCCAGCACACCAACCCGTTTGGCGGGGTGCATGGCGGCTGGTATGGCACGGTTCTGGATACCGTTCTGGGCTGCGCGGTGATGACAGGCGTGCCCAAGGGACGCTGGTATACGACACTGGAATACAAGGTGAATATCACCCGCGCCCTGCCTGTTGGCATGGAAGTGGAGGCCGAGGCTTTGCTGGATCACGCGGGCCGCTCTACCGCCGTCTCGCATGGCACGATCCGCGGGGTTGAGGATGGCCGGGTCTATGCCACCGGATCGACGACCTGCATCATCATGGCGTGAAAGCCCGGCGCCAGAAGCCCGCGCGCTTTGGCACCGATGACAGCGCCGTCGGGTGAACCCTTTCCGATCTGTCGCGCCCGATGATCCGGGGGCGACGCAACAGGAAAGCCCCACCGAAACCGCGCCATGTGCCCACCATCGGTGCTGCCGGATCACAGGGAAACCGCGCGCGCCAGTCGAGCGGCAGCGCCAGTCCGCAAGCCTCTGCCCGTTCCAGCATCCAGACCAGCGGGATATTGGCAAGCGGGCGCGCGGCCTCGAAATCGCCGATCTGCCCGCCGATGTCGCCATGGCTGCCGCGAAACCAGACCTGTTCGACATTGCCCTCCCATCCCGGCGGGCAGGTCCAGAGCACCGGCTCGAACACCTCGCGCGTTTCATTCAGCGCCAGCGCGTGAAAGCCGTGACGGACAGAGGCCCCAAGCTGGTGGTTGTGGAAGGCGTGGCGGTGTTCGGTCAGCATCCACAGCCCCGGCAACCGCAGGCCCAGCGCCTTGACCGTATCCCAGACCCCGAGCATCTGGATCGGAGCCGCAGAATGGCAGAAGCGGGTCACGAAGGCGCGTGACGCCGCGCTGTCCGGCCCGCGTTCATAATGGCGATAGGCCAGCGTCACATTGCGCTCGGTCGCGTTGTCATGGGTCAGCAGGCCCACCCGGTCGATCACCCCCGCAAGGCTGCGCACCGCATAGGCGCCGCGGGAATAGCCCATCAGGAAGATACGGTCACCGGGGCGGTAGTGGCTGGCCAGATAGCCATAGGCGCGGCGGATTTGCCGGTTGATACCGCGCCCCTGCATCACATCCAGCGTCTGCCGCCAGTTCTGCCATTGCAGGCCGGGTTCATAATAGACTGATCGGCGATTGCCCGGCGCCGGTTCGCGCAGCAAGAGATAGGCGAAGCCCGCATTGCTGTGTCTGTCCGGCTCCAGCGAGGCGAGCGTGCCGTCAAGGATGATCACATGGTCCACCACCCCACGCCGTGCACCGGGCGGCGGCGGGTCAGGTGGATCGGTCTGCACCACCGGATGACGACGCAGCCAGTGGCGCAGGCGGTCAATCAGACGCATCGCGCGCCTCCGCCAGCGCGGCCCAGATCCGCGCGGGGGTAAACGGCATTTCGACCCGCGCGCCCAGCGGTGCCAGCGCATCGGCCACCGCATTGGCGATCACCGGCAGGGCACCCACCGTCCCTGCCTCGCCACAGCCCTTCATTCCCAACGGGTTGGTGGCCGTTGGTGACGGTTCCGAGACGAAGCGGATGAACGGCAGGTCCGAGGCACGTGGCAGCGCGTAATCCATAAAACTGCCGGTCAGCAACTGCCCCTGCGCGTCGAAAACCGTCTCCTCCATCACCGCCTGACCAAAGCCCTGTGCCACCCCGCCCTGCACCTGCCCCAACACCAGCTCCGGCGTGATCAGTGTGCCGAAATCGTCAACCGCCGTATAACGATCCAGCCGCAGCGCGCCGGTTTCGGGGTCAATCTCCACCTCGGCGGCATGGGCGCCATTGGGAAAGCTGCGCCCCTCCAGCCTGGTCGTCGCGGAATGGCGCAGCAGGTCGGCCCGACCTGCGGCGCGCGCCTGATCGGCAACTTCGATCAGAGTGAAGGCAAGGTTGCGCCCCTCGGCCTTCAGCACGCCATCGGCATAGCGGAACGGCACGCCTTCGCGTTCGGCCAGCCAGGCCGCAAAAGCATCGGTCATGGTGGTGACCGTCGCCCGCATCGCCGTGCCCTGCACGGTGACCGAGCGGGAGCCGCCGGTCCCGCCCCCGCGTGCGATGCGGTCGCTGTCGCCCTGCACCACGGTAATGGCGCTTTCCGGCAGGCCGGTCAGATCGGCCAGCATGCGGGTATAGACCGTTTCGTGCCCCTGCCCATTCGACTGTGTGCCAACGTAAAGGATCACCCCGGTTTCGGTGAATTCCACCATGGCGGTTTCCTCAGGCGCGCCCATGATCGCCTCGACATAAAGCGCCATGCCGCGCCCGCGCAGCAAGCCGCGCGCCGCCGAATCCGCCCGCCGAGCGGCAAACCCGGTGGCATCCGATTCCGCCGCCAGCCGCGCCAGCAAACGCGGGAAATCGCCGCTGTCGATCACCTCGCCATTCCAGAAGCTGTAAGGGAACTGCCGGATCACATTGCGTGCGCGCAGATCCTCGGGTGACAGGCCAAGCTCCCGCGCGGCGGCATCCATGGCGCGTTCCAGCGTCAGGATCGCCTCTGGCCGCCCCGCGCCGCGATAGGCATCGACCGGGGTGGTGTTGGTATAGATCCCCTCCGCCCGCAAATGCACCGCCTGCACGTCGTAGACCCCGCTCAGCACCTTGGCAAACATCTCCGATTGAACGCCCTGCCCGAATTGCGAGTTATAGGCGCCAAGGTTTGACACAAGATTGACGCGGCAGGCCACCAGCCGGAAATCGGCGTCGAAACCCAGTTCCGAGGTCGCCTCCAGATCACGGCCCGCATTGTCGGACAACATGGATTCGCCACGATCCGCCATCCAGCGCACAGGACGGCCCAGTATCCGCGCGGCGGCACCAAGGCAGATATATTCCGGGTAGGGCATGGCCTTCATGCCGAAGCCACCGCCGACATCGGGGTTGGTCACCCGCACGGCATCCGCCGGCAGGCCAAGCTGGCGGGCAAGCTCTGCCTTCTGGCCCCAGACGCCCTGCCCGTTCACCGACAGATGCAGCCGGGTGCCATCCCATTCGGCCCAGGCACCGCGCGGCTCCATCGACGCCGGGGCAATACGGTTGTGGCGGGTGGTAAACCGGATGCGATGCGCGGCGGCAGCCAGTGCCGCCTCGACCGCCCCGCCATCGCCCTGCTCGTGGGTGAAGGCATGGTTGCCCGGTGCCTCAGGGTGGATGGTCGGCCCGCCCTCGGGGAAAAGCGCAACCGGCAGATCGCGCAGGTCGGCCTCGATCATCTCCACCGCGTCGCGCGCCTGATCGGGGGTTTCCGCGACCACCATGGCCAGCGCCTCGCCGACATGCCGCACCCGTCCCAGCGCCAGAACCGGCCGCTCCGGTCCGGCGCCCTTGCTGCCGTCGGGCTGCGCCACGCGATAGCCGCGCATGCCCAGAACGACTCCCGCCCCGGCCAGCCGCTCTGCCGTCAGGACCAGCGCAACCCCCGGCGCCGCCTCTGCCGCCGTTACATCCAGCGACCGGATTTCCGCATGCGCCACCGGGCTGCGCAGGAAGGCCACCCACAACGCGCCTTCGGGCACGATGTCATCGACATAGCGCCCCGCGCCGGTCAGAAACCGTTGATCCTCCAGCCGCCCCTGCGCCTTGCCAAACATCGTCATCCCCTTGTGCTGTCAACGGAATGGTAAACGCCCGGCGGGACAAGTCCAGCCGGGCGCGCGATGTTTTGAAAAACCGTCCTGAAAGACAGCGGCAGCCATCAGACCTTCAGCGACAGCACCGTCGCAATGGTCAGTTCGCCAAAGCCGTTGAAGCGGGTGTTGGTGGCCAGCGAATAGGCACCCATGCCGTGAATAACCAGATAATCGCCCTCGGCGATGTCTTCGGCCAGCATCAGCTCGCCCGGAATCCGGTCCACCGAATCGCAGGTCGGGCCAAAGACGATGCGCGAGGCCAGTTCGCTGTCACGGCGCTTGCCGACGGCATCCACCACCTCGATCCGGTCGATCACGCCCACCAGCGGCAGCTCGGCCAGCGCGCCATAGACCCCGTCGTTCAGGAACACATGCTGCCCGTCGCGCACTGCCTTGACCTTGGCGATATGCGTGAAGGCATCGCCACAGAGGCCCCGGCCCGGCTCGCACACCAGCATCGGGCGCTGGTCGCCGAAAGCCTCGGTCGCCACGCGGTCGATCAGATCAAAGGTTTCCTCGATCTGCGGCACGACAGCTTGCAGACGGTGGTTCGGGAAGCCGCCGCCGACGTTCAGCCGCGCCACGGTCACGCCAGCCTCCTGCGCGATCTCGGCTGCAGAGCGAATATAGGCCTCCCACGCATGCGGATCGGTGCATTGCGTGCCGGGATGGAAGGTCAGCGAGGGGATGAACCCCGCCTCGGCCGCCCGCTTCAGCAGTTCCGCCGCCAGTTCCACCGTCGCGCCGAACTTCGCGCCGAAGTTATAGGCCGCGCCCGCCACGGGCAGCTTGAAGCGCACCGAGATTTCACAGCCTTCGGCCGGAACCATCTCGATCAGCTTCTCCAGCTCCGAGGACGAATCGACGGAATAGCTTTTCACCCCCATCTCGACCGCCACCGCAATCTCGGCGCGGGCGCGCACGGGGTTGTTGTAATGCATCGCCGCATCCGGCGCGATGCGCCGCACCAGCCGCATCTCGTTCGGGCTGGCCACGTCAAAGCCACGCACCCCGGCGGCCGAGAGATTCTCGATCACCACATCGGCGGGGTTGGTCTTGACGGCATAGGTCACCATGCCCGGAAAGCCGTCGATGAACCGGCGTGCTGCCGCCTGCAACACGGCAGGCGAGAAAAACAGCACCGGATTCTCCGGCTGAACGGTGCGGATATATTCGGTCGGGTTGGACCAGATCGTTTTGGAAAGTCCCATCGGCGTGTCCCTTCTGCCAACAGAACGCAAGCGGCCATTGCCCGGTTCCCACCGGGAGCCAGCACCTGCGCGGTCATTACAACCAGGCCAGGTGCGTATGAGCCGCCCTTTTCCTGAAAACGTGGAATGCGCATATGGGGCACAACTTCACCGATGAAAACTACAAAAACTTAGTGTATCGGTGACAGAATGACGAAATAGCCGGGCGAATTGCATGGACGAACTGGATCGCAACATAATCGGGCTGCTGGGGGCGGATGCCCGCATGTCAGTGGCCACACTGGCCCGGCGCATGAAGGTAGCGCGCTCCACCGTGCAGGCCCGGCTGGAGCGGCTGGAGACCACGGGCGTCATCGCCGGATATACCCTGAAACTGGGAGAAGCGGCGCGGCAGGGCCGGTTGCGGGCCAGCGTGCTGCTGACCATCGAACCCCGCGCGCAGGCGGCGATTCTGACCCGGCTGAAGTCGATTGCCGAAATCGAACGGGTCTTTACCACCTCGGGCCGCTATGACCTGTTGTTGCAGGTGGCCGCGCCTTCGACGCAAGTGCTTGATCAGGTGCTCGACCAGATCGGGGCGCTGACCGGTGTGGTCAGTTCCGAAAGCCTGATCCATCTGTCCACAAAATTCGACCGGGCGGTGTGACGACGGCTGTGCCTGACGCAAATTTCTTTCCGAAGAAATTTGCAAAAGTTTTCCTGAAAACTTTTGCACCCAGCCTCAGCGGAGTGCGAACAGGTCGAAGAAGGCCTGTCCTTCCTCCGGGTCGCCCTCGAACCCGATCAGGCCCTGCGCCGTGACAGTCAGTGGCTGCGGGCCATAGACCGCTGCCGCCATCGCATTGGTGCCGCCGCTGAACTGCAAGGTGGCGGGGCCATTACCGCGCTCCACCTTGAAGCGGCCCGGCCCGGTGCGGATGGTGAAGCTCTCCTCCCCCAGACGCATCGCCACCCGGTGCTCGGCCGCCCGCGCCCTTGCGCAGGTGGCGCGCATCGACAGCATCAGCGCGCTCGGGCTGATGAACAGGCGCGGGTCGTGCCCCGGCTGGCGCGCGCCCCAGATGCACAGCGCCCGCAGCACCGGCCAAAGACCAAGCCCCGCCTCGGTCAGCCGGTAAAGCTGCACCTTTGCGGGTTCCGGCATCTGTTCGCGCGCGACCACGCCTGCCGCCTCCAGCCCCTCAAGCCGCTGGGTCAGGACATTGGCGCTGATCCCCGGCAGCCCCTCGCGCAAAGCACCGAAGCGGCGCGGGCCCAGCATCATCTCGCGCACCACAAGCAAGGCCCAGCGATCCCCGATCAGATCCAGCGCATGCGCCGCGATACAGCCTTCCTCATAGCTTCGCCCCGATGACATCGCGCCTCTTGGTTAGTTTATATAACTTTTAGTTGCTTTTCATAACTACACCCGCCACCCTTGGCCCTGCAAGTGTCTGGAGGGTGCACGCATGGCTTACATTGACGGTTTCGTCATTCCGGTCAAAACCGAAGACCGCGAGATCTACCGCGACCACGAAGCGAAATGGTGGCCTTACTTCCGCGATGAAGGCGCGCTGTCGCTGGTCGTCGGCTGGGGGGATGATGTGCCGCCCGGCAAACAGACCGATTTCCTGCGCGCGGTCGAGGCCAAAGAGGATGAAACCGTGGTGCTGTGCTGGATGATCTGGCCCGACAAGGAAACCCGTGGCCGCGCCTACGAGAAGATGATGAAGCTGGCCGAGGAAGATCCGGCCGAATTCGCCAATATGCCCTTTGATGGCAAACGCATGATCTTCGGCGGCTTTACCCCGCTGCTGATGGAAGGAGCCACGAAATGAACACACATGGCGCCCCCTGCTGGTATGAGCTGACCACTGGCGCGGCCGCCCGGTCGCAGGCGTTTTACGGCCCGCTTCTGGGATGGGACTTTCAGGATGCCGGGATGGAAGGGTTTTCCTACATCCTGGCCCTGCGCGACGGTGCCATGGTGGCGGGCATGATGGAACCCGACACGCCGATGCCGGAATTCTGGATGGTCTATTTCGCGGTCAAGGATTGTGCCGCTGCCTGCGACAAGGTGACCGCGCTCGGCGGCAAGGTGTTCCGCGCGCCCGAGCCGATCCCCGGCACCGGCACCTTTGCCATTGTCGTCGATCCGCAGGGCGCCGCCTTCGGCCTGCTGCAACCGCTGGAGGGGCAGCAGGGCGCGGCCTTCGATCAGATGAAGCAAGGCCACGGCAACTGGCACGAATTGCACAGCACGGACCCCGAGGCGGGCCTTGCCTTCTATACCGCACTGCTGGGCTGGACGCCTTCAACCGCCATGCCGATGGGCGAAATGGGCAATTACCAGCTTTTCGCCCGCGAGGGCCGCGACATTGGCGGCATGATGCGGCTGCAAAGCGAGGGGGTGCCCTCGCACTGGCTGCCCTATTTCGGTGCGCCTTCGATCAAGGCCGCGATGACACAGATTACCGAACTGGGCGGCCAAGTGCTGCATGGCCCGCAAGAGGTGCCCGGCGGCGCCTTCATCTGCATGGCGCAGGACAGCCGCGGCGCGCATTTCGCGCTGGTCGGCGGCGCCTGAGCCACAGCCGGAAAACGCGCGCGGCGGCCGGAACCGGCCGTCGCGCCCCTTCCCCTCGGGCGGCGCATTGGCTACATCCCTTGGCAACGAAAAGGGGAACGATCATGCCGATGGAAAAGACCTTCAACGCCACCGAGGCCGAAGCGCGCATTTCAAAGCAATGGATCGACGGCAAGGCCGGACGGGCCGGTGCCAATGCCAAGCCGGGTGCGCCTGCTTTCTCCATCATGATCCCGCCGCCCAACGTGACCGGCAGCCTGCATATGGGTCATGCCTTCAACAACACGTTGCAGGACATCCTGACCCGCTGGCACCGCATGCGTGGCGATGACACGCTCTGGCAACCCGGCACCGATCACGCGGGTATCGCCACCCAGATGGTGACAGAACGCGAAATGGCGAAGAACCAGGAACCCTCGCGCGCCGAAATGGGGCGCGAGAAGTTCCTCGAACGGGTCTGGCAGCAGAAGGTCAAATCGCGCGGCACGATCATCGGTCAGTTGCAGCGGCTTGGCGCCTCGTGCGACTGGGACCGCGAAGCCTTTACCATGTCCGGCGCACCCGGCGCGCCCGAAGGCGAAGCCGGCAATTTCCACGATGCCGTGATCAAGGTCTTTGTCGATATGTATCGCAAGGGCCTGATCTATCGCGGCAAACGCCTCGTGAACTGGGACCCGCATTTTGAAACCGCGATTTCCGACCTTGAGGTCGAGAATATCGAGGTCGCGGGCCATATGTGGCATTTCAAATACGAACTCGCGGGCGGCGAGACCTATGAGTATGTCGAGAAGGACGAAGACGGCAATGTGACCTTCCGCGAGAAGCGGAACTACATTTCCATCGCGACAACCCGTCCCGAAACCATGCTGGGTGATGGCGCGGTGGCGGTGCATCCTTCGGATACGCGCTATGCCCCCATCGTCGGCAAGATGGTGAAACTGCCGCTGTGCGACCGTCTGATCCCGATCATCACCGATGAATACCCCGATCCGAACTTCGGCTCGGGCGCGGTGAAGATCACTGGTGCGCATGATTTCAACGATTATCAGGTCGCAAAGCGCGCGGGCCTGCCCTGCTACCGGCTGATGGATACCCGTGGCCGGATGCGCGCCGACGGGGCGCCCTATGCCGAGGCGGTGATCCGCGCCCGCGAAATCGCGGCCGGTTCGCCCACCAATGAATCCGAAGTGGACAGCCTGAACCTCGTCCCCGAGAAATATCGCGGCATGGATCGGTTCGAGGCGCGCAAGGCGGTGATCGCCGACATCAATGCCATCGGCCTTGCTGTCACCGTGATGATCCGCGAAACCGACCCGGAAACAGGATCGGAGCATCTGCGGCTGGAACCGGTGGTCGAGAACAAACCGATCATGCAGCCTTTCGGAGATCGCTCGAAAGTCGTGATCGAGCCGATGCTGACCGACCAGTGGTTCGTGGATACCGCGAAGATCGTGGAACCCGCGCTGGAGGCGGTGCGCTCGGGCAAGGTCAAGATCATCCCGGAATCGGGCGAAAAGACCTATTACCATTGGCTTGAGAATATCGAACCCTGGTGCATTTCGCGTCAGCTCTGGTGGGGTCACCAGATCCCGGTGTGGTATGGGCTGGATGTCTGGCCGACCGGCTTCCGCGATGACGAGGGCGACAATGCGCTGGACGAGGTGGAGCTGTTCCGCCTGCTCGCCGATGGCGCCTTCAACCATGCCGATCCGGTCTATCACTGCGCCCATGACCTTCAGGCCGTGGCCCAACGCTTCATGGATGACCTTGCCCCCCTGCCCGCGCCGCTGAACCACGCCCGCGTGGTCGAGGTGGAAAACCGCGATGCGGCGGTCGAGGCGCTGGCGAAAGCTTTGGCCGATTACAACCTGACGCAAGACCCGACGCATCTGGTATATCCGGTGTGGCGCGATGCCGATGTGCTTGACACCTGGTTCTCCTCCGGCCTCTGGCCCATCGGCACACTGGGATGGCCCGAACAGACCCCGGAACTGGCGCGCTATTTTCCGACCAGCGTTCTGGTCACCGGCCAGGACATCCTGTTCTTCTGGGTCGCCCGCATGATGATGATGCAATTGGCGGTGGTGGAGGACATCCCCTTCCACACCGTCTATCTGCATGGCCTCGTGCGCGACGCCAAGGGCAAGAAGATGTCCAAATCCTTGGGCAACGTCATCGACCCGCTGGAAATCATCGGCGAATACGGCGCCGATGCGCTGCGCTTTGCCAATGCCGCCATGGCCTCGCTTGGTGGCGTTCTGAAGCTTGATACCCAGCGCATCGCCGGTTACCGCAACTTCGGCACGAAGCTTTGGAACGCCTGCCGCTTCGCCGAGATGAACGGCGTCTGGGATGGCCACGCGACGCAAACCGCCGCCCCGCAGGCCAGTGCCACCGCGAACAAGTGGATCATCGGTGAAACCGCCAAGGCGCTGGCCGAGGTCAACGCGGCGCTGAATGATTTCCGCTTCGATCAGGCGGCAGACGTGCTTTACAAATTCGTCTGGGGCAAGGTCTGCGACTGGTATGTCGAATTCGCCAAACCGCTGTTCGACGGCGATCAGGCGGCCGAGACGCGCGCGACAATGGGCTGGGTGCTGGATCAGTGTATGATCCTCCTGCATCCCTTCATGCCTTTCATCACCGAGGAACTCTGGTCCACCACCGGCCTGCGCGACGGCATGCTGATCCATGCCGACTGGCCGTGCTTCGGCGCCGAACTGATCGACACTGACGCCGACCGCGAAATGACCTGGGTCACCGGGCTGATCGACGACATCCGCTCGGCCCGCACGCAGATGCATGTGCCGGTCGGGCTGAAGCTCGACATGCTGGCACTGACCATGGATGCCGCCGCCCGCGCGGCTTGGAATCGCAACGAAGTGCTGATCAAGCGCCTCGCCCGCATCGAAAGCCTGACGGATGCCGCCACCGCCCCGAAAGGTGCGCTGTCCATCGCGGCCGAGGGCGCCAGCTTTGCCATCCCACTGGAAGGCATCATCGACATCGGCGCCGAAAAGGCGCGGCTGGTGAAGGCGCTTGAGAAACTCCAGAAAGAAATCGCGGGGCTGAAGGCGCGGCTCGACAATCCGAAGTTCATCGCCTCCGCCAAGGAAGAGGTGGTGGACGAGGCCCGCGCCAATCTGGACGCCCGCGAAGACGAGGCCGCCAAGGTCGCCGCCGCCGTCGCCCGTCTGGCTGAGATCGGCTGAGGCATTTTCTGTCGGAAAATATCCTCAGGGGGTGAATGCGCCGCAAGGCGCAGAGGGGGGCAGACAGCCCCCCTTCCCTTTTCACGCAACCAGTTCCCCCACCGCCGTCACGGCAGATCCGGCCCCGGTTTCAACACCATCTCTCCCGGCTGCGGGATGCTGTGCCGCTCGATCATCCGATGCACCACCGGCTTGCCCGGTCCGCGATGCAGGCCATGCAGCCGCTCCAGATTGGCCAGATCGGCCTTCGTCCGCCGCTCGATATGCCGGATATATTCGACCCATGTGGCAACGTGATAGCTTTCGACCCAGATGTCCGGATCTTCCAGATCACGCAGCAGCGCCCAGGCCCGCGCACCATCCCGACGCCGGATGCGCCGCCGTTCCTGCATCACCGCCAGAAACTCCGTCACATCCTCTTCGGCAATGCGATAGTCGATCATCACCATGATCGGCCCCGACCGCCCGCGCAGATCCAGCCGCAGGGGCGGCGCGTTGAACGGTCCCACGGGATCAAGGCTAAGCCCACCGAACTCGCCCACCGCCAGCCACAGACCCGACAACGCGGCCAACACCAGTGCGCCTGCCGCGATGTAAAGCGCAAGGCTGACGCCGCCTGCATCCGCGACCGCCCCCCAGACCCAGGCGCCCACCGTCATGCCGCCAAAGGCAGCCGTCTGGTAGAAGGACAGCGCCCGCCCCACCACCCAGCGCGGCGAGGACAGCTGCACCGTCACGTTGAACAGCGACAGCGCCATCACCCAGGCACCGCCGCAGATCAGCAGCGCGGGCGCGGTCAGCCACAGGCTGCGGCTCAGCCCCAGCGCGACCAGCCCCAAGGCAAAGACCAGACAGCCACCGCGCACGATGCTTTCATTCCTCAGCCTCGCCCGCAGCGGCCCGTTCAGCATCACCCCGCCAATGGCACCCAAGCCGAAAGCGCCCAGCGTGATACCATAGGTCAGCGCGGTGCCGTGCAGCAGGTCACGCGCCACCATCGGCAGCAGCGCCAGCACCGCGCAGGCCCCAAAGCCGAACAAACCGGCCCGCGCCATGGCCCGCATCAGATTCGGAGACATGGCCACATAACGCAGCCCCGAGGACAGCGCCGCCCGCAGGGATTCGCGCGGCAGCCGCCGTTCGGGATAGGCCGGGCGCCAGCGCATCAGCGCACCCAGCAGCGGCAGATAGCTGGCGGCATTCAACGCGAAAGCCGCCGCCGCACCGAACGCCGCCACCACCGCCCCCCCGATGGCCGGCCCGACCGAACGCATCATGTTGAACCCCATGGAGTTCAGGCTGACCGCCTGCGGCAGATCCTCGCGTTCCACGATATCGCCCATACTGGCCTGCCAGGACGGGTTGTAAAGCGCCGTGCCGCAGCCGATCAGGAAGGTGAAGGACAGCAGAAGCCAGGGCGTCATCGTGCCCCAGAAGGCCACGACCGACAGCGCCACCGAGGCGGTGAACAGAAAGACCTGCGCCCAGATCAGGATGATGCGGCGCGGAAAATTGTCCGCCAGTGCCCCTGCGATCAACGACAGCACCATGATCGGCAGTGTGTTCGATGCCTGAACCAGCGCGATCAATTGATGTGACGAGGTCAGCGAGGTCATCAGCCACCCCGCCCCGACCGTCTGGATCAGCCCGCCCAGTTGCGAAATCACCGTCGCGGTCCACAACAGGCGGAAGTCGGGGTTGGCGAAGGGGGCGAAAGTCGGTCTGCGTTCGATCACGGGCACGCCTCGGGCAACGGGTTTCCGGGGATGCCGCCATATCGCCCCCATTCGGCGCCGGGTGCAACCCTTTGTCGCAGCCCTTGCCTTCACGGCCGTGCGTGTGCAGATTCGGCCTATGTCATGGTTGAACCGCATTGCTGAACGGATGATGCTGAAAGCCCGGGCCGAGGGGCAGCTTTCGGGCCTGAAGGGCGAGGGTCACCCTTTGCCTGAACGTCCCGGCGATGCCTTCGTTTCCGCGGGCGAGGCCGTGGGATTTCGTATCATGGCCGAGGCCGGTGCGCTGCCCGAAGAAATCACCCTGAAAAAGCAGGTGCTTGCACAGCAGGCGCATCTTGCCAGCCTGACGGATGCGGACGAACGCAAGGCGGCGATGCGGGTGCTGGCCGATCTGCAAATGCGGCAGGCCATGGCAGAAGAGGCGCGGCGCGCTTTCCTGAAAGGCTGATCTTGCGGGGCGGCCGGTTTCCGGCTGATATGCCGCCATGACCCAGACCCCGCGTTACACCCCGCTCGTCCAGTCGCTGCCTGCCACCGTGCCCTTCGTCGGCCCGGAAACCGCAGAACGTGCCTCGGGCCACCCCTTCACCGCGCGCCTTGGTGCCAATGAAAGCGCCTTCGGCCCCTCGCCCCGCGCCATCACGGCCATGGCGGCGGCGGCGCGGGAGGTCTGGATGTATGGCGACCCGGAAAACCACGATCTGCGCGTGGCGCTGGCGGCGCATCATGGCGTGACGCCGGATCATATCGTGGTGGGCGAAGGGATCGACGGGCTGCTAGGCTATCTCGTGCGGCTGGTCGTGGAACCTGGCGATGCCGTCGTCACCTCGGGCGGCGCTTATCCGACCTTCAACTTTCACGTCGCGGGCTATGGCGGGGTGCTGCACAAGGTGCCCTATACCGGCAACCACGAAGACCCCGAGGCGCTGCTGGCCCGCGCGTCGGAGGTTCAGCCGAAACTGCTGTATATCGCCAATCCCGACAACCCGATGGGCTCGCACCACCCCGGCGCCGTGATTGCCGATATGGTAACGCGGCTGCCCGAGGGCGTCTTGATGGTGCTGGACGAGGCCTATATCGACCTCGCGCCGCCGGGGACCGAGGCACAGATCGACGCCGATGACCCGCGTGTGATCCGGTTCCGCACCTTCTCAAAAGGATACGGGATGGCCGGGCTGCGTGTCGGCTATGCCATCGCGGCGCCGGGGCTGATCTCGGCCTTCAACAAGGTGCGCAACCATTTCGGCATGGGCCGGATTGCGCAGGCCGGGGCGCTGGCGGCGCTGGCCGATCAGGACTGGCTCGCCCATGTGCGAACCGAGGTCTCGGCGGCGCGCGCCCGGCTGGCCGATATCGCGCGCGCGAACGGCCTGACCTCCCTGCCTTCGGCCACCAATTTCCTGACCATCGACTGCGGCGCCAATGGCGATTTCGCCCGCGCGGTGGTGCGCGAACTGGCGGCGCGCGGCGTTTTCATCCGCATGCCCTTCGTCGCACCGCATGACCGGTGTATCCGTGTCAGTTGTGGCCCGGCGACGATGCTGGAGACTTTCGCGGCCGCCCTGCCAGAGGCATTGGCCGCCGCGCGCGGCTGATCACTCGGCCGCGATTTCGGTCTTTTCGGCAGGCTTTTCCTCGCCCCGCGCCGGGCCGACGACGGGGGCACGCCCCTCTTGAACCTGCGTGCTCAGCCGGGCCGGGCTGGCGGCGGCTACCTCGGCCACTTCGGGCAAGGCGGTCACGACCTCGGCCGCCACGGGGCGGCGGAACACGAGCATGTTGTGGAAGTTGGTGGCTTTGCCGGTCAGGCCCACCCGTTCATCACAGGGCAGGACATCGGCGCGGACGTAATCCCAGCCCTCGGCGCCCAGCCGGTTCATCAGCTGCATCAGCGCATGGGCGAAACGGTCCTCGACCGATTTCAGCCCCTTGACCTTGTCGGCCTTGCGCGGTGCCGGAATGACCTTGAATTCATACTGCTGCATGCGTGCCTCCCGCAAACTTCGCGCAGAATGTCAGATTCCGCGCGCAACTCCAAGCAATTCAAAGAGAATCCGGCACAAAGCAGCCGATGGCTGTGATCGAAAAGCAAAAGGGGCGGATCTGGTATCCGCCCCTTTCCAATCTACCAGAACTTGCGTCAAAGCCCGAGCTTTTTGGCCACCATCTCGTTCACCACCGCCGGATTGGCCTTGCCGCCGGTCGCCTTCAGCACCTGGCCGGTGAACCAGCCGGCAAGCTTGGCATTGACCTTGGCCTTTTCGACCTGCGCCGGGTTGGCCGCGATCAGATCGTCCAGCGCCTTTTCGATGGCGCCGGTATCGGTGACGGCCTTCATGCCACGCGCCGCCGCCACCTCGGCCGGATCGCCGCCTTCGGTCCAGAGGATTTCAAACAGATCCTTGGCCATTTTCGACGTGATATCGCCCTTCGACAGCAGGTCGAGCATACCGCCCAGTTGCGCAGCCGAGACCGGGCTGTCGCCAATGGCATGGCCTTCCTTGTTCAGTCGGCCGAACAACTCGTTGATGACCCAGTTCGCCGCCAGCTTGCCGTCACGCCCCTGCGCCACGGCCTCAAAGAACGCTGCCGAATCCAGTTCGGCGGTCAGGACGTTCGCATCGTAATCAGTCAGACCGAAATCGCCCATGAAGCGCGCTTTCTTGGCGTCCGGCAGTTCCGGCATCCGCGCGGCGATGTCATCGACCCATGCCTGCTCGATTTCCAGCGGCAGCAGGTCCGGGCAGGGAAAATAGCGATAGTCATGCGCCTCTTCCTTGGAGCGCATCGACCGGGTCTCGCCCTTGTCAGGATCGTAAAGCCGGGTTTCCTGCGTGATCGAACCGCCATCCTCCAGAATGGCAATCTGGCGCCGGGCCTCGTAATCAATCGCGGCCTGGATAAAGCGCAGCGAGTTCATGTTCTTGATCTCGCAGCGCGTGCCCAGATGCGAGAAATCCTGCGTTTCCTGATACTTCTCATACTGACCAGGGCGGCAGACCGACACGTTCACATCGGCGCGCAGATTGCCGTTCTGCATGTTGCCGTCGCAGGTGCCCAGATAGCGCAGGATCTGGCGCAGCTTGGACACATAGGCCGCCGCTTCCTCGGGTCCGCGGATGTCAGGGCGGCTGACGATCTCCATCAGAGCCACGCCGGTGCGGTTGAAATCGACAAAGGACATGTTCGGGTCCATGTCATGAATCGACTTGCCGGCGTCCTGCTCCAGATGGATGCGCTCGATCCGCACCAGACGTGCCACGCCCGGCCCCATTTCCACCAGCACTTCGCCCTCGCCCACGATCGGGTGATAAAGCTGGCTGATCTGATAGCCTTGCGGCAGGTCCGGGTAGAAGTAATTCTTGCGGTCGAAGGCCGAGCGCAGGTTGATCGCGGCCTTGAGGCCCAGCCCCGAGCGCACCGCCTGTTCCACGCAATATTCGTTGATCACCGGCAGCATGCCCGGCATGGCGCAATCAACGAAGCTGACATTGCTGTTCGGTTCCGCCCCTACGGCGGTGGAGGCGCCCGAGAACAGCTTGGCGTTCGAGGAAACCTGGGCGTGAATCTCCATCCCGATCACCAGTTCCCAGTCGTGTTTCGCCCCGGCGATCACCTTCGGTTTCGGCGCTTCATAGGTCAGGTCGAGCATCGGTTTCCCCTTGCAATCTTGCCCCCTTCATAGGCAGCGCCGCGCAGCGCGGCAAGGCGCTGCGGGCGGATTTTCGCGCATGTCAACACGCCGCGCTTGCCCGAAGGGCAGTTGCGCAGGCAAATAGCGTCTGTCGCCGCTGGGGGCGATGCCACCTTGGGCAAGGGATGCTGGGGAAAACTGCGATCATCCGGGGCATGCAGGGCGCTTTTGTTGCGCTGGCTCTGGCAGGCTGCACGACCGAAGCCGCACAGATGGTCTCGCGCGCAGCCACGCCACCTCCGATGCGCTGGGATCACCGTCCCGAAGCCGCCGAATGGACCGCCAACACCCTGCTGGCGGTGGCTCAGGAGGACAAGGCTCTGGCAGACCGCGTGCCCTCCGACATCGACAACTGGTGCCCCGCCTATGCCGACGCGCCTGTGCCGCAGCGCCGCGCTTTCTGGGCCGGGTTGATTTCGGCCGTCGGCAAATATGAAAGCAGCCACAACCCTGCTGCGGTCGGTGGCGGTGGCAAGTATTTTGGCATCATGCAGATCTCGCCCCGCTCGGCGCGCAACTACGGCTGCGATGCCACCTCTGGTGCCGCGCTGAAGAATGGCACCGCCAATCTCGACTGCGCGGTGGAAATGATGGCCTATCATGTCGAACGTGACGGCATGGCAGTCGGCGGGGGGAACCGCGGCATTGGGCGCGACTGGATGCCGTTCCGCAAATCCGACAAGCGCGCCGAGATGCGTGACTGGATCAGCCAGCAGATCTACTGCCAAAAAGGTTGATCCGGCCTCAGGGGGGCTGCCTGCCCCCCCTTATGCGGCGTTCCGCACCCCCATAGGGATATTGGGGTCAGTATGAAATCAGCCCGCCATCCGCATTGCCATCTCGCCCAGATCGCGGCTGAGACCGGGGGCGGCAAGGATGCGGGCCAGTTCGGCCCGGATCAGCCCCTGACGTCCCGAATCGTAGCGTCGCCAGGTTTCGAAGGCGGTGGACATGCGCGCCGCTGTCTGCGGGTTTTTCGGGTCCAGCCGAAGCAGCCAGTCGGCCAGTAGCCGGTAGCTCGCGCCATCCCGATAATGGAAGCCCGCGTGATTGGCGCTGAGCGCACCGATGACCGCGCGGAAGCGATTGGGGTTCTTCCAGTCGAAATCGGCGCGCGCGGTCAGGCGTTCGACCGTTCGCGCAGTCTGGTCAGGTGCCGCATGCAGCACCTGCACCATGAACCATTTGTCCATCACCAGCCGGTCATGACGCCAGCGCGCCTCGAAGGCGTCAAGCTGCGGCTGACCCCGGCCAATTTCCAGCAATGCGGCAAGCGCGGCAAGGCTGTCGGTCATGTTGGTCGCAGCGGCAAAGGCCGCCTCGGCGGCCGCGCCACCGTCACACAGGGTTTGCAACGCAAGGCAGGCATTGTGCAGCGCCCGCTTGCCCGCCTGAACCGCATCGGGCGAGAAGACTCCGGTGATCCGTGTCGCCTCCATCAATCTGGGCAGGGCTGGGGCCAGTGCCTCGGCCAGAGCCGCCGCCATGCGGCGCCGGGCGGTATGGAGTGCTGCCGGGTCGGGCTGTTTGCCCGCGGCCGCCAGGGTCGCGGCCATGTCATCCTCCCCCGGCAGGCGCAGCGCCAGCGCACGGAACGCGGGATCAAGACTGTCGTCCTGAACCAGCCGCACCAACGCCTCCAGCCAGTCGGGGCCAACAGCCGGAGCTCCCTCCGCCAGATCGGCCAGCACCTCTTTCGCCAGCGCGCGCCCGGCCTCCCACCGGTTGAACGGGTCGGTGTCATGCGCCAGCAGAAAGGCACGTTCGGCCGTGCTGACAGCGCGGTCCAGCACCACCGGCGCCGAAAAGCCGCGCAAGATCGAGGCGACAGGACGGCTGGCAAGCCCCTCGAAGCGGAAGCTCTGCCGTGCTTCGGTCAGTTCAAGCACCTTCGTCGGCAGCACCTCGTCGCCATTCGGGTTCAGCAGGCCCACCGCCACAGGAATGACCTTGGGCGCCTTTTCCGGCTGCCCCGGCGTCGGCGGCAGATGCTGTTCCAGCGTCAGTGAATAAAGACCGTCTTTCCACTCCTCCTCCACCGTCAGGCGCGGGGTGCCCGCCTCGGTATACCAGCGCTTGAACTGCCCGAGGTCGCGGCCGGTCGCATCCTCGAACACCTTCAGCCAGTCTTCAATCGTCGCCGCCTCGCCATCATGGCGCGCAAAGTAAAGATCCAGCGCACGGGCGTAATCCGCATCCCCCACCAGACGCTTGAGCATGCCGATGACCTCGGCCCCTTTTTCATAAACGGTGGCAGTGTAGAAATTGTTAATCTCGACAAAACTGTCAGGCCGCACCGGATGGGCCAGCGGCCCCTGATCTTCGCGGAACTGGCGCGCGCGCAGTGCCTGCACATCCTCGATCCGCTTCACCGCATGCGACCGCATGTCGCCCGAGAACTGCTGATCGCGGAACACGGTCAGCCCTTCTTTCAGGCACAGCTGAAACCAGTCGCGGCAGGTGATGCGATTTCCCGTCCAGTTATGAAAGTATTCATGCGCGATCACGGCCTCGATCCGTTCATAATCGGTGTCGGTCGCGGTTTCGGGACTGGCCAGCACCAGCTTGGAGTTGAAGATGTTCAGCCCCTTGTTCTCCATCGCGCCCATGTTGAAATCGTCCACAGCGACGATGTTGAACACGTCCAGATCGTATTCACGACCATAGACCTGCTCATCCCAGCGCATCGAGCGTTTCAGCGCGTCCATCGCATAGGCGCAACGCGATTCGTCGCCCGCGCGCACCCAGATGTTCAGCGCGACCTCACGGCCCGAGGCCGTGAGGAAGTGATCAGGCAGCGCCACCAGATCGCCCGCGACCAGCGCGAACAGATAGGCAGGTTTGGGCCAGGGGTCATGCCATTCCGCCCAGCCCGCTCCCTGCCCCGCCGGATTGCCGTTTGACAGAAGCACCGGCAGATCGCTTTCGATCCGCACATGAAACCGCGCCATGACGTCCGGGCGGTCGGGGTAATAGGTGATCTTGCGAAAGCCTTCCGCCTCGCATTGCGTGCAATACATGCCGTTCGACATGTAAAGCCCCTCCAGCGCGGTATTGCCCTCGGGCGCAATCTCGACCTCGGTTTCCAGCACGAAGGGCGAGGCGGGCAGAAGCGCGGCGGGCAGCGTCAGGCCGGTGTCATCGGGCTGGCAATCCAGTTGGGTGCCATCCAGTGCAAGCCGGATCAGCCGCAAACCTTCGCCATCCAGCCGCAAATCCGCGCCGGGGCTGCGCGCCGGATCGGGGCTGAAATGCAGACGCGCCCGCACCCGCGTCGCCTGCGGGTCCAGCCGGAAGGTCAGCTCCACCTGGTCGAGCGGATGGCTGTAGGGGCGGTAGTCGGCCAGATAAACGGTGGTCTGCTGCGTCATTTCGGTCTCCTTCCCGGCGGAGGCTAACGCATGACGCGGCAGGTGCAACCATCAGCCGCGATCGCGGTAATACCGCAACACCGCCAGCCGGATGGCCGAGGCAAGGCCGATATCACCCTCGCGCCCCGCGTCGATTTCCGCCGCCAGTTCATTGAGACCCATCTCCCGCACGCTGGCAAGCTCGCGGAACCCCTGCCAGAACTCGGCCTCCAGCGAGACACTGGTGCGATGCCCCCGCAGCGTCAGGGAATGCTTGGCAGGACGGGCGGACATCACGGGCACCTCGGGGCTTGGGACAAATCTTTTGCGGCAAAAGATTTGCAAATTTCTTCGCAAGAAATTTGCGCCCGGTTGCGCGGTCAGTGCAAGAGCCGGATCGGGTCGCGGTTGCAGAAGATCACGAATTGCCCGGCGTTTTCCACCAGCCGGTAACCGCGTCGTCGCACCTCGTGCAGCAGGCGGTCACGGCCGATCAGCCGGTCCACATCGGCGGCACTGCGACGGATGATGCCGCCTTCCGCCACCGCACGGGCAGAAAACAGCTGCACGATCCATCGGTCGGCGTCTGGGGCAATGCGGGTCAGGATCATCGGGCACCTCCGCCACCGATCCTCTCAGACCTGATTTAATGCGGGGTTAATCCTGATCCGTCTCGCGCTTCTTGCCATCCAGTTCGGCCCGCGCCCGTTCGGCGTCCGCCGCCTCGCGCGCCTTCTGCGCCTTGCTGCGGCCAAACTTCACGGCATTGGCATCAGCGGAATCGCGGGCTTCGGCGCGGGCCTTGGCCTTGCGGAAGCGATTGAGGTTCACGACTTCGGCCATGGTTTCCTCCTGACAGGGCCGGGGCATGGCCCCGGCTCCATTTTCTCGCGGTTCGCGTGGAATGCAAGGCGCTCCGCCCTATCCACGCCCGGCCCGCGCGGGCGTCCGAACCTAAAAACGCTCCACCGGAGCGTTTTCGCCGGACGCTCGCGCGCCCGGCCGGTCCTCAGCCTTTCGGCGAGATCATGTCCTCGGGGCGCACCACACGGTCAAAGGTTTCCTCGTCCACGAAGCCCAGCGCGATCGCCTCTTCCTTCAGCGTCGTGCCGTTCTTGTGCGCGGTCTTGGCAACCTTGGTGGCATTGTCGTAACCGATGGTCGGTGCCAGCGCCGTCACCAGCATCAGGCTTTCCTTCATAAGCTTGTCGATGCGCGCCACATTCGCCTGCGTGCCCACCACCATGTTGTCGGTGAAGGCCGAAGCCGAATCGCCCAGAAGCTGCATGGATTGCAGCACGTTGTAGGACATCATGGGGTTGTAGACGTTCAGTTCGAAATGCCCTTGCGAACCTGCGAAACCAACGGCGGCGTCATTGCCCATGACGTGGGCGCAGACCATGGTCAGCGCCTCGGCCTGTGTCGGGTTCACCTTGCCCGGCATGATCGAGGAGCCCGGCTCGTTCTCAGGCAGGATCAGTTCGCCCAGGCCAGAGCGCGGGCCCGAACCCAGCAGCCGCAGGTCGTTTGCGATCTTGAACAGGCTCGCCGCCACCGTCTTCAGCGCGCCCGAGAACATGACCATCGCGTCATGCGCTGCCAGCGCCTCGAACTTGTTCGGCGCGGTGACGAAGGGCAGCCCGGTGATTTCCGCGATCTGCGCGGCGACTCGGGTGTCCCAGCCCACGCGGGTGTTCAGCCCGGTGCCGACGGCGGTGCCGCCCTGCGCCAGCTCATAGATATGCGGCAGGCACATCTTCACCCGTTCGATCCCGCGCTCCACCTGCTTGGCATAGCCCGAGAACTCCTGACCCAGCGTCAGCGGAGTCGCATCCTGCGTATGGGTGCGGCCGATCTTGATGATGTCCTTGAATTCCTCGGCCTTGGCAGCCAGCGCGGCATGCAGCTTTTCCAGCCCCGGCAGCAGCACGTCACGCGCCAGCATCCCGATGGCGACGTGCATCGCGGTCGGGAAGGTGTCGTTCGAGGACTGGCCCATGTTGCAATGATCGTTCGGGTGAACGGGTTTCTTCGACCCCATCACGCCGCCCAGCATCTCGATCGCGCGGTTCGAGATCACCTCGTTCGCGTTCATGTTCGACTGGGTGCCCGAGCCGGTCTGCCAGACCACCAGCGGGAAGTTGTCGTCGAACTTGCCCTCGATCACCTCGGTCGCGGCGGCGGCAATGGCGTCGGCCAGTTCGGCAGGCATGTCGCCCTGCGCCTTGTTCACCAGCGCGCAGGCCTTCTTGATGACGCCCAGCGCCCGGATGATCGGCACCGGCTGACGTTCCCAGCCGATCGGGAAGTTGATAATGGAACGCTGCGTCTGGGCGCCCCAGTATTTGTCAGCGGGAACTTCCAGCGGGCCAAAGCTGTCGGTTTCGGTACGGGTGGCGGTCATGGGCAAGCCTCCTTGAAAGGTTGGCTTCTTCTAGGCGGCACCGCGCATGAAATCAATTGGTATACGGATGTATACCGCTAACAGACCGGAATTTCCGGCCTGCCGGAGAGCAGGGACAAGAGGATGGATTACTTGCGGAACTTGTCGAGGCTGACAACCTCGGCCTCGCGCGGGCGTTCTTCCGGCGCGGCGGCTTCTTCCTCGCCGTCTTCCTCGTCCTCTTCGTCGTCTTCGTCCTCATGCGTTTCAAAACGCAGGCCGAATTCGACCGACGGATCCACGAAGGTCCGCACGGCGTCGAAAGGGATGATCAGCGGTTCGGGGCTGTTGCCGAAGTTCAGCGTGACGGAAAAGCCGTCGGGCGTGACCACGAGGTTCTCGAACCAGTGTTGCAGCACCACGGTCATTTCGTCAGGGTAGCGCGCGCGCAGCCAGTCGGCGATTTCGACTCCGGGATGATTGGTGTCGAAAGTGATGAAGAAATGATGCGCTCCGGGCAGGCCATGCTCGGCCACATCCTCCAGAACCGTCTGGATCAGCCCGCGCATCGCGCGATGCATCAGGTTGCCATAATCGATCGTGCGCGCCATTCGGTCCCCTCTTGTCTTGCCCCCACCATAGGGCCGGGTCGCGCGGTTGGAAAGGGGCTTGCCTGCCCCTTTCCCTGCAGGCGTCAGAGCACGCGGTCCAGCGCGCCCATCAGCTTCGTCACCTCGGCGGCGGTGGTGTAGTGCACGAAGCTGAGCCGGAGCACCCCGCGCGACAGATCAACGCCCAGGGCCTCCAGCGGCCGGACGGCATAGAAATCGCCACCCCCCGCCATGATGCCATGCGCGGCCAGCGCAGCCGCCACCGGCTCGGCCGGGCGATCCAGCGCGACGGCGACGGTGGGCGCGCGCCCCTCTGCCTGACGCGGGCCGATCAGCCGAAGATCGTTGCGGGCCGCCAGATGATCCAGCAGCGGCTGCAACACCGCCTCCTCATGCACGCGCATCAGCGCATGCACGGCATTGTTGCGGGCCAGCGGCGTGGCATGGGCCGCTTCGCCGTGATGATGACTGTAAAGCGCGTCGATATAGTCGGCCATGCCAGCACAGGCCGCCACCTGCGCATGATCCGGCCCCGCCGGGGTGAAGCGCTTGTAAAGCGTGCCGCCGTTGAAGAAATGGGCCTGATTGGGCAGGGTTTCCCCGAACTTGCGGCGGATGACCATGATGCCCTGATGCGGGCCATAGGTCTTGTAGGCGGAAAACAGGTAAACATCCGCACCCAGCGCCGCCATGTCGGGAAAGCCGTGCGGCGCGTAACTGACGCCATCGACACAGGTGAAGGCGCCGGCCGCATGCGCCATCGCACAGATTTCGGCCACCGGATTGATCTCGGCCACCACGTTGGAACAATGCGGGAAGCAGACCAGCTTCACGCGACCGTCCTCCAGCAGCGGCGCAAGCGCGGCCGGCTCCAGATGCCCGGTCTGCGGGTCGATCCGCCATTCCCGCACCTCGATCCCCTCGTCCACCAGACGGCGCCAAACGCCGCTGTTGGCCTCGTGATCCTGATTGGTCACCACGATCGCGGCCTTCTTGCCACGCAACCATTGCCGCACCGCATTGGCCAGCACGAAGGTATTGGCGCTGGTCGAGGGACCGAAGGACAGCTCGTCCCGCTCTACCCCCATCATGGCGGCCAGTCGCGCGCGAGCTTCGTCCATCTCGGCCCCGCCCAGATGGCTGGCCTCGTAGGGCGCGTAGGGCTGCACCTTCCGGTCATGATAGAAGCGGAACAGCCGGTCGATCACCGGCTTGCAGGTATAGGAACCACCCGCGTTTTCGAAAAACGCCTGCCCCTGAAGCGCAGGGCTTTCAAAGGCTGGAAACTGGCGGCGCACGAAATCAATGTCCAGCGGCATGGTATCCTCTTGCTGATGGTCCGGCGCGATCCTGACCCAGAGCCGTGGAGGCCGCAAGCGGTGTGGGTGCCGCCCCGCGCCCGTTGAAGATGATTTTTTGATCAAAATGCGCAATTTTTCGCAACCCTCGTCCCCGGAAGCGGAATTTCTGCTTGAGACACCGATTCCCCTCGCTTAGCTTCATTCCCGACATGGCCGCTTGGGGGAGTGGGCCGTGACCAACAGCCGAGGAAAACCGATGACCCTTCGTAGCCTGATCCTGTCCAGTGCCGCCGTCCTGCTGGCCGCGCCCGCCCTTGCCGCGGACCCTGAATTCACCGTGCTCGACTGGGCCGGCTGGGAAATCGACGGCGTGCTGACCGATTATGTCGCCAAGAATGGCGCCCATCCCACCTACAGCTTCTTCGCCGATGACGACGAGGCATTCCAGAAAGCCTCGTCCGGGTTCAAGACCGATGTGGTCCACCCCTGCGCGGCCCATGTCGGGCGTTACCGCGAGGCCGACCTTATCGAGCCGTGGGACCCGGCGAAGATCCCGGAATTCGGCAATATCGCGCCGCGCCTGCTGAACTCGCCCATCTTCAAGGATGACGCGGGCGTGTGGTTCATCCCGACCGATTACGCCTATACCGCCATCGCCTATAACACCACGCAAGTGCCCGAGGCCGATGTTGCCTCGCTTCAGGTGTTCAAGGATCCGAAATACGCAGGCCGCATCTCGCTGCCCGACAGCACCGACGACGTGTGGTCGCTGGCTTTCCTCGCCACCGGCCTGACCCAGTGGGACAATGTGACGGACGAGCAGTTCAAGGCCGCCGCCGACTGGCTGCGCGAGGTGCATCCGAATGTCCGCGCCTACTGGTCCGACCCGGCCGAAATGGCGCAACTGATGGCCACGGGCGAGGTTCTGGTGGCCTGGTCCTGGAACGATGGCGTGGCGACGCTGAAGGCCGAGGATTTCCCGGTGGGCTTCCAGCGCACCCCCACCGAAGGGGCGACGACCTGGTTCTGCGGTTACGTCAACATGAAGGACGCGCCCGGCAAGGAAGAGAAAGCCTATGACTTCATCAACAGCCTGCTCGCGCCGACCTCGGCACAGGCGCTGCTGGACGAACTGGGCTATGCGCTGTCGAATGACGCCGCGATGAAGGAAATTCCGGCGGATGCGCTGAAGGCGGCCTACGTCGATCCGGTCGAGGGGCCAATTCTGGCGCAGACCCCGGTCTCGTCGGAAATGCGCAGCAAGATGATCGAGGAATTCGAGGCGATCAAGGCGGGCTTCTGATCCGCCCCCCTTGTAAAAAAGCCCACCCTTGCGAAAGGCCCGGTGCATGCGCCGGGCCTTTTTCATTGCGCCGCTTGCACCCCCGCCTTGCCCCGCCTATATCTGGCGCGTTCGGGTTCGCCCGGACTATGGCGATAAACGCACCTGTAATAAACGGATCGGACCCGGGGGCGGTACCCGGCGGCTCCACCATTCACCGCTCGTTGGGCGTGGCGGGGGCCGAAACAGGATCGACGGACGTCTAAAGAGGCCAGCTTTCGCTCGGTGAGGTACCACCGTTATCGGTCCAAAAGTACAGTTGCCAACGACAACCGTGCTCCGGTCGCTCTGGCTGCGTAAGCAGCTCGGGTAACCGAAACCTAAGTCCTTACGCTTAGCCGCCTAAGGCGGGGCCCGCCGGAGCCTGGCAACAGAATCCGGCACCTTCCCCCTTTCATTTCGGCCGCCCCCCGCGAAGGGGCTGGAAGCGGCAGGGGCTTTGCGCTATGGGCTGCGCATCCTCGGCCGCCGCGCTTCTGCTGCCCAGCGGCCTGCCCCTGAAAGGATCGCCCGATGAAAGCCGCCGTCATCACCTTCCCCGGTTCCAACTGCGACCGCGACCTTGCCGTCGCCTTCGAAAAGGCTGGGGCCGAGGTCGTGCGCATCTGGCACAAGGACAGCGAACTGCCTGCGGGCGTCGATGTCGTGGGCGTGCCGGGCGGCTTTTCCTTCGGCGATTACCTGCGCTGCGGCGCCATCGCCGCGCAATCGCCCATTGCCCCCGCTGTCAAGGCGCATGCGGACCGGGGCGGCTATGTCATCGGCATCTGCAACGGATTTCAGGTGCTGACCGAAATGCACCTGCTGCCGGGCGCGCTGATGCGCAATGCGGGGCTGAAGTTCATCTGCAAGCCGGTCGAGATGACCGTGGCCACCACTGACAGCGCCTTTACCGCAGGCTACAGCGCCGGGCAGATGGTCAGCTTCCCGGTCGCACATCACGATGGCAATTATACCGCCGATGCCGAAACCCTGGCGCGTCTGAAGGGCGAGGATCGCGTCGCCTTCCGCTATACCGCCAATCCCAACGGCTCGATGGACGACATCGCCGGTATTCTCTCGGCCAATCGCCGTGTGCTGGGCATGATGCCCCACCCCGAACGTGCGGTCGAGGCGGCACAGGGCGGGACCGATGGGGCCGCACTGTTTGCCGCGCTGGTCGGCAAGATGGCGCTGGCCTGACGCGCTGCGGCCTTGAGGCCCCCCGGCGCCGCGCCTAGACTGCGCCGATCATGCAGGACGCCGCACCCGAGCCCGAGATGAAAGCCGAAAACGCCGGGATTTCCTGGCGGCTGAAGCTTGTCGTGCTGCTGCTGGTCATCTTCGGCGCGGTTGTGGTTCTGGTCACCAACCGCTGGCTGTCGGAACGCTTTACCGAAGTCACCCGCAACCGGGCCGAACTGCGGCTGGCACTTTACTCCGGCAACATGATTTCGGAGTTGCAGCGCACCTCGGTGGTGCCGCTGTTGCTGGCGCGCGACCCCGAGCTGATCGGGGCGTTGACGCGGAAGGAATATTCCGCCACCTCCGCCCGCCTCATCTCGTTTCAAAGCGAGATCGGCGCCGCCTCCATCATCCTTCTGGATGCCGAGGGGCGCATCGTCGGTGCGACCAACCGCAACCAGCTTGGCGCCAACCTGCGCAGCGCGCCCCAGTATATCGAGGCGCAGCGGGCGAAGGACACGATCTTCACCGTCGCCCCGCGCGAAACGCCGGGCTTCGATTTCACCTATTCCCGCGCGGTCCGATCCGACAATCAGGTGCTGGGCGTCATCGTCGTCGCAGTCGATCTGATGAAATACGAACGCGCCTGGGCCGGGTTGCAGGATGCGGTTCTGGTCACCGACAGCGAGGGCACGGTGCTTCTGGCCACCGAACCGCGCTGGCGCGGCCTGCCGCTGGCCAAGGCACTGGAGGCGCGCGACGCGCCCTCTGCCATCCGCCGCGCGCTGCAAGGCGCCGCCGACTGGGCGCAGGAACCGCCGGACGCCTATCTCAGCGGCGAGGCGGTGATGAAAACCGAAACCCGCGTGGCCTTCCGGGGCTGGCGCATCATCACCTATACCGCCTACGATTCGGTGCGCGAGCGGGTGAACGGCGTCATCGCGCTGGAGATCATGGGTTTTGCGATCCTGCTGGCCGTGACCTTCTACATGCTGTCGCGCCGCGCCTGGTCGCGCAGCGTCACATATCAGCGCGAAAGCGCGGAACTGCGGCTGCTGAACGCCCGGCTGCAACGCGAGATCGCGGAACGCGAGAAGGTGCAGAAGAACCTTGCCGTGGCGGAGCTGACGCTGGCACAATCGTCGAAACTCGCCGCCTTGGGCGAAATGTCGGCAGCGGTCAGCCACGAGCTCAACCAACCGCTTGCCGCGATGAAAACCTATCTGGCGGGCGCACGGCTGCTCTTGCAACGCAAGCGGCCGGAGGAGGCACTGTCTTCCTTCCAGCGCATCGACGACCTGATCGACCGCATGGGCGCGATCACCCGACAACTGAAATCCTATGCCCGCAAGGGCGGCGAGGCATTCGAGCCGGTGGACCTGCGCAACTCTGTCTCCAACGCGCTGGCGATGATGGAACCGCAGCTGAAGGCGCGCACCGTGCGCATCACCCGGACCCTGCCCCGCACGCCCGTCATGGTGATGGCCGACCGGATCCGTCTGGAACAGGTCATCATCAACCTTCTGCGCAATGCGCTGGACGCCACGAAGGAAACCCGGCAGCCGCAGATCGACCTGCTGCTGTCGGCAGGCGAAACCGCCATCCTGAACGTGCGCGACAACGGGCACGGGATCAAGGAACTCGAAAACGTGTTCGAGCCTTTCTACACAACCAAGAAACCCGGCGAGGGGGTGGGGCTGGGCCTTGCCATCTCCTCGGGGATCGTCACCGACCTTGGTGGCCGGCTGACCGCGCGGAACGCGGACGGCGGGGGGGCTGTATTCGAGATGCAGCTTCCCATATTGGCAGGCGAAGCCAGGGCAGCAGAATGAGGACCAAATGGCCCGTGCAATGAAAATCGCCATCGTGGATGACGAGGCGGACATGCGCCAGTCGATCAGCCAGTGGCTTGCCCTTTCCGGGTTCGACACCGAAACCTATGGCAGCGCCGAGGATGCGCTGGCCGCCATTACCGGCGATTTTCCGGGCGTGATCGTCTCGGACATCCGCATGCCCGGCATGGATGGCATGGCTTTCCTCAAGCGCCTGATGGGGATGGACAGCGCGCTTCCGGTCATCATGATCACCGGCCATGGCGACGTGCCCATGGCGGTCGAGGCGATGCGTCTGGGCGCCTTTGACTTTCTGGAAAAGCCGTTCAATCCCGACCGCATGACCGAACTGGCCAAACGCGCCACGCAGGCGCGGCGCATGACGCTGGACAACCGGGCGCTGCGCAAGGAACTGTCCGACGGCACCACCATCATGAAAAAGCTGATCGGCGCCTCCCCGGCGATCGAACGGCTGCGCGAGGATATCCTCGATCTCGGTCAGGCCGACAGCCATGTGCTGATCGACGGTGAAACCGGCACCGGCAAGACGCTGGTCGCCCATGCGCTGCATGCGGTGGGGCCGCGGGCGTCGAAGAAATTCGTCACCGTCTCCTGCGCGGCCTGGTCCGAGGATCAGCTTGCGGCCAAGCTGTTCGGCCCCACCGAAGATGGCGTGCCGCTGGTGGAAGAGGCGCGCGGCGGGACGCTGTGTCTGGAAGACATTGAAAGCCTCAGCCACGCGCTGCAATCGCGCCTGCTGACCATGATCAACGATCAGGGAACGCCACCAGAAACCCGCGTCATCGCCATCTGCAATGAACATGCCCCCGACAAGACGCTGGAGCAGCTTCTGCGCAGCGATCTGTTCTACCGACTGGGCGCCATGACCATCGTGCTGCCACCCCTGCGCGCGCGCGGCGAGGACATTCTGACGCTGTTCACCCGCATGTCGGAACAATTCGCCGAGGAATATGGCTGTGACGCCCCGCCCGTGACCGCGCAGGAGGCCGCGCAACTGTTGCAAGCCCCCTGGCCGGGCAATGTGCGGCAACTGGTCAACATCGCCGAACGGGCGGTGCTGCAAAACCGGCGCGGCTCGGGTTCCATCGCTTCGCTTCTGATGGCGGATAACGAGGCGGCAGGTCCGGCGATGACGACCGAGGGCAAGCCGCTGAAGGAATATGTGGATGCTTTCGAGCGGATGCTGATCGACAACACCATGCGCCGCCACAAGGGCAGCATCGTCGCGGTGATGGAGGAACTTTGCCTGCCGCGTCGCACGCTGAACGAAAAAATGGCGAAATACGGGCTTCAGCGCTCGGATTATACCTGAGCGTTACAGCAGAAGATTGTCGGCACTCAGCCCGGTGACGGCAAGCAGACGGATTTCCAGATCCGCCGCCCCGTCACCGGTGACATCGGCCCGCAGCAGGGTATCGGCGCCATCGGTGTCGAACCAGACGGCGCCGGGTCCGAAATGCAGGGCCTGATTGCCCGGCAGGTCAGGGTCGGCGTCGATCCGGCGCAGGTCGATCACGTCGCGGGCAGGGTCGAACCAGCGCAGGCTGTCGGCCGCGCCCACCGCGCTGTCCGACACGGCATCCAGCACCACGACATCGCGCGCGGCGTCGCGGCCAAAGCCGATCACATCCGCCCCGGCGCCCCCCGTCACCACATCGGCACCGCGCCCGGCGCGCAGCACATCCGCGCCCGCCCCACCCGACAGCGTATCGGCCCCGCCCGAACCCACCAGCGTATCCGCGCCCGCTGCCCCCATCAGACGATCGCGTGCAAGGCCGGCACGAATCACGTCGTTCCCGGCAGTTCCGGTGACATCCAGCGACAGGCCACGCCGCAAGTCGCCGTCGATCTCTACGCCAAACAACACGTTGCGACCAAAGCCCGGAAAGGCGGTCAACCCCACGTCCCCAAACTTCGCCGACCAGTCGCGCCCGTCCCCGATGATGTAAAGCAGGGTGCGGATATAGGAATTGCTATTCTGCTCGGTCAGGAGGAAATCGGTCCCGGCGCCGCTTTCAGCCAGCGCATCGCGCAGCTTCGTCAGCAACTCCCAGACATGCGCGCCATCCTGCGCGGGGCGTAGCGGCAGTGGTCGGCGACCGTAGGCCTCGCCCGCCTCGGGCAGGTTGTGCGGCTGGTCCGACGGACGGAAATCCCAGTTGCCCCAGTTCAGAAATCCCTGCGGCTGCACCTCGATTTCGATCCATTCCCCCGCTACCCGTCGCAGGATCTGCAAGTGGCCATTGTTGGCGACCACCTGATCCCCCGCCACGAACAGTTGCACCATCGCCCGCCCTCCGCTGTCGCCCGGTTCGAATCCCCGGCAATTTTGCCATTGTATTTTGAGCCCGGCTCCCCTTATTGTCACGCGACGGGTGCCATTTCGTTACATGCGAAGCCCCGCAAACCAGTTTCGCTGCCGGAAGCGCGGGTCGGGCCAAGGGTCCGACAGTGCTGATCCCCGCAGAAATCACTGGCCGAAAGGCCGCCAATTCGCCGGTCGTCCCCCAGATGCCCGGCGCCTTATTTGGGTGCTCTGGCACCTGGGACTAAGAACCGCGATGAGCCGCGCGCCTGATGCACTGATGACCGACGGGGGGCTTTCGCGCCTGCCTGCGGCCTGCGCATGCCGCAGCCACGCCCTTACAAGCCGCCATCTGCCCGCCCTCATCTTCCACGGTACCCTCGACGGAGGGGTGGACGGGCCATGGCGCAATGGAACACCATGGCCAAGAAAATGCTCATCGACGCCACGCACCCGGAGGAGACCCGGGTTGTCGTGGTGGACGGAAACAAGGTCGAGGAATTCGACTTTGAGACGGTAAACAAGCGTCAGCTTCAGGGAAATATCTACCTTGCGAAAGTCACGCGGGTAGAGCCCTCGCTTCAGGCGGCCTTCGTCGATTACGGCGGCAATCGCCACGGATTTCTGGCTTTCGCCGAAATTCACCCCGATTACTATCAGATCCCCGTCGCAGACCGTAAGGCGCTGATCGAGGAAGAACGCGCCCTCGCCCGTGCCGAGGAAGAGGAAGAGAACCGCAGCCGCAAGCGGCCCTCCTCGCACAAACGCACCGCGCCCAAAGCCGAAGCCGCCGCGGCAGATCCCGTGCTGAGCGCCGAGGCGCCGCAGATTTCGGGCATGGATGTCGTCGATCTGGGCGAAGAAACCGGCGCAGACGCGCTGTTCGTCGTGACCGAAGCCAGCCCGGTCGAACTGTCCGACGACATCGAGGCCGTTGGTGAACCCGCCGCGCCGGAAGCAGAACCCGCTGAAGCCACAACCTCCTCCGACGATGATGTGGAAGCCGAGGCCGAAGCTCCGGTGGATGACGAGATCGAATCGGTTGCCGAAGAAGATGTGACCGAGGAAATCCGCGCGCCGCGCAAACCGCGCCAGCGCCGTTACAAGATCCAGGAAGTCATCAAGGTGCGCCAGATCATGCTGGTGCAGGTGGTGAAGGAAGAGCGCGGCAACAAGGGCGCCGCGCTGACCACCTACCTCAGCCTCGCGGGCCGCTACTGTGTGCTCATGCCCAATACCGCGCGTGGCGGTGGCATCAGCCGCAAGATCACCAATGCCGCCGACCGCAAGAAGCTGAAGGAAATCGCGGGCGAGATGGAGGTGCCGGAAGGCGCCGGCCTGATCATCCGCACGGCGGGCGCCAAGCGCACCAAGCCGGAAATCCGCCGCGATTACGAATATCTCATGCGCCTGTGGGAACAGGTCCGCGAGTTGACGCTGAAATCCATCGCCCCCGCCCCGATCTACGAGGAAGGCGACCTGATCAAACGCTCGATCCGCGACCTCTATAACCGCGAAATCGAGGAAATCCTGGTCGAGGGCGAAACCGGCTACCGCACCGCCAAGGATTTCATGCGCATGATCATGCCCGCCCATGCGCGGGTGGTGCAACGCTATACCGACCAGATGCCGCTGTTCGCGCGCTTCCAGGTGGAAAGCTATCTGTCGGGCATGTTCAACCCGGTCGTGCAGCTGAAATCCGGCGGCTATATCGTGATCGGTGTCACCGAGGCGCTGGTGGCGATCGACGTGAACTCGGGCCGGGCCACCAAGGAAGGCTCGATCGAGGATACGGCGCTCAAGACCAACCTTGAGGCGGCAGACGAGGTGGCGCGCCAGCTTCGACTGCGCGACCTTGCGGGCCTCATCGTGATCGACTTCATCGACATGGAAGAGCGGCGCAACAATGTCGCGGTCGAGAAGCGCCTGAAAGACAAGCTGAAAACCGACCGCGCGCGCATTCAGGTCGGTCGCATCTCGGGCTTCGGCCTGATGGAGATGAGCCGCCAGCGCCTGCGCCCCGGCATGCTGGAATCGACCACCCAGCCCTGCGCCCATTGCCATGGCACCGGCCTGATCCGCTCGGATGACAGCCTTGCGCTGACCATCCTGCGCGCGCTGGAGGAAGAGGGCACCCGCAAGCGCAGCCGCGAGGTGCTGCTGAAGGCGCCGGTGGCGGTGATCAACTATCTGATCAATCACAAGCGCGAGCATATCGCGCTGATCGAGGCGCGCTATGGCATGGCGGTCCGGCTGGAAGCCGACCCGCATCTGATCTCGCCCGATTACAGCATCGAGAAGTTCAAGACCGCCACCCGCATGGTGCCGGAACCTTCGGCCGTCATCTCTGGCAATGCCGCGCTGATGGGCGCCCCGGTGGACGAGGACGAGGACGATCCCGAACTGCCGCTGGATGAGGATCTGGAAGAGGCGGAAGCCGAAGCCGAGACCGAGGCCCGCGACGATGCGACCCCTGCCGCAGAAGGCGGCTCGAAGAAGAAACGCCGTCGCCGGTCGCGCCGCCGTGGCGGGGCAAAGAACAAGGAAGCCGGGGCCGAGACGGACGCCGAGGGTGATGACGCTGACGAGGCAGATGCCGAAGACGCGCCGGAAGCCGGAGACGCCGCCGAAGCCGAAGCGCCTGTTGCCGAAGCGGAAGCCGCTGCCGAGGTTGTGGCAGAAGAACCTGCGGTCGCCGAAGACCCTGCGGTCGAAGAAGCGCCCAAGAAGTCCAGATCGACCCGCAGCCGCAAGGCCCCTGCAAAGGATGCCACCGCACAGGATGGCGAGGCGAAGCCTGCCAAATCCACCGCCTCGCGCGGCAAGTCCAAGGCGAAGGCTGCCGATGCGGATGCCGCCGCCGAGGCCGATGCGCCTGTGGAAAGCGCCGAAGCCGGGGACAAGCCCGCGCCCAAGCCGCGCAGCACACGCTCGCGCAGCAAGCCGAAGGCCAAGACCGCCGAAGCCGAAGCCATCGTAGTTGAGGCTGTTGCAGCCG
Organism: Gemmobacter lutimaris; assembly: GCF_003570715.1. GTDB lineage: Bacteria > Pseudomonadota > Alphaproteobacteria > Rhodobacterales > Rhodobacteraceae > Gemmobacter > Gemmobacter lutimaris. The sequence continues at coordinate 341,486 of NZ_QXXQ01000004.1, read as the reverse complement.
AGACCACCGAGGTCGCGGTTGCGCAGGTCGAGATCCTGGCCGTTGCGGAAGCCGCACCCGAAGCTGTGGCAGCCGAACCTGTCGTCGCCGAGCCTTCTGTCACCGAACCCGTGGCCCCTCAGGCACCTGATCTTCCCGCCTTGCAGGCTGATCCGGGCGAGATGGAAACCGCTGGCGCCGTGCAGGCAGACCCGGCCGAAGCGGATGCCGCAGAGGCCGATGACAACCAGCCCAAGCGGCGCGGCTGGTGGTCTGTCGGTCGCTGACCGGATGTAAAACGAGAAACGCCGGGCCAAGCGCCCGGCGTTTTTCATTTTCGCCCCGCTTATTCCATCCCGGACGACTGCGGCTCTGCCTGCGCCGCACCGCGCCGGATGAAATGTGCCACCGCCGCCCCTTCGGGCTTCGCCCCAAGATAGTGATGCCCGGCTCCCGCGCAGAAATGCGGCAAATCGACCGCCGCCATCCCGTCGGTCGCCCGCACCCGCAGCACCATACCCGGCACCAGTGCCATCAGCCGCTTGCGCGCCCGCAAGACCGGCAGCGGGCACAGCAGCCCCTCGCAATCCAGATCGACATCATAGTCCATGCGCCCGGCATAGACCCACGGGCGCATCCGCACCAGATGAAACGCTTCTGACGGCTTAGTGATGCACCGCGACGAGTCGCCCCGGTGACGAATGGGCGGCTTTGGTCTATCACCATCCCGACAGGACGGAGACCCCATGTTCGGCATCGACATATTTGACGCGGGCCTGTTGCCCGCCATGCTCGTGGCGCTGGCCGGGGGCATCCTGTCCTTCCTCAGCCCCTGTGTGCTGCCGATAGTGCCGCCCTACCTTGCCTATATGGGTGGCATTTCCATGCCCGAACTGCGCGAAGGCCAGGCCGCCGCGCGCCGCCGCATCATTCTGCCCGCGCTGTTCTTCGTGCTGGGCCTTTCGACCGTGTTCCTGTTTCTGGGCTTCACCGCCTCGGCCTTTGGCGCATTCTTCCTGAAAAATCAGGAGCTTTTCGCCCGTATCTCCGGCGCGGTGGTTATCGTGCTGGGCCTGCATTTCCTCGGCCTGTTCCGCATCCCGATCCTTGACCGCGAGGCGCGGCTGGATGCGGGCGACCGGGGCGGCTCGGCAGCGGGCGCCTATCTGCTGGGCCTCGCCTTCGCCTTCGGCTGGACGCCCTGCATCGGCCCGCAACTGGGTGCCATTCTGTCGCTGGCCGCGAACGAGGCCAATCTGGCACGCGGCACCGCGCTACTGGCGGTCTATGCGCTGGGTCTGGGCCTGCCCTTTCTACTGGCCGCGCTTTTCATCGAACGCGCCATGGGGGTGATGACCCGGCTGAAACCCTACATGAAAACCATCGAGCGGCTGATGGGCCTGCTGCTGGTCATCGTAGGGCTGGCGCTGGTGACGGGCGCACTGTCGGATTTCTCGTTCTGGCTGCTGGATACCTTCCCCTTCCTCGCCACACTGGGCTGATCCGCCCTTCCCGCCGGGCTTGGCCTTTGCCCTGCCTGCCGCTACCCTAATTTCGCCAGATTGGCCCGGCAGGATGTCCGCCGGAGGAAGCGGATGCGCGACATGCAGGATGATCACGACAGCGGCCCTGAGGGCGGCGGGCCCTTCCGCCGCCGCGTATTCTATATCCCCGGCTACGATCCGATCCATCCCCGCCGTTACCGCGAACTTTACCGCAAGGAGGGCGCGGCGCAGGCTACCCTCTCGGGTTATACGCTGGAGCTGAAGCCCAAGCGCGTGCGCGGCCCCTATGGCTGGCAGGTGCGCGCCACGGTCGAAGGCCGGGCGGTGGAAACCGATGTCGAGGTGCTGGTCTGGTCGGACATCGTGCGCCATTCGATGCACAATTCGATCCCCGCCACCTATGCGCAACTTGTGCACACTGCATGGGCCTATATCGGTTCCGGGGCGCTGTTCCGGCTGATGCGGCTGCGCAAGGGGCCGATCATTGCGGCGCTTTACCCGATCTTCGCGCTGCTGCTGCAACTGGTGCTGGCACTGGCCGTCGGGGGCGCTCTGTGGTGGATCACCCGCACCACCCTGCCCGGCTGGCCGGGGCGGATCGGCGGCTTCGCCCTTGGCCTTGCCGTGGCCGGCCTGATCCTGCGTTGGTTCAAGCGCAAGGATGGCAAATTCTATGCCTATTACCTCATGCACGACTACGCCTTCTCGGCCCGGTCGAAAGGTGCCAACCCGCCCGAACTTGAAGCGCGGATGACCGCCTTTCGCCACACCGTCACCGAGGCCCTGACCGGCCCCTATGACGAGGTGCTGGTCGTTGGCCATTCCTCGGGCGCGCATCTCGCGGTGTCGATCCTCGCCGATCTGATCCGCGAGGGGCTGCCCGAACCGCGCCCGGCGCTGTCTTTCCTGTCGCTGGGCCAGGTGGTGCCCATGGTCAGCTACCTGCCCGAGGCGAAGCGCCTGCGCGGCGATCTGGCCTTCCTGTCCACACGACCGGAACTGACATGGATCGACGTCACCGCGCCGGGCGATGGCTGCGCCTTCGCGCTCTGCGATCCGGTGGCGGTATCGGGCGTGGCACCCGAAGGCCAGATCTGGCCGCGCATCTATTCCGCAGCCTTCACGCAGACCCTGAAGCCCGAAACATGGGAGGCGCTGAAGCGGCGCTATTTCCGGCTGCATTTCCAGTATCTCTGCGCCTTCGACAACCTGCCCGGCGCCCCTTGGGATTACGACTATTTCCGCGTCACCGCCGGGCCACTGACATTGGCTGAACGCTTTGCCGGGCGGCCCGAGTCCAAAGGCCGCATTGACCGCGCTGCCAACCGCTTTACCACTGTGGCATGACCGCCACCCCGCCCCTGCCCCCGAAACCGCCCGCCCGCCCTGACCGGGTGTCGCTGTGGCGCTATCTGCGGCTGTTCCGGCGCGACATCCTGTCGGCCCAGCCCGCACGGCTTTACCGGGCATGGATGGCAGAATTCCGCACCCCGTTCTTTCGCAGCTACATGTGTAACGACCCGGCGCTGGTCGATCTGGTGTTGAAGGAACGCCCCCGCGATTTCCCGAAATCCAACCGCATCCGCGAGGGGTTGACCCCGCTTCTGGGCAATTCTGTCTTCGTCACCAATGGCGAGACGTGGGAACGCCAGCGCCGCATCATCGACCCCGCCTTCGAAGGTGGACGCCTGCGCGATACCTTCCCCGCCATGCGCGCCGCAGCCGAGGCGATGGTGGCCCGGCTCGCCCCCCGCGCCGATGGCAAGCCGGTGGAAATGGAGTTCGAGGCCAGCCACGCCGCCGCCGATGTGATCTTCCGCACGCTGTTCTCGCTCCCCATTCAGGATGAAACTGCCAGCGCGGTGTTCCATGAATTCCGACGGCACCAGCAGGAGCAGCCGATCCTGAACCTCGCAGCCTTCCTACCGCTGCCGCGCTGGATGCCGCGCTTTCACAGCCGCACCACCCGCCACACCGCCGCCCGCATCCGTCAGTTGATCGAGCACCTCACCGCCACCCGCGCCACCGAAATCGCCACGGGCACCGCGCCGGACGATCTGGCAACCAAGATCATGACCTTCCCCGACCCGCAGACCGGCGCGCGCTTCAATACCGCCGAAATGGTGGATCAGGTGGCGATCTTCTTTCTGGCGGGGCATGAGACCTCGGCCTCTGCCCTCGCCTGGGCTCTTTATCTGCTGGCGACACACCCCGACTGGCAGGAAAGACTGGCAGCCGAAGCACAGGAGCAACTGGGCGAAACCGCGGATTTCACCGTGATGGGGCGGCTGAAACTCGCCCGCGCCGTCTTCCGCGAGGCGATGCGGCTTTACCCGCCGGTGCCGATGATGGTGCGGCAAACCCGCTGCCCGGTGCGCCTGCGTGACCGCGCGGCGCCGAAGGGCGCGCAGATCGTGCTCTCCCCCTGGCACCTGCACCGCCATGAACGGCTGTGGGACAATCCTGACGGTTTCGACCCCGCCCGATTTGACACGGAAAACGGCCGCGCGGGGCTGCGCCATGCCTATATCCCCTTCTCGGCCGGGCCGCGCGTCTGCCCCGGCGCGGGCTTTGCCATGGTGGAAGGGCCGCTTCTGCTGGCGATGCTGCTGCGCGATTTCCGGCTGACTGCCCTGCCCGACCGCGTGCCGGTGCCCGCCGCGCATCTTACGGTGCGGTCCGCCACTGGCATCTGGCTGAAACTGGAACGGCGCACGAGCTGACCGCCCGCGCGCCGCAAATCTTTTCCTGAAAAGATTTGCAAATTTCTTCAGAAAGAAATTTGCGCCTCCCCCGACCGTCAGGTCGGAACGGAGATCAAATCAGCTCGACCGAATATTTCTCGATCACGGTATTGGCCAGCAGCTTTTCGCACATGGCCTTGACTTCATCCTCGGCCTTGGCACGATCCGTCGCGGTCAGGTCCAGTTCGATCACCTTGCCCTGACGCACCGCTTCGACCCCTTCGAAGCCAAGCGTGCCCAGCGCGCGGCGCACCGCCTCGCCCTGCACATCCAGAACGCCGGTTTTCAGCATCACGGTCACACGCGCTTTCATCGTCAGGGCCTTTCAGTTGATGAGGGTCGGCTTGGTGGTATGGGTCACGTTGGAGGGCAGAACACCCAGCCGCCGCGCCAGTTCGGTATAGACATCGTTCAACGGGCCAGGCTCGCGCACCTGGCCTTCGCGGTCCGGGGTTTCCAGCCCCCGCAGATCCCACAGGCGGCAATTGTCGGGGCTGATCTCGTCGGCAACGATCAGGCGCATGTAATCGCCTTCCCAGATCCGGCCGACCTCGATGCGGAAATCCATCAGCCGGACGCCGACGCCCAGCATCACGCCCGACAGGAAATCGTTCACCCGCAGCGCCAGCGCAACCATGTCATCCAGATCCTGCTGGTTGGCCCAGCCGAAGGCGACGATATGTTCCTCGGCCACCATGGGCGAACCGAGCTTTTCGTCCTTGTAGTAATATTCGACGATCGGACGCGGCAGGGCGGTGCCTTCCGGGATGCCAAGGCGCTGCGAAATCTCGCCTGCCGCGAAATTGCGCACCACCACATCCACCGGTAGGATTTCCGCCATGCGGACCAGTTGCTCGCGCATGTTGAGGCGGCGCATGAAATGCGTGGGCACGCCGATGGCATTCAGCCCCGCCATGAAAAACTCGGACAGACGGTTGTTCAGGACGCCCTTGCCCTCCAGACCCTTGCCATCCGTTCCCTGGTTCGGCGCCTGTTCGGATTGCGCGGCATCGTCCTTGAAATACTGGATCAGGGTGCCCGGCTCCGGCCCTTCGTAAAGGATCTTCGCCTTGCCTTCGTAGACCTTCTTCCGACGTGCCATGAACTTTCCCGAATCGCGCTGGGGCGGAAGGTTCCGCACCCCCGCCCATCTGCGCGCGTCATAGTGGAAGTGCCGCGCCGCCGCAAGGTTTAGCGCCATCGCGCCACCTCCGCGCCTCTCGGCCCTTGCGGCAGGGGCCACGGGCGGGCATATGGAAAGCAACCGGAACCATTTTATTTCAGGGGGCCTTGCCATGACCACCTTCGACGACCGCGAACAGGCATTCGAAGCCAAATTCGCCCATGACGCCGACATGCAGTTCAGGGCCGAGGCCCGTCGTAACAAGCTGGCCGGTCTCTGGGCCGCCGAGCTTCTGGGCAAGTCGGGCGACGAGGCTGCCGAATATGCGATGACCGTGGTCGCCGCCGATTTCGAGGAAGCGGGTTCCGAGGATGTGGTGCGCAAGCTGGCGGCCGATCTGGGGGACCGTGCCAGCGCCGATGCGATCCGCGCCAAGCTGGCCGAGCTGCTGCCGGTCGCCAAGGCGCAACTGATGTCGGAACAGTAATTCCCTTACCGATTTCCCGGCTGCCCGGCCTTCGGGCAGCCTACCCTTGCGAGGCGACATGACCGACGCACTTTCCCGCCTACTGGCATCGCGCGACTGGCTGATGGCCGATGGCGCCACCGGAACCAACCTGTTCAACATGGGGCTTTCGTCCGGCGACGCGCCCGAATTGTGGAACACAGACCAGCCCGACAACATCCGCGCACTTTATCGCGGCGCGGTGGAGGCCGGGTCCGACATTTTCCTGACCAATACTTTCGGCGGCAATGCAAGCCGGTTGAAGCTGCACGGCGCGCAGGGCCGCGTGCGCGAGTTGAACCGCGTGGGCGCCGCGCTTGGACGTGAAATCGCCGATGCCTCGGGGCGCACCGTTGTCGTGGCAGGGTCGGTCGGGCCGACGGGTGAGATCATGGCGCCTATGGGCAGCCTGACGCATGAACTGGCGGTGGAAATCTTCCATGAACAGGCCGAGGGCCTGAAGGAAGGCGGTGCCGATGTGCTTTGGGTCGAAACCATCTCGGCCCCTGAGGAATACAAGGCGGCGGCCGAGGCGGCGGCCCGTGCCAATATGCCCTGGTGCGGCACCATGAGCTTTGACACGGCAGGCCGAACCATGATGGGCGTGACCTCGGCCGATCTGGCGACGCTGGTGGAAAAGCTGCCGAATCCGCCGATCGCCTTCGGTGCCAATTGCGGCGTGGGCGCCTCCGATCTGATGCGCACCGTTCTGGGTTTCTTCGCCCAGGGCACCGAACGCCCCGTCATCGCCAAAGGCAATGCCGGTATCCCGAAATACAAGGACGGCGCCATCGTCTATGACGGTACGCCCGAACTGATGGCCGAATATGCCGTGCTGGCCCGCGATGCCGGCGTGCGCATCATCGGCGGCTGCTGCGGCACCATGCCCGAACACCTGCGCGCCATGCGTGCCGCGCTGGAAAGCCGCCCCAAGGGCCCGCGCCCCACGCTGGACGACATCTCGTCGCGGCTGGGTGGCTTCTCCTCGGCATCGGATGGCACGGGCGAGGATGCGGGCAGCGCGCGCCGCGAACGGCGCGGACGGCGTGGCTGACCGGAACCGGCCAGACCGGGGCACGACCCTGTGGCAAAAGGCCGAGGGCGCGGCGGTTTTCCTCTGCGCCCTTTGGCTCTACTTCACAGGGCCACAGCCCCTGCCCATGGTCGCGCTGCTTCCGGTGTTCCTTGCACCCGACCTGAGCTTCTTCGCCTATCTGGCGGGGCCGCGCGTCGGGGCTTTCGGTTACAACCTCGTGCATCATTACGGCTGTGGCGCGCTTCTGCTGGCCTTGGGGGGCTGGTTTCAGATTGCCCTGCTGTCGGGACTTGGCCTGCTGTGGCTGGCGCATGTCGGCTTTGACCGGATGCTGGGCTACGGGCTGAAGGAAACGCGGGGCTTCGGCTTTACCCATCTTGGACGTATTGGCCAGAAGCGCCCGGCTCAGAACAATGTCAACTGATCCCCGGCACGCGGCGGCGGGCGGAACAGGTCGCGGCGCAGCGGCGGTTGCGGCACGGTCAGCCCCAATCTTGTGACCGCCTTGTCAAAGCGTTGCGCCACAAGGTCAGACCAGATCCCCTCTCCCCGCATCCGGCGCCCCCATTGCGCATCGTAAAGCTTGCCGCCGTGCAATTCGCGGATGCGCGCCAGCACCTTTTCGGCACGGCCCGGCACCCGGGCGCGCAACCAGTCCTCTACAAGCGGCGCCACTTCCAGCGGCAGGCGCAGCATGATCCAGCTGGCCGCAACTGCCCCGGCATCGCGGGCGGCTGACAGGATCGCCTCAAGCTCGGGGTCGGTCAGGCCGGGGATGACGGGCGCCACCATCACCCGCACCGGCACGCCCGCCGCGCTGAGCCGGCGGATCGCCTCCAGCCGACGCGCAGGCGCGGGCGCGCGCGGCTCCATCGCGCGGGCAAGCCGGGCGTCCAGCGTGGTGACAGTGATTCCGACCCGCGCCAGCCCAAGCGCCGCCATCGGCGCCAGCAGATCCAGATCACGTTCGACCAGCATGCCACGCGTGGTGATCGCCAGCGGGTGCTGCCAGTCATGCATCACCTGCACCACCTTGCGCGTGACCCGATACGCCTTTTCTACCGGCTGATAGGGGTCGGTATTGGTGCCAAGCGCCAGCGGAGCCACCTCATACCCCTTCCGCCCGATCTCGCGTTCCAGCACCGCGCCAATACCGGGGCGCGCGATCAGCCGGGTTTCGAAATCCAGCCCCGGCGACAGGTTCAGATAGGCATGGGTCGGGCGGGCGTAACAATAGATGCAACCGTGCTCGCAGCCGCGATAGGGATTCACGCTGCGGTCGAAAGGAAGGTCAGGCGATTTGTTCCAGGTTAGGGCCGAACGCGGGCGTTCCACCCGCACCTCGGTTTCCAGCAGCCGCTCCTCTTCGGCGATGTCCCAGCCGTCATGTTCCGCCACGCGGCGCTCCGGCTCGAACCGGCCGGATTCATTGGCCAGAGCCCCGCGCGCGCGCAGCCGCAGTTCCGGCCGGAGGGTGCTGTCTTTTTCCACCATCCGCGCATTAGAACATAAAGTGAACAAATCACAAGCCCCGGCATCGGGATTCTGCCCGCGATTCGGGTCTCTGTCGTCTTTGTTCGGCCCGATGTCGCAAAGCGAAAAGTCCCCGCGTCGCTTCCGTCGCATTGAAGCGATAACACTTTCCGCAGGAGCGCGCCGATGGCCGACGAAGACGATATCATCCTGTCCGAACTGAATGACGAAGAGCTTGTCCTTCAGATGCATGACGACCTCTATGACGGTCTGAAGGAAGAGATCGAAGAGGGCGTGAACATCCTGCTGGAACGCGGCTGGGCCCCCTATGACGTGCTGACCAAGGCGCTCGTCGCTGGCATGACCATTGTCGGCGCCGACTTCCGTGACGGCATCCTGTTCGTTCCCGAAGTGCTTCTGGCAGCCAACGCCATGAAGGCGGGTATGGCGATCCTCAAGCCGCTCTTGGCCGAAACCGGCGCGCCGCGCATGGGCAAGATGGTTATCGGCACCGTGAAGGGCGACATCCACGACATCGGCAAGAACCTTGTCGGCATGATGATGGAAGGCGCCGGGTTCGAGGTGCTGGATCTGGGCATCAACAACTCGGTCGAGAAATACCTTGAGGCGCTGGAAGCAGAACAGCCCGACATCCTCGGCATGTCGGCCCTGCTGACCACCACCATGCCCTACATGAAAGTCGTGATCGACACGATGAAAGAAAAGGGCATGCGCGAGGATTACATCGTTCTGGTCGGTGGCGCGCCGCTGAACGAGGAATTCGGCAAGGCCATCGGTGCCGACGCCTATTGCCGCGACGCGGCCGTGGCGGTGGAAACCGCAAAGACCATGGTTGCGCGCAAGCACAACACGCTCTGATCCCGCAGGAACTGCGGATCAAGGCCCCGGCGTGCGAACGTCCGGGGCCTTTGTCTTTCGGGGCCTCCGCCCCATATCTCTGTCAGAGCCCTGGAGCCCGCGATGACCGACACGCTGCCCGACGACAACACCCTGACCGAGGCCGGGCTTGCCCCCGAGGCCCGCACGGGCCGTGTGCTGCTGATCGCCTGTGGCGCACTGGCGCATGAGGTGCTTGCGGTGAAACGCGCGGGCGGCTGGGATCATCTGGACCTGCAATGCCTGCCCGCCAATCTGCATCTCTGGCCCGACCGCATCCCGGCGGCCGTTGAGGCCGCCGTGGCCGAGGCAAGGCACACCTATCAGCAGGTTTTCATCCTTTACGCCGATTGCGGCACCGGCGGGCTTTTGCAGCAGAAATGCCGCGATTTGCGCGTCGAGATGCTGGAAGGCCCGCATTGCTATTCCTTCTTCGAAGGCAATGACCGTTTCGCCGAAATCGCGGAAACCGAGATCACTGCCTTCTACCTGACCGATTTCCTTGTCCGGCAGTTCGATGCCTTCGTCTGGCGCCCGATGGGCTTCGACAAACACCCCGAGCTGATCCAGATGATGTTCGGCAACTACGACAAGCTGGTTTATCAGGCGCAGACCGATGATCCGGTTCTGGATGCCAAGGCGCAGGCGGCGGCGGAACGGCTGGGTCTGGCCTATGAACGGCGCTTCACCGGATACGGCGATCTGGCCGTGGAAATCGAGCGGATTGCCGCGCGCTGAGGTGGCGCCCCCTTCCCCTGCCGCAAGCCCGCGCCTAAGGTCGCCGCCATGAGTGACGCGCATTCCGAACTATCCGCCCTGATGGGGCCCCGCTACAGCCGCAGCGCCGCAGACCGCGACGCCCATGCGCAAAGCGAAACCCATGTCAGCGCCGGGCCGCCCGAGGGCGTGGCCTGGCCCGAAACCACCGAGGAGGTGGCGGCGATCCTGCGCATTTGCCACGCCCACCGCCTTCCCGTGGTGGGCTGGGGCGCGGGCACTTCGCTGGAGGGGCATGCGCTGGCGCTGCACGGCGGTATCAGCGTCGATTTCACCCGCATGACCCGCATCGTCGAATTGCGCCCCGAGGATATGCTGGTGCGCGTGCAACCCGGCATCACGCGCGAGGATCTGAACCGCGAACTCCGCGCGACGGGACTGTTCTTCCCGGTCGATCCCGGCGCCAATGCGACGCTGGGCGGCATGGCGGCCACCCGCGCCTCGGGCACGACGGCGGTGCGCTATGGCACGATGCGGCAGGCCGTGCTGGGGCTTGAGGCAGTCCTAGCCGATGGCACCGTCATCCGCACCGGCAGCGCCGCGCCGAAATCCAGCGCGGGTTATGATCTGACTGCGCTGCTGGTCGGGTCAGAGGGCACGCTGGCGCTGATCACCGAACTGACCCTGCGCCTGCATGGCCAGCCCGAGGCCGTCTCTGCCGCCGTCTGCGGCTTTGCCGATATGGCAGGCGCCGTCGATTGCGTGATCGAAACGATCCAGAGCGGCATTCCCATGGCGCGGATCGAGTTTCTGGATACCACCGCTGTCGCCGCCTGCAATGCCCATGCCGGGCAGGATCTGCCCGCGATGCCGCATCTGATGGTGGAATTTCACGGTTCTGCCGCAGGTGTCGCCGAACAGGCGCAACGCTTTGGCGAGATCGCGGCCAGCCAAGGCTCTGCCGGTTTCCGCTGGGCGGAAAAAACCGAAGATCGCAATGCTCTGTGGAAGATGCGGCACAATGCCTATCCGGCCTGCCTTGCCTCGCGCCCCGGCGCCACCGCCATTGTCACCGATGTCTGCGTGCCGATTTCACGTCTGGCCGAGGCCGTGGAGGACACCCGCGCCGACATCGCGGCCAGCGGCCTGCCCGGCCCGATCCTCGGCCATGTCGGCGACGGCAACTTCCACGCCATCCTGCTGATCGACCCGGCTTCGGCCGGGGAGCGCGCAACTGCCAAGGCGCTGGCCGCCCGCATGGCGGAACGCGCGCTGCGGCTGGGCGGCACGATCACCGGCGAACACGGGATCGGGATGGGCAAGCTTGATTACATGCCTGCCGAACACGGGCCTGCATGGGCGGTCATGGGTGCCGTGAAACGCGCGCTCGATCCGCTGAACCTGATGAACCCCGGAAAGCTGGTGCCGCCGCATGACCCCGTCTGAAACGACCACCGCCGATGATTTCACGCGCGCCTTCGCCCGCGCATGGACGGCACAGGATGCCAAGGCACTGGCCGATCTGATGGCCGAGGATGGCGATCTGGTCAGCCTGACCGGCCGCTGGGCCGAGGGCCGCAAGGACATCGCCGCGACCTTTGCCGCTGAATTTGCCGGAACGCTGGCCCGCGCCCGTCTGGTGACGGGGCGGGCAAAGCTGCGGCAACTGGGGCCGCAGGTCGCCGTTCTGCATCAACGCTTCGTTCTGTCCGGCCTGATCGACCCGCAGGGCGCTGATCTGGGCCGCGTCGGTGTCGTTCTTGTGGCGACACTGATGATCACCCCGCAAGGCTGGCGGGCCGCCGCGCTGCAATTCTGCGCGGCGGAAGGCTGATCAGTAGTAGTAAGCGAAATTGCGGCGGAACTTGCCCGCGTCGATTTCGTGCTGCCGATATTCCAGATCGTAGCGATCGCGCGCGCCTTCCAGATAGGCCATCTCCAGCTCCTCGGTGCTGGGGATACGGAAAGACCGCAGGAAGCGGGACATCTTGTTCATCATGGCAAAACCCTCTTGATGGTTCAGCCTCCCTGACCCCAAGATAGGTCAGCACACCTGACAGAACAATTGCAAACGGCGCCCTGCCGCCCTGCACTTGCTGCAACGCAGCATCACCCGTCGAGCAGCGCCATCGCCGCCGCCCGCGCGGCATCCGACACAGTATCGCCCGCCAGCATGCGGCCAATTTCCTCGACCCGCGCTTCGGCGCCCAAGGGGGTCACGGTTGAAAGCGTCATGTCCCCCTCGACCCGCTTTTCCACCCGCCAGTGATGTGCCCCCAAAGCCGCCACCTGCGGGCTGTGGGTGACGACCAGAACCTGCGCCCCATCGGCCAGCGCCTTCAGCCGCCGCCCCACCGCATCCGCGGTTGCGCCACCAACACCCCTGTCGATCTCATCAAAAATCAGCGTCATGCCGGGCGTATCGCCAGTCAGGCAGACCTTCAGCGCCAGCAAGAAGCGGCTGAGTTCGCCCCCGCTGGCGATCCGGTTCAGCGGGCCGGCGGGCGCACCGGGGTTGGTGGCGACGGTGAAAGCCACCGCATCCTGCCCCTCCGGCCCCGCTTCGCCCGGCGCCACCTCGGTCACAAAGACTGCGCGTTCCATCTTCAACGGCGCGAGTTCCGCCGCCATGGCGGCATCCAGCCGCCCCGCCGCTGCCTTGCGCACCTCGGTCAGCCGCGCGGCCTCGGCCCGATAGGCATTTTCTGCAAGCGTCACCTCGCGCGTCAGCCGCGCCACGGTTTCGGCTCCGCCATCCAGCGCCGCCAGACGATTGCGCAGGGTGATGGCATGGGTGCCCAGATCGTCGGGCAGCACGCCATGCTTGCGCGCCAGCGCCCGAATGGCGAACAGCCGTTCCTCGATCACCTCAAGCTCAGCCGGGTTGACGTTAAGCCCGGTCAGGCAGCGTTCCACGCCCTGTTGCGCCTCGGCCAACTCGTGCAGCGCCCGGTTCAATGCCGCCAAGGGTGCCTCCAGCGCGCCTTCGGCCTGATCGGCAGCCCCTTCCAGACGGCGCAGCGCATCGAACAACAGGCCCTCGGCGCCCTGATCGGACAGCGCGTCATGCGCGCGGGCAACATCGGCGCGGATCTTTTCAGCCGCCTGCATGGAACGGCGGCGCACATCCAGTGTGGCTTCCTCGCCCGGTTCCGGATCAAGCTTGTCCAGTTCCGCCACTGCGTGCCGCAGGAAATCTTCTTCCGCCTGTACAGCGGCAAGGGCCGCCTGCGCCTCTTCCAGCCGCTTGCGCGCGCGCCCCAGCGCGCCCCACGCCGCACGGGCAGGTGCCAGATCCAGGCCGACGAATGCATCCAGCATCTGCCGGTGCCCGCGGGGGTTCAGCAGGCCCCGGTCATCATGCTGGCCATGCAGTTCCACCAGCGTATCCGACAGCGCCCGCAGCACCTCGCCCGACACACGGCGGTCATTGACCCAGGCTGTCTTGCGGCCATCGGCATGGTTCACACGACGGAAGATCAACTCCTCCTCGACCTCGATGCCATATTCCTCCAGCACCGCATGGGCCGGATGGCCCGGCGCCAGATCGAAAACCGCCGTCACCTCGCCCTTTTCGGCACCTGCGCGCACCAGCTCGGCCCGGCCGCGCCAGCCCAGCACAAAACCCAGACTGTCCAGCAGGATCGACTTGCCCGCGCCGGTTTCGCCGGTCAGAACGTTCAGGCCCGGCTGGAACGCCAGCGCGAGCCTGTCAATGATAAGCATGTCGCGGATGTCGAGCGAGCGGAGCATCGTCAGTTCCAAAGAAAGGCCCGAACCGGAAGAGGGGTGGGCCCCCTCCCCTTACAGCCACTCGCCCCTGATCATCTGGCGATAGACCTTGGCCAGCCAGCTGTTACCCTTGACCTTCGGCTCCAGCCCCCGCTTGGTCAGCAGCTTGTAGCTGTCTTCATAGAACGGGCTGGACTGGTAGTTGTGACCCAGAATTGCACCGGCCGTCTGCGCCTCGTCATTCAGGCCCAGACCCAGATAGGCCTCGACCAGACGATGCAGCGCCTCGGCGGTGTGGGTGGTGGTCTGGAAATCCTGCACCACCACACGGAAACGGTTGATCGCGGCGGTATAATGGCGCTGCTTGAGGTAGTAGCGGCCGATTTCCATTTCCTTCGCCGCCAGATGGTCGAAGGCCAGATCGAATTTGAGCATTGCCGAACGGGCATATTCGCTGTCGGGATACTGTTCGATCACGTCGCGCAGCGCCTGAAGCGCCTGGAAGGTCAGGCCCTGATCGCGGCCAACCTCGTCGATCTGGTCGTAATAGCTGAGCGCCATGAGGTATTTGGCATAAGCCGCATCCTCGTCACCCGGATAGAAATCGAGGAACCGCTGCGCCGCCTGCCGCGCCTCTTCGTAGTCGCGGTTCTTGTGATAGGTGAAGGCCTGCATGATCAGCGCGCGGCGGGCCCAGTCGGAATAGGGGTAAAGCCGCTCCACCTCGGTGAAATAGTGGATCGCGCTTTTGGGGTTGCGTTCGCCTTCCAGCGTCAGCTCGCCCTTCTTGTAGATCTGCTCGGCGCTGAGCGTATCAAGCGGCACTTCCTTGCTGGCAGCACCACCGCCCCCGCCGCAACCGGCAAGCATACCTACCAGAAGCAGGCCGCCCAGAACAGCCGCGCCCGATTTTCCGCCCGTCATCTCTTGCACATCTGCCTCGTCACTTCCGGGCCTTGCGGGTAAAAGTCCCGCGCGGCTTGGTCCCTGACGGCGGCACCGCCAAGGCTGTTCGGCTTGTCCTAGCATGAAAAACGGGAGAGGCAAAACGCCTTTCTTGCCACCAGCCCGCGGCATCCACCCGGCGTCAGTGATGCACGGGCAGGTCGCCCGGATGCACACCCATACCGGGCAGTTTGCAACCCGTGACGGTGCCGCAATCCACCACCATCCACGCCGCAGGATCGGAAAACAGCGTGCGCAGCAGGCGGTTGGTCATCGCATGGCCGGCGCGAATGCCGGTGTAGCGGCCCAGAATCGGGCCACCGGCCAAAGCCAGATCGCCCAGCGCATCCAGCATCTTGTGGCGCACGGGCTCATCCGCATGGCGCAGCCCGCCAGGGCTGAGCACCTGACCGTTTTCAAACACCACGGCGTTTTCCAGCGTGCCGCCCAGTGCGAGCCCATTGGCGCGCATCCGGTCCACATCGGCCTGAAGGCAGAAGGTGCGGCTGTCACACAGTTCCCGAACGAAGGCGCCGTTGGCCATGTTCAGCGTCTTGGTCTGACGACCAATCGCAGCTTCGGCAAAGTCGATGCGAAAGTCGATTTCCAGCATGTCAGAGGGTTCAAGCCGCGCGACAGCCTCACCCTCGCGCACCTCGACCGACTTCAGCACGCGGATGGCGCGCACCGGCGCTGCTTGTTCGATCAGGCCGACCTCCAGAAAGCGTTCAACAAAGGGCACGGCGGACCCGTCAAGGATCGGCACTTCCGGCCCGTCAATCTCGATCACAGCATTGTGGATGGCACAGCCTGCCAGCGCGGCCATGATATGTTCGATGGTCGAAACGCTGCTTCCTGCTGCATTGGCGACCAGCGTGCAAAGCTTGGAGGGCACCACCGCATCCCAGCGCGCCGGAATATCGGCCTCGGCGGCGGGCAGGTCGGCGCGGCGGAACAGGATGCCCGAATCCGCCGGGGCCGGATGCACGATCATGCGCACCGGATGGCCGGAATGCAGGCCGAGCCCTTCGAAGACAGCGGCGGATTTCAACGTGTTCTGCACGTCAGCGGACCTTCGATTGTTCCCCTCGCGGTCCCTGCCATGACTGGCGCAAAACCGCTCAGTTTAGGTAATTCCGATGGGGTCAGACCTCAACTCACACATTGTGACGAGATGTAACACTGGATGAAACACAGCGGGACAATCCGCCGACACAGGTATAACAGCATGTTTTTACATACAAAAAGGCCCGCTTCCGCGGGCCCCTTCCGAAATAATGTGACCTGCTTTCCTTAGGTCAGTTCGCTTGCCGACGCAGGAAAGCCGGGATCTCGATCCGCTCCTGATCCGCCGAAAGTTCCTGCTCGTCGTCATAGGCCTGCACCTGCGGCTGCTGACGCGGCACAGGGCGTTCGGCCGCCGGTTCCGCCGCATGGCCCGCCATGCGGTTGATCAGCGAACCGATCCCGAAGCGCGGTTTTTCCTGCGCGCGGGCGGGCGCAGCCGGGGCTTGCGGCGCGGCAGCCGGGCGCTGGGCGGCGGGCGGGGCCTTGCTGACAGCGGCTTGCAGACGGGCCAGCGCCTCGGGCGAGGGTTGACCGGCAGCACGCGGGCGCGGGGCGACGAAATTGCCCGCATCGGCATCATGTGCCGAGAAGGTGCGAGCCTGCGGCGCCGGTTGTTGCGCGGCGGGCTGCGGACGATAGGCCGGGGGCGGCATGTCATCCACGGCCTCATCCTCATGCATCGGTTCGAAGCCCGCAGCGGGAGTGTCGAACAGCGCGGCCTGTTGCGGCTGCGGGGCCGGGGCAACCGGCGCGGCCGCCTGCTGCGCGGGCACCACCTGCACCGTCACGGCCGGGCGCGGCTCGGCTGCGCGCACTTCCACACGCGGCTCGGGCTTTTGCTCGGGCGCGGGGGCGAAGCTGGGCGCGGCACTGCCCATCGGGCGGCGCGTCGGGGTTTCGGCACGGTTCGAGGCCGAGGCGTCGATGCCGGTCGCCACGACCGACACGCGGATCGCGCCTTCCATTTCCGGGTCGAGGGTGGAACCGACGATGATATTGGCGTCGGGGTCCACCTTTTCACGGATGATGTTCGCGGCCTCGTCCAGTTCGAACAGGGTCAGATCATAGCCGCCGGTAATGTTGATCAGCACCCCCTTGGCGCCGTTCAGGCTGATTTCATCCAGCAACGGGTTGGCAATCGCCTTCTCGGCGGCCTGCACGGCGCGATCTTCGCCCGTGGCCTCACCCGTGCCCATCATCGCCTTGCCCATCTCGTCCATCACAGCGCGCACGTCCGCGAAGTCGAGGTTGATGAGACCCGGCCGCACCATCAGATCGGTCACGCCCTTTACGCCCTGATACAGCACGTCGTCCGCCATGGCGAAGGCTTCGGTAAAGGTGGTGCGTTCATTGGCCAGACGGAACAGGTTCTGGTTCGGAATGATGATCAACGTATCGACCACCTTCTGAAGCGCCTCGATCCCTTCTTCGGCCTGCTTCATCCGCTTGTTGCCCTCGAACTGGAAGGGCTTGGTCACGACGCCGACGGTCAGCACACCCAGCTCACGCGCGGCCTGCGCGATGATCGGCGCGGCGCCGGTGCCGGTGCCGCCGCCCATCCCGGCAGTGATGAAACACATATGGACCCCGGCAAGGTGATCGACGATCGCCTCGATGGTTTCTTCGGCGGCCGCGGCACCGACCGTGGGACGCGCCCCCGCGCCCAGACCTTCGGTCACGCGCGGCCCCATCTGGATGCGGGCCCCGGCGCGCGACTGTTGCAGCGCCTGCGCATCGGTATTGGCGACGACGAACTCCACACCCTCGAGGTTTTTCTCGATCATGTTATCGACGGCGTTGCCGCCTGCCCCGCCCACACCGAACACGGTGATGCGCGGCTTCAACTCTTCACTCTGGGAGGTCATCATCAGATTCAGTGCCATTGCAAATCCGCCTGCTTGTCTTGGGGCCGCCGTTTTCTCGTTCTCGATCAGGATTTTGCCTGTGCCTGTCCCGCACGCCGGAATCCTGAATTATCCGCAATTCTATCCACAGTGGCTTGCGCCGTCACCTGAAAAACACACAAAGCCCACAAAATATGGGGGATATGGCCCGCATTTCAGCGGGATTTCGCCGTGACCGCAACTTGTTGCGGGTTACCAGTTGTCGCGGAACCATTTGATGGCCCTCTTGAACGACCGCGCCGGATAGCGCTCGGCCGGAATGTCGAAATCCCACCATTCATCCTGCGGATGCGTGGCAAAGAGGCACAGCCCCACCGCGGACGAGAATGCCGGGCCGGTGACAGCCTGCGGCAACCCCTGGATTCGCAGCGGACGTCCGAGGCGGACGCGCTGCCCCAGGATGCGGGCGGCCAGCCCGTCCAGGCCGGGGATCTGGCTCGCGCCGCCGGTCAGCACGATCTGCTGGCTGGGCAGATGCTCGAACCCGGCCGCATCCAGCCGCACCCGCGCCTCTTCCAGAATTTCCTCGACGCGCGGACGGATGATACCGATCAGCTCGGTCCGGCTGACCTGACGGCGATCCTTTTCCCAGTCACCGCTGTCGCCGCCGATCTCGATCATCTCGCGGTCATCCATGCTGGTGGCATGCACGCCGCCGTGCTTGGTCTTGATCCGCTCGGCCACGGTCATCGGCACCTGAAGGCCCTTGGCGATGTCGGAAGTGATATGATCGCCGCCCATACGGACGGAATCCGCATATATCATGTGCTTCTTGATGAAAATGGACAGGCCGGTCGAGCCGCCCCCCATGTCGATGCAGGCCGCGCCCAGTTCCTGCTCGTCCTCGACGAGGCTGGAGATGCCCGAGACATAGGCCGACGATGCGATCCCCGCGACCTCAAGATCGCAGCGGTTGATGCAGTAGAACAGGTTCTGCACCACGCTTGCCTCGACCGACAGAAGATGCATGTCGCAGGCCAGACGGTTGCCGATCTGCCCGCGCGGATCGCCCATGCCGGTGCGATGGTCCAGCGCGAAATTCACAGGCTGGGCATGCAGCACCTCGCGCCCCTGCCCGATGTCGGGCATGTCGCAGGCGGCCAGCGCACGCGCCACGTCATGTTCGGTCACGACCGAGTCCGCAAGCTCGATGTCCCCGGCAAGGCCATAGCTGCGCGGCTCGGCCCCCGAGAAACAGGCAATGACGTGATCAACCCGCACATTGGCCATCTTCTGCGCCGCCTGCACCGCGGTGCGGATGGCGCGTTCTGTTTCGTTCATCGCGTGGATTTCGCCAAAGCGCACCCCGCGTGACCGGGTGGTCGCGGCGCCAATGATGCGGAACTGCGATTGCCCGGCCATGGACCCCACGCCATCGGTGTCGCGCCGCCGCTCCGGCCCGTCGAAGCGCAGGACCAGACAGGCGATCTTGCTTGACCCGATGTCAAGAATGGCGACGACGCCCCGCTGCATGGCGGCGCGGCGCATGTTCCG
The DNA here is from genome assembly GCF_003570715.1 of Gemmobacter lutimaris. Lineage (GTDB taxonomy): Bacteria > Pseudomonadota > Alphaproteobacteria > Rhodobacterales > Rhodobacteraceae > Gemmobacter > Gemmobacter lutimaris. The sequence goes on along the minus strand of NZ_QXXQ01000004.1, from coordinate 322,364 downwards.
CATGGCACGTTGCGAATGATAGAGATCGGTCACAGGGCGTTCTCCACGGTCTCAAGCCCTTTGGCGCGGCGCAGGCTCCGCAGGGCGTCGGATGAAAGGCGAATGGTGGGGCGGGCCTGATTGCGCAGGTCCACGGCGATGATGTCACGGCCAAGCAGATCCTCGGCCTTGTCGAGCGCCAGAAGCCGTTCCAGCGCCCGCACCGGATTGTCGGCGGGCAGAAGGATGCGCTGGTCACGATCCAGCACCAGATCCCAGCGGCGCTCTCCGATCCGAACAAGACCGCGCAGGCGTGGCAGCACAGGTTTGGCAGCGGCCACGATGGCCAGCGCCTCGGAGGCGGCCTTGTCAGCCCCAAACCCGGTGACCACCGGCAGGTCAGGGCGGTCGGCCCGTTCCAGCACCTGCGCGACACGACGGCCGGTGGCATCAAGCAGGTCAAGCTCGGCTTCCTTGCGCCAGATCAGGGCGGGCTGGCGTTCGGTGATCCGCACCGACAACACCCCGCCCGACCCAACCTTGACTTCGGCCTGATCCACCGCGTCCAGGGTGCGGATGCGGGTCGCTGCCGCCTCAAGGTCGATGGAAAAGCGCGACACCGGCAGCTTCACATCCAGCATGTCACGGATGGCGGCATCGAGCGACGGCGAGGCGCCGGTAACCTGCAAGACCGACACGCGGAATTCCGGGCGGTTTTCGATGGCCTCACGCCATTCGCCGACCTGGGCGACGATGGCATTGCGCCGCGCCTCGGGGCCGAAGGCGATGGCGCCGACGGCTGCCACGCAAAGCACCGGCACCCCGACCCGCATCAAGACACGGAAAGCCGGTGTCAACCACAGGCGCTGCATCCGGTAGGCCATGCGTGTCGGCGCCGGATCGCGGCGCGGCGGTGGCGCGGTATGGGGCTGCGGCGCATAGCCCGGCTGCGCGGCGCGCGACATGGCAGGATAGCGGCGGTCGGCGGTCAGCGGTCGCATGACGCATCCTCCACAATCCAGCGGCAGAGCTCCGGGAAGCTGATGCCGTGGAAGGCCGCCTGCTCGGGCGCGAGCGAGGTGGGCGTCATCCCCGGCTGAGTATTGGTTTCCAGAAGGATCAGCCCGGCCAGCCCCCGACTTTCATCCCAACGGAAATCCGACCGGCTGAGCCCCCGACAGCCCAGCGCCCGATGCGCGCGCAGGGCATAATCCAGACAGGCCGCCTCGATCTCGGCAGGCACATTGGCCGGAATCTCGTGCCGTGACCCGCCCGCCTTGTATTTGGCGTCATAGTCATACCAGCCCGAGGTGATGATGTCGGTCACCGCCAGCGCCCGATCACCCATCACGGCACAGGTAAACTCTCGGCCCGGCACATAGGTTTCAACCATGACCCGCTCGGGCATATTGTCAGAAAGCTGTGGCGGGCCATTGGCGGCCTCATGCACCAGATAGACCCCGACCGAAGAGCCTTCGTTATAGGGCTTCACCACATAGGGCGGCTGCATGACATGGCGCGCGCGCACCTCGTCACGGTCGGCAAGCAGGCTTTCAGCCACAGGCAAACCGGCAGCGCGGAAGGTTTCCTTCGAGCGCTCCTTGTCCATCGCCAGCGCCGAGGCCAGCACACCGGAATGCGTGTAGGGGATGCGCAGCCATTCAAGCAGGCCCTGAACGCAGCCATCCTCACCCCAGCGGCCATGCAGGGCGTTGAACACGACATCAGGAGAAATTTCATGCAGGTGCGCGGCCAGATCGGGGCCGGCATCGACCTCGATCACCTCATATCCGGCTACCCGCAAAGCGTTGGCGCATTCACGCCCAGACGACAAGGAAACTTCCCGCTCTGCGGAAAGGCCACCCATCAACACCGCTACACGGGAGCACGTCCTGCCCGACTTGCCCGCCATTTACTGCCTCTTCAGGGTCTTCGCCCCGATATTCTTCGTTATTTTGCCGTCGGTTCGCCGACGCGCATGATTTCCCACTCTAGCGTGATCCCGCTGTTTTGGAAAACCCTTTTTCGCACTTCCTCGCCCAGATTTTCCAGATCGGCGGCTGTCGCCCCCCCGGCGTTGATCAGGAAGTTGGAATGCATCTCACTCATCTGCGCACCGCCGATGCGGGCGCCGCGCATCCCCGCATCGTCGATCACCTTCCAGGCTTTCAGCTCGTGCGTGTCATCCGCCGCGCCGGTAGAGCTGCGCCCCAGCGGGTTGCGAAAGGTGGAACCGGCGCTGCGGTCCTTGGTGGGCTGGCTCGCGTCGCGCTTGGCCAACTGATCCTCCATCCGCGCCGCCAGCGCGGCAGGATCGCCCGCAGGCGCGTAGAAGGTGGCGCCGATCACCACGGCGCCTTCCGGCAGATCGGATTGACGATAGCGCAGGTTCAGCGCGGCGGCGGGCAGGGTTTCAATCTGCCCCGACCGCGTGACAATGCGGATCTCCTCCAGAAAATCCGCGACGTAATGGCCGTAGCAGCCCGCGTTCATCCGCACTGCCCCGCCGATCGAACCGGGAATGGTGCGCAGGAAAGTCAGGTCGCACCCGGCCTCGGCGGCTTTCCGCGCAACATGGGCGTCCAGCGCGGCGGCCCCCGCCGTGACGCGCCCGCCCTCGACCGTGATAGCATTGAAACCGCGCCCGAGGCGGATCACCACCGCCCGGATACCGCCATCACGGACGATGAGGTTCGACCCCACCCCCATCGGGAACACCGGCACCTCGGGCGGCAAAGCGGCCAGAAATCCGGCCAGATCGGCCTCGTCGGCAGGCTGGAACAGCCAGTCGGCCGGGCCGCCGACGCGCAGCCAGGTCAGATCAGAAAGCGGACGGTCCGGCGTCAGCGCGCCGCGCGGGGTGGGAAGCGTGGTCATAGCTCTCTGGTAGCCGCCCGCCCTGCCCCGCGCAAGCCGTGGCTACAGGCTCATGCTGCCCACGCTGGCACCGCCGCAGACATAAAGCGTCTGGCCGGTGACGAAGCTCGCGCCCGGATCGCAGAAGAACAGGAAGGCGTTGCTGACATCCTCGACCGTGCCCAGCCGCCCGACCGGGATACGTTTCGCCAGTTCCGCCTCGCGTTCGCTGCCCTTGGGCACGATGCCCCAGAAGTTGTCGGTCTGGATCGGTCCGGGCGCCACCACATTGACGGTGATGCCATGCGGCGCCAGTTCCAGCGCCCAGGTCCGCGCCATGCCGATCATCCCCGCCTTGCTGGCGGAATAGGCGGTGCGGGTCGGCACGCCCAGCGCCGCGCGCGAGCCGTTGAACAGGATGCGCCCGAAGCGCCGCGCCTTCATCGCGGGCAGGGCCGCCTGCACCAGCGACAGCGCCGCGCCAAGGTGCAGCTGCGCAAGGCCGGTGATGTCGGCGGGCTGCGCATCCTCCACCAGCTTCGGCCAGACCAGCCCGGCGTTGTGGATGACATGTGTCACCTCATGCCGGGCGGCGATGGCGGCGGCGGCCTCGGTCACAGCCGCGCTGTCCAGCAGATCAACCGACATATTCTCCAGCCGGTCATGGCTGAATTCGGCCGGGCCGCGCGACAGGTTGATCACCCGGTAGCCGCGCGCCAGCAGACGCCCGGCCAGATCGGCGCCGATGCCCTTGCTTGCGCCGGTGATGACGGCGGTGAAATCCGCGCTCATGGCAGCAACTGGATATTGCCGAAGGCGGCATCGCAATTGAGGATGTCGACCCGTTTGTTGGCGATGCGCAACCGCCCGTCGATCAGCGCCAGATCATGCTGCGCGGTCAGCGCCAGAAGCATCTGTTCATCCAGCCGTGTCTCGACATAGTGCATCTGCGTCGTGGTGCGGATGCGCCCGGCCTCAAGGTCGATCTCGTCCACCCAGGGACGCTGCAACACATGATGACAGCGGCTTTTCGGTTTCTGGCTGAAGGTGCGCGCGCCGTTCAGACGCTCCACCCGGACCTTGAGCATGAAGATATCCTCATACATCAGCGAGGTCACATTCAGCGGATCGGTCTGCTTGTAGTCGAGTGGCATCCAGTAATGTCCGTCCTTCAGCCAAAGCGCCAGCCAGTCGTCATAGCGCCCCTCGTCCAGCATCCGCGCCTCGTCATAAAGGAAGTCGATGATGTCGTCCTTCGTCACGCTCATTCCGCGGCCTCCCGTGCCGGCATGTCATGGGTCATGAACTTCACCCAGGCATGGAACTGGTTGCGCATCTGCTTTTCCGTGGTGCCGTTCAGCACGCTTTCCTGTTCGAAATCCTCGTCCGGGTCGTAAAGGCGCTGGATGTTCACCCATTCCATGCCATCGGCCTGCAAGCCTTCCTGCGCACGCTCATACATCTCCAGATCGTCATGGCCGACGATCGAGGTGGGGGCGTTGATCATGCGGTTATACATGGCGGTGCGCGCGGTCAGTTCCTCGGGTGCATCGACCAGCCGGTAGATATAGCTTTCCACCAGCGTCTTGTCGGCGGCCAGCGGGATGAACACGCGCAGCTGCTGGATCGGGCCCTTGATCATGATGTTCGGGAAATAGACCGTGTTGTGCCGGTTCTCGCCCAGAATGGCGCGGGCCTTTTCCTCGCCATGGGTGACCGACAGCTTGTCCAGATAGCCCGGAATTTCGGTGTAGTTCGAATGGATCGAATGATGCACGCCGGTATGGCCATGGCCATTGGGCCAGGTGCGGATGCCCATGTTTTCAAAGAACTCGTAAGGCGAGGTGAAGGGGGCGATGATTTCCATCGCAGGGGGCAGCGGCGTGCCCTCGGGCATGTCGAGTTCCTTCCACAACCGCACCGCCGTCCCCGCCGAGCTTTCATGCGCGACCATCGGGTGACAGGTATCGGTCTGGTTCTCGACCAGCATCTTCCAGTTGCACTTGTGCATGTAGCGGAGCGGCGGCCCCGCCACCTCCAGCCGCTGTGCGGGCGAGCGGTCCACCATATTGTCGATGGAGGACAGCGAGCCGCCGAAGAACTCCTCGAAGGAAATCCCCTCCTCCGCCAGACGGCAGAAGATGAAGCCCCGGTAGTTCATCACCGCGCCCACGGATTTCATGCCATGGCCGGCGTCGGTCTGTTCGAACCCGGTGTTTTCGTAGCCCTTCTTCAGCGGGATCGCCAGAAGACAGCCATCGGTCTTGAACGACCAAGCGTGATAGGGGCAGCGGAAGAACTTGCCGGTATTGCCGGTGCGGTCGATCACCAGCTTGGTGCCCTTGTGCGGGCAGCGGTTGTAAAGAACGTAGATCTCGCCATCCGTATGCCGCACCTGAATGACCGGCTGATCGCCGACCATGGTCGTGAAGTAGTCGCCCTTGTTCGGGGTCTGGCTATCATGCCCCACGAAGATCCAGGCATTGGCAAAGAGATGCTTCATCTCCAGCCGGTAGACTTCGGGGTCGATATAGACGTCGCGATGCACCTGATGCCCCTGCACCAGAGCCGCGACCGCCGCCTTGTCGCCGGTATAACGTGTCATGGCTTCCTCCCTCAGAGATCGAGCACCAGCCGCGGCGATTTCGCCCGGCTGACGCAGATTTGCATGAGCTTCCCGGCCGCGCGCTCGGCCTCGGACAGCACCACGTCGCGGTGATCGGGTTCGCCCGAGATCACGCCGCACTGACAGATGCCGCAATCGCCGCGCTGGCAGTCGTAGACCAGATCGACGCCGCCTTCCTCCAGCACCTCGACGATGCTGCGGCCCGGCGGGATGGTGAAGGTCTGGCCGGTGGAGGCAAGCTCCACCTCGAAGGCGGTATCGTCCGCCTCGGCCTGCGGGGCGTCGAACAGTTCGAAATGCACGCGGGCAGCGGGGATGCCCGCCGCCTCGGCCTTCTGGCGCAGCGCGTCCAGCATCCCCCGCGGTCCGCAGGCATAGATGTGCCGGTCGCCCAACGCGGCAAGCAGCGCGTCCAGATCCAGCGCCGTCGCCGAATCGTCATCGCAATGCAGGCTGAAGGCAGGGCCGAAGGTTTCCGCCAGCGCCGACGCATAAGCCATCAGCCCGGCGCTGCGCCCGGCGTAATGGAACTCGAACGGTGTGCCCGCCGCCTTCAGCGCGGTGGCCATGGAAATCATTGGCGTGACGCCGATGCCCCCGGCCAGCAATACGGCAGATGCCCCGGCCACCAGAGGGAAATCGCATTTCGGCAGGCTGAGCATGACCTCGGCCCCCTCTGCCAGCCCGTGCATGAAGCGCGAACCGCCCTTGCCCTCGGGTTCCAGTTGCACCGCGATGCGATACTCCGTCGGGGCCTCCGGCACGGGGGACAGTGAGATCAGCGAATAGGCCCGGCTGTCACCATCGGGCAGCGAGACGCGGACATGGGCCCCCGGCTCCCACCCCGGCAGCGGACGCGCCGCGATGCCGGTCAGGCGAAACTCGCGGATGCGATCGGTGAGGGGCTGAATCCCCGTGATTCTGGCTTTGATGCTGTGCACGTTTCGTCCTCCCTGTCATAAAACATGAAATTTCATGTAAATTTCGTCAAGCCTTTTTTTGCCCCCTGCACCGCAGCGCCGATGCCCCGCGCATTGACAACCCCCCCTGCCCCTGCGTTCTCCTGTGCCACCGGAGGACACGATGACTGACAGCCCGCTTGCCCAGCCCCCTGCACCGGAAAACGGTGACACCTTCGTTTCGGGCTATCTGCTGTATCTGCTGGCCGCCGCCAGCGAGGCCGCCAGCGCGCAATTCCATGCGCGTGTGCGCGAAGAAGGTCTGCGCGTGCCCGAATGGCGGGTGCTGGCCTGCCTGCATGACCGCGACGGCGCCATGGTCACGCGACTGGCGCAGTTCGCGCTGATCGAGCAATCCCGGCTCACCAAGATCATCGCGCAGATGGAAGACCGCGGCATCGTCACCCGGCGGGGCGACCCCGAGGATCGCCGCCGCACGCGGGTTTATCTGACGCCCGAGGGTCGCGCGCTGGCCGAGGCTCTGGTGGCCGAAGCCCGGCGGCACGAGGCCGACCTGCTGAATATCCTTGCCGGAAGCGATGGCGCGCGAATCAAGCAGGCCCTGCGCGCCCTGATCGACCGCCTTGCCCCTGCCGAATCCCTTGATGCCTGACCCCGGCCCAATCCCATGGCCGGGCAAGAAAATGTCGCCAGCCCCGTCTGTCCGCGAAAAATCAGTTCACAAGTGACCGATTCTGTGGATACATGAAATTGCATATAATGGACCCGCCGGAGGAGGAGCCGTCGGGCCGCACAACAGGGAGACCACCGTGACCAGGATTGCACGCCTTCTTGCCAGCGCCGCCGTTGTCGTCTGCACAGCCGCCGCCGCCCATGCCGCCGAGACGCTGACCATCTCCAGCTGGCTGCCACCGACCCACCCGATCAACACCGGCATGCTTGAAGGGCTGGTGAAGATGATGGAAGAGGCCACCGATGGCCAGGTCACCGGCGAGATCAAGCTGGGCCTCGCGCCGCCGCCTGCCCAGATGGATCTGGTGATGGACGGCGCCGCCGACATGACCATCATCTTCCACGGCTACCAGCCGGGCCGCTTCATCGGCACCCAGCTTATTGAACTGCCGGGCTATCCGGGCAATGCCGAGGCTGCCTCGGTCGCTTACTGGCATGTGCAGAAGGCGTTCCTTGACAAGCTCGACGAACATCGCGGCGTCAAGCTTGTCGCGCTGACGACCCATGGTCCGGGCCAGATCCACTCCAGCAAGGAAATCAACACGCTGGCCGATCTGAGCGGGTTGAAAACCCGTCTTGGCGGTGGTGTGTCCGCCGAAGTCGGCGCCGAGCTGGGCCTCGTCGGCATTCAGGTGCCCGCGCCCAAGGTCTATGAAACGCTCGCCTCCGGCGCCGCCGATGCCGTTGCGATCAACATGGGCGAACGCACCAGCTTCAAGCTGAACGAAGTGGCGAAGAACGTCTATGAAATGCCCGGCGGCTTCTATCGCGGGTCGTTCGCGGTGCTGATGAGCCAGGAACGCTTCGACAGCCTGCCCGAGGATGTGCAGAAGGCGCTGGACGAAAAGGTGTTCGGTGAAACCGCCAGCCGCATGATGGGCGCCGTCTGGGATCAAAGCGACGCCGACGCCCGTGCCGCGACCGAAGCCGCGGCGGACAACAAGATCGTCACCGCCAGCGCGGAAGATCAGGCCGCCTTCGCCGAAATGGCCGCACGGGTGCGCGAAAAGGTTCTGGCGCAGATCAGCGCCGCAGGCATCGACGCACAGGCAGCCTACGATATGGTCATGACAGAGATGACCGCCGCCGCCGGCAACTGACGCGACCCAAGGGCGCGCCAGACCGGCGCGCCCCACGCCTGCGGGAGCCCTTGATGATACCCCTGATCCGCCTCATGCGGCGCCTTTCGGTGCTGCCCCTGATCCTTGCTTCGGTCACGCTTTTCGCGCTTATGGTGCTGACCTTCTGTGACGTGGTGCTGCGCTCCGCCTTCAGCGCGCCGATCGAGGCCGCCACCGAACTGACCCGCATCGCCATCGCCATCATCGTCTTTGCCTCGCTGCCCGTGCTTTCGGGGCGCGGCGGGCATATCGCGGTGGACCTGCTGGACCCGATCTTCGCCCGCCTGCATCTGGAGCGTCTGCGCGACGGCATTGTCACCACCCTGTCGGGCGTGATGTTGCTCTGGCCCGCATGGCGCATCGTCGATCTGGCCGAACGCGCCCGCAGCTATGGCGACGTGACCGAATACCTCGCCATTCCCGTTTCCACCGTCACATGGTTCATCGCCCTCATGACCTTCCTCACCGCTGCCGTGCTGATTGCGCGCGGCCTGATGATCTGGCTGGCCCCGCGCCTGCTGTGGGAGGGCGGGCATGACTGACTCTCTCATCGGTTTTGCCGCCGTTCTGGTGCTGGTGCTGCTGCGCATGCCCATCGCCTTTGCCATGGGGCTGGTCGGCCTTGTCGGCTATACGCTGGAAACCAGCTTTCGCGGCGCCATCTCAATGGCCGCGCGACTGGTGATCGACACCAGCCAGGATTATGGCCTTTCGGTCGTGCCGCTGTTCATCCTGATGGGGCTGTTCGTCAACAAGGGCGGCATCAGCCGCGAGCTTTATCAGGTGTCGAACGCCTTTCTGGGCCATTTCCGGGGTGGCCTTGCCATGGCGACCATCGTCGCCTGCGGCGGCTTTGCCGCGATCTGCGGCTCGTCGCTGGCCACGGCTGCCACCATGTCGAAGGTCGCCATGCCCGAGATGCGGAAATTCGGCTATGCTGACAGCCTGTCCACCGCCTCCATCGCCGCAGGCGGGACGCTGGGCATCCTGATCCCGCCCTCGGTCATCCTCGTGATCTACGGGCTGCTGACTGAAACCTCCATCGGGCAGTTGTTCATCGCAGGGATCATCCCCGGCGCGCTGGGCATCCTGTTCTATCTGGCCGCCGTCTATATCTCGGTCCTGCGCAACCCGGCTGCCGGTCCGGCAGGCCCGCGCGCGACCTGGGGCCAGCGACTGGCGGCGCTGCGCGGCGTCTGGTCGGTGTTGCTCTTGTTCGGGCTGGTGATCGGCGGGCTTTACGGCGCGCTGGATGTCTGGCCGATCCACCTGACCTTCTCGCCAACCGAAGCGGCAGGCATGGGCGCGATGGGCGCCTTCCTGATCGCGCTGGCGCGCGGCGGGCTGACCTTGGCTGACATCCGCGAGGTGCTGGAGGAAACCGCGCTGACCACCGCCTCGCTGTTTGCGGTGTTGATCGGGGCGTGGATCTTCTCGAACTTCGTCAATATCGCCGGGTTGCCCGAGGCGCTGGCCAATGGCGTGATCGAGATGGGACTTTCGCCCTGGCTGGTGATGGCCCTGATCGTGCTGATCTATGTGGCACTGGGCTGCGTGTTCGAAAGCCTGTCGATGCTTCTGCTGACGGTGCCGATCTTCTTTCCGCTGGTCACCGGCATGGGCTTCAACCCGGTGTGGTTCGGCATCATCGTGGTGGTGGTGACGGAAATCAGCCTGATCACCCCTCCGGTCGGGCTGAATGTGTTCATCCTGAAAGGTGTGGTCGGCAACGTCTCCACCGCGACGATCTTCCGCGGGGTGACGCCCTTCTGGATGATGGACATCCTGCGCCTGCTCTTGCTGCTGCTGATCCCGGGCCTGACGCTGTTCCTGCCCTCGCAGATGCTGCCGTGACCGGGCTGCCGCCCCTGCCCCATCGAACGGCGCGGCTTTCGCTGCGCCGTTTCGTCCCCGAGGATTTCGCGGCCTATGCCGATTGCCACCGCAGGGCCGAGGTCTACCGCCACCTCTACACCGCCCCGCCCGAGGGCGAGGCGCTGGCCCAGCAATTCGCCCGCGCCTGCGATCCGCGGTTCGAAGACGAGGGCGATGCCTTCCGGCTGGCCGTCTGCCGCCAGACGGACGGGGCTCTGCTGGGCGAGGTGGTGCTGAAATATGCCAGCCGCACCGCGCGTCAGGGTGAACTTGGCTATATCTTTCACCCGGATTACGCCGGACAGGGCTACGCGACCGAGGCCGCGCAGGCCATGCTGGCACTCGGCTTCGGTCCCTGCGGCCTGCACCGGATCTTTGCCCGCATCGCCAGCCGCAACGAAGCCTCCTGGCGCCTTGCCGACCGGCTGGGCCTGCGCCGCGAGGCGCATCTGGTGGAGAACGACTTCTTCGAAGGGGTCTGGGGCGACGAGTTCATCTATGCCCTGCTGGGGCGGGAGTGGCGCGACCGGGGCTGAGCGCTGCCCCGCACCGGGACAGCGCCTGAGGCTCAAAACTTGCTTATCGAATTGCCGCCATCCGCCAGCATTGCAGTGCCGGTCACAAAAGACGCCTTGTCAGACAGCAGGAACAGCGCCGCATTGGCGATTTCCGCAGGTTCCGCCATCCGCTTCAGCGCATGCAAACCCCGCACGACATCATGGAACCCGGCATCTTCCCCGGCCATGGAGGTCATGGTGCCACCGGGCAGCAGGGCGTTAACGCGGATCTTCTCGGCCCCGTGCTCTGCCGCCAGAACCTGCGTCATGCCGATCAGCCCGGCTTTCGCTGCCGCATAGGCCGCCATCCCCGGCAACCCGACCGTGTGTCCGACAAAGGACGAGGTAAAGACGAGGGAGCCGCCGCCACGCCGCCGCAGCGCCGGGATCTGCGCCCTGGCCGCATGAAAGCCGCTGGTCAGATTGACCGCGATCACCTTGTGCCAGTTTTCCTCCGTCATGTCGGGGACCGGCCCCAGCTCTCCGGTCATGCCGGCATTGTTGAACGCGCCGTCAAGCCCGCCGAACCGGGCTTCCGCCAGCGCCACCAGATCGGCGGCATAGGCACCGCTTTCGACATTCCCGGCCAGAAAAGCGGCCTTGCCGCCTTTCCCCGCAATCTCGGCCGCAAGATCGGCCAGCAGGTCGCCGCGCCGCGCGCCCAGAACCAGCCCTGCCCCTTCAGCAGCGAAAATCCGCGCCGCAGCCGCCCCGATACCGCTGCTTGCGCCGGTGACAATAATGGTCTTTCCTTCCAGTAGCATTCCCGTCTTCCTTTCCTGAAGCTTGGGAATGACTAGGAAAACGGCGGCTGCCAGCCGACCCGCTTCTTGCGCAAAGCCCGGCTGGAACGCTGACAGGAGCGCGGCTTCTGGTGCGGGTGGCGGGGCTCGAACCCGCACGGGATACCCCTGGCGATTTTAAGTCGCCTGTGTCTACCATTCCACCACACCCGCACTGGTCTTGGAAATGACATGCCGCCGCCGCGCGGTAAAGGGCGCATCCTGCCCCACGGCAGGCTTTCCGCCCTGTCCTGCTGCGATGCGGCAAGGGGTCGATTGACTTAGGCCGTTGCAATCGCCACAACTTGACGCCGGAGAGTTTGCGGGGAGAGACGCATGGACAAGACATATGCGAGTGCCGGGGCGGCGCTGGAAGGGTTGCTGTTCGACGGCATGACGATGGCGGCGGGGGGCTTCGGCCTCTGTGGCATCCCCGAACTGCTGATCGACGCGATCAAGGCGGCGGGGACCAAAGACATCACCATCGCCTCGAACAACTGTGGCGTGGATGATTTCGGTCTGGGCGTGCTGCTCAAGACCCGGCAGATCAAGAAGATGATCTCGTCCTATGTCGGCGAGAATGCCGAATTCATGCGCCAGTATCTGTCGGGCGAACTGGAGCTGGAATTCAACCCGCAAGGCACCCTGGCCGAACGGATGCGGGCGGGCGGCGCGGGTATCCCCGGCTTCTACACCGCCACCGGCGTCGGCACGGTGATCGCGGAAGGCAAGGATGTGAAGGTCTTCAACGGCCGCGAATACATCCTTGAAACCGGCATCGTGGCAGATGTGTCCATCGTGAAGGCGTGGAAGGCCGATCCCTCGGGCAACCTGATCTTCCGCAAGACCGCGCGCAATTTCAACGTGCCCGCCGCCACCTGCGGCAAGGTCTGCGTGGCGGAGGTCGAGGAAATCGTGCCGCTGGGCAGCCTTGACCCCGATCACATCCACCTGCCGGGCATCTATGTCCACCGCATCGTGCAGGGCCAGCACGAGAAGCGCATCGAACAGCGCACCACCCGCAAGAAGGAGCAAGCCTGATGCCCTGGGATCGCAATCAGATGGCGGCACGCGCCGCGCAGGAGCTTCAGGACGGCTGGTATGTGAACCTCGGCATCGGCATTCCGACGCTGGTGTCGAACTACATCCCCGAAGGCGTCAACGTCACGCTGCAATCGGAAAACGGCATGCTGGGCATGGGCCCCTTCCCCTATGAGGGCGAAGAGGATGCCGACCTGATCAACGCCGGCAAGCAGACCATCACCGAACTGCCGCAGACCGCCTATTTCGACAGCGCGACCTCGTTTGCCATGATCCGGGGCGGCAAGATCGCCATGGCGATCCTTGGCGCGATGGAAGTGGCGGAAAACGGCGATCTGGCGAACTGGATGATCCCCGGCAAGCTGGTGAAGGGGATGGGCGGCGCCATGGACCTCGTGGCAGGCGTCGGCCGCGTGGTGGTTGTGATGGACCATACCTCCAAGCATGGTGAATCGAAGGTGCTGAAAGCCTGCACCCTGCCCTTGACCGGCAAGGCGGTGGTGGATCGTATCATCACCAATCTGGGCGTTCTGGACGTGGTGCCGGGCGGCCTGAAGATCGTTGAACTGGCCGATGGCGTGACCGAGGCTGAAATGCGCGCCGCGACCGAGGCGACTCTGGTCGGTTGATCCGAAAGACAACACAGCCGCCCCGCAGAACGTGGGGCGGCAAACCAAGATGTGAGGATGGTATGAGCGATTTCGAGATTACACGCGAAACCTCGGGTTCGAAGGGTCGCTATGTCATCCGGCAGGGTGGTGAAGAGGCCGAACTGACCTATTCCATCACCTCGCCCCAGCTTGTCATCGCCGATCACACTGGCGTTCCCGACAGTTTTCGAGGCACCGGCGCCGGGCTGGCGCTGGTGCTGCGTCTGGTCGCGGATGCGCGGGCTGAAGGGTTCAAGGTCATGCCGCTTTGTCCCTTCGTGAATGCGCAGCGCAAGCGCCATCCCGAATGGGCGGATGTCTTCGCGGTCTAGCCGCCCGCCGCGATCACCTTGAACACGCAGGGGTCGGAAAACAGCTCCGGCGGGGTCAGGCACAGGCCCTGCGCCACCTGCCAGGCGGCCAGCACTTTCGGCACATAATCCCGCGTTTCGGCATAGGGCGGGATGCCGCCATTGGCCTCTACCGCGCCCTCACCCGCATTATAGGCCGCCAGCACCATCAGCGGATCGCGGTCGAACCGCTTCATCAGCCAGTCAAGATAGGCGACCCCGCCCTTGATGTTCTGCGCGGGCACCTTGGAATCTGTCACGCCAAAGCGTTCGGCCGTAGCGGGGATCAGTTGCATCAACCCCTGCGCCCCTGCGGAACTGACCGCATCCGGGCGTCCCGCGCTTTCGATCCCGATGACCGCCAGCGCCAGCGCAGGCGAAACCTCGGTGCCGATCGTGGCCTTCAGGATCTCGGTGCCATAGGCAGAAGCGATATTCTGCATCGCTTGCAACCGCGGCGCGGTGACGGCCTTGCCCCCCGGCCCCTGTGACAGCGCGGCCAGCGCCTGCGGGAAACGCCCCTTCATCGCCGCGCGATCCACCGGCACCTGATCCCAGAACCATGCGTAGGAAGAGGCGGGTTTCGCAACCGGATCGGCCAGTGGCGCCGCAGGCGGCGTGTCGGCTACCGATTGCGCCTCTTTCTTGCGGTCCACCTTGGGAGAGGCGGCCAGTCGGCGCGCCTGTTCCTCGGGGTCGATCTGCACGGTGATGCGCTTGCCGACCCCGGCAGCGGGCGCCTTGATTCGACGGAACGTGAAATCCTCGAATGCCGGAGGCGTCTGGGCACCCGCCGGATGCCAGTAAAAGGGCAGAATCGCCCCTGTCAGAATCGTCGCCAATACTGCCCGCCTCATGCGGCTGCCTGCCCGTTTTCCGGTTTCTAGCCCCCCTACTTTCGCAGAAACCCGTGAATCGCTCCAGCGAGGGCGGAATCCCCCCCACGGATCGTGGCAGTTTTGCCTCATTCCCGCCCAACTCTGCCCCGCAAGCCGGACCCAGCCGAAAGAAACGAAAAATATTCAAAAGATATTTTGAACAATTTCAATATCTTGAAAACTTTCTTCAGGTTTTATTCAGATTTCCCGAGTGGTCAAATTGCCTCCCAACTCCCGCCACCTTCAGGGGGCTATATACACCCATGCCGCAACGAAGCGGATCGGAACAGAGGCCGATCAGAAGCAAGGGCGGCGCGTAGTGAGCAACACCTGAACCAAGGGACCAAGACCATGAAACTGCTGAACATCTTCAAATCCTTCAAAAACGACGAATCGGGCGCCGTGACCGTTGACTGGGTCGTGCTGACCGCCGCCATCGTGGGCCTGGGCCTCGTCGTGATGGAAACCATCTCGCCCTCGCTCGACGCGACCGCGGCGAACATCGCCGACAAGCTGGACGAAGCCGCCGCTTACTGATCCGAGCGTCTTCGGACAGTTCGAGACTGCATGGGCTGCGGCTTGGTCACAAGCCGCAGCCTGTTTCATTGTGCGGCACAGCTGTTGTGCACGGTAACCCGATACGAGTATCGACATGGAAAAGATCACCCGTTTCCTGAGGGCCGAAGATGCGGCCATCACTGTTGACTGGATCGTGCTGGCAACGGCCGTCATCGTGATGACGATGGGCGTTTTCCTGATCGTAACCGAATTGCTTTACGAACAGGCTGCCGAAGGCATTGGTGACAAGGTGCTTGAGGCACAGAGCTAGGCGCCACGACAGCTACCCGCCCTTTGGGGCAAAGAATGGGAGACGAACGAGAATGCGCATGATTTTTGCCGGTGTTCTGGTGCTCGGGCTGGCTCTCGCCGGGTTCGCGGTCTATATGGCCCAGAACTTCATCGGACATACTCAGGCCCAGCTTGCGAAAGAACGCGAGATGCGGGCGAAAACCGGGCCTCTGGTCGAGGTCTATGTCGTCAACAAGCCCGTCAACTATGGCGATGCGCTGACACGCGACGATGTGCAACTGATCTACTGGCCGCAAAGCGCGTTGCCCGAAGGCATCTTCAAGGCCAGCGAACCGCTGTTCCCCGAAGGCGAGACCCGTCCCCGCTTCGTGCTGCGCCAGATGGAGAAATTCGAGCCCGTGCTGGCCGTCAAGATCACCGAACCGGGCGAGGTTGCGGGGCTGACCGGCATGCTGGCGCAGGGTGAACGCGCCTTTACCATCAAATTCGACGATGCGTCGGGCGCCTCGCGCTATCTGCAACCGGGTAACCGGGTCGATGTCTACTGGACCGGCTCCAGCAGCATGGGCGGCGAGGTGACCCAGATGATCGAAACATCGCTGGCAATCATCGCGGTGGACCGCCCGCCGGCCAAGAATGCGAAGGGCGCCAGCAGCGGAACCGATTTTGCCGCCCCCAAGGCAATGACCGTCGCCGCGACCCCGCAGCAGGTTGCGCGTCTGGCGCAGGGCCAGGCCACCGGCCAGCTTTCCGTGTCGCTGGTTGCCAAGACCGACGACAACACGCCGATCGCGGGCCCGATCGAGGTCAACAGCGATCAGCTTCTGGGCATCCAGAGAGAGGCCGCCGCCCCCGAGGTCGAGAAAAAGGTCTGCACGATCAAGACCCGCAAGGGCGCCGACGTGCTGGAAATTCCGATCCCTTGCACCAACTGAACCTGCAGGATACCCGCACGGCAGCACAAGAAATCGTGCTGCCGTCTGCGTTTAGGGCTATTCATGGTAGATTGTTGCAGGTTATCCACAGCAACATTGCCGCACAAGCGTTTGATTCTTGCAATAAAATGACGCTTGCGGCATCTTGAATGCGAATAAAGGGCGAAAAGACCCGGTTCCCGAGGCGTGATCCGAAAGGCAGGTCACATGCAATTGAGCAAGTTTATCGTGGCGGTGCTGGCAGGATTTTGCCTCGCCGCCGCCGGAGCGAGTACCGCAGAGGCCCAGAACCTGCGCGTCATGTCGGGCAGCGCCTCGGCACCGCTGAATGTCCCCATGAACCGCGCGGTGGTGGTGGAAAGCGACACCGCCTTTACGGATGTGTCGATCGCCAACCCCGGCATCGCCGACATTTCTACCCTGTCGGACAGATCCATCTATGTGCTGGGCAAGGCGCCCGGCCGCACAACGCTGACCATGCTGTCCGGCGACGGCAAGCTGATTTCCAACGTCGAGGTGCAGGTTGCCCCCGATGTGGCAGAATTCAAGGAACGCCTGCGCCAGATCCTGCCGGGCGAGAATATCGAGGTCCGCACCGCCAATGACGGCATTGTGCTGTCGGGCACCGTCTCCTCCACCGCCAAGCTCGACCGTGCGCTGGATCTGGCCGAACGCTATGCACCGGAACGGGTGTCGAACCTGATGTCGGTGGGCGGGGCACAGCAGGTGATGCTGAAGGTCCGCTTTGCCGAAATGCAGCGCTCGGTCGCCAAGAACCTGTCCTCGTCGCTGGCCATCGCGGGCGGGTCGAAGGTTGGTGTCTCGGGCAAGACCGGCACATGGCTGAACGACGGAAACTCGATCAACAGCAGTGACATCACTGTGCGCGAAAGCGCCAATTCGGGGCTGGCACTGGGCTTTTCCGCCGGCTCCCTGCAGTTCGCGGTGCTGCTGGAGGCGCTGGAATCCAAGGGTGTCGTGCGCACGCTGGCCGAGCCGAACCTGACCGCCCTTTCGGGGCAGGAAGCCAAGTTCCTTGCGGGCGGCGAATATCCCATTCCGGTGGTGTCGAAAGACGGTATCGCCGTGCAATACAAGCCCTTCGGTGTGGAGATGAACTTCACCCCCGTCGTGGTGGACGGCGACAACATCAACCTGACGATCAACGCCGCCGTGTCCTCGATCGACAGCACGGTGACGGTGGAAAACGAAGGCTTCAGCGTCAATGCGTTCCGGCGCCGCGAAACCTCGACCACGGTCGAGATGCGCGACGGTGAAAGCTTTGCCATCGCGGGGCTTTTGCAAGACGACTTCCGCGACCTGAACGGCCAGGTTCCGTGGCTGGGCGACATCCCGATCATCGGCGCGCTGTTCCGCAGCGCCGAATATCAGCGCCAGCAATCGGAACTGGTAATTATCGTCACCCCGCATCTGGTGACGCCGACCCGCGGCGAGGCGCTGGCCTTGCCGACAGACCGGGTCCGCATTCCGACCGAGAAGGAACTGTTCCTGTTCGGCAAGGTTGCAGGCGCCAAGGGCCCGGCTGGCGAAGTGGCACGGCAGGACTTCAACAGCCCCTACGGCTATGTGATGGAGTAAGCGATGCGGGGGCACATGCGGATCATTCTTTCGGCAGCATCGCTGCTTGCACTGGCAGCCTGCGGCGACATGAACAAGGAACTGGGCGCCGAGGTCGATAGCGGCCATTTCGGTGAAGCCACGATGAACAACTCGCTGATCCAGTCGGGCGCCGCCGACTACCGGATCCAGCTGGGGCAGCGCTTCGCCCGCGAAGTGCCTTCGACCATCACCTTCCCGTTCAACTCGGCTGCACTGACACCCGAGGCGCGTGGCATTCTGGACCATCAGGCCAACTGGATGAGCCAGTTCCCCGAACTGCGCTTCTCGGTCTACGGTCATACCGATCTGGTCGGCTCGAACGCCTATAACAAGGCGCTTGGCAAGAAACGCGCGCAGGCGGTGGTGGCCTATCTGGGCAGCCGCGGCATTGCGCGCGCGCGGCTCGAAGCGCTGGTTTCCTACGGCGAAACCCGTCCCGTGGTGATGACGCAAAGCCCGGAGGAACAGAACCGCCGCACCGTGACCGAGGTGGCGGGCTTCATCCAGAAGGGCAAACCCGTGCCGATCAACGGCAAATATGCCGCCGTGATCATGCGCGAATATATCGAACTGGGCAAACGCCGGCACCCGCCGAATACCGAGGTGCAACCAATCCTGGTGCCGGGCGGCACCGGCGGCGGCGGCTGATCCCGGCAAGACGACAGATCACAGGCCCTTCGGGGCCTGTTTTCATTTCCGGCCCCTGCCCGCCTCTGGCCAGTTTCGCCCGGCCAAATGCCCCGGATTGACGGCTTTTCGGCCAAAATGTCGCCAATATTGACCCGCAGTTTCAGGGCAATCGAACCAATGGCGTGGTCCATTCCACGCCCCGGTGACGACAAGGGGATTCGGATAGGGCATTGCCCCTCCCTGTCGGCATTGGCCAAGGAAGGATAGAGGCAATGACGAGTGTGGCAAATCTTCAGCCCGATCCTGCGCCCGTGCTGGCGTGCACGATCTCGCGCGATGTTCAGAATTTCGAACTGCTCATCGACGATATGGAGCAGGAGCTTGGTGAGAACTGGGGTGACCTGTCCTTCGAGGACGCCGCGATTTTCCTTGAACAGCCCGATGCGGCGACGCTGCAATTCGTTGCCGTGGCGGTGGATGACAAGGACGAGGCCGATCTGACGCGGATCACCGAGATCATCCGCACCGCCAAGGGCCGAGGAATCCGCGTGGTGCTGATCGCCGATCAGGTCAGCCCCGTCGCCCTGCATCAGCTTCTGCGTCTCGGGGCCGATGACTTCGTGCCCTATCCGCTGCCGGAAGGCGCATTGCACGAAGCGATCGAGCGCATCCGGCAGCCCGCCCCTTCCCCGACCCCTGCCGCCGCCGCGCAACCGGCCGAGCCGGAAGAACCGCACCAGACCCCCAGCTTCAAGGCCAAGGGCGACCGCGATGCGGTGCTGCTGCCGGTGCATGGTCTGGCAGGCGGCACCGGCGCCTCGACCTTCGCCGCAAACCTTGCCTGGGAACTTGCCACCATCGACAAGCAGAACCCGCCGCGTGTCTGCCTGCTGGATCTGGATCTGCAATTCGGCGCCGTGGCGACCTATCTGGATCTGCCGCGCCGCGAGGCGGTGTTCGAGATCCTTCAGGACACCGAACATGCCGACAGCGATTCCTTCCTTCAGGCCATGATCACCTTCAACGACCGCCTGCATGTGTTCACCGCCCCGGCGGACATGCTGCCGCTCGACATCATCGGACCGGATGATGTGGCGCGGCTGCTGGACATGGCGATGGCGAATTTCGATTTCGTGATCGTCGATATGCCCAAGACCATCGTGGCCTGGACCGAAACGGTCCTGTCGCGCGCCCATGTCTATTTCGGGCTGATGGAACTGGACCTGCGTTCTGCCCAAAACGTGCTGCGTCTGACCCGTGCCCTGAAGGCCGAGGGACTGCCGCATGAAAAGCTGCGTTTCGCGCTGAACCGTGCACCGAAATTCACGGACCTGACCGCGAAAAGCCGGGTCAAGCGGATGGCTGAAAGTCTGGACATCACCATCGAGGTGCAACTGCCTGACGGTGGCGCGCAGGTGACGCAATCCAATGATCATGGTCTGCCGCTTTCGGAAACCGCCGCGAAAAACCCGCTGCGCAAGGAAATCGGCAAGCTGGCGAAGCAGCTTTTCGAGGTGAACAAGGCCGCCGAGGCAAGCCGGGGGTAACGACCCGGCGCGTGGAGTAACGAGATGTTTTCAAGGTTCAAGAAGCCCGAGGGCGGCACGCCCAAAGCTGCCACCATGGCGCCGGTCGGCGCGGCGAATGCCGCGCCCAAATCCGTTGCGCAGCCTGCCAAACCGGCAACGCCCGGTCTGGCCCCGGCGCGAAACGCCCCCCGCGCGCCCGCCGAGGCGGCTGCGGCCGACAAGGAACGCAAGCGCAAGGACCGGCTTCAGGAACTGAAGGTGGAACTGCACAAGCGGCTTCTGGAAAACCTGAACCTCGCGGCGCTGGAAAAGGCGACGGAATCGAACCTCAAAGCCGAGATCGCCGCGATTTCCGCCGAAGCCTTGGACGAAATGGCGGTGGCGCTGAACGCGCAGGACCGTGCCACGCTGAACCAGGAACTTTACGACGAGGTGATGGGCCTTGGTCCGCTGGAGCCGCTGCTGAAGGATGAAACCGTCAGCGATATTCTGGTCAACGGGCCGCAACGCATCTTCGTGGAACGTGGTGGCAAGCTGACGCTGACCGACATCACCTTCAAGGACGAACGTCACCTGCTGCGCATCATCGACAAGATCGTGAGCGCGGTGGGCCGCCGCGTCGATGAATCGAACCCTTATTGCGACGCGCGCCTCGCCGATGGCTCGCGTTTCAACTGCATGGTGCCGCCGGTGGCGGTGGATGGCTCGCTGGTCTCGATCCGTAAATTCAAGAAGGAAAAGCTGGGCATCAATGACCTGGTGAAATTCGGCGCCTTCACCGAGGAGATGGCGCTTTATCTGGAAGCGGCCGTTTCGACCCGGTTGAACGTCATCGTCTCGGGCGGCACGGGCTCGGGGAAAACCACGACGCTGAACGCGCTGTCCTCGTTCATCGACAATACCGAGCGCGTGCTGACCATCGAGGATACTGCGGAACTTCAGCTTCAGCAGATCCACGTCGGCCGCATGGAAAGCCGCCCCGCCAACGTCGAGGGCAAGGGCGCGGTGACGCAGCGCGACTGTCTGCGCAACGCGCTGCGGATGCGCCCCGACCGCATCATCGTGGGCGAAACCCGCGGCGAGGAGGTCATCGACATGTTGCAGGCGATGAACACCGGCCACGACGGGTCCATGACCACGATCCACGCCAACAACCCGCGCGACGGCATCAGCCGTCTGGAAAACATGGTCGCCATGGCCGGGATCGAAATGCCGCTGAAAGCGGTGCGCAGCCAGATCGCCAGCGCCGTCAACCTGATCGTGCAGGCCAGCCGCCTGCAAGACGGCTCGCGCCGGATGATCTCGATCACCGAGATCACCGGGATGGAGGGAGAGGTGATCTCGATGCAGGAAATCTTCCGCTACGAACGTCTGGGCATGGCCCCGGATGGCAAGATCATCGGCCGGTTCAATGCGACCGGCGTGCGCTCGCATTACTCCGAGCGTTTCAAGCAATGGGGCTTCAACCTGCCCCCGTCGATCTACGAACCGATTGCCTGAGGTGCATCCATGACGATCAATCCCGCCGTCATCGTCTACGCCCTGATCTTCATCGCCGTGCTTGCACTGGTCGAGGGCCTGTATCTGACCGTCTTCGGCAAGTCGATCAGCCTCAACAGCCGCATGTCGCGCCGCCTTGCGCTGATGGAGAAGAACCAGAACCGTGAAGAAGTGCTGGCTCAGCTCCGCAAGGAGATGAGCCAGCATATGCGCGCGCGGTCGATCCCGATCTATTCGATCCTGGCGTCGAAAGCGCAGAAGGCCAATATCGCCTTTTCGCCGATCCAGCTCATCGGGGTCATGGCGGGGCTGTCGGTTTTTGCCTATCTGGGTCTGACCGTGGGCACCCCTGCCGAAGGCCCGGTGCGGGTGCTGATCGCCATCGTCATGGGGGTTGGTGGCGTCTACATGTGGGTCAACAAGAAGGCCAAGAAGCGCGTGGCGCTGATGGAAGAACAGCTTCCCGACGCGGTGGAGCTGATGGTGCGATCCCTGCGCGTGGGCCATCCCTTCGCCTCGGCCATGGGGATCGTAGCCAAGGAAGTGCCCGATCCGCTGGGCACCGAATTCGGCCTGATCGGCGACGAGGCCGCCTATGGCCGCGACGTGGCCGAAAGCCTGAAAGCCTTCGCCGAACGGATGGACAATCAGGATCTGCGCTTCCTTGCGGTGGCGGTGACGATCCAGCAGCAATCGGGCGGCAACCTCGCCGAGATTCTGGAAGGCCTGTCAAAGGTCATCCGCTCGCGCTTCAAGCTGTTCCGCAGGGTCAAGGCCATCACGGCCGAAGCGAAATGGTCGGGGATGTTTCTGTCGTCCTTCCCGATCCTCGCGCTGGTGATGATCCTGATGCTGAAACCCGATTATTTCGACGAGGTTCAGGAAACTTCGGCCTTTGTGCCGGCGGCGCTGGCGGTCGGCGTCTTTCTGATCCTGAACATCATCTACATGAAAATCATGGTCAATATCAAAGTCTGAGGCCCGGTCATGTTCGACAATCTGAAGGCCATGCTGGTCGATGCCTTCGGGCCCCTGGGCCCGGTGATCGTGCTGCTGGCGCTGGGTATCCTGCTGGCTGCCGCCACGCTGCCCACACTGATGAAAAAGCGCGCCGACCCGCTGGACAAGCTGCGTGAGCAACGCACGACACGCGCCGCCGAAACCAAGGTCGAGGACCTGCGGCAGCGCGGTGCAGCCGACAAGCTTGAGAAATACGCAGCCTTCCTCGAACCGCAGGACGCCGACACCATGTCGGCCTCGCGGCTGAAGATGATGCGCGCGGGCTACCGGCAAAAGAATGCGGTGCGCATGTTCCACTTCGCGCAATTCGCGCTGGGGATCGGCGGTCTGGTGCTGGGCTTTGCCTATACAATGATGTTGAAGAACCAGAACGGCGATCTGCCGACGCAGAAGCTGATCCTGTTCACAATCGTTCCGGCAGCAGCAGGCTATTACCTGCCGCAATACTGGGTGCAGCGCCGGTTGCAGACCCGCCAGCAGGAAATCGTGCAGGGTTTTGCCGATGCGCTGGACCTGATGCTGGTTTGCGTCGAGGCGGGGCAATCGCTGGATCAGTGCATCAACCGCGTCGCCAAGGAAACGCGCGCGGGCTACCCCGCGCTGTCGGAAGAATTCGAGATCGTCAGCCAGGAGGTCAAGGCCGGCAAGGAACGGGTGCAGGTGCTGAAGGACATGGCCGAACGGGTCGGCGTGCCGGATGTGGCCTCGTTCGTCACCACGCTGGTGCAATCGGCCACCTTCGGCACCTCGATCGCCGAGGCGCTGCGGGTCTATTCGGCCGAAATGCGTGACAAGCGCGTGATGCGGGCCGAAGAAAAGGCAAACGTCTTGCCGACCAAGCTGACACTGGGCACAATGCTGTTCACCCTGCCGCCCCTGATGATCATCCTGATCGGCCCTTCGATCTATGGCATCGCAACGCAGCTTGGCGGGGGTTGAGACCGGACCCGAATGAAACCCGCGCTTCTTATGTGTCTTTTCGTGCTGGCCGCCTGTCAACCGGGCGGCCAGACTGCTTTGAACCCTGCCCTGAATGCCCCCCCAGCCGCCGATGGTAGCGAAAAGGGCGTGGACGGGTTACTGGTTGGCCACCGGCTGATGGCCGCCAACGAGCCGGAACTGGCGCTGAAAGCCTATCTGCGCGCCGCCGCCGAAGACGGGATGAGCGTCGATGTCCTGTCTGCGCTGGGATCGGCCAACCTTTCGCTCGGGCGACTGGGTCAGGCAGAACAACTTCTGCGCCGCGCGGTGGAGCTTGATCCCTCTTTCGTGCCCGCCCAGAACAATCTTGGTGTCGTGCTTATGGAACGCGGCAAGGTGCCCGAGGCCCGCGTGGTGTTCCAGCAGGCTTTCGCGCAGGACAGTGGCAAGACGGACTCGATCCGCGACAATCTGAAACGCGCGATAGCCATGTCCGAGAATTCCATCTATTCTGAGCAGAACGAGAAAGAAGAACCGCACCGCTTCAATCTGGTGCGGCGGGGTCAGGGCGAATTTGTCCTGCTGTCGTCGCTCTAGCCCGCGGGGCGGACCCGAGCAGTAAAAAGGACGCGAAATGCGCCACCCTGTCTTCGTTGCGCTGTGCCTTGGCGGCATGGCTGTGCTTGCAGCCTGCGGACGCGGCACCTCGGATGCCGAGGTCCAGAAGGCGTTGAAGGATGTGAACGTCATTGACGAAAGCAACCTCAGCGACATCATGCTGACGGTGGGCGATCCGAACGAGGCGGTGACCTATTTCACCAATACCCTGCAACAGAATCCCGACCGGCCCGACCTGAAACGCGGTCTGGCCAAATCGCTGGTGCGCGCCAACCGCCCGGCCGAGGCGGCGAAGGTCTGGGCGTCGCTGGTCAATTCCGGTCAGGGCACCAATGACGACCGCGTGGGCTATGCCGATGCGCTGATCCGGGCGAATGACTGGTCTCAGGCTGAGGCACAGTTGAACCTCATCCCGCCGACCCACGAAACTTATGAGCGCTACCGGCTGGAAGCGATGGTCGCCGACAGCAAGAAGCAATGGAAGAAGGCCGACAGTTTCTATGAAATCGCGGCCGGGCTGACCACCAAACCCGCCAGCGTGCTGAACAACTGGGGCTTTTCCAAGCTGACCCGCGGCGAATATGCCGGGGCGGAAAAGCTGTTCCTTGAGGCGCTGACCCACGATCCGACCATGTTCACCGCCAAGAACAACCTTGTCCTGGCGCGCGGCGCCCAGCGCAAATACGACCTCCCGGTGGTCGAGATGACGCAGAAGGAACGGGCGGAACTTCTGTATACGCTCGGCCTCGCGGCCGTGAAGCAGGGCGATGTGAAGGTCGGGCGCAACCTGTTGCAGGATGCGGTCGAAACCCATCCGCAGTATTTCGAGGCCGCCGCGCGCAGCCTTGCCGCGCTGGAGGGCTGAGCCCATGATGATCGACCCGACAGCCGCGCTGTGGTTCCTGCCGTTCTGCCTGCCCATCGCCGTCTGGGTGGCATGGTCGGACATGAAATACATGAAGATCCCCAACAAGGCCGTCATGGTGATGGCTGCTGTCTGGGCGGTGGTGGGGCTGCTGGCCTTCCCGCTGAACACCTACCTTTGGGGTTGGGCGGTGCTGGGCATCGTGCTGGTGGCGGGTTTCATTGCAAATGCCGTCGGGCTGGTGGGCGCAGGCGATGCGAAATTCGCCGCCGCCATGGCCCCGGTCTTTGCCACGGGCGATCCGCGGCTGATCTTCGCCCTGTTCGCGGCCTGCCTGCTGGGCGCTTTCGCCACCCATCGCATCGCGCGGCTGATCGGCCCGCTGCGCCGCGCCCTGCCCGATTGGGAAAGCTGGAACCGCAAGGATTTTCCCATGGGCCTCGCCCTCGCAGGGACGCTGATTTTCTACCTTCTCGCCCCATTTCTGGCCAAATGATCGGCTTTCCTCGGTGAAACCCGCGCCGGTCACCGGCGCTCATTCGCCATGCCGAGGATAGCCATGAACGTGCAGGTCGCGCCCAATGTGATCGCCCCCCCCGCGCCCAGAACACTGGCCGAAACCGGGCTGTCCGTCGTGATGATGCGGGACATCCTGCTGAAGACGATGTTCCGAATGAATGCCAATCTGGTGTCGGAACTCGCCCGCATCGTCTGCCTGCCAATCCCGGCGACGCAGGAGCTCATTGACCTCGCCCGCAGCCAGCGCCTGCTGGAAGCGACCGGCACCCTGCACGCCACCAGCGGCAACGAAATGGGCTATCAGCTGACCGACGGTGGCAAGGCCCGTGCGCTGGATGCGCTGGCGCAGTCCGAATATTATGGCGCGATGCCGGTTCCGCTGGAGAACTACTCCCAGCAGGTCAAGCGCCAGTCGGTGCGCAACATGAAACTGACCCGCGACCAGCTGATGAGCGGCATGGGCCATCTGATCCTGCCGGAAAACCTGATCGGCAACCTTGGCCCCGCCGTCGGATCGGGTCGGTCGATCCTGATGTATGGGCCGCCCGGCAACGGCAAATCCTCAATCTCCAACGGTATCCGCGACGCACTGGGCGACAAGATCTATATCCCCCGCGCAGTGGAATATTCCGGTCAGGTTATCACCGTCTATGACCCGATCGTCCATTCCGCCGCCGAAGAGGCGGTGGACGATCCGAACAGCCTGCGCCGCACCTCCAACCGCTTCGACCAGCGCTATGTCTATTGCCAGCGTCCCTCGGTCATCACGGGCGGCGAATTGACGCTCGACATGCTCGACCTCACCTATAACCCGGTCGCCCGCACCTATCAGGCGCCGCTTCAGATGAAATCGAATGGCGGCATCTTCATCGTCGATGACCTTGGCCGCCAGTCGGAACCACCCCAGAAGCTCGTCAACCGCTGGATCGTGCCGCTGGAAGAAAGCCGCGACATCCTGCAACTGCAATCGGGCGAAAAGTTCACCGTGCCTTTCGATACGCTGGTGATCTTTTCCACCAACTTTCACCCGAACGAGATCTTCGACGGTGCCGCCCTGCGCCGGATTTTCTTCAAGATCAAGATCGACGGCCCGAACCAGGAAAACTTCCTGAAGATCTTTGCCATGGTCGCCCGCAAGAAGAAGATGCCGCTGGACGAAAAGGCGCTGATCCACCTTCTGAAGGTGAAATACCCGACCATCGAGATGAATTTCGCCAATTACCAGCCGGTGTTCCTGATCGACCAGATGATCGCGATCTGCGAGTTCGAGGGCATCCCCTACCAGATGACCCCCGACCTGATCGACCGCGCCTGGGCGAACATGTTCGTGCGCGACGAAAAGATCGCCAAGTAACCCTGCGAATGCGCAGTGGTGGGCTTGTTCGAGTATTTGGACAAGAAGCAAGAGGCAAAGGCACAAGGGGGCGGAGAACGGCTCTCTCCCCTTGTGCTTGCTTCTTGCAAAAATACTCAAATTCCGACTGTGCCGCGCGCGCAGCCTGTGGTCAGGTGAACCGCAGCACCCCGGATTCAGTCACGATGATATCCAGCCGCTGATCGGTCGGCTCGATCGGCACTTCGGGCAGTTCCTGTGCGTCGAAGGCAAAGCCGATGGCCAGTGTCGGGCGTTTGGCGCGCAGCCCCTCCAGCGTGCGGTCGTAGAAGCCGCCGCCATAGCCCAGACGATAGCCGCGCCGGTCCCAGCCGACCAGCGGCACGATCAGCACCTCGGGTTCGATCCAGTCACCCGTCGCGGGGATCATCGCGCCAAACTCGCCCGGCACCAGCGCGCAGCCCGGATACCAGGCGCGGAAGCGCAACGGCTGTCCCTTGCCCATAATGACCGGAACGCCAACCGGGCCAGTATGGGCGGCCATCGCCGGGGCGGGGTCGATCTCGGTCCGCATCGCCATATAGCCCGCCAGTGGTTTCCCGGCATGGGACGCCAACACATCGGCCAAAAGCTCAGCCGCGCCACCCTGCCCTGCGGCATGGGCCAGTTTGCGCGCGGCGAAGGCCGCCGCCCGTGCCTCAGTCTTGATTTCGGTGATCGTCACAGCAGCACCAGGGTTGCGAGGCCGAGGAAGGCGAAGAAGCCGATCACATCGGTCATCGTGGTCACGAATGTTCCCGATGATAGAGCCGGATCAAGCCCCAGACGGTGCAGCAAAAGCGGCACGATGACGCCCGCGAGCGCCGCGACCAGCAGATTGACGATCAGCGCCGCCCCGATCACCGCGCCCAACAGGGGCGTCCCAAACAAAGCCCAGGCCACTCCGCCCATGATCAGCGCAAAGACCACGCCATTGATCAGGCCCACCCCCGCCTCACGTCGGACCACCCGCAGCGCGTTTGATCCGGTCAGGTCGCGCGTCGCCAGTGCCCGCACCGCCACGGTCAGAGATTGAGTCCCCGCATTGCCGCCCATCGAGGCGACGATCGGCATCAGCGCCGCCAGCGCCACCAGCGCCGAAATCGTGCCCTCGAACAGCGAGATCACCCCGGCGGCGATATTGGCAGTGACAAGATTGACCAGCAGCCACGGGATGCGGCTTTTCACCGTATCCAGCACCCCGTCCGAGATCGAGCTTTCATCGCCCACACCTGCGAGGCGCAGCATGTCTTCCTCGTGTTCCTCATCCAGCACGTTCATCGCGTCGTCGATGGTGATGACGCCGACCAGACGGTCGTTTTCGTCCACCACCGGGCAGGAAATCAGGTGATACTGGTTGAAGATATAAGCGACTTCGGCTTCTTCCTCGGTGGCCTCGATGGTGCGGAAACTGTCTTCGGCAATGTCGCGCAGCCGCACGTCGCGCCGCGAGGCCAGCATGCGGCCCAGCGTGACATAGCCCAACGGGTTCATCCGCGGGTTCACCAGAATGACGTGGTAGAACTGGTCAGGCAGCCATTCGGCGCTGCGCAAATGGTCGATGGTTTCGCCCACCGTCCAGTGTTCTGGCGCCACCACCACCTCGCGCTGCATCAGGCGGCCGGCGGAATACTCCGGGTAGGCCATCGCCTGTTCGACTGCCACACGGTCGGAAGCGGCCAGCGCGCTGAGGATGATGGCTTGCTGCGGCTCCTCCAGATCCTCAAGGATGTCAACGACATCGTCGGTTTCCAGCTCACGGACCGCCTCGGCCAGAACCTCTTTCGGCAGCGCCTCGATCACCTCTTCGCGGATCGATTCGTCCAGTTCCGAGAGGATGTCGCCGTCGATCTCGGGCGAATAGAGATGCAGAAAATCGCGCCGGGCCGAGGGGCCGATCTGTTCCAGTAGGTCGGCGATGTCGGCAGCGTGCAGCGGATCGACCAGATCGCGCAGGCGTGCGGCATCTTCGGCTTCCACCGCCTCAAGAATCGCCGAGACGCGCCGGGTGTCCAGCTCTTCCTCGTCCTCCACCGGGGTCGCCTCGTTTTCCGCCATCATGCCTCCACGTCGATTGCCGTGACCTTATGATAAGCTGTTTCAAAGAAACAGGGTGGTGGCGGAAATTTACCTGCGGGCGGAAAGACTTTAGGCTGATCCGGCTGAACAGGAGGCCCGAGATGACCGAACTGCTGCTGGGACAGGTGCTGAGCTTTGCCGCCGATCCGTTCGAGGCGGGGCCAGAGGCCGCGCGGCTGGACGAGGCACTGGTGATCGAAGCCGGGCGCATCGCTGCCGTGGGTGCTGCGGATGCACTGCGCCGCAACTGGCCGCAAGCGCGCGTCACCGATTACGGGCGCGACCTGATTTCGGCCGGGTTCATCGACGCCCATGCGCATTACCCGCAGACCGCCATCATCGCCAGCTGGGGCAAGCGGCTGATCGACTGGCTGAACAGCTATACTTTCCCCGAGGAGATGCGCTTTGCCGATCCTGCCTATGCGGCCGAAGTCGCGGCCCGGTATCTTGATCTGACGCTGGCCAATGGCACGACCTCGGTCTGTTCCTATTGCTCCATCCATCCGGCTTCCGTCGATGCGCTGATGTCAGAGGCTCAGGCGCGCGGCCAGCGGATCTGGGCGGGCAAGACCTGCATGGATCGCAACGCCCCCGAAGGCCTGCGCGATACCGCACAATCGGCGCATGATGACAGTGCAGCCCTCTTGGCGAAATGGCACGGGGTGGACCGGCTGTCCTATGTCATCACGCCGCGCTTTTCACCCACCTCGACCCCCGAACAGCTTGAGGCGCTGGGGGGGCTCTGGGCCGCCAACCCGTCCTGCCTGATGCAGACGCATCTCAGCGAGCAACTGGACGAAATCGACTGGGTAAAGGGGCTTTACCCCAATGCCC
This sequence comes from Gemmobacter lutimaris, assembly GCF_003570715.1. Classification (GTDB taxonomy): domain Bacteria; phylum Pseudomonadota; class Alphaproteobacteria; order Rhodobacterales; family Rhodobacteraceae; genus Gemmobacter; species Gemmobacter lutimaris. The sequence goes on along the minus strand of NZ_QXXQ01000004.1, from coordinate 292,745 downwards.
GCGACTACCTTGATACCTACGAGGCGCATGGCCTGCTGGGCCGGGGCGGGCTTTACGGCCATGCCATCCATCTGGAGCCGCGCGAGAAAGCCCGGCTGGCCGAGGTGGATGCGAGCCTGATCCATTGCCCGACCTCGAACACCTTCATCGGCTCGGGCCTGTTCGACATGGGCGGGCTGAAGGCGGCGGGTCACCGCATCGGCCTTGCCACCGATACCGGCGGCGGGTCGTCCTTTTCCATGCTGCGCACCATGGCGGCGGCCTACGAGATCGGGCAGTTGCGCGGCCGCGCCCTGCATCCGGCGGAACTCTGGTGGCTCGCCACCCAAGGTTCCGCCCGGAGCCTGCTGGCCGATGACCGCATCGGCAATATCGCGCCGGGGATGGAGGCGGATCTCGTGGTGATCGACCTCGGCTCCACCCCCGCCATCGCGCAGGCCACAACCCGTGCCGAAACGATCTGGCAGGCGCTGTTCCCCACCATCATGCTGGGCGATGATCGTGCCATCCGTGCCGTCTGGATTGGCGGCACGCCGCGTGGCTGAGCTTTCATCTGTTCCCAATTATCCTCGGGGGTGAGCCCCGCAGGGGCGAAGGGGCAGACAGCCCCCTGCCTTCATTCTTCCAGCAAGCCCCAGCCATCCGGGGTGAAATCGAATTCCAGCGCGATTTCGGTGGCCAGCTTCTCAAACTTCCAGATCGTCTCGGCGTCAATCTTCACCGGGCCGACCAGCGCGTCCAGCAACTCGTCCTCGTCATCGCGGTTCGTGCGGAACCCCTTGGCCTCCAAGGCTTTCTGCACGCCGTCCCAGTTCGCGTCCACATCCTCGGGATAGAACTGATAGGTGATGACCGCCTCGGCCGGCGCATCCGCCGCGAAAGCCTCGAAGCTTTCAAAGGTTTCGGCCTTCTGGGATTTGTAATCGTGGCGCATGGAACCCTCCGCTTTTCCCGGTGATGCCTCAGGGCGCGGCGACCCGCAAGCGGCTTCGCTCACAGCCCGGCCAGACGCCGCGCCAAGCGGTTCTGCCGCTCAATGGCCAGCGGCAGGTCCAGCGTCGCCATCTGGCCCTCGCGCACCACCTGCCGCCCCTCGACGAACAGGTCGCGCACCCGCGTCGGACCGCAGAGCATCAGCGCCGCCACCGGGTCCCATGCCCCTGCCGCCTCGATCCCGCGCATGTCCCAGATCGCCAGATCGGCGCGTTTGCCGGGTTCAAGCGAGCCGCAATCGCCGCGCCCCAGCACCTTTGCGCCGCCCAGCGTGGCAATCTCCAGCGCCTCGCGCGCGCCCATCGCATCGGCCCCGTGTGCAACCCGCTGCAACAACAGCGCCTGCCGCGCCTCGGCCACCAGATTGCCCGCATCATTCGAGGCAGAGCCATCGACGCCCAGCCCCACCTTGACGCCCGCATCCCGCATCGCCCGCACCGGCGCGATGCCGCTGCCCAGACGGCAGTTGGAACAGGGACAATGCGCGACGCCGGTCGCGCTGCGGGCAAACAGCCCGATCTCGGCCCCGTCCAGCTTCACACAATGCGCGTGCCAGACATCCGGGCCGGTCCAGCCCAGATCCTCGGCATATTGGCCGGGGCGGCAACCGAATTGTGCAAGGCTATAGGCGATATCCTCGTCATTCTCGGCCAGATGGGTGTGCAGCATCACGCCTTTGTCGCGCGCCAGCAGCGCCGCCTCGCGCATCAGATCGCGGCTGACCGAGAACGGCGAACAGGGCGCCAGCCCCACCCGCACCATCGCGCCGTCGCGTGGATCGTGGAAAGCATCGACGACGCGGATGCTGTCTTCCAGAATTGCGGCCTCGCGTTCCACCAGACTGTCCGGCGGCAGGCCGCCCGCACTTTCGCCGATGCTCATGGCGCCGCGCGTGGGATGAAAGCGCAGCCCCACCTCGCGCGCGGCGGCAATCGTGTCATCCAGCCGCGCGCCGTTGGGGTAAAGATACAGGTGATCCGAGGTCAGCGTGCAACCTGAAAGCGCCAGTTCCGCCAGCCCGATCTGGGCAGAGACGAACATCTCCTCCGGCCCGAAGCGCGCCCAGATCGGGTACAGCGTCTTCAGCCAGCCGAACAGCAGCGCATCTTGCCCGCCCGGCACCACCCGTGTCAGCGTCTGGTAAAGGTGGTGATGCGTGTTCACCAGACCGGGCGTCACCACACAACCGCGCGCCTCGACCACGGTGCCCGAGGTGGTCAGCCCCTGCCCAACAGCGATGATCGCGCCGTCACGCATCAGCAGATCGCCCCCGGCAATCTCGCGGCGGCTGCCGTCCATGGTCACAAGGACATCGGCATTGCGAACAAGAATTTCAGACATGGTGGCGCCCCCTTCAGCGCCCCTTCGGTAAAACCCCGGACGCGCGACAGAAGGGGGGAAGGACTCGCCACGTCACACCAAGCCTAACCCGGATCGGCCTGCCGGGGCAAGCCGCCGTCAGCCGTTCAGCAGCGCCAGCGCCGCCGCATGCACCTCCGGGCAGGAGGCCGCCAGCAAGCGCCCGCCTGTGTCGGCCCGCGCGCCGGTCCAACTGGTCACGACACCGCCAGCGGCCTCAATCACCGCGATCGGGGCCTGCACATCATAGGCCTGCAAGCCCGCTTCGACCACAAGGTCGATATGCCCGGCTGCCAGCAGGGCGTAGGCATAGCAATCCGCACCATAGCGCGTCAGACGGCAGCGCGCCGCAAGCCGGTGGAACGCCGCGCCTTCCTCGGCGCTGCCCACCTCGGGGAAGGTTGACATCACGATACACTGATCCAGCGACCGTGCCCCGCGCGCTGCAAGCGTGCGGGGCCCCAGCGGGCCCTGCATCCGCGCCAGACCAAGGCCGCCTTCAAAGCGTTCCCCGATATAGGGCTGGTCGATCATGCCATAAAGCGGCCGCATCCCCTCGTCCGCCACGGCAATCAGCACACCCCATGTCGGCATGCCCGCCAGAAAGGCACGGGTGCCATCAATAGGGTCCAGAACCCAGGTCAACCCGCTGCTGCCCGCCTGACGGCCCATCTCCTCGCCCAGAATGGCATCCTGCGGCCGCCGATGCGCCAGAACCGCGCGCATTGCCCCTTCGGCCGCCCGGTCTGCCACCGTAACCGGATCAAATCGCACGGTTTCCTTGCTGTCCGCCGTCAGCCCCAGACTACGGAAATGCGGCAGGATGGCATGGCGCGCGGCCTCGGCCATTTCATGCGCGACCGAAATCAGTTCGGCCGAAAGATCGGGGGACATATCGGTCATCGTCGCTCTCCTGCCGTGGCTGCCAAGGCGCTATCGCGCAGCCCCCGCCCGGTCAAGCCGCTGCAACACAAAACGCCCCGCAAGCGGGGCGTCCGTCTTGATCAGCGATCAGGGTGCAGTCAGGCAGCGTCGCTCAGCACGCGGGCCAGATCGAAGAGCCGACGGCGCTGTGCCTCGGGGATCGCGTAATAGGAGCGCACCAGTTCAAGCGCCTCCTTGTCGGCCAGGATATCGCCTTCGACCGGGGTCGGCGACTCGCGCGCCTCGTCGATACCTTCGAAGAAGAAGCTGATGTTCACGCCCAGCGTTTCGGCAATGTCCCACAAACGCGAGGCGCTGACACGGTTCATGCCGGTTTCATATTTCTGGATTTGCTGGAACTTGATGCCAACCCGCTCTGCCAGTTGTTGTTGCGTCATACCGACCATCCACCGGCGGTGACGGATGCGCTTACCAACATGCGCGTCCACGGGATGCTTCATCTTCATACTCCCCTAGCAATTACAAACCCGCGTTTTCCGGGTGCACCCTTCGCGGTATGATTGCAGACCTTACGCGAAGATATGAAATTTTTCTACCACGGTTATGATCACAAATCTCGTCTTTTGTATATGAATTGCTATACGTTTGGATAGGTTTCCTGCGAATTTCCGGCCTGTTTTGACTGGCGAAACAGCCTTGGGCCACAGGCACGCAAGATTATTGCGCGACAGACACCTCAAGACCCTCCGCCACCTTGGAAGAAGGAATCATCCGCGCTAGGGTCCGGTCGCAACAGGCACAGCACAGGAACAGACCGATGCGCGCATGGCGCCTTCACGAAACCGGCAGCCCGCCGCAACTCGAAACCCTCTCGCGTCCCGTGCCGGGCCCGGACGAGGTGCTGATCCGCACGTCGGCTTGCGGGCTGAATTTCGCCGATCTCCTGACGATCGAGGGCCGCTATCAGGAAAAGCCCGCCCTGCCCTGCACATTGGGCATGGAAATCGCGGGCGAGGTGGCAGAGGCCGGCAGCAATGTGACCGGCTTCACCCCCGGCGACCGCGTGGCGGCTTTCTGCGGCCTTGGCGGGCTGGCGGAGTATACGCTCACTCCCGCCAGCCGCTGCCTTCGTCTACCCGACGGGATGGATGCCGTGACCGGCGCCGCATTCCAGATCGCCTATGGCACCTCGCATCTGGCGCTGGACCACAAGGCACGTCTCCAGCCCGGTGAAACCCTGTTCGTCACCGGCGCGGCGGGGGGTGTCGGCCTGACGGCGGTGGAAATCGGCAAGCGCATGGGCGCGCGGGTCATCGCCTCTGCCAGAGGCACGGCAAAATGCGACGTAGCGGCGCAGGCAGGCGCCGATGTGGTGATCGACAGCGATGCGCCGGGCCTGCGCGACCGGCTGAAGGATCTGGGCGGTGTGGATGTGGTCTATGACAGCGTTGGCGGCCCCGCCTTCATGGAGGCCCTGCGCGCCACCCGCCCCGAAGGGCGCCTGCTGGCCATCGGCTTTGCCGGGGGCGAGGTGCCGCAGGTGCCCGCCAACCTGTTGCTGGTGAAGAACCTCAGTGTCATGGGTCTTTACTGGGGCGGCTACCTGCGCTTCCGCCCCGAGGTGCTGACAACGAGCCTCGCCACGCTGGCGGGCTGGATCGCGGCCGGAGAGTTGCATCCCCATGTCAGCCAGTGCTTCCCGATGGAACAACTGCCCGAGGCGCTGGCCAGCCTGCGCGAGCGCAAATCCACCGGAAAGATCGTGGTCACCATGGGCTGATGCCTCAGGGGTCTTTGCCCCCCGAGGATAGCGGCACCAAGGGAAAACGGGCCTGCTTTTATCTTGGTAAAAATATCCTCGGGGGTGAATTGCCGCAGGCAAGAGGGGGCGGAAAGCCCCCTGCGCGGTCAGATTTCTGTGGCCACCGCAAAGACCTGATCGATCATTGCCTGCGTCCCGCGCGAGAATTCCAGCGGACAGGCGTAGGGCACGCCTTCTTGCAGACTGCGGCCGAAAGCCTCCACCTGCAGCACATACTGGTTTACGGCAGGGAAGCGCCAGCATTCGCTGCTGTTGCCGCTGCGGTGCAATTCCACCTGCGCTTCGCCGAACAGCCCGGCATTGAAAGGCGCGGTGACGCGGATCAGGCCGGTTTCACCCTGAAACACCACTTCCTGCCGGGGAAACAGCCGCATCGAGGTGATGGAGGACCAGGTGAAGCGGCCTGTCGGCCCCTCCATTTCTCCCACCACCTGCGCCCATGTATCGACGCCGTTTTCCAGCTTTACCCGTGCGCTCAGCGCAACAGGCTCTGCCCCAGTGGCAAAGCGGGTCGAGCCGAACGTATAGACGCCGATGTCACGCAAGCCGCCACCGCCGGTTTCCGGGCGGTTGCGGATATTGCCGGGATCGGCGCGGTTGTCATAACTGAAGGCGGTATCGACATGGTCGATCCGGCCGATGGCCCCTTCGGCGATCAGGGCACGGACCTTCTGCCATTGCGGGTGATGAACGATCATATAGGCCTCGGCGACCAAGAGCCCTGACGCATCGCGCGCTGCGATCAGCCGGTCGAACTCGCCCGCCCGCATCGCCATCGGCTTTTCGGTCAGCACATGTTTGCCCGCCGCGATGGCGCGCAGGGTCCACTCCAGATGCAGGTGATTGGGCAGCGGGATATAAACCGCATCAATGCCCGGATCGGCCAGCAGCGCCTCATAGCTGTCATGCAGGCGCAAGCCCGGCGCGAAAGCGGCAAAAGGTGCGGCCCGGTCGGCCGAGCTGCTGGCCAGCGCCACCAGTTCCGCATTGCGGGCGGCGTGGATCGCCGGCCCCATATGTTCGCGCGCGAATTTCGCCGCGCCCAGAATGCCCCAGCGGGTGATCGCCATTGCCCTGCCCTTTCGATGTTTTCGCTAACATCATAAAGGCAGGGCCGCCGCGGGACAACGCCCGCGACAGGATCAGCGGCGGCGCAGGCGCAGATAGGTCATCAGGCCAAGCGGCGGCAGGCCGTCTTCCTCGACAAGGTCCAGACGCGGATCGCCCAGCACGCGGGCACGGGCGAAATCGCTGTGCCAGCCCAGCAGGTCCGACAGCGGCGCGAACAGCCGCTCGAACCGCGCCATGGCGCCCTTGCCTTCTGCCGCGAAATGGTTGGTGATCAGCACATGGCCGCCGGGACGGCAGACGCGCGCCATCTCGGCCAGAACACGTTCCGGTTCCGGCACGACCGACATGATGTGCATGGCGCAGACCGTATCGAAGCTGGCATCCGGGAAATCCAGTTCGCGTGCATCCATCTGGCGCAGGCTGCGCACCTGGGTCAGGTGCTGTTCGGCCACTTTCGACCGCGCCTTGGCCAGCATCGCCTCCGAAAAATCCACCCCCGTCACCGCCAGATGCGGCGCATAGAACGGCAGGGCAAGGCCGGTGCCCACCCCCACCTCCAGCACCTCGCCGCCGACGGCATTGGCAAAGCCGGTGGCGCGGCGGCGACCCGCATTGGTCATGGCGCCGAAGGTGCGGTCATAGACCGGCGCCCAGCGGGCATAGGATTTTGCGATGGCTTCAAGCTCCATCCGTCGGCTCCTCCAGCGGTTCGGGGTCGGACGGGCGGCGGAACAGGCTGACCACCACCACGGCGATATAGACGAGATCCAGTGCCACCAGCGTCGCCCAAGGGTAGGCCAGCAGGGCTGCCAGCAGACCGGCGAACCCCACGACGACATAGCGCACATATTGCGCCTCGAAGGTGACTTTCTTGAAGGAGGGCGTCGGGAAGCGCCCGATCATCGCCGCGCCGACCAAGGCCATGTAGACCGCCACCACCCCGCCCGGCAGGCTTTGTCCGGTGCCACCGAAAGAAAAGGCCGCAAACATCGGCAGGAAGGCCAGCATGGCACCGGCAGGTGAAGGCACGCCTTGGAAGCCGGATTTCTCGGCCGCCTTGTCAATCGCGCGATTGCCAAGGTTGAAGCGCGCCAACCGCAGAAGGCAGGATACCACATAGATCAGCACCGCGATCCAGCCTGCCGATTTCATGTCCTGAAGCGCCCAGAGCCAGAGGATCAGCCCCGGCGCCACGCCGAAATTCACGAAATCGCACAGACTGTCGAGTTCGGCACCGATCTGGCTTTCACTGCGCAGCAATCGCGCCACGCGCCCGTCAAGCCCATCCAGCACCGCCGCCAGCAGGATCAGCAGCAAGGCGGTGCGATACCAGCCCTCGATCGCGAAGCGGATGGCCGTGACCCCGGCACAAAGTGCCCCGACGGTCAGCATGTTGGGCAAAAGCCCGGCAATGGACAGGCGGCGCGGGCTGGCCATGGCCTACACCATCTTCGCAAGGCGCTGCGGCAGGTCGCGGCCCAGTTCCGCAATCACCGTTTCGCCCGCAACGCAGGTCTGGCCCAGTGTCACCAGAGGCACCACGCCCTCCGGCAGATAGGTATCGACCCGGCTGCCAAAGCGGATCAGCCCGAAACGCTCTCCGGTCTTCAGGCCCTGCCCCTCGCTGACGAAGGGCACGATGCGGCGGGCAACCAGCCCGGCGATCTGCACCACCGCGATGCGGCGGCCATCGGCCAGTTCAAGGCACAGCGAATTGCGCTCGTTATCTTCGCTGGCCTTGTCGAGCGAGGCATTGAGAAATTTGCCGGGCCGATAGGCCATCTTCACCAGACGGCCCGCGACCGGGGCACGGTTCACATGGCAGTTGAACACCGACATGAAGACCGAGACACGCAGCATCGGCGCATCGCCCATGCCCAGTTCCGGCGGCGGCACGGCGCGTTCGATCAGCGAGACCATGCCATCGGCGGGCGAGACCATCAGCCCCTCGCCCTGCGGCACGGCGCGTTTGGGGTCGCGGAAGAAATAGTAGCACCAGACAGTCAGGCCCGTGCCGATCCAGCCAAGCGGTTCCCAGATCCAGAACAGCACCAGCGTCACCACGGCAAAGGCCGCGACGAATTTATAGCCCTCCGGGTGCATCGGCTTGAGGAAGGTCTTGAGCATTTCCGAGGGCATCGACATGGGTTCCGGTCCTTGATCGTTTGCGCCTAGGTAATGACAGCAGCCCCTGCACGCAACGCCCGGCCTTCGCGTGGGAAGAACAGAGTCGCCTTGCGACGCTTTGAATGGCAAAAGCGACGCGATGTAAAGCCCCCGCAACATCGCCCCGGCCGAATCCGGCGGCGCAACGCCCGAACCGGGCAGATGCGCCGCCCTGCCCCGTCAGCGCCGGGACAGTTGCACCACCGCCCCGATCACACCGACAAGGCCCAGTCCGCAGAACAGATATTGCAACGCCCGCAATGCGGGGCTGGCACCGTCAGACCCGAACAGGATCATCGCGCCGGAAATGGCGACGGCGATCAGGCCGATCATAAGTGTCTGTTTCGGATTGTTCATCGCAAGAATATTCCCTGAAAAAAGCGCACCCACCAGCGCCGCGGAAATCTTGCCATCACTATTTAATCCGGTCCAGCGGGATCAGATGCTGGCCGAGATGATGAAGGGCGGCCCGAAGGCCGCCCCTGCCGCGCCCGTCAGGCGTCGATCAGCATGCCCTTGCCACGGGCCAGTTCCTTCATGCGCGTCTGCAACTTTTCAAAGGCGCGCACCTCGATCTGGCGAATCCGCTCGCGGCTGACGCCATAGCTTTCAGACAGGTCTTCCAGCGTCACCGGCTCGTCTGACAGGCGGCGCTGGACGAGGATGTCCTTCTCACGGTCGTTCAGGACAGCCATCGCCTGCGTCAGAAGCTCCCGCCGCGCATCCAGTTCGTCACGTTCCTCATAGGCGCCGGCCTGATCGCTGTCCTCGTCCTCCAGCCAGTCCTGCCATTGCGTCGTGCCGTCGCCATCCGAACCGACGGTGGCATTCAGCGAAGCGTCCGAACCCGACAGGCGGCGGTTCATGGCGATGACCTCGTCCTCGGTCACCGACAGATCCTTGGCGATCTGGGCCACATTTTCGGGACGCAGATCGCCTTCCTCCAGCGCGCCCAGCTTGGCCTTGGCCTTGCGCAGGTTGAAGAACAGCTTCTTCTGCGCCGAGGTGGTGCCCAGTTTCACAAGGCTCCACGACCGCAGGATATACTCCTGAATGGCCGCGCGGATCCACCACATCGCATAGGTGGCAAGGCGGAAGCCCTTTTCAGGGTCGAACCGTTTGACCGCCTGCATCAGGCCCACATTCGCCTCGGAAATCACCTCGGCCTGCGGCAGGCCATAGCCGCGATAGCCCATGGCGATCTTGGCGGCGAGCCGCAGATGGCTGGTGACCAGCCGGTGCGCCGAGGCCGGATCCTGACGGTCCACCCAGGCTTTGGCCAGCATGTATTCCTCTTCAGGTTCCAGCAGCGGGAACTTGCGGATTTCCTGAAGATAGCGGTTCAGCCCCTGTTCGGGACTGGGTGCGGGAAGATTGGTATAGGTGCTCATTGTCTGACCCCCTTGGCCCCTGCGGAATGTGATCCCCCGCACGGGGCTGCAAAATCCAGGCAGCACATGGCCCTGTCGCAGGGCGATGCTGCTCTTTTTACGTCAGATGCGCATGATCCGTCGCAATTGCGAGTTTTGTGACACATCTTCACACAACTGTGTCGCGCGAAACCCGTTCCGTGAACACTCAGCGGATCGAACCCCGCCGCAGGTAGATGAAGCTCTGGCTGCCATCCACCGGCCCGGCCCCGACAAGGATTTCCCGGTCAGACAGCGGCTCGACAAAGGAATAGAAGGCCGCATCGCCGCCGAAGGGGCGCTTCTGTTCCGCGAAGTTGCGGGCATTGCGGTCGCCCAGCCAGACATTGATGCGATGCCGGGTGTTCACCGATACTACCACGCGGCCGTCGGCCAGAACCGTGGCATAGGGTGCGCCGCCGAATTCCTTGTCATTCATCCGCCAGGCATTTGACGGGGAATCGGGATAAACCCTGTCATCCTGAAAGCCGTCGTAATCGGCGCTGGTCCACGGCCCGGAAAACGCCTTGCCCGTCCACCCCCAGTCGCCAGGATCGCTGGCCACCACATAGGGTGACACCGCCTTGTCGATCTCCTCGGCCACGAAGGCGATGCGCGGACCGGGCAGGATGAAGGGCGTGGGCATGCCACCGCCGCTTTTGTTCGATTGCGTCACGCCCCGCGGTTCCACGAAGTTGCGGTGCACGATGCGGCCGGTGAACCGCTCGGGGTTCGGGTCCGTCCATGTCCAGCCATTGTCATAAGACACGATCCACGCGACGGCACGGCCATAATCCTCGGACCGGCTGGCATGTTCCGCCGCCACATAGGTCGGCACTGCGCGCTGGGTGTAGAACAGATAGATGTCGCGGTTACCGTCGCCATTGGCATCTGCGGGCACCTGAATCGGCCGCCCCTCCCAGTTGGCCCCCTGAAACACCTGCTGTGGCGCGCCCCAGCTTTGCCCCCCGTCCAAGGAATAGCGCACATCCATGTAATAGTCCTTGGCGAGGTTGGACCCGCGCAGGCGCCGCTGCATCGACATCATCAACCGGCCATCGGCCAGTTCGATCACGTTGCAGCTTGCATAGTTCCAGGTCTTGTTGGCGTCGTTCACCTTGACCGCCGTGCCCCAGCTATGGCCGTTGTCGGTGGAGCGATACATCCAGAAATCGCCGCCCATCTCGGCGGTCTGGTAGAACAGCAGCAGATCCCCGGCATGGGCGCCCTGACGCAGCTTCACCAGTCGCGGATAACGGCCGATGCCTTCCGGCGGACGCAGGTCGATGCGGTCGGTCCAGACGATGCCCCTGCCCGCGCTGTCGGCCTGCGCAGACCCAAACAGCCCTGTCAGGACAAGCGACGCCCCCAGCAGGGTAGCCAGAACAACAGACCGTATACGCATTCGGAAACTCCGCAATCACAAGGACATGGCCGCGCGCGCAGCCGATTGCGGACAGTGTAGCGGCGCGCTCAGCTCCGGCGCAAGCGGATCACCACATCGACCCGCGCGATCTCGGCGCCTTCCGGCGCATCGGGCAGCCGCGTGATTTCCAGCTGGTCGGCGGGCGCATCGGTCAGCCTGCCGTCATCTTCCCAGTAGAAATGCGGATGATCGTCCATCCTTGTGTCGAAATAGCTTTTCGACCCGTCCACCACCACTTCCTGCATGATCCCCGCCTCGCAGAAGGCGCGCAGCGTGTTGTAGACAGTGGCAAGACTGACCTTTTCCTCACCCGAGATCGAGGCGGCATAGAGGCTTTCGGCGGTCACATGGCGATCCGCGCCATCCCCCACCAGAAGCGAGGCGAGCGCCAGCCGCTGCCGGGTCGGCCGCAAGCCGCCCTGCGCCAGCCAGCCGGTTGCGCGTGCCATCACCATGTCGTCAGCGGTCTCGGTCATCTTGCTTTCCGGTGCCAAGGATCATTGCAGTCTAAGCGCGCGGGCCGGGGATTTCAAACCCATTCCCCGTTTTTGTTACCTCTGCAACAACACCTGCGGCAGATAGGTGCCCAGCGGGCGCCAGACAAGCGCCGTCAGCAGCAGCGTTCCAAGCGCCGCAATCCAGAGCGGCGCCTCCAGCGCGGCGATGCGGCCCATTGGCCCCTCGGACAGCCCGATCACCTGCCCGGCAAGGACCGAGCCCACCGGCATCATCCCCCAGGCCATCAGCCGGTAAAGGCTGTTCACCCGGCCCCGGATCGCATCGGGCACCAGCCGCTGCCGGGTCGAGACCGAGACGATGTTCCAGTTCAGCCCCCAGAACCAGGCCATGCCCAGCGCCAGCCCCACCGTCACCGGGCCGGGCGCCAGCGCCATGGCGGCGAAACAGGGCGCGCCAGAGAACATCGCCACCCGCATCAGCCGCACCGCCCCCATGGCACGGACCACCCGGTCCCCCACCAGCCCCGAGGCAATGCCCCCCAGCGCCGCCGCCGCCAGCACCATGCCATATTGCCCGGCAGGCAGGCCGAGCTTTTCCTGCGCCAGCAGCACCAGCGCGAACATCACCATGCTGTCGAACATGTTCCAGAACCCGGTCGCCACCGCCAGCATCCGCAGCAGCGGCGAGGCGCGCAGGAAGGCCCAGCCCTCGACCAGTTCGCGCCGCCAGTTGCGCGAGGCCGTGGCGCGCGGGGGCGCCTGCACCCCGGCGATGCCCGCGATCATCAATCCGGCCAGCCCGTAGGCCAGCGCATTGCCGGCAAAAGGCAGCGCCAGCGCCAGACCCAGCGCCGCCGCCCCCAGCGCGGGGCCGACCAGCGCATTCCCCACGCTTTCCACCAGCCAGAGCCGGGCATTGGCGCGTTCCAGCCCTTCCGAGGCAACAAGGGCGGGCAGGAAGGATTGCGCCGCATTGTCACGAAAGACCTCGGCCACACCCACGGTCAGCGCCGAAAGACACAGCGCCACGAACAGAGGCACCGAACTGACCCCGCTGGCGGGGGCCGCAGGCAAAGGCGAGGCCACCCAAAGCGCCAGCGCCGCCGCACCGAACCCCGCCGCGCGTAAGCCGTCCATCGTCACGATCAGCCGCCGCCGGTCCATCCGGTCGGCTACGATCCCGGCGGGCAGCGCAAACAGCAGCCAGGGCAGCCGCAGCGCCACCGGCACCAAAGCGATCAGCGCCGCATCCCGCGTCAGCAGCGTCGCCACCCAGAGCCAGGCAACCGTTGCCACGCCATCCGCAAGATTGGCCAGCCCGGAAGCGGCCAGAAACATCCGATAGCCGCGCATTTGCCTTCACCCTGCCCCGTTGCCCGTAATTGCCGCCCAGCCATGCCCGCCCGGCGACAATGCCCCGCCACGCGCGGCCACACCGCCCGCCACCCTTGCCACGGCCAAGACCGGGGTGATAGAGGGGACCAAGGATAAAGGGAGAAAAGGGCCAGATGGCGGCATTTCCGACAAGCTTCACCAAGGACGATCTGCTGAAATGCGCACGGGGCGAGTTGTTCGGTCCGGGCAATGCGCAGCTTCCGGCGCCGCCCATGCTGATGATGGACCGCATCACCGACATTTCCGAAGATCGCGGCGAACATGGCAAGGGCCATGTGGTCGCCGAATTCGACATCACCCCCGACCTGTGGTTCTTCGACTGCCATTTCCCCGGCAACCCGATCATGCCCGGCTGCCTTGGCCTTGACGGGCTGTGGCAGCTGACCGGCTTCAACCTTGGCTGGCGCGGTTGGCAGGGGCGCGGCTATGCGCTGGGCGTGGGCGAGGTGAAGCTTACCGGCATGGTGCGGCCCGACCGCAAGCTGCTGACCTACAAGGTCGATTTCACCAAGGCCCTCCAGACCCGCCGCCTGACCATGGGCGTGGCCAACGGCATCGTCGAAGCCGATGGCGAGGTCATCTATCAAGTCACCGACATGAAGGTCGCCCTCTCGGCCTCCTGATCCCGGAAGGAATGAACACCATGCGTCGCGTCGTCATCACCGGCATCGGTATCGTCTCGCCCATCGGCAACACTGCCGCCGAGGTGGAAGCCAGCCTGCGCGCCGGGAAATCCGGCATCGTCTTCTCGCCCGAATATGCCGAACACGGCTTCCGCAGCCAGGTCCACGGCATGCCGCAGATCGTGCTGGAAGACCATATCGACAAGCGCGACCTGCGCTTCATGGGGCCGGGTGCCGCCTATAACTTCATCGCCATGAACCAGGCGGTGGCCGACAGCGGGCTGGAGCCGGGCGACGTGTCGAACGAACGCACCGGCATCATCGTCGGATCGGGCGGGCCCTCGACCTCGAACTTCTTTCAGGCGCATCAGATTGTCATCGAAAAGGGCGCGCCCAAGCGCATGGGCCCCTTCATGGTGACCCGCTGCATGAGCAGCACGAATTCCGCCTGCCTTGCGACGCCCTTCAAGATCAAGGGCGTGAACTATTCGATCACCTCGGCCTGTTCGACTTCGGCCCATTGCATCGGCAACGGCGTCGAACTGATCCAGATGGGCAAGCAGGACATCGTGTTCGCCGGCGGCGGCGAGGAACTGGACTGGACGCTGTCCTGCCTGTTCGACGCCATGGGCGCGATGTCGTCGAAATATAATGACAGCCCCGCCACCGCGAGCCGCGCCTTCGATGCCACCCGCGACGGTTTTGTCATCGCCGGCGGCGGTGGCGTGGTGGTGCTGGAAGAGCTGAACCACGCTCTTGCGCGCGGTGCGAAGATCTATGCCGAGGTCACCGGCTACGGCGCCACCTCTGACGGTCACGACATGGTGGCCCCCTCGGGCGAGGGCGGCGAACGGTCGATGCGGCTTGCGGTCGCCACCCTGCCGGAAGGCCGCAAGATCGACTATATCAACGCCCACGGCACCTCGACCCCTGCGGGCGACGTGACAGAGGTGAAGGCCGTCCGCCGCGTCTTTGGCGATGGCAATGTGCCGCCGATCTCCTCCACCAAATCGCTGACCGGGCACAGCCTGGGCGCGACCGGGGTGCATGAGGCGATCTATTCGCTGCTGATGCTGAACGGGGATTTCATCACCGCTTCGGCCAATGTCACCCAGCTTGATCCCGAACTGAAGCCCGAGGAAATCGTCACCACCTACCGCGAGGGGGTGGAGCTGGATTCCGTGCTGTCCAACAGCTTTGGCTTCGGCGGCACCAATGCCACGCTGGTCATGAGCAAATACCGGGGCTGAACGCCCCCGTTTCAGGGAGAGCCGGCATGGCGGATCTGATGAAAGGCAAGCGCGGGCTTGTCATGGGCGTCGCCAACGAACGCTCGATCGCATGGGGCATCGCCAAGGCGCTGGCCGACGAGGGCGCGGAACTGGCGTTTTCCTATCAGGGTGAAGCCTTCGGCAAGCGGGTGGAGCCGCTGGCGGCCTCGGTCGGCAGCGATTTCCTTGTGGATGTCGATGTGACCAACGATGAAAGCCTCGATGCCTGCTTCGGCGCGCTGAAGGATCGCTGGGGCACGATGGATTTCCTCGTCCACGCCATCGCCTTCTCCGACAAGAACGAGCTGACGGGCCGGTTCATCAATACCAGCCGTGGAAACTTCAAGCACTCGCTTGATATTTCGTGCTTTTCCTTCATCGACGTCAGCCGCCGCGCGGCCGAGATGATGCCGGAAGGTGGCAGCCTGATCACCCTGACCTTCCAGGGATCGAACCGCGTCACGCCGAATTACAACGTGATGGGCGTGGCCAAGGCCGCGCTGGAAAGCGCCACGCGCTATCTGGCGAACGATCTTGGCCCGCAGAAGATCCGCGTCAACGCGATTTCGCCCGGCCCGATGAAGACGCTGGCGGGTGCGGCCATCGGGGGCGCCCGCGCGACCTACCGGCACACCGAACAGAACGCACCGCTGCGGTCGAATGCGACGCTGGAGGCTGTTGGCGGCACGGCGGTCTGGCTGTGCTCCGACTACGGCGCCTTCACCACCGGCGAGGTGGTGCGCGTGGACGGTGGCTTCCACGTCCTCGGCATGCCGCAGGCCGACAATCTCTGATCCGGGTCGAAGCGGGTTCAGGAACAGACAAGGCCGGGGCATCCCCGGCCTTTTTGATTACGCTGAAAGCGCGCAGAGCTACTGTCAGACACACTGAAGTTTCAGGAAAACTGGAGCGGGTAGCGGGAATCGAACCCGCCCCATCAGCTTGGAAGGCTGAGGCGCTACCACTACACCATACCCGCCGCTCTGCTGCCCGATTAGCACCGGGCCGGGGCGTTTCGCAACCCCGAAAACAGCCGCTTACTTCAGCTTCGCTTCCAGCGCCGCGATCCGGGCCGAAAGCGCCTCGTTTTCCTCGCGCGCCTTCTGCGCCATGGCGCGCACGGCGTCGAATTCCTCGCGGCTGACGAAATCGCGGTCGGCCATCCAGCGATCCATCAGGCTTTTCATCGCCGTCTCGGCCTCGGTCTTCGCGCCCTGGGCCACACCCATGGCATTGGTCATCAGCTGCGACATGTCGTCCAGAAACTTGCTGCGCGTCTGCATCGGGCTACTCCTGTTCTTCGGCCCTATATGCGGCCTGTCGCCCGGCGCATCAAGGGCCGGGACGGCTGCGGTTGACAATGCCGCAGCCCCGCAACACAAGCGAAAGGCCCCACCCGAACCGGGGTCACGGAGGCCGGAATGAGCTACATCCCCTTCCCCGACCTGTCGCCCGACGTGTTCTCGGTCGATCTGTTCGGGGTCACCTTCGCGCTGCGCTGGTATGCATTGGCCTATATCGCCGGTCTGCTGATTGGCTGGCGTCTGGTGCTTCGAGTGCTGACCACACCGCGCTTCTGGTCCGGCAATCCGCCGATGACAGGGGAACAGCTTGATCGGCTGCTGACCTGGATCATCCTCGGCGTCGTTCTGGGCGGGCGGCTGGGCTATGTGCTGTTCTATCAACCCGGCTTCTACCTTGAACATCCCGCGCAGATTCTGCGGGTCTGGGAAGGCGGCATGTCCTTCCACGGCGGTTTTCTGGGCGTCATCGTTGCGGCGGCGCTGTTCTGTCGGCGCGAAGGTATCCCGATGCTGACCACTGCCGATCTGCTGGCACTGGCCACCCCGCCGGGCCTGTTGCTCGGACGGTTGGCGAATTTCGTCAATGCCGAGCTTTGGGGGCGCCCGACCACCCTGCCCTGGGGCGTGGCCTTCCCCGGTGAAGCCGCACAATCCTGCGCCACGCTGGACATGCCCTGCATCCGCCACCCCAGCCAGCTTTACGAAGCGGGGATGGAGGGGCTGATCCTTGGCGCGCTGCTGCTGTGGATGGCGTTCCGCGCCGCCAGCGCCTTCCGTCGCCCCGGTCTGATCGCGGGCACCTTCATCGCAGGCTATGGTCTTGCACGGTTTCTGGTGGAATTCGTGCGCCAGCCCGATGCCCAATTCGTGACACCTGACAATCCTCTGGGTCTTTACCTCCATCTTGGCGGTTACGGTTTGACGGCCGGTCAGTTGCTGTCCCTGCCCATGATCCTCGCAGGAGCTTACTTTATCGTTAATGCCCGTCGGAGCGCCGATGACTCCGCTTAAGCCGATCCTGCGCGCCCGTATCGCCGCCGCAGGGCCGATGACGCTGGCGGAATACATGGGCGAATGTCTGCTGCACCCCGATCACGGCTATTACACGACGCATGAGCCTTTCGGGCAGACGGGTGATTTCATCACCGCGCCGGAAATCAGCCAGATGTTCGGCGAGCTTCTGGGGCTGTGCCTCGCCCAAAGCTGGCTTGACCTTGGCGCGCCTGCGCCTTTCACGCTGGCCGAGCTTGGCCCCGGACGTGGCACGCTGATGGCCGATGTATTGCGCGCCACCGCGCGGGTGCCGGGCTTTCATGGGGCCGCACAGATCACGCTGGTCGAGGCCTCGCCCGCCCTGCGTGCCCGCCAGCACGCCACGTTGGGCGCACATCCGGTCACATGGCTGGACAGCGCGAACGATCTGCCCGAGGCACCGCTGTTCCTGCTGGCGAATGAATTCTTCGACGCCCTGCCGATCCGGCAATTCACACGGGCCGCGACCGGCTGGGAGGAAACCGTCGTCACCTTGCGCGACGGCGCCTTGTCTCTGGCGCGCGGCCCGGCCCTGCCGATTGCCGCGCTGGATCACCGGCTGGCCGACACGGCGCCGGGCGAGGTAGTGGAAATCTGTCCCGCCGCCCTGCCGGTGATGGCACCCCTCGGCGCACGCATCACGCAGCACGGCGGGGTGGCGCTGATCCTCGATTATGGCGGCTGGCAGTCGCGCGGCGATACGTTTCAGGCGCTCCGCAACCACGCCTTCACCGATCCGCTGGCCGCCCCCGGCGCCGCCGATCTGACCGCGCATGTCGATTTTGCCGCATTGGCCCAAGCGACGCCCTGCCCGGCCGCCTATACCACGCAGGGGGCGCTGCTGGGCGCGCTGGGGATCGAGGCACGCGCGGCCGCTTTGGCCCAAAGGCTGGACGGTGCGGCGCTTCAGTCGCATCTGGCGGCAACTCGGCGCTTGACCGATCCCGAAGAAATGGGAACGCTGTTCAAGGCGCTGGCCCTGCATCGCCCCGGCACCGCACCGCCGCCGGGCTTTCCGGCGGAACCGCCCCGAGACAAACCATGATCGAAATCATCACCTCCCAGACTCTCGCCCCCGTCCGGCACGGCTTTTTCACACGCAAGGGCGGGGCCTCTTCCGGCATCTTTGCCGGGCTGAACTGCGGCAGCGGCTCTTCCGATCTGGCCGAGGCGGTTGCGATCAACCGTGGCCGCGTCGCACAGGCCATGGGGGTGGAGGCTGCGGCGCTTGTCAGTGTGCATCAGGTGCACTCCGCCGATGTGATCACCGTGACCGGCCCGCAGGCGGGCCCCCCGCCACAGGCCGATGCCATGGTGACGCGGGTTCCGGGGCTGGTGCTGGGTGTGTTGACCGCCGATTGCCAGCCTGTGCTGTTTGCCGACGCGACGGCACAGGTGATCGGCGCCGCCCATGCCGGTTGGCGCGGCACCAAAGAAGGCGTGCTGGAGGCGACGCTGGAAGCGATGGAGGCCCTTGGGGCTGATCGCGCGCGCATCCGCGCCGTGATCGGGCCGACGATCAGCCAGGCCGCCTATGAGGTCGGCCCCGAATTTGTCGAAGCCTTCATTGACGAAGATCGCGAAACCGCCCGCTTCTTCGCCAATGGCAAGGGCGACCGCGCATTGTTCAACCTGCCGGGCTATGCGTTGTGGCGCCTGCGCGCGGCGGGCGTGGGCGAGGCCGAATGGACGCGCCATTGCACCTATGCCGATGCCGAGCGATTCTATTCCTATCGCCGCACCACCCATCGCGGCGAGGCCGATTACGGGCGGCTGATCTCCTGCATCCGGTTGTGATTGCGGCAGGTCTGCCCGCGATTTGCCGCAATTTGCGAAACAATCACGCCATATCGTTTCCGAAACGTGGAAAACAAGGCCCATTCAGCGGCCGATCCGGCCTCGGAAAAATCTGTCTAATTTGACGGATTGCCACAATCCCCCCGCAAGCCTGCCGCAAATCCCCGGCATTTTCTGAGCATGGAAAGCCCGCAGGACCGGGCAGATGCAGGATGCAGGAGCAGGACATGAAGAAAGAACGCCGCTGGCTGAAATCGGTGATCGCCGCTTCGGAAAACACCCAACCCGCAATGCCCTGGCAGCGTGGTGCGCGACGCAAACCCCAGGCGCTGAAAGCCGTGGCCCAGCCTGCGCGCGCCCAGGCTGCCCGCTGACCCCGTTTCCTGCCGCGCCACAGGCGCAGCCCGACACTGACCGAAAAGGCCGCGTCCCTGGGGATGCGGCCTTTCGCGTTGCGTGATTCGCGGTGAAATGATCGTTCAAGGGGAAAGATTTCGACAGCGCATCTGTCTTTATCCGCAAACCAAGAAACAATGGCCGTATGACCAGCCACATTTCCGCCGCTGTCGCCACAAAATCGCTAGGACTTTGACAAGACGCCAGATTTCAGCCACCTTTGCCACAGTCCTCGAGAACGGATGGTGGCGCGGTAAGTCCTTGCCCCAATTTGGCTCCCCGCCATCCGCAACAGGTTGTGTAGCTCAGTGCGGGCGGCCCCGCTGCGAACCTCTGCGCAGCGATAAGGGGCCGCCTGTGTGTTTTCGGCTGCCACCTGTCGGCCGGAACATTCGGCCCGCATGCTCGTCAGGCCGGATGTTCCGGTTGAGGATGATTTAACCAGACTTCGGGAAAGAAACCGATCAGGCGGTCTTGCTCAGCCGCGCTTCCAGAACGTCGAAGGGAAGCCCCGGTTCATCCTTGGCGCAGCGGATCACGAGGCTGGTCTTCACGCTGGCCACATTGTCGGCGGCGGTCAGTTCCGCTGTCAGGAAACTCTGGAAAGTCGAAAGATCGGGCGCGACACATTTCAGGATGAAGTCGATCTCGCCGTTCAGCATATGGCACTCGCGCACCAGCGGCCAGGCCCGGCAGCGCGCCTCGAAGGCGCTGAGGTCGGCCTCGGCCTGGCTTTGCAGCCGCACCATTGCGAAAACCTGCACCTCGAACCCAAGTTCGCGCGCATCGACATCGGCGTGGTAGCCTTTGATATAGCCCGATTCCTCCAGCGTCCGCACCCGGCGCAGGCAGGGCGGCGCCGATATGCCCACCCGTTTGGCAAGCTCGACATTGGTCATCCGCCCGTCAGCCTGAAGCTCAGCCAGAATGTGACGGTCGATTGGGTCCAGTTTGGAGCCGGCCATGTAAAGATATCCTTGCTGCGCGGGCCCTTGTAGCAGGTGGCCCGACGTTTTGCGCGGACATTAGGATTTTGCGGCCTCAGGCGCAATATTATTTCGCCCGATGACAGAAATTCGATCTGCCGCCCGGCGCCGCCGGGTTTGCCACCCTGCCCTGCCGCCCTTATATGAGAAGCAAAGCTTTCAACGAGGTTTCCATGAGCGACTCCCGGCACACCCGCCTCCTGATCATCGGTTCCGGCCCGGCAGGGTACACCGCAGCCGTCTATGCCGCGCGCGCCATGCTGGAGCCGGTTCTGGTTCAGGGCCTTCAGCCCGGCGGGCAACTGACAATCACCACCGAGGTGGAAAACTGGCCCGGCGATACCGAGGTTCAGGGACCGGACCTGATGGTCCGCATGGAAAGCCATGCCCGCGCCATGGGGGCAGAGATCGTCAGCGATTATATCTCAAGCCTTGATCTGTCGCAGCGACCCTTTGTGGCACAGGCCGACAGCGGCACCACCTTCACCGCCGATGCGGTGATTCTGGCAACCGGCGCGCAGGCCAAATGGCTGGGTCTGCCGAGCGAGGAGAAATTCAAGGGGTTCGGCGTCTCTGCCTGCGCCACCTGCGACGGCTTCTTCTATCGCGGGAAAGAGGTCGTGGTGATCGGCGGCGGCAATACCGCCGTGGAAGAGGCGCTGTTTCTGACCAATTTCGCCAGCAAGGTCACGCTGATCCACCGCCGCGATTCCCTGCGCGCCGAAAAGATTCTGCAAGAGCGGCTGTTCAAGAACCCGAAGCTCGAACTGCTGTGGAACCACGAGGTGACCGAAGTTCTGGGCACCGAAACACCGCTGGGCGTGACAGCCGTCCGCGCCCGAAACGTGCAGACCGGCGAGATGACCGATGTGCCCTGCGCGGGCTTCTTCGTGGCCATCGGCCATGCCCCGGCGTCGGAACTGGTGAAAGACCAGCTGGAGTTGCACAACGGCGGCTATGTGAAGGTCGAGCCGGGTTCCACCCGCACCTCGATTCCCGGTGTTTTCGCTGCGGGCGACCTGACAGACCATGTTTACCGGCAGGCTGTAACCAGCGCGGGGATGGGCTGCATGGCGGCGCTGGATGCAGAACGCTGGCTGGCCGGGCACTGATGCCTTTTATCGGGCAACAGACCCCGGCGGATTGAAACAGGGGTTGCGGCAGCGCGATCTGGCTGATTCATTGGGGATGCGGCGCAAGTGTCGCATCCCGCTCTATCCTCCTCTCAGCCTGCCGCAAGTGCCCGCCCATGATCGTGACCCTGACCAGTATCCCGCCGCGCTATGGACATCTGGGCAAGGTATTCGATGCCATCGGCGCACAGCGTCATCGCCCGCGCGCGGTCGAGTTGCATCTGCCGCGCCGCTATCGCCGCTTTCCCGGCACCCGCCCCGCCCTTCCGGCCCTGCCGGACTGGGTGACCGTCGTGGATCATGACGAGGATTGGGGCCCTGCCACCAAGGTTCTGCCCGCCATCTGCCGTCACCGGACCGCGCCTGTCGATCTGCTGTTCTGCGACGATGACGCCAGGTATGATCCCGACTGGACTGCGCGTTTCGCAGCGATGCGGCGGGAACGACCGCTGGACGCGCTGGCGGAATTCGGCACCAACCTGTTTCGCCAGACCGGACTGAAGCGCAGCACGCCCCCCGCACCGCATGTGGTTCTGGGCCCGCCGACCGAGGATGAACTGGCCGACGGACGCGCCCGACGCGGGCCGGACGGGCGGCCACTGGATGTGGTGCGTGAGCCGGGCTATGCCAGCCTGCTCTGCGGCTTCGCCGGGGCAATGATCCGGTCGGACTGGCTGGACGAACGTGTGTTCGAGATGCCCCCCGCCGCCCGCTTGGTCGATGATATCTGGCTGTCAGGCATGCTGGAGCTCACCGGACGCAAGATCTGGGTGGGGTCCGGCTGCCGCCGCGGCGACATGGTTACCGAAACCCGGCTGATCGAGCCTTTGCTGCATCACAATGAAAACGGAATGGACAGGGCCGGGGCAAACCGGGTCTGCGCAGAATATCTGCGCAAGACTTTCGGCATCTGGCCCTGAAAGCCCCTGAGCCGAAACCGCCCGCGCACGGGCGGCTCCTCAATGCGCGCTGACGGGGGCCAGATCGTTCTGCCGCGCCAGCGCGAAGGCCAGCGCCCGGTCGCGCACCAGGGCAAGCCTTTCACCATCGGGACGGTGCACGGCGTAAAGCACGGCGATCCCGTCGGCCTGATTGCGGATTTCCTCGGGCAGGTCAGCCACCGCAACGGGACGCACATAGACGATGCGATCCGCGCTTTCGGGGAAAAAATCGACTTTCACATCCATGATCCGTCTCCTTTCACTTTGCCTCGATCCGCTTTACCGGCGCCTCGGCGGCGCTGCGGGAAGTGCGGATCGGGATGGTCTGCACCACGGTATCGGGAACGATTCGGCGCAGGTCGATGTGCAGAAGACCGTGCTCCATATGAGCCCCCGAAACCTCGACCCCGTCGGCCAGCACGAAGCTGCGCTGGAAGGCGCGGCTGGCGATACCGCGATGCAGGAACACCCGTTCGCCCTCGTCGTCAGACTGGCGGCCACGAATGACCAACTGACGGTCCTCGACTGTGATTGAAAGCTCTTCCTCGCGGAAGCCCGCCACGGCCAGCGTGATGCGATAGGCATTTTCCGACACCGCCTCGATATTGAATGGCGGATAGCCCTCGCCCGAGCCCTTCGCGGTGCGTTCGACCAGCCGTTCAAGCTGTTCAAAGCCCAGCAGATAGGGGTGCGATCCGAAACTGATCTTGGTCATCGACTTGCCCTTGACTGAAGCGACATATCGCGCCGGACCCCTGCGGGCATCCGGCCCTGAGCTGAATATGGGGCGCCATCGCCCCCTGCGCAACCCCGTGCACCAAGGTTGGGCCGGCGCAGTTTTCTTCCCCAAAGACATGAAAAAGACTATACTTCTCAAACCCGAAGCCAACGACTCAGACAACAGAGCGACGCCAGGATTGCCATGAACGCCTCTATGGAACTCAACCTCGACGAGATGCTGCGCATCAAGCTTGAGGTGCTGCGGCGTGAACACCGCGATCTGGACGAGGCCATCGGCGCGCTGGAGGCGACGGGCCGCCCCGATCAGTTGACGCTGCGGCGGCTGAAAAAGCAGAAACTGGCCCTGAAGGACCAGATCGTGAAGATCGAGGACCAGCTGATCCCCGACATCATCGCCTGACCGGCATCGGCACTTGCCCCTTGGGGTGCCGCGCGCTAAAGCCCCTGCAAACAAAGGGGGATGCGGATGGCCGTCGAAGTCGGAATCATCATGGGCAGCCAGTCCGACTGGCCGACAATGCGCGAAGCGGCGGCCATTCTGGATGAGCTGGGCATCCCTTACGAGGCGAAGATCGTCTCGGCCCATCGCACCCCCGACCGGCTGTGGAGCTATGGCAAGACCGCTGCGGAGCGCGGGTTGAAAGTGATTATTGCGGGCGCCGGCGGCGCCGCGCATCTGCCGGGCATGATGGCGTCGAAAACCCGCGTGCCGGTGATCGGCGTGCCGGTGCAGACCCGCGCGCTGTCGGGCGTGGACAGCCTTTATTCCATCGTGCAGATGCCCAAGGGCTTCCCGGTGGCGACCATGGCCATCGGTGCGGCAGGTGCGGCCAATGCCGGGCTGATGGCGGCGGGCATCCTCGCACTGCATGACGCGGACCTTGCGGCACGGCTGGAAGCCTGGCGCGACGCGCTGTCTGCCTCGATCCCTGACGAACCCGTTGACGAATAACCCCGCCGGGGGCCGCGCCTCGGGCTGTCAGGGGCTGGTGACCGCATGACCACTCCTCTTCCCCAAGGCGCCACCATCGGCATTCTGGGCGGTGGCCAGCTTGGCCGGATGCTTTCCGTCGCGGCGGCCCGGCTGGGGTTCCGCAGCCATGTGTTCGAACCTGCCGCCAACCCGCCTGCTGCCCATGTGGCGGACCGGGTGACGACGGCAGGGTATGAAGATGCGGCGGCGCTGGCGGCCTTTGCGGCCTCGGTCGATGTCATCACCTATGAGTTCGAGAATATCCCCACCGCCGCACTGGATTTGCTGGAGGCGGCGAAGCCGATCCGCCCGAACCGCCGCGCGCTGGCCGTCAGCCAGGATCGGATTGCCGAGAAGGACTTCCTGACCGGACTCGGGCTGAATGTCGCGCCCTATGCCGCGGTGAACAGCCTTGACGATCTGCGCGCCGCGCTGGAGCGCATCGGGGCGCCTGCCATTCTGAAGACCACACGGCTGGGTTATGACGGCAAGGGGCAGGCGCGGCTCCGCACGGCGGACGATGCCGAAGCGGCCTTTGCCACCATGGGCGGCGCGGCGGCGGTGCTGGAGGGGTTCGTGAATTTCAGCCACGAGGTCTCGGTCATCGCTGCGCGCGGGCTTGACGGGGCGGTGGCCTGCTATGACCCCGGCGAGAATGTGCACCGCGACGGTATCCTGCACACCACCACCGTGCCCGCCCGGCTGAGCGCCGCGCAGCGCGCCGATGCGGTGCTGATCGCGGCCCGCATCCTCAACGCGCTGGACTATGTCGGGGTGATGGGGGTGGAGCTTTTCGTGACACCGCAGGGCCTTTTGGTGAACGAGATCGCGCCCCGCGTGCATAACTCGGGCCACTGGACGCAGAACGGCTGCGCGGTGGACCAGTTCGAGCAGCATATTCGCGCAGTCGCAGGCTGGCCACTGGGCGATGGCAACCGTTATGCCGATGTGGTGATGGAAAACCTGATCGGCGACGACGTGCTGCGCGTGCCGCAGATCGCGGGCGAACGCAATGCGGCGCTGCACCTTTACGGCAAGGCCGAGGCGCGGCCTGGCCGCAAGATGGGCCATGTGAACCGGATCAAGGGCTAAGGGGCGCCGGTCTTGGGGGCATCGAGCCCCCGCGCCCGGCATTGCCATGGCCTGCGGGTGTGGCGGCCTGCTTGCCCTGCCGCGTGGCTGCGGCGACGTTACATGAGTATTTTTGCAAGAAGCAAAGGGTCTTGGGTCAGCGGCGCCGCAGAGTTGCGAGGGCGACCCCGGCCAGCACCACCGCAGAGGCGCCCAGTGCGGGAAGGCCGGGGATTTCGCCAAGCAAGGCCACGCCGCCCAGCAAGGCTATGACCGGCACGGCCATCTGGGCTACGGCGGCGCGTCCCGCCCCCAGTTGCGGCACCAGCGCATACCAGAGCGCATAGCCGAGACCGGAGGTGATGGCACCGGAAGCCAAGGCGAGAATCCAGCCCTCTGTGCCGGGCATTGTGGCGCCGGGCCAGAGCAGCGGCAGTCCGACCAGAGGCAGGCTCCAGACGAAATTCGTGGCCGTGGCGGCCAGCGGATCGGCGGCACGGCGGCCCGCGAGCGAATAGATCCCCCATCCGATTGCCGCGATCAGCATCAGCGCCGCTGCCCGTAGCGACGGCACTGCCCCGGCAGCGGGCAGCATCAGCCAGACCAGCCCGGCAAAGGCCAGCGCCGCACCAAGGCTGCGTCGAACCGGAATGGCTTCTTTCGCAAGAACAGCCCCTGCAAACATGGTGATCTGGACCCCGCCGAACAGGATCAGGGCGCCGGTTCCGGCCTCAAGCTCCAGATAAGCCAGCGAGAATCCCAGCATATAGACGGTCAGGGCCAGCACCGGAACGGGTTTGGCCGGAATGAGGGATTTGCCCCGCAATCGCAACAAAACCAGAAGCATGACCGCCCCGGCCCCGACGCGGATGGCGGCAAAGGCCAGCGGATCGGCCACGCCCCCGGCCAGAGCGGCGCGGTTCAGCAGTGAATTCGCCGCGAAGGCGCAAAGCGTCAACAGAGTGAGGAGCAACAGGTGCATTGCGTGAGGCTAGGCGCTGCCACGCGCAACCTCAATCCCTGCCAAGGTCCAAGGTCCGGGTCACGCCGCGGGCACATCCTCCAGCCGGAGCCAGACCGGAATGCCGCGTGCCATGGCGCGGCGCACATCTTCATCAGCGCCGGTCGAGGCGCCGGGCAGGCGCAGCACCCCGTCGCATATATCCAGCAGGCGATGCGCGGTCGGATACATGACGCTTGTATAAAGTGGCCCGCCAACAACATCGCCCCCTGCCCCGCGCAGCACGGGCAAGGCAACCCATTCCCCGATCATCGGCACATGGCCCTTTTCAAACAGCGGCCAGGCTGCGGCTTCCATCCGGGCCAGGTTCGCTGCCATCCGCGCAGGATCATCCTGCGTTCCGCTACGATAAGGGCCAGCGATGAGGATCAACATGGGCATCTCCGTGCTTGTCTGGCAGTTTTTGCACGTTTATGCTGATTCGTGCAATATCAAGGATTCCAGACATGCTGACCAGCACCCGTAAAGCCTTGCTGCTTGACCGCCTTGCGCGGGATGGGCGTCTGATGGCTACGGATCTGGCCGTCGAGCTGCGGGTGTCGGAAGATACCATCCGCCGCGATCTGCGGGATCTGGCTGCCGAAGGGCGGCTGTTGCGGGTGCATGGCGGTGCGCTGCCGCTATCGCCGACCCATGCGCCGGTTGCCGTGCGCCGCAGCCTGCACCCACAGGCCAAAGCGGCACTTGGGCGCCGTGCGGCGGCGCTGATCCGGCCGGGGCAGATCGTGATCCTTGACGGGGGCACCACGCATCTGGCGCTGGTGGCGGCGCTGCCGCCGGGGCTGGCCTGCACCGTCGTCACCCATGCCCCCGCCATCGCGGCGGCGCTGGAGCCTTTTCCATGGATCGAGATCCTGCTGATCGGTGGGCCGATCCTGCGTCTGTCGATGGTGGCGACCGGGGTGGAGGCGGCCGAGGCCTACGGAAATCTGCGCGCGGACATTGCATTTCTGGGGGTGACAGGCCTTCACCCCGAGACCGGCCTGACCACCGGCCACCCCGAGGAGGCCCGGCTGAAGGCCCGCATTCTGCGCGCAGCGGCCGAGGTTGTGGTGCTTGCGACGCCTGACAAGCTTGACGCCACATCCCCTCATCGCATTGCCCCGCTGGAGGCGATGAACACACTGATCACGACCGGGGAGCGGCCGGATTGGCTTTCGCCGGACAGCCGGCATCTGCGGGCCTGACACCTGCCTTGCAAGGGTTCCCAAAAGGAAAAGGGCGCCCCGAGAGGCGCCCTTCCCTGAACCGATGGTCCGGCAGATTACATCATGCCGTCCATGCCGCCCATGCCGCCCGGCATCGCCGGAGCCGACTTGTCGGCGGGCTTGTCGGCGATCATGGCTTCGGTGGTGATCAGCAGCGAGGCAACCGAGGCCGCATCTTCCAGTGCGGTGCGGGTCACCTTGGCCGGGTCGATCACACCGAAGGTGAACATGTCGCCATATTCTTCGGTCTGGGCGTTGAAGCCGAAGTTCTTGTCAACCGACTCGCGCACCTTGCCGGCCACCACGGCGCCATCGACGCCCGCGTTTTCGGCGATCTGGCGCAGCGGCGCTTCCAGCGCGCGCTTGACGATCGCAATACCGGCGTTCTGGTCGCTGTTCTGGCCGGTGAGGCCGTCCAGCGATTTGCCAGCCTGAACCAGCGCCACGCCACCGCCGACAACGATGCCTTCCTGAACGGCGGCACGGGTCGCGTTCAGCGCGTCATCCACGCGGTCCTTGCGCTCTTTCACTTCGATCTCGGTCGAACCACCGACGCGGATCACCGCAACGCCGCCAGCCAGTTTGGCCACGCGCTCTTGCAGCTTCTCACGGTCGTAATCGCTGGTGGTTTCTTCGATCTGGGTGCGGATCTGGGCCACGCGGGCCTCGATCTCGGCCTTGTCACCGGCGCCATCGACGATGGTGGTGTTGTCCTTGTTGATCGAGACTTTCTTCGCCTTGCCGAGCATGTCGATGGTGACATTCTCAAGCTTCATGCCGAGGTCATCCGAGATCACTTGACCGCCGGTCAGGATGGCGATGTCCTGCAGCATGGCCTTGCGACGATCACCGAAGCCCGGAGCTTTCACGGCAGCGATCTTCAGGCCGCCACGCAGCTTGTTGACGACGAGCGTGGCCAGAGCCTCGCCTTCCACGTCTTCGGCCACGATGATCAGCGGCTTTTGCGACTGGATCACCGCTTCCAGCAGCGGGACCATCGGTTGCAGCGACGAGAGTTTCTTCTCGTGCAGCAGGATCAGCGCGTCTTCCAGCTCCGCGACCATCTTGTCGGGGTTGGTGACGAAATAGGGCGACAGGTAGCCGCGGTCGAACTGCATGCCTTCGACGACTTCGACTTCGGTGTCCATGCCCTTGTTTTCTTCGACGGTGATGACACCCTCGTTGCCGACCTTCTGCATCGCGTCAGCGATGAAGCGGCCGATCTGGGCTTCGCCGTTGGCCGAGATGGTGCCGACCTGGGCAACTTCGTCCGAGTCCTTCACCGGACGCGCGGCGCCCTTGATGGTCTCGACGACCTTGGCGGTGGCCATGTCGATGCCGCGCTTCAGGTCCATCGGGTTCATGCCCGCGGCGACGGCCTTCAGGCCTTCCTTGATGATGGCTTGCGCCAGCACGGTCGCGGTGGTGGTGCCGTCGCCGGCCTCGTCATTGGTGCGCGAGGCGACTTCTTTCACCATCTGCGCGCCCATGTTCTCGAACTTGTCCTGAAGTTCGATTTCCTTGGCGACGGAAACGCCGTCCTTGGTGATGCGCGGGGCACCGAACGACTTCTCGATGACCACGTTGCGGCCTTTCGGGCCGAGGGTCACTTTCACGGCATCGGCGAGGATGTTCACGCCGCGCAGCATGCGGTCGCGGGCATCGGTATCGAACTTGACGTCCTTGGCAGCCATGTGCTTGCTCCAGTTGTCTTGAATTTCAGAAAATGGGGTCCGTCGCCGGCCCCCGGATCAGGAAGACCGACCTCAGGCGATGACGCCGAGGATGTCGCTTTCCTTCATGATCAGAAGCTCTTCGCCTTCCAGCGTCACTTCGGTGCCCGACCATTTGCCGAACAGGATGCGGTCGCCCGCCTTCACCGTCATGGGGATCAGCTCGCCCGAATCCTTGCGGGCGCCTTCGCCGCAGGAGACGACTTCACCCTCTGCGGGCTTTTCCTTGGCGCTGTCGGGGATGATCAGACCGCCCTTGGTCTTTTCGTCGCTCTGGACGCGCTTGACCAGAACACGGTCATGAAGCGGTTTGAAAGCCATCTGGATACACTCCCTAGGTTCCAGTTAGAAATCCGGTTAGCACTCACTTCCGGCGAGTGCCAACGCCGCGAGAGTTAGGCATGGCCCGCCGGGCTGTCAACGGTTGTGGCTGAAATTTTCGCCAAAAATTTTGTCCCGCGCCGCCTTTCCGGGGCCCGCCTGCTGTGCAAGGCTGCGGATATGTTCAAGCGTTCCCTGTTCCGTATCGCGGCGCTCGCGCTGACCTTCCTCGCCCTGCCCCAGGAAGGGGCCGCCCGCTGTGCCGGGAAGAACCTGCTGGCCGACCTGCCCGCCGCCGATTCGGCGGAACTGGCCGCCGCGACCGCGGCGCAGCCCTATGCGCAGGGCAATCTGTGGCGGGCAACCAAGGGCGACCGTCAGGTCTATCTGCTGGGCACCTATCACATGCCCGATGCCCGGCACGCCGCGACCATGGCCGAGGTGACCCCGCTGCTGGCCGGTGTCGATACCCTGCTGGTCGAGGCAGGGCCAGAGGAGGAGCATGCGCTGAAGCGCGAGATTGCCAGCAATCCGGGGCTGCTGTTCCTGACCGAGGGGCCAAGCCTGCTGGAACGCTTTGGCCCCGAGGAATGGGCCGGTGTTGCCGCGGCACTGGAGGCGCGCAAGATGCCTGCCTTCATGGCCGCCAAGATGCGGCCCTGGTATCTGGCGACCATGCTGGGCATCGCGCCCTGCGACATGGCCGAGGCGCAGGCGGGCCGCGGACTGGATCATCTGCTGATGGAACAGGCGGCAGAAACCGGGGTGCCGGTGCGGGCGCTGGAACCCTTCACCACCCTGTTCGCCATCTTCGACGAATTGTCGATGGAGGAACAGATCGACATGCTGCGCGCCACGCTTCAGATGGAGCCGCAGATCGCCGATTTCGCCACCACCATGGCCGACGGCTATTTCGCCGGCGACACCCGCCGCATCTGGGAATACATGCGGCTGTCGAGCCACGATGCCCACGGCTACACGCCGGAAAAGGCCGAGGCGGAATTTGCCCGGATGGAAGACATCCTGATGACCCGCCGCAACAAGGCGTGGATTCCGGTGATCGAGGAAACCAGCGCGACCGGCCCCACCTTCGCGGCCTTCGGCGCCCTGCATCTGGCGGGCAAGACCGGCGTATTGAACCTGCTGGCCGAACAGGGCTGGACGGTGGAGCGGATCGTGCTGCCGTCGGAGAAGTGAGGAGTGCGAATAGAAAGCCCGCTCTGTGTCCAAACCCACAGATGCTGCGCATTGCGCCGATGCCCGCACCTCACCACTCAGGGCAAACGTGGTGGACAACATTGACGACAACCTGAATATGTAAGCGCCATAAAAGCAGGAAACCCTAAATGTCTTTCACTCCAACGTGGGAGCTGCTGCGATCGTTTGGTAGCTCAAGATTTGCGAAGCTGAGCGTCTTTGTCCCAGTCTTTGGGTATTTTATTGTCTTCAACGACGCGTTTGTTGCGCTGGTCGGCTCGTCTATGGAATGGGCGTGTGTGGCATTTGAGAGCGCTGCCTGTGACGATGGTGGTTTCGCTAGACTCGACGATGATTTCATGCTTCGCAAGGTAGTGAATATATACATCGCTCTTTCTGCGCTCGGCTTATCCACCGTAATCTTCCATGGCTTATGCCCCCATGAAATAAAGAAGTTTTGGCACGTTGAGGACTACGTTTCCGAGAACACCAAGGTGTTTCACAACGAGTTCAATCGTCGAATTCGTATGATTCTGGACAAGAAATTGCCCGGGGATACCTCGCGTATTCAAAATACCTTTAACCACTACAAAGAGCATGACCGTCCCAAAGCCAGCGAAATGTATGACAGAGACATCCTTGCATTATGGTTCTCTTTTCAAAACACTCGTTTTGCGCTCGCGCGCTGGACATGTTTCGTTTTGTTCGCTGTCGGCATGGCACTTCTGACTTACCCAACGGTGGCAGTGTTTTTCAAAGTTTGCGCAATCTTGTTGGGGCGATAGAAATCATACACGCTCAACGCAAAATGCGCCATTGGCGGAGCCGCAGCGAAAGTCAACTTCGTCCGCAAAGCTGCCTCCGCTACTGGTAAGTCCCTGTCCCACAATCAAACGGAGCCAACCCCATGACCTCCATCACCGGCGGATGCCTTTGCGGGGCCTTGCGGATCGAGGCGCGGGGGCGGCCGTTGCGGGTGGGCATCTGTCATTGTCTTGACTGCCGCAAGCATCACGGGGCGCTGTTTCATGCCTCGGCGATCTTTCCCGAAACGGCGGTCACCGTGACCGGCACGGCGCACAGCTTTGCCGGGCGGTTCTTCTGCCCAACCTGCGGTTCGCCGGTGTTTTCGCGCACGGGCACCGAGGTGGAGGTGCATCTGGGCACGCTGGACGCGCCCGACCAGTTCGTGCCCGGCTATGAGCTTTGGACCATCCGCCGCGAAAGCTGGCTGCCGCCCTTCCCCGGCACACGGCTTTATCCGCAGGACCGCGACGAATGACCCATCGGCGGCAAGCTGTCGCCCCGCCCCCAGCCTCCCGTGACAAGCGCGCTTTCCTTGCCTATAAGGCGCGCGAAACCATTCCAGATACGGGTTAGATCATGATCAAGGTCTTCGGCCACAAATCCCCCGACACCGATTCCACCGGCTCGCCCATCGCATGGGCCTGGTATCTGACCGAGGTGAAAGGCACCCCGGCCAAGGCCGTGCTGCTGGGTGAGCCCAATACCGAGGCAGCCTTCGTGCTGAAGCACTGGGATCTGCCGAACCCCGCGATCATCGCCGATGTGGCGGCGGGCGAGGAAGTTGTGATCGTTGACACCAACAACCCGGCCGAACTGCCGCCCTCGGTGAACGAGGCGAAGATCCTCGGTATCATCGACCATCACATGCTGGTCGGCGGCATCAAGACCAAGACGCCGATCGACATCACGATGCGGCCGCTCGCCTGCACCTCGACCATCCTCTACGATCTGATGGGCGCCGACGTGGCGCGCGCACCGCGCGGCATCAAGGGCGCCATGCTGTCCTGCATCCTGTCGGATACGCTGGAATTCCGCAGCCCCACCACCACCGACCATGACCGCAAGGTGGCCGAGGCGCTGGCCGCAGATCTGGGTGTCTCGATCCCCGAATTCGCCGCCGCCATGTTCGAGGCGAAGTCCGATGTCTCGGCCTTCTCGGATGCCGAACTGCTGCGGATGGATTCGAAAGAATACAATGTCGCCGGCAAGGAACTGCGCGTCAGCGTGCTGGAAACCACCGCGCCGAAAATCCTGCTGGACCGCAAGGACAGCCTGATGGCTTCGATGCCCGCCATCGCGCAGGAAGATGGCGCCGATCAGGTGCTGCTGTTCATCATCGACATCCTGAAGGAAGAGGCCACGCTGCTGGTGCCGAACGATCTGGTCAAGCAACTGGCCGAAGCCTCGTTCGGCTGCGCGGTGTCCGGCGATACCGTGGTGCTGCCGGGCATCATGAGCCGCAAGAAGCAGATCATCCCGTCGCTGACGCTCTGATCGCCTGACGTTTCAAAACCGGGCCGGGGAACCCTCCCCGGCCCGTCGCCGTTCTGCCCTGCTGTCACAAAGCTGTCGGGCCATTGCGCCAGACTGCGCCCGATCTGTTCCCTGAAAGGCCCGCCATGACCCAGATGATCGCCTCGCTTTCCGAAATTTCCGGCCGCTACCGCGCGGTGTTCTGCGATCTCTGGGGCTGCCTGCACAATGGCAAGACCCCCTTCCCCGCCGCCGTCGCCGCCTTGCAGCAGCTCCGCGCGAATGGTGTCTTCGTCGTCCTGATGACCAATGCGCCGCGCCCCTTCGGCTCGGTTGCGGCACAGCTTGACCGGATCGGGGCGCCGCGCGACTGCTATGACATGATCGTATCCTCGGGCGATGCCGCGCAGCAGGCGCTGGTCAGCGGCGCAGTCGGGCGTCGCGTGGCCTTCCTTGGCGCGGAAAAGGACATGCCGTTCTTCACTGACCTGCCGCCCGAATTGCAGGGCCATGACCCGATCACCTTCGTTCCGATGGCCGAGGCCGAGGGCATCGTCTGCACCGGCCTGCGCGACGATCTGACCGAGACGCCCGAGGATTACCGGACCGAGCTGGCGCTGGGCAAGGCGCGCGGGCTGACCATGCTTTGCGCCAACCCCGATATCGTGGTCGATATGGGCGACAAGCGGGTCTATTGCGCCGGGGCATTGGCGAAGGATTACGAAGAACGCGGCGGCACCGCGCTGTATTTCGGTAAGCCGCATCCGCCGATCTATGACCTCGCCCGCCGGAAAATTGCCGAAACCGCCGAACCCCTGTCCAATGACGACATCCTGTGCATTGGCGACGGTCCCTGGACCGATATTCTGGGTGGCCAGAACGAGGGGATCGACACGCTCTTCATCACCGGCGGCATCGCGGCAAGCCATTTCGGATCGGATTCTGCCCGTCCTGACAATGGCTTGCTGGAAAGCTGGCTTGAGGCCGAAGGGCTGGCCCCCACCTATGCGATGCCGCATCTCGGCTGATGACGCGGTAACATTATTACCACTTTTGTCGCACCTGCGCCAATTTATTACCCGCGCGATTGCGCTGCAACGCAGCATCTGCTATGTTGCAGCGCAGGAACCGGAGGATTCGCAGGATGCTCGACAACATGCCCCGCGGGACGATCTGCATTGAAGACATCGAAATCGGCATGAGCCGCCATCTGAGGAAAACCGTGACCGACCGGGATATTGAGCTTTTCGCCGAGGTCTCGACCGACCGGAACCCGGTGCATCTGGACGATGCCTATGCGCAGGACACCATCTTTGAAGGGCGCATCGCCCACGGAATGCTGACCGCCGGGCTGATTTCGGCGGTGATCGGCGAACAGCTTCCCGGCCATGGCACCGTCTATCTGGGCCAGTCACTGAAGTTCATGGCGCCCGTGCGCCCCGGCGATACCGTCTATGCCGAGGTCAAGGTGACGGCCATTGACCATGCGAAGCGCCGGGTGACCCTTGAAACCCATTGCGCCGTGGGTAATACCGTGGTGCTGAAGGGCGAGGCGCTGGTTCTGGCACCAAGCCGCAAGTTCGACTGAGGGCAGGACGGCCCTCGCCACGGGGTCGCATGAAGATAGTCAGGCACTGGCAGAGGCTGGCACCGCAGGATCGCGGTGCGTCGATTGCCATGGGCAATTTCGATGGCGTGCATCTGGGGCACCGCTCGGTGATCGAGGCGGCGGCTGCGCACGGACCGCTGGGCGTGCTGACTTTCGAGCCTCACCCGCGCGAGTTTTTCGCCCCCACCGCCCCGCCCTTCCGGCTGATGAATGCCGAGGCGCGGGCCAACCGGCTGGCCAAGCTGGGCGTAGCCCATCTTTATGAACTGCCGTTCAACGCCACCATGGCGGCCTTTACCCCGGCGGAATTCGCCGAAGAGGTGCTGGCGCGCGGTCTGGGTGCCGCCCATGTCACCGTTGGCGCTGATTTCTGTTTTGGCAAAGGTCGTAGCGGCACGGTCGCGGATCTGAAGGCAGAGGGCGCGCGACTGGGCTTTGGCGTCACCGTCGCACCGCTGCTGAAGATCGGTGCGCAGGAAGTCTCCTCCACCGCCATCCGCACCGCCTTGGCCGAAGGCCGCCCGCGCGATGCCGCCGACATGCTGGGCCACCTGCATCGGATCGACGGCGAAGTGCTGCATGGCGAGAAACGTGGCCGCGAACTGGGCTTTCCCACCGCGAACATGAGCGTGGCGGGCCTGCATCTGCCAAAGCTTGGCGTCTATGCGGTGAAGGTCGATGTGCTGACCGGGCCGCAGGCTGGCAGCTATGGTGGCGCGGCAAGCCTTGGTGTGCGGCCGATGTTCGGGGAAAACACCCCGAACCTTGAAACCTATATCTTTGATTTCAAGGGCGATCTTTACGGACAGCACATTTCCGTCGCGCTGGTCGATTACCTGCGACCGGAGATGAAGTTCGACGGCCTGCCCGCGCTCATCGACCAGATGAACACCGATTGCGCCCGCGCGCGCGACATTCTGGCGGGGGCATGATGCGCCCGCGCTTCTGGGAAACCGTGCCGCTGGACCGGATGCGCCCCGAGGAATGGGAAGCGCTGTGCGACGGCTGCGGCAAGTGCTGTCTGAACAAGATCGAATATGAAGACACCGGCGAGGTGGAATTCACCCGCATCGCCTGTCGCCTGCTGGACGGCGAGACCTGCCGCTGCACACAATATCCGATCCGCAAGCAATTCGTGCCCGATTGCGTGCAGCTGACACCCGCAACGCTCCCGAATATCGCCTACTGGATGCCGCGAACCTGTGCTTACCGTCTGCTGCATGAGGGCAAGCCCTTGCCCGACTGGCACCCGCTGCTGACCGGAAACCCGGAATCGGTGCACGAGGCCGGGGCAAGTGTGCGCGGCTGGACGGTGCCGGAATTCGAAGTTCCCGAAGAAGACTGGGACGATTACGTCATCGACGAAACGCCCTGACCCTGCCAGCGGAGGCCCCCGATGTATTTCACCTCTGACAATGCTGCCGGTGTGCCGCCCGAGGTTCTGGCCGCGCTGGCCGAAGCAAACGGCGGATATACCAAGGGCTACGGCGCCGAGGATCTGTCACTGACGGTCGAGGCCCGGCTGCGCGAGGTTCTGGAGGCGCCGGAGGCACGGGTATTCCTCGTCGCCACCGGCACGGCGGCCAATGCGCTGGCGCTGGCCTGCCTATGCCCCCCCTGGGGCACAGTGCTGTGTCATCCGCAGGCCCATATCGCCGAGGATGAATGCGGCGCGCCTGAGTTCTTCACCCATGGCGCGAAGCTCGTGCATTGCGCGGGCGCCCATGGCCGCATCGCGCCCGAGGCGCTGGCGCAGGCCATCGCCGCCACCGGGCAAAGCGTGCACAACACCCAGCGCGGCGCGCTGTCGCTGACGAATGTGACAGAGGCGGGCACTGTTTACTCCGCCGCGCAGACCGCGCAACTGGCCGGAATGGCGCGCAGTGCCGGGATACCTGTGC
Organism: Gemmobacter lutimaris; assembly: GCF_003570715.1. GTDB lineage: Bacteria > Pseudomonadota > Alphaproteobacteria > Rhodobacterales > Rhodobacteraceae > Gemmobacter > Gemmobacter lutimaris. The sequence continues at coordinate 256,223 of NZ_QXXQ01000004.1, read as the reverse complement.
ATCTCGATGGCGCGCGCTTTGCCAATGCGGTAGTGGCCACTGGCGCCAGCCCCGCCGATCTGACCTGGCGCGCCGGGGTCGATGCCCTGTCCTTCGGCGGCACCAAGAACGGACTGATGGGGGTGGAGGCGGTGGTGATCTTCGACCCCGCCCGCGCCTGGGAATTTGAGTTGCGCCGCAAACGGGGTGGGCATCTGCTGTCGAAGGGCCGTTATCTGGCGGCGCAGATGGCGGCAATGCTGGAGGGCAACCGCTGGCTCGACTGGGCCGCGCAGGCCAATGCAATGAGCGCCCGGCTGGCCGAGGGGCTGGTGGCACGCGGCATCGCGCTGCGCCATCCAGTCGAGGCCAATATCCTGTTCCCGCTCTGGCCCGTTGGCACTTCGGCCCGGCTGCGCGCGGGCGGGGCGATGTTCTATGACATGCCCGCGCCTGCGGGGCAGGAAGGCGCGCGACTGGTCACAAGCTGGGCCACGACCGAGGCGGATGTGGACCTCTTCCTCGCGCTGATCTAGCCGCGCATCGCCTCGGCCACCGCGGCGGGATGGGTGATCGGCACCATATGGGCCGCCCCCGGCACCGCCACCCGCCGCGCGCCCGGAATCCGCGCCCCCAGCGCGGTATGGATCGCCCCGATCACTGCAGGGCTTTCGGCGCCCTCGACCAGCAGCACCGGCACCCCGATCGCCTCCAGCCGCCCCGGTGCGGTCAGGCCCGGCCGATCCTCCAGCAGCACCGGGTTCTGCGCCCGCACCAGCGGCATGCGATCCGCCATATAGCGGCGCTGCATCTCGGGCAGGCTGGCGAAATCGCCGACGCCCCAGTGTTTGTGAAACAGCGCGGCGGCGGCGAACGGCTCGCCATCCATCTGCGCGTCAACCGCCATGTAGATGCGGGCGAAATCATCAAACTCCGGCGTGCCCCGCACGATGGCAAAGAGCACCGGCTCGATCAGCACCAGACGGCGCACCAGATCTGGCCGCTCCACCGCCAACCGCAGTGCGACGGTGCCGCCGAAGCTGTGTCCGATCAGGTCAATCGGGCCATCCGCACGCTCTGCCAGTTCGGCGGCAATACGGGTGGCGAGGCCGTGCAGATCGTCCCCCGGCGGCAAATCGGCGCTGCGGCCATGGCCCGGCAGATCGGGCGCCACCAGCGCCAGTTCCGGCAGCGCGGCAGCAAGGCCGGACCACGCGCCCGCATGGGCGAGCGAACAATGCAGCGCCAGCGCTGCGCGCCCACCCTGACCCCAGTGCCGATGCGCGGTCGGATGGCCTGCGATGGTTTCCAGCATCAGAGCTTGCCCGACAGATGCAGGTCGAGATCTTCAAGGTGGTCCTGGCCCCAGAACCCCTCGCCGTCCACCAGATAGAAGGGTACGCCGAATACGCCGCGCGATACTGCCTCCTCCAGATTGACGGCATAGGTTTCCGCCGCCGCCAACATGCCACGCTGCGCGATGGCCGGCTCGAACCCCGCCTGCGCCAACACTGCGGCAATCACCTCATCATCGGCGATATCCCGGTTCTCGGCCCAGCAGGCGCGCGCCAGCCCATGCGCCAGCGCGCCCACGTCGCCACCGCCCGCCGCCTGCGCCGCGATGATCGCATAGCCCGAGGGCGCCGGATTGACCGGCCAGAACAGCGGCTGTTCGTTCAGCACCAGCCCGTGCTTGCGCGACTGGCGACGCAACTCCTGCAAGCGATAGGCGCGGCGGCTTTCGTGCCGCTGCGCCAGCGGCTGCCCGCCGGTCCGCGCGAACAGCCCAGCCGGATCCAGCGGCTTGTAGCTGATCGAGGCGCCGTGACGCGCCGCAATCTCTTCGAGCCGCTGTCCCGCCAGATAGACAAAGGGCGAAACGGCGGCGAAGTAATAGTCGATATGCGGCATGACGGGCCTCCCCGAAGGCGTGAAGATTTGCGCCGACCGTAACCCGGTGGTAAGCGGTGTCAACGCTACCGGACGGTTGCGAATCCGCCGCTCTTTACAGGACCTCCCACATGGCTGCCACCACCGAACCCAAGCTGATCGCCGGAAATGCCAATCGCGCGCTGGCGAAATCCATCGCGCGGCGCATGTCGATGCACCGTGGCATGCAGGTCGGGCTGGTGGATGCGCGGGTCGAACGCTTCAATGACGGCGAGGTGTTCGTCGAGGTGTTCGAGAATGTGCGTGGCGAGGATATGTATATCATCCAGCCGACCTCGCGCCCGGCCAATGACAACCTGATGGAACTCTTGATCATCGCCGATGCGCTGCGCCGTTCGTCGGCCGACCGCATCACCGCTGTCATCCCTTATTTCGGCTATGCCCGTCAGGATCGCCGCGCCAAGGCCCGCACCCCGATCAGCGCCAAACTGGTGGCGAACCTGCTGACCGAGGCCGGGATTGACCGCATCCTGACGCTGGATCTGCATGCGGCGCAGATTCAGGGCTTCTTCGACATCCCGGTAGACAACCTTTACGCCAGCCCGATCTTCGCGCTGGACATCGAGCACCATTTCAAGGGCCAGATGGACGATCTGATGATCGTCTCGCCCGACGTGGGCGGTGTGGCGCGGGCGCGCGAACTGGCCAAGCGGATCAATGCGCCGCTGTCCATCGTGGACAAGCGGCGGGAAAAGGCGGGCGAAGTCGCCGGGATGACCGTGATCGGCGATGTGAAGGGTCGCAAGTGCATCATCGTCGATGACATCTGCGATACCGCCGGAACGCTGTGCAAGGCCGCCGAGGTGCTGCTGGAGAATGGCGCGACCGAGGTGCACAGCTACATCACCCATGGCGTGCTGTCGGGCCCGGCGGTCGAACGGGTGCAGAATTCGGTCATGAAATCGCTGGTCATCACCGATTCCATCGAACCGACCGAGGCGGTGAAGAACTGCCCCAATATCCGCATCGTGCCGACGGCGCCGATGTTCGCGCAAGCGATCCTGAACATCTGGCACGGCACCAGCGTATCGTCGCTGTTTGAAACCGAAACGCTGGTCCCGATCTACGAAGGGCTTTACCAGCGCGGCTGAGATTGACCGAAAAGCCGCCCTTGGGGCGGCTTTTTCAATAGAGTTGCCAGTTATCCTCGTCCTGCACCGGACCAATGGCTATCCAGTCGGCGCGCACCCGCGCAACGCGCGTGTCGCCCCAGGTGCGGAACACGATGTGAAATCCATTTTCGGTCACATTCTCGGCCGTCAGATCGGCGCGGGAATTGTGCTTGTGGTCCATATCCCACATCGACACGCCCAGCGAAACCACAGGCGGTTCAAGGAAAGCCTCTTTGAAGGTCACGATGAACCGGCTTTCGCGCGGCCCCTGCCCCGTCCACATCACACCGCCATCGGCGAAATCCGAGAACAGCACGCGGCTGCCCTGGTCCACGCCAAAAGATCCGGTGTTGAAACGTCGCATGCGGGGGTGCTCCTCTCCGGGGCGATGATCCGCACGAATCCCGGCAAATTTTTGGTAACATAATGAAAAAGGCCCCGAAAGATCGGGGCCTTTCGAATTCGGGCGCTTCCCGCTCAGTGCGTCGCGGCGTAGCGCAGCGCTTGCAGGTCGTTGACGATCTTGTCGCCCGCGTCCTTGTCCTCGGCCATGGCCGCAAGGTCGCGCGCTTCCTGGATCAGCTCGTCCAGCAGGGTGCCGGTCAGGTCGCTGACCGGGATCGCCCGCTCCGCCAGAACCGTCACGCCCGAGGCGGTGATCTCTGCGAAGCCGCCGGTGACCGCGAAGGCCAGCGTGGCTTGCGGCGAAACCGCCTTCAGGATGCCGGGGCGCAGGGTGGTGATGGTGGCCGCGTGGCCTTCCATCGCCGTCATGTCGCCATCGGCCCCCGGGATCTGCACCTCTGTCACCTGGGCGGAAGCAAGCTTCCGCTCGGGCGACACCAGGTCGAATTGCAGGGTGTTGGCCATTTATGCCCCCTTACGCCGCAGCCGCGGCGAGCTTCTGGGCCTTGGCCTTCACCTCTTCAATGTCGCCGACCATGTAGAAGGCGGCTTCCGGCAGGTGGTCGTATTCGCCGTTCACCACAGCCTTGAACGAGGCGATGGTTTTTTCCAGCGGCACCTGAACGCCGTCCGAGCCGGTGAAGACCTTCGCCACGTCGAAAGGCTGCGACAGGAAGCGCTGGATCTTGCGGGCACGGGCCACGGTCAGCTTGTCCTCTTCCGACAGTTCGTCCATCCCGAGGATGGCGATGATGTCCTGAAGCGACTTGTAGCGCTGAAGGATGCCCTGCACCTGACGGGCGACGTTGTAGTGCTCTTCGCCGATCACCGACGGGTCCAGCAGACGCGAGGTCGAGTCGAGCGGGTCAACCGCCGGGTAGATCCCCAGTTCCGAGATCGCGCGCGACAGCACCGTGGTGGCATCGAGGTGGGCGAACGAGGTGGCGGGCGCCGGGTCGGTAAGGTCGTCGGCCGGAACGTAGATCGCCTGCACCGAGGTGATCGAGCCGTTCTTGGTCGAGGTGATACGCTCTTGCAGGGCGCCCATGTCGGTCGCCAGCGTCGGCTGGTAGCCCACCGCCGAAGGAATACGACCCAGCAGAGCCGACACTTCCGAACCGGCCTGGGTGAAGCGGAAGATGTTGTCCACGAAGAACAGCACGTCCGTCCCCGACTGGTCGCGGAACTGCTCGGCCAGCGTCAGGCCGGTCAGCGCCACGCGGGCACGCGCGCCCGGCGGTTCGTTCATCTGGCCGTAGACAAGCGCCACTTTCGAGGCGGTCAGGTCGTCGGTCTTGATAACGCCCGATTCGATCATCTCGTGATAGAGGTCGTTGCCTTCACGGGTCCGCTCACCCACGCCGGCGAACACGGAATAGCCCGAGTGCACCTTGGCGATGTTGTTGATGAGTTCCATGATGAGAACGGTCTTGCCCACGCCGGCGCCGCCGAACAGGCCGATCTTGCCGCCTTTGGCATAGGGGGCCAGCAGGTCGATGACCTTGATGCCGGTCACCAGAACCTGGCTTTCGGTCGCTTGCGACGCGAAATCCGGGGCTTTCTGGTGGATGGCGCGCTTTTCGCTCGCCACGACCGGGCCCTTTTCGTCCACCGGCTCGCCGATGACGTTCAGGATGCGGCCGAGGGTGGCGTCGCCCACCGGCACCGAGATCGGCGCGCCGGTGTCGGTCACCTTGGCGCCGCGGACGAGACCTTCGGTCGCGTCCATGGCGATGGTGCGGACGGTGTTTTCACCGAGGTGCTGGGCGACTTCCAGAACCAGCGGCTTGCCGTTGTTGTCGGTTTCGAGGGCGTTCAGAATGGCCGGCAGGGCGCCATCGAACTGAACGTCCACAACGGCGCCGATGACCTGCGTCACTTTGCCTTGTGCTTGTGCCATGTCGTTTCTCCGTTCGGGTCGTCAGAGCGCCTCGGCGCCCGAGATGATTTCGATAAGCTCTTTGGTGATCGCGGCCTGACGGCTCCGGTTATACTGGATCGTCAGCTTGTTGATCATGTCGCCCGCGTTGCGGGTCGCATTGTCCATCGCGCTCATCCGGGCCCCCTGTTCGGAAGCCCCGTTTTCCAGAAGGGCGGTGAAGATCTGCATCGCGACGCCGCGCGGCAGCAGGTCGGCGAGGATCGCCTCTTCGCTGGGCTCGTAGTCGTAGAGCGTATTCGTGGCCACCGCCTCGCCCGGCTGGGCGGGGATGATCTGCTGCGCGGTCGGGATCTGCGAGATCACCGACTGGAAGCGGTTGAAGAAGATCGTCGCCACATCGAACTCGCCCGCGTCATAGCGGTTGAGGATGTCGCGGGCGATTTCCTGGGCATTGACATAGCCCACACGCTTCACGTCCGACAGATCGACATGGCCGACGAAATGGTCGCCCAAGTCGCGGCGCAGCTGCTCGCGGCCCTTCTTGCCTACGGTCAGGATCTTGACGACCTTGCCCTGGGCCAGAAGCTCGTTGGCCCGCGCACGGGCAAGCCGCACGATGGTCGTGTTGAAACCGCCGCAGAGACCGCGTTCCGCCGTCATCACCACCAGCAGATGCACCTTGTCGGCGCCCGTCCCGGCCAGAAGCCGGGGCGCGCCATCGGAGCCGCCGACCGAAGTTGCCAGCCCCGCGATGACCGCATTCATGCGATCGGCGTAGGGACGGGCGGCCTCGGCGGCCTCTTGCGCGCGGCGAAGTTTCGCCGCGGCAACCATCTGCATGGCCTTCGTGATCTTCCGCGTATTCTTGACGCTTCCGATCCGGTTTTTCAGGTCCTTAAGGCTGGGCATATCCCTGTCCTCTCAGCCCGCGCTTACGCGAAGGTCTTGGCGAAGTCGGCGATAGCGGCCTTCAGTTTCTCTTCATCCGCGCCCTTGATCTTCGGGTCGGCCGTGGTCAGCCAGTCGAGGATGTCCTTGCGCTGACCGCGCAGGTAGGACAGCAGACCGGCTTCAAACCGGCCCACATCCTTGACGGCAACCTTGTCGAGGAAGCCCGCAGTGCCCGCATAGATCACGCAGACGATTTCCGCGTTGGTCAGCGGCGAGTATTGCGGCTGCTTCATCAGCTCGGTCAGGCGCGCACCACGGTTCAGCAGGGCTTGCGTCGAGGCATCGAGGTCCGAACCGAACTGGGCGAAAGCGGCCATCTCGCGGTATTGGGCGAGCGACAGTTTCACCGGGCCAGCCACGGTTTTCATGGCGTTGGTCTGGGCGGACGAGCCCACACGCGACACCGAGAGACCCGTGTTCACAGCCGGGCGAATGCCCTGATAGAACAGTTCGGTTTCAAGGAAGATCTGGCCGTCGGTGATCGAGATCACGTTGGTCGGGATGAAGGCCGACACATCGCCGCCCTGGGTTTCGATGATCGGCAGCGCGGTCAGCGAGCCGGCACCGAAATCCTCGTTCAGCTTGGCCGAACGCTCCAGCAGACGCGAGTGCAGGTAGAACACGTCGCCCGGATAGGCTTCACGCCCCGGCGGACGGCGCAGCAGCAGCGACATCTGACGATATGACACAGCCTGTTTCGACAGGTCATCATAGATGATCAGCGCGTGACGGCCGTTGTCGCGGAAATATTCCGCCATGGCGGTCGCCGAATAGGGCGCGAGGAACTGCATCGGCGCCGGGTCCGAGGCGGTCGCGGCCACGACGATGGTGTAGTCGATGGCGCCGGTCTCTTCCAGCTTCTTCACCAGCTGCGCCACGGTCGAGCGCTTCTGGCCGACGGCGACGTAGATGCAGTAGAGCTTCTTCGACTCGTCCGAACCGGCAGCCTCGTTATACGACTTCTGGTTCAGGATGGCGTCCAGCGCGACAGCGGTCTTGCCGGTCTGACGGTCGCCGATGATCAGCTCGCGCTGGCCACGGCCAATCGGGATCATGGCGTCAACGGCTTTCAGGCCGGTCGCCATCGGCTCGTGCACCGATTTCCGCGGAATGATGCCCGGTGCCTTCACGTCGGCGATGCGACGCTCGGTCGCCACGATCGGACCCTTGCCGTCGATCGGGTTGCCAAGGCCGTCAACGACGCGGCCCAGCAGGCCCTCGCCTGCCGGCACGTCCACGATGGACTTGGTGCGCTTGACGGTGTCGCCTTCCTTGATGTCCTGGTCGGAGCCGAAGATCACGACGCCGACGTTATCGACTTCGAGGTTCAGCGCCATCCCGCGGATGCCGCCGGGGAATTCCACCATTTCACCGGCCTGGACATTGTCCAGCCCGTGCACACGCGCAATACCGTCGCCAACCGACAGCACGCGGCCGACTTCGGCCACAGCAGCGTCAGTGCCGAAGTTCTTGATCTGCTCCTTGAGGATCGCAGAGATCTCAGCAGCCTGGATTCCCATCACCCAACCTCTTTCATTGCATTCTGGAGAGCCGCGAGCTTGGACTTGATCGAGGTGTCGATCATGGTCGAGCCCAGGCGGACAACAAGACCACCGATGAGGCTTTCATCGACGGCGACTTTGACTTTCACTTCCTTGCCCACGCGCGCCTTCAGCGAGGCGGCCAGCTTGGCGGCCTGTTCCGGCGACAGCGCGGTGGCGGCGGTGACCTCGGCGGTCATCTCGCCTTTTTCGGCAGCGATCCGGTCGCGCAGCGTGGCAACCAGCTGCGGCAGCACGAACAGACGGCGCTTGGACGCCATCAGGGCAAGGGTATTCGCGGTCAGGGTCGAAAGACCCATCTTGGCGGCAAGGGCCGCAATGGCATTGCCCTGATCCTCGCGCGAGTAAAGCGGCGAGCCGATCAGATCACGCAGGTCGGCGCTGGACTGAAGGGCGGCGTCGAGTGCATCGACATCCCCCTCAAGTGCCTTCAGGCCATTCGCCTCTTTTGCGAGGTCGAACAGCGCGGTTGCGTAACGCGCGGCAATGCCGGAGGAGATCGAAGCTGTTTCGGACACGTCAACCCTTCCGCTGGCTGTGCCCCATGCCGGCGCGGAAGAGCGCTGGCCAGAGGCTTCCTGTGGCGCATGTTTGCACATGCGTCTCAAATTCGAGGCGTCTCTAGCAGAGGTCCCCTAATGCCGCAACCGTGAACAGCGCCGGAATCGGGCATGTTTGTCGCAAACATCCAGGGGTTTGGCAGTCGGCTGTTCGTTTGTGTCGCTACAATGACGGCCCGACCAGAATCGCCACTTCTTTCGGCACCTCCGACATGGGCTCGCAGCTATTGACCGCGCGCCCGCGCGAGGGCCGTTTCCGGCGGCGCACCGGCGCGCATCGCAGGTTCGGGGGCGGCAGCGCCCGCGCCTTCCCACACCCGCAGCGGCTTCTTGACCACGGCGCCAAGGCCGCCCCGCGTGGGGGCGTAGATCTGTTTCGACGCCTCGACCATCAGCACCCCGCCCGCGATCCAGGGCGCGAAACGGCGCCCCGTGCGTTCCCAGAAATTGGCGGTGCGCAGCCAGAAGCGTTTGATCGAGGGCGGGGCGTAAAGCGCCGCAACATGGCGTTCGGGGGTGAAGCCCGCGCGGCGCAACTGCGACTCCACCTGCCCCAGCGAATAGGGGCGGCCAAAGCCGAAAGGAGTGCCATCGCCCCTTGCCCAAAGGCCGGAACGGTTGGGCACCACGAACAGCACCTTCCCCCCCGGCCCCAGCACGCGATGCGCCTCCTCCAGCACGGCCGAGGGCTGTTCCGAGGTTTCCAGCCCGTGCATCAGCACCAGCCGGTCCACGAAGCCGGTGGACAGCGGCCATGCGGTTTCCTCGCACAGCACGCTCACATTCTCCATGCCCGCCGGCCAGGGCATCACGCCCTGCGGACCGGGCATCAGGCCGATGACACGCCGCGCCTCGGGCAGATAAGGGCGCAGCAGCGGCACGGCGAACCCGAATCCCGCCACGGTCTGCCCGGCCATCGGCGGCCACATCGCCACCACCTGATCGCGGATCGCCCGCTGCGCCACCCGGCCAAGGGCGGTGCGGTAATAGAAATTGCGCAGGTCGAGCACGTCGAGATGCATTGCGGGCGGGTCCGTTCACGGCCAATCTGAAAGATGACCTTAGCCGATCAGACAGGAAACGCCATGCTGCAACTCGTCACCGTCCCCTGCCTCGCGGACAACTATGCCTTTCTTGTGCATGATTCCGTGACCGGCCAGACCGCCTTGATCGACGCACCGGAACCGGGACCCATCCTGACCGCGCTGCGCCAGCATGGCTGGGGGCTGGATGACATCCTGCTGACGCACCACCATTGGGACCATATCGACGGCACCGCGGCCCTGGTCGAGGCGACGGGTGCGCGGGTCACCGGGGCCGCCGCCGATGCCCACCGCCTGCCCCCGCTGGACCGCGCCGTCGCTCCGGGCGACCGCATCACCATCTGCGGAGAATCCGTCGATGTGATCGACGTGCCCGGCCATACCGTCGGTCATGTCGCCTTCCACTTTCCCGACAGCAAGTTGGCCTTCACCGGCGACAGCCTGATGGCGCTGGGATGCGGCCGCCTGTTCGAAGGGACGCCCGCCCAGATGTGGGACAGCCTGACCCGGCTGGCCGCCCTGCCCCGCGACACGCTGATCTGTTCGGGCCATGAATACACCACCTCCAACGGCCGTTTCGCCCTGAGCCTTGAAGACGTGCCGCCCGCGCTTATCTTGCGGATGGAGGGGGTGGAGCGTGCCCGCGCCGCCGGTCAGCCCACGGTGCCCTCGACCCTTGCCGAAGAGCTTGCCACCAACCCGTTCCTGCGCGCCCGCGACCCGGCAATGAAAGCCGCGCTGGGAATGGCCGATGCACAAGATGCTGCGGTTTTCGCGGCTTTGCGCGCCCGGAAGGACAAATTCTGACCTGTAGGCGGATGCCGCCACCCCGGTCCGATCACAATTTGCAACCACCTCCGGGGAAACGGCTGTTTTTGTCAAATAGCACTTGAAGCCTCGCGCAGAAAACCGAACTTTAACCTTATGAGGCCACGGTCGGACCGGGTGTCGCACCCTCCGGCCCGCAGGACAGGAGCACCGAACAGTGCCATCATTCTCGACCACACTCGAACAGGCCATCCATGCCGCCCTGGCGATTGCCAATGCGCGCCGTCACGAGCTGGCTACGCTGGAACACCTGCTGCTCGCCCTGATCGACGAGCCCGAGGCCGCCCGCGTGATGAAAGCCTGTTCGGTCGATCTGGACGACCTGCGCAAGACGCTCACCGATTTCATCGACGATGATCTTTCGACGCTGGTGACCTCGGTCGAAGGGTCCGAGGCGGTGCCGACCGCCGCTTTCCAGCGCGTGATCCAGCGCGCCGCGATCCATGTGCAAAGCTCCGGCCGCAGCGAGGTGACGGGGGCCAATGTGCTGGTCGCCATCTTCGCCGAACGGGAATCGAATGCCGCCTATTTCCTGCAAGAGCAGGACATGACCCGTTACGATGCGGTGAATTTCATCGCGCATGGCGTGGCAAAAGACCCGAGCTATGGCGAAAGCCGCCCGGTCAGCGGGTCGGAAGAGCATCAGCACGAAACGCCCAAGGGCGAGGCGGGCGAGGCGAAGGAATCCGCCCTGTCCAAATACTGCGTCGATCTGAATGTGAAGGCCCGGATGGGCGATGTGGACCCGCTGATCGGCCGCGAGGGCGAGGTGGAACGCTGCATTCAGGTGCTCTGCCGTCGCCGCAAGAACAACCCGCTGCTGGTGGGCGATCCGGGCGTCGGCAAGACCGCGATTGCCGAAGGTCTGGCCAAGAAGATCGTCGATGGCGAAACGCCGGAGATCCTTGCCCACGCCACGATCTACAGCCTCGACATGGGCGCGCTGCTGGCGGGCACCCGCTATCGCGGCGATTTCGAGGAGCGGCTGAAGGCCGTGGTGAAAGAGATGGAGGATCACCCCGACGCGATCCTGTTCATCGACGAGATCCACACCGTCATCGGTGCCGGCGCCACCTCGGGCGGGGCGATGGATGCCTCGAACCTGCTGAAACCCGCGCTTCAGGGCGGCAAGCTGCGCTGCATGGGCAGCACGACTTACAAGGAGTTTCGTCAGCACTTTGAAAAGGACCGCGCACTGAGCCGCCGGTTCCAGAAGATCGACGTGAACGAGCCTTCGGTCCCTGATGCCATCAAGATCCTGCAAGGGCTGAAGCCGCATTTCGAACAGCACCACGACCTGCGTTATACCAACGAGGCGATCAAGTCGGCGGTGGAACTGGCGGCGCGCTATATCAATGACCGCAAGCTGCCCGACAGCGCCATCGACGTGATCGACGAGGCGGGCGCGGCGCAGCATCTGGTCGCTGCCAACAAGCGGCGCAAGACCATCGGCATCCGGGAAATCGAGGCGGTGGTCGCCAAGATCGCCCGCATCCCGCCGAAAACCGTCTCGAAGGACGATGCCGAGGTGCTGCGCGATCTGGAAAAGACGCTCAAGCGTGTGGTGTTCGGGCAGGACAAGGCCATCGAGGCGCTGTCTGCCTCGATCAAACTGGCCCGGGCCGGTCTGCGCGAACCCGAAAAACCCATCGGCAACTACCTGTTCGCCGGCCCCACCGGCGTCGGCAAGACCGAGGTCGCCAAACAGCTTGCCAGCACGCTGGGGGTGGAACTGCTGCGCTTCGACATGTCGGAATACATGGAGAAACACGCGGTTTCCCGTCTGATCGGCGCCCCGCCCGGCTATGTTGGCTTCGATCAGGGCGGCATGCTGACCGATGGCGTGGACCAGCACCCGCATTGCGTGCTGCTGCTGGATGAGATCGAGAAGGCGCACCCGGATGTCTACAACATTCTGTTGCAGGTGATGGATCACGGCAAACTGACCGATCACAACGGACGGCAGGTCGATTTCCGCAATGTCATCCTGATCATGACGACCAACGCGGGTGCCTCGGACATGCAGCGCGCCGCCATCGGCTTTGGTCGCGACAAGCGGCAGGGTGAGGATACGGCGGCAATCGAGCGGACCTTCACGCCGGAGTTTCGCAACCGTCTGGACGCCGTGATCGCCTTCGCCTCGCTGACGAAAGAGACCATCATGCAGGTGGTCGAGAAATTCGTGCTGCAACTGGAAGCACAGCTCATGGATCGTAACGTCCATATCGAGCTTTCGGATGAAGCCGCGCGCTGGCTGGGCGACAAGGGCTATGACGACAAGATGGGCGCGCGTCCGCTGGGCCGGGTGATTCAGGAACATCTGAAGAAACCGCTTGCAGAGGAACTGCTGTTCGGCCGGTTGCAGAAGGGCGGCGTTGTCCGGGTGAAGGTGAAGGACGACAGGATCGACCTCATCATCGAAGAACCCGGCAAGCCGCAGTTGACCGGGCAGAAGCCCCCGCTGCTGACGGCGGAATGAAGGCGGCGCTTCTGGCGCTGCTGCTGGCCCCCGCTTCGGCGGGGGCTTTCGAGCTTGCCCAACCCATTGATTGCGCCTTGGGTGAAACCTGTTTCATCCAGCAATATACCGACCGTGATCCCGGCCCCGGTGCGCGGGACTTTACTTGCGGCTCCCTCGCCTATGACGGCCACAAGGGCACCGATTTCGCGGTGCCAGATGATGCCACGATGCAAGCCGGGATAACGGTGCGTGCCGCTGCCGCCGGGATGGTAAAGGGGGTGCGCGATGGCATGCCCGACATCCGCGTGACCGATCCGGCCGCCCCGGCGATGAACGGCCGCGATTGCGGTAACGGCGTGGTGATCGACCATGGTGACGGCTGGGAAACGCAATATTGCCATATGCGGCAAGGCTCGATCAGCGTGCGCAGCGGCGACCGGGTGGCGGAAGGCGACAGGCTGGGACTGGTCGGGCTGTCCGGCAATACCGAGTTTCCACATCTTCACCTGTCTGTCCGCCATGACGGTGCGGTTGTCGATCCCTTTGCCGCCGCAGATGCCACCCGATGCGGAGGCGCCGAGCCGGATCTCTGGCGCGACGACATCGCCTATCAGCCGGGCGGCTTCGTGGCCGCGGGCTTTGCCAACACCGTGCCGGATTACGCGGCGATCAACGCAGGCACCGTGCCCTCGCCCGGTGCACAGGCCCCTGCTCTGGTCTTCTGGGCCAATCTTTATGGCACGCGGGCGGGGGACAAGCTGCATCTGGTGCTGACCGGACCGGAGGGCGAAATCGCGGCGCAGGATGTGGCGCTTGACCGCACACAGGCCCGTGCCATGCGGGCCATTGGCCGCAAATTGCGCGGGGCTGGCTGGCCCGCCGGGAACTATGACGGCATCGCCACCTTGCAGCGTGACGGTCGGCAGATCGCCCGCATCTCAGCCCGGCTGACCCTGCCCTAGCATCGGTGCGAGCCCAAGTGGCAAGGGGCCAAGCATCATCCGCCCCGACTGCATGGCCAGCGGCAGGCTCAGCCGGTTGGCATCGCCGCCCTGATCGGCGAGGCTTGACAGCATCGACCGCAGCGCCACCTGAAACCGTTCCGGCACCAGCCCCGCCGCCTCGGCGGCCGCCAGCCCGGTTTGCCAGTTGTCCACCGTTAGGGTGATCAACCCCTCTGCACGGCCCTGCGGATCGGCAACCAGTTCGCCCGCCGCTTTCGCGCTGACCGGACCCCAGACCAGATTGGCCTCTGTCAGATTGACCTTGCGAACCACAGGCGGCACCGCGTTGCGCAGCGTAACAGGTGCTGCAAGCTGCACATCGGCCAGCAGGTCGATCCGCGAGATCTGCGCCGGCAGATCGGTTCCGGCAAGTGCGGCGGTCACGGCCTGATCCGGCACGATTTCCAGCCCCCTAACCGCAAGCTGCACCTGATCGCCCTCGCCCGCGATCAGCGACAGGTTGGCCGATCCCAGCGCCAGCGCCCAGCCCGCATCCGACCGCAGGCTGACCCCTTCAGCCATCGCATCAAGCCGGTCGAGCGGCAGGTCGGTCGAGGGTTCCATGAACAGCGACGCCCGCATGCGGGTAGAGCCGATGGTGACGCTTTGCCCCGGCAGGGTAACCACCTGATCTTCGGGCAGCGCCGCAATCAGCTTCCACGGGCTGTAGCTGAGCGAATAGACCTGCGCGAAGGGCGCCTGCCAGCCGATGCCCTGTGCCGGATCGAACAGCTTCGGTTCGGTCAGCGTCAGGTCAAACCGGCTGGGAAAACCCGCGACCGACAGGCCCTTCTGCTGCACCTGCCAGCCCCGCGCCTGCATCTGCGCCAGCGCCGCTTCGGCCCCGCGTTCGGCCGCGCGCGCGCCGACGAACCAGTAGCCGCCATAAAGCACCCCAGCCGCCAGAACGATCCCGATCAATGCCCGCATGGCCGCCCCTTTCCCTTGCCTCTCCCTCCGTCTACACCAGACAACGGAAGGAGAGCCAGAGATGTGGGTATTTGGTTACGGTTCGTTGATCTGGCATCCCGGCTTTCCGGTGGCCGAACAACGCATCGCGCGGGCGGAGGGATGGCATCGCAGCTTCTGCATGCGCTCGATCCATCATCGCGGCAGCGAGGCGGAGCCGGGTCTGGTGCTGGCGCTGGACCGGGCGGAAGACGCATACTGCATGGGCGTGGCCTTTCGGGTGGCAGAAGGCGCCGAGGCGGACACGCTTGCCGCACTGCGCGAACGCGAGCTGATTTCCTCGGCCTATCTGGAAACCCATGTGCCGGTGCACTGCGGCGGCGACAGTTTCGACTGTCTGACCTATGTGATCGACCCCGACCACATTCAATATTGCGGCGGGCTGGCGCTGGAGGAACAGGCGCGCATCATCGCCCATGCCACCGGAGGTCGCGGGCCGAACCGGGATTACCTGTGGAACACCGCACAGCATCTGGCCGATCTGGGAATTGCCGACCCCGATCTGGAATGGCTGTCGCAACGGGTGCGTGATCTGACCGCCTAAGTGCTTGGCAGCGCGGCGCCCTGCCCTTATCCTGCCCCGGAAAACCGCACAGCCCGGGCCAACCGGGAAAGGAACCGAGGCATGACCCGAGTAGCCCCGAGCGCCGCGCCCGTCTTCGCCCAGCCGATCCGGCAGGTCGTGCTGATGCTGATCGTGACCGGCCTAGTCGCAGCAGGCGCCTGGGTGATGCTGCCCACCCTGCGCGGGATCTTCGCCTCCAACCCGCTGCTGAACGGATTTATTGCCGCCGTGTTCCTGCTGGGGGTGCTGACCTGTTTCTGGCAGGTCTGGCAATTGGTGCAATCGGTCAACTGGCTGGATACTTTCGTGCAGGATCGCCCCGGTGCAGAACCCGGTGCCGCACCGCGTATCCTTGCGCCACTGGCCGCATTGCTGGGGCCGCGCACGGCCCGGATGCAGATTTCGGCCAGCTCCTCCCGCTCCATCCTCGATTCCGTGGCAACGCGGATCGACGAGGCGCGCGACATCACCCGTTATCTGGCCAACCTGCTGATTTTCCTTGGCCTTCTGGGCACGTTCTATGGCCTCGCCACCACCGTTCCCGCCATTGTCGAAACCATCCGCTCGCTCGCCCCGCAGGAAGGCGAAGGCAGTATGGAGATTTTCGGCAAGCTGATGGGCGGGCTGGAATCGCAGCTTGGCGGCATGGGCACGGCGTTTTCCTCGTCGCTGCTTGGCCTTGCCGGATCGCTGGTCATCGGGCTGCTGGAATTGTTCGCAGGCCATGGCCAGAACCGCTTCTACCGTGAACTGGAGGAATGGCTATCCTCGATCACCCGCATCGGGCTGGATGGTGCCGAGGGCGACACCGGCGGCATGGGCGCGCTGGCGCAGGTGCTGGATCATCTGGGCGAACAGATCGAAAGCCTTCAGATGCTGTTCACCCAGTCCGATGTCAGCCGGACGCTCGCGGATGAACGGCTGGGCGATCTGTCTGCCGCCGTCGCGCGCCTTGCCGCGCGGCTGGAGGAGGAAAGCACCCAGACCGCCGTGCTGACCCGCATCGCCGAGGGGCAGGACCGCATCGTCGCCGCGCTGACCTCGGAAACCGGGGGCGCGCATGTCGATGCTGAAAGCCGGATGCGGCTGCGCTCGATCGACGTGCAACTGCTGCGCATCCTTGAGGAAATCTCTGCCGGCCGGCAGGAAACCATTGCCGACCTGCGCGGGGATCTGGGCGCGCTGACGCAAGCGGTGCGGCAACTTCTGCGGGCACGGGGGTAGATCATGGCACTGTCGCGGCGCGGGTCTGTGCGGTCGGGCGACGGGATGATCTGGCCCGGCTTCGTCGATGCAGTGACGACGCTTTTGATGGTGCTGATGTTCGTGCTGACCATCTTCACCGTCATGCAATCGGTGCTGCGACAGGAAATCTCGACCCAGGACAATGAGTTGAACGCGCTGTCCGCGCAGGTGGCGCAACTGGCCGATGCGCTGGGTCTGGAACGTGCACGGGCCGATGGCTTGCAGGCCGAAATCGGCGGGCTGCGCTCGAACCTCAATGCCGCGCTGGCCAAGGGGGCGGAGCAGGAAAGCCTGATCGCCTCGCTGACCAGCCAGATTTCCGACAAGGAAAGCCAGCTCGCACAGGCGCAGGGCCGCATCGCCTCGTTCGAGGCGCAGGTGGCGAGCCTTCTGGCCGAACGCGATGCCGCACGGGGCGAGGCTGCGGCACTGACCGCCTCGGTCGAGGATCTGAAGGCGGCGCAGGCGAAACTGATGACGGAACAGGAAGCGCTGAACCTCGCGCTGGCGAAAGCGCGCGAGGAGGTGGATGCCCAGACAGAGGCCGCCCGCCTTGCCGCCGCCCGTGCAGATGCAGTGGAGGCGCTGGCCGCCAAGCTGCGGACCGAGAATGCCGAAACGGCCACAAAGCTGACTGACGCCGAGGCCGCGCGGCTGGTCGATCAGGCCGCGCTGGCGGAATTGCGCGACAAGCTGAAATCCTCGGATACCGAGTTGACCGCCATGACCCTTGCACTGGAAGAACAGCGCAGGAAGGCCGAAGAAACCTTGACCCTGCTAGCTGCGGCACAGGGGGTGGAAGCGGAAAAGGCCGATGCGCTGGCCACCGCGCGTGCCTTGCTGGCCGAGCAGGAAGGCAAATCGGCCGAGGCCGAGCGCCGCGTTGCCCTGCTGAACGAACAGATCGCGGCGCTGCGCACGCAACTGGGCAGCCTTCAGGCCCTGCTGGACGCGGCGGAATCCCGCGATGCCGAGGCCAAGGTGCAGTTGGAAAACCTTGGCGGTCAGCTCAACTCCGCTTTGGCGCAGGTTGCGGCGGAACAGAAGCGGCGGGCGGAACTGGAAGAGGCAGAACGCAAGCGGCTGGAGGCTGAGAAGCTGGATCTGGAGAAATTCCGGTCAGAATTCTTCGGCCAGTTGCGGCAGGTTCTGGCCGGGCGCGAGGGTGTGCGTATCGTAGGCGACCGTTTCGTCTTTTCGTCCGAGGTGCTGTTCAACCCCGGTTCCGCCGATCTGGCCCCGGAGGGGCGACGCCAGATCGCAGGCGTGGTGCAGACGCTGAACGAGATCGCGGCCGATATTCCGCAGGGCATCGACTGGATCATCCGCGTTGACGGCCACACTGACAATGTGCCGCTGTCCGGTCAGGGCGAATTCAAGGACAACTGGGAACTGAGCCAGGCGCGCGCCCTGTCGGTGGTGCGTTTCATGCAGGATACGCTGGGCTTCCCGCCCAACCGTCTGGCCGCAACCGGCTTTGGCGAATGGCAGCCGGTGGCACCCGGCGACAGTGCGGAAGATCGGGCGCAGAACCGGCGGATCGAATTGAAGCTGACCGAACGCTGAGGATCAGCGGCAATAGGCGCCGCTGCGATAGCGCGCGACGTCGAAATGCAGGTGATCTTCGTGATGCCCGTCTGATCCGGGGCCTAGCGTGGTGCCGAAGATGCCGCAGGCTGCCTTGTGCGCCGCCTTCATGCCCTTGGATTTGTAATAGCCACCGGCGACGTTGATCCGGGTGCCGTTGGCCAGCACCAGACCGCCAATGTCCAGCGCCCGCCCCTTGCCATGTTCGCTGATCTTGTTGCCGCGGATGCTGTTGCGCGGGCGGCAGGAATAGCTGCCGGCGATCTGCAACTGCACCACCGGGGTCTTGCCGAACTGCGGCTGCAAGCCCCGCTCGATCCATTTCTTGGCGGCCTTGGCGGTATCGCAGGTAATGGTCGCGGGCTGGCTGAATTTCACGCCGGAGATGCTGGTCACCTTCACCGGGTCGGCGATGCCGCAGCCCTTGACGCGGCTGACGACGGGGGCCAGCACCTCACCGCGAATATCGGGGTCACCACAGACCGAGCCCTTCTTGCCGCGCAGGCTTTTCTTGTCCTGCGGCACCCGCACCAGTGCGGCTTTCTCGATAACGGCCTGCCCCTTCACCAATCCGGCCGGGCGGGCGCGGGGGCGCAGCATCGGCGCGACGGCGGGTGCCTGCGCCAGTTGCGGCGCGGCTTCGGGCTGCGGTTCCGGCACGGCCAGCACCACGGGGCGCGGTCTGGGCCGGAACAGCGCCAGAGGGCTGATAGCATTGGCTGTGGAAACGGTGGTCACCAGATCCGTGGGAACGGCAGCCACGGGGCGCGGTTTCGGCAGCGGCGAAGATTTCAGCCCCTCGGCCCCTGCCCCATGGGCAATAGCCGCAAAAGCCAAAGCCAGCGCCAGCGTGCGTTTCATCCGTCCCGTCCCCCCGAGGGCGGTTGACCCCGCCCGAAATCCGGCGCGGACGTATCCTGCCCCGCCTCGATAATTCCCCGACGGATCGCGCGCGTCCGGGTGAAATAGGCGTGCAGATGATCGCCATCCCCCAGACGGATCGCCCGTTGCAGCGCGAAAAGCTCTTCGGTGAACCGTCCGAGTATTTCCAACGTGGCATCCTTGTTCGTCAAGAACACATCGCGCCACATGGTCGGGTCACTGGCGGCAATCCGCGTAAAGTCGCGGAAACCCGCCGCCGAATACTGGATCACCTCGCTGTCGGTAACGCGGGCAAGGTCATCGGCCACACCCACCATCGTATAGGCGATCAGGTGCGGCGTATGGCTGACGACCGCCAGCACCACATCGTGATGCGGCGCATCCATCGTATCGACCTTGGCGCCGAATCCTTCGACCAGCGACCGAAAGCGCGCCAGCGCCACGGGGTCATGCCCCTCCAGCGGGGTCAGCAACCACCAGCGGTTGCGAAACAGCGTAGCGAAGCCCGAACGCGGACCGGAATATTCGGTCCCCGCCATAGGGTGACCGGGGATGAAATGCACATCCTCGGGGATATGCGGGCGCACGGCGTCAATCACCGCCTGTTTCACAGAGCCGACATCGGTCACCGTCGCGCCGGGGGAAAGATGCGGGCCGATCTCGGCCGCGATGGCGCCCATAGCACCCACCGGCACCGCCAGCACCACCAGATCGGCACCTTCCACCGCCTCGGCCGCCGTGGCGGCGGCGCGGTCGATAAAGCCGATCTCCAGCGCCGTGGCGCGGCTTTCGGCGGATTTGGCGTAACCCACGATCTCGGCCGCCAATCGACCGGCCTTCATCGCATGCGCCATGGACGAGGCGATCAGCCCCAGCCCGATCAGCGCCACCCGGTTGTAGATGGGGGCTGTCATTTCAGCCCCTTGAACTGCCCCACCGCATGCGCGATCCGGCGGCACGATGCCTCGTCCCCCACGGTGATGCGCAGGCAATGCGGCAGGTTGTAGGAGGCCACACGCCGCACAATCAGCCCCTGCCCTTGCAGGAATTCATCGCAGGCCTCGGCCTCTTCGGTGCTGGCAAAGCGCGCCAGCACGAAATTCGCCATCGAGGTATCCGAAGGCACGCCGACCTCGGCCAGTGCTTCGGCCAGCCAGTGCCGCAGCCGTGCATTCTCGGCCCGGCACTTGGCAACGTAATCCTGATCGCGCACCGCCGCCTCGGCGGTTTCAAGCTGGGTATTCGACAGGTTGAACGGGCCACGGATGCGGTTCAGCACGTCGATGATCGCCTGCGGACCATAGCCCCAGCCGATGCGCAACCCGCCCAGACCGTAGATCTTTGAAAAGGTCCGCGTCATCACGACGTTCTGCATCGCCTCGACAAGGCTCAGCCCGGCGTCGAAACCTTCGACATATTCGGCATAGGCGCCGTCCAGCACAAGAATGGCCTGCGGCGGCAGGCCACGCGCCAGCCGCGCCACCTCGCCCGCCGAGATCATCGTGCCGGTGGGGTTGTTCGGATTGGCGATGAACACAAGCTTCGTGCGTTTCGTGCAAGCCGCCAACAGCGCATCGACATCGGTGGTGCGCTCGCGCTCCGCCACCTCGACCGGGGTGGCCCCTGCCGCCATGGCCGAGATTTTGTACATCAGGAAGCCGTGCTCGGTATAAAGCACCTCATCCCCCGGCCCGGCATAGGCCTGGCACAGGAAATGGATGATCTCGTCCGAGCCGACGCCGCAGATGATGCGCCCGGCATCCAGACGGTGTGTATCGGCAATCGCCTGACGCAGCGCAGCGTGATCGGTGGACGGATAACGGTGAAGCTGATGCACCGACTTGGCGAAAGCCTCTTTCGTCTTGTCCGAAGGCCCGAACGGGTTTTCGTTCGAGCTGAGTTTCACCACATTGGCCACGCCAGACACATGGGCCTTGCCGCCTTGGTAAAGGGCAATATCCATGATACCGGGTTGCGGGCGGATGGCGTCGTTCATCGCTGGCTCCATTGTCTGCCGACCGGGTTTAGCGGGCGGCAGAAAGCAATGCCAGCGCGATATGCGTCCTTCGGGACGAAAGGGCCGCCTTCGCGGCCCCCGATGCCGGGTTCAGTGCTTTGAAGTGCGGGCGGCGAGCCAGTCCATCAGCGCCAGCAGCACGCCAGAGACCACAAAGGTCAGGTGAATCGTCACCAGCCAGAACAGCTTGTCGGTATCCAGCCCCGTGCCCGCGCTTTTGCCGATCTCCATGAACACCTTCAGCAGATGGATACCGGAAATCGCCACGATCGAGGCGATCAGCTTCATCTTCAGCCCCGAAAAATCGACCTTGCCCATCCAGCTTGGCCGGTCGCGGGCATCGCCCAGATCCAGCTTGGACACGAAATTCTCATAGCCCGAGAACAGCACGATCAGCAGAAGATTGGCCGCCAGCGACAGGTCAATCAGCGTCAGAATGGCCAGAATCGCCTGATCTGCCGTCAGCGTGAAGGTCTTGGCTGCGTAATAAACCAACTCTTTGGTGAAGACGATGGTCAGCATGGCGAGGCTGATGACCAGCCCCAGATACATTGGCGCCATCAGCCAGCGCGAGGCGAACAGCCCCTGTTCGAACTTGGCCTCAAGCGAATTCTTGTCGGTCGTCATGCGCGGTTTCCTGTCCCGTTTTTCTCCTGCCCCGCGCGCGAGATAGGGATGGCAGGCACAAAAGAAAAGGGCCTGCGCGCGGCAGGCCCTTCCCAAGCACAAGTCCCGCGAAGGATCAGTTCTTCGCGTAGTATTCGACGACGAGGTTCGGCTCCATCACGACCGGATAGGGCACGTCCGACAGGGCCGGGGTGCGCACGAATTTCGCGGTCATCTTCGAGTGATCCACTTCCAGATAGTCCGGCACGTCACGCTCGGTCAGCGCCACGGCTTCCAGCACAACGGCCAGTTGCTTGGACTTCTGACGCACTTCGATCACATCGCCTTCCTTGCAGCGATACGACGCGATGTTCACGCGCTGGCCGTTCACGGTCACATGGCCGTGGTTCACGAACTGGCGGGCGGCAAAGACGGTCGGCACGAACTTGGCGCGATATACGATCGCGTCCAGACGACGCTCCAGCAGGCCGACGAGGTTTTCACCCGTGTCGCCCTTCACACGCTCGGCTTCGGCATAGATGCGGCGGAACTGCTTTTCGGTCAGGTCGCCGTAGTAACCTTTCAGCTTCTGCTTGGCGCGCAGCTGGGTGCCGAAGTCGGACAGCTTGCCCTTGCGGCGCTGGCCGTGCTGGCCCGGACCGTATTCGCGCTTGTTGATCGGGGATTTGGAACGGCCCCAGATGTTCTCGCCCATGCGGCGGTCGATCTTGTACTTGGCAGCGGTGCGTTTGGTCATCGCTGATCTCCTTCTTTGTTGGCTCCCTTGGCCTGTCCGAAATCCGGTTCCCACACCTCGGATCTCGGGCAGCAGATGCCGCGCGGTTTCCGATCTGTCGTTGCCGGCCCGTCTAGGCGTCGGGCGAGAAGGGCGTTGTCCTTTCCCCCTTGCCCTTGCGGGTTTCAGGGGCGACAGGCATCCCCTTGCGGGGGCCACCAACACCAATGAAAAGCCCCGCAATCGCTTGCGGGACCGGGCGCTTATACAGCGCAAAACGGGGCTGTCAACAGGCGCGGATCACGCCGCCATGTCATGCCGCAGAATCGCGGCCTCCGAGGCGGAAAGGTTGCGCCTTGCATAGTCGCCATAGCGTTCGGGATTGGCCTCCACCTCGGGCATCAGCGCCAGCAGGCTGGCACGGCTGTCCGGGCTGAGCGTTTCCAGCGCGGTATTGGCCGGATGGAAGCTTTCCGTCTCCATCCCGTTGGCAAAGACGATGTTATGCCCCTCCAGCAGCAGATGCACATAGGTCACCTCGCGCAATGCGTGATCCACCAGGACGCTGTGATCGTTCAGCAGATCCGCGGCGGCCACCAGAACCTCGTCGCTGTTGAACAATGCCCGTGCTGCGGCTCCCTTAACCAGCATCCGGTGCTGGGGCGAGACCAGCAGGTCATCCTCGGGTCGGCCAGTGCCGAAGGCCCCCGCGCGAAAGCGCACCGGCCGCAGATGCGGCATGGCATAAAGCCGGGCGCCGGTCATCCGGCGGCTGCCGGTCCAGAGGATCTCCTGCGCGCCATTGTCGCGGGTCTGCACCCGGTCGCCGGGGCGCAGGTGCTGGATCAGGCGCGGGCCATCGGGCGTGGCAATGCGGGTATCGGGGGTAAAACAGATCACCCCGGACGCCTGCCGCGCCGCTGCCCCGGATTGCGTCCGGTCAATCGAGGTCCGCACCACCCACAGATCGCGGTCGGCCGGGGGAAGGTCGTCCACGAACATGGCCAGCGTGCTGCCGGTATCGGGCACGGAAATCAGCGTGACGCACCACGATTGCAGCCCGTCGGTCACCACGATCCCCTGTTCAGGGTCGGTATCCGCGTCATCCGGCGCCGCAAGATGCGCCGCGCGTTCCTCCAGGCTGGCGCTCAGCGATGCGCCGATCAGGCGGCGCACCATGCGCGCCGCACGTTTGCGGATGTCGGCCATGTTCTCGGCCGCATCCAGAACAAGCACCGACTGCGGGCCATCCACCCGCACCGGCGCGCCGGTCCAGCGCCAGGAGGCGCCCACCGCCAGCATTTCGGGCGTGGCAGCCCGGATGCCATCTGTTTCTGTCTGCGACCAAGAAATGACGAACGTGCCCCGAGAGCCCGTTTTCATGCCTGTCTGCCTGCTCGTTTTATTTTTATGCAAACAGGTTAACAGGCCGAATCAGCCTTGGCTATGTCAAATCGGCAACAATCCGCCCGTTAAACGCATATTTCCGAGTATATGCGAACAGTTAGAAGCGGAGGTTCACACGCATGGAACCGACGACCTGCCCTTCGGGCTGGGTATCATATTCCTTGCCCAGCCAGGTGACGCCATAGAAGGCGGCGGCGCGCTTGCCCTGCCAGTGGACGCCCGCCCGCAACCGGCTGCGGCTGTCAGCCAGAGCGGCGCTACCACCGGACGGCAGATACTGGCTGTCGAACATCCGCGCCACATCGCCGCCCAGCGTCAGGCTGAAGCCCTGCGCCACGTCACGCTCAATCCCCAGTGCGCGCTGGCCGGTCACCGCATCGCGCGCGAACAGCCCGCCGCGTCCGAAATCGCCCAGCACCATATCGCCGCCCACGCGGACGAAGCTTTCCACCCCGGCCTGCGCCTCGACAAAGGGGCGCACTGTCAGACGGTCAGACAGGGTGAAAGTGCGGCCGATCTCGGCCTCCAGAGTCGGGTGGAAACCGTCGGGGATCTGGCTGTCCAGCACGGTCGGCCGGTCGAAGCCGAACATCTTGTGAATCTCGCGCTGAAAGCGCCCGACGCCGGTCTGCGGTCCGGTGATGACCAGCTCCATGCCAACGCGGGTTTCAAAGCCACCCATGTCGAAATGCGTGGCGATACCCGGAGCGATGACGCCGACATAGCGGCGGTCCGGGGTCGGATTGGTCAGCGATTCCGGTGCAATGATCTCGGCGCGCAGCCGCACTTCCAGCAATTCGCCAAACGTTGCGGGCAGGCTGCCATCCCAGCGATCCGCGCGGAAGCGGCTGACGCTGTAAGACCCCGTGCGCCAGCGGTCTTTGGTGTCACCGATCGCGTCATTGTTGAAGATCCGCGCGAAACCAAGGGTCACACGCTCCTGCGCGGTGGCGGAATGTCCGAAAAGTGAAAAGGCCGCGAGTGCTGCGGCAAGGAGTGCCTGTTTCATGTCTTGTCCGTAACCCGGCCCCCCAGCCTGCACCATTCGTAGCAACATCATCCGCCGCGCGATAGTGCAAGCTTGCAACAGCCAGAAGCAGAGCGCGCGTCCCGGCCGTTTCGGGCGACCGAAAAACCAAGTGAAAGAATCAGACTTTACAAAGCCGAGTCATTTTGTCACCTTAACAGCATCCAAGCCAACCCCCTCGGGTCAGCCCGGATGCCCTGCGCAGACCGCTGCAACACCCGAGGTCCAGATGAAAGCGAATGTCCCCGGCCCTTTGGCCGAACCCAGACCCGAACCGCTGGTGATCGAACTGATCCGCCAGTCGTTGAACGGGCTGATCCCCACGTCGTCGGACCTCATGGCCCTTTTCGACCGGATGGAGATGCCTCGATGAACATGCAAGTCGATCCCCGCACCCTGATGTCCCTGCCCACCGACACCACACCCAGCCATGATGCCCTTGCCCTGACAGCGGGCGGCAATCTGGCGCGGATCGTGCTGCACGGTCAGGTCTATTCGCTGCGCATCACGCGGGCGGGAAAACTGATCCTCACCAAATAACGGACCCCGGAATGAAACGCATCCTTCTGCCCGCCCTCCTCTCGACCGCCGCGATGCCCGCCTTCGCGGTGACCGAAGCCGAGGTCGTCAAGACCTATGCCGATATTGCGCAGGCAGGCTATGGCGACAGCCTTGCCACCGCGAAGGCGCTGCAAACATCGGTGGATGCGCTGATTGCCGCCCCGTCGGAGGCCACGCTCCAGGCCGCGCGCGAGGCCTGGCTTGCCGCCCGCGTGCCCTATCAGCAGACCGAGGCCTTCCGCTTCGGCAACCCTGTCGTGGATGACTGGGAGGGCCGGGTGAATGCCTGGCCGCTGGACGAGGGGCTGATCGACTATGTCGATCCGGGGTATGGCCAGTCCGAGGAAAACCCGCTGTCCACGCTGAACGTCATCGCCACACCGAACTTCAGCATCGGCAGCACCGAAGTGGACGCAACCGCGATCACCCCCGCGCTGATCAAGGAAACCCTGCACGAAGCCGACGGGATCGAGGCCAATGTCGCCTCGGGCTATCACGCCATCGAATTCATGCTCTGGGGGCAGGACCTGAACGGCACCGGGCCGGGTGCGGGCAACCGCCCCTACACCGATTACCTTGTCGGCGACGGCTGCACCGGCGGCAATTGCGACCGGCGGGGTGCCTATCTGAAAGCCGCGACGGACCTTCTGGTGGCGGATCTGGAGGAAATGGCGGGCAACTGGGCCGAGGGTGGTGCCGCGCGTGCCGTCGTGACCGACGATCCGGCCAAGGGGGTGCAGGCCATTCTGATGGGCATGGGCTCTCTGTCTTATGGCGAGCTGGCGGGCGAGCGGATAAAGCTGGGCCTGATGCTGAACGACCCCGAGGAAGAGCATGATTGCTTCTCGGACAACACCCATAACAGCCACTACTATGATGGTGTCGGCATCCGGAACGTCTATCTTGCCAGCTATACCCGCCCTGACGGCAGCACCGTCTCTGGCCCCTCGCTGTCGGAACTGGTGGCGGAAAAGGATGGCGCGCTGGATACCGAACTGCGGGCGCGGCTCGACGCCTCGGTCGAGGCCTTGGGCGCGGTCAAGGTGGCGGCCGAGGGCGGTTTTGCCTATGACCAGATGCTCGCTCCGGGCGACAAGAAGGGCGAGGCGCTGATCATGGGCGCGGTCGATGCACTGGTGACCCAGACCGCCTCGATCGAGCGCGTTGTGCGGCTTCTGGGCATCGCGGGCACCGAATTCGAAGGCTCCGACAGCCTCGACAATCCCGACTCTGTCTTCCAGTGACCCCAAGGGGCGCGGCTTCCCCGCCGCGCCCTCCCCTTTCCGGGCGAGGCCGCCATGATCATCTGCCACTGCATGAACATCACCGATCACGAGATCCGCGCCGCCGTGGACTGGATGCGCGCCGCCGATCCCGAAACCATCGTGACGCCGGGCAAGATCTATCATGCCCTTGGCAAACGCGCCGATTGCGGCGGCTGCATGCCGCTGCTGCTGGAGACGATGCGCACTTGCGGCAGTTTCGGCGTGGCCGACAAACCCGCCCACCCGCCTGTGCTGACCGCGATGCGTCAGCGACGGATCGGCTGATCTTCGCAGGTTATTAGAATGATTCTAAAATCATCCCGCCGCCCCATGGACAGCCAGCGGGGTGTAACCTACCATTTCCCGCAGACGAAGCCCGTCGGGGCTGCAATTCCCCGCGCAACGAAGAGGAAACCCCATGAAAGGCGACGCAAAGGTCATCGAATATCTCAATGCCGCGCTGCGGTCGGAACTGACGGCTGTCAGCCAGTATTGGTTGCATTACCGGCTTCAGGAAGATTGGGGCTTCGGCCATCTGGCCGACAAGTCGCGGGCCGAAAGCATCGAGGAAATGCACCACGCCGACCGTCTGATCGCGCGGATCATCTTCCTTGAAGGCCATCCGAACCTGCAAAAGCTCGATCCCCTGCGCATCGGGCAGACCGTGAAGGAAACACTCGAATGCGATCTGGCGGGCGAACATGACGCCCGCACCCTGTATATCGAGGCGCGCAAGCATTGCGATGCGGTGGGTGATTTCGTCAGCCGCGCCCTGTTCGATGCGCTGATCGCCGACGAGGAAGGCCATATTGACTTCCTTGAAACCCAGCTTGGCCTTTACGAGAAACTGGGAGAAGAGAAATACGGGCTGCTGAACGCCAAACCGGCCAGTCAGGCGGAATGAGCGGCAGGCGGGGCCTACAGGCCCCGCCCCTTCACAGGAAAGTGTCAGCGTCAGAGGCTTGACGCGGTGCCGTGTGAAAACACCGCATTGCGCGCAGCAAAAACTCCCGATAAAAAAACTCGGGATACGCCCTGACGCATCGGCACTCACATGACCTACCGCCTCGCTTTCACGGCTGCACTTCTGCTTGCAGCCCCCGCCATGGCCCAGACGCTTGACGACCGGCACCTGCCCGTCCTCCCGCGCACTCCGGCCGAAGCCGCCCGCATCGCCCGCGTGCTTGCGCCCCCCACCGATTTCAGTGCGCCCGAGAAGTTCGAGGCAAAACCCGGCGGCGCCGCGACCACCCGCGCCATCGCCACCGCCGATGCCTTTTCGCAAAGCTCGGAAAACATGCCCTTCGGCCGCGAGATGGATTTCAAGCTGGGCAACGGGCTGTTCCGCAAGACATGGGTTGCGGCGCCTTCGTCCACCAAGGCCAGCGACGGGCTGGGGCCATTCTACAACGCCCGCGCCTGTCAGGACTGCCATATCAAGGACGGTCGCGGCCATACACCCGAGGGCGCGGACGAGCCGCGGGTGTCGATCTTCCTGCGGCTGTCGGTGCCCGGCGGCGATCCGGTGCCTGCCATCGCCGATTATATCGCCACAAGCCCCGAACCCACCTATGGCGGCCAGTTGCAGGATTTCGCCGCCCCCGGCCTGACGCCCGAGGGACGCATGGGCATCGACTGGCGCGAAGAGCCGGTGACGCTGGCCGATGGCGCCGTGGTTTCCCTGCGCCACCCGACCTATCGCTTCGAGGCCCCCGCCAACGGCCCGCTGGCCCCGGACATCCAGCTTTCGCCGCGCGTGGCGCCACAGATGATCGGCCTCGGCCTGCTGGAGGCGATTCCGGCGGCTGACATCCTTGCCCATGCCGACCCAGAGGATGCTGATGGCGATGGCATCTCGGGCCGCCCGAATATCGTGATGAGTGCGGAATATGGCGTACCGATGCTGGGCCGTTTCGGCCACAAGGCCGGTGCGCCGACGATCAAGGAACAAAGCGCCGGGGCCTTCGCAGGCGATATGGGCCTCTCGACGCCGCTGCATCCCGATCCATGGGGCGATTGCACCGCCGCGCAAACCGTTTGCCGCGAGGCGCCGCACGGGCAGGAGCCGGGTATCCGCGACGGGCTGGAGGTCGATGCGCAAAGCCTTGATCTGGTGACCTTCTATTCCCGCAACCTTGCCGTGCCGGAACGGCGCGGGCTGGACGATCCGCAAATCCTGCGCGGGAAAGAGATCTTCCATCAGGCGCAATGCGCCGCCTGCCATGTGCCGAAGTTCGTGACCAACCGACTGAAGAACCAGCCGGAGCAAAGCTTCCAGCTGATCTGGCCCTTCACCGACCTGTTGCTGCATGACATGGGTGAGGGTCTGGCCGACAACCGCCCGGAAGGCCGCGCCACCGGCCGCGAATGGCGCACCGCACCGCTATGGGGCATCGGGCTGACCGAACAGGTTTCCGGCCACAGCCAGTTCCTGCATGATGGCCGCGCGCGTTCGGTGCTGGAGGCGATCCTCTGGCACGGCGGCGAGGCTGGCGCCGCGCGCGACACAGTCGTCAACCTTCCCACCGGGGACCGCGAGGCCCTCATCGCCTATCTGGAGAGCCTGTGATGATCCGTCTCTGCCTGTCTGCCCTGCTGCTGACCGCCGCCCTGCCCGCCCATGCCGATGTGGCCGAGGCGGTGACGAAACACGCTCTGCCCGGCTATGCCCGTTTCGCCGAAACGACGGCTGCGCTGGCCGCGCTGGACACCTGCGAGGCGGAACCGCTGCGCGCCGCATGGAACACGGCGTTCGACGCATGGCTCGGTGTGGCGCATCTGCGGCTTGGCCCGGTCGAGGATCAGGGCCGCGCGCTGGCCATAGCCTTCTGGCCCGACCCCAAGGGGCTGGGCCAGAAACAGCAACGCGCCTTGCTGGAGGCTGCCGATCCCGCCACCCTGACCCCGGATCACATGGCCGAACTTTCTGTCGCGGCCCGCGGATTCTTCGCGCTGGAACGGCTGCTGTGGCCCGCTGATACGCCTGAAGGCGATTATGCCTGCGCCCTGACCCATGCCACCGCGCAGGATCTGGCGCGGATGGCGGCCGAGATAGATGCCGAATGGCGGGACGGATTTGCTGCCACGCTGACAGCCCCCGGACCACAGGGCCGTTATCTGGACGTGAACGAGACCCGACAGGCGCTTTTCACCGCGCTGATTACCGGGATCGAGTTCAATGCCGACAGCCGGGTGGGCCGCCCGCTGGGCACACTGGACCGCCCCCGCCCTGAACGCGCTGAAGCGCGGGCCTCGGGCCGCAGCCTGCATAACATCACCCGGTCGCTACTGGCGTTGCGCGATCTGGCCCATGCGCTGCACGATCCGTTGCCGCAGACCGACGCCGCCTTTGACCGCGCGCTGCATCAGGTGGGCAAGGTCGATCTGGCAAAGCTGGACGATCCGGGGATGTGGCTGAAGGCCGAGATTCTGGAAGAAAACATCAAGGCCATTGCCGATGCAGCCCAGATGGAACTGGCACCCGCGCTGGGATCGTCGATCGGCTTCAACGCGGCCGACGGGGATTGATCCGATGCACCGCCGTTCTTTCCTTGCGACCCTCGCCGCTGCGGCTGCCACACCCCGGCTCAGTTGGGCCGATGCGGGCAGCCCCGCCTATCTGGCCGCCGCGCGCCTGCCCGATGACAGCTATGCGCTGCATGGGTTGACCGTTGCGGGCGAAAGCCTGTTCGGCCTGCCGATGCCCGCGCGCGGTCATGCCGCCACCGCCCATCCCGAACGGCCGCTGGCCGTGGCCTTCGCCCGCCGCCCCGGCACCTTCGCACTGGTGATCGACTGCGCCCGCGGGATCGAAACTGCGCGGCTGACCCCGCCCGAAGGACGGCAGTTCAACGGTCATGGCACGTTTTCTGCCGATGGCGCCGTGCTTTACACCTCCGAGGTGATCGCCGAAGGCTCAGAAGGCCGGATCGGCCTGTGGGACAGCGATACCTGGCAGCGCATCGGCGAGATGCCGACGCATGGCATCGGCCCGCATGACATCCGCCGCCTGCCGATGTCGGATGATCTTCTGGTCGCCAATGGCGGCATCCAGACTGACCCGACCGACCGCACCAAGCTGAACCTTGACACGATGCGCCCGAACCTCGCACGCATCGCGCCCGATGGCAGCCTGATGGCGCGGGCCGAACTGCCCGAGGGGCTGCACCAGAACTCCACCCGCCATCTGGCGCTTTTGCCTGATGGCAGGGCCGCCTGCGCAATGCAGTGGGAGGGCGACGCAGCCGAGACCCCGCCGCTTCTGGCGCTGTGGGCAGAGGGCGCGCTGGCGGCCTGTCCGGTGCCCGAGACCGAGGCGCTGACCATGCAGAATTACGCCGGGTCCATCGCGCATAGCGCCAAGACGGGCGAGATTGCCATTACCTCGCCGCGCGGCGGGGCGGTGCAGGTCTTTGCCGCCGACGGCCGCTTCAAGGCCAGTTTCCGCCGCGCAGATGCCTGCGGCATCGCGGCCGGGCCGGGCGGATTCATCGTCACCGACGGCAATGGCGCGGTGCTGGCGCTGGATGCCGCAGGCTTCCGGCCACTGGCGAAACATGCGCTGAACTGGGACAACCACCTGATTGCGCTGGAACGCGCCTGAAAGGCACAAGGCCGGGATGCAAGATATGATCAAATGATCCCCTTGCATCCCGCCCCGCCGCGTGTTCATCCTCTGCCCGCAACAGGCGGGAGGCGCGGATGCGAGTCTTCATCAACGGTTTTGGCCGGATCGGGCGGTCGGTGCTGCGCGCCTGGGCAAAAGGCGCGGGAACCGGGATCGAGATTGTCGGGATCAACGACATCGCAGCCCCCGAAATGTGCGCCTATCTCTTTGAATATGACAGCGTCTTTGGCCCCTACCCCGGCCATGTGGCGCTGGAGCCCGGTGCGCTGGTGATCGACGGGCGCGCGATCCCGCTGCACCGCACGCCGGACATTTCCAGCCTTGATCTGTTCGGCGCCGATCTGGTGATGGAATGCACCGGCCGCGCCGACAATCGCGAGGTGGCGGAGCGCGGCTTGAAGGCCGGCGCGCGGCGGGTCTTGATTTCCGGCCCCTCGAAAGCCGCCGACCTGACGCTGGTTCTCGGCGCCAATGATGCGGCGCTGGCGGATCAGGCAATCGTGTCGAACGCCTCCTGCACCACCAATGCGCTGGCGCCGCTGGCGCGGCTGATCCATGCGCATTGGGGCATCGTCACCGGGTCAATGACCACCATCCACTGCTATACCGGTAGCCAGCCCACGGTGGACGCGCCCGCCGCCGATTTCGCGCGGTCGCGCGCAGCGGCGCTGAGCATGGTGCCCACCACGACATCCGCGCAACGGCTGGTTGATCTGGTGCTGCCCGATCTGGCGGGGCGGCTGGAAGGCTCGGCCGTGCGGGTGCCGACGGCCAGCGTTTCGGCGGTGGATCTGTGCGTGATGACCGAACGCCCCGCGACTGTGGAGGCGGTGAATGCGGCCTTCCGCGAAGCAGGCGGCGTGATCGGGGCGACCGACCGGCCGCTGGTGTCCACCGATCTGCGGGCGCGGGCGGAAAGCATTGTCATGGCCTGCCCGGAAACCCGCGTTACGCGCGGCGGGATGCTGCGGGTCTTTGGCTGGTATGACAATGAATGGGGCTTTTCCAACCGGATGCTGGATGTCGCGCGGCTGATGGGCTGAAGGCGCGTGGGCAGGAGGGTGCGGACCGGGGCGCTGCCCCGGACCCCGGAGTATTTTGGCAAGAAGCAAATGGAGTTCAGCTGAGGCCGCGCAGCACGCGCTCCATCCGGTCGAGGAAGAAGGCCACGTTTTCGGGGCTGAAGGTCAGCGGCGGGCGGATCTTCAGCACATGGCCCTGCGGGCCGGTGGCGGAGATCAGCACGCCCTCGTCGCGCAAGCCATTGACGATGCGGGCCGCGCGGGCCGCATCGGGGGCGCCGTCGGCCACGATGTCGAGGCCGAGGAACAGGCCGGCCGCGCGTAGCTCGCCCAGGGCCGCGTGATCTTTGGCAAGGCTTTGCAGGCCTTCGGCGAACAGCGCGCCGGTGGTGCGGGCGTTTACGATCAGGCCTTCCTCCTCGATCACGTCCAGCACGGCACTGGCGACGGCAGCCGCGACGGCATTGCCGCCGAAGGTGTTGAAATAACGCGCATGGCCGGCGAATTCGGCGACGACCTCGGGCCGGACGGCAAGGCCCGCGACGGGGTAGCCATTGCCCATCGGCTTGCCCATCGACACCATGTCAGGCACCACGCCATGCCGGGCAAAGCCCCACATCCCGGCGCCGGTGCGGCCAAAGCCGGGCTGCACCTCATCGGCGATGAACAGGCCACCGGCGGCGCGGATCGCCTCGACGGCCGGGGCAAGGCTGCCGGGCGGGTCGGCGAAAATGCCGTCGGACGAGAAGATGGTGTCGACGATCAGCGCGGCGGGACGGATGCCATGGCGGGCGAGATCGGCAATAGCTGTCTGGACGGCCTGCGCGAAGCCCGCGCCGACGTCAGGGCCAAGGCGGCGCGGATCGGGCGGCGGCACCACGCGGACATGGGCGCCCAACGGCACCCCCGCCCCCAGCGAGGGCGAGAATTCGGCCACATTCTGCGTCACGCCGTGATAGGCGTTTTCGGTGACGATGATGCCGGTGCCCCCGGTATGTGCCCGCGCAATGCGCAGCGCGAGGTCATTGGCCTCGGACCCGGTGCAGGTGAACATCATATGGCCCAGCGCCGCAGGCATGGTGGCCAGCAGGCGTTCGGCAAGGGTCAGCACGGTGTCGTGCAGGTATCGGGTGTGGCTGGCGAAAAGCGCCGCCTGATCGGCCATGGCGGCCACGATACGCGGATGGCAATGACCGCAGGAGGCGACATTGTTGTAGGTATCCAGATACTTGCGGCCCTGCGCATCGTGCAGCCAGACGCCCTCGCCCCGCACCAGATGCAGCGGGTGTTCGTAGAACAGCCGATAAGCCGGGCCAAGCGCCGCCTGCCGGCGCGCGACCAGCGCGGCTTCCTCGGGCGGCAGGTCGACCGCACCGGGGCGGAAGGCATTGGGCATGGTTTCGCGGGTCATTCTGGCCTCGTCAGTCAGGGCACGGCAGGGCCAGAAGACCCGCCCGCGCGCCGGGGAAATTGCGCAGGATATAGGGGGCATTGCCGGGCTGCCGCGCGGCGCGGTGGCTGGTGATGGCCAGCGTCGTGACCATGCGGATCGCGGTCAGGTCGCGCAGCAGCGCCGCCTCGTCGGGTGACAGCGGCAGAATGCTGGCCCAGCCTTCAGCGACCTGCGCAATCGAGCTTTCGGCATCGGCAGGGTCAAGCTGATAGGCCGCAGCCACCGCCAGATCGCAGATGCGCGGGGTAAAAACCATATCGCCGAAATCCAGCACGCCGGAGATGCGGGCGGGATCGTCGGGCACGGTCAGCACGTTATGCGGGTTAAGATCGGCATGCACCACCTGCCACGGCAGACCAGGCAGGCGCGGCGCGACATGCGTATCAAAACGGTCGAGCCAGCGGGTGCAAAGCGCGCGCAGATCCGCATCGGCGATGGCTGGCAACAGCGGGCGCAGGCGACTGGCGTGTTTGATGTCCCATTGCAGCACATGCCGGGCAGCGGGGTGGTCAAAGCCTTCCAGCGCGCGGGTCAGGCCCGCGGCCATGGTGCCCATCGCCCGCCGCAGCGCGGCTGAAGGCGCGGCACGGTGCATCGGCACACCCTCGACCCAAGAGAGCAACCGCATCCGGTTGCCGCCTTCCAGCAAGACACTTGCCGCACCCGCGCGGGTGCGGATCGCGCGCGGCACCGGCAGGCCGGGATCGCGCGCGGCGATATGGTCGAGCGCGAGGGTCTGGAATTCGGTGACACCCGCATCCTCGGCCGCGTTCACCACCTTCAGAACGAAATCGCCCTGCCCCGTGCGGAGGCGGAAATTCAGGTCACGCTCCGATGTCAGCGGCTCCAGCCTGCCGTCGATCCCCCAATGTGCGGCAACTGCCGCAAGACACTCCGCCTCGGTCAGGGCCGGGGGGGGCACGTTCAGGATCGGGCCAAGCGGATCGTCGGGGGCGGGCATCTGCGTCATGGCGCTACGGAACATGAAAACGCCCCCGGCGGCAAGGCCGGGGGCGACAGGCGCATGTCGGCGATCAGTGATCGGCGACGCTGGCGGCGGCCTTCGCCTCCTCGGCACTGCCCGAGGCGCCGTTGAAGAAGGCGTTCAGCGCCACGGCGGCAATGGAGGCCAGAAGGATGCCGCTTTCGATCAGCGGATGCAGGCCGTGCGGCATCCATTGCTTGAAGTTCGGCGCCACCAGCGGGATCATCCCGAAGCCGAGGCTGACCGCCACCACGAACAGGTTGTTGCGGTTGGTGGTGAAGTTGACGCCCGCGAGGATGCGCACGCCAGTCGCGGCCACCATCCCGAACATCACGAGGCCCGCGCCGCCCAGCACCATGGTCGGGATCGATTCGACCAGTGCCCCCATCTTCGGCAGCAAGCCCAGCACGATCAGGATGATGCCGCCCGCGACGCAGACGAAGCGGCTTTTGATGCCTGTCACGCCGACGAGACCCACGTTCTGACTGAACGAGGTATAGGGGAAGGTGTTGAAGATGCCGCCGATCAGCGTGCCCAGACCATCGGTGCGAAGGCCCGCGGCCAGCGCCTTCTGATCGACGCGCCGCCCGGTCATGTCGCCCAGCGCGAGGAACATGCCGGTGGATTCGATCATCACCACGATCATCACCAGAACCATGGTCAGGATCATCACCGGATCAAAGCTTGGCATGCCGAAATGGAAGGGCGTGATGAAAGCAAAGACATCCGCCTTCGCCACCTTGTCGAAATTCATCGCGCCAATGGCAATGGCAAGCACGCAGCCGATCACGATGCCCAGCAGGACCGAGATATTGGCGATGAAGCCCTTGGCAAACCGCGCGATCATCAGGATCGAGACCAGCACCACCGCCGACACGGCAACATTGCCCAAAGGGGCATAGGCCGGGTTCGGAACGCTGGCGGCGGCGGCCAGTTTCTCGGGCATAGGCGGCAGTCCGGCGGCAGCGGTGCCGTCCTTCATCGCGGCCAGCCATTCGGCATGGGCCGGATCAACGATGGAAGGCGCGGTCGGGCCGAACGGGTTGCCGAAGATCCAGTTGATGCCGATCCGCATCAGGCTGACCCCGATCACGAGGATGATCGTCCCCGTCACCACCGGCGGGAAGAAGCGCAGCATCTTCGACACCAGCGGCGCGATCAGCATGGAAATCACTCCGGCCGCCATGATGGCGCCAAAGATCGCCCGCGCACCTTCCGGGCCGGGATTGGCATTGGCCATGGCGACCATCGGGCCGACGGCGGCGAAGATCACCCCCATCATCACCGGCAGCCTGATGCCGAACCACTGGGTGACGCCAAGGCTCTGGATCAGGGTGGCGATGCCGCAGACGAACAGATCGGCCGAGATGAGGAAGGCCACATCGGCGGGGTCAAGCTTCAGCGCACGGCCGATGATCAGCGGCACGGCCACGGCCCCGGCATACATCACCAGCACATGCTGGAAGCCGAGGCCGAGGAGTTTCGGGGCCGGCAGGATTTCATCCACCGGATGCGGAGTTGAGGAGGCCATTCTATCCCTTTCCTGCGGGGGAGTTGTTTTTCGCGCCGTCTCCGCGCCTCCCCCGGGGGTCGCGGTCCGGTTAGGCCCCGCTTATGGCGCGGGGTGGATGGTATAGGGTTCCGGGAACCAGTGTTCCTCAAGGTTGGGCGTGGTGCCGATGCGATCCACCACGGCGAAAAGGCCGGGTTCATGCAGCGGCGTCAGCACCCCGTGCCATGTGCCGCGATGCAGGTTGATCGCCTGCGCCCCGTCGGTGACGAAAGCACGCGGGCGACCGGGATGGCCGCCTTCGTCGGGGGCGACGATGACAAGGAAGGGATCGGCGCTCATCGGGATGAAGGCCTGACTGCCGTCCGGGTGACGCTCTACCATATCGAGCGTATAGGGAAAGGCGCGCGGCACCGCCTTGAAGATCGACAGGCCCGCGCGGGCCTCCGGGCCGAAATCCAGTCGCGCGCGATCATGATACCGGCCGCAGAAGCCCTGATTGATGATCCGGTCCGGCGCACCGCTGGCCGACAACACATCGCCGAAGGGGGCGAAGGCGTCAGTGGTCAGCGGTTCGGTGAGGATCTGCAACATGGTCGGTCTTTCCCTAACGGCCGAAGGCACCTGGGCCACGCAGCCTGGCCTGGCGGTTCACATCCTTGTAAAGCAGATAGCGGAACGGCCCCGGCCCGGCGGCATAACAGGCCTGCGGACAATAGGCGCGCAGCCACATGAAATCGCCCGCCTCGACCTCCACCCAGTCCTGATTGAGCTTGTAGACCGCCTTGCCCTCCAGCACATAAAGCCCGTGTTCCATCACATGCGTTTCCTCGAAGGGGATCACGCCGCCCGGCTGGAAAGTGACGATGTTGACATGCGCGTCATGGCGCAGGTCTTCGGGTTCGACAAAGCGGGTGGTGCCCCAGCGTTCGCCCGTCTCGGGCATCCAGCGCACCGGCACGTCACGTTCATTGATCACGATTGCCTCGGGCATGGCCACGCCCGGCGCCGGTTCATAGAGCTTGCGCAGCCAGTGGAAGCGCGCCGGTGCGCCGCCTTCCGCCAGCAGCGTCCAGCGCGTGCCGGGCGGGATATAGGCGTAGGAACCAGACTCCATCTCATGCCCCTCTCCGCCGATGGTCAGGGTCGCCAGACCGCCGGTGAAGAACAGCCAGTGTTCGGCGCCGGTTTCCGGGTCGGGCGCGTCGGACCCGCCACCGGGCGCGACCTCCATCACATATTGGCTGAAGGTTTCGGCAAAGCCGGTCATCGGCCGCGCGATCAGCCAGAGCCGGGTCTTGTCCCAGCCCGGCAGATAGCTGGTCACGATGTCGGAAAAGCAGCCTTTGGGAATGAAGGCATAGGCTTCGGTAAAGACCGCGCGCTGCGTCATCAGCGCGGTTTGCGGCGGCAGGCCGCCGGGGGGGGCGTAATAGCCGGTCATGGCAGAATGTCCTTCAGCCGCAGTTCGGCGATGCGTTCCACCTGTTTGCAGGCGGTGGCGAATTCGGTCTCGGTGTCATTGGCGATGCGGGCGCGGAAGGCAGCGAGGATGCTGGCCTTGGTGTTGTCGCGCACGGCGATGATGAAGGGGAAACCGTGCTTGGCGGTATATTCCGCATTCAGCGCCTCGAAAGCCGCGCGTTCCGCATCGGTCAGCGCATCCAGCGCGGCGCTGGCCTGTTCGGCGGTGCTTTCCTCGGTCAGGCGCTTTGCCTGCGCCAGCTTGCCGGCCAGATCGGGGTGGGCGCGCAGCACGCCCATGCGTTCGGCGGCCGTGGCGCTGCGGAACATCCGCGCCAGCGCATTGTGCAGGCCCGCCGCGCTATCATGCGCGGGGCCGAGTTCCAGTTCATACGCCCGTTCAGCAATCCACGGCGAATGTTCGAAAATGGAACCGAAACGCGCCACGAAACGCGCGCGGTCCATCTGCGAAGGCCGTTCGAACCGCTTGTGGGGGTGGGCTTTACGCCAGTGATCGGCAATGTCGATACGGCGCGGGAACCAGACGCCCTCATGCGATTGCGCGTAATCGAGGAAGCGCATCAGACCGGCAATCTTGCCCGGACGCCCGATCAGCCGACAATGCAGCCCGATCGAGAACATCTTGGCCGCCCCCGCCTGTCCTTCGGCATAAAGCACGTCGAAACTGTCTTTCAGATACTGGAAGAACTGCTCGCCTGTGATGTAGCCCGGCGCGGTGGCGAAGCGCATGTCGTTCGCCTCAAGCGTATAGGGGATGACCAACTGGTCGCGGTCGCCCGCTTCCAGCCAGTAGGGCAGATCGTCGTCATAGGTGTCCGAAATCCAGTCCAGCCCCTGCTCGGCGGTCAGCCGCACCGTGTTCAGCGAACAACGCCCGGTATACCAGCCGGTCGGGCGGCTGCCCGTCACCTCGGTATGCAGACGGATCGCCTCGGCGATCTGGCGGCGCTCCTCCTCCTCGGGCATGTCGCGGTGCTCGACCCATTTCAGCCCGTGGCTGGCAATCTCCCACCCAGCCGCCTGCATCGCGGCCACCTGTTCCGGCGCACGCGCCAGAGCCGTGGCGACGCCATAGATGGTGACCGGGATGTCCCGCCCGGTGAACAGCCGGTGCAGCCGCCAGAACCCGGCACGGGCGCCGTAATCGTAGATCGATTCCATGTTCCAGTGCCGCTGCCCCGGCCAGGGCTGGGCACCTGCGATGTCGGACAGGAAAGCCTCGGATTGCGCATCACCATGCAGCAGGCAGTTCTCGCCGCCCTCTTCATAGTTCAGCACGATGGAAACGGCGATTTTCGCGCCGCCCGGCCATTGCGCATCGGGGGGCGTCGGGCCATGGCCACGGAAATCGCGCGGGTATCGGGGTGCCATACTTCTTCCCTCTGGTATTCTGGTGTCAGATTAGGCTTGGATCGCCGAAGATTTTTTCAAAAAATCTGCGAAAGACCTTTCCGGCAAGTCCGGTGTCGCATTGCATGGCGAAGCAGGGCAGGATTGGCGCAGGAATGACCAGCGAAAAGAGGCAGGGAATGAGCGGTGGACGCCTGACAACGCATGTTCTGGACACGGCGCGCGGCAAGCCCGCGGCGGGAGTGCGGATCGCGCTTTACCACATCTCGGGGCAGAGCCACCGCAAGATTGCCGAGGTGGTCACCAATGCCGACGGGCGCACCGATCAGCCGATGCTGGCGGGCGATGCGCTGAAGGAAGGCAGCTACGAGCTGGTATTCTTCGCAGGCGACTATCTGCGCGCCAGCGGTCAGGCGGGGGAAGGCGTGCTGTTTCTGGATGAGATCCCGATCCGCTTTGGCATTCCCGATGCGGGGCAGCACTATCATGTGCCGCTGCTGATCTCACCCTTCGCCTATTCCACTTATCGCGGCAACTGAGCCTTCGCGCGAAGCCGCCCGCCCGCCGAAGTAGCGATGCGCACAAGGCGGCGGCGGTCGCCCGAAACGGCAGCCTCGACCAGCCCGCGCATCACGCCGCGCGCCCGAAGATGCGGGGCGAGGCTGCTATGTCCCTGATCGGCAAACAGGAACTGGTCGGTGCCCGGCTGCTGCGGAAAGGCCAGCGCCTGTGTCGCATCGTCCTGCATGCCGTGGAACAGGCAGGCCCAGCCTTGCAGCGGGGCGCAGGCGGGCCGGAAGGCCGTAATGCGGCTGGTCCAGTCGCACCAGCGGGTTTCGCCGGGCATAACCGCAGGATCGACACTGAACTGCGTCGAGAAGGCGAGTGTCGCGTCGATCCGCAGCACGTCAGAGGCCGCCAGCGCGCAGAAGCCGCCCATCGACACCCCGAGGGCGACGATACGGCTGACCGGCTGACGTGCCCGCACTGCCGCCAGCGCCGCCACAAGGCCGGGGGCGAAATCGGCGCCGCTGGCCCAGCTTCGGCCCTCGTCCATCACGAACAGCGCGGGGAAGCCCGTGGTGCTGCGGATGAATTCGGGCGAGGGCATGCGCGTCGCATCATGGCCGATGCTGGCGAAGGCGATGACCAGCGCCTCGCCCTGCCCCGGTCTGTAGGCAATGCGGAAACCGCCACGATCCCACAGCGTTTCCATCATGGCACCGTCAAGGCGAAACGACGGCTGCCCGTCTGACAGTAGTCGCCGGTTTCCCGTGCAACAAAGGTCGTGACCTCGGCCGCGCCGGGGGAAAGCGCCAGCAGGTTGAACGCGTTGCGTTCCGTGCGGGTACGGGTGGACAGGCCGGTGCCCGCCTGCACGAACAGAAGCCCCGGCGCCTTGGTAAACGGACCGGCATGGCTCACATGCACATGCCCCGAAAGCACGATCTGCGCGCCCATCTCCGGCAGGCGGCGCAAGGCCAGATCCGCCCCCTGCATCAGCCATTCCTTTTCCCCCGGCAGATGTTCCAGCGGGTGATGCATCACCACGACGCGGGCGCGCGGGCCCGCTTCGGCAAAGCTGCGGGCCAGATGATCAAGCTGCGCGCCGGTGATGCGGCCCTGTTTCCACGCCAGCGGATTGGCGGTGTTCACCCCCGCCACCACCGCCCCCGGCCCCTGCCAGACCGGCGCGAGATCGGGCGTGATCGCCCGGCGATAGCGGCGCCAGGGATGGACCAGCCGCTCCCACAGGTTCCAGAGCGGCGTGTCGTGATTGCCGGGGACACACAGCACCGGAGATCGAAGGCTGGCGATCAGGTCGGCCGCCGCGGCAAACTGGGCCGCCGTGGCGCGCTGGGTCAGATCGCCGGAGATTACCACCAGATCGGGGTGCAGCCGCGCGACAGAGGCGCGCAAGGGGGCAATCAGGCCCGGCGCCACCGTGCCGAAATGCAGGTCCGACAGATGCAGGATGCGTGTCATGCCTCAACCCGGTCTGCCGGGTCCGGCACGATGATCGTCAGGGCATCCGGCTGGATGCGAAACGCCAGCGGCACTGGCATCCGGGTCTTTTCGCCGTCGAAGGCCACACGGGGGCGCGGCCTCTGGGTCTGCACCTCCAGCGAGGCCGCGGTCAGCAGGTCGATGTCCCGTCCCGCGCGCAGCCGCCCCATTGCCAGACGGAGTGTCAGGCGCAGAAGCTGCCAGCGCGTGCCGTCATGCAGGATGAACACCGCGAAACGGTCGTCGCTGATCGCCTGCTCGCCCTCCAGCCCGAAGCGGCGCAGTTGATAGGCGGAACGCGCGACAAAGATCAACGGGGTGACCAGATCGCGCGTCACCCCGTCGGCGGTCAACCGCATGTGCATCGGGCGCTGAAAGCGCACCAGCGTCCGCAGCACCGACCAATGCGCCATGAGACGCGAGCGGCCCCAGCGGGCATAGATGTCTTCCCGCTCTTGCAGGATGGAGGGGTAAAGCCCGACCGAGGCATTGTTGAGGAACACCTGACCGTTCACGCTGCCCACCGCGATCTTGCGGTGATGCCCGCGAAGAATGGCACGGGCTGCTTCGGCCGGTTCCTGCGGCAAGCCGAGGCCGCGCGCGAAATAATTGAACGTCCCCAACGGCAGGACACCGAGGCTGATGTCTGTGCCGACCAGCGCATGCGCGACGCCCATCACCGTGCCATCGCCCCCGGCGGCCACGATGGTGGTAAAGCCATCCGCCACCGCACGGTTCACGAAAGCCTCCAGATCGTCGCCCTTGTGCCAGCGCCGCAATTCGGCCGCTGCACCGAACACGGCCATGGCCGCCTCGATGGCGGCCCGGTCGCGGCTGTTGCGGCCGGATTTGGGATTGGCGACGACGCAGATCGTCGCGGGTGGGATCGTCATGCTTGCACCTTGGTCAACGTCTGGCCCCGATCTGCGCCGTCCGGAGACAATGCGCCATCATCCATTCGGTTCCAGCACCAGCCCCTGCATCCGCGCCGCCATGTCGGCCTTGATCCGCGCCACGATGAAATCGACAAACAGCCGGATCTTCGGGTCACGGAACCGGCGATGCTGGCTGAGGCAGGAAAGCTGTGTCGCCGTTGGCGGCGTGGCGGTGGCCACCGGCACCAGACGCCCCTCGCGCAGATATTCGGCCACCTCGAAGATCGGCTTCATCACGATGCCGCGTCCGTCCAGCGCCCAGCCGGTCAGCACATCGCCATCATCGCTTTCAAACGGGCCGGTGATTTCAAAACGGCGCGGACCTTCGGGGGTTTGCAGGGTCCATTGAAACTCGCGCGCCCCCGGAAAGCGCAGGTTCAGGCAATCGTGGTGCCCCGCGACCAGCGCCGCCCCGTCGGCGGGCATGCCGCGCCCGGCGATATAGGCAGGCGCCGCGCACAGCACACGCGGGCAATCGGCCACCAGCCGCACCTTCAGCGTGCTGTCCT
Source organism: Gemmobacter lutimaris (assembly GCF_003570715.1). Lineage (GTDB taxonomy): Bacteria > Pseudomonadota > Alphaproteobacteria > Rhodobacterales > Rhodobacteraceae > Gemmobacter > Gemmobacter lutimaris. Next base: position 213,736 of record NZ_QXXQ01000004.1, on the reverse strand, counting down.
CCAAAAGGCCGAGGTGAAAGGCCACATCCAGCCCCTCGGCCGTGACATCGACATTGCGGTCCGACAGGCGCAGCCGCACGTCGATCTGCGGATACATGTCCTTGAAGGCAGGCACATGCGGCGCGATGAAGCGCCGCCCGATCCCCAGCGGTGCCGCCACGAAGATCGAGCCGCGCGGGTTCTGCGTCACATCGACCACCGCCGCCTCGGCCTCGTCGATCGCCTCCAGCACCTTGCGGGCGCCTTCATAGAAGATGCGGCCATTCTCGGTCGGTTGCAGACTGCGCGTAGTGCGGTTGAATAGCCGCACACCAAGATGTTTTTCCAGCTCCGAAATCCGGGCCGAGGCCACAGCGGGCGAAGTGCGCTGGTCGCGGGCGGCCGCGCTCATGCTGCCCAATTCATAGACACGCACGAACATCTTTATGTTGTTCACATAGGACATCGCGCCCGGCCCTCATTTTCTTCGCGCATTTGAAAGTGATCTGTCATTTGATGAATTAACCGAAAAGGTGTGCCCCGGTATACCTTTTTGAAAATCGCAAGGGGGCTGCCGATGTATGACTTCGCCGTCATCTGGGAATGGGTGGAATTTGCCGTCCGCTGGACACATGTGATCACGGCCATCGCCTGGATCGGGTCGAGCTTCTATTTCATCGCGCTGGACCTTGGCCTGCACCGCGACCGCAACCTTGCTTCGGGCGCGGATGGCGAGGAATGGCAGGTCCACGGTGGCGGCTTCTACCATATCCAGAAATACCTCGTGGCGCCGGCCGCCATGCCCTCGGACCTGATCTGGTTCAAATGGGAAAGCTACATGACCTGGCTTTCCGGCTTCACCATGCTGGTGCTGGTTTATTACCTTGGGGCAGAGTTCTATCTGGTCGACCCCAATGTGATGGAACTGCAAACGTGGCAGGCCATTGCGATTTCCATGGCCTCACTCGCCTTCGGCTGGATCGCCTACAACACGCTGTGCAAGGTTTTCGTCAATGCCAACCAGACGGTGCTGATGGTGGCGCTGTTCGGGGTTCTGGTGGCGATGAGCCTCTTTTACACCCACGTCTTTTCCGGCCGCGCGGCACTGCTGCACCTTGGCGCCTTCACCGCGACGATCATGTCGGCCAATGTGTTCTTCATCATCATGCCAAACCAGCGCATCGTGGTGGCGGATCTGCAAGCCGGACGCAAGCCGGACCCGAAATACGGCAAGATCGCCAAGCAGCGCAGCACGCACAACAATTACCTGACGCTGCCCGTGCTGTTCCTGATGCTGTCGAACCACTATCCGCTGGCCTTTGCCACGCCCTACAACTGGGCTATTGCCAGCCTTGTGTTCCTGATGGGCGTGACGATCCGGCACTGGTTCAACACACAGCACGCCCGCAAGGGGGCGCCCTACTGGACCTGGGCCGCGACCGCGATCCTGATGCTGCTGATCGCCTGGCTGTCCTCGATCCGGCACGAGCCGGTGACGGAACAGGCGGCGCTGAAGGGTCAGGCGCTGGTCTATGCCAGCGCGCCGGGGTTCGAGGATGTGACCTCGATCATCATGGGGCGCTGTTCGATGTGCCATGCCGAGGAACCGGCGTGGGAGGGGCTGCACTGGGCGCCCAAGGGCGTGAAACTGGAAACACCGGAGCAGATCGCGCATGAGGCGCGGCGTATCTATGTGCAGGCCGGGCTGACCCATGCGATGCCGCCCGCGAACCTCAGCTACATCGAGCCGCAGGAACGTCAGGCCATCGTGCGCTGGTTCGAAGGCGCCGCCGCCTCGGGCACCGATAGCTGAGCGAAATGCGCCAGCAGCGCCGCCAGCGGGCGGCGCCCGGTCATCGCCACCGGATGAATGGCAACATAGGCCTGCCGCATCGGCAGCGCCGGGCCGGGGCAAAGCCGTAACCGCCCCGCCGCCAGATCCGCCGCCACCAACCGGCGCGGCGCCAGTGCCGCCCCCAACCCGGCCCGCGCCAGCGACAGCGCCATGACGATGGAGGGCACCACCAGCCCCTGCCCCCGGTCGGGCGCGGGCAACCCCGCAGCGGCGGCCCATGTCGCCCAGTCCGGTTCATTGGGATAGGCAGCGCCCCAGTCGATATGAATGGGCCGATCCGCCGCGCCATCGGCGGATACCGCGACGATTTCATCCTGAAACAGCGTGTGGATGGCATGGGCGGGATAGGCCTGCCCGCCATAAGTCAGCCGCAGATGCGGCCCTTGGGTGAAATCCACCGGATCATCCTCCACCCGGATCGCCAGATCGGCCAGCGGAGCGCCCGCCAGCGCCTCGGGCAGCCAGCATTCGGCCAGCGAGGGCAACACCGACAGCACGAAGCGCCGCCGGGGTGGGCCATCGCGCAATTCGCCGGTCACCGCCGCAATCTCGGCAAAAGCGGCACCAAGGCGCGGCTGCAAGGCCAGACCGGCGGCTGTCAGGCTCAGCCGGTTGCCCTGCCGCAGGAACAGCCGCTTGCCAAGGTGATCCTCCAGCTGGCGGACCTGAAGGCTGATCGCGGCAGAGGAGACACCCAGTTCCTCGCCTGCACGGGTGAAACTGCCGCAGCGGGCGGCAACCTCGAAGGCACGCAGGGCATTCAGGGGTGGCAACATCTTCCCTCCGGTTTTCCTTATGGTTCCTCAGATTTCCCCCGATTGCAACTTTCGCAATCCGGCGCAGTCTGGACAGAACCCGCACAGCAGGAGGTTCCCATGCGCGACATCATCGACCTTGACCGCTACCCGCTGGACCGGCCGGACAGTCCCGAATGGCAGGCGCTTGTGGATGCCGCGCGGGCCGAACTGGCGGCCACCGGCATGTTCAACCTGCCCGGCTTTCTGGGCGCCGAGGCAAGTGCCGAGACAACCGCCGCACTGACGCCGAAATTTACCACCGAGGCGCATGTGCATGCGCGCCGCCATAACATCTATTTCCGCAAGGACATTCAGGGCCTGCCTGCCGATCATCCGGCGCTGGCGGAAGTCGAATCCCGCAACCGCACGCTTTGCGCCGATCAGATCGGCGGCGCGCTGGACCGCCTCTATCACTGGCCCGAATTCGCCCACTTCCTTGCCGCCACGATGGGCAAGCCCGCGCTGTATCCGATGGCCGATCCGCTGGCCGCGTTGAATGCCATGTCCTATGCGACGGGCGACGGGCTGAACTGGCATTTTGATCGGTCCGAATTCACCACCACGCTGCTGTTGCAGGCGCCCGAGGCCGGGGGGCTGTTCGAATACCGCCGCGACCTGCGCGACGATGCGAACCCGAATTATGCGGGTGTGGCGCGGCTTTTGCGCGGCGAAGACCCGGAACTGCGCGCCATCACCCTGTCGCCCGGCACGCTGAACGTGTTTCGCGGCAAGCATACCGCGCATCGGGTGACGCCGGTCGAGGGCGCGACGCCCCGGGTGATCGCGGTATTTTCCTATTTCGAAACGCCCGGCGTGCGCTTTACCGCCGAGGAACAGCGCGGCTTCTACGGCCGCGCGGCCTGAGCGTCAGGTGCCGAAGCGCCAGCGTATCCGCTGTTCGCGGGTCTCACCCGCGCGCAGCAGGATCGAGGGGAAAGCGGGCTGGTGCAGCGCATCGGGCCAGAATTGCGGCTCGATCGCCAGCGCCTCGTAAGGCGCCGCACCCCGGCGCGGGACGGTGCGGTTGTCATAGACCTGCACCCCCGGCTCGGTCGTCGCCACCACCATCTCGACCCCGGTCTTGCCGGTCAGCCACAGCACATCGCGCAGCGGCTGCGGGCCGTTCGACAGGCAGAAGTTGGTGTCCATCGCAGGCTCGCCCGGCCAGATGCGGCGGCCCGCCCGAAAATCCAGATCGCCGCCAGCCACAGGCATCAGCCGCCCTGTGGGCAGCAGCGCGGCATCGGTCTCCGTCACCCGGTCGGCGGCGATGCGCAACTGATGGCCCAACCAGTCGGTGCTGCCATCGAGGTTCCAGTAACTGTGATTGGTCAGCGCCGCCGGGGTATCGGCATCCGTGGTCATGGCCAGCGTCAGATGCAGCGTCGCGGGCGCGCTGACCCGCCACACGGCACGGGCCTGCCGGTTGCCGGGAAAGCCGCCCTCCCCCGCCGCCAGATCGCAGACAAGCGTCAGATGATCCTCGGCTGAGGACTCGATCCGCCACAGCTTGCGGTGCAGACCGCTGCCGCCGGAATGCAGGCAGTTCGCGCCCTCATTCGCCTCGAACCGGCATGGCAGACCACCAATATCGGCCTGCGCCCCGGCGATGCGGTTGGCAACCGGGCCGATCACCGCACCGTGATAATGCAGCGCGCCTTCGTATTCCGTGAAATCATCAGAGCCGCGCGTCAGGCTGTAGCCCAGACCGGCAAGCCGCAGATCCTGAAGGATGGCACCATAGGTCAGGATGGTGGCGGTCAGCTTGCCCGCGCGCAGCGTCACTGCCTGCACCGCCTCTCCCGCTGCCGTCTGCCCGAACTCGCGGATCATGCACGCCTCCCCCGGCCCGAATTCCGCTAGAAATTCACGAGCCGGGGGGAAGGTCAAGGGCTGCTCACGGGGCGGTGAGGCATGTGGCCAGGGTTGTCGCAAGGCTCTCCAGCACGGCGGTGTAGCCGTCGGCGCTGGCGGGCAGCATCACGCCGGCCGGATCCAGCGCCCCGCCCTGCCGCGCGCCTGCGGCTTCGGCGATCTGTTCGATGGTCTTGGGCGCGTGGCCTGCCTCGGGGAACAGGCAGGCCACGCCCTCGCCCACCCGCGCCCGCAGTTCCGCCAGATGCGCCGCACCGGGGGCGGCGGCATCACCGGCAGAGACGCTGCCCGCTATGGTCAGCCCGTAGTGCCCCACGAAGTAGCCATAGGCATCGTGGAAGACGACAATCGGCTTTCCCTGCACCGGGGCCAGTTGCGCGGAGATCCGGGCGTCGGCGGCAGCATTGGCCTCTTTGCCCTTCGCGGCATTGGCGGCATAGGTCGCGGCATTTTCCGGGTCCAGCGCAGAAAGCTGGGCGGCAATCGCCTCCAGCCAGACCGCGCCATTCGCCGGGTCGAGCCAGGCATGCGGGTCGGTGCCGCTGTGGTCGTGCTCTTCCTCGGGATCGTCGTGCCCGGCTTCCCCGGCATGATCATGGTCATGATCGTCGTGCCCGGCTTCTTCGGCATGATCGTGGTCATGACCGTCATGCCCGGCTTCTGCACCGTGATCATGGTCGTGGTCCTCGTGCCCTTCCCCAAAGGGCTGAAGATGCGTGCCTGCAACCTCCAGCAGGCGCAGTTGCTGGCCCTTGGAAACGCCGCCCAGCGCCCGGTCAAGCCATGGCGAAAGCTGCGGCCCCATCCAGACCACCAGACCCGCATCTGCCAGCGCGGCGGCCTGGCTCGGGCGCAACTGGAAGTCATGGGCATTCGCCCCCTGATCCAGCAGACGTTCCGGCTGCCCCAGATCGCCCATCACCGTGGCGACAAGACCATAGGTCGGCGTCATGTCGGTCACCACGCGCGGCACTTCGGCCATGGCCGGGGCACAAAGGGCGGTGCTGGCAAGGGCGGCGGATATGATATAACGCATCGGAAACCTCTTCGCTTTGGCGGATGGGCGATCTATGTATGTAATATCATAACGCGTCAAGAGGTGCCGCATGGACCCGCAGCCCTTTCACGATCACGATCATCACCAATGCAGCGATGCGGTGATGTCGCAGGCCGAGGCGAGCCTTGCCGCCAGCGGCGCGCGCCTGACCCCGGTGCGCCGCCGCGTGCTGGAGATCCTGCTGGAGGCGCATCGCGCCATGGGCGCCTATGACGTGCTGCAACGTCTGGCGGCCGAAGGCTACGGCAACCAGCCGCCCGTGGCCTATCGGGCACTGGATTTCCTCGTGGAACACGGGCTTGCCCATCGCATCCAGCGGCTGAACGCCTTTGCGGCCTGCATGCACCCCGGCGAGGCACATGCCCCGGCTTTCCTGATCTGCCGTGTCTGCGACACGGTGGCCGAGGCGCCCGCCGCGCCGGTGCGCGCGGCACTGGATGGCGCTGCGGCCGATCTGGGCTTTACCGTCGAACGCGCCAGCATCGAGGCTCTGGGTCTTTGCCCCGCCTGCCGGGAACCATCATGACCGCGCCGCTGATCGAGGCGCGCGGCCTTTGCGTCCGTCTGGGCGGGCAAGAGGTGCTGCACGATGTTTCGGTGAAGATCGACCGGGGCGAGATCGTCACGGTCCTCGGGCCCAATGGTTCAGGCAAGTCCACATTGCTGCGGGCGCTGCTAGGCATCCTGAAGCCGGAACATGGCAGCATCATCCGCGCGCCGGGGCTGGCCATCGGCTATGTGCCGCAGAAGCTGCATATCGACCGGACGCTGCCCCTGACCGCGCGGCGCTTCCTGTCGTTGCCGCGTCGGCATGGCAAAGCGGAAACCGAGGCGATGCTGGCCCGTGTCGGGGTGCCCGAAGTGGCAGACCGGCCGATGGTTGGCCTGTCAGGCGGGCAATTCCAGCGTGTGTTGCTGGCCCGCGCCCTGTTGACGCGGCCGGAACTTCTGATCCTCGATGAACCCACGCAGGGGCTCGACCAACCCGGCGAGGCGGCCTTCTACCGGCTGATCGAAGAGGTCCGCCGCGACACTGGCGCCGCCGTTCTGATGGTCAGCCATGACCTGCATGTGGTGATGAGCGCCTCGGACCGGGTGATCTGCCTCAACGGCCATGTCTGCTGCGAGGGCACGCCGCGCGTGGTGTCGAACGCGCCGGAATACCGCGCCCTTTTTGGCTTGGGCACGCAAGGCGCGCTGGCGCTTTACCAGCATGTCCATGACCACGATCACACCCATGGTCACGACCATGAGCACGACCACAGCGACGGGGATCAACACCATCATGCTTGACGATTTCCTGATCCGCGCCGCACTGGCCGGTCTGGGGCTGGCACTGGCAACCGGACCGCTGGGGTCGTTCGTGGTCTGGCGACGCATGGCCTATTTCGGCGACGCGACGGCGCATGCCTCGATCCTCGGCGTCGCGCTGGCGCTGGCAAGCGACCTGCCGGTCGGGCTGGGAACGCTGGCGGTCGCACTGGCCATGGCGGTAACCGTGGCGGGGCTGGCCGCACGCGGCTGGGCGCTGGATACCACGCTCGGCGTGCTGGCGCATTCGGCGCTGGCTTTCGGCCTTGTCGCCGTCAGCTTCGTGCCCGAGGCGCGAACGGACCTTTCCGCCTATCTGTTCGGCGACATCCTTGCTGTGTCGCGTGCCGATCTGGGCTTCATCTGGGGTGGTGCCGCACTGGTGTTGGCCCTGCTTTACTGGCGCTGGAATGCCATGCTGACCGCAACGCTGAGCGAGGATCTGGCGGCTGCCTCGGGCCTAAACCCCGACCGCGAGCGGCTGGTTCTGGTGCTGGCGCTGGCGGTCACGGTGGCGGTGGCGCTGAAGGTGGTGGGGGCCCTGCTTATCGCGGCGATGCTGGTGATCCCGGCCGCTGCGGCGCGTGGCCTGTCCCGCAGCCCCGAGGCGATGGCGGCACTTGCGGCGCTGATCGGCGGCGCGGCGGTGGTAGGCGGGCTGCGTGTGTCGCTGAGCCTCGACACACCCGCCGGCCCCTCCATCGTGACCGTCGCGGCAGGTATCTTCATCGTGGCGGCCAGCCTCGGCCAGATGCGCAAACAGTAAAGCCCGGCCTACACGGCCGGGCTTCGAAGGTGTCGGGCGATCAACCGGCCGCTTCGGGCAGTGCCTTCAGTTGATCCTCGGTCGCGCTGACATGCAACACGGTGCCATCGCCATCGGCATCGGGGGCGATGCGCAGCATGTCGGCGGTCAGGCTCACCGATTTCTCGCCGATGCCAAGGAAGCCGCCGACATCAACGACCACCGATTGCACAGCGCCATTGCCGTCCAGCGTCACCGCGCTGACCTCGCCGACATGTTCATCGCCGGGGCCATAGACGCGCTTGCCAACCAGATCGGCCTCGGTCACGCCGGTGAAATCGACGGGCTCGCCCATCACCGCAGCATCTGCCGCGCCGGTGGCCGGGGCTTCGGCCATGGTTTCGGCAGGGGCCGCCGGAGCCGTGGTGGTATCGGTCGCCATCGGGGCCACCGGGGTTGCCACCGGATCAGCCGTCACTTCCGCGCGATCCCCTGCCGGGGCTTCGGTGCTGAAGATCATGGCGGTGTCAAAGGCGGGCGCCGCCTCCAGATCGGTTTTCGTGCCGTTGAACACAATGAAATAGTCTTGCGGGCTGTCGGCATCCGGCACCATGGTCAGACGTGCCATGTCGATGGCCACAGTCTTTTCGCCGATCCCGAGGAAGCCGCCGAAGTCAACCAGCACGGCCTCGGTGTCGCCGCTGCGGCTGAGGATCACATCGCTGATCTCGCCCGCATCCTGCCAGTCGGCCGACGCCTCGGCATAGCCATCGGGGTTCAGGGCGCTGGTATCGGCTTCGGTCAGCCAGACACGCTTGCCAATGAAATCGGAGGCGCGCACGCCTTGGTCGATCGTGCTCAGATAAGGCGAAGCCGTCGCGTCGGTCGCCATGGTCTCTGCGGGCGCTGCGGCTTGCGGCGCGGCCGGATCGGGGGTGGTGGTCGCAGTGTCGGCCAGAACCCCGCCCGCCATGCCGGCGGTCAGCCCAAGGGCAAGAATCGTCGAGTTGAGAAGGGTTTTCATGTCTGCCTCCGTTCAGGTTGAGCGGCGGGGAAACCGGGCTTTCTGTATCGCCCTGCACCTTCCCGACGCGGTATGACCAGACAACAGGCATCCCCTGCCCGCCGTTCCCCCCGAGGCTGTCACGATAAGTTCAGCCGGGCAGCGGGAACCCGCCGCCCGGCCATCGTGCAAGGTCAGGACAGCGCGCGCCGCAGCGGCGGCAGGCCGGTCAGCACCAGCAGATCGAAGGCCAGCACGGCCAGCAGCGTCAGCCCCAGCATGGGGAAGGCCATCGACAGCAGAAGCCCGATCAGCAGCACACCGCGCGCCTGCGGCACCACCTCGGGGCGCGGCGGCGCGGCCAGACGCGAGGCCCCCGCCGGGCGGCGCTTCCACCACAGCACCAGACCGGAGACCGCAAGGAACACCACCGACAGGCAGAAGGCGGTGTTGAGCACCAGATTCCACAGCCCCAGATCGCCCTCGTGGAAGGCGATGCCCCAGGCCATTGCCTTGGCATAGGCCGAATAATCGGCATAGCGCACATCGGCCAGCACATTGCCGGTGTAACGGTCGATATGCAGCGTGCGATCCGCCGCCGGGTCCGGCCCGTCGTTCGACATGCTGTCATGGCTGATGGTCCAGACGCCGCTGTCACTGCCCGGCAGGTTGATCTGGAACCGGCGGTCAAAGCCCAGGGCTTGCGCAAAGGCCGCCACGCTGTCGAGCGTCACCGGCCCGGCAATCGCCGCCTGCCCGGCCAGCGAGCCAGAGGCGGGCATCGGGGTCTGTTCCAGCCCCCAGGGCACTTCTTTCGCGGCGCCGTGGTTCATGCTGGCATGGGTCGCGTCCGACAGCGGAACATTGTCCCATTTTTCGGCCGGGAACGTGCTCCAGGCCTGAACGAATTTCTCGCCCCAGATCCCGGCCCAGCTAAGGCCGGAAATCAGGAACAGCACCAGCAGCACCGAAACCCAAAGGCCGACCACGCCATGCAGCGATTTCCACAGCGCCCGGCCCCGACGCGCGACGGACGGCACCAGCGCCGCCCGCCAGCCGGTGCCGCGCGGCCAGTGCAGGTAAAGCCCGGTCGCCACCAGCAGAAGGCCCAGCGAGGCAGCCGCCTCGATCAGCCGGTCGCCCAAGGTGCCCAGGAGAAGCGAACCATGAATGTCATTGGCAAGGTCATACCAGCCCGCCCGCCACGGGAAGCTGTGAACCACGGCGCCGGTATAGGGGTCCAGCGCCACGCCCGTCTTGCCGGCATCGGTTGCCACGGCGAAGGCCGCCACCTTGTCGGACGCCAGCGGCGCCACATATTGCACTGCCCTGCCACCGGGCACCGCCGCCTCGGCCGCCTCTTGCAAGACCGAAGGCGCCAGCGGTGTCGCTCCGACCGGAACCGTCATGCGTTCGGCGCCGATACCCGCGCCATAGCTGATCCAAAGCATGACAAGGCCGGTCACCGCCAGCATGCAAAGGAAAGGAATGACATATAGCCCGGCATAGAAATGCCAGCGCCATACGGCAAAATACAGGGGATTGATGCGGCCATTGCCGCCTCCGGCCTGCGGGCCGGGCGTTTGGATAGACATGGAATACTCCGTCCGATTGCGTTTGAGGAATGCAGATCAGACGGCGCGGGGCGGCCCCCTTGCCCAGATGCCCAGCGGATCATAGGCCGGGCGCCACAGATCGTCGGGCGCGACGGGATGAAACGCCTGGGCAAGCCGAAGCGGCACCCGCATCACCGGCGCTTCAGGCACTGTGAGCGCCAAGGCAGCCTGCGCCCAGGAACAGCGGCCATCCACCACCTCCGGCGCCGGTTTCAGCCCGCCCGTTTCCGGGTCAAGCACCATGGCCACCGGCCCCTGCCCCGTGCAGATGACAATGCGCAGCGCGCCATCATCGCCCCGCGCGGGCATATAGCCCTGCGCCACCAGCGACAGCAGCACGAAAGGCATCGCCAGCACGAGACCGGCGAGTCGCATCCAGACCGAACGGGGCGCGGGGGCGAATGTCATGCCCTCTCCTGCCCCGGCGGCACGATTCCGTCAAGCGAGGCTTTGGATGTCGTTTTTCGCCGCAACAGGTCGGGCCGACTTATCCGTTTCGCCCGCGCTCTGGCATTCATGGAGAAATTCTTCAGCGCGCACGGAGTCGCCCATGAAAACCCATGTCAAAGCCCTGGTTGTCGGCGGCGGCGCCGTTGGCAACGGGATCGCCTATCATCTGGCCAAAGCGGGCTGGGACACCATGCTGGTGGAACGGGACGAGCTGACCTCCGGCTCCACCTGGCACGCGGCGGGCCTGCTTCCGCTGTTCAACATGTCCTTCGCGACCACCCATATCCACAAATATTCGGTGGATTTCTACAAATCGCTTGAGGCCGAAACCGGGCTGAACGCCGGCTTCTCGATCTGCGGCAACCTGCGCATGGCGCAGACCGACGCGCGGATGGATGAATATATGCTCTATTCCTCGGTCGCGGAAACCGCCGGGGTCTACCATGAATTCCTGACCCCCGCCCAGATGAAGGACCGCTGGCCGCTGCTGCGCACCGACGATCTGAAAGGTGCGCTGTTCCACCCGCAGGACGGCTATATCAACCCCGCCGACGTGACGCAGGCCATGGCCAAGGGCGCCCGCCAGCACGGCGCCACGATCGAGCGCAAGGTGCAGGTTGATGGCTATCGCTGGACCGGCTCGGAATGGGTCGTCTCCTGCACGCGCATGGTGGAAAAGGGCGGCATGCTGGTCGCCGGTGAAGAGAAGTTCGAGATCGTCGCCGAACATGTGGTCACCGCCACCGGCAACCACGCGCAGCGCACCGCGCGCCTGCTGGGCGTGAAGATCCCGGCGATCCCGGTCGAGCACCAGTATATCGTGACCGAGCCCGACCCGGCACTGGTTGCATGGCGCAAGGCGGGCAACCCCGAACACCCGGTGCTGCGCGACGCCGACGCGAAATGGTATGTCCGCGAGGAACGCGGCGGCTGGATCCTCGGCCCCTATGAACGCAACGCCCCGGCCCGTTTCCTTTATGACGTGCCGGAATCCTTCCGCGCCGACCTGTTCCCGCTCGATCTGGAACGGATCGAGGAAGAATACATGTCGATGATCCATCGCCTGCCGACTTCGGAAACCGTGGGTCTGAAGGACGATTTCAACGGCCCGATCTGCTATACCCCCGATGGCAACCCGCTGGTCGGCCCGGTGCCGGGCCTGCGCAACATGTGGATCGCGGAAGGCTTCTCGTTCGGCATCACCGCAGCCGGCGGCACGGGCTATTACCTTGCGCAGATGATGGTCAATGGCGAGGCCGAGATCGACATGGCGAGCCTCGACCCCAAGCGCTACGGCAACTGGATGACCACCGAATATGCCGCGCGCAAGAACGAGGAATGCTACGAACACGTCTTCATCCTGCACCACCCGGATGAAGAGCGCGAAGCCTGCCGCCCGCTGCGCACCGCCCCCGCCTATGACCGGCAAAAGGAAATGGGCGCGCAATTCGGTCAGGTGAACGGCTGGGATCGCCCGAACTACTACGGTCCGAAAGATGCCCCGGCCTCTTTCGACCACGACAGCCGGTCGTTCCGCCGTGGCGCCTGGTGGCCCTATGCCAAGGCCGAGGCCGAGGCCGTGCGTTCGACCGTCGGCATCATCGACGCCTCGGCCTTTACCAAACATCTGGTGCGTGGCCCCGGCGCGACGGCGTTCCTTGACCACTTCACCTGCAACAAACTGCCGACCGTCGGCCGCATCAACCTGACCTATGCGCTGACCGATGCGGGCACCACACGCACCGAATACACCATCGTCCGGCTGAAAGAGAATGAATACTACATCATCTCTGCCGGGGCATGGACGGCCTATGACGCTGATTTCCTGATGAAATCGGCCGAGGACTTCATGGCGCAGGGCGGCGGTTACATCGACATCCATGATGTGACGACGCAATGGGGCGTCTATGCGCTGGCCGGCCCGAATGCCCGCGCCCTGATGCGTGAAATCGTCAAGGACGCCGACCCCGACACCGTTCTGTCGAACAAGCGCTTCCCGTGGCTTTCCTACCGCGACATCGAGCTGGGCATGTGCCCGGTCCGCGCGATCCGCGTGGCCTATACGGGCGAACTGGGCTGGGAACTGCATTACCCGATCGAATTCGGCCGCTACCTGTGGGATCTGCTGTGGTCGGTGGGCGAAAAGCACGGGCTGAAAGGCGTGGGTGCGCGGGCGCAGAACTGGCTGCGTCAGGAAAAATCCTACCGCGCCTTCGGCAATGAACTCGGCCGCGACGCCACTCCGCTGGAGGCCGCGCTGGACCGTTTCGTGGACCTCACGAAAGACTTCCGCGGCAAGCAGGCGATGCTCGATACCGGCATCCGGTCGAAATGCGTGACCCTGCTGATCGACGGGCCGGATGACACCGACCCGTGGGGCAAGGAAGCCATCCTGAAAGACGGCGTGAAAGTCGGTCGTCTGACCTCGGGCGGCTATTCGGTGGCCTTCGGCAAGCAAATCGGCATGGGCTATGTCAGCCCCGAACTGGCCGAGGTCGGCACCAAGCTGAAAGTGAAGATGCTGCTGAAGGAATGGGACGCCGTGGTGGTCGAAGACAGCCCCTTCGACCCGAAGAACGAGCGTATCCGCGTCAACGGCTGATCCGCCCGCGCAAAGAACGAAAGGCCGCCCTCGCCGGGCGGCCTTTTGCATGGCGCCCCTGCCCGGCCGCCCGCGGGATCGTCAGCCGCGCATGAGTATTTATGCAATGAGCAATATGGCTTTGCTTCTTGCCCAAATACTCACGGCACGACAGTCGATCCGGGCGCCCCGTCAGGGTTGGGCGCGTTTGGCCAGCCAGTCGGCCCAGGCCGCTTCGCCCCCGGCGAAGACGTTGATGTCCACCGCGCCCGCGATGCCCGGCACCTGCCCCGTAGAGGTATACTGCCAGAAAGCCCAGTGCTGCCCCGGATAGCGGTCGGACGGGTGTGCCGCGACCGAGCGAAGCCAGAAATCCACGCCCTTCAGCTTCCACAGTTGATTGTCTTCGTAGAAATCGACGGTAGTGTAGAAGATCGGCGCGGTGCGGTAATGCTGGGTGAACATCCGGGTCAGCACCTCGGCATCGGCGCGGATCTCGCTGGCCGGGCGCCGAATGGTGCAGGTCGGGCTGGTTGGCGTCCATTCCATGTCGATCACCGGCGGCAGGTCGCCCGAGCGGCGCGGCACATGGCGGAAAAACCAGCGCGCCTGTTCCTCTGGCGCGCGGCAGTGGTAGAAGAAATGATAGGCGCCGCGCCGCACGCCCGCACGGGCAGCACCGCGCCAGTGGCTGTCGAACATCTCGTCCACTCGGTCGCCGCCTTCCGTGGCTTTGATGAAGGCGAAATTGACCCCGTTGGCGCGGGCAGTGGGCCAGTCGATGCTGGTCTGGAATCGCGCGGCGTCTATGCCGTGAACACTGTGTCGCCGGATCGCGGCGGCAAGCTCGGGATGCGGCTGCGAATCGCCAAAATTCGGCCGGGTCACCTGTTCTGGTGGCACGGGCACTGCGGCGCGTTCCTGTCTGCCTCCGCCCCCGCCACAGGCCGCAAGAACCGAAAGGCTGGCAAGCAACAGGAACGCAGGCAGACGCATTGAAACCTCGGCGAAAACAATCTGCCCGCATCGTTGCCGAAGCGGGCAGGAATGTCACGGCGGAATCAGGATCAGCGGGCGAAATCCGCCGCCGAGACCACGCCATCGGCGTTACGGTCCAGATTGGTGAAAAGCGTGTCGGTCGCAGCCACGAATTCCGCCTCGGTTACCACGCCATTGCCATCGGCATCATTGAAGGCGGGGCTCATCGCCTCGTGCATCGCCTGACCAGGGCCGTTCATGCCTTTGCCCTGACCCTGACCCTGACCCTGACCCTGACCCTGACCCTGACCCTGACCCTGACCCTGACCCTTGGCAGGCCGCATTTCTGACTTCATGTCCATCTCGGCCTGCATGTGATCGGCGACCAGCGCCCATTCATCAGGGTTCAGCGTGCCGTCCTCATCGCTGTCGAACATATAGAACACTTCGCCACGTTTGCTGCGCGCTTCTTCCAGCGTCACCTTGCCGTCCGCATCGGCGTCCCATTGTTCCAGAAAATGAACTGCCTGACCGTCGCCTTGAGCCAGCACCGGCGAGGAAACGGCCACAAGGGCCGGAACGAGGGCGGAAAGAAGATAGAGTGCGCGCATGGCAAACCTCCGTTGTGTGAACATATTCATATACGTTCACAAAATGATATTCCGTCGCTCACTGCGAAAGTTCATCCCAGCAGGCCAGCGCATGTGCCGCATACATGACTGCCGGGCCACCGCCCATCTGGATCGACATGGCCATGACATCGGCCAGTTCCTCGCGTGTGCCGCCCGCCTTCATCAACGCCTCGACGTGGAAATTGATGCAGGGCTCGCAGCGTTGCGAAATGGCGATGCCGATGGCAATATATTCCTTCTCCTTCACGCCGAGCGGGCCCTGGTCCTTGGCTGCCTTGGACAGTTGCGCGAAGCCCTGCATCGTTTCGGGGATGGCCTTGTTCATCACGCGCAATTCGCCGCGCATGCTGTCGATCTTTGCCTTGTAACTCATGTCGTGCTCCTGACTTTCTGTCAGGGCCATGCCATGTCAGCCAAGTCCGCGCCTTGACACATATCAAACTGTGAATGTGACAAGCGCCAGATTGTTGGCAGGCATTTCATGCAGTTGCAGATCGTGACCATGAAGGCGCAACTGTCCGGCGACCCAGTGCACATCCTTGTAACCAATGGCCGGATCTTGCGCGCGAAGCGAGGCATGGAAGGCCTCGTCACCGGAACTGGTGGTCTGGCCATCGCGCAGGAAGGGGCCATAGATCACGAGGCGCGGCGCCACGGCGGCGAGGCCGGCCAGCACGGCTGCGGCCTGTGTATCGGTGATCAGGTGCAACAGGTTCACCACTAGCGCCGCGTCGAAACAGCCAAGCCCCGCCTGCCAACCGGGTCGTCCGGCATCCAGCACGCGCGGCGGCGCGATGCGGTCCTGCCCGGCCGACCAGGCGCGGATCGAGGTCAGGTTGTCCGGGTTCAGATCAGTGGGCTGCCAGTGCCAGCCGGGCAAGCCGTCGCTGAAGGCGCGGGCGTGCTGGCCGGTGCCGGAGGCAAGTTCCAGCATCCGCCCCTCGGGCGGCAGCACCTCATGCAGCAGCGCAAGAATCGGCGCCGCGTTGCGCACGGCCGAAGGCGCGTGTCGGCGCCCCTCGGCATCGGTTTCGGCACCGCTGTCGGGCAGGCGCAGGCTCATGCGAAGCGGGCGGGCGAAAGGCGCGCGGTCAGATCGGTCCCGACATCCGGTGCGGTGCCACCCAGCAATGCCGCCACCAGCCGCGCAGCGGCAGGCGAGGTCTGGAAGCCGTAACCACCCTGCCCCGCCAGCCAGAAGAAGGCGGGTTCCACCGGGTCCGGCCCGATCACCGGCACCCGGTCGGGCGAGAAGGTGCGCAGGCCCGCCCAGTTGGCCAGCGGCCGGGTCACGGGTTCGGTCACCATTTCCTCATACCGGGCCAGCCCTTCGGCCAGCACCATGTCATCGGCCCAGGCATCCTGCGGTGTCAGCGGGTCTTCCTCGGCCGGCGAAATGATCAGTGCCCCGGCATCAGGCTTGGCATACCAGCTTTCGCCACAGCCAAAGAGCATCGGCCAGCGTGCGACATCATGCCCGGCAGGCGCGGCAATCCGCGCCATGGACCGGCGCAGCGGCGTGAAGGCGGGGCCAGCGACCCCGGCCATGCCCGCAATCTGCCCGACCCAGGCCCCGGCGGCATTGATCAGGACACGGGCGGATACCTCTGCCATCGGTGTCGTCACATGCCAAAGCCCGCCCCCGCGCCGGATCGCGCTGACAGGGCTGGAGGTGCGCAGGCCGCCACCACCCGCTTTCAGGCGCCGGATATGGCCCTGAATCAACAGATCGGTGTCGATGTCCCAGGCGTGGCTCGCGGTGCCCGCAAAGGCCACGGTCGCGGGGTTGAGGATCGGAACGATGGATCGCGCGGCCTCCACCCCGATGTCCTCAAGCTGGAAGCCCGCCAGATCGCGGTCGAAAGCGGCGCGCTGATCCGCCTTCGCCAGAATCATCAGCCCGCGTTCCGAAAGGATGCCCGGCAGCGCACGGAAGGCCGCTTCCGACGCCAGCGACAACTCCACCACCGGCGGCAGGCCATAGCGCGGCTCATAAAGTGCTGCGGACCGACCGGAGGCGTGATGCGCGGGATGCGCCTCGCGTTCCAGCACCAGAACCGAGCCAAGCCCCACCAGTTCGGCGGCGGCGGAAAGGCCGGCAATCCCGGCCCCGATGATCAGGAAATCATATGTCATGGGGGCGCAGAGTAACCGCCCGCGCAGCAAAGGAAAGGGGGCTTGAAGCCCCCTTTCGATCAGCCTTTCTGCGGCGCCTTCAGCTTGTCGATGCCCAGCATCTTCATCGCGGCCTTCTCGTAATACGGCTCCGAGGTGCCCTTGCGCAGCTTGCGCATGAAGTATTTCTCGAAGCCGATCTTGGCCAGATGCACCCATTTGCCACTGGAGGACCAGTTCACGTTGCGCGGCGGGATCTGCGGTTGTGCCACGAAGGCAATACCGCTGTCGCCAAAATCCGCCAGACAGACCGCGTTCCATGTGCCGACCTGATCGGGTTCCTTCCCGCGCACCAGATTGCCGATGTTATGCGCGGTCGCGGTCACCATGCTTTCGATCATGAAGCCGGTCTTGGGCACGCCGCAGGGCACCGGCGTCGGCGCCATCGGCGGGATGGCGACACAGACGCCCACGGCAAAGACATTGGGGTATTTCGGGTTGCGCTGATGCTTGTCCACGATGGTGAAACCACGCGGATTGCTGAGGCCCTCGATCCCCGAAACCGCCGGGATGCCGCGGAAGGCAGGCAGCATCATGGCAAAGCCGAAGGGCATTTCCTTCTCGGCCTTCACGCTGCCATCGTCGGCGATTTCCTCGACGATCATCTTGCCGTCCTCGACCTTCTTCACCCGCGAGGAGGTCATCCATTTGACGTGCTTGCCACGCATCTCGGATTCCAGCAGGCCCTTGGTGTCGCCCACCCCGTCCAGCCCCAGATGCCCGACATAGGGTTCCGAGGTGATGAAGGTCATCGGCACCTGATCGCGGATCTTGCGGCGGCGCAGTTCGGTTTCAAGGATGAACAGGAATTCGTAGGCCGGGCCAAAGCAGCTTGCGCCCTGCGCCGCGCCGACGATGATCGGGGCGGGGTTCTTGCAGAATTCCTCGAACCGTTCGCGCGCCGCGAGGGCGTGATCGACGTGACAGACCGATTGGGTATGGTCTTCGGGGCCAAAACCCTCGATCTCGTCGAAGGCCAGTTCCGGGCCGGTGGCGATGACCAGATAGTCATAGCTGACCGAGCTACCGTCGATCAGTTCAACACGGTTTTCCTGCGGATGCACCTTCTGGGCCGCGACGGGTTTGAAGGCGATGCCCTTCTTCGCCATGGTCGGGGCGAGGTCGATGGTGATGTCCTCGCGTTCGCGCCAGCCGACTGCGATCCACGGGTTCGAGGGCACGAAATGGTAGGTCGGCTCCTTGGTGATCACGGTCACGGTATCTTCCGGCCGGATCTGGTCTTTCAGCTCGTAGGCCATGATGGCCCCGCCAAGCCCGGCACCCAGAACGACGATATGAGCCATGCTTGACTTCCTCCCGAATTGCATGCTGGCGCATACAACATATAATCATATATGAATTTGACAAATGAAAAATGCAGAACACCAAGCAAAAGGCCCGCCAGAACGGCGGGCCTTTCCGGGTCGTTTCGTCGCAGGGTGCCCCGATTACTTCGGAATGTCGCCCTTGATGCCTTCCACATAGAAGCCCATGCCCAGCAGATCGCCGTCCGGCGCGGTCTGGCCTTCGGCCAGCCAGGCCGAACCGTCCTGCTTGTTGATCGGGCCGGTGAAGGGGTGATAGGTGCCCGCCGCGATGTCGTCGCGGATCTTTTCGGCCTCGGCCTTCACCTCGGCCGGGATCGCATCGGTGATTTCGCCGATCAGCACTTCACCGCCCGAGATGCCTTCCCAGGCATCGGCCTGTTCATAGCTGCCATCCATCAGCGCACCGACGCGCTTCACATAATACGGACCCCAGTTGTCGATGATCGACGAGACGCGCGGGCTGGGCTTGTATTCCGCCATGTCCGACGCCTGACCGAAACCGATGACCTTGCCGCCCGCCTTGGCAGCCTCGGCCAGCGGGGCGGTGGAATCGGTATGGCTGGCAATCACGTCCACGCCCTGTTCGATCATCGCCTTGGCGGCATCGGCCTCTTTCGCCGGGTCGAACCAGGTAAAGGCCCAGACCACCGTCAGTTCGACATCCGGGTTCACCTTCTTGGCATGCAGGTAATAGCTGTTGATGCCCATGATCACTTCGGGGATCGGGAACGAGCCGATATAGCCGATCTTGTTGGTCTTGGTCATACGGCCGGCGATGGTGCCCTGCACGGCGCGACCTTCATAGAAACGCGCGTTATAGGTCGAGACATTGGGCGATTCCCGCTTGAAGCCAGTGGCATGTTCAAACTTCACGTTCGGGAATTTCTTCGCCACCGCATTCGTCGGGTCCATGTAACCGAACGAGGTGGTGAAGATGATGTCGCAGCCGCCCAAGGCCATCTGGGTCAGCACCCGTTCGGCATCCGCGCCTTCCGGCACGTTTTCCTGCCATGCAATCTCGACCTTGTCGCCAAAGGCTTTCTGCACGTCCAGCGCACCCTGATGGTGCTGGTAGGTCCAACCGCCATCGCCGATCGGGCCGACATAGACGAAGCAGGCCTTGGTCTTGTCTTGGGCGGAGGCCGCGCCGCCGAAGGCCAGCGAAAGGCCCAGCGCCGCCGTGGCAAGAAGATGTCTGCGGTTCATTCGGTTGCTCCCTGTAGCATCGGGCATTGCGCCCGGGTTGATCGTGGCCGGCTCAGCGCGCGGCATGGAAATTCTGGCCAAGGCTCGCCGGCGCGTTCAGCGCCGCCCGGCCCCGGCCCGAGGACATGATGACCAGCACGAGAATGGTTATCAGATAAGGCGACATCGACAAGTATTCGACCGGAATGCCTGAACCCGCCGCCTGAAGGTTGAGTTGCAAGACCGTGATGCCGCCGAACAACCAGGCTCCCAGCAACACGCGCCACGGACGCCAGCTTGCGAAAACCACGATGGCCAGCGCAATCCAGCCCGCGCCTGCGGTGATGCCGTCCGTCCATTGCGGCACGCGCACAAGGCTGACATAGGCGCCGCCCAGACCGGCCATGGCGCCGCCGAACAGGATGGCCAGCACCCGGATGCGCCGCACCTTGTAGCCCAGCGCGTGCGCCGCCTCATGGCTTTCGCCCACCGCGCGCAGGATCAGCCCGCCGCGTGCATGGCGCAGGAAAGCCCAGACCGCAGCGACGGCCAGAACCGACAGATAGACCAGCGGGTCGTGGCCGAAGATCACTTTGCCGAAGAACGGAATGTCGGCCAGCGGACCGAAGGGCACAACCCCGGTATGGGGCGGCTTGATCCCCACATAGCCCTGCCCCAAGAGCGACGACAGCCCCAGCCCGAACAGCGTCAGCGCAAGGCCCGAGGCCACCTGATTGGCCTGCATCACCTGCGTCAGCAGCGCAAACAGCAGGCTCAGCCCCGCGCCGCCCGCCGCACCGCCCAGAAAACCCAGCGCCGGGCTGCCGGTGACGACGGCGGTGATGAAGCCGCAGACCGCGCCCATGATCATCATCCCCTCGACACCGAGGTTCAGAACGCCCGCCTTCTCCACCACCAGTTCACCGATCGCCGCCAGCAGAATCGGCACGGAGGCCACCATCAACGAAGCGATCAGCAGGGCCGGATCAATACCTCCGAACATCAGCGCACCTCCTTGCGGGCGGGAACGATACGGAAATTGGTCAAGAGGTCACAGGCCAGCAGGAAGAACAGCAACATCCCCTGAAACGCCTGAATGGCCGCCGAGGGCAGGCCCAGATTGGTCGAGGCCATCTCGCCGCCGATATAGGTCAGCGCCATCAACAGCCCCGCGAACAGGATCCCCACCGGGTTCAGCCGGCCAAGGAAGGCCACGATGATCGCGGTGAAGCCGTAGTTCGAATTGAAGTCGATGCTGATCTGCCCGGCCGGGCCGGTGACCTCGAACATGCCCGCAAGACCGGCCAGCGCCCCGGCTATGCCCAGACACATGACGACAAGACGGTTCGGGCTGACACCCGCAAAACGCGCGGCACGCGGGGCCTGCCCGGCCAGCTTGATCTGGAAGCCAAGGATATGACGCTGCAACAACACATAGGCCGCAACAACGGCCCCCAGCGCCGCGACCCCGCCCCAGTGCAGACCAGTGCCCGCAAGCAGTTCCGGGTTGGCCGCAGCCGGATAGCTGCTGAAATTGCGGCTGCCAGGGAAGCCCGCACCATCGGGGTTACGCAGAAAGCCGGTGGAAGCCATGGCCAGCACGGTTTCCGCCACATAGACCAGCATCAGCGAGACAAGGATCTCGTTGGTATTGAACCTTGTCTTCAGGATGGCCGGAATCATCGCCCAGACCCAGCCGCCAAAGGCCCCCGCCAGCACCATCACCGGGAAAATCAGCCGACTTTCGGTCGGATAGGCCGCAAGCCCCACCGCCGCGCCGCAGATCGCGCCCATGATATACTGGCCTTCGGCGCCGATGTTCCAGATCCCGGCCCGGAACCCGAGGCTCAGCCCCACCGCAATCAGGATCAGCGGCCCCGCCTTCACCAGAAGCTGCCCGCGCAAATACCAGGCGAATTCGCCGAACAGCGGATCCCAGAAGATCGTGCGGATCGCCTCGAACGGGTTCTTGCCCAAAGCCGCGAACATCAGGCTGCCCGCCACCATGGTCAGCGCCACCGCCAGAACCGGCGTGGCCCGCCCCCAGAACACAGAAGGCGTCGGCCGCTTCTCCAGCTTCAGCATGCGCCGCCCTCCACGCCCGCGCAAATTCCTTCGAAGGAATTTGCAATTTTCTTGCAAGAAAATTGCCCGCTCTCAGCCCGCATGATGCGCCACCTCCATCCCGTGCGCGCCGCCCATCATCAGGCCGATCTCGTCGATGGTCAGGCCCTGCACCGGGCGCGGCTTCGTCAGCCGCCCCTCGTTCAGAGCCGCGAAACTGTCTGCGATTTCCAGCAGTTCATCCAGATCCTGACTGATCACCACCACCGCCGCGCCGCCTGCGGCACAATCAAGGATCGCCTGCCGGATCGCCGCCGCCGCCGCCGCATCCACCCCCCAGGTGGGCTGGTTGATCACAATGACCTCGGGGCTTTGCAGCAACTCCCGCCCGACGACGAACTTTTGCAGGTTCCCGCCCGACAGCGCCCGCGCCGCGACATGGGTGCCGGGGGTGCGCACATCGAAGCTTTCGATGATCTTTTCGGCGAAAGCCTCGGTCCCGCGCCAGTCGATGAAACCGCGTGCCGTCAGCCCCTGCCGCACCGCGCCCGACAACAGCGCATTTTCCGTCAGCGTCATGTTGGGCGCCGCCGCATGGCCCAGCCGTTCCTCGGGGGCGGAAACCAGCCCCGCCCGACGCCGGTCCGTCGGTCCAAGATCCCCGACCGACTTGCCATGAATGCGCACCCGGTCCGGTGCCACCCGCAATTCGCCGTTCAGCGCCAGCAGCAATTCGTCCTGCCCGTTGCCTGCAACCCCGGCGATGCCCAGCACCTCGCCCCGCGCCACGGTGAAGCTGATCGCTTTCAGGCTGGTGCCGAAAGGGATGGGCGAGGCGACCGACAAGTCGCTGACGCCCAGCGCCACTTCGCCCTTTTCCGTCGCGCGCCGTTCCGGCGGGGTCAGTGTCGTGCCCACCATCATCTCGGCCATTTCGCGCGCCGTGCTGTCGCGCGGGATGCAGGCGCCCACCACCTTGCCCCGCCGCAGCACCGTCGCCCGGTCGCAAAGCGTTCGGATTTCCTCAAGCTTGTGCGAGATATAAAGGATCGAGGTGCCCTCGGACCGCAATTGCCGCAGGGTCTGGAACAGGATCTCAACCTCCTGCGGCGTCAGCACGCTGGTCGGCTCATCCATGATCAGCAGCTTCGGCGATTGCAGCAGGCAGCGGATGATCTCGACGCGCTGCCGCTCACCCGCCGAAAGGTCGCCCACCATGCGCGACGGGTCGAGCGGCAGGCCATATTCCTCGCTGACCGCGCGAATGCGCGCGGCCAACTCCCGCATCGGCGGCGGAGTTTCCATGCCCAGCGCCACATTTTCCGCCACGTTCAGCGCCTCGAACAGCGAAAAATGCTGGAATACCATGGCAATGCCCGAGGATCGTGCCGCACTGGGCTGCGAGGGCGCAAACGGCGCCCCGCGCCAGATCATCCGCCCCGCATCCGGCTTCACCAGCCCGTAGATCATCTTGACCAGCGTGGATTTCCCCGCGCCATTCTCTCCCAGAAGCGCATGGACCTCGCCTTGGGCGATGGCGAAGCTCACATCGCTGTTGGCGACAACACCGGGATAGGCCTTGGTCACGCCCTCGATGCGCAGCAGATCGCCCGCGCCGGTTTCAGCTGCCGTCATCCCGCCATCCCCCTGCGCTTTCCCTGTTCCCCGGCGCCTTTCAGCAGCGCGCTTGCCATGCCTATTGCTATGGCTTGCGGATGCTTGCCAAGGCTCTTGTCGCCTATCGGACAGGCAATCCGTTGAATTTCCGTATGCGAATGCCCCAGATCGTGCAGCCGTGCCCGGAATCGCGCCGCTTTCGTCGCTGATCCGATCACGCCGAGCGAAGCGAAACCATGCGCCAGAATGCGGTGACACAGTTCCAGATCCAGCGCATGCGAATAAGTCAGCACCAGATGCGCCGCGTCGCGCGGGGCATGGGTGACAAGCAGCGCAGGATCGGCCACAGGCACTGCGGTCACCCTTTCGGAGATCATGGACGGAAAACGCTCGGGCGCGGTATCGACCCAGGTGATCGCCAGATCGGGCAGCGGCGCCAGAACCGACACCAGTGCCCTCCCGACATGCCCGGCGCCCCATATCCACAGCGGCCGTGCAGCAACCGCCACCGGCTCGACAAACCAGCCCTGCACCAGTTGCGGCGCGGGTTTCACCCCGCTGCCACGCTGCGCCGCCAGCAGCCGCTTCACCGCCAGCGGCATCGCCGTTTCCGCCATAACCGGGCGAACAAAGACACCCTCGGGCAAGGCCTCGCTCTGCGTGAAGCGCTCGAACAAAAGCGCCACCGCGCCGCCGCAGCACTGGCCGATGGCAGGCCCCAGCGGCCAGCGGCCGAAGCGCCGCGCTTCCTCCCCCGCCAGCATGTTCATGGCAATGCCGGTCGCCAGATGTTCCAGCGCGCCGCCGCCAATGGTGCCCGCCTGCCCGCCGTGCCAGACCAGCATCGCGGCGCCAATCTCGCGCGGGCTGGAGCCCTTCACCTCGGCGATGACCACCCGCACCACAGTTCCCTGCACGGCCAGAGCCGCCTGAAGCGCCGCGCGGTCAAACATCGCTCACCTGCCGCCGCACCGCCGCCAGCACCCGCTCTGCCGTGGCGGGCGCATCAAGCGCCGGATAAGCGGACCCGTCGCCACAGGCCGCCACCGCATCCGACAGCGCCATCAAGGCCGAAATCCCCAGCATGAAGGGCGGCTCGCCCACCGCCTTGGAGCGGCCCACCGTCTCCTCCCGGTTGGGGCGGTTCCACAGCGCCACGTTGAAGACCGGCGGGCGATCCGAACAGGCCGGGATCTTGTAGGTGGAGGGCGCATGCGTCATCAGCCGCCCCTTGCCGTCCCAAACCAGTTCCTCGGTGGTCAACCAGCCCGCGCCCTGCACATAGGCGCCTTCCACCTGGCCGATATCAATCGCCGGGTTCAGGCTGGCGCCGGTGTCATGCAGGATGTCAGCGCGCAGGATGCGGTTCTCGCCGGTCAGCGTGTCGATCACCACCTCGGTCACCGCCGCGCCATAGGCAAAATAAAGGAACGGCCGCCCCTGCCCCTTCACCCGGTCCCATTGCAGCTTGGGTGTGGCATAGAAGCCGGTCGCCGATAGCGAGACGCGCGCCTGATAGGCCCATGCCGCCACCTGCGCGAAGGGGAAAGCCTCCCCCGCCACCCGCACCATGCCGCCCTCGAACCGCACCTGCGCAGGCTCGACCCCGAACTTCCCGGCCATGAACGCCGCCATCCGGTCGCGGATCGTCAGACAGGCCGCCTGCGCCGCCATGCCGTTCATGTCGCTGCCCGAAGACGCCGCCGTGGCCGAGGTATTGGGCACTTTCGCCGTATCCGTCGCGGTGATCTTCACCGCCGCCACATCGACGCCGAACACACTCGCCGCCACCTGCGCGACCTTGAGGAACAGGCCCTGCCCCATCTCGGTGCCGCCATGGTTCAGCCGGATGGAACCGTCCTGATACACATGCACCAGGGCGCCCGCCTGATTGAGCCAGGTCAGCGTGAACGAAATCCCGAACTTCACCGGCGTCAACGCGATGCCCCGCTTCAAGACCCGCGAGCCTTCATTCCACCGCGCAATCTCCGCCCGCCGCGCGACGTAATCCGAACTCCGCTCCAGATCGTCCAACAGTGCGCGCAGACAGAAATCCTCGACCGGCATCCCGTAAGGCGTCGTCTGCACCAGCGTCTTCGGCGAATGCGCCCCGCCATAGCGATGCCCCGTTCCCGGCGCCTCCGCCCGAAACGCCCCCGCCGTCATTTTCTGTCCGGAAATATCCTCGGGGGGGCGCGGGGGGGCAGACGGCCCCCCCGTCTCCATCTCCGCATAGAAATTCCGCCGCCGCACCGCGACCGGGTCCAGCTTCAGCGCATGGGCGACGTGATCCACCACCCGCTCGATCCCGACCACGCCCTGCGGCCCGCCAAACCCGCGATAGGCGGTGTTCGACTGGGTATTGGTGCGCAGCCGGTGGCTTTCGATGCGGATATTCTCCAGATAATAGGCATTATCCGCATGCAGCATGGCGCGGTCGGCGACCGGAAGGCTCAGATCCTGGCTCCAGCCGCAGCGGAACAGATGGGTGAACTCCACCCCCAAAATCCGCCCGGTCGCATCGAACCCCGCGCGATAGCCGATCTTCAGATCATGGCGCTTGCCGGTGATGACCATGTCGTCGTCGCGGTCATAGCGCATCTTGCAGGGTCGCCCCGTGGCGCGCGCCGCCATGGCGCAGGCAATGGCCAGATGATTGCCCTGGCTTTCCTTGCCGCCGAAACCGCCGCCCATGCGGCGCACCTCGACTCGCACCGCGCTCATCGGCAGATGCAGGGCATGGGCGACCTTGTGCTGGATCTCGGTCGGGTGCTGGGTGGAGGCATAGACGACCATATCGCCGCCCTCTTGCGGCAGGGCGGCCGCGACCTGACCTTCCAGATAGAAATGCTCCTGCCCGCCGACCTCGAACTGCCCTTCCACCACCTGCGGCGCCCTGGCGATCGCCGCCGCCGCATCGCCGCGCGCCCAGACCACCGGGCCGGCCTCGAACCGGCTGTTCGCCGCCAGCGCGGCCTCGACCGTCAGCAGCGCCGGGCGTTCGTCATAGCCGATCTTGCCCAGCCGCGCGGCCTTGCGCGCCGCCAGATGGCTTTCGGCCACCACAAGGAACACCGGCTGGCCGACATAATGCACCTCGCCCGTGGCCAACAGCGGCTCGTCCCCCAGCGAGGGCGAGCAATCCGGCATCTCGGGCCAGTCCCCGGCGGAAAACACCGCCACCACACCCGGCGCGGCGCGCACCGCCGCGAGGTCCATCGCGGTGATCGCGCCATGGGCGCAGGTCGACAGGCCAAAGGCCAGATGCAGCGCATCCGCCGGCAGCGGGATGTCATCGGTATAGCGCGCGGCCCCGGTCACATGCAGGGCGGCGGCGTCATGCGGAAGCAGTTTGCCGATGCTCATGCCCGCACCTCCAGCACCGAGACCGGGGTGCCCGCGAGGTCGAGCATATAGCGATCCAGCATGTTGCGCGCGGCCTCCAGCCGATAGTCGGCGCTGGCACGCATATCGCTGAGCGGCACGAAATCCGCCGCGAAAGCGGCGCGCGCGGGTGCGCGCGCGGCGGGCCAGCTTTGGCCCGTGAGCGCCGCCTCCACCGCATGCGCCCGTTTCGGAATCCCGGCCATGCCGCCAAAGGCGATGCGCGCCGAGGTGATGGTGCCGTTTTCCACCGTCAGGTTGAAACAGCCAAGCACCGCCGAAATATCCTGATCGAAGCGTTTCGACAGCTTGTAGCAGCGCAGCCCCGGCGCGGTGGCGGGAAGGGTGATGGCCTCCACGAACTCGCTGGGCTGGCGGTCCTGCTTGCGGTAGTCGAGGAAGAAATCCTCCAGCGCCATCTCGCGCCGTGCAGCCCCCTTGCGCAGATGCAGCCGCGCCCCCAGAGCGATCAGCGCGGGCGGGCCATCGCCGATGGGCGAGCCATTGGCGATGTTGCCACCGATGGTCGCGGCGTTCCGCACCTGTTCGGAGGCATAACGGGTCAGCATGGCGGCGAAATGCGGATGCGGGCCGGCCATGGCGGCGCGCAGGTCGGTCAGGGTGACACCGGCGCCGATGCGGATTGCATCGCCCTGCGGCGCGATGCGCTGCATTTCAGGGATGCCGTTCAGGAAGGCGACCTGAGGCAGGTCGCGCAGCTGCTTGGTCACCCAGAGGCCGACATCGGTGGCGCCGGCGACCAGTGTGGCCTCGGGGTGGGTTTCATACCAGTCCGCCAGTTCATCGGTCGTCACGGGGCGGAAGGCGCCGGGGGCTGTCTGCCCCCGGACCCCCGAGGATATTTGTGCCAAGATGAAAGCACGGTCGTCTTCCAGCCAGGCGGGAAGTGGCTGGCCTTCGGCGGCCTCGGCGGCGCGGATGATCGGGGCGTAGCCGGTGCAGCGGCAGAGGTTGCCGGCCAGCACCACGTCATGATCCTTGCGGCCCTGCGCATGGGCGGCGGCCATCGAGGCGATGAAGCCCGGCGTGCAGAAGCCGCACTGGCTGCCGTGGTGATCGACCATGGCCTGTTGCACGGGGTGGAGCGTGCCGTCGGCGGCGGCAATCGCCTCGACCGTGCGCACCGCCTTGCCGTGCAGTTGCGGCAGGAACAGGATGCAGGCGTTCAGCGCGCGTGGCCCGTGTTCATCGGTCACGATCACCGTGCAGGCGCCGCAATCGCCCTCGTTACAGCCTTCCTTGGTGCCGGTCAGGCCCCGATCCTCGCGCAGGTATTGCAACAGGGTGCGCGTCGGGCTGGTTTCACCCAGGCGCACCGGCGTTCCGTTCAGCAGAAACGCTACTCCGGTCATCGGTCGTCCCGCCGCGTTACCCCCTTGGCCCGGTTATTCCCCTCCGATGCGGCGTAAGAGGGGCAGCCTTGTTCTGGTTCCTTATAGATGACCCCAAGGGCCCGTCGTCTGGCAAGCATTACTTTTTTGTGTTTTCCGAAAGCAGTTGCAAGAAATGCCGAAGAATGTGGCACCCTTTCCGGCCGGACGCCGACAGGCTAGGCTATCGGGCATGAGCGATCCAGTCCGATTCATCCATCTGCGTGTCCATACCGAATATTCGCTGCTGGAAGGCGCGGTGCCGGTGAAAAAGCTTGTGGGGCTTTGTGCCGCGCAGAACATGCCTGCGGTAGCGGTGACCGACAGCAATGCCATGTTCGCGGCGCTGGAGTTTTCGACCATCGCGAGCGGCGCCGGGGTGCAACCTATCGTCGGCTGTCAGGTCAGCCTTGCCTATGAGACGCCCGCGCCGGGGGAAAAGCCGAAGGCGCCCGCCCCTGTCGTGCTGCTGGCGCAGGACGAGACGGGATACGGCAATCTGATGAAGCTGAACTCCTGCCTTTACCTCGATCAGGGCGGGCAGTTGCCGCAGGTGACGCTCGCGGATCTGGAGGCGCATGCAGAGGGGCTGATCTGTCTGACCGGCGGCGCCGAGGGGCCTTTGGGCAAGATCCTGCAAACCGGCAACCGGGGCCGGGCCGAGGCTTTGGCGGACCGGCTGGCCGCGATCTATCCGGGGCGGCTCTATGTCGAATTGCAGCGCCACCCCGGCGAAGGCGGGCGGCTGATGGCGGCCGAAGCTGCGACCGAGCGCGGCTTTGTCGAGATCGCCTATGATCAGGGCCTGCCGCTGGTCGCCACCAATGACGTCTATTTCCCCAAATCCGAGATGTATGAGGCGCATGACGCGCTGATCTGCATTGCGGAAGGCGCCTATGTCGATCAGGCAGAGCCGCGCCGGCGGCTGACTCCGCAGCATTACTTCAAGTCCGAAGCCGAGATGTGCGCCCTGTTCGCCGATCTGCCCGAGGCTTTGGAGAACACGGTCGAAATCGCAAAGCGCTGCGCTTTCAAGGCCGCAAAGCGCGCGCCGATCCTGCCACGCTTCGCCGATGACGAGGTGGAGGAACTGCGCCGTCAGGCCTGGGCCGGGCTGAAGGCGCGGCTTGAGGTGATCCCCCATGCCGCGCCGGTCGAGGAATACGAGGCGCGCCTGCAATTCGAGCTCGACATTATCGAGCGGATGAAGTTTCCGGGCTATTTCCTCATCGTGGCCGATTTCATCAAATGGGCCAAGGCGCATGCCATCCCGGTCGGTCCGGGGCGGGGGTCGGGTGCAGGCTCTCTGGTGGCCTATGCGCTGACCATCACCGACCTTGACCCGCTGCGTTATGCGCTGCTGTTCGAACGCTTCCTGAACCCGGAACGGGTGTCGATGCCCGACTTCGACATCGACTTCTGCATGGATCGCCGCGAAGAGGTGATCCGCTATGTGCAGGAACGCTATGGCCGCGACAAGGTGGGGCAGATCATCACTTTCGGCGCGCTTCTTTCCAAGGCCGCCGTGCGCGATGTGGGCCGTGTCTTGCAGATGCCTTACGGGCAGGTGGACCGGCTGTCGAAGATGATCCCGGTCGAGGGGGTGAAGCCGGTCAGCATCCAGAAGGCGCTGGCGGACGAGCCGCGCCTGCGCGAGGCGGCCAAGGCCGAGGAGGTGGTGAAGCGCCTGCTGGATTACGGCATGCAGATCGAGGGCTTGCTGCGCAACGCCTCCACTCACGCCGCCGGTGTGGTGATCGGCGACCGGCCGCTGGATGCGCTGGTGCCGCTGTATCAGGACCCGCGGTCCGATATGCCTGCCACCCAGTTCAACATGAAATGGGTGGAAGCCGCCGGTCTGGTGAAGTTCGACTTTCTGGGTCTGAAGACGCTGACGGTGATCCAGAACGCCATCGACCTGATCCTTGGCACCGGGCGCCAGTTGCACGAGGCACCGGACGGCACCCGGCTTTACGAGCCGAAGCCGGGGGCCGAGAATGACATCGGCCATATCCCGCTGGATGACAAGGCGACCTACGACCTCTATTCACAGGCCAAGACGGTTGCGGTGTTTCAGGTTGAAAGCTCGGGCATGATGGATGCGCTGCGGCGGATGAAACCGACCTGCATCGAGGACATCGTCGCGCTGGTCGCGCTCTATCGCCCCGGCCCGATGGAAAACATCCCGGTCTATTGCGAGGTGAAGCATGGCTTGCGCCCGCTGGAAAGCCTGCATCCGACCATCGACCCGATCCTCGCCGAAACCCAGGGCATCATCGTTTATCAGGAACAGGTGATGCAGATCGCGCAGGTCATGGCGGGCTACAGCCTCGGCGGCGCCGACCTTCTGCGCCGCGCCATGGGCAAGAAAATCGCCGAGGAGATGGCCAAGGAGCGCCCGAAATTCATCGAAGGCGCCAAGGCCACCCACAACATCGACGCGAAGAAAGCCGGTGAGGTCTTTGACCTTCTGGAGAAATTCGCCAACTACGGCTTCAACAAATCCCACGCCGCCGCCTATGCGGTGGTCAGCTATCAGACGGGCTGGCTGAAGGCCAACCACCCGGTCGAATTCATGGCCGGGGTGATGAACTGCGATATTCATCTGACCGACAAGCTGGCCGTCTACAAACGCGAGCTGGACAAGCTGTCGATCCCGGTGGTGCCGCCCTGCGTGAACCGCAGCCTTGCCACCTTCAGCGTGAACGGCGGCAAGGTGGTCTATGCGCTGGGCGCGCTGAAGAATGTGGGCGTCGATGCGATGGGCCTGATCGTCGCGGCGCGGCGCGGTGCGAACGGCACTGACAAGCCCTTTGCCACGCTGTTCGATTTCGCGCGCCGCGTCGACCTGAAGCGTGTGGGCAAACGCCCGCTGGAGATGATGGCGCGGGCAGGCTGTTTCGACATGCTGGACCCGAACCGCGCGCGGGTGTTCGACGGGCTGGACGGGCTGGTCGCCTATTCGGCGGCGATCCACGAGGCCAAGACCTCGGCCCAGGTATCTCTGTTCGGTGAATCGGGCTCGGACATCCCCGAACCGCGCATGGCCAACCGCAACGACTGGCTGCCGGTCGAGCGGCTGGCGCAGGAACATCAGGCCATCGGCTTCTACCTGTCCGGTCACCCGCTGGACGATTACATGGGTCCGCTGAAGCGCAAGAAAGTGTTGACGCTGGCCGAACTGACGCTGGCTTGCGAGAACGGTCCGGTGGCTGCCAAGATCGCCGGTTCCGTTTCCTCGAAACAGGAGCGCAAATCGGCCAAGGGCAACCGTTTCGCCTTTGTGCAACTGTCTGATCCGACCGGGCTTTACGAGGTCACGGTGTTTTCCGACACGCTGGAACAATGCCGCCATCATCTGGAACCCGGCATGAATGTCGTCCTGACGGTCGAGGCCAATCTGGAAGGCGACACGCTGAAACTGCTGGCGCGCTCGGCCCAGCCGATCGACAGCGTGGCGGCCGAAGCGGGCGGCACCAACCTGCGCATCCATCTCGACCGGGCCGAGGCCGTCGCCTCGGTCGCGGCGCTGTTCGCGCGGGTGGAGGCCGGACGGTCCAAGGGACAGATCACCCTGACGGTGGCCGATGACGCGGGGCGCGAGATTGATCTGACGTTGCCGCAGCTTTATCCGGTCTCGCCGCAAATCAAAGGGGCGATCAAGGCGATGCAGGGCGTTGTAATGGTGGAAGAGGTCTGACAGGCCGGAAGGGGTGGGAATGGGGTTCTTGCGGTTCGTGTTGAAGCTGGCGCTGGTCTGTGTCGCACTGATCATTCTGGCGCGGTTCCTGTTTCCCCTGCCGTCTCTGGAAAGCCGCATCCCAAGCCAGGCCCTGCCCGCCGCACCGGAAACCCCGCTCAGCCGCGCCTTGCAGCCCGAGGCCGGGGCACATCCCGGTCTGACCGGCATCCGTCCGCTGCACCATGGGGCCGAAGCCTATGCGGCACGGATGCTGCTGGCCCGCGCCGCCACCCGCAGCATCGACGCCCGTTATTACATCTGGCAACGCGATCTGACCGGCCTGCCACTGCTGGATGAATTGCGCGCCGCCGCCGAACGCGGGGTTCGGGTGCGGCTGCTGGTGGATGACAATGGTACGTCGGATCTGGATACCGAACTTGCGGCGCTGAACGCCCTGCCCTCGGCCGAGGTGCGTATCTTCAACCCCTTCACGCTGCGCAAGCCGCGCATGCTGTCCTATGCCTTCGACTTTCCGCGCCTGAACCGCCGGATGCACAACAAGAGCTTTACCGTCGATGGCGCCGCCACGATCATCGGCGGGCGCAATATCGGCGACATCTACTTTTCGCGCGCCGCCGATACGCAGTTCGCAGATTTCGACCTTCTGGCAACCGGAGCCATCCTGCCCGAGGTCGATGCCGATTTCGATGCCTACTGGAACAGTGGCTCGGCCTATCCGCATGAATTGCTGATGAAGCCTGTGGCCACCGATGCCGCCCGCTTCGCCGCGGCCGTCGCCGAGGCCCATGCCGCGCCGGATTCTGGCCGCTATGACGCGGCCTTGCGGGACACGCGGCTTGTGGCCGATCTGCTGGCAGGCAAACGGATCTTCGAATGGGTGCCGGTGCAATTGGTTTCCGACGATCCGGCCAAGGGGCTTGGGCCCGTCGCCCCCGAGGCGCTGATGCTGGGCCGTCTGGCCGCCATCGTCGGCACGGCCGAACAGCGGCTGGATCTTGTCTCGGCCTATTTCGTGCCGGGAAAGCGGGGGGTCGAGGTGCTGACCGGCCTTGCCGCGCGCGGGGTCAAGGTGCGCACATTGACCAATTCGCTGGAGGCGACGGATGTGCTGCCGGTGCATGCCTCTTACGTCAAATACCGCAAGGCACTGCTGGAGGGCGGGGTCGAGGTCTATGAACTGAAACGCAGCCCCGCCTCGGCCGAAAGCGCCGAACGGCTTGGCCTGCTGGGCAGTTCAGGCGCCAGCCTGCACGCCAAGACCTTCGCACTGGATGACAACCGGATCTTCGTCGGCTCGTTCAACTTCGATCCGCGCTCGGTCTTGCTGAATTGCGAGATGGGATTTCTGATCCAGAGCCCCGGCCTTGCCACCGCCATGCGTGAAAGCTTTGACAGTCATCTGGGGGAAACATCCTGGCGCGTGACGGAAGCGCCTGACGGGCTTGTCTGGTCCGATGGCAGCGGGGTTCCCCGGACCGATGAACCCGGCACCAGCCTGTTCCATCGCATCGCGCTGACAGTCATCGGCTTTCTGCCCGTCGAATGGATGATGTAACCCGAAAGCAAAGGCCGCGCGAAGGAGGGGATCCCCGCGCGGCCAGCATTGCCCGGTTTTTCGGTGCAGCGATCAGATCAACACGAAATCGTTGACCGACAGGTTGCTGACACCACGCAACTGGGCAATGAACTCGGCTTCTGCAACATCGCTCTTGCCGTCCGCGTCGAACCAGAGACGGCCGTTATCGGTTTCGAACAGGAAGGTCGGTCCCGTGGTCTTGGCTACGGGCGACGCGCCGGTCACAACCTCGAAAGTCGTGCCGCTGCCCGCATAGATGCCGAAGTAGTAGCCGATACCCAGCTTGTCGGAGCCACGGGTGAAATCGGTGAAGATGTCACCCTGATTGCCGTCACGGCTCAGCATGAACACATCGGCCCCGGCGCCGCCGGTCAGCAAGTCGTCGCCGCCACCGCCGTCCAGCGTGTCGTTGCCGGCGCGGCCATCAAGCGTATCATCGCCCAGCAAGCCGTTGATGTAATTGTTCTTGCCGTCACCGCTGATCCGGTCCTCGGCATAGCTGCCGTGCACCCTTTCGATGTTCTTCGCCGTCAGCCCCTTGGCCAGACCATCATTCTTCGACTGGTTCGCCATGTCGAAGATCACGCTGCCGTAATAGCCAGAGAACTGGAGCGTGTCGGTGCCGGTGCCACCGTCGAAGAAATCCTTGCCGGTCGCATCGCTGCGCCACAGCATGTCATCGCCCGAACCGCCCAGCAGCCGGTCATCGCCCGCACCGTCGGTCATGGTATCGGTGCCGCCGCGGCCGATCAGCGTATCATTGCCGCCATTGCCATTCAGCACATCGACACCATTGGCGCCGGTTACCTTGTCCTTGCCCGCGCTGCCCTGATATTGCACCGCCTCGAAGCCTGAAACCTTGGTGTTCGCGTCCAGCTTCTGCGAAGCCTTGCCGATGTTCAGTGTGTAATTGGCGGTCTGTTCCGACAGGTTCAGGATCAGCGTGTCGAACCCGCCGCCGCCGATCGCGGTCGCGCCAAGGCCGGTCGTGATCACATCGTTGTCGGCCCCACCATCCAGCACGTCGCCGGTTTCCGAGTTGCCCCAATAGCTGCCACCATAAAGGTAGTCCATCCCGGCCCCGCCGCGCAGGATGTCGCGGCCCATGCCCGCATCCAACCGGTCACTGCCATCGCCGCCGAACAGCTTGTCATTGCCCTCGCCGCCGCTCAGCGTGTCGTTGTTCGCCCCGCCGGTCAGCGCATCATTACCGGAGCCGGTGGCGATGTTGAC
Organism: Gemmobacter lutimaris; assembly: GCF_003570715.1. Classification (GTDB taxonomy): domain Bacteria; phylum Pseudomonadota; class Alphaproteobacteria; order Rhodobacterales; family Rhodobacteraceae; genus Gemmobacter; species Gemmobacter lutimaris. The sequence continues at coordinate 179,201 of NZ_QXXQ01000004.1, read as the reverse complement.
CGTCTCGAATCCGCTGATCTTGATGCGCCCGTCCAGAAGCGATTTCGTCTTCTTGATGTCGAAGACGACATTTTCGGTCTGGTCGGTCAGCGTCAGCCCGATCAGGTCGGTCCCGGCACCGCCATCTGCCACAAGCTTGCCGGTGCTGGCCGCCTTGAGGGTGATGTACAGGCTGTCGTCACCCGTGCCCATCTTGGTGTTGCCGCCGATGTCATAGCCCGCGATGCCTGCATAATATTCAAACAGCGAGACATAATCGTTTCCTGCCCCGGCATCGACCTCGTTGGTGCCGTAGGAATCGTTGATCCAGTCGTTGCCATCGCCGCCGATCAGGGTGTCGTCGCCTTCGCCGCCATCCAGCGTGTCGTCGCCAGCGCCTGCATTCAGGCTGTCATTGCCGGTATCGCCGCGCAGATAGTCCCAGTTGTTCTTGGTGCCTGACAGCGTGTCGTTCCCGGCCCCACCGCTGACATTGACGGATTGCAGTGCGCCCACCTTGACGAACTTGTCATTGCCCGAACCGAAGCTGGTGCTGACGATCTCGATCCCCTTGAAGACCGAACCGCCGGTCAGCGTGCCCTTGGTGCCGGTGAAGGCCAGCACCAGATCACGGGTATCGGCATAATTACCCATCGACAGCGTGTCACGGCCGGTGCCGCCGTCAACGGTGTCCTTGTCCGCGGAATCCACCGACAGGAAATCGTCGCCCGCACCGCCGTTCACCTTGTCGCTGCCGCCATAGGAGAAGATGCTGTCGCTGCCGCCACCCGAGTTGAGCACGTCATTGCCCGAGGTGGCATAAAGCGTGTCATTGCCTGCCAGCGAGGTGAACTTGATGCCCTGCCCCTGGTTCGAGGCTTCCAGACGGAAATTCTCGAAGCCATTGTATTTGGTGCCCCCCGGCAGCGAAACCGTCTTGCCCGGAGCCTTGACAGTAAAGTTGTCGGTAATCCCCTGAAGCACCAACGTATCGCTGCCCGCACCACCCTTTACCGTATCACGGCCGACGCCATACCGCAGGGTCACATTGTCATCGCCCGCGCCTGCGTCGATCAGGTCATTGCCGTCGGGATCGGTGAAAGTGTCGTTGCCCGCGCCGCCATACATCGAGTCGTTGCCAAGGCCACCATCGAACGTGTCGTTGGTGATGCCGCCGGTCATCTTGTCGTTGCCTTCGCCTCCGTAAAGCCAGCCCGCCAGCCCGACGTTCAGCGTGTCATTGCCCGCGCCGCCATCCAGATAATTGGCGCCCTGCTGTCCATCCAGCCTGTCGTCGCCCTCGCCCCCATTGAGCGAGTCGTTGCCCATCCCGCCCAGCAGCGTGTCATTGCCAGCCGCCCCGAGGATCGAGTCATTGCCGCCCGCGCCGTCAATGCGGTCATTGCCGTCACCGCCATACAGGAAGTCGAAGAACATCCCGCCGGTGATCTTGTCGCCCTGCGCGGTGCCGGTGATGTTGAACACATCGACCCATGTCACCTTGACGTTGCCGGTCAGCGTCTGGGTCTTGATCCAGTCACCGATGGTCAGCGTCAGCTTGCTGCCGCGCGACGAGTAATCCAGATACAGCCAGTCAAGCCCTGTGCCGCCGTCGATCACATCGCCATCGTAATCCGAGATCGGCTGACCGTAGCCGCCGATCGTATCCGATCCGCTGCCGCCAAAGATCCGGTCCTTGCCCGCACCACCGCTGAGAATATCTCCGGCGCTGTCGCCATAAATCACGTCATTGCCGGCCTCGCCATTGAGGACGTCGGTGGCAAAGCCACCATAGAGGGTATCGTTACCCTCGCCCCCCAGAACATTGTCATTGCCGAAGCCGCCGAACACCTTGTCGTTGCCACCCTGGGCAAGAATCTGGTCCGCCTCGTCCGTGCCCTTAATGGTGTTCTTTTTGTCGTCGCCGGGAAGATAGGCCATGGTCAAACCCCGTTTGAAAAATTTTATCTGATATGACGCATCCAGCGCCGCAAACCCATCCCCCGTTCAGGGGAGGCGCCCCGGAAAGACCCAGGAATTGCCACAGTCATCCTACAGCGGGTTGCAGGGTATTTTCCATACGTTATGGTCTTTTGGGCAGGCCTGCGGGGGACAGGTTTGCCGGGGAGAATGGGGACTTTGCACATCCGGCCGGATCGACACCCCAAGGGGTTGCTGAATGCATGAATTGCGCACGCCTGCGTTGCGCCTTCTGGCCGCTTGCGTGGCAATCCTGCTGCTGGCGCTTGCCGTGCTGGCCCTGCGTGAAAGCCAGCCCGACTACGGCGTGACCCTGCTGCCCGAGGGGGCGGCCGTGGTGGCCGTCACACCCGATGGCCCCGTTGCTGCGGGCTGGCTCTTGCCGCCGCAGGGCATGCCCGGCCCGCAAATCGCCCTCACCGCCGAACTGCTGGTCGAAGACCCCGACATGCTGAACAGCTATGCCGGTTTCCGCGCCTATCTGGATCTTCAGGGCGACATGACAGCGCTGGCCCGGCGCGCGGCCACGGCCGGGCAACCGCTGCGCCTGTTGCTGGCGGATGGCCGGGAAATCGCGCTGCCGGTGGCCCTGGAAACACCGCTTCGGCACCTTCCGGTGATGTTCTGGGTGCAGTGGGCGGTCGGGATCGTGGTGCTGGCCATCGCCGCCTTTCTTCTGGTGCTGCGCAGCGGCCGGAACGCCGGGCCGCGACCGGAGGGCCTGGGCGGTTTCGTTCTGGCCGGGGCCGGAGTCGCCACGGCCGCCTTCACCTCGGCCATCTACGGCACCCGAGACCTGTCGATCGACCCCGCCCTGCAATGGGGACTGAGCATCGTCAACCACGCCGGAACATTCGCCTTTGGTGTCGGCATGATCGGCCTCTTTGCCCGCTATCCGCGCCCGGTTCTTTCTGCCCGCTGGGTCTGGGTGGTGGCGGTTCTGGCGGCGGTCAATGAACTTGCCTATCGCCTGCACCTGCCGCCCTATGACCTGATCAAGCCGCAGGTGCTGATCGGGCTGATGTTCCTTGCCATCCTTGCGCTGATCCTGCTGCAATTGCGCGCCACGCGCGGTCAGCCGGCAGACCGCGCCGCGCTGCGCTGGCTGGGGCTTTCGGTGCTGCTGGGGTCGGGCGTCTTCGTGCTGCTGGTCTCGCTGCCGGCGCTGGTAGGGGCCGAGACGATCCTGTCGCAGGGGCTCGCCTTCGTGCCGCTTTGCGCGATCTATGTCGGCACCGCGCTGGCGCTTGCCCGCTACCGGCTGTTCGATCTGGACCGCTGGGCCCTGCGAGTGCTGTTCAGCCTTGCCGTCGTCGGGCTGATGATCCTTGTCGATACGATTTTCCTGCTCACGCTCAGCCTGTCCGGTCCCGCCTCGCTGGCGTCGGCCGTGGCGCTGGTCGGGCTGGTCTATTTCCCCTTGCGCGATCTGGTCTTCGACCGCTGGCTGGGACGGCGGCGCCCCGATCTGGCGGCGCTTTACCGCGATACGCTGTCGGTGGCCTTTCAGCATGGCGGGCAGGCCAAGGCGGCCGCATGGCGCGGCGTGATGGAACGGCTGTTCGCACCTCTGCGGATGGAAAACCTGCCCGCGCCCCTCGCCGCCGCCGCGCTGGAGGACGAGGGCCTTTCGCTGCTGGTGCCCGGCCCCGAAGGCACCCCTGCGCTGCGGCTGGGCTATGCCGCCTCGGGGCGACGATTGTTCAATGCCGAGGATCGCGCGCTTGCCGACGAACTGGCCGCAATGGCAGAAGCGGCAGGGCGTGACCGCATGGCCTATGAAACCGCCGTGGCCCGCGAGCGCCAGCGCATCGCCCGTGACCTGCATGACGACGTGGGCGCGCGTCTGCTGTCCAGCCTGCACGCCCGCGATGAAAGCCAGCGTCAGGATTTTCTGATCGAGGCGCTGTCCGACCTGCGCCAGATCGCCACCGGGCTTTCGGGACGCGAGGTGTCGCTTGCCACGCTGGTCGGCCAGTTGCGCGCCGAAAGCCGCAGCCGGGCCGAGGCCTTGGCCCGCCACCTGATATGGCCGCCGGGCGGCGCGGATGAGTGCGAAATTCCTCTACGCTATGAATTCCAGCGCAATCTCACCGCCCTCCAGCGCGAGGCGCTGTCCAATGCACTGACCCACGGGACGGGCGACATCACCGTCACCACCAGTTGTGAGGGCGGCATCCTCCGTCTGTCCATGACGAATGACATGGTGAATATGACACCCGCAGGGGAACAGCCCATGCGCGGCAATGGAACCGGCAACATGCGCAATCGCGCCGAAGCCCTGCAAGGGCGCATGGAGGCCGGTCCGACGCCGGATGGACAGTATCTTATGGAACTTTATCTTCCTCTGAACGTTGATAAGACTTGAGCCAAGCCAACCCGGCAAGACCGAACCCCCGACGGACCCATGAATCAAAGCCGCGATGCAGACCTGTCCAGATCGCTCCGCCCGGATGGCGGGGTGCTGCATGCGCTGGTGCTGGACGATAATCGTGAAACCCGCAACTGGATCTGCGAGACACTTCTTTCCACGCTACCCGGCGCGGTGATCGCCACCGCCGCAACCTGTGCCGAGGCCGAAGCCGCACTGTTCCAAAGCGGCACGCGCTATGATTTCGCGCTGATCGACCTCGACCTACCGGACGGGCATGGCATCGACATCATCCGCGCCATCGCCCGCGACCTGCCCGATACGCTGCCGGTGGTCATCACAATTTTCGAGGATGACGCCTCGCTGTTCGACGCGCTGGCGGCCGGGGCGATGGGGTATATTCTGAAAGGCGTGAAGGCCGCCAGCCTTGCCGACCAGTTCCGCCGCATCGCAGCGGGCGAGCCTCCCATTTCGCCGCGCATCGCGCAACGGATGATCGCGCATTTTCAGGCCCATGCCGCCACCCCCCGCCCCGAGGCCGCCCTGCCCGACGTGGCGCTGACCGCGCGCGAGCAGGAGGTGCTGCGCCTGCTGGGCAAAGGCTTTACCGGCACCGACATCGCTGCCGCGCTGGGGATCACCCCCAACACCTGCGCCTCGCATACGAAGTCGATCTACCGCAAGCTCAACATTTCCAGCCGGGCCGAGGCGGCGCTGGCGGCCAGCAGGCGCGGGCTTATCTGACCGGGGCAGGCTCCGGTGGCGGGACGCGGGCCGCCGCCTCCATCAGCCCCCGACGCGCCGTGCTTTTCTCGACCGCCTCGCGCAGCGTCGCATCGCGCGACAGCAGATCGAGGAACCGCGCCTCATCCAGTGTCAGCAGCGTGCAATGGGTGATCGCCGTCACCTGCGCCCGGCGCGGACGGCGGGTCAGAATGCCAAGCTGGCCGAACATCTCGCCCCGGCCCAGACGTTCCACCTGACTGGCGAATTCAACCTCCACCGCCCCCGAGGCGATAAAGAACACGTGCCGCGCCGGATCACCCTTGCGGATCAGCACATCGCCGGGCTGGGCGTAAACCGTCGCCACCCGCTTCTGCACCATGCGCAACTGTGCCGCATCCAGCCCGGCCAGCGCGGGCATCTGCCGCAGCATGGCGCTTTTCTGCACCGCCAGATCCAGACGCGGCCGCCGGTTCAGCCGCCGCCGCGCACCGCCAAGCGACTGGCGCAGGGTCATGTGCAGTTCGCGCCCGATCAGCCCGTCTTCCAGCAGCGTGTCATATTCGCGTTCCTCCAGCCGCAGGGCCAGACGGCGGATGAAGCGGCGCTCCATTTCCTCGGCATAGCCGGGGTATTGCAGGCGCAGCGCATCCAGCGCCTGTTCCACCTCTTCCTCGCGCTGCGTCAGCAGCCGGTGCAGCAGATCGGCCACGCGGCGACCGTGGATACGACGGATCTTGCTGTCGATATAGCCGTGCAGATCCTTCAGAAGGATGCGCTGGTTTTCAAGAATTTCAAAGCGATGCGCGGTCAGCAGCGCCAGAAGCCATGAAATGCGCAGCCGGTTGTTCAGCCAGACCGCAACACGGTGCAGCCGCCCCCGCCCCAGCGCCCGCCGCGCCGCCCGGCGATAGCCGGTGCGCCCGCCCGCCCGTGTGCCCTCCATCAGCCGGTCGGCATCTGTCAGCATCTGCTGCGCACGGCCGGGGGTGATTTCCTGCTCACGGAACGCCTCCAGCACCAGATCACGCTCGCGCCCGGCAAGGGCCAGCAGGCCAAGGGTGATCCGGTCCTTCTCGCCGATGTCCGAACTCTCATCCGCCAGCTCCACCGCCTGATCCAGCCTCGCGGCAAAGCTTTTCGCCTCGGCCCGCGCGATATCGCGGCTGAGACCATGTTCCTTCACGCTTTCCGCCACCTCCTCGCGCACATTCTGAAGCGCGACAGCGATGACCTGCCGCGACAGCGCGACATCCAGAGGCGCAAGTTTGGCCAGCCCCAGCCTGCGGATCAGCAGGCGCAGGGTGGTGCCCTGTCCGAACAAGGTGAACAGGGTGAAGCCGGTTGCCAGAATGCCGACCTCGCGCCGCACATCGACAGGAACGCGCAGGTTTTCCGTCACCGCCAGCGCCAGCGCCAGCGTCACCGCCCCGCGCAAGCCGCCCCAGAGGATCGCCACGCGATAGGGCTGATCCACCTGCGGCGACAGCCGCAACCGCGCCAGCAGGGGCAGCAGAACCCACAGCATCAGCATCCGCGCCACCGTCGCCGCCACCACGACGACCAGCACGAGGAACAGATCGAACAACCGCGCATCCGCCATCAGCCGCGGAATAAGCAGCGAGGCCAGCACGAAGATCAGCGCCCCGGCCCAATGCGCCAGCAGATCCCAGACCTCGCGCAGGTTGGTCCATGCACCGGGCGACATCCGCCCCGGCCCGGCCCAGTTCAGCGTCATGCCAGCAAAAACCACCGCCACCACGCCAGAGGCGCCCAGCAGCTGATCGGCGATCAGATAGGTCGCATAGGGCACCGCCACGGAAAGCGACAGTTGCGCCAGCGGCCAGGCTGCCAGCATCACCATGGCGAACAGCGCCACCTGCGCCACGATCCAGCCGGTGAGCATCCCGCTGGCTACCTGCACCGGCAGGCCGATGAAGGCGTCATGCAGCGTCGGGTTCGGCACCCCCGCCATCACGAAGGTCAGGAAGAAGCCAAAGAGCGCGATGGCCGCCGCGTCGTTCAGCAGGCTTTCGCCCTCGACAATCCGCGCCAGCCGCTGCGGGGCGGCCAGCCCCCGGAAGATACTGACGACCGCGGAAGGGTCGGTGGTGGACACGATGGCGCCCACAAGAAAACAGGCCAGCACCGACATCTGGCTGAACGGCACCAGCGCCCCGCCCACGAAAGCCGTCGCCGCCAGCACCGCCAGCACCGCCATCACAAGGATCGGCACCCAGTCATCCAGCATCCGCCGCAGATCCAGCCCCAGCGCTACCTGAAACACCAGTGTCGGCAGCAGCGCGTAAAGGAAGACGCTGGACCGGATCGGTAGCGCCAGCAGCGCTGAAATCTCGTCCGGCAGGCGCGTGCCCATGGTCGCGGTCAGCGTCGCTGCCCCAATCCCCAGAAGCGCGCCAATGGCGGCCAGCGCCACCGTGTAGGGCAGGCGCAGACGCTCGGCCACAGGCTCGGCCAAGGCAATGACGACGAACAGAAGCGCCACTGCGGCAATGATGAGAATGATATTCATGAACGCAGAATAAGCGTCTGGCCAGAAAGGCAAAAGGCCGTTCACGCAAAGGTTGGCTCACCAAAGGTTACAAATGTTGCTTTATCCTGCAAATGATGTATTTTTGCGCAGATGAGCGACCGCAGCCCCTATTCCGCACGCCTGCCAGCCGATGAAAGCCGCGACCACCTGATGATTCAGGCGGCGAAGCTCTATTACGACCTCGACCGTACACAGGCGCAGGTGGCGGATGAACTGGGCCTGACCCGCTGGCAGGTCGGCCGCCTTCTCGCCGAGGCCAAGGCCGAGGGCGTGGTGCGGGTGGAGATCGTGCCGCGCGCGCGCCGCGCGACAGGGTTGGAGGCCGCTTTGCAAGCGCGCTGGAACCTGCGCGAGGCGCTTGTGGTGCCGATGGGCGGCGTCACCGATCCCGACATGCTGAACGAAGGCATCGCGCAGGCCGCCGCGCGCTGGCTGGCAACGCTGACGCCGAAACCTGCGCTGATGGGCGTAAGCTGGGGCCGCACCATGGCGGCACTGGCGCGTGCCCTGCCACAAGGCTGGGCACCGGGGCTGGAAGTGGTGCTCCTGAACGGCGCCGCCGCCCTGACAGTGACTGACCCGCGCAGTTCCGCCGTGGCCGAGGCGGTGGCGCAGGCGGCGGGGGGCAGCGCCACGCTGCTGCCGGTGCCCGCGATCCTTGGCCAGCCCTCGACCTGCCGCGCGCTGGAGGCCGATCCGGTGATCGCACGCGCGCTGGCCCGTGGCGCCGCCGCGCCGCTTCTGGCGTTTTCGATGGGTGGCGTCTCGCATCGTTCCGCCCTTTGCGCGCAGGGCTACCTCAGCCCCGCCGAGATTGACGCGCTGCGCGCCCATGGCGCGGTGGGCGACATCCTTGGCCATTTCGTCGATGCGGCGGGGCAGCCCGTCGATGCGGCACTGGATGCCCGCACGCTGGGCCTGCCGCTGCACCGCCTGCCCCATGCCGAACATCGTCTGGCCCTTGTGGCGGGGGCGGAAAAACACGCCATCGCCCGCGCCGCCTTGCAGGCCGGATATGTGTCGGTCCTCGTGACTGACGACGCCACCGCCCATTTCCTGCTGGAGACCCCGAATGAGTGAAAACGGCACGTTCCCCCGGATGACCGGCACGGAATTTATCCCGGAATGGTTCGAAAATGTCAGCGTCAACCGATCCGCCGCCGAACGCCGGGCCGCCAGCCTGCCGGGTCGCCGCACGGTGAAGAAGGATCATCAGGCGGCATGGCTGGCCCGCGCCATCACCTGCATCGACCTGACGACACTGGCGGGCGATGACACCGCCGGACGCGTGCAGCGGCTTTGCGCCAAGGCACGGCATCCGCTGCGGCCTGACCTGCTGGCGGCGCTGGGGCTTGACGCGCTGACCGTCGGCGCGGTCTGCGTCTATCCAACCATGGTGCCCCATGCGGTGAAAGCGCTGGAAGGCTCGGGCATCCCCGTGGCCTCGGTCGCTACCGGCTTTCCCGCCGGGCTGACCCCCCTGCCGCTGCGGCTGGCGGAAATCCGTTATGCCGTCGATCAGGGCGCCACCGAGATCGACATCGTGATCACCCGCGAACAGGCACTGACCGGCAACTGGGCGGCGCTTTACGATGAAATCCGCCAGATGCGCGAGGCCTGCGGCGACGCCCATATGAAGGCGATCCTTGCCACCGGCGATCTGAAAACCCTGACCAATGTCTACAAGGCCAGCATGGTCGCCATGCAGGCGGGCGCCGATTTCATCAAGACCTCGACCGGCAAGGAAGAGGTGAACGCCACCCTGCCCGTCTCGCTGACCATGGTGCGGGCGCTGCGCGACTTTGGCGATCGCACCGGCCAGTGGGTCGGGTTCAAACCTGCGGGCGGGCTGAAAACCGCGAAGGACGCGATGAACTGGCTGATCCTGATGAAAGAGGAAATGGGCAGCCGCTGGTGCATGCCCGATCTCTTTCGCATCGGCGCCTCGTCGCTGCTGGGCGATATTGAACGCCAGTTGGAACACCATGTGACGGGCCGCTACTCGGCCGCCAACCGGCATGCGCTGGCCTGAGGAGAGCACCATGACCATCAAGGATCTCATGCAGACCATGGATTACGGCCCCGCCCCCGAATCCGCGACCGAGGCGCTGGCCTGGATCGCCGACCGCCCCGTGATCGGGCATTTCATTAACGGCCGCTTCACCGCCCCCGAAGGCGAGACGGTGGAGGTGGTGAACCCCGCGACCGATGCGGTGCTGACCCGCGTGGGGCTTGGCACGGCAACCGAGGTGGATGCGGCGGTGCAGGCCGCCCGCGCCGCCTTCCCCAAATGGGCGGCCCTGCCGGGGCATGACCGGGCGCGCTACCTTTACGCCCTCGCCCGTCATGTGCAGAAGCGCGAACGCTTCTTCTCGGTGCTGGAGACGCTGGACAACGGCAAGACTATCCGCGAAAGCCGCGACATCGACGTGCCCTTGGTCGCGCGGCACTTCTACCACCATGCCGGCTGGGCCGAACTGATGGCCGATGACTTCCCGGGCCATACGGCACTGGGGGTCTGCGGACAGATCATCCCGTGGAACTTCCCGCTGCTGATGCTGGCGTGGAAGGTGGCCCCCGCGCTGGCGGCGGGCAATACCGTGGTGCTGAAACCCGCCGATCTGACGCCGCTGACCGCCTATGCCTTCGCCGAAATCTGCGCCGAGATCGGCCTGCCGCCCGGCGTTCTGAACATCGTGAACGGCGATGGCGCCACCGGCGCCCTGATCGCGGGGCATGAGGGCGTGGCGAAGGTCGCCTTCACCGGCTCGACCGAGGTGGGCCGGGTGATCCGCCGCCAGATCGCAGGTTCGGGCAAGAAGCTGTCGCTGGAACTGGGCGGCAAATCGCCCTTCATCGTGTTCGAGGATGCCGATCTGGACGCCGCCGTCGAAGGCGTCGTCGATGCGATCTGGTTCAATCAGGGCGAGGTCTGCTGTGCCGGCTCACGCCTTCTGGTGCAGGAGGGCATCGCGCCGCGCTTCTTTGACCGGCTGCGCAAACGGATGGAAACGCTGCGCGGCGGCGATCCGCTGGACAAGACCATGGATGTCGGCGCCTTGGTGTCGCGCAAGCAGTTGGCGCGGATCAACGGCCTGCTGGCACAGGCCGAAGCCGAGGGCGCGACCCTGCATCGCGCACCCGCGCAGATGCCCGCGCAAGGCGCCTTCTGCGCACCGGGCTTCCTGACCGGCACCGCCCCCGCCCATACCGTCAGCCAGACCGAGATCTTCGGCCCCATCGCCACCACCCTGACCTTCCGCACCCCGGACGAGGCCATTACGCTGGCCAATGACACGCGCTATGGCCTTGCCGCCTCGGTCTGGTCACAGAACATCGACCGGGCGATCGAGATCGCAGCCAAGGTCAAGGCGGGCGTGGTCTGGATCAATGCCACCAATATCTTCGACGCCGGCGCCCCCTTCGGCGGCTTCCGCGAAAGCGGCTATGGACGCGAGGGGGGCCGCGCGGGGATGCGCGAATACCTCACCGCCCCCGCGCGGCCGGGCAAGCCGCGCCCCGATCCGGCGCCACTGTCCGGCGTTGCCCCCCATGCGGGCAAGGCCGACCGCCCGAGCATCGACGTGACCGCGAAGCTCTATATCGGCGGCAAGCAGGCCCGGGCCGATGGCGGGCAAAGCTATACCGTCACCGGCAAGGGTGGCGTGGCGCTGGGTCAGGCGGCGCTGGCCAACCGCAAGGATGTGCGCAACGCGGTGGAGGCTGCGGGCAAAGCAGGCGGCTGGGGCGGCGTGACGGCGCATAACCGCGCGCAGGTATTGTATTTCCTGGCCGAGAACCTGTCGCAGCGGGCCGAGGAATTCACCGCCGCACTGGCCGCCTGCGGCACCCCGAAACCGGCCGAGGAAGTCGCGGCAACCCTGCGCCGCGCCTTCTGGTATGCCGCGCAGGCCGACAAGTTCGACGGCACGGTCACAGCAACGAAATCGAACCACGTCACGCTGACGGTGAACGAGCCCTTTGGCACCATGGGCCTGATCGCCCCGGACGAAGCGCCGCTTCTGGGCCTGATGTCGCTGATCCTGCCCGCCATCGCCATGGGCAACCGGGTGGTCGCCGTCGCCTCGCAAAGCCACCCGCTGCTTGCGACGCGGCTTTATCAGGTGCTGGAAACCTCGGATATTCCGGGCGGCGTGGTGAACCTGCTGACCGGCACCCGGGACGAACTGGCGAAAACGCTGGCCGAGCACGATGATGTGGCGGCGCTGTGGTATTGCGGCTCGGCCAGTGGCGTGGCGATGGTGGAAACCGCGAGCGCCGGGAACCTGAAGCCGGTCTGGACTGATCAGGGCCTGACCCGCGACTGGCTCGATCCGGCGCAGGGACAGGGGCGCGACTTCCTGCACCGCGCGGTGCAGGTGAAAACCATCTGGCTGCCCTACGGCGCCTGATTGGCCATTGGCTTCATCGCATGTATACAGGGCTTTCATAAGCCAGGGGACATGCGATGAAGCCCAGCCTGCGACAGATCGAATGCTTTCAGGCGGTGGCGGAGCTTGGCAGCTTTTCCCGTGCCGCCGAGCGGATGAACACCACGCAACCGGCGCTGAGCCAGGCGATCCGCGATCTGGAAACCGGGTTGGGCGCTCGGCTGTTCGACCGCACCACCCGCCGCGTCGATCTGACCGAGGCGGGCGAGGCCTTTGCCGCCTCGGCCTTCGTGGTGCTGGCGGAACTGGATCGTGCGGTCAGCAATGTGCAGGATCTGGGTCAGTTGCGGCGCGGGCGGCTGCGGATTGCGGCGCCGCCGCTGCTGGCCGCCGCCGTGCTGCCCGCCGTGCTCCGCGAAACCGCTGCGCAGCACCCGGATCTGTCGCTGCAGGTCGAGGATCTGGGCACCGATGCGATCGTCGAGCAGGTGCGCAACGGTCGCGCCGATCTGGGGCTTGGCACCTTCCAGCCCGGCGAGGAGGGCGTGGTGGTAACCCCGGTGCTGCGCGACCGGCTGATGGTGTTTCTGGCGGCGGACCATGCGCTCGCCGATCAGACAGAGCTGACATGGGCGCAGATCGCGGGCCAGCCGCAAGTGGCGCTGACGCGCGAAAGCGGGCTGCGCCTGCTGGCCGAGGTGGGCTTCGAAAGCGCGGGCCAGCCCTACCGTCCGGCGCTGGAGGTGCATCAGATCCATACCGCGCTGGCGCTGGTGGAACAGGCGGGGCTGATTGCCGTTCTGCCCGCCTATGCCAAGGCCGCTGTGCATGCCCGCGCCATCTTGGCGCGTGCACTGACCACCCCCGACATCGCGCGCGAGGTGGCGCTGCTGCGCGCCCGCGATCGAAGCCCCTCCCCCGCCCATGTCGCCGTCGCCGCCATCCTGACCCGCGTGCTGCGCCGGATGGCAACCTGAGGCCGCACATCGCGAATCTGTTGAAAAGACATGAAAAAAAGCCCTGCCGCGTTTGGCGACAGGGCAAGGCTGAGCAGTAGAGGAATGCCTCATACTGTTCGGCTGTTTGCCCCCCAAATGCGCCCAAAATAAGTAAACCACCGGGATTTGACTGCGTCAGAGCCTCAATTCCGCCACAATTCCCGCCCGGTTCGGCGACAATCTGCCCGTCGGGGACAAAGGGATGCGCGGGCGTCAGCCGGCGCCCGCATGACCCTTCCCGTTGCATGACATTTGACGGGCGCCGCGTGGCGAGCTAGAAATGTTCCATGAATGTTCTCATCTGGATGAACCGTGATCTGCGGCACGAGGCCCATCCGGCGCTGGCTTTCGCCGCGGCGCGCGGGCCGGTTCTGCCGCTTTATGTGGTGGACCCCGACGATTGGGCCAGACCGGATCGGTCGGGCCGCCATTGGGCCTTCTGCGCCGAAAGCCTGACCGATCTGACCGAGGCGCTGGCCGCGCAAGGGTTGCCGCTGGCGATTCGGGTCGGCGATCCGGTCACGGTGATGGAACGTCTGGTGCGCGCCCATCGCATTACCGAAATTGTCACACAACAGGGCGGCAGCGCGGCAGAATCGCGTGTGGCCGCCTGGGCACGCGCCTCGGGCCTGCGCTGGACGGCCCTGCCCGCCGATGCCCCGGCAGAACCATTGATCGCGCGCGGGATTGAAGGCGTATCACCCGGCGCACTGCCTTCTGCCCGCGCTTTGCGGCTGGCGGATGACCCTTGCCCGCACCGGCAGCGCGGCGGGCGCGTGGCCGCGCTGACGATGCTGGAAAGTTTTCTGGCCAGCCGCGCCGCCCTTGGGCGCCCCTCGTCCAATACCCCCGCCGGGGCTGAACGCGTCAGTTCGCGCCTGTCCGCTCATCTGGCCTTTGGCACGCTGTCGGCCACCGAAGTCACCGCGGCAATCGAGGCACGACTGGCCGGGCGCCCCCCTTCGCAAGCCATTGCCACCCTGCGCGGCACGCAGGCCCGGATTGCGGTGCGATATGGCGATGGCGACGCCTCTGCCCGCCCTCGCCCCACCGCTGAAAGCGATGCCGCGCGACTGGCCGCCTGGACTGCGGGCGAAACCGGCCTGCCCTATCTGGACGCCTGCCTGCGTTACCTCAACGCGACAGGCTGGCTGCCCCATGCCACGCGGTCGATGGTGCTCGGCTGTGCGGTGCACCACCTGTCGCTCGATCCCCGGTCGGCGGGCGAGGCGCTGGCCCGGCGGTTCACCGATTACACCCCGTCGATCCACTGGGCACAGGTCTGGCGCCACGCCGGTCTGGCGGAGACCACGCCGCGCATCTGCAACCCGATACGGCTGGGTCAGACGCTGGACCCCGACGGTAGCTTCACCCGGCGCTGGCTGCCCGAACTCGCCCCGGTCCCCGATGCGCTGTTGCAGGAACCATGGAAATGGTCCGGTGCCCCTGGTCTGCTGGGCCGCCGCTACCCCGAGCCGGTGGTAGACCCCGCCAGCGCGGCCCGCGCCGCCCGCGACCGCCTGACGGCAGCCCGACGCACTTGCGCAAGCCCGCCGCCCCGTCGCATCCGTCCTGTCCTCTCCGCACTGATCGAAGGTAGCCGCACCCACCCCGGCGGTCAGCTTTGCTTCGACCTTTGAACAGGCATTGCCCCCGGAATCCGTTTATCAAGAATGCCCGATAAGTGTTTTTCGCCAGAGCTTTCAAATCCGGCGTCGGCTTCGGTTGCCCGGAAGGCGGTTTTTCCGCATCCTCGCCGCCAGTCACAGCGGAGAGTCGGAAATGACCGGACGGATTGCCAAGAACGGACTTCAGGTGGAACGCCAGCTGGCCGATTTCATCGAAACCCGCGCCCTGCCCGGCACCGGCGTCAGCGCCGACACCTTCTGGAGCGGCCTCGCCACCGCGATTGCCACGCTGGGACCAAAGAACCGCGCCCTGCTGGACAAACGCGCCGCGCTGCAATCCAGCATCGACGACTGGCACAAAGCCCGGCGCGGCCAGCCGTTCGAGGCCGAAGCTTATGAAGCCTTCCTGCGCGAGATCGGCTATCTGGTGCCCGAAGGCCCGGATTTCAGCATTGAAACCGCCAATATCGACCCCGAGATCGCCATGATCCCCGGCCCGCAACTGGTGGTGCCGGTGATGAACGCGCGCTATGCGCTGAACGCCGCCAATGCCCGCTGGGGCAGCCTTTACGACGCACTTTACGGCACCGATGCGCTGGGGGATCTGCCCTCGGGCAAGGGTTATGACCCGGCGCGCGGCGCCCGCGTCATCGCCTGGGCCCGCGATTTCCTCGACAGCGCTGTGCCGCTGGCCGGTGCCAGCTGGAAGGATGCGCTTGGCTTTGCCGTTGAAGCTGGCGCGCTGGTGGTCCGAACCGCTCAGGGCGGCAAGGCGCTGGCAACCCCCGCACAATTCGCCGCGCATATGGGCGAGGCCCGCGCGCCGCAACAATTCCTGTTGCGCAACAACGGGCTGCTGATCGAAGTGGTCATGGATGACCGTTCCGCCATCGGCGCTTCGGATGCCGCACATATTTCCGACATCTGGCTGGAAAGCGCCCTGTCCGCGATCATGGATTGCGAGGACAGCGTGGCGGCGGTGGATGCCGCCGACAAGGTGGTGGCTTACGGCAACTGGCTGGGCCTGATGACCGGCACGCTGACCGAAGAGGTCAGCAAGGGCGGCCAGACCTTCACCCGCAGCCTGCGCCCCGATGCCAACTGGACCGGCGCGGATGGCACGCCGCTGACGGTGAAGGGCCGCGCCCTGATGCTGGTGCGCAACGTCGGCCACCTGATGACCAACCCCGCCATCCTTGATCCCGAAGGCGCCGAAGTGCCCGAGGGTCTTATGGATGCCTTCGTCACCACGCTTTGCGCGATGCACGACCTGAAGAAGACTGCTGGCAGCCGCAACTCCGCCACCGGCTCGGTCTATGTCGTGAAGCCCAAGATGCACGGCCCCGAGGAAGTGGCCTTCGCCGCCGAAATCTTCGACCTTGTGGAAGATACGCTCGGCCTGCCACGCAATACCGTGAAGCTCGGGATCATGGACGAGGAGCGCCGCACCAGCGCGAACCTGAAGGAATGTATCCGCGCCGCGAAATCCCGTGTCGCCTTCATCAATACCGGCTTCCTTGATCGTACCGGCGACGAGATCCACACCTCGATGGAGGCCGGGCCGATGGTCCGCAAGGGCGAGATGAAACACGCCGCCTGGATCAAAAGCTACGAAGACCGCAATGTTGACATCGGTCTTGCCTGCGGGCTGCGTGGCCGTGCGCAGATTGGCAAGGGTATGTGGGCGCCGCCCGATCTGATGGCCGCCATGCTGGAACAGAAGATCGCCCATCCTCAGGCCGGGGCAAACTGCGCATGGGTGCCCTCGCCCACCGCCGCCACGCTGCATGCCACCCATTACCACCGCGTCGATGTGCTGGCCCGGCAGGATGCGATTGCCAAAGGCGGCCCGCGCGGCACCTTGCGCGACCTGCTGACCATTCCGCTCGCCCAAGGCACCAACTGGTCCGAAGCCGAAATCACTACCGAGATCGAGAACAACGCGCAGGGCATCCTTGGCTATGTCGTGCGCTGGGTTGATCAGGGGGTGGGCTGTTCCAAGGTGCCCGACATACATGATGTCGGCCTGATGGAAGACCGCGCCACCTGTCGTATCTCCAGTCAGGCGCTTGCCAACTGGCTGCATCACGGCGTCATCTCGCAGGCGCAGGTGATGGAGGCGATGCGCAAAATGGCCGCTGTGGTAGACCGCCAGAACGCCACCGACCCCGGCTATCGCCCGATGGCGCCCGACTTCGATGGCCCGGCCTTCAAGGCCGCCTGTGATCTGGTTTTCGAAGGCTGCGCCCAGCCTTCGGGCTATACCGAACCCGTGCTGCACCGCCGTCGGCTGGAGGCCAAGGCCCGCTGACCCGAACGCCCCGCCGCATTCCCGGCGGGGGCGTGGTTATTTGAGTATTTGTACAAGAAGCAAGACAGCCGGTCGCGCGCCGTTTTGCCGCCCCCGCAAAAGCTCTGCTGTTTGCTCCTTGCCCAAATACTCAGGCAAGCTCTACCAGAAGCGCGGCGGTCAGAGCGGCGCGCAGGCGGTCTTGAGCCACTCCAGCGCGGCACCATCAACCAGTGGCCCGATCTTCGCCAGAACCTCGGCGTGATAGCCGTCAAGCCAGCCGCGCTCACTTGCTGACAGCATGTCCGGCAGGATCAGACGCCGGTCAAAGGGCACGAAGGTCAGCGTCTCGAAATCATATTGCGCGCGGTGGTCACCCAGCGGCGGCGCCTCCCGCACCACGATCAGGTTTTCCAGCCGGATGCCAAATGCCCCCTCACGGTAATAGCCCGGCTCGTCCGACAGGATCATGCCGGGCACCAGCGGCACGTTGGAGAGCCGCGAAATCCGCTGCGGCCCCTCATGCACCGAGAGGAAGGCGCCGACGCCATGCCCGGTGCCATGGTCATAATCATAGCCCGCAAGCCAGAGCGGCGCGCGGGCCAGCGCATCCAGATCCCGCCCGGCCAACCCCTTCGGAAACCGCGTGCGCGCCACCGCGATCATGCCTTGCAGCACGCGGGTATAACAGTCGCGCGCGTCAGGTTCTGACGGTTCGCCGATGGCGATGGTGCGGGTGATGTCGGTCGTGCCATCCAGATATTGCCCGCCGCTGTCCACCAGCAGCAGATCGCCAGGCGCCACCGCGCGATTGGTGGCCTCGGTCACCCGATAATGGATGATGGCGCCATTTGGCCCTGCCCCGCTGATCGTGTCGAAGGACAGGTCGTGCAACTGGTTGCTTTCGCGCCGGAAACCTTCCAGCGCCTCGACCACCGCAATCTCGGTCAATCCGCCCTGCGGCGCAGTGGCATCCAGCCAGGCAAGGAAGCGCACCATGGCAGCGCCATCGCGCAGATGCGCGGCGCGGGTCGCGGCGATTTCGGCCCCGTTCTTGCAGGCCTTCGGCAAAGCGCAAGGATCGTCGCCGGTCGCCACCGCAACGCCCGCATCCTCCAGTTCCTGCGCTACCGAGACCGGCGCGCTGGCCGGGTCGATCCGCACCGGGCCGGGCAGGCTGTGCAAGCCCGGCACAAAGGCCGCAACCGGGCGCAGGGTCACATGATCACCCAGACCCGCGCGGGTTTCTGCGTCGAATTTCGCCGGATCGGCATAAAGCGTCACCCGCCCGTCGTCATGCAGCACCGCAAAGCCATGCAGGACCGGGTTGCGCGGCACATCGGCCCCACGCAGGTTCAAAAGCCAGCACAGGCTGTCGGGCAGCGTAATGACGGCCGCACGCTGGCCCGCCGCACGCAACCCCTCGGCCAGCCGCGCCCGTTTCGAGGCGCTGCTTTCCCCGGCCAAAGCTTCGGGGTGCAGGAAGGCGCGCCCCTGCGGTGGCTCGGGCTGATCGGGCCAGATTGCATCGACCATATTGGCGCAGGGCCGCAGGATGACTCCGCTGCCTGCCAGTGCGGTTTCAAGCTTTGCAATCTCGTCCACCGCGTGCAGCCACGGATCGAAGCCGATCACGCCTTCCGCCAGATGATCAGCGATCCAGTCACCCGGCTTCACCTCTGGCCAGTTCACCGGCGTGAACATCGCCAGATCGACCTGCGCGCGCACCTGAGTGCGATAGCGGCCATCGACGAAAACACCCGCGATGCCCGGCAACACGATGCAAAACCCGGCAGAGCCGGTAAAGCCGGTCAGCCAGGACAGCCGCTCGTCCCGCGCCGCGACATATTCACCCTGATGGGCATCGGCGCGTGGCACCAGAAACCCGGACAACCCTTCAGCCGCCAGCCTGCCCCGCAGCGCGGCCAACCGCCCTGCGCCCTGCGACGGGTCTGTCTGCGCGGTGAAATCCTGAAACATGCCCGCCTCTTTACCTTGGCCCAAATATCCTCGGGGTGAATGCGCCCGGCACGGGCGCAGAGGGGGCGAGCCCCCTCGCCGCCCCGTCAGCCGACCTTGCGCATCCCCAGAACGCGCGCCCGCTTGCGCGGGTCGGTGTCGAACAGCCCGGCCAGTTGCTCGGTCATCGCGCCGGCAAGCTGTTCCACATCGGTAATCGTGACCGCCCGCTGGTAATAGCGCGTCACGTCATGGCCGATGCCGATGGCGATCAGCTCCACCTGTTTGCGCTTTTCCACCATCGAAATCACGTCGCGCAGATGCTTTTCAAGGAAGCTCGCGGGATTCACCGACAGGGTGGAATCATCCACCGGCGCGCCGTCCGAGATCACCATGAGGATTTTGCGCGCTTCGGGCCGCGAGGCCATGCGGCGATGCGCCCATTCCAGCGCCTCACCGTCGATGTTTTCCTTCAACAGCCCCTCTTTCATCATCAGTCCCAGATTGGGCCGCGCCCGACGCCAGGGCGCATCGGCAGATTTATAGATGATATGACGCAGGTCGTTCAGACGGCCCGGCTGTTGCGGACGCCCCGCCGCCAGCCATTTCTCGCGGCTCTGCCCGCCCTTCCACGCCCGCGTGGTGAAGCCGAGGATTTCGACCTTCACGCCACAGCGTTCCAGCGTGCGGGCCAGCACGTCGGCACAGATCGCGGCAATCGAGATCGGCCGCCCGCGCATGGAGCCGGAATTGTCCAGAAGCAGCGTCACGCAGGTATCGCGGAACTCTGTATCCTTCTCCTGCTTGAACGACAGCGGCGTCGTCGGGTTGGCAACCACCCGAGCCAGACGGCCTGCGTCCAGCGTGCCTTCCTCCAGATCGAACAGCCACGAGCGGTTCTGCTGCGCCTGAAGCCGGCGTTGAAGCTTGTTGGCCAGTCGGCTGACCGCACCTTTCAGCGGTTCAAGCTGCTGGTCCAGATAGGCACGCAGGCGTTCCAGCTCTGCCGCCTCGGCCAGATCCTCGGCGCGGATTTCCTCGTCAAATTCCGTGGTATAGACGGTGTAATTCGGGTCGGCATCGGAATAGGGCGCCGGCGGCGGCGGTTCCTGCGGCGCCTCGCCCTCGGGCAGTTCGGCTTCTTCCGACTGCTCCATATCCGCATTGTCATCCATCGAGACCTGGGCCTGGCTCTGGTCCTGGCTGTCTTCCTGGCTGCGCTCGGGTTCGGCCTCGGCCTCCTCCTCCTGACTGTCCTCGCCGGTGCTCTCGGCGTTGTCCTCGTCCTCCTGCGCCTCGTCCTGCGCCTCGTCATCCATGTCATCGGCGTCCGGGTCGTCGCCCAACTGGTCGCCATAACCAAGATCCGAGATCACCTGCCGCGCCAGACGCGCGAAGGCTGACTGATCCGCCAACGCGGCGTCGAGGTCATCCAGCGCCCCGCCCGCCTGCTGTTCGATGAAACCGCGCCAGAGGTTCATCACATTCGCCGCGGCGGCGGGCAGCGGCTGGCCGGTTGCCAGATGCCGCACCAGATAGCCCGCCGCGACAGACAGCGGCGCGTCGGCGGCCTGTGTGATCTGGCCATAACCCTTGCGCTCGGCCTCGTGGCCAAGCTTGTGGGCAATGTTTACCGCCGTGCCGGGCATGGCGCGCGCCCCCAGCGCCTCGGCCCGCGCGGTTTCCATCGCCTCATAGATCTCGCGCGCGATGCCGCCGGGGGGGGCGTATTTCGCGGCCACCCCTTCATCATGGTGACGCCGCCGCAGCGCCAGCGCATCGGCGGTGCCGCGCGCCATCATCACCTCGTCGCGGGTCATGCGGCGGCTGACCTGCGGCAGGCGCATGCCATCCTTGGTCATGCCCGAAGGATCGACGGAATAGCTGACCGTCATCTCCGGATCGTCGGCCATGGTTTTGGTGGCCTCGGCCAGAGCCTTCTTGAACGGATCGGCGGGGTTGTCAGCGGGTTTGGTCATGTCGCGCGCGCGCTCCGGGTCGGATGTTGCCCCCAAAGCCGGGGGGCTGTCTGCCCCCCGCGCTTCCCTTCGGGAAGCTCCCCCCGAGGATATTTCCGGACAGAAAATCGGTGAGCCACCGCCTCATTTTCTGTCCGGAAATATCCTCAGGGGGGTGAGGCCGCAGGCCGAGGGGGGCGCGAGCGCCCCCCTGCGACGGTTCACTTCATCGCCATCGAGGCGGCACTTTCCGGCAGTTCCTCGCCGAAGCAGCGCTGGTAGAATTCGGCGACGGTCTGGCGCTCCAGCTCGTCACATTTGTTCAGGAAGGACAGCCGGAAGGCATAGCCGACATTGCGGAAGATCTCGGCGTTCTGCGCCCAGTTGAGCACGGTGCGCGGCGACATGACGGTGGACAGATCGCCATTCATGAAGGCGGTGCGCGTCAGATCAGCCACGGTGACCATCTGGCTGATGGTCTTGCGGCCTTTCTCGGTGTTGTAATGCGCATTCTTGGCCAGCACGATCGCCGCCTCTGCATCGTGGCTGAGGTAGTTCAGCGTGGCCACAAGGCTCCAGCGGTCCATCTGCGCCTGGTTGATCTGCTGCACACCATGGTAAAGCCCGGTCGTATCGCCCAGACCCACGGTATTCGCAGTGGCGAACAGGCGGAAGGACGGGTGCGGTGTGATGATCTCGTTCTGGTCGAGCAGCGTCAGCTTGCCGTCATGTTCCAGAACGCGCTGGATGACGAACATCACATCCGCCCGGCCCGCGTCATATTCGTCGAAGACGATGGCAACGGGGTTGCGCAGCGCCCAGGGCAGGATACCCTCGTGGAACTCGGTCACCTGCTTGCCGTCGCGCAGCTTGATCGCATCCTTGCCGATCAGGTCGATGCGGGAGATATGGCTGTCGAGGTTCACGCGCACGCACGGCCAGTTCAGCCGCGCCGCCACCTGTTCGATATGGGTCGATTTCCCGGTGCCGTGATAGCCCTGGATCATCACGCGGCGATTGTAGGCAAAGCCCGCGAGGATCGCCAGCGTCGTATCGGGATCGAACTTGTAGGTCGGGTCGATCTCGGGCACGCGGTCGGTGCGCTCGGCAAAGCCCTTGACCTTCATGTCGGTGTCGATCCCGAAGACATCCCGCACAGAGATTTCTTCGGTGGGTTTCGCAACTTGATCCAGCATTCCGTCCGCCATCGCATCGGGCACCCCGAGGGCCGGGGTGCGGGTTCGTATCCGTGGTTTTGTGGAACATATCGCCCCCCGCTGCAAGGGCAAGGCTTGTCCCCGACACAATCGGCCGCATCCGCGCCCTGAATGGGCGGCGATTTTGGCCGCGCGCGTCGCATTTGCGTGAACTGTGAAACATCTGACCCGACCTGTGCGTATGGTAAAGCAGGAACACGGAGGACATCATGCAACGCAGAACCCTTCTTGCCAGCGCGCTGGCACTGATCGCCGCGCGTCCGGCCCTTGCCGGGGACAGCTTTCCCTTCACGCTTTCCGATGCGGAATGGCGCGCGCGCCTTTCGCCGCTGGCCTATGACGTGCTGCGGCACGAGGCGACGGAGCGCGCCTTCACCTCGCCGCTGAATGACGAGAAGCGCCGGGGCACCTTCCATTGTGCGGGCTGCGATCAGGCGCTTTATGCGTCCAGGACGAAGTTTGACAGTGGCACCGGCTGGCCTTCGTTCACCGCCGCCCTGCCCGGTGCGGTGGGCAACCGCGAGGATCGCAGCTTCTTCATGCGGCGGGTCGAGGAACATTGTGCCAATTGCGGCGGGCATCTGGGCCATGTGTTCGATGACGGCCCGCCCCCCACCGGGAAACGGCACTGCATCAATGGGGCAGCACTGGTATTCCGCGCAGCCTGAGGCCAAGAAAGCACTGGTCCGATGGCCGGGCGACGGCTAGACTCGCGCGGAAGGCGGCCGAAGTCCGTCCCCATGGCGAGGGTCCGAGCATGTCCCCCCCGACCGACGAGCTGGCTGTCCGCGTGGCGGCCGAGGTGCGGCGGCTGGCCGGTCCGGGCGCGGGTGACCGCGACCTGGCCCAGGCGCTGCGACTGCTGGCCAAATGGCGCGCGGCATGGCTGGAGCGCGCACTGCTCCGCCGTCTGCCGAAACAGATTCCCGCCGGGCCCTTCGCCGGAATGGCCTATGGTGTGCGCGCCTCGGAAGGGGCACGACTGGCGCGGCTTCTGGGGGTTTACGAATCCTCTCTGGCCCCGGTGATCGAGGCCATGGTGGCCCGGCGCTACAGCGTCGTTGTCGATATTGGCGCGGCCGAAGGCTATTATGCCGTAGGCCTCGCGCTGCGGATGCCCGGCGCCCGCATCCTTGCCCATGATGGCGACCCGCGCGCCCGCGCGCTTTGTGCCGAACTGGCCGCCACCAATGGCGTGGCCGACCGGGTGAGGATCGGCGGGGTGCTGACCCATGCCGATTTCGCCGCGCTGCCACCCGGCGATTGCGCCATCCTCTGCGACATCGAGGGGGCCGAGGCGGAATTGCTGGACCCGGAGGCCGCCCCCGCGCTGCTGGGCGCCGACCTTCTGGTCGAGGTGCACGAAGGCATGAAACCCGGCACGCTGGACTTGCTGCGCCGCCGGTTCGAGGCGACGCATGACATTCGCCAGATCGGGCGGCAGCTTGCGGATGATGCCCTGCCGGACTGGGCGGAACGGCTGTCGGACATGGACCGTCTGCTGCTGTTGTGGGAATGGCGGGCCTCGCCGACACCCTGGCTCTGGATGACACGCAAATGACCGGCCACGCGACAAATGCCGCGATCTATTTTGCCGCCGATGGCTACGATCCCGGCGCAAAGGGCATCAATGGCCGCCGCGTCGCCGGGGAAAGCTTCATCCGGGGGTTCTTTCGCCATGCAGAGGTGCCTGCGCTGCTGTCTTTCGCCCAGAAGCGCGCGGATCAGGACCTGTTTGCCCGGTTCGCAGGTCAGGAACGCCCCGGCCATACCGTGCAGCACCTGCCGCTGCGCAGCCCGCAGCGGCTGGCCGAGCCCGGAACGCTGTTCTTTCCCAGTCCGAATTTCGCCCATGAATGCTGGCGCCGCGCGCCGCATGGCCCGGCAAGCTGGTCGGTCTGCGGTATCACACATACCATTTCCACCAAGGGCGTAATGCAGGGCTTCTTCGACCTGCGCATGGCACCGCAGATGGAATGGGATGCCATCATCTGCACCTCACGCGCGGTGCAATCCGCTGTGCTGACACAGATGGAAATGATCGACGAACACGCCAGAGCGCGGTTCATGGCCAATCCGCCGCCGCGTCCGCAACTGCCGGTCATCCCGCTTGGCATCGACTGCACCGCCTTCGCCCCTGATCCGGCCGCCGGGGCAGGTCTGCGTGCGCGACTGGGGGCAGACAAGGGCGATGTGGTCTTTACCTGCATCGCGCGCCTGACCCCTTACGAGAAATTCGATCCCCTGCCCTTCTATATCGCACTGGCCGAGGCGCAGCGTCGCCTTGGCGCCCGGCAGAAGCTGCATCTGGCGCTCTGCGGCATTTTCCGCGATGCCTATTCCCGCAAGGTATTCGAGGACGGCGCCGCCCGGCTTATGCCCGATGTGGGCTTTCTGGTGCTGGACGGCGCCGATCCTGCGGAACGACGCGCCGCGCTTTCGGGGGCCGATGTCTTTGCCTTTCCGATCGACAACATTCAGGAAACCTTCGGCCTTGCCCCGATCGAGGCCATGGCGGCGGGCCTGCCCGTGCTGGTCTCGGACTGGGACGGAATGCGCGACACCGTTACGCCCGATGTGGGGCTGCGGGTGCCGACCCGCACGCTCGGCCCCGGCCATGCGATTTCCGAGGCGCTGCGCCATTTCGGCGGGGCCGACACCTACCCGCAATATTGTGCGCTGGCTTCGCAGATGACCGCCATCGACATGCGCGCCTTGGTCGAGGCGATCCTTGCGCTTGCGGGCAACCCGGCGCTGCGGCGCAAGATGGGGACGGCCGGAAAGGCCCGAGCGGCAGGACTTTATGACTGGCGGGTGATCGTGCCGCAGATGCAGGCGCTGTGGGGGGAACTGGCCGCGCGCCGCCGCGCCGCCGTGGCGCTTGCCCCACCCCCGGCCGGAAGGTTGCCGGTCGCACCATCGCCCTTCGTCTATTTCGCCGAATACCCCACCGCCGCAGGCAGCTTTGCCGGGGTGCGCTTTGCCAGTGCCGCGCCACAGCCACCGCTGCCGGTGGCCGAGGTTCTGGCCCTGCGCAACTATGCCGGCTTGGGTCGCTCGACCGAACGTCCCGAAGCTTTCGCCACCATGGCCGAAGCTATCGCCGCCGCCGGCTCTGCCGGGATCAGCCGCGATGAGCTGGCCAGCGCCCACAAATACAACCCGCTGACGGTGGACCGCCTGCTGATCTGGCTGCTGAAATACGGCTATATCCGCCGCCTGCCCCCCGCTCAGTCCCGGAAATAGCGGCTTTCGCGGATCTGCTCCCACGCCCAGACAACCTCTTGCAGCCGCGATTCGTCATCGCGGTTGCCACCATTCATGTCGGGGTGAAGATCCTTCACGAGGCTCTTGTATTGCTTGCGGATTTCCGTGCGCGTCCAGGTGTCGCGCGCATCAAGGATCTCCAGCGCCTTGCGTTCGGTCGAGGGCAGCTTGCGGGTCACGGCAGACTGCACCTTGCCGGGGTTCTGCGTGCCTTTCTCGCCCAGGATCGCCATGGGGTCATTGACCCCCAGCCGCGCCCAGGCCCGGCCATCGTCCTTCTGGCTGAACGGCTTCGTCTCGCGTTCCCACACACGGGCCTTGTCGAGGAACTTCTGGAATTCCTCGTCCGAGGTGCCGTTGAAGAAGTTCCACTTCAGATTGTATTCCCGAACGTGGTCCTTGCAGAACCAGAAGAACTCGTCCAGCAGATCCGGCGATTTTGGCGCGCGATAAAGACCCGCCTCCTGACAGCCCGGATATTCGCAGTTCTTCTGCGAGGTTTCGAACGCCCCCGACATGCCCCGGCGGCCCGTCTTGCGGCGCTTCTTGTCCGAGGAAACACGGATGTCGAATTCGAACGGGGGTTTCTGCATCTTGCGGCCTTTCCGACACTGCCTTTCCGACTCGGAGGCGAGAGTTTAGATGTTTACGCGCCGGATTGAAGGGGGAGCGCGCTGAAAATGTCTGTCCATGACGAAATCAAAGAAAGACTGACGGTGGCCTTTGCGCCGGAAGTTCTGGAAATTCAAGACGATAGTGAAAAACATCGCGGTCATGGCGGCTGGCGCGAAGGCGGTGAGACGCATTTCAACGTGACAATCCGCGCGCCTGCGCTTGCCAGCCTCGGTCGCGTGGAACGGCACCGTGCCGTGCATCGCGCGCTTGGCGATCTGACCACACGCATTCACGCGCTGGCGCTGGACATCGGCTGAGGCTCAGGCGCTGGCGGCGGTTTTGCGGATGCGATCCACCATCGCCCGAACGCCATTCGACCGCTGCGCCGACAGATGTTCGTTCAGGCCCAGCCGGGCAAGTTCGGCGGGTGCATCGACGTGGCCAACCTCGGCTGCCGTCAGCCCGGAGTAAAGCGCATGAAGCACCGCGATCAGACCGCGCACGATCATCGCATCCGACGTGCCCTGAAAATCGAACCGCGCGCCCGGTCCCTGCCCCTCGACCATCGGGCGCAGCCAGACCTGGCTGGCGCAGCCCTCCACCTTGAAGGCAGGCACCTGAAAGGCCGCGTCCAGATCGGGGAAAGCCTTGCCCAGTTCGATCACATGGCGATAGCGGTCTTCCCAGTCGTCAAGGAATTCGAAGGTTTCCACGATCTCTTCAAAGGCGGGGGTGGCCATGCTGCGCTCCTTACCGTATCGGGCCACAGCTAGGCCGAAGCGCGCCAAAGGTCCAGAGGAGTGCTTTTCAAAAGCCCGCGCTTGGGTTAGCCAAGGGTCAGGCTGGCCGCGTTACTGGGCGCGTTACCGGGCACGATCAGGCGCCGCACAGGCGCGAAAGGGGATGGGATGAGAAAACCGCTGCTTGCCGCGCTGGCGCTGGTGATGTTCGTTTCCGCCTGCGGGGCGGTGCGCGAGTCGCGCCTCAACCCGTTCAACTGGTTCAAGCGCAGCGAAACCGTGGCGGTAGCTGAGGTGACCCCCGGTGCAGTGCAAGACCCCCGCCCGCTGGCCCAGCAGATCACCGCACTGAAGGTGGAACCGGCCTCCGGCGGCGCCATCCTGCGCGTCACCGCCCTGCCGCCAACACAGGGCTGGTGGGATGCAGAACTGGTGAAGCGCAGCCCTGACGAGAACGGCGCCCGCATCTATGACTTCCGCATGTCACCTCCCAAGGGCCAGGCCGGGGTCAACACGCCCCGCTCGCGTGAGATCACGGCAGCGGTTTTCCTGACCACCCGGCAATTGCAGGAAATCACCTCGATCACGGTGCAGGCCGCCACCAACGGCATGACAAGCCGCCGCTGACATCCGCACCGCGGCAGCCGCTTTGACGGGGGCTCGATGCCCCCGGCGATGCGCCCTTGTTACAGGTTCAGCCCGTCCCGCGCCTTGGCCACCATCTGCCCGATGGGCCGGAAGGCCCGCAGGATCAGCGCATGCTCCTCCACCCCCGGCGGTTCCAGTGCGGCAAGCTGGCTTGCCAGCAGCGCGGGCGGCATGAAATGCCCCTGCCGCGCATGCAGATGCTCTGTGATTTCCGCCTCTGGCGCGGTCAGATAAATCAGTCGAAGATCGGGCGCAAAATCGCGCAGCCGGTCACGATAGGCGCGGCGCAGGGCCGAACAGGCCAACACCCCGCCCTGTGCCAGCGCCGCACCGCAGGCATCAAGCCAAGGCCAGCGGTCGGCATCCGTCAGGGCCTCGCCCCGCGTCATTTTCGCAATATTCGCAGGCGGATGCAGATCATCGGCATCGCGGAACGCCAGCCCCGTCGCCCCGGCCAGCGCTGCACCCAAGCGGCTCTTGCCGCAGCCCGAGACGCCCATGACAACGATGCGCGGGGCCATCAGCCCAGCTTCACCACCCGAACCTCATTGCCGCGCGCGGTCAGCGCGATCTCGCCCTTGCAGAGCCGCAGCGCATCCTCGCCGAAAGCTTCCATCCGCCAGCCCTTCAGCGCCGGCAGATCACGTTCGCCCGCCGCAATGGCATCCAGATCGGCGGCCGAGGCGATCAGCTTCGCCGCCACTGACAGGCTTTCCGATTTGGCCTTCAGCAGCACGCGCAGCAGATCGGCCAGCGCCGGATTGACCTGCAACTGTTCCCGCGCAAGGTCGGGTTTCGGCATATCCTCGGGCTTCATCTCCAGCCCGGCCTTCACGGCCGCGATGATCCCGTCGGCGATATCGCCCCGCCGCCCTTCGCGCAGCAGCAGGCGCGAGCGGCCCAGCTCCTCATGCGTCTGCGGCCGGGTCGAGGCCAGTTCCAGCAGGGCGTCGTCCTTCATCACCCGCGACCGTGGTACGTTGTTCGTTTGTGCATAGCTTTCGCGGAACTCGGCCAGCGCCTTGACCAGCGCCAGAAACCGCCCCGAGGTGGTGCGCGTCTTGACGCGCTGCCACGCCTCGGCCGGGCGGATCGTATAGGTCTCGGGGTCAGTGAGCAGGTTGAGCTCTTCCGCCACCCAGCGTTCGCGCCCCGATTTGGCGATCTGCCGCGCGAGGCTTTCATAGACCACCCGCAGATGCGTCACATCGGCCAGCGCATATTCCTTCTGCGCCGCGCTCAGCGGGCGGCGCGACCAGTCGGTGAAGCGCGAGGTCTTGTCGAGGCTGGCCTTGGCGATCTTCTTCACCAGCGTCTCGTAGCCCACCTGTTCGCCATAGCCACAAACCATGGCCGCGACCTGTGTGTCGAACAGCGGCACCGGGAAGACCCCGCCTTCCACGAAGAAGATTTCCAGATCCTGTCGGGCGGCGTGGAACACCTTGACCGTCGCCTCGTGGCGGAACAGGTCATAAAGCGGTTCCAGCGACATGCCCTCGCCTTCGATCGGATCGACCAGCACCGCCTCGCCTTCGGCGCCCGGCAGGGCCATCTGGATCAGGCAGAGTTTCGACCAATAGGTGCGTTCGCGCAGGAACTCGGTGTCGATGGTCACATAGGGCTGCGCCTTGGCTGCCGCACAGAATTCGGCAAGCGCCTCGGTCGTCGTGATGGTGCGCATGGGCGTCTTTCGTCTGGCTTACGGGGGTGTCCCGCTTTTCCGCTATAGGCGCCCAACGCGGCGATGTGAACCTTTTTCAACGTAAAAACACGGGAAAGCCGCCGGTTGCGGCTTTCCCGTCGCGTCGGATCAGACCAGTTCGGCCAGATCGCGGGCGTCAAAGCCGCGCAGCGCATCGGTCTCGCCTGCCTGCACATGGCGAACCCAGTCCGGGTCGGAAATCAGCGCGCGGCCCACGGCAATCAGGTCGAACTCGTCGCGCGCCATGCGGTCAAGCAACTGGCCCAGCGGTGCGGCCCCGGCGCCCTCGCCCCGGAAGGCCGCAAGGAACTCGGCCCCGCCAAGCCCCACCGACCCCACGCTGATCGTCGGTGCGCCCGTCAATTTCTTGGCCCAGCCCGCGAAATTCAACCCGGCCTCGCCGTCGATTTCCGGGAATTCCGCATCCCAGAACCGGCGCTGCGAGCAATGCAGAACGTCAGCCCCGGCCTCGACCAGCGGGCCAAGCCAGGCTTCCATTTCCTGTGGCGAGGCGGCGAGTTTCACACCGTAATCCTGCTGTTTCCACTGGCTGACGCGCAGCAGCACCGGAAAATCCGGCCCGACGGCAGCACGGACAGCCTTCAGGATTTCCACGGCAAAGCGGCTGCGTTCCGGCAGGGTTGCCCCGCCCCAGCGGTCGTCGCGCAGGTTGGTGCCTTGCCAGAAGAACTGGTCGATCAGATAGCCATGCGCGCCATGCACCTCGACCAGATCCATGCCGATCCGCTTGGCATCTGCGGCGGCGCGGGCAAAGGCCGCGATGGTATCGGCGATGTCTTCTTCGGTCATCGCGCGGCCACGCGGCTTGTCCGGCGCCAGCAGGCCAGAAGGGCTCTCGACCTCCGCCTCGGGCTTCCACGGGCCGCCCTTGGTCGAGCCAGTATGCCAGATCTGTGGCCCGATCTTTGCGCCCGCGCCATGCACCGCCTCGGCCACGCCGCGCCAGCCCTCCAGCGCCATGTCACCGTGGAAGAACGGGATGTTCGGCAGATTACGCGAGGCCGGGCGGTCGATCACCGTGCCCTCGCTGAGGATCAGCCCCACGCCCCCTTCGGCCCGGCGGCGGTAATATTCGGCATTGGCCGCGCCCGGCACGCCTTCGGGGGCCATGTCGCGCGTCATCGGCGCCATGACGATGCGGTTTTTCAGCTCCAGCCCCTTCAGCTGGAAAGGACGGAACAGCGGCTCGGTCGCGGTCATCTCGCGCACTCCATATCGTTGGACAGTCGATGTATGCGCGCGCGCAGCACTTTCAAGCCGCAGCGCAGCATGACGTGACTGCGCGCAGATGCACAGATCCGAAGGCGATCATAGCGCCGGTTCTTGCAGTATTTTGCGGGGAAGGTCTGGTGGAGCAGAGGGGGATCGAACCCCTGACCTCGTCATTGCGAACGACGCGCTCTCCCAACTGAGCTACTGCCCCTCGACCTGCGGGCTATCTCGCCCATGGCGCGGGGAATGTCAAGCGGGACAGGCGCCATTTTTCACGGCTTTGCCGGGGCCGCGTCAAAGCGGCGCGGCCCCGCGCGAGGATCTCAGCCGAACAGGAAATCGGCGCTGCCGATCTTGCCGGCAGCCACATCCTCCAGCAGGATCGTGGTGCCGCTGTCCAATGTGATACGCGTGTCGGCACCGTCGTTCACCGCCTCGATGGTCACATCCGCCATGCTGCCGCCCGACAGGACAATGCGGTCCACCCTGTCGGTGAAATCGCGGATCACATCGTCGCCCTCATCCGCCAACCGGTCATAGACGAAGCGGTCCGCACCGCCGCCGCCCGTCAGATCATCATTGCCCAGCCCGCCGGAAATCGTATCGCGGCCACTGGCGGTCTGGATGATGTCATTGCCGCCCGACATGTCGTAGAAGGCGAACTTCTCGATGCCGGTAAAGTTGACATCATTGCCGCCCATGCCGTCGAACCGGCCGCTCCAGCCGCCGCCATCGGTCGCGGTCAGACCGCGCAGCCAGACATCGTTGCTGGCAATGGCATAGGTCAGGATAAGCGTATCCACCCCGGCCCCACCGTTCACCTGATCGGTGCCGCCCGCATACAAGGAGACCACATCACTCCCCCGGCCAGTGTCGATGACGTCGCTCATCGCGCCGGTCTCATGGCCGGTCACGCGGTCATTGGCGCGGCCGGTTTGCAGGTTCATCCCCTCGAACTGCTCGACCTTGCCCGAGGCGAGGTAGGTGGACGCCTTGTTCAGGTCGATACGGATGGCCTTGCCGGCGCTGTGCAGATCGGCAGTCCAGAAATCGAGCCCCCCGCCACCATTGGCCTGATCATTGCCGCGCCCGACATCGACCCGGTCATCTCCACCACCGGCCAGAACCGTGTCATTGCCCTTACCGAAGACCAGAATGTCATCGCCGCCCACGCGGTCTTCAAACCGGAACCGCTCGATCCCTGTGAAGTTCAGGTCGTTGCCGCCTTCACCGTTCAGACGTCCACTGTAGCCATCTGCCCCGGCGGTCAGCCCCTCCAGCCAGACGCCGCTACCGAATTCCTCCACCGTGTAGCGCAGCAGATCGGTGCCCGTGCCGCCGTGAGCCCAGTCAGACCCGCCGTCCCAGAAGGTCATCGTGTCATTGCCCGCGCCCGCAGTGACGATGTCACTCATATTGGCGACCCGGTGAACGGTCAGCGCATCGCGCCCCGCCCCGGTTTCGACATCCATGCCCTCGATCCCCTTGACCCAGCCGGTGCCAACAGTCTTTGACGGGCCGTTGAGGTTGACTTTCACCGCAGACGTGGCATCGCCCAACCGCCCCTGCCAGTAATCGAACTTGCCCGCACCACCGTCGATCCGGTCCTGCCCGGCACCGCCCATCAGCGTATCATTGCCCGCACGGCCCAGCAGCGTGTCATTGCCGTCGCCGGTATGGATGCTGTCATTGCCCCCCGTCCGGTCGTCGAAATAGAAGCGCTCGATCCCGGTGAAGATCAGGTCGTTGCCCCCCATGCCGTTGAAGGTGCCACTGTAGCCGCCACCTTCGTCGGCCGACAGGTTGTTCAGCCAGACGTCATTCGTGGGCTGGTCATAGATCACCTCCAGAACATCGCTGCCGCCGCCGCCATCGACACGGTCCGTGGCCCCCATGTAGATGCGGATCCGGTCGTTGCCTGCGCCGGAAGACACCACGTCATAGCCATACCCGCCGGCATGGTTGGTGATGCGGTCATTGCCCTTGCCGGTCGTCAGGTCCAGCACCTCGACATCGCGCGCCTCTGCTCCGTCGGCAAAGCGCGAGATCCCGTTCAGGTTCACCGTCACATTGCCGGTAAACCAGCTGACATTGGCCTGCCAGCGGTCAATGCCCTCGCCGCCATCGACGGTGTCGCGCCCGCCGCTGCCGTAAAGGCTGTCATCCCCCGCCCCGCCGATCAGGCTGTCATCGCCGTCGCCCGTGGCGATGGAATCATTGCCGCCTGCCCGGTCGATGAAGGTGAAATGACCGAAGCCCGAGAAATAGGCGTCATTGCCCCCCATCCCGTCGAACTTGCCGTCATAGCCGGTTTCCGGGTGTTCGGCCCCTGTCCCCGCCGGGGTCAGGCCGTTCAGCCAGACATCATTGGTCTGGGCATCATAGATGTAGGTCAACCGGTCATTCACGCCACCAGTTACCAGCTCCGCCGCCCTGTTGGTAATCGTCACATCCGCCATGGTCCCCTCCTCTTTCAGGTCTTGGCGTGATTATACCGCGCCCAAGCCCGCCCCACCTTGCCCTGCATCAAACACAGAGCGGTCCGACACCTCAGCCGCGCAGGTTCTGCCGCACGAAATCGGCGATTTGCGCCGCAGGGCGTGCTCCCGCCAGCCGCGCCACTTCGCGCCCGCGATGGTAAAGCACCAGCGCCGGAATGCCCTGAATGCGCGCGCGCCCGGCAATATCGGGATGATCCTCGGTGTTCAGCTTGGCCAGACGCACCTCGGGGGCCAGCGCCTTCGCCGCCTTGGCGAATTCGGGCGCCATCGCCCGGCAGGGGCCGCACCATGGCGCCCAGTAATCCACCAGCAGCGGCAGGTCATCGCCCCGCACCGCCTTGTCATGGCTCAGCCGGTCCAGTTCATGCACGCGGCCATCGTCCAGCGGCTCTCCGCAACTGCCGCATTTCGGCGCGGCCAACAGACGGTCGCGGGGCACCCGGTTCATCTGCCCGC
Source organism: Gemmobacter lutimaris (assembly GCF_003570715.1). Taxonomy (GTDB): domain Bacteria; phylum Pseudomonadota; class Alphaproteobacteria; order Rhodobacterales; family Rhodobacteraceae; genus Gemmobacter; species Gemmobacter lutimaris. The sequence continues at coordinate 145,991 of NZ_QXXQ01000004.1, read as the reverse complement.
AGGTAGCACAGGCCAGTTTCACGGCTTCCATCGGAGCCTCCATTCATATTCCCGTTGCGGAATATATTGGCGGTACCCCGAACACCCGCAAGGGGCCTAGATCGCGAAAACCACGCCATAGACCAGCGCCCCACCCAAGGTCGCCAGCACAACCGACCGACACCAGAACCACAGGCCGATTACTGCCGCCGTTCCCGCCCAGAATGGCGCCTGCACCCCGCCCGCCAGAAGCGGCAGAACCGACACGGCAAACAGGGCCGCAATCGCCGCCGGGCCGGTCGCGGCCAGCATCCGCCCCGGCCAGCCACCCGCAGACAGCGCCGACAGGTTCAGCCGGAACGGCAGGTAACGAAACGCCCATGTCGCCGCACCCACGATCACCACAAGCGCCAGAACCTCAGCCCTCATGCCCGCCCCCGCGACAGCCCGGCCAGAGCCCCGGCCACCATCCCGGAAAGAATCCCCGAGGTCGCAGAATGCAGCAGCGTCACCCCGACGGTGACCACCGCCGCCACCGCGATGACCGGCAATTGCGCCCGGCTCAGGATCGACAGCAGAAGCGCCAGAAACAGCGCGGGCAACATGAAGCCCAGCGCCGCCTCGACGGCCGGATAGGCCGCCAGCGCCCCGCCTCCCGCCGCCGCCCCCGCAGCGGTGCCCGAAACCCAGGCCACATAGGCCGCCAGCCCCAGCCCGAACATGAAAGGCTCAGAAAACCGCCGTCCGCGCGACAGCGCGCCCAACGCAGTGCCGAACACCTCATCCGTCAGCCCGAAAGCCCAGACCCAGGCGCGCCGCGTCTGCTGCCGCGTGCCCGCCGCCGCCATAAGGGCGGGTCCATAGGCCAGATGCCGCAACCCCATGGCCACCAGCGTGAACACCGAAACCAGCAAGGGCGCCCCGCCCGAAACCAGCGCCACCGCCAGAAACTGCGCCGCGCCGGAATACATGATCACCGAAAAGGCCATCACCTCGGCAAAGCCAAGCCCCGCCCGCGTTCCGGCCACGCCAAAGGAAAAGGCAATGGGAAAGTAGCCCAGCACAATCGGCAGTGCCGCCATCAGCCCCGCCGCGAACCCGCTTTCCCCCTGCCGCATCATCCCCCCAAGGCTCACCCGGATGCAGCTAAAGGTCAGCCGCCCCCGCGTCCAGCCCTGCATTTGCTTCTTGCCCAAATACTCAAAAAACACCGGCCGCCCCGCGCAAAGGCGGGGCGACCGGGCGCCTTCATTCCGCCGCCATGTAGCTTTCAACCGGCGGGCAGATGCAGATCAGGTTGCGGTCGCCATAGACGTTGTCCACCCGCCCGACCGGCGGCCAGTATTTGTCCACCCGGAAGGCACCGGGCGGGAAGCAGCCCTGTTCGCGCGGATATTTCCGTTCCCAGTCGGCGACCAGATCTTCCACCGTATGCGGCGCATGGCGCAGCGGGCTGTCCTCGGCGGAAATCTCGCCCGCCTCCACCGCCTTGATCTCCGCGCGGATCGCCAGCAGCGCGGTGATGAAGCGGTCGATCTCTGCCTTGGTCTCGCTCTCCGTCGGCTCCACCATCAGCGTGCCCGCGACCGGCCAGCTCATCGTCGGCGCGTGGAAACCGTTGTCAATCAGACGCTTGGCGATGTCATCCACCGTCACGCCTGCTTCCGCGAAGGGCCGGGTGTCGAGGATGCATTCATGCGCCACCCGGCCACGATTGCCCATGAACAGCACCTCATAGGCACCCTTCAGCCGGGCTGCGATGTAATTCGCGTTCAGGATCGCCACGCGCGTCGCCTGCGTCAGCCCGGCGCCACCCATCATCAGGCAATAGGCCCATGAAATCAGCAGGATGCTTGCCGAGCCATAGGGCGCCGCCGAAACCGGCCCCTCGGCACCACCAACCTCCGGGTGCCCCGGCAGGTGAGGCGCCAGATGCGCTTTCACCCCGATCGGCCCCATGCCCGGCCCGCCGCCGCCATGCGGGATGGCGAAGGTCTTGTGCAGGTTGAGGTGGCTGACATCGCCGCCCACCTCGCCGGGCTTCACCAGCCCGACCATGGCATTCATGTTGGCGCCGTCGATATAGACCTGCCCGCCATGCTCATGCGTGATCTTGCAGATCTCGCGCACGGTTTCCTCGAACACGCCATGGGTAGAGGGATAGGTAATCATGCAGGCCGCCAGACGGTCGCCCGCCTCCGCCGCGCGAGCGCGGAAATCCTCGACATCCACATCGCCATTGGCCGAGGATTTCACCACCACCACTTTCATCCCCGCCATCTGCGCCGAGGCCGGGTTGGTGCCATGGGCCGAAACCGGGATCAGGCAGACATCACGATGCCCCTCGCCCCGCGCGCGGTGATAGGCCTGAATGGTCAGAAGCCCGGCATATTCGCCCTGCGCGCCGCTGTTGGGCTGCATCGAGAAAGCGTCATAGCCGGTGATCTCGCACAGCTTTTCCGACAGGTCGGAAATCGCCTCGTGATAGCCCGCCGCCTGATCCGCCGGCACGAAGGGGTGCAGGCTGGAAAACTCGGGCCAGGTGATCGGCATCATCTCGGCCGCCGCGTTCAGCTTCATGGTGCACGACCCCAGTGGGATCATCGCCCGATCCAGCGCGAGGTCACGGTCCGACAGGCGCCGCATGTAGCGCATCATCTCGGATTCCGCGCGGTTCATGTGGAAGACGGGATGTGTCAGCACCTCGGACCGACGCAGCATCGCTTCGGGGAAGCCGAGGTCGGCGCTGACCGGCGGCGCGGTATGGATACCGAAGGCACGCAGCACGCGGGCCAGAACATCCTCGTTGGTGGTCTCGTCCAGGCTGATGCCAACGTGATCGTGGCCCACCTTGCGGAAGTTCAGCCCCTCCAGCCGCGCGGCGGCCAGAATACCGGCCTGCCCCACGCCCACATTGACCGTGATCGTGTCGAAGAAGTGCTTCTGCGGCAGAACCGCCCCCGCCTCGCGCAGGGCGCTGGCCAGCCGCACGGTATAGGAATGCACCCGCTCCGCAATGGCGCGCAGGCCCACCGGCCCGTGGAACACCGCATACATGCTGGCCATCACCGCAAGCAGCGCCTGCGCCGTGCAGACGTTCGACGTCGCCTTTTCACGCCGGATATGCTGTTCGCGGGTCTGGAGGCTCAGGCGATAGGCCTTGTTGCCGCGCGCGTCGATGGAAACACCGACGATCCGCCCCGGCATCGCGCGTTTCATGTCATCCTTGCAGGACATGAAGGCGGCATGCGGCCCGCCATAGCCCATCGGCACGCCGAAGCGTTGCGCGGACCCCACGGCAATATCTGCCCCCATCTCGCCCGGCGCCTTCAGCATCATCAGCGCCAGCAGGTCGGTCGCCACCACGGCCACGGCCTTCGCGCCATGCAGACGGTCGATCCAGGGTTCCAGATCGCGGACATTGCCCCAGGTGCCGGGATACTGGAAGATCGCGCCGAACACCTTTTCCGGCTCAAGGAATTCAGGGTCCGCCACGATGACCTCAATCCCGAGCGGTAGCGCACGGGTGCGGATCACCTCGATGGTCTGCGGGTGGCAATGCGTATCGACGAAGAAGGCGCGGGCCTTGGATTTCGCCACACGCTCGGCCATGGCCATCGCCTCGGCCGCTGCCGTCGCCTCGTCCAGAAGGCTTGCGTTCGCCACAGGCAGCCCGGTCAGATCGGCCACCATGGTCTGATAATTCAAGAGCGCCTCAAGCCGGCCTTGCGCGATTTCCGGCTGATAGGGAGTATAGGCCGTATACCACGCCGGGTTTTCCAGAATGTTGCGCTGGATCGCGGGCGGGGTCACGGTGCCGTAATAGCCTTGCCCGATCAGGCTGGTCATCACCCGGTTCTTCGCCGCCACATCGCGCAATTTGGCCAGAAGCTCATGCTCGGACAGCGGCGCCCAGCCCAGGGGCGTTTCCTGCCGGATCGAGGCGGGAATGGTTTCGTCGATCAGCGCCTCCAGCGTGGGCACGCCCACGGCCTTCAGCATCTCCGTCATCTCGGCCGGAGACGGGCCGATATGGCGGCGGTTGGCAAAGTCATAGGGGTCGTAGTCGGTCGGTGTGAAGGTCATGTCACATCCCGCGACGGACCAAACCGCCGCGCTCCCATTTTCTGTCCGAAAATAACGTGGTGGCAGCAGGGGCAACGCCCCCGCCCTTTCCGTCCTCAGCCAACCGGCCTCAGCCGATCAGTTCCTTGTATTCGTCCTCGTCCATGAAATCGTCGAGCACGCTCAGGTCATCGAGCTTCATCTTGAAGAACCACGCCTCGCCCAGCGGGTCTTCGTTCACCAGACCGGGATTGTCGGCGAGTTTCTCGTTCACGGCGACGATCTCGCCCTCGACCGGGGCGAGGATGTCCGAGGCTGCCTTGACGCTTTCGATCACGCAGACCTCATCCCCGGCGCCGACTTGCGTTTCCGGCTCGGGCAGTTCGACGAAAACCACATCGCCCAGCGCCTCGGCCGCGTGTTCGGTGATGCCGACCACCACAAGATCGCCCTCGACGCGCAGCCACTCGTGTTCCTTGGTATATTTCATTGCCTTAGCCCTGTTTCAGCGTTTGTAGGTGGTAGGTTGGAACGGCATGTCGGCCACCGTCACCGGCTGGCGCTTGCCGCGCAATTCGCCCGCGAGGGCGGTTCCGGTGGCGGCATGATCCGCCGCAACATAGCCCATGGCGACCGGCGCCTCGACCGACGGGCCGAACCCGCCCGAGGTGATGCGGCCCACGGCGGTCTCGCCCGCGTAAAGCTCGACGCCCTCGCGCATCGGGGCGCGGCCCTCGGGGCGCAGACCGACGCGGCGGCGCGCGGGGCCTTCGGCCAGTTCACGCAGGATGCGCGCGGAACCGGGGAAACCGCCTTCGCGCGCACCACCCGCGCGGCGGGCCTTCTGGATCGCCCAGGTCAGCCCGGCCTCGACCGGCGAGGTCGTCTCGTCAATGTCATGGCCATAGAGGCAAAGCCCGGCTTCCAAGCGCAGACTGTCGCGCGCGCCCAGACCGATGGGCGCGACCTCCGCCATCGCCAGCAGCGCGCGGGCCAGCCCCTCGGCACCGCCATCGGGCACCGAGATTTCATAGCCATCCTCGCCAGTATAACCCGAGCGGCTGATCCACAACTCGCCAAACACCGTCGGCACCTGCGCCACATCCATGAAGCGCATCGCAGCCACCTGCGGCACCAGTCGCGCCAGCGCGGCCTCGGCCGCCGGGCCTTGCAGCGCCAGCAACGCGCGGTCTGTTACCGGCAGAACCTCGGTCGTCCCGGAAAGATGCGCCTGCATATGGGCAATGTCGGCGGCCTTGCAGGCCGCGTTAACCACGACGAACAGATGATCGCCGCGATTGGCGAACATCAGGTCGTCCAGAATGCCGCCCGCATCATTGGTGAACAGGCCATAGCGCTGCCGCCCCTCGGCCAGCCCGGCCACATCGACCGGCATCAGCCGTTCGAAATCCAGCGCCGTCGCCTCGTAGCTACCCTTCGGCCGCAGGATCACCTGCCCCATATGGCTGACATCGAACAGCCCCGCCGCCGCGCGGGTGTGAAGATGTTCCTTCAGCACCCCCATCGGGTATTGCACGGGCATCGAATAGCCCGCGAAGGGCACCATCTTGCCGCCCAGTTCCTCATGCAGGTCATTGAGACCCAGCCGCAAAAGGTCGCTCACGCGCGCCTCCTCTTCCGCCGGTCATCGCATAGGTCCGGCACCTGTCGACAGGCCAACCCCTGTCGTGCGGTGCCCCCTCTGTCCCTGCCCCGGCCATTTGGCACGCGGCGCCTGAGATCGTTATCCCTTCGGCGGGCGCGTCACGCGCCACTCTCCAGAGTCTTATGCCAGGACGGTCCTGTCGCCTGAGAGTTTACCGGGGCGGTTGCTCCTTCGGCACCGGCTCCGGGGTTTGCGCCCCCGCCGGATTCTCCCGATCCTGACAGGTTTACTGCTAGCCCAGCCGCCCGGTCTGAGGCAAGGGAAATTTCGTATCCGACGGTATGCCAATCGTTTCCGACATCGCGCGGGCCCGGCGGTCGATGACGCGCAGCGCGAGCCAGACCGACAGCATGCCAAAGACGATGCCCCCCGCCGCCTGCCCGACCAGCACGCCTTGCGGGCCATAGGGCTGCGCCAGCCACAGCGCGAAGGGCACGGTGCCCAGCGTGTGCCGCCCCCAGTTGACCAGCGTCGCCTGAAAAGCGGCACCCAGATTGTTGCAGGCGGCATTGGCGACGAAGATCAGCCCGTTGAAGAAGAACAGCAGGCTCAGCGGGCCGCAGAACAGATAGACCAGATCGCGGGTCAGCCCCTCGGCATGGAACAGCGCAGCGATGGGCGCACGCAGCAGGAACAGCAGCGCCGACATACCGGCGATAACGAGGCCGGTGAACAGGATCGCGTCAAGGAAGGCGCGGCGCACACGGTCCATCCGCCCGGCGCCAAGGTTCTGGCCGATGATCGGGCCGATGGCGCCCGAAAGCGCGAAGATCATGCCAAAGGCCACCGGCGTCAGCCGCCCTGCGATGGCCATGCCCGCCACAGCCGCCTCGCCATAGCCCGCCACCAGCCGCGTCACCAGCGCCTGCCCTACCGGGGTTGCCAGTTGCGTCAGGATCGCCGGGCCGGAAATGGCCGACAGCGGCGCCACTGCCTCGCGCAGGCTGCGCGGCGTGACCGGGCTGAAGCCGCCATGGCGCCGCCAGATCGGCCACAGCGCCATGACCACCATCGCCAGCCGCGATCCCCATCCAGCTATGGCCGCGCCGGTCAGCCCCAGATCGGCCCAGAGGATCAGCACCGGGTCCAGCGCGGCCAGCACGACCGCCCCCCAGACCGTGACCATCATCGAGGCCCGCGCCTCGCCATGCGCGCGGAGGATCGCGGCGCCGATCATGCCGATCATCAGAAGCGGCTGGCCCGGCGTCACCAGTTGCAGAAACCACAGCGTCAGTTCCGCCGTGCGGCCCGTCGCGCCCAGCAGGCTCACGATCTGCGGCAGCAGAACCCAGACCAGCGCCGAGAAGACCACACCGAACAGCGCCCCCAGCAGCAGGCCCTGCGTCGCCCGGTCGCGTGCCAGTGCCGGGTCGCGCGCGCCCACCGCCCGCGCGGTCAGTGCCGAGACCCCGACCGACAGGCCGATGCCAAAGGCGGTGGTGAAGAACAGCACGGCCCCGCCATAACCGATGGCCGCCGTCGCCTCGGGGTCGCGCAACCATGAGATGTAGACCATGTTGATGAGATCGACGACGAAGATCGCCATCAGGCCGACGGAAGAGGTCAGCGCCATCACCGCCACATGGGCAAACAGATTGCCCTCTACAAACCGCGCCTGCGCCATCATCCTGTCCCTGTCCGCTCGCGGCGACAGTCAGCGCCGGGCGAGCGGAAATGTCCAGCCTGCGTGGTGCGTTTCTCAACCTTCAGTTTGATTGCCTACGCCCCCGGTCCATGGCAGCATCGCCGCAAATTACCGGACAAATCGGATTTCTGCGGGAGGGTGGGATGGCAGTATTCACCGGGGCGCGCGGCCCGTCATGGACGGCTGTGCTTCTGGACGAGGAAGGCGAGATCGTCGGCACCAATTTCGACGTGGACACCATCCCCGATGATGAAACCGATGTGCGGATCGGCGGCGCTGGCGCGGGCAGCCTTGCGCAGATCGTGGAACCCACGCTGGCGGCCGAGCCGCTGAACATCCGTAACCTCGACATTCAGTCCGGCGCGGTGCTGGAGGGTTACCGCTCGGATCTGACCATCAACGGCGATGTCAGCAACGCGGGCGACTGGTCTCTGCTGACCGACTACATGACCGTTCTGGGCGGCAGCATCGACAACGCGGGCACGATCTCCATCCAGTCGGATGCTGCGCAGAACAACAATTCCTCGGCGCTGCGGCTGGGGGATGGCATAACCACGCTGACCGGCGCGGGTCGGCTGGTGCTTGGCTCGCGGATGGAAGGGGGGGCGTCGAACAGCCTTTCCACGCAACTGACCGGCATGGACGGCGATGCCGGGCTTGCGGTGCTGGTGAACCACAGCAGCATCGAGGGCGCGGGCACCATCGGGTTCAACAGGAACCTCGGCGATCCGGGCGGCGATCTGGTGCTGCACAACGCCACCGGCGGGCTGGTCGATGCCAATGTCGCCGGGGTGCGGCTGCATCTTTACAGCGCCGATGTAACCGAGGCGAACCCGACGACCAATGCAGGGATCATGCGGGCCACAGATGGCGGGATTCTCTATCTGCAAGTGCCGGTGCTGGAACAGACCGCTGGCGCCGAACTGCGCGCGGACGGCGCGGGATCGCTGGTGAAGCTCCATGACGGGCGCATCGCCGGGGGTCATCTGGCCACCACGGACGGCGGGCGGATCGAGACGGCGAATTTTTACTCCACGCTGGACGGCAGCACCAGTGCGGGCGCACTGACTATCGACAGCGGATCGGTGGTGCGGGTGACGGGGACGCTGGAGTTGCGCGGCCCGATCATGAATCAGGGCACGATCCAGCTTGACGGTTACAGCGGCCGGATTGCGGCCCGAAATGTCACGCTCAGCGGTGGTGGCGAGGTCGAAATGGCCTTCGATGTGCCCTCGGGCACGCAATACCGCGATGCGCTGATCCAGGGCACCGACCAGAACGCGACGGGGCGTCTGATCAACGTGGACAACCTGATCCATGGCTCTGGCCAGATCGGCCGACAACAGGCCCCCATCGGGATGGGCCAGTCCGAAGCCATCCGCCTGTCGCTGGAAAACCGCACCGACGGGATCATCGCGGCCGATGAGGTAGGGTCTTCTCTGACGTTGCAGGGGCTGGAGAGCTTTCGCAACGCCGGGCTGATGCGGGCCGAAGCAGGGGCCACGCTGCGCATCTCGGCAGGTGCTGGCGGTGTGGCTACCGGCTATGTGGACGAATCTCAGGTCCTGAACAATCAGGACGGTCTGCTTCTGGCTACCGGCACCGGATCGTTGGTCGAGCTTCTGGGCAACACCCGGACCATGACGGTCGAAGGTGGCACGCTTGAGGGACGTTCGGGCGGTGAAATCCGGCTGATGAACGCCAATGCGGTGCTGGACGGCAGCACCGCGCGCGGTGCGGTCACCCTTCTGGGCGACATCCGTGTGCAGGGCGGCGGCACGCTGACCGGCCGGATCGACAACAAGGGCGACCTGCATTTTGATAGCGACCGTCCGCAGCGCCTGCTGATCGAGGGCACCGCGCAACTGGGCGGCAAGGGCGAGGTGCTGCTGGCCGAGACCGGCACCCCCGGCAGCGAGATCCGGGGGGCCACGCAAAGCGGCGAGGCAACGCTTGAGAACCTCGACAACTGGCTGCATGGCGCGGGCACACTGGGCAGCTTCTGGGCTGGCTCAGGGGCCACGGGCTATTTCCGTCATGGGCTGTCGCTGACCAATGCCAATGCGGGCCGGATCAGCGCCGATCAGGCGGGCCAGACGCTGCGGCTGGAGGGGCTGACCACCTTCCGCAACGACGGGCTGGCCGAGGCGATGAACGGCGGCAGGCTGCAACTCGCCGTGGGGAGAGATGCTTCGGGCCAAGATGCCGACATGGTGATCGACAATCGGGGTGGCACCCTGCGTGCCTCAGGGGCCGAGGCGCGGGTGGAACTTGCGGGCGGCACCGCCAGCCTGACCGTGCAGGGCGGCACCCTTGCCACCGTGAAGGGTGGGGAAATCCTTGGCCTTGGCGGCGCGGTGCTGGACGGCAGCACCGAGGCGGTCAAGGTGCAGGGCACGTTCCGGGTGATGGGCACCACCACCCTGCGCGGCGAGATTGCCAACAGCGGCCAGATCCGTTTCGACGACAGCAGCGGAACCCGGCTGGGTATCCATACTAAAGGGGCCGCGCTGACCGGCAGCGGCAGTCTTGTCCTCGACGGGCTGACGGGCCAGGACAGCCTGACCGGCAGCGGCGCAAGCGTGGCCACGCTGACCAATGCCAGCACCATCCTCGGTGGTGGCTTCATCGGTTCGCTGGCGGGCAGCGGAGAGCTGAAGCTGGTCAATGCCGACGGAGGCACGATCCGCGCCACGGCGGGCCAGACCCTGACACTCGACACCGGGCGAACCCTTCGCAACGATGGATTGATCGAGGTGCGCGGCGGCACGCTGGACCTGCATGACGATCTTACAGGCAGCGGTCGGCTTGGCGTTGCGGCCGGAGGCACGCTGATCCTGAACGGGGACGCCAACGATACAACCACGCTCAGCGGGACCGGCACGGAAACCATCCGCACCCGCGATGTCTGGGCCACGGAGGCAAGCTTCCGCATCACCGGCTTCGACACGGGCGACCGGCTGGAACTGGGCACCGCCCATACCTTGGGTGCCGATGGACACTACGAGGATTTCAGTTTTTCCGCCAAAGGTCTGTTCCGTTACGATACCGGCGCGGGGCTGCGCAGCTTCACCCTCTCGGGCCTGTCGAAAACCGAACTGGCGATCGAGGTCAGCGGCGGCGCAGCCACGCTGGTCGGCATGAAGGTCACACGCGGCGGCGGTGGTGACGATGTCATGGCAGGCAGCAAGGGCGACGACCGGCTGATGGCTCTGGCCGGGGCGGATACCTTCCGTTCATCCGCCGGGAATGACATTTTCGACGGCGGAGCCGGAACCGATCTGGTCAGCTATGCCAAGGTGAAGACCGGCGTGACAGTCGCGCTGGGGGCCGGAAGCGCCGACGGGCAGGCCAGCGGCAAGGGGATCGGCACCGACATCCTGCGCGGGATCGAGCATGTCGCCGGCGGCAGCGCCGCCGACAGCCTGACGGGCAACGGCACTGCCAACCGGCTGGAGGGCAATGGCGGCGGCGACCGGTTGGAGGGTCTTGGCGGTGCCGATACGCTGCTGGGCGGCTCGGGCAATGACCGACTGACCGGCGGAACGGGCAAGGATGTGCTGACCGGCGATGCGGGGGCGGATGTCTTTGTCTTCGACGCCGCGCTGAAGAAGGGGAATGTTGACCGGATCACCGATTTCGACACGGCCGCCGACAGCATCGCCCTTGCGGGCAGCGCCTTCGGGGCGCTGGGTGGCAGCCTTTCCGGCGATGCTTTCAAGATCATCGGCATTTCCGGTGCAAGGGTCGATGCCGACGACCGCCTCATCTATGACAGCGGATCGGGCGAATTGTTCCTTGATGCCAATGGCAGCGGCGCGGGTGCGCGCAAGCTGATCGCGCTGATCGGCGCGGGGCTTGATCTGACCGCCGGGCATTTCGACCTGCTGACCTAATGCAAAAGGGCGCCGGTTTCGCACCGGCGCCCCCTTTGTCGCGGCCCGCCGATCAACCGGCGTCGCGGTAATCCACCGTCTTCACATCATCGCCGGGGTTGGATTTCTTCCGGCGTTCGATCAGGCGGTTGATCGCATTCACATAGGCCTTGACGCTGGCCACAATCGTATCGGTATCGGCCGACTGGCCGGTGGCGATGCGCCCCTCTTCCTCGATCCGCACTGAAACCGTGGCCTGCGCATCGGTGCCTTCGGTCACCGCGTGCACCTGATAGAGTTGCAGACGCGCCTTGTGGGGATAGAGCATCTTGACGCAGTTGAAGGCTGCATCCACCGGGCCGTCGCCGGTGGCGTCGATCGAATGTTCCACCCCGTCGATGGTCAGCGTCAGCTCCGCCTCCTGCGGGCCCTCGGTGCCGCAGATCACCCGCAGGCGTTTCACCTGAATGGTGTCATGCGCCTCGTTGGTATCGGCATCCTTCACCAGCGCCAGCAGATCCTCGTCATAAACCTCTTTCTTGCGGTCGGCCAAAGCCTTGAAGCGCACGAACAGATCATTGAGCTGGTTGTCAGCCAGTTCGACGCCCAGCTCCTTCATCTTGGCCCGCAGCGCGGCGCGGCCCGAATGCTTGCCCATGGCGATGTTCTTTGCCGTCAGACCGATGCTTTCGGGGCGCATGATCTCGAAGGTTTCGACGTTTTTCAGCACGCCATCCTGATGGATGCCGCTTTCATGCAGAAACGCATTCTTGCCGACAATCGCCTTGTTGAACTGCACCGCAAAGCCCGAAACGGTGGAAACCCGGCGCGACAGATGCATGATCTTCGTCGTGTCGATGCCGGTGGCATAGGGCATGATGTCATTGCGGACCTTCAGCGCCATCACCACTTCTTCCAGCGCCGCATTGCCCGCGCGCTCGCCTAGGCCATTGATCGTGCATTCGATCTGCCGTGCGCCGGCCTCGACTGCGGCGAGGCTGTTCGCCGTCGCCATGCCCAGATCATTGTGGCAATGGGTCGAGAAGATCACCTCGTCGGCGCCCGGCACCCGCTCCAGCAGCATGCGGATCAGATCGGCGCTTTCGCGCGGCGCGGTATAACCCACGGTATCGGGGATGTTGATGGTGGTGGCGCCCGCCTTGATGGCGATTTCCACCACCCGGCACAGATAATCATGCTCGGTCCGCGTCGCATCCATGGCCGACCATTGCACATTGTCGCACAGGTTGCGGGCATGGGTCACCGTGTCATGGATCCGCTCGGCCATCTCGTCCATGGTCAGGTTCGGAATGGCGCGGTGCAGCGGCGAGGTGCCGATGAAGGTGTGGATGCGCGGCGAAGCGGCGTGTTTCACCGCTTCCCAGCAGCGGTCGATGTCCTTGAAATTCGCCCGGCTCAGCCCGCAGATCGTGCTGTTCTTGGCGCGTTTCGCGATTTCCGTCACCGCGTTGAAATCGCCTTCCGAGGCGATGGGAAAACCCGCCTCGATCACATCGACGCCCATCTCGTCCAGAAGACCGGCGATCTCCAGCTTCTCGTCATGGGTCATGGTGGCGCCCGGCGATTGTTCGCCATCGCGCAGGGTGGTGTCAAAAATCACGACGCGGGGTTGTGCGCTGCTGTCGGTCATGTGCTTGTCCTTGAGAATTCTGGTGCTTCGATCCCTGGGTGCTGGTCACCTCCGAGCGGTCGCACCCGAAGGCACGCTCAGAGGCAGCTAAGGAGAAGCAGGCCACGGGCGGCCGGGGCGCACAGCGGCGCGCAGGAAATGATATGGAAGCCCGTGTTCATGGGGCCGGACTATAACGGCCGAGACGGGAAAGAAAAGAGGAAATGCACTAGTCCCGGTCCTTCTGCATGATCCCGGTAATCGCCGCCACCCCCAGCGCCGAGACCAGCCAGCCCATGCCTTGCAGGAGCCAGCGCGCCCACCAGAGCCGATACCCGTCGGGCCCGCGGTCCCTTGACGGCTGCCATGCGTCGGTCTGCCCGATGTCGAGGATCGGCACTACCAGATCCAGCCCCCATGCATAGCGGTTGAAGGATTCCCAATCCTGCCCCGCCGCGCCTTTTGAGGACCATGCCTCGGCCGGGTTCGGCGTCTCCAGTTGCGCAAGCCAGCCGTCGGAGACCAGCATGACATCCGAATTGGGGGCGAAATCGCCGTTGATCCAAGCTAAATGCGCCAGAAGTGTCGAAATTGTCCACAAGACAATCATCCAAGCCAGAGCTCGCCATGGGTCATGCCCGTAACCAACAATAAGCCGCGACAGACCATCTCCAACCAATCGGCCCCAAAATTTAACTTTCGCCAACGGCTTCTTAAATATCGCAGGCGAGGTCTGCACCTCGACATCAAAAGCTTCTTGACGGCTTTCCTCACCCAGCGTCACTTCGCGCTGAAAAAGAACACGTCTTGCTGACCTTTTGTGCCCCATCGCAGCCAAGACTTTAGCAAGTTGAGTATAAGGTTGAGGCGAACATGTTCCAGAATCTCGCACGCCCTTTTCCACCCACTCCAAACGCTTTGCGACATCTAGAGATGACCCAACAAATCCGTCGTACGTAAAGCCATCAATGTCCAAATCACCGCTTATCATTTCCCAACTTTTAAAATCATCTTCCAAGTTCGCAACATGGGCAGAAGAGAACGAAACACTTCCATGAACCTTATTCAATTTACGGAAAAACAATGAATGCGCAACATTCATACGCTTTGCGCTGAGCGCACGCCCACCACAACCATCAAGCACAGCAACCCTAAGGCATAGCTGCGCACCTATTCTTGCCTCATCAAAAACAACTGCGCCCCTTGAAAGGGAATTTGTCAAAAAAACACCACTGCCAACATTAATAGATTGAAAATTCAGGGCTTCAGCCACGCATATGGCGCTAGACCTCCTAGGAAAATCCTTCCCTAGAGGAAAGAAATTCTCTTGATCCGCATACACTTCTGCCTCATTCAACTTCAGTTGCGCGCAAACTTTAGCACCACGCAGAGAAATGGGTCCAATACTAATTACATTGGTCAGATTTAAACTTTGCCCCACGTCGAGATAACTGGCATTCAGAGAAAAATTGTCACCTCCAACCAACACGCTGCCGGTTGCGCTTATATTTCCCTTGACACACGAACTATTTAATCCGACTCCACCAAGAGCCCAAAGATCGTCCAGAAAAAGACTTTGGCCAATCCGGAGCCTCTGCCCATTTATCGCCTTACTTGCGCCTAGCACAATAGATTCAGCGCAGGTTAGCTGACCGTTGATCTTGCCCCCCATTAACACAATAGATCCAAAAACGAAAACCTTTTTCAACAGCACACTACCTTCAACACTTATACCCTGAGCATTTATTGCCTTTCCCCTTTCCATGTCCCTATTGAAAATATAGGAATCATTCAGCACAAGTTGTCCGCCAATGCTTGCTCCAACAAAATCAACCGTCTCACTGGATCTCAGGTCACGCAGGTATACACTTCCTCGTACCAAAATTCGCTCGGCAAGCAGTCCGGGAAGTTTACAACCGTCAAGACAAAATTGATCCAACTTCGCTTGAGTTAAATTAGGCCTCTTATCAAAATTACACTTCTCCAATCGCAATCTTCCACGGCATGTAGTGAACCGCAAATCCAATTCACCGACGATCCATGCGCCTTTAAGCCACACACCACTTTCATGAAGTCCACACCTTTCCGTTCCACCCAGTATCAGAAGGCGTATAATTCGAGCCCGAACTGTATTCTCATGGGAAGCGACCTGCGGACACGTATTACTTATGTCTGCAATGCCGCCCTCCTGACAGGCTTTGATTAGCCGCCGTTCCGCCTCGGTCGGCTCATAGCCGTTCTCGGGGTCCAGAAACGCGGCGACAGAGGGGATACGGGGCATGGCGGACCTCACTTGCACCCCATAGTTGTGGCGCGGCGCGGGTCAGCCTGCAAGCGGTGTCAGTCGCGCGCCGGGTCGGCATAGAGATGCACCCCGCCCAGCCGGTCCGTCACCCACCATTCCCCCGGCGCGACCTCCTCCGCCATGCCCGACGTCAGGGCGATCTTGCCCGCGCCACCCGGAATATCCAGCACATAGGCCGGCAGCGCGAGGCCAGAAAGGCGGCGTTTCAGCTCGCCCATCAGCGCGCGGCCCTCGGCGATGGTGGTGCGGAAATGGCTGGTGCCCTCGGCCAGATCGCAGTGATGCAGGTAGTAAGGCTTCACCCGGTTGCGGATCAGGGTGCGGAACAGCGCCTCCAGCGTGTCGGCATCATCATTCACGCCGCGCAGCAGCACCGATTGCGAGAACATCGCAACCCCGGCGCGGTTGAGCCGCCGCAGCGCGGCCCGCGCGGGTTCGCCCAACTCATCAGGGTGGTTGGTATGGATCACCAGATGCACGGGCTTCTCACGGTCCAGCACCGCGAGCATCGCCGCATCCATCCGCTCCGGCGCGACCACCGGCACCCGGCTGTGAATGCGCAGGGTTTCGACATGCGGCACCGCCTCCAGCCGGTCGAGCACGGCCCCCAGCCGCCGCGCTGACAGGGACAGCGGATCGCCGCCGGTCAGGATGACCTCGCGGATCGCGGGCGTGGCGGCGATATAAGCCAGCGCCGCGTTCAGATCGGCCGCGGGCAAGGCGCCCGCCGCCCCCACCGTCTCGCGCCGGAAACAGAAACGGCAATAGACCTCGCAGGTCTGGGTGACGGCAAGGATCACCCGGTCGGGGTAGCGATGCGTCAGGCCCGGCGCCGGGCTGAAGGCACGGTCACCGATCGGGTCGGCGCGCTCCTCCGGCCGGATCAGCAGTTCCGCCACATCGGGCACGAATTGGCGCGCGACACCCGCCGACCCGGCCTGCGCCTGCATTTCGGGGCTCAGCCGGATGCGAAACCGCTCCGCCACGGAATCCAGCGCCGCCGAAGGCTCCACCAGCCCCGCCGCTGTCAGGTCACTCACAGTGGTCAAAGCCTTCATCGCCATCGCCCTTTTGGAAAGCCCGGCGAAATGCGCGCGGCTTAGCGGTTTGTCAACCTCTGCCATGCAGGACTGGGGCGGAACGCACGAAAGGGTGACGGCGATGAAGGGAATCGTTTTTGTCGAACTGCTGAAGATGGCCGAAAACCTGCTGGGCGAGGCTGCGGTGGATCAGGTGCTGGACGACACGCCGCTATCCACCGGCGGGGCATTTTCCGCCGTGGGGGATTACCCTTGCGCCGATCTGGTCGCGCTGGTCGGCGCGTTTTCCCGCGTGACCGGCCTGCCGGGCGAGGAACTGCAACGCCGCTTCGGCCACTGGATGATGAACACCTTCAAAACCTATTACCCCGCCTTCTTCGAGGACAAGCCCGATGTGCTGGCCATGCTGGAGGCGATCGAGGGCGAGGTGCATGTGGAGGTGCGCAAGATCTATCCCAGCGCCGAATTGCCGACCTTCGCCACCGAAAGGCTCGGCCCCGGCGAGTTGCGGATGGATTACAGCTCCACCCGCCCGCTGGTGCCATTCTGTGCCGGGCTGATCGAGGGCTGTGTCGATCATTTCGGCAGGCCCGCCACCATCACCACACGCGATCTTTCCACCCCCGGTCAGGCGCGGGCCGAATTCACCATCCGGCACGACATGCCATGACCGTGCTTCCGCCGCCCGATCCGGTGTCACGCCGTCGCTATGACCGGGAACGACGCGCGCGAGAAGAGGCCGAGGCCCTGCTGGAACAGAAAAGCCGCGAGCTTTACGAGGCGAATTGTGCGCTCGAAGGCCAGGCCCGCAATCTGGAAACCGAAGTGCGGCTGCGCACCGCCGATCTGGACCGCGCCCGTCAGCAGGCAGAGGCGGCGAATGCCGCCAAAAGCCTGTTTCTGGCTAATATGAGCCACGAAATCCGCACACCACTGAACGGGGTTCTGGGCATGGCCGAACTGCTGGAGCCGCTGATCGACCCGCCCGAACAGCGCGCCATGGTGGCCACGATCCGCGAATCCGGTGAAACACTGCTGCGGGTGCTGAACGACATTCTGGACCTTTCGAAGATCGATGCGGGCCACATGGAACTGGAAACCTCGGCCTTTCGCCCTGCCGATGTGGTGGCGCGGGTCGAGGCGCTCTATTCCCTGCGGGCGCAGGAAAAGGGGCTGTCCTTCGCCATCCTCGCCAGCGCCGATGCCACGCGGCTGCGGCTGGGCGATCCGCATCGTATGGCCCAGATCCTGCACAACCTGCTGGGGAATGCGATCAAGTTTACCGAAACCGGCGAGATCCGCGTGCTGATGACCTGCCCGCCGGGGCGGCCCGTCACGCTGGATGTCACCGATACCGGCATTGGCATGACCGCAGA
This sequence comes from Gemmobacter lutimaris, assembly GCF_003570715.1. GTDB lineage: Bacteria > Pseudomonadota > Alphaproteobacteria > Rhodobacterales > Rhodobacteraceae > Gemmobacter > Gemmobacter lutimaris. Next base: position 128,410 of record NZ_QXXQ01000004.1, on the reverse strand, counting down.
CCAGCTTGCCCGCATGTTCGAGGATTTCCAGCAGGCCGACCCCACGATCACCCGCCGCTTCGGCGGCACCGGGCTGGGCATGGCCATCGTCAAGAAACTGGTCGGGATGATGGGGGGCGAGGTCAGCGCGCAATCGCAACCCGGCTTCGGCACCCGCATCCGCGTGACCCTCCCATTGCCAGAGGCGGAGGAGAACCACGCCGCCGCGCCGGAGCCTTCGCCCGACCTGCCCCTGCACCGGCTTGCCGGTTTGCGGGTGCTTGCGGCCGATGACAATGCCACCAACCGCAAGATCCTCGCGGCGATGCTGGCCCCCTGCGGGATCGCGGTCGATCTGGTCTGTGACGGGCGTCAGGCCATTGCGCGGGCGACAGAAAAGCGGTTCGATCTGATCCTGCTGGATATTTCGATGCCGGTCGTGGATGGCGTCACCGCCCTTCATGCGATCCGCGAAGCGGAACGGGCATCCCGCCAAGCCACCGTGCCCGCACTGGCCATCACCGCCAATGCCATGCGCCATCAGGTCGAGAATTACGCCGCGCAGGGTTTTGCCGGCCATGTGGCAAAACCCTTTTCACGGCAACGGCTGCTGTGGGCGCTCTGTCAGATTGCGGAGGCCGGGAATGGTTGACCCGTTCCCCCGCGATGTCGTTTTCGTGCGTGGCTCAGTTCCCGGTTACGGCGGGGGCCGCATCAGGTGCCGACCCGGCGGGGGCAGGTTCAGGCGCGGCGACCAGAATTCCGTTCAGCCACTGACCGGCACTTTCCCGGCCATTGGCGTAACGCAGCGCGCCCTGCCCTTCGCGCCGCCCCTTGACGAAGGCGCCTTCATAGACGTCACCATTGGCATAACGTGCGATGCCCTGACCAGTCATCTCGCCCGCCACCCAGTCGCCTTCATAGCTGAAGCCGTCGGCCATGGTCATCCGGCCCTTGCCTTGCCGCGCCCCATCGACGAAACCGCCGGAATAGGTCGCGCCATCCGCATAGGTCGCGGTGCCCTCACCCGTGCGCTTTCCCGCCACCCAGTCGCCTTCATAGCGATAGCCGTCGGGCCGCGTCAGCACGCCTTTGCCCTGTGCCTGCCCATCGGCAAAGGCACCTTCGTAGACCGCGCCATCGGCATAAGTTGCACGACCCTGCCCCGCGATTTCGCCCGCGACCCAATCGCCTTCATAGCCCGATCCATCGCCATAGGTGATGCGCCCGCGCCCTTCGGGCTTGTCCGCCCTGAAGGCCCCTTCATAGACCGAGCCATCGGCATAGGTCATCCGCCCGGCCCCTTCCATCCGCCCGGCCACCCAGTCGCCATCATAGCTGTAGCCGTCGGCTGTGCGGAATACGCCCTTGCCGTCACGCTGATCGCCCTTGAAGCCGCCTTCGTAGACCGACCCGTCCTTGTAGGTCATCTTGCCACGACCCTGCCGCTCGCCGTCGACGAAAGCCCCTTCATAGACAGATCCGTTGGGCTGGGTCAGCTTGCCCAGCCCGTTGATCTGCCCCTTGGCCCAGTCGCCTTCGTAAATCAGGCCGTCGGGCATGCTGAGCCTGCCCTTGCCGTCGCGGCTACCCGCCTTCATGCCGCCGTCATAGACGGTGCCGTCCGGGTAGGTCAGCTTGCCCTGACCGTCTTTCATCCCCTTGAGCCAGCCGCCTTCGTAAACCGCCCCCTCGGCCGAGGTCAGCCTGCCTTGCCCCTCATGCACGGCATCGACGAAATCCCCCTCGTAGACCGAACCGTCAGCATAGCGCGCGATGCCCTTGCCGGTGATCTTGCCATCCGACCAGTCGCCTTCATAGGTGCTGTTGTCGGCATAGGTGATCTTGCCCTTGCCGAAGGGTTTTCCCCCCAGAAAATCGCCCTCATAGACCGAGCCATTGGGATAACGCGCGGTACCGCGGCCGCGGATCTCGCCCTCGACCCATTCGCCGCTGTATTCAAACCCGTTGGTCAGGCGGTAGGTGCCCTGCCCGTGCTGTCGCCCGTTGAGGAACTGCCCCTCGTAGACCGAACCGTCATCATATTGCTTGACCAGCACATCGGATGTGTCCTGCGCCGCGACCGGCAAGGCCAGAACCACCGCCAGCCCCGCCGCGCCCATGCCCATCCCGAACCGCTTCCGCATCCTCGCCCCCCGGATCCTTGTGCCGCTTCCTCCTTTTCCTTGGCCGTCAGTCTGCTAGAAAGCAAGACAAATCCTCGGGACGCTGCTCCCGCTGCCAGACGGAGAGCCGCCCATGGCCGCAGACCGCTTTCGCCTGACGCTTGCCCAACTGAACCCGGTTGTGGGCGATATTGCAGGCAATGCCGCCAAGGCCCGCGCCGCCTGGGCCGAGGCGAAGGCCGCAGGCGCCGACATGCTGGCGCTGACCGAAATGTTCATCACCGGCTATCAGACGCAGGACCTTATTTTGAAGCAGGTCTTTGCCGATGCGGCGGAGGCAGCGATCCTGTCGCTGGCCGCCGATTGTGCCGACGGTCCGGCCATCGGCATCGGTGGCCCCGCGCGGGTGGGCAAGCGGCTGCACAATGCCTGGTGGGTGCTTCAGGGCGGCAAGCTGGTGGCAAAAGTCCTGAAACACCATTTGCCGAACAGCGACGTTTTCGACGAAAAGCGTATCTTCTCGCCCGCCGATGTCTCCGGCCCCTATCGCATCGGGCCGGTCCGCATCGGCACGCCGATCTGCGAGGATGCCTGGCACCCCGATGTGGCCGAAACGCTGGCCGAGACCGGGGCCGAGATCTTGCTGGTTCCCAATGGCTCGCCTTATCACCGGGGCAAGCCCGACCTGCGGCTGAACCTGATGGTGGCGCGGGTGGTCGAGACCGGGCTGCCACTGGTTTACCTCAACATGGTGGGCGGGCAGGACGATCAGGTTTTCGACGGCTCCAGCATGGTGTTGAACCCCGGCGGCACGCTGGCGGTGCAGATGCCGCAATTCGATACCTGCCTGACCCATGTGGATTTCACGCGCGGGCCCGAGGGCTGGCGCGCCGAACCCGGCCTGATCGCCGAAATCCCCCGCATCTGGGAGGCGGATTATCGTGCCTGCGTCATGGGCTTGCAGGATTACATGGCGAAGACCGGCTTCCGCAAGGTGTTGTTGGGCCTGTCGGGTGGCATCGACAGCGCTATCGTCGCCACCATCGCCGCAGATGCGCTGGGGCCAGAGAATGTGCGCTGCGTCATGCTGCCCTCGGCCTATACGTCGGAACATTCACTGGAGGATGCGGGCGAGGTCGCGCGCAATCTGGGCTGCCGGCTGGATACCGTGCCGATCGGCGGGGCGCAGGCAGCAGTGGGCGAAGCACTGGCCGATCTGTTCACGGGCGCCGAACCGGGCATCACCGAGGAAAACGTGCAAAGCCGGTTGCGTGGCCTGATGCTCATGGCGCTGTCGAACAAGTTTGGCGAGATGCTGCTGACCACCGGCAACAAATCCGAAATGGCGGTGGGCTATTGCACCATCTATGGCGACATGAATGGCGGCTACAATCCGATCAAGGATATGTACAAGACCCGCGTGTTCGAAACCTGCCGCTGGCGCAATGACCATCATCGCCCGTGGATGAAAGGCCCGGCGGGCGCGGTGATCCCCGAACGGGTCATCACCAAACCACCGAGCGCCGAATTGCGCCCCGACCAGAAAGATCAGGACAGCCTGCCGCCCTATGAGGTGCTGGATGCGATTCTTGACGGGTTGGTAGACCGTGAGCTTTCAGTGGCTGAAATCGTCGCGCAGGGGTATGATCACGCGACCGTCAAGCGGGTAGAGCATCTGCTCTATATCAGTGAATACAAACGCTTCCAGTCGGCGCCCGGTGTGCGGCTGACCCCCCGCGCCTTCTGGCTGGACCGCCGCTATCCCATCGCCAACCGCTTCCGCGATCCGGGCTGAACCCGGTTCCGTGCATCAGCGAACATCCGCCCTGCGGCCGCACCGAATGGGCGTAGGGCCACCGGCGTCCTATGTTAGCGGCATAATCGCACCCGACAGGAGGACAGGATGACCGCCGTCAAGCTCGCAATCGTGTTTTACTCGACCTATTCGACCAACCTTCAGATGGCCCGCATCGCCGCCGAGGCAGCCGAGGCTGCAGGGGCCGAGGTCCGTCTGCGTCGTGTCGCCGAAACCGCACCGGCCGAGGTGGTGAACGGGCAAGAGGCGTGGAAAGCCACGCTGGACAAGATGCAGGACATTCCGGTGGCAACACCGGAGGACATGGAATGGGCCAATGCCTATCTGTTTTCGGCCCCCACCCGCTTTGGCCAGGCGCCCTCGCAGATGCGCGCCTTCATCGACACGCTTGGCGGGCTGTGGTTCAAGGGCGCGCTGTCAGGCAAGCCGATCAGCGCAATGACTTCGGCGCAGAACCCCCATGGCGGGCAGGAGGCAACGATCCTCGGCCTTTACACCACCTTCGCGCATTGGGGTTCGATCATCGTGCCGCCGGGCTATACCGATCAGGCGATTTTCGCGGCGGGCGGCAATCCTTATGGCTACAGCCATACCCAAGGCAAGGATTTCGATGACAATGCGAAAGCCGCCATCGGCCATCAGGCGCGTCGTCTGGTCGATGTCGCCGCGAAGCTGGGCTGAGCGGCCGGGGTTTTCCGTAAAACTTTTGCTAATTCCCTGATCAGGGAATTTTGGGGCGGCGCTGCCGCCCCTTTGCATTACAGCATCTGCTGGTAACTGGCAGGAACAAAGCGGAAGCCCTCACCCTGCGCCTCGACATAGCCGACGGCCGGGAACGGCATATGGTAGCCGATAAAGGGCGTGCGGTCAGCGGCCAGCATCCCGAGCACCTTGCGCCGTGTCGCCGCGCCCGCCGACTTGTCCATGTCGAACCGCACCTCCCAGTCGGGGCGCTGCATGGAAAAGACGTAGTGGTTCACCGTATCCGCCGTGATGACCAGAGATTTGCCGCCGCTTTCCAGCCGATAGGCCATATGCCCCGGTGAATGGCCGAAGGCCGCGATGGCGCTGATGCCGGGCGCGACGCTGCCGCCGTCATCGAGCATGGTCATCTTGTCGCTCAGCGGTTTGACCTTGGTGTCAAACCCCTCGTTACCCGCGCCTGACCAATGGTTGTGCTCAACCGCGCCGGTGACGTAGCGGGCATTGGTGAAGGTCGGCGCCTCGCCCGCAAGGCCGCCGATATGATCGCCATGCATATGGGTCAGCACCACAACGTCCACCTGATCGGGCGTAACGCCCGCCGCCGCCAGCGCGGCGGTGATCGCCTCGGGCGCAAGGCCGGTGTCGAACAGCACCAGTTCCGCCCCGGTATTCACCAGCGTCGGGGTGAAGAAATTCACCGACATGTCGGCGGGCAGGAAATTCGCCTGCGCGAGGGCGGCGAAATCTTCGGGGCTGGCGTTAAGGCCGAAGGTGCCGTTGGGGTTTTCCATCGGCCGGGTGCCGACCAACAGGGTCGTCACCTCCATCTCGCCAAGGCTGAAACGATGAAATGCGGGCTGGGCGGCGCCCTGCATTGGTGCGGCGGCGCGGGCCGCGCGTGGCGCCAGCGCCACGGCGGGAACGGCAGCGGCGGCAAAAAGTGCCGCGCGGCGGGTGAGGGTCGGCGTGGTCGCTTCTGCGGTCATGTCACTCTCTCCTGTGTTGCAAGGCCTCAGCCTAACCCGGACCGCAGGATTCACCGCTTCACGGCTACGTTATTCCCACCACGGATCGACCACCGCGATGTCGTCATCCGACCAGCCGAAGTGATGGGCGAATTCATGGATCGTCACATGCGTCACCAGTTCGCCCAGCGAGACATCCCCGCGCTCCATCCATTCATCCAGAATGGGGCGGCGGAACAGCCAGATCACATCCGGCCCCGCCGGCTGGTCGCTGACAGATTTCTCGGTCAGGGGAATGCCCTCGTAAAGCCCGGTCAGTTCGAACGGATCGGCGATGCTCATGGCATCAAGGATGTCGTCGGGCGGAAAATCCTCGACCCGCAGCAGGACCATGGTGGCTGCCTTGCGAAAGGGTTCGGGCAGGCTCATAACGGCCTCATGGGCCAGTTGCTCGATCAGGGCGAGGTCGGGGGCGATGGTATCGGCGCTGGCATGGGTCATGGCGTGGCAGCATAGCCGCCCCCTCGCCCGCGCGATATGGACAAATGCCTGCCCACATGCGAAAGGGCGCGGGTTGCAGGAGGCACAAAATGACCACCGTTACCCGCTTCGCGCCCTCGCCCACCGGCTATATCCATGTCGGCAATCTGCGCACCGCGCTGATGAACTATCTGATCGCCCGCAAGACCGGCGGCCAGTTCATCCTGCGGCTGGATGATACCGACCAAGAACGCTCGAAGCAGGAATATTCCGATGCGATCATGGCCGATCTGGAATGGCTGGGTCTGCACTGGGACCGGGTGGAACGTCAGTCGCTGCGGCTGGACCGTTACCGCGCCGAGGCGGAGGTGCTGAAGGCGAAGGGCCGGTTCTACGAATGTTTCGAAAGCCCGACCGAGCTGGACCTGAAGCGCAAGAAGCTGCTGAACATGGGCAAGCCGCCGGTCTATGACCGCGCCTCTTACCGTCTGACGGAGGAGGAGAAGGCGAAGTTCCGCACCGAGGGGCGCGACGGCTACTGGCGCTTCCTGCTGGATCAGGAGCGGATCGAATGGACCGACGGCATCCTTGGCCCGATTTCAATTGATGCGGCCTCGGTGTCGGACCCGGTGCTGATCCGCGCCGACGGGCAGGTGCTTTATACCTTCGCCTCCTCGGTGGATGACATCGACATGGGCGTGACCCATATTGTGCGCGGCGCCGACCATGTGACCAATACCGCGACGCAGATCCAGATCATGCAGGCCATGGGCGGCACGCCCCCGGCCTTCGCCCACCATTCGCTGCTGACCGGCGCGAAGGGCGAGGAACTGTCAAAACGTCTGGGCACGCTGTCCCTGCGCGACCTGCGCGCACGGGGGGTGGAGCCGCTGGCGCTGCTGTCGCTGATGGCGCGGCTGGGGTCGTCGAAGCCCGTGGTTCTGGCCGGGTCTCTGGACGAGATCGCGGAAGGCTTCGATGTCGAAAGCTTCGGCTCGGCCCCCACCAAGTTCGACGCGGAAGACCTGTTCCCGCTGACCCGCGCCCATGTGCAGGCGCTGCCGCTGGATGCGGTGGCGGATCGCATCCGCGCGCTGGGGGTGCCGGAGGACAAGCTGGATGCTTTCTGGCGCGTGGCCAAGGACAATATCACCGTGCTGGACGATCTGGCCGGCTGGTGGGAGCTGTTCCGCGACGGCGCCGAGCCGCTGGTCGAGGACGAGGACCGCGATTTCGTGGCGCAGGCGCTGACCCTGCTGCCCGCCCAGCCCTGGACTGAAACCACCTGGTCGGAATGGACCACAGCGGTGAAAGAGGCGACGGGCCGCAAGGGCAAGGGGCTGTTCATGCCGCTGCGCAAGGCGCTGACCGGGCGGGCCAACGGGCCGGAAATGGCGGATGTGATGCCGCTGTTGCAGAAGGCGCCACGCGCACTTTGAGCCGCGAAAGGGCCGCCCACCGGGCGGCCTTTTTCAATCCGGTGCACCAAATATTGCAAGTCTGCAAGGATGGCCGAAATCCATCCGCCACCAGCCGCCCGAAATGTTCGATAAGTGCAAGCCCTTACGGAACACGCGGAATTGTGCCGCCCATGCAGACTCCGGGCTTTCGCCGGTCGGGTGCTGTCTTTATATGAAAGCGCCCGCGCCGGAAACGGCCTGAGTCGCGGGCTGATCCGTTTTTGCTCATCGAAGGACGCAGTCCAGCATGTCACTCACCGGCCTCTTTTCGTCGGATATGGCGATCGACCTCGGCACCGCGAATACGCTTGTCTATATCCGGGGCAAGGGCATCGTGCTGAACGAACCCTCGGTGGTGGCCTACCATGTGAAGGACGGCAAGAAGCAGGTTCTCGCCGTGGGCGAGGATGCCAAGCTGATGCTGGGCCGGACGCCGGGCAGCATCGAGGCCATCCGCCCGATGCGCGACGGCGTGATCGCCGATTTCGACAGCGCGGAAGAAATGATCAAGCATTTCATCCGCAAGGTGCACAAGCGCACGACCTTCGCCAAACCGAAGATCATCGTCTGCGTGCCGCATGGCGCGACCCCGGTGGAAAAGCGCGCGATCCGCAATTCGGTGCTGCAAGCCGGTGCACGGCGCGCGGGCCTGATCGCCGAACCCATCGCGGCGGCGATTGGCGCGGGCATGCCGATCACGGAACCCACCGGCTCCATGGTGGTGGACATCGGTGGCGGCACGACCGAAGTGGCCGTTCTGTCGCTGGGCGACATCGTTTATGCCCGTTCCGTCCGTGTGGGCGGCGACCGGATGGACGAGGCGATCATCAGCTACCTGCGCCGCCACCAGAACCTGCTGATCGGCGAAAGCACGGCGGAACGTATCAAAACCTCGATCGGCACAGCGCGGATGCCCGATGACGGGCGCGGCGCCTCGATGCAGATCCGCGGCCGCGACCTCTTGAACGGCGTGCCGAAGGAAACCGAGATCAACCAGGCCCAGGTGGCCGAGGCGCTGGCTGAACCCGTGCAGCAGATCTGCGACGCGGTGATGCAGGCGCTGGAAACCACGCCGCCCGATCTGGCGGCCGACATCGTGGATCGCGGCGTCATGCTGACCGGCGGCGGCGCGCTGCTGGGCGATCTGGATCTGGCACTGCGCGAACAGACCGGGCTGTCGATTTCCGTCGCCAATGAATCGCTCAACTGCGTGGCGCTTGGCACCGGCAAGGCGCTGGAATACGAAAAGCAACTGCGCCACGTCATCGACTACGATAGCTGAGCCACCCGGCACGGCACATCGCAAAGGGGCCCCGCGTGGCAAAGAACCGGACCAACCCGGAAGATTTTGCCCGCCCGATCAGGCGCATCCTGATCGGCGCGCTCGTGGTGCTTTTGCTGGCGCTGTTCCTGCTGTGGCGGATCGACAGCCCGCGCGTCGAACGCTTCCGCACCGCATTGGTGGATCGCACGGTGCCCAGTTTCGACTGGGTGATGCTGCCGGTGACCAAAGCGGTGCAGATGGTGCAGGGCTTCCAGTCCTACACCAAGCTTTACGAGCAAAATCAGGAACTTCGGCAGGAACTGAAGCAGATGCGCGGCTGGAAAGAAGCGGCGCTGCGGCTGGAACAGCAGAATGCGAAGCTTCTGGACCTCAATCAGGTGCGTCTGGACCCGAAGCTGACCCATATCACCGGCGTGGTGCTGGCCGACAGCGGCAGCCCGTTCCGGCAGTCGGTGCTGATCAATGTGGGCGAGCGGGACGGTGTGCGCGACGGCTGGGCTGCGATGGATGGCATCGGGCTGGTCGGGCGCATCTCGGGCGTGGGGCGACGCAGCGCGCGGGTGATCCTGCTGACCGATTCCAGCTCGCGCATTCCGGTGGTCGTGGAACCGTCGGGGCAAAAGGCGCTTCTGTCGGGCGACAACTCCTCTGCCCCGCCGCTGGAATTTGTGGAAAAGGCCGATCTGGTGCGCCCCGGCGACCGGGTGGTGACCTCGGGCGATGGCGGGGTCTTCCCGGCTGGGCTGCTGGTCGGTTCGGTCGCGCAGGGCCCGGACCGGCGGCTGCGCGCCCTGCTGGCAGCCGATTACGAGCGGCTGGATTTCCTGCGCGTCCTGCGCAGCCATGATCTTGAGGCGATCACCGATCCCGGCGGTCTGGTGGCCGAGCCGGTTTCGCCCGATGACATAGGCCCCCCCGCCCCGCCCGAAGCCACAGCCGAAGGGGGCAGCGATGGCTGATCCGCTGCGCCGCGACGTGCTGCTGCATCGCGGAATCTTCGTGGCGGTGGCACTGTTTCTGATCTTCCTGCGCCTGCTTCCGCTTGGGTCGGATGCGGGCCGCCTGCCCGGCCCCGATCTGCTGCTGTGCCTGATCCTCGCCTGGGTGCAGCGCCGCCCTGATTACATGCCCGCCCTGCTGATCGTGGCCGTGGTGCTGACCGAAGACATGCTGCTGCTGCGGCCACCGGGGCTATGGACGGCGCTTGTCCTTGTCGGAACCGAGATCCTGCGGTCGCGCATCGCACTGACCCGTGAATTGAGTTTCGCCATGGAATGGTTTTTCATCGGGCTGCTGATGTTCGGCATGTTTCTGGGCTATCATCTGGTCTTTGCTTTGACGCTGCTGCCGCAGGCGGGCTTTGGCTATGCGATGACGCAGGCGGTAGCGACGGCTCTTGCCTATCCGGTGGTGGTCTGGCTGTCGCATGTGACGCTTCAGGTTCACAAGCCGGGGATGGGCGAGGTCGATTCGATGGGGCGGCGGCTATGAAACGGACGCAACGCGATACCGAGGATTCCTTCCGGGGCGTGCGGCGCCGCGCCTTTCTGATGGGCGGCGCCATGACCGCCTTCGTCGCCGTGCTGGGCGCGCGGATGCGGTATCTTCAGGTCGATCAGGCCGAGGAATTCCGCCTGCTGGCCGAGGAGAACCGGGTCAATATCCGGCTGATCCCGCCTGCGCGCGGTCAGATCTTCGACCGCAACGGCCGCCTGATCGCCGGAAACGAACAGAATTACCGTGTCGTCATCACCCGCGAGGATGCCGGCGATGTGGAAATGGTGCTGAAGCGGTTGGCCTCCATCGTGCCGCTGCCGCCCGAGGACATCGAAAAGACGCTGAAAGAGGTGGAACGCCGCTCGCCCTTCGTGCCGATCATCGTGGCCGACCGGCTAAGCTGGGAAGATTTCTCGAAAATCGCCATCAACTCGCCCTCGCTGCCCGGTGTCACGCCCGAAGTGGGCCTCAGCCGCGTTTATCCGCTGGATCAGGATTTCGCGCATGTGGTCGGCTATGTCGGCCCGGTGTCGGAACGCGATCTGGAGCGGATCGAGAACCCCGATCCGGTGCTGCAACTGCCGAAGTTCCAGATCGGCAAGGTCGGCGTTGAACGCTGGACCGAGGCAGAGCTGCGCGGACGCGCCGGGCAGAAACGGATCGAGGTGAACTCGGTCGGCCGTGTGATGCGCGAGTTGGAGCGGCTGGAAGGCGACCCCGGTGACGACCTGCGTCTGACCATCGACGCCGAGGCGCAGAATTTCGCGCAGGCACGGCTTGGCGACGACAGTGCCGCCATGGTGGCCATCGACGTGCAGACGGGCGACCTGCTGGCCTGCGTCTCGGCGCCCTCCTTCGACCCGAACCTGTTCGTGCGCGGCATCAGCCAGAAGGATTACTCTTTCCTGCTGGAAAACGATCACCGCCCGCTCGCCGACAAGACCGTGCAAGGCGCCTATCCGCCGGGTTCGACCTTCAAGATGGTCACCGCGCTTGCTGCGCTGGAGGCGGGGGTGATCACGCCGCAGACCGGCGTTTATTGCCCCGGCCATTACGAGGTCGGCAGCCGCCGCTTCCATTGCTGGAAACGGTCCGGCCACGGCACGGTTTCGCTGCATTCTGCGCTGTCGGAAAGCTGCGACGTCTATTTCTACGACATCGCGCAGAAGGTGGGCATCGACAAGATTGCCGAAATGGGCCGCAAGCTTGGCCTTGGCGTGCGCCATGACCTGCCGATGTCGGCGATCACCGAAGGCGTGATGCCCGACAAAGCCTGGAAACAGGAACGCTACAAACAGGAATGGCGGATCGGCGACACGATCAACGCCTCCATCGGGCAGGGTTATGTGCTGACCTCGCCCCTGCAACTGGCGGTGATGACCGCCCGCATTGCCAGCGGCCGCGCGATCGAGCCGCGTCTGGTGCGCCGGATCGGCACGCAGGATGTGCCCCTGCCCGACGCCCCGCCTCTGGACATCGACAGCCAGCACCTCGCCTCGGTCCGGCGCGGCATGTATGAGGTGATGAACGGTGCCCATGGCACCGCCAAGAGCTCGCGGATCGCGGATGAAACCATGCTGATGGCGGGCAAGACCGGCACGGCACAGGTGCGCAACATCTCGGCCGCGGAACGCGCGTCCGGGGTTGTCCGCAACGAGCAATTGCCGTGGAACCGCCGCGACCATGCGCTATTCGTCTGCTACGCCCCCTTCGACAAGCCGCGCGTCGCGGTTTCGGTTGTGGTGGAACATGGCGGTGGCGGCTCGGCGGTAGCCGCCCCCGTCGCGCGCGACCTGCTGCTTTACTGCCTGACCGGAGGCATCCCGCCGCTGACTGCCTATCCCGCCTCGCAGCGCGGCACGATCGAATCGCGCTTCAACGACATGAAGCTGCGCGACTTCGGCGCCGACAGCACCACGCGCTCTCGGGCCTGAGGCGGGGGAATCGCATGAGCTTTCTGGAATATCGCATCAAGACTGCGCCCTCGGGCCTGCGCAAGGTGCTGCATCTGAACTGGCCCGTCATCCTGATGATGACCGCCGTGGCCGCAGTCGGGTTCCTGATGCTCTATTCCGTCTCGGGCGGCCGGATGGAACTGTGGGCCGAGCCGCAGATGAAGCGTTTCGGTCTGGGCATGGCGCTGATGTTCGTCGTCGCCTTCACCCCGATCTGGTTCTGGCGCAACATGTCGGCGCTGGCCTATCTGGTGTCGGTCGCGCTTCTGCTGGTGGTGGAATTCTTCGGCCATGTCGGGATGGGGGCGCAACGCTGGATCAACCTTGGACCGCTGGTGTTGCAGCCTTCCGAGATGATGAAATTCACCCTCGTGATGGCGCTCGCCGCCTATTACGACTGGCTTGACCCCAAGAAGGTGTCGCGGCCGCTCTGGGTGTTCCTGCCTGTCATGCTGATCGTGATGCCGACGATCCTTGTGCTGATGCAACCGAACCTCGGCACCTCGGTCATGCTGCTGGCGGTGGGCGCGGCGGTGATGTTCTGCGCGGGCGTCAGCTGGTGGTATTTCGGCGCGGTCGCGGGTCTGGTGGGCGGTGCGATCTATGGCGTCTTTGCCCTGCGCGGCACGCCATGGCAGTTCCTGCACGATTACCAGTATGCAAGGATCGACACCTTCCTCGACCCGACCGCCGACCCGCTGGGCGCGGGCTACAACATCATTCAGGCCAAGATTGCCCTCGGGTCCGGCGGCTGGGCCGGCAAAGGGTTCATGCAAGGCACGCAGTCGCGGCTGAACTTCCTGCCGGAAAAGCACACCGACTTCATCTTCACCACGCTGGCCGAGGAATTCGGCTTTGTCGGCGCCTTTTCACTGCTGCTGCTTTACGCGGGTATCATCGGCTTCTGCATCGTGTCCGCCTTGCAAAACCGCGACCGTTTCTCGCAGCTTCTGATCCTTGGCTGCGCGGCGAACCTGTTCTTCTACATCGCGGTGAACCTGTCGATGGTGATGGGTATGGCGCCGGTGGTGGGGGTGCCGCTGCCCTTGCTGTCCTATGGCGGCTCGGCCATGTTGGTGCTGCTGGTGGGCTTCGGGCTGGTGCAAAGCGCCCACGTCCACCGCCCGCGCTGAGGGCGGATCAAGACGAGGAAGGAATACGGATGACTGTGACGGTGCTGTTCGCGGCGGGTGAGGCGCTCTGGCCGGAATATGCCCCGCATCTGCGCGCGGCTTTCGACGAGGCCGGGCTGGATGCAGCGCTGGTAACCGAGGCAGAACCCGGCGCGGTGGACTACATCGTTTACGCCCCCGGAAGCCCGCTTCAGGATTTCACCCCCTACACCCGCTGCCGCGCGGTGCTGAACCTCTGGGCCGGGGTCGAACGCATCGTGGGCAACCCGACACTGACGCAACCCCTGTGCCGCATGGTCGACCCGGGTCTGACCGAGGGCATGGTGGAATATGTCACCGGCCATGTGCTGCGGCACCATCTGGGGATGGATCGTTACATCAAAGGCGCCCCCGGCTGGCAACAGATCGTGCCGCCGCTGGCGCGGGAACGTGTCGTGGCGATGCTGGGGCTGGGCGAGTTGGGCCTCGCCTGCGCCCGCGCGCTGAAAGCCCTGAGCTTCGCGGTGGAGGGCTGGAGCCGTTCGGGCAAGACCGGGCTCGACATTCCGGCGCATCACGGCGAGGCGGGACTGGAGGCGCTGCTCCGCCGGGCCGAAATCGTGGTGACGCTGCTGCCCCGCACGGCCGAGACCGAAAACCTGCTGGATGCCCGGCGTCTGGCCTGGCTGCCGCAGGGCGCGGTGATCGTGAACCCCGGTCGCGGCGCGCTGATCGACGATGATGCGCTGCTGGCCGCGCTGGACAGCGGCGCGTTGGGCCATGCGACGCTGGATGTCTTCCGCATCGAGCCGCTGCCTGAGGATCACCCCTTCCGCCACCACCCCGGCGTTACCGTCACGCCGCATATCGCCGCCGATACCCGCGCCTCTTCCGCCGCGCGGGTGGTCGCAGAAAATATCCGGCGCGGTGAGACGGGCGAGCCCCTGCTGCATCGGGTGGATCTTACCCGCGGTTATTGAAGATCGCCCGGCAAGCGGCCATATTGGCCGCGCGCGACACGCGCATGATGGAGAGTTTATGTCAGAGACTGTGCGCAAGGGCTGACCCCTTGGCCTGACAAGGGGAAGCTGATCCGCCGGGCCAAGCCTCGCGCGGATGGTTTGCCTTATCTGACGGACAATCCCATGAATATCTCCAGACCCGAACAGCGGGTTCTGCATGTCCTGGCCAAGGGTGGCCGGATCGAACACGACCGCGCCACAGGCCGCAAGATCGACACCGTGCTCTGCGTGACCCGCGAAGGCCTGATCCTTGCCGATTGCACCTTGCAGGTGTTCCAGAGCCTGCGCCGCAAGCGGCTGATCGGCTCGGAAAACGGCGCGCCCTACCGGATCACCCGGCTGGGGCGGATCTCGGTCCGTGCGCAGCCTGACAACCAGTAGCAACACGGGAGCGGGGCGGCAAAAATCTTGCTGAAGATTTTTCGCTGCTCACCTCGGGCGGCGGAAAAAGCGGGAACGGTCATAAAGCCCTTCCAGCCGCTTCAGCCGTGCCTCGGTCTCGTCCCAGCGCAGGGTCTGCACGGAGGCAAGCAGGGTTTCGACCAGCACCGTGATGGACACCATGCTGTCCCATGCGCTTGGCGCCTCGATGTGGGCGGCAAGCGTGTGGCGGGCATGGGCGGCGGCGGGGCTGACCCAGCGGTCGGTGATCAGAACGACCTCGGCCCCCTGTTCCACTGCCAGCTCCACCAGTTGCAGCACACTGTTTTCATAACGCCGGATGTCGAAGACCAGCAGCACATCGCCGCGCTTCATATCCAGCAACGCGGGCGGCCAGGTGTTCGACAGGCCGGAAAGCAGCGTCACATCGGGGCGCACCACCTTCATCAGCGTGACAAAGTAATCGGCAAGCGCATGGGTGATCCGCCCGCCCATGGCGAAGATCGCACGGTCGCCATCGGCCAGCAGGCTGGCCGCCGCATCGAATTCCGCATGGTTGATCTGGCCCAGCGTGGCTTGCAGATTGCCCACCACCGCATCGGCGAAACGGTTGAGGATATGGGTATCCGGCACCCCGCCGGCCCAGCGGTCATGCTTGGCGATGGGCGACATCAGCATTGCCTCCACCTCGCCGCGCAGGGCAGACTGGTAATCGGGATAGCCCTTGTAGCCCAGCTTCTGGCAGAGCCGCACCACCGTGGGCGTGGAGACCTCTGCCGCCTTGGCCAGCGCGGTGATCGAGCCCAGCGCGGCGACCGGGTAGTTCTTCAGCACATGGGTGGCAAGCTGGCGTTCCGCGCGGGTCAGATCGGGCAGCGCCGCGCGCATCCGGTCCTCAATGGTGATCTGTTCGTCCATCGCGGCCCTCCGGCTGCCGGTTCGGGGCCATTCTGCACCCGTTTGGAAAAATTTGTAACAGAAATTACGCAGAAGAAAAATTCTTGACAGAACCGGGTCGGCGGTGAACCCTGAAGACAACAACAGGGATGACTCGCAGCAATGACTGCACAGCCAGACATGCAGGCCGGGGCCGTGGCTCCGGCGATTTTCGCCCCCGTGATCACCGGGCGGGCCGAGGCAGGCAGCGACCTGATCCTCGTCTGTGAACATGCCGCCAATACCTTTCCGGCGCCGTGGGGCGATCTGGGGCTGACGGCAGAACAGCGGCAGGCGCACATCGCCTGGGACCCCGGCGCGCTGGGGCTGATGCAGGCACTGGCGGCGCGGCTTGACGCAACAAGCGTTGCCGCCACGGTCAGCCGCCTGATCTATGATTGCAACCGCGCGCCTGACATGCCGGGCGCAATGCCCACGAAATCCGAGGTGCACGAGGTTCCGGGCAATGCGGCGATCACGCCGACCCAGCGCGCGGCGCGCGCGGCGGCGATCTATGTACCGTTTCACGACGCGCTGCACGGGCTGATTGCCGAACGCATCGCGCTTGGCCGCCGCCCCGTCCTTGTCACCATCCACAGCTTCACCCCGGTTTACTTCGGACAGAAGCGCGCGGTGGAATTCGGTGTGATCCATGATGCCGACGACCGGCTGGCCCGCGCCATCCTCGCCGGGGCCGAGGCGACATCGGGTCTGACTTGCGGGCTGAACGCGCCCTATTCGGCCGCCGATGACGTGACCCATACGCTGCGCCTGCATGCCACGCCCTACGGCCTTGCCAATGCCATGCTGGAAATCCGCAACGACCTGATCGCCTCGCCCGAGGCGGAACAGGCGATGGCCGACCGGCTGGCTCCGGTGATCGCCGCTGCCCTGACCGACATCAAGAAGGAGGGTTGAGCCTTGCCGCGCTGGACCGTCGCTTTCGTGCATGGCATCGAGAAGCTGAACCACGGCATCGGCCGCTTCGCCATGTATCTGCTGTTCGCGCTGATGGCGGTTCTGGCATGGTCGGCCATTTCCAAGGCCGCGTTCACGCCCTCGATGTGGACGCTGGAAATGGCGCAGTTCATCATGGTCGCTTATTATATTCTGGGCGGTCCCTATTCGATGCAGATGGGTAGCCATGTGCGCATGGATCTGGCCTATTCGCGCTGGAACGACCGCACCCGCGCCGCTGTCGATGCCTTCACCGTGCTGGCCCTGCTGTTCTATCTGGGCGTCATGGTCTGGGGCGCATGGGAAAGCCTTGCCTATTCGCTGACCCTGAAATGGCCTGACGGCGCGCTTCTGCCGCAGATCGGTCGGCTGGAGCGGTCGCCGACCGCATGGCGCCCTTATCTCTGGCCAATCAAGATCACCATGTTTCTGGGCTTCATCCTGATGTTCCTGCAATCGCTCGTCTTCCTCATCCGCGACATCGCCACCCTGCGCGGGGAGGAAATCTGATGCCGCAGGAGATGATTGCCCTTCTGATGTTCTCGACCATGCTGCTGTTGATGATGACCGGGCAGCGGGTCTTCGGCATCATCGGCTTCGTCGCCGTGGTGGCCTCGCTGGCGCTTTGGGGCACCGGCGGGCAGCAGATGGGTTTTTCGGCCGCCATGAAGCTGATGAAATGGTATCCGATGCTGACGCTGCCGATGTTCGTCTTCATGGGCTATGTCATGAGCGAGACGCGGCTGGCCGAAGATCTTTACAAGATGTTCCATGTCTGGTTCGGGCCGGTGCCGGGCGGGCTTGCCATCGGGACGATCCTGCTGATGGTGCTGATTTCCGCGATGAACGGGCTTTCGGTGGCGGGCATGGCCATCGGATCGACCATCGCCCTGCCCGAGCTTTTGCGGCGCGGATATGACAAGCGCATGGTCACCGGCGTCATTCAGGCGGGGTCGAGCCTTGGCATCCTGATCCCGCCCTCTGTCGTGCTGGTGCTTTACGCCATGATCGCCCGCGCGCCGGTCAGCCAGCTCTGGCTTGCCGGGATCGTGCCGGGGCTGCTGATGGCGGCGCTGTTCATCCTTTACATCACCCTGCGCTGCCGCCTGTCACCGCGCCTTGGCCCGGCACTGGACCCCGAGGAACGCGCCACCATAACCATGGCGGAAAAGATGCGCCTTCTGGGGGCGGGGCTGCTGCCGCTGATCATCTTCGCCGCGATGATGGTGCCTTTCGTGAAGGGCTATACTTCGCTGGTGGAAAGCTCGGTCATCGGGGTGGCGACCACCACACTGGCCGCTGTGATCAAGCGCCGCTTCACCCGTCAGGTGTTCGAAGTCGCCACCCGCAACACCTTGGGCATTTCCTGCATGTTCATGTGGATCATCCTCGCGGCGCTTTCGTTCGGTGCCGTGTTCGATGGCCTTGGCGCGGTGAATGCGATCGAAGGGTTCTTCGTGGACCGCCTGCACATGGGGCCCTGGACCATCCTCATCCTGATGCAGCTTTCGTTCCTCTTGATGGGGATGTTCCTCGACGATACCGCCATGCTGGTGATCGTGGCGCCGCTTTATGTGCCGCTGGTGGCGCAACTGGATCTGGGCCTGCCACCCGATCAGGTGCTGATCTGGTATGGTGTGCTTTACACCATCACCTGCCAGATCGCCTATCTGACGCCGCCTTTCGGCTATAACCTGTTCCTGATGCGCGCCTTCGCCCCGCGGGAAATCACCATGCTGGACATCTATCGCTCGGTCACGCCCTTCGTGGTGATGATGGCCATTGCACTGGCGCTGGTGATGATCTTCCCGCAGATCGCGCTGTGGCTGCCGCAGACAATCTATGCCCGATAACAACCCGGCGAGGGGCGGCCCAACCGCCCCCGCATCCTGACAATCCCAACGGAGGTTCACGATGACGACGAGACGGAAGTTCCTGACCACCGGCGCGCTTGGCGGCGCGGCGGCCCTTGCGGCGCCCAGCGTGGCCCGCGCGCAAGCGCCGATCAAATGGCGCATGCAGACCTATGCCGGTGCCGCCCTGGGCGAGCATGTGGTGAAACCCGCCGTGGACGCGTTCAACGAAATCGCGCAAGGCCAGATGGAGATCGAGCTTTACTATTCCGACCAGCTTGTCCCCACGGCCGAGCTGTTTCAGGCCATGCAGTCGGGCACCATCGACTGCGTGCAGTCGGATGACGATTCCATGGCCTCGCCGACCGAGGTCACGGTGTTTGGCGGCTATTTCCCGCTGGCGCTGCGCTACAGTCTCGATGTGCCGGCGCTGTTCAACAAATACGGCCTGAAGCAGATCTGGGACGAGGAATATGCCGCCGTCGGGGTCAAGCATATCTCGGCCGGGTCGTGGGACCCGTGCAACTTCTCGACCAAGAAGCCGATCAACAGCCTCGAAGACCTGAAGGGCCTGCGCATCTTCACCTTCCCGACCGCCGGGCGTTTCCTTGCGCAATTCGGCGTCGTGCCGGTCACCCTGCCGTGGGAAGACGTGGAAGTCGCGCTGCAAACCGGCGAACTGGACGGTCTGGCATGGTCTGGCATCACCGAAGTTTACACGGTGGGCTGGGCCAATGTGACCGACTACTTCCTGACCAACAACATCTCGGGCGCGTGGATCGGGCATTTCTTCGCCAATATGGACCGCTGGAATGCCGTGCCGCCGCATCTGCAAAAGCTGCTGGAAACCTGTTTCGAGCAGTCGCACTATTATCGCCAGCACTGGTATTGGGCGGGCGAAGCCGATCTGCGGATCAATGGGGGCAAGCTGAAGCTGACCACCATCCCCGATGCGGAATGGCAGACCGTGCAGGATGCCGCCGTGAAATTCTGGGACGAGATCGCAGCGGAAAGCGAAACCAAGGCCAAGGTCGTCGAGATCATCAAGAAATACAACGAGACCATGGTTCAGGCAGGCCCGCCCTACCGCTACTGATACCTGGCCAGGGGCGCCATTGCGCGCCCCTAACCGCCGATATATGATCAAATTCCGGTCCCCCTGCGCGATCCGGTGGAGGAGAGAGATGGCCTTGGCCCTGCGCCCCTGTTGCTGGCCCAGAAAGCCCGAGTTCGGCGGCGGAGCTTTCCGTACCCGCCTGAACCCCCTCCCCCTTTCCTGAGATACGAGGCCAGACATGCCCGCCAACCTTACTTTCGACGCCCTGAAAGCTGCCGTCGCCGCCGGCGAGATCGACACCGTTGCCACCTGCATCGTGGACATGCAGGGCCGCCTGATGGGCAAGCGCTTTGTCGCGCAGCATTTCATCGACGGCGCTTATGACGAGACGCATTGCTGCAACTATCTGCTCGCTACGGATATGGAGATGTATACCGTGCCGGGCTATCGCAGCACCTCCTGGGCGGCGGGCTATGGTGATTACGTCATGAAGCCCGATCTGGCGACGCTGCGCCGCCTGCCATGGGCGCCGGGCACTGCCATGGTGATGTGCGATGTTCTGGACCACCACACCCACCAGCCGGTGCCACATTCCCCCCGCGCCATCCTGAAACGGCAGGTGGAACGCGCCAAGGCCATGGGCTTTGACGCAATGATGGCGACGGAGCTTGAGTTCTTCCTGTTCGACGAGGCATTTTCCGATCTGTTCGACAGGGGCTTCCCGCTGCCCACGCCGAAGGCCCGCCACAATGTCGATTACTCGATCTGGGGCACCTCGGCAGACGAACCGATCATGCGCGACATCCGCAACGGGCTGTGGAATGCGGGCATCCCGATCGAATGTTCCAAGGGCGAGGCCGATGCCGGGCAGGAGGAGGTCAATGCGAAATATTCCGACGCGCTCGATACCTCGGACATGCACGCCATCATCAAACTGGGCGTCAAGCAGATCGCGCTGCAACATGGCGCCAGTGTCACCTTCATGGCCAAATATGACCACCGCAAGGCGGGGTCGAGCAGCCATATCCACCAGTCGCTGTGGCAGGACGGCAAGCCCGCCTTCCGCGACGAGGCCGATGCGCATGGCATGAGCGCGCTGATGAAGCAGTATATGGCCGGGCAACTGGCCCATGCGGCAGAACTGACCTATTTCCTTGCGCCCTATGTCAACAGCTACAAACGCTTTGTCGTCGGCATGTTCGCCCCGACCAAAGCGGTCTGGAGCCGCGACAACCGCACCGCCGGATTCCGCGTCTGCGGCGAGAATACCAAGGCCGTGCGGGTGGAATGTCGCATCGGCGGCGCCGATCTGAACCCCTATCTTGCCTGTGCCGCCCTGCTGGCGGCGGGCCTTGCGGGGATCGAGGGCAAGATGGAACTGGAACCTGAAATGACGGGCGACATGTATGCCGCCGACAACGTGCGCGAGATCCCGAACACGCTGGGCGCGGCGGCGGCAGCGCTGCGTGGGTCGGCCATGCTGCGCGCGGCCTTTGGCGACGAGGTGATCGACCACTATGTCCATGCCGCCGAATGGGAATTGCACGAACAGAACCGCGTGGTGACCGACTGGGAACGCCAGCGCGGCTTTGACCGGGCGTAAGAGACAACCGGCGCCTGCGGGCGCGCTTGAAGGACGACGAGGATGAAACCGATTCAACTGATCTCGCCCGTGGACGGCTCAGTCTGGCTGGAACGCCAGCCACTGTCGCGGGACGATGCCTTTGCCGCCGCCGCGCGGGCCAAGGCCGCGCAAAAGGGCTGGGCCGCGCGCCCGCTGGAGGACCGCATCGCGCTGGTCAAGGCCGGTGTCGACAAGCTGATGGAAAAGAAGGACGTTCTGGTCGAGGAACTGGCCTGGCAGATGGGCCGCCCGACCCGGTTCGGCGGTGAATGGGGCGGCGTGATCGACCGCACCAACTACATGGCCGAGATTGCGGCCAAGACCCTTGCGCCCGTGGTGGTCGAGGACAGCGACCGCTTCACCCGCTACCTCGCGCGCGAGGCGGTGGGCGTGGTCTTCATCATCGCGCCGTGGAACTACCCCTACCTCACCACCATCAACACCCTCGCCCCGGCGCTGATCGCCGGCAATACCGTGGTGCTGAAACACGCGAGCCAGACCCTGAAGGTTGGCGAGCGTCTGGCCGAGGCGTTCCATGCCGCAGGCGTGCCGGAAGATGTGTTTCAGAATGTCGTGCTGGACCACGCCACGACCGAGGCACTGATCGGCGCACGGGCCTTCAACTTCATCAACTTCACCGGCTCGGTCGGTGGTGGCGCTGCCATCGAGAAGGCGGCGGCGGGCACCTTCACCGCGACCGGGCTGGAACTGGGCGGCAAAGACCCCGGCTATGTCCGCGCCGACGCCGATCTGGATGCTGCAGTGGACAGCCTGATGGACGGCGCGATGTATAACGCCGGGCAATGCTGCTGCGGGATCGAGCGCATCTATGTCCACGAAAGCCTGTATGACGCCTTCGTGGAAAAGGCGGTGAAATGGGTCGACGGGCTGAAGCTTGGCAATCCGTTCGATGCTGCCAGCACGCTGGGCCCGATGGCGAACAAGCGCTTCGCCGCCACGGTGCGCGCACAGGTGGCCGAGGCCATCGCGGCAGGGGCCAAGCCCCTGATCGACCCGGCCGCCTTCCCCGCCGATGACGGCGGCGCCTATCTCGCGCCGCAGATCCTCGTGAACGTCGATCATTCCATGCGGGTGATGATGGAAGAAAGCTTCGGCCCCGTGGTCGGCATCATGCCGGTGAAGGACGATGCCGAGGCCATCAAACTGATGAACGATTCCCCCTATGGCCTGACCGCCTCGATCTGGACCGCCGATGCGGAAGCCGCCGCCGAGATCGGCGCGCAGATCGAAACCGGCACCATCTTCATGAACCGCTGCGACTTCCTTGACCCGGCGCTGTGCTGGACCGGCTGCAAGGATACCGGGCGCGGCGGCTCGCTGTCTTTCCTTGGCTTCTATTCGGTCACGCGGCCGAAATCCTACCATCTGAAAAAGGTGACGAAATGACCCATAATGTTCCGAACCGGAACTGGTCTTACCCGACGGCCATGAAATTCGGCGTGGGCCGGATTTCAGAACTGGCCGATCATTGCAAGGCAGCGGGCATCACCCGCCCCCTGCTGGTGACCGACCGCGCGCTGGCCAGCCTGCCGATCACCGCCGAAGCGCTTGGCATTCTCAAGGCCGCCGGTCTGGGCGAGGCTCTGTTTTCGGACGTGGACCCGAACCCGAACGAAATCAACATGGCCGCCGGGATCAAGACCTATCTCGCAGGCAACCATGACGGCGTGATCTGCTTCGGCGGCGGCTCGGCGCTGGATCTGGGCAAGATGATCGCCCTGATGGCGCATCAGGACGCGGGTCTGAGCGTCTGGGATCTGGAGGATATCGACGACTGGTATACCCGCGCCGATGCCGACAAGATCGCCCCGATCATCGCGGTGCCCACCACCGCCGGCACCGGGTCCGAGGTCGGGCGCGCGGGCGTGCTGACCAATTCGCAGACCCACAAGAAGAAGATCATCTTCCATCCGAAGCTGATGCCAGCGGTCACGATCTGCGACCCGGCCCTGACCGTGGGCATGCCGAAGTTCATCACCGCAGGCACCGGCATGGATGCGCTGGCGCATTGCCTTGAGGCCTATTGCAGCCCGTTCTACCACCCGATGTCACAGGGCATCGCGCTGGAAGGCATGCGGCTGGTGTTTGAAAACCTCGTCGAAGTCTATCAAAACCCCGGCAATCTGGACGCCCGCGCGCACATGATGAGCGCGGCGGCCATGGGCGCCGTGGCCTTCCAGAAGGGGCTTGGCGCCATCCATTCGCTGTCGCATCCGGTGGGCGCGGTCTACAACACCCATCACGGCACCACCAATGCCGTCGTCATGCCGATGGTGCTGGATTTCAACCGCAGCGCCATTGAGGACCGGATCGGGAAAGCCGCCGCCTATCTGGGGATCGCGGGCGGCTTCGATGGCTTCCGCGCCGCCGTGATGGACCTGCGCACCAAGCTCAACATCCCGGCCAACCTGACCGCAATGGGGGTCGAGGCCGCGCGTCTGGACGAGCTGACCGAAATGGCGCTGGAAGACCCGTCCTGCGGCGGCAATCCGATTGAGATGACGCGCGAGAATACCCGTGCGCTTTACGCCGCCTGCATGTAAGGGAAGCACCGGGTGACGCTTACGTCACCCGGCCATTCCGGGGCGAAGATGACCGAACATCACACGACCGACATCGCCGTTCTGGGGGCGGGCGCCATTGGCATGGCCGTGGCGCTGCAACTGGTGCAGGAGGGGCGCGAGGTCGTCATCGTCGATCCCGGTGCGCCGGGAATGGGCGCGTCTTACGGCAATGCGGGCACCATCGCCGATTACGCGGTGCAGCCTGTCGGCACACCCGATGTGCTGAAGAACCTGCCCGCGCTGCTGTTTGACCGCAATTCGCCACTGGCGATCCGCCATGCCGCACTGCCGACTCTGGCACCGTGGCTTTTGCGTTTTGCCCGGCAGAGCCTGCCCGGCGCAGCCGCGCGCAATGCGAAGGCAATTGCCGCGCTGGTGGGGTCCGCCAATACGCGCTGGCGCGATTTCGCGGCCGAGATTGGCGGCAGCGCGCTGTTGCAGCATCGTGGCTGCCTTTACCTATACGAAACCGCCGCTGCCTTCCGCGCCGCAGGTCGCGACATGACCGCCCGCCGCGCGCTGGGGATCGAGGTGGAACTGCTGCGCCCCGAGGCGTTCAGCACCATGGAGCCGGGTCTGCCGGTGGTGGAGGGGGGAGCCGCCTATTTCCCGCAGGCCACCTTCCTGTCGGACCCCGGCGAAATGATGCGGCGGCTGGCGGCTCGTCTGACCGCGCTGGGGGTGCCGCATCTGTGCCACCGGGCGGAAAACCTCTCGCGGCAATTTGACGGGGTTCTGGTGCAGGGGCCGGGCCTGCGGCTTCATGCGCGGCAGGTGGTCATCGCCGCCGGAGCCCATAGCCGGACGCTGGCCGCGCAGGCAGGCGACCGGGTGCCGCTGGATACCGAACGTGGCTATCACGTCGAATGGGACATGGAACGCCCGCGCCTGACCCGCCCCACCTGCCCCACCACGCGCGGCTTCTACCTGTGCCCGATGACGGGTCGGTTGCGGGTGGCGGGCACGGTGGAGCTTGGCGGGCTGACCGCACCGCCTTCGCCCCATCGCATCGCCCGGCTGGTGGAAGGGGCCCGCGCTATTTTCCCCGATCTGGGCGCGCCCAGCCGGGACTGGATGGGTTTCCGTCCTTCGATGCCGGACAGCCTGCCGGTGATTTCCCCCTCGCGCGCAGGCAATGACGTGATCCATGCCTATGGTCACGGCCATATCGGCTTGACTTTGGCCCCGATCACGGCACGGATCGTGGCTGATATTGCAGCGGGACGGCAGACGGATCTGGATGTAGCGTCCTATGCGGTGACGCGGTTCTGAGACGGCGGCCCCGGGGCGCTGCCCCGGACTCCGGAGTATTTGTGACAAGAAGCAGGGACAAGGCATGGCGGGCAAGGTTTTCATCACCGGATCTGCGGGGTTCATCGGCTATCATCTGTGTCAACAGCTGCTGGATGCGGGCTGGCAAGTGCTGGGCCTGGACGGGATGAGCGACTACTATGATGTGGCTCTGAAGGAACGGCGCCATGCCATGCTGCGACAGAAGCAGGGTTTTCGTGCGGTCGAGGGGCTGCTGGAAACGCCGGGGCTGGTGCGCGGGCTGGTCGAGGAGTTTCGCCCCGATGTGATCGTGCATCTCGCGGCGCAGGCTGGGGTGCGTTACTCGATCGAGGCGCCGCGATCCTATGTTGACGCCAATCTGATTGGCACGTTCGAGGTGCTGGAGGCGGCGCGGGCCTGCCCGCCGCAGCATCTGTTGCTGGCCTCGACCTCTTCGGTTTTCGGGGCGAATACCGAGATGCCCTATGCCGAGGTGCACAAGGCCGACCATCAGATGAGCTTCTACGCCGCAACGAAGAAGGCGACCGAGGCAATGGCGCACAGCTATGCCCATCTTTACGGACTGCCGACCACGATGTTCCGCTTCTTCACGGTTTACGGGCCTTGGGGCCGGCCCGACATGGCGCTGTTCAAATTCGTGAAGGCGATCCTCGCGGGCGAGGCCATTGACATCTACAACCACGGCGACATGCGCCGCGACTTCACTTATATCGACGATCTGGTGATGGGGATCGAACGCCTGATCGCGGCGGTGCCGGGGGCAGAATCGGTAGGCGATTTCGACAGCCTGTCGCCGGTGGCACCCTGGCGGGTGGTGAATATCGGCAATGGTGCGCCCGTGCAGTTGATGGATTTCGTGGCCGCCATCGAGGCGGCGACCGGGATAGAGGCGAAAAAGAACCTGATGCCGATGCAGCCCGGCGACGTGCCCGCGACCTGGGCCGATGCAAGGCTGATCGAGGCGCTGACCGGGCCGCTGCCGCGCACCGGGATCCGCGAGGGCGTGCAGCGCTTTGTCGAATGGTACCGCGGCTATTACGCCGTCTGATCGGCAATCCGCCTCAAAAGGTGATCACGAGCCGCGGTGAGATGGGCGGCCAGCAGGGCAGCGGCGCTGGCCGCCTGCCGTGCCCTCCACGCGCTGAAGATCTGGTGATGGTCGTCCAGCCAGCGCGAGGTATGATCGGCAAGCTCTTGATATTGAATGATATGCAGGGTTGTCGCATCGCGCAATTCATTGACCAGCGCAACTTGGCGGGGCCGGTTGGCTGGGGCGTAAAGCGCCATGTGGTAGGCACGATCCCCCGCTTCCCATCCCGGCCGCCCGGCTTCGAGGTCTGACCGGGCGAGCACATGCGCCGCCTCATCACGCTGCGCCGGTGTCGCCTGACGGGCAGCGCGATGAATCAGGTCACATTCCAGCAGGATGCGCAGATCATAGACCTCGGCCAATTCCTGCGGCCCGAGGCGGATCACCCGCGCGCCCTTGCCCGGCACCACGGTCACCAGCCGCTCGGCGGCGAGAGCCTGCAAGGCATCACGCACCGGGATGCGGCTGACCCCGAAGCGGGTGGCAAGTTCGGTCTGCATCAGCAGGCTGCCCGGCGGGAGCCGTCCGGCAAGGATGTCGCGGCGCAAGGTTTCGGTCAGGGTCATGGCTGTTCTTTCGTAATGTATACATGTATACACGATTCGATCAGGGAAGGAAGCGACCATGACGCATGACTATACCAGCCGCATCGTCTGGACCGGCAACCGTGGCGCGGGAACGGTCAGCTATCGCGGCTATGACCGGACATGGGATATTGCGGTGCCGGGCAAGCCGCTGGTGCATTGCTCCAACGACCCGCTGCTGGGGGGCGACCGGGGCAAGATGAACCCCGAGGATCTGCTGCTGTCCGCGCTGAGCGCCTGTCATATGCTATGGTATCTGCATTATGCGGCGGAAGCCGGGGTGGTGGTAACCGGCTATGAGGACACCCCTGTCGGGCATGGCGAGGTTGGCGCGGGCGGTGCGGGGAGGTTCGTTGCGGCCACGCTGCGCCCCCGTATCCAGGTGGCGGCCGGAACCGATCTGGCCTTGGCCGAGGCCTTGCACCATCGTATCCCCGAAGTCTGTTTCGTTGCCCGGTCGGTGAATTTTCCTGTGCATCATGCACCGGAATTCGCGGTAGAAACCTGACCCAACTACGACATTTCCTGTCGCAGACAAGGAAGGCTCCAGTCAACCGAACCGTTAATCTGCTTTGAAACGGCAGGATGACGGTGCGATGAACGACAGCGATTTTATCATCGTGGGGGCTGGATCGGCCGGTTGTGCTTTGGCCTATCGCTTGACGGAATCCGGCAAATTCCGTGTCACACTGATTGAGGCAGGTGGCAGCGACGCGCGGTTTTATGTCCAGCTTCCTTTGGGTTATGGAAAGCTCTTCTATGACCCTGCGGTCAACTGGCTTTACAAAACCGAACCTGATCCCGGCTTGGCGGGCCAGCGCGATCACTGGCCGCGGGGGCGGCTGCTGGGGGGGTCGTCCTCGATCAATGCGATGGTCTGGATCCGGGGGCATCACGCGGATTACGAAGAATGGGGCCAAGCCGCGCCGGGCTGGGGCTGGTCGGAGGCCCTGCCCGCCTATCGCGCCATCGAGGATAACGAGGCCGGGGCGGATGTGTTTCGCGGACGCGGTGGCCCGCTGTTCATCTCGGCCAACCGGACAGGCTTGCATCCGCTCGTGCACAACTATCTGGAAGCCTGCGCCGAGGCAGGGCTGCCCACCACCCCCGATTTCAACGGCCTGTCACAGGAAGGTGCCGGGGTCTATCAGATGACGATCAAGGGGGCGCGGCGCAATTCGGCGGCGCGGGCCTTCCTGCGCCCGGCCATGAAGCGGCCGAACCTGCGGGTCATCACAAAGGCGCAGGTGACGCGGGTGCTGTTCGAGGGCCGCCGCGCGGTGGGGGTGGAATACCGGCAGGGCAATGCCACCCACAGCCTGCGCACGAAGGGCGAGGTCATC
Source organism: Gemmobacter lutimaris (assembly GCF_003570715.1). Taxonomy (GTDB): domain Bacteria; phylum Pseudomonadota; class Alphaproteobacteria; order Rhodobacterales; family Rhodobacteraceae; genus Gemmobacter; species Gemmobacter lutimaris. Next base: position 100,305 of record NZ_QXXQ01000004.1, on the reverse strand, counting down.
CTGTCAGGCGGTGCCGTGAACTCACCGCAGCTTCTGCAACTGTCGGGCATCGGGCCGGGCGCGCTGTTGCAGGGGCTGGGCATCCCGGTCCTGCATGACAATCCGAATGTCGGCGCGCATCTGAGCGACCATCAGGGTATCAACTACACCTTCCGCATGAAGGTGCCGACCTATAACGATGAGCTGCGCCCGTGGTGGGGAAAGTTGCGGGCGGGGATGCAGTATTTCCTTGGGGGCGGCGGGCCGCTGGCGAAATCCATCAACCATGCGGGTGGGTTCTTCCGCACCAGCGCCGCAGAGCCGCGCCCCAACATGCAGCTTTACATGCAGGCGTTTTCCACGCTGCTGCCAAGGGACGGCGAGCGCCCGATCCTGACGCCCGATCCCTTCCCCGGCCTGTCACTGGGCCTGTCGAACTGCCGTCCGACCTCGCGCGGGCATATCCGGCTGAAATCGCCCGATCCGCTGGCACACCCCGAGATCGTCGCCAATGCCTTCAGCACCGATCACGATGTGGCGGAGATGCTGCTGGCGGTGAAATATCTGCGGCATCTGGCGGCACAGCCCGCCATGGCGGCAGTCATTGCCGAGGAACTGCGCCCTGGGCCGGAGGTCAGCACCGATGCGGCGCTGATCGAGGATTTCCGCAAACGCTCGGGGACCGTATATCACCCCTCCTGCACCTGCCGGATGGGCAGCGATGCAGCGACCAGCGTTCTGGACCCGCTGCTTCGGGTGCGGGGGGTAGAGGCGCTGCGGGTGATCGACGCCTCCAGCTTCCCGAACCTGATCGCAGGCAATACCAACGCGCCCGCCATCCTCATGGGCTGGCTGGGCGCGCAAAAGATCATGACGAGCGTTTGAAGGTTGCCCAGGTCGGGCGCGGCATTTCAAACGTGTCCTGGCTGCGGATATAGGTCGCGCCGAAGCCGCGGCCGACGAGGTTCAGGCCCGGCGTATCGACATGGCCCCGCGCGGCATCCTTCACGAAGGCGTCGGCGATATGGATGGCCAGCACACGGCCGACGACCAGTGCCTGATGCGGGCCGGTCACCACGGTCGAATGGTTGACGCATTCAAAGCTGACCGGGCTTTCGGCAATGCGCGGCGGCTTCACATGGGCCGAGACCGCCGGGGTGAGGCCCGCCAGTTCCAGCTCGTCCACCCCCGGCGGGGCATCAACGGCGGTCACATTCATCTGCGGCGCCAGCGCCTCGGGCACGAGGTTCACCACAAACTCCCCGGTGTCGAGGATATTGCGCGCGCTGTCCTTGAAGCCGCGCTGCGCATCGCCAAGGATCCCCAGCGCCACCACCGGCGGCTCGGTCCCCATGACGTTGAAAAAGCTGTAGGGCGCGGCGTTGATCCGGCCTTCGCGGTCCAATGTCGTAACCCAGCCGATAGGCCGGGGCACCACCGTCGCCGCCATCAGCTTGTAGGCGATGGCGGTGTCGATCTTGTCGAGGTCAAAGCGCATTCATTCCACCTTTGTCACGGCGCGTTTCGGGCGGGTATCCACCTCCAGCCGGAACACATCGGGACGGGCGTAATGGCCGGTCACGTCGAAGTCAAACTTGGCGCGCATCACTTCGGCGGTGTCGAGATTGGCGTAAAGGATGGTCTCGCCGTTGAAATCCGGCCCGGCCAGCACCTGCCCCAGCGGCCCGACGATGGCCGATCCGCCGCGCATCATCACCGTATTGGGGTCGTCGCCCAGCGCGCTTTCGTGATCCGGCCCGAAGGCGGCGCGGGTGATGTGCTGACAGGCGGTCAGCACGAAGCAGCGCCCCTCCATGGCGATGTGGCGCATGGTCGGCAGCCAGGTATCGCGGTCGTCGGCGGTGGGGGCGCAGTAAAGCGTGACGCCCTGGTCATACATATGCATCCTGAGGGCGGGCATGTAGTTTTCCCAGCAGATCACCGCACCGATGGTGCCGAAATCGGTCTTGAAGGCGGGCATGGTGGAGCCATCGCCGAAGCCCCAGACCAGCCGCTCGGCGGCGGTGGGCATCAGCTTGCGGTGCTTGCCGACAATGCCTTTGGCGCCGTCGAGGTAAACGGCGGTGCAGTAAAGCGTGGCGCCATCGCGTTCGATCACGCCGACCACGACGAAGGCGCCCGTTTCGGCACAGGCTTCGGCCAGCAGCGCCAGTTCCGGCCCGTCAAGGTCGATGGCCGCCGCATGGTAGCGGGCGAAGGCCGCGCGCCCCTCGGGTTTGCGCATCCCGATCGGGGCGCCGAAGCTGGCGCCCTTGGGGTAGCCGCCCAGATAGGCTTCGGGAAAGACGATCAGGCGGGCCCCATGACCTGCGGCCTCACGGATGGCGGCAGCGGCCTTTTCCGCGGCGTTCAGCGCCGACAGCGGATCGGAGGCAAGTTGTGCGACGGCGACTTTCAGGGTCATGCGGTGATTCCCGTTAAAAAGGCCGGGGGCTGTCTGCCCCCCGAGACCCCCCGAGGATATTTTTGAACAGATGAAAGGGGCAAGGATCAGAGGTTGGTTACGTCGATCACCGGGTGGCGCAGGGTGCCGATACCTTCGACCGTGGCCACGATGGTATCGCCGGGCTTCATCCATTCCTGTGGCGTGCGGCCCGCGCCCACACCTTCCGGCGTGCCAGTGGCGATGATGTCACCCGGCTCCAGCGTGATGCCCGCACTGATGTCGGCGATCAGTTCATCGACCTTGAACAGCATGTGCCGGGTGTTGGAGCGCTGCTTTTCCACCCCGTTGACCGTCAGCCAGAGATCAAGCATCTGCGGATCGGGGATTTCGTCGGCGGTGACGATGCAGGGGCCGAAGGGGGCGAAGCTGTCCATGCCTTTCGAGACGATCCACTGCCCGGCGCGACGGTTGTCGCGGGCAGAGACGTCGATCATCACCGAATATCCAAAGACATGCGACAGGGCATCGGCGCGCGCCACACGGGTGGCGCGGGTGCCGATGATACAGGCAAGCTCTACCTCCCAGTCAAGCTGTTGGGTCAGCTTGCCGTTGTGGCGGATCGGCTCGCCCGGCGCGATCACCGTGGTCGGCGGCTTCGAGAAGATCACCGGCTGTTTCGGCAGATCCTTCGACGTGTCCAGCGATTTCGCGCTTTCGGCGACATGTTCGACATAGTTGAGTCCGATGCCGAAGATATTCTTCTTCGGCCGCGGGATCGGCGCCAGCAGGGTCACATTCGCCAGCGGCAGCTTCGCCTGCCAGGGCGCGGCGGGGAGTGCCGCGCGCAGGGCCTCGGTGGCGGCGGGGCCGGCCTCGATGAGGCCCAGCATGCTGTCGGGCAGGCCAAGGCGGCCAGCATCCACCACGAAGGCACCGTCGATCACACCAAGCCGGGCAGCCGCCTCGACCGAGGCGCGGTAAGTCACAAGTTTCATTCTTTCCTCACAGTATCGGCTGATGGCCGCCGTTTTCGCCAAAGGCCTGTTCGCGGTAGAGACCGAGCGCCCGCATCACCGGAATGTCGGACAGGCAGAACAGGCAGGCGTCGTCCGAGGCGGAGGCATTGACATGTTCGTGCCAGGCCCAGGAAGGCACGCAGAAGATGTCGCGCTCCTGCCAGTCGAAGCGTTTGCCGTTGATGATGGAATGCCCGCGCCCCTTGGCGACGTGATACAGGTAGCTGCCGGTATGGCGATGCGCCTTGGTATGTTCGCCCGGACGCAGCATCTGCATGCTGGCGCCCATGGTCTGCATCACCGGGCCATTGGTGACCGGGTTCACATATTCCATCATCACCCCGTCAAAGGGCGAGCCATCGGTGCATTGCGCGCGTTTCAGCAGCGCCTCATAGGTCGGCGCCCATTCGTATTTGAACATGGGGCTGTAGCGCTTGGTCCAGGTCTCGCCATAGGGTGTGAGGCCCGGATTACCCCAGGTTTTCGTCATGTCGTCAACGGCATAGCCCACGGCCTGCGACAGATCGGGGTGGACCTCGTAGAAATTCGCCTCCATCGCGTTGACGAAGGGAATATCCAGCCCGTCCTGCCAGATGCAGGGGCTGCCCTCGGCCGCGACGCCATGTTCGTGCCAGGTGCCATTGGGCGTCAGCACGAAGTCATTGGCGCCCAGCGTCATCTTGTGGCCATCGACCACCGTATAGGCGCCCGCCCCTTCCATGATGAAGCGGATGGCGCTGGCGGAATGGCGATGCGCGCTGGCGACCTCGCCGGGGTGCATGACCTGAAGACCCGCGTAAAGCCAGCCGACCGCCGCCGCCACATCCGCGCGCCCCGGATTGCGCAGATAGATCACCCGGCGCCCCGCCTTTTCCGGCGTCACCAGATCGACCGAGCGCAGCACCTTGTCGCGCAGGTCGGCATAGCGCCAGACCACCGGCACCGACTGGCTTTGCGGCTCCCATGGCTCGATCTTGTTGGCCACGGTCCAGAGCGCGCCGGCGCTGAAACGGTTCAGATCGTCGTAATAGGCCAGCAGCTCCGGCGTATCCTCGACATTGGCGCGGCCTGCCACGTCCTCGCGGTGGTTTTCGTGCTTCATCGCTGGGCCCTCTTTCAAACCTGAAACAAGACTGCGGCATGAAATTTGCGATGTAAACATAAATTTTCGAAAATTTTCTTGTGGCGGCGCCAAGAGCCGCATAGCAATGTCAGACAGGAGGAAGTGATGACCCTTGCCGATACCGCCTATGACAGCCTGCGCCGCGACATCATGCGCGGTCACCTGCCGCCGGGTCAGCCCCTGCGGCTGGAGGCGCTTCGGTCCCGATACGACATGGGCTTCTCGCCCCTGCGCGAGGCGCTGAACAGGTTGCAGTCCGAACGGCTGGTGGTGTCGGCCTCGATGAAGGGCTTCATCGTGGCGCCGCTGTCGCTGCCCGAGATGTGGGAGGCGATCGAGGCGCGCGTTCTGGTGGAAACCGAAGCGCTGCGCCTGTCGATCCTGCGGGGGGATGATGTCTGGGAAGCCGGCATTGTCGCCGCGCTGCATGCGCTGGGGCGGGCAGCAGCACGCGGCGAGCCGGAGGCGCTGGAGGCGCGACATGCCGAGTTTCACCTGTCGCTGATTGCCGCCTGCGGATCGGGCTGGCTGCTGGATTTTGCGCGCAAGCTGTCCGCCGCGACAGAACGATACCGGGCGCCCGTGCTGGCAGGGGATACCGCGCCGCGGGATGTGCAAGGCGAACATGCGGCTTTGGCCGAGGCGGCACTGGCGCGACGGGCAGACGAGGCCCCCGCCCTGCTGGCTGTGCACTACCGGCGCACGGGCGAGCGGATCGCGGCACGCATGGCGGCCTGACGCCTTATTCGACGACCTCGCCAAGGTCCACGCCCCAAAGCGCCGCCTTGATCACCCAGCCCTTTTCCCCTTCGGCGCTGATCCGGCACCAGTCGGGTGTGCACTGCTGAACGCGCGCCACCACGCCGCGTTCGGCACGGGCCACCACCTCGGCCTGCGGATCGGGGCCGGCGCGGAAATCCGCAAGCTCTGCCATGATCACAACGGAACGCACGCCCGACAGCAGCGAGTAATGCACCCAGCCGCCAAAACCTTCCTGATCCTCGACCCGGCGCCAGTTTTCGTATTCCGCGGTCACCTTCAACGGCATCCCGGCGCGCTTGAACACCCAGTCGATACGATGGCTGAGCCCCGGCCCGCGCCGGGCATTGCCCTCGCCGGTCTTGAGCGTGACATAGCGCGGCAGCGGAAGGTTGGTCACCTGCCCCCGGCCCGGCTGGGCGGTCTGTTGCGGCACGGCAGTCTCAACGGGCGCGACCTCGGGTTGCGGCTCGGGTGCCACCTGTTCAGGCACCGTCTCGCTGCCCTCAACGGGCTCAAGCCCGCCCTCGGCCGAGCTTTGCGCCCAAGTCGCCTGACCCAGCATCATCCATCCGGTCATCAAAACCGCCGCCAGCCGCATGCCGCTTCCCGTTCGCATGTCCATATCCGTCCGCTTCCGCCTGCCAATTCACCCGCCGGGACCGGCACAACCGCCCCCGGAGAAATATTCTGCCCATGTTTCGCGCATATCGACGCAACATTGTTACTCGGGGCTTGTAGCCCGCCCCGTAAGGCGGCACTTTGCCAGCAAGAAGACCGATTTGGAAGTGCCGGTCTCGAAAGTCGAGGGAGGACATATGCCCGCCAAACGCCTGAGCGTCATCGTGACGCGACGACTGCCCGAGGTCGTCGAAACCCGGATGAAGGAACTGTTCGACGTCGAATTGCGCGACCCGGACATTCGGATGTCGCGCGATGAACTGGCCGATGCGATGAAACGCTGCGATGTGCTGGTGCCCTGCGTGACCGACCAGATCGACGCTGGCCTGTTGGGACAGGCGGGCGAGCGGCTGAAGCTGATCGCCAACTATGGCGCGGGGGTCGATCACATCGACGTGGCCACCGCCCGCTCGCGCGGGATTCTGGTATCGAATACACCCGGCGTCGGGGCAGAAGATACCGCCGACATGGTGATGGGGCTGATTCTGGGCGTCGTGCGCCGTATCCCCGAGGGCATGGCCGAGATGCAGGCCGGACGCTGGAGCGGCTGGTCCCCGATGGCACATCTGGGCGGCCGGATCGGCGGGCGACGTCTGGGTATCCTTGGCATGGGGCGAATCGGCCAGGCTGTCGCGCGCCGCGCGCGGGTCTTCGGCATGCAGATCCACTATCACAACCGTCGCAAGGTCCACCCTTCGATCGAGCAGGAACTGGAGGCGACCTATTGGGAAAGCCTTGACCAGATGATCGCCCGCATGGACATCATTTCGGTCAACTGCCCGCATACGCCCTCGACCTTCCATCTGCTGAATGCACGGCGTCTGAAACTGCTGAAACCCAGCGCAGTGGTGGTGAACACCTCGCGGGGCGAGGTGATCGACGAGAACGCCCTGACGCGCGGCCTGCGCGCGGGCGAGATCGCGGGCGCCGGGCTGGATGTGTTCGAGCATGGCCATGAGGTGAACCCGCGCCTGCGCGAGATGAACAATGTCGTCCTGCTGCCGCATATGGGTTCGGCCACCGTCGAGGGCCGGGTCGAGATGGGCGAGAAGGTTTTGATCAATATCAAGACCTTCGCCGATGGCCACCGCCCGCCGGATCAGGTGGTGCCGGGGATGCTGTAAGGCGTTCCCCCGGCGGTGCGCCATGCCACCGCCGGGGAATTTTGAGTATTTTTGCAAGAAGCAAAGGGGGCGGTCAGCGCCCCTTCCAGACCGGATCGCGTTTTTCGGCGAAGGCGCGCGCGCCTTCCAGTTGATCCTCGGAGGAATAGAGCCGGTCCACCGTGGCGAACTGCCGTTTGGTGATGCGGTTGAGCGCATCCTGAAAGCGCAGCGCCTCGGCCTCGCGCACCACCTCCTTGATGGCGGCATAGACCAGCGGCGGCCCGGATTCGAGCAGCCGCGCCAGATCCCAGGCTTTCGGCAGCAGATCTTCGGGCGTGGTGATCTCGCGCAGGAGCCCCCAGCGCAGCGCCTCCTCTGCGTCAAACCAGCGGCCGGTCAGCAGGAGGTCCATGGCGACGTGATAGGGGATGCGTTTCGGCAGCTTGATCGAGGCGGCATCTGCCACCGTGCCCGAGCGGATTTCGGGCAGCGCGAAGGTCGCGTTGGCCGAGGCGAGGATCAGGTCGCAGGACAGCGCAAGTTCCAGCCCGCCGCCGCAGCAGATGCCATTCACCGCCGCAATCACCGGCTTGTTGAGGTTCGGCAGTTCCTGAAGCCCGCCGAAGCCGCCGACGCCGTAATCGCCATCCACCGCATCGCCATCGGCGGCAGCCTTCAGATCCCAGCCGGGGCAGAAGAATTTCTCGCCCTCGGCGCGCAAAATCGCCACGCGCAGGCTGTCATCATCGCGGAAGGCGCGGAAGGCGAGGCCCATGATGCGGCTGGTCGCAAGGTCGATGGCATTGGCCTTCGGCCGGTCGAGCGTCACTTCGAGGATCGCACCCTCGCGCCGGGTGCGGATCGGCCCCTCGGTCAACATGGTCATTTCGGTCATTCGGCCCTCCGTATCAATGCGTCCACCGCCACCGCCCCGCTTTCGCACAGCAGCACCGGGTTGATTTCGATTTCCTCAAAGCCATCGTCGCCCGCCATAAAGGCGCCGAGGCGCAGCGCAATGTCGATGAAGGCAGCGGTATCGGGGCGCGGCCGACCGCGATAGCCGTCAAGCAACGGCCAGAGCCGCAGGCCCCGGAGCGCCGTGTCGATCTGATCGGCGGTAACCGGCCAGACCAGCGTGGCGGTATCAGCCAGCACCTCGGCGGTGACGCCGCCCATGCCCAAGGTCAGCGTCAGCCCATAAACCGGATCGCGGCGCAGGCCCAGCAGCATTTCGGCCAGAACGCCGGTCACCATTTCTTCTGCCAGATAGCCGGTGGCGCCGGGCATCTCGGCCTGGCCGTCCAGCGCGGCGAGGCCAAGGCGCACCGCCCCCGCCTCGGTCTTGTGGGCAAAGCCGAGGCCCTTCAGCGCGAAGGGAGCGGTGAGTTGGCTGGTGTCGAGATCGGCGAGCCGGGACGCGCTGACCGCGCGCGGCACCGGCACGCCCGCCTGCGCCAACAGAGCTTTGCCCGTAGCCTCGTCGAGCAGCCGGGTCTTGCGGGCGGGCAGCGCCGGAACCGGGCGCCAGCCGGGTTGACCCGGCGCAACCTGTGCCGCTTTCAGCGCCTCCAGCGCGGTATCAAGGCCCATCATTGGCACGACGCCGCGCGCCATGAAATCCGTCGCCAATGCCTCGTCGAAATTCTCGGGCAGTGAGGCGACAGCGAAGGCCGGGCGGCCGGTTGCCGCCTGTGCGGCCGCCACGGCCTCCAGCGCCGGGCGGAAACTGGCAGGATCGCAGCGGTCGGGGCGCGGCGGGTCGATGATGAAGATGCCGGCATCATAGGCAGCCAGCATCGTGGAGAAGACATCGGTGGTGCGCGGACCGTCTCCCCAGATGAAGGTGTGATAATCCAATGGGTTGGAGATGGTGACGATTGGCCCGAGGATCTCGGCCAACCGGGCGCGGGTCATTTCGGGCACAGGGGGAAAGACGATTCCCGCGGGATCGGCCAGATCGGCAACCAGCCCCGCCTCGCCGCCCGAGCAGGAGAGCGAGCAGAGCCGTTCGCCAAGTCCGGGGCCATGGATGTGTAATACCTTCAACACCTCCAGCAGCGCGGGAAGGCTGGCCACTTCGGCCACGCCGCATTGTCGCAGGAAGGCGGTCGAGGCTGCTCCCCCCCCGGCCAGAGAAGCCGTGTGCGAGGCCGCCGCCGCGCGTGACGCTTCCGTCTTGCCGGATTTCACCGCGACGATCCCCTTGCCCGCCACACGCGCCGCTTCGGCCAGTGCAGCGAAAGCCGGGGCGTCGTCGATGCCCTCGATGTAAAGGCCCAGCGCCGTGACCCGTTCATCCGCCAGCAGCGCCCCAGCCAGTTCGGCCAGCCCCACCTGCGCGGCATTGCCCAGACAGGCAACATAGGCCACCGGAAGGGCGCGCGCCTGCATCGTCAGGTTGATGACGATATTCGACGATTGGGAAAGCAGTGCGACGCCCCGCTCCACCCGCTGCCCGCCGTGCTGGTCGGGCCACAGCAGCCCGCCGTCAAGGTAATTGATGACGCCATAGCAGTTCGGCCCGAGGATCGGCATCTCCCCCGCAGCCGCCACCAGATCGGCCTGCAAACCGGCCTCCCCCGCCTCTTCCCAGCCGCTGGCGAAGCAGATGGCGCCACCGGCGCCCATGGCGGCAAGTTCGCGCACGACCTCTACCGTGGCGAAACGGTTGACGCCAATGAAGGTGGCATCGGGCGGTTCAGGCAGGTCAGCGAGCGAGGGGTAGGCTTTCAGCCCGCCGATCGTCTCGCGTTTGGGGTGCACCGGCCAGACCGGGCCATCGAACCCCATCTTGCGGCATTGCTCGATGACATTCTCGGCCCATCCGGCACCGAGAACCGCAATGGAGCGTGGGCGCAACAGGCGATGGAGGCGCGTCATATCCGCCCCTCCACCCCGTGCCCGAGGCCGGGGGCTGTCTGCCCCCGGACCCCCGAGGATATTTTTCGACAGAAAATGGAAGCACCCCGCTCGCCCTTGGCAAACGAGGTGCCATTTCCTGTCACGGCCATCGGCGTCCCCGCCTGTTCCGCAAGGCCACACTGGCCGATTCCAATGAAGAAGTGGTTAACGCGCAAGATCAGGCTCATTTTCTGTCGGAAAATATCCTCGGGGGGTGAGGCGCGCATGCGCCGAGGGGGGCAGACAGCCCCCCTGCCGTGGTCTCAGCCGCCAACCGCACGCAGGAGTTCGCGCGAAATGATGTGACGCTGGATCTCGGAGGTGCCCTCCCAGATCCGTTCGACGCGGGCGTCACGCCAGATCCGTTCCAGCGGCAATTCATCCATCAGCCCCATGCCGCCGTGAATCTGGATCGCCTCGTCGGCAATCATCGCCAGCACCTCGGTCGCCTTCAGCTTGGCCATGGACATATCGGCCTCGGTCACCGAGCCCTGATCAAACTTCCAGGCCGCTTCGCGGGTCAAGAGTTCCGCCGCCTTCAGTTCCATCGCCATATCGGCGAGCTTGAAGCTGATCCCCTGAAACTTGCCGATCTGCTGGCCGAATTGCTTGCGTTCGGCGGCATAGCTGATCGCATGTTGCAACGCCCGATCAGCGCGGCCGAGGCAGGTGGAGGCCACTTGCAGCCGCGTCGCACCCAGCCAGGTGTTCGCTACCTCGAAGCCCTTATGCACCTCGCCCAGAACTGCCGCATCCGGCAAACGGCAATTGTCGAATTCCAGCACCGAATTGGTGTAACCGCGGTGGCTGACATTGCGATAGCCGTCACGCACGGTGAAGCCCGGTGTGCCCTTATCGACGAAGAAGGCGGTGATCAGCTTCTTCTTGCCGCGCGGGGTGTCTTCCTCGCCCGAAGCCATGAAGACGATGGCGAAATCGGCCAGATCGGCGTGGCTGATGAAATGTTTGGTGCCGTTCAGAACCCAGTCGCCGCCCTCGCGCTTTGCACTGGCGGTCATGCCGCGCAGGTCCGACCCGGCACCGGGTTCGGTCATGGCAAGGCAATCCCATTTCTCGCCCCGGATACAGGGAAAGAGGTATTGCTCGCGCTGTTCGGCGCTGCCCGCCAGCAGGATGTTCGAGGGCCGCGCCACGCAGGTCCAGTGCAGGGCATAGTTCGCCCTGCCCAGTTCACGCTCGTAAAGCAGCCATGACAGCGTATCGAGACCGGCACCGCCCACCTCTTCCGGCATGTTCGCGGCATAGAGTCCGGCGGCAATAGCCTTGGCCTGAAGCTCGCGGATCAGGTCCATCCGCAGATGGCCGGTGCGTTCCACCTCGGCCTCATGCGGGTAAAGTTCGTTTTCAACGAAGGCGCGGGTCGTTTCGACGATCATGCGCTGTTCTTCGGTCAGTCCGAAATCCATCTGTTCGCCCTTCGGGTCTTGAGGAAAGAAGCGGCCGGTCAGGCCCTGCGCTGGCCGACAAAGCGCCCGGCGGCGTCGGGCCGGGGCAGCGCCTTGTGGGCCTGAGTGATGGGATCAAGCTTCGCAAGCACCTCGGGCGCGGCGGCGCAGGTCTTGTTGGCCTTCATGTCCACATGCAACAGCATCTGTTCAAGGCTTGCCACCACCTCGTCGCCGCGCTGGATACGGATGAACACATGCAGCCGCTTTTCATCGGCGCCCAGCACCTGAAGCGTGCCGGTCAGCCGGTCGCCCAGCTTGCATTCGCCCAGATGCATGATGTGCGTTTCGGCGGTGTAATAGCTGTGTCCGGCGGCAACGTAATCCATCCCCGCCCCGATCAGCCGCAGGAAGGCATCCGAGGTTTCGGAGGCCGCGAACAGATAGCGGCTTTCGGTCATGTGGCCGTTATAGTCGATCCAGCCGGGCAGTACCTGCATCTGCGCCATGACCAGCGGCGCGCCGGTCGGCGCCGCATCGTGGAAGGTCACGGCGCGGCGGGCGTCATGGTCACGCAGTACCTTGCCCGCGCCCCAGTTGCGATCCTTCAGCGCCCGCAGGAAGCCGATCAGGTTGCTGTCGCGAATCCGTTCCAGCTCGCGGATCGAATGGTGGCCGGATTGCGCGTCGGACTGGCCCGCGATCAGGTCCACAAGCTCGTCATTGAATTCCGGCACATCGGTCAGCTTGGTCCAGGGCCATTGCAGACAAGGCCCGAATTGCGCCATGAAATGCTTCATCCCGGCTTCACCGCCCGCAACGCGATAGGTTTCGAAAAGCCCCATCTGGCCCCAGCGCAGGCCAAAGCCCATGCGGATGGCCTCGTCAATCTCCTCGGTGGTGGCCACGCCATCCTTCACCAGCCACAGTGCCTCGCGCCAGACGGCCTCAAGGAAGCGGTCGGCGATATGGGCGTCGATTTCCTTGCGGACATGCAGCGGGAACATGCCGATCTCGCGCAGGATTTCCTTGGCGCGTTCAATGTCCTGGACGGCGTTCTTCGGGCTGGGCACCACCTCGGCCAGCGGCAGCAGGTAGACCGGGTTGAAGGGGTGCGCCACGAAGATTGTGCCGGGATTGGCGGCATGTTCCTGCAATTCCGAGGGTTTGAAGCCCGAGGTGGACGATCCGATCAGCGTCGCGGGCGCCGATTGCTGGATCTGGGCAAAGACGCGGTGCTTCAGGTCAAGCCGTTCAGACACCGATTCCTGAATGTATTCGGCGCCTTCCACCGCTTCGGTGATGGTGCCGGCAAAGCTCAGCTTTCCCTCGGCGGGCATCGGCACATCCGACAGTGCGGGCAGCGCGGCACGGGCATTGGCCAGAACCTCGCCGATCTTGCGTTCTGCCTGCGGATCGGGGTCGAACACCGCCACATCCCAGCCGTTCAGCAGGAAGCGTGCGGCCCAGCCGCCCCCGATCACCCCGCCACCAATGATTGCCGCCTTACGCGCCATGTTCGTCCTCGTCCTGATGGGTTCGCGTCAATCGACGCAGATGCTTTGCGGCTGGCCGGTCTCGTCCAGATAATCCCGGCAGCCGAAGGGGTTGAGATTGGGGGCACAGGTGCGGCTGGCCGACAGGCAGTCGCCCGCGCAGTCGCTGGCCCTGGTGCAGGATTTGCCGGCATCGGGCGCGCGTTTCACGCAGAACTCGCCGCCCAACAGCCCCGCAATACCGATCTGCCCACCCTTTGCGGTGCAATCGGCCTTTTCGGTCGCCGTCATCGACGGGCGCGGCGGCGCTTCGGCCTCGGGCTGGCAGGCCGCCAGCACCAGAAAGACCAGCGCCGCCAGCCGCCTCATTTCGCCACCGGCGCGCGCTTCTCCAGCTTCAGCTTCGCGCGCACCTCGGCGGGCGTCAGCACCCGCGCGCCCATGTTGGAGATGACGGTCACCGCGCGTTCTACCAGTTGTGCGTTGGTCGCCAGCACACCCTTATCGAGCCAGAGGTTATCCTCCAGCCCCACGCGCACATTGCCGCCCGCCAGGATCGAGGCTGCCACATAGGGCATCTGGTGCCGCCCCAGCGCAAAGGCCGACCAGTGCCAGTGCTTCGGCACATTGTTCACCATCGCCATGAAAGTGTTCAGGTCATCCGGCGCGCCCCACGGCACGCCCATGCAAAGCTGCACCAACACCGGATCGGGAATGATGCCCTCTTCCGCAAGTTGCTTGGCAAACCACAGATGGCCAGTGTCGAAGGCCTCGATCTCGATCCGCACGCCACTCGCCACCATGCGCGCTGCCATGTCGCGCAGCATGCCGGGGGTGTTGACCATCACATAATCGGCTTCGGCGAAGTTCATCGTGCCACAGTCGAGCGTGCAGATCTCGGGTCGGCATTCCACCACATGCGCCACACGCTCAGCCGCGCCCGCCATGTCGCTGCGTGCCGACATGCGGTTCATATTTTCCGTGCCGTCGAACAGCAGGTCACCGCCCATTCCGGCAGTCAGGTTCAACACCACATCCGTCGCGCTGTCGCGGATACGTTCAGTCACTTCGCGGTAAAGCGCCGGGTCGCGGGCGGGCTTGCCGGTTTCGGGGTCACGCACATGACAATGCACCACCGCCGCACCCGCCTTTGCCGCCGCGATGGCGCTTTCGGCGATCTGCGCCGGGCTGCGCGGCACATGGGGCGAACGGTCCTGCGTGCTGCCCGAGCCGGTCACGGCGCAGGTGATGAAGACTTCGCGGTTCATGGCCAAGGGCATGGCGTTCCTCCTGTGATCTGGGCGCGAGATTAGCGGGCTTGTCGGCGCGCGCTTTGCAGTTTACGAAATCCGCATGGCAAAACCCGCAACGATCTTCGCCGCATCGCAGCAACCGCTTTCGCTGGCTTTGCTGGTGCTGCCACATTGCTCAATCCTCGAGGTCGCCTCGACACTCGATCCGCTGCGCTCGGCCAATCGCCATCTGGGAACCGAGGCCTACCGCTGGCGTGTGGTGTCCCCCGATGGCGGGCCGGTGCCGCTGACCTGCGGGATCGAGCTGCCCTCGTCGGGCGCGCTGGCCAGCGCCGAAGGGGCCGATGTGCTGATCGTCATCGCGGGTTACCGGCAATCCGAAGTCACCACCAAACCGCTCCTGCGCGATCTGCGCCGGATCGCCCCGCGCTTTCGTGCGCTTGGCGGCATCGACGCCGGTGGCTGGGTGCTGGCGCGCGCCGGGTTGCTCAACGGCCAACGTGCCACCGTGCATTGGGAAGATCTGGAGGATTTCGCCGCCGCCTTCCCCGAAATCGAGGTGACGCCCGACCGCTTCACCCTTTCGGGGCGCTATTTCACCGCCGGCGGTGCGGCGCCCGCCGCCGACCTGATGCTGCACCTGATCCGCTCGCGTCATGGTCCGGCCACGGCGCTTCAGGTCGCGGCCAGCTTCGTCACCACCCCGCGCCCCGGCACCGAGCCGCAGATCACCGCCACCCGCCCGGACCCGAGGCTCGACGCCCGCGTCGCCCGCGCCATCGCCCGGATGGAGGCGCGGCTCGACAGCCCTGAAACAGCGGCCGAGACTGCCGCCGCGCTTGGCCTCTCCCCCCGTCGGCTGGAGCAATTGTTCCGCGAAAACCTTGGTCTCTCGCCCGCCGCCCACGCGCTTGGCCTGCGCTTGCAGGCCGCCCGGCGGCTGTTGATCGACACCCGCCACCCGTTGACCGAAATCGCATTGCGCACCGGCTTTTCCAGCGCCGCCACCCTGACGCGCGCCTTCACGCTGAAATTCGGTGCCCCGCCCAGCACCTTGCGCAAGACCCGCTGACACCTGCGCATCACCGGGTCTTGCTTCTTGCAAAAATACTCAAAAGACGACTGCTGCCCTCAGGCCACGTCCAGAAGCCCGCGCCCTTTCAGCAGCGCCTCAACCCCCGGCATCCGGCCGCGGAATTCCAGATACAGCTCCTCCGCCGGACGCGAGCCACCGGCCGAAAGAATGAATCTTTCCAGCTTCGCCGCCGTTTCGGGATCGAAGGCATCGCCGGTTTCCTCAAACGCCGCGAAAGCGTCAGCATCCATCACCTCGGACCACATGTAGCTGTAATAGCCCGAGGAATAGCCGTCGCCGGAAAACACATGCGCGAAATGCGGCGTGGCGTGGCGCATGCGGATCGCATGCGGCATGCCCAGTTCGGCCAGAACCTCGGCCTGTTTCTGCATCGGATCGGCGGGCGCTGCGCCTTCGTGAAACGCCAGATCGACCATGGCCGAGGCCACGAATTCTACCGTGGCGAAGCCCTGATCGTAGGTGCCCGCGTCCAGCAGCCGTTTCAGCATATCGGCAGGCATCGCCTCGCCGGTCTGCCAGTGCTTTGCGTGGGTTTCCAGCACTTCGGGCACTTCCAGCCAATGTTCGTAAAGCTGGCTCGGCAGTTCCACAAAATCGCGCGCCACGCTGGTGCCGCTGATGAAACCATAGGTCACATCCGACAGCATCTGGTGCAGCGCATGGCCGAATTCATGGAACAAGGTGCGCGCATCGTCATAGGACAGCAGCGCCGGGTCACCCTTGGCGAAGTTGCAGATATTCACCACGATCGGCCGCACATCCTGCCCCAGCCGTTTCTGGCTGCGCATCGCCGAACACCAGGCGCCCGAGCGTTTGGACCCGCGCGCGAAGTAATCGCCGATGAACACCGCAACGTGCTGACCCTTGCGCGTCACCTCCCACGCCCTTGCGTCCGGGTGATACATCGGCACGTCCAGCGCGTGAAACTCCAGCCCGAACAGCCGGTTGGCGCAGTCGAAACAGGCAGAAATCATCGCCTCAAGGCTCAGATAGGGTTTCAGCGCCGCCTCATCCAGATCATGTTCGGCCTTGCGGCGCTTTTCGGAATAATAGCGCCAGTCCCATGGCTCCAGCGGGCCCGCAATGCCATCGGCATGCAGCATCGCCTCCAGCACCTTGGCATCCGCCTCGGCCTTGGCGCGCGCGGGCGCCCAGACCCGCAGCAGCAGGTCGCGCACGGCGGCCGGGGTCTTGGCCATTTCCGGTTCCAGCTTGAAATCGGCAAAGCTCGCATAGCCCAGAAGATGCGCCCGCTCTTCGCGCAGCTTCAGGATTTCCGCCGCAATGGCGCGGTTGTCATGGTCATTGCCATTGGCGCCGCGCGCCACCCAGGCCTCGTAGGCCTTTTCGCGCAAGGCGCGGCGGGGAGAGAATTGCAGGAAGGGCACGATGAGCGAACGGCTGGTGGTGATGACCGGCCCCGCCACGCCCTTTTCGGCGCCCGCCGCCCGCGCTGCCGCCACGGCGAAATCGGGCAGGCCTTCCAGATCCGCCTCGGCCAGTTCCATGAACCATGTGCGCTCTTCCGCCAGAATGTTCTGGCTGAACTGCGTGCCCAGCACGGCGAGGCGCGATTTCACTACCGTCAGGCGTTCGGCCTCGGCACCGTCCAACAGCGCGCCGGAACGCACGAACATCTGGCGGTAAAGCTCCAGCACACGCGCCTGTTCGGCAGTCAGGCCCAGCGCCTCGCGCCCCTGCCACAGGGTTTCCACCTTGGAAAACAGCGCTTTGTTATTGGTGACCTCGGACGAAAACGCGCTCATCTTCGGCGCCAGATCGCGCATCAGCGCCTCGCGCGCGTCGGTGCTATCGGCTCCGGCGAGGTTGTAAAACACCCCCGCCACCCGGTCGAGCGTGCCTTCCGCCAGTTCCAGCGCCTCGATCACATTGGCAAAACTCGGGGCCTCGGCGTTCCCGGCAATTGCGGCAATCGCCGCGCGGGCCTCGGTCAGACCGGCCTCAAAAGCAGGCGCAAAATCCTCATCGCGGATCGCGTCGAACGGCGGCAGTTCAAACGGCCCCTCCCAGGGGGCAAGCAGCGGGTTGGTCATCGGCAAATCTCCTTTGGCGCAGAGCCTATCAGCCCCGCCGCCAAGGTCCAGATGCGCTCGCCCTATCGTGTATCGCGCCCGCGCAGGTGCCGCTCCAGCCGCCGCAGCGCCAGTGAGGCGCTGACGGTCAGCGTGAGATAGATCAGCGCCGCCGCATTATAGGTTTCGAAATAGCGGAAATTCCCGGCCGAGGTGACCTTGGCAAGCTGCGTCACATCGGCGACGCCCAGCACGCTGACAAGGCTTGAATCCTTCACCATGGCCACGAAATCATTGCCCAAGGGCGGCAGGATGGTGCGGAAGGCCTGCGGAAACACGATCAGGCGGAACCGCTGCCAACCGTTCAGCCCCAGTGCCATCGCGGCCTCGATCTGCCCGCGCTCAACCGAGGCCAGGCCAGCGCGGAATACTTCGGCCAGAAAGGCGGAATAGGCGATGGTCAGCGCGATCACCGCCCGCCACAGAAGCGAGACATCGCGGGCGCGGATTTCCGGCAAACCCGCCCAGTTCCATGCCGCCACCAGCGCAGGCACGGCGGCGAAGGCGACGTAGAGCAGCAAGACGATGATCGGCACACCTCGCACGATCTCGGTGTAAAGCCGCACCGCCTGCCGGATCACCAGCCGCTTCGACCCCGCCCCCACCGCCAGCAAGAGGCCCAGCACGGCGGCGGACAGGAAGGCCACCACTGTCACCATCAGGGTGATGCCGATGCCCTTCACCAGCTTCTGCATGATCTGGGCATAGACCGGGCTGGACCAGACCTCATAAAACAGCCAAAGGCCCGTCGCGCCCAGCACGACGAGCCACCAGGGAAAATCCTGCTCCGGGGTCTTTGCGGCCATCAGGGGCGCTTATTGCCCCATCTTGAAGTCAAGGAACCACTTCTTGTCCAGGGCCGACATCGTGCCATCCGCCTTCATCGCGGCAATCGCCGCATTGACCGGCGCCACGAGGTCCGAGTCCTTGGGGAAAATGAAGCCGAAATCCTCGGCCCCCAGTTTCTCGCCCACGATCTTCAGCCCGCCATCCGAGGCCGCGACATATCCATTGCCGCTGGTGCCATCGGTCAGCACCAGATCGACATCGCCCGCGCGCAGCGCCTCGACCCCGGCACCGAAGGTTTCGAACATCTTGATGCGGGGATTGGCCTCGTTGCCGTCCAGCACCTCATAGACGCCGACATAGAAAGGCGTGGTGCCCGGCTGCGCCGCCATCAGCAGATCGTCGTTCGCGGCAAACGACGCCGCATCGGTAAAGCGTGCCTCGTCGCCACGCACCATCATCACCATTTCCGACCGCATGTAGGGGTCCGAGAAATCCACCTGTTCCTTGCGGTCGTCGCGGATGGTGATGCCGGTCATGCCGATGTCATACTGCCCGCCCGAAACAGCGGGGATCATCGCGTCCCAACTGGTGTTTTCATAGGTGACGGTCATGTTCAGACGTTTGGCGATTTCCGCCATGGCGTCATATTCCCAGCCCACGGCCTGCCCGTCACCGTTAATGAACTGAAGCGGAGGATAGGCGTTTTCCGTCACCACCGTGACAGCCCGCCCGCCCAGATCGGGCAGCCCTTCTGCCAGGGCGACGGTGGCGGAAAGGGCAAGCGCAAGGCCGGCCAGAACGGCAGTCGGTTTCATCGGACAAACTCCCTGTCACAGAGCATTTGCCGGACTATGCCGCCCCCGCCCGGCAGAGGCAAGGGCGGCAGGAGAGCTCAGACCTTCGCCATCGACGGGCGGCGCAGGATCAGGGCCAGGGGCACGGCGGCCAGAGAGACCCACATCATCAGCCAGAAATCGTCGATATAGGCCACCATCGCCGCCTGCACGTTCACCAGCGCATCCATGCTCAACAGCGCGGTGGTGTTACCGCTGGCTGCCGCCGGGCTGTAGGCCCAGAGCGCGGGATTGAACGGATTGATGAAGGCGCCAAGCTCGGCATGGTTCACTTGGATATTACGGGTCAGCATGGTCGAGACGATGGAAATCCCGATGCTCGACCCGATATTGCGCACAAGGCTGAACAGGCTGGTCGCATCGGCGCGGAAGCGCGGCTCCAGCGTCGAAAAGGCGATGGTGGACAAGGGCACGAACACAAGGCCAAGGCCCAGCCCCTGCACCACGCCCGAGCGGATCACCGGGAAGGCATCCATCTGGGGGCTGAAGCCCGTCATTTCCCACAGCGAGATCGCGGTGAGGCTGAGGCCCGCGATGACCAGCAGCCGCGCATCGACATGGCGCACCAGACGACCGACCAGCAGCATGGAAATCATCGTCCCCACCCCGCGCGGGGCCATCACAAGGCCGGTGGTGATGACCGGATAGCCAAAGATCCGCGACAGCATCGGCGGCAGCAGCGCAAGGCTCGCCAGCAGGATGATGCCCACGATGAAGATGAACACGAGGCCGGTCACGAAATTGCGGTCGGCGAACATGCGGGGGTCAAGAAAGGGTTTCTCGGCATGCAGGATATGGACGACGAACATCCAGAAGGTCGCGGCCGAAACGATGGAATAGATCCAGATCTCGCCCGAGGAGAACCAGTCCACCTCGCCGCCCCGGTCAAGGATCAGTTGCAGCGACCCTATGGCCAGCGACAGCAGGGCAAAGCCCGGCATGTCGAAGGCGCGCGGACGGCGCGGCACGCGCGGCAGGTAAAGCAGGCAGCCAGCCAAAGCCAGCGCGCCAACCGGCAGGTTGACGAGAAACACCCAGCGCCAGTTGTAGCTTTCGGTCAGCCAGCCACCCAGCGTCGGCCCGATGATCGGCCCGACCATGATCCCCGCCCCCCACAGCGCCATGGCCTGCCCGGCCTTTTCGCGCGGGTTGATGTCCAGCAGAAAGGTTTGCGACAGCGGCACGATGGCGGCGCCGAACACGCCCTGCAACAGGCGGAACACCACCATGGAGGGCAGGCTCCAGGCCAGACCGCAGGCGATGGAGGTGACGACGAAGCCGACAATGGAAATCAGGAACAGCTCGCGCTTGCCCAGCCGGTCGGACAGCCAGCCTGTGACCGGCGTCATGATGGCGGCGGCGACGATATAGCTGGTCAGCACCCAGGTGATCGTATCCTGCGAGGCACCAAGGTCGCCCGTCATCGAGGGCAGCGCCACATTGGCGATAGTCGTGTCCAGCACCTGCATGATCGTCGCCAGCATGATGGCAAGCGTGATCAGCCCGCGGTGCCTGACCTCGGGATGGGTTTCAGCGGTCTGCATGGCATCACTCGCCCGCCAGCGCCGCGAACAGCGGACCGCGTTCGCGCCCGGTATCCACCGTCACCTCGGCGCTGAGCCCCGAGGACAGGCCAGCCGCCGCCTCCGGGTCATCCAGCCGGATGCGCACGGGAATGCGCTGGGTCACCTTGACCCAGTTGCCGGTGGCGTTCTGCGCGGGCAGCAACGAGAATTCCGCCCCGGTGCCCGCGCCGATCGCCTCGACCTTCCCGGCGAACTTGCGGCCCGGCGCCATATCAAAGCTGATCTCGGCCTCCTGACCGACACCGATGCCTTCCAGTTGGGTTTCCTTGAAATTCGCCTCGACCCACAAATCGCCGGTCTCGACAAGCGCGAAGACCGATTGCCCGGCCGAAACCATGGCACCGGGGCGGAACGAGGCCGCCTGATAGATCACGCCATCCGCCGGGGCGATCACCCGAGTCTGGTCAAGGTTGTAGCGGGCGCGGTCCAGCTCGGCCAGGGCCGCGCGGACGGTGGGGTGCGCGTCGGTTGCGGCATCCGGCGCCCCGCCCAGTGCCGCGCGGGCGGCAGAGACATTCACCTCGGCCACCGAAGCCTGTTCGGCGGCCTGCTTTGCGGCATGGCGGGCAGAATCCAGATCGCTTTCGCGGCTGACGCCCTTGCGCGACAGCGCCTCCTGCCGGGCGAGTTCGCTTTGCTGGAAAGCCGCGTCATCGCGGGCCAGCTTTTCCTGCGCTTCGGCCTGATCATATGCGGCCTTCAGCCGTTCCACCTGCACCCGCGCGCCATCCAGCGCCGCCTCGGCCTGCGCCAGCGCCAGCCGGTAAGGCTCCGGGTCCACCTGAAACAGCAGGTCGCCCTTGTGGACCGTCTGCAATTCGCTGACCGCCACATCGACAACCCGCCCGCCAATCACCGGCGCGATGGAGACGCGGGCCTGATGCAGGTTGGCGTTTTCGGTGGATTCGTAACGACCGCCGGTAAACCACCACGCCCCTGCCCCCCCGGCAAGTGCCAGCGGTACCGCAAACATCAGAAACATCATGCGCAGTTTGCTGCGCGGCTTCTTCACGGCAGGAGCAGCAGCCGGGGCAGCGGCCCCGGTCGGTTCTTCGACAGGCAGGTCGGTCGGCAGATCACTCATCGGTCTTCTCACATACGGCGGCGGACGACGGAGCATCCGCAGGATTTCGGTTCGGCGTGTCGATGATCGACAGAGGATTTCGGTTCAGCGTGTCGATGATCGACACGAGGGCCGCGTGCAGCGCGCGGCGGGTTTCATCGGGCAGGCCAGTCATGGCCTCTTCCGTGACCTCCTCGACGATCTGGCGCACGCCCGGCGCAATGGCCTGCGCCTTGTCGCTGGGCACCACAATGCGGCAGCGGCGGTCGTCGGGATCGGCTTCGCGCCGCACCCAGCCGGATTGTTCCATCCGGTCCACCAGCCGCGACACGCTGATCGGTTCGACATCCAGCCGATCAGCCAGCGCGGCCTGCGTCATCGGCCCGTCGCGCAGGACAGAGCCAAGCAGCCGCCATTGCGTTGCGGACAATCCGTGTTCGGTGGTGCGCGCCGCAAATTCCCGGCGCAAGGCGCGCGAGGCGTCATGCAGAAGCTGGGCGAGTCGGTCGATGCGATAGGTCATGCAGCATGCATATAATAAGCATGCTTAGCATTCAATCAAAGAAGGTAAGCATGCTTATTATATCCATGCAGGCTCAGCTGTGCAGATTTCCGCAGACCGGGCAATCGGGGCGCGGTTTGATACCGATGATCCGTGTTTCAGTATAAAGCGCATCATGGATCATCAGCCGTCCGGCCAGTGTCCGCCCCGCGCCGGTCAGATGCTTCACCGCTTCCATCGCCATGATGGAGCCGATGACGCCCGGCAGGGGTGCCGCCACGCCTGCCTCGGCGCAGGTCGGCACCATGCCGGGGGCGGGGCGTTCGGGGAAAACACATTGATAACAGGGCGCTCCGCGCGCCGGATCGTAAAGCGAGATCTGGCCTTCCCATTGCGTGATCGCCCCGGCAATCAGGGGCTTGCCCAGTTCCGCCGCCACGCGGTTCACCATGTAACGGGTGTCGAAATTGTCGGTGCCATCGAGGATCAGGTCATATTCTGCAAACAGCGTGGCGGCACTGTCCTCGTCCAGCCGGCGCTGATAGGGGCGCACCTCGATGAACGGGTTCAGCGCGCGCATGGCCTCCGCTGCGGAATGGACCTTGGGCATGCCGATGCCCTGATCGCGGTGGATGATCTGGCGTTGCAGGTTGGAGCTGTCCACCGTGTCATCATCGACGACGCCGATCACCCCGACCCCGGCGGCGGCGAGGTAAAGGCAGACCGGACTGCCAAGCCCCCCTGCCCCGATCACCAGCACCTTCGCGGCCTTCAGCCGCTTCTGCCCCGGCCCGCCGATCTCGCGCAGCAGGATGTGGCGGGCATAGCGGTTCAGCTCTGCCTCGCGGAACGTTCCCTGCGGTTTTGCCTCTTCCATC
The DNA here is from genome assembly GCF_003570715.1 of Gemmobacter lutimaris. Taxonomy (GTDB): domain Bacteria; phylum Pseudomonadota; class Alphaproteobacteria; order Rhodobacterales; family Rhodobacteraceae; genus Gemmobacter; species Gemmobacter lutimaris. The sequence goes on along the minus strand of NZ_QXXQ01000004.1, from coordinate 77,317 downwards.
GGTTTCGCCCTTTCCCGCAGCGCGCCCAGACCCCGACGATAGGCCAGCGTCAGGCCAGCAACACCGCCCAGCACCAGCCAGAGCCGCAAATCGCCAAGACCCGCCCGCAAGCCACCTTCCGGCAGGATCAACAGCGACAGCACCACCAGTGCCCAAATGGCAGTGATCATCCCGCCCCGCGCGCGGGGCGAAGCGCCCATGAGGCCACCAATGACCCAGACCGCCACAAAAGCCGCGAGGACCGCCAGCATCAGCGCCGCCCGGTCGATCCGAAGCCGCCGGCACCGCGCGCGGTCTCGCCCAGTGCTTCAACCATCACCATGCGCACCTGCACCACCGGCGCCACGATCATCTGCGCGATGCGGTCACCATGCTGCACGGTGTAGGGGTCAGCGCCCAGATTGACCAGCGCCACCCCCAGCGGACCACGATAGTCGCTGTCGATGGTGCCGGGGGTATTGGGCAGGGTGATGCCGTGTTTCAGAGCAAGACCCGAGCGGGGGCGGATTTGCATTTCAAACCCTTCGGGGATCTCGACGCGGAGGCCGGTCGGCACGATGAGCCGCTGCATCGGTTGCAGGGTGATGCCTGTGTCCCTTTGATCCGGCGGCAGGTTGGCGCGGATGTCGGCCCCCGCCGCGCCGGGGGTTTCATAGGCGGGCAGCGGCAGGCTCCGGTCTGCCCAGTCTTCCCACATGATCCGCAGTTCCGGCGCCATCCTGTCCCTCCGTTTGCCTCCTTATGGGGCGCGGGGCGGGGCAGTGGCAAGCCACCCCGGCGTCAGGACCGGATCACGATTTCCGCCTGCGCACTGTCGCGCAGCACGCGGCGGGCATTCGGGATGTCATTCGACAGCGCCTTGTCGCGGGCCTGTTCCGCCGCGAACCCATGGTCAAGCCAACGCTGGACCAGACGACGCTCCAGCTCGGCCTCCGGCACGTCCAGCGCGACGGTCAGGTCGTAGCAGGGCCGTGCATCAGACCAGGGCGCTTCGTCCAGCAGCAGGTAATTGCCCTCGACGATCAGCAGCCGGTCGTCAGGCCGCACCACATCGCCCCCTGCGCGTGCAAGATCCAGTCTGCGGTCGAAGGTGGGAATGACCACCTCAGGTTCGGCCCGCAACCGCTGCACCAGATGCACGAAGCCCAAGGCATCAAAGCTTTCCGGGCAGCCCTTGCGCACCTGAAGCCCCCGCGCCTCCAGCACCCGGTTGTCCAGATGAAAACCATCCATCGGCACCACGCGGGCACCTTCGCCCAGCGCCGCAACCAGCGCCTCGGACAGGGTGGATTTGCCCGCCCCCGGCGGACCGGCGAGGGCGGTGATGAACCGCCCCCGCCCTGCCGCCCTGCGGCGGATCTCGTCGGCCAGCGCGGCCGGCATCATCATGCGTCCTCGCTCACGCCATCGGGCAGCTTGGCCCCGGTCATGAAGGCCACCGCATCCGACATGCTGTAATCGCCCGGCTTGATGACGCAGAGCCTGCGGCCCAGCCGGTGAATATGGATGCGATCCGCCACCTCGAACACATGCGGCATGTTGTGGCTGATCAGGATGATCGGGATACCCCGCGCGCGGACATCGCGGATCAGCTCCAGCACGCGGCGGCTTTCCTTGACGCCCAGCGCGGCGGTGGGCTCGTCAAGGATCACGACTTTCGAGCCGAAAGCCGCCGCCCGTGCCACCGCAACCCCCTGCCGCTGGCCACCCGAAAGCGTTTCGACCGGCTGGTTGATGTTCTGGATCGTCATCAACCCGAGCTCGTTCAGCTTGGCGCGGGCGAATTTTTCCATCGCAGGGCGGTCAAGCTGGCGGAACAGGCTGCCCATGAGGCCGGGTTTGCGCAATTCGCGGCCCATGAACATGTTGTCGGCGATGGACAGCGCGGGCGACATGGCCAGCGTCTGATAGACGCATTCGATGCCATGCGCGCGCGCCTCAAGCGGGCTTTCAAACCGGACGGGCTTGCCATCCAGCGTGATCTCGCCTTCGTCGGGCTGCACCGCCCCCGACAGCGCCTTGATGAGCGAGGATTTCCCCGCACCATTGTCGCCGATCACCGCCAGAATCTCGCCCGGCATCAGATCGAAGTCGCAGTTGTCGAGCGCGGTTACCTTGCCATAGCGTTTGACCAGACCACGCGCCTTGAGAAGAGGTTCTTGCGTCATGCCGATACCTTTCTGATCCACTGGTCCACGGCCACGGCGAAGATGATGAGCACGCCGATCAGGAAGAAGGTCCATTGCGGGTCGGTGCCGACAAGGCGCAGGCCCATTTCAAAGACGCCCACGATCAGCGCGCCGAAGAACATGCCGACGATGGAGCCGCGCCCGCCGAAGAGGCTGATCCCCCCGATCACCACGGCGGTGATGGACTGGATGTTGCCCAACTGCCCGGTCGAGGCGGTAGGAGAGACGGAGCCGAAGCGGCCGATCATCACCCAGCCTGCGATGGCGCAGAACAGCCCGGCCAAAGCATAGACCTGTATCAGGATGCGCTTGGTCTGCACGCCCGCCAGTTCCGCCGCATCAGGATCATCGCCCACGGCATAGACATGGCGGCCCCAGGCGGTATGGCGCAGCACATAGGCCATGATCGCCACCAGCGCGATCATCAGGAACACGGCGTAAAGCACCTTCACCCCGCCCGGCTGGATCGCATTGCCCCAGAATTGCAGCGCCGGGGCCTGCGCGGCAATGTCCGACGACCGGATGGTCTCGTTCGCCGAGAAGATGAAATTCGAGGCCAGCAGGATCTGCCAGGTGCCCAGCGTCACGATGAAGGGTGGCAGCTTCACCTTGGCCACCAGCCATCCGTTGATGAAGCCCATCGCGGTGCCGAGCGCCAGCCCGATCAGGATGGCCAGCGGCGCAGGTATCCCGTAGCGGAAAGTCATCTGGCCCATAAGGACAGAGGAAAACACCGCGATGGCGCCGACCGACAGGTCGATCCCCGCCGTCAGCACGACGATGGATTGCGCGCAGCCCAGAATGCCCACAATGGCAATCTGTTGCAGGATGGTCGAAAGCGTGGTCGGTTTGAAGAAATTGGCCGACAGGACCCCGAAGATCACCAGCGCCACCACCAGAACAATCATCGGCACGGCCGAGGGCGTCTGGTGCAGCCAGTGCTGGATGCGTTTCAGGGCGGTCTTGTCGTCGTGGAATTCGGCGACCTTTTCCGAGGCGCCTTTCAGCCCCTCTTCAAAGGTCGTCGCAGCCTTGGCGTCGGATGTCATGTCATTCCCCCTTTGCCCCGCCCGGTTTGCCCGGACGCGCTTGCGACAAGGGCGGCGCTTGGCCGCCCCTGGAGGTCAGTTTCAGGGTTTTCGGGTTTTGGATCAATGCCGGGCAATCAGCCCCAGCACAGTTCCGTGCCCTTGGCGGTGTCGATCGATTCAACGCCGTCCACCGGCTTGTCGGTCACCAGCGCCACGCCGGTATCGAAGAAGTCCTTGCCTTCGGAGGGCGCGGGCTTGGTGCCGTCTGCGGCATATTTCGCAATCGCCTCGATGCCAAGCGATGCCATCAGCAGCGGGTATTGCTGCGAGGTGGCGCCGATCACGCCATCCTTGACATTGGCAACGCCGGGGCAGCCGCCATCGACCGAAACGATCAGCACGTCCTTTTCACGCCCCACGGCCTTCAGCGCCTCATAGGCCCCGGCGGCAGAGGGTTCGTTGATCGTGTAGACGACGTTGATGTCCGGGTCTTTGGTCAGCAGCGCTTCCATGCCCTTCAGGCCGCCTTCCTCGTTCCCCGAGGTGACTTCGTTGCCGATGATGCGGGCATCGCTTTCATCGCCCCACTTGTTCGGGTCGGCAAGGTCGACGCCGAAGCCCTGCAGGAAGCCCTGATCGCGCAGCACGTCGACCGAGGGTTGCGAGATGGCGAGATCCAGCATGGCGATCTTGGCCTCGGCGGCCTTGTCGCCCAGCGTGGCCTTGGCCCATTCGCCGATCAGCAGGCCGGCACGGAAGTTGTCGGTGGCGAAGGTGGCATCGGCGGCGTCGATCGGGTCAAGCGGCGTGTCCAGCGCGATGACCAGGACGCCGGCGTCGCGGGCAGCCTTCACCGCATCGACGATGGCCTTGGTGTCCGAGGCGGTCAGCAGGATGCCCTTGGCGCCATCGGCCACGCAGGCCTCGATCGCCGCAACCTGGCTTTCATGGTCGCCGTCGATCTTGCCGGCATAGGATTTCAGCGTCACGCCCAGTTCGGCCGCCTTGGCCTCGGCGCCTTCCTTCATCTTCACAAAGAAGGGGTTGGTGTCGGTCTTGGTGATCAGGCAGGCCGAAACGCCCTCTGCCATGGCCGGAGCCGCCGACATCAGGGCAATCGCGGCTGCGCCCGCAAGGGCCTTGGTCTTGAATTTCATGTCTGTTCCTCCCAGGGACGGGGCATTGCGCCCCCTGTTGCCGAAGCGAACACAGCGCCTCTCACTCGCTGCGATGGGCATAGAAAGCCTGATTCCCGGCGGCGGGTCAAGATAAATAAATCAGTCTGATTTAATATTGACAGTCAACCTGCCTTCCCTCCACTCTGGGGATACCATTCACATTCCGCCCATGACTCGGGCAAACCGCCCCCAGGAGGGGGAAATTCCATGCTGATCGGTCTGCCCGCCCTGCTTGGGCCCGAAATGCTTTCTGCCCTACGCGCGATGGGGCATGGCGACGAGATTGCGCTGGTCGATGCCAATTACCCTGCGCAAAGCCATGCGCAGCGGCTGATCCGCGCAGACGGGCACGGAATGATTGATGTGCTGTCGGCCATTCTGGCTGTGCTGCCGCTGGACCGCGATGTCCCTGCCCCGATCCTTCGCGCCGCGCTGAACAACGACCCGGTTCAGGCGGGCGAGATCCATCACCGCATCGACGCGGCCTGCGCCGCCCTGGCACCGGGACACGCGGTGCAACCGCTGGCGGGCGCAGCGCTGTATCCGCGCATCCGCGGCGCCTATGCGATCATTGCCACCGGCGAGCCGGAGCTATACGGCAATGTGATACTGCGTAAGGGTGTGATCGGCCCGCAAACGCGCCCAGCTGCCCATCAAGGCCAGAGCGGCGGGGATCAATAGGAGACGGACGTGCCGCATGTGACCACAGCCACCGAACGGTCGTTTCCCGAGCCGGGCACGCGCGGGTCCAACCAGTCCGGCATGCGGGCCCATAACGAACGCCTTGTCCTGAGCCTGCTGCGCCAGCATGGCGCACTGGCAAAATCAGACATCGCGCGCATCACCGGCCTGTCGGCGCAAACCGTGTCGGTGATCATGCGCGCGCTGGAACAGGACGGGTTGCTGGCGCGGGGCGAGCCCGTGCGCGGCAGGATCGGCCAACCCTCGGTGCCGATGTCGCTGGCGGCGGACGGCGCCTTCTTTCTGGGTCTGAAGATCGGTCGGCGGTCGGCTGACCTGAGCCTTGTGGATTTCACCGGCAAGGTGCGCGCCACCCGGCGGCGGGTCTATCGCTATCCGACCCCCGATCAGGTGCTGGCCTTCGCCGCCGAAGCGGTGCCCGCGCTCTGCGCCACCCTGCCCGAAACCCTGCGCGACCGTGTTGCCGGAATGGGCGTCGCCATGCCCTTCCAACTGTGGAGCTGGGTTCAGTTCATTGGCGCGCCACAGGCCGAAATGGATGCCTGGCGCCGCATCGACATCGCGGCGGAACTGGCAGCGGCGACCGGCCTTCCTGCCAGCGTGCAGAACGACGCCACCGCAGCCTGCGGGGCCGAACTGGTTTTCGGCACCGGCGAAAAGCCGAACGACTTTCTGTATTTCTACTTCGGCTATTTCATTGGCGGCGGTCTGGTGATCAACGGGCAGTTGTTCACCGGGCGCAGCGGCAATGCCGCGGGCGTCGGGCCGATGCTGGTGCCGGGGCGCGACGGGCGGATGCGGCGGCTGTTGACCATCGCCTCGCTGTCGAGCCTCGCCGCCGCGATGGAGGCCGCAGGCGAGGACTCCGCCCATCTGTGGGAGAACCCCGCGCCCTGGCATGTCAGCCCCACCATTCTGGACGACTGGATGACCGAAGCCGCCGAAGGGCTGGCGGCGGCCATCATCAGCGCCTCGGCGCTGCTGGAACTGGGGGCGGTGCTGATCGACGGCTGGATGCCCCCCGAAATCCGGGCCGAGATCACCCGGCGCACCCATGCGGCACTTCATCGCATGGACCTGCAAGGCATCGACCCGCCGCAGATCCGCGAAGGCACCATTGGCCCCGAGGCCCGTGCGCTGGGTGCGGCGGCGATTCCCCTTGCACAACGCTATCTGCTCGAACAGGGTGCGGTATTGACCGAGGGCTAGGCAGACCGGCCTCGTGGGGCGATGATGGCGCAATCATGCGGAAATCCCGGCCCGTGAAACGGTTTCTGGCCCGGAAATGCTTGCTCCACCCGGTATTTGGCCCATATAGGGCCAAAGCCAGCCCGACCAGACACGACGCCCGAGAACGGCCAAAGACGGAACGCCCCCGGTATGTCACTTGCCTTGATCGCTGCGCTGCCATTTCTCGGCGCGCTCCTCCCCGGTCTCCTGATCCGTGCGGGGCGCAATGCCTGCGCCACGGTCACCGGATCAGTCACGCTTCTTGCCCTTGTGGGACTGCTTCTGCATATCCCCGCCGTCTTGCGCGGCGAGGCGATCCAGACCCGGATCGACTGGTTGCCAGCCTTGGGTCTGAACGCAACCTTCTTCCTTGACGGGCTGGGCCTGCTGTTCGCAGGTCTGATCCTCGGGATCGGGCTGCTGATCATCCTTTACGCGCGCTTCTACCTGTCGCCGCGCGATCCGATGGGGCAGTTCTACACCTATCTCATGCTGTTTCAGGGCGCGATGGTGGGGATCGTGCTGTCGGACAACATCCTGTTGCTGCTGGTCTTCTGGGAACTGACCTCGCTGTCGTCCTTTCTGCTGATCGGCTACTGGAAACACCTGCCCGAGGGGCGCCAGGGCGCGCGCATGGCGCTGACCGTCACCGGGGGCGGCGGGCTGGCGATGATTGCGGGCATGCTGATCCTTGGCAATATCGTCGGCAGCTATGACCTGACGGTGATCCTGCAACACAAGGCCGAGATTCAGGCAAGCGACTGGTATCTGCCGGCGCTGATCCTGATCCTCTTGGGCGCCTTTACCAAATCGGCGCAGTTCCCGTTCCACTTCTGGCTGCCGCATGCCATGGCCGCCCCCACCCCGGTTTCGGCCTATCTGCATTCGGCGACCATGGTGAAGGCGGGCATCTTCCTGATGGCGCGCATGTGGCCGGTGCTGGCGGGCACGCCGGAATGGTTCTGGATCGTGACATCGGCCGGGCTGTTCACCATGGTCATGGCCGCCAAGATCGCCTTCTTCAAGGATGACCTGAAGGCGTTGCTCGCGTTTTCCACCGTGTCGCATCTGGGCCTGATCACCATGCTGCTGGGCTTTGGCACCAAGGCGGCGGCAACGGTCGCGGTGTTCCACATCATCAACCACGCCACTTTCAAGGCGGCGCTGTTCATGTCGGCCGGCATCGTCGATCACGAGGCCCATACCCGCGACATCAAGCGGCTGGGCGGGCTGCGGCACCTGATGCCCGTCACCTTCACCATCGCCACGGTGGCGGGGCTGTCAATGGCGGGCATTCCGCCCTTCAACGGCTTCCTGTCCAAGGAGATGATGCTGGAGGAAGCCGCCCATACCGCCCCTTGGGTCATCCCGGCGCTGGCGGTGATCGGGGCGCTGTTCTCGGTCGCCTATTCCTTCCGGCTGATCGCCCATACCTTCCTTGGCCCGGTGCGCGACGATTATCCGCACAAGCCGCATGATCCCGGCTTCGGCATGTGGGCGGCCCCTGCCCTGCTGGCGGTTCTGGTGGTGCTGATCGGGCTGATGCCGATGACCTTCGCCGCATGGCTGGTCGATGCGGCCGCCGGCGCGGTGACAGGCGAGGGCGTGCAGGCTCATATCAAGCACTGGCACGGGCTGGAAAGCCCGGCGCTGTGGATGTCGCTGGCGGCCATCGGTGGCGGTCTGATGCTTCTGGGCCTGCATGGCGCGCTGGACCGGATCTGGCTCGCCAGCCCGCGCCCCGAGGCCAAGCGCATCTTCGACGCGATCATCGAGCCGCTGGCCCGGCTGGCCGGAATGCTGACCCGCGCCCTGCACACCGGACGGCTGGGCGACTATCTGGGGGCGGCCACCGCCACCATCGTCGCCGTCGGCGCCTATGCCTTCTTCAGCGGCAGCCACACCCCCGGCACCCGCCCGTTGATGGAGATCGAGCCGGTCGCGGCAATCGGCTGGCTGGCCCTGATGGCTGCCACGGTCGCCGTGGCCGCCCTGCACCGGCAACGCCTTCTGACGCTGGTTCTGGTGGGGGTGATCGGCCTCGTGGTCAGCGTGGGCTTCGCCTACCTTTCGGCCCCCGATCTGGCCCTGACGCAGATCTCGGTCGAGGTTGCCACGGTGATCCTGCTTCTGCTGGCGCTGAACTTCCTGCCCAAATACACCCCTTCGGAAAGCCCGACAGGCCGCAAGCTGCGCGATGCGGTGCTGGCGGGTGCGGGCGGTCTGGCGGTCGGCGGGCTGATCTACGCGCTGATGACCCGCGATTTCGCCTTTCCGACCATTGCCGATTTCCACCTTGCCAATTCCAAGACGGAAGGCGGCGGGACCAATGTGGTGAACGTGATCCTCGTGGACTTCCGGGGCTATGATACCTTTGGCGAGATTACCGTTCTGGGCATCGCCGCCACGCTGATCTATGCGCTGACCGAGGCGCTGCTGCGCCCCGGTCCGGCCAATACAAGGCTGCTGAACTGGGTCGGCGATTCCCCCGATGCGGGCGATCGTCACCCGCTGATGATGGTGGTGGCGACCCGCATGATGCTGCCCATCGCGCTGATGGTGGGGATCTATATCTTCCTGCGCGGCCATAACGTGCCCGGCGGCGGCTTCATTGCGGGCCTTGTGGTCGCCATTGCGCTGGTCATGCAATACATGGCTTCAGGCTTTGCCTGGACAGCGGCTCGCCAGAAGATCGACTATCACGGCCTGATCGGCGCGGGCGTGCTGATCGCCGCCGCCACTGGCATCGGATCGTGGTTCGCCGGTGTGCCCTTCATGACCTCGGCCTATGGCTATTTCCACCTGCCGGGACTTGAGGAGTTCGAGCTTGCCACCGCCGCACTGTTTGACCTCGGCGTGTTCCTGACCGTGTTGGGCGCGGTGATGCTGGCGCTGTCCTCGCTGTCGCGCATCGCCATCCGCGCGGGCCAGACCGTGAATGTCGAAGCCTATGACGTGCATCCTGAAGACGAGACCGCCGTAGCGGCCGAGGAGGCGAAGTAACATGGAAATCCTTGTCGCCTCCGCCGTGGGCCTGATGACCGCCGTGGGCATCTATCTGATCCTGCGCCTGCGCAGCTTCCCCGTCATCGTGGGGCTGGCGCTGCTGTCCTATGCCTGCAATGCCTTCATCTTTGCTTCGGGCCGCATCGTGACCGGGCTGCCGCCGATCCTGTCGAAAACCGCCGCGGGCTACACCGATCCGCTGCCGCAGGCGCTGGTGCTGACCGCCATCGTGATCTCGTTCGGCATGACTGCGGTGATCGTGATGATGGCGCTGGGGGCTTTCCTCGAATCCGGCGACGACCGCATCGACCTCGCGGAGGATGACAAGTGATGCACCACTGGATCATCGTTCCGGTTGTCCTGCCCGCGATCATGGGCGCCTTCACCCTGCTGGTGCTGCGCACCACGCTGGATCTGGCGCGGGTGTTTTCCACCGCCGCCACTGTGGCGCTGCTGGGCGTGTCGGTCATGCTGCTGCATGGCGCCACCGTGAACGGCCCCGAGGTTTACTTCCTTGGCGACTGGCCCGCGCCCTTCGGCATCGTGCTGGTGCTGGACCGGCTTTCGGCGCTGATGGTGGTGCTGACTGCCTTCCTTGCGCTGGTCGTGCAGCTTTATGCCATCGGCACCGGCTGGGATCGCAATGGCCGCCACTTCCACGCGCTCTGGCAGTTTCAGCTGATGGGCGTCTGTGGCGCCTTCCTGACCGGCGACGCCTTCAACCTTTTCGTGTTCTTCGAGGTGCTGCTGATCGCCAGTTACGGGCTGATGATCCACGGCGGTGGCCGTGACCGGCTGAAGGCCGGGGTGCAGTATGTGGCCTATAACCTGCTCGGTTCCACCCTGTTCCTGTTTGCCCTTGCCACGATCTATTCGGTGACCGGCACGCTGAACATGGCCGACCTTGCGGCAAAACTGCCGGGCCTGCCGGAGGGCGACTTCGCGTTGATCCGTGCGGCTGGTGTGATGCTGCTGATGGTCTTTGCCATCAAGGGTGCGCTGGTGCCGCTGCATTTCTGGCTGCCCGCCACCTATGCCGAGGCGCCGGGCCCGGTCGCCGCACTGTTTGCTGTGATGACCAAGGTCGGCGCCTATGCGGTGATCCGCTGCTATACCCTGTTCTTCCCGGAAGACCTGCCCGCAACCGGCCTGCTGTTCGCCGACCTGCTGCTGCCCGCCGCGCTGATCACGCTGTTCGTCGGCGCCTTCGGCGTGATGGGTGCGCGCAATCTGGGGCGGGTCGCGGCCTTTGCCGCCATCACCTCGATGGGCACCTTGTTCACCGCCGTCGCGCAATTCACCCCCGAGGCGACGGCTGCCGCGCTTTACTATGCCGTGCATTCGACGCTGGCAGGCGGCGCGCTGTTCCTGATTGCCGATCTGGTGATCAGCCGCCGCGGCACCGGTACGCTGACCGAGGCGCTGCCCCCCCTGCCCCAGAACGGCTTGCTGGCCGCGTTCTTCATGGCCTCGGCCATCGCCACCGCCGGGATGCCGCCGCTTTCGGGCTTCCTTGGCAAGCTGCTGATCCTCGACGCCACCCGGGGGCCGGACATGGCGATCGTCTGGGGCGCGATCCTGATGAGTTCCTTCCTTGTGATCCTCGGCTTCAGCCGCGCGGGTTCCACCTTGTTCTGGAAATCGCAGGGCACGCCCGGCGACCTGCCGACGCATCCTGCACAACCGCTGGCCTTTGCCGCCGTGGGCGGGCTGCTGGCGGCACTCGCCGTCTGGACCATCGCCGCCGGCCCCGCGACCGGCTGGCTGGAACAGACCGCCCGCATGCTGCACGACCCCGACGCCTATATCGCCGCCAACAAACTGGGAGCGGAGTAAGATGTTGCGCAAATTCCTGCCGCACCCCGGCCTCTCGGCCCTGCTGATCCTGACCTGGCTGCTGCTGGTCAATGACTTCAAATGGGGCAGCCTCGTCTTTGCCGCGATCCTGTCGGTTGCCATCCCGCTGCTGACCGCGCCTTACTGGCCCGACCGGCCCATGGTGAAGAACTGGCTTGCCGCCGCCGAATTCATGCTGATCGTGATCTATGACATTGTGAAGTCGAACATCACCGTCGCGCTGATCGTGCTGTTCAAGCCGAAGTCGCAGATCCAACCGCTGTGGGTGACCGTGCCGCTGGACCTGCGCACGCCCGAGGCAATCACGGTTCTGGCCGGTACCATCACCATGACGCCCGGCACCGTCACCGCCGATATGTCGGCCGATGGCCGCGCGCTTCTGGTGCATTGTCTTGACGCCACCGATGCAGATGCCATCCGCGATGACATCAAGTCGCGTTACGAGACACGGTTGATGAGGATTTTCGAATGATCGCAGCCGCCCTCACCTTCGCTTTCGCCTGCTACGGCATTGGTGTTCTGATCTGCCTGTGGCGTGTGATCTTCGCGCCTTCGATCCCCGACCGCGTGCTGGCGCTGGATACGATGGTCGTGAACATGATCGCGCTGATCGTGATCTACGGCATTTCGATCGGCACCGGGCTGTATTTCGAGGCTGCCATGCTTTTCGCCATGACCGGCTTTGTGTCTTCCGTCGCCTATGCGAAGTTCATCCTGCGCGGCGACATCATCGAATGAGGGGCTGACAGATGTTTGCGGAAATTCTTGTCGCGGCCCTGCTGGTCATTTCAGGTGTGTTTGCCCTTGTCGGCAGCTATGGTCTGATCAAGCTGCCCGATCTGATGACCCGGCTGCATGCGCCGACCAAGGCGTCTACGCTGGGCGTTGGTGGCGCATTGATCGCCTCGATGCTGCATGCAATTGTCTGGCGCAACGAGGTGAGCTGGCACGAACTGCTGATCACGCTGTTCCTGTTCCTCACTGCGCCGATCACCGCGAATTTCATCGCCAAGGCGCATATGGCTGACAAGCTGAAATCTGGTGATCTGCCCCCTACCGGCACCGACCGCGACTGGGCGACGCTGGACCTGAGCGAAGAGCCGGTCCAGCCGGTGATGACCCCGCCGGGGCAACCGGGGCGGCCTTCCTGATCCTCAGAACGCCTTGAAGGTCATCGTCGTCAGCGTGCGCATGATGCCCGGAATGTCGAACAGACGTTCCGACAGATAATGGCCCACATCCTCGCCCTCGGGGATGTAAACCTTTGCGATCAGATCATATTCGCCCGAAGTCGAATAAAGCTCGCTCACCACCTCGCGGTCGTAGATGGCGGTGGCGACGCTGTAGGTCTGGCCGGGGGTGCAGCGGAACTGGACGAAAACGCAGGTCATGAAGGGCTCCTTTCAGCGCGAGACTAGCGCGGGGGACGGGCAAAAGTCTTGCAAGACTTTTGCAAATTTCTTGATCAAGAAATTTGCGCTCAGCTCTCCGGGCGGAGGCTGAGCGGCGCGGCCGACTGGCCGCGAAGATCATCGACCCCAAGCGGGGCCTGCGGGCGGCCAAGGCGGTTGCGCACCACCCAGTGCAGCCGTTTTTCGGCACGGGTGATCGCCACATAGGCCAGCCGTTTCCACAGCGGAATGCCCGCCTCGGTGCGCCCGGCCTGCGCCGCCGCCCAAAGGTCGGGGGCAAAGACCTGCACCTCGGGCCATTGCGACCCCTGCGCCTTGTGGATGGTCACCGCCGCACCATGCAGAAAGGTCGCACCCATGGTGGCGGCCTGCGGGATGAAGGGTTCTTCCTCATCCGGCTTCTCGATCTTGATGATCGAGGCGGCGGACAGTTGCGGTTCCTCCGCGCCGATGACATGTAGCCGGGCAAAGCCCGACCGCGTGCCGGGGCCAAGATAGATCACCTGCGCGCCCTTGATCAGGCCCCGCGCCTCCAGATCAATGCGTTTCTTGCGGTGTTTCAAGGGCAGTTCGATGCCGTCGCAGATCAGTGGTTCGCCGGGCAGAAGTGCATCTTCCGGCGCGCCATGCACGGCGCGGAACGCGTTGATGAGACGGATGCGCGTCGCATTGCGCCAGACCAGCACCGGGCTGCGCGCCATCATCTCGCTGTCCACACGTTCCGCCCAGATCACGCGGTCATCGCTGCGGGCGGCGTTTTCAACCATGCGCTCGAACTCTTCGAAGCGCAGATCGGGGTCTGCCAGCGCATGTGCCAGATCGAGGATCGGGTTGCCCTCGGCTTGCCGGTGAATACGGCTGAGCATCAGCTTCGCATGCTCGCCCAGCGTGTCGAACACCATCTGGCCGCTTTGCCCCACCGGGGCAAGCTGCGCCGGATCACCGAACAGCACCAGCGAAGGGAAGATCTCGCGCAGGTCATCGAATTGCCGGTCGTCGAGCATCGAGCTTTCGTCGATGAACCCCACGTCCAGCGGCTCTTCCCGCCGTTTCCAACCCTTGATGAAATCGGACCCGCGCAAACCCGCCGCCGCAAGCGCGCCAGGGATTGAGGCGACCTGATCGTAGAACGCCTTCGCCCGGTCCAGCGCCTGTTCGGTCAGGCCCTCGACTTCCGGCCGTTTGGCATTTCCCGCCAGCCATTCGGCGATCAATTCGTATTGCGGGTCATAGACCGGAGTATAGAGGATACGGTGGATCGTCGTCGCCGGAACGCCACGCATCCGCAGCACCGAAGCGGCCTTGTTTGTCGGCGCCAGAATTGCCAGCGTGCGGCGGTCCTTGCGCTTTTTGCCTTCATAATCGCCCGAGACAATATCCACCCCGGCATCCTGCAAGGCCTTGTAAAGATTGGCCAGCAGCATGGTCTTGCCCGAACCGGCCTTGCCGATCACTGCCAGAACGGTGTTCTTGCCCTCGACTGGCGGGGTCAGTGTGCCGTCCGCGATGTCGATCCCCATGCCGCGCAGCCGTTCGGCCACGCGGTCCCAGGCTTCGGCCTGATCGTCGGAAAACTGAAGTGCGGGTTTCTGCATGCGGCGGACCATAGACCAGCCGCACCGCAATGGCGAGAGGGCGTCAGTTTGGCCTGCCACCGCCATTTGCCATGGCACGGCCGCGCGCTTCGTCGCCGTTTTCCGCAAGGGCCGAAATCTCGGCTTCGGCCACCTGTTGCGCTGTGTGAATCTGTGCCGCAAGGGCAGGCAGGCCGTTGGTCAGCGCGAAATTGTGCAGGTCTTCCAGGACATCGAAAATCCAGTCATCACGCATGGAACCCCCAAGTCCTGAACTTACGCTGAATCGGGAACAATCCCCAACCCAACGTGACATTATCGCCAGAGTGGTCAATAGAATGTCACCAAGGACCGGCCTGCAAAGCAAAACGCCGCCCGATGGGGCGGCGTTTGCCTTGTCTGTGACAGCCGGATCAGCGTTCGCGGCTGGCTTCCAGCGTATCCTCGAAAGTGCGCAGGCCGGTGCGCGGCGCCTGCACAAGCACAGCCATGTTGCCCGGCTTGTGCTGGTTGCGCAGCATGAGCGTATGGGCCTTCGGGATTTCGGCCCAGGGAAAGACCTCGGACATGCAGGGGTCCAGACGGCGCTCGCACATCAGGCGGTTGGCGGCGGCGGCCTGTTTCAGATGGGCAAAGTGGCTGCCTTGCAGGCGCTTCTGGTGCATCCACATATACCGCACGTCGAAGGTGCAGTTGAAGCCAGAGGTGCCGGCGCAGATCACGACCATGCCGCCCTTCTTCACCACCAGCGTCGACACCGGGAAGGTGCTTTCACCGGGATGTTCGAACACCATGTCGACGCTGACACCCTTGCCGGTGATGTCCCAGATGGCCTTGCCAAACTTGCGGGCCTCTTTCAGCCATTCGTTATATTCGGGGCTGTTGACGGTGGGCAGTTGCCCCCAGCACTTGAAGTCCTTGCGGTTGATCACGCCCTTGGCGCCAAGGCCCATGACGAAATCGCGCTTGTCCTCGTCCGAGATGACGCCGATCGCATTGGCGCCCGCGGCATTGGCCAGCTGGATCGCATAAGACCCCAGACCGCCCGAGGCGCCCCAGACCAGCACGTTCTGGCCGGGTTTCAGTTCGTGCGGGTGGTGGCCGAACAGCATCCGGTAGGCGGTGGCCAGCGTCAGCGTGTAGCAGGCGGATTCTTCCCAGGTAAGGTGCTTCGGGCGCGGCATCAGCTGCTGGGCCTGAACACGGGTGAACTGCGCGAAGGAACCATCATGCGTCTCGTAGCCCCAGATCCGCTGGGTGGGCGAGAACATCGGATCGCCGCCGTTGCATTCCTCGTCGTCACCATCGTCCTGGTTGCAGTGGATCACCACCTCATCGCCCACTTTCCAGCGGGTCACGCGGTCGCCGACCGCCCAGACAATGCCCGAGGCATCGGAGCCAGCGATGTGATAGGGTTGCTTGTGGCCGTCGAAGGGCGAGATCGGCACGCCGAGACCGGCCCAGACGCCGTTGTAGTTCACCCCGGCAGCCATCACGAGAACCAGCACCTCATGGCTGTCCAATTCCCAGGTCGGCACGACCTCAAGCTGCATCGCCTGCTCGGGCTCGCCATGACGCTCGCGGCGGATGGCCCAAGCATACATGTTCTTCGGAACATGGCCGAGCGGTGGCATTTCACCAATCTCATACAGATCTTTTTTCGGCGCGTCATAAGCGGCGATCGCGGATTGCGTATCCAGTGCCATCGGGGCCTCCTGCCAGAATGATGCCGCGCCGCAGAATCGGCGCGGGTCTGGGCACAGAAATACATTCGACGCGCAACTTTGCAACAACAATAAAGTAGGAGTTGTAATTTTATGTCCGCCGCGTCGCAGCGTTACCGTATAAGCTGTGACATAGACCCGAATAGCAAAAGGCGTGCCAGAAAGGCACGCCCGGTCGTCAGAAACGGTCTTGCAATCAGGCCGCGCGCCAGATCATGCGTTCGCGCAGGGCATGTTCAAAGCCGACGCGCAGCGATACCGCCGAAACCGGCGCGCGCAGCAGGATCGGCTCCAGCCGGTCTTCGGGGAAGCTCTGGCCGCCCTTCACCTCGGACGACAACAGGATCGCGGGAAGCCGCAGCCCACTGCCCCGCAGCAGCGACAGGGCGCGTTGGCCCGCCTCCAGCCCGCCGAAGAAATCGCAATCCATCATGACCATCCCGTAACCCGAGGGATCGTCAAGCAGTGCCGCCATGGCGGCAAACAGTTCGTGCTGTTCCTCGACCAAGCCGCCGAAACCGGCGACACGGCGGGTGATCTCTTCCGTCCGGTTCGCGCCCGGATCCGCCAGCAACAAGACCCGGACCCCCCAACCGACGAGGGCGGCGTCTTCTTCCATCGGACGAAACATCTGCATGGCAAACCTCACGGACTGGGCTTCGATCATCCTGTTGCTACAGGCGGAATATGGCGGATTTGAGGGGAAAGGATGTTCTATCCTCCCCGGACCGGCGCCTCTGGCAGGGGCGCGGCCGGTCTGCTTTCATGCGGTCAAGGCAGTGTGCAGGGAATCATCATGGCACCGAGCGATTACCAGAAGCTTATCGACGGCCCCACCTGGGCCTTCATCCGCGAAACGGAACGCTGGTATCCCCCGGATGCCGTGGGCCTGACCATCGAAGGCCAGCGCGAGGTCTATGACCGGATGTGCGCCGCCTTTCGCCAGCCGCGCCCCGAAGGCTTGACGGTTGAGGATCGCGCCATGGGCGGCGTGCCCTGCCGGATCTACACGCCGAACGGCGCGCGACAGACCATGATGTATTTCCACGGCGGCGGGTTCGTCGTCGGCGGACTCGACAGTCACGATGACGTTTGTGCCGAAATGGCGTTTGCCACCGGCTTTCGCGTGGTCAGTGCCGATTACCGGCTGTGCCCGGAACACGTGCATCCGGCGGCTTTTGACGATTGTCTCGCCGCAACGCGGGCGACGGCCGCGGATTATGGCGGGGCACTGATCCTTGCGGGTGATTCGGCGGGGGGCGCGCTGGCGGCATCGGTTGCGCACGCGCTGCGCGGGGAACTGGCTCTGAAGGGGATGTTGCTGATCTATCCGGGCCTTGGCGGCGACCGGACGACAGGCAGCTACCAGACCCATGCCGAGGCGCCGATGCTGACGCTTGCGGATACGGAATATTACGAAAAGATCCGCCACGGTGGCACGCCGCCCTCAGCCGACCCCACCGCCTCGGCCCTGCGCGACACAGATTTCAGCGGCCTGCCGCCGGTGGTGGCGTTCGCCGCAGAATGCGATCCGCTGGCCGATGACCCGTTCACCTATGCCGCGAAAGTGCGCGCCGCCGGTGGCGAGGCCGAGGCCCTGCTGGATGACGGGCTGGTGCATGGCTGGCTGCGCGGACGCCACAGCGTTCCGCGTGCCCGCGCGGCTTTCGACCGGATACTGGCGCGTCTCAAGGCACTGGCTTAACGCAGAAAGAGCGGCCCGGTCATGCTGTCCGGCACCGCCACCCCCAGTCGGCTCAGGATCGTCGGCGCCAGCGAAAGCTGATCCAGCAGCACATCCGGTGCTGGCCCCTCGGCCGCGCCGAAGTAATAAAGCGCGAAGTCGCGCTGGTCATCCGCCGCGCCACCGTGATGGCCGCGCATGTCCTGCCCGTGATCGGCAGTCACGATGACCTCATACCCCGCATCCAGCCAGCGTTGCAGGAAGGGCGCAAGCTGCGCATCCAGCGCATAACAGGCGTGATCCATCTCGTGGCAGGCATGGCCAAAACGGTGGCCCATGCTGTCAAGCGTGCAGGTGTGCAGCATGCCGTAGTCGATACCGTGGCGTTCACACAGCCTGGTCAGCGTGGCGAAAAGATCGTGGTCGGCGGGCGTGGTCTGGTTGATCAGGTTGTAGCCATACATCGTGTGGAAGCGGCCATGGCTGATCGGGCCATCGGGTTCGTCATATTCCACATCGCGCACGGCATCGAAGGGCGCGCGGTTGAAGAATTCCGACCAGAAGCTGTGCGCCACGGCCCCGGTTTTCAGCCCGGCGCGATGCGATTCGGAAAAGATGTCGGGGTGGTCGAGTCGCCGAACCGCCTCGTTCCCCCAGACACGGGTGATTTGCGGCGGCAGGCCGGTGTGGATCGAGGCATAACAGGTAGCCGAGGTCGAGGGCAGGACCGAGCGCATCTTCCACACCCGCGCGTCGCCGCGCGCGACCCAACCTTCCAGGTTGCCGAATAGCCTGCGCCAGTTGGCATAGGGCACGCCGTCGATGAGGATGAGAAGCAGCTTGGGCATCGGGTCGCTCCATCCCGGCGGGGCCGCCCGGCGATGCGGGCGGATGCCTCCGGCGGGGATATTTGGGCCAAGATGAAGGGGCAAGGTCGCGCCCTGCCCCGCCTGTTCAGTTGCCGGCGCCTTCCATCTTGCGATGGTCGAGCACCTGTTCCAGCCAACCGAGCTTCATTTCCGGCACCGAGGACAAGAGCAGATCGGTGTAATCATCGAAGGGCGGCGCCAGCACATCGGATTTCGGCCCGTAGCGCTGCACCTTGCCCTTGAACATCACCGCGATGCGGTCGGCGATGGCGCGGACGGTCGCAAGGTCATGGGTGATGAACAGGTAAGCCACGCCCTCCTGCGCCTGAAGCTCCAGCAGGAGTTTCAGGATGCCGTCGGCCACCAGCGGATCAAGCGCCGAGGTCACCTCGTCGCAGATGATCAGCTTCGGCTTTGCCGCCAGGGCGCGGGCGATGCAGACGCGCTGCTTCTGGCCACCGGAAAGCTCGGCCGGGTAACGGTCTGCAAAGCCCTTGCCCATCTCGATCTGGTCAAGCAATTCCTGCACGCGCTTGCGTTTCTCGGCGCCGCGCAGGCCGAAATAGAACTCCAGCGGGCGGCCGATGATGGTTTCCACTGTCTGCCGCGGGTTCATCGCCACATCGGCCATCTGGTAGATCATCTGCAATTCGCGCAGATCATTGCGTGATCGACCCGACAGATCGGGTGAAAGATCACGCCCGTCAAAGGTAATCCGGCCCTGCGCGGCGGGCAGAAGCCCGGTGATCACCCGCGCCAGCGTCGATTTGCCGGAGCCGCTTTCGCCGACAATGGCCAGAGTCTGCCCCGGCGGCAGATCGACGGTCACGTTCTTCAGCACATCGAAATGCGTGCCCTTGTAGCGCGCGGTGACGTTCTGGACGCTGAGCACCGGCGCGACATCGGGGTTTTTCTCGGCGTGGTCGATGGAACGGACCGAGACCAGAGCACGAGTATAGTCCTCTTGCGGGGCCTCGATGATCTGCTGGCAGGTGCCGTATTCGACAGTCTTGCCATGGCGCAGCACCATGATGTGATCGGAGACCTGCGCCACCACCGCAAGGTCATGTGTGATGTAAAGCGCGCCGACCCCGGTTTCGTGGATCGCCCGCTTGATCGCCGCCAGCACATCGATCTGGGTCGTCACGTCCAGCGCCGTGGTCGGTTCGTCGAAGATCACCAGATCCGGCTTCGGGCACAGCGCCATCGCCGTCATCACCCGCTGCAACTGCCCGCCAGACACCTGATGCGGGAAACGCTTGCCGATGGTTTCGGGGTTGGGCAGGCCAAGCTGGCGGAACAGATCGACGGCGCGGGCCTCAGCCTCGGCGCGGCCCATCATGCCGCGCGCCAACGTGGTTTCGATCACCTGTTCCATCAGCGGTTTCGCCGGGTTGAAGGCGGCGGCGGCGGATTGGGCGACATAGGTCACCTCTTTGCCGCGCAGGGCGCGCAGCCCCCCCGCCCCGCCCTTGAGGATGTCGCGGCCGTTCAGCCAGACCTCGCCCCCGGTGATACGGACCCCGCCCCGGCCATAGGCCATGGACGACAGCCCGATGGTGGATTTGCCAGCGCCGCTTTCGCCGATCAGGCCCAGCACCTTGCCCTTTTCCAGCGTGAAGGACACGCCATGCACCAGAGTCACGTCTTTGGGCGGCTCGCCCGGCGGATAGCTGGTCGCCTCGATCACGAGGCCGCGCACGTCAAGAAGCGTCTCAGGCACCGCGGCCTCCTTTCAGGCTGGAAGTGCGGTTCAGCACCCAGTCGGCCACGAGGTTCACCGAAATCGCCAGCGTCGCAATTGCGAAGGCCGGGATCAGCGCCGCGGGAATGCCGTAGACGATGCCCTCCTTGTTTTCCTTCACGATGCCGCCCCAATCCGCCATCGGCGGCTGAACGCCAAGGCCGAGGAACGAGAGGGTCGAGATGAACAGCACGGCAAAGATGAAGCGCAGCCCCATTTCGGCGACCAGCGGCGACAGCGCATTGGGCAGGATCTCGCGGAAGATGATCCAGCCCTGTTTCTCGCCCCGCAGGCGCGCGGCCTCGACGTAGTCCATAACGGCGATGTCCACCGCCACGGCGCGGGCCAGACGGAACACCCGCGTGCTGTCGAGGATCCCCATGACGAGGATCAGCACCGGGATGGTGACCGGCATGACCGACAGCACCACCAGCGCCGAGATCAGCGAGGGGATGGACATCATCAGGTCAACCAGACGCGACAGCACCTGATCGACCCAGCCGCCCTTGACCGCCGCGAAGAAGCCCAGAATCGAGCCCATGCCGAAGGACAGCAGCGTCGCGCAGGTGGCGATGAAGATCGTGGTGCGCCCGCCCCAGATCATCCGGGACATCAGGTCACGCCCGATGGAATCGGTGCCCAGCCAGAACTGGCTCGACGAGGGTTCCCAACTGTCGCCGACGATTTCGGCCATGCCGTAAGGGGCAATCCAGGGGGCGAGCAATGCGGCGGCGAAGTAGGCGCCGGTGAAGACGAGGCCGATCAGCGCGGCCAGGGGCAGTCGCGTCATTTCGGGTGCCTCAGTCGCGGATTTGCAAGGATGGAAACGAGGTCGGCAATCAGGTTCAGCCCGATATAGACCCCGGCGAAGACAAGCCCGCAGGCCTGTACCACCGGCACGTCACGTTTGGAAACGTGATCGACCAGATATTGCCCCATGCCGGGATAGACGAAGACCACCTCGACCACCACAACGCCCACCACCAGATAGGCGAGGTTGATCATCACCACGTTGACCACCGGCGCGACGGCATTGGGAAGGGCATGGCGCGCGATGATGGCGAAGGGACGCAGCCCCTTCAACTCGGCCGTTTCGATATAGGCCGATTGCATCACGTTCAGGATGGCGGCGCGGGTCATCCGCATCATGTGGCCCAGCACGGCCAGCACCAGCACGATCACCGGCAGGCCGATGGCGTAAAGCCGGTCGCCGAAGCCCATTCCATCATAGACGGTCGAGAGCGAGGGCAGCAGCCGGTATTGCACTGCAAGGAAGAAGATCACGATATATCCCAGCAGGAACTCGGGCACCGAAATGGTGGCGAGCGTCACCGCCGAAATCAGCTTGTCGGGCCAGCGGTTGCGATAGCGCACCGACACCAGCCCCAGAATGATGGCCAAGGGCACCGCGATGACAGCGGCGCAGGCGGCAAGGAACAATGTGTTCAGCAGGCGTTTGCCAAGCGCGGGCGCGATAGGCTGGCCATTGGTCAGCGCATTGCCAAGATCGCCATGCAACACCCCGCCGAGCCACGAAAAATAGCGCGTCAGCGCCGGTTCGTTCAGCCCCAGTTCCTGACGCAGGTTGGCCAGCGTCTCAGGCGTGGCCGACTGACCGAGGATCGATTGCGCGACATCGCCGGGCAGAATCTGCGTTCCCACGAAAATCAGCACCGAAGCTGCAAGCAGCAACAGGAGGCCCAGCGCAATGCGCTGGGCAACCAGTTTGATCACCGGATGGACCATCGGTTACGCGAACCAGGTCTTGGCGGTGGCGAAGCCGTTCATAAGTTCAAGGTTGGAATCCTCGATCCAGCCGGCGACGGCTTCGGCGTGGGCGTCGATGAAATCATTGAACATCGGGCAGATCACGCCGCCCTGCTCCCACAGGATATGCGCGCATTTGCTGTAGATTTCCTTGCGCTTTTCCTGATCGGTTTCCGCGCGGCCCGCCAGAACCAGATCGTCAAACTCCTTGTTGAAGAACTTGGTGTCGTTCCAGTCGGCGGTCGAAAGGTAAGCCGTGGAATACATCTGGTCCTGCACCGGGCGGCCGCCCCAATAGCTTGCGCAGAAGGGTTTGACGTTCCACACATCCGACCAGTAGCCGTCATCCGGCACACGCTTGATTTCCAGCGGGATGCCCGCCTGTTTCGCCGTCGCCTGGAACAGCGCCGCGGCATCCACTGCTCCGGGGAAAGCGCCGTCGGCCACGATCAGCTCGATCGGGCTGCCGTCATGGCCGGAAGCCTTGTAATGCTCTGCCGCCTTCTCGATGGAAAACTCGCGCTGCGGCAGGCTTTCGTCGAACAGCGGATAGGATTTGTTGATCGGGATGTCGTTGCCGACCGAACCGTAGCCGTCGAGGATCTTGTCCACCATCTCCTGCCGGTTGATCGCATATTTCAGCGCCAAACGCAGGTCATTGTTGTCGAAGGGCGCGGTGTTGCAGTGCATGATGAACACATAATGCCCACGGCCCGAGGCATTGGTGACCACCACCCCCGGCGCCCGCGACAGAAGCTTCGCCACCTTCGGATCGACCCGGTTGATCATATGCACCTGCCCCGATTGCAGCGCGGCGGTGCGGGCGGTGGTGTCGTTGATCACGAGGAACTCGACGCTGTCATAGTGACCGCGGGTCGTATCCCAGTCATCGGCATTCTTTTCAAAGACATAGCGGACCCCCGGCTCGGCAGAGGCGATCTTGTAGGGGCCGGTGCCAATGCCTTTGTTCGGGTCATCCACGCCACCACCCGGCTGCACCACAAGGTGATAATCGGCCAGCAGATAGGGAAGGTCGGCATTGCCCGAGGTCATGGTCATCACGACATTGTCGCCATCGACCTTGATGTCGGAAATGCCCTGCATGATGCCATAGGCGCCGGATTTGGCATTCTGGTCAGAATGGCGCTTGAAGGTCGCGGCCACGTCCTCGGGCGTCATCTCGCTGCCGTCATGGAACTTCACGCCCTTGCGGATCTTGAAGGTCCAGACCGTCGAATCCTCATTGCTTTCAAAGCTTTCGGCCAGACGCGGCTCGACCGACATGTCGGGTGCGACATTGACGATCGTATCGCCCCACTGGCGGTTGACGTTGAACG
Organism: Gemmobacter lutimaris; assembly: GCF_003570715.1. Classification (GTDB taxonomy): domain Bacteria; phylum Pseudomonadota; class Alphaproteobacteria; order Rhodobacterales; family Rhodobacteraceae; genus Gemmobacter; species Gemmobacter lutimaris. The sequence continues at coordinate 54,013 of NZ_QXXQ01000004.1, read as the reverse complement.
ACACCGGCCCATCGGCCAGACCCGGATCAATGGCATCGGTGCTTTCGCCGCCGCCCAGACCCAGCTTGAGAACGCCGCCCTTCTTGGGCTCGTCCGCACGCGCCGCGCCGGGCAGCAGCGAGGTGCCAAGCGCGGCAGTCAGGCCGAAGGCCGCCGTGCGCCCAAGGAAGGCGCGGCGGTTCAGCCCGCCGTTGTCGATAAGCTCGATCAGCTTGGCGAGATCGTCTTTCATTTAGGGACTCCCTGACAGTCTTGTTGTGTTTTCCCGAGCATGATGCACAAGGCGGCCCGGCGTAAATTGTTTTCTGACCTGAAAACCTGTCGGTTTTGTATCAGAGGTGGTCGCGTTTGACAAATTCACGGAAATCGCGGGCGAAGACCTCTGCCTCCCCCTCCCAGGCTTGCAACCTGGCGGTGAACACAAGATGCCCGCTTTCCGAGGTCAGATTCGTCTCGGCAAGGGTGCGAACCGACCATTCGCCGCGTGACAGGCGCTGTTCATAGGTGATGGCCACACGCGCGGACAACGGATCGTCGGGATGAATGGTCCAGACCTCGCGCATCGTATCGCCGCTGATCAGCCCGTGATCGAGGTTTTCGGCATCGCCGCTGTCCTCTGCCACCACAAGCGACACCTCGCCGGTGATCAGATCGCGCTCGATCCTCCGGGCGGCGCTGCCTTCGCGCAGCACCCGGTGGCGCCATGCAGGTGCGGCTTCCGGTGGGGGCGGCGTCCATTCGTCGCCGGTGCTGCCGGAATGACGCGGCAGTTCAAGGCTGCCCTCCTGCAAGGTCAGTGTCGCCGCCTCGGCCGACGGCCAGGCGAAAGGCCAATAGGTCGTCGAAAGCGCCAGCCGCAGCCGGTGGCCGGGGGCAAGCCGATAGCCCATCTCGTCCAGCGCCAGTTCGATGCCGAAAGCCTCGCCCACCGGCACCGGCGTCGGGTTTTCCATGCTGTCGCGGTGGCGCAGGTTCAACATGCCGTGGCAGATACGAACCGAGCTTCCATCGGGCGCCACATCGCACAGCCGGGCGAAGATCTGGGCGAAGGGCTTGTCACAGGTCAGCCGCAACCGCAGCACCGCGCGGCCCAGAAGATCCATCCCCCCGGCCAGCGGCGCGCTGTCAAAGCAGACCGACATCGCATCATCCTCGCGCTGGTCACCGGGCATTTCGGCATTCAGCCCCATCGGGAAATATTCGCCGGTATGCAGGCCCAGATGCTGCGGCGTGTTCACCCCCACATCCAGCGGCTCCCCCTCGCCGCCCAGACGCCCCGGCGCCAGAGGCCAGACCTCGGGCGTGACGCGCGGGCTGGGCCATGCGGTTTCCGTCACCCAATGGCCTTTGCGAAAGGCGGGCGCGGCCGAAGGCTGTTCGGAATGCAGCATATAGGCCCGATAGGCCGGATCGGCCTCCGCCCCGTTTGCAATTCCCTTCAGCCAGCGATCCCACCAGCGGATCGCCACTTGCAGGAAACCGATCTGCGGCCCCGGCACGGCGGTATGCGGGTATTGATGCACCCAGGGCCCCATCAGCCCCTGCACCAGCGACTGCTGCTTGCCCATCAGATGCCCGACGGTATTCATGTAATTGTCGGCCCATCCACCCACGCTCAGCACCGGCACCTGAATGGCAGCCCAGTCCTCACAGACCGAGCCATGCTGCCAATAGGCATCGCGGTTTTGGTGGCTGGCCCAGCGTGGGGCAAGATAGGGCTCGGCCTCCAACCGCCGCAGCCAGTCGGCCCGCCAGTCAGGCCGCAACGCCGGGTCGGCAGGACGCGAGCTGAAGGACAGCATCACAGCCCCCCAGCCCGGATTTTCGCCCAGCATGCAGCCGCCCTTGAAATGCACGTCATCGGCAAAGCGATCGGTGGTAGAGCAGACCGAGATCACCGCTTTCAGCGCAGCTGGCCGCAGATAGGCGGTTTGCAGGCAGTTGAACCCACCCCAGCTTTTGCCCATCATCCCGACCGCACCGCTGCACCAGGGCTGTTCCGCCAGCCAGGCGATGACGGCAAGCGCATCATCCATTTCCTGCTGCGTGTATTCGTCGGTCATCAGCCCTTCGCTGTCGCCGTTGCCGCGCATGTCCACCCGGACCGACGCATAGCCATGGCCTGCGACATGGGGGTGCATCAACTCGTCTCGCGGCAAGGTTCCGTCGCGCTTGCGATAGGGGATGTATTCCAGCACCGCCGGAACCGGCTGCGCCTCCGATCCGGCGGGTCGCCAGATCCGCGCCGAAAGCCGGGTGCCATCGGGCATGACAATCCCGACATCAGGATCGTCGATCAGCTTGTGCGGAAATTCCGAAACGGTGGTGAGCGCGGTCATGGCAACTCCGGGGTCTGTTGGGTGCTGCGGCAGGCTGATCCTGACAGCCCGCCGCGTCATGCCGAAATTCGACATTATTTTGTCGCTTATGAACCATGCCTTACTTCCGAACGCAACCAATCTGCCAAAGCGGCCTGAGCCGCCGTGGCAGCCCCACGCGTTTCCACCCAATAACCGCTCTCTGCCCGCAGGATCTCGGGCCCCAGTGGCGCCAGCGCACCGGAGGCCAGATGCGGCGCGATCAGGGGCAGCCACCCCAGCGCCACCCCCTGCCCTGCCAACGCGGCCTGCACAACGAAATCATAGGTATTCATGCCCAATTCGCCACTCCGGCGTGGTCGGGCGATCCCCTGATCGGCAAACCAGCCTGCCCAGGTGAACCAGCGCGCCTCCGCCGGTGCATCCAGATGCAGCAACACTGCCTGCGCCAACAGCGCGGGTGTATCCAGCGGCCCCTGCGCATCCAGAAACTCCGGCGCGCAAACAGGAACCACCCGTTCCGGCATCAGCAGCCACGCCCCTTCAGCCAGATCCCCCTGCTGCGCAAAGCGGATCGCCACCTCCCCCACCTGCGGCGCGCGGTTTTCCTGCGAGGCGGTGATCTGCACCTCGATCCCCGGATGCAGGCTGCGAAACCGCGCCAGACGGGGCATCAGCCACAACCCTGCAAAGCCAAAATCGGTGAGGATGCGCAGCGCGGGCGCCCGCGCCAGCCCCGACACCTCGGCCAGCGCGGCGTCGATCTGCGCCAGCGCCGGCAGCAGAGCGCGCAACAGCACGTCCCCTGCCGGGGTCGGCAGACAGCCGCCCCGCCCCCGCGTGAACAGCGCCACGCCCAGATGATCTTCCGCCCGGCGCAGCTGATAGCTGATCGCCGGCTGGCTGAGCCCCAGCGCCGCCCCGGCCCGCGTCAAAGACCCGTGCCGCGCCACCGCCTCGATCACCCGAAGGGCTGCCGGGTCAAGTTGCATAAATCATCTTTATGCAAAACATCGAAAACTCCTGTCTTTCTTGTTCACAACATATGGTGTTTCAATATGAACGGAAGCAAAAGGCGCAGATCATGGCGGACAGGCCCAATATTCTTATCCTGATGGTCGATCAGCTGACGGGAACGCTGTTCCCGGATGGCCCCGCCGACTGGCTGCATGCACCCAACCTGAAACGGCTGGCCGAAGGCGCAGTCCGCTTCACCAATGCCTATACCGCCTCGCCGCTCTGCGCCCCGGCGCGGGCCAGTTTCATGTCCGGGCAACTGCCACGCCGGACACGGGTTTACGACAATGCGGCCGAGTTCACCTCGGACATCCCGACCTTCGCCCATCATCTGCGCCGCGCCGGATACCAGACAGCCCTTTCCGGCAAGATGCACTTCGTCGGCCCCGACCAGCTTCATGGGTTCGAACAACGCCTGACAACCGACATCTACCCCGCCGATTTCGGCTGGACCCCGGATTACCGCAAACCGGACGAGCGGATCGACTGGTGGTATCACAATCTCGGCTCGGTCACCGGGGCAGGCGTGGCCGAGATCACCAACCAGCTGGAATATGACGACGACGTGTGTTTCCAGGCGGTGCAGAAGCTTTACGACCTGTCCCGCGGCCTGGATGCCCGCCCCTGGACGCTGTGCGCCAGCTTCACCCACCCGCATGATCCTTTCGTCGCGCGTCGCAAATACTGGGATCTCTATAACGACTGCCAGCACCTCGATCCGCCCGAGGCGATCCCCTACGAGGACATGGACCCCCATTCGCAGCGCCTGATGGATGCCTGCGACTGGCGCGGGCTGGAAGTTACGCCCGACCATATCCGCCGCGCCCGGCAGGGCTACTTCGCCAATATCTCTTACGTCGATGACAAGATCGGCGAAATTCTCGCGGCATTGGAGGCGACGCGGCAAGAGGCGATCATCGTCTTCGTCTCGGATCACGGCGAGATGCTGGGCCGCCGCGGTCTGTGGTTCAAGATGAACTTCTTCGAAGGCGCGGCCCGCGTGCCCCTGATGATCGCCGCTCCCGGACTGGCCCCCGGCCGGGTGGAAACCCCGGTCTGCACCATCGACGTGACCCCCACACTCTGCGATCTGGCGGGCATCTCGATGGACGAGGTCATGCCCTGGACCGACGGCGAAAGCCTCGTGCCGCTGGCGAAAGGCTTCGACCGCACCAGTCCCGTAGCGATGGAATATGCCGCCGAGGGCAGCATCACACCGCTGGTCGCGCTGCGCGAAGGCCGCTGGAAATATGTGCGCTGCCTCGCAGACCCCGAAATGCTGTTCGACCTCGATACCGATGTCGAGGAACGCATCAACCTCGCACAAGACCCGGCACATGCCGAAACCCTCGCCCATTTCCGCGCCATGGCCGACACCCGCTGGGATCTGAAACGCTACGACGCCGAGGTCCGCGAAAGTCAGGCCCGCCGCTGGGTGGTCTATGAAGCCCTGCGCAACGGCAGCTATTTCCCCTGGGATTACCAACCTCTGCGCGCAGCGTCGGAACGCTACATGCGCAACCATATGGACCTGAATGTGCTGGAAGAAAGCAAACGCTTCCCACGTGGGGAATGACTCTTCTTATATAGCGCGCCTGCGGCGCAAGCCTTTCGTCTCGGCCCCGGCTGCGCCGGTGGCCTCGGACGTGCCTCCGGCGGGAGTATTTGGACAAGAAGCAAGGCGGCTTTGCTTCTTGCATAAATACTCACCTGTCACCGGTTCAGAAAAGCAAAGGCCCGACCCTTGCGACCGGGCCGAGCCTTGCGTGGCAACGCCTTCGACGGGGGCTCGATGCCCCCGGTGAAGGCCCCGTTTTTGGGTCAGATCGCCTTTTTCAGCGCCTCGACCAGATCGGTCTTTTCCCAGCTGAAGCCGCCATCCGCGTCGGGCGCGCGGCCGAAATGGCCATAGGCTGCCGTGCGGGCGTAGATCGGGCGGTTCAGTTGCAGCGCCTCGCGGATGCCGCGCGGGGTCAGGTCCATGACCTCTGCCACAGCTTTTTCGATCACGGCCTCATCCACCTGGCCGGTGCCATGGGTATCGACATAAATCGACAGCGGTTTCGCCACGCCGATGGCATAGCTGACCTGAAGCGTGCAGCGGTCGGCGAGACCCGCAGCCACGACGTTCTTCGCCAGATAGCGGGCGGCATAGGCCGCAGAACGGTCCACCTTGGTCGGGTCTTTGCCCGAAAATGCGCCGCCGCCATGCGGGGCCGCGCCGCCGTAGGTATCGACGATGATCTTGCGCCCGGTCAGGCCCGCGTCACCATCCGGCCCGCCGATCACGAAAGTCCCGGTCGGGTTGACCCACCATTCGGTTTTCTCGGTGATCCAGCCCGAGGGCAGCACTTCCCGGATATAGGGTTCGACAATCGCGCGAATGTCGTCCGAGGTCTGGCTTTCGCTTTCATGCTGGGTCGAGAGCACGATCGAGGTCACTTCGACCGGCTTGCCCCCCTCGTAGCGCAGCGAGAGTTGCGATTTGGCATCGGGGCGCAGCGTCGGTTCCTGCCCGGATTTGCGCACCTCGGCCAGCCGGCGCAGGATGGCATGGGCGTATTGAATCGGCGCCGGCATCAGTTCCGGCGTTTCGCGACAGGCATAGCCGAACATGATGCCCTGATCGCCCGCGCCGTCGCGGTCCACGCCCTGCGCGATATGGGCCGACTGCTTGTGCAGGTGGTTTTTCACCTTCAGCGTGGCCCAGTGAAATTCGTCCTGTTCGTAGCCGATGTCCTTGACGCAATCGCGGACAATCTGTTCGACACCGTCCAGCATCTCTTTCAATTTTTTGCGGTCGGACAGGCCGACTTCGCCGCCGACGACGACGCGATTGGTGGTGGCGAAGGTTTCGCAGGCCACGCGTGCATTCGGCTCTTCGGTCAGGAAGGCATCCAGAACCGCATCGGAAATCCGGTCGCACACCTTGTCGGGGTGCCCCTCGGAAACCGATTCCGAGGTAAAGACGTAATCAAGTCTGCTCATGGGGAAGTGCTCCGTTGATATATCCCCGTCACGCCAGGAAGCCGTTGTGACGGTTCGATGACCCCGGAGTTATGCCCCGACCGCCCCACAGTCAAGCGGAAGGGTGTGAACGGTGTAACAGCAGCGCGAGGCCGAGCCCGCCCAGCAACAGAAGGAAGGGCAGTGCGCCGTAGCGTGCAAAAAGTGTAGGCGGCAAGGCGGCCGGAAGCGCCGCATCCAGATAGCCGGGGCTGCCGAACCGCAGTTCGGCGGTGACCCGGCCCTTCGCATCCACCATCTGCGTCACGCCGGTGTTGGCCACACGCACCAGCGGCAATCCCTGTTCCACAGCCCGCAGCCGGGCCTGCGCGGCATGTTGAAACGGGCCAGTCAGCGTGCCGAACCAGGCGTCATTGGTGATCTGCAACAACCAGCCGGGACGTTCGGGGGCGGCATTCACCTCGGCAGGAAAGACCGCCTCATAGCAGATCAGGGGCAACGCCTTGCCAAGCCGCCCAAGGTCGAGCACGCGCGGCCCCGGCCCGGCGGCATAGCCATAGCCCTGCCGCGCCGCGAACGCCGAGATGCCAAAAAGCCGCCACGCCAGATCGCCAAAGGGTAGGTATTCGCCAAAGGGCACCAGATGCGCCTTGTCGTAAATGGCGATCTGATAGCCATCCGGGCCCAGCACTGCGAGGCTGTTATAGGCCGCGGCGCCCTCCACCCGCTGCACACCCATGGCAACCGGCACGCCGCGCGCAGCCTCGGCCACGCCCTGCGCCGCATCGCCGCCGGCATCATAAAGGTAGGGCAGCGCGGTTTCCGGCCAGATCACCAGATCGGGGCGCGGCTCTGCTGCCGTGTAGCCGGTTTGCAGCCGGTAAAGCCGTTCGGCCTGTGACGGATCCCATTTCAGGCTTTGCTCGGCAGCCGGTTGCACCAGCCGGAAGGTCAGACCTGGCGCCACCGGGTCAGGCTGCGCCAGTCGCCAGGCACCGCCGCCCCAGACCGCGACCAGAGCCAGCGCCGCCAGCGCGGCCCCCCAGCCCCCCACCATGACCGGCAGCGCCGCCAGAACCAGCGTCAGCAGCGTCAGGCCGTCCGCCCCGAACAGCGCAGCCAGTTGCGCAACTGGCGTGTCGATCCAGATATGCCCCGGCTGCGCCCAGGGAAAGCCGGTGAACACCACGCCACGCAGCGCCTCGGCCGTCGTGAGGCACAGGGCGAAAGCAAAGGCGCGACGGCCGAGGTTAGGGGTCAGCCGGGCCGAGACCGCTGCTGCCGCGCCCCAGAACAGCGCAAGTCCGCCAGCCATCAGCACCAGAGCGAAGGGCGCCATCCAGCCATAGGTTTCGGGTTCCACGAAGAAGGGCTGCACGATCCAGTTGAGCGCGGCAGCAAAATAGCCGGTTCCCGCCGCCCACCCGCGCAAGGCAGGGCGCCCCGCTACAACCTGCCAGATGATTGCCGCAAAAGCGGGCAAGGCAACATGCCACGCGCCGAATGGCGCCTGACCCGCAGCGGCCAGCACACCAAGCCCGAAAGCGGGCGCAAGGTCACGCCAGCGCGGCAAGCCCATCAGGCACCGTCAACCGGAGCCGGAACCTCGGGCAGACGCAGGCGCAGGCGCTTGATGCGGCGGGGGTCGGCATCAACCACCTCGAACTGCACCCCGGTTTCATGGGTCACGATCTCGCCCCGTGCGGGAACCCGGCCGGTGCGCAGGAAGACCAGACCGCCCAGCGTGTCGATCTCGCCATCGTCCTCGCCGGTGCGCAGACCCATGCCGATCTCGGCCTCCACCTCGTCCAGCGGCGCGGTGGATTGCATCAGCCAGACGCCGGGCTTTTCCTGTTTCCACAGCGTGCCCTCGGCCTCGTCATGTTCATCCTCGATCTCGCCGATAACGGTTTCGATCAGGTCTTCAATGGTCACCAGACCGTCCACGCCGCCGTATTCGTCGATCACCAACGCCATATGGACGCGCTCTTTCTGCATCTTCTGCAACAGAACATGCAGCGGCATCGAGGGCGGCGCATAAAGGATCGGCCGCAGGAGTTTCTTCAGGCTGAACCGCCCGCCCGCGCCAAAGCCGTGCTGGAGCGCCATATCCTTCAGCATCACCAGACCCTGCGGATGGTCCAGCGTGCCCTTGTAGACCGGCAGCCGCGAAAAGCCTTGTTGGCGAAACACCTCGACCAGTTCATCCTTGCCGATGTCCAGCGGCACCGCCGCGATTTCGACTTTCGGAATGGCCACGTCATCGACGCGCAGCTTGCGCAGGTTTGCAAGACCGGGAAGCTGCACCGGCGCAGGATTCGTCGTCATCGCGGGGCCGTCAGGCTCTGCCGCGTCCTGCGGCGAAAAGGCCGAAAGCAGCCTACCGAAAAAGCCTTTCTGGGCAGGATCGGGCCGAGACTCGCCCTCTTCGCCGGATGATCCCTCGGAAGGTGCCTGCTGCGGCACCGCGGTCGATCCTTCGTAACTACTGCCCATCTGTCCTTTTACCCGAATATCCCGCGTCGCAGCGCCCATCCTAATATGGGTCTGCAATGCCAAGCGAGGCAAGTATCTGCCGCTCGGTCTCTTCCATCAAATCCGCATCATCATCGTCGATGTGATCATAACCCAGCAGGTGCAGCACCGCATGAACCAGCAGATGCGTGACATGATCATGAATGTCCTTGCCCTGCTCGGCGGCTTCGCGGGTGCAGGTTTCATAGGCAATGGCAATATCGCCCAACGAGGCCGGTTCTTCCACCGTTCCCGGTTCGGGCCGCTCCGGCGCCTCACCCGCGAATTCGCTGCCGCGTTCTTCGGAAGGCCAGCTGAGCACATTGGTGGGCTTTGCCTTGTCGCGGAACTCGCCGTTCAGACCGGCGATACGGGCATCATCGCAGCCCATGACCACAAGGCCGAACAGATCCGGCGCCAGCCCGAGATGCGTCAGCGTTGCGCTGGCCGCACGACCGGCCGCAACCTCCAGCCCGAAGGCCGACCAACGCTCATCCTCGATCACGATTTCGACGCATGCACTCATGCGCGCCTCATAGGGCCACGGCGGGCAATGCGCAAACGGCTTTCATCCCGTGTGACGGGCCCTGTGGCGGGAAAGCCCGATCCGGCAAACCGGATCGGGAATCGTTCAGCCCTGCCCCTCTTCGCGGTCATAGGCTTCGATGATCCGCGCCACCAGCGGATGCCGCACCACATCCTTTGCGGTGAAGTAGTTGAAGCTGACGCCTTTCACCCCTTTCAGGATGCGTTCGGCGTCCTGCAAACCCGAAGCCACGCCGCGCGGCAGATCGACCTGCGTGCGGTCGCCGGTGATCACCATGCGCGAGCCTTCGCCCAAGCGGGTGAGGAACATCTTCATCTGCATGGTGGTGGCGTTCTGCGCCTCGTCCAGCACCACAAAGGCGTTGGAGAGGGTGCGCCCGCGCATAAAGGCCAGCGGCGCAATCTCGATCCGCTTTTCCTCCATCAACTTCTGAACCTGCTTGGCCGGAAGGAAGTCATTCAGCGCGTCATAAAGCGGCTGCATGTAGGGATCGACCTTTTCCTTCATATCGCCCGGCAGGAAGCCAAGGCGTTCGCCCGCTTCCACCGCCGGACGGGAGAGGATGATCTTTTCCACCGCGCCTGAGATGAACATGGTCACGCCGACAGCGACCGCCAGGTAAGTCTTGCCGGTGCCCGCCGGGCCGATGCCGAAGCCCAGTTCATTGGCGAACAGATTGGCGACATAGGCTTTCTGCGCCTCGGTGCGCGGCTCGATCGGCTTCTTGCGGGTGCGCAACTCGATCGAACCCGCTCCGAACATCTCGATCTGTTCGGAGCCTTCGCGCGGGGTTTCGGGCATCGGTCGCCCCATGCGGATGGCCCCTTCGATGTCGCCCGCCGTCACACCACGACCGGCTTCCAGACGCGCATACAGCGACTGAAGCACCGCCGCCGCCTGTTCCCTTGCGCCCTTTTCCCCGATCACGGCCAGCCGGTTGCCACGTCGGAGGATATGCACCCCCACTTCATGTTCGATCTGCGCCAGATTGCGGTCATATTCGCCACACAGATCGATCAGCAGCCGATTGTCGGGAAATTCCAGAGCCATTTCAACGACATCTTCGGCACGGGGCGGGGGGGTCAGCGCGCTGATGCCCAAATCATCATCCTTTGCGGTTCGAGGGCTTCCTGATTCAAAATCTGCGCCTCGAAGGTCACGGAAACAAGACAAAGCTGTTCAAACTTTCACCACCTGCCCGCAAAATTGCAGATGTTGCACATTTCCGCCACACCACCCCTAGGGATTGTAGGTCCCGCGACGAAAAATGTAGCAACCGACAAACGAAAAGGGCCGCGGCGTAGCGCGGCCCTTCCGACATGCGATTTCTGACGGGATCAGTTCCGGCGGCCTGCGGAAGGCACATAATCGCGCAAGCCCGCATCCGGGGTCTGGTAGTTGCGAACCACCGTGCCCGGCGGATAGTGGTTGTTGCAGATCGGAAGACCCGAAACCGGGTCGAAACGGCGCCCCGAATACCCCTCGACGCCGTCGTCGATGATCCAGCCTTGGCAACCGTCGGGGTCATAGGCAATGGCCCCGCCCCCCGGCGCCAGCGCGACATTGTCGCGGCCACGGTCGGCATTGGTGGCGATCACGGTATCGGGGCTCTGGCGATAGGGGGTCACCCCTTCGACACAACCGGCGAGCGTGGTGATGGCAAGAAGGGCAAGGCCCGGAACGATAAGTTTGGTCATCCTGATCACCACCGATAGCAAACGACTTCGACGCGACGGTTCTTCTGCATCCCCGCCGCCGTGCTGTTCGACGCGACGGGCTGGCGTTCGCCAAAGCCGATTTCGCGCTCTACCATGGCCCCGACCGAACGGGCCACATCGGCCACGGCCTTGGCGCGACGCTGCGACAGACCCATGTTGTATTCGTCAGAAGCGCGGCTGTCGGTATGGCCATAGACGGCGTAACCGAAGGCCCCGGCCTGCTGGAAGAACTGTTGCAGATAGCTGCGACCCGAGGCGGTGAGTTTTGCGCTGTCGGTGGCGAACAGTGTATCTGTGTTCTGCACCAGACAGGTATTGCGTTTCAGGCAGACGGGCTTGCCGGTCTTGGGGTTCACGCGGTCAAGCATATAGCCTTCGACCCCGCCATCTGCCCACCAGTGCATGCAACCGTCGTCATCGACCCAGACGCCCCAGTTGATCTTGCCGGAAATCTCGGGCGCCTGCTGCGCCTGAGCGGCACCGGCCAAGCCGATGGCGAGTGCAACGCCCCCTACGATCATCCGCACTGCTTTGGAAATCGGTTCCACGTCGCAGCTCCCCTAATTCACACATAACTTATTTAGTATTAAACCCAGAAATGCCGTTACTCCATTCTGAAGTAAAGCAAAATCTATGGCGTAACGGGGTGATCGCACACCAATTGTTGCGTGACTGCGCGACAAGACAGAACGAATCGTGATATTGACGCCATCGCGGAAACCGCGCCTCAGCCGCGCAGCGGCTCTCCGGCCAGCGAGTTGGGCGCCGAGGCGGTGATGCGCACCCGAACCAGATCGCCCGGCTTGCCAAGGGAATCGGCCACATGCACCGCATGCAGGTGATCGGACTTGCCTACCATCTGCCCCGGCAGGCGGCCGGGCTTTTCGTAAAGCACACCCACCTCGCGGCCCACCATCGCCACCTGCACCGCGCGCTGCTGTTCGGTGATCAGCGCCTGAAGCGCCTGAAGCCGCGCATCGCAGAGCTCGGCGGGAAGCTCCGGCTTTTCCGCCGCAGGTGTGCCGGGCCGGGCGGAGTATTTGAAACTGAACGCCGCGCCAAAGCCGACAGCCCGGATCAGATCCATCGTCGCCTCGAAATCGGCATCGGTTTCGCCGGGGAAACCCACGATGAAATCCGAGCTGAGCAGGATGTCGGGGCGCGCAGCCCGGATGCGCTCGATCAGTCGCAGATACTGCTCGGCTGTATGCTTGCGGTTCATGGCCTTGAGGATACGGTCGCTGCCCGATTGCACCGGCAGATGCAGGTAAGGCATCAGCTGGGGCACCTCGGCATGGGCGGCGATCAGGTCGTCATCCATGTCGTTGGGGTGGCTGGTGGTATAGCGCAGCCGGTCCAGCCCGTCGATCGCGGCCATCTCGCGGATCAGGCGACCCAGCCCCCAGGTGCCGCCGTCTCCCGCGCCGTGATAGCCGTTGACGTTCTGGCCCAGCAGGGTGATCTCGCGCACCCCGCGCGACACCAGATCGCGAGCCTCGGCCAGAAGCCGCGCCGCCGGGCGGCTGACCTCGGCGCCACGGGTATAGGGCACCACGCAGAACGCACAGAACTTGTCGCAGCCTTCCTGCACGGTCAGGAAAGCGGTTGGTCCGCGCAGGGCCTTGCGCTTTGGAAGGTGGTCGAACTTGTCCTCTTCCGGGAAATCGGTGTCGATGACCTTGCCCTTAGCCTCCACCATCTCGGGCAGGCGGTGATAGCTTTGCGGCCCGACCACCAGATCGACCAGCGGCATGCGGCGCAGGATTTCCTCGCCCTCGGCCTGGGCAACGCAACCCGCCACGCCGATCTTCAGATCGGGTTTCGCCTGTTTCAGCGGACGCAGCCGCCCGAGGTCTGAATAAACCTTTTCCGCCGCCTTCTCGCGGATGTGGCAAGTGTTCAGCAGAACCATGTCCGCTTCTTCCGCCACCTCGGTCGTGACATAGCCTTTCGCGCCCAGCGCTTCGGCCATGCGCTCGCTGTCATAGACATTCATCTGACAGCCATAGGTCTTGATGAACAGCTTCTTGGGCGCCTCCGTCCCTTCGGCGGGTGCGTCGGTGGCAATCTCGGTCGGCTGTTCGGTCATCGGCGGCCCCCTTCGGCTAGGCGGTTCTTCTAGCGAAAACCGTCCGGCCGCGCAACAAAGGGGCAAAGGCTTGCAAAGACGCCGTTCTTCGCCGAATCTGCCCCCGGTTCGCGGCAACAGCGGAAAGAGTATCGGAATGCGTTACGGCAATCTGGCGGAATTCAGGGCGACAGGCGACAAGGCGCTGGCCAAGGGGCCTGTCGCCCTGATCTTTGCCGAGGATACCGTCGAGGTGGATACTACGATCCGCCACCACCTCAACAGCGGCTTTCGTCAGGTGCTGCTGTTCGCGCATCCCGAAATTCCACTGCCCGCCGATCTGGAGGAACGGGTTCACCGCATCGACCATGACGTTCACGCCGATGACGCCGTGCCCGATGCGGTCAACGCCATCAACGAGGCGGCGCCACCGGGAACCTGGCTATATTACTGTTTCAATGCGGAATACCTGTTCTTCCCCTTCTGCGAAAGCCGGACTGTGCGCGATCTGCTGACCTTCCAGACGGAAGAACGGCGCGATTCCATGCTGACCTATGTGATCGACCTCTATGCCGGCGATCTGGACCGTTATCCCAATGCCGTGTCGCTGGAGGACGCGCATCTGGACAGGTCTGGGTATTACGCGCTCGGCCGAAAAGACCCGGAAAAGAACTGGCAGGCCAAGGACCGTCAGCTTGATTTCTTCGGTGGTCTGCGCTGGCGGTTCGAGGAATATGTGACCTGGACCAAGCGCAAGATCGACCGGGTCTCGCTGTTCCGGTCACGGCCCGGATTGAAACTGAGCTGGGATTTCACCTTCAATGACGAGGAATATAACACCTATTCCTGCCCGTGGCACCACAACCTGACCGCCGCTGTCTGTTCCTTCCGCACCGCCAAGGCACTGAAGACCAATCCCGGCTCGCGCTTTTCGATCCCCGATTTCCGCTGGCGCAACTCGACCGAATTCCAGTGGCACAGCCAGCAATTGATGGATCTGGGGCTGATGGAACCGGGTCAGTGGTTCTGAAGCGGCGGTTCTGAACCGCCCTGCCCCGTCAGTGATCGCGCAGGAAGGATTCCTCTTCCGCGCTGACGTCAATGCCCATGGCCTCCAGACCGGCTTCAAGGTTTTCGGCAAGATGCGGCATGCCCATCAGGTATTTGTCCGTCGGCACCGCGCGTTCGCGGTAGGCAGTGGCCAGCGCCTCGGCGTAATCGTCGGCCTCATAGACGCCGCGCCCCACCCAGGCGATTGCCACAAGATGCGCCTGTTCATCCTCGTTCAGCCCCCGGATGAAGGCATGAAGCTCGCGGTCGGCCATATCGCCTTCCCGCGACTGATAGATGACATGCACCACCTTGGCAGGGCTGATCTCGATCATGGGAACCTCCTGTTGCATCATGCTGCGCCTGCGTCCGGACGAATGCAAGGGGCGGCATGATCGCGCGGGCACCACCCCCCGCGATCTGCTGCCGAATTTCCGGCTTTTCCCTGCAAAGGGGCTGGAAATGGCGCGCGCGAATGATCACCTTTGCAGCGCGCCAACGATGGACCCTCATGCAGCTTTTCCACACCCTTCACACCGAAGCCGATTATCTTCTGTCCCGCCTGACCGGACGCAAGGCCCGCGCCCGGCGCGCCGCTTTCGAGGCGTTCGAAACCGCCCTGTCCCGGCTTGGCCCCGGTGCACTGGCGATTGATCTTGGCGCCAATGTCGGGGTGTATACGGAACGGCTGGCCGAAACCGGGGCGGATGTCATCGCTTTCGAACCTGATCCGCATGCTTTCTCGCTGTTGCAGGCGCGGGTCGGAACACGGCCGAACGTGCGGCTGATCCCCGCCGCCGCCGGGGTGGCGGATGGAAAGATCAACCTTTATCGCCGCACGGATTTCGATGCTGCCCCCGACCGGCGGACCAGTTCCTCCTCCATCTTTTCTGACAAGCACAAGATGGACCCCGGTCGCCCGCATGAGGTGGAGATGATCGGCTTTCCAGATTTCCTCGGCCGCCTGAACCGCGAGGTTGCGGTGCTGAAGATCGACATCGAGGGCGCGGAAGTGCCGCTGATCGAGGCGCTGCTGCAAAGCCCGGATTTCGCACGCGTCGATCAGGTCTTCATCGAATCGCATGAACGGGTGGTGCGCGCGCTCGCCGCCCGCACCCGCGCCCTGAAGGCCCGGACCCGCTGCCTGACACGACCGAGGGTGAACTGGGACTGGCATTGACCCCGCAAGCCATGGACGGCGGCGGCCCGAGCCCTTAGGTTAGCCTCGCAGACGAAGGGAACCCCATGTCCGAAACCGCCGCGCAGGGCTATCAGGTTCTGGCCCGCAAATACCGCCCCGCCACTTTCGCCGACCTGATCGGGCAAGAGGCGATGGTGCGCACGCTGAAGAACGCCTTCGCGGCGGATCGTATCGCCCATGCCTTCGTGATGACCGGGGTGCGCGGTGTCGGCAAGACCACCACCGCCCGCATCATCGCCAAGGGGCTGAACTGCATCGGCCCCGATGGTCAGGGCGGCCCGACGATCGAACCCTGCGGGATCTGCGACCAGTGTCGCGCTATCGCTGAAGGCCGCCATGTCGATGTGATGGAGATGGACGCCGCATCGCGCACCGGGGTGGGCGACATTCGTGAAATCATCGAAAGCGTGCACTATCGCGCCGCCTCGGCCCGCTATAAAATCTACATCATCGACGAAGTTCACATGCTGTCGAACAGCGCCTTCAACGCGCTGCTCAAGACGCTGGAAGAACCGCCGCCGCATGTGAAATTTATCTTCGCTACCACCGAAATCCGCAAGGTGCCGGTGACCGTGCTCAGCCGCTGCCAGCGGTTCGATCTGAAACGGATCGAACCCGAGGTGATGATGGCGCATCTGGCGAAGGTGGCAGAAAAGGAAGGCGCGAAGCTCGCCCCCGACGCGCTGGCGCTGATTACCCGCGCCGCTGAAGGGTCCGTCCGCGACGCGATGAGCCTCATGGATCAGGCCATTGCCCACGGCGCCGGGGAAACCACCGCCGATCAGGTGCGCGCCATGCTGGGGCTGGCCGATCGCGGCCGCACGCTCGATCTCTTTGACATGGTGATGCGGGGCGACGCGCCCGCCGCGCTGGCCGAACTCTCGGCGCAATATTCCGATGGCGCCGATCCGATGGCGGTGCTGCGCGATCTGGCCGAGATCACGCACTGGATTTCGGTCATCAAGATCACGCCCGAAGCGGCGGATGACCCGACCGTGCCGCCCGACGAACGCGCCCGTGGCCTTGACATGAGCCAGCGCCTGCCGATGCGGGTGCTGTCACGGATGTGGC
The DNA here is from genome assembly GCF_003570715.1 of Gemmobacter lutimaris. Taxonomy (GTDB): domain Bacteria; phylum Pseudomonadota; class Alphaproteobacteria; order Rhodobacterales; family Rhodobacteraceae; genus Gemmobacter; species Gemmobacter lutimaris. The sequence continues at coordinate 37,542 of NZ_QXXQ01000004.1, read as the reverse complement.
AGATGCTGCTCAAGGCCATCGAGGAAGTCGGGCTGGCGCCGAACGCCATGATGGCCGCCGAAATGGCGGTGATCCGGCTGACCCATGTGGCCGATCTTCCCGATCCCGAGGCGCTGATCCGTCGCCTGCAATCCGGCCCGCCGCCCGCGCCGGGGCCAGGCGGCGGCGCCCCTGCCGGCGGCGGTGGTGGTGGCATGGTCCATGCCCCGGCCCGCATGATGGCGCCCGCGCGCGGCCCCGCCATGGGGCCGACCATGCAGGGCGGCGCCGCGCTGGCGGTGGCCGAGGATCGGCTCAAGGTCTATGCCACCTTCGATCATGTGTTGGACCTGATCCGCGACAAGCGCGACATGACGCTGCTTCTGTCGGTGGAACGTCATGTGCGGCTGGCGAAATACGCCCCCGGCCGGATCGAGTTCGAACCGACGCCCGACGCGCCTTCGGACCTTGCCGCCACGCTGTCGCAGCGGCTGCAAGGCTGGACCGGCGCGCGCTGGGGCGTATCGGTCGTCTCGACCGGCGGGGCGGCCACCGTCGCGGAAACCCGTGATGCGGACCGCCGTGCGGCCGAGGCCGAGGCACTGGAGAACCCGCTGGTGCAGGCGGTGCTGACCAGCTTTCCCGGCGCCAGGATCACCGATATCCGCACGCCCGAGGCCATGGCGCAGGAAGCCGCCGTTCAGGCCCTGCCCGAGGTCGAGGATGAATGGGATCCCTTCGAAGAGGATTGAGCCCGCCCCGGCGGCGCCCTATCTTCCACAGACAGAACAATGAGGATGCGATGCTGAAAGGTTTGGGCGGGCTTGGCGACATGGCCAAGATGATGAAAGCCGCGCAGGACATGCAGGCCAAAATGGCCGAAATGCAGGAAACGCTCGCCAACAGCGTGGTCATCGGCGAGGCCGGGGCCGGGCTGGTCAAGGCGCGCTGCACGGCGAAGGGCGACATCACCGGGCTGGACATCGACCCGGCGATCCTCGTGCCCTCCGAAAAGGAAGTGGTGGAGGATCTGATCGTCGCCGCGATCAAGGACGCGCAGGCCAAGGCGGCCCAACGCGGCCAGCAGGAAATGGCCAAGATGACCGAAGGTCTGGGCCTGCCGCCCGATTTCAAATTGCCGTTCTGATGACCGCCCCCTCGGACATCGAGGATCTGATCGGGCTGATGGCCCGGCTGCCGGGGCTTGGTCCCCGCTCGGCCCGGCGCGCGGTGCTGATGCTTCTGAAGAAGCGCGGCCCGCTGATGGCGCCGCTGGCGCAGGCCATGGCCCATGTTGCGCTGACCGCGCGCGATTGCACCACCTGCGGCAATATCGGCACCTCCGATCTGTGCCCGATCTGCGCCGACCCGAAACGCCAGACCGGCGAAATCTGTGTGGTGGCCGATGTGGCCGACCTCTGGGCGATGGAACGCGCAGGGGTGTTTCGCGGGCGCTATCATGTGCTGGGTGGCACTCTGTCGGCACTGGATGGCACCGGCCCGGATGAACTGCGCATCCCCGCGCTGGTCGCCCGCGTGCGGGACGAGGCAACGGCCGAGGTGATCCTTGCGCTCAATGCCACGGTCGATGGCCAGACCACGGCGCATTACATCGCCGATGCGCTGGAGCCGATCGGCGTGCGTCTCACCTCGCTGGCGCAGGGCGTGCCGGTGGGCGGTGAGCTTGACTATCTCGACGATGGCACGATCGGCGCGGCCCTGCGCGCCCGCAGACAGGTTTAGAGGCCCCACATGGCAGACATCGACCGCATCGCCACCAGCCTGACCGGGCAGGACGACCTTTACGCCGCCCTGCGCCGCGCCGGAACCGGCCTGCCCCCGGCCGAGGTCGAGGTGCTGCTGCCCGCCCTGCTGGCCGCTCTTGGCGACGCACCCGAGGCGGCACGGCTGGCTTGCGTCGATCAGGGGCTTCTCCGCGCCGTGCTGCGCGCGGGCGCGGGCCTGCCCGCCACGCGCAATGCTGCCGCCGTGCGCGACTGGCTGACACAGGCGGAGGTGGCGCCCATCTTCCGCCCGGACATCGCCGCCCGCCGCCATATCGCCCTGCTGACCGGCGGCCAGATGCCCGACATGCCCGCCTACTCCGACCCGGCTTTCGACCCTTGGTTCGCGGCAACCGGCGCGGATTACGGCCTCGGCCCCTATGGCGAGAAACGCAGCGTCTATACCGCCGCGCAATTCGCCGATGCCGCCAGCGCCGAACGGCGGATGATCCATATGGGCATCGACGTCTTCGCCCCGGCCGGCACCCCGGTCCACGCTCCCCTGCCCGGCCGCGTGCTGCACGTTACCTACAACGCCGACCCGCTGGATTACGGCCATACGCTGATTCTGGAACACGAGGCCGGCGAGACCCGGTTCTTCACGCTTTACGGCCATCTGGGCGCGAGCCTGCCCGGTCTTTGCAAGCCTGGCCAGAGCGTCGCCGCCGGTCAGATCATCGCCCATCTCGGCGACTGGCCCGAAAACGGCGGCTGGGCGCCGCATCTGCATTTCCAGATCATGACCGACATGCTGGAACAGACAGGCGGCAATTTCTTCGGCGTCGGGCACGAAAGCCTGTGGGATGTCTGGCAGGACATCTGCCCCGAGCCGAACCTGATCCTGCGGCTGCCGGAAGGCGCCTTTGCCCGCTGACCGCGCGGGGCGCCCCGGCCGGGGATTTTGAGTATTTTTACAAGAAGCAAGGGGCTAAGCGCGCGCCCTGCCCCTTGCTTCTTGCCCAAATACTCAAAATCCGACAGCGCCACCCGGCGTGGCGCCGGGGGTCAGACCGTATGCAGGTAGAGGTCGAAATCCACCTCTGACACGGTGCGCGCGACGCGGGCATATTCGGCGGCCTTGATCGCGGTGAAGGTGCGGTGCATGTCCTCGCCCAGCGCCTCTTTCAGGAAGGCCGAGCCCTTTGCCGCCTCGATGGCCGAGCGCCAGTCCACCGGGATCGGCGGCGCGTCCTGCCCGCCCTCGTAGCCATTGCCAGTGGTTTCCGGGCCGGGGTCGATCCTTTCGGCCATCCCCTTGCGGATGCCAGCCAGCACGGTGGCGGCGACCAGATAGGGGTTGGCGTCCACCCCGGCGGGGCGGTGTTCAATCCTTCGCGCACGGATGTCGCCGGCCGGGATGCGCAGCGCGACCGAGCGGTTGTTTACCCCCCATGTCGGGCTGACCGGCGCATAGCTTTGCGCGGCAAAGCGGCGCCAGCTATTCGCATGGGGCGCGAAGACCAGCATGCTTTCGCCCATGGTCGCCCGCAGTCCCCCCAGCGCGTGCAGGATGGTATCGGACCACTGACCCTCGGCTTCCTCGACAAAGACATTGCGGCCTTCGTCATCCTGCATCGAGACGTGGAAATGCATGCCGGAGCCTGCATAATCCTCGTTGGGCTTGGCCATGAAACAGGCGGTCACGCCATGTGCCCGCGCTTGCGCCCGGACGATGCGTTTCAGGCGCATCAGATCATCCGCTGCCTGCATCACATCCTCGCGGTAATGCAGCGTCAACTCGTATTGGCCGGGGGCATATTCAGAAATCATGGTTTCCGCCGTGATCCCCGACTTGCCCGCCGCCGCATAGATGTCGGAAAACAGCGGCAGCATCCCGTGCAGGTGATCGACCGAATAGACCTCGGTCTTGGAAGACGGACGGCCATCCAGCACGTCGCGCGCCGGGACCATCTTGCCATTGGCGTCGCGTTCATTCGCCAGAAGAAAGAACTCCAGCTCGAACGCGCCCGCCGGATGCAGCCCCTCTGCCGCCAGTGCATCGACCTGCCGTTGCAGGGCATGGCGCGGGTCCGAGGTCATCTTGTTACCGTCGAGGTCATACATCGACATGAAGACCTCGCCACGCGGGGGCGTGGTGTTGTGCAGCGGCTTCAACGTGCCGGGGATCGGCCAGGCGCGCAGGTCGCCGTCGCCCTGGTCCCAGATCAGCCCGGTTTCGTGCACATCCTCGCCGCAGATGTCGAGGCCCAGAATCGAGATCGGCAGATGCCGCCCGCCCTTGTAGAAGGACAGCAGTTCGTGACGGCGGATGATCTTGCCGCGCCCGATGCCATTGGCGTCGTGCAGCACGATGTCGAAGGCTTCGATTTCCGGATGGGCGTCAAGGAAGGCTTCGGCCTCGGCAAGCGTCGAGCCCGAGGGGCTGTGCAGTTGGGTCATGTCTCAGAACAGTTCGGTAAGGATTTCGTCGAAGGCAGCGATCAGACGGTCGATCTGACGTTTTCTGGTGACCGGGCTGACCAACATCATGTTGTGGAAAGGGGCGATCAGGCTGCCACGATTAAGCAGCGCGGTATGAATCGCCGCTTCCAGTGCCGGTTGATGCGCGCTGGCAGCCTCGGCGCCGTTCTTCAGCGGGCCGGGGGCGCAGATGAATTCCACCCGCGCGCCCACCCGCACCACATGCCAGGGCGCGCCATGCGCCTCGATCACGCGGCGCAGACCGGCCGAAAGGCGTTCGGCGCCCTTTTCCATATGGGCATAAGCCTCGGGTGTCATTACCTCGGCCAGATTGGCCTTGAGGCAGGCGAATTGCATCGGGTTGGCCGAAAGCGTGGTGCCCATGCCGGAATGGCCCGAAGGGCGCCGTGCGTCATATTCTGCAAAGCGCGCGGCCACCTCGTCCGTCATCCCCCAGACGGCGGTGGGCATACCGCCCGCCACGCATTTGCCGACGACGAAAAGATCGGGTGACAGCGAATGCACCCGACTGTAACCGCCAAGACCCGAGGAAATCGTATGCGTTTCGTCGATGATCAACAGGGCGCCATAACGGCGGCTGAGCGTGCGCAGCCCGTCATGGAACCCCGCCTGCGGCAGCACCATGCAGGAATTGGTCATCACCGGCTCGGTCAGGATGGCAGCAATGTCGCCCTTGGCCAGCGCGACCTCCACGGCGGAAAGATCATTGAACTCCACCACTTCGGCGACCAGCGACAGATCCTCGACCTGACCGACCAGTCCCTGCCGGGCGCGTGTATGACCGTCGTGCAGCTCGACCATCGTGTCGTCCACGGTGCCATGATAGCAGCCGTTGAACACCAGCACCTTCGGCCGCCCCGTCACCGCCCGCGCCACGCGCAGGGCAAAGCGGTTGGCATCGGTGGCGGTGGTGGCGATCTGCCAGCGGTAGGTGCCGAAGCGGCGGTTCAGCAGCGCGCCCGCCTCTAGCGCGGCCTCGGTGGGCAGCATGTAGGTCAGGCCGCGCCGCGCCTGACGGCGGATGGCGCGTGCCACCGGCGCCGGGGAATGGCCGAACATCGAGCCGGTATCCCCCAGACAGAAATCGTCGATGCGGAAGCCGTCGATGTCAGTCAGCCGCGCGCCCTCGGCCCGTTTCACCAGCATGGGGAAGGGCATCGGCCAGTCCCGCATCCAGTGCATCGGAACATCGCCCAGATAGGCCCCTGCCCCGGCTTCCAGCGCCGCGCGGGTCTTCGGACGGGCAGCCGCGAAGCGCTTCGCCTCGCGCGCGGCAAGGGAGGACAGACAGGCCAGATCGACGCCTGCAACAAGCGAGTCGGATGGGACGGACATGGGGCTACCTCCGGTTCATCGCCTTATGTCACAGATTTGATCAAATTCAAGGGCCTTTACGGGAAAACGAAAACGGCCGGGCTGACCCGGCCGTTTCTTCGGGTGGCCGGGCGGATTATTGGCCCAGCTTGCGAATACGCCCTTCAACCTTGGGCGCGACATTGCCCATCTTCTCGATATAGGCCATCACGTCATTGGCTACGAGCGCCCCGGTCACCCCTTCAGTCACGATCCGGCCACCGCCCAGCGCAGCATAGCCGTCACCACCGCCAAGGATGTAATCGTTGACAGCCACGGTATAGAGCTTGTCCGCATCCAGCGGCACATCGCCCACCATGATCTCGGACACCCGCTTGCCCGGCTCGGCCGCGGCATCATAGGCAAAGGTCAGGCCGGACACCTGCGCGAACCGGCCCGCCCCCTTCTCGACCTGGCTCACCGCGTTTTCGAGTGCCCCGAGGACTTGCGAACCCGGAATCTCGGTCACCACGGTGACATTGCCAAAGGGCAGCTCGCTCAGAATGTCGCGGCGGGTCAGTTTCGCGCCGGCGTCATAGGTGCGATCGGCACGGATGCCGCCGCCATTCATCAGGGCGATGTCGGCGCCGGTCTGGGCCCGCATCGCATCGGCGATCAGGTTGCCCATGGTCGATTCCTCACCCCGCACCACGTTGCGGCGGCTGTCGAGTGCGGTTTCGGTGGTGCCGATCTCAACTCCCAGCGTTTCATCCAGTCCCGCCGCCAGCTTGTCCACCATGGCTTGCGTTTCCGGGTCCGGCTGCACGTCGGCCGTGTCGATGAACCGGAACTCCGGTGTCCATTTGATGACGCGTTTGCCGTCCTTTTCGGAAATGTCGATCTTCAGATCGACCGGATTCAGGAACTGCCCATCGACCGAGGTTTCCACATAGGCCGTCACCCCGTCATAGGCGGTGGCATAGGAATGATCGTCCCCCGACAGGATCACGTCGAAAGCATGGCTGGCCAGCAGCGCACGGTCGTTGACCATGTCAGTCTGCACGACACCCACCACCAGATCGGCGCCGTCCTCGATGGCCTGTTCGGCGGCGGCAATGGCGGTCTTGACCGTCGGCAGGAACTTCAGATCGCCGGTCGAGGACACCTGCGGCGAGGTATCCTGCGCCACAGGGATCAGCGCGACCTTCAGCCCGGCCACCTCTTTCATCATCACCCCGCCCAGCCCTTCAATGGCCGAGCCGTCGGCATTGGTGATGTTGATGGCGGCCCAGGGGTATTTCGACGCCTTCATCTTCTCGAAGAAATTCTCGGGGCCGAAGTCGAATTCATGGTTGCCCGGCACGGCAAGATCGAAGGGCACGATATTCGTCAGGTCGATGGTGTTCTGGCCCTTGTCGAAGCCCGACATCAGCGACGGCGACAGCATGTCACCGTCGAAGAGGTAAAGCGTATTCGGATTGGCAGCACGTTCCGCCCGTGCCACGGCATTCAGCCGTGCGAAACCGCCCCGCCCGTCCTCTTCCTCGAAATTGTAAACATCGCCGACACCGAGAAGGGTGATGGTGACCTGCTCGGCCAGCGCAGCGCCCGTGCCCAGCCCGAGAACCGCCGCCGAAAGAAGGAATCGTGCGAACATGCTGAAACTCCGTTTCTGGTTGATCCTGCCAGACTGCGGCGACAGGCGGCCGCGAGTCAAAGCCTTCCGTTCCAGATGCCGAAGGAAGGTGACAACCCCATGATCGGGGCACCGGCACGAAACACACGGATTGCCACGCGCCGCGCAGGCCAGCAATTTTCCGCGCAAGCCGGTCAGGCATTGACCAAAAGCCTTGCAAGGTGCAATCAGGCCACATGCTGATCTACAAGATCTTCCGTCGCCCCGAATGGGATGCGTTCCGCACCGTCGGCCAGACCGCCGGCGCCCCCGTCGATCTGGCGGATGGTTTCATCCATTTCTCGACCGCCGCTCAGGTGGTGGAAACCGCAGCCAAATGGTTTGCGGCGGAAAGCGATCTTGTACTTGTCGCCGTGAACGGTGACAGCCTCGGCCCCGATCTGAAATGGGAACCCTCGCGCGGAGGTGCGCTGTTCCCGCATCTTTACCGGCCGTTGCGCCTTGCCGATGTGGTGTGGGACAAATCCCTGCCGCTGGGCATTTCCGGCCATATCTTCCCCGAGGGCGTGATTTGAGCCTGATCGAAACACTGGGTCTTGCCGCCCTGCACCGCTGCGATCCCGAGCGCGCGCATGGCCTGTCGCTGACCGCCCTGCGCAGTGGTCTGGTGCCGCTGCCGGGTGTCGTGACCTCGCCGCGGCTGGCGACGGATCTGGCCGGGATGAAACTGCCCAACCCGGTCGGGCTTGCCGCCGGTTTCGACAAGAATGCCGTGGCGCTGGCGCCGCTGATGCGGTCGGGCTTCGGGTTTCTTGAGGTGGGCGCCGCCACGCCGCGCCCGCAGCCCGGCAACCCGAAACCGCGCCTGTTCCGCCTTGGCGAGGATCGCGCGGCGATCAACCGCTTCGGTTTCAACAATGAAGGCGCCTGCGCCATTTCAGCCCGTCTTGCGCTGCGCCCGAAAGGGCCGGTGCCAGTGGGGCTGAACCTCGGTGCCAATAAGGATTCGGCCGACCGCGCCGCCGATTTCGGCGTGGTTCTGGCCACCTGCGGCCCGCATATCGACTTTGCCACGGTGAACGTCAGTTCCCCCAACACCGAAAAACTGCGCGATCTTCAGGGGCGTGCCGCGCTGGCCGCACTGCTGGCCGGTGTGATGGAAGTGCGCGCCGGTCTGGCCCGGCCGGTGCCGGTTTTCCTGAAGATCGCCCCCGACCTGTCGGCGGCAGAACTGGAAGACGTGGCCGGTGTCGCGCTGGAATCGGGGATAAGCGGCATCATTGCCACCAATACCACCCTGTCACGCGACGGCCTCGCCTCGCCCCACCGCGAGCAGGCGGGCGGGCTGTCCGGTGCGCCGCTGTTCGAGAAATCGACCCGCGTCCTTGCCCGCCTCTCTGCTCTGACCGAAGGTCGCCTGCCGCTGATCGGCGTTGGCGGCGTCTCGACCCCGGAACAGGCATGGGAAAAGATCCGCGCAGGAGCCACGGCCGTGCAGGTCTATACCGCGATGGTCTATGAAGGTATCTCGCTCGCCGCCCGCATCGCGCGCGGGCTGGACATGATCGCGGCCCGCGAAGGCTTTGCCACACTTGCCGAAGCTGTCGGAACCGGACGCGACCGCTGGCTCTGAGCCAAATTCCCTACAGGAAAATGCGCCGGAGTTTTAACGAAAGTTCCAGTTTCGCACGGGTGGATCAGGCGCGCCCGGCAGCGGGCGACAGGACCAGCGGGTCGATCCCCATGGCTTTCAGCGCCGCCGACCATTTGCCCGCATCATCTGCTGCAAAGATCAGCCCCGGAGGCGGCTCTGTCGTCAACCAGTCGTTACGCGCGATTTCCGCCTCAAGCTGTCCCGGCCCCCAGCCGGCATAGCCAAGGGCCAGAAGCGCATCGCGCGGCCCGCCGCCCTGCGCCAGTTCCTGAAGGATGTCCAGTGTCGCGGTCATCGCATAGCCGCCCGCAACTTCCATCGTGCCGCCAACCGCCCGGTAATCCGCAGAATGCAGCACAAATCCGCGTCCCATTTCCACCGGCCCGCCGAAATGCACACGGATGTCGCGCCCCTCGGGGGCGGCAGAAATTTCCAGATGCTCCAGAAGTCCCGCGAAATCCAGCTCTTGCGAGGGTTTGTTGACGATCAGACCCATCGCGCCCTCATCGCTGTGCGCACAGATCAGAATGACGCTTTTCTCAAAGCGCGGATCGCCCAGGGCGGGCATCGAGATAAGCAGGGCTCCGGCGAGGTCCATGGCGATCTCCCTTCGCCCTATCATATGGCGCGAAGCCCGGCGGGCCTCAAGCCCCCGGTTCCCGACATCGGCGCCGGGCAGCGCGCCACAACCTGCGACATGCAGGACACGCACACGAAGCTGTCGCCGGAATGTGATTTCGCATTCCGCCCCCGATGCCTATCTTGGCGCCATGATGATGCGCCCCTTCCTTGCTCCCCTGCTCGCCCTGACCGCCCTGCCTGCCCTGGCAGAGGTGCCGACCCAGGCCGACATCCTGCAAGCCGAGTTGCGCCCCGGCTGGCGCGAGGCAGACGGACGCCATTTCGCAGCCCTGCATCTGCGCCTTGCACCGCACTGGAAGACCTATTGGCGCAGCCCCGGCGATGCCGGTGTGCCGCCGGTGTTTGACTGGGCGGGCTCCAGCAATCTGGGATCGGTCAAGGTGCATTGGCCGCGCCCCGAAGTGTTCGATTTTCTCGGGATGCAAACCATCGGCTACCGCGATGAGGTCGTGCTTCCGGTCGAGGTCACCCCCGCCGATCCAAGCAAGCCGGTGTCCCTGCGCGCAGATATGGATCTCGGGGTCTGCAACGACATCTGCATGCCCGCCACACTGGAACTCGGGGCCGAACTGACGGGTCCGGGGGCGCCCGATGGGTTGATCACCGCCGCGCTGGACGCACAACCCCGCCCCGCCACCGAGGCCGGGCTGACGGCGCTGCATTGTGAATTCACCCCCACAGAGGACGGCCTTCGGGTAACAGCCCGGTTGCACCTTCCCGCGGCCACGTCGCCGGAAACCGTGGTGATGGAACCGGGGGGAAGCCTCTGGGTTTCGGATACCGAGGTGCGTCGGGAAGGCGCTGAATTGGTTGCCGTTGCGGAAATGGAACCCCCGCGCGGCACACCGCTGACCTTTGATCCGGCGACGCTGCGCCTCACCGTGCTGTCTGCCACCGAAGCGGTCGAGGTCACCGGCTGCCCGGTAGACTGATCAACCCAGCGCCGCCGCAATACGCGCCGCCAACTGCCGTGCCACCGCATCCTTGCCCATGCGCGGCCATGCCTCGGCTCCCGCGTCAGTGATCAGGACCACCGCATTCTCGGCCCCGCCCATGATGCCGGTCGCAGGGCTGACATCATTGGCCACGATCCAGTCACACCCCTTGCGCGCCCGCTTGGCCGTCGCATGGTCCACGACGGTTTCCGTCTCCGCCGCAAAGCCCACGACCAGCCGCGGGCGCCCCTCGGCCAGCCGGGACACCGTCGCCAGAATGTCGGGATTTTCCGCAAACTCCAGCGCAGGTGCCCGGCCCGAGCCATCCTTCTTCATTTTCTGCACCCCGGCATTGGCCACGCGCCAGTCGGCCACCGCCGCTGCAAAGATCGCCGCCTCAGCCGGCAACGCCGCCTCGACCGCCGCCAGCATCTCGCGCGCGGTTTCCACCCGCACCACCCGCACCCCTGCGGGCGGCGGCACGCTGGCGGGGCCGGTGACAAAGGTCACATCCGCCCCCAGATCACGCAGGGCCGCCGCCAAGGCCGTGCCCTGCGCCCCGGACGAGCGGTTGGCGATATAGCGCACCGGATCAATCGGCTCATGCGTCGGCCCCGAAGTGACCAGCACATGCCGCCCCGCCAACGGCCCACCGCCCAGCGTGGCCTCGACCGCCGCAACAATCTCCAGAGGCTCGGCCATGCGCCCTTCGCCCGCTTCGCCCGCCTCGGCCATCTCGCCCCGGTTCGGCCCGACGAACAGAACCCCGTCCCCGGCCAGAACCGCCCGATTACGCCGGGTCGCCGGATGCGCCCACATGCGCGGGTTCATCGCGGGCGCCAGCAGCACCGGCCTGTCCGTCGCCAGCAGGACGGCGGACGCCAGATCATTGGCATGGCCATGCGCAAGCTTCGCCATCAGATCGGCTGTCGCGGGCGCCACCACCACCAGATCGGCCTCGCGCGCCAGCCGGATGTGCCCCACATCCTGTTCGTCCTGCCGGTCAAACAGATCGGTGAACACATGATCCGCCGTCAACGCCCCCACCGACAGCGGCGTCACGAATTCCTGCGCCGCCGCCGTCATCACCGCCCGAACGCTTGCACCCCGCTCGCGCAGCCGCCGGATCAGATCCAGCGCCTTGTAAGCCGCGATCCCGCCGCCGACGATCAGAAGAATACGTTTTCCTGCCAGCATCGCGCCTCTCCAACCCGTTACCGAAGGTGTAGGGGGCAAAACCCGGAAACTCAACCGGGCGCCTCTGCACGGCCGAAATCGGAACGGCAATGTCGCATGAGTATTTGGACAAGAAGCAAGGCCCTTTGCTTCTTGCAAAAATACTCCCGCCGGAGGCATCCCGGCGCAGCCGGAAAATGAAAAGGCTTGCGCGGCCCCGCAGGGCCGCGCTCCGCCTGACTGGCGTCTCAGGCGTGACGGGCGCGGTGGCCGATCTGGTAGTAATGGCCGGTCCGGGTGTCCAGATAGGGTTTCAGCGGAATGTCCTCCTGCTTCAGGAAGCCTTGTTGCGGCAGGGCGCCGCCGCGCACCATCTCGATCACCGCCACCACCGAGGCCGAGGTGGTCCAGGCGATCGCGGTGCGGGACTTGCCGCCGATCTCGACCGGATAGTAGCTGCGCACGAATTCCTTGCGCCGCATCTGGCCATCCACCCGACCCTCGGCCGCGACGTGGACATAGACCACATCCTCGTCCACCGGCGGTTTCGCATTGGTCAGGATGCGGCCCGCCTCGGCCCGGTTCTCGCGCATCAGCAGTTCATGGAAGAAAAAGTTCATCAACTGCACATGGCCGGGATAGCGCATGGTCTTGTAATCAAGGTTCTCGATCTTGCCGAGATAGGTCTCGCACATGGTGCCAAGGCCGCCCGAGGTGGTGAAGGCTTCAAGCTGCATCCCGTCGATATAGATGGCTTCCGTCCATTCCATCGCCGAGACGGTTTTCAGCACGCCTTCCTCGATCACCTCGCAATCATTGAGGTATTCATTCACCACGCCTTCGGGCGACCAGTTGAAGGCATAGCCCAACAGGCCCGTCGGGTTCTGCGGCAGCGCGCCGACACGCAGCTTGATGGAACGCACGCTGTCGAACTGGTTCGCCAGATCGGCGGCCACGATCCCGACGAAGCCCGGCGCAAGGCCACATTGCGGCGCCATCAGACCCTTGGAGGTCTTGGCGAGTTCGCGGATGTGTTTCGTCGTCGGCACATCCTCGGTCAGGTCGAAGTAATGCAGACCCAGCCCATGCGCGACGGTCGAGACGCCGATGTTCAGGTGGTAAGGCAGGCAGGACAGCACCGCCTCCTGCCCTTCCAGCGCGGCTTTCAGCGCAGCGGTGTCCGACAGGTCCACGGTTTTCGTGGCGAAGGGCGCGCGGGTTTCGCGGGCGTCGATGCCAGTGACGGTGAAGCCGCTTTCCACCAGCAGCTCGGCCGCCAGATGGCCGACCTTGCCAAGCCCCAGAACAGCGATCTTGTTGAAAGACATTGTATTTCCCTCGTTCCTGCCCCGCCTTTGCGGAGGCGCATATTTGGCAGAATGACCGAGGGGAGTGCCGAATGCGCCCGGCATAGCGCCCAAAGTGAAGCGTTTCTTCGGCAGAATGCCGGGCGGGCCGTCGAAATGACAGCCCGCCCGAAGTGATCAGAAGTCGAACTTCACGCCCTGCGCCAGCGGCAGGGTGGCGCCGTAGTTGATGGTATTGGTCTGGCGCCGCATATAGCCCTTCCAGGCATCCGAGCCACTTTCGCGTCCGCCGCCGGTTTCCTTTTCGCCGCCGAAGGCGCCGCCGATTTCTGCGCCCGAGGGGCCGATATTGACATTGGCAATGCCGCAATCCGAGCCGGCGGCCGACAGGAAGGTTTCCGCCTCGCGCATGTTCAGCGTGAAGATGCAGGAGGACAGGCCCTGCGGCACGTCGTTCTGGATCGCCAGCGCCTCGTCCAGCGTGTCATAGCCCATGACATAGAGGATCGGGGCAAAGGTTTCCTCGCGCACGGTGTCGGTCTGCTGCGGCATCTCGATCAGCGCAGGGCTGATATAGGCGCCGCCCTGCGGCACGCCGTCGGTCACGGTCTGGCCGCCATGGACGGTGCCACCCTCGGCGCGGGCCTTCTCGATCTGCGCCAGCATGCGGTCGCGGCTGGCGTGATCGACCAGCGGGCCGATCAGTGTGGTCGCGCGGCGCGGGTCGCCGATGGGCAGGCTGGCATAGGCCTTGGTCAGGCGCTCCACCAGTTCGGCACGGACCGAGTTATGCGCGATCAGGCGGCGCAGCGTCGTGCAGCGCTGGCCCGCAGTTCCGACTGCCGAAAAGGCAATGGCGCGCACCGCCATATCGAGATCCGCTGAAGGCGCCACGATCATCGCATTGTTGCCGCCAAGTTCGAGGATTGGGCGCCCCCAGCGGGCGGCAACTTTCGGGCCGACGATGCTGCCCATGCGGGTCGAGCCGGTGGCCGACAGGATCGGCACGTCTTTCGACGCAACAAGCGCCTCGCCCACCGCCGGGCCGCCGATCACCAGTTGCACCAGTCCCTCGGGTGCATCGCCAAACCGCGCCAGCGCGCGTTCCATGATCTTCATGCTGGCCATGGCGGTCAGCGGGGTTTTCTCGGACGGTTTCCAGATCACGGGATCGCCGCAGACCAGCGCCAGCGCCGCGTTCCACGACCACACGGCCACGGGGAAGTTGAAGGCCGAGATGATGCCGCAAGGCCCCATCGGGTGCCAGGTTTCCATCATCCGGTGCGAGGGGCGTTCCGAGGCGATGGTCAGGCCATAGATCTGCCGCGACAGGCCGACGGCGAAATCGCAAATGTCGATCATCTCCTGCACTTCGCCCAGACCCTCGGAGGTGATCTTGCCCGCCTCCAGCGTCACCAGCGCGCCCAGCGCCTCTTTGCTGGCGCGCAGTTCCTCGCCCAGGAGGCGGACGAGTTCGCCGCGGCGCGGGGCCGGAACGGTGCGCCAGGCACGGAAGGCTTCCTGCGATTTGGCAATGATTGCGGGCATGTCACCCGCGTCGGTTTCGTGGACATGGGCCACCACCTCGCCGTCGATGGGCGAACGCACGGCCAGCGTGCCGCCGGTCAGTTCGGCTTGGCTCAGGCCATTGGCCTTCAGGATTTCGGCATGGGTCATATCAGTCTCCCTTGGTGACCTGACGGCGTTGATCCTCCATCCCCATGGAAACCAGAAGGGGATCGGCGGATTGCCGCGATTGGAAATCGGATTTGCTGCGCATCCCGCGCCAGTCGGCGAGGATGAGCGATTGCGCCACCGCCCCGCCCAATGTGGTGCCGGGGCCGGTGACGATGAAGAGGTCGGGCGCGAATTCGCGCGCCGCATGGGTAATGGCACGGGTGAAGTCGTAGGGCTCCACCACCTGATGCCCCAGCGTGTAATCCCAGAGCGCATGCAGATCGCAGGCACCGGGCCACCAGATATGGCCGCGCCCGTCGATCATCGGGATCGTCGGTTGCCCGAACAGGCCCGGCGCCAGACGCGCGCGCCCCGCCTCGGCCACCGGGGCCTGCATGGCGGTATGGAAGCCCGCGTGATTGGCGAGCCGCATCGGAAAGCGGCCCTGCACCGGCGGCACGGCGCCCTCGAACGCCTTCAGCCCGGCCTCGTTCCCCGCCAGCACCAGCATGCCGCCAAGGTCGATCGACAGGCCAAGAACATGATCCGGGCGGGCGCCGATACCTGCGACGATGGCCATGATCTCGGCTTTGCGGGTCGGGTCGGGCAGCCAGTCCTCGCCCATGAAGGGATAGATGATCTGGCCACCGATCAGCCGTTCCTGCATCAGCGTGCCCATGGTGTTGACCACCTCGAACCCGCCTTCTGTCGTCAGCGCGCCACCGCAGGCCAGCGCCGAATACCAGCCCATCGAGTTGCCGGTGACGGCGACCACCTCTACGCCTTCAATCGCGCGAAAATCGGCCAGCGTCGCGGCATAGATCAGCGCGCTGGCATTGTCGCCCCGCGTGTGCTTCGCCACCGAATAGCTGGCAGCGCCATCCAGCGCCGACAAGGTTTCCTGCCCCAGCGCAGCGCGGCGGGCGTCGAAATTCGCCAGCAGCGCCTTGTCGTGGAAATGCCGACCCAGCACGCCCAGTTCAGTCTTGGTATACGTGCCCCTGCCGGGGCAGATCACGACCGCGGTTTTCATTTCATCATCTCCTGCGCCGCCGCCACGACCTGCGCGGTGGAGGGCATGGTGGCCGCATAGGCCGGGCCGGTAGCGATGAAACTGTCCTCGGCGGTCAGACGCGAAAGCGGCGTGCCGGGGCAAGCCTCGTGGAAATGCGCCATCAGGGCTTCGGCAAAACCGCCGGTGTGACGGGTCTCATCGACGATCAGGATGCGTTTCGCGCCCTTCACGGCCTCGGTCAGCGCCTCTTTCGGCAGCGGCGACAGCCAGCGCGTGTCCACGATCCGGGTCTTGATCCCGGCCGCCGCCAGCACGGGTTCGGCCTGACGGGAAAGGTAAACCCCGTTCCCGAAGGTGACGATGGCCAGATCCTCGCCCGCGCCATGCGTGCCCACCTGCCCGAAGGGGATGATCTCGGACGGGTCGGGATAGTGGCACATCCAGCCGCCATCCTTGTCGCCATGCAGATCGCGCATCGGATAGAGCGCGATGGGTTCCAGAAACACCACCAGCCGCTGTTCCTCGCGTGCCAGCCGCACGCATTCGCGCAGCATCCGCGCGGCATCGGCGCCGTTCGACGGACAGGCAAGGATCAGCCCCGGAATGTCACGCAGCACGGCGAAGGAGTTGTCGTTGTGGAAATGCCCGCCAAAGCCCTTCTGATAGCCCAGCCCCGCGATGCGCAGCACCATCGGGTTGGTATATTGGCCGTTCGAGAAGAAGGGCAGCGTCGCCGCCTCGCCGCGCAACTGATCCTCGGCATTGTGCAGATAGGCGAGGAACTGGATTTCCGGCATGGGAATGAAGCCGTTCTGCGCCATGCCGATGGCAAGGCCCAGAATGCTTTGTTCATCCAGCAGCGTGTCGATCATCCGGTCCGGGCCGAAACGCTGTTGCAGCTTCTGCGTCACGCCATAGACGCCACCCTTACGGCCGACATCCTCGCCCATCATCACGATTTCCCGATGCGCCAGCATCAGGTCGGTCAGCGCCCAGTTGATGAGTCGCGACATGATCTGCGGCTCGGCCATCTGCTTCATGTCGCTACCGAAGGCCGCCGCGCGCGCCTCGGACGCGGGGCCGTTGGTCGGCGCGCAATCGCGCTTCGGCGGGATCAGCGAGGCCATGACGCCCGCCGCATCGCGCAGGCGCGGGCGGGTCACTGCCTCGGCGGCGATGCGGGCCACTCGGGCGTTGGTGTCGTTATAGACCTGCAAGGCAGCCTCGGCCGTCATCGCGCCCATCTGGTCCAGCCCGCGCACCATATGCAGCAGCGGGTCCTGCGCCTCTTCGGCCTCCACCTCCTCGCGCGGCATGTAGGTCGTGGGCATGTCGGCCCCGGCATGGCCGTAAAGACGGATGGTGCGGATATGCAGGAAGGCGGGCTTGCGCCGGGTCCGCACATAATGCGCCGCCTCCTGCGCCGTGGCGAAAGTGTCAAAGATATCGAGCCCGTCACAGGCGAAATACTTCAGGCCGGGCCGGTTCTGGAAGCTCGCCCCGATCCAGCCTTTCGGCGTCTTGGTGGAAATGCCGATACCGTTGTCCTCGCAGGCAAACAGCAGTGGCAGCGGGATCGACTGATACGAGGTCCATTGCGCGGTGTTGAAAGCGCCCTGCGCGGTGGAATGGTTGGCCGAGGCATCGCCGAAGCTGCAATAGACGATGGCATCTTCGGGCAGTTCGGCGTGCTCGGGCCGGTGCCGCCGTGCCGCACCGATTGCATAGGCCGCGCCCACGGCCTTGGGCAGATGCGAGGCGATGGTCGATGTCTGCGGCGGAATGCTCAGCGCCTTAGACCCCAGCACCTTGTGCCGCCCGCCGGAAATCGGGTCTTCGCTGGAGGCCGCGAAGGACAACAGCATGTCCCATGCAATGCTTTGCCCCGGCACCTGCGCGCTGCGACCGATCTGGAAAGCGGCATCGCGGTAATGCAGGAAGGCCATGTCGGTCGGGCGCAGCGCGGCAGCCACCGCCGCCAGCCCCTCATGCCCCGATGATCCGATGGTATAGAACCCCTGCCCGGCCCGCTGCATCACCCGGCTTTGCCGGTCCAGCGCACGGCTGAGACAGGCGGCGCGGTAAATCTCCACCGCCTGAAACGCCGAAAGCGCCCCCGAAGGAGCGCGGCCATGCGGAAAGTCCCGCGACGCGATGCGGCGCAGGAAATTGTCGTGAACGATATCGGCGCGATCCATGCCGGCCCCTGTTGTTGATCATTGGTCGGGGCGCGCGCCGCGGATCGGCGCGCGCCCCGACGTCGTCTCAGAAGAACGCTTGCAGGCCGGTGATAGCGCGACCCAGGATCAGGGCATGCACGTCATGGGTGCCTTCGTAGGTGTTCACCGTTTCCAGGTTCACCATATGGCGGATGACCTGGAATTCCTGCTGGATGCCGTTGCCACCGTGCATGTCGCGGGCCCAGCGGGCGATGTCCAGCGCCTTGCCGCAGTTGTTGCGCTTGACGATGGAAATCATCTCGGGCGCGGCATTGGCCTCGTCCAGCAGACGGCCGACACGCAGCGAGGCTTGCAGGCCAAGGCTGATCTCGGTCAGCATGTTCGCCAGTTTCAGCTGGTAAAGCTGCGTGCCGGCGATGGGCTTGTTGAACTGCTTGCGGTCAAGGCCATACTGGCGGGCCGCCGACAGGCAGAACTCGGCCGCGCCCAAGACGCCCCACGAGATGCCATAGCGGGCGCGGTTCAGACAGCCGAACGGCCCTTTCAGCCCCTCGACGCCCGGCAGCAGCGCATCTTCGCCGACTTCGACATCCTTCATCACGATCTCGCCGGTCACCGAAGCGCGGAGGGAGAGCTTTCCACCAATCTTCGGCGCCGAGAGACCTTTCATGCCTTTCTCAAGCACGAAACCCCGGATCTTGCCGCCATGCGCCTCGGATTTCGCCCAGACGACAAAGACATCGGCGATGGGCGCGTTGGAGATCCACATCTTCGCGCCGTTCAGGACATAGCCATTGGCGGTCTTGCGGGCGACGGTCTTCATGCCGGCCGGATCGGAACCGGCATCGGGTTCGGTCAGACCGAAGCAGCCGATATATTCGCCCGAGGCGAGCTTCGGCAGGTATTTCATGCGCTGCTCTTCCGAGCCGTAAGCGTAGATCGGATACATCACCAGCGACGACTGCACCGACATCATCGAACGGTAGCCCGAATCGACGCGCTCCACTTCACGCGCCACCAGCCCGTAAGAGACGTAAGAGGCGCCAAGTCCGCCGTATTCTTCCGGCACGGTCACGCCCAGAAGACCCATTTCGCCCATCTCGCGGAAGATGGCCGGATCGGTCTCTTCATCGGCGAAGGCCTTGATCACACGGGATTGCAGCTTGTCCTGCGCATAGGCGCGGGCAGCATCGCGCAGCATGCGCTCGTCTTCGGTCAGCTGGTCTTCCAGACGGAAAGCATCTTCCCAGTCGAAGCGGCCGAGGTCGGGGGCGTCTTTCGGTTTCAGGGCCATGTCTTTGCCTTTCGGGTGAAGCGGTTGGATATGTCTATAAGGGATTGTTCATCGACAGAATAACGATAGATTGACGTTATCCTATGCATGGAAAGCATACATGGCCACTCCTCGCCGCCTTTTACCCTCGATCTCGCTTCTGATGGCCTTCGAATCTGTCATCCGCACCGGATCGACCCTTGCCGCCGCCAATGACCTTGCACTGACACAGGGCGCGGTCAGCCGGCTGGTGCAGAACCTTGAGGCACAGCTTGGCGTGCAACTGTTCCGGCGCGAGGGGCGGCGACTGGTGCCCACCGAAAATGCGCTGGCCTATGCGCGCGACGTGGCAAAGGCGATGGACCTGATCAGCCGCGCCTCGATGCGGGTGCGATCGACCACCGGAGGCGGCACGCTGGCGCTGTCGATCCTGCCCACGTTCGGCACGCGCTGGCTGGCGCCGCGGCTGCCGCGCTTTCTGGCCGCCCATCCGGGGGTGACGATCAACCTTGGCACCCGGCTGCGGCCCTTCGATTTCGCGGAAGAGGGCTTTGACGCCGCCATCCATTTCGGGGATCGCACATGGCCCGAGGCGGGTTTTGCGAAACTCTTCGACGAAAGGATGATCGCCTGCGCCGCGCCGGGCTTTCTGGCAAGCCACCCCATCGACAGCCCGCGCGACCTGATCGGCCTGCCGCTCTTGCAACTGGAAACCCGGCCGAATGCCTGGGCCAGTTGGTTCTCGTTCCACGGCGTATCTGCCTCTATCCCGCTGGGGATGCTGTTCGACCAGTTCGCCCCGATGATCCAGTCGGCCATCTACGGCATGGGCGTGGCCCTGCTGCCCGAGTTTCTGGCCAAGGCCGAACTGGCCGATGGTCGCCTGGTTGAAGCCTGGGGCGGGCCGGTACCCAGTGTCGGCAGCTACTACCTCGTCTGGCCGGGGATCGGAGAGAACTATCCCCCGCTCGTCGCCTTCCGCGAGTGGCTGCTGCAAGAGGTCTCGGGCCGAGCGGCGGAGGAACTTCTGGCGTGGTGAACGCGCCACGGCGGCACGCGATTGACAAGGCTTCGGTTTCCTTTCCCTGAAGAACAGAAGATACTCGCACAGGTTGCAGTGGACGATTTCCATGGACGCAGAAGAGTATCTGACCAAGATCGGGGCACCCGCCTGGCTTCTGCCGGATCGACCGGGGGGGCCCGGTCGCGCCAATACGCCCGCAAGGCTGATGTTTCCCGCACTGACCAATGCCAGCGCAGACGAAATCATCGCCGCAGTCAGCAGCCGTCTTGCCGTAACCTGCTGGAGCCTGCCGCTGCACCTTGACGGGCAGGAGCGCACCATCCTCGTGGCGCAATGCGGCCATGAAAACCGTGCGGATATTGCCCTGCGCGCGTCGGGACATGTGATGTTCGACTGGGACATGTCGAACGGTCGGCTGGACTGGTTCGCCAGCGCCGAGAACACGATGGGCTATGATACGACCGAATTTCCCGGTACCGTCCTGCGCTGGCTTGACCGCATCCACCCCGAGGACAGGCCCCGCATCGCGGCCGCCGTGCTGTCGCCCGTGCCGGGCGATCTGGACACATGGCAAGAGGCCTACCGTTTCCTGCGCGCCGATGGCACGGTGGCGCATGTGATCGACCGGGGCTTCTTGCTGCGCGACGAAGGCGGGCAGGCGCGGCGCATGATCGGCACGATGATGGACGTGAGCGCGGTGCACGAGGTCGAAGCCCGGTTTCAGCTTGCTACCTCGGCCTCGACCGACGTGTTGTTCATCCACGATCTCGTCGCAGACAATATCTGGTGGAGCGACGCGCTGTTCCGGCAATACGGCCATGCGGATGTGCCCGGCGTCGAAACGACAGACTGGTGGATGTCGCGGGTGCACCCCGAGGATGCGCCACGCCTGCGCGAACGCTTTAACGCGGCGCGTGCAGGAAGCGATGACCAGTGGACCGAGGAATACCGCTTCGCCCGCGCCGATGGCAGTTATGTCTGGGTACTGGACCGCGCGCGGTTCCAGCGTGACGCCAGCGGGCGCGCCTTGCGGAGTGTGGGATCTATGGTCGATATGACCGCTTTGCGCGAGGGACAGGAACGCTTTCGCCTCGCAGCCGAGGCCTCGCAGGATGTGATCTATTCATGGGAACCGGAAACAGGTCGCACATGGCGCAGTGAAAGCTACAGCCGCACCTTCGGGCTGGACCCCACCGCACCGGCCTCCGGTCCGGGCAGTTGGCGCGCGGCGATCCATCCCGACGACCTGCCCCGCATCCTGCATCTGCGCGATACTGCCATCACGCGCGGGGAGGACCGTTGGGAATATACCTATCGGGTGATCCGCGGGGACGGTTCGGTCGCCCATGTGATCGACCGCGCGCTGGCACAGCGCCACCCGGACGGACGGTTGCACAGGCTCATCGGCTCCATCGTCGATGTGACCCGCCTGCGGGAAGAAGAGGAACGTCTGCGCGCGGTGCTGCGGCTTGCCTCGGATGTGGTCTATGAAATCGACCTGCGCGCGGGCAATGTGCTTTACAGCGAGGGCGCAGTGGCGATCTTCGGCGCGGCATGGGCTGGCGAGCAACCCTCGCCCGGCATCTGGACGCAATCGCTTCATCCCGAGGATGCAGGACAGGTGCAGCGGCGGTTCCGCACCTTCATCGCAGGGCGGCGCGAGGACTGGCGCGCGGAATATCGCCTGCGCCGCGCCGATGGCAGCTATGCCCATGTGCGCGACCGGGCGCTGGCCCTGCGCGACGACGAAGGCGAGGCATTCCGCATCGTCGGCGCGATAGAAGACATCACCGACGAGGTGGAACTGGCCGCCAAGCTGCAACAGTCGCAACGGCTGGAGGCTCTGGGCAAACTGACGGGCGGTGTCGCGCATGATTTCAACAACCTGCTGTCCGTGATCCTGGGCAATGCCGAACTGCTGGCAGATGGCTCTGCCGGAGAGACCGCGCGGCGACCCGCGGCGCAGGTGGTGCAGGCCGCCGAACGCGGGGCTGAACTGGTGCGCAGCCTTTTGTCCTTTGCCCGCCGTCAGCCACTGGCGCCGCGTGCGCTGGACAGTGCCGCCGTCCTGACCGAATTGCGCGGCATGCTGGGCCGCACCCTGCCCGCCTATATCCGCCTTGCCATTCACGCGCCTGATGACCTTTGGCCCGTCGAGGCCGATCCTGCGCAGTTGCAGACGGCGCTTCTGAACCTTGTGGTCAATGCAGGGGACGCGATGCCCGAAGGGGGCGATCTGCTGATCGAGGCCGAAAATTGCATTCTGGACGGCAGCTATGCCGCCGCCAACCCCGATGCCCGGCCGGGCGAGTTTCTGCGACTGTCCATCACCGATAGCGGCACCGGCATGGCGGCCGAGGTGACCGCTCGCGCCTTCGACCCGTTCTTCACCACCAAGCCGGTCGGGCGCGGCTCGGGCCTCGGCCTGTCGATGGTGCATGGCTTCGTCAGCCAGTCGGGGGGGCATGTCACGCTTTACAGCGAACCGGGACAGGGAACCACGGTCCGGCTTTACCTGCCCCGCAGCCGACAGGGCAGCGGGGCGGCACTGGCTGTGATCACCGAAGATGGTCCCTTGCCCACGGGTGCGGGAGAGCATGTGGTGGTGGCCGAGGACGACCCGGCCCTGCGCCCGCATGTGGCGCGGCTGGTCGAAAGCCTTGGCTACCGCGTTACAGCCGTCGCGGACGGGGCTGCGGCGCTGGGGACGATCCGCGAGGCGAGGGATGTGCGGCTGCTGTTTACAGATGTGGTCATGCCAGGCGAGATGAATGGGCTAATGCTTGCAGAACATGCGCTGGCAGAATTTCCGTCGCTGCGGGTGCTGTTCACCTCGGGCTATTCGGAAACCGCGATCCTGCGGCGGGGTAATTTCGCCGCGGGGATGCGTCTGTTGTCAAAGCCCTATCGGCGCCGCGATCTTGCCCTGCGTCTGCACGAGGCACTGCACGGCGATGCAGTGCCCCGCGCCTGAACGGTTCACCCCTTGCGGGCGGTGTAATGCATCGGCCCGCCACGCCAGCGCGGAAAGCCGTAGCCATGGATTTCCACAAGGTCGATGTCGGACGGGCTGAGCGCGATGCCTTCCGCAAGGATCGCCTCCCCCTCAGCGGCCATTTCGCCGACAAGCCGTTCGGCAATGGCCGCACGGTCCAGCGCCGGTCCGGCGGTGATGACGGCGGCCAGCACCTCGGCCACTCTGGCCGATGCCTGCGGCTTGCGGTCACCCGGCGCATAGTCATACCAGCCGCCGCCGGTTTTCTGGCCCTTGCGACCAGCCCGCACCAGCAGGTCGCCCAGCGTTTCCGGCACCTCCTGCCCTGCCGCCCGCGCGCCCTCGCGTTGCAGGAAGGCAATGTCTAGCCCGCCCAGATCCTGCGCCTCGAACGGCCCCATGGCAAAGCCGAAGCCGCGCATGGCGGCGTCAACCTCGGCAATCGCCACGCCTTGCCGCACCAGCGCTTCGGCGGCAGCACGATAGCGTTTCAGGATGCGGTTGCCGATGAAGCCCTCGCAAATCCCGGCCTGCACCGGGATCTTGCCCAGCGCGCGCGCCAGCGCGAAGCCGGTGGCCAGCGTTTCCGGCGCGGTCTCGGGTGTCGGCACGATTTCCAGCAACTTCATCACATTGGCCGGGCTGAAGAAATGCAGCCCGATGAAGCGACCGGGGTTCGCAAGCCCCTCGGCAATGGCGCGCGGATCGAGGTAAGAGGTATTGGTGGCCAGCACCGCATCTGCCCGGCAATGGCGGGCGAGTTCGGCAAAGACGGCGCGTTTCACCCCGATTTCCTCGAATACCGCCTCGATCACCAGATCGGTGTCGGCCAGAGCCGCGTAATCGGTGGAGCCGCTGACGCCCGCCATACGCGCCGCCGCCTGTTCGGGGGTCAGCTTGCCGCGCTTCACCCCGCCGTCGAAGATGGCTTGCAGGTTGGCGAGCCCCCGTGCCAGCGCCTCGGCATCGCGTTCGATCAATACGACCGGCAGACCCGCATCGCGCAGTGCTGCGGCGATACCCGCGCCCATGGTGCCGCCGCCGATCACCCCGGCAGTGCGCAGGGCCAAGAGTTTGGCATCCCCCAGATGCGCCGGGCGCGGGGCGGCACGTTCAGCGAAGAACACATGGCGCAGCGCGGCAGCCTGATCGGAGCCGCGCAGGTCAAGAAAGGTCGCGCGTTCAAAGGCCAGCGCTTCGGCAAAGGGCGCCTGAACCGCCTTTTGCACACAAGCGAGCGCGCGCAACGGGGCGGCCTCGCCCTTCGCCCGCTTGGCCACTGCCGTCTGCTGTTCGGCCCAGAAGTCGGCCCCCGGATCGGCGACAGGGCGTTCTGACGCGGGCAGCGGCAACGGTGCCCCCAGCGCGGCACGGGCGAAGGCCACCGCGCCGGCCCGCAGATCGCCGGTCATAACCGCATCGACCAGACCCATGGCCTGCGCCTTCGCAGCCTTCACCGGCTTGCCGGTCGTCACCAGATCCACCGCGGCCGCAGCCCCCGCCACGCGGGGCGTGCGCACCGTGCCCGAGGCGCCGGGCACGATGCCCAGACCCACTTCGGGCAGACCGACCGAGGCACCATCCAGCGCCACCCGGAAGCGACAGCCCAAAGCCACCTCGAACCCGCCGCCCAGCGCGCTGCCATGAATGGCGGCGACCCAGGGTTTCACCGCGCCCTCGATCCGGTTGACCACATCGGGCAGATGCGGCTCGACCGGCGGCTTGCCGAATTCGCGCACATCGGCCCCGGCGATGAAGGTGCGGCCCGCGCAGATCAGCACCACCGCCCGCACATCCGGATCAGCGTCCAGCGTGGCCACCGCATCCCACAGCCCTTGCCGCAGCGCCTGTCCCAGCGCGTTGACCGGCGGGTTGTCCACGGTGACGACGGCGACTTCGCCCTCGCGTTCGATGCTTACAACGCTCATCTCAGATCCCCAGATAGGCTTCGCGGATGCGCGGATCGGCGATCAGCTCGGCCGCCGTCCCGCTCATGGTGATATGCCCTGTTTCCATCACATAGCCCCGATCCGCAATCTTCAAGGCACCGAAGGCATTCTGTTCGACCAGAAGGACGGTGACGTTCAGCGCCTTCAGACCCTTCACCACGTCGAAGATCTGCTGCACGACAATGGGCGCCAGACCCATCGACGGCTCGTCCAGAAGCAGGCAGGACGGCCGCCCCATCAGCGCCCGCGCCATGGCAAGCATCTGCTGCTGGCCACCCGACAGGCCACCCGCCGCCAGATTGCGCTTTTCCTTCAGGATCGGGAACATCTGGAAGGCATCTTCCATGTCCTTTTCCACCCGGTCATCCGAGAACAGGAAGGCGCCAAGCCGCAGGTTTTCCTCGACCGTCAGGTTGGTGAAGATCTGCCGCCCCTCGGGCGATTGCGCGAGACCGCGTTTCAGCCGCTTGTAGGCGGGCACCGGGGTCAGTGCTTCACCCCGGAAGGTGATGCTGCCGCCCGTGACCGGCTGCACGCCGGACAGACAGCGCAGAAGCGTCGTCTTGCCCGCGCCATTGGCGCCGACCACGGTGACGATCTCGCCGCTGTCCACATGCAGGTCGATGCCATGCAGCACCTCGATGCGCCCATAGCGCGAGCGCAGCCCCTCAACCGTCAGCATTCTCGGCCTCCGTTCCCAGATAGGCCGCGATCACCGCCGGGTCGCGGCTGACCGTGGCCGGGTCGCCCTCGGCGATCTTCTCGCCATGGTCCAGCACCACGATGTGACTGGAAATCCGCATGACCATCTTCATGTCATGCTCCACCAGCAGGATCGCCACGCCGGATTTGGCGACCTCGGCGATCAGGTGGTCGATTTCCTCGGTTTCCACGGCGTTGCAGCCGGCGGCGGGTTCGTCCAGCAACAGAACCTTGGGGTTCAGCGCCAGCGCGCGCGCAATCTCCAGCCGTTTCAGCGCGCCGTAAGACAGGTTCCCCGCCTCGCGTTCGGCGGCGCGTTCCAGCCCCACCCGCGCCAGCAAAGCGCGCGCGCCTTCCTCGGCCGCCTTCGAGCGCCGCCGCGACGAAGGCAGGCCCAGAAGATCGGCCAGCACCGGCCCGCGTTCCTGCAGATGATAGCCGGAAATCGCATTTTCCAGCACCGTCATGCTTTGAAAGATTTGCAGGTTCTGGAAGGTCCGGCTCATGCCGCGCCGGGCCAGAAGGTCGGGGCGCATGCCCGTCACATCCTCGCCGTTCAGCACCACCTGCCCCGCGCCGGGCAGATAGATGCCCGAAATCATGTTGAACAGCGTGGTCTTCCCCGCCCCGTTCGGCCCGATGACCGAGACGATTTCACCGGGACTGACCGAAAAGCTGACCTCGTTCACCGCGCGCAGGCCGCCGAAGGTAATGCCAAGGCCCTTGATGTCGAGAAGGCTCATTCCCCGGTCCCCCGCAGCTTGCGCAGGATTGAGGGCAGAAGCCCCTCCCGCAGGAAGATCATCACCAGCATCATCACCAGACCCAGCACCATCTGTTCGTATTCGGCAAAGACGGTCAGAACCTGCGGCAGTAGCGTCAGGATGCCCGCGCCGAAGATCGCGCCCAGCACCGAACCCGCACCGCCCAGAACCGCCATGGTCACCATTTCGATCGAGTGCATGAAGCCCGCGACATCGGGGGTGATGAACTTGTTTTGCAGGGCCAGCAGCGAGCCGGAAACGGAGGCATAGACCGCCGAGATGACGAAGGCCTGAAGCTTCAGGCGGCTGACATCGACGCCCACGGTGCGGGCTGCGATTTCAGACCCGTGCAGCGCGCGCAGGGCGCGGCCGGTCGGGCTTTGATGCAGGTTCAGCGCGGCCCATGCGCCGAGGATCATCACGATGCCGCTGAAGAAATACCAGAACTCGCCATTCGACAGGTTCAGGCCCCAGTCTTTCAGCACGCCGCGCAGGCCGAGGTCGGGCACGTCGATCCCGTCAGGGCCGCGCGTCAGCCAGCGTTCGTTGTTCAGCACCATGGAAATCAGGATGCCCATGCCCAGCGAGGCAACGCCAAGGTAATAGCCTTTCAGCCGCAGGATCGGGCGCCCGACCAGCCAGGCCAGCGCGGCAGAGATCGCGGCCCCCAGCACCACGGCCAGAACGGGCGGCAGGCCCAGATGCACCGGCGCCAGCGCACAGGCATAGCCGCCGATCCCGGCGAACCCGGCGTGGCCAAGGCTCACCTGCCCGGCATAGCCGGTCAGGATCACGATGCCGGTCACGGCAAGGCCATTGACGAAGATCAGGGCGCCCACGCGGTAGTAATAGCCTGAAGGGAAGAAGAACGGGGTGATCGCCACAAGCGCGGCCAGCACCAGAAGGGTTGCGGTTTTCGGGGTCAGTTTCATGGCGTCACACCCGATCCGTGGATTTGCGGCCGAACAGGCCCTGCGGCATCAGGAACAGCACCGCGAGGATGACGACGAAAGCCGCCGCATCCTTGTATTGCGAACTCAGGTAACCCGCCGTC
Source organism: Gemmobacter lutimaris (assembly GCF_003570715.1). GTDB lineage: Bacteria > Pseudomonadota > Alphaproteobacteria > Rhodobacterales > Rhodobacteraceae > Gemmobacter > Gemmobacter lutimaris. The sequence goes on along the minus strand of NZ_QXXQ01000004.1, from coordinate 10,061 downwards.
ATCGCCTCCAGGAGGCCCAGCAGCAGCCCGCCCGCCAGCGCGCCCTTGGGGTTGCCCATGCCGCCCAGCATGGCGGCGGCAAAGCCCTTCAGGGCCAGCGTCAGGCCGACGTCATACGAGGTCAGCGTGATCGGGGTGACCAGCACACCGGCCAAGGCCCCGATGCCCGCCGACAGCGCGAAGGAAAGCGTCATCACGAAATTGGTGTTGATGCCCACCAGTTGCGCCGCCAGCCGGTTGTTCGAGGTCGCCAGCACCGCCCGCCCCAGAAGCGTCCGGGTGAAGAACAGCCAGAGCGCCACGAAAACCAGCACAGCACCTGCGATGACCCACAGGCTCTGTGGCAGGATCGTCGCGCCGAGGATGCGGATGGGATCGTCACCCGAAAAGGCCGGGAAAGTATGGATCTGCTTGTCGAACACCAGTTGCGCCGCGCCGCGAATGAAGATCGAGGCCCCGATGGTGATGATGATCAGCGACACGACCGGCGCACCGCGCGCGGGTTCGATGGCCAGCCGGTTCAGCGCCACACCCACGGCGGCGGTGCCTATGATGGCGGCCAGCGCCGCCAGCGGAAGCGGCAGCCCTGCGGCATGGGCAAAGACAGTGGCCATGCCACCCAGCATGACAAACTCGCCCTGGGCGAAGTTAACGACATCCGAGGCGTTGTAGATGATCGTGAAGCCCAGCGCGACAAGCGCATAGACCGCGCCGACCGTCACCCCGGAAAAGAGGAATTGCAAAAGTTCCGACATGCAGGAGGCTCTCTGGCTGGCAGGGATCGCGGGGCGGCCAAAGACCGCCCCGTCCCGTCAATGAAAGTCAGTCGAGGAATGCCCGACGCTGGATCACTCCACTATGGTCCAGTCGCCGTTCTTGATTTCCAGCATCTTGAACGCGGTCAGGTCCAGCCCGAGGTGATCCTCGGCCGTCATGTTGACGATACCGCCGGTGCCGACATAGCCGGTGGTGCCTTCGATGGCGTCACGGATCGCGGCAGGCTCGGCCCCCGCCTTTTCCAGCGCGCCTTTCAGGATCATGAACGCGTCATAGGCGTGGCCGCCGAAGGTCGAAACCGGGGTGCCGGTCTTCTTCTCGAACCCGTCGCGATAGGCGGTCACGACCGCTTTCTGCGGGTCGCTGTCGGGCAGGATGTCGGCCACCAGAAGTGCGGCGGCAGGCAGGCGCACGCCTTCAGCCGCTTCCACGCCCGCGAGGTCGATGAAGCCTTTCGAGGCCACACCATGCGACTGATACAGCGGCAGGCCGACGGCAAGCTGCTTGTAGTTGCGCGTCACGATGGACGGGCCCTGACCGAAGCCGGGGTTCAGCACGGCCTGAATGCCAGCGGTGTTCTTGATGTTGGTCAGTTGTGGCGTCATGTCGGCGTCTTTGGGATCGTAGGTTTCATCCGCCACGATCTCGATGCCGTAATCCGCCACCACGCCCTTGCACTGTGCCTGCATCGAGGCGCCGAAGCCGTCGGTGCCCGAGATCATGCCGATCTTGGTCACGCCGCGCTTCTGCATGTCCTCAAAGATTTTCTGGCAGGCCATGCGGTCGGTATGCGGGGTCTTGAACACCCAGGCTTTCACCGGGTCGATGATGTCCACCGCACCTGCCAGCGAGATGAAGGGGATTTCCGCATCTTCCGCCACCGGGATGATCGACATGGTGGCGCCGGTGGTGGTGCCGCCGATGATGGCCACGACCTCGTCATCCTCGACCAGGCGGGTGGCGAAGGTACGCGCCTTGTTCGGGTCGCCGCCGTCGTCATACATCACCAGTTCCAGCATCTCGCCATTGATGCCGCCTGCGGCATTCACTTCCTCGACGAGCATTTCCAGAGTCTTGGCTTCCGGATCGCCCAGGAAAGAGGCCGGGCCTGTAGCGGACAGCGTGGCGCCGATCTTGATTTCGGCCTGCGCCGCCGGAGCAAGGCCCAGCGCCATCAGGGTGGCGATTGCGGTGGTGGTCAGTCTGTTCATGGGGTTCCTCCTCCCAAAGAAACGAGAAAACGGTCAGGTCGCCTGCCGCAGGGGGCGGCGCCACATCACGCGGGTGAAGCGGCTGGCGACAAAGGCGGTGTCGGTCAGGCTGGCATTGCCGGCCGGATTGCCGCCGGTGACATGGAAGTCACTGAAAGCAGCGGACTGGTTGACGAAGATATTGCCGGTCAGGTTGATCGACAGGTTGACACCCGCGCCTGCGAAAGCCCGGATCGCACGGGCGATGCGCGGCTCGTCGGTGTCGTAAAGCGCGGCTGTGATGGCGCCCTTGCGGCGGGCGATCTCCGCCGCCGCCGTGATGCCCGCATCGGTATCCGCGACCGCGATCAGGAAGGCAACGGGGCCGAAGCATTCGCCGTCCTGCGGGCCGGGCTTGTCGCCTTCAACCGCCAGCAGCAGGGGCGAGCGCAGGAGGCCTTCGCCTGTGCTGTCGCGCACCACCCTGCCCTGCCCACGCACCGCTTCCAGCCGGGCGGCAGTGGCCGGATTGGCCAGCGCGCCAGAAACACCCGCCGCGCGGGCCGGATCGGCCAACAGATCGTCAATGGCCCCGGCCAGCGCCACTGCCACCGCGTCAAAGCTTTTGTGCCCCTCGTCGGTGTTGATGCCGCCCTTGGGGATGTAGATGTTCTGCGGCGCGGTGCACATCTGCCCCGAATACAGCGCCAGCGAGAAGGCGAGGTTGGCGCACATGCCCGCGAAATCATCCGTCGCGGCAAGGGTGATGCTGTTAACCCCGGTTTCCTCGGTGAACAGTTGCGCCTGTCGGGCGTGTTCGCGCAGCCAGCCGCCGAAAGTGGCGGAGCCGGTGTAGTCGATCAGCCGGATCGTCGGATCGCTGGCCAATGCCTTCGTGACCTCGGCCCCCGGCTCGTCCACCGCAAGAAGCACGGCGTCGGCAGGCAGACCGGCCTCGGCCAGCACCTCGCGCGCCACCCGCACGGTCAGCGCCAGCGGCAGGATGGCGCCGGGATGCGGCTTCACGATCACCGGATTGCCGGTGGCGAGGCTGGCGAAGATGCCGGGATAGGAATTCCACGTCGGAAAGGTATTACAGCCGATGGTCAGCGCCAGCCCGCGCGGCACCAGCGTCCAGTGCTTTTCCAGCACCAAGGGCGCGGCCTTGCCCTGCGGTTTTTCCCAGATCGCGTCACGGGCAAAGCGCGTCATCTCGGCCCAGGCGACAGCGACCGCCTCCAGCCCGCGATCCTGCGCATGGGGGCCGCCGGCCTGAAACGCCATGGCGAAAGCCTGCCCGGTGGTGTGCATCGTGGCATTGCCCAGAACAAAGCTGATGCGGTTCAGCCGGGTCAGGATTTCCAGACAGACGCCCACCCGCGCCTCCGGCCCCGCCTCAGCCAGCGCCGGGGCGGCAGCTTCGGCGGCAGCGATCAGCGCAGGCACATCCGCCGCCGGATAGGTGATTCCCAAGGCGCCACCAAAGGGCGAAACCTCAGCCCCGGCCCGACGCGATTCGGGATGACCGGGCAGCGCGAAGGGCTGCCCCAGCAACGCCACATAGGCGGCTTCACCGTCGGATTTTGCGGATTCCCCATAGATTTTACCGCTGGGCACCTCGGGGAACGGGGTCCAGAAGGCACGGCTCTGGACGGCCTTCACGGCATCGTCCAGCATCTCGCGGTGGCGATCGAACAGGGCGGTCATGGCATCCTCCTCCCAGGCTGCGCTTTATCATTGACCGGCCGGTCGGTTTATGCAACATGAATTTTCGAGGGCCCCACGATTTCGGGGCAAGGGAGAGAGCGATGACCCAATCCGATACCGTTCTGGCCACACTGGCCGACGGCGTGCTGACGCTGACGCTGAACCGCCCCGACAAGCTGAACTCGTTCAACGAAGAGATGCACCTTGCGCTGCGCGCGGGTTTCCAGCGGGCGCATGACGATGCGGACGTCCGGGCCGTTCTGCTGACCGGCGCCGGGCGCGGTTTCTGCGCCGGGCAGGATCTGGGCAACCGCGATCCGCGCAAGGGCGGCCCCGCCCCCGATCTGGGCTATACGCTGGACACTTTCTACAACCCGAATCTGCGCCTGATCCGCAGCCTTGAAAAGCCGGTGGTCTGCGCGGTGAACGGCGTCGCCGCCGGGGCTGGCGCCAATATCGCCTTCGCCTGCGACATCGTGCTGGCGGCGAAATCCGCTAAATTCATCCAGGCTTTTGCCAGGATCGGCCTCGTCCCAGATGCCGGCGGCACATGGAGCCTGACCCGCCTTCTGGGCGAGGCGCGTGCGAAGGCGCTGGCGCTGACGGCGGAACCGCTGATGGCGGAAAAGGCCGCCGACTGGGGCCTGATCTGGAAAGCGGTGGAGGACGCCGATCTGCTCGCCGAGGCGACCGCACTGGCGCAATCGCTTGCCGCCGGGCCGACGCTGGGCCTTGGCATGACCAAGCGGCTGATACAGGCTGCGGGCAGCAACAGCCTTGACGAACAACTGGACATGGAGCGCGATTGCCAGCAAATCGCGGGCCGCAGCGCCGATTATGCCGAGGGCGTGACCGCCTTCCTCGAAAAGCGCAAGCCGGAGTTCAAGGGGGAATGAAGGACATGGCCGAAATGACCGCGCAGGAAATCGCGCGCGCCTGCGCCGATGCGATGTGGAACAACGACAGCACCTCGCAGCGGCTTGGGATGGAATTGGAACACATCGCCCCCGGCGAGGCGCGGCTGGCGATGACCGTGACCGATGCCATGTCGAACGGCCACGGCAATTGCCACGGCGGCTTCATCTTCACGCTGGGCGACAGCGCCTTTGCCTTCGCCTGCAACAGCCACAATCAGGTGGTGGTCGGCCAGCACTGCTCGATCACCTATATCGCCCCCGCCCGCATCGGCGACCGCCTTGTCGCCACGGCGACCGAGCTGTCACGTCAGGGCCGGTCGGGCATCTATGACATCCGCATCACCAACCAGCACGGCCAGCATATCGCGGAATTCCGCGGTCATTCGCGTGTCGTGAAGGGCAGCCATCTGCCGGTCGAAGCCTGACCGGACCCGCATTTCCAAGGGAGGACACCATGGAAGACCTGACGCCGCGCAAGCAGGATCTGGACCCGATCGAATACGCCTCGCGCGATGAAATCGAGGCGCTGCAATTCCACCGCATGAAGCGGTCGCTGAAGCACGCCTATGAAAACTCGCCCTTCTACCGCAACCGCTTCATTGAACATGACGTCCACCCCGAGGAGCTGAAGTCGCTGAAGGACTTGGCGAAGTTCCCCTTCACCACCAAGCAGGATCTACGCGACACCTATCCCTTCGGCATGTTTGCCGTGCCGCAGACGAAACTGGTGCGCATCCATGGTTCGTCCGGCACCACCGGCAAGCCGACCGTGGTGGGCTACACGGCGGCCGACATCGACCATTGGGCGAACCTCATCGCGCGGTCCATCCGCGCGGCGGGCGGGCGTCCGGGTGACATCCTGCACAACGCCTATGGCTACGGGTTGTTCACCGGCGGTCTGGGCGCGCATTACGGCGCGGAACGGCTGGGCTGCACCGTGGTGCCGATTTCCGGCGGGATGACGGAACGGCAGGTCACGCTGATCCACGACTTCAAGCCGCGCATCATCATGGTGACGCCGAGCTACATGCTGTCGATCCTTGATGAGTTCCGCCGTCAGGGCCTCGACCCCCGCGAATCCTCGCTGAAGGTCGGCATCTTCGGCGCCGAACCGTGGACCAATGCCATGCGCGAGGAAATCGAGCAGGCTTTTGACATGCACGCAGTGGACATCTACGGCCTGTCCGAGGTCATGGGTCCGGGTGTCGCGCAGGAATGCGTGGAAACCAAGGACGGGCTGCACATCTGGGAAGACCATTTCTACCCGGAAATCATCGACCCGGTGACGGGAGAGGTGCTGCCCGACGGCGAGATGGGCGAACTGGTCTTCACCACGCTGACCAAGGAAGGTCTGCCGATGGTGCGTTACCGCACCCGCGACCTGACCCGCCTGCTGCCCGGCACCGCCCGTTCCATGCGCCGGATCGAAAAGATCACCGGCCGCAGCGACGACATGATCATCCTGCGCGGCGTCAACGTCTTCCCAACCCAGATCGAAGAGCAGATCCTGAAGTGCAAGGGCCTCGCCCCGCATTTCCAGATCGAACTGACCCGCTCGGGCCGGATGGACAACATGACCGTGCACGTCGAATGCACCCCCGACATGACGGCCGAGGACGCCCGCGTGAAGTCGGCCAAGGAACTGGCGCATCACATCAAGTCGGTCGTCGGCGTCTCGACCAAAATCGAGGTGCGCGATCCGAATGCGGTGGCCCGGTCGGAAGGCAAGGCCAAACGCGTGATCGACAACCGTCCGAAGGAATGACGGCGAATTTCTGCGGCCGGGGTGACTCGGCCGCGACTTGCCGCTAAAGCAGAAACGGGGGCCCTGCCCCCTTTTTTCGGCCGAATGGCAGGAAAGCGAGAGAATGGCTCGGACCAGAGCGACAGATTTCGAAGAAAAGCAGCGCGGCATTCTGGAAAATGCCGCCGCCGTCTTTGCCGAACAGGGGATGGAGAAAGCCTCCATGTCCCAGATCGCCGCGCATGCGCAGGTGTCGAAGGCGCTGCTGTATCATTACTACCCCAGCAAGGATGCGCTGATCTTCGCGATCATCATGACGCATCTGGAGGGGCTGGAGGCCGCAACGGAAGAGGCCGACGACCCCGCCCTGCCCCCGGCCGACCGGCTGCGGCAACTGGTGGGGGCCGTGCTGGAAAACTATCGCGGTGCCGACAACCAGCACAAGGTGCAGCTCAATGCCTCTGCCGCCCTGTCGGACGAACAGAAGGCCGAGATCACCGGCGTCGAGCGCCGTATCGTCAAGCGCTTTTCCACCGTGCTGCGCCAGATCAACCCGGACCTCGACAGCAGTGACCGCCCGCTCTTGATGCCGGTCACCATGTCGCTGTTCGGCATGATGAACTGGGTCTACATGTGGTTCAAGGAAGGCGGCCGCATCAGCCGCGACGATTATGCCGATGTGGCGACGACACTGATCCTTGAGGGGATCAAGGCGGTGCGCTGAACACCCGTCCGGCCCCGCCCTCACGCGATGAAAGTTCCGCGCGCCGGGCGAAGCTTCAAAACGCGTGAAACGGCTAGCGGCTTCGGTCGCCGCTGGATGAAAGTTCAGTGGCGAGTCAGATGGTCAAAGCACAAATTCAGAGGCTGTCAGGACAAAATTGCCGCTAAGGGTCAGGCTGAGGTCCTCGCGTCCGTCCCCATCTACGTCGCCCAGAATTGTCGTGGAAGCGGTATCGCGGAGGTCAATCCGAAGCTCGCCACGGCGATTGGAAAACTCGGCCGCCCCGATGAAGACAAACGCATTGTTACCCGGAGCCCGGGACTTTGCGTCAATCGCCGAAAGGTCGATCCGGTCGCCTTCAGCAATCGAGAAGTCGGTGATCAGATCGACTCCGGCCTCGTTTGAACTGTCGGTCAGCGCCACCAACACAAACCTGTCAGCACCTGCATCGCCGGTGAGGTCATCCGCACCACGGCCGCTGATGAGACGATCATCACCGGCGCCACCATCAAGAATGTCATCGCCGTCCCCGCCGCGCAGAACATCTTTGCCACCACCGCCGGCAAGATGATCCTGGCCAGCCCCGCCATCAAGCGCGTCGTTTCCCTGACCGCCGTTCAACGTGTCATTGCCGGACTGTCCGCCGAGACGATCCTTTCCACTTTCGCCGTCAAGCGTGTCGTCTCCGCTGCCGCCAAACAGGTCGTCGTTTCCGCTTCCCCCCCGGGCGCGGTCGTCGCCGTTGTCACCGAACAACTGGTCCTTTCCGGCTTGCCCCGAAATTGTATCGTTGCCGCCGTTTCCCCTTATGGCGTCGTTACCCCGCAGTCCGCGCAGAATATCCTCACCCACGTCGCCACGGATCAGGTCGTCGCCGTCGTCACCATCAATCCTGTCGTCGCCCGCCCCGCCGAGAAGGGTATCGTCGCCCCCCGCCCCCAGCAGCAGGTCATTGCCGCCGCTCCCCGCGATCTGATCATTGCGTCCGAGCCCGAGGAGCACGTCGTCGCGGAACGTGCCCGTTACATCGATGCGTGGCGAGAACTGGAACACCTCTCCGAGCATCGTCTTGTTGCCAGGCCCAAACGGCGCGTCTGTCCAACTCGTCAGCAGCCGCACACCGTCATCATGCGGGCGCGCGAGGTCCAGAAGGCCGATCGTGTCGAAGACGCTGAAGAAGTTTGCTCCCACGGCATCGGCGACCGTCCGGCGTGCAAGGATGTCGCCGTCAAAGTCCATGAGGACGATTTCCGCGTCCGTGCTGATTGTCACGCCACCCGACAGATCGGCGTAGACAATGAACGTCGCGAAGCCGATGCCCTTGACTTCCGTCGTGGCGACCGCTGTCGTCGTGTTGGGCTGCGCAAGCTCCACGGTGACGGGATCTCGTGCATCGTCCGGGCGCACGATGGTGAATTCCGGCCGCGACACGCCCCGATCGGCGATGTCAACCGATTGCAGGACAAGAAGATTTCCTGCCGCAATCAGGTCGAACTGGCCGCGCCCGAGCGACACCGGAAGCTCCGGGAAGGCAAAGGATGGAACATCCCCTGCCGGGCCGACGACTCCGACGTCCAGCGTCGCGCCCTGGGCAAGGAAATCACCGGAAAGCGCCTGGATCAGCGTGCCGTCGTCCAGCGGGAGAACGGACCCGATCTGTGAGAGGTCGATGGCCTCCGACAGTCGCCCGATTGCCCCTGTCAACGGATCGACGCGACGAAGTGTTGCCCGGAACGGATCAAAGACGGCGTAATTCACATCGCCCGGCAGCACACCCAGATCAATCAGGTTGCCTGCGAGCGCAGAGGCGCTCAGCTGGGTGATCTGGTCCTCCTCGATGCCCAGTTCATCGAACAGGCGGATTTCGACTGTCGGTGCCGCGCCGTCTGGATCGAGGTCGGGAAACGTGGACTGGTAAGCGGCAAACTCACCATTCCGCAATGGAATGACTGTTGGCGGAAAGACGGTCAGACCGTCGGCAAGCGAAAAGACGAATTGGTCGCCGCCCAGCTGCTCTGGCTGATCCGGCCCCGCATCCTCGAAGACGGTCAAGACATAGCGGAACCGCTCTTCGGTCGAGAATTCGTCGATTGTCCGAACATCAATTGTCTCTGCCAGCGCCACGAAGCCCCCCGTCGATGTGGGAACCACAGCGAGAGGGCGATTCTGAAAGTTCGCAGGTGTCGAATGTATCTGAAATGCGGTCACGTCGCACCATCGGGTTGAAAATAAGAACCAAGCCGGACCTTTCCTGAGCCTATCCGAACACGGCAGTCTGGCAACAGGTATTTTGCAGACCCTGGACGCGCCGCCATCCGTCGCTAGAGTCAGGATCCATTGATCCTCCGGCGCGGTCGTGCCTCAGGCTTCGTCAGGAGACTTGATCAATGAGCAATCTATACTGGCTAACTGGAGCCCAGATAGAACGGCTACGGCCCTTCTTTCCCAAGAGCCATGGCAAGCTGCGGGTCGATGACCGTCGCTTGCTGAGGCGGATTTTCCATCGGGAAGTGAGCCACCTGTGACTATGGATTTTGCGTGCCATTGTGGTCAAGACATTGTTTAAATTATTAATTTTTTGGATTCTACGGCTGAACTTGCGTTGAAGCGCAAGGTATTTTTTCCGGTTTCCAAGATGTAGCAGCGGTGGGGGAAGGTGGAGCAAGGCCCTGATCATCCAGGCATCGCCAAAGACGGTGATCCTTCAGCTGCTTCTCGTATTGCTCGCGGATGTCGAGCGGGTTCGCCCGCAGGGATGAACCGCGCCGGGTTTGCCGGAGGCTCCAACTTCTGAGTAGGATGGAGCATCATGAGCAAGACCACGAACAAGTTTTCTCCCGAAGTGCGCGAGCGTGCAGTGCGCTTGGTTCTGGACTGTTGATTTTCACCCAGAAGTGAGCCGGTTTTTTCGCCGAGAAGTGAGCCACCTCTAATTATGGATTTCGGTTCATGCTGGGGTCAAGGGCGGGTTTGTCTCCTTCTTTTTTCGGGCCGCGGCGGCT
>NZ_QXXQ01000039.1 GCF_003570715.1 Gemmobacter lutimaris | reverse complement strand
ACCGCCGGGCCGAACTATGAGACCCGCGACGAACTCTATGCCGATCTGGACTGGGCCGAAGGGGTTCTCTCGGCCGTCTGGGGTGACAGCATCGAGGCGCGACGCGGTGTCTATCGCAAGGTCGGGGCCTCGGGCGCCGGAAGCTGGTCGCGGATCGGGTCGCTGCCGATCGCCAGCTTTGCCTCTGCCGCGCTGGCCGCCAAGGCGCCATTGGACAGCCCCGCTCTGACCGGCACGCCCACCGTGCCCACGGCCGGGCCCGGCACCAATACGACGCAGGCAGCCAGCACGGCCTTCGTGCAGGTGGCACTGACGGCCGCGCTCACGGCGCTGGTCAATGCCGCGCCCGGTGCCCTCGACACGCTGAACGAACTGGCCGCCGCCCTCGGCAATGACCCGAACTTCGCCACTACGATCCTCACCGCGATCTCGGACGAGGTCACCGCCCGGCAGGCGGCCGAACAATCCGGCTCGATCCTGCGCTTGACCGGATCGACCGGCACGGCGCAGGCCGTGACCGCCAATGTGCCCGCGGCGCAGGCCCATATCCCCTTCGCGGTGCCGCAGCCGGTGCAGGTGCTGTGGCTCGAGGACAATACCGCCGCCGATCCGGTGCTGACGATGGTCAATGGCGGCACCAGCCTTGCCTGCACCGTCAAGCGCCGCTCGGGCGGGGCGCTCGATCCCGGCGAACTGCGCGGATCGACCCGCTACGACATGGTGTTGCACAGCGTCAGCCCGCCGGTGCTGCGCCTCAAGGGTGCGGTCGGGCCGCGCGACATCGCAGGGCTGGAGGATGCGCTGGACGCCAGGGCACCGCTGGCCAGCCCTGCGCTGACCGGCAACCCGACAGCACCGACGCAGGCACCGGGCAATGACAGCACGAGGCTGGCCACCACCGCCTTCGTCAAGGTGGCGGTGGATGCCGCACTCGCCGCGCTGGTCAATGCCGCGCCGGGCGCGCTGAACACGCTCGACGAACTGGCGGCCGCGCTTGGCGACGATCCGAACTTCGCCACCACGATCCTGACCGCCGTGGGCGCGCGGCTCTCGAAGGCCGCCAACCTGTCCGACCTGACCGACCCGGCCGCCGCCCGCACCGCGCTGCAGGTGCCCAGCGTGACAGAGGTGGCACTGGCGCTGGCCGACAAGGCAGATGGCGCAGCTTTCCAGCAGGCCAATGCCGCGCGGATCGGCGAGATCCGCGCGGCACATGCCCGGGTGCTCGTCTCCTCCGATGACCGCCGTGGCGGCAAGGTGGAGATCACCGGCACCGTGGTTCGCTTCCCGCGCCTGCGGGTGGCCTTGCCTGACACGGGCGATCCGGTCGATGCCTCCGAAGGGCCGTTCGACATCACCCCGACCAGCGGCAGCCACTGGGAGATGACCTTCTCCACCGCGGACACCACCGATCTGGGCGAGGCCTATACCTACTGGATCGATCTGGCCGCCGATCCGAAGGTTCTGCGCCAGACCGGCGGGCTGATTGCCCGCTTCGGGGCGGCGCAGATCCCGGTCGGCTGGTCGCAGCGCGGGCGGTTCTACAATCCGCATGGGCTGCCGGTGGTCTATGCGGAGCCGCCCGCCGAGACCGATCCGCTGACCCGTCTGGCCCGGCCGGGCCTGCGGGCCGAGGCGCTGGCGCTGGCCACCGCCAGCCTCGCCGTGCCGGATGAGGATCTGGGCGGCGCCCCCTGGGTGGTGCCCGCCGCCTGGCCGCTGCAACTGGGCGGGCCGTTCCGGCAGTCCGGCCTCGTGCTGCAGGGCGCCGATCTGCTGCCGGATTTCGTGACCGGCTGGGCCGCGTCGCAAAGCTCGAACGGCACCACCGCGACACTGGAGGGCAGCGGCACCGAGGCCGGGGTGCCCTATGTCGATGTCAGGATCGCGGGCACCTCGACCGGCGGAGAGCATCATATCGGCTTCTCGCCCTTCACCTTCCGCACCATTCCCGGCCGCCGCTTCGATGCCGCGATCACCGCGCGGGTGATCAACGGCACAGCGCCGACCGGCGGCAGCGGGCCGGGGTTGCAACTCCTGCAAAACGAGCGGGACGCCGCCAATGTCTCTCTCAATGACGTGGTGCGCTCGGCCGCGCTCAACACCACCAGCGACGTGACCCGGACGATGACCCAGATCATCGACCAGCCGACCGCGCGGCTGACCTTCTTCGCCCTGGTGCTGGTCACCGGGCCGGGCGAGGTGGTGGATGTGACCTATCGCATCAAGGGCCTGCGCCTGCGCCAGCAGCCCGAGGTCGATTGCTCCTACATGACCGACAGCAGCGAGGTGGTGATCAGCGCGCCTGCGGGCAGCTGTCCGCAAGGCGCGCGGATCTTCGCCGGGCATGGCCGCAGTTTCGCCGGGCAGCCCGGCATGCAGACCGCGATCCTGCCCGCCGGTGGCGCCGCACGGATCACGCGGCTGTCCGAGAATGCCACCGAGGGCGTGATCCTTGAACCGCTGGCAGGCACGGTCCTGACCTGGCAGGGCGGGCCGGAGCCTTTGCGCGAGGCCAGCATCGTTCTGGCGGGGCAAAGCCAGCTGTCGCTGGGGTTCGAGCGCGGGCTTCCGGGGGCGTTCGCCCGCGCGCTGCGCGATGGCACATGGATGCAATCCGCGCTGTCGCCGGACCTTTTCTGGATCAACGGCGCGACGGGGGGATCGTCGATCCTGACCGCCCCGAACAACTGGTGGTCCCTTGCAGGCAGCGAGGGGCCGGCGCTGACCGCATGGAAGGCGGCGGTGAATGCCGCCGTGGCGGCGGGTCAGCCGGTGCCCGGCTGCATCTTCTTTGCACAGGGCGAGGCGGATGCGGCGGCGATGCAGGCAGGCACCTATGCGGTCGCGCAGCTGCTGACCGGGATCAAGGCGCTCTGGGCGGCGCAGCTGGCCCATCTGGTGTCGCTGGGGGCGGTGGCGCCGAAGATCATCGTCATGCAGCTGGGCGCCTGGGATGCGGGCGACAGCTGGCCGGTCGGGGCCTCCGCCGTCCGCTGGGCCTGGCAACGCGCGATCGACGAAACGGCCGAGGCTTATTTCGGGGCCGACAGCTATGACATCCCGCGCGCGGCGGGCAATGTGCATCTGAACGGCATGGGGCACCTGCATCTGGCCTATCGGCTGGCGCGGGCCTGGGCGAATGTGATGCGGGGGCAGACCAACAGCCTCGGGCCGCAGATCGTCAGCGCCACGCTGCGCTCGGCCAGCGATTTCCGGGCCGCCGTGCTCACGCTTCCGGCCGGGCTGCACCTGCCGCCCGGCGACTGGGGCGACATCGCCAGCGGCCCGACGCCCTGGGGCTTCCAGCTGCTCGGCGGTGCCAATCTGGCGACCCGGATCCCGATCCTGCGCGGTGTCCTGAACCGGGCGGCGGGCACCATCACGCTGGAGACCAACACCAACCTGACCGCCGCCCGCCTGGTCCTGCCCGCAGGCTTCGCATCCGACCAGCGCGCGGGCCACACGATCCGCGACGCCCAGGCCCATGGCCGCCTGCCGGGCCTGCCGCTGCGCAGCGTGGTCACGGCACCCCTCGCAGCCCCGTAACCGATGTCCCGTACCCGATCCGCAACCGAAAGGACGCCACCATGCCCCTGATCACCGCAACCGCCAGCTGGCAATCGGCCACGCTCGTCCAGGACGAGATCTGGCAGAACCGCGCCTATGGCCGCGCCGTCCTGCTGACGGTCGAGGCGCCCTCGGGCGATGATGACCTGCGCGGCATCCGGCTGGAGCAGGGCGAGGTGCGGATCTTCCGTGCAGGCCAGACCGTCCGCTGGCGCTGCGCGACCACCCCGGATGTCGATGTGCTGATCCAGCGCGAGCTGCACCAATGAAGATGGACCTCTCGCCTGCGGCCTGGCACTGGCGCGCAGAGGCCGACAGCCTGCGCAGCCTGTTCGCTGGCGGGCGGAGCGGGCTCTGGTTCGATCCGGCGCAGCAGTCCGCACTGCGTCAGGATGCGGCGGGCACGCTGCCCGTCACCGCGCCCGGCCAGCCGGTCGGCCTGATCCTTGATCTGGGCGGCGGCGGCAATCACGCCGCACAAGCCCTTTCCGATGCCCGCCCGCTCTGGCAGCGCGACGCCAGCGGCCGTGCATATCTGCTCTTCGACGGGGTGAATGACCGCATGACGGTCAATGCCTTCCCGCTGGGCGCGGCGGGCCGGACGGTGATTTCGGTGATCCGCAAGGCCGGTGACAGCACGCTGGGCGCCGTGGTCGAGCATCGGCCGCAATGGACGACGCCGGGCGGGATTGCGCAGTTCGCGCCGGGCGGCAATGGCGCCGCCACCTATGGCACCCGCGCCCACAGCAGCACGGCGCAAAGCCTGCTGACCAGCCCCGCCAGCTTCCCGGCACCCCATACCGCCGTGCTGACCTCGCTGGCCGCGACCGGAACCCATGTCATGCGGGTGAACGGGGTGCAGGTGGCGGCCGAAACTCCCCCCGGCGTGATGACCGCCCTGAACGCCGGGCTGATGATCGGCGCCCGTGACGGCGCGGGCCTCTTCGCCGGAATGCGGCTCTACGGCCT
>NZ_QXXQ01000038.1:0-2500 GCF_003570715.1 Gemmobacter lutimaris | reverse complement strand
AGGCGCAGCGAAAGCGAGTCTTAAAAGGGCGCATGAGTTCGTTGGATCAGACCCGAAACCAGGTGATCTAGCCATGAGCAGGATGAAGGTACGGTAACACGTACTGGAGGTCCGAACCAACACCCGTTGAAAAGGGTCTGGATGACTTGTGGCTAGGGGTGAAAGGCCAATCAAACCTGGAGATAGCTGGTTCTCCGCGAAAGCTATTTAGGTAGCGCCTCGGACGAATACCTCGGGGGGTAGAGCACTGCATGGGTGATGGGGTCCCACAGACTTACTGAGCCTAAGCAAACTCCGAATACCCGAGAGTACTATCCGGGAGACACACGGCGGGTGCTAACGTCCGTCGTGAAGAGGGAAACAACCCTGACCTGCAGCTAAGGCCCCTAATTCGTGGCTAAGTGGGAAAGCATGTGGGACGTCCAAAACAACCAGGAGGTTGGCTTAGAAGCAGCCATCCTTTAAAGATAGCGTAACAGCTCACTGGTCTAGTCAAGATGTCCTGCGGCGAAGATGTAACGGGGCTCAAGCCACGAGCCGAAGCTCAGGATGCGTAGCAATACGCGTGGTAGCGGAGCGTTCTGTGATATAGCTCAATGCCTCTTGTGTGCCCTTCGGGGTGCCATGGAGGCAAGGAGCTTTCTGTGAAGCCGGGCCGTAAGGCAACCGGTGGAGAGATCAGAAGCGAGAATGTTGACATGAGTAGCGACAAACAGGGTGAGAGACCCTGTCGCCGAAAGTCCAAGGGTTCCTGCTTAAAGCTAATCTGAGCAGGGTAAGCCGGCCCCTAAGGCGAGGCCGAAAGGCGTAGTCGATGGGAACCACGTTAATATTCGTGGGCCAGGAGGATGTGACGGATCTCAAAGGTAGTTTGCCCTTATCGGATTGGGTGAGCTGCTCAGAGGTTCCTGGAAATAGCCCTCCATCAGACCGTACCCCAAACCGACACAGGTGGACTGGTAGAGAATACCAAGGCGCTTGAGAGAACCACATCAAAGGAACTCGGCAAAATGCTCCCGTAAGTTCGCGAGAAGGGAGCCCCTCTTGTGCGCAAGCATGGGAGGGGGGCACAAACCAGGGGGTGGCGACTGTTTACTTAAAACACAGGGCTGTGCGAAGCCGTAAGGCGACGTATACAGTCTGACGCCTGCCCGGTGCTGGAAGGTTAAAAGGAGGGGTGCAAGCTCTGAATTGAAGCCCCAGTAAACGGCGGCCGTAACTATAACGGTCCTAAGGTAGCGAAATTCCTTGTCGGGTAAGTTCCGACCTGCACGAATGGCGTAACGATCTCCCCGCTGTCTCTGATGTGGACTCAGCGAAATTGAACTGTGTGTCAAGATGCACACTTCCCGCGGTTAGACGGAAAGACCCCATGAACCTTTACTCCAGCTTTGCACTGGCATCAGGATTGTGATGTGCAGGATAGGTGGTAGGCATCGAAGCAGAGACGCCAGTTTCTGTGGAGCCTCCCTTGAGATACCACCCTTCGCACTCTTGATGTCTAACCGCGGCCCGTTATCCGGGTCCGGGACCATGCATGGTGGGGAGTTTGACTGGGGCGGTCGCCTCCCAAATCGTAACGGAGGCGCGCGAAGGTTGGCTCAGACCGGTCGGAAATCGGTCGTTGAGTGCAATGGCAGAAGCCAGCCTGACTGCAAGACTGACAAGTCGAGCAGAGACGAAAGTCGGCCATAGTGATCCGGTGGTCCCAAGTGGGAGGGCCATCGCTCAACGGATAAAAGGTACTCTGGGGATAACAGGCTGATGATGCCCAAGAGTCCATATCGACGGCATCGTTTGGCACCTCGATGTCGGCTCATCTCATCCTGGGGCTGGAGCAGGTCCCAAGGGTATGGCTGTTCGCCATTTAAAGAGGTACGTGAGCTGGGTTTAGAACGTCGTGAGACAGTTCGGTCCCTATCTGCCGTGGGTGTAGGAGACTTGAGAAGAGTTGCCCCTAGTACGAGAGGACCGGGGTGAACGATCCACTGGTGGACCAGTTGTCGTGCCAACGGCAGTGCTGGGTAGCTATGATCGGACAGGATAACCGCTGAAGGCATCTAAGCGGGAAGCCCCCTTCAAAACAAGGTCTCCCTTGAGAGCCGTGGTAGACCACCACGTCGATAGGCCAGAGGTGTAAGTGCAGCAATGCATTCAGCTGACTGGTACTAATTGCTCGATAGGCTTGATTTGATCCAGTAACAGCAAGACTGGTCAAAAGCTCCATAACTTGAACAATCTGATGTTCCTCTAAACGGGTCTTTCCTCGGTTTGGTGGTCATAGCGCTGGCTAAACACCCGATCCCATCCCGAACTCGGCCGTTAAGGGCCAACACGCCAATGGTACTGCGTCTCAAGACGTGGGAGAGTAGGTCACCGCCAAACCTAGAAAAGACCCGTCAACGATACAAAAAACACCCTGTCGCGGGGTGGAGCAGCCCGGTAGCTCGTCAGGCTCATAACCTGAAGGCCGCAGGTTCAAATCCTGCCCCCGCAACCA
>NZ_QXXQ01000037.1 GCF_003570715.1 Gemmobacter lutimaris | reverse complement strand
GTATTGGATCAGCGGGCGGTCCACCAGTGTCATGATCTCTTTCGGGATCGACTTCGTTGCGGGCAGGAAACGGGTTCCAAGCCCCGCAACCGGAAATACCGCCTTGGTGACCTTTCTGGGCTTCATGCCAAATGTTCCTATCTGCAGAGTATGATAATGCTGAACTAAAACCAGAACGGCGATCCAAAAAAACTGGATCGCCGTTTCGATGTAGCTTCTGTGCCTTGATGGGGTCAAGCGCTACCCCGCCCGAAGTTACTTGGGCAGAACGCGTACCGCTCCTTTGTCGGCCGAGGCCGCGAATTGCGCATAGACTTTCAGCGCGGTGGACACCTGCCGCTTGCGGGGTTCCGCCGGTTTCCAGCCCTTCGCCTCCTGCGCGGCGCGGCGGGTTGCCAGTTCCGCCTCCGGCACCGCCAGATGGATGGTGCGGTTCGGAATGTCGATCTCGATCCGGTCGCCATCCTGCACGAGGCCGATGGTGCCGCCCGCCGCCGCCTCGGGGCTGGCATGGCCGATCGACAGGCCCGAGGTGCCGCCCGAGAAGCGGCCATCGGTGATCAGCGCACAGGCTTTGCCCAGACCCTTCGATTTCAGATAGCTGGTCGGATACAGCATTTCCTGCATGCCCGGCCCGCCCTTCGGCCCCTCGTAGCGGATCACCACCACATCGCCCGCCGTGACCTTGCCGTTCAGGATGCCGTAGACCGCCGCATCCTGACTTTCAAAGACCACGGCCTTGCCGGTGAATTTCAGGATGGATTCGTCCACCCCGGCGGTTTTCACGATGCAGCCATCCAGCGCGATATTGCCTTTCAGCACCGCAAGCCCGCCATCCTTGGAGAACGGCGCCTCGGTGGAGCGGATCACGCCCTGCGTGCGGTCCAGATCCAGATCCGGCCATTCCGAGGCCTGACTGAAGGCCACCTGCGTCGGCACGCCGCCCGGCGCGGCAAGGTAAAGCTTGCGCGCCTCGGGGTTGTTCGACTTGGCGATGTCCCACTGGTCGATGGCGGCGCCGATGGTCGGGGCATGGACGGTCGGGCAGTCGCGCACGATCAGCCCGCCGCGGTCCAGTTCGCCCAGAATGGCCATGATGCCACCCGCACGGTGCACGTCTTCCATATGAATATTGGCGATATTCGGCGCGACCTTGCACAGGCACGGCACCTTGCGCGACAGCCGGTCGATGTCATCCATGCCGAAATCCACCCCGCCTTCCTGCGCGATGGCCAGAAGGTGCAGCACGGTATTGGTCGAGCCGCCCATGGCGATATCCAGCGACATCGCATTGTCGAAAGCGGCCTTGCTGGCAATCGTGCGCGGCAGGACAGAGGCATCCTCTTCCTCATACCAGCGGCGGGCCAGTTCGACCGAGCGGCGCCCGGCCTCGAGGAACAGCCCCTTGCGGAAGGCATGGGTGGCAAGGGTCGAGCCATTGCCCGGCAGCGCCAGACCCAGCGCCTCGGCCAGACAGTTCATCGAATTGGCGGTGAACATGCCGGAACACGAGCCGCAGGTCGGGCAGGCGCCCTGTTCGATGGCGGCCAGATCCTCGTCCGAGACCTTGTCATTGGCCGCTGCCACCATGGCGTCGATCAGGTCGAGCTTCAGCACCCGCCCGTCGCCCATCTGGACCTTGCCCGCTTCCATCGGCCCGCCCGAGACGAAGATCGCCGGGATGTTCAGCCGCATGGCCGCCATCAGCATGCCGGGGGTGATCTTGTCGCAGTTCGAGATACAGACCATCGCATCGGCGCAATGGGCGTTGACCATATATTCCACACTGTCGGCGATCAGCTCGCGCGAGGGCAGGGAATAGAGCATCCCGTCATGGCCCATGGCGATACCGTCATCCACCGCGATGGTGTTGAATTCCTTGGCGATGCCGCCCGCCGCCTCGACCTCGCGCGCGACCATCTGGCCCAGGTCTTTCAGGTGAACGTGCCCCGGCACGAACTGGGTGAAGCTGTTGACGATGGCGATGATCGGCTTGCCGAAATCGCTGTCCTTCACGCCGGTCGCACGCCAGAGGCCACGGGCCCCCGCCATGTTGCGGCCATGGGTAGTGGTGCGGGAGCGATATGCGGGCATGTGTCTCTGATCCGAAGGCTGGCTGTCCGGGGGCAAGGAGTGCGCCTTCGGGCGGCAAAAATCAACCGCCCGCCTGCATTTTCGGGCAGGAAGTGAACGGCTCTGGTTCCTGCGCGCGCTTCCTGCCATCGTCGGCCCGAGACGGATAGGAGGCATCATGGCACCGAAATTCGGCACGAGCGGGCTGCGCGGGCTGGTCACCGAGCTGACGCCCGATCTGGTGGCGGCGCATATCCGCGCCTTCCTTGCCGCCTGTCCGCAGGGCGGGGCGCTCTGGGTCGGGCGCGACCTGCGGGCCTCTTCGCCGGATCTGGCGGCGGTGGTGCTGGCGGCGGCACGCGGCATGGGGCTGGAAACGGTGGATTGCGGCGCGGTGCCGACGCCCGCGCTGGCGCTGGCGGCGATGCGGGCCGGCGCGGCCTCGGTCATGGTGACCGGCAGCCATATCCCGGCCGATCGCAACGGGCTGAAATTCTATACGCCTGCGGGCGAGATCACCAAGGTCGACGAGGCGGCGATTCTGGCGTCGCTTGCCACGGCCCCGCGCGGCGCGGGGCCAGCGACGCGGCGGGTGACCACCGCCGGGGCGGACTGGGTGGCGCGTTACGTCACGGCCTTCGGGCCGGAGGCGCTGGCCGGGTTGCGGCTGGGGATCTGGGCGCATAGCGCGGTCAGCTGCGATCTGCTGGTGGATGCCATGGTGGCGCTGGGGGCGGAATGCGTCTCTGTTGGCCGTTCAGAGACGTTTATCCCGGTCGATACCGAGGCGGTCAGCCCGCAGGCCCGCGCCGATCTGGCCGCCTGGGCGCCGGGGTTCGATGCGATCCTTTCCACCGATGGCGATGGCGACCGGCCGCTGCTGGCCGATGGCGCGGGGGCTGTGATCCCCGGCGACATTCTGGGTCAGATCGCCGCCGCCAGCCTGGGCGCCGACACCGTGGTCACCCCCGTCAGCTCCAACACCGGAGCAGAGCTGGGGGGCGCCTTCGCCCGGGTGATCCGCACGAAGATCGGCTCCCCCTTCGTCATCGCCGCGATGGAAGGTGCGGGCGGCCGCGTCGCGGGCTACGAGGCCAATGGCGGCTTCCTGCTGGGTTTCGCGGCAGAAGGCCCCGCCGGGCTGCTGCCGCCCCTGATGACGCGCGACAGCCTCTTGCCGCTGATCGCCGTGCTGGCCGAGGTGCGGAAAGCCGGCGGCCTGCCTGCGCTGCTGGCATGCCAGCCCGCGCGCTTCACCGCGGCCGACCGGCTGGAGAAAACCCCGCCCGAGGCCACCGGCCCGCTGCTGGCGCGCCTGACCGCCGATCCTGCGCCGCTTCTGGCCGATCTGGCCGAGACCGAGACCAGCCGCGACCTGACCGACGGGCTGCGGCTGAGCCTTGCCTCGGGGCGCATCCTTCATCTGCGCCCCTCGGGCAATGCGCCGGAATTCCGGGTCTATGCCGAGGCCGAAAGCCCCGAGGCCGCAGAGACGCTGCTGGCGCGGGCCCGCGACCGCCTGCGCGGCATGCTGGGCTGAGCGGCACAAGGTTTCTGTTTCGTTCCGCGTCCGGCCCGCTTATGCTGCCTTTGCAGAAACGAAGGGCTTGAACCGCGATGACCGAAGATCCGGGGGCAGAGGGTGACATGAGGCTGCCCGACCTGTGGTATCAGGACGAGGTGCCGGTGCTTCTGTGCCGGGGTGCCGACAAGCCGCTGCGGCTGCGGCTGCCGCCGGGGCTGGCCGAAACGCTCTGGTCCCGGCGCGACCAGCCGGGTGGGCCGCGCTGGAACGCGGTGCAGCGCTGCTGGCAGGCCCCCGCGCCCCGTCTGGGCGCCATGGCCAGCCAGATCCTGCGCGGGGCGGGGCAGCTCTGGCTGGTGCAGCCGCTGGTCGGGGCCGAGGCGCCGGGCTGCGCCCTGCCGGGCAAACCCTGCGCCTGCGCCACGCTGGAAACAGGCGAACTGGCCCGCGCGCAACGCAGCCGCTGGTGCGAGGTGACCGACAGCTTCGAAGACCATGACGGCCCCGAGCCGCTGCTCTGCCGCCTGTTCCGCGCCGGGTGAGGTAGGGGGGGGATTCGTCCCCATAATCGCGGTGTGAGCTGACTGGGTCGGCGGTCTCTCCCACGGCATTCTCCGTTCGAGGGTTGCGCCCGGTTGGCGGGTGCCGAGCCTCAAGAATGGAGGAGAGACCACATGCAGGATAGCGCGTTCATCGGACTGAATGTCCATAAGGCCACGATTTCGATGGCGCTCGCGCAGGGCGAACGCGGCGGTGAGGTTCGGCACTGGGGGACGGTGCCCAATCGCCCTGATCACATCCGCAGGTTGGTAGAAAGGCTGACGGGACACGGTTACATTTCTGCTATGAGACGGTGCCTTGCGGCTATAGTCTCCATCGCCAATTTCTCGAGATGGGGCATGAATGGCTCTGTTGCACAAATCGGCTGCTGATCGGACTTCCCCTTTCCCCGGACAGATTTATCCTGCGACCTCTGTGATGGGCGTGCCGAGCGCGGTGAAGCCGTTGAGCACGGCGACGCGCACCTGGAACTCCGCGACCTGACGGTCGAACTCGCGTGCGGATAGGCGCTGACCCAGCAGCTTGACGCAGTGCATCTTGGTTTCTGCGCGGCTTCGGCGGTGATAGCCGCTCCATCGTCGCCAGATTGTCCGCCCGACGCGCTTCGATGTGCGCAGGATCTCGTTGCGGGCGACAGCCCCGGCTGTGTCGGGCTTCCAGGGCTTGGCGTTCTTGCGAGGCGGGATGATCGCCGCGGCACCGCGCGCGGCGATGGCGTCGTGGCACTTGCGGGTGTCGAAAGCACCATCTGCCGTGACGCTGGCGATCTCTTGGTCGGGTGGTATCTGGTCCAGAAGTTCGGGCAGCATGGGCGCGTCACCGACGTCGCTGGTGGTGAACTCGGCCGCCCGGATTTCCAGTGATTTCTCGTCGATCCCGATGTGGATCTTGCGCCAGACCCTGCGCTTCGTGCCGCCATGTTTGCGGGCGTTCCACTCGCCTTCACCCTCGACCTTGATCCCGGTGCTGTCGACCAGCAGGTGCAGCGGACCGGCCGATCCGCGGTAGGGGATGTTGACCTTCAGGGTCTTCTGGCGCCGCGACAGCGTGCTGAAGTCGGGCACCGCCCAGTCCAGGCCGATCAACCGCAGCAGGCTCTCGACGAAGCCCGTCGTCTGCCTGAGCGCCATCCCGAACAGCACTTTCATCGTGAGGCAGGTTTGGATGGCTGCGTCGCTGTAGTCCGCTTGTCGCCCGCGCTTGCCAGTCGGCGCGGCCTTCCACGTCATGGCGGGGTCGAACCAGATCGTCAGAGAGCCGCGGCGCTTGAGCGCTTGGTTATAGGCGGGCCAGTTCCTGGTCTTGTAGATCGGGGGTGTCGGTCTGCTCATGCAGTCAAGCTACCACGCTGGATTCACGAGATGAATCCCTCACGCGATTTGTGCAACAGAGCCCTTTTGGTGTATATTTGGAAGGTATTGGGCAAAGTCAATATTTACATGCGCTCGCAAACGCATCAATGTCTCGGCGTGACCCGCTATTGGATGGAATACTAAGACCACTCGTCGCTTCGGCACTTCGTGCTGAAGATGGATCGCTGAAGCAGAAGGTTTTGCCTAGGGTCAGGACCCATTGATTCGCTTGAAGTCGCCGTCGCTGCGTGATTCACGCATCCGAACTGACGGGGGTGACGATGAGCAATCTTTTCTGGCTGACCGAAGAGCAGATGGAGCGGTTGAGGCC
>NZ_QXXQ01000036.1 GCF_003570715.1 Gemmobacter lutimaris | reverse complement strand
CCGAAGAAACCGAAGCCGTCCGGCAAGATCTGGCTGCCAGAATGAACATCCTGACCTTGGCACGCCGTGAAGAAGAGCGCGGATTTAGTGAACAGCAAGCCGCCTTTGGCGGTACGGTCGACACACTGGCTGCTGCCAACCCATCTGATTCAGAGGATGACGATCTTGGAAGCGCACCAAATAGCCTGCTGGCTTTGGTGCGCCGCTTCATCAACGTCCGGGAATTGGACATCGACCTGATCGACAGCGTCAACGCCTTTCGCGAACGGTTTGAGGTTGCATCAAAATCCTTGGACTCAGACCTCCTAGCCCATGTTCAGTCAGCGATGGTCGCTCAGCGTATTCAGATGACAGAGGATGAGGCCCGAACCCTTTGGCCCCGGATCAAGCGCTTTCGCGCACAGGAAGGCCGCGAACCCAACGTGCATGCCGCCGACGCTTTGGAAAAGCGGATGGCCGAAGCGTTGGCATGGCTGAAATTCAAGAAAGCCCAAAAGCTGCGCGAGGCAAGCCTGCAATGACACGGCCTACCCTCGATGATATTTTTGCTGAGCCCGACGAGTTCGGACTGCTTGATGTGAAACTGTCTGCCTTCGGCGCAAAAGCCGGGGTAGACCCCGCGACGATAAATCGTGAGATCGAGGCGTTCCGGATTAGGCACGGTCGCCTTCCAGACCCCGAGGCGCTGGACCATGAGGAAATGCGTCTAGGCACAATCCGAGTCAGGATGGTGCAAGAAACGACGACTCCTGACCATGTCCTGGAGTTAGTTCCTGCCCAGCAACGCAGCTGGCGCGATGATCCGCTCGACGATGAGGTTCCGGGTGATCTGGATGACATTTTTGGCGATGACGCCTTGGCTATATCACCGGATCTGATTGGCCTGCGCCACGTCACCGCCGCGTCCGAGCGGCACTTGCCAGACCATCGAGCCGATTTCCGGCCTTGTCCAGATTTCCATCTGTTCGAGACGTTCTTCCAAGACATGCAACGCATGCTGGACGCCGGCGAGCGGAAAGCGACCGTTGTCGAAAAATACGCTGTGATCGAGCCTCTGGAAGGCGATTTCTTCATAAGAAATGGCCTGCTAGCCTATATCGCCGAAAAGACGGAAATGAGCAGCCGCGGTGGAGATCGAGACCATCGTCTTCGCGTGGTTTTTTCGAACGGGCAGGAGAGCGACCCCTTGATGTCGTCTTTCCGCAAATCCCTGAACGATGACAAAACCTCCCGAATTATCCAGCGCACGGGCCTCGGCCCGCTCGATCCAGAGTGGGAAGCGGACCAGCTGGAACTCTCCGGAACAATCTATGTTGCCCGCAGCTTATCGTCCGTTCCGGAGATTGCCGAGAACCGGATGATACTGCACAAAATCGGAGTCACCTCTCAGCAAGTGGGCCGTCGCATCGCGGACGCCCGCAACGACGCAACCTTTCTGATGGCCCCGGTGGAAGTTGTGGCGACATACGAACTGAAGAACCTGTCGCGTTCTAAAGTTGAAAACTTGCTGCACCGGTTTTTCGAAGTAGCGAGACCCGCAGAACTCAGCGTTACGGACCGCCTCGGCAAGAAAATTCACCCGCGCGAATGGTTTTACGTTCTTCCAGAGCATGTTGGGCAAGCCGCAAAACTAATCGACGAAAGGCGCCTACACGAATTCCGATATGACCCGAATGAACAAAGGATCATTGCGAGGTGAACTATGGGCGGTGAGCGGCCCCTGATGTCGCGGCATTGCGGGCGCCGCAATCGGCGATAGCCGCGGTTCACGACGCGGCCTCAAGCCGGGCGATCAGGGCACGGTGCTTCTCTTCGAGGAGAGTCGCAGTAGCGACGGCCTCGGCCGGTTCCGGCAGTCCTTAGAGCGTCCCGGTGACAGGAAAGGTCGGGGACGTGTCGTCAGAGGCGAGCTTCGCAGTCATCGGTCGGTCTTCTCATGTTTGGGGGCCGACGCGCTGCCCCAGAGCTGTCAGGGTCGCCATCGTCCCGGGATGCGCAACTTTAGCGCGAGCCGTTGCGGCGGCAGAGCGATAATCGTAGCTTTTCAAACCAAAAAATCGAAGTAGGCTGTGGAGCGGCAGCGTGCACTTTCAGAACCCAAGGGGCAAGGTAGACGAATGGACTTGTCAAAACTCATCCAGCCCCAGTGGGTATTTCATTCAGAAACCGCCGGAGACTGGGACGTATATTTCTATTCCGTCAAAGCCGCCAGCATCATTGAGAAGCAGATAGAAAAAGAGGCGCCAAGCGCAATAGAAGCGATCCGGGCGATCATGGGCGTGATGCTCAAGAGCCGTGTTGAAGATCAAGAGGGCGGCGAAAAGTCAAGCGAGCCGACAGAAGCCGAGCTAGCCGCATTCACCGAGGATGACGTAATCAGATTCTCACGTGAATTTCTTGAGAACGACAAATCGTTCGAACCTGACCCGGAAATTGAGAGAAGCGATGGGCAGTCAGATGCGGATTACTTGCTCAGCGTCCTAGTCGCAGAAAACAAGAAGCAGAGCGCTAGGTTGGGGGAAATGTTCGCAAGCCTAAAGGGCTCGCTTGGGGGACTTCTCGGCAGCAAGAACCTCGGCATAAGGAGCGTCAGCGAAGATCTCCTCAAGCAAAGCGAGGGACTTGAGAGCCTTTACGGGACAAGATCGGGTATCTGGGGTCCCTCGCCCGCGATGCTCGAACCAATCGATCTTCCGCCGAACCCAATCCATGAGACCAACGAGCGTCTGGGCGACATGGCCGAAAGGCTCGAAAACCTCGTCGGCTTCGGGGAAAACGCTCTCAGGATCATGAATGGCTTACAGGTCGCGTCGGCAGAGTTCCTAGAGAATTTTTCCAATGAGGCCGAGAAGAACAGCAAAGCCGCGAACAAGGCCATCCTCGTTGGCATCTTCGCTATTGTCTTCTCGGTCGCGCAAATCGCCTACACCGAGTATTGGCGGGTGCCGCAGGATTCGGCGGCCATGGACGCGGCACTTACAACCATCCGAGGAGAGATTGACGAACTTCAGACGGCGCTGGGAAACGACGTGGGCAGTTCTCAAGCCGCAATAGAGAGCGTTTCCGCCACCGTGGCGGAAGCGGTTAAATCGACCGGCGATACAAACTCCGCACTGCTACAGACAATCGAACAATTGCTTCGGCAACAACGCGCGCGTGATCAGGCTATCCTCGAAGCCTTAGAGAGGATTGCTGCGACCGTGACTCAACAACCCGAATAGCTGTTCTCGGGCATCAATCGCCGCGCTTTGTCTCAGGGTCTAGAACCGCCTCAATGGTGCGCTGGCCGGGGATGCGTTAAACCGCGTCGGGCCGGATCGGGCTGTCATAGTGCCCTGCCTGTCGCTGTGCCTCCATGAACTCCTCCTTCGTCATTCTGTTCGGCACGACAATCACGCCACCGGTGTTCAAGCTCAGGTTCACGTTCGCCTCGAAGGCATCGCCTTCCCGGTACGAGTGGCGGGTTTAGGGAAGTTGCGCCGCGGTGCTGATCCGTGCGCGAATGGCCGAAATAGGCCGAAAATGCGGTTAAGGGGGCTTACGCCCCCTTCTCGAACTTCAGGACCGGGATGCCGAGCCTCGAAGCCTTGTCGGCGAGGTTTTCCTGGATGCCATTGCCCGGGAAGACGAGGACGCCGACTGGCAGCACGTCCAGCATGGCGTCGTTGCGCTTAAAGGGTGCGGCCTTGGCGTGTTTGGTCCAATCGGGCTTGAAGGCGACCTGGGTGACCTTGCGGGCCTCGGCCCATTTGGCGGCGATGAGTTCGGCACCCTTGGGGCTGCCACCATGGAGAAGGATCATGTCGGGATATTTGGCCTGGACCTGATCCAGCTTGCCCCAGATCAAGCGATGATCGTTGAAGTCGGTCCCGCCGGTGAGGGCGATCTTGGTGCCTTGGGGGACCATCACTTCGGTTTCCGAGCGGCGCTTGGCGGCCAGGAAATCGCGGCTGTCGATCAACGCTGCGGTCAGGTGCTTGTGGTTCACCATCGAGCCAGAGCGGGGCCGCCAGGTTGAGCCGGTGTGCAGCTCGAACGCCTCAGCGCTGCGGTCGCGGAAGGCTTCCAGACAATGCCGCCGTTCGACAAGGCTGGTGCCTTCGGCCGTCAGGCGCTCAAGCTCGGTCGATTTCACCTCGGAACCGTCCTGTTCACGCTGCAGGCGGTGTTGCGCCACCTCGTTGTCGTCGAGCAGGCGCTCGGTGCGGGCGGCGGCGCGGTGGAAGAGGTTGACCTGGCCCCAGAGCAATTCTTCGAGGTCCGGTTCCATCCGGGTGTCGCCAAGGGTTGCGACGAGGGCATCGAAGATATCGCTGACCGCGTCGATGAGGCGCTCAGGCTCAGGCATCGGGCGCAGATCGACCTCGTCCTGGAAGGCACGGGTGCCGTAGAGCTGCAGCTCCTGGAGCGCCCAGGCGGTCTGGGAAAGGGCGGGGCTGCGGTCGAAATCCTCGCTCTGGAATTGGGTCGTCATGGTCTTTTGCCTCCGGCTGCTCGGGCCCGCGCGACATCCCGCGCGGCCTTCATGGGCTGCGAAAGCTGTCACTGGGGACGCCCCTTCACCCCGCCTTCGGGGCCGGAACGCATGTGGAGGAGGACGGGGGGCGGCTGATTTGCCTCGCGATGCAAAGCGGGGGCTCGTCCCCCGCGGCGGAAATCAGTTGCCCCCCGTCCTTGAAGGGGCGGCCGCTTTGACGGCCGCCTGCCCAACTCTTGAAGGACGTGCGGGTGTCGGGTGGGTTCGACGGCCGGGAAGAGGGAAAAGACGCGACCCGGTTCCTCAAGCGATGCTTGACCCCTGCCCCGCTCCCTGACTGCCTTTGCGCTTCGAGAGTTCAGATCGTCAGCCGATGCTGATCCTCGAGGTCGATCTGTTTTGCCAGATGTTGGCGTATTGCCTCAACGCCGTGGGCACGGAGATCATCGTTGAAATCCCCAAGACGTGGCTCGAGCACCCGTACGGACATCCCGGCCTCAGTTGCTCTGGCGGTCAACCTTTCCGCCGCACGCTGCCCCGCCGGATCGCGGTCGATGGCGATGTAGAGGCGCTGCAATCCATCCGGCAACAGGACAGCCCCGAGGTGACCCGACGAGAGCGCCGCCCAGACGGGCAAAGAAGGTGCCGCCTCGCGAACGGACAGCATGGTCTCGATGCCTTCCCCCAGCACGAGGGTTTGATCTGCAGGAGCGATCCTGACGGCATTGCCGAGGAGGTGACCCATAGCCCGACGTGGCGTGTCGACAGCCGCCTTGTCCTGTCCGTCAGGTGCCAACCAAGTACGATGCACGCCCTGCAAGGCCCCTGCCCCATCGGTGACCGCGGCGATCAGTGCAGGTCTGGGAACAGACTTGGTCTGACCCTCATCCCGATGCCAGCACTTCGGGTGGAAGCGCAGGGTTCCGCTCGGCACCGTTTGGGTGATGCCCCGGGATCGCAGGTACGTTTCTGCCAGAGAGCCTGTCAAAGATACCGAGGCCGCAAACAAGCGCGATGCAGCTTCTGGCGTTCCGGAAGGGGATTTTCGGCTGCGCGGGGAATTGGCATCCGGAAGAACAGGCTGCGGACGGCCAAGATGCACCCGGGCCTCAGCCAGAAGATCCGGAAAGCGGGTGATCCCCGTGCGTTCGCGGATGATGTCGAGGAGATCGCCGAATTCCAACGTGGCTGAATCGGTCCATTTGCCCCGAGCTCCCGGCCCCGAGGTGGGACCGGTCAGCCTGACGAACAGCGAGCGGCCCGGATTGTTTTGCAGATCGCCGACCATCCAGTAGGAGCCTTCCCGCCTCCCGGCGGGAAGATAATGGCGGCAGACGCTTTCAGCGTTTTGCGAGAGGTCTCGCAACAGATCTTCTGTTTCCAATGACATGGCACACACGATTAACAACCTTTGCGTGCATGTAGACCCTGGATGGGGAAGCGTGCAAGCAGGTGATCGAGCACTTTCACACCGCCGGAATCCGTCGGACAGAAGAGGCGCAGCTTCCAGCTGATGATCTCGGAAAAGAAGCCGTCGGCCT
>NZ_QXXQ01000035.1 GCF_003570715.1 Gemmobacter lutimaris | reverse complement strand
CGGTGTTTCGCAGGGAGGTTGATGCCCTGTTCGGCATGACGGCCAGTGCAACAGGTAGACCTACAGGGCGAAGCGCATGGATTGTTCGAAGGTTTGAGCCGTCTATAAGGGGCCTTTGCGCAGGGTGACTTGCGGCTGTCGCACTCATCGTCGACCTGGCTCAAAGGGCATACCCTTTTCGCTGTTTGGCCCGGGCAAGTTTCATCAATGCGTTTATAGCCCGACCTTCGTCAGGATGTGTCTCGACCATCATCTGACCACGCGATCCGATCCGACCCCATTCCCGTACAAGGCTCGCTCGGCCGAAAAGATCACTGTGAATGGCAATCCTGTAGTAGCGGCGCATGTTGCGTGCGGGGTCAATCCGTCGCAAATGCAAATGGGTTGGAAAGACTTCGAGTTGAGAACCCATATCGAACATGTGGTGATCCTAGCTGACCTCTATACTATATCAGGTAGAGCCACGTGCTTCCATCTTGATCTAACGCTTACGAGCGTGTGTCACCTACTGGACCAAGACGCCTTGATCACAGGATTGATCAACAAATTCATCGCTTGCAAAGAACGGGCGTAAACATGTGCGAAAAGGGGCCCTGAAATCGCCGCCAATCGGCATGAATCAAAGCTGCGCCGTCAGCGCGACGGAAATGGCACCACGTTTGACGGCTTGGTTTGCGTGCGGAACTCCAGCCCTGCCGCCCAAAGCGGTGCCCTGCGCCACAGCATCTCATCAATGCCGCCACTCCCCGTCCGGATCACCAACCCCACCCATTCAAGTGGCATCGCGACTGCGCTGAACAGTCCGCCAGCAGGCCCGCGCCATCCTCCGCCCCAGCCCGGACCATAGAGGAAAGCGGCAAGCTCTGGCAGTGTGAAACCATCGTCCGGCATCCGGTTGATTGCGTTCAGCCAAAGCCCCCAGTCGCCAGCTGGCGCCTCACCGACCCGCATGCCTTCGGCATGGTCGAACCGAAACAAAAACGCCGGAGCAATCTTGGAATAGGCCGCTTCCGGATCACCTGCGAGTGCCATGCCGGGCTTCGTCAGCCGCCAGCCACCACCCATTTTTCGCCCAAGCCGCAAAGACGTGAGCAGAACCCGTAGGTATTCCAAGGGCGGAACGTCGTATTCGTTCAAGACCTTGTTGACGCGATAGAGCTTCTCAGCTGTCCAGTTCGGGAAATCCATCCGCCGCACCACCCAGTCGATGCAGTGCCGGTTCCATGCACCTGACTTGGTCAGCCCGATCTCTCCGTGTTCAACCTGATAAGCCGCGATCGTTTGAAAGGCACGCACCATCGGTGCACTTGCAGTCACCAAGTCATTGCCGGGTTGTGGTCGAAAGTGAACTGAATTGGTCATTGGAGTGCCATATAAATGGGGAACCGCAGGCTGGGTAACTAAAGGGAGCCGAGGTGCCGCTAACCATAGCGAATATGGCCCCGAATTGAAAAGTGATGCCGAGTCAAACTCTGTGGCAAAGTTGCTGCGAAGGGGAGTGTTTGTCGTTTGGGGCCGATGCTAGGCATGCCCAATAATCACAAGGATACTTGACCTTCCACACTGCCCTGACTTGCTAGGCAAAATCTGCTGAAAGGAGCCCCCGGGCAATCTTTGAGGGCCAAACGCAAGTCTCGCAGCTGCGTTTGATCCTATTGAAAAGCCTGAAAACTTAGCGCGGCGCACAGCCCAACCTTGCGCAGCAGACCTACGCGTGTAAGTTGTCTGGAACAGCTTTTTTCAGGCCATTCATGAACCCTACCGAGATTGCCGACGCACTTGACCAGATCGCCCGCGCGCCCTTCGACGCGGCCACCTTCGGCTTTAGCTTTGCCGAAGCAACAGACAACTCCGTCGCTGCCGTTTCCAAGTTGCGCTCGGGTGCTACCAACAAATCCGACCAACCGAACGGCGTTTTGCATGGCACAAGGTTCCACTATGCCCCTGCCCTGCCCGGCCTGACCGATGTCACCTTGGATGCCCTTCGCACCTCCAAGCGCAGCCTGAAATCCAAACCAGCAATCTTAATCGCCACCGACGGGCTGACCATTGCCGCCGAGCATCCCAAATCCGGCGATACCCTGCACTGCGACTTTGCCGATCTGGGAACCCAGTTCGCCTTTTTCCTGCCTGCTGCCGGAAAGGACCGCTACAAGGCGGCCGAAGAAAACCCGGTTGACGTCAAGGCCACCGGAAAGCTGGCCAAGCTTTACGATGCCCTGCTGAAAACCAATCCTGACTGGGCCACGCCGGAACGCCGCCATGACATGAACCTGTTCATGACGCGGCTGATCTTCTGCTTGTTTTCCGAAGATGTTGGTGTCTTCCCAGAAAATCAGTTCAGCCACGCGCTGTTTTCCTATTCCGGCAACAAGGGCGAACATGCGGCCGATACGTTGATCCACGCCTTCACTGCAATGAACCGGCCAAAGGCGGACCGCGTGGGTTTGCCGGCATGGGCCGCTGCGTTTGAATACGTCAATGGCGGGTTGTTTGCAGGTGCCATCACCGCGCCGCGCTTTGACCCCATCGCCTTTCGCTATCTGCGTGATGCCGCCGATCTGAACTGGAAGCTGATCAACCCCGATATCTTCGGGTCGATGATCCAGTCCATCGCCGATGCAAAGGCACGTTCGGAACTGGGGATGCACTACACGTCCGTCCCCAACATCATGAAGGTGCTGGGGCCGCTGTTGCTGGATGATCTGGACGCGGCCCTCGATAAAGCCTGGGACCGCGCGGCCGGCCTACGGGCGCAACTACTGCGCCTATCAAATATCCGCGTTTTCGATCCGGCCTGCGGGTCGGGCAACTTTCTGGTCGTGGCCTACCGCTGCCTGCGCGACCGCGAAATCCGCATCCTGAAACGGTTGGGTGAGTTGGAGGCGAACCCGCAGAACGTCATGTTCTCCTCGGTCAGCCTGAACCAGTTCTACGGGATCGAGCTGACCGATTTTGCCGCCGAGACGGCGAAGCTCGCGCTGTTCATCGCCGAGTATCAGGCCAACGCGCGCTTTGCCGATGTGTTCGGCCGCATGCCCGCCCTGCTGCCCCTTCGAGATGGCGGGAACATTCATTGCGGCAACTCCCTGCGGCTGGACTGGGATCAGGTCTGCCCCCCGCCCTTGGAGGGCGAGGAGGTCTACATCGCTGGCAACCCGCCGTTCTTGGGCAAGGCAAAGCAAGACAAGAACCAGAAAGCTGACCGCGATTTTGTCTTCACAGGGAAGATCAAGACATTCAAGGCGCTCGATTTTGTAGCTGGTTGGACCTTTAAGGCCGGCAACTATATACGTGGGCGCCGTGCGAAAGCTGCGCTGGTTTCGACGAACTCCCTTTGTCAGGGCGCATCGGTGCCTCTTCTTTGGCCGACGGTCTTGGGGGACGATATTGAGATATTTTTTGCCCACCGATCCTTCAAATGGAGAAACAGTGCGGCGAAAAATGCTGCCGTCATCTGCGCAATTACTGGATTGCAGAACGTTTCAACCGCTCCCAAACGCCTGTTCGATGGTGAGTTAGAAACAAGTGTTCCGCACATAAACGCTTATTTGATTGGTCATGAGGATGTTTGGATCAAAGGTAAGGGTAAGAGTTCTTGGGGACTTCCTCACATGGCATTCGGGTGTATGCCATATGACGCCGGCGAACTGATTTTGTCACCTGAAGAGCGGGCCACTTTCGTATCAAGCCACCCGCGATCAGAAAAATTCCTGCGGCGGTTGATGGGTTCGCAAGAAGTTGTGAAAGGCGTGGAACGGCATTGCCTTTGGATCAGCGATGTAGAGTTAGTTGAAGCGTTACAGATTCCACCGGTCGCTGATCGCATTGAACGGACACGGATTGCCCGCCTCAAAATGAAGGACAAGGCGGGAAAGGCACTGGCAGAGCGCCCTCATCAATTTAGAGAGCACATTGCTCCAACGCATCATGCAATCCTCATCCCGAGTGTTACATCAGAACGTCGGCCCTATCTGCCCGTCGCCATGGTGGGCGCAGACGTCATTGCATCCAACCTGAACCAAGTACTTTACGACGCCCCCGAGTGGTGCGTTGCGCTGATCGCCTCGCGCCTCCATCTGGTCTGGATCGCCACGGTCTGCGGCAAGCTAAAGTCAGATTTTCGCTATTCCAACACACTTGGCTGGAACACCTTTCCAGTGCCGAAATTCTCGGATGATCAATTGGCACAACTGTCCGTCTCCGCCCGTCGCATCCTGAAGACCCGCTATCAACACTATCCCAAGACCATCGCCGATCTTTATGACCCCGACAAAATGCCCAACGACCTGCGACAAGCCCACCGCGACAACGATGATCTGCTTGAAACCATGTACATCGGCCGCCCCTTCCGCAACGATACCGAACGGCTGGAAAAGTTGTTCAAGCTGTACGCCGCGCGTGTGAAACAGGGTGGCAAATGACGGCCGGGGATGCAGGGGCTGGAAAAAAGTTGGGGACGGCGCCCGTAGGCCCGCCCCCTGATCTTGTACAACGGAGGGGCCATGAACCTGCCGAAGCACCTCATGGCAACCTGCCCGTGTCACACGTGACTACAAATAGCCCCTCATCCGATATGGTTCAAGGACTCTTTCCAACAGATCTTACGGACCAGACTCTGTTAACGCTCGGTCTCAGTGACCCTCGACTACAACGTTTTGCCGCTGCTGCCAAAGATGACGGGGTTGCGCGCGAAGATACCTATCTGTGGAATCTCGCACTGGCCGAGTCATTCCACCTGCCGTTGCACATGGCCGAGGTGACCTGCCGCAACACGATCCATTCTGCCCTTCTGTTTCGTGATCCTGCCTGGCACAAAAACAGAATTTTCCGGCAAGAGCTTTCGGCCACCCTGCTTCGTGACCTGGACCAGGCGGTTGCCGACGAGACTGACAAACATGGTGACGCGATGACATGTCATCATTTGGTATCGGCCCTGTCTTTCGGATTCTGGCAGTATCTGGCGACCGACAAGATGAAGCGGCTCTTGTTCCCGAAAGGGATCAAAAAGAACTTCAAAGGCGCGCCCGATGATGCAAAGCCGCACGACTTGTACAACCTGATCGAAAGCGTGCGGCTGTGGCGAAACAGGATTGCGCATCACAACGCGATTTTCGACAAAGGGCCGGCCTCCAAGTACCAAGATGCCCTGAAATTGATTTCGTGGACTTCTGTCGATCTCGGCAACTGGGTCTCCAAGCGATGCAAGGTAAATCAAGTCATTAACAATCGCCCGAGGAGTTCCTGATGGTTCAGATGGTTAACGTCGCCTACGGCCAGTCCGGAACATCCAAGGCAACAAATGCGATAGGCCAGCGCCCGATGCAGGCCCGTGCCTACGCCGCCCGCGCAGCCCAGTTTCTGCTCCTGAAGGCGCCCCCGGCAGCGGGCAAAAGCCGGGCGCTGATGTTCATCGCGCTGGACAAGCTGCGCCATCAAGGGTTGGCCAAGGTGATCGTCTGCGTACCTGAAACCTCGATCGGTGGATCGTTTCGCTCTACCGACCTGACGAGTTACGGGTTCGAAGCCGACTGGCAGGTCGAAGATCGCTGGAACCTGTGCTTGTCCGGGACCGAAGATGCTCCCACCTCGCAAAAAGTGCAGGCGTTTATCGATTTCATGGCATCGGACGCACGTGTTCTGGTATGCACCCACGCCACCTTCCGCTTTGGCTTTGACGCGGTTGAGGCAGCGCGTGGTATCGCAGCTTTCGACGACATATTCCTTGCCATCGACGAATTCCACCACGTCTCTGCTGATGACAACAATCGTTTGGGTCAGATCCTGCGCCGCGTTGTCACACGTGAACGAGCCCATGTCATGGCAATGACAGGGTCGTATTTCCGCGGCGATGCCGTGCCCGTGTTACGGCCCGAAGACGAAGCGCGGTTTGTCCCGATCACCTATTCCTATTACGAACAACTGGATGGCTATGAGTACCTGAAATCCTTGGGGATCAACTACAGCTTCTACAAGGGCAGATACCTAAACGGTCTGCCTGAGATCCTTGATACCAAGCTGAAAACCATCATCCACATCCCACACCGCGGGTCCGCTGAAGCCTATAGTGACAAGAACGACGAGGTGGGCCGGATTATCGACCTGATAGGGCGGCATGTCGGGGCCGAGGCAGAAACCGGCTTTGATCTGGTTGAAACGGCAGATGGCCGTGTGCTGAAAATAGCTGACCTCGTAAATGACGCTCCGGGCCGCGAGCTGGTGAAATCTGCTCTGATGCGCGAGATCAGAGGCCCTGACGGAAAGCGCGACGACGCCGGTGACCGCGCCAAGGTGGACATTATCATTGCCTTGGGCATGGCAAAGGAAGGCTTTGACTGGGTATGGTGCGAACACGCGCTGACAATAGGCTATCGCGCTTCCCTGACCGAAATCGTGCAGATCATAGGCCGCGCCACGCGAGATGCTCCTGGCAAGACACAGACTCGGTTCACCAATCTGGTCGCCGAACCGGGGGTGGAAACCGGTGTAGTGACTGATGCTGTAAACGACATGCTTAAGGCAATTTCGGGCTCTCTCCTGATGGAGCAAGTGCTGGCCCCCAACTTCCGGTTCTACCGACGCGAGGATGGCGATATCCGAGAGCCCATTTCGATTGACGGCCAGGGTCACGTGACGATCGGCATTCGTGGCCTGATGGAACCACCGACGACCCGTGCACGCGAGATTTGCGAAAACGACATGAACGATCTGATGGCCACGGCCTGTCAGGCCATGGACGCCCGCGTGTTGAACCCTGAAACCGCGCCCGAGGTGGCCACGCAGATGGTACTGACCGAGATCATCGAGCGCCGATATGAAAACCTGTCGCCCGAAGAAACCGAAGCCGTCCGGCAAGATCTGGCTGCCAGAATGAACATCCTGACCTTGGCACGCCGTGAAGAAGAGCGCGGATTTAGTGAACAGCAAGCCGCCTTTGGCGGTACGGTCGACACACT
>NZ_QXXQ01000034.1 GCF_003570715.1 Gemmobacter lutimaris | reverse complement strand
CGGCCTCAACCGCTCCATCTGCTCTTCGGTCAGCCAGAAAAGATTGCTCATCGTCACCCCCGTCAGTTCGGATGCGTGAATCACGCAGCGACGGCGACTTCAAGCGAATCAATGGGTCCTGACCCTAAATGAGGTATTTTTTTTTGGGCGGCGGAAGTCAACCTGACGGACTACCACGCTTGAAGGTGGAAGCGATGGCAACAAAGATTGAAAACGAAGAAGATGTCCCCATTAAGCGTAACGTTTTCAAGGCATCATACACCACTCCTGGAAACCACTGGTCAGAGCGCCAAGGAAGCGAGCTTTTGTTCAGCTCAGAAAGCTGAGCGCCGCTCAGCGCCCTACGCCATCATACTTTTCAAACCCCGCAGCAGTCATCTCCGCCTGCCCATAGACATTCCGCAGATCAGCAAACCTTGAGTGCTTCATGGACCTGGCAAGCTTCGGAAGATCAAGCGCGCGAAACTCATTCCACTCGGTCAAAAGCACGATGAGATCGGCATTTTGGGCTGCGTCGTAGGGGGAATCCAGCCACGCGACTCCCGGTAGCAACGCCTCTCCTTCGCGCTGTCCCTCGGGGTCTACAATACGAACTTTTGCGCCAGCACCGACCAGCGCCGGGACAATTGTTAATGATGGCGCATCACGCATGTCATCGGTGTTTGGCTTGAATGTCACGCCCAGAACCGCCACGGTCTTGTCTCGCAAATTACCGTCACACAGCTCTTCGATCTTGTAGATCATCCGACGCTTGATTTCCTCGTTGACCTTGATGACTGTTTCGGTGATCTGCATCGGCACTGCATGTTCTTGTCCGATCCGCGCTAACGCCTTGGTGTCTTTTGGAAAACAGCTACCACCATAGCCTGGACCAGCATGCAGGAACTTTGACCCGATCCGGCCGTCCATTCCAATGCCCTTGCTCACCGCTTTTACATCCGCGCCGACCCGCTCACACAGGGCAGCGATCTCGTTTATGAAAGTGATCTTGGTCGCAAGGAAAGCGTTCGCCGCATACTTGATCATCTCAGCGCTTTCCAGATTGGTGTACACCACCGGAAACTCACGGAGGCTGAGCGGCCGATAAACATCAGCCATGACCTTCTTTGCCGCATCCGTTTCCAAGCCGATCACTACCCGATCTGGATGCATGAAATCGTCAATTGCGGCACCCTCCCGCAGAAATTCCGGGTTCGAGGCGACGTCAAATGGTGTCGCACCTGCGGTTTTTGCCACCGCTTCTGCTACCCTGCGGTTGGTGCCAAGGGGGACCGTCGACTTAGTCACCACAACCGTATAGCCCGTCAGCGCCGCACCAATTTCTTCAGCGGCGGCCATCACATAAGTTAGGTCAGCATGCCCATCGCCACGACGAGTTGGTGTGCCTACCGCAATGAAAACAGCATCGGCGCCCGCTACTGCCTCTCGAAGATCAAGGGTAAACGAAAGGCGGCCTGCAGCGACGTTCTTGGCCATCAGCTGCTCCAGCCCAGGTTCAAAGATAGGTACTTCCCCCGCACGCAGTCGCGCAATCTTGGCGGGATCCTTGTCCACACAAATGACATCATGCCCAAAGTCAGAGAAGCAGACCCCCGACACGAGGCCCACATAACCAGTTCCGATCATTGCAATTTTCATATTCTGATCCAAGAATTTACGTATTGATGATGGCGAAGACACGGATTTCTAAACTTTTAACAACACTCACTATAACGAGCACGTCTCCTACTTTGTGTTCATTACCGAAGTACTGCCTCTAGAAGTCTTCGAACTTTACCACCTTGCTTCTGATTCTAAGATTGTGCGCCTGACCACGCTTGATAGGCTCACCTTGATCGTCGAGGCGAGCTTCTAGTTGCAGAACGAAATCTTGAAAAACCTGCCCAGCGGAGGCGCGCAGATCAATGTTTCTGGCCTCTTGGAATGTGCCTTCGGCCCAGTTATCGCCTCCCGACTCTGCCCAAATTGTATCACGCCGCTTCTCAATCTGACTTGCAGAGAAGTCAACGAGACCACGAGAGTTTTGGCGCTGCCTGGAAAAGGCGACGTCGACATACTTGAGGTGCGCAAGTCCTAGCGTCTTGGAAAACTCATAGGGTAGTGATACGCGATGCTGCCCCGCACCAAAGGTTGCATCATTATGCTTCCAAATAACAGGCTTACTA
This sequence comes from Gemmobacter lutimaris, assembly GCF_003570715.1. Classification (GTDB taxonomy): domain Bacteria; phylum Pseudomonadota; class Alphaproteobacteria; order Rhodobacterales; family Rhodobacteraceae; genus Gemmobacter; species Gemmobacter lutimaris. The sequence continues at coordinate 5,321 of NZ_QXXQ01000034.1, read as the reverse complement.
TAAGCGGAATGAAATCTAACGTAATTTCTTTGCTCAAGAAGGGGGCGACCAAAATCAAAAACTGCCTCTTCTTCGGAGTTGTGTATGAATTCAACACCAATGGGAGCTATATAATCAGCAGATTCAGCATCAATAAGATCTGAGAGCGATCGGCCTTTACCAGATGGAAGTGGAATGACAAGCTCGTCAGAATCGCTGGTGATCACATACTTGTACCCACCGAGAGCAACCCCTGACATCGCGGTTAGCGCCGCAGATTTAAAGTCATCATCAAATGGAATAGCCGGCAAGTGCAAAACGCTGACATTTTCCCCCAATCCTTCACTTGAAAGAAAATCTGCCACAGAAGGCACTGATGCGTGGTCAATTATGATGAATGAAGGATCCGAAAAATTTTCTCGATAATGCAGCAACCATTGCCGGATAAAGTTAGGTTCATCTTTAACCATGGTAATGCAGCAAACATCCTTCACCCATTCCCGCGCGGGCCATACAATATTCATTCGTCACGCTCCAGACTTGGTTTCCATAGTTGTTGTTGCATTTAGTGAAACCTCGCACAGGCAATCTTAATCAAACAAGCGAAGCTCAAAGTTCGAGGTAAACAAATAATGCAGTCGGTGCAATCGGTTTCAAGCGAAGTGATACTAGCACCGACTGCAATTAAACTCACACGCTATCTATCGAAATTCAATGGATTTTTTACGCAGCCTCACTTGCTATGAAATACTGCTCACCTTCGAAACTTATTGTTAGCTTCAAGATAAGATTTTTGAAAGGATGATCCCTCCTCAAAACTGCCGCGATTACGAATCCACTTTACATTCTCGCGGATAACTTTCGCCGGATTGCCGCCAATAACAGAATGAGGATCTTCAAAATGTCGAGTTGCAACACTACATGCCGCAACAATTGACTCGTCTGGAATCCAGCATCGCTTGGTGATGTACGACATTTCTCCGATCCAAACGTGATTTCCCACTTTGACACCTTCGGAAACATCAAGATACTCACCGGTGATATTATCAAAAATTAGGTGTGGAGACTCTCCACAGCGAACAATGATCGAATTTGAGAACATGCAGTCATTGCCAATCTCCAGTTTGTTTCCAGAGTTATACAATACAAACTTGCAATCATGCTCACAACTGAAGTCATCACCTATAGAAAGCAATGTTTCATAGGCGTGAACATGATTTCCAATTCGAACATCTAAGTTGCGACACCTGCTATTTTGGCCTATGGTAATCTTATTGTTATTGCCATTTATGATAATTCGAAGACTGGATCCCAAAGGGGCATCTTTGATTGTTATTATGTTTCCATTTCCGTTTATCGATCCGTTGACCTCAACGTTGGACCCAACCTCAACAAGGTTGTCCACTCCCATGTTTTTGATCTTATCCAAGATTTCGCTCCCGAACCTACACCATCCGACAACAGGTCAATGCTATGAATGTTGACCGTTTGCAAACAGATTTCCAAATCGCAGTTTGTCAGCAAGCGGAGATAGGGTTGATGCAGGGGAAAGTTCGATATTTTCGATCAGCCGCACTCCATCAAAAAATGACTGATTAGCAATGTGGCAAAAGGCGCTGGTGAGCGGATCGCTGGTGCAAATGCAAACTTCTGCCCCATCCGGCAGATCAACTCGCAGATGATGTTCACCGTAGGACAACTGGACCATATCCGGACCTTGTATTGCGACCGTCTCAACAAGATCCTCCCAAATGAGGGCTGTCATCGGACCTTTGACCCGCAAAATCTGAGGATCCATACTCTTGTTAAGCGGCATCCACTGTGCTTCACGCAGTTCTGTAACTTTGTGCGACCTTGGCGTCGAGATTGCACCTGATACCAATGTTCGAACATTCTGCAGAAGACCGTTTCTTTCAAGAACATCAGCAAAGGACGGTACAAAGTTCGCCCCATACAACCGTTCAAGAGTAATACGGCCGTTGCGAGAGTAGTCTTTTTTCAACACATCTCCAAACGACTTGCTCTTGAGGTGATGGACAAAAACCTGCGGAGTGATGCCAAGCCGATAGCCAGCCGCCATCAATCGCATGCAAACGTCATTCTCCTCGCCATATCCTGTAGGGAAATCCTGGACAGAAAAACCCCCGATCTGCTTCAGCGCCCGTTGGCGGAATACAGTACAGAACCCATTGAGAATCGGGGCATCAATGACGATGCCGGAAAACATGACCTGCAAAAACGCATTAATCGCCTCACGGTCGATCTGCTCTCTCCCAAAATCTTCATTCTTACTAAAATCACCGCTTGGCGCCTTTAGCTCAGGAATATTCTGATAGCTTGCTGCGTTAGACATCGGCCCAACTGCAGCCAAATATGGCGATCTCTCAAGCAAACTGACTATCGGAGCAAGCCAGACCGCAGGAAACAGTGTATCGCTGTTAATAACGGCAACATACTTCGTATCTGCAGCATCAACGCCAAATTGCACGTTAGCTGTGTAGCCGCGGTTCTGGAAATTTGAACGAACCTCAACATTCTCGAAGTCATGGAACATCTTGATAAGTTTAGCGCAGTTTCCGGCTCGCGATCCATCATCGTTCAAGATGATACGTGAGTTGGCAGCATCACTTTCAAGAAGTGACTGTACACACATTATCGTCTCTTCCAACGCGTTGTACACTGGTATGACAATAGTTACTTCATTGTTCATAGGCTGCGTCCTGCTGGTCTAAAATGCTTCCGCTTTGAGAAGTACTTGCTATTCTTAGCGCACTTCTTCCCATCTAGGCTGTTTACCACAACGCCCTTACTTAAATGGGCAGCAAGAGTGAAACTCATTTGGTCCCTTCTAGAACCAAAGAAGATTTCCTTCCACCAGTGGTCAAAAAACTGAGCGACGGCATAGTCCATTGGCTTTGAATAAAGAACATTTGTCTCATATAGGCCAAATTTTTCTGGAACTCCCAAATTTCTCAACCTATCGACGTGCTTCTCAATGACGTCTGGCTGGTCTAACTCCAAGGCTACGATAGATGCGGCTTCGTCGTAAACGCAGTTACGATCTGGGTGCTGAAACGTTGCTATCTCGGAAAACGTTTCGTGCGCTTCAAGAAGCTTTCCGGCGCCTGGCGCTGCAATGATGTTACCATCGATCCAGGTAACGTGATCGACCCCCTTAAAGAGGAGATGCGGATGAGTTTTGTACCACAAGCACAGCCGCTTTAAATCTCTTTCAACAATCGTTGGGCGAACGATTTGCCAAGGAGAGTTTGGAGAAGACTTCTGCGCGTCTGAAATTAAAAAATACTCACAGTCGTCCAACTCAGGTGGAATGGGTTCGTCATCGTAAAGGCCTAGATTAATCGAATAGACCACACGCTTTGATCTGCGTCTTCTCTTTGAAAGTAGATCAGTATCCCTGATACTGATTTTTCTTTCATATGCTGGACATGATAAAGTCTCGCTATACAACTCGGAACGAGAAACCGTGAGTAGGCGTCTAGAATTCCAAAGCTCGTATACTCTATGAAATGCTTCTAACGGTGGTGGAGAATTCGAGACGACGTCATAAGACGTAAACTGACGCACCATCTTGAAGCCATCAGTAAGAGTTTCAATCTGTAAATCAGGAACACTCTTGATAGGCAGATCTTTTTCGATAACCCTAGTGTTGATTTCAGGAAGGTATAAATAGACCAGTGCATTCCGAAGTTTCTCAGACAGAGAAAAACGACGAGGCGCTTTTTGGTCAAGGTATTTAAATCTATTGAGTGACAGCCCTAATCCCCAAGCCTCACAAAACGCTTCTTTGGTCGTAACTTTCTTTTCTTTGAGGTCACGATGGCTTGAAATAAACCTCTTTACATCGATAATGCTCGCTGCATCTATCTGCTCATCGGTGATATCAATTAAAAAGTCTGCCATCGTTTTATGAATTTTTAGTGGGGTGATCGGTAATAATGCTGGATGAATTGATATTTCTGTATCTATGACAGAACCAGAAAGAACGTCAAATAGCGACGCCCCATCTTCAGATGATAAATTGGGGATCTGCAAATCCAACCAAGCTGGTATGAACAAAGCTGACCAACCATATTCTGAACGCTTCGGCAATGATCGCAATGCCGTAATGAAATCATGGGGCGTAGTTATTTTCACCCCACACTCCGAACTGGCAAAAATGAAGTAACGCGTATCAATGAGTGGCGAAGGGTTCAAACCCTTCTTGAACCCCTCACTTAAGAAATGGGTGAACGCGTCATCCGTTGAAATTTCCAAGTTGTTGCTCTTTGCATAGTAACTTGGTGAAAATATAATTTCACTTAGGGGCGAGTTGTTATTTTTTGAAGTTTCAATATGAACTTGCATGCGTCTCTATCCTTTCATCTCTGCAGTAATAGTTGAAAATTCTATGGTAGAGTCGCCTATTTTTGCAGAAAGAAGCAAACAGCCAAGCTGCCGTTTATCAAGGGTGCTGTCCGGCTCTGGCGTAGGGCAGGTCAAGGTGATCCGTAGGGGAACTCTTCGAAATTTTACCGGCCCAATTTCCGTCAACTCTCCGCGCCGCATAAATGATTTGTTTGACGTAATGCCATCTGAAATAGTGATCGTTTTTCCGAGAGAGCCAATTGCTTCTGGCAGGTACAATCGAAACGTTATCTCTTGTCCATCGTTTCTGCCATCTACATCTAAAATAGCCGTTCTTGAAGTCCAGCAGTCGGGGAACACGCCAGATATTATTTTCATTTAATGGCTCCAGTCAGAAGATTCTAGTGTTTTCATTAATACACTTCCGCAGACTAACATATTACTCTGAAAATCAAGTGGTACACTTTCGCCTATTAAGCGATCGCTGTTGGTAACTAATTTTACTAGAAAATGAAGCTTTCTTGGCCCGGTTGAATATCGAAGCGTCGATTGAACCTGAAAACTCGTCGGAAGCCAGAGCCTTGTGATACTGACTTGCAAAACCCGTAGTCTTGTATTCGAAACGATCAATTTGCATCTGGGGCAGCGGAAAAATCTGTGCATCATCATGCGCGCTGATTTGGCGATCTTACCATCAGGGCTAGAACGTCTGATCAGCATGTACCGCTTCTCGCTTAGTCAAACCCGATGGCTCAGATAATGCAACTTTTGCTTTCATAGCAGCGCATTTGGCATTTTCTATAGGGAAAGTATGCAGTCTGATCAAGCAGCAATCATTCAAGAAGAGAATGCCTAGGGTCAGGACCCATTGATCGTCAAAGCCAGAAGATGACGGTTGCAGCGAGGGCGACTGCTGACAGGAAGACCTTGGGGCATCTGTCATAGCGGGTGGCGACGCGGCGCCAGTCCTTGAG
>NZ_QXXQ01000033.1 GCF_003570715.1 Gemmobacter lutimaris | reverse complement strand
CCGAAGAAACCGAAGCCGTCCGGCAAGATCTGGCTGCCAGAATGAACATCCTGACCTTGGCACGCCGTGAAGAAGAGCGCGGATTTAGTGAACAGCAAGCCGCCTTTGGCGGTACGGTCGACACACTAGCTGCTGCCAACCCATCTGATTCAGAGGATGACGATCTTGGAAGCGCATCAAACAGCCTACTGGCTTTGGTACGCCGCTTCATCAACGTCCGGGAATTGGACATCGACTTGATCGACAGCGTCAACGCCTTTCGCGAACGGTTTGAGGTTGCATCAAAATCCTTGGACTCAGAGCTCCTGGCCCATGTTCAGTCAGCGATGGTCGCTCAGCGTATTCAGATGACAGAGGATGAAGCCCGAACCCTTTGGCCCCGGATCAAGCGATTTCGCGCACAGGAAGGCCGCGAACCCAACGTGCATGCCGCCGACGCTTTGGAAAAGCGGATGGCCGAAGCGTTGGCATGGCTGAAATTCAAGAAGGCCCAAAAGCTGCGCGAGGCAAGCCTGTAATGACACGGCCTACCCTCGATGATATTTTTGCTGAGCCCGACGAGTTCGGACTACTTGATGTGAAACTGTCTGCCTTCGGCGCAAAAGCCGGGGCAGACTCCGCGACGATAAATCGTGAGATCGAGGCGTTCCGGATCAGACACGGTCGCCTTCCAGACCCTGAGGCGCTGGACCATGAGGAAATGCGTCTTGGCACAATCCGAGTCAGGATGGTGCAAGAAACGGCGACTCCTGACCATGTCCTGGAGTTAGTTCCTGCCCAGCAACGCAGCTGGCGCGATGATCCGCTGGACGATGAGGTTCCGGGTGATCTGGATGACATTTTTGGCGATGACGCCTTGGCTATATCACCGGATCTGATTGGCCTGCGCCACGTCACCGCCGCGTCCGAGCGGCACTTGCCAGATCATCGAGCCGATTTCCGGCCCTGTCCAGATTTCCATCTGTTCGAGACATTCTTCCAAGACATGCAACGTATGCTGGACGCCGGAGAGCGGAAAGCGACCGTTGTCGAAAAATACGCTGTGATAGAGCCTCTGGAAGGCGATTTCTTCATACGAAATGGCCTGCTGGCTTATATCGCCGAAAAGACGGAAATGAGCAGCCGCGGTGGAGATCGAGACCATCGTCTTCGCGTGGTTTTTTCGAACGGGCAGGAGAGCGACCCCTTGATGTCGTCTTTCCGCAAATCCCTGAACGATGACAAGACCTCCAGAATTATCCAGCGCACGGGCCTCGGTCCGCTCGATCCAGAGTGGGAAGCGGACCAGCTGGAACTCTCCGGAACAATCTATGTTGCCCGCAGCTTATCGTCCGTTCCGGAGATTGCCGAGAACCGGATGATCCTGCACAAAATCGGAGTCACCTCTCAGCAAGTGGCCCGTCGCATCGCGGACGCCCGCAACGACGCAACCTTTCTGATGGCCCCGGTGGAAATTGTGGCTACATACGAACTGAAGAACCTGTCGCGCTCTAAAGTTGAAAACTTGCTGCACCGGTTTTTCGAAGTAGCGAGACCCGCAGAACTCAGCGTCACGGATCGCCTCGGCAAGAAAATTCACCCGCGCGAATGGTTTTACGTTCTTCCAGAGCATGTTGGGCAGGCCGCAAAACTAATCGACGAAAGGCGCCTACACGAATTCCGATATGACCCGAGTGAACAAAGGATCATTGCGAGGTGAACTATGGGCGCGAAGCTGTCTGTCATCTGTGCGGCATGGAACGTGCGGCGAACTCGTAAAAGCGGACTTCGGAGCGCGTTGCAGCAATCATCTTGCTTTATCAATAAATGACAAAACGATCGCTGACTACCAATCGAGGCGTATTAGAAGATTGCGAAAGCTGCTGCGAGATAGGGCGCCCCCGATATATTCGCGGATGCGATCAAATGGCGGGCAATCGCGTCACTCCATTGCCAGTATCTTTTGGAAGAATGGGTCGAAGATTGCTCTAACTTGATCAAATTCTTTCTCACGAAGGATTTGGCGCTTGGCTTCTCCGTAGGTAGCGATCGTGACCCCTTCGAGTTTAAGCTCTGAAGCGTCTTCGGTCGCAACGATGGTTTGCACGTCATCTGGGACGTGGTCGAAAATAAACTTCAACATCTGGGGTAGATGAACTGTGTCCTGCCCCTGCTGGTTCGGAGAATCGATCACGACCGGGAATCTGACGCTTGTTGTGAAATTGGTTTTCGTATGAAGGAAAGCGTAATAGTAAGCTAGCAGCGCCCGAGGCCCCTCGCTCCCTCGTGCAACGCTGATAGACTCAATCGACTGCCTTTCCGGGTCGTCGAGATGGACATCAAGTTTCTGCGAATACATCGACAGTCGGGCGCGATAGAATTTTTTGATTTCCGAAGTACGGATTCTGTCGCTGAATTCGATCATCGAAGCACGAAGCGACTCGGTGATTTTTCTGGAGGCGTCCGCAGCAACTATCTTCTCGTTCAGCGATGCCCGTAGAAGCTTGGCCGCCTCGGTTTTGCCGGCCGCGATGAGCACGTCGTTAAGGGACAACGACTGTTTTTGTGTTTCAAGGATATTCTCGATACGCCCCAAGCTTGCAACGATCGTGTCGAGCTTGCCACGCTCAGCCAGTTCCTTTTCGACCAGTCTTTCCAGCTTAGACTGCGCCTCAATCAGTGCCTCCGACAAGACGCCTTCATCCTCGATCAAGGCGAATCTTTCGGCAAGGGAGTTCTGGTATTCGTGACCGCAGGTGGGGCACTCGACTTGGCGCGGCAATGAGGATGCAAGCTCGAATTCGCCACGCATTTCTCTAAGTGCGTTGTTGACGAGGTCCGCTTCGGCCCTGACAAGATGAACCTCCTCGTGGACATCGGACACGGTCCGCCTATGTTCCGCCTGCAAAACAAGAAGCCTCTCGCTTTCCGCGACGAGATCGTCGCATTCGCTTGCGAATTCCTTCAAGTCGTAGGTCGGGGTCGTGCCTTCGATCTCTTTAATCTGGGTCATCGCCTGACGGAGCGTCTCGACTGCAGTTTCCAAGCTGAAAAGGACGATCTTCTCCTTTGTCAACTCGGCCTTGGCGGTATAGTAGCCGTCCGGTCGTATACCTGAATGATAGTCCGCAAGCGTGCTCGCACTTTGCGGCAGGTAGAAGTCCTGGCGAAATGAGACCCAAGGCTTGTCCCAACTTCCGTCTTGGTCAATGTAGAACGGCGCGAAAAGATATGCTGGCGGCGGCGTTAACGTTTCCCCGCCCTTGTCAACCATCTCAAGCTTGAAACCGAAGAAATCGGCGAGCTTCGGGCCCCAGTCCTTTACCAGCCGCTGGCCCCAAAACTGTCTGTTGCCCTTGTCGTCGAAGAGCGAAAACACACCGTGGGCTTTGACAGAAAACCAAGTCGCGTCCCGGAACTCGAACTCGAGGCAACTGGATACGTTCGCATTCTTCCAACGAGCATCGATCTTATTCGGCGTCGCTCCCAGAGCTTCGTACAGGCTCTTCATTATAACCGACTTTCCAAAGCCGTTTGCGCCTTGGATCAACAGCTTTTGCGGATGCAATGGTACGTGCAACGCTCTCTTTTCGACTTGCGATAACAGGAAGAGATTTTTGAATTTTACCGCTTGCATTGCTGTTCTCACTCAGTTTTCGAAGGACGCGCCGCAGTCCCGTCGTGTCGTCGTCTGTCATGTCATGGCCTCCATCAATTCGACGATCATCGCAGACTGGAGATCAAAGAGCTCTGACTCGGGTTCGCTGAGACCGTGGACCTTCAAGGCTACGACCGCCTCGAGTACGCTGCCCATATCTCTCACCGCGGCTTTGCCGATAGCATCGCGGATCGCTGCGCTTAGCTTGGCTGCCGACCTACCCCCCGCGCGACGGGAGTTTACATACGCCATGCACTTGTTCTTGATACGCTGGATCTGCAGCGCCTTTATTCCGTCGGCAGCGAGTTCGTCGTTCACGCTCGACCACCACTCGACAAGATTTTTAGACCTGCTGTGAACCCGCTCGATCAGGCGGCTAATCGCCTCGCGGTCCAAGGCGACTCTCTTGCGCAACTCTTCGACCGTCCCCGACTTTGTCTTGTTCCCGGTGCACTCACCCGCGGCGGCGAGGAGCGCCGTGTAGAAGGGGCTGGAAACCGCGACGAAATCTGGATGGAGTTCTTCCAGCATCGTTACGATCCTGCCCAGCACCGTCGCGCGATAACTTTCAAGATCGAACGGAACGCGCTCGAACGTCAGGAGCGTCGCATGTGACTTATCGAAGCCGTCAGGGAAGTCCGCCTCCAGCGACTTCATCAGCGCGTCCTGATCGGCAGAGCAGAGATCGGCGACTGAAAGCTCGCCATCGTGGAGGTCGGATTTGGTCGCCGTCGCCAGGGTAGCGCTCAGCGGCCGGTTGGACAATATCGATGCTCGGCGAATTTTTGGCCCGAACTGCGCGATATTATAGTAGGCTTTGCCGACGATGGATTTTGGCAGATCGCCTTTCGGGCTTCGCCTCGCGAGCCTCTTTGCGGTCCAAGTGAGTTCACTGCTCGATTTCACCTGGTAGAACGATAGCTCTGAGTTCTCCCCTTCTCCAACGAAAACGACAAAGTCGTCGTGATGATCGAACAGCGCGACGAATTCTTTACCTTGTCTGAAAAGGTCGAGAACTAGCGCCATTGACACGTTCACCTGAAAGTCGAAGGCCATAAACGCTGATGAGCCCGCGGTTTCGCGAGGCTGTTTCGACGCCACCGTATTTATCGTGGGCTTTGGCAATGACACTCTTTCCGAGGATATTCTAATCTTTTACAACTTGATAACGAAAATGGAAGTGGAACTGCGGCCTGAGGCGTGGTTGCAGCTTGGTCGGTCCAATGCGACGGTTCCGGGCCTCGACGTCCACGCTCGCGATGGTTGATCACTCATTTCACGAAGCATTGCTTTCGTCTATCAAAATGACCAACTTCTTGCCGCAATGCCAATCGAGCGGCGGCTTTGGAGAATGCAGCGAGGCGGCATGACGCTAAGTTGACAGACCGCCTTAGGCCGAAAATGCGGTTAAGGGGGCTCACGCCCCCTTCTCGAACTTCAGGACCGGGATGCCCAGCTTCTTGGCCTTGTCGGCGAGGTTTTCCTGGATGCCATTGCCCGGGAACACGAGGACACCCACGGGCAGCACGTCCAACATGGCGTCGTTGCGCTTGAAGGGTGCGGCCTTGGCATGTTTGGTCCAGTCGGGCTTGAAGGCAATCTGCGTGACCTTGCGGACTTCGGCCCATTTGGCGGCGATGAGTTCGGCACCCTTAGAGCTGCCACCGTGGAGAAGGATCATGTCGGGATACTTGGTCTGGACCTGATCAAGCTTGCCCCAGATCAGGCGGTGATCGTTGAAGTCGGTCCCGCCAGTGAGGGCAATCTTGGTGCCTTGGGGCAGCATCACTTCGGTTTCAGCGCGGCGCTTGGCGGAGAGGAAATCGCGGCTGTCGATCAGCGCTGCGGTCAGGTGCTTGTGGTTCACCATTGAGCCAGAGCGAGGCCGCCAAGTTGAGCCTGTGTGCAGCTCGAACGCCTCGGCGCTGCGGTCGCGGAAGGCTTCCAGACAATGCCGCCGTTCGACAAGGCTGGTGCCTTCGGCCGTCAGTCGCTCAAGCTCGGTCGATTTCACCTCGGAGCCGTCCTGTTCCCGCTGCAGACGGTGCTGCGCCACTTCATTGTCGTCAAGTAGGCGTTCCGTGCGGGCGGCGGCGCGGTGGAAGAGGTTGACCTGGCCCCAGAGCAATTCTTCGAGGTCGGGTTCCATGCGGGTGTCGGCGAGGGTCGCTGCGAGGGCATCGAAGATATCGCTGACCGCGTCGATGAGGCGCTCGGGTTCCGGCATCGGGCGCAGATCGACCTCGTCCTGGAAGGCACGGGTGCCGTAGAGCTGAAGCTCCTGAAGCGCCCAGGCGGTCTGGGAAAGGGCGGAGCTGCGGTCGAAATCTTCGCTCTGGAATTGGGTCGTCATGGTCTTTTGCCTCCGGCTGCTCGGGGACGCGCGACAACCCGCGCGGCCTTCATGGGCTGCGAAAGCCGTGGGAGGGGACGCCCTTTCACCCCCGCTTTGGGGCCGGAACGCATGTGGAGGAGGACGGGGGGCGGCTGATTTGCTTCGCGATGCAAAGGCGGGGCGAGCCCCGCCGGCGGAAATCAGTCGCCCCCCGTCCTTGAAGGGGCGGCCGCTTTGACGGCCGCCTGCCCATCTCTTGAAGGACGTGCGGGTGCCTGCGCGGGTTCGACAGCCGAGAAGAGGAGAAAGACGCGACCCGGTTCCTCAAGCGATGCTTGACCCCCTGCCCCGCTCCCTGACTGCCTTTGCGCTTTGAGAGTTCAGATCGTCAGCCGATGCTGATCCTTAAGGTCGATCTGCTGTGCCAGATGCTGGCGCATTGCCTCAACGCCGTGAGCGCGGAGATCGTCGTTGAAATCCCCGAGACGCGGCTCGAGCACCCGTACGGCAATCCCGGCCTCGATTGCTCTGGCGGTCAACCTTTCCGCCGCGCGATGCCCCGCCGGATCGCGGTCGATGGCGATGTAGAGGCGCTGCAACCCTGCGGGCAACAACACGGCTCCGAGGTGACCCGACGAGAGCGCCGCCCAGACGGGCAAAGAAGGGGCCGCCTCGCGAACGGAGAGCATCGTCTCGATGCCTTCGCCCAGCACGAGGCTTTGATCTGCAGTGGCGATCCTGACGGCATTTCCGAGGAGGTGACCCATAGCCCGCCGCGGTGTGTCGACAGCCGCCTTGTCCTGTCCGTCGGGTGCCAACCAAGTGCGATGCACGCCCTGCAAGGCCCCTGCCCCATCGGTGACCGCGGCGATCATCGCAGGCCTGGGCACAGGCTTGGTCTGGCCCTCATCCCGATGCCAGCACTTCGGGTGGAAGCGCAGGGTTGAACTGAGTACCGGTTGGGTGATGCCCCGGGAACGCAGGTAGACCTCGGCCAAAGATCCCGCCAAAGGCAGCGAGGCCGCGAACAAGCGCGCCGCTGCTGCTGGCGTACCCGAGGGGGATTTTCGGCTGCGCGGGGAGTTGGCATCCGGGAGAACCGACTGCGGACGGCCAAGATGCATCCGTGCCTCGGCCAGAAGATCGGGAAAGCGGGTGATCCCCGTGCGTTCGCGGATGATGTCGAGGAGATCGCCGAATTCCGACGTGGCTGAATCGGTCCATTTGCCCCGGGCACCCGGCCCCGAGGTGGGGCCGGTCAACCTGACGAACAGCGAGCGGCCCGGATTGTTCTGCAGATCGCCGACCATCCAGTAAGAGCCTTCCCGCCTCCCGGCGGGAAGATAGTGACGGCAGACGCTTTCGGCATTTTGCGAAAGATCTCGCAACAGATCTTCTGTTTCCAATGACATGGCACACACAATTAACAACCTTTACGTGCATGTAGACCCTGGATGGGGAAGCGTGCAAGCAGGTGATCGAGCACTTTCACACCGCCGGAATCCGTCGGACAGAAGAGGCGCAGCTTCCAGCTGATGATCTCGGAAAAGAAGCCGTCGGCCT
>NZ_QXXQ01000032.1:5539-7794 GCF_003570715.1 Gemmobacter lutimaris | reverse complement strand
CGTGCATGTAGACCCTGGATGGGGAAGCGTGCAAGCAGGTGATCGAGCACTTTCACACCGCCGGAATCCGTCGGACAGAAGAGGCGCAGCTTCCAGCTGATGATCTCGGAAAAGAAGCCGTCGGCCTTGAGCCGGTCCTTGGCTGCTTCCGTGAACCCTGACAATTCGATCCGGTTAACCCCCATGACGCGCGAGCGGTGCAACTCCATCCCCTCGGCCAGGCGCACCACGGTCTTGCCCTTGAGAACAAGGGCATGGACCTGCGCCGCGGACAGTTGCGGCGCATCACCCGCCAGCGTCGTCGCGACCCAAGACGGCGAAACGCGGCGGCCGATGATGCGCTGGCCATCGTCGGTTTGCAGCCGGTAGACGCGGGTTTCGTCCTGGGGAAGTTGCTTCCAGATCGGCAGCAAGAGCCCCGCTACGATATGCAGCGTGGTTTCCGTGAACTCCGGCACCTCGGCCAGTTCCGCGGTCCAGGCGGCGATGAAGGCCGCGCGGTCGGCCTCGAGCCAATGCGTGTCGTCCATCAGCTTTGCAGGCACGGTGCTTGCCTCGGTGGGGCGGATCAACCGCAAGCGGGGCTCGATCGTGCCATCATCCAGCATTAGGCTGGTCGCGGGCACCTGCACCGCCGCGCGACCCGAGCGGCTGTTGACCAGGAGCCGTGCCTTCGGGTCATCAAGCCAGTCCAGCGCATTGGCCAGCGAGGTCGGCGTGTTGCGGCGCTTTTCTGCGATGGTCAGAAGCTGGGTTTCGGCGCCGGAGCCGGGATGGGTGTAGATCACCCTCGCATCGGTGACGCGGAAGCTCTCGGCGCGCAGCGTCTCGAGCCCGAGATCATAGACCCCGGCTGCGATTGCCCCCTCGATGCGTTGGTCGAGAAGTTCCTCGAAAGCCGAGAAAAGCACGGCCTGCATGTCGATCGTCAGCGCCAGCAGGCGATTGAGGAAGGTTGTGATCGGCGGCAACTCGTCCTTCAGCCCGTTGTCATCGGTCAGGCTAAGGCCGGTGGCATCCTCGAAGGCCCCGATCGAACAGCCCGCGACATCGCCGCGATAGATGCGACGGTATAGCTGGCGCAAAGCATCACGGGCGTAAGGCGACTCAAGGTTATCCTCGGGCCGGAAAAGCCCCTGCCCGCCGGTCTGGCGCTGACCCCGCGTGATCGCGCCCAATGTGTCGAGGCGGCGCGCGATGGTCGAGAGGAACCGTTTCTCCGCCTTCACATCGGTGGCCACCGGTCGGAAGAGCGGCGGTTGCGCCTGATTGGTGCGGTTGGTGCGGCCGAGACCCTGGATGGCGGCATCGGCCTTCCAGCCGGGTTCGAGGAGGTAGTGGACCCGAAGACGCTGGTTCTTGGCCCCAAGATCAGCGTGATAGCTGCGCCCCGTGCCGCCGGCATCGGAGAAGATCAGGATGCGCTTCTGGTCGTCCATGAAGGCGGCGGTTTCCGCGAGGTTGGCAGATCCTGCCCGGCTTTCCACGACAAGCCGCGCGGCATGCCCTTCGCCCTTGCGCACAATGCGGCGCGAGCGGCCTGTCACTTCCGCCACCAGATCGGTGCCGAAACGCTGGACGATCTGGTCGAGCGCCCCCGGCACGGGCGGCAGGCCGGCCAGCTTTTCGATCAGAGCGTCGCGGCGGCGGGCAGCCTCCCGACACTCGACGGGCTGCCCATCGCGCATCACGGGTCGTGACGACAGTTTGCCCTCACTGTCGGTGAAGGGCTCGTAGAGTTGCACCGGAAAGGAATGGGCGAGGTAATCCAGGACGTACTCCCGCGGGGTGATGTCGACGCGGATGTCGTTCCACTCCTCGGTCGGGACCTCCGACAGCCGGCGCTCCATCAGCGCCTCGCCGGTTGAGACGATTTGGATGACGGCGGCATGGCCCGCCGCCAGATCGGTCTCGATGCTCGTGATCAGCGTGGGGGTCTTCATTGAAGTCAGAAGATGGCCGAAGAAGCGCTGCTTCGCGGACTCGAAGGCCGAGCGCGCGGCGGACTTGGCCTGCCGGTTGAGGGTGCCGCCGCTGTCGCCTGTGATATTGGCAGCCTCCATCGCAGCGGCGAGGTTGTTATGGATGATGGCGAAAGCCCCGGCATAGGCATCATAGATGCCGCGCTGCTCAGGCGTCAGCGCATGCTCGAGCATTTCGTATTCGACGCCGTCATAGGAAAGCGACCGGGCAGTGTAGAGACCGAGCGAGCGCAGGTCGCGGGCGAGGACTTCCATCGCGGCAACGCCGCCAGC
>NZ_QXXQ01000032.1:0-5439 GCF_003570715.1 Gemmobacter lutimaris | reverse complement strand
CCCCAGAGGCCGAGCCGCTGCGCATAGGCGAGGTTGTGAACTGAGGTCGCCCCGGTGGCCGAGACATAGACCACCCGCGCATTCGGAAGCATGTGCTGGAGGCGCAGGCCCGCCCTGCCCTGCTGCGAGGCCTCAGTGTCGCCACGCTCGCCCTTCGAGCCGGCGGCATTGGCCATCGCGTGGCTTTCATCGAAGATGATGACACCATCGAAGTCGACCCCCAGCCAGTCGACGATCTGGTCGACGCGGGATTTCTTGGCCCCTCGCTCCTCGGACCGCAGTGTGGCATAGGTCGTGAAGAGGATGCCATCGGAGAGCGGGATGTCGCGGCCCTGCGCGAAACGCGACAGTGGCGTTACCAGCAGCCGCTCCTGACCGAGGGCCGACCAGTCGCGCTGTGCGTCTTCCAAGAGCTTGTCGCTTTTTGACACCCAGAGTGCCTTGCGGCGGCCTTGGCTCCAATTGTCGAGCAAGATGCCAGCCGACTGGCGGCCTTTGCCCGCGCCCGTGCCGTCGCCAAGGAAGAAACCACGACGGAAGCGGACGGCGTCAGCGGCATTTTCCGGCGCGGCCGAGACAATGTCGCCGGTCTCATCGACGGTCCAAGACCCCGCGAGACAGGCGCCATGCGCTTCACCCGCGTAGATCACGGTCTCCAGCTGCGCGTCGGAGAGCAGGCCGTCGCACAGGACGGCAGCAGGGAGTTTCGGACGGTAGGAGGGTTTTGGGGGCATGACCGAGGCCATGGCCGCCGATTGCACGAGCTTGGTCGGGTGTGGGACCGCGCCGAGGATATCGATCGCCTGCAGACGGAAGGTCTCGTAGATCGCATCCGATAGGCGCGCGGTATCATCGTTCTCGCCCACCTCGCGCAGGGTGTAGGCGAGATCTTCAGCCTCGATCAGCGCAATGGCTTGCGCGGGTTGGGCCGCAGAAGTCGCGCGAGATATGCCGATGGCCTTGCGCGTGGAGGGGGCAGAGTTTCCCGGAAAGAGGGAAGAACGGCTCTGACTTGCCGTGGCGGCCTGATCCGACTCAAAGCGCGGCGGAGCTTCGGCGGCGATCCGGGCGAGGAGATGCGCTGCATTTGGAGACATTGGCTGACGCAGGTCAGCGGTGACGCCACCCATCTCGCCACCACGGCATTTGTCGAAGACCGAGATCCGCGTCTCAAAGCTGGTGCCATGCTTGGCGAAAGCGGCTCCGGACACCGCGCCGGTGAAGGCCAGATGCGCGGACTCGGTCAGGCGACCGAAGGTTTCCGCCCAGGCGGACGCATCGGGCGCGAAACCGGCACCTGTGATGGCGACCAGCCGTCCACCAGGGGCCAGCCGGGCAAGCGCCGAGCGCAGATGCCGCGCCGTCGCTTCGGTGTTGCGGCCATCGACATTGGCCAAAGCCGAGAACGGAGGGTTCATCAGGATGACGCTCGGGCGAAGCCCCGTGTCCAGATGATCGTCGATCTGCGCGGCGTCGAAACAGGTGACGGAGCGGCCAGGAAACAGCAGACGCAAGAGATCAGCGCGGGTTTCAGCGAGTTCATTCAAGGCCAGAGCGCCGCCTGCGATTTCGGCCAGAATGGCAAGAAGCCCCGTTCCGGCCGAAGGCTCGAGGACCAAGTCCGCGTGGGTGATCTTTGCGGCGGCCAAGGCCGTAAGCCCCATGGGCAGCGGCGTCGAGAATTGCTGGAATCGCTCCATTTCTTCAGACCGCCGCGTATGGGTTGGCAGAAGCCCCGAAACTTTGGCGAGGATCGGCATCAGTGCGTCAAGTGATCCAGCCCGCGCCAGCAGGGCGCGGCCGAATTTCCGCAGGAAGAGGACAAGTGCCACCTCGCCCGCCTCATAAGCCAGCTTCCAATCCCAGGCGCCTGTCGCATCGGAGCCACCGAAGGCGCGCTCCATCTCAAGCCGCAGGCGCAGCGCATCGATCTGAAACCCCTGCGCCAGATCGGGCTGCAGCGCCTCGGCAACTGCGAGGATCGCGGAGGCAGGATCAGGCAGGACAGGAACAACGACCGGCGTCAGCACGGTCGGGATCAACGGTTGGAACGTCATCAGAACACCTCAGGTTGGGGAAATTGGCAGAGCCGAAGGCGCTCTCGCGCAACCTTCCAGCTCCTCCTGCCCCAACCTGCCTCTGCCTCTCGGATCTCGATCCTTGGCAGAGCGGTGGTTGATTTTGTTCCTGTTATGTTCTATATATAAAGACCAAGCCGCAAAGGAGTTTCTCCGATGGAAGACACCAGTTTTGCAGTACCCGTCACGCCCAAGCAGATCGCCTACGCGCGGTCACTGGCGCTCAAGAACCAGACGCTGTTACCTTGGGAGGTGCAGCAGGACCGGCGGGCTTTGAGTTCTTGGATCGATGCGCAGGCCAAGCTGAAACCGGTCTCCGCGCTCGACCAGCTGCCGTCCTCCAAGCAGGTCGCCTTTGCCGAGCGGCTCGCCCGGATCAAGCGGCGCGCCGTTCCGGACGAGTGCTTCCGAGACAAGGGCCTGATGTCGAAGTGGATCGACGGGAACCGGTGACGAGTATCAGTCAGCGGATGGCGTGTTGGCGTCCGGATCACCGAAGGATTTCTTCTGCCTGAGAAATGCGATCCGTAGCGCTTCCGTCGGTGACGACCGGGCGTCCAAAGCCTCGAAGAACGCCTGATAGTCACATGGCTTCAAGTTTGTGATGTCAGGGCTGTTGCCATTTGCTGATTTCATTTTTCGGACCTCCGAGGGAGCATGCGCTGTAACTTGTTAGCCGACCGCCGTAATCGAGTAGTGCGGCGTCCCATCCCAAACAAGATCCCAAGACGCGCCCGGACGGACGCTCTGGATGGCGTGTGGCTCAAAGCAGACCAGGCAATTCCCACCGGGCGCCGGAGCCCGAACTGAAGGATAGATCAAGCCCCGGGATCCGGCCCGGCGCAGATGCTGGGCCAAGCTTTGACCTTCGGGATATCCGACCACCGGATCCGGATGCAGGGCAGGATGATCCGGCTCATCGGTCATGTCGTCGAACACCCCGATAAAATCGGCCAACATTTCCACATAGCGCGCGCTGTCATTAAAGCTGCCCGTAAAGCCAAGCTCCCGCGTCCGATGCCAGGCCACCTCGCTGACGGAAACCATCACATCCCATGCGCAGTACCAAGCACCGCGCTCCTCAGTGTTGAAGCGGTTTCCGCCTGCACGGGTGTAGGTGAAGGCTGCGTTGACATGACTGTCACCATAAATGCGCAGGTCTCGGCTGCGGCGCTGCCAAGCAAGCTCGCGCGGGTCCAGATGCGGGTTGCGGCCACGTTCCGCAAGAAGACGACCGCTGGTCAGGCCCTCAATCTCTGCCAAGATCTCCATCTCGTCATCGGTATCGACAAGACCGCGCAGAGATGGCGGCTTGTGGTAGGTGGCGGGCAGGAGGCGAACGAGACCGCGATCGGAAATCTCGGTCTGCTTCATGCCCCACCACGCAACGCGTCAAGATAGGTCCGCACCGCAAGGATCTGCGGCAAACCGCCGTCGATAGCAGTGTCGACCGGACGGTTACCACCAAACAGCGGACCGGTGTTCGGCCGGGCGAACCAGCTTCGAGCCAGTGGCTCGGAGAAATAAAGCTCGAGCGACTTGTAGATGCCGATCACAGCGCTGAGCCGCAATAGTTGGTCCTTGGTGAGTTCCCCCGCAAAATCTGGCTTCTTCGCGCGCTTCCACGTACTCTCCGACATGTCGGCGAGGCCCGCCGCTTCCTTCAGGCTGAGACCCCAAGCGTCGGCCACGCGGGCATAAGCCTTCAGCGCAACGGCGTTGATCTGTGCAGGTTCTCGGATCTTCTCTGCGACTTGCATGTTGTCCTCCATTGCCACTAACATAGTTCATATGGTCTCATTGTAAAGATCAAATGAACCGATCGCTCTCTCACCCAAACCGCCGCCCTCCTTCGGTGAAGGTGTACTCGTTGACGATAATCCCCTCCTCGATGGCCTCGTCTGAAGTCAGATGGTCGTATTCGGCCTGAAGCTGGCGATAGACCCAACGTGCGAGATCACGCAGCGCTTCGGTCACAATTTCGTCCGCATCCTCAGTCGGCGGCTGCCAGATCGAGCTGTCGCGCGTGACGTCAACGGACATGGTATATTCGTGGTAATAGCGGCCCCGGTGACTGACATCCGCGGTGAGCTGGTAGAAGTTTCGCCGCTGGATCGCCTGAAGCCTGTCTGCGATGCCATGCAAGGTCGTGTCCTGAGGGGCATAATCCCTGATGCTCGTTGTCGCGCCCTTAGCGTGGCTGAGATATCCCTCGAAGGCCGCGCCGTCCCCTTGGCTCCAGAAACCCGAGAACCAGATGCAGGGCTTTTCGCGGGTGCCACCACCCATCAGCCGAACCGGGCGGGTCTTGAGGCTGACGCCGAGGATGTCGCAGACCCGCTCGAAATCCTCGTAGACCGCATCCCACCAATCGTCATAGGGCCCGAGTTCGCGATACCAACTGCGGGCTTTCTCCTTGGCAGTGTCGGAAAGTTCGGGGAACTGATAAACCGTGGTGCAGATGATATCAGGCATCGCAGTCCTCCCCGCGGAGCGCGGCCTCAAGCCATTCATGCGTGCTGGTCCAGCCGATGGATTTCCGCTTTCCGAGATCAATGACATGCGCGCCACCGCCGAAGGCGTCCAATCGGGGCCGGGAACAGGTGTACGCGACTTCGAAACCCCAGAGACCGGTGAGCTCGATCTCTTCCGCTAGGCACAGCACGAAGCGTATGACGCCTTCGATATCGCCTTCCCCCTCATCGTCATGGAACCAGAGGATTGAGCTTTCGGGACCGTCCTGTTGCGTCATGGCAAAGCCAGAGTATTCCGGATCGTCGGCACCTTCATCGTCGAGATGCAGGCGGGTCAAAAGATCGAGCGCCGCGATAGCTTTTTCGGGCGAGCCTACGTCGAGGACGCAGGAAAAGTGGGTGAAGTAGTCAGCCATAGTACCTCCAGAAATGAGAAGGCCCGGCCAGAGGGCCGGGCGGATTGGAAAATGCGGGTCGAGGAACACCAATCACTTACAGGCGACTTGCGCCCGAACCTGAGCCTCTGCATGGGCCTGCAAGAGCTCGCGGTAGTAGCGTTTGCGCGCCGGACGCCAGCTGCGGACGGCCAGCGTGTCGGGATGCAGGCGACCAATGGCGATACGCAGCATCGCGAGTGGCGTGATCCCGGGCGAGACGCCGAGATTGAGGTATGCCCGGCTCATTTCAGCGGACCTCCACGACGGGTGGCGTCCGTTGCGGATCGACGAGCGCCTCAATCTTCTCCGTGCGGCCCATCCAAGGTTCTGGCCGGATCGCCTTGACCCAGTCGGTGAAGCTCGGAATGAACCCCAGATCCTCGCGGACGTGCTGCTCGCCCACCCAGCGGGTCGGAATGATCCTGCCGGTCGACAGCGTGATCGTCGGCC
>NZ_QXXQ01000031.1 GCF_003570715.1 Gemmobacter lutimaris | reverse complement strand
CCGCCCAAAGCCCCGCCAACTCCGCCTCAACCCCGGCCCGGACCACAACCGAACCCCCCTGAACCACCGGCAAAGGCAAAGCCCGACGATCCACCTTCCCGTTCAAACTCAACGGAAATCCAGACAACACCATGATCGACGACGGCAACATGTAGGACGGAAGGCTCTGCCCCAGCGCCTCGGTCAACCGGCGTGACAGGGTGGTGTCGCGCTCGGGGATATGCGGCGTATTGGCCAGACGCAGCGACAGGCGCGGCGGCTTGGGCCAGAGGCTCGGCCAATGCGCCGGGGGCGCATCCTCGCGGCGGAACACCGCATGCACATGCCCGGTGCCGGAGGCCAGCCCGAGATCGAGATGATAGCCATGCGCCGCCGCCAGATCGCGCAGGCTGCGCGCGTCAAAGCCCGCAGGCTCCGGCACCCGCACGGCGTTGGCCGGGGCCGCATCGGGCAGTTCATGCAGCAGCCGCGCCGAGGCGAGCGGCCCGGCAGGCGGGGCAAAGGGCAGGTCGCGCAGCGCCAGACGCGGCACAGCCGCCGCCAGCAGATCGGGCAGCGCCTCGGGCAGCGGGGCGGGCTGCCAGTCCTCCGGGGTCTGTGCCGCCACCGGGCCGATATGCAACAGCACGTCATAGCGGAAGCGCATCAGCTCGTTCCGCGCGGCACCTTCCTTCGGCAGCACATCGACGCGGCAGATGCGCGGCTGGCTGGCGGCGAAGGCATGGAACCAGACCGGATCGACCAGCAGTTCCGGTTCGGCCGCAAGGCGCCGCGCCACATCCTGCCGCAGATCGGCCACCGTCGCAGCCGGGCCCGCATGATGCAGCGCGACCGAGGTCTGGAACGCCTCGGCCAACGCGAAATTGCGCAGATCACCCAAGAAGATGGTGCCGGTTTCGACGCGGGCCACCGCCCCGGCCAGCCAGTCCGCCAGATAGGCGAGACCGGGGAAATACTGCGCCACGGAATTGAGGATCACCGTATCGAACCGCTGGTCCCCCAGTTGCGACCAGTCGTCGGCGGGGGCATGCAGCAGGCGCACCGCATGATCGCGCGGCAGGCTGCGCGCCAGTCGGGTCAGCACGGTCTGCGACAGGTCGGTGCCGGTATAGGTTTCGGCCTGCCCGGCGATGCGATGCAGGATCATGCCGGTGCCGCAGCCGATTTCCAGCACATGCCGGGGCGACAGGCCGGCGATGCGGGCGATGGTTTCCTCCAGCCATTCGGCCATTTCCGGTGCCGGGATCGCGGCGCCGGAATAGCTGTCGGTCCAGCCGGTGATGTCAAAACCGCTGTCCGCCGGGGTCTCGTCCGCCGCTTCCTCGGCATAGATCTGGTCGAAGGTGCTTTCCCAATGCGTGCTTTCGCGGCTCTCGGCCTCGGGGACCACCCAGGCGAGCAGCCGCGCGCCTGCCACCGGATCGGGCTTCGCCAGCACCAGCGCCTCGGCGATACCGGGCTGGGCCAGCAGCGCGGCCTCCACCTCGCCGGTCTCTACCCGGAAGCCCCGGATCTTCAGCTGCCCGTCGCCGCGGCCCAGATAGTCGATGCGGCCATCGGGCAGAAAGCGCCCCATGTCGCCGCTGCGATACATCCGCGCGCCGGGCGGGCCAGAGGGATCGGGGACGAAGCGTTCCGCCGTCAGGCCGGGCCGCGCCAGATAGCCCTCGCCCACCCCGGCGCCGGCGATGCAGATCTCCCCCACCGCGCCCGGCGGCAGTTCGTTCAGCATCGCATCGAGGATATGGATGCGCACATTCGGGATCGGGCGGCCAATGGTGATCGGCCCGTCGTGACCGGGCAGAACCGTCTCGGCGGTGGAAATGCTTTGCGTCTCGGAGGGGCCGTAGATGTTTATCAGCGGCAGGCCGCGTTCGGGCGGCAGGACATAGCGCTTCATCCGGTCACCGCCCGCCACCACCCGCGTCAGGCTCTGCGGCCAGTTGAAGCCGGTGGCGGCCAGCGTCTCCAGATAGCCCATCGGCAGATAGAGCACCTCGACCCGCGCGCGGGCCAGATGATCGGCCAGCGCCCAGGCATCGCGCAGCACCTCGTCCGGCACCAGAACCAGCCGGGCCCCGACCATCAGCGCGGGCCAGATTTCCGGCAGGATGCCGTCGAAGGCGATATTCGCCACCACCGAAACCGCCGTGCCGGGGCGGAGGTCACACAGACCGGCATACCAGCGGCTCATGTTTGCAAGGCCGCTGTGGGTATTGATCGAGCCTTTGGGCGCCCCGGTCGTGCCGGAGGTATAAACGACATAAGCGCGGTCGGGGCGGGCCACAGCGGGCGGCGTCCCCGGCTGGCCCTCGGCCTCGGGTGCGATGACGATGGCATCGCCCCAGCGCGGTTCCGGCCGGCCGATCACATGGCGCATCCCGGTATCGCGGAGGATGAATCCGATGCGGTCATCCGGCGCGTCCAGCGGCAGCATCACATAGACCGCCCCCGCCTTGTTCGCCGCCAGCATGGCCACGACATGATCAGGGCCGCGCCCGCAGCCCAGACCCACCGCCGCGCCCGGCCGCAACCCCGCCGCGATCAGCGCATGGGCCAGCCGGTTGGCCCGGCGGTCCAGCGCGGCATAGGTCAGGTCTTCGTCATTCCAGCTTAGCGCCACCGCGTCGGGCCGGGCCTGCGCCTGCGCCTCGAAAGCCGCCAGCGCGCTTTCGGCGGGCATCGGCGCGGCGGTGTCGTTCCAGCCCGCCAGCCGGGCGCGATCTTCCGCTGTCACCAGCGGCAGCGCATGCAGCGCCGTATCGGGCGCATCCACCACCGCCCCCAGCAGCGCGGCATAGTCATGGCAGAACCGCTCGATGGTCGTCGCATCGAACAGGTCGGTGGCATATTCGCAATCGAAATGCAGGCCCGTCCCGGTTTCAAAGCCGGTCAGCGTCAGGTCGAATTTGGCGGTCACCGCCTCGGCCTCGACCGACAGCAGCCGCAGCCCCGGCAGATCCGCTGCCGCCGCGGGTGCGTTTTGCAGGGCGAAGCTGACCTGAAACACCGGCGCATGGGCAAGGCTGCGTTCGGGGTTCAACAGGTCAATCAACTGCTCGAACGGCAGATCCTGATGGTCGAAGGCTTCCAGCGCGGTGCGGCGCACCTGCGACAGGAATCCGGCAAAGCTCTGCCCCGGTTCGACCGCATGGCGCAGCACGATGGTATTGACGAAGAAGCCGATCATCCCCTCGACCTGAGCCGAGCGGCGATTGGCGATCGGGCTGCCCACCGGAATGTCGGTCTGCCCGGAATACCGCGCCAGCAGCACGGCATAGACCGCGTTCAGCACCATGAACAGCGTGGCGCCCTGCCCCGAGGCCAGCGCCTTCAGCCGCGCCGCCAGACCGGCGCCGATGTCGAAACTGTGGGTCGCGCCCCGGTGGCTTTGCGCCGCAGGGCGCGGATGATCCAGCGGCAGCGGCAGCGGCGTCGCGGGCAGATCGGCCAGCCGCGCCAGCCAGTATCCCTCTTGCCGCGCCAGTTCCTCGCCCGACAGCCAGTCGCGCTGCCACAGCGCGAAATCGCCGTATTGCACCGGCATGGGCGGCAGCGGGTCGGCCCCCTCGCCCGCCTGAAGCGCGGCATAGATCGCCGCGACCTCGCGCATCAGCACACCCATTGACCAGCCGTCGGCAATGATGTGGTGCAGGTTCACCAGCAGCAGGTGATCCTCGGGGGCCAGAACCACCAGATGCGCCCGCAGCAGCGGGCCGGTCGTCAGATCGAAAGGCGCGCGGGCATCCGCCGCCACCAGATCGCGCGCCAGCCGGTCGCGGGTGGCGGCGTCATGGGCGGAGAGGTCGGTCACCCGAAGCGGCAGATCCAGCCGGGGCCGCACCACCTGCCGGGGCACGCCCTGCACAGTGGGGAAATGGGTGCGCAGCGTCTCGTGCCGTGCGATCAGCCGGTCCAGCGTCTGCTGCAACAGCCCGTGCTCCAGCCGCCCTTGCAGCCGCAGCGCGCCGGGGATGTTGTAGAACGGATTGCCCGGTTCAAGCTGGTCAAGGAACCACAGCCTTTGCTGGGCAAAGGACAAGGGCAGATCCTCCCGCCCCGCCGCGCGCGGATGCAAGACCGGCAGGCCCCGCGCGCCTGTCGCCGCCCGTTCGTCCAGTGCCGCCGCCAGATCGGCCAGCGTCGGCGCCTCGAAGAACAGCCGCAGCGGCAGGTCGGCCCCCCGTTCCGCCCGGATGCGCGAGGCCGCCTGTGTCGTCAGCAGCGAATGCCCGCCAAGGGCAAAGAAATTATCCTCGCGCCCGACCTGCGCGACCCCCAGCAGATCCTGCCAGATGCCCGCCAGCCAAAGCTCGGTCTCGCCCTGCGGCGGGGTGAAGCTGCCGGCCTGCACCTCCGGCTGCGGCAGGGCGGCGCGGTCGATCTTGCCATTGGCCGTCATCGGCCAGTTGCCCAGCGGCAGGATGGCGGCAGGCACCATATGTTCGGGCAGGTCGCGCGCCAGCGCCCGGCGCAGCGCCGCCGGATCGGCAGCGCCTTCCGCCGCGATCACCCAGGCCAGCAGCCGCCCCTCGCGCGCCAGAACCAGCGCCTGTTCGACCCCCGGCTGCCGGGTCAGCGCCTGTTCGATCTCGCCCGGCTCGATCCGGTAACCGCGCAGGCTGATCTGCGCATCGGCCCGGCCCAGATGGTGCAGCGCGCCATCCGCCCGCCGCCGCGCCAGATCGCCCGAGCGATACATCCGCGCGCCGGGCGGCCCGAAAGGATCGGGCAGGAAGGCCGCCGCCGTCTGGCCCGGCTGGTTCAGATAGCCCTGCGCCACGCCCTCGCCCGCGATCCACAGCTCCCCCACCGCGCCCAGCGGCACCGGGTTCAGCCGGGCGTCCAGCAGGTAGATGCGGGTATTGCCGATAGGCTGACCGATCGCCGGATCATCGCCCGCCCCCGGCGCCACCGCGCCCGCCGTGGCGATCACCGTCGTCTCGGTCGGGCCGTAATTGTTGTGCAAGACCCAGCCCGCGCCCTCGGCCGGACGTTGGCGCAGCCGGTCACCGCCGGTCATCACCGCCATGCCCGCGCGGTCAAGCTGCCCGCCCGCCATGCCCAGTTCGGCCAGCGGCGTGGTCAGGAAACAGGCATCCGCCTGCTGATCGGCCAGCCAGTCCAGCAGATGCGCCGGATCGTCCTGCACCGGCTGCGGCGTCATGACCAGCGTGCCGCCGGCGGCTAGGATCGGCCATGTCTCGGCCACCGAACCGTCAAAGCCGAAGCGCATGGTGGCAACGAAGCGGCTGTCCGGGCCGAAGGACAGATAGTCCGCCATCCAGTTGCACAGATTGCGCAGGCCGCGATGCGGCACCACCACACCCTTGGGCCGCCCGGTGGAGCCGGAGGTATAGATCACATAGGCCGCCGCCTCGGCCGGGGCGGCAAGCGGGGCGTTGTCATCGGGCGGCAGCCCGGCCACATCGGCCGGGTCAAGGCAGGGCCGCCCGCCCGCAAAGGCCACCCGCCCGCCGATCACCAGCGCCGGGGCCGCATCTTCCAGCATATAGGCCAGCCGCTCTGCCGGATAAGATGGCTCCAGCGGCAGATAGGCCGCCCCGCAGCGCAGCACCGCCAGCATTGCCGCCACGCGCCAGGGTTCGGCCTCGGCATGGATCGCCACCAGATGGCCCGGCCCGATTCCCCGCGCCCGCAAGGCGGTGGCAAAGCGCCGCGCCAGCAGGTCCAGCCCCTGCCGGCTCAGCCCCGCCGCGCCGCAAACGATGGCCGGATGATCCGGCGCCCCGGCAGCCAGCGCCGCCAGCCGCGCCACCGGATCGGCCATCCCCTCGCTGCGCGCCCCGCGCGCCAGCGTCACCGTCAGCAGCGCCTGCTCCTCGATCCCCAGGATCGGCAGATCGCCCAGCGGCACCGACAGATCCGCCGCCGCCATGGCCTGAAGCAACGCGGTCAGGTTGCGCCCGATCCGTGCCGCCGTATCCGGCCGGAACAACCCGGCATCATAGGCGAGTTGCAGGCTCAGCCCGCCTTCGGGCAGTTCCACCGCCGTCACCGTCAGATCGAATTTCGGCGGTGCGGCGGGCAGCGCGAAGGGCGTGACCTCCAGCCCCGGCAGATGCACCGCCTGCCCGGCGGCATTCTGTAAAACCAGCACCGTCTGGAACAAGGGCGCCTGATCCAGCCGCCGCGCGGCACCCGTCGCTTCCACCACCCGCTCGAACGGGGCGGACTGATGGGCAAAGGCCGCCTCCACCTGTTCGCGCACCGCGCGCAGGTAATCCCCCAGCGGCAGGTCAGGCCGGGGCTGGCAGCGCAGCGCCACCATGTTGACGAAGAAGCCGAAGATCCCCTCGACCTCGGCCCGTGCGCGATTGGCAACCGGGCTGCCGATGCAAATGTCCTCCTGCCGGGCATAGCGGGCCAGCAAGGCCCCCTGCCCCGCCAGCAGCAGGGTGAACAGCGTCGTACCCTGTTGCGCGGCCAGCCGCCGCAGCCCGGCCACGACCGGCGCCGCAAGCTCCAGATCCACCGCGCCGCCCTGACCCAAGGGCAGCGCCGGGCGCGCGAAATCGGCGGGGAAGGTCGACACCGGCGGCAGATCGGCCAGCGCCGCCTTCCACCAGTCCAGCGCCTCGTCCTGAACCGGCGCGCCGGGACCGTTCTGCCACAGCGCGTAATCGGCATAGTCCAGCCTCAGGGCGGGCAGGCTTTCGCCATGCCACAGCAAGGCCACCTCGCGCATCAGCAGCGCGATGGACCAGCCATCGGCCACGATATGATGCAGGGTGATGACCAGCAGGTGATCGCGCGCGCCCAGCCGGAACAGCGCTGCCCGGATCAGCGGCGCCACCGACAGATCGAAGGGCCGTGCCGCTTCGACCGCCGCAAGGCGCCGCGCTTCCTCCAGCCGGGCCTGAGCCGGAACGCCCGTCAGATCCGTGACGTCCAGCGTGATCCGCGCCGCCTCCGGTGGCAGCACCACCTGACGCGGCAGACCGTCCACCGCCACGAAGCGGGTGCGCAGCGCGGCGTGGCGCACCATGATCCGGTGCAGCACCGCCTCCAGCCGCGCCACATCCAGCGCGCCGCTCAGCCGGAAGGCCGCGGGCAGGTTATAGGCCGCGCTGTCGGGGTCCAGCGTCTGCACGAACCACAGCCTCTGTTGCTGGCCCGACAGCGGATAATCCGCCGCCGCCTCCGGGCGCGGCCGGATTTCCCGCGCCGCGATCCAGTCCAGCAGCGCAGGCTTCGCCGCCCGGATCTCGGCGATCAGCGCCTCGTCCAGCGCCTCCAGATCGCCCTCCAGCTCCAGATCGCCGTCATCCGCCGAAACCGTGATGCCAAGCGCGGCCAGCCGCCGCCACAGAACCGCTGCCGTCATATCCGCATCTTCTTCTTCGGGGTCTCCGGCGCGGGTCCGCGCAGGCTGTCGATATGCCGGGCCAGCGATTCCACGGTTTGCAGCGCGAAGGCCTTTTCCAGCCCGATCTCGATCCCGAAAGCCTCGCCCAGCCGGTTCAGCGCCGTCACCGCCCGCAGCGAATGGCCGCCCAGCCGGAAGAAGTTGTCGGTCACACCGACTTCCTCGCGGCCCAGAACCTCGGCCCAGATCGCGGCAATGCGCGCCTCGGTCTCGGTCCGGGGGGCGACGAAGGCCACCGCCTTGGTGAAATCGGGCGCAGGCAATGCCTTGCGGTTCACCTTGCCATTCGGTGTCAGCGGCACTGCCTCCAGCACCACGAAAGCCGTGGGCATCATGAAGTCGGGCACCCGGCCCGCCAGTTGCTCGCGCAGGTCCGCCTCGTCGAAGGACCGCGCCACGACATAGGCGATCAGACCCAGTTCGCCGCTGGCATCCGGCCCGGCCACCACCACCGCCTCGCGGATGCCGCAGGCCATGATCGCCGCCTCCACCTCGCCCGGCTCGATCCGCACGCCACGGATCTTCAGCTGGTCATCCGCCCGTCCAAGGAAGTCGATGGCACCGTTCGGCAGATAGCGCGCCCGGTCACCGGTGCGATACATCCGGCTGCCGGGCGGGCCCAGCGGATCGGGGATGAAGGCCCCCGCCGTCAGGTCGGGACGGTTCACGTAGCCCCGCGCCAGCGCAATCCCGGCGATGAACAGATGCCCCGGCACACCCACGGGCACCGGCTCCATATCGTCGTCCAGCACATACATCGCCACATTGTCGATGGGCCGCCCGATGGGCACCCCCGGACCGAAGCGCGGATCTTCCGGCGCGCAGGGCCAATGCGTGACCTCCACCGCCGCCTCGGTCGGACCATAGAGGTTATGCAGCCGCACATGCGGCACGAATTCCGCCAGCCGGTCCTGCACCGCGCGCGGCAGCGCCTGCCCGGAACACAGCACCCCGCGCAGCGAGGCGTAATCCGACGGATCGGCCTGCCCCAGCGAGGCTTCCACCATCGGTGGCACGAAATGGATCAGCGTGATCGCCTCCTCCCGCACCAGCCGCGCCAGATAGGCGACATCGACATGGCCGCGCGGCCGCGCGATGACCAGCATCCCCCCGGCCACCAGCGGCAGGAAGATCTCGCCCACCGACACGTCGAAACCGAAGGGCGTCTTCTGCACCATCCGGTCCTCGGGCTGCACCGCAAAGGCATGATGCAGCCACAGCACCCGGTTCACGATGGCCCTGTGATCGACGCAGACGCCTTTTGGTTTTCCTGTGGAGCCTGAGGTGTAGATGACATAGGCGGCGTTTTGGGGGGTTGTTCGGGTTTCGGGCGGGGTTTCGGGGAGGGAGCGGGCTTCGGGCTCGCCCGTTTCGGGGGCGGGGTGGGTGGCGAGGGTCAGGACCGGGGCGGGGGTCAGGGATT
>NZ_QXXQ01000030.1:8190-10982 GCF_003570715.1 Gemmobacter lutimaris | reverse complement strand
TCACCGCCAAACCTAGAAAAGACCCGTCAACGATACAAAAAACACCCTGTCGCGGGGTGGAGCAGCCCGGTAGCTCGTCAGGCTCATAACCTGAAGGCCGCAGGTTCAAATCCTGCCCCCGCAACCACCGTCACTTGCCTCACGCCCGCCGCACCACGGCGGGCGTTGGCATTTGCGGCTACGTCATTGCCGCACAAGGACAAAATCGCACCCAGCTCGCCCCGGAGTTCGATCACGTGCCCGTTCGGCGCATCCGTGTCGGGCGTCAGCGTCACGCTCTCGATCAGCCCGCGCAGCAGGTCCGCCGCTTCCGGCCGGGCCTCTGGGTCGTTCAGGGCTGCGGCGAGATCCGTGACCTTGCGGGCGTAAGTCTCGGCCAGACCGGGGTGGATGGCCACGGGTTCCGGTTCGGGCAGGGCGGCCAGCTTCGCCTCAAGGTCCGCCCGTTCCCCTTCCAGCGCGTCCATCTTGGCCTTCATGCTCGGGTGAAACATCCCTTCCGTGATCGCGGTGACGATGTTCTCGATGTCGCGCAGCACCTTCGCGAGGCGCCGCTCCTGCTCGCCCCGTGCGGCCAGGCTCTCCAGTCGCTCCTTCTGCATCTCCTGCTGCCAGGTCGCGATGTACTCCCGGATCAGCTCCGGATGCATCAGCCGGGTCTGGAGGCCGTTCAGGACGCGGCTCTCGACGTCCTTCCTTGCGATCGTCTTCCTGTTGGCGCAGGTCCCCCGGTTCCGGGCCGCCGCGCAGCCATAGCGCGTGTCGCTGATCATGATGTAGCCCGCCCCGCAGCAGCCGCAGGTCAGGAGGCCCGACAGCAGGTAGCGCGGGCGGTGGCCGCGTTCGATCTTCGGCGCGCCGGGATCTTCTGCCCGTTCTGTGAGGATATCCTCCCGGATCGCGCCTTGCCGCTGTTTGACCCGGGTCCACAAGGCATCGTCGATGATCCGCAGGTGCGGGACCTCTTCGGTGATCCACTCCGTCTCGGGGTTCATCCGGGCCTGCCGTTTGCCGCTGTCCGGATCCTTCACGAAATGCTGCCGGTTCCAGACCAACTTGCCGACATAGAGCGAGTTGTTGAGAATCCCCGTCCCGCGCTGCCAGTTCCCCGAAATCGTCGAGAAGCTCCAGGTCCCGGAACCCTTGCCGCCTGAGCGGGGCGGGGCGATGCCGTCCTTGTTGAGCCCGATGGCGATCGACCGCGCGCTCAGGCCCCGGTCATACTCCGCGAAAATCCGCCGCACGATTCCGGCCTCGGCCGGATCGATCACCCGGTCTCCGGTCGTGTGCGTTCCGTCCGGCAGGGGCTGGCGGTCCAGCCGATAGCCGTAGCTGATCCCGCCCGCCGACTTCCCTTGCTTCACGCGGCCTTCGAGGCCTCGGTGAGTCTTCTCCGCGAGATGCCGCAGGAAAATCGCGGACATCGTTCCGCCCAGCCCAACATGCATCTCGCTGATCGGGCCCTCCCCCTTGGTAAAGATCTCCACGCCCAAAAACCGCATGCGCTTGTGCAGCCCCGCGATGTGTTCCTGATCCCGGCTCAGGCGGTCCAGCGCTTCGGCCACCAGCACGTCGAACTGCCCGGCCATGGCGGCCTGCTGCATCGCCTGAAATCCGGGGCGCAGGTGCGTGGCCCCGCTGATCGCCTCATCCGCGAAGACCTCCACCACCTGCCAGCCCCGCTCCTCGGCCAACCTGCGGCAGATCCGCACCTGGTCGGTGATCGAGGCCGCCG
Organism: Gemmobacter lutimaris; assembly: GCF_003570715.1. GTDB lineage: Bacteria > Pseudomonadota > Alphaproteobacteria > Rhodobacterales > Rhodobacteraceae > Gemmobacter > Gemmobacter lutimaris. The sequence goes on along the minus strand of NZ_QXXQ01000030.1, from coordinate 9,247 downwards.
ACTGCATGTCCGACGAATAGCGCGCGTAGATCGCCGCGCGCAGTGCCATCTTCTCTCTCATCACCGCGTCCCTCTCTCTTCCGACCGTGCCCGCCGCGCATCCGCCCGCGCCAGCAGCCGCACCAACTCAACCAACGCCGGGTGCGGCGGGGGCAGCGGCGCTCCCGGTCCCGGTGCTTCATGGACAGGCCCGGGCTCAGGCGTCGTCGCCTCAGCCCCGGGGGCCGTCGTCTTCGGGGCAGGGCGCTGCGCGTGCCCGGTCCCGCCTTCGGTCTCTTCCGTCCGGGCCAAGCCCGGCTCATGCTGCGTCCGCGCAGCTCCCTTCCGTGTCATCCATCGTTGTCCCGTCCTTCCCGCGCCCGGTTCTGGGCGCGTTCAAGATCAAGAGCCTCGGGGCTTCTGTCCCACAGGCCACACGGCCCGTGAGGAAAGATTACTCCGGGTCAGCCCCGTCCGTCCCGAACCGAACGAGGCCAGCCGAAAGGTTTATGTGGACAACCGGGGGGCTGGAGGCCTCGGGCCGGCTTACGCGGGCCCGAAAAAATCCAACTGGCGGTCATCGGGCTGTGCGCGCTTCCGCGCCTTCCGCCACGTCGCCGAAACGGCAGAGTTTGCGGTGATCTGCCTTTCTATAGTCTGGTCGCATTTAGTCTCGTCCGGCCGGTGACCCTCGCACAGGCGCTTGGCGAAACGCTTCAAGAGATCCGCGGCCCAGACCGGCACCCAGACCGAAACGCGGATCAGCCCCGTCGCCTTTTTGCGATCCGCCGAGGCCGCGCTGTAAACGCGATGCTTGGTCCTGAAGGACGCGCTGCTTTGCTTCGATTTACCGCTCTTTCGCTTCGAGCCCGTGATAATGTCCTTGGCCATTTTGGCCTCCGCTTTGGTGAAACCAAGCGTTCTGCTGCTGATGACGCCTTCTGCGCCTGACGGGAAAGTAGCGACACCAAAGGTCTCGCGCCACGCTGCCGCCGTCCGCCGTGTGCGAAACTTGTGGATTACGCGCTCACAACGACGGTTGACGCCAGACCACATCCAGACCCACAGCCTCGGCGCT
>NZ_QXXQ01000030.1:0-8090 GCF_003570715.1 Gemmobacter lutimaris | reverse complement strand
GACCTCGGCGCTGACCTCGGCGCTGACCTCGGCGCTGACCTCGGCGCTGACCTCGGCGCTGACCTCGGCGCTGACCTCGGCGCTGACCTCGGCGCTGACCTCGGCGCTGACCTCGGCGCTGACCTCGGCGCTGACCTCGACGCTGAGGGGGCTGAGAAGCCGAAAGTGCAGGCGCCCCCGGGCGAAGGTGCCTTCGGCCGTGGCAAGACCAGTTGTGTGACACGACTCTTCTCCGGCCTGTCCCTGATCCGGGGCCGCCCGCATCGCGGATCGGGCGGGGTGCCTGCGGCGCTGTGTTTGGTTTTTTTGGATGGGTGGGGTTTGGGGAGGTTTGGTTCATTGCTCATTGGGTCCGAGGAAAGAAAAAGGAAAAGGAGAACCGCCACCGCTATCACCTGAGCGGGGTGCCTGCGGCACCTGTGTCGGGTTCTTTTGGGCAATGGGGTATTTGGGTTCTTTTGTTTGAAATGATCCTGTCGGTCTCCCGCCGCTGTTCCTGCGTCATCGCGCGAACAGCGGCGGGAGCTATGGCGCGTGGATCACCGGGTTCCGTCCTCGGCCAGGTCAGGATCGCTTATGTCCGGCATTTGGTCGTGTCCACCTGCGTGCCCGGTGTCGCGTCCCTGTCCGAAAGACTTTCCCCCGAGTACCGATTGCCGAGCTGTCAGCACGGGATTGTGGGATTCGGGCATCACGCCTTCGGGTGCGCGGCTGGCGGCCGCTTCCAGAACAACGCGGTCGAGGAGCGCCGCGAGGGCGGGTCCGGACAGCACGCCGGTGGCCTCAAGGGTCGCCGACATCTCGGCCAGCAGCTTGCGATTTGCGGTCAGGATCCGTGTCGCGCGTGCTTCGGCGTTGCGCAGATGGGTCTCGACACGTGCCCGGAGGCTGCGATCGTTGCGCAGGTGGCCCTCGCCCCCGTCGACCGGGCCAAGCCAGATGAGCGATTCCCCGAGCCCCCAGGAGATCTCCAGCGCCGTCGCCAGCCGGGTCGCCTTTGCGAGATCGCTTTCCGGAGCGCCTCCCGCGCCGGTCGTGATGCGACCGAAGATCAGCTGCTCGGCGGCCCTGCCCGCGAGGTTGATGGCCAGATGGGCCTCAACCAACGGCCGATCTTCTGCATGGTCAGCCAGGCTGGCGGCGGTGAAACCGCCATCGAAGGCGAGCGCGACGGTGGACACCCGGGCACGCCCGGTTGCGACCCCGACGATGGCATGTCCTGCCTCGTGCGCCGCGACGATCCGGCGCAGCTCCGGGTGCAGCGGGGGCCGCGCCTCCGTGATCGCGGCGGCGAGATCATCGAGCGTGAGGTCGCGCCGGTCCCGCCGCGCCGCGCCCCGGGCGCTGCGCACCGCTGCCGCGATATCGGCCCCTGACATGCCGAGGGCGGCCTGCGCCACCGCGGAGAGGTCAGCATCGGGGAGGTCGGCACCGAGCTGCCAGCGGATCGCTTTGGGCAGAAGCGTGAAGTCCGGATGGGGCAGCGTCAGGATCCGGTCGAATCGACCGCGCCGCACGATGGCTTTGTCCAACTTCGAGAGATGGTTCGTCGCCGCCATCACGACGACTCCTTCATGCCCCTCGAATCCGTCGAGCAGGTCGATCAGCGCGGTGACGATGTAGTCGGTGTAGGCGGAATTGTGGTCCCGGGGCCGAGCCCTGTCCCCGAAAGCATCGACTTCATCCAGAAACAGCAGCGCGGGCGCTTGCTCGGCCGCGGTGGCAAAAGCGGCCCTCATCGCCCGGATCATGTCACCGGAGCGGCTGCTTTCGCTCGACCACCTCGCCACCGACCCCGCGACCACGGCAATCCCCGCTTCTTGCCCGATGAGCCGGGCGAGCTGCGTCTTGCCCGAGCCCGGCGGCCCGACCAGAAGCGGTCCGCGCGCGACGTCGCGCCAGCCGATCTGGCCCTCCTGCCAATCACGCAGATCGCGGATCATGGCCTCAAGAGGGTCGCGGACAGACTTTGGCAGGGGGAATTCCGCCCAGCCCGCGCCTTCGGTCGGGGGCGGGCAGAGCGCCGCGGTGATCGCCCGCACCGCGGCCTCCGGATTGGCCGCGCGCAGGGCGAGGGTGGCCCGGTCCGGATCGAGGCGTGAGACCCGCGCAGAGCCCGGAAGGGCTGCGAGGGCCGAATCCGCTCGCTGGCCGGGGTAGGCCATGTCGAGCAGCACCGCGAGCATCGTCCGGTCCAGAGGCGCCAGCACGCATACCCGCGGATGAAGGTCGCGGACTTCACGCGGCGCCGTGCCGGCGACAGCGGTGACCAGCACCAGCGCCCTGCCTTTCTCGAGCGCCTCGCCTGCCTTGTCCGTCAGGCCGCCCAGAGGACGGTGGCGCTCGGGGCTGCCGGTCCGGACGGCATCCAGCGCGTACAAGAGTTCGAGGGTGTGGGCGACGTCCGGCCAGAGCGCAGGTTCGGCCACGATCTGCTCCAGCGTCTTCTTGACGGCATAGTCGAGGGTGGCGCTGCCGGTGGCCAGAAGGGTGACCGCCCCGCGCTCGCCGAAGGCGGCGGCCAGCGCCTCTGCGTTGCCGAAGGTCGCGGCGATCCGGACCGCCGAAAGCAAGGTCCCAGCCTTGGGGCGCCAGAGAGTGGCAGGCTCTTTCGCCGTCGGCGGGCAGGGCGGCAGCAGCGGACCAAGATCCGCCGCTTCGATCTGGTCGAGCAGGTCATCGACGGAAAGGGTATCGTCGGCGTCGGCGTCGGCGTCGGCGTCGGCGTCGGGAACGGTCGCGGCGTTGGCCCCGGCAGGTTCTGCCGACCCGGACTTGCTGGCCTGCGCGGTGGTGTGGGCAGCATCCTGATCGGGCGTTGCCGGGGCGGCGTCTGAGGCGCTCGCCGCCGGACCGGCGCCCGGCTTGGCGGGGGCCGAGACGCGCCAGCCGGCCCAGCCGCAGCCTTCGACCGCGGCGAGGATGGCCTCGGCAAAGGGCCGCCAGTCGGGCGTCAGGAGCGCCGTCTCCGGCGCGGTGGCGGCGGGATTAACGCCCAAGGGCGTTTGCGAGGCAGGCATGGCTGCGGAGGACATCAGCGCATGGGAACGGAACACGGGTGCCGTCATGACAGTCTCCTGTGACAAGAGAAAAGAGGGAGGCGACCCGCCGCCAAGGGCGGGAGGCAGGCTTGAAAAGGCAGGGGAAGCAGGGGTCAGGCGGGACGCTTATCCGCCTCGATCTGGTCCAACAGGCCCATGATCAGGGCGAAACCCCACGCCTCATATATCTCGCTCTTGACGTTCAAGACCCCCGCATAGACCTCCGGCGGGACGACGACGTCGAGATGATGCCGCCGCAGAGTCGCATGGGCGGCGGATTCCTGAGCGCAGGCGTCATGGCCGGTCGCCATGGGCAGCACCCGGACCAGCTCGACTCTGGCGCTGCGCGGCAGGCCCAACTGATGGCGGTGCCGCTTGACCGGGGTCTTGGAGAAGCCGAGCTTCAGAACATGAAGTCCCATCTGCGGCACATCGATCCGAAGCAAATAGATGAAGGAGTGCCGGGCGTTCCAGGCGCTGCCGCAACGGGCACATTTGACCTGGCCCCAGCTCATGTTGACCCGGGCCACCCTCTGAACATGTCCACAGCTGTGCTGGTAGACCCGATAGCCGGGGTTCCCCTTCGGATCCCGGCTCAGGCGTGTCCAGCCCTGACGAGAGGCTTCGTCCCGTTCGCGCGCGCGGAGACAGCGTTCGCAGCGCAGGTCGATGCGTTTGGCGGCGACCCGTTCCACGAACTCGAACTGCCGGCGGACAACATGGCCGCAGGCCGCGCGATAGAGGCCGTATTTGTGATGCCGACCGTCCCGTCGCAGGAAGTTCAGACCCGCAGCTCGGGCGGCATCGGACAGATCGGCCTCCGCGCAGGCGCCGCAGCGGGGCTGCGCGGTCCGCAGCGTGTAGGCCTTGTGCGCCGTCAGACCCCCGCAGGCGGCGCACTCCAGCGCGACATGGAAGCGATCGCGGACCCGGGCATGGACCCGAAATCCTTTCGCCCGCGCGAAATCGTGCCAGGTGGCGGGAACCCGGCCGGGGAAGTCCACCCAGGCGCTGGCGGGAACATGGCGCGAGCGGTGCGGCACATGCAGGCGGCGCTGGCGGCTGGTGACGACCTCATAGGGGACACCGCGGACAGAGGGTCGCGTGGGGCGGGGTGCTTGGGGCTTCAGCTGGGGCTTGGGCATGGGATGCTCCTGAAACGGCATGACGATGGAGAGGGCGCGGGAAAGCCCCGCGCCGGTCGCAGTCTCGAAAAGGGGAGAAGGGCTCAGGCCGACAGGGCCGGACCCGCGTCACAGTCGAGGCCGGGCTCGGCCCAAGCCTGAGCGCGCGCATCGAAGGGATCCTCAAGCGCCAGCCAGGACTCGAGCCCATCCAGCGCCATGTCGACCTGCAGGTTGACCTGGTGCGCCCCGGCAATCTCACCCGGCACCCGATAGGCCCAGCGGCGCAACCGCGCATTCGCACGCAGGTCCGCGACCTCCTCGGGGTCGGCTGACTCGATCACATCCATGAACAACTGCGCCACCCGCTGCACGCTGCGGTTAGCCTCACCCACCGCCGTGGCCGCCAGAACCGCCGCGCAGGCCGCCTTCGTCGCCGCCAGCGACGCATCCGCCGCCCGGATCCACAGATCAACGGCCGGGTCCTGACCCGAGTACCCGCACAGATCCCGCTCGTCCTCGAGCAGACGCGGAAGCGTGCCGAGGAAGGCGGTGAAAAGGGCCACAATGGAAACCGACGAGGACGGGGCTTTCCCATCACACTTTTTGACGCTATAAAGAGAAGTAGTCATTCCAGTCTCCTTGCATGAGGGTCTGTGTCTGGCCAGGACGGGGTGCGAGGATCCAGCTCTGCCCCGTCCGTCCATGAACACTAAATAATGACATAAAGTCGTAAAGTCAAGAAGTGCGCCATGAAAAAAATGGGTCGCCCACCCGTCGATACTGAAGCTGTGACCGTGCGTCTGCCTCGCGAACTGATCGCCGGGCTCGATGACGCGCGTCGTGAGGATCCGGAAATGCCGACGCGGCAAGAAGTTATCAGGCGGATTCTGGTCGCATGGCAGGCTGGTCGCTCGGCCCATGACGACGCTGGCGCATCCTGAGCGCCGCTGCCTCTGGCAGGTGCATGTGAAGGGCCGCTCTTTCGCCTAAGGATTGAAGCGCCGCTGACGGATCGTGAAGTTCGCCTTCCTCGACCGTCGCGCGCCAGGCAAGCCTGCTCCTTGGTGTCAGGCCCGTTCGTCGATCGCGCGGGACGCCGAGGCGCATCTGGACCGGCTCTTCGATCTCTTGCAGGTCCAGGATCTACCCAAGCAGGGGGGGGAGGGGATATCAGTTCAACCTCCCCAACCGGGTCCCCGGCAGGCCGAGGGCATACACCGGCTGTCGTGCTATATCTTGCGCTCTGCGGCAGTCGGATAGGGGCGGAAAGCGGACTTGCAGCGGCGCGGCAAGGCAGGTGCAGCGACACCGGGAAAACGGACTCTCATATATTCTTCAGCGGCCAACGAGTCTGAAGCCGCCTGAAAGGCGGATTCGTTCGCGCAGTGGTTCGATCCGTCCCGCAAGTCCGAATGGGCCGACTACGCCACCCCTCGGCTGGCCAGATGCAGTATTAGCCGCCAGATCGGTGCGAGGCAGAAGTGTCAGAATCCGCGTAGCGGCAGCGTTTGCAGTATGATGTGCAGCGTTCCGAAAATGCCCTATACTTGGTGCTATGGCCAAGTTTCTTACATCCAACCAGATGCTCGGAGAGATCGGCGAGGCGGCGGTGCGTCGCCGGTTTCTGGACATGGGCTTTCAGTTCGACGGCCGCGGAAGACTCGAGGCTGGCATCGACGGCATCGCCGAAGTGATGATCGACGGGAAGCCGCTGGCGCAGATGATTGCCGTGCAGGTCAAGGCGACTGAGGAGGCGAAGTACACGTCCGAGACGGACCACGGCTTCACCTATCTGCTTAGGAGTAAGGACCTTGAATACTGGCGACCGTCAAACCTGCCTGTCATCATCGTTCTCTACCGCCGCTCCGATGAGACTTTCTACTGGAAGGAAGTCCCGCGCGGTGTCAGCGCGGAGGATCGCCGGCTGCAGTTCGACAAGCAGCAGGACATTCTCGACAGGAATGCCGTCGACCGCCTCGCCGCGTTGGCTGTTCCGAAGGTCGGTGCGGGCTACTACGTTCCCCCGCTGGGCGACGGTGAAGAGGCGCTGGTCAACATCCTGCCACTCATTCTGCCGTCGGAAATCTACGTGGCTTCGACCCCGTATTCGGGGCGCAGAGCGACGGCGCTGCTTCTGGAGAGCGACGAGCCCCCGCGCTTCGACTGGGTGATCCGTGGCGGTTCGTTCTGGTCGTTCCACGACCCGAGAAAATCGTCATGCCGGGAGATCGTCAATCTCGATCAGGTCGAGGCCGTGGAGACGAATTACCTCGCTTTCCATGAGGACCTGAACGAGCAGCATCATTTTGCGTATCTCCTCAAGAACGCGCTCAGGCACCAGGTCCGTGCCGATCTGAGCTGGCACAAGCAGAATGCGCTGCTCTACTTCAGGGCGCTGGCCGCCGACACGCCGCGACGGTTCTACTACGAGTCTGCGAAGAACAAGACTCATGCCGACGTCGTCAATGTCGTGACCAGCAAAAAGGACCAAGGAAAGGTCGCCTACGTCCGGCACCATGCCTTCGTACCGCGCTTCGAGGTGCTCGGCGATCAGTGGTATTTGGTCATCACCCCGACCTATTACTTCACGACCAACGGCTTCACGCCGCACTCGTATCCGCATGCGCTTCTTTCAGGCAAGAAGCGGCTCGATAACAGCGGATCGCTGCGCGGACAGGTCATCATGTGGCACAGGTTTCTAACCCGGAACGAGCGGGCCAGCGACGATCTCTTCGCGACCGAGCAGGCTGAAGAACCTTGCCTCGCATTTGCCGAGCCGCCGCAAATCACTCTCGATACACGGGTGCCGGAAGACGTTTGGGGCTCTCCGAAAAAGAAGGCGGAGGAGAGCGCCGACCAGGAAAGGCTCGCAATATGATGAATTTCGAAAGCAAAATCTTCGCCGAGCCGGAGCTGGAGTTTGGCGACAAGTATCACCATCCGGACCCGCGGCTCGGTCTGATCGAGGCCGGTCCGCTGCAGGCGCCGCTCGGTGATGTGATCAAGATCGGGGTGGTCGGCAGCGCTAAGACTGTCGAGGACACGGGAAAATTTCTCGCGGCCGCAACGGCAGGCTTTGCGGGCAAGTCGGCCAGACACCCGAACCTGCATCCGGATTTTCCAGGGCTGGGCAATGCCAATCCGTTCAACTGCCGGTTCGAGATAAGCGAGGAGGCATCATTCGCTTTGCCCCAAGGCCGGATCGAAAAGATCAGGAAGGAGCCTGATCACAAGAAAGCTGTCGAGATGGCTGTCGACGAGATCATCACCCAGCTCGAGACCTTAGATGAGAGCAGTCACCGCCCGGATGTCGCGATCGTTGCCTTGCCGGTCAGCCTGATCGAGCGCGTCTGGAGCGCGAAGGTCGATGCCAAGAGCTCGACTGAAACAGAGGACAGCAGCGGTTCAGATGCCCCAAACTTTCGGGGCATGCTCAAGGCGCGGGCGATGGGACTGAGCTTTCCGGTGCAGATCGTCTGGGAGGACGTCATCGACGATGAGGCCAAAATCTCTCAAAAGGTTAAGGAGAGTAAGGCGCGGGACATCCAAGACCCGGCTGGGCGGAGCTGGAACCTTCTAACGACGCTTTACTACAAAGCCACTGGCCGCATTCCTTGGCGCCGCAGGGCGCGCGAAGGCGAATTTACGGCCTGCTATGTCGGTATCAGCTTCTACCGGGAGGCCGGCGGCCAGCAGCTCTTTACCAGCGCTGCGCAGATGTTCGACGAGCGCGGACGCGGTTTCATCCTCAAGGGCAAGCGCGCCCAGACTGAAAGCCGTGGCCGCCACCCGTACTGAACCGCCCCGGGTTTGCCGGAGGCTGATTTTGGTTAGTTACGCGGCGATGTCTTCAGTTTCCAGAGCGGCGTAGAAGTTTGCCTCTGCTTCTGCCGGAGGGACGTTCCCGATCGGCTCGAGCAGG
>NZ_QXXQ01000003.1 GCF_003570715.1 Gemmobacter lutimaris | reverse complement strand
GCAGCCTCCGCTCCCTTCCCGAACCCGCCTCAACCTCGCCGCGCCTCAGCGCCGCTCCGTCTCCGTCACCGTCCGTTTCGGTGAGGCGGTATCTAGGCCCACCGCAAAAAACCCGCAAGAGGAAAAAACACCTTTCGTCGAAGTATTTTCATCTGCCCGTCACAGAACCCTTATTTTCCTGAGAAAAGCTGAAAGGACGTGCGACCCGAAAATCAGGCGCGACCGAGTTATCCACAGCCGCACCCCCCAAGAGACTGACGAAACACGGGAATCACCCCAGAAAAGCCAGACGATTCCCTATGAATCGCTATCCGTCAGGCAAAACCCGACCCCTCATAGGTGATCCGGCCACCGCAAATCGTCAGCGCAATCCCAACCGAACCAAGTTCCTCCAGACCAACCCCCTCAACGTCGCCCCCCATCACCACAACATCAGCGGCGAGCCCCGGAGCCAGTTTCCCGGTCAGCCCCTCCCAGTGCGCGGCCCAGGCCCCGCCTGCCGTATAGGCATGCAGGCTTTCCATGAGGCCGATCCGTTCATCCGCGCAGCGCCCGTCATAGGGCTGTCGTGTCATCGCGGCCTGAAGCCCCCGCATCACACTCACATCGGTCACCGGCCAGTCGCTTGCAAAGGCGACCGGCGCCCCGTGATCCTTCAGCGTCTTCCAAAGATAGGCGTCGCGGCGGCGCTCCTGGGCAAAGCCCACGCTCATCGTCGGCTCCATCGGGAAATCCATCACCCCCGGCGGATGCGGCGGCTGCACACTGGCCGTGATACCCAAAGCGCCAAGGCGCGGCACGTCGGCCCGGTCGATCAATTCGATATGTTCGATCCGGTGCCGGGCGTCGCGCATCCCGTTGGCCTGCGCCGCGGCCTCATACCCGTCGATCGTCACCCGCACCGCCCCGTCGCCGATGGCATGCACGGCAATCTGAAGACCACGGCGGTCGATTTCCGTGCAGATGGCACGAAACCGCTCCGGCGTGAACAGCGGCTCGGCCCGATGCCCCGGCCGACCGGGGTAGTCGTGCAGCATATAGGCCGTGCGGCTGTCGATCACGCCATCCATGAACATCTTCACAAAACCCGAACACACCATATCCGTGGCAAAGTCGCGGGTCATCGCCTCGGCGCGGTCCAGTTCTGCCAGATCCATATGCGGCTTGAAGTGGAAGGGCACCTTGACCCGCGCGGTCAACCGTCCTTCGGCCTCCATCTCTGACAGCAGGGTCAGTGTGTAGCGGTTGCCATCCATGTTCACCATCGAGGTGATGCCATGCGCCGCGCAATGCGCAAGCCCCGCTGCGATCTTCTGCTTGTCCGCCTCACGTTGCGCGGCATCTGGCCAGGGGTCTGGCTCGCCGCCGGTGGCGATGCCCAGTTGCAGATGCGCCTCTCCGCCCAGCGCCAGCACCGGCCCGAAGGCCTCGAACTCGCGCAATTCACCAGTCGCAAGACCGTCCTCGCCCATCACCACCTCATGGCCATGCGGCATCTCGGCCCCGTGCAACAGTCCGGCAGCCTCAAGCGCCGCGGTATTGGCCCAGACGGTATGGTGGTCCGGCGACATCATCGCCACCGGGCGGTCGGCAATCACGGCGTCCAGATCCGCACGCGTGACCGGATGGTCAAGCATGCCATACTCGGCCCCCTGCGCCATCAGCAGCGGTGCATCGGGATTGGCCGTCGCATAGTCTGCAAACGCTGCCTTCAGGTTCTCAAACCCATGCAGCCCGCCCAGTTGCAACTGCTTCAGTTCTGCCCCGCCCAGCACCAGATGCAGATGGCTTTCGACGAAGCCCGGCAAAACCGTGCGCCCGCCCGCGTCGATCACCCGCGTCTCCGGCCCTGCCAGCGCGGCGATACCCTCGGCCGTCCCGACAGCCTGCACCCGCCCGCCGCGCAACGCCACTGCCTCGGCACGGGGGCATCCCGCGTCCATGGTCAACACCTTCGCATTGGTCACAATCAGATCGGCCCGCATATCGCCATCCCTCATCTGTTCCTAAATATCCCGGGGGAGTCGCGCGACGCGCGACGGGGGCAGCGCCCCCTACTCCGCCAGCCCCTCGGCGATGGCGCAAAGCATCTCGAACATGATCGAAACACCCAGGAAGGCAGTCCCGCCGGACGGGTCGAAAGGCGGCGAGACCTCCACCAGATCGGCGCCGACGATCTTCACCCCGCGCAGCCCCATCGCAACCTGCAAGGCCTGCCAACTGTTCGGCCCCCCCACTTCGGGCGTGCCGGTGCCGGGGGCGAAGGCCGGGTCCACGAAGTCGATGTCATAGCTGACATAGGTCTCACCCGCGCCCGCGCGGTCGCGGGCCTCGGCCATCACATCCTCGACGCCGCGGACATGGAATTCCTCGATCGGGATGACCCGAATGCCCACTGCGGTGGCAAAGTCGCGGTCCTCGCTGTCATAGGCCGTGCCGCGAATCCCGATCATGGTGACGCGCGCGGGGTCCAGCAGCCCTTCCTCCACCGCGCGGCGGAAGGGGGTGCCATGGGTATACATCGTGCCGCCGAAATAGCTGTGGAACAGGTCGGTATGACTGTCGAAGTGAATCATCCCCAGCGGCCGATCCTTCGCCAGCGCCCGCAGGATCGGGAGCGTGCACAGATGATCCCCCCCGGCGGTCAGCGGCACGATCCCCGCCGCGCGCACCTTTGTATAGAAGCTTTCCATCCGCTTCAGGCTGTCCATCACATCCGCCGGGTTCGGCCCCACATCGCCCAGATCGGCGCAGCGCACCATCTCGAAGGGTCGGATGCCGGTCACCCCGTTCTGTGCCCGGATCATGGTGGAATAGTCGCGCAACTGCCGCGGCCCGTGGCGCGGACCGGGGCGGTTGGTGGTGCCGCCATCCCAGGGCGCACCGATCACGCCCACCTGCACCTCGGCCAGACGCGGGTCGTCAAGCCCGACATGCGGCAGGCGCATGAAGGTCGGCACCCCCGCGAAACGTGGCAGATCGAAGCCCGAGATCGGGCGAAAGAAGCTGTCATCCGTCATGACGGGACTCCCTGTTCAATTTGATCATTTTGTGCATCCAAACACCCGGACGCGCCCTTGTCACGCCCGGAAGCGACGCCGCGAACAACAGAGTGTGCCTTGCGGAAATCCCCGCCAGAGGCGCAGAGGGCCTTGACCCCCGCCCGCCCCTGCGCCTCTATCGGGCAAAAGCTTTTCAGGACCGCGCCATGACACTCCCCGCCGAATCGCCCCGCACCGCCGCCCCTGCCGGCCGCTCCGTCATCTCGCAGGATGTGCGGATCAAGGGCGACATCGGATCGGAAGGCACAGTCGAACTGATGGGCCAGATCGAGGGCAAGATCACCGCGCGGACGCTGGTCATCGGTGCCGACGGTTTCGTGAAAGGCACGGTCATGGCCGAAACGGTCGAGGTGCGCGGCCGGGTCGAAGGCAAGATTTCCTGCGTGAACCTCACGCTGCGGGCCGCCGCACAGATCACCGCCGACAGCAATTACACCACTCTGGCCATCGAAAGCGGCGCCACGGTCGAGGGCCGCTTTACCCGCACGACAAGCTGATCCGTTCAGCCGCGCGGCGGAATCGCATAGGTCAGCGCGGCGCGGGCCACCACACCCTCGGCGCCCTCGCTGCGGATCAGCACATCGCCCACCGCCAGTTGCCGGCCCAGCTTCAACAGCCGCGCCTCGGCCAGCAGATCGCGCCCGGCCTCGGGTTTGCGCATGAAGTCGATGCTGCAATTGGTAGTGACCGCAAGGGCGACCGGCCCGATCCGGCTGAGGATCGCCAGATAGATCGCCACATCCGCCAGCGCGAACATGGTCGGGCCGGACACCGTGCCACCGGGACGCAAATGCCGCTCGGCCGTCAACAGGCGCATGGTCAGCAGGTCGGGCGTCACCGCCGTAATGTCGAAATCTGCTGCCACCTGCGGAAACTCGCGCCCCAGAAACGCCAGTAATTCCGCCCTGTCCATCGCCAGCATCCGCTTTCCTCCCTGCGCATTCGCCGCTAGCCTCCGGTGAAACGGGAGGAATGACAAGATGACCGAACTGATCCAGCGTGAAAGCCTCGGCCCGGTGACGCGGCTGACGCTGAACATGCCACAAAGCCTGAACGCGCTGTCCGATGCGATGCTCGCAGCCCTGTCCGATACCTTCGCCACGCTGGCCGAGGATCGCACCACCCGCGTCGTCATCCTGCGCGGGGCGGGCAAGGCGTTCTGTGCCGGGCATGACCTGAAGGAAATGCAGGCCGCCCGACAGGCGCCCGACAAGGGCGCCGCCTATTTTCTCGACCTTTTCACCCGCTGCGGTGCGGTGATGCAGGCCATCCCCGCCCTGCCCCAGCCCGTCATTGCCGAAGTGCATGGCATCGCCACCGCCGCCGGCTGCCAGCTCGTCGCCTCCTGCGATATGGCGGTGGCGGCGGAAGGCACGCGGTTCGGGGTGAACGGGGTGAACATTGGCCTCTTCTGTTCGACCCCCATGGTCGCGCTCAGCCGCAATGTCCCGGCCAAGGTGGCGTTCGAGATGCTGACAACCGGCGAATTCATCGACGCCGCCCGCGCCCGCGAAGTCGGCCTCGTGAACCGCGTCGTGCCGCATGCCGATCTGTCGGAGGCCACGCTGGCGCTGGCACAGACCGTTGCCGCCAAACTGTCTGCTGCCGTGAAGATCGGCAAACGCGCCTTCTATGATCAGATCGACCTCGGTCTCGCCGAAGCCTATGCCCATACCGCAGCCGTCATGCAGGAAAACATGCTGTGGCGCGACACGGCCGAGGGTATTCAGGCCTTCATCGAAAAGCGCGCGCCGGACTGGGCCGACCATTGAGCACCTCGCGCCAAATTCGTTGCAACGAATTTGCAAATTTCTTGCAAGAAATTTGCGCGCCCCGCTCACTCCGGCAGCACCTTGCCGGGGTTGAGCAGCCCTTTCGGGTCCAGCGCCGCCTTGATCGCCCGCATCGCCGCAAGCTCCTCGGGGCTGCGGCTGTAGCCCAGCCAGTCACGCTTCAGCGTGCCGATCCCGTGTTCCGCTGAAATCGAGCCGCCGAAGTCGCGCACCACGCCGTAAGCAATGGCATCAACCTCATGCACCTCTGCCTCAGACGCGCCCGGCACATGCACGGCGACATGCACATTGCTGTCGGCGACATGGCCGTAGAAGGACACATGCGCGCCGGGGAAACTCGCCTGTAAGGCCGCCCGGCAGGCCTGTGCAAAATCGTCCAGCCGTCCGGTCGTCAGGCTGACATCCAGATTGATCAGCCCCGGCATCGCGGCATCCATCTCCAGCCCCTCGCGCACCGCCCAGAAGCGCCGCGCCTCGGCGAAGGATTGCGCAATCAGCGCATCGGTGATCACGCCCTCCTCAAACGCCGCTTCCAGCAGCGCCTCCAGCGCGGGGCCCTCGTCGGCCTCAAGGATCACCGCAAAGGGCGGCGGGTCGGGAAGGACGGTATGGGGAAGATGGCCTTGGCTACAGGTGAAATAGTCGCGCCACATAGCCTCGAAGGCCGAAAGACCGGGCAGCGCCGACCGCGCCATGGCCAGAAGCCGCAGCACCGCGGCGAAATCCGGCAAAGACGCCAGCACCGTGCCGCGCGGCCCCGGCAAGGGGCGCAGCCGGATCACCGCGCGGGTGATGACGCCCAGCGTGCCCTCGGACCCGGCGAACAGGTGGCGCAGGTCATAGCCGGTGTTGTTCTTCACCACCTTGGTCATCTGGCACAGCACCGTGCCATCGGCCAGCACCGCCTCGATCCCCAGCAGATTGTCGCGGGTCATCCCGTCGCGCAGCACCCGCAGCCCGCCCGCATTGGTGGCGATATTGCCACCGATCTGGCACGAGCCGCGCGCGCCCAGATCGACTGGCAGCAGAAAGCCCGCGGCCTCGGCCGCCTTCTGCGCGACCTCCAGCACCGTGCCCGCGCGCACCACCATCGCCATGGCCTCGCCGTCGATTTCCTCGACCCCTGCCAGACGCGACAGCGACAGCGCAACTTGCCCCGCCTGCGGCTGTGCCCCGCCCGCAAGGCCGGTCATGCCGCCCTGTGGCACCACGGCGACACCATGCCGGTGGCAGATCGCCAGCGCAGCCGAGACCTCCGCAACGCTTGCAGGCCGCAACAACGCCAGCGGCAAGTCGTGGCCGGTGCGACTGGCATCAGACCGCGCGGCCTCGGGCACATCGGCGCCGGTCAGGCAACCTTGCGGACCCAGCGCCGCGCGCAGGTCTTGCAGCATCACAGGCTCCATTCCGCCCCCCTGAGATCATCCAGCCGCGACATGCCCAGTTGCCCCATCGTCGTGCGCAATTCCGCCATCAGCACCGCCGCCAGATGCGCGGGGCCACGCGGCCCTGCCGCCGCAGCAGCATGCAGGAAGGGGCGCCCGATCAGCACTGCATCTGCCCCCCGCGCCAGCATCCGTGCGATATCGAGCCCCGAGCGCACACCGCTATCCGCCAGAACCAACGCGCCCTCGCCCAGACGCTCACGGATCGCAGGCAGCACTTCGACCGAGGCGGGCGCGGCATCCAGCTGCCGCCCGCCGTGGTTCGACACCACAACACCGTCGGCCCCGCAATCCAACGCAGCCGCCGCATCCTCTGGCGACAGCACGCCCTTCATGATCAGCCGCCCCGGCCATGCCGCCCGGATACGCGCCAGCCGGGCCGGGCCGATATGACCCTCAAGCTGCGCGCCGATGAAGGCCGCCTGTTCGGTCACGCTGCCCTTGGGCAGCACCGGCAGGATGTTCTGAAAAGCCGGAATCCCGCGCCCCGCCTGCCCCAGCGCCCAGCGCGGGCAGGCCATGATCTGCATGAGCGTCTGCAAGGTGAAGCGCGGCGGAAAGCTGAGGCCGCTTTGGATGTCGCGCCGCCGCCGGGTGGCGCCGGGAACATCCACCGTCACCATCAGCACCTCGTATCCTGCCGCCCGCGCCCGCGCCATCAGCGCGGCGTCGATTGCCGGATCGGCGAAGGAATAAAGCTGAAAGATCCGCCCGACACCCGCAAGCGGCGCAATATCTTCCATAGCGGTGGTGGCAACGGTGGACAGCACATGCCCCAGTCCCGCCGCCCCCATCGCCCGCGCGATGGCCAGTTCAGCCCCCGGCCAGATCAGCCCGCCCAGCCCCATCGGCGCCACAGCGAAGGGCGCGGCCCAGCGCACCCCCGCCACCGTCACCGACAGATCCGCCGCCGCGCCCTCCACCACATAGCGCGGCATCAGCGCCATGGCATCCAGCGCGCTGCGATTGCGCGCCAGACCGACCTCGGCCCCGATCCCGCCCACCATATAGTCACGCACGAAGCGCGGAATGCGGGGCACTCCTGCGGCTTCCATCGCCGCAGCATCGGGAAAGCGTCGGTCCAGCGCGGGGTCTATCATGGCACCCGTTTCAGCGCCTGCGCCATGCAGTGAATGCCACCGCCGGTCTTGGAGATTTCGGACATATCCACCTCGGCCACCTCAAAGCCCCGCGCCTTCAGTTGCCCGATCAGAACCTGCGAGCTTGAGGGCGCGATCACCCTGTCACCGCCAAGAGACATGAAATTGCACCCAAGCGCCATAGTGTCCTGAAACGGCACGTCGATGATTTCATGCCCCTTGGCCTTCAGCCAGTCCACGATGCCCGGTTCGGTGCAGGCAAGGCAGACGGCGGTCAGTTTCGGCGCGATCGGCACCACCATCAGGTCGATATGCACATAATATTCGTCGATGAAGGCCAGCCGCACTTCCCAGCCCTCGGCCTCGAACCAACCTGCGACCTGCCGCGCGCCCTCCTCCTGCGTGCGGGCGCCGCCGCAGCCGATGAGCACGCAGCCCTCCTCGATCACGTTGAAATCGCCGCCCTCGAAGGTGCCCGCCGTCACCATGTCATAGATCGGGATGCCCAGACTTTCGTAATGCCGGATCGCGGCATAGTTCTCGCCCCGGCGCCACCATTGCGACATGGCGGTGATGAAGGCACCGTAAGGCGTCATCACGCTGGAATCGCGGGTATAGACCTGCATCGCCAGTTCCGGCTCCGGCGGCACCATATGCACTTTCACCCCGAAGTGTTCATAGGCGGCCACCAGCTCTTTGTGCTGGGCCTGTGCGACCTGAATGTTGCAGGGGTTTTCCCGCAGATGCTTGCGCGACAGGCTGGAGGTCGCCATGTGCCGCAGATAGGCGGGGTTGCCCAGAAGCACATCGGTCAGCCGGTCGGTTTCATTGGCAAATCCCCAGCCGGACAGCGGCGCCGTGCCGCCGCCGGGCTTGCGGCGTTGCAGGGTGAAGGGCTCGGGACGGGTCTGCACGTTCATCGCATCTCTCCTGTTCAGGCGCCGGGCATGGCAGAGGGGATCCACCAGTCCCGCCCGCGCGGGGTTGTCACATATTCGGGCCAGCGAAAGTTCACCGGCGGGTCGTAATCGCAAAGCGGCGCGATCCAGTCGGCGCTGCCGACACCGCCGCCGGTGCGACGGTTGAATTCATCCCATGCGGCGGTGCGCGCGCCAGCATCTTCCAGCAGGCGCAGCGCCGACAGCGCCAGCACCTCGGCGGCGCGCTGAACCATCGGGTCGATGGTGGCCGGAATGCCGCTCAGCGCGTTCATTACCCAAGCTGGATAGGCATAGCCCGCCGGGGCCCGCAGAGCGGGGCGCGCGATGTAGAACCGCGCGGTGGGCGCGTGCCATGTCATGTCGGTATAGTCGTCCGAGGTGGAGTTCTTCTGCGACGGCGGCAGGTCGTGGCGCAGGATCGCCTCGGCCGCCTCGGGGTCGATCAGGCGCGACATCTCAGGGATAAAGGGATCGTCCATCGGGGTCAGACCCAGATTGGCCTGAATCTCGCGCGCGACTGCTGCTGCATTGTCATCCCAGACCGGGGCGCCAACTGTCTGCATCGCCTGCCAGACCACACGAGCCATGGCGTGATTGGCCAGACCGGGGCGCGACTTGCAGACCCAGTGCCGTTCCCACCGGCAGCCGGTCATCGCCGCCGCCGCCTCGGCATTGCGGTCCAGCGCTGCGGTCACCGCCTCGGCCATCGCCAGCGTCGGCACCCGCATCATGTATTGCACCTCGGCCAGCCCGGCAGGCTGGTTGTCGGCAGTGGCCTGCCCGGCGGTCAGGATCGCCTCGGAAATCGACCAGCCCCCCTGATGCGGCAGCATCGAATCGCGCAGTGATTTAGAGGTCAGGAACATCAGGTTCAGCGCATCATTCGCCCCCGGCGCCCGGATCGCGCTGTGCGATTGCGGGATCGGCGCCCCGTCGCTGCGGCCCCATGCCTCGGGCGTATCGCAGATGAAGCGATAGACCATGGAATAGGCCGCGCCACAGTGGGTTTCCCAGCGCACGGTATTGCACATCGGCAGCATATAGAACGGATGGAACGACAGGATCGCCGCCAGCCCGTCATAATAGCCCTTCGCGGCATGGATGGGCTTCGAGCCGCGCACCTTCTCGGCCGGTTCGCCGGTAAAGCGGATGCCGCCGGGAATGCCATGGCGCTCCATCGCGGCCTTCACCGCCAGCGCGCCGCCCAGACCCGCGATGCCGAGACCCGAATGCGGGTCCGTATGCCCGCCCGCCTGAAATCCCAGCCCCGCGCGCGGTTCGCGCCGCGTGCTGGCCGCCTGACAATTGCCGGGAATGCCATCATATTCGGCATACATGCCGATCACCGGCCCCGCGCCATTATGCCATTCGGCGCAGAAGGCCGTGGGCATCCCGGCCGAACCTTCCTCGACCGTGAAACCTTCGGCCCGCAGACGCGCCACATACCATTCGGCAGAGCGGTATTCGCGCCATGCCGTCTCGCCATGGTCAAAGATCGTGGCGCACCAGTCCGACAGATCGGACCGGCGGGCGGCCACGGCTGCGAGCGCGGTTCTCTGGGCGGGCGAAAGGTCGGTCGTGGTCACGGCGCAGCTTCCTGTTGCCTTGAACGCGGGAAAGCCCGCCCCTTCAGGGCTACCGCCGGAGTGTCGTCGGAAAAAGTGAAACCTCTTCCCGCCATCGGCAAACGGATTTCACCTTTCGCTGGAAAGGCCCGCAAACTGCGACTAGCCTCACCGCAGAACCCGGAGAGCATGATGTCCCGCATCCCCTCGACCCAGGCGCTGCGCGCGCTGGAAAGTTTTGCCCGGCATGGCACCGTCTGGCAGGCGGCGGACGAGCTGAACCTGACCCGCAGCGCGGTCAGCCATCAATTGCGGCTGCTGGAGCGCGATCTGGGCTTCCGCCTGATGAACCGCATCGGCACACGGGTCGAACTGACGCCGCAGGGGCTTGCCTATGCCATCGACGTGCGGCGGGCGCTGGCCGTCATTTCCGGCTCAGCCACCCGCAACGCGGCTCGGGGCGTAACCGGCGCACTGACCGTCAGCTGCCCGCCCGGTTTCGCTTCAAGCTGGCTCTGCACGAGGATTGGCAGTTTTTCGGACGCCTTTCCCGATGTGATCGTATCGGTGGTAACACCCCGTCGACTGGATGACGTCAGCAACCCGGACGTGGATGTCTTCATCACCTTCGGCCTTGGAAATCAGCCGGGCATGGAAGTCGAGCTGTTGAAGGAGGTGGAGTTCACCCCCCTGTGCAGCCCAATCCTGCTGAACCGGCGCGAGGGGATGGATACGCCGCAGGCGCTTTTGTCCGCCACCTTGCTGCATCTGACCGATTTCGCGGATTGGGAGATGTGGTTTCACCTCTCGGGCCTGCCGACCGAGGCAGCACAGACCGGCATCCGCTTTTCCGACATGAACCTTGTCTATGCCGCCGCATTGGGCGCACAAGGTGTGGCAATGGGGGATGAATTCATCTGCCAGCAGGCCATGGCGACGGGCCTGTTGATCCGACCCTTCGATCTGGCGCTACGCTCGCCACGGTCCTATTTCATGGTGGTCCCCCCTGAAAAGGCTGACAATCCCGCCAGTGCGGCGTTTCGGGGCTGGCTGCGGGCGGAACTGCCGCAGGAATAGGCGCCAAGCGAAGCAATATCAGCAATCAACAAATTTCATTTCACAAGCAGGCGAAAAACTTTCGGTTGCCTTTCGGGGGCGCGGATTCCACGCTTCCCCTGACGACGGGAGAGCCTCTCCCCCAACAGGGAAGAATCCGTGAGCCAAGCAGCAGAAATCGGCGCCACCGGAATCGGCAAGATGTTCGGCCAGTTCACCGCCCTCGCCGACATCACGCTGACCATCGCGCGGGGCGAGTTCCTGACGCTGCTCGGCCCCTCCGGCTCGGGCAAGACCACCTTTCTCAACGTGCTTTCGGGGTTCGAACCGCCCACGTCTGGACGCCTGACGCTGGATGGCCGCGACATGACGGCGATGCCGCCAGAGGCGCGCGGTTTCGGCATGGTGTTTCAGGGCTATGCCCTGTTCCCGCATATGTCGGTCGAGGACAACATCGCCTTTCCGCTGAAAGTGCAGGGCCGGAGCGCGACCGAGGTCAAACGCCGCGTGGCCGAGATGGTGGAAATGGTGGGTCTTGGCGGCCATGGCCACAAACGCCCCGCCGGCCTGTCGGGGGGCCAGCAGCAGCGCGTGGCACTCGCCCGCGCGCTGGCCTATGAGCCGCCGGTCCTGTTGCTGGACGAGCCTTTCTCGGCACTCGACAAGAACCTGCGCGGCCAGATGCAGGATGAAATGCGCCGCATCCACCGCGACACCGGCACCACTTTCGTTTTCGTGACCCATGATCAGGAAGAGGCGCTGGCGCTATCCTCGCGCGTTGCCATCTTCGAGCGTGGTCGCCTGCAACAGCTTGCC
This sequence comes from Gemmobacter lutimaris, assembly GCF_003570715.1. Taxonomy (GTDB): domain Bacteria; phylum Pseudomonadota; class Alphaproteobacteria; order Rhodobacterales; family Rhodobacteraceae; genus Gemmobacter; species Gemmobacter lutimaris. Next base: position 387,165 of record NZ_QXXQ01000003.1, on the reverse strand, counting down.
GCCCCGCGCGAGGTTTACGAACGCCCGGCCAATCGTTTCGTGGCCGAGTTTCTGGGCGACATCAACATCCTGCCGGTCAGCGGTGGCCGGATCGAGGGCCGCGCGGTCCAGACCGATGCCCCTGAGGGGGATCTGGCAATCCGGCCTGAATACATGGCGCTTTCCCTGGCCGAGCCCACCGAAGGCAATGCCATTGCCGCCACGCTGCAAGACCTGACCTATCTGGGCGCCGAGACCCGGCTTTCGCTACAAACGCCGGGCGGTGTGGCGCTGGTCCTGCATCAACCCACCGCCAGCCTGCCCGAGGGCCTCGCCCCCGGTGCGGCCGTCTGGGCCACATGGGACCCCGCGCGCGGCTTTCTGCTTTGACGATCCGCCCTGCCACGGGCGGCACCTGTAAGACCGAACAATAACAGGGAGATAGCAATGAACGGTCCTTTTGAACGTGACTGCGTGGACATCCTGCAAACCCGGCTGAAACGCGGCCAGATCTCGCGCCGCGATTTCACCACCGGGCTTGCGTTGCTTTTGGGCACATCGGCGCTTGGCCTGCGCGCCACCCCGGCAATGGCTGAAACCAAGGAACTGGTCTTCGTCAACTGGGGCGGCGACGCCGGCACCGCCTATGACGAGGCTTACGGCAAGGCATTCCTCGAAGCGACTGGCATCACCGTGAAGCAGGACGGCTCCGGCCCGACCGAAGGCGCCATCGCGGCGCAGGTCGAAAGCGGCAAACCGTCCTGGGACATCGTGGATGTCGATCCCTTCTCGGCCGAGGCTTTGGGCAAGAAGGACATGATGGAGAAAATCGACTACACCGTGGTCGATAAGGGCAAGATGCGCCCCGGCTTCGGCTGGGACCATTCGGCCTCCAGCTATTTCTACAGCTACATCATCGCCTATGATGCGACGAAGTTCAAAGACAACCCGCCGAAATCCATGGCGGATTTCTTCGATACCGAGAAATTCCCCGGCAAGCGCAGTATGTATAAATGGGGCGCAGGCATGTGGGAGGCGGCGTTGCTGGCCGATGGCGTGGCGCCCGATGCGCTTTATCCGCTCGACCTCAAGCGCGCGCATGACAAGATCGCCGCCTTCAAGGACAATGTGGTGGCCTTCTGGGGTGGTGGTTCGGAAAGCCAGTCGATCCTCCTGAACGGCGAGGCGTCGATGGCGCTGATCTGGTCAACCCGCGCGAAGCTGATCGAGGAAGACAGCGAGGGCGACGTGGCCTTCATCTGGGATCAGGGCCTGATCGCGCCCGGTGCCATGGGTGTGGTGAAGGGCAATCCGGGTGGCACGGCCGCCGCAATGCAGTTCATCGCCTCGGCGCAAGACCCCGAAAAGCAGATCGTCATGTTCCGCATGTTGGGGCAAGGCCCGGCCAATCCGGCAGCGGATGCGATGCTGCCCGCCGAGGACGCGCGGTATAACCCCGTGGATCCGGCGAATTTCGCGGTTCAGATCCCGCTCGACATGACGTGGTATGAAGAAAACTACGGCCCGGCGCTGGACGAATACCTCAAGATCATCTCGGCCTGAGTCCTTCGCCGTCCCCGGCCATGTGCCGGGGGCGGCCCAGAACTGGAATAGCCATGACCTCACGCCACATCCTGCTGCTTGGCCCGCTGCTGCTGTTGCTCGGCGCGGCCTATCTGGTGCCCTTCCTTGGCGTCATGCAATGGAGCGTGACCCTGCCCGAACCCGGCCTTGGGCAGTATCGCACCGCGCTGACCGATCCTTTGGTGCTGGGGGTGGTCTGGCGCACGCTGCGCATCTGCGCGCTGGTGACGGTGCTGTCGGTCGCGGCGGCCTATGTGATGACGTTGGTCTGGGTGCGCGGCGGTCCGGTGGCGCGGCTGGTGGTGGAACTGTGCATCCTCATCCCCTTCTGGATTTCGGTGCTGACGCGGGCCTTCGGCTGGCTGGCACTTCTGTCGAACAAGGGGCTGGTCAATGGCTGGCTGCAAACGATTGGCATCATTTCCGAACCCTTGACGCTTGTGCGCAACGAATTTGGCGTCGTGCTGGGGATGGTGCATTTCCTGATCCCCTTCGCGGTCTTCCCGCTCGCCTCGTCGATGCGCGCAGTGGATGAGCGTGTGCTGATGGCCACGCGCGGCATGGGGGCCAGCCGTGCGCGCATCTTCTGGCAGGTTTTCGTGCCGATGACGAAAAGCGGCATCCTTGGCGCCGTGCTGCTGGTCTTCGTCTTCGCACTGGGTTTCTTCGTCACCCCGGCGATCCTTGGCGGCGGGCGCAGCGTGATGGTGGCAGAGCTGATCTATCTGCGCATCTTCCAAAGCCCGGACTGGGGCCTTGGCGCCGCGATCAGCGTGATCCTGATGATCGCCGTCGGCGCCCTGCTGGCCTTGATGCTGCGCCAGACGAAAGGAGCCGCCCGATGATCCAGCTTCGCCCCGGCCCGATCCCGCTGATCCTTGCGGCGCTGATCGCGGTGTTCCTGCTGATGCCGCTGATCGCGGTGATCCCGGTCAGCTTTACCCCGAACCGCTATCTGTCTGTCCCCGATGCCGAATGGTCGCTGCGGCATTACCGCAGCCTGATCGACAAGCCGGTCTGGGCCGAGGGCATCTGGCTGTCCATCCGCATCGGCCTAGTCGCCTCAGCGGTGGCAACGGCGCTGGCCACGGCCTTCGCGCTGGGAATCTGGATGTTGCAGCCGCGTTTTGCCGGGCTGTTGATGGGCTTGGCCCTGCTGCCGATGGTGGCGCCGCCGGTCGTTTCGGCGCTGACGCTTTATTTCTTCCTCATCACGCTGTCGAAGGTGAACGGCATCGTCGCCTATGACACCTGGGCCGGGGTGGCGCTGGCCCATGCGGTGATGATCGCCCCCTTCGCCGTCGTGCTGATCTCGGTCGCACTGTCGCAGCTTGACCGCCGCATCGACCTTGCGGCGCGGTCCATGGGTGCCGGCGTGCTGACGCGGGTGTTCGGGGTGATCCTGCCCAATATCCGCTTTACCCTGCTGACCGCGCTGTTCCTGACCTTCGTGCTGTCATGGGAGGAGATCGGCGTGACGCTGTTCATCACCTCGGTCAATGCGGTGACGCTGCCGCGGCTGATGTGGATGGGGCTGCGCGACAATATCGACCCGGCCATCGCCGCAATCTCGGTGGTGCTGATCGCCATCGTGGTGGCGGTGATCCTGGGCAAGACCCTCTGGCAATTGCGGAAAGCGAAGTAACCGATGAGCACCGACATCTCGACCGGCGTCTGGCTGACGCAGGCCCTGCGCGCCTATGGGGTGGACACCGTTTTCGGCATCCCCGGTGTGCATACGATCGAGCTTTACCGTGGCCTTTCGGGCAGCGGCATCCGCCATGTCACGCCGCGCCACGAACAGGGGGCGGGCTTCATGGCCGATGGCTATGCCCGCGCCAGTGGGCGGCCGGGCGTGTGTTTCATCATCTCCGGCCCCGGCATGACGAATATCCTGACCGCTATGGGGCAGGCCTACGCGGATTCGGTGCCGATGCTGGTGATTTCCACCGTCAACGCCCATGGCCGCATGGGCTCGGGCGAGGGCTGGCTGCACGAATTGCCGAACCAGCAGGCCATGGTCGCCGGGGTCAGCGCCTTCAGCCGCACCGTTCACCGCCCCGAAGAACTGGCCACCGCGCTGGCGCAGGCTTTCGCGCTTTTCGAGGGTGGCCGCCCGCGGCCCGTGCATCTGGAGCTTCCCATCGACGTGATGCTGGCCCCGGCCGGGCACCTGCCCCTGCCCAAACCCGCGCGCACCCCGCGCCCTGCCCCGGCACAATCGGCGGTGGCCGAGGCGGCGGCGATGCTGTCTGCGGCTCGCGCGCCGGTGATCCTTGCAGGCGGCGGTGCCACCCGTGCGACCGCCCTGCCCGCTTTGGCCGAAGCGCTGGATGCGCCGCTGGTGATGACGACCAACGCACGCGGCATCCTGCCGCCGGGGCATCCGCTGGCGGTGACGCTGACCGCTTCGATGCCGGAAACCCGCGCGCTGATCGCCGGGGCGGATGTGGTGCTGGCGGTGGGTACCGAGCTGGGGCCGACCGATTACGACATGTATGAAGATGGTGGTTTCGCCATCCCCGGACGGCTGATCCGGCTGGACATCGACCCGGTGCAAACCCATCGCGGCAAGGTCCCCGACCTGATCCTGACCGGCGACGCAGGTGAAGGCACAGCCGCGCTGCTTGCCGCCATCACCCCGCGCGACACGCAGGATGGCGCCGCCCGCGCCGCCGCCGCGCAAACCGGACTTTCCGCCCTGCCTGCGCCACTTCGCGGCGATCTGGCCTTGCTGGATCTTCTGCGGGACACGCTGCCCGGTGCGCTGATCGTGGGTGACAGCACGCAGGCGGTCTATGCTGGCAACATGGGCTTCGCGGCAGGGCGACCGGGGGGCTATTTCAACTCGGCCACCGGCTTTGGTACGCTCGGCTACGGCCTGCCCGCCGCGACTGGCGCCGCACTGGCCGAAGGGCAGCCGGTGCTGGCGCTGATCGGCGATGGCGGCTTGCAATTCACGCTGGCCGAACTGACCACGGCCGTTGAAGCCTGCGCGCCGGTCATCTTGCTGTGCTATGACAACAAGGGGTATGGCGAAATCAAGTCCGCCATGATCGCGCAGAACGTGCCGCCGCTGGGTGTGGACATCCTGACGCCTGACCTTGGCGCGATCGCGCGCGCCTGCGGCTGGCAGGTCATCGGAGTGGCGGATGCGGCTGGTATGCGATCCGCTGTGGCGGATGCCGCCGCGGGACGCGATTGCACCATGATCCTTTATGGCGAGGCGCTGCGCGATAGCCTGCGCTGAGTACCAAGTGGCGCTGTCGCAAAGGTGAGTATTTAGCCAAGAAGCAAAGTTGCAAAACGGGCCGCGCTGCGGCAGATCGGAGGCATGGAAGCCCTTGCCTTCACCTTTGTCGGCCATGCGCTGCGGGCGCTGCCCTCGGGCGCGCTGCATTGGCCGGAAGAGCATCTGCTTGTCGTATCGGACCTGCATTTCGGCAAATCGGCACGTCTGGCGCGGCGCGGCGGGAGTCTGTTGCCACCCTATGAGACGCGGGCGACGCTGGGGCGGCTTGACGCCGATCTAGAGACCACCGGGGCGAGGCGGGTGATCTGTCTGGGCGACAGCTTTGATGACCTCGCTGCAAGTGACGAGATGGAGCCGGAAGATCGGCTGTGGCTCTTGCGGCTGATGGCGGGGCGGGACTGGTTGTGGATCGAAGGCAATCACGACCCCGGCCCCGGCACCATCGGCGGCAGCCATTTGGCGGAAAGGCGCATCGGGCGATTGCACTTTCGCCATATCGCGGCTTCCGATGCGTCCGCCGAGGTTTCGGGACATTATCATCCGAAACTGACGCTCGCCGGGCAGCGTCGCCCCTGTTTCCTGCTGTCAGATCCCGCCCGGCTGATCCTGCCCGCCTATGGCACTTACACCGGCGGGCTGGATTGCGGCGCAACCGAACTGGCGGCTTTGATGGGGCCTGACGCATTGGCGATTGCCACAGGGCGGCGCTGTCTGGCGCTGCCCTATGCGGCTGCCGCTCAAAGCAGACCGCGTTCTTCCAGCTTGTCGCGGTGAGTGCGGCTGACCGGCAGGCGCAACTCGGGACACAGACGCACCCAGATCCGGCCGGCTTCGCGCTCGACCCCCTTGATGGCTCCCCAGGATACCCAATGCGAGCGGTGAATCTGCACGCCCTCTTCTTCGCCGGTTTCGTCCATCGCATCCGCAAACCGCATCAGCAGACTGCCCTTGCCCTGCGAGGTATAGACATCGACATAATGATCGCGCACGGACATCGCTATCAGACGTCCGTGCAGCTCAGGGTCGAGGCGCTGCACTACACGCGGAAGTTGCGCCGCCTGCGAATCGTCATCCGGCGGTTCCGGTGCAAGCGGGACCAGAGTGCTGGCCTCTTCCTCTGGTCGCATCTCGCGCGAATGGCGAAATGCCCCGATGCCAAGCGATGTGGCAAATATGAACAGCGCGATATCCGGCAGGTTCGGTGCAGTCGCCTTGTCAGGATCGAACATCCGGTCTGCCAGAGCATGTAGCGGCAACGTCATGATCAGCGTTGACATCACCGCCACAAGAAACGCCCCGCGTTGCAGGTCGCTCAGCCCGATGACGGTATGAACGAAGGCACGGATCGCTGCGCCGACCGAAATGCCCATGGCGGCGATCACGCCCCAGAACAGCAGCCGCGCAGGCAGATCAAGCGCGACGTAGCTTCCGAAAGGACCCGATATTCCGATGGTCAGTGTAACCACTGCCCATGCGACAAGAGGAACCCTGCTGCGGAAGTCAGCAATCAATGTGGCGAGGAAAGCAGCCATCTGCACCAGAAACACTTACAACCTATCCGAAGGGATAGATGCAATCGCAGCGAGGCGCAATCTGTCCGTCCGGTCAGCCCGGACGGGACATGCATTTAAGCCACAGGTTTACCGCGGGCCGTCATATATTTATCACGCCGTCAGGCCGGACGGCTCTGAAAGCCCGTTGGCCCGGCAACAGGCGGTGAGCGTATTGGCCAGAAGGCAAGCAATGGTCATCGGCCCGACACCGCCGGGCACCGGGGTGATGGCACCGGCCACGGCGGCGGCCGAGGCGAATTCAACGTCGCCAACCAGCTTGGTCTTGCCGTCGCGTTCGATGCGGTTGATACCCACGTCGATCACGGTGGCGCCGGGTTTCACGAACTCGCCGGTAATCATCTCGGGGCGACCGACGGCGGCGACGAGGATGTCGGCGCCACGGCAGACGGCGGCCAGATCCTTGGTGCGGCTATGCGCGATGGTCACGGTGCAACTGTCGCCCAGCAGCAGTTGCGCCATCGGCTTGCCGACGATGTTGGACCGGCCCACCACGACCGCATTCATGCCCGCAAGCTTGCCGTGATGGTCGCGCAGCATCATCAGACAGCCGAGCGGCGTGCAGGGCACCATGCTTTTCTGCCCGGTGCCCAGCAGGCCCACGTTCGAGATGTGGAAGCCATCCACATCCTTGGCAGGGTCGATCGAGTTGATCACCAGCTCAGAGTTCAGATGCCCCGGCAGCGGCAATTGCACGAGGATACCATGCACCTTCGGATCCTTGTTCAGCCGGTCGATCAACGCCAGCAGATCAGCCTCCGAGGTATCAGCCTCCAGCTTGTGCTCGAACGAGGCCATGCCAGCCTCGACCGTCTGCTTGCCTTTCGATGACACATAGACCTGGCTCGCCGGGTCTTCGCCGACCAGCACAACCGCGAGACCGGGCTGGATGCCGTGTTCTTCCTTCAGGCGCGCGACATGGGCTGCCACCTCGCCCCGCACCTTGGCCGCAAAAGCCTTGCCGTCAATGATTGCCGCCGTCATGTCCGTTCTCCCTACCGTTCGACCGCGAAGGCGGCGCTGTAATGATCCATTTGCATGCGGGTCGCCAGAACCGCGTTTTTCAGAAGGGTCGCCACCGTCACCGGACCGACACCACCGGGAACCGGGGTGATCCAGCCCGCAACCTTGGCGCAGCTTTCGAAATCGGCGTCACCCACGGTCTTGCCTTCGACCCGGTTGATGCCGATGTCGATCAGCGCGGCACCGGGCTTCAGCATCTCGCCGGTGACAAGGCCGGGCTTGCCCACCGCAACGAAGACCGCATCGGCGGCGCGGCTGTGAACCGCCACCTGCCGGGTCATGTGGTGGCAGACGGTGACCGTGGCCCCCAGCCCCATCATCAGAAAGGCGATGGGCTTGCCCACGATCTCGCTATGACCGATCACACAGACGTCCAGCCCCTCGATGTTCAGGGGCAGCGTCTTCAGTATCTCCACCGCCGCGACAGCGGTGCAGGGGCCAAGCGCCAGATCATTGTAAACGATATTGCCGATGGAGGAAGGGTGCATCCCCTCGACATCCTTCAGCGGGTGAACGGCCTTTTGCAGTGCCTTCACAGGGATATGCGTCGGAAGCGGCCGCTGTATGATGATGCCATTGACCCGCGGATCGGCGTTCAGGCCGATCATCACGCCGGTCAATTGCTCAAGGCTGATGGTTTCAGGATAATTGCGCGCCTCGAACGCCAGTCCCGCAGCCTCGGCCTGCCGTTGCTGGTTTCGGACATAGAGTTCCGCCGCCGCCACATCGCCTACCGAGATGGAAACCAGCCTTGGCGCCCAGCCCTTCGCGGCAAGCTCTGTCGCCTCGGCGCGGACCTCTTCCACCATGCGGGCCGCAATGGCCTTGCCGTCAATCAGGGTTGCCGTCATTTCCGACCCTTCGGGGGTCAGGCCCCCAGCACTTTTTCCTCGCGGGCGATCGACCAGTCGATCAACTGCCGCCAGAGCGATTCGATCAGCGCCGGGTCCAGCCCCTCGGCCTCGGCCCTCGCACGGACCTTGGCCACAACCTCCTCGACGCGCGCGTCGATCCGGGCGGGCAGCCCCTCGGCGGGTTTGAGTTCGGCGGCCCGGTCGATGTAACCGGACCGCCGCTTGAAGAGTGCCACGATCTGAGCGTCAAGCGCGTCGATTTCGGCGCGCAGTTCGGTCATGCTATGGCAGTCGGACGGGGCCTTCATCGCAACCTCCAGTGAGTTTCCCGCGAGGTAATCCCTCGCGGGGGCGATGGCAAGGCGGCCCCGGTCCGTGATCAGAACAGGCCTTCGACGAAGCCCTGATCGTTCAGGCGGATGACCTCGGCGCTCGGGACTTTCGGCAGGCCCGGCATGGTCATGATCTCGCCGCAGATCACCACGATGAAGCCCGCACCGGCAGACAGGCGCACTTCGCGCACCGGAACCGAATGGCCAGTGGGTGCGCCACGGAGGTTCGGGTCAGTGGTGAAGCTGTATTGCGTCTTCGCCATGCAGATCGGGAGATGGCCGTAGCCCGCAGCTTCCCAGGTCTTGAGCTGATCACGGATCGACTTGTCGGCCAGCACCTCGTCGGCATGATAGATGCGCTTGGCGATGGTTTCGATCTTCTGGAACAGCGGCATTTCGTCGGGGTAAAGCGGCGAGAAGTTGGCGGCACCGCTTTCAGCCAGTTGCACGACCTTCTTGGCCAGATCCTCGATGCCGGCCGAACCCTGCGCCCAGTGCTTGCAGAGGATCGCCTCGGCGCCCTGTGCGGCCACATAGTCCTTCACGGCCTGCACTTCGGCATCGGTGTCGCTGTAGAAGTGGTTGATGGCGACCACAACCGGCACGCCAAAGCCCTTCACGTTGGAAATATGACGGCCAAGGTTCGGGCAACCTTTCTTCACGGCATCCACATTCTCGGTGCCCAGATCGGCCTTGGCGACGCCGCCGTTCATCTTCATCGCGCGCACGGTCGCCACGATCACGGCGGCCGAAGGCTTCAGCCCCGCCTTGCGGCACTTGATGTCGAAGAACTTCTCGGCTCCAAGGTCCGCGCCGAAGCCGGCTTCGGTCACCACATATTCGCCCAGTTTCAGCGCGGTCTTGGTGGCGATGACCGAGTTGCAGCCGTGGGCGATATTGGCGAAGGGGCCGCCATGCACGAAGGCCGGGTTGTTTTCCAGCGTCTGCACGAGGTTCGGCTGCATCGCGTCTTTCAGCAGAACCGTCATCGCGCCGTCGGCCTTGATGTCGCGGCAGTAGATCGGCTTCTTCTCGCGAGTATAGGCCACCACGATGTCGCCCAGACGGCGCTGGAGGTCTTCCAGATCATTCGACAGGCAGAGGATCGCCATGACTTCGGAGGCCACGGTGATGTCAAACCCGGTCTGACGCGGGAAGCCGTTCGACACGCCGCCGAGGCTGACCACGATGTCACGCAGTGCACGGTCATTCATGTCCATCACGCGACGCCACACCACGCGGCGTTCGTCGATGCCCAGCGTGTTGCCCCAGTAGATGTGGTTGTCGATCATCGCCGACAGCAGGTTGTGCGCGCTGGTGATGGCGTGGAAATCGCCGGTGAAGTGGAGGTTCATTTCCTCCATCGGGACGACCTGCGCCATGCCGCCCCCGGCCGCGCCACCCTTCATCCCGAAGTTCGGGCCAAGCGAGGCTTCGCGGATGCAGATCACCGCTTTCTTGCCGATGCGGTTCAGACCATCGCCCAGACCCACGGTGGTGGTGGTCTTGCCCTCGCCTGCCGGGGTCGGGTTGATCGCCGTCACCAGCACCAGCTTGCCATCGGGCTTGCCCGCAAGGCTCTTGATGAAATCCTGGCTCACCTTGGCCTTGTCATGGCCATAGGGCAGCAGATGTTCGGTCGGAATGCCAAGCTTGGAGCCGATCTCTTGAATCGGCTTCTTGTTTGCTTCGCGCGCAATCTCGATGTCGGTCTTGAAGGCCATTCTTCTTCTCCCTTGGGTGTGGCACCCGCTCTGGCATGGGTCGCACGATACCGACATGAACAGGGTGCCACAGGACGGATTCCGACCTAAGCCAACGCAAAATCGCCAGTCGCCGTTTCCGATCGGAAATCCGCGCGCCTGTAAGGAAGTTTTCCCTTCAGGAAAATCGCACTTCCGAAACCGACACACGAGGAGGAATCCGCATACCCCGATCAGAGCAAGCGCAAGGTCAACCGATATGCCATTCTCCGGTCAGTCGAGCTTTGTGCCCGCGTGAGGAAAGCACCCATGGCGAACAATATCTATGTGATTGACGAAAGCCCCGGCAAAAGCCGGACGCAAACCGACGACGGGTCGGGCAAGGACTGGCTGATCTTTCAGGGCAGCTACGCGCTTCCGACATCCATCCGGCTCGACGGCTATGTCGAAAACGGCGTATCCAGTCAGGCGCGTGGCTTCTTCTACCATATCGGGAACTGGGGCACCTCGCTTGTGGTGCATGGCGCCATAGAAAATGCGAGCGGTTCCTCGGGCGAAGACTGGATCAGCGGCAACGAACTGGACAACATCCTTTACGGCGATCCCTCCCGCGACGGGGCAGGCGATGATGATACGCTGTTCGGTGCAACAGGGGATGACACGATCTATGGCGGGGCCGGACGCGATGACATGGGCGGCGCTGACGGCAACGACCTGCTGGACGGCGGGGCCGGTATCGATACGCTCTCCGGTGGTGGTGGAAGCGACACACTGATCGGGGGCGCGGGCGCCGATTCGATCTCGGGTGGCGCTGACGGCACGGACTGGGTGTTCTACACGGGATCATCCGCGGCGGTGGACGTGCGGCTGATCTCGGGCGACACCAGCACCAGCTTTGGCGGCGATGCCGAGGGGGATCGCATCACTGGTGTGAACAATGTCCGGGGCAGCGATTTCAATGACAAGATCACGGATTTGCCGGAAAGCAATGCCTTCAACGCCAACCGTTTCGACGGACGCGATGGCCATGACTTGCTGAAGATGGGCGGTGGAAACGATACCGCCTATGGTGGCAGTGGCAATGACACCATCAGGGGCGAAGACGGCAATGACCGGCTTTATGGCGATGCAGGCCGCGATGTCATTTCGGGCGGCGCCGGGCGTGACCGTATCTTCGGCGGCGAGGGCGTCAACCAGTTGGATGGCGGTGCTGGCAACGATACGGTAACTGGCGGCGCGCAGCGCGACATCCTTTATGGCGGCGACGGTAACGATGTGCTGGACGGCGGGGAAGGCAACGACCTGTTTTTCGGCAACGATGGCCACGACACCCTGCGTGGCGATGCGGGCGACGATGTGCTGATCGGCAGCGAAGGCGCCGACCGGCTGTTCGGCGGCGCGGGGGCGGACGAGTTCAAATATATCGCGCGCGGCGAAAGCGCTGCAGGCGCGCCCCATGACCTGATCGCTGATTTCAGCCGCGCGGAGGGCGACAAGCTGAATTTCGATCAGGTGATCGCCACCGGCACCTTCATCGGCACCACAGCCTTCAGCGGTCAGGCAGGTGAGGCACGTTTCATCACCACGGCTACAGGATCGCGCGCCTTCATCGACCTCGACGGCGACACGAGGGCGGATTTCGCGGTGGATGTGCTGGGGCTGTCAGTGCTGCGCGCCAGCGACTTCATCCTTTGACGAGCACAAAGAACACCCGGCGGAACGGCATCAAGGCGCCGCCGGGCAACCGCGGAAAAGCCAGCACCAGCGCTGCATCGCAAGCGGCGGTAGCGGGCTGCCCCAGCTTGGCAGAACCGCGCAGGAAACCGACGCATGGCTGTCACTTCGGCCACCGCCTCAAACCGCTGCATATATGTGGGTTCCAACGCCAACGCGGCATCCACGGGTGACAGAAGCCGCCGGATGCAGGATCAGCCGTGCGTGATCAGGCAGCAGTTGCAGCCCCACATTGGAAAAGATGAGCGCCGGTGGCGCCGCGGCTGCCAATCCTCGGTTTCGGCAGGCTGCGCCGCGTCCAGCATGGCAGGCGCGTTATCCAGTCCGGTCAGGTGCCGACGCGAAAAGACGGCCCGGAGCGACTCGGCCGCAGCGTCGGCACATCATCCCAGCTCCACTACCGGCAGCGGCGGGCAATGCACCGATCTGCCCGATCAGTTTCAGCGTCGGTCGCAAATGCAAACCCCGGAACTTTGCACAAGCTCCGGGGTTCCAGCCTTTGTTCGCGCTGACTGTCAAGCCAACGGCTCTGGCTCCAGCCCGCCGTCGGACTTCGGCGTCTTGGGCTTGGTCTTGGGAATCGCCAGAACCGACGATCCGCCATCCCCCGGCGCGCTGTCATCATCGCCGAGAACTTCGCCCGCAACGACCTTGCGGATCTCGTCGCCGGTCAGGGTTTCATATTCCAGAAGCCCTTTGGCCAACCGTTCAAACTCTTCCGATTTCTCGATCAGGATCTGCCGCGCCGATTCGTATCCGTCGTCGATCAGTCGCTTCACCTCGTTCTCGATCATTTCCTTGGTATGAGCGGAAACCGAGAAACCGGCGGTATTGCCCTGATAGCCTTCATGCGCTTCGGCATAGTCGATATTGCCCACGGCATCCGACATGCCCCAGCGCATCACCATGGCGCGCGCCAGGCTGCTGGCCTGCTGGATATCGCCGGCGGGACCGGAGGATACGCCTTCCTCGCCGTATTTGATGATCTCGGCCGCCTTGCCCGCCATGGTCATGGCGATCTTCTGCTTGGCCTCGTCCTTGTGCATGTTCAGCCGGTCCATTTCGGGCAGGCTAACCACCATACCAAGGGCGCCGCCGCGCGGAATGATCGTCGCCTTGTAGACCGGGTCGCATTTCGGCAGCGCCATGCCGACGATTGCGTGGCCAGCCTCATGATAGGCAGTCTTTTCCTTCTGGTCCTGCGTCAGCACCATGGACCGGCGCTGCGCCCCCATCATCACCTTGTCCTTCGCATTCTCGAAGTCATCCATGGTGACGAAGCGGCGTCCGACACGGGCAGCCATCAGCGCCGCCTCGTTCACGAGGTTCATGAGGTCAGCGCCCGAAAAGCCCGGCGTGCCACGCGCAATGGTGCGCAGGTCCACATCGGGGCCAAGCGGCACCTTGCGGGCGTGCACGGTCAGGATCTTCTCGCGGCCCTTGATGTCGGGGTTCGGCACATGGATCTGGCGGTCGAAGCGGCCGGGGCGCAGCAGCGCCGGGTCCAGCACATCCTTACGGTTGGTCGCCGCGACGATGATCACACCTTCATTTGCCTCGAACCCGTCCATCTCGACCAGAAGCTGGTTCAGTGTCTGTTCGCGTTCGTCATTGCCGCCGCCGATACCCACGCCGCGCGCACGGCCCACGGCGTCGATCTCGTCGATAAACACGATGCAAGGCGCGTTCTTCTTCGCCTGTTCGAACATGTCGCGCACACGGGATGCACCGACCCCAACGAACATTTCCACGAAGTCGGAACCCGAGATGGTGAAGAACGGCACGCCCGCCTCACCCGCGATGGCGCGCGCGAGCAGGGTTTTACCCGTGCCGGGGGGACCGACCAGCAGCGCACCTTTGGGGATCTTGCCGCCGAGACGCGAAAACTTCTGAGGGTTGCGCAGGAATTCGACAATCTCTTCCAGCTCTTCCTTGGCCTCGTCGATGCCGGCCACGTCATCGAAGGTCACGCGGCCATGCTTTTCGGTCAGCAGCTTCGCCCGGCTCTTGCCGAAGCCCATGGCACCGCCACGCCCGCCGCCCTGCATCCGGTTCATGAAGAAGATCCAGATACCGATGAGGATCAGGAAGGGTAGCCAGAGGCTGAGCAGGTTGAGGAAGCCCGATTGCTCCTGCGGTTCGGCCCGCACCTCGACGCCTTTGTCGATCAGGCGATCAGTGACTTCTTCGCCCTGCGGCTTGATGGTGGAATAGGTATTGCCGTCCTTGCCGCGAACGATCACCCGCTCGCCATCCAGCGTGACACTGGAGACCTGCCCCTGATCGACCCGCGCGATGAATTCAGAATAGGAAAGATTGCGCGAGGCCGTGGTGGTCGTATTGCCGCTGAACATGTTGAACAGCGCCAGAATCAGCAGGAACAGGACCACCCAGAAAGCGATATTGCGTGCGTTGCCCACGAGGAACTCCTAAAGGGGGCGGCGCGGGTGACCCCTGCCGCATCTTTTGCCCTAAAATAGACATCTGGCGCGGGGGTTCAATGCGCCAAGATGAACATTCCGAAGGATGGGCCGAGAGTCGCACCCCATTCCGGCTCGTTCCGGGCCAACGGGGCAGCAATCAGCCGATCCTTATGCCAGACCGCCGGGCTGACGATCAGCGCCTCGCGCGGGCCTTTTTGCCGCCAGTCGGGGCATTGGCGCAAGCCCTCGGCACCCAGAGCCGCGATATGCAGGCTCTCACCGCCAGGACCTTGCACCTGCCAGCGATGATCCCATGTCATGCCCCAGACCACTGGCGGCATGGTGGCGCGGGCTTCGCGGGTGATCAGCACATGATCGCCCCTTGCACGAAAGCGCACCCCAGCGAGCGTGGCATCGCGCCCGAGGTCCAGCCCGGCGGCCAGTGCCGCGATCTGTGCTGCGCGAGGCGGGTAGCTGGCGCCATTCATCCAGCGGATCACGCAAATGAGCAGACGGCGGCGAATCTCCTCGGGCCAGCCCGCCCATAAGTCGCGCGGCAGGACCAGCGCGCCAGACTCCTCTCTTATTCCCCGCGCGAACTGCGCCGTCACACCGGTCAGCGTGGCGCGCACGACTGCAAGGTTGTCGATCGTCCCCGACAGCCGCTCAACCGTGATCCCCAGCGGCGCCAGCGCGCGCAGCGCGCGTCGGGCCTTAACCCTAGTGAAGCGGTCATTGTCATTGCTGGGGTCGTCGATCCACCCGATTCCTTGGCCCCGCAGATAATCGCGCAGCGCGGCGCGGGTCTGCCCCAGCAGCGGGCGGTGCCAGATCACGCCGGCATCGGCCCAGACCGCACGCATTCCCGACAGCCCGTCCAACCCAGAAGCGCGCGCAAGGTTCATCAGAAAGCTCTCGGCCCGGTCGTCCGCCGTATGGCCCAGCGCGACATGGCCGATCCCGCGCGCCCGTGCCCAACCGGCGATCAGATCCAGACGCGCACGGCGGGCCTGATCCATCAGATTGCCGGTCGGCTGCGGCCCGGACCAGCGCAACGTGTCATGTGGCAGACCCAACCCGGCGCAGAAGTCAGCGACCTGCGCTGCCTCGGCCGCCGCCTCGGGCCGCAAGCCATGGTCAACCGTCACAGCGTGGAGGTCATATCCCGCATCTGGCGCCACAAGGTGCAAGAGATGCAACAGCGCCAGCGAATCGCCACCGCCCGACACGGCCACTCCGATGCGAAAAGGCGCGGCCGGATCTGACCGCGCCCTGTCAAAGGTGTGACGCACAGCCTCCAGCAGCGCGGCGTCGGTCAGGCCGGTCACTGGCAGGCCAGTGCCGCAATCTTGCCCTGCGCCTCGGCTGCGGCGGTGGAACCGGGAAAGCGCGTGCCGACTTCCTGCAAGGTCACACAGGCATCCGAGACCTGCCCCAGATCGGCCAGCCCCTGCCCGAGACGCACCAGCGCATCGCCAGCCTTCGGCCCCTCGGGCTGCGCCGAAAAGGCATCGAGCCAAGCCCGCGCCGCATTGGCGGTATCACCCACCTGTTGCAGAGCGTCCCCCCGCAGGATCTGCGCCTCCTGCATCAGGGGGCTGCCCGGATAGGCCGTGGCAAAGGCACCAAACTTCTCCGCGGCGGTGCGAAAGTCACCCTGACCGAGCACCTCCTTGGCTCGGTCAAAGTCTGCCTGTTCGCCCACAGCAAGCTCGGGCCCCCCGGCGGTCGGGGCGGTTGCGACAGGGGCGGGCGCATCGCCCCCGCCCAAGGGTTGCGCTGGCGGCAGCGATCCGACATCGCCGCCCTCAAGCTCGGTCACCCGGAATTCCAGATCCCCGATGCGGTTGGTGCCGTCGCTGACCACGCGGTTCACTTTCAGTTCCACCTGTTCGGTCTGCGCGGTCAGCCGCATCAGCGCCGCCTCGATGGAATCGAGCCGTTGCAGCGCATTGCCGCCTGCTGCCCCGTTCTGGATGGCCCCCGTAGTGATCAGTTCCTGCTTGAGGCCGGTGAACTGTGCGTTCAACGCCGCAAGCTCGGCCTTGATGTCGGCCAGCGTCTGCGCCCGGTCCTGCGCAAAGGCGGAACCGGACATCAGCAGCAGGGCGAGCGCCGCGAAACGCAGGTTCATCCGCTCAGGCCCCCGCGCCCATCGACAGCACCGTCACCGCACGACGGTTCTTCGAGAAACAGGCTTCCGAGGGGCAAACCTCGACCGGGCGTTCCTTGCCGTAGGAAATGGTCCGCATCCGATGGGCCGCCACGCCCTGCGAAATCAGATAGTTCTGCACCGCGCTGGCGCGACGGGCGCCCAGTGCAAGGTTGTATTCGCGCGTCCCCTGCTCGTCGGCATGGCCTTCGACGATGATCGCGTAATCGGCATGGCTTTGCAGCCACTGGGCCTGTTGCGCCAGAATGGTCTGCGCCTCGGGCGACAGGGTCGATTGATCGACAAGGAACAGCACGCGGTCACCGATGGTCTGGTTGAAATAGGCCACCGAGTTCGGATCGCTGGGTCCGCCCAGCCCCTCGGTCCCGATGCCGCCCGCGCCATTGGCCCCGGCGCCGCCCGGCCCGCCCGCGCCATAGCGGTCAGGGTTGTTACAGGCTGCCAGACCCAGAACGGCCAGCAGCAGCATTGCTTTCGCAGTATACGCCATGTGTTTTTCTGTCCTTCGTTGTGCCAGCTCGACGGGGCCAGCTTATCAGAGAACCGCCGCCGGGGGAATCGACGGCGGCGTGAGGTTTGTTACGGTCAGGGCAGCAACGGCGACCATGCCGGGTCGGACGCCGCGCCCGAGGTGGGCACCTTGCGCAGGTTGCGCCCCGATACATCGACCGAATAAAGTGCAGGCTCACCGCCCGCGTCCTGCCGGGTGAACATGATGACCCGCCCATTGGGCGACCAGGTCGGGCCTTCATCCAGATAGGAAGCGGTCAGAAGCTTTTCTTCCGTCCCGTCCTTCAGCATCACGCCGATGTGGAAGCGACCCTGGTTCTGCTTGGTGAAGGCGATATAGTCGCCGCGCGGACTCCAGACCGGGGTGCCATAGCGACCGGCACCGCCGGAAATCCGCGTCGGCTCTCCGCCGCGCGCGGGCATCACATAGATCTGCTGGGTGCCCGAGCGGTCACTTTCGAACACGATCTGGCTGCCATCGGGGCTGAACGAGGGCGCGGTTTCGATGGCTGGCGAATTGGTCAGCTGCGACAGTTGCCCTGATCCGGTGTCCA
Source organism: Gemmobacter lutimaris (assembly GCF_003570715.1). Classification (GTDB taxonomy): domain Bacteria; phylum Pseudomonadota; class Alphaproteobacteria; order Rhodobacterales; family Rhodobacteraceae; genus Gemmobacter; species Gemmobacter lutimaris. The sequence continues at coordinate 369,472 of NZ_QXXQ01000003.1, read as the reverse complement.
GCGAATAGATGTCGGTATTGCCGCCGCGTTCAAGGCTGAACACCACTGTCCGCCCGTCGGGCGAAAAGCGGGGTGCAAAGGTCATGGTGCCCGGCTGCTCGCCCAGGCCCCGGATCGCAAGGCTGCCCACATCCATCAGGTAGATCTGCGGAAAGCCCGAGGAATAGGAGGTGAACAGAATACGGTCCCCCGTGGGCGAGAAGCGCGGCGCCAGCACGATGGACGAGGAATCCGTCAGATAGCTGGTATTCGCGCCATCGTAATCCATCACCGCAAGACGCTTCTGGCGCTGGTTCTTCGGTCCGCTTTCCGACACGAAGACCACGCGGCTGTCGAAATAGCCGGTCTCGCCGGTGATACGGCTGTAAACCGCATCGGCCACCTTGTGCGCCATGCGGCGCCAGCTGTCGGTCGTGCCGACGAATTGCAGGCCGTCGCCGAATTCGGCATTGGCGAACACGTCATGCAGGCGGAATTTCACCACCACCTGCCCGCCGGACGCCTGCACCGCCCCGGTCACCAGCGCCTGTGCATTGATCGCCTGCCAGTCAGGATAGGACACCGGCGCCCCGAAAGAGGTGATGTGCTGAATATAGGCCGTGGTCGGGATCTGCTCGAACAGACCCGTGCCTGCCAGATCGGAGGCCACGACCTGTGAGATCTGTGCCGCAAGATCGCCCGCACCGCCCTCATCCACAAAGGTCGGCAGGGCGAAAGGCATGGGCTCGACGACCGGGCTGCCCAGCGTGATGGAAAGCCGCGCCTCGGCCGGGGTGGCCATCATCGCCGGGGCGGCCAATGCGGCCACGGCCACGAAAGCGGTGAAGATTTGGCGGAGACGGTTCATCTGACCCTCGTTCCTGTTCCTGCGACAGGCTTGCTTTTCAGCCAGCAGCCTGCCTGTCCAAAAGGGGAAAGCGCGCAAGCCCTTCCCCGGTTCCGTCCGGGTTGGCCCGGTATCCATATCGCACGGCGCATCAGCCGCGCCCGCCCTGCGGAGCAAACAGCGACTGCACCGTGCCGCCGCGCCAGCCGGGCGGGACAGGTAGCCCGGTCCTGCCACACTGCTGCACGGCCTTGCGGGCCGCCGCAAATGCCCTCTGCCCCACGGCACCGCCAGCCGTGCTTTCGACCAGACGAAAGCTTCTGTCTGCTGGCTTGCCCGCCGCGTCCAGAGTAAAGGCTACGGTGAAGCGTGCCCTGCGCGCGCCCTCGGAAAGGCTGGCCACGTTCCAGCAGGGGGCGACAGCCGCCGCCAACCGGGCATCATCCCATGTCCCGAAGGATGGCAGTGCCGCAGCCGGTGCCGAAAGCAACGGCAAAGCAAGAACGCCCGCACGGAAAACCCACTTCACAGCCCGATCCTCCCCTTGTCGAAAATCAGCTCCAGCTCGCGCCAGGTTTCATATTTCTCGTCTGGCAGAGGGAACCCCTGCGAGCCGCAGCGCAGGATCGCACGCCGTGCGGCCTCGAACGCCTGACGCGTGGCCGCATCCGACGCGCTGGAACTTGCCAGTTCGATTGATGTTGCAACCGGCTTTTTGTCCGCACCGACCGTAACGTGGATGGTGATGATCGCACGCTGTGCCTCGGTCGAAAGCGAACCGACGTTCCAGCAGCGTTCCACCGCCACGCGCAAGGCATCCTTCTCGCCCGAGGACATGGGCGGGCCGTTGGCCGCAAGCCCGCGCCCCGGCGCGCTGTTCTGATTGGCGGGCTTCGGGGCCGGTGTCTCGGTCGCTTCGCCCAGCGCCTCGGCCAGTGCCGCTTCGGTGGCGGCCCGGTCAGCCTGCGACTGTTCCGCGTTCTGTGAACTGGCCGTCTGGGTCGGTTTTGCCGGTTCTGCGGGTTTTGCAACCGGATCAGGCTTCGCGGGCCGCGCACGCGGGCGTTTCGAAGCAGTCGGCGCCAGTTGCGGAGCCTCCTGCGTTTCCGTGGCCTCGGTCACCACTTCGGTCGTGGCCTCGGGCGGGGCGGTCGCCTCCTGCTCCTGTTCCACCACCGGGGCTTCGGGCGGCGCCTCTTCGGACACACGCTCCTGCACCTGTTCGGCTTCGGGCACATCTTCTGCCGGGGCGTCCTCTGGCGTCGGCGCCACGCGCGCCGCCGGGCGCGGGCGCGGCACGGCCGAGGACGGAATGACCGCAACCGGCTGTTCCTGCTCCGCAGGCGGCGCCACAGGTTCCGGCACCTCCTCGGGCTGGGCAACCTCGGCAACCGGCACCTCATCGGGCAACGGCTCGGCTTCTGGCTGGGGGGCAGGTTCGGGTGGCGGGGTTTCCCCGACCACCTGCGCAGGTGGTTCGGGCCTCGCCGCGGGCGGCTCGGGCCGTTCCGGCGGCTGGACAGATGCGGAGGGCGCACTCTCCTGCGGTTCCGCGGTGCTTTCCACGCCGCCGGATGCCGCCTCCATCGCGGCAAACTCGGCTTCGGTCAGCGTATCGACCGACATGACCTCGGGTTCGGGCGGCGGTGGCGGGCTGAACAGCACATCGCCGAACAGCACCCACAGGATCACGACCAGATGCCCCGAGCCGGAGATCCAGACGCTTTTATCGACCCTGCCCAGCCATGCGCGCAGCATCGGCATCACCTACTGGTTCGGCTCGGCGGCACCGCCACCGGCGGCCGCGCCCATCAAGGGGCCATTGCTGTCGGTCACAAGACCAATATTGCGGAAGCCCGCCGCATTCAGCGCACCCATCACCTGCGCCACGCGTTCGTAAGGCACCGAACCGTCGGCCCGCAGAAAGATCTTGTCCGAGGTCCGTTCGGCGGCGATGGCCTGAAGCTGCGGGATAAGCGTCGCCTCATCGGCCTCGCTGTTCATCAGGAACAGCTTGCCATCCGCCCCGATGGTGATGGCCAGCGGCTTTTCCTGTTCGGTCGGCAGACTGGCCGCCGCCGTTTCCGGCAGCTTCACCGGCACGCCGACGGTCAGCATCGGTGCCGCCACCATGAAGATGATCAGAAGCACCAGCATCACGTCCACGAAGGGCGTGATGTTGATGTCCGCCATCGCGCTGGAATGGCCGCGACGCCGCCCGCGACGCCCGCCCCCACCCGATTTCTTGGCTACCCCGGCCCCCATGGCTCAGGCGTCCAGCTGGCGCGAGAGGATGGTGGCGAATTCGTCGGCGAAGGCTTCATAGCCGCCAAGGATGCGTTCGCTGTCGGCATTGAGCTTGTTGTAGAACACGACTGCCGGGATGGCGGCAACAAGGCCGATGCCGGTCGCCATCAGCGCCTCGGCAATCCCCGGCGCCACGGTGGCAAGGTCGGTGTTCTTGGTCGCGGCGATCTGGGTGAAGGCATGCATGATGCCGTAAACCGTGCCGAACAGACCGATGAACGGCGCGGTGGAGCCGACGGTTGCGAGGAAACTCAGTCCGGCATTCAGCCGTTCACTTTCGCGCGCGATGGCCACATCCATCGCGCGGTCGATGCGCGATTGCGCCCCGGCGATCAGCCCGCCGTCCTGCCTGTGGCTGCGCCGCCATTCAATCATGCCCGCAGCAAAAATCTTCTCGCTTTGCCCCTCGGGTGCCGGGCCGATCTTCTCGAACAACTCGTCCAGCGGCTCGCCCGACCAGAAGGCCCGGTCGAAGACCGAAGCCTCGCCCCGCGCGGCGCGGAACATCATGTGCTTTCGAAGGATGATGGCCCATGACCAGACCGACATGACCAGCAGCCCGATCATGACCAGTTTCACGGTGAAGGTTGCGCGCGCGAAAAGCGCCAGCAAGGAGAAATCAATCTCCTGCGCCATCGCAAGGGTGTTGGTGTCCATTACGCCTGCTCGTTGCCATCGGGTCCATTCGCGGCCCGTTATTACAGGCGATTCTATCCGGTTTTGAGGGGGATTGCCAACACATCCTCGTCAGGATGCGGATTGCCGCCCACGCCTGCGTCATAGCCGCCATGCAAAAACATCAAACCGGGGCCAGAAGCGCCCTGATCGCATCCGGCAAGCGATGCGCCCGGCCGTCCGCCCCAAGGCAGACCAGCGTGACCGCCGCTGTAAACAGCACCGCGTCGCCGCGAAGAACCTGCTGCCAAAGGTCGATCCGCGCCCCGCCCAGCGTCCGCAGTTCGGTCGTCACGGTCAGAAGATCGTCAAACACAGCGGGGCGCAGATAATCGGCCTCGACCCGCCGAACGGCAAAGACGATGCCGGTTTCAGCTTTCAGCCGCCCCTGATCCACGCCGCGTGTGCGCACCCATTCGCTGCGCCCGCGTTCGATGAATTTCAGATAATTGGCGTAATAGACGATCCCGGCAAGATCGGTGTCCTCGTAATAGACCCGCACGGCATGGCTATGGCTCATCTGCTTTTACCTTGGTCAAAATATCCTCGGGGATCAGCCCCGCAGGGGCGAGGGGCGGAAAGCCCCCTTCCCTTCATCCGATCCGCGCCGCCAGACGCAGGGCATGGCTCGCCTCACGCGCCACGACCGGCATGACCGGATCATAGGCGGCGCGGATCACCGCGCCGATTTCGGGGCGCAACACCACAGCCTCGCCCGCCCGGGCCAGTGGCGAGGTCTCGGCAAAGGCGGTATCCGACCACAACAGGATCACCTGCGCCGCCTGCGACAGCGCCAGCGTCTCCGCAGGCATCTCGGACAACACATCATCCATGCGTATGAAGACGAAGACCGCCCGGATCGCGCCCGCCTCGTCAAAGCGGAAGGCGCGATACTGGTTCGCGCCCGCCGCCGCCAGCCGGTCGCACAGCGGCGCCAGATCCGGCACCAGCCGGTCGAGGTTCGGGACCTGCGGCAGCTCTGCCCAGTCGCGGAAGAAGAACACCATCAGATTGGCGCCCAGTTCCGGGTCGGTCTCGGCCATGCGATGCCCGGCCAGCGCCACCACCGCCTCGATGGCGCCTTTCACCACCGACAGCGTGGCATCTTCGACGCCAAAGACCACCGGCACGATGGGGCGTCCCCAGCGGGCACAGAGATAGCTGCCATCGCTGCGGGTAAACAGGGCTTCCACCGCCTTTGAGTCCATGCTTTGCTCCCGATCCAGTCGCGGCGGGGATACGCCCTTTCCGCCGCGGCCTCAACCGGCAGGGAGGCGCCGATGCTGAAAGGGATCGACCCGCGGGTTACACCCGATCTCATGGATGTGCTGATGCGCATGGGCCATGGCGACGAGCTTGCGGTGGTGGACAGCAATTACCCGGCCTTCGCGCTGCCCACGCGCAGCGGGCGCGTGGTCGATCTTGCGGGCCTTGATGTGGTCGAGGGGCTGCGCCTGATCACTACGCTGATGCCGCTGGACGGCTTCACCGACTATGGTGCCCTGTGGATGGAACGCGACGGCGTGGGCGACCGCCCCGATCCGGTTCATGTCGCCGCGCTGGATGTGCTGCGCCCCGCCCTGACCGAGGGTGCAGTGGCCCGCTCCATTGAGCGGCAGGCCTTCTACGCCCATGCCCCCGGCTGTTACGCCGTGGTCCGCTGCACAGAAAACCGCCCCTTCGGCTGCTTCATCCTGCGTATGGGCGTGGTGTTCTGATCCGTTCGTGACGCAGCGTTGGCCGTGACAGCGGCGGGCGGCTTTGCCAGTCTGCCCTTCGCTACGGGAGGAGCCAGCCGCATGACCTATCCACATCTTCTGTCGCCGATCACGCTCGGCGCCGTGACGCTGCCCAACCGCGTGATGATGGGGTCCATGCACACGGGGCTGGAGGAAACCGGCGACTGGAACCGCGTGGCGGAATTCTATGCCACCCGCGCGCGGGGCGGGGTCGGGCTGATGGTCACCGGCGGCATGGCGCCCAACCGCGAGGGCGGGGTGTTTCCGGGTGCCGCCGGCCTGTTCGCGCCGCAGGACATCGCCAACCACCGCATCGTCACCGACCGGGTGCATGATGCGGGTGGGCGGATCGCCATGCAGATCCTGCATGCGGGCCGCTATGCCTATGGACCCGAATGCGTCTCGGCCTCTGCCGTCAAATCGCCGATCTCGCCCTTCCCGCCCAAGGAACTGGATGAGGAGGGGATCGAGAAACAGATCGCCGATATCGTGACCGCCGCCGCCCGCGCCATCGAGGCCGGTTATGACGGGGTCGAGGTCATGGGGTCCGAGGGCTATTTCCTCAACCAGTTTCTCGTGACCCATGTGAACCGTCGCAACGACCGCTGGGGCGGGTCTTACGAAAACCGTATGCGCCTGCCGGTGGAAGTGGTGCGCCGGGTGCGCGCGGCCATTGGCGATGCCATCCTGATCTATCGCATCTCGCTGATTGACCTGATCCCCGATGGCTCGACCTGGGACGAGGTCGTGACGCTGGCCAAGGCCATCGAGGCGGCGGGGGCTTCGGTGCTGAACACCGGCATCGGCTGGCATGAGGCGCGGGTGCCGACCATCGCCACCTCGGTTCCGCGCGCGGCCTTCGCGCATCTGACCGGGCGCCTGCGGCCGGAGGTTGGCATTCCGGTCATTACCTCGAACCGCATCAACACGCCGGATGTGGCCGAAGGGCTGCTGGCCGGGGGACAGGCCGATATGGTGTCGATGGCGCGGCCCTTCCTTGCCGACCCGGATTTCGTGGCAAAGACGGCGGCAGGCCGGGCGGCGCAGATCGCGCCCTGCATCGCCTGCAACCAGGCCTGTCTGGACCACACATTCAGCGGCAAACTGACCTCCTGCCTTGTGAACCCGCGCGCCTGCCATGAAACCGAGCTGGTCATCGCCCCCACGGATACCCCGCGCCGCATCGCCGTGGTCGGCGCCGGACCGGCGGGCCTGTCTGCGGCGCTGACCGCCGCAGGGCGCGGCCATGCCGTCACGCTTTTCGACCGTGCCGCGCGCGTGGGCGGGCAATTGCATCTGGCCGCCAGCATCCCCGGCAAGGAGGAGTTTCGCGGGTTGATCGACTGGTTTGAGGCGAGTATCGCCGCCTCCACCGTCGATCTGCGTCTAGATAACGAGGTGACGCCCGACATGCTGGAAGGCTTCGACGAGGTCATCCTCGCCACCGGCATCACCCCGCGCACCGCCGGGATCGCGGGTGAGGATCTGCCGCAGGTTCTGGGCTACCGCGAGGTCTTGCGTGGTGCCCCCGCCGGGAAGCGCGTGGCGGTCGTGGGGGCGGGCGGCATCGGTTTCGATGTCGCCGAATTCCTGACCCATCACGGCACCAGCCCCGCGCTGGACCCGGCGCTCTGGCGCCGCGAATGGGGTGTCGGCGATCCGGCGCAGGTGGCGGGCGGCCTTGTCCCCGAAGGTCCGAAGCCCGAAGCGCCCGCGCGGCAGGTCTGGCTGTTGCAGCGCAAACCCGAAAAGCCGGGCCGCAAGCTGGGCAAGACGACCGGCTGGATTCACCGTGCCACGTTGCAGATGAAGGGGGTGAAGATGCTGGGCGGGGTGGCCTATGACGCGATCACGCCAGAAGGGCTTGCCGTCACAGTGAACGGTGAGCCGCAGCTTCTGCCGGTGGATACGGTGGTGATCTGCGCCGGGCAAGACCCCGACCGAAGCCTTGCCCCGGCGCTGGAGGCTGCGGGCCGTGCCTTCCATATCATCGGTGGTGCCGATGTGGCCGCGGAACTGGATGCCAAGCGTGCCATCGACCAGGGCACCCGCCTCGCCGCGCGGCTGTGACGCTGCTCACGGCTATTTCTCTTGCGGCGCAGCCCTGCCGGGGCTACGCCTGACCCATGCTGTCTTACCAACATATCTACCATGCCGGGAACCCGGCCGATGTGCAGAAACACGCGCTGCTGGCCTCGGCCCTGCAATATCTTGTGGGCAAGGACAAGCCGCTTACCTATATCGAGACGCACGCCGGTCGCGGGCTTTATGACCTTGGCAGCGACGAGGCGCTGAAAACGGGCGAGGCGGCTGGCGGCATTTCGGCGCTGGAACGCCGCTTGCCCGTAGATCACCCCTATCGGCAGCGGCTGAATGCGGTGCGCGGGCGCTGGGGGGAAATGGCCTATCCCGGCTCGCCCATGGTCGCCGCACTGTCGTTGCGCGACATGGACAAGATCCATCTGGCCGAGCTGCACCCGCAGGAACATGCCGCCCTGACCGAGGCGATGGCGCATTTTTCGGCGCATATCTACAAGCGCGACGGCTTTGACCTTGCGCTGGCGCTGACGCCGCCCACGCCCCGGCGCGGGCTGCTGCTGTGCGATCCCTCCTATGAGGTGAAGGAGGATTATCAGGCCATCCCCAAGCATTTCGCCGCCATCGCGCGGAAATGGAACGTGGGGATCCTGATGCTCTGGTATCCGATCCTGACCACGGGCGCACATCGCGGCATGCTGGAGAGGCTGGAGCAGAACCACCCCGATCACCTGCGCCACGAAGTGCGCTTTCCGCCCGTGCGTCCGGGGCACCGCATGATCGGCTCGGGCATGTTTGTGGTGAACCCACCCTGGGGTCTGGCCGAGACGGCGGCCGATCTTTCAAGGCTGTTCAAGGCACCATGACCGACATGCTGGAATTTCACACGCTGGACGTTTTCACCGACAGGCCCTTTGCCGGGAACCCGCTGGCCGTGGTGCTGGGGGCCGAGGTGCTGTCGGCGCGACAGATGCAGGTCATCGCGCGCGAATTCAACCTGTCCGAGACGATTTTCGTCCAGCCCCCGGTGAACCCCGCACATACCGCGCGGGTTCGGATCTTCTTTCCGACGGCCGAGATTCCCTTCGCCGGTCATCCAACTATAGGCTGCGCCATCCTTCTGGCCACCCGCGCGCAGGGCCCCGGTGATTTCACCGCTGATCTGGCGCTCGAGGAAGAAGCCGGGCTGGTTCCGGTGTCCGTCATGCGGCGCGGTGATGTGGTGGAAGCCGAATTCACCGCCCCGGTGCTGCCCAAGGCAGCACCCGGTCAGGCCCCTGCTGACCTGATTGCCAAGGCGCTGGACATTGATGAGGCCGACATCGGTTTCGCCGCCCATCGCCCCGGCATCTGGCAGGGCGGGCCAAGTTTTCTCTACGTTCCCGTCTCTTCTCTGGAAGTGCTGGCGCGTGCCCGCCCGATCGAACCGCACTGGTCCGGGCTGATGGACAGCGCCGGGGTGGACAGCGCTTATCTTTACACCGAAGGCACAGATTGCGATTTCCGCGCGCGGATGTTTTCACCCACCGCGGGCATCCCGGAAGACCCGGCCACCGGCTCCGCCACCGCCATTCTGGCGGCGCAGTTGCGGGCCGCGCGGGTTTTGCGCAGCGGCACGCAAGTGTTCCGGCTGCGGCAAGGGGTCGAGATGGGTCGCGCCTCCGATCTGACCATGACGGTTGACTACGGCCCGGACGGGCTGCGCGCGATCCGCATTCGCGGCGGCGCCGTCCCGGTGGCACAAGGCCATATCCGCATACCGGGAGAGCAGGCATGACCAAAGCCTATTGGGTTGCCCATGTCGATATTGACGATGCCGAGGCTTACGATGCCTACCGGCAGGCCAATGCGCTGCCTTTCGCGCAACATGGTGCGCGGTTTCTGGTGCGGGGCGGGGCGCAACAGGTGGTCGAGGGCACGGCCCGCGCCCGCACTGTGGTCCTGGAATTTCCCAGCCTCGAAGCGGCGACAGCCTGTTATCACAGCCCGGAATATCAGGCCGCCAAAGCGCTGCGGGAACCCGTCTCACGCGCAGATGTGGTAATCGTGACCGGATGGGACGCGGGCTGAGGGCAATGAACGGGATCTGCAATGTTTGAAAAGCTGCTTCGACATCTGACCTCCCCGGCCCCGGCCCGTCTTGGCGCCGACGAGGCACAAATCGCGCTTGCGGCCTTGCTGGTGCGTGTGGCGCGGGCGGATGGCATCTATGACCCTGCCGAACAGGCAAGGATCGACGCGGTTCTGGCGCGCACGCATGGCCTTTCGCCCTTTGCAGCCGCTGCATTGCGCGCCGAGGCCGAGGCACTGGAAGCTTCGGCCCCCGATACGGTGCGTTTTACCCGTGCACTGAAAGAGGCAGTGCCGCTGGAGGCGCGGGCGGCGCTGGTCGAGGGGCTCTGGACCGTGGCGCTGGCCGACGGCGAACGCTCGGATGACGAGGATCAGGTCTTGCGGCTGATTTCAAACCTGCTGGGGCTGACCGATGTGGAATCCGCACAGGCGCGGCAGCGGGCAGAGGCGGCGCAATGATCGCCGCCCTTGGCATGTATGACCGCCCCGAATTGCGCGCCTCGACCGATCTTTACTGGTCGCTGATCCGCGACGGCCTGCGCAAGCGTGGCATCGACGCCCCCGACGCGCTGACCCGCGACGAACGCGCGTGGTGGGCCGGGTGGCATTCGCCCGACCTGTTGCTGTCGCAGACCTGTGGCATGCCTTACCGCACAGAATTGAAGGATGTGGTGACACTGGTCGGCACCCCGGATTTCGGCGTGGAAGGCTGCCCGCCCGGCTATTATCGCAGCGTTCTGGTCGCGCGCGGCGATGATCCACGAGCGGAACCGGCCGATTTCGCCAATGCAGCCTTTGCCTTCAACGAGCCGCGCTCGCAATCCGGCTGGGCGGCGGCGGCGAACCATATGGCTCACCTCGGGATGCCGATCCGCCCCGCGCTGGAAACCGGCGGCCATGTCGCCTCTGCCCGTGCCTTGGTCGAAGGCCGGGCCGATTGGGCCAGCCTGGATGCGGTGACATGGCGGCTTTTGATGCGATGGGAGCCAGAGCTGTCGGCGCGGCTCCGTGTCATTGGCCTGACGGAACCCACCCCCGGCTTGCCCTATGTCACGGCCCGCGGCACCGACCCCGCGCCGCTGGCCGGGGCCGTGGCCGATGCCATCGTCACGCTTCCCCCCGATGACAGGGCGGCGCTGGGGCTTTGCGGGCTGATCACCATTCCGGCCGCCGACTATCTTGCCGTGCCGATTCCGCCACCGCCCGTATTGGCACGCGACTGACCAAAACGGGCGGGCAGATTGCCCGTTTTGCAGGCAACTCTGTTTGTTCCGACACAATTGGCGTTGCAATGCGTCAGGAATTCCGCACTACTCGACCGTCAAGGGAGCCTGACAGGCCAACGACAAGCGAGAAACCGTGACTGCCGATAAACTTACGACCGCCCCGGACAGTTCCGTTCCGGTCATCGAGATCCGCGATCTTCACAAGTCCTACGGTCCGCTGGAGGTTCTGAAGGGCGTTGGATTGGCTGCGCCGAAAGGCCATGTCATTTCGCTCATCGGGTCGTCCGGGTCCGGCAAATCGACGCTTCTGCGGTGCTGCAACCTGCTGGAGGACAGCCAGCAGGGCGACATTCTGTTCGAGGGTGAGGCCGTCCACTGGAAGGGCACCGGCCTGCACCGTCACCCGGCCGACAAGGCGCAGGTGCTGCGGATCCGCACCAACCTGTCGATGGTGTTCCAGCAGTTCAACCTTTGGGCGCATCTGACCATCCTGCAAAACGTGATGGAAGCGCCGGTGACGGTGCTGAAACGTGACCCGAAAGAGGTTGAGGCAAAAGCGCGCGAATATCTGGCCAAGGTGGGCATTGCCGACAAGGCCGATGCCTGGCCCGCGCAGCTTTCCGGTGGCCAGCAGCAGCGTGCCGCGATCGCCCGCGCCCTGTGCATGGAGCCGCGCGCGCTTCTGTTCGATGAACCCACCTCGGCGCTGGACCCCGAACTTGAACAGGAAGTGGTGAAGGTGATCAAGGCACTGGCTGAGGAGGGCCGGACCATGATCATCGTGACCCATGACATGAAGATGGCCAATGATGTGTCCGATCACGTCGTCTTCCTGCATCAGGGCCGGATCGAGGAGGAAGGCCCGCCTGATCAGCTTTTCGGAAATCCGCAGACAGAACGGCTGCGCGGTTTCCTTTCGGCCACCATGGCCTGACATGGGGCGCTGCCCTCCTGTCAGGCCCGCATAATCGTATCACCATGGGGAGACTACCAATGAAGAAACTGCTTCTTGCCACCGCGCTTCTGGCGCTGACCGGCGGGGCCGCGGCCGCGCAGACCGTGCGTCTGGGCACCGAGGGCGCCTACCCGCCCTTCAACTTCATCGACGACAACGGTCAGGTCGCCGGGTTTGAACGCGAAGTCGGAGACGAGCTGTGCAAGCGTGCCGAACTCACCTGTGAATGGGTGACGAACGACTGGGATTCGATCATCCCGAACCTGCAATCGGGCAACTATGATGTCATCATCGCGGGCATGAGCATCACTGACGAACGCTCGAAGGTCATCAGCTTCTCGGAAAACTACTTCCCGCCAGCCGCCTCGGCCTATGTCGCTGCGGAAGAAGGCGCCGATCTGAAGGGCGTCATCTCGGCGCAGGTCGGCACCATCCAGGCGGGCTACGTCGCCGAATCCGGTGCCACGCTGCTGGAATTCGCCACCCCCGATGAAACCATCGGTGCCGTGCGCAACGGCGAGGCGGCAGCGGTCTTCGCCGACAAGGACTTCCTGAAGCCTTATGTGGAACAGTCGAACGGCGAACTGATGTTCGTGGGCGATGATGTGGAACTCGGCGGCGGTGTCGGCCTCGGCTTCCGTCAAAGCGATACGGAACTGCGCGAGAAATTCACTGCCGCGATCCAGTCGATGAAAGCCGACGGCACCCTGAACGCCGCGCTGAAAAAGCACTTCGGCGAAGAAACGCCGCTGTTCTGATTTCGCCCCTGCCCCGCCGGTTCGTCCGGCGGGGCTTTCCGACCTGCCCCGTGCGGCCCCAGCGATCTGTCCCCCATGTTCAGCCATTGCGCCGACCCGAAGGCGCTTGAAGGGTTCAGCTGGCTTTTTTGCTATCTGACCTCCGGCAAGCACCTCGACTTCTACACATCGTTCCTGACGGTGCTGACCCTGCTTGCCGTGACCGCGCCGACCGCGCTGGCCTTCGGCTTTGGCGGCGCCATGGCGGCGCGCAGCCATATCGCGCCGGTCAGCTGGCTGGGGAAAATCTACATCGTCATGGTGCGGGGCGTCCCCGACATCGTGTTCTTCATGTTCTTCGTCATCGCGCTTGATCAGGGGGTCGAGTGGATGAAACATCAGGTCGTCTGCCCCGACTGGAAAGAGCCGATCCGGCAGGGCCTCGAATTCCGTGTCTGCCCCGAAGCCAAGGTGCCGTTGAATTCTTCCTCGCAGATCTGGCATCAGCTTTACGGCTTCGGTCTGGCGGTCTTCACCTTTTCCATCGTCTTTGGCGCTTTCGCGGCCAATGTGCTCTATGGTGCCATGAATGCGGTGCCGCGCGCGCAGCTTGAAACCGCAGAAAGCTATGGCATGACGCCCCGGCAGGTGTTCCGCAGGATTCTGGTGCCGCAGATGTGGACCTATGCGCTGCCCGGCCTGTCGAACCTGTGGATGATCCTGATCAAGGCGACGCCGCTGCTGTTTCTTCTGGGGGTCAAGGACATCGTTTACTGGGCGCGCGAACTGGGCAGCGCCAAAACCCAAGCCTATTCCTATCCGCATCCCGACTGGCGGCTGTGGTATTTCCTCTTCCTGCTGGTGGCCTATCTCTGCATGACGCGCGTTTCCGAAATTCTGCTGGGCCGCCTGTCGGCACGCCTGAACCATGGTCAGGCCACCGCCGCCGGTGAGGCGATGCGGAGGGCCGCGCAATGACCTGCTGGGAAACCGTCGGTGCCTATGCCTTCCGCAGCCTCGGCTATGGCGAGAAACTGCTGCCGCGCAGCGATTTCACCCTGTGCCAGCAATTCACCCTGATCGGCTCAGGCCTGATCTGGAACATCTATTTCGGCGCGCTGGCGCTGCTGTTCGGCTTTTTCTTCGCCAATGCGCTGGCCATGGCGAAAGCCTCGCACAACCCTTGGGCGCGCAAACCGGCCGAATGGTTCATCTTCGTGTTCCGTGGCTCGCCGCTGTTCATCCAGTTCTTCCTTGCCTATTCGGCGCTGGTGATGCTGCCGCGCGGCGGGATCGACATTTTCGGCCTGCATATCGCAACCAACTGGCTGACAAGCGCATGGGCGGGCGCGCTGATCGTGCTGTTCCTCAATACCGCCGCTTACGCCGCCGAAATCTTCTATGGTGCCCTGATGTCGGTGCCGAAAGGCGATCTGGAGGCGGCCGAGGCTTACGGCATCCATGGCTGGTCCAAGTTCCGTCGCATCCAGTGGCCTACCATGCTGCGGCTGGCCTGGCCCGCCTATACGAACGAGGCGATCTTCCTGTTCCACGCCACGACGCTGGTGTTCTTTTCCGGCTTCCCGGCGTTTCAGCAAAGGGGCGACGCGCTTTATTACGCGAACTACTTCGCGGACAAGACGTTCAACCCCTTCGTGCCCTATCCGATCGTCGCCTTTTATTTCATCCTGCTGACCGCGACGCTGATCCTTTTGTTCGGATTCGTGAACCGGCGGCTGAACCGGCACCTGCCATCGAACATTCGCAGCAAAATTCGCTTGCGTCCGAGGTTGATCCGATAGTATCCATTATTTGATCAAATTCTTCGGGCCGTCGCCCGAACCGTGCACCCTGCGGGGCATATGGCGTCCCCTGCCCCGTCGGGCGGGCGTGGATGGCAAGGATCGAACAAGGGAGAAAGGGCCAAGGGCATGGCTCTCACCCCGGCGGGCGCGAGGGCCCACGACGGTGAACCGGCGCCTGACGGTCTTGAATGACACGATGAGTATGAAGGATTGGCTTCGTAAACACCCTGAGGTCCGCACGATCCGGGTAGCGGCGGCAGACCTGAACGGACAGGCGCGCGGCAAGCGCATTCCCGCCCGCTTTGCCGAGAATGTGGTGAAGAACGGCACGCGCTTCCCCTTCTCGGTGCTGAACCTCGACATCTGGGGCGAGGACATCGACGACAGCCCGCTGGTCTTTGAACAGGGCGATCAGGATGGGGTGCTGAAGCCCACCGAACGCGGCTTCATGCCGATGCCCTGGCTGGAGGCGCCAACCGCGCTGCTGCCGATCTGGATGTTCCGCGAAAACGGTCAACCCTATGACGGCGACCCCCGCCATGCCCTGCGCGCAGTGGTGGAGCGCTACAAGGCGCGCGGCCTGACCCCGGTTTGCGCGATGGAGCTGGAATTCTTTCTGATCGACGACAGCGGCAAGACCATGCAGGTGCCCGCCTCTCCCCGGTCCGGCAAGCGGCGCAAGGCGGCGGAAACCCTGTCGATCCGGGCGCTTGATGCCTTCGACACCTTCTTCACCGATCTTTACGACGCCTGCGAGGCGATGGACATACCGGCCGATACCACCACTTCGGAAACCGGACTGGGCCAGTTCGAGATGAACCTGATGCATTGCGACGATCCGCTGCGCGCGGCGGATGACGCATGGCTGTTCAAGATGCTGGTGAAGGGTCTGGCCCGCCGTCACGGCTTTGCCGCCAGCTTCATGGCGAAACCCTATGCCGAATATTCCGGCTCGGGGCTGCACACCCATTTCAGCGTGATCGACAAGAACGGCGACAATATCTTTGACAGCGGCGGGCCAAAGGGCACGGCAGCGCTGCGTCAGGCGGTGGCGGGCTGCCTGCATGCGATGCATGACAGCACGCTGATCTTCGCGCCGCATCAGAACAGCTATGACCGGCTGGTGCCGGGTAAACATGCGCCCACCGCAATCGCCTGGGGCTACGAAAACCGCACGGCGGCGATCCGCATTCCGGCCGGCAGCCCCTCGGCCCGGAGGGTGGAACATCGCGTGGCGGGGGGCGACGTGAACCCCTACCTCATGCTTGCCACCATCCTTGGCGCGGCACTTGTCGGCATCGAGGACGAGATGGAGCCGCCCTCGCCCATCACCGGCAATGCCTATGCGCTGGACCTGCCGCAGATCCCGGCGAACTGGGCCGAAGCCATCAACGCCTTCGAAAGCTCGACCATCATGCCGCGCATCCTGTCGCCCGACTTGATTCACAATCTGGTGCTGACCAAACGGCAGGAACTGCATTACCTGGCAGAGCTCAGCCCCGAGGAACAGGTCGAACTTTATCTCGACACCGTGTGATGCCTTGCCCCCCTTGCCGTCAGGGGGGGCAGGTTGCTACATTTTCCGTATCACTGACACAGGTTATCCATGCGTATCGGCATCCTGCAAACCGGCCTCGCCCCTGACGCGCTTGCGCCGCAGATGGGGGATTACCCCGACATGTTTGCCCGACTGCTGGACGGCAACGGCTTCGACTTCCGCACCTATCGCGTGGTGGACATGGAGTTTCCCGCCGATGTGCATGACTGTGACGGCTGGCTGATTACCGGCTCGCGCCATGGCGCCTACGAGGATCATCCCTTCATCAAGCCGCTGGAGGATTTCATCCGCCGCGCCTATGCCGAACATGTGCCGATGGTCGGGATCTGCTTTGGCCACCAGATCATCGCGCAGGCGCTGGGGGGCAAGGTCGAAAGGTTCGACGGCGGCTGGGCGGTGGGGCCGACCGACTACGCCTTTGGCGACGAGACGCTGACCCTTAACGCATGGCACCGTGATCAGGTGGTCGCGCTGCCGGAAGGCGCCGAGGTGATCGGCAGCAATGCCTTCTGCGAAAATGCCGCGCTGGTCTATGATGACCGGGCGCTGACCGTGCAGGCCCATCCCGAATTCCGCGATGAATTCGTAGACGGGCTGATGAAGACCCGGGGCAAGGGCGTTGTGCCTGACGAGGTGATGGCCAAGGCGGGCGCGCGCCTTGGCACGCCGATCCATGACCAGACCATTGCGCGCCGGATTGCCGCATTTTTCAAAGCCCCTCGCGGGGAAAACTGAGGCCGCAAGGCCAAAACCAGAGTGTGACCCATGTCCGATTGGACGAGCAAGCTGCCCGAGGCAGCCCGGAACTATATTGCCAACCGCCGCGTGGACGAGGTGGAATGCGTGATCGGCGACGTCGCCGGTGTGGCGCGCGGCAAGGCGATGCCGGCCGCGAAATTCGGCAAGCAAACCAGCTATTTCCTGCCGAACTCGATCTTCCTGCAAACCATCACCGGCGAATGGGCCGACAATCCTTTCGATGCCTTTACAGAACCCGACATGATCCTTGTGCCGGATTTCACGACCGCCACCGCCGCTCCCTGGACCGCCGATGTCACGCTTCAGGTGATCCATGACGCGCAGGACCAGCAGGGCAATCCGGTTGCCTTCAGCCCGCGCAACGTGCTGAAACGTGTGGTCGATCTGTTCAAGGCCGAGGGCTGGACCCCGGTTGTCGCGCCCGAGATGGAATTCTTCCTGACCGCCCGCAACACCGACCCGAACCAGCCGATCCAGCCCCCCATGGGCCGCACCGGCCGCCGCGCCGCGCAGAAACAGGCTTACAGCCTGTCGGCGGTGGATGAATACGGCAAGGTCATCGACGACATTTATGATTTCGCCGAGGCGCAGGGGCTGGAGATTGACGGTATTCTTCAGGAAGGCGGCGCCGGGCAGATCGAGTTGAACCTCGCGCATGGCGATCCGGTGCGGCTGGCCGATGACGTGTTCTTCTTCAAGCGGCTGATCCGCGAGGCGGCGCTGCGCCACGATTGCTTCGCCACCTTCATGGCCAAGCCCATTGCGGGCGAGCCGGGATCGGCCATGCATATCCATCACTCGGTGGTGGATACGGCAACCGGCGCCAATATCTTTTCCGATGCCGAGGGCGGCGAGACGCTGGAATTCCTGCATTTCATCGCCGGGATGCAGAACCACCTTCCGGCCGCCATCGCGTTGCTCGCGCCCTATGTGAACAGCTATCGCCGCTATGTCCCCGACTTCGCGGCGCCGATCAATCTGGAATGGGGCCGCGACAACCGCACCACCGGGCTGCGCGTGCCGATCTCCGGCCCGTCGGCACGGCGGGTGGAAAACCGGCTGCCGGGCATGGATTGCAACCCCTATCTGGGCATCGCCGCCAGCCTTGCCTGCGGCTATCTGGGGCTGAAGGAAAAGCAGATGCCGCGCGCCGAATGCACGACCAACGCCTATATCGACAGCGACGACATCCCCTACAACCTTGGCGATGCGCTGGACCTTCTGGAAGAGGACGGCCCGCTGCGCGAGGTGCTGGGTGTCACCTTCTGCGGTGTCTATGACAGCGTAAAGCGCAATGAGTACAAAGAGTTCCTGCAAGTCATCAGCCCGTGGGAGCGCGAGCATCTTCTGCTGAACGTCTGAGGCTCGCATGAACCTTCTTTACGCAAACGACCGGCCGGGCCACTACCCGGCCAGCTTTTACGCCGCCACCAAGGCCGAGCTTGCCCCCTTCCCCAAACTGCGGGGCGAGGTGCGCGCAGATGTCTGCGTGATCGGTGCAGGCTATACCGGCCTTTCCGCCGCGCTGCATCTGGCGCAAGCCGGCCTGCGCGTCGTGGTGCTGGAGGCGCATCGCGTGGGCTTTGGTGCCTCGGGGCGCAACGGCGGGCAGGTCGGCAGCGGCCAGCGGCTTGACCAGGAAGAAATGGAGCGGATCGCCGGGCGCGAAAACGCGCGCCGCTACTGGGATATGGCGGAAGAGGCCAAGGCGCTGGTCAAGGGGCTGATCGCCGATCACGCGATGCCCTGCACCTTCCATCCCGGCGTGGCCCATGCCTGCTGGCATGACCGCGAGGTCCGCCACACCCACACTTATGCCGAAAAACTGCATCGCGATTATGGCTATGACCAGTTGGAGGTTCTGGACCGTGCCGGAATCCGCGCGCTGATCGGGTCCGACGCTTACAAAGGCGGCGAAATCGACTGGGGCGCCGGGCATGTGCACCCCTTGAACTACGCGCTGGGGCTGGCACAGGCAGCGGCGGCGGCAGGTGCGGTGATCCATGAAACCAGCCCAGTGCACCGGATCGACAAGGGCACCCCGGCGACCGTGGCCACCAACCACGGCCGGGTGGTTGCCAATCATGTGGTGCTGGCCTGCAACGGCTATCTTGGCGGGCTGGAGCCGCAGGTGGCCGCCAAGGTCATGCCGATCAACAATTTCATCGTCGCAACCGAACCTTTGGGCGACCGCGCGGCAGAGATCCTGTCAAAGCCCGTCGCCGTGGCGGATACGAAATTCGTGGTGAACTACTGGCGCCTGTCGGAAGACAATCGCCTGCTGTTCGGCGGCGGCGAAAGCTATGGCTGGAAGTTTCCAGACATCGTGAAAACCGTGTCAAAGCCAATGCTTGAGGTCTATCCGCAACTGCGCGACGCGAGGATTGATTACGCCTGGGGCGGGACGCTGGCAATCACCATGAACCGACTGCCCTGCTTTACCCGCGTGACCGGCAATATCCTGTCGGCCTCCGGCTTTTCCGGCCATGGGGTCGCGCTGGCGACGCTGGCAGGCAAGCTGATGGCCGAGGCTTTGCGCGGGCAGGCGGAGCGGTTCGACCTGATGGCCGCATTGCCGCAGCCGCGCTTCCCCGGCGGCGTCGCCTTGCGCTGGCCGATGCTGGTGGCCGCAATGACCTGGTTTTCGCTGCGCGACCGGCTGGGCATCTGACCCTCAGGTCGGCGGAAAGCCCCGTCCCTTCCGCCTGTCATGCACTTGTTGCTGGCATTGGCAGGCCGTTCAGCTTACAGCTTTCCCGAAGAAAAGTTTCAGGAAAGCCGAATATGGCCGCTGACGGACAGATCGCCCCGCCCAATGTCTATGACGCCGAACCGATCCCCGAGGCCGCGCGCGCGGCGATCGAGGGGCTGCTCGCCTCGGGTGACCTGTTCCGCTACACTGCGCCCGAAGGTGCCCCGGTCGCCCTGCTGGAAGCCGAATTCGCCGCGCTTCTGGGCGCCCGCTATGCGCTGGCGGTATCGTCCTGCTCCGCCGCGCTGTTCCTGTCGCTGAAGGCGCTGGACCTGCCGCGCGGAGCCAAGGTGCTGATCCCGGCGTTTACCTTCGCCGCCGTGCCCTCGGCTGTGGTGCATGCCGACTGCACCCCCGTTCTGGTTGAAGTGGGCGAGAACTATCGTGTGGATATGGCCGATTTCGCCGCCAAGCTACCCGGCGCGGCGGCGGTCATCATCAGCCACATGCGCGGCCATACCTCGGACATGGACGCAATCATGCAGCTTTGCGATGCGGCAGACGTGCCGGTGGTCGAAGATGCGGCACATAGTCTTGGTACCACCTGGCATGGCCGCAACATCGGCACCATTGGCAAGATCGGCTGTTTCAGCTTTCAGTCCTACAAGATGATCAACGCAGGCGAAGGTGGCATCCTGATCACCGACGATCCGGAACTGGCAGCCCGCGCCGTCATCATGTCGGGCGCCTATGAACATAACTGGAAGAAGCATCCGGGCCTGCAAAACAGCTATATGCTGTGGCAGAACAAACTACCGCTCTACAATATGCGGATGCAGAACCTGTCTGCCGCCGTGATCCGCCCGCAACTGCCGGAGCTGGCGCGGCGGGTGGAAAAGGGGCGCGAGAACCACGATCACGTTGCCGATCTGCTGAACCGCTCGCCCTGGCTGTCGGTGCCCGCACCGCTGCCCCCGGAGGAACGCGCGCCGGATTCGATCCAGTTCAATCTCGTGGGCTTTGAAACTGACGCCGAGGCCCGCGCCTTCCAGACTGCCGCCAAGACGCGCGGCGTTTCGGTGCAGGTGTTCGGCCTCAGCGATGACAACGCCCGAGCGTTCTGGAACTGGCAGTTTCTGGGCGAACTGCCGGAATTGCCGCAGACCCGTGCCATGCTGATGCGCGCCTGTGACGTGCGGCTGCCGACACGGTTGAACCGGGCGGAACTGGATTTCATTGCCGAGGCACTGGTCGCCGCAGCGATGGATGTGAAGGGCTAAAGCAGCCGCAACTGCCCGTCGAGCCAGGGCCAGCGCATCAGCGCCGGGGCGATCACCGCCTCTGCCAGCAGGGCCTGCACATGCTTGCGCACCTGTCCCGGCATGGTCTGTAAGGCGCCGCTGCGCGCGGACAGCACAATCCGCCGTTCCAGCGCGCCGAAGGGCAGCGGCTGCACCACAACCTCAGGCAGGAAGCGCGCCGCATGGTGCAGGGCCAGCGGGGTGAGGATCGTCCAGCCCTGCCCCGCCGCAACCATGGCCAGAATGGCGTGATAGCTGTCCAGTTCAAACCGATGCGCCAGTGTCAGGTTCTGCCCGGCCAGATGCGCCGCAATCTGCCGCCCCATCAGATGCCGCGCGGAATAGTGGATCAACGGCAACCCGCGCAGGGTTTCAGCCAGATCGCCGGCCGGTGTGCCCTGCGGCAGGGCGACGACAAAGGGTTCGGCCAGCAGGGGATAAGTTTCCTCCCCCGGCTCGCTGCTGCGGGCAAGGCCGGGATCGGCGGTGACCACCATATCCAGCGCGCGCGCCGAAAGCTGGTCCAGCAGGCGATGGCTTGCCCCGGTTTCCAGCAAAAAGCGGCTGTTGCGGAACTGCGCGGCCAGTGCGGCCAGCAGGCGCGGCGTGACATCGGAGTCCAGATCCTCGATCACGCCCAGCCGTAAACGCGGCAGGCCCGACAGATCGGCCAGCGCCAGTTCCGCCCGCGCGGCGGTGGCGCTGTCCAGCATGGCGCGTGCGTGCCGCAAGAACACCCGGCCCGCCGAAGTCAGTTTCATCGGCCTGGCGCCACGATCCAGAAGAACCGTGCCCAAGGTCGCCTCAAGCGCCGCGAGTTGCTGGCTGATGGTAGAGGCGCTGGCCCCCAGGCGCCGCGCTGCGGCAGAGATCGACCCCGCCTCGGCCGCAGCCAGAAACACCTCGACACCCCAAAGGGAAATGCGGCTCTGGTTTTCGGTCATTGCCGCACCGGGGTTGTCAGGATCAGAGCTTTGACAGCTTCGACTGCAACTCGGCAAGTTGCTTGCGGATCTGCGCCAGTTCCTCGGCCGAACCGCCCGGCTTGTCTTCTCCGGCCTCGCGCTCTGGTCCGGTGGGGGCCCAGCCCGGCAGTCCACCCATCATGGACTTCATGAAGGCCTCCTGCTGTTTACGCATCGCCTCGAAACCCGGCATCGCGCTCATCGGATTGGGGAAGCTGCTGAAATTCTCCATCATTTTCGACTGGCCGTCGCGCAGCATCTCGAACGAGGCGGCAAGGAAATGCGGCACCACGCTTTGCATCTCGGTGGTGTAGCTGCGCACAAGATCGGTCAGCACATTGATCGGAAGGACGCTTTCGCCCTTGCTTTCATGTTCGGCCACGATCTGAAGCAGGTATTGGCGGGTCAGGTCATCGCCCGACTTCAGATCGACGATCTGCACCTCGCGCCCGGCACGAATGAAGCCGGCAATATCTTCCAGCGTCACATAATCGCTGGTTTCGGTGTTGTAGAGACGGCGGCTGGCATAGCGTTTGATCAGCAGCGGCTTCTCGGTATTGGCCATGGCGGCGCCCTCCCCTCTTGTGCGCTTGCAGAGAAGATTAGGGCAGGCGCAGCGGAAAAGGAAAGCAAAAAGAAAGGGCGGGCCGAAGCCCGCCCTTGCGCATCCCCCGGCTGGGAGGAGGTGCCGGGGATGCGCGCGAAGATTACTTCGCGGCAGCGGCCGAAGCGGCTTTCTTCACCGCAGCGCTCGCTTCGGTGGTGGCCTTCTTCACGGCAGCCTGAGCTTCTTCCGAAGCGTCCTTGCCGGCGGCGAGCATCAGCTCGACGGTTTCCATCTGCACTTTCTTGGCGATCTCGGCGAAAGCAGCCATGTTTTCGGCAGCCATTTCAGCCGCGGACGAAGCGAAGTCCGAAGCGGCTTTGCCGTATTCGGCGACATCAGCCTTGGCTTTCGAGGCGTCGGCCATCTTGGCGATGGTGTCCTTGGCCCATTTCGAGGTGATCTCGGTCGATTTCTCGGCAGCTTCCAGCGCAACCTTGGTCAGCTTTTCGCCCATGGCGGCCTGGGTCTTGAACGCGTTCTGGAACGCGGTGCCGTCCACCGGGAACGCAGCCATCATGTCCTGAACCATCTTGGTCATATCGGGGGTCTTGGTCATCCTAGTGCTCCATCTATCGGGTCTGCACTGAAGCAGTGCCGTTTCCTGCCATCCTATGTAAATGCTGCACCGCAGAAATTCAAGTGAATTTTCTGCGACGCAGCAAAATCAGGGGTTGTAGAGGAAACACTGCGGCAATATCAAACCGATTCAGGCACTTGGGACTGCCGCGACGTAAGTTCCGGGGGCGGCAGCCAGAACCGGATTGGTCGAATCGCCGGGAACGCGCGCGGGAATCATCTTGCCTGACCGCCCTGCCAGCCACTCTCCCCAGCGCGGCCACCAGCTTCCCGGTGTGAAGGTCGCGGCCTGCATCCATTCCTCGGCCGAGGTCATCGGTCCGTCATTCGTATAATGGCCATACTTGCCCTTGGACGGCGGATTGACGATCCCTGCGATATGGCCGCTTTCGGAGACGATGAAGGTCTTGTCCTTCGATCCCATCTGACGCACGCCGTTGAAGCTGCTTTTCCAGGCGGCAATGTGATCGGTCTCACACGCGATTGCGCACATCGGCACCTTCACATCCGACAACTTGACCCTTTCACCAAAGACCGGAAAGCCCTCGCGCGCGAATTCGTCGTTCTGGCAAAGGCCGCGCAGATATTCGACCGCCATTCTGGCGGGCAGGTTGGTGCCGTCGCCGTTCCAGAACAGCAGGTCGAAGGCGGGGGGCGCCTCGCCCATCATGTAGCTCTTGATCGCGGGCTGATAGATCAGGTCGTTCGATCGCAGAAAGCTGAACGTCTTGCTCATGAAGAACTTGTCCAGCACACCGTCCACCGCGACCTGTCGCTCGATTCCGTCAATGAAATCGTTGTTGAGGAAAACCCCGACCTCACCCTGATCGCTGAAATCGGTGAGGGTGGTGAACAGCGTCGCCGATTTCACCGACTTGTCGCCGGTCTTCTGCATATGGGCCAGCGTCAGGCTCAGCGTCGTTCCCGCGATGCAGTAGCCAACGGCATTGATCTGCTTTTCGCCGGTGATCTGCTTCACCTCGTTGATCGCCGCCAGATAGCCGTCACGGATATAGTCATCCATGCCAATATTGGCGTAGCTGGCATCCGGGTTGACCCAACTGACCACGAACAGGGTAAAGCCCTGATCGACGATCCAGCGGATCAGGCTGTTGGCGGGCTTCAGATCCAGAATGTAGAACTTGTTGATCCACGGCGGGAAGATCAGCAACGGGGTCTGGTGCACCTTTTCCGTCGTCGGGGTATACTGGATCAGTTCCAGCATATGATTGCGGAACACGACCGAACCCGGTGCCGTGGCGATGTTTTCGCCCACATGAAAGGCATTGCGGTCCGCCAGCGTCACCAGCACGTCGCCGTGATTGCTTTCGATGTCCCGCACGAGGTTTTCCAGCCCACGCACAAGGCTTTCCCCGTCGGTCGCCACCGCACGCTCCAGCGCGTCGGGGTTGGTGCCAAGGAAATTGGTGGGCGAGAACATATCGACAAGCTGGCGCGAGAAATATTCGATCCGTTTCTTGTCGGTCGGGTCCAGCGTCTCGATTCCGGCAACCGCGCCGGAAATCGCATCGGCATTCATCAGATATTGCTGCTTGAGGTAGTTGAAGAACGGGTGGCTGTCCCAAAGCGGGTTTCCGAATCGCTTGTCCTTCGGACCCGGATCAGCGGGGGCCTTCAATTCACCCTGCGTCAGCGCATGCTGCGCCTGCACATAGTGTTTCAGGGTCTTTCCCCAGTAGCCGACCTGTTGCTCGATGATTTTCGAAGGGTCCTGCATCATTTCCGCAACATAGGCCGCAGCGGCCTTCAGATAGACCTCCTGCGAGGGGCCATGCAGAGACATATCAACCTGTTTGCGGTGAGAAAGGGCCGCCGCGAGACGCCTCGACAACTCATCGACCCTGACAAGATTCGCATTGAGCCGCTCAAGCCGTGCGTCATCGTCCTTGGTCTCGGTTGTCATATTAAGAAATCCCCCCTACAGTTTTTCGCACATGCAGCATATCCGCCTGCCTTCCGGGGGTGCGCGGCGGAGCCACGGCCCTGCGGGCAAGGAGACGCGATGAAGTATATGGCGACTTACGACCTTATGGAAACTGCCCGCAACACAAATGAATGGCTGGGGGCAACGGCGCGTGCGATGGCGTCTTATCCGGCCTTCGCGCTGTCAACCAATCCTCTGGTCAATCTGACTGCCGCCTGGGGCGAGGTGACAGAACGCACCTTCGGCCGCATGGTCGCCAAGCCCGACTGGGGCATCCGCTCCATTGTCGGCCCGGACGGGCAGGACCACCTCGTGGACATCAAGCAGGCGGTCGAAAAGCCGTTTGGCGATCTTATCCAGTTCTTCGTGCGCCGCCGGGCGCCGATGGCGCGCAAGATGCTCGTCGTGACGCCAATGTCGGGCCATTACGCCACGCTGCTGCGTCCTACCGTCGCCAGCCTGCTGCCTGACGCCGATGTTTATGTCACCGACTGGCACAATGCCCGCGACATCCCGGTTTCTGCCGGGAAATTCGATGTCGAGGATTATGTGCTGTATCTGGTCGATTTCCTGCGCCACCTCGGCCCCGATACCCATGTCATCGCGGTCTGCCAGCCGGTGCCGCTGACCTTGGCCGCCACCGCCTATCTGGCTGCCGAAGACCCCGATGCCCAGCCCCGTTCGCTGACGCTGATGGGCGGGCCGGTTGACCCCGATGCCGCCGCCACCGAAGTGACGGATTTTGGCCGCCGTGTTACCATGGGTCAGCTTGAACAATGGGCGATCCAGCGCGTCGGCTTCAAATACAAGGGCGCCGGGCGGCTGGTCTATCCGGGTCTGCTGCAACTTGCCGGTTTCATGTCGATGAATGCGGAACGGCATTCCAAGGCGTTCTCCGATCAGGTCATGCGCGTCGCCCGCGGCGAGGCTTCGGATCATGACGCCCACAACCGCTTCTACGACGAATATCTGGCGGTGATGGACATGACGGCGGAATTCTACCTGTCCACGGTAGAGCGTGTGTTCAAGAACCGTGAAATTGCCCGCAACGTCTTTACCGTCGCAGGCAAGAAGGTCGATATGGGGGCGATCACCAAGGTCGCGGTGAAGATCGTCGAAGGCGAGAAGGACGACATCTCGGCCCCCGGCCAGTGCCTTGCCGCGCTGAAGCTGCTGACCAACCTGCCGGAAGACAAGAAGGCCCAGCACCTTGAACCCGGCGCCGGTCACTACGGGATCTTCGCGGGCAAGTCGTGGCGCCTGAACATCCGTCCGCTGGTGCTGAACTTCATCGACGCCAATTCCGGCAAACCCGCGAAATCGCCGGTCAAGCTGGCCGCGTCGAACTGATCAACGCAAAAGCATAGGGCCGCGCAGGAACTCCTCCAGCGCGGCCGTCACGACCTCGGGTGCTTCCAGCGTCAGAAGGTGCCCAGCCCCCTCGACCATCCGTAATTTGGCAAAGGGCATCAGCCCGGCCACCAACTCGTGCCGCCGGGGCGGCACCAGGGTGTCGCGCACCCCGCCCAGGATCAGGGCAGGCACTGTCGCGCGGCGCAGGGTCTTTTGCTGATCCGGCCGCCGCTGCATGGCGCGCGACTGGGCCAGATAGACTCCTTCCCCCAGATGATCGGCCATCTCGCGCAGAAGCGCGCCAATCGCCTCGGCGCGCGGCCCGGTGTCGGCGACCGGATAGTCCTCTGCCACAGCCTGAAACAGCCGTCCGGCCCGCGCCGCCACCATTCGCGCCTCGCGGGCGGCGGCAACATTCGCGGGTTCAGCAAGTGGATCGGTCGAGATCAGCGCGATGCGGCTGACACGATCTGAGGCACGGCGCAGCACGTCCAGCGCCACATCGCCACCCAACCCCTGCCCGACAAGAACCGCGCGCGGAGGAAGCTGCAACACCAGTGCCGCCGACATTTCCTCGACCGTATGGCCCTGCGGCTGCGCAATCGTCACCGGCCGGTGCCGCGACAGATGCAGGATCTGGTGTTCGAACACCCGGACATCGCAAAGCAACCCCGGAATCAGGACGACCGGCTCGTTCATATACCTCGTGCCTTCTGGATCACCGCATCTGCGGGCGGCGTTACCGGCGAGGTTACTGCAAGGCCCCCGCGCGGGCCAGAGCACCGCTTTGCGCGACGGCAACCGCGGGCATTTGCGCCACAGCGGTCAAAGGGTCGCGTCAATCTCGGCGAGGCTGGCCGTGATCAGGTCAAGACATTCGGGCGTCGAGAAGCGGTGATCGGCCCCCTTCACCAGACAGAGCCGCAGGTCAGGGCTTTCGGCATGGTCCAGCAAGCGCAGTGCAACAGACGGCGGCACATCCACATCCGCCGTGCCCTGCAGCAGCCGCACCGGGAAGGGCAGCGGCAGGGGCGTGCGCAGGACCAGCCGGTTACGGCCATCCTCGATCAGCTTGCGGGTAATGATGTAAGGCTCGTCCGAATACTCCGAGGGCTGTTCCAGCCGCCCGGCCATCACCGCCGCGCGCTCGGCCTCGGTGAAGCCTTGCCACATCAGATCCTCGGTAAAGTCCGGCGCGGCGGCGATGCCGACCAGCCCGGCGACCCGTTCCGGCATAGTGCGCGCGACCAGCAGCGCCATCCACCCCCCCATCGACGAACCGACGAGGATCTGCGGCCCCTCGGTCAGCGTCGCCACCGCCGCCATCGCGTCCTCGGCCCAGTCGCCGATGCAGCCGTCCAGAAAATCGCCCGACGATTGCCCATGGCCGGAATAATCAAACCGCAGGAAGGCGCGGCCCTGCGCCTCGGCCCAGGCTTGCAGATGCACAGCCTTGGTGCCCGTCATGTCAGATTTGAACCCGCCAAGGAAAACCACCCCCGGTCCCTTGCCGACCGTGCGGTGATAGGCGATGCGACGGCCTTGCGGCGTGGTCAGAAACTCGGGCATGGCATTCTCCTTTGCCCGTGTCTTAGCAGAGGCGCACCGCGCCGCTCAACCGATGCTCTGCGCCAGAACGCGGCCGATTTCGTTGAAACTGCGCCCGCTTTCGGCCCGCCACTGGTTGAACGCAGCCTGCACCGGCTGCAGGGCTTTCTTCGACTTGGGCGCGGCATCGACCACGCCTTCCGCCACCAGCCGCGCCACCACATCTTGCGAGAGGATAAAGCTTTCTTTCCCCATCCACCGCAACATGTAGGCGCCGGTATTTCCACCCAGACGGCTGCCGTTTTTCGTCAGCCAATCCAGCAGGCCGATGTAATCTTCGGTCGGCCAGTCGGCAATGCGGCGCGCAAAGCCACCTTCGGTTTCATCGACCCGCCGTATGAACGCAGCATTGTCGCGGATCGCTGCAATCTTCGGCCCGCTTCGGATGACACGGGTATCCGCCAGCAGCGCATCAAACCAAGCGTCATCCATCATCGACACCCGCCCCACATCGAAGCCCGCGAAAGCCTCTTCGATGCCGGGCCATTTGGCCTCGACCACCGTCCAGCTTATGCCCGCCTGAAAGATGCCGCGCGCCATGGTGGCAAGCCAGCGGTCCCCGGGAATGGCCGCAAGCTCGGCCGCCGGTTTCGCCCGCATGGCGCCCGCCAGCACCGCATCAGTGCTGCCCTTGCGGGCGGCGGCAATCGCCAGAATCTCGTCAAAGCTGCGCATCCCTGCCTCCGTCGCCGCCCCCGGCAGCGTGGCAGAAGGCTGGCGCCCGAACAAGACTTGACGCCGCCCCGCGCAAGGCGCAAAACCGCGCCAACATACCCGCAACCGGGCGTTCCGTGGGCGCCAAACCGACGAGGAGGATGGCCATGAGCCAGATTTCCCTGACATTCCCCGATGGCAACAAGCGCGAGTTCGCGGCTGGCGTCACGCCTGCCGAAGTGGCTGCCGCCATTTCGACCAGCCTTGCGAAAAAGGCGATCAGCGCGACGGTGAACGGCGCGCATTGGGATCTGCAATGGCCGATCCCGGCCGATGCCACCATCGCCATCCATACGATGCAGGACGAGGCGCAGGGGCTGGAACTGATCCGCCACGACCTCGCGCATATCATGGCCCGCGCCGTGCAAGAGATCTGGCCCGATGTGAAGGTCACCATCGGCCCGGTGCGCGACTATGGCTGGTTCTACGATTTCGACCGGGCGGAACCCTTCACGCCCGAAGACCTCGGCCAGATCGAGGCGCGGATGAAGCAGATCATCAACGCCCGCGAGCCGGTGAAAACCGAAGTCTGGGAGCGCGCGCGCGCCGTCGAATACTATCGCGGCCGGGGCGAGCCGTTCAAACTGGAACTGCTGGACCGGATTCCCGAAGATCAGGACATCCGCATGTATTGGCACGGCGACTGGCAAGACCTTTGCCGTGGTCCGCATCTGCAACATACGGGCCAAGTTCCGGCCGATGCCTTCAAGCTGACCCATGTTGCCGGCGCCTATTGGCTGGGCGATGCCACGCGTCCGATGCTGCAACGCATCTATGGCGTGGCCTTCCGCAACCGTGACGACCTCAAGGCGCATCTGACCATGCTGGAGGAGGCCGCCAAGCGCGACCACCGCAAGCTGGGCCGCGAGATGGACCTGTTCCACCTACAGGAAGAGGCTCCGGGCATGGTGTTCTGGCATCCGAACGGCTGGACCGTCTATCGCACGCTGGAAGACTACATGCGCAAGCGGCTGCGGCAGGCGGATTACAAGGAAATCAAGACGCCGCAAGTGGTTGACCGCGTGCTGTGGGAGAAATCCGGCCACTGGGAAGCCTATCGCGAAAACATGTTCATCGTCGAGGTGGACGAGGAAGGCGCCAAGGAAAAGCGTATCAATGCGCTGAAGCCCATGAACTGCCCCTGCCATGTGCAGGTCTATAATCAGGGCCTGAAATCCTATCGCGACCTGCCGCTGCGTCTGGCGGAATTCGGCTCGTGCCACCGCTATGAAAGCTCCGGCTCCATGCACGGGCTGATGCGGGTGCGCGGCTTCACGCAGGACGACGCGCATATCTTCTGCACCGAGGACCAGATCGAGGCCGAATGCGCGGGCTTCATCGGGCTGCTGTCGTCGGTTTACCGCGATCTGGGGTTCGAGAAGTTCGACATCAAGCTGTCCACCCGCCCCGATGTGCGCGTCGGCAGCGACGAGATCTGGGACAAGGCCGAGCATGCGCTGCAAAAGGCCATCGAAAGCCTTGGCCTGCCCTACGAGATCAACCCCGGCGACGGGGCTTTCTACGGGCCGAAGCTTGACTTCAAGCTGACCGATGCGATCGGGCGCGAATGGCAATGCGGCACCTTCCAGGCCGATTTCAACCTGCCGGTGCGGCTGGATGCGGAATATGTTGGCGAGGATGGTGCAAAGCATCGCCCCGTCATGCTGCACCGCGCCGTGCTGGGCTCGTTCGAGCGCTTCATCGGCATCCTGATCGAGAACTATGCGGGCAAGCTGCCGTTCTGGCTGGCCCCGCGTCAGGTGGTGGTCGCCTCCATCGTTTCGGACGCCGATGCCTATGTGCATGAGGTGGTCACGGCGCTGAAAGCGGCGGGCATCCGGGCCGAGGCGGATACGCGCAACGAGAAGATCAACTACAAGGTCCGTGAACATTCCGTCGGCAAGGTGCCCGTGATCCTTGCCATCGGCATGAAAGAAGTGGAAGATCGGTCCGTGTCGGTGCGGCGTCTGGGCGAGACGCGCACGGAAACCGTTGCGCTGGACCAGATCGTCCCGCAACTGGCCAAGGAAGGGCAGATGCCCTGACGATCGCCCGGACGTGCTGCTGAAGACCTGAAGAATTGGGCGGTCCATTGGCCGCCCAAGCTATTTTCTTGATTTTTACCAAGCCCGTGTCATCATAACTTCAGTGACGACAGACTTTCGACCGCCTCCTGCCGGACTGGCAGCCGGAGAATTGGAAGACCTGGCTGCACGGCCCACGGTAATTCCGCCGCGGGATGTCTGATGAAGGAGAGACGGCATGCCGACCGGCACCGTGAAATGGTTCAATGCCACCAAGGGCTATGGCTTCATTGCACCCGACGATGGCGGCAAGGACGTGTTTGTCCATATCTCGGCGGTGGAACGCGCCGGGCTCAAGGGTCTGAGCGACAACCAGAAAATCGGTTATGAGCTTCAGTCGGGCCGTGACGGGCGTTCGTCGGCTGGCGATCTGAAACTGCTCTGATCCGCCCGGATCGAAGCGGTATGCTACGGCCCCGCGAGGGGCCGTTTGCATTTGCAAACCGGCGCTTCTGGCTCAGCCCAGAACCGCCGCCTGCACCGCCGCATCCCAGCCCAGAAACCACTTCCCATCCGATTCGATGACCGGCCGTTTCATCACGGTCGGCTGCGCGGCAAGCTGCGCCTCTGGCTCCGATGCCTTAAGGAAGTCGTTGAAACTACGGTATGTGGTCGAGGACTTGTTGATGATCCGGTCCCCGAACTCCACCACCAGCGCCGCAATTTCCGCCTCGCTGAGCGGCTCTTTACGGATGTCGCGGAAAGTCACCGCATGGCCCGTCGCCTCGATGGCTTTCAGAGCTTTCTTGCAGGTGTCGCAGGTGGAGATTCCGTAAAGGATCATCTGACGCTCCATGAATTTACCAGTTTCCCGCAGTAGCCCGCACCCCGCAGGCGGGCAAGCATGTATTCCACTTCTTGGGAAAACCCGCCACTTCCTGAAAAGAAAGTGGCAGCCCGTAGGGGAGTCGAACCCCTCTTTTCAGGTTGAAAACCTGACGTCCTAACCGATAGACGAACGGGCCGTGGCCGGTGAGGGGCTATCTAGCGGCGCGTTGGCTGCCGCGCAAGAGGAAAATGCGACAGTTTCGCATCATGCGCGCGCGGCATCCTCAAGGCGCAGTTGCACCCGCGTCCGGCCACCGTAGCTGTTCAGCTCCAGCCGCCCGGCGAGGTGAAAGCGCTGGTGTCCCGCGTTCTCCAGCGTGGGGCCAAGCGGGCCATCGCAGGCACCGAAAGCGATGGCGTCGATCTTCGGGCCGCTGCCATCCCCGAAGCTGAGCCGCAGGTGACTTTCACCCACGCGACGCGCGCTGACCGCCTGATCGGCAAAGGCAAAGCGCGGGGCCGGGGCGGCGGCCCCGAAGGGACCGGCTTCTTCCAGTTGTTCGACCAGCGCAGGGTTGACTGCCATCGGGCTGAGCAGGCCGTCCAGCCGCAGGTCAGCGGGGCCAGTGGCCCCCGCCCCCTGCCGCTCCAGCAATTCGGCAAGCCGCGCCATGGCGGGTTCGATCTGATCCTCGGCCACAGTCAGACCCGCCGCCATCTTGTGCCCGCCGCCTTTCAGCAGCAGCCCCTCAGCCGCCACGCGCTGCACCGCTGCGCCAAGGTCCACGCCGGTCACCGACCGGGCCGAGCCCTTGCCGATGCCGCCCTCAAGCCCGATCACCACGGCCGGGCGGTTCGTCGCCTCTTTCAGACGGGCGGCCACGATGCCGACAACGCCCGGATGCCACCCTGCCCCGGCGGCCCAGACCAGCGGACCATCCAGCCCGCGCGCCTCGGCCTGCGCAAGGGCCGCGGCACGCACCGCCGCCTCGATCTCGCGCCGCTCGGTGTTGAGCTGGTCAAGACGTTCGGCCAGTGCCGCCGCCTCGGCCGGGTCATCGGTGGCAAGAAGACGGGCGCCCAGATCGGCCTGACCGATCCGTCCGCCCGCATTCACCCTTGGCCCCAGCAGGAAGCCCAGCGAATAGGGCGTGGGTGCCTGATCCATCCGTGCCACATCGGCCAGTGCGCGCAACCCGGCGCGTTCACGCCGCGCCAGCACCCGCAGTCCCTGCCGCACGAAGGCACGGTTGACCCCGATGAGCGGCGCCACGTCGGCCACGGTGGCCAACGCCACCAGATCAAGCAGCGCCATCAGATCCGGCCCCTGCACGCCTTCGGCCCGAAGGCGGCGATTGGCCTCGACCAACAGCAGGAACACGACAGAAGCTGCGCAGAGATGCGCGAGGCTGCCGTCTTCATCCTGCCGGTTGGGGTTCACCACGGCCACGGCCTCAGGCAGCGTTTCGCCACCAAGGTGGTGATCCAGCACCACGACATCGGCGCCCTGCGCGGCGGCGATGGGTTCGTGGCTCAGCGTGCCGCAATCGACGCAGATAATCAGGTCATGCGCAGCGGCCAGCGCCTGCATCGCGGGCACATTGGGGCCATAACCCTCGTCGATACGGTCGGGGATATAAAGCGTGGCGGGCCGCCCCATGGCGCGCAGCCATGTCAGCAACAGCGCAGCAGACGATCCGCCATCCACGTCGTAATCGGCGAAGATGGCGATGCGTTCGCGGCCGCGCAGTGCCTTCAGGAACCGTTCTGCCGCCGCGCCCATGTCGCGCAGGCTCAGCGGATCGGGCAGCAGGTCGCGCAGCGCCGGGGCGAGGAAAGCCTGCGCCTCCTGCGGGGCCACGCCGCGTTCGGCCAGAATCTGACAAAGCGCGGCGGGCAGCCGCGTGGCCTGGGCCAGCGCCTCGGCCTGCCGGGTTACCGATGGGTCGGGGCCAAGCCAGCGCCGTCCGGTCAGCGAGGCTTCGACATTCAGAAAAGCTCGATCCGTCATGCGCCTGTCCTGACCGCTTCGCCCCGCGCCCGCAAGAGGTTTCCCGCCTTACCAGTGGCCCGTGCTGGGCATCGAGACCCAGGGTTCGGCCGGAGCCTGTGCCGCACCGGCCTGCAACAACTCCACCGAGACATTGTCAGGACTACGGACAAAGGCCATGCGGCCGTCACGCGGCGGGCGGTTGATGGTCACGCCATTATCCATCAGATGTTGGCAGGTGGCATAGATGTCCGCCACCTCATAGGCCAGATGGCCGAAATGGCGGCTGTCCGAGGGCAGACCGTCATCGCCATCCCAGTTGTAGGTCAGTTCTACCGGGCATTCCGGCTGGCCGGGCGGCGCCATGAAAACCAGCGTGAAACGGCCCTGTTCGTTTTCGTAGCGCCGCGTTTCCTCCAGCCCCAGCAGGCGATAGAAGGCCATGGATTTTTCAAGGTCCAGCACGCGGACCATGGTGTGCAGATACTTCAGCGTCATCGGGTTCCCTCGCCTTTGGCCGTGGCGGCTGTGCCGCCGATAGCGGAAACATAGGGGTAAATCCGGCGGATGCCAGTCAGAAGCTGGACTGGATGCCCAGCGTCACCCCCAGATCGCGCGAACTGTAAAGCCCGACATCCGAATGGTTGCGCGCAGCGCGAATATCTAGCGTGGGGGAAAAACCGTAGAACTGCACATCCTCGTGCTGGATCGAGATGTCCAGCGACATCCGCCGGTCCTGCCGCCCGTCACGCAGGTCAAAGGGTGAATCGGGGTAATCGCGTGCCTCGAATGTCAGCGCGCCACCGACCGAAAACCCGGCGAGCGGCGCGGCCTTGTCCCATGCCAGCCGCGCGGTCACCGCGGCATTGCGCAGGCCGGGACTGTCGGTCGCAGTATGGCGGCCGCCCAGCGTCAGTTGCAGACGGTCGTCATTGGCTAGCTGCTTCTGCACACCGAAAGTCAGCGACACAACATCCGCAGACCGCACAGCAGAATCGAGCCGCCACTGCCGTTCTGCGCTCAGCGCCACCATGCCCGCCACACCGGCGCCCAACGGCCGATCAGCCTGAGCCTCCAGCCGCAGCGCATTGGACAGATCATAGCCTCCGGCCCAGTCATGCGAGGCATAGGCACCGAAAGCGAAGGTCTTGCGTCCGGCTTCCGGGCGCCAACGGCGGCTGATCCCTGCCTCGACGCTGGCGCTGTCATAGTCTTGGCCACGGGCACCCGGAGCAATCCGCTTCGCTTCGGACGAAAGACGCACCTTCGTCTGTTCGGCGCGGAAATGCAGTGCAGTCATTGTGGTGGCGGTGGGCGGCAGGCGATAGGTCACACCGAAACCGGCCGCCACCTCTATCCCGGACAGCGCCTTCTGGGCGCCGGTAATCTCGATCTCGGGGCCAAGCCACGGGATGCCGGGGTTGGTATAGGTCGCCTCGGTCGAACCGTCATTGACGTTGGAGGACGGGTTGGCCCGCAGATTGAAGTTCCACAGCCACGGATTGCGCGAACGGACGAAATCGTAATCCTTTGCCACCACCGCGCGGCTGGCGGCATCCGGGGCCGCCTGCGCTGCCCGCCGCAACCAAAGCTGCCCGCGCGTGACATAGCCATCATCCACCAGCGAGCTTGCGACGAACATCGCAGCGCCAAACCGTGCCTGACGTTGATCGCTGAGCCGATAAACCTGACGCGCATCGGCACGCGCGCCGCCCGCCTGCCCCAGCTTCAGCCGCGCCTGTGCGCGCAGCATCAAGGCGGCGGTATCCTTCGCGTCCCGCGCGATCAGCGCCTCAGCCAGCGCCTCAGCACCCTTCGCGTCCCCTTCGGCCATCATGGCATACCCGATGCGGCGCAATTCCTGCGCTGTCATGGCATCCTCGGCCCACGCCCCGCAGGGCGCCAGCAGGACGGCGGCAAGAAGCCCCGCCGCCAGCCGGAACCGCAGCGGCCGGGACATGATCAGTTCGTGCTCGCCTTCTTGCGCTTCAGGATGAAGCCGCCAGTCTCGCGCGTGGTCACACCCGACCAACGCGGATCGTCACCCTCAACCACGACCACACCGACCACCTGATCGGCATCCTTGCCTTCGACGATGGCATAGTAATTGCCCTCCTCGAAGCCCTCGATCGCACCTTCGCCGTTATAGTAGCTGGAGCTGACAGTGCCGACGATCTCGCCATTGTCGTCCATGACGCCTTGCTGCACCCGGAAGCGGATTTCCGGCAGTTCGTCCTGCTTGAGGTTCGATTCGGCGGACAGCGCGGCCACGACATCCTCGGTGATGTCCTTGCCGTTGATGTCATAGATCTTGCGATTGTAGATCCGTCCCTTCACGCCGTTGCCGTCGTTGAAGTCGTCATAGTCAATGTCCATGGTCATGTCGGCACGACCATATTCCAGACCGCCACGCGCCTTGAAATCGCGCAGCGAGGCAAACTTGCCCTTGTAGCGCGCTTGCCCGCGATAATCGGCGGTAT
The DNA here is from genome assembly GCF_003570715.1 of Gemmobacter lutimaris. GTDB lineage: Bacteria > Pseudomonadota > Alphaproteobacteria > Rhodobacterales > Rhodobacteraceae > Gemmobacter > Gemmobacter lutimaris. Next base: position 333,692 of record NZ_QXXQ01000003.1, on the reverse strand, counting down.
CTGTGCCTTCTGACGGCAGCTTCACCGAACCGTTCCGCTGGTAGATGAAGCCACCGAAACCATAATCGACATAGCCGCCAGTGCGGACAATGGCGAATTCGACCTGCCCGTCGCTGCTGACACCGTAAAGGGCGCGATGCTGGATCTGGTCGATGCTGGTGCCGCTGAAGCCGTCGGGGATGCTGGGCTTGCCCTCGTAAACAGCGACCTTGCCCAACGAGCCGACCTTGGAGCCGCGTGCATAGGTGTTGTCGCCGTCAAAGGCGAGCCCGTCCACGCTGAACGTGTCGGTCTTGCGATCATAGCTGACCTTGGTCACATAGCCGTTGCCACTGTTCCCGTCGGTGGAATCATCGCCTGTCGCCTCGTAGCGCACGATAGACGAAGTGGCCTTGGGGCTGGCGGTGCCGGGGGGCAGCACGCGGTCGCTGTCAATCCCGCCGTCGGTGCCACCGTCCGTTCCGCCATCGGTGCCGCCGTCGGTTCCGTCCGTCGAATCCTCGAAAGGGCTGCCGCTACAGGCGGACAGAAGCAGAAGCGCGGCAAGCGCGGTACGAAGCTGAGACATGATAATGGTCCTGTGACACTGCTGCGTTTTTCTTTTCAGATTTGGCAAAAGCTGAATAAAGTCAACGTGTTTCGCTGCAATCCTCATATTGGCTCAGCCCTGCGGCATCTCTGCACCACGCATCATCCGGTGGGTTCTTTGTACCGCTTCGCCCAGATATAGTGGTTTCCGACTCATCCGAAGGACACCACCATGCCGCTTACCCCCGAACAGCAAGCTGAGATCGACGCCCTGCGCGCAACCCCGCGCGCAACCCTGCGCGCCGTGTCCGAGGGGATGGAGGCGCATCTTTACCGTGCGCATGAGGTGCTGGATCACGGCTTTGTCCGGGTGATCGACTATATGGGCGACGATGCCGCCATCGTGCAGGCCGCGCGCGTCAGCTATGGCGCTGGCACCCGGAAGGTGAACGACGACAGCGGCCTGATCCGCTACCTGATGCGGCACTGGCACTCGACCCCGTTCGAGATGTGCGAGGTCAAACTGCACGTCAAACTGCCGATCTTCGTCGCGCGTCAGTGGATCCGGCATCGCACCGCAAATGTAAATGAATACTCGGCCCGCTATTCCATCATGGACCGCGAATTCTATATCCCCGCCGCGGAACATCTGGCAGCGCAATCGACGGTCAACAATCAGGGCCGGGGCGCCACCTTGCAAGGCGACGAGGCCGCGCGGGTGCTGGAGATACTGAAATCCGATGCCGCCCGCAGCTATGACCATTACGAGGAAATGCTCAGCCAGGATGGCCAGCAGGGCCTCGCGCGTGAGCTGGCACGGATGAACCTGCCCGCCAATATCTATACGCAATGGTATTGGAAGACCGATCTGCACAACCTGTTCCACTTCCTGCGGCTGCGCGCCGACCCGCATGCGCAATACGAAATCCGTGTCTATGCCGAAGCCATCGCCCGCGTGGTCGCCGATTGGGTGCCCGTCGCCTTCGGTGCTTTCGAGGATTACCGCATGGGCGGGGTTACCCTGTCCGCCAAGGCCATTGCCGTCCTGAAGCGCCGCCTTGCGGGCGAAACCGTTACTCAGGAAGACAGCGGCATGAGCAAGGGCGAGTGGCGCGAATTCACCGAGATCTGGGGCTGACTTCGGCCCGCCAAGACCAGAGGATGCCCCGGCCCTGCGCCGGGGCATCTGCTTTTCCCTTGCACCTTCCATGCGCGGCCCTATTGTCGCCCTCACCTCGGGGGGCCCTTTCGGGCTGAGATGCGGCAACGCGGACCCGTTGAACCTGAACCGGTTAGGACCGGCGGAGGGAAGGTGCGTGGCTTGGCCATACTCCCGTCTCCGCCCGTCGCAGATAGGAGGATGACGATGAAATCTCTCAAATTTGCTGCGGGTCTCGCGTTTTTTGCCACTTCGGTGGCGGCAGAGACCCCGGTGCTGAACGTGCTGACCTATGACAGCTTCGTGTCCGAATGGGGCCCCGGCCCGGCCATCGAAAAGGGGTTCGAGACCGAATGCGGCTGTGACCTGCGCTTCATCCCGGCGGGCGACGGCGCGGCGCTGCTGGCCCGGGTACAACTGGAAGGCGCCCGCAGCGAGGCCGATGTAGTGCTGGGGCTAGACACCAACCTGACCGCAGCCGCCCGCGAAACGGGCCTGTTCTCGCCGCATGGCCAGACGCCGAAACTCGACCTGCCGGTCGCTTTCGACGACGCCGATTTCCTGCCCTATGACTGGGGCTGGTTCGCCTTTGTTCACAACCGCACGCTGGAGGCGCCGAAGAATTTCCGCGATCTGGCGGCGTCGGATCTGAAGATCGTCATTCAGGACCCGCGCTCCTCGACCCCTGGCCTGGGTCTGCTGATGTGGGTGAAGGCGGCCTATGGCGACGAGGCGGCGCAGGTCTGGAAGGATCTGGCCGACAATATCGTCACCGTGACCCCCGGCTGGTCCGAAGCCTATGGCATGTTCCTTGAAGGCGAAGCCGACATGGTGCTCAGCTACACCACCTCGCCAGCCTATCACCTGATTGCCGAACAGGATGACAGCAAGACCGCCGCCGTCTTCGACGAGGGCAATTACATGCAGGTCGAGGTGATGGGTAAACTGGCCGCCACCGACCAGCCCGAACTCGCCGACCGTTTCCTTGCCTATATGCTGTCGGATGCCGCGCAAGCGGTGCTGCCGACGACAAACTGGATGTATCCGGCCCATGTGCCGGCCGAGGGGCTGCCGAAAGGGTTCGAGACTCTGGTGCAACCGACGAAATCGCTGCTGCTGGGCGCGGATGAAGCCGAGGCGCTACGGGCCCCGGCGCTGGAAGAATGGCGCGTCGCGCTGGCGCGCTGATCGCGGCGGGGCTGGCGGCGCTGACGCTTGGCCCCGTGGCAATTGTTCTGGCGCAAGCCGGGCGCGGCGGGGTCGGCACGGCCGATCTGGCCGCGCTGCGCTTCACGGTAACGCAAGCTGCGCTTTCGGCACTGGCCTCCACCGCCTGCGCCGTCCCGCTGGCCCGCGCCTTGGCCCGCCGCCGCTTTGCCGGGCGTCGGCTTATGATCACCGCACTGGGGGCACCCTTCCTGTTGCCGGTCATCGTGGCCGTGCTGGGGTTGCTGGCAATCTTTGGGCGCGCCGGTCTGGTGAATGACGGGCTGCGCCTGCTGGGTCTGGCGCCCGTGTCGATCTTCGGGTTGGGTGGTGTGGTGCTGGCGCATGTGTTCCTGAACATGCCGCTGGCGACGCGGATGCTGCTGCAAGGCTGGCAGGCCATCCCGGCGGAACGCCTGAGGCTCGCCGCCAGTCTCGATTTCACGCCCACCGATTTCTGGCACCATATCGAGGCACCGATGCTGCGCGATGTGCTGCCCGGCGTGCTGCTCGCGGTCTTTGCGATCTGCCTGACCAGCTTTGCCGTGGTGCTGATTCTCGGCGGCGGCCCAGCGGCCACGACCGTGGAACTGGCGATCTATCAGGCGATCCGGTTCGAGTTTGACCTGCCGCGCGCCGCCACACTGGCGCTGATGCAGGTGGGCACCTGCGGGCTGGCGGTGGCGCTGGCGTCCTTCTTCACCACACCGGGCGGTTTCGGCGCCGGGCTGGACCGGCAGGCCGATCTGCACGCACCGACAGGGTGGCGTCGGCTTGCCGATGCCTTGGCGATCGGGACGGCCGCAACCTTCCTCGCCCTGCCCATCGGCGCTGTGGTATTGCGCGGGCTGCCGGGCCTTTTCAACCTGCCTTCCGCAGTCTGGCCCGGCCTGCTGACCTCGCTTCTGGTGGCTGCCTGCACCGCACCTCTGGCCGTTTCCGCCGCGCTGGTGCTGGCGCTGGCCCGCGCACAGGGCGCCCGCTGGCTGGAGGCAGTAGCGATGCTGCCAATGGCCGGGTCACAACTGGTACTGGGCACCGGGCTGTTCCTGCTGGTGTTTCCGCTAGTCGCACCGCCCGATGTGGCGCTGCCGGTGACGATTGTGGTCACTGCGGTCATGGCCCTGCCCTTCGCCTATCGCATCCTCCTGCCCGAAGCGCGGGTTCTGATGGCCGATTACGGCAGGCTGGCCGCATCGCTGGATTTGCAGGGCCGGGCGGCGCTGCGGCTTTTGATCCTGCCGCGTCTGCGTCGCCCGCTTGGGTTTGCACTGGGACTGACCGGCGCGCTGGCGGTGGGGGATCTGGGCGTCATCGCGCTGTTTGCCGCAGAACAGGGCGCCACCCTGCCGCTGGTCATCTCGCGGCTGATGGCCGCCTATCGGATGGAGGCGGCAGCGGCGGCGTCGCTTCTGCTGGTGATCGCGGCCTTCGGCGTGTTCTGGATGTGTGACAGATGGGGGCGCAAAGATGCTGAGCTTTGAAAATGTCACGATCCGGCAAGGTGATTTCAGCCTTGCCGCCAACTGGCAGGCCGCCGCAGGCGGGCGCATCGCCGTCATCGGCCCCTCGGGCGCCGGAAAGTCCACCCTGCTGAATGCCGTCGCAGGCTTCATACCGCTGAAGTCGGGTCACATCCGCTGGGACGGCCAGCCGCTTGACGGGCTGCCACCGGGCAAGCGCCCGCTGTCGATTCTGTTTCAGGATCAGAATCTGTTCCCGCATCTGACCGTGGCGCAGAACCTTGGCCTCGGGCTCGATCCCTCGTTGCGGCATGTCAATACGGCGGCGGTTGACCGGGCGCTGGAGCGGGTCGGGCTGGAAGGGTTGGGCAACAGGCGCCCCGCCGCGCTGTCGGGGGGCCAGCAAAGCCGCGCCGCGCTGGCCCGCGCCTTGCTGCGTGCCCGGCCGATGCTGCTGCTGGACGAACCCTTTGCCGCGCTTGGCCCGGCCCTGAAGGCAGAGATGCTGGCGCTGGTGGAGGAACTCGCGGGTCCGGCGCTGGTGCTCATGGTCACGCATGACCCCGAAGATGCGCAGCGCTTTTCCACGCATACCGTTCTGGTCGCCGATGGTATCGCGGCCTCCCCTGCCCCGACCGATGCCCTGTTCGCCAATCCCCCCCCGGCGCTGGTCAACTACCTCGGCGCATGAAAAAGCCCCGCAGTTTCCTGCGGGGCTTTTCAATTCACGGGTGCCAGATCAGACCAGCTTCTTGCCCTTGATGCCGGCCCAGAGCCGCTTGTTGGTCAGGTAAAGCAGCGTCGAAAGCCCGATCAGAAACAGAACGGCGACAAAGCCCATCTGCTTGCGCGCCATCAGCTTCGGCTCGGCGGTCCACATCAGGAAGGCCGACACGTCTTCCGACATGGCGTCCACCGTCGCGGTGTGACCGTCGATATAGGTCACCTGATCGTCGGCCAGCGGCGGGGGCATCTTGATCCAGCCGCCGGGGAAGGCGTGATTTTCATAATAGGTCTCGCCGGCTTCTTCCTTGGTCTCGCCGGTATAGCCGGTGAGGATCGCATGGATGTATTCCGGGCCGCCGATACCGTTGAACAGCTGGCTCAGACCCGTGCCGTAGGGCCCGTGGAAGCCCGCGCGCGCCTTGGCCATCAGGCTGAGGTCGGGGGCACCCGCGCCGGTATTCGGCGGAAAGTGGTCCGACGGGACTGCCTCACGCTCTTCGCCGGTGTCTTTGTCCACAACGGAGAAGTTCTTGGCGTAGGCACGGACCTGATCCTCGGGAAGCTGCGGGCCGCCCTCGTCCGAAAGTGTGCGGATGGCCACATATTTCAGACCGTGGCAGGCCGCACAGACTTCGGTGAAGACCTGAAGGCCGCGCTGAAGCTGGTTCTTTTCGAACTTGCCGAACGGACCTTCAAAGGAGAAGGCGACATCCTCGATGTGGCCGCCGCCACCGGCGGCCATGGCGGCGCCGGAGGTGATGGCCAGGGCCGAGATCGCGCTGATTGCGATTTTGCGAAGCATCTCAGTCACTTCCTTTCTCTCACTCGGCCGCGGTCGGGTAATGGGCCTTGAAGTCTTCCTCGATGGTCGCGGGCAATGCCTGCGGCTTTTCGATCACGCCCAGAAGCGGCAGGATCACGAGGAAGTAGGCGAACCAGTAGGTCGCGGCGATGAGCGAGATCCAGTCATAGGGGAACTCGGTCGATTGGGCGCCGACCCACATCAGGACCATGAAATCGACGCAGAGCAGCCAGAACCACCATTTGAACATCGGGCGATACTTGCCCGAACGCACCGACGAGGTATCGAGCCAGGGCGCCAGCGCCATGACAGCGATCGCGCCGAACATCGCCAGCACGCCGAAGAACTTGGCGTCCACGATGCCGAAGGTGATGAACTGAACGAACTGCACCGCCCAGACGTCCGAAGTGAAGGCGCGCAGGATGGCGTAGAACGGCAGGAAGTACCATTCCGGCACGATATGCGCGGGCGTCGCCAGCGGGTTCGCCTCGATATAGTTGTCGGGGTGACCCAGATAGTTCGGCATGAAACCGACGATGGCGAAGAACACCACCAGAATCACGGCCAGCGCGAACAGATCCTTGATGACGTAGTAAGGCCAGAACGGAACGGTGTCCTTCTTCGCCTCTTCCTTGGAGCCACGGCGCACCTCGACCCCGGTGGGGTTGTTGTTGCCAGTGGTGTGGAAGGCCCAGATGTGAACGGCAACAAGCGCCGCAATCACGAAAGGCAGCAGATAGTGCAGCGAGAAGAAGCGGTTCAGCGTGGCGTTATCGACAGCCGGTCCGCCCAGCAGCCAGGCCTGAATGTCCGGCCCGATGCCCGGAATGGCGCCGAACAAGCCGGTGATCACGGTCGCGCCCCAGAAGGACATCTGACCCCAGGGCAGAACGTAGCCCATGAAGGCGGTGCCCATCATGCAGAGATAGATGATCATCCCGACGATCCAGGTCACTTCGCGCGGCGCCTTGTAGCTGCCGTAGTAGAGACCCCGGAAGATGTGCAGGTAAACGGCCACGAAGAACAGCGAGGCCCCGTTGGCATGCAGGTAGCGCAGGGCAAAGCCGCCGTTCACGTCACGCATGATGTGTTCGACGCTGGCGAAGGCCAGATCGACATGCGGGGTGTAGTGCATCACCAGCACGATGCCGGTCACGATCTGCAACGCAAGGCAGAAGGTCAGGATGATGCCCCAGATCCACATCCAGTTGAGGTTCTTCGGTGTGGGGATCATCAGCGTGTCATAGGCCAGCCCGACAATCGGGAGGCGCTTGTGCAGCCACTTTTCGATGCCCGTCTTGGGCTCGTAATGGTCGTGCGGAATTCCGGCCATCGGTGTCTCCCTCAGCCCAGCTTGATGGTGTTCGGATCGGTGAACTGCGCCACCGGCACAGGCAGGTTGCGCGGCGCGGGCCCTTTGCGGATGCGGCCGGCCGTATCGTAGTGCGACCCGTGGCAGGGGCAGAACCAGCCGCCGAAGTCACCGGCGCCATTGCCCAGCGGCACACAGCCGAGGTGGGTGCAGACGCCCATCATCACCAGCCACTCGCCCGCTTCGTCCAGCGTGCGGTTCTGGTCGGCGGCATCGGCGTCCGGCTTGTTGGCATTGTCGGCATGGGGATCGACGAGATCAGTCAGCGCAACCGCGCGTCCGGCCTCGATCTCTTCGGGGGTGCGGCGACGGATGAAGACCGGCTTGCCCAGCCATTTGACGGTCAGTTGCGAGCCCACGGCCACATTGGACACATCGACATGGATCGAGGCAAGGGCGCGGACATCGGCCGAGGCGTTCATCTGGTTGACCAGCGGCCAGACCGCCGCGCCGGTAGCGACAGCGCCGGCACCGGCCGTTGCGTAATACAGGAAATCCCTGCGGGTGCCTGCGTGATCTTCTGCGTGGGACACGAGATCTTCTCCCTCTCAAGGGCCGCCTCATGCGACCCATGCAAATCAGGGGCTGCGGTTGCCCGCTGCCGTGATGGGCGGGTTTTAGCCAAGCGCCCCCGTCACGTCCAGCGGTCATAGGCGCACAGGCCCCGGTTTGATGCGGCATTTTCGCATCATTCGCCCCTCGCGATGCCACAATGCCTGCGACACGGGCGCGTGAACTCTCTGTTACATCACCCGGCTAGGGTTTGACCACACGCGACGGAGAGGCGAATGGTCAGGCCCTACTGGAAATTGTTCGGCCGCGTCCAGCTTGTCTTGGCCGCCCTGTCGCTGAGCCTGATTCTCTGCGAACCGGCGGCGCGGCGCTATGGCGACCGGCTTCAGATCGCCCTGCCCCTCATCGCCGGGGCCTGCGCGCTGGCCGATGGCAGGGCGGGCGAATTGATGTTGCGGTTTGTCGGCGTGTTCACCGTCGCCCATGGCACAAAACGCCTGTTGGGTGACAGCACACTGAACACACGGCCGAGCGGTGGCACCCATGGCTTTCCTTCCGCCCATACCGCAGCGGCGGCCTTCGGTGCCAGTTCGTTGTTGCACGATTGCCTGCCGTCGCATCCTGTCGCGCGGGCCGTCGTGGTGATCGCGGCCGGTTTTGTGGGGGCCTCACGCATTCAGGCGCAGGCACATGACATCTGGCAGGTTCTGGCGGGCGCGGTTCTGGGCTGGCTGGGCGACCGGCTGCTGCGTCGCGACTCCGTGGCCCGCCGTGGGGTCACCGCCGGTCTGCGCCGGATCGGCCGAGGCCTGCGCACCGCCCCCGCTTGGCTGCGCGCGGCGGGAACACACACGACAGTCAGCCTTCGCCTGCTCGTCTTCGCACTGATGACCATAATCGGCACCTCGGCGACGCGCGCCGAGACGGAGCTTGCGCTTTATGGCGGCTGGCAGGGCGTGGCCGTCAGCGACATCACAGCCCCCTCGGGCCGGAAAACCGTAAACTGGCGCGGCAAATCGCTGGAGGCCCCACCCTATTACGGGCTGCGCCTCACCCGCTGGCTTGCAAGCGGCTGGGGTTACGGGCTCGACCTGAACCACGCCAAGGCCTATGCCGACAACCCTGCCCGCCACGGGTATGAAAGACTGGAGTTCTCCGACGGCCTGAACATCGCCACGCTGACCCTTTGGTATCGCTGGCCAGAAAACCGGCACGGTATCTTCCCCTATGCGGGTGTTGGCGCGGGGGTCGCCGTGCCACATGTCGATATTCGCCCGAACGGCGGAGCGCATACCTTCGGGTGTCAGATGACCGGCCCGGCCATTCAGGCCGTCGCCGGGCTGCGCGGCGATCTTTCTGCCCGGTGGTCAGCCTTTGTCGAAATCAAGGCAACATGGTCGCACCACGACATCGCACTCGATTCGGGCGGCAAGCTGGGGACGGATCTGACAACCGGCGCCCTCAATGTCGGACTGGCCAGGCGTTTCTGAGGTCACGCCATCGGCGGCCGTGTGGCCTGCATCGACAGGCGGGCGGAAAACTCTGCCTCCCAGGCGGCAAGATGCGGATGGGCAGCCCGCCACGGCCGGTCGGAATGACGGTAATCCAGATAGGCCAGCGCACAGCCCAAGGCGATCTGCCCCATGTCCAGCGGCCCGGCCAGATGCGCGGCCCATCGCCGCTCGGCCGTATCCAGCGCGCGGGCAATCTTGGCCCACTGCCCCTCGACCCAGTCCGGGTGACGCCGGTCCTCGGGCCGCACACGCGATTCGTAGACCATCAGGATCGCGGCATCGAGGATACCATCCGCCGTCGCCTCCAGCGTCAGCACCTCCCACAGGGCGGGCCCGCCCGGATAGAACCCTGCCCCGGCCCGATCATCCAGATAACGGCAGATCACCCGGCTGTCATAAAGCGCCACCCCCTCATCGGTTTCCAGCGCAGGAATCTTGCCCAAGGGATTGCGGTCCACCGGCATAGACCCCGGATCGACCGGCGTGCCCTGCGCCGCAACAAGCTCCACCCGCAGCAACAGCCCGGTTTCGTGCAGCAGAACCATGACCTTGCGCACATAGGGCGAGGTCGGAGAGTGAAACAACCGCATGATCCTGTCCCCCGTCAGCCGATTCGACTGTCCTCAGCATAGCCCCGCGATTTCACGTTGGAACCTGCCGCGCTTCGGTGCAGGCTGCTCCGGACAAGGGAGGACAAGATGACCGAAACCGTAACCGCGCTGGATCTGGAACCCGAAAACCCGCTGCCCGACGACATCGCCGCCTATTTCAGCAAGTGTCAGGAAAAGCTGGGCCTGATCCCCAACGTGCTGCTGGCTTATGCTTTCGATGCCGAAAAGCTGCGCGCCTTCAGCGCCATGTATAATGATCTGATGCTGGCGCCCTCTGGCCTGACCAAAGCGGAACGCGAGATGATCGCGGTCGCCGTCTCGGCGCAGAATGCCTGCGTCTATTGCCTGACGGCGCATGGCGCGGCGCTGCGGCAGCTTTCGGGCGATCCGGCACTAGCGGAAACCGTTGCGCAGAACTGGCGCGTGGCCGATATTTCACCCCGACAGCGGGCCATGCTGGCCTTTGCGGTGAAGCTGACCAATACGCCCGCCGAAATGGGTGAGGCAGACCGGGCCGCCCTGCGCGCCGAAGGCTTCAGCGATGCCGACATCTGGGACATCGCCGCGGTCGCCGCCTTCTACAACATGTCGAACCGTGTCGCGGCGGCGGTCGAGATGCGCCCGAACCCCGAATATCACGCCATGGCGCGCTGATAATGAAAAAGACCGCCGGGTTGCCCGCGGCGGTCTTTCCAAAGCGATGGCTTGGCGCCAATCAGCCCTGACGGGCTTTGTAGCGCTTCTGGGTCTTGTTGATCACATAGACCCTGCCTTTACGGCGCACAACCTGACAGTCGCGGTGACGCGTCTTCAGCGAGCGCAGCGAGTTCTTGACCTTCATGGGTCGTCTCCTTATCGCGGCGCGCGTGCGCCTTCTTGCCTTGTGCCCCTTGCGGGACGAAAATGGTGGGCGGTACTGGGATCGAACCAGTGGCCACTACGATGTCAACGTAGTGCTCTACCGCTGAGCTAACCGCCCTGACTTGCCCCTGCCGCGACCTTCGTAAAAACAAAGGACGCGGGCAGAACCGCGTCGTGGAGGGGTCTATAAAGAGAGTCGCAGCGGTGTTCAAGGGGTTTCGACAACAGAAAAAACCGCGCTATACCTTTTGACATGATCCACCGGACCGAAACCGATGCCTATGTCCTGAACCGCCCGCAAACCGCGCGGGCACCGCTGGTTTTTTCATCACCGCACAGTGGCCGGGCCTATGAACAGGCATTTCTCGATCGCGTCATGCTCGATTCGTCACAGATCCGCAGTTCGGAAGATGCCTTCGTGGACGAATTGATCGGCATGGCACCGGCTGCGGGAATCCCGGTTCTGGCCGCACGGGTGCCCAGGGCCTGTCTGGATCTGAACCGGGGCTGCGACGAACTGGACCCGGCGGTGATCGAAGGCATCGCACGCGCCGCGCACAATCCGCGTGTCAGTTCAGGGCTCGGGGTGATTCCACGCGTGGTAGCGCAGGGGCGCAACATATATCGCGGCAAGATCCCGCTGGCCGAGGCAGAGGCACGAATCACGCGGCACTGGCATCCTTGGCACGACCGGCTGAAGGATCTGCTGCGCGCGGCGCATCTGGAATTTGGCGAGGCGGTGCTGCTGGACTGGCACTCGATGCCGCATGAGGCGATCGAGGTGCATTCCCGCGCCGGGATCGCCCATCCCGAAGTCGTGCTGGGCGACCGTTTCGGCGCCTCGGCCGCGCGCGATGTCACGGATCGGGTAGAGGCCGCCTTTCGCCGCGCCGGGCTGCGCGTCGTGCGCAATGCGCCCTTCGCGGGGGCATATATCGCGCAAACCTACGGCCGCCCCTCTCAAGGCCAGCATGTTGTGCAGATCGAGATCGACCGCGCGCTTTACATGGACGAAACCGCCATCCGTCGCAGCGCGGATTTTACCGCATTCCGGCAGGTGATCGGCAGTATCGTCTCCGAACTGGCCGATGCTTTCGGCAGACCCGGCGCAAACAGCCTGCCCTTGGCAGCGGAATAGATTAATCCCGCGCCGGCGGCTGGTGGTCGCGCAGCCAACCCGGCGCATATTCGACCCCGGCATCGCAGCCGGCAAACCGCGCCAGACGATCCAGTTCGGCCTCAAGCCTTGCGCAGCGGCCTGCGCCCATTGCCACGCCAGCCTCGGGCCAGAAGGCACGCACCGCCAGCACGCCACGATCACGCTGCGCCTTGGCGTCCACGCGACCTACCAGCCGCGCACCTTCCAGCACCGGAAAGATGTAATAGCCGAAGCGCCGCTGCGGCTCGGGCACGAAAACCTCGATCCGGTAGTGAAAACCGAACAACCGCTCGGCCCGCTTGCGATCACGCAGCGCAGGATCGAAGGGCGACAGGATGCGGATACGCCCCGGCGGCTCTGGCGGCTGGACCTGCGGAAGATCAGGCCGCGCCAGATGGGTGCGCAGGCTGCCATCAGCCCCTTCCACCGCCACGCGGATCACCGCACCCGAGGCCAGTGCCGCCTCGGCCCAGGTCTTTGCTTCCTCCGGGGTGACAGCCCCCCAATAGGCCGCCAGTTCGCCCGGTGTCGCAAAGCCCAGCCGGTCCAGCGCAGAATCGCAGGCCCAGGCAATCACCGCCGCATCGTCGTACATGACCCCGCGCCACTCTGCCGGGATCACCCGTTCCGTCAGGTCATAGACCTTGCGGAACCCCTCGCGCCGCGACACAGACAGTTCCCCCACGCGCCACAGATATTCCAGCGCGGCTTTGGACGGGTGCCAGTCCCACCAGCCACCCGAACCGCGCGCCTCACCCTCGCCGACATCGGCCGAGGTGACGGGACCATGATCGGCGACCCGCGCCAGAACCTCGTCGAATTTCTCGTGGAAACCCGCGCGCTGCCAGCCGGTCCAGCGCTGCACCAGACGGGCGCGATCCTGTTCGAACCGTCTCCGCCAGAACGGGAAGCAAGCGACCGGCAGGATCGAGGCATCATGGGTCCAGTGTTCCCACAACAGCCGGTCGCGTTCGACCAGCCGCGCCAGCGCCTCGGGGCGATAGCTTTGCCGCCGCGCCCAGAGGATCATGTGATGCGCCCGCTCTACCGTATTGATGCTGTCCACCTGCACGAACCCGATGCGGGTGATCAGATCATGCAGCGCAGCGCCGCTGGCAGCACCCGACGGCGCCTCGGCCAGCGCGTGACGGTCCAGAAAGATGCGCCGAGCGCGGGAATTGGGGAGAAGCGGCACCTGTGACATTGCGGCAGGTTAGCAGGCCAGATGCCATAAACAAGCGCCCGCAAGATATTGGAATCACGGGTGACACGAATGACGAATTGCGCACTTCCGCCCGTGAAGGCCCTTGTGCCGACCGTAGTCAGCCCCTACCGTCGCACCGCCTTGGGTTGCATTTTGCAGGGTTTGGAGATTCGACGATGTGCCTTCTGTGTGTGCTTGGTGCGGCTGGTCCGGGAGAAGAGGAAGAAGAACCGGGGGTCGTCGTTGCCGACCCTCCGCCTGCGGGCAGCGAACGTGCCCTTCTGGCCTATCTTGACAGTTCGGGCGCGCGCTGGAATGCCCTGACCGATCTGAAAACGCCTGTCATCGTGACCTATTCTTTCCTGTTGCAACAGGAATTGCCGTCCCTGTCCGAGTTCAATCCCTACGACAGTGACAGCTATGCACCGTTCAGCGATGCGCAGCGTGCAGAGTTTCGCAAAGCCGCCGAAATCGTCATGCAAACCGCCGGAGTTGTTCTTGTCGAAAGCGACGCGGACGGGGCGATGATCGACATCTACAATTCCACCGGCTCCAGCTATGCAGGCTGGGCGCATTACCCGGCCGTCTCCAAATGGGGCACTACGGGCGGCGATCTGGTACTCGATTTCGCATCGGGAGCCAGCTATGCGCCCGGCACCTTCGCTTTCGAGGCGATGCTGCACGAGCTGGGCCATGCGCTTGGCCTGAAGCACCCCTTCGAGGGAGACATCAAGCTGCCGCGCCAGTATGACAATACCAGCAACACGCTGATGTCCTATACCCACAGCGACAACGGCTATTTCACCGACTACCGCTCATTGGACGCAGCGGCATTGACCCGGCTTTATGGCGATCCGGTCAATACGCGTGGCTGGCAGATCACCGCCGACGGTGCCGGGGTAACCCTGAAGATGACCGGCCGCGCCGAAACCGTTGTCGGGCCGATTGGCGACAGCACGCTTTCCGGCATGGGCGGGGCCGATACCATCATCGGCGGCTCGGGGTATGACGTGATCCGTGGCGGCAATGGCGCGGATGTTCTCAAAGATACCAACGGACGGCTTTATGGCGGTGACGGCTATGACATCGTGACCGGCGGCGCAGCCGACGAGATGCTGTTCGGCGGGGCGGGACAGGATACGCTTTGGGGCGGAGACGGTTCCGACACCCTGCGAGGCGGCGCGGGCATCGATTCACTCTCGGCGGACCGCAGCGCGATGCATGGCTATATCGCAAGCGACCTGCTGCGCGGGGATGCCGGGCACGACTATCTTCGATCAGGCGGTGGGAATGACACCCTGTTGGGTGGCACCGGCCTGGATCATCTTGTGCTCGACACCCGTTCCTGGGGCCATTCCATCCTGTCCGGTGGGGGGGGCGACGATGTGCTTGCCGTCCGCCGACTTGGATCGGCGGATGTCAGCGGCGGCAAGGGCGACGATGAATTGCGGCTGAACGGCGCGTCGCATGTCGTGGTCATCGACCCTGACTACGACCGCGGCAGCGACCGGGTGATCGGTTTCGACCTTGTCAACGACTCGATCCGCATCGACGGCGAGGCTGATCCGGTGTTCAGCCGCCATGCGGGCAGGCTGGAACTCAGCATCGGCGAGGCGCATCTGCGCTTCACCAATCTGGTCTGGGCCGACCGCGATCAGATCATTTTCACCTGACCGGCGCCGGGCTTACAGCCCGGCTTCCGAAGCGATTTCTGCGCGCGACTTGCGTGCGCGTTCGGTCGCCGACTTCAGTTGGCCACAGGCCGCCATGATGTCTTCGCCGCGCGGGGTGCGGATGGGGCTGGCATAGCCCGCCTTGTAGACGATGTCGGCAAAGGCCTCGATCCGCTCCCAGTCCGAACGCTCATAGGGGGCGCCGGGCCATTCATTGAACGGGATCAGGTTGATCTTGGCCGGGATGCCCGAGATCAGCTTCACCAGACGTTTCGCATCGGCATCGCTGTCATTCACGCCCTTCAGCATCACATATTCAAAGGTGATGCGTTCGCTGTTCGACAGGCGCGGATAATCGCGCAGCGCGTCCAGCAGGGTGGCAATGTTCCATTTCTTGTTGACCGGCACCAGACGGTCACGCACCTCGTCGGTGGTGGCGTGGAAGCTGATCGCCAGCAGGCAGCCGATTTCCTCGGCCGTGCGGGCGATTTCCGGCACGATGCCGCTGGTGGAAAGGGTGATACGGCGACGCGACAGGCTGATACCCTCGCCATCCATCACCACCTTCATCGCGTCGCGCACATTGTCGAAGTTGTAAAGCGGCTCACCCATGCCCATCAGCACGACATTCGACACCAGCCGGGTTTCATCCTTCGGCGCACCCGGCACCGGCCATTCGCCCAGATCGTCGCGCGCCACCATGACCTGACCGACGATTTCCGCCGCCGTCAGGTTGCGCACCAACTTTTGCGTGCCGGTATGGCAGAACGAACAGGTCAGCGTGCAGCCAACCTGGCTGGAGATGCACAGTGTCCCACGGGTTTCCTCGGGGATATAGACGGCTTCAACCTCATGCCCGCCCGCGATGCGCAGCAGATATTTCCGCGTGCCATCGGCTGACACTTGCCGCGTCACGACCTCGGGCACCGAAATCTCGAAATGCTCGGCCAGCAGCGCGCGATAGTCCTTCGCCAGATTGGTCATCGCGGCGAAGTCACGCACACCCCAATGGTAGATCCATTGCCAGATCTGCCCGACCCGCATCTTGGCCTGCTTTTCCGACGTGCCGGCGGCGATCAGCGCGTCGCGCAACTGATCGCGCGTCAGACCAACAAGATTGCGCAAGCCGCCCTCGGGCAGTTTGCGCGGGATGGTCAGCACGTCCTGCGTGATCGGGGCAATGGTGGCGGGAGCCTCGGGCATGGGATTCGGGGCGTTCATGGCAGCGGATTCCTTCGGATGAAGGGGGTTCATACAGGAAATCGCCGCCTTTGCCAAAGGGCCTTGCGCGGCGGAATGCAAAAGGCCGCCCGAAGGCGGCCCGCGGGCGGTCGGAACGCGGCCTTACTGGCAGCGTTTGGCCGCATCGTCCATCGCCGCGGTGAAACCCCGCAGCGAGAACGTATCCTTGGTCTGCGTCCCGCGCCCGGACCGGGCGGTCAGAACGGCGGTGGTACCCTTTTTCATGGCGGCCAGGATCGCCGCATCCTGCTCTGGCGCAGCCCAGCCATATTCGCCATCGGTAAACAGTTCGAAGCTCGACCCGTCGATCGTCATGTTGACGGTCGATCCGCCCGCGAAGGGGTAGCCGCCGGTAAAGCTGACTTCGCCACGGCCCGCGCCACCGGCGCGATAGGTCACGAACAGCAGGATGTCACCGCGCCGCACCGAAACCGGCTTGCCGTCCCGGCTGTTCACGGTTTCCTTGGGAACCGAAACACCCCAGCATTCCTTGGGCTTGCCTTCAGGCGGTTCAACGAAAACCGACCAGTCGGTCTGAACCGCAACCTGGTTGGTCGATTCCTGCGCCTGCGCTCCGGTCACCGCAACGAATGCCAGCGCTGCCCCGCCAAGCGTGCGTGCGAGAAGGGATGTCATCTGATACAGCCTCCAGCCGTGTCTTTGCCTCTGCCGCCCCGCCAACTCCCGTTCTTTCGGGCTTTTCCTGTAGCGGGCGGGCGTTTCACCCGATATCCCTGCATAACAAGAAAATGGCAAGGCGCGAAAGTCCGCTGGGCAAGGAATCGCGCATCTGTGAGGATCGGAATGGCAGCAGCGGTGCGTATGGTCGAACTCTGGCGCGGCGGACTGCCCGAAAGCAGCCACCTGGGTCATGCCGTGATCTGCGACGCAGCGGGTGAAATCGTCGAAAGCTGGGGCGACCCCGGCGCGGTGATCTTTCCGCGCTCGTCCTGCAAGATGTTACAAGCCTTGCCGCTGGTCGAAAGCGGGGCCGCCGATGCGGCGGGGCTGCGCCCGGCGCAGCTTGCGCTGTCCTGTGCCAGCCATCAGGGTGCTGCGCTGCATGTGGGCGCGGTGCGCGACTGGATGGACGGGCTGGGGTTGGCCGAGGCCGACCTGCGCTGCGGCAGTCACGAACCCTTTGACCGCGCCGAGCGTGACCGCCTGATCCGTGCCGAAGAAGGCCCATGCCAATATCACAACAACTGCTCTGGCAAGCATGCAGGTTTCCTGACCTACAGCCGCCATGTGAAGGCCGGTCCGGAATATGTGGACATTGACCACCCGCTGCAACGCGCCATCCGTATGGCTTTTGAGGAAGTGACAGGCGAAGCCAGTCCCGGCTGGGGTGTCGATGGCTGTTCCGCGCCGAACTTCGCCACAACCGTCCATGGCCTTGCCCGCGCAATGGCCTATTTCGCCGCCGCGACGGGAACGGGCGGCGCCCGCGACCGCGCAGCGCATCGCCTGACCCGCGCCATGGCCGAGTTTCCTGAAATGGTCGCAGGCGAAGGCCGTGCCTGCACCGAACTGATGCGCGCCATGGAGGGCCGCGTGACGATCAAGACGGGGGCCGAAGCGGTCTTCGTCGCCATCGTGCCCGAACGCAAGATGGGCATCGCGCTGAAGATCCTTGATGGCAACAGCCGTGCGTCAGAGGCTGCCATCACGGCACTTCTGGTGCGCATCGGCGTGCTGGACCCGGCACATCCGGCGGCGCAGCGGCGGCTTGCCCTTGTCCAGCGCAACTGGCGCGGGGTCGAGACCGGAGAGATCCGCCTTGCCGAAGGCTTCCCCGGCACCTGAACCGTCGCGCCAGATGAAGAAGACCCCCCGAATGCACGGTGCATCCGAGGGGCCGCTCTCAAGCGAAAACCGAGGCCGACAGGCTGGGTGGGGGCTTTTGTCCATCGACCCCGGCTTTCACCCTGCCCGCAAGATCACCCGGATTCGCGGCGGAATCATGGTGCGGTGCTGGCGTTTTGGTGAAGATCGCGGCAAGTCCGGCCCCCATGCAGGCGGCTTGATTTGCGACAGGGTTGATGACAGCATCATGACATGTCGATCCTGCCCCCCGTGCCGCCGACCCCGATCCCGCTCGCCTCGACCCTGGTCGAGGTGGTGCGCTTTGATCGAACCGAACTTGGCGTGATCCTGTCGGTCTATGGCCGGATGGTGGCCGCCGGGGAATGGCGCGATTACGCCATATCGGCCCTGCGCGATGTCGCTGTCTTCTCGATCTTCCGCCGCACCGCCGAAGTGCCGCTATACCGGATCGAGAAACGCCCGAAGCTTCGCCAGAAGCAGGGCGCCTATGCGGTGCTGGGCGAAGGTGGGCAGGTATTGCGACGCGGGCATGATCTGGCCGCGGTGCTGCGCGTATTTGAACGCAAGCTGATCCGGCCCATCGAATAGACCCCGGCGACTAGATAATCCGCCGCCGATGCGTCACCGGCCCCTCGCCCGCCGCAAGAATGCGAGTGATCGCCGTCTCTACAGGCTCAACCGTCACCGCCATCACAGCAGCCGTGGCATGGATCATGCGATCTTCCGACAGCGCGATGGCGACATGGCCCTTCCAGAACAGCAGATCGTTGCGGCGCAGCGGCTCATCCTCGTCAAGCGGGCGGCCGCAAGACGCCTGCAAATCGCTGTCGGCGGGCAGCGAAATCCCGCAAGCTGCAAAAGCGATCTGTGCCAGACCAGAGCAATCCATCCCTGCCGCAGAATTGCCCCCCCACAGATAGGGCACATGCAGAAACTGCTGCGCAACCTCAGCGGGATCGGCGTGGTGCTGACCCAGCGACAACAGATGCATCGCAGGCACGAAACCGCCGGGTGTTTCGGCCCAGACGCCGGTCTGACCTGTCACCCTCAGCCGCGCGCCCATGGGCAGCGCCATCACCTCGCGCTGTTGCACCTTCGGCCCTTCGTATAGGTGCGTCGCAGGCGTGGCGACCCAATGTGTAGCCGCCTCCGGCGCACCCAGAGCGGATTCCGGCAAGTAGCCACAATAGCCGTCTTTCGCCGCCTGCACGAAGGCCCAGCCGTCCTGCCGGTCGATCACCAGAACCCCCTCGCCATGCAAGACCTGCCGGTCGCGGGCACCCCCCGGCGATTTCAGCAGATCGGCTACCGGCGGCAAGATCCGCGCGGCCTCCCCCGGCACATAGGCAGGTGCCGCGACGATGCCGCGCAGTCTGTCCAATGCGGCGCGGCCATTGGCGGGGGTCAGACGGCGATCCATGGTCAAAGCCCCAGCATTTCCGGCAGGGCGCAAAGCAGCGCACGCGCACCCTGCCCCGCGCCGCCTTTGGGCCGCGCCGGCGCATCGCTGGGCGTATGGCCATAGATGTCAAAATGCATATAGCGCGGATGATCGGCAAAACGGCGCAGGAACAACGCGGCCGTGATCGACCCGGCGAATCCGAAGCCGGGTGCATTATCCAGATCGGCGATCCCCGGCTCGATCACGCTTTCGTAGGCGTCATGGAATGGCAGGCGCCAGACCGGATCGGCCCCCGCCACCGCCCCATTCGCAAGTGCAGCCGCCATAGCCTCGTCATCGGTGTAGAACGGTGCCAGATCCGGCCCCACCGCAACCCGCGCCGCGCCAGTCAGTGTGGCCATCGAAATCAACAGCTCGGGGTTTTCCTCAGCCGCCCATGTCAGTGCATCGCCCAGCACCAGCCGCCCCTCGGCGTCGGTGTCATTCACCTCGACCGTCAGGCCCTTGCGCGAATGCAGGATGTCCTTCGGCCGCATCGACCGGCCGGACACGCTGTTTTCCACCGCAGGAACGATAACGCGCAGACGGATCGGCAGGTTCAACTGCATGATCATCAAGGCCAGCCCCATGACCGTAGCCGCGCCGCCCATGTCCTTCTTCATCAACTGCATCCCGGAGGACGGTTTCAGGTTCAGCCCCCCGGTATCGAAACAGACCCCTTTGCCGACCAGCGTGAGGCTTGGCCCCGTCTGCCCCCAGCGCAGCGACATCAGGCGTGGCGCACGATCGGATCCCTTGCCGACGGCGTGGACCATCGGGAAATCGCGCTCCAGCGCCACGCCCGTCACCACCTGCGTCGCGGCGCCGAAACGGTCAGCCAGTGACAGGAAGGCGGCCTCGAGTTCCGCCGGCCCCATGTCCTGCGCCGGTGTGTTGATCAGATCGCGCGTCAGATATTCCCCTGCCGCCATGGCAAGGATCCGGGCCTCGTCCACGCCAGCCGGACATTTCAGGCCAGGGAGGATGCGGCTGGCCGGTTTGTAGCGGTCGAACCGATACTGCGCCAGCAGCCAGCCCAGCGCCGCCTCTGCTGCATGATCCGGGGCCAGCCCTTCGAAATGCCAGTCACCGGCAGGCAGTGCCGCCACCGCACGCGACAGGCCAAAACGGGTGCGGGCTCGGGTTTTCCCCGTGCCAAAGCCGATCAGCGCGCCACCCATCTCCCCCCCCGCGCCGGGCAGTGGCAGAACCTCGCCCAGCCCTGCGGTAAAGGCATTGTCGCGCACCCAGACCGCCAGTGCGGGCGGCGCGGCCGCCAGCCAGGTTTCCAGATCATCGGCCGCCACCACGTGCAGCGGGCGCGACGGGCTTTGCGGATCGGCGAATGCGGGGGTCATGGCGGCTCCTTCCAGATTGCGACGAAGCCTAGCCGTTCCATCGCCACCCGCAAGCCCCGCTAGAGGCTCTGGTCCAGCAAGCCCTTGTCCACCGCCAAAGACCGTTCGGCCACCCGCAACAGCCGTGCCCAGACGGCTGAAAATGCGGTGGAATCGCCCTGTTCCAGACAGTTGCGCACGTCGGCCGCCACCAGACCGAGGCTGATCATGCCCAGATGTTCTGACATGCGTTGCAGCCTGCGCAGCTGTCGCGCGAGGTTCGTCAGGTCATGGCTGCGCACCTGCTGCGCCAGACCCGCCATGGTCAGCGCGAGTTCACCCAACGCCCGCGTCACCACCTGTTCGGCCTGCGCAGTGCCCATATCCCGATACATCGCCGCGACCGGCTCCACATCCTGTTGCAAATGTTCCTTCGGTCGAAGGACCGTCACCTGAACGCTCATCGCGTCACCCAACCCGTTGATTCACACCCATGCCCATGCTGCGCGGTCAGGCTGAACAAAAGGTTGCGGCGCGTGAAAGAAACCTCTCGAATTTTCTGCGATTGCATCGTATTGCCGAGCCACATTCTGCCAGATCTGACGGAGGCCCCGATGCAATACGCCAGACCGCTGCCGCACTACCTTGTCAGCCGCTATTCCGGCTGGAAGGCCACGACCTATCAGGACAACAAGGCCTGGTATCGCCGCCTCGCCGCCCACGGCCAGCATCCCCGCGCCATGATCATTTCCTGCTGCGATTCGCGCCAGCATGTGACCTCGATCTTCGGCGCGGATGAAGGCGAGTTCTTCATCCACCGCAATATCGCCGGTCTCGTGCCGCCCTACAGCCCCGATGGCGGCAATCACGGCACTTCGGCCACCGTTGAATATGCTGTGACGGCGCTGAAAGTCGCGCATGTCATCGTCATCGGCCATTCCAATTGCGGCGGCGTGAAGGGCTGCGATGACATGTGTTCCGGCCACGCACCGCAACTGCTGGAGAAAACCAGCTTCGTCGGCCGCTGGATGGATATTCTGCGCCCTGGCTACGAACGGGTCGCCCATCTGCCCGATGCAGACCGCGCCCGCGCGCTGGAAAAGGAAGCTGTGCTGGTCAGTCTGGAAAACCTGATGACCTTCCCCTTCGTGCGCGAAGCGGTCGAATCAGAAATCCTGACCCTGCACGGGTTGTGGAACGACATCGGCGAAGGCGGGCTGGAACAATACGACCCGGCAGCCAAGGCCTTCGTGCCGTTCTGAGCCTTCGCGGCGGCGGTTAATCCGCCGCCGCCTCGCTGCCCCAGGCGGCATCCTGCATTTCGCGCAGACGGCTGGCGGTGCGTTCAAATTCAAACGCCCCCGTGCCCTCGGCATAAAGCCGTTCGGGCACATCCGCCGCCGAACAGATCAGCCGCACCTTCGCCTCATACAAGGCGTCAATCAGCGTCACGAAGCGCTTCGCCTCGTTGTAGTTGGAGGCGGAAAGCTGTGGCACATCCTCCAGCACCAGCACGCGCAGCGCCTGCGCGATGGCCAGATAATCCGCTGGCCCCAGCGGGCGGGCGCAAAGATCCCAGAACGTCGCGCGCCCCACACCATTGGCAAAGCGCGGGATTTCCACCTGTCGGCCATTCACCTCCAGCAGCAGCGGTTGACCAGAGACCCCACCCACCAGATCACGCCAGATCGCCTCGATCGCCGGGCCGCTTTGCCCTGCCGGATGAAAATAGACCTGCGCACCTTGCAGCCGGTGCTGACGGTAATCATTCGGGCTTTCCAGCTCGTGCACGATGAATCTCTCGCGCAGCCAGGTGATGAAGGGCACGAACAGTCCGCGATTGAGCCCGTTCTTGTAGAGATCCTCGGGCACCCGGTTCGAGGTGGTGACAACAACCACCCCCTGATCGGTCAGCAGCTGGAACAGCCGCCCGACGATCATCGCGTCCGTAATGTCGGTGATCTGCATTTCATCGAAGGCCAGCAGTCGCACATCCTTGGCCACGCGGTCGGCCACGGGCTTCAGCGCATCTTCGACCCCGCGCTGCCGTGCCTCATGCATGCCCTTGTGGATTTCCTGCATGAAAGCATGGAAATGCACCCGGCGTTTCTGCGGGATGTCGAGACTTTCGACAAACAGGTCCATCACCATGGACTTGCCGCGCCCCACCCCGCCCCAGAGATACAGCCCCTTGGGTGGCGTCACCGGGCGGGCGAACAGGCCCGCGAACAGCCCGACCTTGCGGTTGGCGTTTTCCTCCAGCCAGCGGCGCAGATCCTCAAGGATGGGCAATACCGCGTATTGTGCCGGATCGGGCCGCAGCCGTCCGGCAGCGACACGGGCTTCGTAGATCTGGGTCAGGGTCTCGCGCATGATCCTGTCATAGCCGCGCCGCAGCGCCGCGAAAAGATCAGAGCGTTACCGCGCACAGGAAATGGCCAGCCACCTCGGCCCATCTGCCACGCAACACATGACCGCTGCGGAACGGGGTGATCTCTTCCTGAAAGGTAGCCGTAAAGCTGCCCGGTTGCAGATCGACCGACAGGACATGAAAATCGAACAGCGTGCGGCTGAGGCCATATTGCGCCTTGTAGGCGGCTTCCTTCGCCGCAAAGACCAGCTTGGCCCTGTGCGGATCGTAGTGATCTTCCTCGGGGCGCAGGACTGCCGCGCGCAACTCGTCTTCCAGCGGCAGCGTCGGTTCCAGATCGACACCAAGCCCCCGCAGAGGCGAAGGCACGGCCACGGCGGCAAGGCAAAGCTGCGCCGAATGACTGATCGAGCCGATCAGCCCCCTGGGCCAGACCGGCGCGCGGTCCTCGCCCATTGGCACCGGCAAGGGCGGCAGACCAATCGCGGCCATCGCCTCGCGCGCGGCCACACGACCGGCGCGAAACTCGGCCAGCCGCTGCGGCAGGCCGCCCGCCTGCTCGCCCGGAAAGGGCGGATGATCGCCCTGCGGATCGCTCACACCAACCCCGACGGCTGCGGGCAGAAGATCCCGTGCCGCAATAGACAACGCCTTGAGATCAGCCATCGCGCCCCGTCCGCAGCGCACGCCGCCGCGCCATCATGTCGGCCCGCGTGGCCGCCCGGTCTTCCGTCACCGGCGGTGGCGCGGTTGTATTGGCAGCCGGGGTGACCACGGGTTTCGCGGCGTCCCCCAGATGCGCGGCCAGCGCCGACAGCACGGGGAAGCGGAAAATGTCGGTGATCGACAGCTTTGACAGCCCCAACCCGTCACGCAATTCGCGGTGGGCCTGCACCGCCAGAAGCGAATGCCCGCCCAGCGCAAAGAAATTGTCCTTCGCCCCCACCTTGGGCACGCCCAGCACACGCTGCCAGACCTCGGCGATCTGCGCCTGAAGGCCCGTCTGCGGCGCCTCGTGCATCACAACGGCCACCTGCGCCTGCGGCGCGGGCAGCGCCTTGCGGTCCACCTTGCGGTTGGGGGTCAGCGGGAAGACCTCCAGCCGCAGGAAATGCGCGGGCACCATATGTTCGGGCAGGCTGTCAGCCAGCGCTGCCCGCAGCGCAGCCTCCTGCGCCGTGCCGGTGTAATAGGCCACCAGCCGCAGGTCGCCCGGCTGATCCTCGCGCGCCAGAACCACCGCCTGCGTGACGCCCGGCAGCGCCTCCATCCGGCTTTCGATCTCGCCCAGTTCGATCCGGTAGCCGCGCAGCTTCACCTGGAAATCGGCCCGACCGAGGTAGTCGAGCTTGCCATCCCCGCGCAGCCGCACCAGATCGCCGGTGCGATACATCCGGCCGCCCGCCCCGAACGGATCGGGCAGGAAGCGTTCCGCCGTCAAGTCTTCACGCAGCCAGTAGCCGCGCGTCACGCCATCGCCGCCAATCCACAACTCGCCCGCCACGCCGGGGGGCACCGGCTGCTGCCGGTCGTCCAGCACATAGACCTGTGTATTGGCAATGGGGGTGCCGATGTTCACCACGCCTTCGCCATCGCCCGCTTCCTCGACCGTGGACCAGATCGTCGTTTCGGTCGGCCCATACATGTTGAGGATACGCGCCCCGGTCACCTTGCGCAGATCGCGGACGAAAGCGCCCGGCAGCGCCTCACCGCCCAGCATCAGGGTCTTCACCTGCCCCAGCGCCATCTGCGCCTCGGCATTCATCAGGATCATCCGCGCCATCGAGGGTGTGCATTGCAGATGCGTCACCTTGTGGCGCAGGATCTGCGCGGCAATCGAGAAATCGTCTGCCGCAGGCTCCCCGCCCGCATTGGCGCGGCGCAGCACCTCGGCCAGCGGATAGAGCCCCTCCATCACCGCCTCGGGCGCAATGCCATAGTCGATCAGACAGGCCACCTCGGTCACGCCGATGCGTTTCAGGCTTTCGACCCGGTCCAGCGCATCCTCGACCGTGCCGAACAGGCCCGAATCCTCGAAATAGCGGTGGAAGGCAAAATCGAGGATCGCCTCATTCTCCTCGTCCGAGAGGCTGCGCAGGTCAATGTCCTGCGGATTTTCGATGCCCTGCGGTTTCTTGAAGGCCGGGAAGGCCCAGGCATATTGCTTCACCAGGCCCACGGCGGAGGCGAGGTAATCCTTCATCGGCTTTTCCGCCCCCCGCCGCGCCTGATCACGGTCGCGGCAGACATAGGTGTGCAGCATCAGCGTCACCTTGAAATCCGCCGGATCATGGCCTGCCTTGCGCAGCGCGTCGTGATAGATGCGGATCTTGTCGGCGACCTCGTCGATGCTTTGCCCAAGCAGATGGGTCAGCACATTGGCACCGATCTCGCCTGCCTCGCGCCAGGTCGCGGGGTTGCCGGCGGTGGTGATCCAGACCGGCAATTCCTTCGACACCGGGCGCGGCTGCGTCACCACGCCGAAGGTTCCGGTCTTCGTCGGGAAATCCACGGCCTCGCCCCGCCACAGACGGCGAACCTGCTCAATCCCCTCGAACATCGCGGCGCGGTTATTCGGCGGAGTGTTTTCGGGGCGCAGGACAAAATCGTCCGGCTGCCAACCCGAGGCGACGGCCAAAGCGGCCCGCCCGTTTGTCAAATTGTCGATCACCGCCCAATCTTCGGCCACCCGCGCGGGGTGATGCAAGGGCAAAACGACCGAGCCGGAGCGAACGCCGATATTCCGCGTCACCGCCGCCACCGCCGCGCCGGTCACCGCCGGATTCGGGTAGGGGCCGCCAAAGGCGTGAAAATGCCGCTCTGGCGTCCAGACCGCGCAGAAGCCGTGGCTGTCGGCGAATTTCGCGCCCTCCAGCAGCAACTCGTATTTCTTCGGCCCGGCGCCGTCGTCATTGCCCCAGTAATAAAGCGAGAACTCCATCCCCTTGGCCGACCCGATCCGCCCGTTCGACACCAGAGCCCGGTTTTCATCGCTGGTCAGCACCAGCTTGAACCCGCGCGCCAGCGTCCAGAACAGTTCCAGCACCGAGATGTCGAAGGACAACGAAGTGACGGCCAGCCAGACCGCCCCTGTCGTGTGGTCGATGCGGTCATCCATGCCGGCGAAGAAATTGGCGACATTGCGATGTTCGACCATCACCCCCTTGGGGCGTCCGGTTGAGCCGGAGGTATAGATCATATAGGCCAGATCGGCGGAGGTGACGCCGCTGTGCGGATTGCTCCCGGGTGTCGTGGCCAGCCGGGCGTCGGTATCAAGGCACAGCGTCGCCGGACCAACGGGCAAGGCCCCGGCCAGCGCCGCTTGCGTCACGATCACCGGGCAGGCGCTGTCTTCGATGAACAGCGCTGTGCGCTCGGCCGGATAGGCCGGGTCCATCGGCACATAGGCCCCACCGGCCTTGAGAATCGCCAGGGCGCCCACCAGCAGATCAAGCGAGCGGCGGCAATGCAGGCCGACCAGCGTGCCGGGCACGACCCCCATGTCGGTCAGCACATGCGCGGCGCGATTGGCGCGGGCGTTCAGTTGGGCATAGGTCAGGCTTTCGCCCTCGAAGACCACCGCGACGGCATCAGGGGAACGCGCCACCTGCGCCTCAAAGGCCTGATGCACGCATTGCGAGGGGTCGTAGGCCTTCACCGTGCGGTTCGGGGCGACCAGTGCCATCTCGCGCTCCGCTTCAGTCAGAACCGGCAGACTTTCCACCCGCGCCCCGCCCTGCGCGGCAGCGGCAAAGGTTGTCAGGCGGGCGGCCAGCGCCTCCGCCTGTTCCACGCTCAGGCGGCTCGCGTCATAATGCAGTGCGTCGGGGGAAAGCGTGACCACCGTGCCCGGCACCGGCGCAAGGCCGATGCCAAAGGCGGGCGGGGCCAGCCCGAACAGCCACCGCTCACGAGCCAGCAGATCGAGCGCAAAGGCCGGATGCGCGGACGCCGCCTGCAAATCCGCCGCGACGCGGGCGACGGCCTCGGGCAGGCTGCCCTCGGCCGCCACCCGCAGCGGCACCCAGTCCGACAGGATCCCCTCGGTCACATGGGCCGCGCCATAGGCCAGATCGGCCACCGGCTTGCCAGATAGCCGCACCGCTCCGAGGGCGGCCAATGCCAGTGACGACAGGGACAGCGGCACGGATCGCCAAAGCGCCGGTCCCGTAGCGGCGGTGGCCCCCGGCACCTCGGTGGGGTCGAGCGTCAGCAGCGCCCTGCGATGCGCCAGTTCCTTCGGCACCGCCCCGGCCAGCGCGCGGGTCAGCGCCTCGGCCTCCGCCGGGGTGGCAGACTCCAGCGGGTTCGGCAGGCTGAGACCCGAGACCGGAAAGCCCTTCTGGCAGGTCAGCCGCGACAGCCGCACCGCGCCTGTGCCGCAAGCCACCGTTATCGCGTCTTCCGATGCCGCCAGCACCTGCCCCGGCACACCGACGCCCGGCACCACTTCGGCCCCGCCTGCCACGACGTAACGCCGCCCATCCCACAGCTTTGCCGTGGTCAGCGGATTCCAGTAGCTGCCATGGTCCAGCGCCCGCACCAAGGCGGCCACCTGATCGGCGCTTTGGGTGAAATCGATCCGCCCTGCCGCTGCCGGGCGATCCGCCCGCAGATGCAGGCTGCGCTGCGTGAAATCCTGCGCCACGCCCGGCGCATCGGCCTCCAGCGCCGCCATCAGTTCCGGGAAGCTGTCCAAAGCTGCCTCGAAGCAGCGGGTGTTCAGCGTCAATGCGGTGTCGGCCGCAGCGATGGCAAAACGGCGCTGCACCAGAATAGCGCCTTCGTCCACACCATCGGTGATGCGATGCCAAGTGATGCCATGTTCCGCCTCGCCACCCAGAATGGCCCAGATGGGGGCGTTCAGCCCGGCATGACGCGGCAACGGCCCGTCGTGGAAGTTCACGCCGCCCTTCGCCGCGCATTGCAAGGCGGCATCGGGCACCAGCGAAAGGTTGGCGACCGACAAGAGCCAGTCCACATTGCCGGGCAGCGCGGCCTCCCACCCCGGTTCCTGCGCGATCACCGTCAGCCCCTGCCCCACGCCCCAGGCGGCGACATCCGCATTGCGGGTGATAAGCGCCGCGATGGCATGACCGCGCGCCAGCCACATCGCACCGCATTCGCGTGTCAGGCTTTCATTGCCAATCAGGTAACAGGAAACCGGGTTCATCAAACACTCCTTCCGCCCCCTTGCGAGCGGCGATGCCCCTATTCCGCGGGGCGCACATCCTTACCGATCCGAGGTTGCCCCGGATCGCGCCGCCCGACCCGTCGCAAGGAATGCACGATCAGATCGCGCAGGAAATGCGGCGGATCGCCCCGGTCCTTGCGCTGCACCAGAAGGCGCAGACGCCAGAGAACCCCGCCCGCCACATGAGCCAGCGTCGCGGCAGCGGCATAGATATGCCCGTGGTTCTTGGTAAAATAATGGCGACGGCTGTCCAGCCAGAATTGCGGAATGCGCGCCCAGGTCTTCATGCCGGTCGAGACCGAGCCGATATGTGTGACCTCGGAGCCGCGCACATAATCCGTGGGCCACCCCGCACGGGCCGCGCGCAGGCACAGGTCTGTTTCTTCAAAGTAAAGGAAGAAAGTTTCGTCGAACAACCCGATCCGGTCCAGCACATCTTGCCGCATCATCAGGCTGGCCCCCGCCAGCCAATCGACCCGCGTGCTCACCTGCGGGATCGGCTGTGCAACGATATGGCGTCGCAACAGGCGCGAGATCGGGCCGAAGCGCGCGGCGCCTTCAAGTTCCGACCAGAGGGTCGGAAAGCGGAAGGCCGTGCGATGCGGCGCGCCATCATCACCATGGATATAGCTGCCCGCAAAGCCTGTGGCGGGATGGGTCTCAAGATGATCCAGCAGCGCGCGAATGGCACCGGGATCGGGGAAAGCATCCGAGTTCAGGATATAGACGTAATCGGGCCGCGCGCCGCCCGGCAGCCCCGCACGAATGCCAAAGTTGTTGCCCGCACCGAAGCCGCCGTTGCAGCCCGATTGCAGCACCCGCACCGGCACCGCGCCACTGTCCCAGCCGCGCGCGGTGACGCCTGCCTGCATCGCCTCAAACGAACCATCGCCCGACGCATTGTCAACAATGGTGATGGCGCCTTCGAGCCCGGCCATTTCGCGCAGCGTCGCCTCGCAGGCGCGCAGCGTCATGTCAGGCGTCCGCCAGTTGAGGATGACAGTCAGAAGCCGGGGCATCGCGTCACTCCGCCGCCTCGCGCAGATGCGGTGCCGGGGTTTCGGCGGCTGCAATGACCTCGCGCAGACGCGCCGCCAGCACGCGGACATTCGGCTCCAGCACCATGCTGTCGTGATCGCCCGGAACCTCCTGCACCACCAGCGCCGGGGCGAAACGGGTCAGGTCATTGTCTGCGAACACATATTCCTTCGCGGCGCTGACCCACTGACCGTTGGACACCTTCCACTTGCGGTCCAGCGGCGGACGGAACAGGGCGGTCGGCCCTTTGCGAAGCGGCAGCGCATATTGCGGCAGGGCGGCCCGGAAGGCGGCCTCGATCTCGGCATTGTGGAACTGGTTTGAGGTTTCCGTCACGGCTTTGGGGCGACGCTTCTGCACCTCCCACGCCCAGCGCGCTTTCGCCCAGTCCAGCAGATAACCCGGCCCGCGCGCCTGCATTTCCGCCAGCTTGATCAGCGCCTTGTCGCGGCCCGACAGCGGCGGGCGCAACGGCAGCGGCGTATCGAGCAGTACCAGAAGCGAAACCGCTTCACCCTCGGCCTCCAGTTGTCGCGCCATTTCCCATGCGGTCAGACCGCCACCCGAGAAACCACCCAGCAGGTAAGGCCCCTGCGGCTGCACCTGCCGCAGTTCGGCGATATAGTCGCGGGCGGCCTCGGGCAGGGTGCGGTGTGGCTCGTCCTCGCCGAACAGCCCGCGTGCTTGCAGGCCATAGAACGGACGGTCTGCCCCCAGAAGCTGTGCCAGATGGCGCAGGTTCAGCACATTGCCGAACATACCCGCGACAAGGAAAAACGGCTGCTTCGGCCCGCCCGCGCCTTCGTGCATCGCCACCAGATGCGTGAAGCGACGGGTCGGCTGCGGCGCCTTCTCGGCCACGCTGTCCTGCGGACCAATGCGTTTCTCGATCAGTCGGGCACAGGCGGCGATGGTCGGCGCCTCGAAAAGCACAGAGATCGGGAAATCCACCCGGAACGCTTTTTTCACCATGGCGAACAGGCGCACCGCAATGAGGCTGTGCCCGCCCAGCGCGAAGAAATCATCCTCGACCCCGACCTGCCCGACCCCCAGCAGATCCTGCCAGAAGCCGACCAGCGTGCGTTCGATGTCATTGCGTGGCTCGATGTAGTCGCTGTCCAGATCCGGGCGGGCAAAGCTCTGCCCCTCCGGTCGTGCGGCAGTCTCGACCCGGTCGGCCTGCCGCACCAGCGCGGGCAGGTCCAGCGACGAGACGATGACCTGCGACTGCCCGGTTGCCACGGCACGCAGGAAGGCATCGGCGCCCTCTTCGGCCCGGATGCCCTGCGACAGGTTGTGCAGCAGCCGTTCCTCTTGCGGCGAGGCCGGGCGGGCGCCTGCGGGATCGGCGTCGAAGGTCAGATCGCGTTCGGCCAGCGGCGGGGCGGTAAAACCCGCGTCCAGCCGACGGATGGTGAAGCCCTCGATCTCGGCCAGCACGCGGCCGGTGTCGTCCGCCAGCGTGATGTCGAAAACCGCCACCGGCCCTTCGCCCCGGTTGGCGGCGGCATTGCGCACCCAACTGTGGAGCCGCGCCGGGATCGCCCCCCAGACCCGCACACGGCCATAGGACACCGGCACCCAGAGGTGATCGGGACGATAGCCTTCGATCAGACCTATGGCCCAGCCGGTCGCCAGATCCATCAGCGCGGGATGCATCAGCCAACCATTTGTCAGATCAACCTGCGCGGCCAGCGGCAGGGTCAGCACCGCCAGCCCCTCGCCCTGCCCCAGCGCCATGCGATGCAGCACACGCCAGCGCGGGCCGAAGGCAAGGTGGTCTTCTTGCGGCGAGCGGATGCCCTTCGCATCCTCCACCGCCGGCCCCATCCGCGCGGCAATCGCCGCCAGATCGACCGTGGCCGCCGTTCCCCGCAGCGGCATCAACCGGCCCTGCGCATTCAGCGTGAAGCCCTGCCGCCCGCGGAAATCCTGCGCGGAACGGACCTCGAAGGCGAAACCCTCGTCCGTGGCTGCCAGTCGCAACCGCATCGTGCGCGACGCGTCATCCGCCACCTCAAGCGCGCGGAAGAACATCAGATCGCGCAATTCAAAGGCAGTCCAGCCTTCTTCCGCCGCCGCCTCGGCCGCGATTTCCAGATAGCCGGTGCCGGGCACCAGGGCCTGACCGGCCGTCGTGCGGTGGCCATCCAGCAGCCAGCTTTCGGTATTCAGATCGGTCTCGTAAAGTCGCGCGCCCTCGCGGTCAAAGGTGCTCTCGGCCAGCAGGGGGCGCCCGCTGACCGGCAGTTTCGGCGCGGGTGGGCGGTTGCCAGTGCGGTCGGCCAACGCCTCTGCCGCCATGCCGACATCGGACCAGATACCCCAGTTCAGCGCCAGAACCCGCGTCTTGCCTCCGGCCCGTGCCTGCGCAAAGGCGTTCAGGTATTCGTTCGCCGCCACATAATCCACCTGCCCCGCCGGGCCGGTGATGGTGGAGGTCGAAGAAAACAGCACCAGCAGATCCAGCGACCCGTCAGGGAACAGCGTATCCAGCACCTGCGTGCCGTGCAGCTTCGGCGCAAAGACTTCCTCCACCGCCGCCGGGCTCTTGGTCAGCAGCGGGCCGTCATCCACCACACCCGCCGCATGGATCACCGCGCGGATGCGGCCGAATTCGGCCTCCGCCTCCGTGATCGCCGCGCGCATCTCCTCGGTGTTGCAGACATCGGCACGGGCCACCCGCACCTCGGCGCCAAGGCTTTCCAGCCGCTGCACCGCGAGGATGCGCCGCGACAGCGGATCGGCAGCACCATGCCGCGACAGATGCGCAGCCCAACCGGCGCGCGGCGGCAGATCGCGCCGCGCGATCAGCAGGATCTTTGCCTTCGCTGCAACCGCCAGCTTTTCGGCCAGCGTCAGCCCGATACCGCCGAAACCGCCGGTGATCAGCACCGGCGCACCTTCCGGCAGGTCCAGCCCCGCCTCTGGCAGCGGCAGTTTCCTCAGCCCGCGCTCCAGCCGCTTGCCATCGCGCAGCGCCGCCATGCGGTTACCCGGCGGGGCAAGCAAATCCTCGCAGACCTCGGCCGCAAGATGCTCCATCGCCGCCGCATCCGGCTTTGCCCACCAGCCGCGCGCGGGGGTGGGCAAGCGCAAATCCAGCGTCGCGCAGGTCATTCCCGGCAGTTCGCGCGGGATCACCCGCACCGGCCCGGCAATCGCGGCCTTCTCGGGATAAGGCAGCCCTTCCCCGGCCACCTGCACCGCGCCGGTGGTCACCACGGTCATGTGAACGGGCTGGGGCAGATTTTCCCCGGCAATCGCCTGCCCGAGGAACATCAGGGCATAGAAACCCTGTTCGATATTGCGATGGAAAAAGCTTGATCCGGGTCGGTAGCTTTCGCCCTCCGTCACCAGCCAGAAATGCGCGATGCGATCGGGGGCATGGCCATGCGCCACCAGATCGCGGATCAGCGCATCATAGCCTTCGCGCCCGCGTTCGGGATTGAGGAGATAATTCCCCTCGCCATCACGGGCGAAAGCATCGCCGCTGCGCACCACGGTCACGCGATGCCCCTCGGCACGCAACCGCGTCACGACCGGCACGGCGAGTCCCGCCTCGTCGGCGAAGACCAGCCAGCTGTGCGCTGCGGGTTCGTCCTCTTCCTCGGCGGCACGGGCACGCCAGACCGGGCGCCAGCCCCAGCCCGCGACATCCGCGATCCGCGCGGGTGTTTCCTCAACCCCGGCCGCCTGCGGCTGTGCCGGTTCGATGAAATAGGTCTTGCGCTGGAAGGCATAGCCCGGCAGCGGCACGCGCAGGCGCCGCGCGCCGCCCCAGACCGGCTCCCAATCCACCGGCACACCACAGGCCCAAAGCCGCGCGATGCTGGCGATATGCCAGGCGTCATCCGCCATCTGCTGTTCGGGGTGGCGCAGCGCCGCGACCACCTGCCCCGGTGCCACGCCATTGGCCTGGGCCAGCGACGACAGCGCGCGGCCCGGCCCCATTTCCAGATAGACCCGGCCCGGTGTCGCCGTCAGATACTCCATCCCCTGCCGGAACAGCACCGTGTTGCGCAGATGGCGGACCCAGTAATCGGGGTCTGTTGCCTCGGCCACCGTCAAGGGCAGCCCGGTGCGGTTCGAAATCACCGGCAGCGTCGGCGCATGCAGCGGGATCGACCGCAGATAAGCGCCGAAGCGATCAAGAATCGGCTCCAGCATCCGGCTATGCGCGGCGATGTCGATGGGGATGCGGCGGGTTTCCACTTCTTCCGCCGCCAGTTCGGCCGCCAGCGCCGCCAGTGCCGCATCCGGGCCGGACACAACACAAAGCCCCGGCGCATTCACGCTGGCCATGTCCAGATCGCCAGTCAGGCGCGGGCGCAGCGCGGCCTCATCCAGCGGGACCGACAGCATCCCCCCCGGCGGCACGGTGTCGAACAACTGCCCGCGCAGATGCACGAGGCCGATGCAATCCTCGAAGCTCATCACCCCCGCCAGACAGGCGGCGGTGTTTTCGCCCATGGAATGCCCGATCAGTGCGGCGGGCTGCACGCCCCAGCTTTGGTAAAGCTTCGCCAGCGCATATTCGACAATCATGATCAAGGGAAGCTGCACCGAAGGCCGCTTCAGTCGCTCATCCGCCTCCGCCTCTGCCCCCGGCTCGGGCAGCCAAAGGGCGCGGATGTCATAATCGAGCTTCGGTTGCAGCACCGCAAGGCCACGATCCATCCAGTCGCGGAACTCGGGTTCCGTTTCGTAAAGATCGCGCCCCATGCCCGCGAATTGCGCGCCACCGCCGGGAAACATGAAAACAACCTCGGGGGCATCCAGATGGTCATGGTTGAACACCCGACGCGGGTCTTTGCCCTCCAGCAGGTCGGCAGCCTCGGCGTGGTTTTCCGCCACCAGAACCCGGCGCTTTTCAAAGGCCCTGCGACCTTCCTTCAGCGTGAAGGCCACATCAGCCAGCGGCTGTTCGGGGTGCGCCCGCAGATGCGCGGCCAGCCGCGCCGCCTGCGCATCCAGCGCGGCCTTCGATTTCGCGGAAATCACGATGGGCTGGAACGGCCAGTCAGAGGCGTCCGACACCTCACGGACCGGCGCCTCTTCCAGAACGGCATGGGCATTGGTGCCGCCAACGCCAAGGCTGTTGACCCCGGCGCGACGCGGGCGGCCCTTGCCCTCCCACGCGGTCAGCCGGTCATTCACCCGAAAGGGCGAGGTTTCGAAATCAATCGCCGGGTTCGGCGCCTCATAGCCCAGCGAGGGCGGCATCTCGCGGTGATGCAGGCTCAGCGCGACCTTGATCAGGCTCGCCACCCCGGCGGCAGTATCCAGATGGCCGATGTTGGTCTTGACGCTGCCGATGCGGCAGGTGCCCACGCTTTGCGCGCTTTCGGCAAAGCCTTGTGTCAGCGCCGCTACCTCGATCGGGTCCCCCAGATAGGTGCCGGTGCCGTGGCATTCGATGTAATCGACCGTATCCGAAGTCACGCCTGCGATCGCCTGCGCCTCGGCCACGCACCGCGCCTGCCCCTCGACCGAGGGCGCCAGATAGCCCGCCTTCGCCGCGCCGTCATTATTGACTGCGCTGCCCTTCACGATGGCCCAGATATGGTCGCCATCGCGGATCGCATCGACCGCGCGGCGCAGCACCACGCAACCCGCACCCGAGCCGAAAACCGTGCCCTGCGCGCGATGGTCGAAGGCGTGGCAATGGCCGTCGGGCGACAGGATCTCGCCCTCGTGGAACACATAGCCCCTGCCTTGCGGCAGTTCGATGGTCACACCGCCCGCCAGCGCCATGTCACATTCGCCGTTCAGCAGCGCCTGCGAGGCATAATGCACCGCCACCAGCGAAGTGGAACAGGCGGTCTGAAGGTTGATGCTCGGCCCCTTGAGGTCGAAGATATGGCTGACGCGGGTGGACAGGAAATCCTTGTCGTTGCCGGTATGGCGCAGCAGGAACATGCCGGTGCCATCGACCAGATCCCGGTTGGAGCAGAGGTTGAAGTAGAAATAGCTGCCCATGCCGCAACCGGCATAGACGCCGATGGCGCCGCGGAACGCCTCGGGCACATGGCCCGCGTTTTCCATCGCCTCCCACGCCACTTCAAGGAACTGGCGGTGCTGCGGATCGAGGATCGCGGCCTCTTTCGGGGAGAAGCCGAAGAAGTCAGCATCGAAATCGGCAAAGCCGTCCAGCGGCGCGGCGGCAGGCACATAATTCGGGTTGCGCAGCTTTGCCGGGGTTTCGCCATTGGTCAGCAATTCAGCCTCGGTCAGATGGCGGATACTTTCGATCCCGTCCCGCAGGTTCTGCCAATAGGCCTCTATCGAAGGCGCACCGGGCAGATGCGCCGCCATCCCGACAATTGCTATGTCGGTTTCGGAAATCCCGCGCTGCTCAATCCCCTTTTCAGACATCCACTTTCACCAATCCGGCAGCCGCGCAAAACTGCGGCCACTCCTCACAACCCCGCAAACCTTAACGTAAACACGCTATTGGCGATAGCCATGGGGGCAGGATCAACGGTCCATCCCGGAGTTGGTGACAATGCCACGCTTTTGCCACATTCCTGCCAGATTCTCCGCAGGACTGTGGCAAAACACCGCTACCAATGGCCCGCGCCGGTGCCCCGCGCCATGCGGATCTGCGCAATCAGCCAGACGATCAGGTCAAATCCGAAACCTGCGACCAGAAGCAGCAAGCCCTTCGGGCGCAGCAGGCGGCGCGGGTTGCACAGCAGGTTACGACTGCGCTTCACCAGAAAGTGCAGGGGAACGAATCCGTCCGGCCAGCGTGGTAGCCGGGCTTGGGCAATTCGGCGCAACCAACCCTGATCGCGGGCAGCCAGTTGCAGGGTCGCCTTCCGAACCGGGGGCGCCATCTCGCGCAGGGCATCGAAAGCCGCCATGTTCAGGGCCGAACCGATGACGATGCGCACCTGATGCCGGATCAGGCCCGCAATGCTGCGCTCGCTTTCATAGATGTGCCAGACATCGGCGCCACCGATGCGCGGCAGATCCTCGGACACAGTCAGATCGTCAGTCAGGACCATGGCACGCAGAAAGCCGTCTTCCACCGGCAAGCCGGCAGGCAGCCAGCGCAGGCGGGCGCAGGTGGCGGGCATGGCGTAAAGCTGGCCACAGATCGCGGTCTGCCAGTCATCCAGCGTGCCACCCGCCATGGCGATCAGCCGGTCCTGCCAGCCAAGGCCCCGCGGATCGGCCACGATGTCCTTCACCGGGCGCGAGTTCATCACATGCAGCTCCGGTCGTGCCTGAAGTGCCGCAACCAACCGCGCCAGCGCGTCGGCATCGGGCAACTGGATATCGGCGTCCGCGAAGATCAGCACCCTGGCCTCGGGGCGTGACAGGTCATGGACGAAACGGTTCCACGTCCGGCTCTTGCCGCCCTCCGGCAGGTCTGCGACCTCGGCCCCGGCCGCACGGGCAAGGGCGGCCGTATC
Source organism: Gemmobacter lutimaris (assembly GCF_003570715.1). Lineage (GTDB taxonomy): Bacteria > Pseudomonadota > Alphaproteobacteria > Rhodobacterales > Rhodobacteraceae > Gemmobacter > Gemmobacter lutimaris. The sequence continues at coordinate 297,027 of NZ_QXXQ01000003.1, read as the reverse complement.
GTCGGTGCAACCATTGGCCAGAACGAGGATGCGCAGGTCGAGCCCCGGCACCGTCTGCGCGGTGAGCCGCGCGACCATGGTCGCGATGCCTGCCGCCTCGTTATGCGCGAAGACCCCCAGATCGACCTGCATCACAACACCGTCCGTCCGGCTTTCGGATGCCAGCGCGCCCGGATCGCTGCCGCGCGGGCCGCGCGCCGGGCACGGGCCAGCCCCTCGGCATGGCCCAGCACGGCCCCCGCCATCATCCATGTCAGCGGCACCAGCGTCGCATTGGGCAGCATGTCCACCAGATTGGCTGCCACCAACAGGCAGACCGCCGCAACCCAGGGCGAGACCGGCGCGCGCCGTGACAGCATCTCGCGCCCCATCAGCAGCAGCGGCAACACAAGCAGGCCAAACTGCGCCAGATAGCCCAGCCAGCCATAGATCCCCAGCGTGATGATCCATGCGCCATCGGCGATCGATGTGCCCGCGCCCGTCATCGGATCATAGATCAGGTTGCGGCCGTACCCGCCCCAGCCGAACCACGGCTTCAGCGCGGCGCGGTCCAGCAACGTCTCTTCATTGCCGACGCGGAAGGCGAAGGAATAGGCCCGGTCCGGCGACAGCCGCTCGGCCAGCGCGATGATCTGGTCCAGCGGAACCAGATGCGCCCCGCGCAGCAGCGGATAGGTGATGACCATGCCCGCCAGCGCCGCCGCAACGATCACCTGCCAGTGCCGCGGCGCCAGCACGATGAGCGGACCAAGCCCGAACGCATAGACCATCGGCCCCGCGCTTTTGCACAGTACCAGCACCGCCGACAGATACAGCATCACCCCGAACTGCATCGGCCGTCGGTCGGAAGGCCCGACGCGGAACAGTGTCACCGCACTCATCGCCGCCATCATCGCAAAGAAGGCAACCCACAGCCCGTGCGGCAGGAATACAACGGGCCGGTAACCGCCAAAGCGGATCGTCTGAAAGAAATCGTGCTGGAAATAGCCATAGACCCAGACGTTCATCTGCGGTGACAGCCGCGTCTCGATCAGCATGGGCACCGAATAGGCCAGCCCCCCCGCCACCAGTGCGACAAGGATCGCCCGCATGGACTCGGGGCTGGAAAGGTAGCGGCGGGCAAGGAAATAGGGCAGCACCGCAATGGCCTGATTGGTTACTGCCGCCACACTGTCATAGATGCGCATGCCCTGTATGACCTCGAACCGGCCTTTCGGCATCGGCTCGGCATTGGTCAGCACCGTGGCGAAGGGCGACAGGACGAAGACCACCAGAAGCGCCCGGCCGACCCAGGACTCTGGCAGGACCGGAATGGTTTCCTTGCGCGCGAACAGCACCATCGCAAGTGCGACCAGCGGCGGAATGCTGTCCTTGCCAAGATCGGGCACCACCGGCAGGTCCAGCGCGATGACCGGCGGCAGGATCAGGTATGCCCCAAGGATCGACCAGATCAGCGCCAGATCCGGCGGCAGGCGACGCCACAGCACCACCATGACCAAGGGCCAGATCAACAGCATCAGCCATGCAAGGGGGTTCGGGGTGATCAGGGGCCGGCTCCGTGGTTGTGGCCGCGCGAGTCTAGCATCGCACGGCCTCTCAGACCAACCGGCGGATGACGGGCAGCCGCAGCGCGATGACCGTCGCAGCCCAGGACAGCAGGAAGGCGGTGAACGTCTTGGTCCAGAACCCGGCATCCGGGCCGAAAATCTTGTAAGCCACCAGCATGAAGAACGGATGCATCAGGTAAATGCCAAAAGCCACGCGGCCCAGCGCGGGCAGCAGCGGGTGGCGCAGGGGCAGCCGCCAGAACAGTTCGAACGCCAATGCAGCGATCAACGCGGTCAAGGCCCAGGGCTTGCCCGCCATCGCCCAGCCTGCCGCCGTCAGCAGCGCCATCGCCGCCAGCGGCAGCAGCGGCCGGTTCAGCCGGTGTGCAGGCGCCAGCAACAGGCCATAGACATAGAGCGGCAAGCCAAAGGCCCATTGCGGCAGCGGGTCGGGCATCGGCAGGAATTCATGCAGCCAGAACAACGGCAGCCCCACGGCAAGCATCAAGCCGGACCCCGCCATCAGGCTGGCCGGGCTGCGCACCAGCCGCGCCACCGGCTGCACCAAGGCCATGGCCAGCATGACAAACGGCAGAAACCACAGATGGATGGTCGAACCGATCAGCAGGCTCCACGGATTGGTCAGCGGGATGAACCGCGCGGGATCATGAGAAAGCAGAATGTCCAGCAGTCGGAACACCGCCGACCAGAACAGCCATGGCAGCACCAGCCGCCGTGCCCGCGCGATCCACGGATAACGGCCGCCCGCACGTTCCGCCGACTGGATCGCCAGAAAGGCAGTGAGGATCAGGAAAAGCCCAAGCGAAAGATGGCCCACCCAGTCGCGCGGCGAGGCCAGCGCATGCGCGGCCACCACCCCGAAGGCGGCGACGAACCGGGCAAGGTCCATCGACTGCCGGTGTTGCACGGCGGGTTTGCTGGGCGCAGCAATGCTCATGTTTCACCGCTACGCGAGCGTGCCCTGTCCGGGCAACAGGCATGCAGGCACCAGCCTGCGGTTTGCGGGAAACAGAGTGTTTTTGACACAGCCACGACTCCGGCCCCCGCGCCGGGGTGAATGCCCGGCGATTCCGTGATACCGCTAGGCCTCCCTTTATCGAGTAGATGCCGTGCAATTCACCATAGCCGATACCACCCTTGCCGTGAACGTGCCGCATGCGGCGGGCCTTTTGTCCGCCGTGCGCGAACGGCTGGCGCTGCGTCAGGGCTTTGCACTTGCCACGATCAACCTTGACCATCTGGTGAAGCTGCGCAGTGACCCGGCCTTCCGCGCTGCCTATGCCGCCCAGGATTTCGTCGTGGCGGATGGCAACCCGATTGTCTGGCTGTCGCGGCTGGCGCGGCGGCCGGTCGATCTGGTGCCGGGGTCTGCCATGGTGGCGCCGCTGGCACGGCTGGCCGCGCAGGCCGGGGTGAAAATCGCGCTCCTCGGCTCTACGCAGGAGGCGCTCGACGCCGCGGCCGAAGCCCTGAAGCTTGAGGTGCGCGGCCTGGACGTCGCCCTGACCATCGCCCCGCCCATGGGCTTTGATCCAGCCGGAGAGGAAGCCACACGCTATCTGCGCATGATGGAAACCGCCGGGATCGGGCTGTGCTTCCTTGCCCTTGGCGCACCCAAGCAGGAAATCCTTGCCGCGCGCGGCCGCGAACTGGCGCCGCATGTCGGTTTTGCAAGCATCGGCGCGGGGCTGGATTTTCTGGCCGGAACGCAGGTGCGGGCACCCGACTGGGTGCAGAACATGGCGATGGAATGGGCGTGGCGCATGCTGGGTGATCCGCGCCGGCTGGTGCCACGCTACTGGGCCTGCGCCAAGCTGTTGCCGGACGAGGCGCGCAAGGCGCTGGCCCTTCGGAATGCCCGGAAAGGCGGCACTGCGCAAAACCTGCTGTAGCCGCTATTTGTATTCGATCAGCCCGCGCCGCTTCCCCGTCAGCCGCCCGAGGTGATAGCCGATCACCCCCTGCGCTTCGGGCAGTTTGCCCAACACGGTGAAAAGCGCGGCCTCCAGCCCCATCCGCGGGGCGAGCCGCACCACCTGCGCTGGCCAGAGGCCAAGGATCAGCCAACCCGCCGGATGCCACAACCCGGCCAGCAGCGCCGCCAGTGGCACCCCCGCCCCCCAGATCAGTGCCCGGCGCGTCTCGTGCCGCCAATGCCCTTCCGGGCCGGCACGGTGGCGCCACGCCCCCTCGGCAAAGGCATGACCCGCCCGCCGGGTGCGGCGCCACCACTGGCCAAACCGGGTCATGGCGGCATCATGCAGCGTCATCTCGGCCTCCAGCCGCCAGATGCGCCCTCCGGCGCGACGCAGGCGCAGGCACAGGTCGGGCTCTTCCCCGGCGATGAGGGACGGATCGTAGCCGCCCACCGCCGCCACCGCCGCGTGGCGCATCAGCGCATCCCCGCCACAGGCGGCTGCCTCGCCCACAGGGGTATTCCACTCCCGGTCACACAGGCGGTTCCAGACCGAGGTTTCTGGAAACCGCTCGCGTCGCCTGCCGCAGGCCACGACAACATCGGGATGGTCGCGCAGGAAGGCTGCCGCCGTGGCGATCCAGTCAGGACGCAATTCGCAATCGCCATCGACGAACTGCACGAAGTCCGGCGGATCGTTGGCCAGCCGTGCCAGCCCGGCGTTGCGGGCCCGCGCGGCGGTAAAGGGTTGCGTCATGTCCAGCGCCACCACCTCGGCCCCGCGCGCCTCTGCTGCTGCCACGCTGCCATCGGCGGAGCCGCTGTCCACATAGACCAGCCGCCGGACACGGCCCGCGAGGCTGTCGAGGCAGGCGATCAGCCGCGCGCCTTCATTGCGCCCGATCACCACCGCATCCACCAGATCACCGGCCATCCGCCCCTCGCATCCGCCTGCCGGAAAACCGGCCCATGACCGAGACTTGCGCGCAACGCCGCCTGCCTGCAAGCCCCCGCCGCCCTTTCATTTTCCGCACAATTCTGCTAGCCATTCAGGACTGGGCGGGGGCCCGGACGAATCCGGTCAGGTGCTGTTTCGCAGCACAGGGATCGGCACTATATCCGGTTCACCGGCTCGCCTTGCATCGGGCCGACCCTTAACCGCAGCCCCGGTGGCTGCATGGCCCGGAGCCCGCTGCGACCGATGACGACACACAGGATATTGGTCCCACAGCACATTGTGCGTGCAGATATTGGGCCAGGGATGCGTAAGGACAACGATTTTACCGCGCGGCTTGAGCCTGACCTGCCCCCCCGGCCGGGGGCCATTGCGCTGTTCCGCCCCCGGACGACGGAACTGGCACGGCTTGCCCCGCGCGCCGAGACCATTCAGGTCGTGCCCGCCGCAACCGAGCCGCGGCACGATCCGCTCAAGGTGTGGGAATCACTGGGCAAGACCGTTCTGAACCCTGATTTTCTGGCCGGAAACGGTGTTTTCGCACATGCGGAACAAAACCCGGTCACCGCACAATTCGACATTCTGCGCACCCGCGTCTGGCAGGCGATGCAGGAGCGCGGCTGGAAACGCATCGCCGTAACCTCGCCCACCCATGGCTGCGGCAAGAGCCTCGTGGCGGCCAATCTGGCGCTGGCACTGGCGCGGCTGCCGGGATGTCGCACCGTGCTGATGGATCTGGAACTGCGCCACCCCGATCTGGCGCGGCTGTTCGGCGTGCAATGCGGCCCGCTGCACGAGGTTCTGACCGGCGAACAACCGCTGGAATCGCATCTGCGCCGCGTCGGCGACCGGCTGGCGCTGGCGCTGAACGGCGAAGCGGTTGCAGCGGGGTCGGAAACGCTGCTTGATCCGCGCAGCGCCGGAACGCTGAAGGCAATCGTGGATCACCTGGACCCGTCGGCGGTGGTCATCGACCTGCCGCACGCGCTTGGCAATGACGATGTGATCTCGGTGCTGCCACAGGTGGATTGCGTGCTGCTGATCGCCGACGCCACCCGCACCAGCGCCGAGGATGTCCGCGCCTGCGAACGCCTGTTCGAGGGCCGTGTGCCGCTGATGGGAGTTGTGCTGAACCGCGCCGATGACGGCCGCCGCCGCCGCTATCGCTATGGCAAGGGAAAAAGGTAGATCTGCATGGGACCGATCCAGAGCGTCGAGGAATTCCTGAGCCTGCTGCGCCGTCGCCGCTTGCTGATTGCTGCCGTGGTGCTGTTCGGCGCCATCGTTTCGTTCATGGTGGGTGTTACCCGGCCCAAGACCTATGAAACCGGCGCAGTGATTCAGGTGGAAAGCCCGGTAATCGACGGGCAGGAACAGAATGCCGGCGCACAGTCGGCCCGCGTCCTGCAAGTGATCGAACAGCGGCTGACCACACGCGAAAACCTTGCCGCGATGATCGAACGCCACAACCTGTTCGGCGGCGATGCAGCCGGCCTGCCACTGGACAAGCAGATTTCGGCGCTGCGCGCCTCGATCACCTTCCAAAGCATCGCCTCGGCCGCACAGCAGAACTTCGGTGCGCCAACCACGGTTTCGGCACTGATGATCACGACGCGGCTGGACGATCCAGAAAAGGCGGCGCGGGTGGCCAACGATCTGGCGCAAAGTGTGCTGGACATGTCTGTCGCACGACAAACGAACCGCGCCATGGATACGGTGCGCTTTTTCCAGGCTGAGGAAGCGCGCGTGTCACAGGAGATCGTGGCACTGGAGGCGGAAATCGCCAGTTTCAAGAATGCCAATCCGGCCGCGCAGGCGGGCACCGTCGCCACAACCGACCGCGCGGCACTGGACAGCGATCTGCGTCGCCTGACGCAGGATCTTCTGGCGGTTCAGGGCGAACGCAGCGCGCTGGAAGGCAAGGATCGGCTGCGCGAGACCGACCGACGCCGCATTGACGAGCTGAAGGTGCAGGAAGGTGTGCTGCAAAGCCAGCAGGTTGCCTTGCAGGCCCAGCGCGCGGCACTGGAACAGCAGGCGGCACAGGCGCCCGAGGTAGAGCGCCAGCTTTCGGCCTATGCGCGTCAGTTGCAGCAATTGCAAAGCCAGTATGACCTGATTTCGGCCCGAAAGGCCGAGGCGGATACCGCGCTGCGGCTGGAAGAGGAAAACCACGCCGAGCATTTCTCGCTACTGGAACGTGCCATCGCGCCCGCCTATGCAACGGGCGGTGGCGGGCGCAAGATCGCGCTGGCCGGTGCCGTCTCCAGTGTGATCCTCGGCATCGCACTGGCGTTTCTGATGGACCTGCTGAACCCCGTCCTGCGTTCTGCACGGCAGATGGAGCGCGAGCTGGACATCCGCCCGGTCATCACCCTGCCCGTGCTGAACCTGCATCCCGCCGCATCCGACCCCTGGATCACCCGCATGTGGCACAGATTGCGCCGCTACCAGCTTCGCAGCAGCTAAGCCCCCTGACAGGAAAACCCCGCATCGGTCCGATGCGGGGTTTTTTCGATCCTTCAGGGCGGTCAGTGATCAGTAGCCAGTGCCGTTCATCACCACACCCACGGTGCGCAGCATGATCTTCGCGTCGTTCACCAGCGACAGATCCCGTTCATATTGCGCATCGAACTCGGCACGCGCCTCAAAGGTGGTGCGATTACGACCCGCCGTCTGCCAAAGCCCGGTGATCCCCGGACGCAGCGCATAATAGGCCGTGCCCGGATACAGCGCCTGCTGGTTCAGCATCATCGGACGCGGACCGACAAGGCTCATGTCGCCAATCAGCACATTCCAGAGTTGCGGCAGTTCATCGAGCGAGCTTTTGCGCAGAAACCGGCCCAGCGGCGTGACGCGCGGATCGTTCTTGAGCTTTTGCGTCTCGTCCCATTCGATCCGCGCGTCGGGATTGGCAGCGAGATACTGGCTCATCCGTGCATCCGCATCGCTGACCATGGAGCGCAGCTTCCACATGCGGAAGGCCCGCCCCTGATGACCGACACGTTGTTGTGAATAGAAAGCATGCCCGCCGTCGCGGGTGACAACCACGGCCAGCGCCGCCACCAGCGGCACGATGATCGGAGCAGCCAGCAGCACAGCGCCCACATCAATGGTGCGTTTCAGCACACGCCGATAAATGCCGCGCCGTGACGCGGCAATCGTGGCCGGCGGCAAGACGATCCGGCCATCCAGTGCACCTGTGGCAGCCGCCTGAAGGCGAGGCAGTCCAATAGTCATTGTTCGTCACCCGTCAACAAAGCTCTGACACTCCAGACGAAACCTGGTCAGACCGCCAGAATGGCGGCCCGCGCAATACGGCAAGACCCATGTGTTTCGCAGAACATCGCAAGCACTCAGAAGTAACGCCCCCAATTTGCATTTTACCGGGGACAGCCCCCGATTGGCGACTGCAATCGCTGAAATTAGGGTTCTGTTAATTGAGTTTTGAGGGGGAAATTTTGCCGCATTGCCGCCCCAATGATGCCACAAATCAGAAAACACAACCCTGGGGAGATATCGTTTCAGATTGGCCGGTAGGAAGGCTTCAGGTGATTCGCACGCCTGCCCCTACGTCACTCACCGCAAACGCAAAAGAGACGCCTGCCCAAACCGGACGGTGGCGTGTTTGCGGCATTGCGGAACTGTTTCCAGAAAGGATTCAGGCGGTATGTGCGCTTTGCGTATGGACCGGGCTCGATTGCCCCACAGGATAGCCTGCCGAAACCGCCGGATGACGGGACGGGGTAGAACGCAGCATGGCAAGACAGACGAACGCCAATATGCCCGCGATTCCTGCCAACGGATACAGCACGATGGCCAGAATAACGGATTCTGCCGCGATCAGACCCCAGAGCACACCGCCAAACCCGGCCAGCACACCGCAAAGGAGCATTCCGATCAACATGGCGCCATCCTCACTACTGCCCGACCGCATCCTGCGACCTGCATTCACCGTGTTGGCGAATTGCGGCCAAAACAGGGCATGACTTCAGCAGTTTGACGGCAAGGCAGTCAGATCCAAAAAATCTCGGCGTGATTGGCCCAGAGCGCGGCAAGCGCCAAAGCTGCGGCAAGGCTGAAGAACACCACATCGTGCAGCGCATCCCAGGCCCGGTGACGCCGCGCCAGCCAGACCAGCAAAGGATGCATCGCCAGATAGGCCAGCGCCTGTCCGGCCAGCGCGCCGCCCAATCCCCAATACGCGGCACCGGCGAGGAAGGCCCCGCTTTGCGCAGCCGCGCGGGCGGCCATCACCCAGAAATAGCTGCGGGCATCGCCCGCCGCGAGCGCGGATTGATCATAGGTCATCCCCACGACCAGCGGCATCTGGGCGCAGGCGATCATCACGACAATGATCCCGGCCTGTGCATATCGCGCGTCATACAGCACATGCACCAACGGCTGTCCGGCAAAGGCCATCACCGCCAACAGCGTCAGGATGCCGCCCGTCAGCCCGAATCGCAGACGCCTCAGGCGGGCAAAGTTCTGGGGCGCGGCTGCGGGATGCTGGTCTCGGTAGATCGGGATCAGGATGCGCGAGGTGACAGCCCCGGCCAGCAGAACCGGAAAGGAGGCGAGGAAATAGCCGATGTTGTAGACGCCCAATTCGTCCAGCCTGAGAAAGGCCCCGAGGATGGCCTTGTCGCCTTGCGACAAAAGAAAGCCGCAGGCTGTGGAGAGGAAGATCCACTTGCCGAAATGGATCAGCTCCCGCCCCGCCTCCGGCTCCCATCGCAGGTGGTTGCGAGGGCCGGGCAGCAGGAAATGCGTCAGCGCCAGCTTGGCGACCGAGCCAACCATCGCCCCCAGCACCAGCGCCCAGACCGATGGCCAGATCAGTGCCAGAACCACCATGGCCACGATGCCGACACTCTGCGCCGTCAGATCCAAAGCTGTCAGCCGACCAATCAGCAGATGGCGGTTTGCCGTCTCGATCCGCGTCGGGTTGAAACCGGCGATCAGCAGCGTCAGCCCGGCCGCGGGCAGCAAAGCCGCAAGATCGGGGGCTTCGTAGAACCGGGCGGCAGGCCATGCCAGCGCACAGGTCGCCAGCCACAGGATCAGGCCGCGCCCGACCTGAAGGCTCCATGCCGTGTCCAGAAAGGCCGGGTCATCCCCGCGCGGACTGCGCGAAATGGCGGGGCCGATTCCAACATCGGAAAACATCGCCAGACCGACCAGAAACACGGAAACCAGCGCCATCAGCCCGAACGCCTCGGGGAACAGCAAGCGTGTCAGGATGAGGTTGGAAGCAAGCCGCAGCGCCTGCGTAATCGCATAAGACCCCGCAGTCAGGGCCGATCCACGCATCACGCGGGCGAACAGGCTGGATCGGGCCGCTTCGGTCATGGCGCGACCCTAGGCGGGGGCCTCGATCCGGTCAATCGCGCCATTCTTCGGCCACAAGCTTATGCCAATAGGGTAGGAAATCTGGACACACCCTTTGCAGACCCCGGCCGCACCCGTGAAAATCGCCTACCTTGTGAACACCTATCCCCGTGCCTCGCACACTTTCATCCGACGCGAGATTCAGGCGCTGGAGCGGCTGGGCTTCACCGTGCACCGCTTCGCCATGCGATCTGATCGCGCCATGCTGAACGACCCGGACGACAAGGCCGAGGATCTGCGCACCGAGCATGTGCTGGAACGGGGCAAGCTTTCGCTTCTTGCTGCGGCTTTGGGCTGGATGCTGCGCCATCCCTTCCGCGCGGCGCAGGCAGTCTCGGCCGCGCTGCGCATGGGCGCGCGCGCCTGCACCCGGAACAAACATCTGGTCTATCTGATCGAGGCAGCCTTTCTGGCCGGGCGCTGCAAGGATCTGGGGATCGCGCATCTGCACGCCCATTTCGGCACGAACCCCGCCACTGTTGCCCATCTGTGCCGGCTCCTTGGCGGGCCGCGCTGGTCTTTCACGACCCACGGCCCAGAGGAATTCGATGCCCCCGTGGCCCTGTCGCTGGGCGAAAAGGTGGCGGGCGCAGAATTTGCTGTGGCGGTGTCCTCGTTCGGGCGCAGCCAGTTGTGCCGCTGGGCCGCACTGGAGCACTGGCCCAAGATCAAGGTCGTGCATTGCGGCATCGAAACCAGGCATTTCCCCGCCCCGGCCCCGATCCCGCCCAAGCTGCGGCTGGTGGCTATCGGGCGCTTCTTTGAACAGAAGGGCTTTCCCCTGCTTATCGAGGCGGTGGCGCAGGCGGCGCGGCAACATCCGGGGCTGCATCTGACACTCGTGGGAGACGGCGAATTGCGCGGCGAGATCGAAGCGCGGATCGAAAGCCTGACGTTGCGCCGCCATGTCACTCTCAGCGGCTGGAAGACCGGCGCGCAGGTCCGCGAGGAACTGGCGGCGGCGCAGGCATTGATCCTGCCCTCCTTCGCCGAGGGGCTGCCGGTCGTGGCGATGGAGGCGATGGCGGCCGGACGCCCTGTCATCGCCACCGCCATCGCGGGCCTGCCGGAACTGGTGACGCCCGATACCGGCTGGCTGGTGCCCGCGGGGGATGTGGGGGCACTGGTCTCTGCCATCGGCACATTGGCGGAAACCCCACCCGAGCGCCTCGCTTCGATGGGGGTGGCTGCGCGTTACCGCGTTTTTGCACGGCATAATGTGGATACCGAGGCCGGACGGCTGGCCCTGCTGATCCGGGGCGTGACCAATGGCTGAACGCCTTGTTGTCGCGGCGGCCTGTTCATCGCCGGAGATCCTTGGGGCCAATCTGGCCCGCTCGCCCCTGCTGGGCGCAGGCGTGGCGCTGCACGAGGAATGGAATGCCGCTTCAGCCGCGCAGGCCTATAACCGTGCGCTGGATGCGACCACAGCATCCGTGGTCATCCTTGCCCATCAGGACGTCTATTTCCCCGCGGGCTGGGAGCGTCTGCTGGCCACCCGCATTGCTGAGGTGGCGACGGCCGATCCGAACTGGGGCTTGATCGGGGCCTTCGGCGTCGGATTGGACGGGGCGCATATCGGGCCGGTCTGGTCGTCCTCGCTGGGCATGATCGTGGGGCGCGTGCCCATGGCCCCTGTGCCGGTGCAAAGCTTCGATGAAATGGTGATCGTGCTGAACCGCGCCTCGGGCCTGCGCTTCGACGAATCCCTGCCGGGCTGGCACATGTATGGCACCGACATCGTGACGCAAGCGCGGGAACGCGGGCTGGGTGCATGGGCCGTCGGCCTGCCCTGCATCCACAATGATCGCTATCACGAGGCGCTGGGGCCGGATTATGTGGACTGCTACCGCGCGATGCAGCGGAAATGGTCGGCTCGGCTGCCATTGGTGACACCGATCACCAAGATCAGCCGGTCAGGCCTGCATCTGCGGCGCGACCTGTGGCGGGCGCGACGCTCTGCCGGCTTCAGGGCCGGTATGGCAGTAGGAACGGAGATCGCCGCCGAAGATCTGGCCCGGCGCTGCGGCTGGCTGGATCTGGGCGCCTCGGCCTGAACTGGCACGGATGGCGGACGCCTTTCGAGTATTTAGGCAAGAAGCAAGGGCAAGCCCCGCAGCGCAATACCACTGCGGGGCTTTTTCAGGCTCAGTTCTGCGGTTTGGCGAAGCGCAGATAGGGCAGCTTGATGTCGATCTCGCCGAATTTCTCTTTCGCCTGCGCATCGTTGAGGCTCAGCGCGACGATGACATCCTGACCGGGCACCCAGTTGGCCGGGGTGGCGACCGGCACGCCATCGGTGGCCTGCACGGCGTCGAGGGCGCGCAGGATTTCCGCGAAGTTGCGGCCAACCGACATCGGGTAAGACATCGTCAGGCGGACCTTCTTGTCCGGCCCCACGATATAGACGGTGCGCACGGTGGCGGTGTTTGCCGGGGTGCGACCTTCGGTCGGCAGGTAATAATCGGCCGGCAGCATGTCATAGGCCTTGGCGACGGTCAGCGAGGTGTCGTCGATGATCGGGAAATCGGCGGGCGAGCCGGCGAAAGCCTCGATGTCGCGCTTCCATTTCTGGTGTTCCTCGACCGAATCCACCGAAACACCGATGACCTTGGTGTTGCGCTTGGCAAACTCGCCCGAAAGCTGCGCCACGGCGCCAAATTCGGTGGTGCAGACCGGCGTGAAATCGCGCGGATGGCTGAAGATGATACCATAGCTGTCGCCCAGCCAGTCGTGGAACCTGATCGTTCCGGCCGTGCTTTCAGCGGTGAAATCGGGGGCGGTGTCGTTGATGCGGACGGACATGGTTTCCTCACATGACAATTGCTGAATGTGAGATAGGAGATTCGCCCCGCCGATACACCCCCTTTTCCGCATCTGCGGCAAAAAGGACTGCCGGTTGCCGATCCGGCAGGGTTTCGGAACATCAATCCGGCAGCGTGCGCGCCTGCCCTGCCCCGTTCAGGCAGGGCGGCGGCAGCGATCATATTGTTCCGCCGTTCAGAGCGGGCCGCCGCTGCGGGCAAGGAAATCTGCGGCGGCGGTATCTTGCACCTCGTCAGCCTCGATGGCGGCGACCTTGCGCATGACGCGGCGCAGATGATCGGCGTCGGGGGTGGTCAGGTTGGGACCGCGCGCGATCTTGGCGCGCAACTCGCTGTCGGATCGGGTGTAGTAGTGGTTAAGCTGGATGTGATCGGCGGAATAAAAACTGCGGTCGGTGCGGCTGCGGTTGGTGAAGGCCTCGCCCCGGTCGTTGCAGGTGATACCGCCGCCGGTTTCGATCTCATGCACCTTCAGCGCCGTCACCGCGCAGGGATCAACAATCATCTTGAAGTTACGCAGGCCTTTGGCCTCGCTCATCGGGTCGGGGTTGCGGCGGGTGTAATTGGGCAGAACGCCGCCCTCCGGCGGTTCAACATGGCCAGAGCGGCCAAACATGTGCCAGGGCAGGCTGATATTGGCGCAGCCTTCCAGATGCGCCAGCGCCTCGGGCAGCGAGGCGGCCTGTTTCGGGACGAGAAATTCATCGACGTCGATGAAGCTCATCCACCGATAGCGGCCACCGAAATTGCGGACGGCATGGGCATAGGCCAGCACCTGATTGTGGATCTCCAGCCCGCGGCGGGTGTCGCGCAGCTTCTGGTCCCAGGGGATGATGCTGGCCAGATCGCCGACCGCCTGTTCCAGAGCCGCCAGCGTGCCGTCGGTGGAGCCATTGTCGTAGACATGGATATGCGCCACGCCCGCGCGCTGGTGAAAGCGCGCCCATTCGCCGATGTGGCGCGCTTCGTTACGCACGATCAGCACCAGCGCAAGCCCCTGCCGACCGGGCAACGGGGCGGGCGGCGTGAGGCCGAGGCTGGTGATGCTGCGCGTGCGTGACAGGAATCCGAACATGGCCCTTCCTATCAGCCCGCGCAGCCCGGTGCAAAACCCTGCGAGCGACAGGATTTGTCGCGCCGGGGCTTTCACCCGTCTTGCTGGCTGATAAACTGGGCTGAACCGCATGGGGAAATTTGATCAAATTTTCCTTGCTGATCCGCGCGCCCGGCCTATGATCGCGGCGACCACCCGGAGGATACCATGATCGAGAAACGCGACTTCTATATCGATGGCGGCTGGGTCGCCCCGCTGGCCCCCAATGACTGTGCGGTCATCGACCCTTCCACCGAAGAGCCCTGTGCGGTGATCTCGCTGGGCACGGCGGCCGATTGCGACCGCGCGGTGGCTGCTGCGAAAACTGCCTTTGAAAGCTGGTCGGTCACTCCCCCGGCAGAACGCCGCGCCTATGTGGCGAAGATCCTTGCCGAATACGAAAAGCGCGCCGAGGAAATGGCGCAGGCGATCAGCATGGAAATGGGTGCGCCGATCAAGCTGGCACGCGAAAGCCAGGCACCCTGCCTGCCGTGGCACCTGTCGAACTTCCTGACGGCCTTCGACGAAATCGAATGGGTGCGCCCGCTGGGACCGCATGCGCCGAACGACCGGATTGCGCTGGAACCGATTGGCGTCGTCGGCCTGATCACGCCGTGGAACTGGCCGATGAATCAGGTCACGCTCAAGGTCATTCCGGCGCTGCTGGCGGGCTGCACCTGCGTGCTGAAACCCTCGGAAGAGGCGCCGCTGTCCTCGATGCTGTTCGCCGAATTCTGCCATGATGCGGGGCTGCCTGCGGGCGTGTTCAATCTGGTGAACGGCGATGGCATGGGTGTGGGCACCCGCCTGTCGGAACACCCGGATGTCGAGATGATTTCTTTCACCGGCTCTACCCGTGCGGGCCGCGCCATCAGCAAGGCCGCGGCCGAGACGCTGAAGCGTGTGACGCTGGAACTGGGTGGCAAGGGCGCCAATCTGATCTTCGCCGATGCCGATGAAAAGGCGGTGGAACGCGGCGTGCGGCACATGATGAACAACTCGGGCCAGTCCTGCAACGCGCCCTCGCGCATGCTGGTGGAACGCTCGGTCTATGACCGGACGGTGGAAAAGGCTGCGGAAGTCGCGGCCTCGATCGAGGTCGGCCCGGCTTCGGCCGAAGGCCGCCACATCGGCCCGGTGGTGAACAAGCGTCAGTGGGAGCAGATTCAGGGCTATATCCAGAAGGGCATTGAGGAAGGCGCGCGGCTGGTGGCGGGGGGTCTTGGCCGGCCCGAGCATCTGAACCGCGGCTTCTACGTCAAGCCCACCGTCTTTGCCGATGTCACCCCCGGCATGACCATCGAGCGCGAGGAAATCTTTGGTCCGGTGCTGAGCATCATCCCCTTCGACACCGAAGAGGATGCGGTGCGCATCGCCAATGACACGCCCTATGGCCTGACCAATTATGTGCAAAGCGGCGATGGCGCGCGACGCAACCGTCTCGCGCGGCGGCTGCGGTCGGGCATGGTCGAGATGAACGGCAAGTCGCGCGGCGCCGGTTCACCCTTCGGCGGGGTAAAGGCGTCAGGGCGCGCGCGCGAGGGCGGTCACTGGGGGATCGAGGAATTCCTTGAGGTCAAGGCAATCTCCGGCTGGGACAGCGACGCCGACTGATTGACCGCGCGCGTTGAAACGGCCACCTTCCGGGGGCCGTTTCAGAAAGTTCCTGCCATGATCCATCCCCTGCCCGGCCCCTCTGGCCAGACTGTCGAGCTGACCCGCATTGCCGGTCTCAACGTGCTGTTCGTGATGGCGGCCGAGGCGGAATATGGCCCGCATCTGGCGGCGCTGTTCCGCCCGCTGCTCTGCGGTATCGGCCCGGTGGAGGCGGGGGTGACGCTGACCCGCGCGCTGGGGGTGTTTCTGGCACAGGGCACGCTGCCCGATCTGGTGGTCTCGCTCGGTTCCGCCGGATCGGCGCGGTTGCACAAGACGGGCGTGTATCAGGCCACCAGTGTCAGCTGGCGCGACATCGACGCCTCGGCGCTAGGGTTTCCGAAGGGCATCACCCCGCTGTCGGGCCTGCCAGCCACGCTGCCTCTGCCCCTGCGCATTCCCGGCGTGCCGGAGGCGAGCCTGTCGACAGGCGCCAATGTGGTTTCTGGCGCCGCCTATCAGACCATCCCCGAGGATATGGTGGACATGGAAACCTGGGCGGCGCTGCGGGCCTGTCAGGGCTTTGACGTGCCGCTGATCGCGTTGCGCGGGATTTCCGACGGCGACAAGGAGTTGGAGGGCGTGCACGACTGGCACGAATATCTGCATGTCGTCGATGAACGGCTGGCCGAGGCGGTCGGCTTGCTGACACAGGCGCTGGAAACCGGCGGAATGGCAGCCCTGCGGCCCTGAGGTCGCATTTGCGCCCTTCCGATGTCGCCCCCGGCAGACGCAGGCGGCAAAGGCTGCGGCTAGGCTGACCCCAGCCAAGGAGCCACGCCATGACCCAGCACCCCCGCCTGATGTCGCCGCTGACCCTGCGGGGGCAGACCCTGCGCAATCGCATCGTCTTTGGTGCCCATACCAACAACATGGCCGAGATGGGCCTGCCCGGCGCACGCACGCATGGCTATCTGCTGGAACGCGCGCTTGGGGGCGCCGCGATGATCGTGTGCGAGCCGGTGCCGCTGCATCGGACCGGGGTGCTGACGCGCGGCAATTTCCTGCATGGCTCGGACGAGGTTATCAAGCCGTTCCAGCGGATTACCGAAGATGTGAAGGCGGCTGGATCGGTGATCCTGCAACAGCTTTACCATGTCGGGGCGCATGGCGATTCCGACCTGAGCTTTGCGCCGCACTGGTCACCCTCGGGCGGGCCGAGCTATCACGACAGCGACGGCTCGCACCGCATGACAGAGGCCGAGATCGAAGAGATCATCGCGGCCCATACCGCCGCCGCGATCCGCTGTCAGAAGGCGGGCTTTCAGGGGGTGGAGGTCTGGGCTGCCTATCACTCGCTGCTGGATCAGTTCTGGACGCCATGGTCCAATACCCGTGATGACAAATGGGGCGGCAGCCTTGAAAACCGCACCCGCCTGTCGCGGTTGGTGATCGAGAACATCCGCCGCGCCTGTGGCGAGGATTTCATCATCGGGCTTGCGGTGTCGAGTTCCGATGCCCACAGCGTCACGCTGTCGAATGAATCGCTGTGCGAAATCTTGGCGCTGCATGATGCGACCGGCCATGTCGATTACGTCACCGTCGGCCATGGCGGCTATCTGGATTTTGAACGGCTGATCCCGACTTTCTTCTTCGCTGACAAGATGACCGCGCCGGTCACCGAACAACTTAAATCGGTGATGAAACATGCCAAAATCACGTCGGAGGCGCATATCCGCACACCCGATAATGCGGAATCGGTCATCGCCTCGGGGCAGGCAGATCTTGTGTCCATTGTGCGCGGGCAGATCGCCGACCCGCATCTGGCGCGCAAGACGGCCGAGGGGCGGGCGGGCGATGTGCGGGGCTGCATTTCCTGCAACCAGATGTGCTGGGGGCGGCGGTCGCGGGACTACTGGATTTCCTGTCTCATCAATCCTTCCGCGGGGCGCGAATTCGAATGGGGTGGCGACCGCTTCACCCCGGCCGAGGTGCCGCGCGACGTGCTGGTGGTGGGCGCCGGCCCGGCGGGACTGGAGGCCGCGCGGGCGGCAGCGGAACGCGGCCACCGGGTCGAGATTGTGGAGGCCTCGGGCCAGATCGGCGGGCAGTTCCGGCTGGCAGGGATGCAGCCACGACGTGCGCAGATCCTTGACCTGATGGAGTGGTATGAACGCCAGTTCGACCGGCTGGACGTGCGCCTGCGGCTGAACACCTATCTGGACGAGGATGACCTTGCCACCCATCCGGCGACCGAGGTGATCCTTGCCACCGGCTCGCTGCCCGATCCCGAGGCCCGGCAGCGCTGGCTTCCGGCCGAGCCACAATTGCCAGGGCTGGAGGCGGGGCACGTCTGGTCGCCGGAAGAGGTGATGCGGCGCGAGGCGCGGCTGGGCGATACGGTGATGCTGTATGACGAGGGGGGCAACTGGCGCGGGGTCGGTACGGCGCTGGCGCTGGCGGAACAGGGGAAGAAGGTAATCCTTGTCACCCCCGATGCCTATGTCGGGAAAGAGGTCACCCGCACCTCCGCCGATGGTCCGGCGCGAGCCCGGCTGGCACGAGCGGGGGCAGAATTCCATACCGAACACGTCATTGCCCGCTGGCACGGCAATGGCGCGACGATCCGCAGCTTGCTGACCGGGGCCGAAGTCACTCTGCCCACCTCGGCGCTCGTGATGGCGACGACCAATATCGCCTTCGATCCCTTCCCCGAAACGCTGCCGGGGAAACGCCTGCACCGGATTGGCGATTGTGCCGCGCCACGACTGGCGGCCTATGCCTTCCACGAAGGGCGCAAGGTGGCGCTGACGCTCTGACAGAGCTTGACGAACGGGAACCGCAGCGCCAGCCTTGGCGTTGTATCCGGTAGTCCGCTACCCGTCAGGTGCCCCATGCCGAATTCCGCGCTGCGCCTTGCCGCAGCCACGCCCCGGACAGATGCGGAGGAGGTGCCGCAGGCACGGCGCATCACCCTGCCGGGCCTTGCCACGATCACCGCTGTCGCGGCAGTGCTTTATGTCGGGCAGGCGGTATTTCTGCCGCTGGCCATTGCCATGCTGTTAACCTTCGCGCTGTCGCCGCTGGTCAATCGCATCCGGCGGCGAGGGGTTCCGCTGACCGCCTCGGTTCTGGTGGTGGTGTTTCTGGCCTTCACCCTCATCGGGGCGTTTTCACTGGTGGTGGCGGGGCAGCTTTCGACACTGGCCCGCAACTTGCCGGAATTTCAGGCCAATATCATCACAAAACTGGAAGGATTGCAGGAACAGGGCGACCGGCACGGCATCATCGCACGGGTGACCGGCATGGTTACCGCGATCAATGACGAGATCAGCACCGCCCTGCCGGGTGACGAGGGCGCGGAAGCCGCCGACCCAACCCCTCTCAAGGTTCAGGTGGTTGAGCCGCAAAGCCCGGTCGCCATGTTGCAGGATCTGGTGCTGCCGTTGGTCAGCCCCATCGCCACCACCGGCCTTGTCATCGTGGTCGTGGTCTTCATGCTGCTGGAACGCGAGGAATTGCGCGACCGATTCATTCGGCTGATCGGCTCGAACGATCTGCACCGCACAACGCAGGTGCTGGAGGATGCCGGATCGCGCGTCGCCAGCTATCTGCTGATCCAGTTGCTTGTGAACATCATTTACGCCCTGCCCATCGGGATCGGGCTGTGGCTGATCGGGGTGCCCAATGCGCTGCTTTGGGGGTTGCTGACGCTGGTTCTGCGCTTCGTGCCCTATATCGGTTCGGTCCTGTCGGCGGCCTTCCCGCTGTTTCTGGCTTTCGCGGTCAGCCCCGAATGGTCTGCACTGCTGTGGACCGCGGCGCTGTTCATTGCAGTGGAACTGATTACCTCGAATGTGATCGAGCCATGGCTTTACGGCTCGCGGACAGGTGTTTCGCCACTGGCCATCATTGTCAGCGCGATCTTCTGGACATGGATCTGGGGGCCGCTTGGCCTTGTGCTGTCAACGCCGCTGACCGTGTGCCTTGTCGTGCTGGGTCGTCATATCCCACAGTTCGAGCTGTTCGACATCCTGTTCGGAGACGAGCCCGTTCTGGCCCCCCATGCCCGGCTTTACCAACGCTGGCTGGCGGGGGACGCGATCGAGGCTACCTTCCGCGCCGAAGAGGCGCTGGAGCATGACTGGCTCTCCGATTACTACCGTGATGTCGGGCTCCCTGCGCTGATGATGGCGCAGGCGGACTGGTCGCGCGGGGTGCTGTCGGGCGAACAGGAAGCACGACTGGCCCGCGTGGCGATGACCATGATCGGGGATCTTCAGGTGGTCATCGAAGAGGAGCTGGATGAGGCGCGCGCCGAGAGCGATGCCGAACCGCTTCTGGCCGAGGGGCGCCGTATCCTGTGCATTGGTGGCCGATCGGCACTTGATGACGTCTCTGCCGCGATGCTGGCGCAGGCTTTGGCCGCGGAGGGAGCCGAGGCCGCGCATCACCCGCATACCGATCTGTCGCCCTCGCGCCTGAAGGCGCTGGACCCCGGCGCGCAGGATTGCGTTGCACTGTGCTTTCTTGATCCGTCTCCCTCGCGCGCTTCGCTTCTGCATGTGCGCAGGCTGAAACGGGCGCATCCCGGCCTGCGGGTGGGGGTGGTGCTGTGGCAGATGCCCGAAGGCTTGCCGCCCGATGCCGGATGGCGCCTGATCGGCAAGGCCGACCCCGAGAAACTGGCCGAGGCCGAGGAAATCGGCGCCGATTTCGTGGCCACCGCGATGGAACCGGCGATGCTTGGAAGCGTTTCCAAGGTAGAAGCCCGCATCCTGCCAGAGACCGCACGGGCAAAACCGCGACCGCGCAGCCGCAAGGTTGCGGCATCGACGACATGAAATTTCAGGAGAAGAGGAAGATTCCATGGCCCGCAACACCGCTCAAGCCGCCGCCAATGCCGTGAACGAGGCCGCCAGCGCCGCCGAGGATGCGCTCGCCGGGTCCGAAGGTGCACGTCTGGAAGGCCAGATCGCAGATCTGCGCGCCGATCTGGCGCGTATCGCACAGACGCTCGCCGATTTCGGGGCCGCACAAGGGGCCGCTGTCGGCGAGACGGTGAAGGAAGAGGCCGAAAAACTGCGCGCCAAGGGCGAGGCTACGGCGGCGAAGCTCGCCGATCAGGGCCGCGCAGCCAAGGCGCAGGCCGAACAGGGCCTCGCCGATCTGGAAGATGAAATCCGCGCCCATCCCCTGAAGGCTGCGGGCATCGCAGCGCTGGCGGGGCTGTTCCTTGGCCTGCTGCTGGGCCGGCGCTGATGCTTGGCCTGTTGCGGCTGGCGGCCGGGGCTGCTTCTGCCAATGCGGCGGCGCAGGCAGGACAGGCCCTGCGCCGGGCGCTGCTGATGTTGGTGGCCGCATTGCTGGCGCTGATCGCGCTCGGGTTTCTGACCGCCGCCGCATGGGTCGCGCTGGATCGCTGGCAAGGGCCGGTCGTGGCCTCGCTGATAATGGCGGGAGGGTTCCTGATCCTTGCGCTGATTGCCGCACTTACGGTAACGCTGGGCGGTAAGCGGCATCGCCACCGCAAGGTTGAGGCTGAACTGGCCGCGCGCCAGGCCGAAATGGCCGCGCTGCTGGGCACCGGGGCCGAGGCCCTTGGCAAGGCCCCCATGGTCACCATGGGTGGCGCTTTCCTTGCCGGGTTGCTGTTGGCGCTGAGGATCAGGCGCTAGAACGGCACCGGGGCGCTGAAGGTCTGACTTTTGCCGGTTTCCGGGTGACGGAGACGCAGACTTTCGGCGTGCAGCATCATGCGCGGATAATCCAGCGCCTCGCCTGTGGCATAGATCGGGTCGCCCAGAATGGGGTGGCCAAGCTCCAGCATATGCACCCGCAACTGGTGGCTGCGCCCGGTCTGCGGCATCAGCCGCACGCGCGTCGTCTTGCCGTCATGGCGCTGCACCCGCCAGTCCGTGATTGCGGGCTTGCCCTGTTCGTGGTTCACATGCTGCCGCGGGCGGTTGGGCCAGTCCACACAGAGCGGCAGGTCCACCGTGCCCTCTTTCGGTTTCAGATGACCCCAGAGCCGCGCCATGTAGACTTTCTTCGTCTGCCGCTTTTCAAACTGCTGGCCCAGATTGCCCTGCGCCGCCTTGTTCAGCGCAAAGACCATCACCCCAGACGTATCGCAATCCAGCCGGTGCACCAGCAGCACCTCGGGGAAGGCCCCCCGCAGGCGTTCGATCAGGCAATCTTCCTTGCCGGGGTCTTTTCCCGGCACCGACAGCAGACCGGCAGGTTTGTCCACGATCAGAATGGCGCTGTCGTGATGCAGGATCGACAGCGGCACATCGGGCGGATTGTATTCATAGGGCGGCATCAGACGATCTCGTGACCCTCGGCCCGCAGGCGACGGGCCAGTTCCGCGATATGCGCCGGGCCGACATCGCAGCAGCCCCCGACGATGCTGGCGCCCTGCGCAACCCATCCCATTGCAAAATCCGCATATTTTTGCGGCGTCAAATCGTGGCGATGGGTCAGTTCGGCCACGGTCGGCGCGTCTTCCAGAAACCCGTCCGAAATGTGGGTGAACCCATTTGCATAGGCTCCGAACGGCGGGCCGAAGCTGCCCAGCACGGAAAGCGCATCGCCCATCGCCTCGGGGACGGAACAATTCGCCAGAACGGCGGCAGGGCGATACTGCGCCACCAACGGCGCCAGATCGGTCAGCGGCTCGCCCGAGCGCAGGCGATCGCCCTGCCGGTCATGGACCGAGACCGACAGCCACACCGGCTTGCCCGCCTGCACCGCCCCTTTCAGCGCGCCTTCGGCCTGCGCGACGGTGGAGAGTGTCTCCAGAAGGATGAAATCCACCTTCGGGGCCAGAAGGCGCGCGACCTCGGCCACTTTCGGCGCGGCCTCGTCCACCGGCAGGACCACATCGTCGCGGTAGGTGGCGACCAGCGGGCCGATGGACCCGGCGATGCGCCCCGATCCATGCGCGGCGCGGGCGGCCTCTGCCGCCTCCAGCGCCGCCATGTGCAGCGCGGCGAATTGCCCATCCAGCCCGAAGCGTTCCAGCCGGTCGTGATGAATGGCATAGGTATTGGTGGTGGCGATGGTGGCCCCTGCGGCGAAGTAATCGTCGTGGATGGCCCGCACCAGTCCCGGATGATCCAGCATCACCCGCGTCGCCCACAGCGGCGTCGGATCGTCGCCCGACCGCGCCACCAGTTCCTGCCCCATGCCGCCGTCAAGCAGCGCGATCTGTGCCATGGTTCACTCCCACACCAGCCGGGCGGCAAGTCCGCCGAACATCACGGCCGCCACCTTGTTCAAGACGCCCATCCGGCGGCCCAGCGCCTGACCGGCCCAGCCCGCCAGCGCGCCATAGCTGCATGTAATCAAGGTGCCGGTGAATGTGAACAGCACGCCCAGCACAAGGATTTGCTGCCAGACCGGGCCGCGCGCCGGATCGGTGAACTGTGGCAGGAAGGCGATGACGAACAGCGCCACCTTCGGGTTGAAGGCATTGGTCAGAAACCCGCGCCATAGTGCGCGCAGGGGGCTGGCGATGCCACGCCCCGCCTCGGTGGCTGGTCCGGCAGTCCAGCTTTTCCACGCCAGCCACAGAAGATAGGCCGCGCCCAGCCATTTCAGCGCCACCAGCGCGCCGGGATGCGCCGCGACCAAGGCGCTGACCCCGGCCGCCGCCAGGCCGACATGCCAAAGCCCGCCCAACCCGACGCCCAGCCCTGCCACTGCCCCCGCGCGCGGCCCGCCTGCCATGCCCGAGGCGGTGGCGAAGATCACATCCGCGCCGGGCGTCAGGTTCAGCACGATCCCGGCGGCCAGAAAAGCCGCAAGTTCGGGCGCGGGGATCAGGGCAAGCAGGTCGAACATCCGGGCCTCCTCTGGGCGCTGTTACCGCCACAGTCGGGCTGTGTCAGGCGGAAGGCAAGGCCCTACTGCTGTTGGCGAAGCTGGTCGATGACGTTCCTCCGCGCGACCCGGTTCGGGAAGGTGACCACGCCATCGGCTTCAAGAATGCGGATCATGTAGGAGGCGTTCAGCTGGATGGGGATTCGGTCCACCTGTGCAAGGCTGGCCTGCAGAAGAAACACCAGTTCGATACCTGCCACCGGGGACCGCAAGGCTTCGGCCGCCGGACTTGCCATGAACGTGCGGCAACTTTCGGTTTCCTGCTCGGTCAGGACTCCGAGATCCTCAAGGCATCCCTCCGGCAGTATCCTTGGTATGGTGATACCATCCGCACGAGCGGCGACGGCCTGCTGCCGTTCCACCACGACGGCGTGCAACATAGTGCCGGTATCGCTGCGCAGGAAGGCGGCAATGGCGGTCAAATGCTCATCCGGGACCGCCCGGCGATAGCCGACAGCAAGCGCCTTGTGCAGATGGCCGACCGCCGGATCGGACACGCTTTCGGGCAGCATCGCGGCAAGACGTTCCGGGTCAACCACCCGCCCGCCAAGTTTGGCCAGCGGCCGTTCCAATCGTGCGGCGAAACGCGTGGCGGCAGCGGCGCGCAAAGTCAGCACGAAAGCATCGGAAATCTGCTGGGCGGCTATATATTCCGCATCGTCGAGCCGCGAGGCATACGCCCCCTGCATGGGTAACAGAACAAGGAAAAGTGCAAGAACAGGAAGGCGTTTCATTCAGCCGACACTTCATACAACCAAAGAGGCTTCTCGCACGAAAATGCACGCGCATATGGCGACGATATGGCCAGAGTGTGCGGCAGAAAGCACTTTGCTGTCCCATCCTGTCGCATTTTGCATTCCCTGAAGCTTTTTCCGGCCCAGAATGAAGCCGTGTTCACGTTGAGGATGCCATGGATTACGAAACCGTTCCCGCCCCCGCCTTCGGCCACAGCCTGCGTGGCATGGGGCTGAACCTCTTGTGCCGCGACGTGCTGCGCGAGGCGGCGTTTCTGCAAGTGGTGTTCGGGATGGGTGTGCACCGGCTCAGCAAGGATTTCGCCATCATGGTCTATGCGGGCCAGCCATTCCAATTGCATTCCGACGGCACTTTCGCCGCGCATCCTCTGTTTGCCTTGCTGCCGGAAAGCGGGCCGCGCGGTGCGGGTGCAGAGATCCGGCTTTATGATACCGACCCGGATGTCGCAGCCGGAAGGGCCGCCGCCGAGGGGGAGGCGGTGATCCTGCAACCGCCGACCGACAAGCCGGGCCATGCGCTGCGTGAAACAGTGATCCTTTGCCCCGAAGGCTATGCCTGGGTGCCCAGCCGGCCCATTCACCCGGCGGGCTGAACCGCCACATGCACCTCGGTGCCCCAGTCGCGGCAGCGCTGCATCAGTGGCTCCGGCAGCGGGCGGTCGATGAAGATGGCGTCGATGTCGGCAAGGCTTGCCAGCCGCGCGGGGGCCGAGCGTTCCAGCTTTGACGCATCGGTGACCAGATAGACCCGGCGAGACTGGCGGATGATCGCCTTCGACACCCTTACCTCGTTCACGTCATAATCCAGAAGGTCACCATCCGGGTCCAGCGCGGAAATCCCGATGATGCCGTAATCGACCTTGAACTGCTCCATGAATTGCGAGGTCAGATCGCCCACCAGCCCACCATCGGACCGGCGCAGCGTGCCGCCCGCCACCATGATCTCGCAGGACGGGTTAGTGACAAGGATATTGGCTACGTTCATGTTGTTGGTGACCACGGTGATTTCGCGGTGGTGCAGCAACTCCCGCGCCACCGCCTCGGTCGTGGTGCCGAGGTTGAGGATCATCGAACAATTGTCGGGGATCGCCTGCGCGCAGGCGCGGCCGATGGCAGCCTTGGCATTGCCGTGCATGCCACGCCGTTCCTCGTAACCGATATTGCTGACGCCGGCCCGGATCACGGCGCCACCATGCACACGATCCAGATGCCCCGCTTCGGCCAGATCGGTCAGGTCGCGGCGGATGGTTTGCAGCGTCACGCCAAAGCGTTCCGCCAGGGTTTCGACCACCACGCGGCCCTCGCTGCGCGCGATGGCGAGGATTTCGGTCTGCCGGAAACTCAGCGCCACGGGCACCCTCTCGGTTGGCTGTTGTTCCGCACTGTCGGCGGTGGCGGACGTGGCGTCAAGGCTCGGCCCCGGCGAACTGCGGCAGACCGTCATCAAGGCTGTAATAGTCGCCACCATCTGCTGTGAAGATATGCGCGGCCAGATGCCCGCCCGTCGGGCCGTCGATCCCGCCGGCCTCGACTGAAAACGCACCATCGGCCGCGCGAAACCACAGGCTTGATCCGCAGTCCCGGCAGAACCCCCGTGTGCCGCCACCCGGAGTGGTAAATTCTGCCAGCGCCCCGCGGCTCTCCCAGACCAGTGCCGTCTCTGGCACATCGAAACTTGCGCTGAAATGGCCGGAAAGCTTGCGGCATTGTGTGCAATGGCAGGCGGTGATCGGCCCTGCCGGGGCGGGCAGATTGAAAGCACAGGCGCCGCACAGGCAAGAAGACCGCAAGCGTGCACCCGGTGCCGTTCGGGGCGCGGTGCTTTCCGGGTAATAGTCGCCACCATCTTCGGTGAAGATGTGTTCGGCCGTCTGCACCCCGGTCACCCCCTCCAGCGCACCGGGCGAAAAGGAAATCCGCGCCTCGCCCTCGGGCTGCCAGAACAGGGTGGCGCCGCAATGGCCACAATGACCGCGTTGCGCCGTCGGGGAAGACCGATACCACACCAGACCCGCATCGCGCACCAGCCGGAACCGTTCATGTGCCGCGGAAGTCGCCGCCCAGTAGTGGCCCGAGGTCTTGCGGCATTGCGTGCAATGACAGGCGATCACGTCGCGCAGCGGCCCCTCGACCTCGAACACGACTTCGCCACAGAGGCACGATCCGCGATGAATGTCATTCGGCATGCCGGAACACCTCGTCCAGAATTGCGGTCAGATGGCGCACGTCCTCTTCGGTGAAGGCGGCTTCGGAATTGCTGTCCAGATCCAGCACGCCCAGCAGTTTGCCTGCACCATTGCGGACGGGAATCACCAGTTCGGACCGGGTGGTCGAGGAACAGGCGATGTGACCCTCGAAAGCCTCCACATCGGGGACGAGCTGCACCTCGCCCGTGCGCGCCGCTGCACCACAGACCCCGCGCGCGAAGGGAATCACCAGACAGCCATGACCGCCCTGATAGGGACCGATCTTCAGCGTTTCAGGCGCGGTGACCCGATAGAACCCGGTCCAGTCTGACAGGGGGTGACCGTGATGCAGCTCGCACACCACCGTCGCCATCAGCGCCACAGTATCGGTTTCACCCTCGCAAAGGGCCGCAATACTGCGGCTGAGTTCAGCATAGTCGGGGGTCATCGGATCTCCTGCAATCGCATCTGGCGCTTACCGGATGCTAACGAACGCACCGTAACCTGCAAGCGGATGACGAGAAGGAGCGGCAGATGAACCTGCATGCAAAAACGCTGGCGGATACCCTGCTGGTGGAGGTGGAGGAAGACAGAATCGACGCCGCCTGTGCGATCCAGTTCAAGGACAGGATGCGTGAACTGGTGGCCAAGGCCGAAGGGCGTGTGCTGATCGACATGGCACGCGTCAGGTTTCTGGACAGCTCGGGCCTCGGCGCCGTGGTGGCGGTGATGAAGCTGCTGGGGCCAGAGCGGCGATTGGAACTGGCGGGACTGACGCCCGCCGTGGACAAGGTGTTCCGTCTGACCCGGATGGACAGCGTTTTTCGCATTCATCCTGATTTGCCCGCCGCGCTGCGGGAAGCCGGCTGACCGACGGCGTCCCCCAGACATGACCGACACGACGGAAATCTGCCTGCGGCTTGGGGGAACATCCGCAGAAGTGCGCGCCGCCCTGTCCCGGTTGATGGCACAGCCGCGCCTCGCCGGTGACGCCGATTTCCGGCAACGGCTGGAAATCGTTCTGGCCGAAGTGCTGAACAATATCGTCGAACATGCCTATCCGACCGTTCCGGGCCGGATCGACCTGCAGCTTGCCGCTTGCGCTGCCGGAATGACCTGCCGCATTGCAGATCAGGGCTTGCCGATGCCCGGACTTGAGGCGCCCTTGGGGCTTTCACCTTCCCTTGGCGGCGCAAATCTGCCCGAGGGTGGCTTTGGCTGGTTTCTGATTCGAAGCCTCTGCACCGAATTGCAGTATCGCCGCGACGCAGAAGGGAATGAACTGACATTGATCGTGCCTTGGCGTCAATGAGGCGCCGCACCCCGCATTGGCGCCAATCCGGACGCCATGACAGATTCATGCCACATTTCCCCCTCAATAGCGCCGCCCTGTTTTGCAACATTCTCCGGGTAGCTGCACAAGGCTTCCCTCGGTGCCGTGAGAAAGCCCCCACCCAGATCGCGGCGCCGAGGCTCTTCCCCTTCCCTTCCGCGCATCCTAACCTCACCGCAAGATGGAGGGGCATATGCGTGATTTCCAGAAACCCGGTCGGTCGGCAGTGCTTGCCAGCAATGGCCTGTGCGCCACCTCACACCCGCTTGCGGCCAAGGTCGCGCTGGATGTGTTGCAAGCCGGCGGCAATGCGGCGGATGCCGCGATTGCGGGCGCGGTGCTCTTGGGGATTTGCGAGCCGCAGATGACCGGGATCGGCGGCGATTGCTTCGTGCTTCTGAAACCCGCGGGCGAAGAAAGGGTCATCGCCCTGAACGGATCAGGCCCCGCCCCTGCGGGCCTGTCGGCAGATGCCCTGCGCGCCAGGGGTCTGACAGCCATGCCGATCCACGGCATTGATGCCGTCACGCTGCCTGGCGCCATGGACGCCTTCTGTCGGCTGAGCGCAGACTGGGGACGGATCGGGCTGGCCGAAACCCTCGCCCCTGCCATCCGCTACGCAGAGGAAGGCGTGCCCGTCGCCCCGCGTGTCGCCTTTGACTGGGGCACCGATGCGGCAGTCTTGCAGGGTGAGGCCCGACGGCATTTCCTGCTGAATGGCAAGGTGCCGGAAGTGGGGCAGATCTTCCGCGCACCGGGCCAGGCCGAGGTGTTGCGCCGCGTTGCATGCGAGGGGCGTGCAGGCTTTTACGAAGGCGAAGTGGCCGAGGACATGATCGCATCGCTGAACGCACTGGGTGGGCCGCATACGATGGACGATCTGGCCGGGGTGCGAAGCTTCTATACCGATCCGGTCGCCGCCCCCTACAAAGGCGCCGAGGTGATCGAACATCCGCCGAATGGTCAGGGCGCGACCGCACTTCTGTTGCTGAACATCCTGTCGCATTTCGATCTGCCCGCCATGGCCCCCTTCGGGGCTACCCGCGCCCATATCGAGGCTGAGGCCGCGAAACTGGCCTATGATGCCCGCAACCGCTTCCTTGCCGACCCCGACCATACGGCACGGCTGGCTCATATGCTCGCCCCCGAGACGGCTGCACGGCTCGCAGCACTGATCAACCCGCGCCGCGCCAGCGCCAATCCTGCCGCACTGACCGAAGCGGTGCACAAGGATACCGTCTATATCACTGTGGTAGATCGGGACCGCATGGCGGTCTCTCTGATTTATTCGATCTTCTGGGGCTTCGGCGCGGGGCTTGCCTCAACCAAATTCGGCATCAATTTCCAGAACCGAGGCGCGGGCTTCAGCCTGACACAGGGTCACCCGAACGAGGCCGCGGGCGGCAAGCGCCCGATGCACACAATCATCCCCGGCATGCTGGCCGAAGGCGGCCATGTCACCATGCCCTTCGGCGTCATGGGGGGTGCCTATCAGCCCTGCGGCCACGCCCGGTTGGTAACCAACCTGCGTGACTACGGGATGGAGCTACAGGAAGCCATCGACGCCCCGCGCGGCTTTACCACACCCGAAGGATTCACGCTGGAACGCGGCTATGCCCCGTCCGTTGCGGCCGAGCTCGCGGACATGGGTCATACCGTGCGCGAGGCGGAAGAACCGATTGGCGGCGCTCAGGCCATTGTCATCCATCCCTCTGGCGTTCTGGAAGGTGGGTCTGACCCGCGCAAGGACGGTTGCGCATTGGGCTACTAGCGCGATCCGGGTCAAACCCGCCTCTGAAACCGGCTGACGCAGCGACCGGGTTAATGGCCGAGCAGCCTCAATTCAGGTTGAAATGCAGCGGGTAACGCCCGTCTTCAAAATCGCCGAACAGGTCATGCAGGTCCGGGTGATCCACCGGCTCACCCGTTTCGTCCGGGATCAGGTTCTGTTCCGACACATAGGCGACGTAATAGCTTTGGTCGTTTTCGGCCAAGAGATGATAAAAGGGCTGGTCGCGCTCGGGGCGGCTGTCCTCCGGGATGGCGGCATACCATTCCTCGGTATTGGAAAACATCGCATCCACGTCGAAAACCACCCCGCGGAACGGGTGTTTCCGATGCCGCAGCACCTGGCCGAGATGATATTTCGCCTGCGCTTTGAGCATTCGTTACGGACCCCCTATTGGAAATTCCTAATCCTTTGAGGATCGCAGGTCCACAGTGCCGAGGTGATTCGGAAGGAAACAGTCTGTAAGGCATCGCCTCACAGTTTGGCGTATGGCTCGCGGAATACTGATGCGAAATGCTGTCGCGGGCCATTTCCCCTTCCTCCGAAATCGCATATCCTGCGACAAAACAACGACACGCGAGGGGCAGATGAGCAGACTTCTCCGTGCGTCGATCCTTCTTCTTCTCCTCGCCTCTTGCGGCGGGGGCAGCAGATTTGCGGCGCCGCGCAATCTCGAGGATGCCTGTGCGATCCTGAGGGAGCGCCCTGAGTATTATCGGGCCATGAAGGCCACCGAACGCCGCTGGGGCGTGCCTGTGCATGTGCAGATGGCAACCATCCATCAGGAAAGCAAATTCATCGGCAATGCCCGCACCCCGCATCGTTTTGCGCTGGGCATCATTCCGATGGGGCGGCAAAGCACGGCCTATGGCTACAGTCAGGCGCTGGATGGCACTTGGGAGGAATACCAGAAGGAAACGCGCAACGGTCGCGCAAAACGCGACCGGATCGACGACGCGACCGATTTCATGGGCTGGTATATGGATGGCACCGAGAAACGTCTGGGCGTTTCAAAATGGGATGCCCGCAGCCAATATCTTGCCTATCACGAAGGTCGCACCGGCTTTGCCAATGGCAGCTACAATGCGAAAACCTGGCTGGTGGATGTGGCGAACCGGGTGCAGCAGCGCGCCGACAATTATGCGGCGCAACTGTCAGGCTGTGGGCGGTAAGGCGGCGCCTCAGTTGCGCCGTTCCATTTCCAGCGGAATGTCGAAGAAGCCGGACTTGAAACTGCGGCCCTTGGCCATCTCGCCCAGAATAACCGTCGTCTTGCTGCCCGCGTCATCGGTGATGATCCACTGACGCAGCTCTACCGGATTGGCGGTAAACACCATTTCGATGCTGCCATATTCCGGGTGCTTTGGGTCTTGCGCCAAGACACGCGTGGTGTTGCCGTCCTCACGGTGCCCGATCACCATTTTCGCCTGCGCCAGATCGACGTTCTTGGCAAGGATCAGGTTCAGCGGTGTCTTTGCCAGCGGATATTGTTCCGGCGGCTGGTTCGACTTGCGATCAAAGATCGCCACATTGCCCGAGCTTGCCAGCACCAGCGATTTGTCGGGTGGAGCATATTCAAAGCGCACCCGGCCGGGACGCGAGATATAGATGGTGCCGGTGCCGATACTGCCATCGCTGTTTACTTGCGTGAACTGCGATTCAACGGTGGTCAGCCCGTTGAGGTATTTCGACAGGGCGGACAGCGAAATCTTCTCGGCCTGCGCGGGCAGGGCGAAAACAAGCGCGGCGAGCGGGGCCAGAAGGGCGGAACGAAGCATCATGGTCGCAATATAATCGCGCCCGCGTCGCCGAACATCCCCCTTGCGCGAAAGCGTGATACGGCGTGCGCATGGAACCGCCAGAGCCCGCCTGCGTTGCTTTTTCAGAAACTGACGGAGGAAGACATGAAGGGCATTCTGGCTTGGCTGATCGGAATACCGATCCCGCTCATCATCCTGCTTTACCTGTTCGACGTGTTCTAGGCGTCCGCCTCAAGATCGAGTTCGGCAAGAACTTCGGCCATAAGCGCGCGCGCCTCACTCGCCGCGGCGCCGCGCCCTTCTGCAACGCCCAAACCCTGCCCCAGCGTTTCGGCAAAAGCCACGCGGGCGGCAAGGCGCGATTTCGCAACGCGGGCCACACCTTCTGCTGCCTTGGCCACATCCTCGGCCAGACGGGTTCCGGTATTCATCCGGTTCAGCACGATCAATGCCCGCCCGCTTTCCCGCGCCACCAGATCCAGCACACCATCAGTGGCCCAAAGATCCACATGGCTGGCGGCAACCGGCACCAGCACAAGATCGGCCTCGCGCAGCGCGGGGCGCAGATCGCTATCCACCTTTGGCGGAGTATCCACGATCACGACGTCATGGTGGGCACGCAATTTCTTGCATTCATAGCCCACGCCCCATGCCGAGGCGGTGGAAAAATCCATATCCGGCTCGCCCAGACGGTCGAGCCGGGTCATGAACCAGCGTCCAAGGCTGCCCTGCGGATCGCTGTCCACCAACGCCACATCCAGCCCCTGCCGCACCAGACAGACAGCAAGGTTCGCGGCAAGCGTAGTCTTGCCCGCCCCGCCCTTCTGCTGTGCGACCGTGATGACCTTGCCCATCCGATTCCCCCATTTCTGCAATGCAGCATAGCGAAAACAAGACGGGGCAAACAGCGTCACCGTGCCACAGTCACCGTGCAATGCGCGCGCGCCATGACATCGGCGGCAACCGAACCCAACATCAGCCGCGAAATTCCGCGCTTGTCGCCGGTGCCAACCACGATGTGATCATAGCCGTTCTGTTCGGCATAATGCACAACACCAGCCGCCGCCTCGCGGCTGACAATATCGACGCGCTTCACTTCCTTTGCGCCACGCTCGCCGGCCAGAGCGACTGCCGCATCCAGGATCGCCACAACCTCGGCATCGGTCCAGTGATGAATCAGAGGGCCTTTCGCGCCACCGTGGGCCACGTTCACAACGCAGATCGACAGCGGTGCGCCAGTTTGCGCCGCGAGTTCGGCGGCATAGGCAACTGCGATATTCGAATGGTCGGTGCCATCGGTGGGGCACAGGATCTTGTGGGTCATTCAATCCTCCTCGTGTTGCTCGCGCATTATACTACAATGCAACAAATTTTCACACGAGGATTTTGCGCCCGCCATGATCTGCGTCAAGCGGGCGCGGATTTCCTTACTGGAAAGCGCAACCGGCTTTCACACCCAGCGCGCGGAACACCATGGCGGCCGGGCAGAAGCCGGTGAATGACGACTGGATCAGGTTCACACCGATGAAAACGGTGAACCAGACGAAATAGGGCGATACCCAGACAGTCAGCGCGACGCTGAGCAGCACCATAACACCAGCGAAAAGGAAGATCGTGCGATCGAGGGTCATGTGAAGCTCCATTTCCATGAGCGCGGAATACGCCCTTGCGACTCGGATAGCACATCGCATATACAAATTCAACTTATTGAATTTGTAATCCCTGCTCGGCGGGTGCCGCCTGAAAGGCCAGAAGCGGCATCTGCCCCTCTGGCACCTGCCCCGCCGCATCCATCAGGCCCCGCAGGCGCAGAACCTCGAAAGCAGCGGCCAAAGCCTCCTCCCGCCGCTCCCCCAGATCCGTCACCAGCCCCCGCGCCTCCAGTTCCTGCGCCAACCGCATGGCTCGCCCGACCAGTTCGGGCACCGGCGCCGCCCCCATGCGCAACGCGGCAGCAGCCAGCTGCACCGGCAGAACGGGCACAGCCTCAGCCACGCGCGCCATCAGGGTCGTTCCCAAGGCTCCGGCATCGGCCGGATGCGTGGCCAGCCAGTCGCGCAGGGACAGCGGTGCCCCGAAAGCAACTCCGGCATGGCCAAAGCCGGAATAGGTGCCCTTCCACTTGCGCCGCGCCATGCGCCAAAGGAACCCCAGAACTCCCAGCGGCCCGGCACGGAACTTGCGTTCGCCCTTCGCCGCCGCCTCGACCAGCAGCCGATCCTCCAGCACCCGATCATATCCGATGCCGACGGGCACAAACACCACATCGCGGTGATCTGGCCCGAAGTCCTGCAAGATGTAGGAAAGCAACCCCATCCGCGCTGCCCCGACCCGGCCATCGAGGCTCAGCCCCCCTTCGGGGAAGATCGCCTGCGTCACCCCTTCGGCGGTGATGATCTGCACATAGCGCGCCAGCACCCGGCGATAGAGCGGATCGCGCGAGCCGCGCCGGATGAAATAGGCACCCATTGCCCGGATCATCGCCGACAGCGGCCAGACCCGCGCCCATTCCCCCACCGCATAGCTTAGCGCCGAACGGTTGGCGACCAGCCATGTGACCAGCACATAATCCATATTGCTGCGGTGGTTCATCACGAAAACCACCGTCGCCTCACGGTCGATCCCGGCCAGCGCCGCATCCACCGGCCGCACCCGCACCGTGTAAAGCGCCCGGCTAAGCCAGCGCGCCAATCGCGTCGCCACACCAAAATAGACCAGCGCCGAAAAGCCCGGCACGATTTCGCGCGCGGCCTTGCGGGCGGCCTCGAAGGCGACCGGCTCCGGCATGCCAGTGTCCTGCGCATGGTCCATCGCGGCCTGCACCACTTTCGGATCATAGGTCAGTTGCACGATACGATCCGCCCGCGCCATCAGGCGGAACGGCCGGATCGGCCGCGCCAGATGGGTGTTCAGCCGCGCCACCAGCCGCTCTGCCCGTCGCCGCAAAAACCAACGCGCCGAAGGCATCAGCACCCGCTCCAGCGCACCAATCGCCGCCAGCGCAAGGGCCAGCACCACCAGCCAGAGGGGAAGCTCCACCGTTTCTGTCATTGTCCGAGCCTAGGCCATCGCCGCATCTGCGTAAATCCGGCCATGCTGCGACGCGGCGAATTGACATTGCCATAATCTTTCCCGCATATCATCTTCCAAGCAATAAAATTGCCAACCCGATTCACGAGGCCGCCATGACCGAAGCCAAGAAAGATGCCCCCTGGCTGTTCCGCACCTATGCGGGCCACTCCACGGCGAAGGCGTCGAATGCGCTTTACCGCACCAACCTCGCCAAGGGGCAGACCGGACTTTCCGTCGCCTTCGACCTGCCTACCCAGACCGGCTATGACAGCGATCACGAATTGTCCCGCGGTGAGGTGGGCAAGGTCGGCGTGCCGGTGAATCATCTGGGCGACATGCGGGCACTGTTCGACCAGATCCCGCTGGAACAGATGAACACCTCGATGACGATCAACGCCACCGCCCCCTGGCTGCTGGCGCTTTACATCGCGGTGGCAGAGGAACAGGGCGCCGATGTGTCGAAACTGCAAGGCACCGTGCAGAACGACATCATCAAGGAATATCTGTCGCGCGGCACCTATATCTGCCCACCGAAGCCCAGCCTGCGCATGATCACCGATGTCGCGGCCTATACGCAAAAGCACCTGCCGAAATGGAACCCGATGAACGTGTGTTCCTACCACCTGCAAGAGGCGGGCGCGACACCCGAGCAGGAGCTTGCCTTCGCCCTCGCCACCGCCTGTGCGGTGCTGGATGACCTCAAGGGCAAGGTCGCGCCCGAGGATTTCCCGAACATGGTCGGCCGCATCTCGTTCTTCGTGAACGCCGGCATCCGCTTCGTCACCGAAATGTGCAAGATGCGCGCCTTCGTGGACCTGTGGGATGAAATCCTGCTCGACCGCTATGGCATCACCGATGCGAAGTATCGCCGTTTCCGCTATGGTGTGCAGGTCAACTCGCTCGGCCTGACCGAACAGCAGCCGGAAAACAACGTCTACCGCATCCTGATCGAGATGCTGGCAGTGACGCTATCGAAAAAGGCCCGCGCCCGCGCGGTGCAACTGCCCGCCTGGAACGAGGCGCTCGGCCTGCCGCGCCCTTGGGATCAGCAATGGTCGCTGCGCATGCAGCAAATCCTCGCCTATGAAACCGACCTGCTGGAGTATGGCGATCTGTTCGACGGCAACCCGGCGGTGGACGCGAAGGTCGCGGCCCTGAAACAGGGCGCGCGCGAGGAACTGGCGCAGATCGACGCCATGGGCGGTGCCGTCGCCTCCATCGAATACATGAAGGGCCGGCTGGTCGAGGCCAATGCTGAACGCATCGCCCGGATCGAAGGCAATGAAACCGTGGTCGTCGGCGTGAACCGCTGGACCGAGGCCGCCCCCTCGCCGCTGACCGCCGGCGACGGCGCCATCATGGTGGTGGATGAAGCCGCCGAACGCGACCAGATCGAACGCCTGACCCAATGGCGCGCAACCCGGGACGAGGCCGCAGTGAAGGCCGCACTCACCACCCTGCGCGAAGCCTGCGCCGATGGCCGCAACGTCATGCCCGCTTCCATCGCAGCCGCGAAGGCCGGTGCCACCACCGGCGAATGGGGTGCCACCGTGCGCGCCGCCTTCGGCCAGTATCGCGGCCCGACCGGCGTGTCCAAGAACCGCTCCAACCGCACCGAGGGGCTGGACCCGATCCGCGAGGCGGTCTCGGCCGTGTCGTCGCGCCTTGGCCGGC
This sequence comes from Gemmobacter lutimaris, assembly GCF_003570715.1. Lineage (GTDB taxonomy): Bacteria > Pseudomonadota > Alphaproteobacteria > Rhodobacterales > Rhodobacteraceae > Gemmobacter > Gemmobacter lutimaris. Next base: position 261,228 of record NZ_QXXQ01000003.1, on the reverse strand, counting down.
AACTCAAGTTTCTCGTCGGCAAACCGGGGCTCGACGGCCATTCCAATGGCGCTGAACAGATCGCCGCCCGCGCCCGCGATTGTGGCATGGACATCCACTACGATGGTATCCGCCTGACGCCCGCCGAAATCGTCGCCGCCGCCGCGGAACAAGAGGCGCATGTCGTCGGCCTCTCGATCCTCTCGGGCAGCCACCTGCCGCTGATCGCAGAAACGATGGAGCGCATGAAGGCCGCAGGCCTCGGCGACATCCCGGTGGTCGTCGGCGGCATCATCCCCGAGGATGACGCCGCGAAACTGCGCGCCATGGGCGTCGCTGCCATCTATACGCCGAAGGATTTCGAACTGAACCGCATCATGCTCGACATCGTGGCGCTGGTCGACCCGACCCCGGTGGCGGCCGAATAACCCGAAGCGCCTTTGCTTCTTGCCCAAATACTCATCTTCCATGGCCCGCATCGCGGGCCATGATACGGAAAACAGCAACGCCCCGGCCATCAGGCCGGGGCGTTTCCGCTTGATAAGCGTCCCTCAGGCGTGGATCGCGCCGTCACCACAGGCCAGCGCCGCCTCTCGCACCGCTTCCGAATAGGTCGGGTGGGCATGGCAGGTCAGCGCGATGTCCTGGGCCGAGGCACCGAATTCCATCGCCACGCAGACTTCGTGGATCAGATCACCCGCGCCCGGCCCGATGATGTGGCAACCCAGAACCCGGTCGGTCTCCTTGTCGGCCAGCATCTTGACGAAGCCATCGGCCTGGAAGATCGCCTTGGCGCGCGCATTGCCCATGAAGGGGAACTTGCCCACCTTGTAGGCGCGGCCTTCGGCCTTCAGTTGCTCTTCCGTCTTGCCGACCGAAGCCACCTCGGGCGCGGTGTAGATCACGCCGGGGATGACATCGTAGTTCACATGACCATGCTTGCCGGCCAGAACCTCGGCCACCGCCATGCCCTCATCCTCGGCCTTGTGGGCCAGCATCGGGCCGACCACGGCGTCACCGATGGCATAGATGCCCTTCACGCTGGTCTGGAAATGGCTGTCGATGGTGACCTGCCCGCGCGGCTCCATCGCCACGCCCACGGCTTCCAGCCCCAGACCGGTGGTATAGGGTTTGCGGCCGGTGGCGACCAGCACGGCATCGGCCTCGATCTCATGCGCGCTTTCGTCCTTGCGCAGCTTGTAGGACACTTTCGCGCCCTTCTTGGTGCGCTCAGTGCCCTGCACCGCCGCGCCCAGCACGAATTTGATGCCCTGCTTGGCCAGCAGCTTCTGGAAGCTCTTGGCCACTTCGGCATCCATGCCGGGGGTGATGGCATCCAGATATTCGACCACAGTCACCTCGGCGCCCAGACGGGCATAGACCGAGCCCATCTCCAGCCCGATCACACCCGCACCGATCACCACCAGCGATTTCGGCACCGATTTCAGCGACAGCGCGCCGGTGGAGGTGACAACCACCTCTTCATCCACGGTCACGCCCGGCAGGCTCGCGGGTTCCGAGCCGGTGGCGATAACGATGCTCTTCGCGCTGTGAACCTCGTCGCCGACCTTGACCTGACCGGCGGCAGGGATCGAGCCCCAGCCCTTCAGCCAGGTCACCTTGTTCTTCTTGAACAGGAATTCAATGCCCTTGGTGTTGCCGTTCACCACATCCTGCTTGTAGGCCTGCATCTTGTCCCAATCGACTTTGACCTTGGCGCCCATCAGGCCCATCTTTTCAAAGTTTTCATGGACTTCATGCAGGTTATGCGTCGCGTGCAGCAGCGCCTTGGACGGGATGCAGCCGACGTTCAGGCAGGTGCCGCCCAGCGTCTCGCGCCCTTCGACCACGGCGGTCTTGAGGCCCAGTTGCGCGCAGCGGATGGCGCAGACATAGCCGCCGGGGCCGCCGCCGATCACGATCACATCGAATTCTGCCATTTCGGTCTCCTTTGGTGTCGAGCGCCGGGGGCTGTCTGCCCCCGGACCCCCGAGGATATTTATACCAAGATAAAGGTCAGGTCAGACTGGCCACGATCATGGTGAGGGTTGCGAGGAAGCCCAGCCCCCAGATGGCCGAGCGCCAGGGGCGCCAGCCAAGGGCATAGGCCGGAACGTAGAGGATGCGGGCACCGAGGTAGACCCAGCCGCAGGCCGCGGTCAGGCCCGATGCCTTGCCGCCCAGCGTGACCACCACAACCGCGAGGGTGAACAAGATCAGCCCTTCGAAATGGTTGTTCAATGCGCGTTGCAACCGGGCGGTGGTCTGCGAAAGCTGCCGCGACGGCGGCCGGTCCCGCGCCGAGGAAGTATACCCCGTCCCCAGCTCCCGGTTCGCCGGGATGGCAAAGAGCAGGTATTGGGCTGCTTGCAGCAGGCCCGCGAGGGCGAGGGCGGTGAGTTCGGGGGTCATGGCACAGTCACCGGCTTCAGTATCTTTTCAACTTCGGCTCCGATCGGCAGCATATCGACTTTGAAAGAGTGTTCGACCCAATCCTTCCGTCTGGAACAATAGGCGATCACTTTGGCAAAGGGCGTGTCCAGCGGCAGACGCATCGCGTCAGGTTCGGACCTGGACTGCCATCGCGCAAGATCATCTTTGGGCCAATTTGCACCAGCCATCGCCTCTAGCGCCCTTTTTCTTGTCTTGGACCAGGCGTTTCGGATGAACTCATCCGAGTCGGCATTGGTCGCACCGCAGGTGAAAAGCGGTCCCCAATCGTCAATCGCGATCAGCCAAAGTGCATTGACCTTGGCAGTTTGGCTCTGGCTCGGCTGCGCATTCAGGGGAAAAGCCACAGCCAAGGCGGCGAGCGTAAGGGCAGTGAGCTTGAGAGGCATGGGGGATGATGTCCCTTGCGGTGGGCGCTGACCCCGCCCTGAACAGGCGGGAACAGGCGCAAGGCAGACTAAAGACTGCCCTGCGCCATAAGTCGGGCTTCAGCCCGACGCCATCACAGATCCATCAACAACCGGCGCGGATCTTCCAGCGCTTCCTTCACGCGCACGAGGAAGGTCACGGCGCCCTTGCCGTCCACGATGCGGTGATCGTAGCTCAGCGCGAGATACATCATCGGGCGGATGACGATCTGGCCGTTCACCACCACCGGGCGATCCTGGATCTTGTGCATGCCAAGGATCCCCGATTGCGGCGGGTTCAGGATCGGCGACGACATCAGCGAGCCATAGACGCCGCCGTTCGAGATGGTGAAGCTGCCGCCCGCCATTTCGGCCATCGACAGCTTGCCGTCACGGGCGCGGACGCCCAGTTCGGCGATCTTCTTCTCGATCGCGGCAAAGCCCATCTGGTCGGCGTCGCGCACCACCGGCACCACAAGACCCGAAGGCGTGCCCACAGCCACGCCCATGTGGACGTAGTTCTTGTAGACGATGTCGGTGCCGTCGATCTCGGCATTGACTTCGGGGACTTCCTTCAGCGCGTGGCAGCAGGCTTTCACGAAGAAGGACATGAAGCCGAGCTTCACGCCGTGCTTCTTCTCGAACACGTCCTTGTATTCGTTGCGCAGGCCCATGATGCCGGACATGTCCACCTCGTTATAGGTGGTCAGCATGGCGGCAGTATTCTGGCTGTCCTTCAGGCGGCGCGCGATGGTCTGGCGCAGCTTGGTCATCTTGACGCGCTCTTCGCGGGCGGCATCATCGGCCGGGACGGGCGCGCGCGGCACCGAAACCGGGGCGGGCGCCGGGGCAGCGGCGGCAGAAGCGACGGCCTTGGCCACGTCTTCCTTCATCACACGGCCGTCACGGCCCGAGCCTTGCACCTGTGCGGCGGAAATCCCCGCCTCGGCCATGGCTTTCTTGGCCGAAGGCGCATCTTCCACGTCCTTGCGGGCAGCCGGGGTTTCCGGCCCTGCACCGGGCGAGTTCACCGCGGCGGCGGCTTCAGCTTTCGGCGCGGGCGCGGCAGCAGCGGCCGCGCCTTCGTTGATCGTGGCCAGCAGTGCAGCGGCGGCGACGGTTTCGCCTTCTGGTGCGACGATCTCGCCCAGCACACCCGCAGCGGGCGACGGCACGTCGAGGCTCACCTTGTCGGTTTCCAGCTCGCAGAGGATTTCATCCACGGCAACAGCATCGCCCGGCTTCTTGAACCAGGTGGCGATGGTCGCTTCGGTGACGCTTTCGCCAAGGGCGGGAACGCGAACTTCAACGGTCATTGGCTTATTTCCCTTCGAAAGACAGCGCATCGTTCACAAGCGCTTCCTGTTCAGCTTTGTGTTTGGAGGCGAGGCCCGTGGCGGGCGAGGCCGAGGCCGAGCGGCCCGCATAGCGCGCGCGTTTCGCCGCACCGCCGACCTGATCCAGCACCCATTCGATATTCGGCTCGATGAAGCTCCAGTAGCCCTGGTTCTTCGGTTCTTCCTGACACCAGACCACCTCGGCCTGCGGGAAGCGCCCCAGTTCGGCACGCAGCGATTGCGCCGGGAAGGGGTAAAGCTGTTCCACGCGCAGCAGGTAGACATCATCGGCGCCACGGGCATCCCGTTCGGCCAGCAGGTCATAGTAGACCTTGCCCGAGCACATCACCACGCGCCGGATTTCGGCGTCGGGCTTCAGTTGCAGCGTCGAATTGCCCTTCTGGGCGTCATCCCACAGCACGCGATGGAAATACGAGCCGGTGGTGAAATCTTCAGCCGTCGAGACACACATCGGATGCCGCAGCAGCGACTTCGGCGTCATCAGCACCAGCGGCTTGCGGAAATCGCGGTGGATCTGACGCCGCAGGATGTGGAAGTAGTTCGCCGGGGTCGAGCAGTTCGCCACGATCCAGTTTTCCTGCGCCGAAAGTTGCAGGAAGCGTTCGGGGCGTGCCGACGAATGTTCAGGCCCCTGCCCTTCAAACCCGTGCGGCAGCAGCATGACCAGACCGGACATCCGCAGCCATTTGCTTTCGCCCGAGTTGATGAACTGGTCGAACATGATCTGCGCGCCGTTGGCGAAATCGCCGAACTGGGCTTCCCACAGCACAAGCGCATTCGGCTCCGACAGCGAATAGCCGTATTCGAAGCCCAGCACCGCATATTCCGACAGCATCGAATCGATGACCTCATACCGCGCCTGACCGGCCCGGATGTGGTTCAGCGGATAGTAACGCTCTTCGGTGCCCTGCTCGACGAAGGCCGAATGCCGCTGCGAGAAGGTGCCGCGCGTGCAGTCCTGACCGGACAGGCGCACCGGATAGCCCTCGGTTTGCAGCGAGCCGAAGGCCAGCGCCTCGGCCGTGGCCCAGTCGAAACCGGCGCCGGCCTCGAACATCTTTTTCTTGGCTTCAAGCTGGCGCGCGACGGTCTTGTGGATCTCGAACCCGTCCGGCACACGGGTCAGCGCGGTGCCGACCTCGGCCAGAGTCTCGGGTTTGATCGCGGTATTGCCGGCGATATATTCCTCGCCTTCGCGCGACATGTTCTTCCAGCGGCCATCCAGCCAGTCGGCCTTGTTCGGCTTGAATTCCTTGCCAGCCTCGAACTCTTCGTTCAGGCGGGCCTGGAAAGCGGCCTTCATGTCCTCGATCTCGCCTTCCGGGATCAGGCCATCCTTCACCAGCCGGTCGGTATAAAGCTGAAGCGTCGTCTTGTGACGCTTGATGCGGTTATACATGATCGGGTTGGTGAACATGGGCTCGTCGCCCTCGTTGTGACCAAAGCGGCGGTAGCAGAAGATGTCCAGAACGACATCTTTGCCGAACTTCTGCCGGAACTCGGTCGCCACGCGGGCGGCATGCACCACGGCTTCGGGATCGTCGCCGTTCACATGGAAGATCGGCGCCTCGACCATCAGCGCGATGTCGGTCGGATAAGGTGAGGTGCGCGAGAAATGCGGCGCGGTGGTGAAGCCGATCTGGTTGTTCACGACGATATGGATGCAGCCGCCGGTGCGATGGCCCTTGATGCCCGAAAGCTGGAAGCATTCGGCCACGACGCCTTGACCCGCGAAAGCCGCGTCGCCATGCAGAAGGATCGGCAGAACCTGACGGCGTTCGGTATCGCCAAGCTGGTCCTGCTTGGCGCGAACCTTGCCCAGCACGACCGGGTTCACCGCCTCAAGGTGCGAGGGGTTGGCGGTCAGCGACAGGTGGACGGTATTCCCGTCGAAGGTCCGGTCCGACGAGGCGCCGAGGTGATATTTCACGTCGCCCGACCCGTCCACATCCTCGGGCTTGAAGCTGCCACCCTGAAATTCGTTGAAGATCGCGCGGTAGGGCTTGCCCAGAACATTGGCCAGAACCGACAGGCGGCCACGGTGCGGCATGCCGATGACGATTTCCTTCAGCCCCAGATTGCCGCCCCGCTTGATGATCTGTTCCATCGCGGGAATCAGCGCCTCACCACCGTCCAGACCGAAACGCTTGGTCCCCATGTATTTGACATGGAGGAACTTTTCGAACCCCTCGGCTTCGACCAGCTTGTTGAGGATGGCGCGGCGGCCTTCACGGGTAAAGGCGATTTCCTTGCCGTAGCCTTCGATCCGTTCCTTCAGCCAGGCGGCCTGTTCCGGGTCGGAAATGTGCATGTATTGCAGCGCGAAGGTGCCGCAATAGGTGCGCTTCACGATCTCCATGATCTGCCGCATCGAGGCATGGGTCAGGCCCAGCACATTGTCGATGAAGATCGGCCGGTCCATGTCAGCCTCGGTGAAGCCATAGGATTTCGGGTCCAGTTCCGGGTGGTTGGCGCTGTCGCGCATGCCCAGCGGGTCGATGTCGGCAGCCAGGTGGCCGCGAATCCGGTAGGCGCGGATGATCATGATGGCGCGGATCGAATCCAGCACGGCGCGCTGAATCTGCTCCTGCGTCAGGGCCACATTGGCCTCGGCCGCCTTTTCGGCGATTTTCTTGCCCGCGCCCTTGGCCTCTTTCGGCACCAGCGGCCATTCGCCGGTCAGCGCGGCAGTCAGTTCGTCCGCCGGTTGCTGCGGCCAGTCATTGCGCGCCCAGGACGGGCCCGCAGCGGCGCGCTTGGCTTCCAGCTCGCTGTCACCCAGCGCCTTGAAGAAAGCAGCCCAACCGGCATCGACCGAATTCGGATCGGCGGCATAGCGGGCCTGAAGCTGGTCGATGTAATCGGCATTGGCGCCGTCCATGAAGGATTGCGCGTTCAGCGTGGCGTTGGGGGATTGATCGGTCATGTCAGTGCCTCATTGAGACGTATGGACGAAGGGGTGCGTCACTTGCAGCTTACGACAAGCTTGCGCACACCCGGCATCTGTTCGGGATGTTCCAGCGCGCGATCCTCGGCCGATGCGACGCCACGGGCGCCGCAAATGCGCGCCGGGGCGGCCTTGAGCTGGGCCTTGTCGGTGCTGGCCGCCTTGTAGAACAGGACGTTCGGCACGCCCTGAATAACCAGCCCGCCTATACCCGCCCCGTTCGCGGAATAGGCGACGATATTCGCGGCAGAAACGCCGGTGGCGGCCTCGGCGGCCGCCATGCCATTGCGGGCACCCGTTGTGGGCCCGGAGGTGACACACCCTGCAAGTGCAACACTCGCCAGCGTGGCCATGGTCAGAAATCGCATGCTCGCCTCCCTTCGAGAGGTTCCCCGGAGGCATACCCCCGGGGAACGAGATTTACTTGCCCAGCGCCTTCATCACAGCTTCGCCCAGATGGGCGGGGCTGTCCGCAACCACGATCCCGGCGGATTTCATCGCTTCGATCTTGGATTCCGCATCACCCTTGCCACCGGCCACGATGGCACCGGCATGGCCCATGCGGCGGCCCTTCGGTGCGGTGCGGCCCGCGATGAAACCGGCGGTCGGCTTCCAGCGGCCGCGCTTCTTTTCGTCGGCAAGGAATTGCGCCGCTTCTTCTTCGGCCGAGCCACCGATTTCACCGATCATGATGATCGAATGGGTTTCCGGGTCCGCGAGGAACATTTCCAGTATGTCGATATGTTCGGTGCCCTTGATCGGGTCGCCGCCGATACCCACGGCCGAGGACTGCCCCAGACCGAGGTCGGAGGTCTGCTTCACCGCCTCATAGGTCAGCGTGCCCGAACGCGACACCACGCCGACGCTGCCGCGCTGGTGGATGTGGCCCGGCATGATGCCGATCTTGCAGGCGCCCGGTGTGATGACGCCGGGGCAGTTCGGCCCGATGAGCCGCGATTTCGACCCTTCCAGCGCCCGCTTCACCTTCATCATGTCGAGCACCGGAATGCCCTCGGTGATGCAGACGATCAGCTCCATCTCGGCGTCGATCGCTTCAAGGATCGAGTCGGCCGCGAAGGGCGGCGGAACGTAGATCACGGTCGCATTGGCCTCGGTCACGGCTTTCGCTTCGTGAACCGAGTTGAAGACCGGCAGGTCAAGGTGGCTGGTGCCGCCCTTGCCGGGCGTCACACCACCGACCATCTTGGTGCCATAGGCAATCGCCTGTTCGGTGTGGAAGGTGCCCTGCGAGCCGGTGATGCCCTGGCAGATAACCTTGGTATTTTCATTCACGAGAACAGCCATGTGTCTCTCCGTTTGGTGGGATTGACCACCCAGGTTTTGCGAATGTAAGGCGGGATCTCCCGCCTCGATTTTCGTTTTGGCCTGCGCAGGCAGGCAAGGACCTTAGCTTGCTGCCGATACACCGACAAAGGCCGCATTGATGCCGGCGCCGGGCCGTGTGATCCGCTGACCGTTCAGCCGCACCTTGGCACCGTTCTTCGACCAGAGACCCTGCTCTGCCGTTTCGACGTAGCCAAGTCGGCGCAACTCCGCGGCAGCCGCGTCAATGACCGCCTGTCCGAAATGGCCACCCGGCATCCACGCACAGGGATTGGTTCCAAGAGCGGTAAAGCGAGCAGCCGACATCCAGTTCACCCCTGGCTGGACACGTTCTAGATCTTTCGAAGTCGTGATCTCGAGCACTTTGTAGCCGCGGGTAAGCATCGCTGCCTTGACAGGCGCGGCAGCGAAGTTGTTCTGAACGCAAGTCCGGGTCGCGAAAGCAGCCTCTTGAGCCAGGAACCCAACAGAATCCTGCCCGTCAGGCGAGGAGACATTGCATCCGGCCAGCCCAATCAGGACGGCGATAGCGGCAGCAAGCCTCATCCTTTCACCGCTTTCACGATCTTCTGCGCCGCGTCGCTGAGGTTGTCACCCGCGATCACGTTCAGCCCGCTTTCGTTGATGATCTTCTTGCCCAGCTCGACGTTGGTGCCTTCCAGACGCACGACCAGCGGAACCTTCAGGCCCACTTCCTTCACCGCGGCGATCACGCCTTCGGCGATGACGTCGCAGCGCATGATGCCGCCGAAGATGTTGACCAGAATGCCTTTGACGTTCGGGTCCGAGGTGATGATCTTGAACGCCTCGGTCACCTTCTCTTTCGTCGCACCGCCGCCCACGTCGAGGAAGTTGGCGGGTTCCGCGCCATAGAGCTTGATGATGTCCATCGTCGCCATGGCAAGGCCCGCGCCGTTCACCATGCAGCCGATCTCACCGTCCAGCGCAATGTAGTTCAGGTCGAATTTCGACGCGGCGAGTTCCTTGGGGTCTTCCTCGGTCTCGTCTTTCAGCGCCTGAATGTCGGCGTGGCGATAGAGCGCGTTGCCGTCGAACGACACCTTGGCGTCCAGCACCTTGATCTGGCCTTCCGGGGTCACGATCAGCGGGTTGATCTCCAGCATCTCCATGTCCTTCTCGACGAAGGCCTTGTAGAGCGTCTTGGCCAGCGCAACCATCTGCTTCACCTGCGCCCCTTCGAGGCCCAGCGAGAAGGCCAGACGGCGGCCGTGGAAATCCGACAGGCCCGAAGCCGGGTCAACCGAGAAGGACAGGATCTTTTCGGGGGTCGAGGCGGCGACCTCTTCGATGTCCATGCCGCCTTCGGTCGAGCAGACGAAAGAGATGCGGCTGGTCTGGCGATCCACCAGCAGCGCGAGGTAGAGTTCGCGCGCGATGTCCGAACCGGCCTCGATGTAGATGCGGTTCACCTGCTTGCCGGCCGGGCCGGTCTGGTGGGTGACCAGCGTGCGGCCCAGCATCTGCTTGGCCAGCGTTTCGGCTTCTTCCACCGATTTCGCCAGACGGACACCGCCCTTTTCACCGGCTTCCGGTTCCTTGAACTTGCCCTTGCCGCGGCCACCGGCGTGGATCTGCGCCTTGACGACCCAGAGCGGCCCGTCCATCTCGCCCGCCGCGGTCTTGGCTTCCTCGGCTTTCAGGACGACACGGCCGTCCGAAACCGGGGCGCCATAGCTGCGGAGAAGCGCCTTGGCCTGATATTCATGGATGTTCATGGATCATGTCCCATCGCTGCTGATTTGGGGGCGTGATGCCATAATGGAAGGCGCTTTCAAAACAGCTTTTGCCGGATAGGCAGCTTTTGGCGCAGAAAAATCGCATTTGTGATCACACGTTGAAAAAGTGTGATCACAAGCACATCGCCGTTGCCGCAAACGCCGCAGCGCAGCGTGATCAGAGCCGACTCGCCACGCAGAGAACCTGCCCCCGTGGCAGCCGGTTTGCACGGATTTCAACGGCCAATCCGGCCTGCGCGCAGAAATGGTGGATGTCGGATTCCAGCAGGTGATAGGGCGGGCGGATGTCATGGGTCACCACGCCATCAGGCTGCCGCACCGGGCCGAGGCTCGATTGCGCATCGGGGGCAAGGAACACCGTGAACAGGAATTTCTCGAACCGGATGAAGTGGTCGGCCACCCGCAGGAGGCCCCGGCGCAGGTGGTTCACCGGCAGGTGGGTGAACACGGCGAAGCACAGCAGATAATCCAGATCGCGCGGGATGCCGGGGAAGCTGAAATCTGCATCCTCCACCAGTTGTGCGATGGGCAGACGGGTGCGGTCCCCCTCGGTCAGTTCGGCACGATAGCCCTTGAGGATCAGGTCGCGCGACAGGTCGCTGCCCCAGTAATGGCCAGGGTTCAGATAGGGCACCACGCGACACCCCGTGCGCAGCGGCCCACACCCGATGTCCAGCATGCGGTGGCGCGGGCGCAGCCCCTCGGCCAGCAGCATCTCCATCTGGATGATACCGGTTTCCTCCCATCGCCCCCCGATGATGGCACGATGCTGCCCCTTCGCCAGCGCGTCGGGAATGAAGGCAGGCGCGTGATACGGCGAGATGTGGCCCTTGCTCATGCCCCGGCGCTAGCACGGCATTGCGCCGTGCGGAAGGGGGTGCGCGCTCTGGTCCCCAAGGTGGTCTGCAACCCCGGTTGCATGGCGCTACGCGGCTTTGGTGACAAGCGTGCGGCACCCTTCCCCTTTCAGGAAATCAGCCATGTTCCCGATCCCGGTCCGGCCGCGCCAGATGATGCGTGCCGCGAGCCTTGCCGCCAGCTTCGCCCTTGCTGCACCCGCCGTGGCGCAGGACAAGACCGGCCTGACCCGGACGGGCGATGCGCTTCAGGTCATCCTGCCGGTCATGGCGGGGGTCTGTGCGATCCAGCAGCACCGGACGGCAGATTTCGTCGCAGGCGCGGTGACGACCGAACTCGTGACCCATGGCCTGAAGGCTGCAACTCGCAGCAGCAGTATCGGGCGCAGGCCCAACGGGCACGACCGGGGCTTTCCGTCCGGGCATACCTCGATGGCCTTTTTCGGCGCCACCAGCCTTGCGCGCGACTGCTGGCGCGACCGGCCAGTGGCGGGGGCGCTGGCTTTCGGTGCCGCGACTCTGGTCGGCGTGTCGCGCGTGAAGGCGGATCAGCACACAGTGGGTCAGGTTCTGGCAGGCGCGCTGGTGGGCTATCTCGCCAATGGCGTGAGCCTCGATCTGTCGGGCAATCACGTCGCCCTTGGCTATCAGATGCAGTTCTGAACCGCCAAACAGCCGCCTGATAAAAAAGCCCGGCGCGCAGCCGGGCTTTTTCCGTTCGTCAGGATTGGCAGATCAGGCCAGCGAAGGGTCGATGCCTTTGCACGCCTCGACAAGGCCCTTCACCGCATCGACCGACTTGTTGAACATCGCCTGCTCGTCGGCGTTCATCTTGATGTCCACGATCCGCTCGATGCCCTTGGCGCCGATGATCGTCGGCACGCCGACATACATGCCGTCCAGACCGAAGGCGCCCTTGACGTAAGCCGCGCAGGGCAGCAGGCGCTTCTGGTCTTTCAGATAGGCTTCGGCCATTTCGATGGCCGAGGTGGCGGGCGCATAGAAGGCCGAGCCGGTTTTCAGCAGGCCAACGATCTCGGCGCCGCCGTCACGGGTGCGCTGCACGATGGCGTCCAGCTTCTCCTGCGTGGTCCAGCCCATCGCAACCAGATCCGGCAGCGGAATGCCGGCGACGGTGGAATAGCGGGTCAGCGGGACCATGGTGTCGCCATGGCCGCCCAGAACGAAGGCGGTCACATCGCGCATCGAGACATTGAACTCGACCGACAGGAAGTGGCGGAAGCGGGCCGAATCGAGCACGCCGGCCATGCCCACGACTTTCTCATGCGGCAGGCCCGAAAATTCGCGCAGCGCCCAGACCATCGCGTCCAGCGGATTGGTGATGCAGATGACGAAGGCGTTCGGCGCATGGGCCTTGATGCCCTCGCCCACCGATTTCATGACCTTCAGGTTGATGCCCAGCAGGTCGTCGCGGCTCATGCCCGGTTTGCGCGGCACGCCGGCGGTCACGATGCAGACATCGGCACCCGCGATGTCCTCATAGCTGTTGGCGCCCTTCAGGACGGCATCGAAGCCCTCGACCGGGCCGCACTGCGCCAGATCCAGCGCCTTGCCCTGGGGGGTGCCTTCCGCGATGTCGAACAGGACGATATCGCCGAGTTCCTTGATGGCTGCGAGATGGGCGAGCGTTCCGCCGATCTGGCCAGCGCCAATCAGTGCGATCTTGGGTCGTGCCATGATTCCGTCTCCGGCTGGGATTGTATGCAACGGTATGCTTTAGGCGTCTCGCGGGATTCACGCAAGACTGCCGCGATGCGGCATGACAGGCCAAGTTGCCCTGCGCAAGTTGTTTGCGCTAAAGGCTGCCGAAAGTTGCGCGACAATTGGCCCGAGTCGGCCGGAACAGGGTCGCCTACCGGGCGGCGGAGGCAGGGCAAGTGGAAGATCTGGCGTTTTGGGCGGCGGCCATTCCGGCCGCGATGCTGGTCGGCATGGGCAAGGGTGGTGTGCCGGTGGTCGCCATGCTGTCCGTGCCACTGATGAGTCTGGTGATGTCGCCGGTCATGGCGGCGGGGCTCCTGCTGCCGATTTATGTCGTCTCTGACATGTTCGGGCTCTACGCATATCGTCATGCTTTCGACAAACGGGTGCTGGCGATCATGGTGCCCGCAACAACGCTGGGCGTGGCGTTGGGGTGGGCCACGGCGCATCTGGTGCCGGAACGGATTGTCGGCGGCATCGTTGGTCTGGTCGGCGCGGTCTTTGCCGCCAACCTGCTGCTGCGCCGCCCGCGCGCGACCAATCCACAGCCCGCGAAAGTGGCCCCCGGCCTGTTCTGGGGCGCCGCTACAGGTTTCACCAGCTTCGTCAGCCATGCGGGCGCCCCGCCCTATCAGGTCTATGTCATGCCGCTGGGCCTGTCGAAAGCCGTGTTCGCGGGCACATCGACCATCCTTTTCGCCTATGTGAATGCCATCAAGCTGATCCCCTATTGGGCTTTGGGGCAAATCAACCTTGGCAACCTCAGGGTCACGCTGCTGATGGCGATTCCGGCTTCGGTGGCGGTGTTTGGCGGGGTCTGGCTGGTCCGGAGGCTGCCGGAGGCGCTGTTCTTCAGGCTGGTAACCTGGGCCTTGCTGGCACTGTCGCTGAAGCTGGTCTGGGGCGCTTTCCCGCTGAACTGAGCGCATGGCGCGGCTTTGCAGCAAGATTTTCTGCAATGCGGCAAATCGGGTCTTGCCGAATGTGCCGCAGATGTGGTCTTTGGCGAAAGAATCTTTCACGGGAGACTCGCCCATGACCGCCCGCCCCTGCCGCTCTGTCCTTTACATCCCCGGCTCGAAAGAGCGCGCACTGGAAAAGGCGCGCGGCCTTGCCACCGATGCGATCATCTTCGACCTGGAAGATGCCGTCGCGCCCGAGGAAAAGCCCGCCGCCCGCAAACTGCTGGCGCAGGTGCTGACCGATTGGGATTTTGGCCGCCGTATGCGGATCGTGCGGATCAACGGCTTTGATACCGAATGGGGCCGCGCTGATGCCGATGCGATGGATGAGGCCATCGCACGCGGGGCAAAGATCGACGCCATTCTGGTGCCCAAGGTGAACCGCGCCGCCGATCTGGATGCCGTGGCCGATGCCGTGCCGGGCGCCGATCTCTGGGCGATGATGGAAACCTGCGCCGGGATGCTGAACGCCGCCGAGATTGCCGCCCATCCGCGCCTCAAGGGCATGGTGATGGGCACCAATGACCTTGCCAAAGAGCTGAACAGCCGCTTCCGCCCCGACCGCCTGCCGATGCAGACCGGGCTGGGCCTTTGCCTGCTGGCGGGCCGCGCCCATGGCGTGACGCTGATCGACGGCGTTTACAACGCCTTCAAGGACGACGACGGGCTGCGCTTTGAATGCGAACAGGGTCGCGATCTGGGCTTTGACGGCAAAACGCTGATCCATCCGGCGCAGCTTGAGATCGCCAACGCCGCCTTTGCGCCGTCCGAGGCCGAACTGACCCTCGCCCGCCGCCAGATCGCCGCCTTTGACGAGGTGATGGCCCAGGGTGGTGGCGTCGCCGTGGTCGATGGCAAGATCGTGGAAAATCTCCATATCGTGACGGCGCGGGCCACCCTCGCCAAGGCCGATGCGATTGCGGCCATGGCAGAGTGATGCGAGTGTGAACCCGGTTCACATTCAACGGAGTCCCCCATGACCCTGCTCGCCCTTGGCCTGATCCTCTGGATCGCCGGCCATCTGTTCAAACGCCTTGCCCCTGATGCCCGTGCGGCGCTGGGGGACCGCGGGCGCGGCCTAGTCACGCTGGCTCTGCTGGCGGGTGTGGTGCTGATGGTGATCGGCTATCGCAGCACCGAAGGCGCCTTCTACTGGAGTCGCAGCCCGGCGCTGGTCGGCATCAACAACCTGCTGATGCTGATTTCGGTCTATCTGTTCGCCGCCGCAGGCATGAAAACGGCCATCGCCCGCCGCCTCCGGCACCCGATGCTGACCGGCGTGCTGCTGTGGTCCGCCGCGCATTTGCTGGTCAACGGCGACACCCCTTCCTTCCTTCTGTTCGGTGGCCTCGGCCTCTGGGCGCTGGCGGAGATAGTGGTGATCAACCGCGCCGGCCCATGGGTTCCACCCGCCGCCAAACCCGCGAAGTTCGAGGCCATGGCTGTCGTCGGCACGCTGATCGTCTATGGTGCCATCGCGGGCCTGCACTATGCGCTCGGCTATCCAGCTTTCGGGTGACCCCATGAAACTTTACCGCTTTCTCAGCGATGACGACACATCGGCCTTCTGCCACAAGGTGACCGCCGCCCTGAACAAGGGGTGGGAACTGCACGGCGCCCCCACCTATGCCTTCGACGCTGCACGCGGCGTGATGCGCTGCGGTCAGGCCGTGGTGAAAGAGGCCCCCGGCATCTACACGCCCGAAACCAAGCTCGGCGAGCATTGACCCGGCGGGACACCCCGCCGCAGCAGGAGAGCAGCGCATGAAAACCAATCCCGGCCGGTTCTTCGAGGATTACCGCATCGGCGAAACCATCACCCATGCCGTGCCCCGCACGGTTTCGGGTGGGGAGCGCGCGCTGTATCATGCGCTCTACCCCGCCCGGCATGCGCTGTATTCCTCCGATGAATTCGCCCGCGCCAGTGGCCTGAGCGCCAGCCCGATCGACGATCTGGTCGCCTTCCATGTGGTCTTCGGCAAAACCGTCCCCGACATCAGCCTGAACGCGGTGGCAAACCTCGGCTATGCCGAAGGCCGCTGGCTCGCCCCGGTTTACCCCGGCGATACGCTGCGGTCGGAATCCACGGTCATCGGGCTGAAAGAAAACTCCAACGGCAAGTCGGGTGTGGTCTATGTCCGCACCCGCGGGCTGAACCAGAACGGCGATTGTGTGCTGGAATATGTGCGCTGGGTCATGGTGCGGAAGAACCGGCTCGACGCGCCCGCGCCCGAAGCCGTGGTGCCCGAGCTGAAGAAAGCCCTCGCCCCCGCCGATCTGGTGATCCCGGCAGGCCTTGATTTCACCCGCTATGATTTCGCGCTGGCGGGCGAACCGCATCGCTGGGGCGACTATCAGGTCGGTGAACAGATCGACCATGTGGATGGGGTGACGATCGAGGAAGCCGAACACATGATTGCCACCCGCCTGTGGCAGAACACCGCCAAGGTGCATTTCGACGCCACCTTCCGCGACGATGGCAAACGCCTGATCTACGGCGGCCATATCATCAGCATGGCACGGGCGCTGTCCTTCAACGGCCTCGCCAATGCCCAGATGATCGTCGCGCTGAACGGCGGTGCGCATGCCAACCCCTGCTTCTCGGGCGATACGGTCAAGGCCTGGTCCGAGGTGCTGGACAAGGCCGATACCGATGCGCCGGGCGTCGGCGCGATCCGGCTGCGGTTGGTTGCGGTGAAACAGGGCGCGGCGCCCTTCGCGCTGAAGGGCGAGGACGGCAAATACGCGCCCGAAGTTCTGCTGGACCTCGATTACTGGGCGGTGATGCCGAAGTAAGCTGCGGCTTTATCTTGGCGAAATATCCCGGCGGACGTTGGGGAAGCGCCCCCTCCCGCGTCGGGATCAGAGGCACCGCCGAGTCGCCCTTGCCTGTGCGATTGCGTGATCACAGCTGAAAAAAACGTGATCACAAAGCGCAAATATTCGGGGTTGATAGCGGAAACGGCCCCCTAAACAGCCGATTGCCCGCGTGACTTGCGCGAAAAACGCGCTATTGAACAACAGGAAATCCTGCCAGTGCGCGACGCTCGGGCCGCGCCAAGCGACAGAGGGACAATACCATGGCCGAAGCAAAGCGGGTCGAGCGCCCCCTTTCCCCCCATCTGCAAATCTACCGTCCGCAACTGACCTCGATCACCTCAATCCTGACGCGGATCACCGGCAACGGGCTGATCGTCGGCACGCTGCTGGCGGTCTGGTGGCTGCTCGCCGCCGCCGTCAGCCCCGAATATTTCGCCTATGCCAATGCGGTGGCGACCTCGTGGTTCGGCGATCTGGTGTTCTTCCTGTCTGCCTGGGCGCTTTGGTATCACTACCTCGCCGGACTGCGGCACCTTTACTACGATGCGGGCAAGGGGCTCGACATCCCGACCGCCGAAAAGCTGGGCTGGGCCTGCGTCATCGGCTCGGTCGTCCTGACCGTCATTACCGTCATTCTGGTCTGAGGAGGCAGCCATGCGTTACCTGACCGCCCGCAAGCGCGCCGAAGGCAAGGGCGCCGCCCATACCGGCACCGAACACCACTGGTATATGCAGGTCTCGGCCGTGGGTCTGGCCTTCATGATCCCGGTCTGGATGTATATTTTCGGCTCGACGCTGGGCAAACCCTATGAAGAGGTGCTGGAAACCTTCTCGCATCCCTTCCCGGCCATCCTGACAGGCCTCGTTCTGTTCGTCGGCATGCGCCACTTCGCCAAGGGCGCGCAGATGATGATCGAGGACTATGCGCGCGGCAGCATGAAGAAGGGCCTGATCATGCTGGCGATTTCGATTTCCTACGCGGTGATCGCGGTGGGCTTCTACGCCCTCGCCAAGATCGCGCTCTGAGAGGCTGAAGATGACTGCTTATCCTTACGAAGTTCACGACTATGACGTCGTGGTGGTCGGTGCCGGTGGCGCCGGTCTGCGCGCCACGCTGGGGATGGCCGAACAAGGCCTGCGCACCGCCTGCGTGACCAAGGTGTTCCCGACCCGCAGCCACACCGTCGCGGCGCAGGGCGGCATCGCCGCCTCGCTGTCCAACATGGGCCCCGACAACTGGCAGTGGCACATGTATGACACCGTCAAGGGGTCGGACTGGCTGGGCGATACCGACGCGATGGAATACCTCGCCCGCGAAGCTCCGGCTGCGGTCTATGAACTGGAACATTACGGCGTTCCGTTCAGCCGCACCGAAGAAGGCAAGATCTACCAGCGCCCCTTCGGCGGCCATACGACCGAATTCGGCGAAGGCCCGCCGGTGCAGCGCACCTGCGCCGCAGCCGACCGCACCGGCCACGCCATCCTGCATACGCTCTATGGCCAGTCGCTGAAGAACAACGCGGAATTCTACATCGAATATTTCGCACTGGACCTGATCATCACTGACGGCCGTTGCACCGGCGTGGTGTGCTGGAAGCTGGATGACGGCACGATCCACGTCTTCAACGCCAAGATGACCGTGCTGGCGACCGGCGGTTACGGCCGCGCCTATTTCAGCGCGACCTCGGCCCATACCTGCACCGGCGACGGCGGCGGCATGGTGGCCCGCGCCGGTCTGCCGCTGCAAGACATGGAATTCGTGCAGTTCCACCCGACCGGGATTTACGGCTCGGGCTGCCTCATCACCGAAGGCGCGCGCGGCGAGGGTGGTTATCTCACCAACTCCAAGGGCGAACGCTTCATGGAGCGTTATGCCCCGCACTACAAGGATCTGGCGCCGCGCGATTACGTCTCGCGCTGCATGACGCTGGAAATCCGCGAAGGGCGCGGCGTGGGCGCCGAAGGCGACCATATCCACCTGCACCTGAACCACCTGCCGCCCGCCACCCTGGCGGAACGTCTGCCTGGCATCTCGGAATCGGCCAAGATCTTTGCCGGTGTGAACGTCAACAAGGAGCCGATCCCGGTTCTGCCGACCGTTCACTACAACATGGGCGGTATCCCGACGAACTACTGGGGCGAGGTGCTGAACCCGACCGCCGAGAACCCGGACGCCATCTTCCCCGGCCTGATGGCGGTGGGCGAGGCGGGCTGTGCTTCGGTGCATGGCGCGAACCGTCTGGGCTCGAACTCGCTGATCGACCTCGTGGTCTTCGGCCGCGCCGCCGCGATCCGCGCCGGTCAGATCGTCGATCCGAAAGAACGCATCGCCCCGGTGAACAAGGCCGAGGTGGACAAGGCCCTGACCCGCTTTGACAGCCTGCGCAACGCCAATGGCGGCACGCCGACGGCCGAGCTGCGGCTTGAGATGCAAAAGACCATGCAGGCCGACGCTGCGGTGTTCCGCACCGAAAAGACGCTGGCCGAGGGCGAGGCCAAGATGACCGCGATCGCTGCCAAGCTGGGCGATCTGAAGGTCACCGACCGCAGCCTTGTTTGGAACAGCGACCTGATGGAAACGCTGGAACTGACCAACCTGATGCCCAACGCGCTGGCCACGATCTACGGCGCGAATGCCCGCAAGGAAAGCCGCGGGGCGCATGCCCATGAGGACTATCCGAACCGCGACGACGCGAACTGGCGCAAGCACACGCTGGCCCATGTCGATGGCAATCAGGTGACGCTCAGCTACCGCGCGGTGCATGTCGATCCGCTGACGACCGAGGCGGAAGGCGGCATCAGCCTGAAGAAGATCGCCCCGGCGGAGCGCAAGTTCTGATGGCACGGGCGCGCGACCTCCCTCCCTGCCCGGACGGGCAGAGCGGCGGATTCCCGCGCGCCTCGCGGGCATGTGTCTCCCAACCGGCAGGCGGCGGGCTTAGGCTCGGCGCACCGACGGAACGGAGAAACACCATGCCCCGCCTTGCCCTCGCCTGCCTTCTGCTTGCCGCCGCCTGCTCGCCGCAGGCCATGGCCGATAACGTCTCCGCCCGTGCGGCGCGGTCGGTCGTGGTGCCGGTGATGCAGAACTACATGGCCGCCCCGCAGGCCGAAGCCGCCGCAGATTGCGTGATGGCCAATGCCAGCCCCGGCGAAATCCGGGCACTGGCGCGCGATGTCGGCACCCGCGCCGGCACGCTGACCGTGCAGAACGTGGCGACGATCCTGCGCCGCCCGGCCACTGCCGAATGCCTGCGCATGCGCGGCATCGGCCCGGTTGCGGGATGATGGCGATGCGGACCGCGCTGATCCTTCTCGCGTTTCTGGCCGCCTGCGGCCCGGTTTCGCGCGAAGCGGCAGAGCAGTCCTGCTTCCGGCAGGCGCAGCTTGCCGCCAAACCGCGCGGCGAAATTGCCATGGGCGCCACCAGCGATGGCCCCGTGGCACGCATGGAGCTTGAGGTCTCGTCCGACTATCTGGCCGGGCGTGACCCCGCGCAGCTTTATGAAAGCTGCGTCTACAGACAATCCGGGCAGTTGCCGTCGCAACCGCTCTACTCCCGTCCCGATTGGAGAAACTAGCCAATGGTTCAGTTCACCCTGCCAAAGAACTCCAAGGTCCGCACCGGCAAGACCTGGCCGAAGCCGGAAGGCAAGAACATCCGCAAGTTCCAGATCTACCGCTGGAACCCCGATGACGGGGAAAACCCGCGCGTCGATACCTATTTCCTTGATATGGACAAGTGCGGCCCGATGGTTCTGGACGCGCTGATCAAGATCAAGAACGAGGTCGATCCGACCCTGACCTTCCGCCGCTCCTGCCGCGAAGGGATCTGCGGTTCCTGCGCGATGAACATCGACGGGATCAACACGCTGGCCTGTATCTATGGTCTCGACGAGATCAAGGGCGACGTGAAGATCTACCCGCTGCCGCATATGCCGGTGGTGAAAGACCTGATCCCGGACCTGACGCATTTCTACGCCCAGCATGCCTCGATCATGCCATGGCTGGAAACCAAGACCAACACGCCGCAAAAGGAATGGCGGCAGTCGATCGAGGATCGCAAGAAGCTCGACGGTCTTTATGAATGCGTGATGTGCGCCTCCTGCTCCACCTCCTGCCCGAGCTACTGGTGGAACGGCGACAAATACCTCGGCCCGGCCGCGCTGCTGCACGCCTACCGCTGGATCATCGACTCGCGCGATGAAAACACCGGCGAGCGGCTGGACAATCTTGAAGACCCCTTCAAGCTGTATCGCTGCCACACCATCATGAACTGCGCCAAGACCTGCCCCAAGGGGCTGAATCCGGCGAAGGCGATTGCCGAGATCAAGAAGATGATGGTGGAACGCGCCGTATGACGGCGCCGGGCGACCACCAGCCCCTGCCACGCTTTGCATCGCCGGAGGAATTCGGCGATCTTTGCGCGGGTCTGGCAGACGCCCTGCATGCCAAGAACCGGATTGCGATGGGAGAATCGCAATTCGTCTGGCAGGTGGCCGATGCGTTGCGACGCCTTGGTCACTGTTTCGAGACGCATTACGCCAATCCGGCCGTCAAGGCCGCTTTCGGTGACGGCTGGACCTCAGGCACCCTCCCGCGCGAGGAACGCGCTGCGGCGCTGTTCGCGCTGATGTATCCGCCGCAGCCGGAAGGCCCCCCGAACAGATGACATGCGTGACGACCTGCTGATCCTTGCCGCTGCGGTGGCTGGTCTGGGGTTGCTGCTGTCCCCTGCCCTGCGCCGTGCGCCCCTGTGGCGGGCAACGGTCACGCCGCTGGCCTCGATCATCGGTTCAGGTTTTCTGGTGCTTGGCCCGATCCTGAATGCCAGCTACGGCATGTGGGCGCCGCTGGTCATGCTGGCGCTCTGCGCCGGGGCCTGGGGCTTCGGCGCCACGATCCGCAGCAATATCGCCCGGCTGGACAGGTCTGGCCCCTTCAACGGCCCCGCCGCGATGCTGGAACGCGCGGGCGGCTGGGCGCTGGCGTTTTCCTACATCGTCTCGGTCGCCTACTATCTCAACCTCTTCGGCGCCTTCGCACTCGGGCTGACGCCGTGGACCGATCCGGTCTTCGCCCGCAGCGTGACCACCGCTGTCTTCGCGCTGATCCTTGTCATCGGCTGGACCCGTGGCTTCACCGCACTGGAACGGGTGGAGCAATATTCGGTCAGCCTGAAGCTTGCCATTATCCTTGGCCTGCTGGTCGGATTGGCACTGTTCTTCGGCAGCAAGGCGCAGGCGGGCGACCTGATCCTGACACTGCCAAGCCTGTCGGGCTGGCAGGCGCTGACGCTTGGCTTCGGGCTGATCGTCACGGTGCAGGGGTTCGAGACCTCGCGCTATCTGGGCCGCGAGTATGACGCCGGCACCCGCATCCGCTCGATGAAACTCGCGCAACTGGCGGCAACGGCAATCTACATGGTCTATGTCCTGCTGCTGGTCTTCTCGCTGGCGCCGCCCGAAGGGGATCTTACAGAAACTGCGATCATCGACCTGATGGCGCAGGTTTCGCCCGTCCTGCCTGCCCTGCTGGTCGCGGCAGCACTGGCGGCCCAGTTCAGTGCGGCAGTGGCCGATACCGCCGGTGCGGGCGGTCTGGTGGTAGAGCAATCGGGACGCCGCATCCCGACCCGCGCCGCCTATGCGGTGCTGGTGCTGACCGGGATCGCGCTGACATGGGCAGCGGATGTGTTCCAGATCATCGCATGGGCCTCACGCGCCTTCGCGCTTTACTACGCCATCGAGGCAGCCATTGCCGCAATCAGCCTTTGGCCGCCCCGTCGGCCCGCCGCCATAGGCGCTGCCGCGCTGGCGGCACTTGGCCTTGCCATTGCCGTTTTCGGCCGTGCCGTGGAGTAGATCATGCCGCTTCTCCTGCTTCTCCTCGCCGTCGGGGTATTCGGCTATATGTGGCTCTCGCGCCGGAACAGCACGCTGACCCGGCAATGCCGCTGGCGCGAACACCGGGCCGAGGGGCTGTGGCGCTGCGCCGCCTGCGGGGCCACCTGCCAGCCCGCGAAGGGCGCCCCCCGCGATTGCCTGCGGCCGAAGGGCTGAGCCTTCGGATTCCCACATCCCATGCGCCCCTTGACCCGTCACGCTGGGCAAAGCAACCTGCCGCCACCGCGCAGGAGACCCCGAATGAAGCCCGCCCAGCCAGACCACGCCGCCCCCGCCGATGCCCAGACCCGCCGTGCCATCACGCCGGTGATTTGCTATCCGCCGGAAACCCTGCCGCGCCCCGATCTGGCCGCCTGTCGCGCCGCCCGCGACGGATGGGAGCGTGTGACCGAAGTTCTGATACCCGCCCGCGAGGCGCGCTGTTTCGAGGTGCCCGCCGGGCATTTCTTCCGCATCCGCAGCGTCGAGGGGCCGCAGGTCGGTGACCTGAACCTGTGGAACGCCGCCAATCTGGCCGAGCGGTTCTATTCCGGCAAGACCCGCGCGCTGCATGGCACGCATCTTTCCACCGGCGACCGGATGTGGACCAGCCATCCCTACCTGCGCCCGATGGCCACGATTACCGATGACACGCTGGACTGGTATGGGTTCGACGCTTTCGGCGGCTCGGTCCATGACGTGATTGGCACGCGCTGCGACCCCTACACCCACAACCTGCTGAGCCACGGCGGACAGTATCACCATTGCTGCCATTCCAACCTGACCCGCGCGCTGGCCGATGCCCGCGGCCTGACGCTTGCCGAGGCCGAGGGTCATGTGCATGACGTGCTGAACGTCTTCATGTGCACCGGCTTCACCCGCGACAGCGGGCAGTATTTCATGAAAGCCTCGCCGGTGCGGCCGGGTGATTATCTGGAGTTCTTTGCTGAAATCGACCTGCTGGGCGGCCTGTCGGCCTGTCCGGGGGGCGATTGTTCGTCCGAACATTCGTCAGACACCGCCACCTGCCATCCGCTGCTGGTGGAGGTCTTCCGGCCCAAGGCCCCACCCGCAGGGTGGAGCAGCCCGCCGGTCAACGGCTACGACCGCAGTCACGGGCAGTAAGGGTGGCGGGGGGCTGTCTGCCCCCCAACCGCCTTCGGCGGTTCCCCCCGAGGATATTTTCGGACAGAAAATGTCTGCGTTTCAGCAATAGCGTTCGATGGCCAGAAGCTGATGATCGCCGTAGCGGTCGCCGGCGGCGAAGCCTGCGGGCAGCAGGGTGTCTATCTCGGCGCGGTCGACGGTTGTCAGCGCGGGCAGCGGCAGCCATTCGCGCAGCCGGTCCGCCCGGCGGGTGCCGGGGATCGGCAGCACATGGTCGCCCGCGCCCATGGCCCAGGCCAACGCCGCGGCTGGCACCGACCAGCCGCGCGCCTTGCACCAGTCACGGAAAGGCGCGATCCGGGCGAGGTTACGGCTGAAGTTCGGATCCATGAAGCGCGGGTTCTGCACCCGGAACCCGTCCTGCACCTGATCGAGCCCCAGCGGGGTCGCACCCAGCATGCCGCGCGCCAGCGGCGAGAAGGCGACGAACGCCGTTCCCAGCCGCGCGCATTCCTGGATCAGGCCAAGCTCCGGCTGGCGGCTCCACAGGGAATATTCGTTCTGGACAGCGGTGCAGGGATGGATCGCATGCGCCGCGCGCAGCGTCTCGGGCGCGACCTCCGACAGGCCATAGCCGCCGATCTTGCCTTCGGCTTCCAAGGATTGCAGCGTGCCGATCACCTCGTCCAGCGGGCGGGCCTGTTCGCGGCGGTGGATATAGAACAGGTCCACCCGTTCCACGCCCAGTCGCTTCAGCGAAGCCTCAAGTTCCGTGCGCAGGTGACCCGCGGAATTGTCGATGCTACGCGGCGGGCCGTTCACGATACTGGCCTTAGTGGCGATTACCACATCGGGCCGGCGGGAGGCGAGCCATTTGCCGATGACCGTCTCGCTGACACCCATGCCGTATATATTGGCGGTGTCGATGAAATTGATGCCAGCCTCAACCATGGCGTCGAGACAGGCGAGGCTTTCCGTCTCGGTTGTCGGGCCGAAAATGCCGCCGAAGGACATGGCGCCGAGGCCGATGGCCGAAACCATCGGCCCCCGCGATCCGAGTTTGCGCATTTGCATGAGGAGGTCCTTTCTCAAAGGGGACCGCAGTCAACACGCGCGAATCGGATCGTTCAAGGGTGGATGTAGTGAACCCCGGTGAATTTTTTCCGCAATTCGGCCGTGCGGGGGGCCAGCGCAGCCGGGTCATTGCCGCGCAGCGCCCCTGCGATCAGCGCGGCCAGCGCGGGGGCATCGGCGGGGGTGACACCCCGGCGCACCAGTTCGGGCGTGCCAATGCGCAGACCGTTCAGATCGCCCGGCACCTCCGGCAGTGGCAGGCCGATACCGCAGGCGAGGAAGCCCGCCTCGCGCAGCACTTTCGACGCCGCCTGACCGCCGCCGAAAACTGCCGCCTCCATGGCGAACTGGTGGCTTTGGGTGACACCCCGCGCTGCACCGAAAACCGGCAGGCCCTGCGCCGCCAGTTCGCCCGCCAACGCGCGGCTGAGGTCAACCATCGCCTGCGCATAGGCCGCACCGAAATCGCGCCAGTCCAGCAGGCTGATGGCCAGCGCCGCCGATTTGGCGGCATCAAAATTCGCGGTCATGCCGGGGAAGGCGATATGGTCCAGCCGCTCGGCGATTTCGGCGTCATTGGTCACGATCAAGCCGCCCGCCGGGCCACCGAGGCTTTTGTAAGTGCTCATGGTCATCAGATGCGCGCCTTCGGCCAAGGGGTTGGCCCAGACACCGCCTGCGATGATGCCGCATTGATGCGCCGCGTCGAACAGCACCTTCGCCCCCACCCGGTCGGCAATCGCGCGGATTTCGCGCACCGGATGCGGGAACAGGTTCAGGCTGCCACCGATGGTAATGATCTTCGGCTTCACGCGCAGCGCCAGCGCCTCCAGTGCGTCCAGATCAACGGTGTAGCCATCGGCATTCACCGGCGCAGCATGGGTGTGAAGGCCATAAAGCCCGGCGCAACCCGCCTTGTGATGGGTCACATGCCCCCCCACCGAAGACGGCGGTGCGATGATCGCATCGCCGGGCTGCGCCAGCGCCATGAAGCCATAGAGATTGGCCAGTGCGCCCGAGGCCACGCGGATTTCGGCATGGGTCGCGCCAAAGACCTGCGCCGCGAGTTCGGCGGCGATGACCTCGATTTCCTCAATCGCTTCCAACCCCATTTCGTATTTGTCGCCCGGATAGCCCAGCGAGGGACGCGAGCCGAGGCCCCGCGCCAGCGCCGCCTCGGCCTTCGGGTTCATCACATTGGTTGCGGGGTTCAGGTTGAAGCATTCCGCGTCATGGATGGCGCTGTTGCGGGCAATCAGCGCCTCGATCCGGTCGGCCACCACATCCGAAGGTGCACTGACGGCCGTGGCGAGGCGTTGCACATGGTCCTCGCAGGCGGCGGGAACCCAGGGGCGGCGGGCAAGGTGGGGCATGGCGATCTCCTTTTGACGCAGCAAAGCGCAGGAGTTCCTTGCGGGCAAACCAGTTTTGCGAAAATCTAGGGTGAGAAAATCTGAGCCTCTTCATGCCCGTCGCCCCACCCCGCCCCACCGACCTGCCGCTGACCGCCCTGCGCGCCTTCGAGGCCGCCGCGCGGCTGGGCGGTTTTTCGGCGGCGGCACAGGAACTCGGCGTGACCCCCGGCGCGGTAACAGCGCATGTCAAGGCGCTGGAGGCGCGACTGGCTGCGAGGTTGTTCATACGCGGGCCGAAAGGCGTGGAACTGACCGCGCTTGGTGCGCGTGTGCTGCCCGAATTCACCACCGCTTTCGATGCGCTTGGGCTGGCCGTGCACCACCTGCGGGCCGAGTCAGCACCGAAGATCGTGCATATCGCCACCCTGCCCGCGCTGGCCCAACTGTGGCTGTCGCCCCGGCTGCCGGGGCTTCGGGCGCAGATGCCGGGTGTCGAAATCTCGATCACCGCGATGGAGGCGCCGCCCAACCTGAAACGCGCACCCTATGACCTGAGCCTGTTTCCGGGACGGGAAGGCCGGTTGGTGGCAGAGGAAGACATCTTCCCGGTTTGCGCGCCGCAACTTGCGGCACGGCTGACACGACCCGAGGATCTGGCGGTCCTACCCTGTCTGATCGACAGCGCCTGGGCGGAAGACTGGCAGGACTGGGCCGCCGTCGCGATGCCTCGAGCCGCCTTTCGCCCGCGTGGCCCGGTGTTTTCGCTGTATGCGCTGGCGGTGGAAGAGGCGGCAAATGGCGCCGGTGTGCTGATGGCGCATGGATCGCTGGTCGCCGGGCATCTGGCGCGCGGTCAACTGGTGGCCCCGCTGCCGCAGCGGGTGCGCCTGCCCATGGCGCTGCGCCTGTGGTCTGCGCGGCCGCTGAAGGCCGGCCACCCGGCAGAGCGGGTCGCGCGGGCCCTGTTGGCGCCCTGAGGCACCAGCCCCGCGCAAATTCCTTCCTCAAGGAATTTGCAAGAGTTTTAAGGAAAACTCTTGCGTCGCGCTCAGGCGAAGGCGGCGGTCAGGGCGATGTCAACCATATCGCCGAAGCTCTGCTCACGCTGGTCGGAGGGCAGCGCCTCATGCGTCAGCAGGTGGTCCGAGATGGTCAGCACTGCCAGCGCGCGGCGGCCATAGCGGGCGGCAAGGGTGTAAAGCTCCGCCGCTTCCATCTCGACAGCCAGCACACCATGGCGCTGCATCTGTTCGTTCAGGTCTGGCCGTTCGTCATAGAAGGTATCCGAGGAATAGATCTGCCCGGCATGCAGACCGATCCCCTTGCCCTGCCCGGCGTCCCACGCCGCCTTCAGCAGGCTGAAATCGGCGGTCGGCGCGTAGTTCAGCTCGCGGAACATGGTGCTGGAAGGCGTAGCGGTGGTGCAGGCCGACATCGCCAGCACCACGTCGCGCACCTTCACCTGTGGCTGCATCCCCCCGGCCGAGCCGATGCGGATCAGCGTCTGCGCCCCGTAATCGCGGATCAGCTCGTTAACGTAGATTGACAGCGACGGCATGCCCATGCCGGTGCCGTGGATCGTCACGCGATGCCCGTTCCAGGTGCCGGTATAGGCCAGCATCCCGCGCACTTCGTTCACCAGAACGGCATCCTTCAGAAAGGTCTGCGCGGCCCAGCGGGCGCGATAGGGATCGCCCGGAAGCAGAACGGTTTCGGCGATGTCGCCGGGTTTGGCACCGATATGGATGGTCATGCACGTTTCTCCTGTCGTCCCCGGACTATAGCCCAGGACGCGACAAGGGAAAGACCCCGCACACCGTGCCGCTGGCTCAGGCGGCGCGGGCGGCCTTCATCGCGGCACGGTCCGCATAGTCACGGGCATTGGGACAGAAACCGCAATTCTCCGGGCGGCTTTCATCGGCATGGGTCAGGGTATCTGCGCATTGGCGCCGCGCCCCGCAATGGCCACAGGTCTGCACCATATCGAGGTAGGTGGCATATTCCCGGCGGACCTCATCCAGACTAAGCCCGAAGATACCGGCCATGGTGGCCATGCGCTGTTCGGTGTCGGCGGGAGCGCTGGCGAAATCGAGGATCTGGTCACGGGTCATGCCCAGATCAGCCAGATCGCGTTCAGACATCGCGCCGATTTCCTGCAAGGCACGCCAGCGGGCAAAAAGGGTAAGCAGACGTTCACGCATCGAGGCCTCCATTCCGGGTTTGTCCCATCATACGCCCAAGCCCCGGAAAGCGACTTGATCAGGGTCAAGTCTGCCTGTGCCCGTCAGCTGGCAAGGTGGCGCAGGCCCTGCGTCACATCGGTGCGCACCGCCAGCCGCAGCGCCGGTTCATCACCCGCACGCAGGGCGGCAAGGATCATGCGGTGGTGTTGCGGCGGCTCGTTCCTGCGCAGGCGCGAATACAGCGCCCGCATGGTCGGCCCCAGTTGCAGCCACACCGTCTCCAGCATGGCCAGCATGGCGGGCGCCTGTGCCCGCAGGTAAAGTGTGCGATGAAATTCCAGATTCGTGCGGATATAGGCGACCGAATCCTGCCGGGCCACCGCCTCGGCATTGGCGGCGTTGATCGTCGCAAGCCGGTCAATCAGCGCGAAATGGGCACGCGGCAGGGCGCGGGCGGCCAGCTCCGGTTCCAGCAGCGCGCGAATGGCCGCCAGTTCCTCGATCCTTTCCGGGCCAAGCTCGGGGGTTGCCACGCGACCCGACGACGACAGCGTCAACGCCCCTTCCGCCACCAGACGCCGCACCGCCTCACGCGCGGGCGTCATCGACACGCCGTATTGCTTGCCAAGGCCCCGCAGCGTCAGCGCCTGACCGGGGGCAAGTTCGCCGTGCATCACTTGCGTGCGCAGGCTGCGGTAAAGCCGCTCATGGGCGGCGGCGGCGTCGCTGGGTCGGGGCGTCTGCATGGTGATGCCAGCGAAACACCGGCGCGGGGCCGGGGTCAAGACCCCGCTCAGAAGCGATAGGCGTGCAGGGCCTGCCCTTCGGTCTTCAACCAGCGTCGCGGGGCCTGATAGGCCGGACAAAGCCGCGCCACATGCGCCCAGAACGCGGCGGAGTGGTTCATCTCGGCCAGGTGAGCCACCTCATGTGCCGCAACGTAATCCAGCACCACCGGCGGCGCGAGGATCAGCCGCCATGAATACATCAGCCGCCCGTCATGGGTGCAGCTGCCCCAGCGCGATCTGGTATCGCGCAGGGTGAGGCTGCGATACGGCCGTCCCAGCCGCCCGGCATGCAGGTCAGAGGCGGCCGCCAGCCGGTCGCGTGCCTGATGCTTCAGCCAGGCGGCCAGCCGCTGCGGCAGTTGCGCCTCGTCTCCGGGCACAAGCAGCGAATCACCTTCTAGGCGCAAGATGCGCCCCGAACCGGGCCGCAGCACCCGCATCTGCCCCTCGACCGGCACCAGAGTGCCGAATCGGATCTCCTGCCCCTCGGGAACAGTACTCAGCGCGCGGCGGATCCAGCCTTCCTGCGCGCGGGCGAAGGCCAGCGCATCCGCCTCGCGCGCGCGCGGCGGCAACGACAGCGTGACCCGACCGTCAAGCCGCGACACGCGCAATGAAAACCGCCGCGCGCGGGGTGAACGGCGCAATGTTATCTCCACCGGAGGCAGGGCGGGGTCAGAGCTGGGCAGAAGTGGCATGGATGCCTCTTGATTTTCCGGGGAAGGATAGCCAGATGGCCGCAGGGCGCAACCTTGGCAAAAGGTTTTGACAGCGCCGCCTCGCTATGGCATGGGCCAGCATTCGCTGGTTCCGCCAGCCGCCCTTATGGCCAGTTTCAAGGGAAATACCATGCCCAATGAAGAATGGGGGACGAAGCGCCTCTGCCCGACCACCGGGAAGCGCTTTTACGACCTGAACCGGACGCCGATCGTCAGCCCCTACACGGGCGAGATCGTGGATATTGAAAGCGCACGCCGCAAGCTTGCCGCCTCGACCGTCTCGCGCGGCACGCCCGAGAAGGATGACGATACGCTGGTGGACGATCTGGACACCGATGACGATCTGCTGGAAGCCGGCGTCGGCAATGACGACGATCTGGACGATGATCTGCTGGAAGACGACGCCGACGACAATGTGTCGCTGGACGAGCTGGCCGATGTGGCCGGAGACGAGGAAGACGTCTGAAAAATCGGTGCGGAGGGATGAATTTTCCACTTGCAGCCCTCCGCGCCATCCCATAGATAGCCCGCATCGACGCGGTTCGGTCGCCCAGATCGAAAGCAAAACGCGAAGATACCCGGTGGGGTCATAGCTCAGATGGGAGAGCGCTTGAATGGCATTCAAGAGGTCGGGAGTTCGATCCTCCCTGGCTCCACCAAATACTTATTAGACTTAGCACAGCAAGAACCCTGCCATTTGGCGGGGTTTGCCGTTTCAAGGCAACGCGTTTGGGGGCCGGGATGATACCGCCCTTGCGGGATACCTGTGATCCGGCGACTATGGTACCCAACGTAACGGACAGCCCGGCAAGCAAGCGTAGATCTGGCCCGGTGTAGATTCGGCGTTACATCAGATCACATCCGTTTCGAACATCCGATACGCCTCACAAAGCGCGCACTGCCCTTCCGCGTTCAGGCGAGGCCCTTGATCTGCAAGACGATCAGGTCATGGTCGGACAGGGGTTTGCCTTCGCCGTCCAGCGATGTCTCGATCCGCATGGCGCCCGCATGCAGCCCGCGGGTCAGAAACCAGTCCAGCTTCATGGCACGGTCGGGCCAGCGGGTGATCAGGCTGGGGCGCGTGGTCACCGCCTCCTCCGGCCCGCCATGAATGGTATAGCCACGGCCTTCGGCATTAGCGAACAGGGTCTCTTGGCGCCAGCTTCCGCCCGGAAAGTTACCCGTGTTCAGGTCGCCACCGATCACAACGGGAAGCCCCGGAAACCGGCTGTCCAGCAGATCGAGGATTGCCGTCATCTGGGTTGCGCGACCAGCAGGTTGCGCCACGCTTTCCAGATGGGTGGAAACCGCAACCAGCGGGCCGGTAACGGTTTCGATGATCGCACCGATTGCCATGCGCTCTCCCATGCGGGGCTGATCGCCACCGTTCAGGAACCAGTGTCCGTTGCCCGGCAAGCGCAGCATGAACGGCTGCAACAGGACACTGCGCGCCATCAGCGCGTTGCCGTGCAATCCCAGTTCGTTGAAACTGTCGCTGCAAAAGGCGCGCTCGGTATCTGAACCCAGCCCCAGTTCGATGAACTCCACCCCATAGGCGTAGGACATGCCAAGCCGGGCGGCGATCTCGGCCGTGGGGTGGCGCTGCCCGGTTCGGGCCATGCCCTTGTCCATCTCGGACAGCAGGACAAGGCTTGCGCCGGAGGAAGCAAGTTTGATGGCACTCGCCTCGGGAAACAGGCAGCGCTCCAGATTCCACGCAGCCACCGTCAGCGGCAAAGACAGGGGATTGCCACCGGAGCCGCCGGTTTCGATCTGCGTCATGGTTGCCAGCCCTGACATATATGCGTCATGCGCCGACAGATCGCAGGGCAAGGCTGCGATTGCCGCGCGGTCCTTCTGTGACAGAGGCGCCAGTTCGGCAACGGCCGCGGTGATCATGCCAGCACCCGCGAGGCGAAGACGCCGCTTTCGGGCTGCGGCAGGCGTCTGCCGCTGCGGGTATCGAACAGATGCAGCGCGCCGGGCCGGATGCTCAGATGAAACGCATCATGCAGGGCTGCATCCGGTGTCAGAGCCAAAGTCAGCGGCTGTCCCTCGACATGACCATGCACCAGCCGTTGCGCGCCCAGCTCCTCGACGAAATCGACCCGGAAGGGCAGACCATGGCCCGTAACCTGCAAATCTTCGGCCCGTATACCCGCCGTCACCGGCCCCTGCGCGGCCTGCATGGACCCCAGCGGCACTTCGGTCGCCCCGATATGCAGGCTGCTGCCCCGGATTTCGGCGTCGATCAGGTTCATCGCGGGCGAACCGATGAAGCTCGCCACGAAGGTGGATGCGGGGTTGTGATAGATGTCCAGCGGGGCACCGACCTGCTCGATCCGGCCCGCGTTCAGCACGACCAGCCGGTCGGCAAGGGTCATCGCCTCAAGCTGATCATGGGTCACATAAAGCGAGGTGGTTCCCAGACGCTTTTGCAGCCGCCGGATTTCGCCGCGCATCGAGACGCGCAGCTTGGCGTCCAGGTTCGACAGCGGCTCGTCGAACAGGAAGGCGGCGGGCTGGCGCACCACGGCACGGCCCATCGCCACCCGCTGCCGCTGCCCACCCGACAGGGCGCGCGGCTTACGGTCGAGATAGGGGCCAAGCTCCAGCATGCGGGCGGCCTCGGCGACACGGCTCTCGATTTCCGTCGCAGGGGTGCGGCGGTTCTTCAACCCGTAGGCCATGTTTTCGCGCACCGTCATGTGCGGATAAAGCGCGTAGTTCTGGAACACCATGGCGATGTCGCGGTCGGCCGGGTCCACCCTGTTGACCAGCCTGTCACCGATGTGCACCTCGCCCCCGGTAATATCCTCCAGCCCGGCCACCATGCGCAGCAGCGTCGATTTCCCGCAGCCGGACGGGCCGACCAGCACGATGAACTCGCCATCGCGGATCGACAGGTTGATGTCGGACACCGAAGGCGCCGAAGCGCCGGGATAAGTCTTGGACACGTTGCTGATGTCGATGGAGGCCATCACTTGTCACTTTCCGTCAGGCCCTTGATGAACCAGCGCTGGAACACCACCACCACCAGAACGGGTGGGGCGAGGGCCAGAATGGCAAGGGCGAAGGCTTCGTTGTAATCAGGGATCTGGCTGCCGACCCAGACTTGCAGGATCTGCTTGATGCCGCGCATCAGCGTGAAGAACCGCTCTTCCGTAGTCATCAGCATCGGCCAGAGATACTGGTTCCAGCCATAGACGAACATGATGATGAAAATGGCCGCCATCATCGTGCGCGACAGCGGGATCAGCACGTCGATCAGAAACTTGAAAGGCCCGGCGCCGTCGATCCGCGCCGCCTCCAGCAATTCGTCGGGCACGGATTTGAAGAACTGCCGGAAATAGAAGGTGCCGGTAGCAGAGGCCAAAAGCGGCACGATCAGCCCGGTATAGCTGTTCAGCAGGCCCAGATCGGACATCACCTGATAGGAGGGCATGATCCGCACTTCCAGCGGCAGCAGCAGGGTGGTGAAGATGATCCAGAACAGGAAGCTGGCGAAGCGGAACCGGAAATAGACCAGCGCATAGGCCGCCGCCATCGACAGCACGATCTTGCCGACCGCGAAGCCGATGCCAAGGATCAGCGAGTTCATCATCATGCGTGTTCCGGTCACCTGCCCGGTAAAGCCGCCCTGCCGGGTCAGGACGGTCGCATAGGTCTCGGCCCCGTGGCCGCCGGGGGTCAGGAACAGGCCGTGGCTGTGGATCTCGACCGCCGTATGGGTCGAGGTCATCACCGCCACGGCGACCGGCAACACCATGAACAGCGTGCCGAGGATCAGGACGAAATGGTCGAAGGGGCGAACGCGGTTCATGGGATCATCCGTAATGCACGCGGCGTTCCAGCCAGCGGAACTGCACCAGAGTCAGCACCAGCACGACCACCATCAGGATCACCGACTGCGCGGCCGAACCGCCGATGTCATTGCCGCGGAACCCGTCGTTATAGACCTTGTAGACAAGGGTGATCGGGTTGTTGGCGGGCTTGTCCTTCACCATCACGTCGATCACGGCGAAGGTGTCGAACAGCGCATAGGTGATGTTGATGATCAGCAGGAAGAAGGCGGTCGGCGCCAGCAGCGGCAGGATAGCGGTGCGGAACCGGGTGAAGCCATTCTTGCAATCGATCACCGCCGCCTCGCGCACCGAGGCCGGGATGCCCTGAAGCCCCGACAGGAAAAAGATGAAGTTGTAGGGCACCTGCTTCCAGACCGAGACGAGGATCATGGCAAAGGCGGTATCCCAGTAGTTGATGCCGACCTGCATGGTCCAGCCGAACTTTGCAGCCAGCGTCACGAAAGGGCCGATATGCTGGTCGAACAGCATCATCCCCATCAGCCCGGCGACCGGCGGCGCCACCGCATAAACGGAAATCAGCGCGGTGCGGTAGGTGGACCGGCCCCGGATCACCTTGTCGGCCTTGACAGCGAACAACAGGCCCAGCCCCAGCGACAGCGCTGTGACAAGGGCGGTGAACAGTGCGGTGAAGCCTGCGATACGGCGATATTCGGCGGACCCCAGCGCATCGCGGTAATTGTCCAGCCCGACAAAGCTGGCGCCAAAGCCGAAGGGGTCCTCCAGATAGAAGGACGAGGTGATGGCCTGAACCGAAGGCCAGTAGAAGAACACGAAGATCACCGCCAGTTGCGGCATAAGGAACAGCCAAGGCAGCAGCGGCCGGTCGAATTGCACGCGCTTTGCAGCTTCGGCCGGACGGCTGGTCCGCTGCCACCAGCGCCGCAGCGTGGCGGCCGCTCCGGGCGGTTGAGTTACGTCGGTCATCGGCGCTTTCGCAAAATCATCAATGGGAAAGCCGGGCCCATCACGATGGACCCGGCAAAGTGGCTCAACAGGTGTCAGCCCGAGGTCTTGGCGAAGCGGGCCAGCAGCTCGTTGCCTTCAGTCTCAATTGCCTTGAACGCGTCCTCGACAGTGGTTTCACCCGAGAACAGCTTGTTGAACTCGCGTTCCTCGATCACGCGGATCTGCGGATAGAAGCCCAGACGATAGCCTTTCGACCATTCGCCCTGCGGCAGCATCAGCTGCTTGATGCCCACTTCAGCCTGCGGATGCTGGTCATACCAGCCGTCGGCCTTCGACTTCTCGTAGGCGGCGGTGGTGATGGCGACATAGCCGGTGGCCTGATGGTAGAAGGCCTGAATCTCGGTCGAGGTCAGGAAGCTGAAGAAATCAGCGGTGCACTTGTTCTCAGCCTCGGGCTTGCCCGAGAAGGCGAACAGGGCGGCCCCCCCGATGAAGGAGGATTTGTTGCCGTCGGCGACGGTTTCGTCATAGGGCATGAAATCGGCCGAGAAGGGCATGGTGGCGGTTTTCGACAGCCCGCCGAACGACCCGGACGAGCCGATCCAGAACGCGACCTTGCCTTCCTCGAACGGCTTCTGGTTGTCCGACCAGCCCGCGCCGTAGAAGCCCAGCCAGCCCTTGTCGTGCCAGTCTTTCACGCGGGCCCAGAAGGCGATCATTTCCGGCGCGGTGGCGCGCAGCTCGGTGCCGTCAAAGCTGTCATAGCCGTTGGTATTGGTCGCCATCTGGACATTGTTGCGCGAGAAGAAGTTCTCGAAGAACATCCAGGTCAGCTGGCTGGCGGTCAGCGGGATATAGCCCGCCTCTTTCAGCTTCGGCGCAACTTCCTCGAACTCGGCCCAGGTTTTCGGCGCGGTCACACCGGCCTTCGCCAGCGCCTCGTCGTTCACATACATGATCGGCGCGGAGGAATTGAACGGCATGCCAATGAACTTGCCGGAGGCATCGGCATAGAACCAGCGCACGCCCGGAATGAAGGCGTCGCGGTCGAAGCTGTGGCCGTTCTGGGTCAGGATGTCCTCGGCCGCGATGGTCGCGCCCTTGGCATTGATGATCGTCGCGGCACCCGCGTCAAAGATCTGGATGACGTTCGGCTGCTCGCCCGAGCGGAAGGCCGCGATACCCGAGGCCAGCGCCTCTTCATAGGTGCCCTTGGAGACGGGGGTGATCGCGCAGCTTTGCTGGGCCGCGTTGAATTTCTCGGCGATCTGGTTGATCACCTGCTCGTTCGCGCCGCCCATGCCGTGCCACCAGGTGATCGGGGTCGCATCGGCCAGTGCCGCCTGTGCGGCAAGGCTAAGCGCCGCCGCCATCGCAAAAGTCGTTTTCATCGGGTGTCCCCTGTCTTTTCGGTTCCACCGCGTCCTACGGTCTTTATGTAATGGGAAATTGACGGGCATATTTTGGAATTGTGACAGCCCCATGCCGCCACATCAAAGACTTGCCCTTGTGTCCGGGCCACGGGCGGGGCAAGCATTTGCGATGCACCCCCCTGTCCTGACCATTGCAACCTACAATGTGCAAAAGGGAATCGGCACCGATTTCCGGCGCGACCCGCATCGCACGGCGCGGGTGATCGCCACACTGGGGGCGGATCTTGTGGCCCTGCAAGAGGCGGATCGCCGTTTCGGCCGGCGGCGCGGTGTGCTGGATACCGCCGCACTGGCAGCCGAAACCGGGTTGCTGCCGGTGGAGGTTCCACATCGGCTGGGTGCGGCGGCGCATGGATGGCACGGCAATATCCTGCTGGTGCGGGCCGCGCGGATCGAAGGCGTGAAAGTTCTGCATCTGCCCGGCCCCGACCCGCGCGGAGCGTTGATTGCAGATCTGGACATGCAGGGGCTGGGGCCTGTGCGAGTGATCGCGGCGCATCTGTCGCTGCTGGCCTCGGCCCGGCAGAAGCAGGCCGCCTTGCTGGCCGATCTCGCCACCGATGCGGGTCGGCCCGTCATCGCTTTGGGTGACATGAATGAATGGCGGCGCTGGCCCAGCCGGTCTCTATCCGCACTGGACGACCGGCTGGGTCCGCCCGGCATGGCCGCGAGCTTCCCCGCGCCCTTCCCCCGGCTTGCCCTCGACCGCATCTATGCCGGCAACGGGCTGGAGCTTCTGGGGGCAGAGGTGCATGACACGCCGCTGGCCCGCCGCAGTTCCGATCATCTTCCGGTTGTCGCGCGGGTCAGAGCAGCCACTCGATCGGCAGACGCCCCGCCAGACGCAGCAACAGGCGGCTGAGCGCACTGGTCCCCGGATCGCGGTCATGTTCGACCGTGCCACCCCCGGGCAGATCCTCACGCCAGATCAGCCGCCGTCCGCGCGGCGTTTCCCGCAGGTCCAGCCGATAGACGCTTTGCCGCATCTCGGCCTCCAGCAGGCGGGTGAACTCGGCCGCCAGATCCGGGGCGTCGATGATCAGCCCGATCTCCGTATTCAGATACATGGACCGCTGGTCGAGATTGAACGATCCGACGAACAGGCGCTTTTCATCCACCACGAAGGTCTTGGCATGCAGACTGTTGTGGCTGGGTGTTCCGCGCATCCGGTCCCGCAGGCGGCGGCGGGTCTGTTCCACCCCCTCCCCTCCTTTCAACTCGGATATCCGCACCCCGGCCATCAGCAGACGGCGGCGATAACGGGCATAGCCGCAATGCACCAAGGTCACATCCGTCGATTGCTGGCCATTGGTCAGGATACGCACCCGCACCCCGCGCCGCGCCAGTGCCTGAAGCCTGCGAAGCCCCGCACCCCCCGGCACGAAATAGGCGGAAACGATGTCGAGACTGGTTTCCGGCTGGATCAGAAGTTCGCTGATCCGGTGGATCGCCAACCGCCGCAACCCGGCACGGCCCAGCACCTTTTCAGGATCGTCGCTGACCACCTCTACCTCTGCCACGGCCGGATCAAGCGTTCCGGCCAGCAGGTCATCCACTGGTGTCCGGCCTCCGGCCGGCAGATCGTTTCGCGGCGGTTCCGGCATGGCGGGCCGGGCTGTCAACAGATGTCGCACGGGAATCGCGGCCCCGGCCGTCCAGTAGCGCTCGAAATCCCGAATCACCATCTGGCCAACCGGGCCCACTCCAAACACGTCAAAGTCGATGAAATGGTATTGCCCGCTGCCCGCGAAATATTCGTCGGCGATATTGCGGCCGCCAAGGATGCAGCACTGCCCGTCAGCAACCAGCGCCTTGTTGTGCATGCGCCGGTTCAGTCGGCCGAAATCCAGTGCGAGGTTCACATTGCGCCAGCGCCGCAGCAGGGCCGGGTTGAACAGTCGCACCGCGACACCCGGCTGCGCGGCAAGCCGCACCAATGCGGCATCCAGACCCTGCGCCCCGAAATCGTCAATCAGCAGGCGGATGCGCACACCGCGCTCTGCCGCCGCCTGCAACGCGTGCAAAAGCCTGTGCCCCGCATCATCGGACGCCCAGTGATAATATTGCAGGTCAAGACTGCGCCGTGCCGCCCGGATAAGCGCCAGCCGAGCCGCGAACGCCTCGACCCCGTCATGCAGAAGGGTGAAGCCGGACCTGTCCTGTGGCAGTGCCAGAGCCGCAACCTGCGCCACCAGTGGCGAGACGACCTCCGCGACGGGCGGATCGCTCTCTTGCCCCATGCCGGTCAGCCGCGCAAAGGAGAACCGCAGCCAGAGGGCGGTCAGGATCAGGGCAAGCGCGCCCCCTCCCCCGATGCTGGCCAGAACCAGACCCATCATGCTGCCTTTCCTTGCGGCACGCGCGCCAACCCTGCCGCCCGCAAATTTCACCGGCATCATGGCGGGAAACCGCAGCGCCTGTCGAGCCTCCGATGCAGCGGGTATAACCTTAAGTATGGGTTGGGCTTTTGGGGCTGACGAGCCTTCCGGCCGGTTGATATACTTCTTCTGATTTGACTGTCGGATTGGACTTATGAACCGGATGCACTTGCTTTCGCGGAACCTGATGCTGGGAGCTGGCCTTTCGGCCTGGGCATTTGCGGCCCTGGCGGAAGAACCGGCCAACATCCTTCTGACTGTAACCGCTGCCGACGGGTCGCAGCATGAGTTCGACCGCGCCGCGCTGGATGCGCTGCCGCAGATCAGTTTCACCACAACGACGATCTGGACAGAAGGGGCCACCACTTTCGCCGGGCCCGCACTCCGCACCGTGCTGGAAAAAAGCGGCATCCACGGCGGCGAAGTGTATCTGCTGGCACTGAATGACTACGCCATTGATGTGGACTGGTCCAAGATTGACGATCAGGCCCCGATCATCGCCACCCGGATCAATGGCGCCACTTTCGGTGTGCGCGAGAACGGCCCGCTCTGGGTCATCTATCCCTTCGACAGCAACATCCGCTTTCAGGATGAGATGATCTATGCGTCAAGCGTATGGCAGTTGATTGCGATCAACGCCGTGGCACCGTGACAGAAGACAGCTCTCCGCCTGAAGGCAAGGCGCCGCGCTGGTTGCTCGGGGTTGTTTTGCTGCCGCTGGTGCTGCTGGGTCTGGGGCTGCTGTCGGTCAATGCCTACCAGATCAGCCTGCGGCTGGACGATGCCCGTGTTTCGCAATCGGATAATACAAGCTGGCTTTTCGCACAGCTTGAGGTCGAGGAACTGAAAGCGCGCGTGGCGCTGAACCGGGCGATCCGCTTTCCCGACGACCCGGCGAGCGTTCCGAATTTGCGGCAGGCTTTCGACATCTACCTCAGCCGCCTGAAAGTCATCGACGGCTATCTGCGACAATCCGAGGCGCTGGCCCCGATGCGGCAGGATGACAAATGGCGCAAGATCGTGCGCGACAGCGCCGATCTGACGCGCCAGATCGACGTGCCGGATCCCTTGCTGCGCGCCTCGCTGACGCGGATCGAGCCGATGGCCGACCGGCTGGCGCAATCCATGCGCCCCTTCGTGGTCGAGGCGCTGTCACAGATCGTGACCGCCAATACCCAGCGCCGCTCGGAACTGGGCGCATTGATGATCCGCAGCGCCGTTCTGGCGATGGTGCTGATCGTGATTCTTCTGGGCGTGAGCGCGATAATGATGCTGCTGTCGCAGCAACTTTACAATCAGCGCCGCGCCGAATGGAGGACACGCTCGACGCTGGAAAAGACGCTGGCCGCCTCGCTGGACGGGGTGATCGTGGCCCGGCCCGACGGAAATGTGCTGCGCGCCAATCCGGCGGCGGAATCGCTGTTCGGCCTGCCCCGCCACCAGATTGTCGGCACCGATCTGAAAAGCCTGTTGCCGATGGCGCGCAGTATCCGCGACGATGGCGGCGAGGATGCAGAGTTGCCAGATCCGGTGGGGCAGATGCTGCGCGGCGAACTGCCACCGGGGCGGATCGCGCTGGAAACCCGGCGCCCGGACGGCACCCCCGTCATGCTGGAACTGTCGGTTGCACAGGACAGGGAAAGCGATGGCGCGCCGGTGCTGTTCGCTTTTCTGCGCGACATCTCGGATCTGGTGCGCGCCGAACGGGACCTGCGCGGCGCACATGATGCGGCGGTGGATGCGGCAGAGGCAAAATCGCGTTTCCTTGCTGTGATGAGCCACGAGATGCGCACGCCGCTGAACGGTGTGATTGCGGCGCTTGATCTGCTGCACCAGACCACCAGCCTGACACCAGTGCAGGGCCGATACCTTGGCATCGCGGAATCGGGCGCGCAATCGGCTCTGGACCAGATCAACAATGTTCTGGAACTGACCCGCCTTGATGCCGAGGCCCTGCGATCAGAGGAAATGACCTTCGATCTGAATTCGGTGATCGAAGATCTTGCCGAACAGATGGGCCCGCTGGCCCTGCGGTCAGGCAACCGGATCGAGTTGGACCTGCCCCCCGAGGCACTGGCACAGGTTCTGGGCCCGCGCCGCATCTTCGTGCAGACCCTGCGCAACCTTCTGGGCAATGCCACCAAGTTCACCCGGGACGGCACGATCCGCATTGTCCTGCGGGTTCAGGTTACCGACACTGCGCGCCTGCTGCGCGTCGAGGTGCATGACACCGGCATAGGCATCGCCGCCGACAAGCTGGGCCGCATCTTCGATCTGTTCGAAACGCTGGATGGCGGCTATGACCGGCGGGTCGAGGGCACGGGGCTTGGCCTTGGCATCGCGCGCCGCTCGGTCGAGTTGATGCAGGGCGAGATCGGCGTCACCAGCCGCGAGGGGACGGGCAGCACCTTCTGGTTCACCGCCCGCATGAAGGCACCCCGCCGCACGGTCATCACACCCGCCGCAGCCGCAGGGCCCGACGCGACGGACCTGCCGGCTCTGCATGTTCTGCTGGTCGAGGATCACCCGACCAATCGCGCAGTGGCCCGCGCCATGCTGGAGCATCTGGGGCAGCGCGTGACCGAGGCCGACAGCGGCGAAGCCGCGTTGCAGGCGGTCCGCGAGGACGAGTTCGATCTTGTGCTGACCGATGTAAGCATGCCCGGCATGGATGGTCTCAGCATGGTCAAACAGATGCGGGCGAAAGGGGTGACGTCGCGTATCGTCGCCGTCACGGCCCATGCCCTGCCGGAGGATCTGCGCCGTATCCGCAGCGCGGGGCTGACCGATATTCTGGTCAAGCCGATCACCATCGCCCGCCTGACCGAGATCCTGCGCGCCGGGCCGGGCCGCGAC
Organism: Gemmobacter lutimaris; assembly: GCF_003570715.1. GTDB lineage: Bacteria > Pseudomonadota > Alphaproteobacteria > Rhodobacterales > Rhodobacteraceae > Gemmobacter > Gemmobacter lutimaris. The sequence continues at coordinate 220,074 of NZ_QXXQ01000003.1, read as the reverse complement.
GACACGGGAACGGGGTCACGGTCGTTCGATCCCCGGATCGCAATGGAATTGCGCAGCCTGCTGACACCCGAAGCCTGCCGGGCCGCGCTTGCCCAGCTTGATGCCGAAGCTGAACAACTGTTCTCGGCACTGGAAACCCCTCCTGCCAGCCGCACACCTCTGGCCGAGGCGGCGCACCGTTTCAGCGGGGCTTGCGCCCTGCTGGGCGCACAACGCATCTGCACCCATTTGACCGAGGCCGAAGCCGCCATCCGTGCCGACGCCCGCCTCGGGGTGCATCTTGCCCGCCTGACGACAGAATGGTCACGGCTGAGGCCGCAACTTGTTAGCGCCTTGCTTGCGGAAACCGATCAGAAGACAGATAATCCATCTTGAATGGCGCCATCCGGCTACCGCGCGGGAAGCGTCGGGTGACCAGTAATCAGGAGGGCCTGTCTTGGCCGGGACGCTGGGCGCGAGCCTGCTTATTGCCGATGATCACCAATTGATCCGGGATCTGGTGGCAACCCATCTGCGGGCACAGGGATTTGACGAGATCAAGACAGTCGAGAGTTTTGAGACCGCGCGCGCGGCCATCGCAAGCCACGGCAGTTTCTCGCTGGTCCTGCTGGATCTGTCGATGCCCGGCATTCACGGCATGGAATCCGTCGCCACCATGATTGCCGAGAATGCGGGCGGGCGTCTGGCGATCTTTTCAGGCCAGGCCCAGCCGGAAACGGTGGCTACCGCTTTGGCGCGCGGGGCCAGCGGTTTCATCCCCAAAAGCACGCCGGCACATGAACTGGCCGAGGCGATCCGCCGTATTTTGCAAGGCGAGATCTATCTGCCGGAAGGCTTTGATCCGGTCACACCACGGCCATGGCAGCCGGAGCTTACCCCCCGCGAGCGAGAGACGCTGGGCTATCTGCGCGACGGGCTGATGAACAAGGAAATCGCGCTGCGCATGGGACTGAGCGAGGTGACGGTCAAGATGCACGTCAAGTCGATCTGCGCCAAGCTGAATGCCCGCAACCGCACCCATGCGGTCATCCTTGCCTCGGCCATGATGCTGGACTAGGCGGCATCGCCTCCGGGGGGCCGTGACCCACGTTTTCCTGCGCGACGGAAACCGCCTTCAGAACGGCATGGACCTTCTGGCCGGCATGCAGGCCCAGCGCCCCAGCCGAACGACGGGTGATCCGGGCCAGCAGCACCTCGCCCCCCGCCTCCAACTGCACCAGCGCACCGGGGCCGTCTCCCAGCCGGATGTCGCGCACCGTTGCAGAAAGGATGTTCAACGCCGAAACCCCTTCGGGCCTTGCCGTGGCCAGCATGACATCCTGCGCGAGGATACGCAGGCGAAAACTGTCACCGATCTTGCCACGCACTCTTGGCAGCCAAAGCGTGCCCGCGGGGCTTTCCAGCCGGCTCAGCCCGTCTTCGTCCTGTGCGGCCAGCCGTGCGGTCAGGATGGCCCCGGCCTCGCGCAAACCCAGAACCGGCGCGGCCCCCGGATCGGCCAGCAATTCGGCCGTCGGGCCTGCGGCGGCCACGCGACCCGCCTCGATCAGCACCAGCGTTGTAGCCAGTCGCGCGACCTCGGGCATGGAATGGCTGACATAGAGGATGGGCAGATGCAACTCATCCCGCAGCAGCTCCAGATAGGGCAGGATTTCGGCCTTGCGCGCCTCGTCCAGCGCGGCAAGCGGTTCGTCCATCAGCAGAAGGCGCGGTTCCGACAGGATGGCACGGCCCAGTGCCACACGGCTTTTCTCGCCCCCCGACAACGCAGCGGGACGGCGGGACAGCAGAGGGCCAATCCCCAGCATATCGACCACGCGGGCGAAACTGTCCGGCCCCCGGTGGCGCGCGAACCAGCGACCATACAGCAGGTTCTGCCGCACGGTCAGATGCGGGAACAGCCGGGCGTCCTGAAACACATAGCCCACCCTGCGCCGATGTGGCGGCAGGAAGGTGCGGGTTTCGGTATCCAGCAAGACCTCACCCCCGGCGACGATACGGCCCCGGTCAGGGCGCAAGAGGCCCGCAACAGCATTCACCACCGTCGTCTTGCCGGAGCCGGAGCGGCCGAACAGCACCGTCACACCCGGCGGTGCCTCGAACGCCACATCCAGCGCAAAATCGCCAAAGCGATGGGACAGGTTCACCGACAGCGTCATCTCCCTGCAATCCTGCGCGCGACGGCCCGGCTGATCCATTCCGACAACATCAGCGCGGCCATGGCGATGCCCACCGCCACCAGCACCAGACGCGCGGCCTGTCTCTCTCCACCCGGCACTTGCAGAAAGGCATAGATGGCGGAAGGCAGTGTCTGCGTCTGGCCGGGGATGTTTGACACGAAGGTGATGGTGGCGCCGAATTCGCCCATCGCCTTGGCGAAGGCGAGGATCGTGCCCGCCAGCACGCCGGGCAGGATCAGCGGCAGCGTCACGGTCAGGAACACCCAAGGGCGCGAGGCGCCCAGCGTGCCCGCTGCCTGTTCCAGCCTTGGGTCCACCGCCTCCACCGCCAGCCGGATGGCCCGCACCATCAGCGGGAAAGCCATCACGGCGGCCGCCAGCGCCGCGCCGGTCCAGCGGAAGGCCAGCACGATGCCGAACCACTGGTCGAGGATCTGGCCCACCCCGCCCTTGCGCCCGAAGGTCAGCAACAGCAGATAGCCGGTCACGACCGGCGGCAGGATCAGCGGCAGATGGACGATGCCGTTCAGCAGTTGCTTGCCGCGAAACTCCCACCGCGCCAGCGCATAGGCGGTCAGGATGCCGAAGGGCAGGCTGGCCGCCACCGCCCAAAGCGAGACGCGCAGCGACAGCGCCACGGCGCGCCATTCGTCGGGGGAAAGCCAGTCTGTCATGCGCCCTGCGGTCAGGCCCTTACTTCAGGATGGTGAAGCCCTGCGCGGTGAAGGCGGCCCGCGCCGCCTCGCCCGAAAGTGCTTCGTAAAAGGCTTTGTCCGCCGCATCTGCCGCCCCGGTCAAGAGGGCAGCGGGATAGACGATGGCCGGATAGCTGTCGGCGGGGAAGGTGCCGACCACGGTCACATTGTCATCGGCGGCGGCATCGGTGGCATAAACGATGCCATAGGGCGCCTCGCCGGTGGACACCAGTGCCAGTGCCGCGCGCACGTTGTCGGATTGCGCGACGGCGGGTTCCACCTTGTCCCACTGACCCAGCGCCGTCAGCGCCGCCTTGCCATATTGACCGGCAGGCACGGAATCGACCATGGCCATCGCCAGTTTCCCGTCGCCCAGCAGCGCGGACAGATCAAAGCCCGCCCCGATCTCGACCGGCGCCGCATCCTTGCCATGTGCGATCAGCACCAGCGTATTACCCAGCAGATCCTCGCGCATGCCCGCCACGACCAGCCCGGCCTTCTGCACCTCGTCCATCCAGTTCGGGGCGGCAGATACGAAGATGTCGGCGGGTGCCCCTGCGACAATCTGCTGGGCAAGCTTGCCCGAACCCGCATAGCTGATCACCACCTGATTGCCGGTTTCCGCCTGCCATTGCGCAGCCAGGTCATCCAGCGCGTTCTTCATCGACGCGGCAGCGAAGACCACGACCTCCTCGGCGGCGACCGGGCTGGCAGCGAGGGCGAAAGCAAGCGTAAGGGCAAGACGGCGGGACATGGGAGACTCCGATATGTTTATGAAAACATATCTGGCAGGCACCTCCCGGTCACGCAAGCGTTATTTTTCTTCAGACATATCCACCTTGATCACAGGGGCAAGCAAGGCCTCCAGCGCGGTCACCTCTGCCGCCCCCGCCTGTTCGGCGGCCTCCAATACCGCAAGGTAGCGGCGCAGCACCTCTTGCCCGGTCTCTGTCACCTGCGCCCCGCCGCCGCCAGCCCCGCCCCGCGCACTGCTGACCAGCGGTTCACGGAAAGCCGCGTTCATTTCCTCCACCAGCGACCAGGCCCGCTTGTAGCTCATCTGCATCTGCCGCCCGGCTGCGGCGATGGAGCCCGTTTCGCCAATGCGCTGCAACAACTCGGCCTTGCCGGGGCCAAGCATGGCGGTGTCGAACAGGATGCGCAGCTTCAGCTTGGTCATCGGCGGGCCTTTCCGGGTGTCTCGTCCGATCATCGCCCCCGGCGCGCCGACAGGCAAGGGTGCGCCGCTTGTCGAGCCCGGGCTTGACGGCGGCGCCGAGTCATGCGCTTCTGGCCACCGATGGTTCCCGGCAAATGCGACGCCGGGTGAAAAGGGAACACGGTGCGGTGTAGCCATCAGGCGCCAATTCCGTGACTGCCCCCGCAACTGTAAGCGGCGAGCGACCCCCGATGCCACTGGACCCCGAACAACGGGGCCGGGAAGGCGGGGCAAGCTGCGACCCGCGAGTCAGGAGACCTGCCATCGAGAACCGTAACAACCACCGGGCGGGGTGCCCCGGGAAGGAGATCGTATGGACAGATCCCCGCGCAGGCTTTCGGCCGCGCTTTCCACCGAAACCGGCGCGCGCCCCGCGCCGCATCAGATGCTTGTCTGCCAGTCCTGCCCACATGTCGGGCGCGAGTGCAGGCCCGGCCTGAACCTGTTGATCCAGCTGCGCGGCGCGATTGCGCTGGCGGGCGTGGGCGAGGAGTTCGAGCTTTCGGGAACACTGTGTGTCGAGGGTTGCCAGAGGCCCTGCACACTGGCCTGGCGCGTCGCGGCAGGCGAGACCTGGCTGTTCGGCGATGTCGAGGACGGTCAGGACATCGACGCGCTGGTCGAGGGCACGGCACCCGCGCCTGCCGCGATCATCCGCACCGCAAAGGGGCCGATCCAATGACCCCGGCGCTGGAGTTCCGCTCGGTCTGCTGGGGCCCGAAGGATCGGCCCGACATCCTGACCGACATCAGCTTTTCCGTTCCGCAGGGGCAGATCATGGCGATCTGCGGCGCGAACGGGGCAGGCAAGACCTCGCTTCTGCGGCTGATCTATCGCCACCAGCCGCCCCGGCGCGGCGCGGTATCGGTTACGGGCCGCGACCTGTGGCTGATGTCGGCGCCCGAGGCCGCGCGCATCGTGGCTGCCGTGGTGCAGGAACAACCCACCGATTTCGCGCTGAGCGTGCGGCAGATCGTGGCTTTGGGCCGCCTGCCACATCGCAAGGGCTGGGGCAGCGGGCTCGCCCTGCCCGGTGAGGCCGATTGCGCCATCATCGAGGCCGCCATGGCCCGGCTGGATCTGACCGCCTTCGCAGACCGCAGTTTCGGCACCCTGTCCGGGGGCGAAAGGCAGCGGGCCATGGTTGCCCGTGCCCTTGCGCAAGAGCCGCGCATTCTGGTGCTGGACGAGCCGACCAACCATCTGGACATCCGCCACCAGCTTGATCTGTTGCGGCTGCTGCGCGATCTCGGCCTGACGGTGGTGACCACGCTGCACGACCTGCCGCTGGCGGCGGAATTTGCCGAACGCATGCTGATCCTGCATGGCGGCCGGATGCTGGCGGATGGTCCGCCCGATCAGGTGCTGCACGAGGATCTGCTGCACACCGCTTTTCAGGTGCGGGGCCGGATCGACCACAGCGGCACCGGCCCGCGCCTGTCCTTTCACCTCTGACCCGATCAGGAGTTTCCGATGATCCGTCTCGCCTTTGCGGCGCTGCTGCTGTCTGTCAGCGCGGCGGCTGCCTTCCCTGTCACCGTCAAAAGCTGCGACCGTGACGTGACCTTCGATGCCGCACCCGCGCGCGCAATTTCCAACGATGTGAACCTGACCGAAATGATGCTGGTGCTTGGCCTGCGCGACCGCATGGTCGGCTATACCGGCATTTCCGGCTGGAAGACGCTGGACCCCGAAATGCGCGAGGGCATCGCCGAACTGCCGGAGCTTTCGGCCAAATACCCCAGCAAGGAAGTTCTGGCCGCGGCGGAGGCCGATTTCTTCTTCGCGGGCTGGAATTATGGCATGAAGGTCGGCGGCGAGGTTACGCCCGAAACGCTGGAACCTTTCGGGATCAAGACCTACGAACTGACCGAAAGCTGCATCCATATCGGGCCGAAAGCGCGCAGCACGATGCAGGACATGTATCAGGACATGCTGAACCTTGGCCGCATCTTCGGCGTCGAGGATCGGGCAGAGGCGCTTGTCGCAAGCTACAAGGCGCGGCTGGCCGAGGCCACGAAAGGCGTGGACCGTGACAATCCTCTGCGGGTATTCGTCTACGACTCGGGCGAAGAGGCGCCGTTTACCGCCGGCAGATACGCCATGCCGACCGCGCTGATCGAGGAGGCGGGCGGCGTCAACATCATGGATGATCTGGACAAAAGCTGGGCCGAAGTGGCGTGGGAGCCGGTGGTGGCGCGCAATCCGCAGGTCGTGGTGATCGTGAACTACGGCGATGTGACAGCTGAACAGAAGATCGCCTTCATGAAGGGCAATCCGGCCTTCGCGGGTATCGATGCGGTGAAGAACGACCGCTTCGTCGTGCTGGAATATGTCGAAGCGACGCCGGGGCCGCGCAATATCCGCGCGGTCGAAAAGCTGGTCGCCGGGTTCGCGGGCCAGTGACGATGCGCCTCGCCCAGCGTCGCGCCCTGCCGCGCCGGGCGGGCCTTGCCCTTGCCGTGCTGCTGGGGCTGGCGCTTTCGGTCAGCCTTGCGGTTTCGGTCGGATCGGTCGCCATCGCGCCCGGCACCGTCTGGGGTGTGCTGCTGGACCGGCTGCTGCCCGGTCTGGTGACGCCCGACTGGGGCGTGGGTCAGGCGAATATCGTCTGGCAGATCCGGCTGCCGCGTGTGCTGCTGGCGGCGCTGGTCGGCGGCGGGCTGGGTCTGGTGGGCGCGGCGCTTCAGGCCGTCACCCGCAACCCGCTCGCCGATCCGCATCTGCTGGGCATTTCCTCGGGCGCCGCATTCGGCGCGATTGCGGCTCTGTTACACACCGGGATGTTTCTTGGCCTGCTGACCGTGCCGTTGATGGCCTTCGGCGGGGCGCTGGTGGCCACGGCGCTGGTGCTGGGCGTCGTGGCGCTGACCGGCGCGGGGGCGGCGGACCGGCTGGTGCTGGCCGGGGTCGCCGTCAGCTTCATCATCATGGCCGGGGCCAATATCCTGATCTTCCTCGGTGATCCGCGCGCCACGCATACCGTGGTGTTCTGGATGCTGGGCGGGCTGGGCCTTGCGCAATGGTCGCATCTTCTCTGGCCGCTGGCGGTATTGCTGCCGGTGGGCCTGTGGCTCTGGTCGCGGGCGCCGGTGCTGAATGCCATGAGCCTTGGCGACGAAACCGCCGTGAGCCTTGGGGTCGAGGTCACGCGATTCCGGCTGGCGGTCTTTGTCGCCGCCGCGCTGATCACCGGGGTGATGGTGGCCTTCTCCGGGCTTATCGGCTTTGTCGGGCTGATGATGCCGCATCTGGTGCGGATGCTTGTCGGGGGCGACAATGCCTGCGTGCTGCCCGGATCGGCACTGGCAGGCGCGGTGTTCCTGATCGGGGCTGACGCTGCGGCGCGGGTGGTGCTGGCGCCCGAAGATCTGCCCATTGGCGTCGTGACCGGCCTGTGCGGCGGGCTGTTCTTCATCTGGCTGATGGCGCGACGGCGCTAACCACGCCGCCAGCGCGCCGCGCGGCGTTCGGCGGGCTGGATCAGCGCAAGGTCGATCACCAGCATCACCGCAACGAAAGCCAGCGCATAGGCCAGAACGCCCGCAATCTCGAAAAGCTGGAATTTCAGGTGGATCTGAAAGCCGACCCCGCTGGATCGGCCCAGAAACTCCACCACCAGCACGATCTTCCAGATGATCGCCAGTCCCGCCCGCGCGCTGGCCACCAGAAAGGGCGCAAGCTGCGGCAGCAGCACATGCCGCGCCCATGTCAGGCGCGACAGGCGAAAGACGCGGGCCATGTCGTTCAGCTCGGGTGACAGCGTGCGCGCGCCTTCCCGCATGGTCACCAGCACCATGGCGGTCTTGTTGATGGTAACGGCGGCAATGGCGGCCACCTCGTTCAGCCCGATCCACAGATAGCACAGCACAATGACGACCAGCGCGGGCAGGTTGAGAAAGATCAGCACCCAGGGGTCAAGCCAGCGGTTCAGCCGGGGCATCCGGCCCAGTGCCACACCCAGCACCGTGCCCAGCGCCATCGACAGGACGAAAGCAAGTGCCACCCGCACCAGCGTCGCCGTCATGTGATGCCACAGCCGCCCCGATCTGGCCTCCTCCCACAGGACCACTGCCACTTCGGGGGGGGCTGGCAGGATGCGCGGCTCGCCCCGCAACAGCGACAGCCCCCACCAGAAGGCCACAAAGCCGGTGAGCGACAGCAGGAAGATCAGCCGGTCGGCCGGGGTGCGGGCGGAAGGCTCCATTCCCCGACCATAGCGCCGCCCCCGGCCGCCCGCGCTGCGACCTTCGTCCAATTTTCGGGCAGGTGCGCGCGTGCCTAGTCTGGCGCATGCGCATCCTGCATCTTGTCCTTTGCTGGGTTCTGATGACCGGCGCCGCCCTTGCCGCGCCGCTGGACCGCGACCAGATCGCGGCTTTTGTCGTGCCGCCTTACGCACTGGGCGAGCCGGTGAATGACAAGGGGGTCTGGAGCCTTCTGAACTCTGGTGGGGCCGAGGCGGGCTATGTGTTTGAAACCGCGATCATGGCGCCGCTGCCCGGCTTTTCCGGCGGGCCGATCAACATGCTGGTCATGCTGGATCTGGACGGGCGCTTCATCGACGTACGGCTGATCGCGCATAATGAGCCGATCTTCGTCTCCGGTCTGGGCGAGGCGCCGTTCCGCAAGTTTCTGGAACAATATCGCGGCCATTCGATCAATACCCCAATGGTGGTGGGCGTGCCCTATGGCGACGCCGGGGCGGGCAGCGGGCTGGTCTATCTGGACGGGGTGCTGAAGGCCACGGCCTCGGTCCGCATCGCGCACGAATCGATCCTCGCGGCCACGCTGGAGGTCGCGCGGGAAAAGATGCAGGGCATCAAGTCCGTGCCCCCCGCCACCCCCGACCCCGTACATGACGAGGCGCTGGACTGGCAGGCACTGGTGGATCAGGGCATCGCGCGGCACTTGCGGGTGACGAATGCCGAACTGGACGCGGCCTTCGCTGGAACGATCTGGGCAGATGACGACCCGGAAGCGCAGGCCGATCCGCAGGGAATGTTCCTTGACCTCTGGCTGGTGGACATCGGGCCGCCCAGCATTGCGCGGGCCGTGCTGGCGCCGGATGCGCTGGCCGATCTGAACCGTTTCCTCAGCCTTTCCCCGACCGAAGAGCCGTTGTTGCTGATCGACAGCGGGCGGCACGGGCTGGTCAGCGCGGATTTCGTGCGCAACACCGCGCCCGATTTGCTGGGCGCCGAACAGGACGGGCTGCCGGTGGCGCTACGCGATGCCGACATGATCTTCGACACCCTGCCCGGCGTGCCCGAAGGCACCGCGATGATCCTGCGCAGCGACCGGCGGCTGGGCTTCGATCCGGCGCGCGACTGGACGTTGCAGGTGAAGGCGGTGCGCGAACACGGCATGTTCCAGCCCGAGATCGGATCGACCACCTTCACCCTTGCTGCGGGGACGCCCGAACGGTTCTTCCTGCGCGCCAAACCTGTCGAGGCACTGCCGCAATGGCTTGAGGCCGCGCGCAACCGGGCACCTGATCTGATCGCGCTGACGCTGCTGCTGCCGGTTCTGCTGCTGGCGCTGGGGCCGGGGATGAACCGGCTGGCGGGGCATCGCCATTTTACCGCGATCCGGCTGGCGGTTCTGGCCGGAATGGCCGGTTTCGTGGGGTTCTGGGGACAGGGGCAACTGTCCGTCGTCACGCCGCTGGCGGCGCTGCGCACCGCCATCGACGGCGGCAGTTTTGCCTATCTGCTATATGATCCCTTCTCGTTGGTAGTCTGGGCCGCGGCGGTGCTGGGGTTCGTGCTCTGGGGGCGCGGGCTGTTCTGTGGCTGGCTTTGCCCCTTCGGCGCCTTGCAGGAATTCGCCCATCACCTTGGCCGCCTGCTGCGCCTGCCGAGGGTGGAGCTTTCGGCGCTGTGGGATGGCCGGTTGAAGCGGGTGAAATATGTTCTGCTGGCGGGGCTGGTGCTGACCGTCTTCATCGCGCCCGACCGGGTGGATACCGTGGCCGAGGTGGAGCCGTTCAAGACCGCCATCACCACGCATTTCATGCGGGAATGGATCTTTGTCGCCTATGCAGGGTTCTGGCTGGTTCTGGGCCTGTTCACCTTCAAGGGCTTCTGCCGCTATGTCTGCCCGCTAGGGGCGCTGATGGCGATTGGCGGGCTGCTGCGCGGGCGCGACTGGATCGCGCGGCGCAAAGAATGCGGCTCACCCTGCCAGTTGTGCAAGGTGCGCTGCAATTACGGGGCAATCGCGGCGGATGGGAAGATTGGCTATTCCGAATGTTTCCAGTGCCTTGATTGTGTGACGATCCATAATGACGCGAAACAATGCGTGCCTTTGGTGCTGGCCGCGCGCGGTCGCGCGATGCGGGAACGGGCGACGCCGGTGGCCGCGAAATGATGGGGGCATTGCGATGATCGGCCGACGGCGTTTCCTTCAGATCGCGGCAGCTACGGCGATTCTGCCGGGCCGGGCAAGGGCCGAGGCGCGCTGGCAGGGGCAGGCTCTGGGGGCTGACTGTGACGTGCTGCTGGCCGGACCGGGCGCCGAGGCCGCGCTGGCGGGCATTCCTGCCTTGATGGAGCGGGTGGAGGCCGCCTTCAGCCTCTATCGCGATTCGGAACTGACCCGACTGAACAGCACAGGCCAGCTTGCGCCCTCCGCCATCTTTGCCGGAATGCTGGCGTTGAGCGACCGGCTGCACCGGCTGACCGGCGGCGCCTTTGACCCCAGTGTGCAGCCGTTGTGGCAGGCTTTACGGGACGGTCGCGATCCGGGCACGGTGCGCGGGGCAGTCGGCTGGCAGCGGATTGCGCGGCGCGACGGTGGCGTGCAGCTCGCGCCCGGTCAGGCGCTGACCTTCAACGGCGTTGCGCAAGGCTATGCCAGCGATCTGGTCCGCGATTATCTGGCGCGGCGCGGGTTTGAAAGGGCGCTGGTCAACATGGGCGAGTATGCGGCCTTGGGCGGGCCATTCCGGCTGGGCATTGCCGATCCGATGGCGGGCGAACTTGCCGAATGGCATCTGCGCGGCACCGCATTGGCGCTCAGTGCGCCGGGTGCCACGCTGATCGGCGGCGCGCCACATATCCAGCATCCGCAAGGGCTTGCGCCACTTTGGTCCAGTGTCGCGGTCGAGGCTGACAGCGCCGCCTTGGCCGATGGCCTGTCCACCGCTCTGGTATTTCTTGACCAGACGGCGGTGAATGCCTTGCGGAAACGGCTGCCCGGAGTGCACAGGGTGGCCTTTGTCGATGCCCAAGGTGGGTTGACCAGCCTGTAGGCGCCACCTGCCACAGATGTCTGCGGCTTAGCGATGGCGGAACCGAGGTGCACGTTTTTCGGAAAACGCGGTCATGCCCTCGCGGCGGTCCTCTAGGGCGAAGGTCGCGTAAAGCAGCCGCCTTTCGACATAAAGCCCCTCTTGCAGATGGGTTTCATAGGCTTTCAGCACCGCCTCTTTGGCCAGTTGAAGCACCGGGCGCGACCGTGACGCGACCTGCGCGGCGATCTCGGTCGCCACGACAAGTTGCTGACCTGCCGGCACCACCCGGCTGACCAATCCCATGGCCAGCGCCTCCGTCGCATCCAGCGCCCGCCCGGTCAGGATCATGTCCATCGCCACTGCCTTGCCGACGATCCGGGTCAGCCGCTGGGTGCCACCCGCGCCGGGAATGACACCAATCGCGGTTTCCGGCAGCGCGAAACGCGCGGTTTCCGAGGCAATGAGGATGTCGCACATCAGCGCGATTTCGCAACCGCCACCGATGGCATGGCCCGAGACTGCCGCGATGGTGGGCTTGCGCACCCGCATCAGCCCCTCCCATGTCGCGGTAATCAGCTGTTCCTCATAAACCTCGGCAAAGGTCTTGTCCTTCAACTCCTTGATGTCGGCACCCGCGGCAAAGGCGCGTTCCGACCCTGTGATCACGATGGCGCCGATCTCAGGGTCGGCATCCAGCGCCAGCGCCGCCTCCGACAACTCGGCGGTCAGTTGTCGGTTCAGCGCATTCAGCGCCTCGGGGCGGTTCAGTGTGATGATGCCGACAGCGCCTTCGGTGGTGACAAGAATAGTCTTGAAGCTCATTGCAACCTCAGGCGATGCGGATGAGAAGTTTGCCCATACGGGCGGGATCATCGAGACGATCATAAGCGGCGGGCACCTCGGCCAGAGGAAAGGCACGATCAATCAGAGGAGTAAAGCCCCCCGCCTCCCACGCGCGGATCAGGCGGCGAAATTCGTCCATCGACCCCATGGTGGAGCCATGGATCGACAGTTGCCGCACGAACAGCCGCTGGATGTCGGCCGAAGGATGCGCCCCGGTCGTCGCGCCGCAGGTCACCAGATGGCCTCCGCGCGCGAGGCTTCGCAGCGAGGCACCCCAAGTCTGCTCGCCAACATTGTCGATGACCAGATCGGCCCCCTCGCCGTAAGTCAGCCGCAACACGGCCTTCGGCACATCCTCGGCGCGGTAATCGATGACCTCGACCCCGAGCGCGCGGAAATGTCCGATCTTCGTCGCGCCCGACGTGGTGACGATTACCCGAGCGCCAGCCATGCGCGCCAGTTGCATCGCGGCATAAGCGACGCCACCGCCCACGCCCTGCACCAGAACCACCGATCCGGGTCCGGCAGGCGATTTGCCAAAGACCATGCGCCAAGCCGTCAGATAGGCCACCCCCAACACCGCCGCCTGATCCATGTCCGCATCCGGTGCCAACCGGATCAGGCTGCGCGCGGGCAGGACAACTTCTTCTGCGAAAGTGCCATGGCGATGTTCACCAAGGATGCGGGCCGAATGGCACAATGGCTGGTCCCCGGCCAGACAGGAACGGCATCTGCCACAGAATTCATAGGGATACAGGATCACCCGGTCCCCCGGCACGAGACCGGGGCAGCCCGGCGCCTCGATCACCTCGCCGACACCATCGACCCCCATGATCAGCGGCAGATCATGGGTGATGCCGGCACCGCTGTCACGCATATACAGATCGACGCGGTTGACAGAGGCGGCGATCATGCGCAGGCGAACCCACCCCGGCTGACATTCCGGGCACGGCATATCGCACAGGCTGACGCCCGCCCGGCCGCGTTCATGTAGAACGATAGCTTTCATGATGAACCCTCCGCGCAAACAATAGTAAATATATTGTCATAAGATAGCAAGCGCACGTTCTGAATTTCTTTATATATCTAGAATATTCTGATAAATCACGACAGTTGTGTTGCAACGCCTCCCGCATTATGAGTAAATATATTGTCATAAATTTGGGAGGATCTGATGGCGCTGGATTCCGATACACTGGCACAGCTTTGCGCAACCCTGCGCCGTTTCGTCGATGAACAGTTGATCCCGGCCGAGGCCGAAGTCGCGGAAACCGATGCGATCCCCGCGCGGATCGTGGCACAGATGCGCGAGCTTGGCCTCTTCGGCCTGACAGCCCCGGAAGAATTCGGCGGATTGGGCCTGACGATGGAAGAGGAGGTGCTGGCGATCTTCGAGCTTGGCCGCGCCGCTCCTGCCTTCCGGTCGATGTTTGCCACCAATGTCGGCATCGGCATGCAGGGTATCGCCATCGACGGCACGGCCGAACAGAAGGCGAAATATCTGCCGGATCTTGCCAGCGGCGCCCTGATCGGCTCTTTCGCACTGACCGAGCCCGATGTGGGGTCCGACGCTGGATCGGTGCGCACAACGGCACGGCGCGAGGGCGATTACTACATCCTGAATGGCACCAAGAGGTTCATCACCAATGCGCCACATGCGGGTCTGTTCACAGTCATGGCCCGCACCGACCCCGAAAAGAAGGGCGCCGCAGGTGTTTCGGCCTTCGCGGTCGAACGCGATACGCCCGGCCTGTCACTTGGCAAGCCGGAAAAGAAGCTGGGCCAGCAAGGCGCCCATGTCTGCGACGTGATCTTCGACAATTGCCGGGTGCCGATAGGGCAACTTATCGGCGGGATCGAAGGTCAGGGCTTCAAGACTGCGATGAAGGTGCTGGACAAAGGGCGGCTTCACATCGCAGCGGCCTGCGTCGGCCTTTCGGAAAGGATCATCGACGACATGGTTGGTTACGCCGTGCAGCGTCGCCAGTTCGGCAAGCCGCTGGCTGATTTTCAACTTTTGCAAGCCATGTTTGCCGACAGCAAGGCCGATGCCTATGCCGCGCGCTGCATGGTACTGGATGCCGCGCGCAAACGCGATTCCGGCCAAGATGTCAGCCTTGAAGCCTCCTGCGCCAAGATGTTTGCGTCGGAGGCCGTGGGGCGCATTGCCGATCGCAACGTGCAGGTGCATGGCGGCAACGGCTACATCAGGGAATACCGCGCCGAGCAGCTGTTCCGCGATGCGCGGCTGTTCCGCATCTATGAGGGAACCACCCAGATCCAGCAGATCATTATCGCCAAGGCGCTGACCACCGAAGCGCGTGAGCGCGCGGGGCTGTAAAACCGGGATGGCGGCGGGTTATTCCGCCGCCCGTCTTTCGACAGGAACCTCCGGGTCCAGTTCCTTGAAATTGCGCAGCATCTTGTCGAGGTAGTGGATCATGTGAATCCGGTCCTCGGTGGAAAAGCCGCGCAGCGCCTCGTCATAGAAATCGGAAATCACAGGACGCATGTTTTCGTCCCAAAGACTGTGCCCTTTTGCCGTCAGCCGAATCAGCCGCGAGCGGTTGTCATTCGCATCCACCGCGCGCTCGATATAATCCATCGCCTCCAGCCGGGTCAGCACGCCGGTCAGGTTTTGTCGGCTGACCAGCAGGAAGGCGGCAAGGTCACCCACTGCCACGCCACCTTCGAAGGCTGGCCGGGTCAGCGCACCCAGAACAGCCCATTGCTGCGTGGTGACGTGGTAGCCGTCCAAAGCCCGTGTGCCGGTTTTGTGCAACATGTTGGCACATTGGTAGAGCCGAAAAAACAGCCGGTTCGCCAGCCGCGGCGCCAATTCCCTGGAATGATCAGTCTTATCGCTCATGCCGCCAGTCTGGCGCCAGTTCGCGCCACGGTCAAGCGATGCCGCAATCGCAAAATAAAGTAAATATATTGACATAATTTCCCCTATACCGCAGGCTGCACGGAGGGAGGCCGTCCAGAGCATTGGATAAGGTGATTCGACACGAAAATTGGAAAAACCCAATTTTCGCGGCCGGGAATCTACGGCCTGAAGTAAAGAAAGGAGAGCGCGTTGCGTGGCCTGAATGGGAAAGTAGTTGTCGTAACAGGCGGGGGCGGCGGGATCGGATCGGCCACTTGTCTGCGGTTTGCCGGGGAAGGCGCCCGCGTCATCGTTGCGGACATCAGTGCCGAAGCTGCCGCGAAGGTGGTGGAGGCGATCCGGTCGCAAGGTGGCACGGCCATGGCCATGGTCGCCGACCTGACCAACCATGACACGACGGCCACTGCCGTGGCACAGGTCGAGGCAGACTTCGGCGCCATCGACATTCTGGTCAACAATGCAGGCTGGGATCTGTTCGTGCCCTTCCTGAAGTCGGAGCCGGACTACTGGTCGAAGATCATCGACATCAACCTGCGCGCGGTGCTGAACGTCACCAAGCCGGTGCTGGCCTCGATGGTGGCGCGCGGCGCGGGCGGGCGTGTGGTCTCGATCGGGTCGGATGCGGGGCGCGGCGGTTCGTCAGGGGAAAGTGTCTATTCCGCCTGCAAGGCTGGCGTCATCGCCTTCATGAAGACGCTGGCACGCGAACATTCGCGCCACGGCATCACCTTCAACACCGTCTGCCCCGGCGTGACCGAAACCGGCATGCTGGAGAATTTCATGGAAGCCGCGGGCGACAAGGAAAAGCTGCGCGTGGCTTTCGCCAAGGCGGTGCCGATGGGGCGCCTTGGTCGCCCCGACGACCTGCCCGGCGCGATCCTGTTCCTGGCGAGCGACGACGCCGCCTTCATCACCGGCCAGACGATTTCCGTCTCGGGCGGCCTGACCATGCACGGCTGAAGGAAACCCGATGGACTATACCGACATCCTTTACGAGGTGAAGGCCGGCGTCGCCACCATCACCATCAACCGCCCGGACAAGATGAACGCTTTCCGGGGCCGCACCTGCGAAGAACTGATCCATGCCTTCAACAGGGCGGGCTGGGACAAGAAGATCGGCGTCATCGTGCTGACTGGGGCGGGGTCGAAGGCCTTCTGCACCGGCGGCGACCAATCCGCGCATGAAGGGCAGTATGACGGGCGCGGCACCATCGGCCTGCCGATGGAGGATCTGCATTCCATCATCCGCGATGTGCCGAAGCCGGTGATTGCCAAGGTGCGCGGCTATGCCGTAGGCGGCGGCAATGTGCTGTGCACGATCTGCGATTTCACCATCGCCAGCGAAACCGCGCAATTCGGTCAGGTCGGCCCCAAGGTCGGCTCGGTCGATCCGGGCTTCGGCACCGCCCTCCTTGCCCGCGTGGTGGGCGAGAAGAAGGCGCGCGAGATCTGGTATCTCTGCCGCCGCTACAAGGCGCCCGAGGCGCTGGCCATGGGTCTGGTGAACACCGTGGTGCCCGACGACCAGCTGGATGCCGAGGTGGATCGCTGGTGCGCCGAGATCATGGAGAAATCGCCCACCGCCATCGCCATCGCCAAGCGCAGCTTCAATGTCGATACCGAGCATCAGCGCGGGATCGCCGGTTTGGGCATGTATGCGCTCAGCCTCTACTACGACACCGATGAATCCAGGGAAGGCGGCATCGCCTTCAAGGAGAAGCGCAAGCCGGATTTTCGGAAATTCTAGAATAATCAAAGCCTAAGCATACTCAGGGAGGAGTTCATGCTTGCATCGACGAAAGGCCGCGCCGCGGTCGTGACACTCGCGCTTTCGGCGGCTCTTGCGGGGCAGGCGGTGGCCGAAGGCGGCCCGGTGAAGGTCGGCTTTGCTGCCGACCTGACCGGCGCCTGCGCGGCGCTGGCCGAGGACGGGCTGAACGGCGCCAAAATCGCGGCGGCCGAGATCAACGCCGCCGGCGGCATCCTCGGCCGCCCGGTGGAGCTGATCGTGCGCGACACCCAGACCAAGCCCGACGAAGGCGCCAAGGTCGCGCGTGAGCTGATCTCGGATGAAAAGATCGACGTGCTGACCGGCGTCTGTTCCTCGGCGGTGATGCTGGCGGAAAGCGCGGTCTCGGGCGAGCTGAAGGTGCCGTTCTACGCCGCCATCGGATCGACCCAACGCGCCAATATCGAGCTTTACCAGCCCTATTTCTGGCAGGTGCAGGCCAATGCCACGATGGAGGCCTATGCCGCCGCCGAATATGTCGCGAAAAAGCCGGAGTGGAAGAAGATCTCGGCGCTCGGGTCGGATCACGAATGGGGGCATACCTCGGTCGCGGCCTTCACCGAACGGCTGAAGGCGCTGCGCCCCGATGTGGTCTTTGCCGACCCGATCTATGCCAAGGTCGGCGAAACCGCGATGGCGCCTTACATCACCGCCACGCTGGCGCAGGAACCTGACGCGGTGTTCGCGCCGCTGTTCGGGCCGTCGCTGGGGGCGGTGCTTAAACAGGGGCCGGGCTTCGGCTTCTTCCAGCGCACCAACCTCGTGACGCTGATGACGGTGGATACGCTGCAATCGCAGGGCGCCGCCATGCCGGCGGACCATGTTTACGGCATCTCGCGCGCGCCGTTCTTCGCGCTGTAACAAACCCCGGCGGTGACCGGCTTCATCGAGGCCTATCGCGCCGAATTCAAGGAATACCCGACCGACTGGGCCATCAACGCCTATGACGGGCTGAAGTTCTATGCGGCGGCGGCCGAAAAGGCCGGCTCGGTCGCGCCCGATGCGCTGATGGCGGCGGTGGGCGAGGTCACCTTTGACGGGCTGCGCGAAGCCGGGCTGAAGGTCCGCGCGATGGACGGGCAGATGAATGCGCCGGTCTATGTGGGCAAGGCCGGCAAGGTCGATGGCTATGACTTCCCGATCCTGACCGAGGTCGAGAAATTCGAGGGCGCGCCGCTGATGCCGTCCGAAGATTTCATCCTCAAGGCGCGCGAAGCCGCGAAGTGACCCAGCCGGCGCTGGCCCCTCCGGGCCGGCGCCGCGTTCCCCCCCCCGGAGTTTGCAATGTTCTGGATCCAGCTCGTCAACGGGCTCATGGAAGGCATGACGCTTTTCCTGATCGCCTCGGGCCTGACGCTGATTTTCGGCGTGACCCGCATCATCAACTTCGCGCATGGCTCGCTTTACATGCTGGGCGCGATCCTGACTTACGAGCTGGTGCCGCTGATCGCGCCGGGCACATTGTGGGGGTTTTTCGCCGCTGTCGTGCTGGCGGGTGTGGTCGTCTCGATCCTGGGTGTGGTGTTCGAGATGCTGGCCCTGCGCCGCATCTATGGCGCCGACGGGCTGATGCAGCTGATCGTGACTGTCGCGCTGGTGCTGATCCTGCGCGATACCGTGCGGCTGATCTGGGGGCCGAACAGCCTGAGCGTGCCGATGCCCGACATGCTGATGGGCGCGCTTCAGATCGGCGGCAATTATTCCCGCTGTTCCCGGTTGTCGTGTTCCTTGCGGGGCTGGTGGTGGTCGGCGCGATGATCTGGACCATCTATTTCACCCGCGCCGGGATCCTGTTGCGCGCGGGCACCGATGATCGCGGCATGGTCGCGCTGTGCGGCGTGAATGAAATGCTGATCTTCACCGCGGTCTTTGCCGCCGGCGCCTTTCTGGCCGGGCTGGCCGCGCCCTACGGCGAGGTCAATCACCTGCTGGATACCACGGTCATCGTTTCTGCCTTCATCGTCTGCGTGATCGGGGGGCTTGGCAATCTTTACGGCGCGCTGGCCGGCGCGCTGGTCGTCGGCATCACCAAGGCCATCGGGGTGATGTATTTCCCGCGCCTGTCGATGGTGCTGATCTTCCTCATCATGGCGCTGGTGCTGATCGCGCGTTCGATGGGCCGTCAGGGAGGGTCTGCCCGATGACCGATCCGCGTGCGCTCTGGGCCGCTGTCGCCCGTGCTTCGGTGAACTGGAAGCTGCTTCTGCCGTTGCTGGCGGGGATCGAGGCGGTGAACCGCTTCGCCCCGGCCTCCACCTCGACGCTGCTGACCGAGGTGGCCATCCTCGCGCTGTTTGCTGCCTCGCTGAACCTGCTGATGAGCTTTGGCCACATGGTCAGCTTTGGCCATGCCGCCTATTTCGGCCTTGGCGCCTACGGCTTCACGCTGGCGGTGGTGCGGGCGGGCCTGCCGCCCGAGGCGGCGCTGGTGGTGGGGCCGCTGGTCGCGGCGCTTGGCGGGCTGATCTTCGGGGCGCTTTGCGTGCGGCTGACCGAGATCTATTTTGCCATGCTGACGCTCGCCTGCGCGCAGATCACCTATACCGTGCTGTTCCAGTGGTATGACGTGACCGGCGGCGATACCGGCATCACCGGCTTCATGACCCCGCGTCTGGGCCTGTCCGAGGCGGGCTATGCCAGTGTCGCGCTCTGGACCGTGGCGCTGGCGCTGCTGGCGCTCTGGGCCATCGTGAAATCGCCGCTGGGGTTGATGATCCGCGCCGTCGGGCAGGACCGTGCGCGGGCCGAGGCGCTGGGGCTGGGCGCGCGCAAGGTGCAACTGACCGCCTTTGTCATCGCCTCTTTCTTCGCGGGCATCGCCGGCACGCTTTACGCGGTGCTGCATGGCGCGGTCTTTCCCGATTACGCGGGGCTGGGGCTGACGCTGGATGCGCTCATCATGGTGGTTCTGGGCGGGCTGAACAGCTTTGCCGGCGGGGTCTGGGGCGCGGTGATCTATCAACTGCTGTCCTCCGTCGTGCCGAAGTTCATTCACGAATGGGAACTGGTGCTGGGCTTCGTGCTGCTGGCGATCTGCCTGATGATGCCGCGCGGCTTTGTCGGGCTGCTGCACCGCCTTGGCCTGAACCGGAAAGGGGACAAGTGATGCAAGCCATCCTTTCCGCCCGCCACATCCGCAAAAGCTATGGCGCCTTCGTCGCGCTGCGCGACATCTCGCTGGATATTCCGCGCGGCGAGCGGCACGCGCTGATCGGCCCGAACGGCGCCGGAAAATCCACCTTCATCGCCTGCGTGGCAGGGCAGCTTTCCGGCGTCGAGGGGCAGATGCTGTTCAAGGACGAAAACGTCACCGCCCTCCCCCCCGCCGCCCTCGCCCGACGTGGCATCGGCCGCACCTTCCAGATCAGCCGCGCCTTCCTGCAAATGACCGTTCTGGAAAACATGATGGCGGCACATGTCATCGCCTCGGGGCAATGGGCCAGCCTGTCGCGCCGCATCTATGCCGAACGGTCCGGGCAGGCCTGCGCCATGCTGGAAACCGTGGGTCTGGCGGATCGCGCCCGCGACCGGGTGGCCGACCTTTCGCTGGGCGACCGCAAGCGCCTCGAATTCGGCATGGCGCTGGTGGGCGAGCCGGACCTGCTGCTGCTGGATGAACCCACCGCCGGCATGTCGATCAAGGAACGCCACGCCCTGATGGAGATGGTCGCCGCCCGTGTCGATGCCGAAGGGCGCACGCTGATCTTCGTCGAACATGACATCGACGTGGTGATGAAGATCGCCCAGCGCGTCACCGTCATGGTGCGCGGCGCCGTGCTGGCCGCCGGCACGCCATCCGAGATCAAGGCCAATGACGAGGTTCAGGCCGTCTATCTGGGAGGGGGCCACTGATGCTTGAAATCCGCAACCTGCACGCCGCCTATGGCAAGGCCGAGGTGCTGAACGGCGTGGACATCTCGGCCGCGCCGGGCGAGGTGGTCTGCCTGATCGGCCGCAATGGCGTCGGAAAATCCTCCACCATGAAATCCATCGTGCGCGACCAGATCGCGGTCACCGGCGGCGAGATCCTGTTCGAGGGCAGCCCACTGACCGGCTTGCGCCCGCATGAGGTGATCCGCCGCGGCGTGGGCTATGTGCCCGAGGATCGTCGGGTGTTTGCCTCCCTCAGCGTGCTGGAAAACCTGCGTGTGCCGCGCCCCGTTGCGGCGCAGGACCGCCGCCGCTGGTCGGTGGACGAGGTCTTCGCGCTGTTCCCGCAACTGCACGACTACCGCCACCGCAAGGCCGGCGTGATGAGCGGGGGTGAGCAACAGATGCTGTCCATCGCCCGCGCACTGCTGACCTGCCCGAAGCTCCTGCTGCTGGACGAGCCGCATGAAGGGCTGGCCCCAAAGATCGCCGAGGAGGTGGTGGACGCCATCCTTGCCCTGAAACGCGAGGGCGTGTCGATGATCGTCTCGGAACAGGCGCTGAACACGATCCGCCGCTGCGCCGACCGGGTTCACGTCATCGACCGGGGCGCGACGGTCTGGGCCGGTACCGTGGACGGCTTCTATGCCGACCCGGAGATCACCCGCAAATATCTGATGGTTCAATGAGGACGCCATGTATCCCACGATCTTCGACACCGAGGAATTGAACGCGCTGCGCGATCTGGCGCGCAAATTCGCCACCGAGAAGCTGGCCCCCGGCTATCAGGCGCGCGAACGCGCCGGCGGTTTCGGCGCCGATCTGGTGCGCGAGATGGGCAGCCTCGGCCTGATCGCCCCCGAGTTGCCCGAGGAATTCGGCGGGCTTGGTGCCGGCTCCATCTATTCCGGCGTGATTATCGAGGAAATCGCGCGCGGCGATTTCAACTTCGGCTATATCAATATCCTCGCCTCGCTGAACGGTCAGATCCTCGCCAATTTCGCCAATGATGAAATCAAGCGCGAATGGCTGCCGAAGTTGATCGCGGGCGAGTTGATGATCGCCATCGCCCTGACCGAACCGCGCGGCGGATCAGACGCGGGGAACCTTGGCCTGCGGATGGAGCGGGTGGGCGACCATTACGTCATCAACGGCGAGAAGACCTCGATTTCCGCCGCCGATCAAGCCAAGGGTGCCGTGGTCTTTGCCCGCACCGGTCGCCCCGAGGACAAGGCCAAGGGCATCACCGCCGTCTTCGTGCCGATGGACACGCCCGGCATTTCGACCACGCGCTTCACCGATCTGGGCCAGCACGCCATCGGGCGCGGGTCGATCTTCTTCGACAATGTGCGCGTGCCGGTTGACAACCGCCTGGGTGAAGAGGGCAAGGGCTTTGTCCAGGTGATGCAGGGCTTCGATTTCTCGCGCCCGCTGATCGGGTTGCAATGCCTTGGCACCGCGCGGCAGTCGCTTGACGAGGCCTGGGCCTATATCGGCGAACGCAAGGCTTTCGGCAAACCGCTGGCGGCGTTTCAGGGCATCACCCATCAGCTTGCCGATTTCGACACGCGGGTCGAAGGGGCGCGGCTTCTCAGCCTCAATGCGCTCTGGCTCAAGGATCAGGGCCTGCCACATGTGGCCGAGGCCGCAATGGCGAAATGGTGGCCGCCGCTTCTGTCCTACGAGGCGATCCACGCCTGCCTGTTGATCCATGGTCATGCCGCCTATTCGAACGAACTGCCGTTCGAACAGCGCCTGCGCGATGTGCTCGGGCTCCAGATCGGCGACGGCACCGCGCACATCATGAAGAACATCATCGCCCGCGAGCGGGCCGGCCGGGCCGCCGTGGCGGGCTGAGGCGAACAGGGGAGGAGAGACCATGGAATTCGATGCCGTTCTGATGGAGCCGCGCCGCAAGGCGATGGAGGAAGCGGGCTTCTGGCCGGGCAAGACGCTGCTCGATTACTTCGAGGATTGTCTGGCCCGCCAGCCCGAGGCGCAGGCGCTGACCTCGATTACCGTGGCCGAGGGCGGGCGGCGCGATCTGACCTGGGCGGAAATCGACGCGCTGTCGTGGCGCGCGGCGGCGGGTCTGCATCGGTTGGGTCTGGTGAAGGACGACGTGCTGGCCTGCCAGCTTTCGAATTCGTGGGAGTTCGTCGTGCTTTACATCGCCTGCCGCAAGCTCGGCATCGTGTTCAACCCGGTCATGCCGATCTTCCGCGAGCATGAGCTGCGCTTCATGCTGAAACACGGCGAGGCGCGCGCCTTTGTGGTGCCGAAACTGTTTCGCGGCTTCGACCACGAGACCATGGCCGAGGGCATGCGCCCCGATCTGCCGGACCTGCAACATATCATCGTTGCCGGTGGCAGCGGCGCGAACAGCTTTGACGCGCTGCTGCTTGACCCCGCGCTTGAGGCGAGCGCCGATCTGCACGCGCTGTCCGCGACGGCGCGGGGTGACGCGAACGATGTTTGCCAGCTCATCTACACTTCCGGCACCACGGGCGAGCCGAAGGGGGTGATGCATACCGCGAACACGATGTATTCGAACCTCGTGGCCTATGCCGGGCGGCTGGGTCTCGGGGCCGGGGACATCGTGCTGATGGCCTCGCCCATGGCCCACCAGACCGGCTTCATGTATGGTTTCCTTCTGCCTGTCATGCTTGGCGCCCGCATGGTCCTGATGGATAGCTGGGACAAGGATCTGGCCGCGCGGGTGATCGCCGAGGACCGGGTGACCTTCACCATGGCCTCCACCCCGTTCCTCATGGACCTGTCGAACGCGGTGGCAGAAGGCGGCACCGACAGCCGCTCGCTCCGCATCTTCCTGTGTGCGGGCACCGCGATCCCGGGGCCGCTGGTGGAACGGGCGCAGGCGGTGCTGGGCGCCAAGGTGCTTTCGGCCTGGGGCATGACCGAGAACGGTGCGGTGACCGTGGTCGCGCCTTCCGATCCCGACAGCCGTTCGGTCCAGACCGACGGGTTCGTGCTGCCGGGAATGGAGTTGCAGATCCGCGGCACCGATGGCGCCCCCGTCCCGCCCGGCCACGAGGGTGAGCTTTACGTCCGGGGCTGTTCCAACTTCGTGGGCTATCTGAAACGCCCTCAGTGGAATAACACCGACGCCGAGGGCTGGTTCGACACCGGCGACATCGCCCGGATGGACGAAGCAGGCTATATCCGCATCTGTGGTCGTTCCAAGGATGTCATCATCCGGGGGGCCGAGAATATCCCGGTGGTCGAGGTCGAGGCGCTGCTTTACAAGCACCCCGCCGTGCATCAGGTCGCCATTGTCGCCTATCCCGACGACCGGCTGGGCGAACGTGCCTGCGCCTTCATCGTGCCGAAGCCAGGTCAGACCATCGACTTTGCCGAAATGGCGGCCTTCCTTGGTGCGCAGCGGCTGGCAAAGCAGTATTTCCCCGAACGGCTGGAACTGCGCGACCGGCTGCCCGCCACTGCCTCGGGCAAGATCCAGAAATTCGCGCTGCGCAACGAGCTGAAGGCCGAATACGAGGCGCGGCGGACATGACTGCCGCGCTGCTGACCACCCCGCGCGTCGCCGTGACAGGGGCGGGCGGGCCGATGGGGCTGGCCATCGCGCGGCGTCTGGCGCAAGCGGGCGCACGGGCCATGGCGCTGACCGATATTTCGGGCACGCGGCTTGACGCCAATGCCGCCCTTTTGCGCACCGAATTTCCCGCGCTGGAAATCGTCGCCATGCGCGGTGACGTGACCGGCCAGGTCGAGGCGGGCGCCTTTGCCGAAGCCGCGCTGGCGGCGTTTGGCGGGATCGACGTGCTGGTGAACACGGTGGGCGGGTTACGCTCTGCGCAGCTTTACACGCCGCTGCTGGACATGACCGAGGTGCAATGGCGTGCCACCTTCGACCTTAACCTGATGGGCTGTTTCCACCTGATCCGCGCCTTTGCACCCGGGATGCTGGATCGTGGCGCCGGGCGCATCGTCAATTTCGCCACAATCGTCTTCGGCGGCGAGAAAGGGCAGGCCGATTACGCGGCGGCCAAGGCGGGGGTGGCCTCGCTGACCCGCTCGCTCGCGGCCGAACTCGCGCCCGCGATCACCGTCAACGCGGTGGCGCCGGGGCTGACCCGCACCTCCGTCACCCGCAACATGCCCGAGACCGAGGCCACGCGCCTGACCGCAGGCGCGTGCATCCCGCGCATGGCCGAACCCGAGGAAATCGCAGAGGCGGTCGCCTTCTTCGCCTCGGAACCCGCCCGGTTCGTCACGGGCGAGATCATGGCCGTCTCGGGTGGCCTTCATCCGCATCTCTGAGGTCTGAATGTCCGATCCGGTCTTTTGTGTCATCGAGGGCGACATCGCCCGTATCACCATCGACAACCCGCCGGTGAATGTGACGTCACAAGCTGTGCGTGCAGGGCTGATGGCGGCGCTGGACACCGCCGAAACGGCCGGGGTGGCGCGGGTCGCGCTGACAGGCGCGGGGCGCGCCTTCGTCGCCGGGGCCGATGCGAAGGAATTCGACCGGCCGCCGATGCCGCCGCATCTGCCCGATGTGGTCGCGCGGATCGAGGGCTTTCCGGTGCCGGTGGTGGCCGCGATCAACGGCGCGGCGCTGGGGGGCGGGCTGGAGCTGGCGCTGGCCTGTGCCGCCCGCATCGCAGCGCCCACCGCCACACTGGGCCTGCCCGAAGTTACCTTGGGTGTGGTGCCCGGCGCCGGGGGCACACAACGCCTGCCCCGGCTGATCGGGCTTGCCCCCGCGCTGGCGCTGATCGCCGAGGGCCGGGTGATCAGCGCGGCCGAGGCGCTGCGGCTGGGCCTTGTCGATGGGATAGTCGACGACCCGGTTGTCGTCGCCGCGACCTGCGCGCTGCCGGATCGCCCCGCAACAGGATCACGGCCCATGCCCGTCGATGATCCGGCCGCACTCGACAAGGCGCGCAAGCTTGCCGCGCGACGCCTGCCGGGGCAAACTGCCCCTGTTGCAGCCATCGACCTTGTCGCCGCTGCCGCCCGCCTGCCGCTGGCCGAAGGGTTGGCGCAGGAACGCGCAACCTTCCTTGCGCTGAAGACATCGGATCAGGCGGCGGCGCTGCGCCATCTGTTCTTCGCCGAACGCGCGGCCGCCGCGCTGGGGCGCAAAGGCGGCGATCTGCTCGACAGCGCCGTGGTGGTCGGTGGCGGCACCATGGGCGCCGCTATCGCCTATGCGCTGGCGGGTGTCGGTGTTTCGGTCGCGCTGGTCGAAACCGATGCCGCCGGGGCGGACCGCGCGCGCTCGAACGTCGCGCGGCTTTATGCCGAGGCGGTGGTGCGCGGCAAAACGACCGCCATACAGGCCGAGGCCACGCAGGCCGCGCGCCATACCTTTCATGTTGGCTATGACGCGCTGCCGCCCGCGCAGATCGCTATCGAGGCGGTGTTCGAGGATCTGGCCGTCAAGCGGCAGGTCTTTGCCGCGCTGGATGCGGCCCTGCCGGAAACCACAATCCTTGCCACCAACACATCCTATCTGGACCCTGACCGTATCGCCGAAGGGCTGCGCGCGCCGGGCCGGTTTCTGGGGCTGCATTTCTTCAGCCCTGCGCATCTGATGAAGCTGGTCGAGGTGATCCGCGCCCGCGATACATCCGCCGAAACGCTGTCCACCGTGCTGCACCTTGCCGCGCGGCTTGGCAAGATCCCGGTGCGGGCCGGAGTCTGCGACGGTTTTATCGGCAACCGCATCCTGACCCGCTATCGCCAGACCTGCGACGTCATGCTGATCGAGGGTGCGTTGCCCGCGCAGATCGACGCGGCGATGCGCGGCTTCGGCATGGCGATGGGGCCATACGAGGTGCAGGATCTGTCGGGTCTCGACATCGCCTACGCCAATCGCAAGCGGCTGGGCTGGGCTCGGAAACCCGGCTTCCGCTACATCCCCATCGCCGACAGGATCGTCGAGGAAACCGGCCGCCTTGGTCGCAAGACCGGCGCGGGTTGGTATGATTACGAGGATGGAAAACCCGTCTCTTCCAGCCGGATCAACCAGCTTGTCGCCGCCGAAAGCGCGCGGGCCGGGCTGTTGCGGCGGCTGTTTTCCGACGAGGAAATCATCACCCGCGCCACAACTTCGATGATCGAGGAAGGCGCGCGACTGCTGGAAGAAGGCATTGCCGATACCCCGGCAGATATCGACCTTGTGATGGTGCATGGCTACGGCTTTCCGCGCTGGCGCGGCGGTCCGATGCATTATGCCGAAAGGCTGGGGCTGGCCGGTATCCTTGGTCGCATCGACAGTTTCGCCGCCGCTGATCCGCTGTCATGGGGCGTGCCCGCACTTCTGCGCAAGGCAACCACAACCGGCCGCAGCCTGACCGACCTCACGAGGAAACCATGACCGACGCTTTCATCTGCGACTACATCCGCACCCCTATCGGCCGCTATGGCGGTGCCCTTGCAACGGTGCGGACCGATGATCTGGCGGCAATCCCGCTGGCGGCGCTGCTGGCGCGCAATCCTGCCCTTGATCCGTCGGCCGTCGAAGAGGTCTGGATGGGCTGCGCCAATCAGGCAGGCGAGGATAACCGCAATGTCGCGCGCATGGCGCTGCTGCTGGCGGGCCTGCCGCAGACCGTGCCGGGTGTCACCGTGAACCGGCTTTGCGGTTCGGGGCTGGAGGCGGTGGCCGCCGCCGCGCGGGCCGTGCGGGCGGGCGATGTGCAGCTGGCCATCGCAGCAGGGGTTGAAAGCATGACCCGCGCGCCTTTCGTGATGCCGAAATCCGCAACCGCATGGGGCCGCGCGGCCGAAGTGTATGACACGACGATCGGCTGGCGCTTCGTGAACCCAAAGATGAAGGCGCAGTACGGCACCGAGTCCATGCCAGAGACCGCGCAGAACCTTGCCGACGATTATGCCATTTCCCGCGCCGATCAGGATGCCTTTGCGCTGCGTTCGCAACAACTGGCGGCGGCGGCACAGGCCAAAGGGCGCTTTGCGGCGGAGATCCTGCCCGTTACGGTTTCCCTCGGGCGAGGAAGGACCATCGCGGTGGCACAGGACGAACATCCGCGCGCAACAACACTGGAGGACCTGGCAAAACTGCGCCCGATCACCCGGCCGGATGGTTCGGTCACCGCAGGAAATGCCAGCGGTGTGAACGACGGGGCGGCGGCGCTGATCATTGCCTCGGCCGAGTCAGCCCGCCGTTACGGGCTGACCCCGGTCGCCCGGATTGTCGGAGCGGCCTCAGCCGGGGTTGCCCCGCGTGTCATGGGCTATGGGCCGGTGCCCGCGGTGCAAAAGCTGCTTGGGCTTGCCGGGATCACGATTGATGCGCTCGGCCCCATTGAACTGAACGAGGCTTTCGCCGCACAGGCCCTTGCGGTGCTGCAAGGGCTTGGGCTTTCTGCTGACGACCCGCGCGTCAATCCCAACGGCGGCGCCATTGCGCTTGGCCACCCGCTCGGCATGTCAGGCACACGGATTGCAGGATCCGCCGCGCTGGATCTTGCAAAAGGCGATGCACGTTATGCACTGGCAACCATGTGCATCGGCGTCGGTCAAGGCGCGGCCCTGCTGCTGGAAAAGGTCTGACCGACGGAACCCGGCCCCCAAACTTCATGGCCCCTCAAAGCCAGAAGTTGACAGGACAGGCGAGGGCGGCGGCGTGAACGCAGCTCGACTTATATAAAGTGATCCGCCGATCAGGCGACCGGGAGCAGGCTTTCAGGGATGTTTTGATAGCAGACCGGCCGCAGGAAACGGCGGATCGACAGCGTCCCGACCGAGGTTGCCCCGAAATTCGTTGACGCGGGATAAGGGCCGCCGTGAACCATGCTGTCGCAGACCTCGACCCCGGTGGGGAACCCGTTGGCGAGGACGCGTCCGGCCTTGCGTTCCAGGACCGGCAACAGATCGCGGGCCAAGGGCACGTCGTCGTCATCCATGTGCAGCGTCGCCGTCAACTGACCCTGGAAGCTTTCAGCCACCTGCACCATCTCTGCCGCATCGCGCACCGTGACCACCAGACCCAGCGGTCCGAACACCTCGTCCGACAGTGCATGGTTGCCCAGCCAGTCAGACGCGGCGACGCGGTACAGGAAGGGTTTCACCGCCCGGCGGTCACACATGGAGGTCAGCAGTTCCTGCACCCCGGCCTGACGCGCCATCGTCGCAGCGCCACTTTCATAGGCGGCGGCAATGCCTTCGGTCAGCATCACCTGCGCGCCGGTTTCGGCCAGCGCGGCGCGGGCCGCCTCGACCAAAGCATCCGCTTCCGTCCCGTCGATGACGACGGCAATACCCGGATTGGTGCAGAACTGTCCGGCCCCCATGGTCAGCGAGGCCGCCCAACCCCGGCCAATCTCGCCCCCGCGACGGGCCACCGCCTCGGGTAGCAGGAACATCGGGTTCACCGAACCCAGTTCCCCAAAGAACGGAATTGGTTCAGGGCGTTGCGCGCAGAGGTCGAACAGCGCCCGCCCCCCGGCCAGCGAGCCGGTGAAGCCCACCGCCTTGATCAGCGGATGCTGCACAAGCGCCTGCCCCACATCGCGCCGCCCTCCCTGCACCAGCGAGAAGACGCCCGCAGGCATGCCGCAGCGGAGGATGGCGGCGTGGATCGCTTGTGCGACGATCTCGCCGGTGCCGGGATGGGCACCATGCCCCTTGACCACCACCGGACAGCCCGCCGCCAGCGCCGCCGCCGTATCCCCCCCCGCGGTCGAGAAGGCCAGCGGGAAGTTCGAGGCGCCGAACACCGCGACCGGGCCGATGGGACGCTGCATCATGCGCAGATCGGGGCGCGGCAGCGGCTGGCGGTCTGGCAGGTCGGGATCGTGGCGCAGGTCCAGATATTCGCCCGCGCGGATATGCTGCGCGAAAAGGCGCAGCTGGCCCGTGGTGCGGCCGCGCTCGCCGTTCAGGCGCGCCTCGGGCAGGCCGGTTTCCTGCGCACCGATAACGGTGATCGCCTCGGCGCGGGCCTCGATCTCCTCGGCGATGGAATCCAGAAAATCAGCCCGTGCCGCGCGCGACACCTGCGCATAGATGCGAAACGCCTGTTCCGCGGCCTGCACGGCCTGATCCACCAGCGCCGGTGTGCCGACGGAAAATTCATGCGCCGGACCATGGGCAGGCTCCGTCAGGAAGGTGTGTTCGCTCCCGATCCATGCGCCTGCGATCAGGTGTTTGCCACTGGGTGCGAAAGTCATGGGAGGCCCCTTCTGCATGTGTCGACAGCCGGTTTTTCCAGCCGCACGGCGTTTCATTGACGCAACCCGCCCGAGCCGGGCGCTTCCGGCGGCTGCATATAACGGCGCAAAACCAGCGCGTTAGATCGTGGATGCGGCATAGCAGGAATTTTCCATCTGCACCACAGTTTTTCATAAAAGAAAAATTCTTGCTATAAAAAATAAATCCAGTCATGTTCGCGCAAGAATCAACAGAGAGGAACAACAAATGAAAAAGCTGACCCTGACCGCCGTCCTGCTGGCGGCGACCGGCCTTGCGGGCATGGCCCATGCCGACAAGCTGGACGACATCATCGCTTCAGGCACGCTGCGCTGTGCGGTCGTGCTGGACTTCCCGCCGATGGGGATGCGCGATGCCAACAACGCGCCGGAGGGCTTTGACGTCGATTACTGCAACGATCTGGCAAAGGCGCTTGGCGTCACCGCAGAGATCGTCGAAACCCCCTTCCCCGAGCGCATTCCGGCGCTGATGTCGGGGCGCGTGGATGTCGGCGTCGCCTCGACCTCGGACACGCTGGAACGGGCCAAGACCGTCGGCTTTTCCATCCCCTATTTCGCCTTTGAAATGGCCGTGACCTCGAACGACGCGGCGGGCATCAAATCCTATGACGACATGAAGGGCCACACGGTCGGCGCCGTCGCTGGCACCTACGAGGCCATCGCGCTGGAGCAGCAGGTCACCGCCTGGGGCGAAGGCGAGTTCCGCCCCTACCAGACGCAGGCCGATGTGTTCCTCGCGCTCAGCCAGGGACAACTGGATGCCACCGTTTCCACCTCGACCGTGGCCATGGCCAATGTCAAAACCGGCAACTTTCCGGGTATTTCGGTGGTCGGCAAGGCGCCCTTCGACACCGATTATGTCGCGCTGTTCACCAACCGCGATGAATACGGCCTGATCAACTATCTGAACCTGTTCGTGAACCAGCAGATCCGCACCGGCCGGTATGCGGAACTGTATGAAAAATGGGTTGGTGGCGCGCTGCCCGCGCTGACCGTGCCGAACGCCTATCGCTGACCGGATGCCGGAACGGCAGGCGGCGCGGGTCGTCCGCACCGCCTGTCCTTCCGCGTCCCCAGGCCGGAGACAGCAATGTTCGGTTACACCTTCCAATGGAACCAGGCGCTGGCCCGGCTTCCGAAGATGCTGGACGGTGCGGTGGTGACGATGGAGGTGGCGGTGCTATCGATGCTGATCGGCATTGCGCTTGCCATCCTGTTGACCCTGCTGCGCCTGTCCGGCGCGCGCGCCCTGCGCGGCATCGCAACCGGCTGGGTCGAGATTGCGCGCAACACCCCTGCCCTGTTCCAGATCTACATGGCGCATTTCGGGGTTGCCAGCTTCGGCATCCACTTCAGCCCCTTCGTCTCGCTGCTCATCGGCATCACCTTCAACAATGCAGGCTATCTGGCCGAGAATTTCCGCGGCGCGCTGAAGGCCATCCCCGAGACACAGACGCGGGCCGGGCGGTCGCTGGGCATGTCGCAGCTGCAAGCCTTCCGCTACATCATCCTGCCACAGATGCTGCGCATTTCCTTCCTGCCGATGACCAACCAGATGGTCTGGGCGGTTCTGATGACCTCTCTGGGCGTGACGGTGGGCATGAATGCCGATCTTTACGGCATCACGCAGGATCTGAACGCGCTGACCTTCCGCACCTTCGAGTTGTTCGCCATCGCCGGGGTGCTGTTCTACGTCATCACCAAGATCATCACACTGGGCGCGCGCCTGATCGCCGCACGCCTGTTCCGGTATTGAGAGGGTCCACCATGTTCAATACCGCTCTTTCCGCCGCCGATCTGGTTTTTCTGGCCAAGGGCGCGGGCATGACGATCCTCGTCACCGCGATTTCCGTGGCCATCGGCACTCTGCTCGGCATCCTGTTTGGCGTGATCCGGGTGCAGCTTGGTGCGAAGCTGTCGCTGCCGCTGACCTTCTTTCTGGATATCTTCCGCTCGGTCCCGCTGCTGATCCAGCTTGTCCTTGCCAATGCCTTCATGGGCATGGTGCTGCGCCTTCAGGTTTCGGGCTTCACCGTGGCCTGCGGTGTGCTGTCGCTCTACACTGCCGCCTATTGCGCCGAGATCGTGCGCGGCGGCATCGACGCGGTGCCTGCCACCACCCGCCGCGCGGCGCGGTCGCTGGGCATGAGCTGGATGCAGGACATGCGCTATATCGTGGCCCCGCTGGCGACGCGGATCGCGCTCCCGTCGTGGATCGGGCTTGCGCTTGGCGTGATGAAGGATTCCGCGCTGGTCTATGTGGTGCAGGTGACCGAATTGCTGAAATCCACCCAGATCCTGATCACCCGCCTGCAAGAGCCGCTTTTTCTGCTGCTGATCTGCGGTGCCTTCTACTTCCTCATCAGCTTCCCGCTGGCCCGTTTCGGCGGGTATCTTGAAAAAAGGTGGTCCCATGATTGAGATCCAGAACGTCCACAAATCCTTTGGTCCGCTCAAGGTTCTCAAGGGCATCGACCTGACGGTGGAAAAGGGCGAGGTTGTCACCGTAATCGGGGGCTCGGGGTCGGGGAAATCGACGCTGCTGACCTGCATCAACGGGTTGGAGCCCATTGATTCCGGCCGTATCCTTGTGGATGGCACCGAGGTTCACGCCCGCACGACCGACCTGAACAGGCTGCGCCAGAAGATCGGGATCGTGTTCCAGCAATGGAACGCCTTTCCGCATCTGACCGTCTTGGAAAACGTGACGCTGGCACCGCGCAAGGTGCTGGGGATCGACAAGGCGGAAGCCGAGGCGATTGCGGAAAAGCAGTTGCGCCACGTCGGGCTGGGCGACAAGCTGTCCACCTTCCCCTCGCGCCTGTCAGGCGGGCAGCAGCAGCGCATGGCGATTGCCCGCGCGCTGGCCATGTCGCCGGATTACATGCTGTTCGACGAGGTCACCTCGGCGCTGGACCCGCAGCTTGTGGGTGAGGTGCTGGAGACGCTGAAGATGCTGGCCGAGGAAGGTATGACCATGATCTGTGTGACGCATGAAATGGCCTTTGCCCGCGACGTGTCAGACCGCGTGGCCTATTTCCACAAGGGGATCATGGCCGAAATCGGGGCGCCGGAACAGATTTTCGGCGATCCGCAGCACCTGGAAACGCGAGCCTTTCTGGCCAGCGTGCGCTGAACCCCTTCTTCAAAACAGGAAAAAGGCGCGTGGGCTACCCTCGCGCCTTTCGCAATTCCGGCCTGATCGCTCAGGCGGCGACAGCCGCAAGGCCCATGGCCTCGAAACGGTCAAGCTGCGCCAGTTCGGTGTCGCTGAGCGTAATGCCGTCGCGCAGGGCCCTGTCGCGTGCGGCAAATCGGCGTTCGGACGGCAGGCGCGCGCCCTGCGCCCCGATGGCGGTCAGCAGCTTCTCGCCCTCGGCAATCGGGTCACGGCCACTGCGGGCGGCGAAGACCTGCGGGTCCAGTGCGATCACTAGCGCGCCATGACGCGGCAGTAGGTCGGTGCCGCCCATGAAATCCAGTGCTTCCTTGCTCATGAACTCTCCCAGCATCGCACCCGACAGCAGTTCGACCATGGTCGATATGGCAGACCCCTTATGGCCTCCGAAAGTCAGCATCGCACCGTCCAGCGCCGCCTCCGGGTCGGTGGTCGGCTTACCGTCGCGGTCAACGGCCCAGCCTTCAGGGATCGGCTTGCCCGCGCGGCGGTGCAATTCGATCTCGCCCCGCGCGGCAACGCTGGTCGCAAAGTCGAAGACATAGGGATGCGCGCCCTTGCGCGGCCAGCCAAAGGCCAGCGGATTGGTGCCCAGAAGCGGCTCCTTCCCGCCAGCGGGTGCCACGAAAGAATAGCTCGGGCACATCGACAGCGAGGCAAGCCCGTCCTCGGCCAGCGCCTCGACATCATGCCACAGCGCCGAGAAATGCAGACAGTCGCGGATCACCAGCGCCGCAAGGCCGGTTTCGCGGGCACGGGCCGCCAGCGCTGCGCGGGCGGTATAAAACGCGGGGTTGGAAAATCCACCCTTTGCATCCACCTCGATCACGGATTTCCCGGCATCATGCAGCTCCGGCACCGCATCAGGCACGACCTTGCCCGCAGCCAGAACCCGCAGGCAGCCCTCGATCCGGTAAATGCCGTGCGATTTGCAATTGTCCCGTTCGCCCGCAACGATCACGCGGGCCACGGCCTCGGCGCTTTCGCGGCGCACACCGGCACGGGTGAAGATGGTTTCGACGCGCGTCAGCAGCGCATCGCAGGACAGGATGTTTGGCTCGGCCATGCTTGGGCAGTCTCCTTCAGAAAGGCAGGGGGTGGGCAGACCGGGCGTCCTGCGCCTACCTGTCCACGTCGATATAGGTGCAGGCCCAGAATACGCGGGCCTCGTCATCGTCGAGGGCGCGCAAGCCGTGCTTCAACGTGCTGTCGAAATAGGCGCAGTCGCCCGGTTCCAGCACGACGGGCTGGTAATGCTCCACCACCAGTTCGATCCGGCCGGACAGCACATACAGCGTTTCCTCGCCATCATGCGCCTCAAGCTCGGACGGTCTCAGCGGCGCGCGTTTCTCGACACGGGTCACAAGGGGGATGATCTTTTTCTCGGCCAGCGCGTTGCAAAGCACCTCGTATTCGAAGTTCTTCGAACGCACCTTGCGCCCCTGCCCCGCCTTGGTCACCGTCATGCGGGTCGTCTGATGCGCCTCGTGATCCGACGAGAACAGCCGCTCCATCCCGATGTCATAGGCCCGCGCGATGCGGACAAGGTTTTCGTAGCTTGGCGAGACGCGGCCGTTTTCGATCTTGTGGATCGTCGATACGGCAAGACCTGTCCGCTGCGCCGCCGCCTCAAGGGTCAGGCCACAGGCCTGCCGCACGGATTTCATCCGGTTCCCCAGATCGGACCGCAGTTGCAGGCGCTCGGCCTCCCAGGCGTCTCCTGCCGGATCGGCTTCGGCACCGTCCAAGGATTTTTCCGTTTGCGTCATATTTTTCTTTTCTTACCAGTTGTGATCGTTTAAGCATATTTTCGTGGCGACTGCAAGATTAGCAATCTGCCAACAGAAAAGAGAATCCCAAAGTCGGCCCTTTCGATACCGTTCCGCGTGAAATGACCGAAACGGCGGCTCTTCGACGGACAACGAGGTAAACCATGGCAACCATGATCGTTTCCGCATCGGTTCAGGGGCCGCTCCTCGTCTGCGACGAGGGGCTGAGCGTCTGGGGCGGCGTGAACCCGTCCACGGGCGAGATCATCGACGCGCTGCACCCCCAACGCGGGCACTCGCTGGCCGGTCAGATCGTGATGATGCCGACCAGTCGGGGGTCGTGCACCGGCAGCGGCGTGCTGCTGGGTCTGGCCTTCGCGGGCAATGCCCCGCGCGCCCTGATCTTCCGCGAGGGCGAAGACATCCTGACGCTGGGCGCGCTGGTGGCCGGGCGGCTGTTCGGGCATGACATCGCGGTGCTGCGCCTGACGGCCGCCGAATATGATGCGCTGGCCCACGAAACCGCCGCCAGAATCACCCCCGACGCGTTGACTGCCGGGGCGCTGACCCTGCCGCTTGTCCCCGCCGGAGACCGGGACCTGGAGCTGACGGCAGCCGACCGGTCCTTCCTTGACGGCCAGCAAGGCGCGGCGGCGCAGCTTGCGATGGAGATCATCGTCACCATGGCCCGCGCGCAGGGCGCTCCGCGCCTGACCGATGTCAGCCGCGTGCATATCGACGGCTGCATCTATGCCAGCCCGGCCTTCCTGACCTTTGCCCGCAGCATGGCCGACAAGGGCGCAAGGGTGCGCGTGCCGACCACGATGAACGCCATTTCGGTGGATCACGCCAACTGGCGCGCGCAGGGCGTCGCCCCTGCCTTCGGCACTCCGGCTGCGGGGCTGGCCGATGCCTATGTCGAGATGGGCGCGAAGCCCAGCTTCACCTGCGCGCCCTATCTGCTGAAGGATTGCCCCGGCACGGGCGAAGACATCGCATGGGCCGAAAGCAATGCGGTGATCTATGCCAACAGCGTGCTGGGCGCGCGCACGGTGAAACACGCCGATTTCATGGATCTCTGCATCGCTTTGACCGGGCGCACCGCGCTTGCCGGGGTTTACCTGCCGGAAAACCGCGCGCCGCGCCGGATCATTGATGTGGCCCTGCCGGACGGGGCCGACGATGCCTTCTGGCCCATTTTGGGCTGGCTGGTGGGTCAGGCGGCACCAGACCGTATTCCGCTGATCCGGGGACTGGAGCACGCGCACCCGTCACAGGATGATCTGAAGGCGCTTTGCGCCGCCTTCGGGACGACCTCAGCCGCGCCGATGCTGCATGTCGCAGGCCTCACGCCCGAGGCAGGCCTGCCCCCCGCGCCCGAGGCCGACACCGTGACGCTTGGCCCTGCCGATTTCGCCCGGCTCTGGCAGGACTTCAATCGCGGTCCGGCGCAGGTCGATCTGGTCGCGCTTGGCAGCCCGCATTTCTCGGCGGACGAATGTGCGCTTTTCGCCGATCTGATGGCGGGAAGCCGCGTGCATCCCGAAGTCACCACGATCATCACGCTTGGCCGCGACACACTTGCGGCGATCGGGCGGAACGGCGTCCAGGCCCGGCTGGAAGCCGCAGGCGTCAGGATCATTCCCGATCTGTGCTGGTGCTCGATCTCGGAGCCGGTCTTTCCGCCACAGGCAAAGGTGCTGATGACCAATTCCGGCAAATACGCCCATTACGCACCGGGGCTGAGCAATCGCAGCATCCGCTTTGGTGCGCTTGCCCAATGCGCCGAAACGGCACGCAGCGGGCTGGCCCCTGCCCTGCCCCCCGGCTGGATGACGCAAGCCACAATCTGACGCGGGGGTTCCCCCTGCCCTTCCCACGAACCAACGGAGCCTCCGATGAAGAAAGATGTATTTCTTGGCACGATCCCCGCATTGCTGACGCCCTGCACCGCAGACCGTCAGCCCGATTTCGACGCACTTGTGCGCAAGGGACAAGAGATGATGGCGGCCGGCATGTCCGGCGTGGTCTATTGCGGGTCATGCGGCGACTGGCCACTGCTGACCGACGAACAGCGCATGGAAGGCGTGGAACGTCTGACGAAGGCCGGGGTGCCGGTCGTCGTCGGCACCGGCGCCATCAACACCAGATCCGCCGTGGCCCATGCCGCCCATGCCCAGAAGATCGGCGCCGCCGGTCTGATGGTCATTCCGCGGGTGCTGTCGCGCGGGCTTTCAGTCGCCGCACAGCGTAACCATTTCAAGGCGATCCTCGACGCGGCGCCGGATGTGCCCGCCATCATCTACAACAGCCCCTACTACGGCTATTCAACCAAGGCAGACCTGTTCTTCGCCCTGCGTGCCGAGCACAGGAACCTGATCGGTTTCAAGGAATTCGGCGGCAAGGCGGATCTGAGCTATGCGGCGGAACATATCACCTCGCAGGATGACGAGGTGATCCTGATGGTGGGCGTGGATACCGAGGTCTACCACGGTTTCGTCAAATGCGGCGCGGTGGGCGCGATCACCGGCATCGGCACGATCTTCCCGAAGGAATCGCTGCTTCAGGTCGCGCTGTCACGTCGCGCCGCCGAGGGCTGCCCCGAAGCCGACCTGCGCGCGCGCGAACTGGCCGAAGCATTTTCGGTGCTGGCCAAGTTCGACGAGGGCGTCGATCTCGTGCTTTACTTCAAGCATCTCATGGTGCTGAAGGGCGAAAGCGAATATGCGCTCAATATCAATGAAACCGATGCGCTGTCGCCCTCGCAGGCCAAATTCTGCGAAGCGCAGTTCCACCAGTTCAACAAGTGGTTCGCCGCATGGTCGCGTCAGGGCGGGGTGATCGCTGAATGCATGTGATCGACAGCCATACCGGCGGAGAGCCGACACGGGTGATCCTTGATGGCGGTCCCGATCTCGGAACCGGGCCTCTGGCCGAACGGGCGGCGCGGCTTGCAACGGAATACCGGGATTTCTACCGCTCGGTCATTCTTGAACCGCGCGGGCAGCCCGCCATGGTCTGTGCCCTGCTGGTTCCGCCGGTCGATCCGACCTGCGTGACCGGGGTGATCTACTTCGACGCCGAGGCGGTTCTGGGCATGTGCGGCCATGGCACCATCGGGCTGGCAGTGACGCTGGCCCATCTGGGCCGCATCGGCATCGGCCAGCACCGGATCGAAACGCCGGTCGGGGTTGTGACAGTCGATCTGCTGGACCCGAACACGGTTCGGGTGACGAATGTCGAAAGCCGCCGCACCCGCAGCGGCGTTTCGGTCGAGGTCGCGGGCGTCGGCACCGTCACCGGCGATCTGGCCTATGGCGGCAACGGCTTCTTCATTGTCGATCCCAGCCCGATCCCGGTCACCGCCTCGAACATCCGTCAGTTGAGCGAGGTCACCATAGCGGTGCGCGAGGCGCTTCAGGCGGCGGGGATCACCTGCGCGCCCGGTATGCCGGTCGATCATGTGATCTTCTACGGCCCCGCCGAAACGCCGGAAGGCCACAGCCGCAACTTCGTGCTGTGCCCCGATGACGCCTATGACCGCTCGCCCTGCGGCACCGGCAGTTCGGCCCGGCTGGCCTGTCTTGCCGCCGCCGGACGGCTGGCCGAAGGCACTGAGATCGTGCAGGAAAGCATCATCGGCAGCACCTACCGGCTGTCCTGGCGCAAGGGGCCGAATGGCGGAATCATCCCCTCGATCACCGGCAGCGCCTATGTGATGGCGGAAAGCCGGCTGATCTTTCAGGTGGACGACCCGTTCCGACTGGGCATCGTGCTCTGACCCCAGCCCCGGCCGTCAGGGCCGGGGTTTCCCCTTGCTTTCATGGCTGACCGGAATGCCACATCCCACCCAAACGGAAATCATCGTCATCGGCGCCGGGATCATCGGCGTGACCACCGCGCTGGCGCTTCAGGCCGAGGGGCACCGCGTGCGCTTGCTGGATCGCAAGGGCGTGGCCGCCGAAACCTCGCGCGGAAACGCCGGGGCCTTCGCCTTTGCCGAGCTGGAGCCGCTGGCCACCCCCGGCATCATGCGCAAGGCGCCGAAATGGCTGCTGGACCCGCTGGGGCCGCTGTCGCTGCGGCCGGCCTATGCGGCGCAGATCCTGCCATGGATGTGG
This sequence comes from Gemmobacter lutimaris, assembly GCF_003570715.1. Classification (GTDB taxonomy): domain Bacteria; phylum Pseudomonadota; class Alphaproteobacteria; order Rhodobacterales; family Rhodobacteraceae; genus Gemmobacter; species Gemmobacter lutimaris. The sequence goes on along the minus strand of NZ_QXXQ01000003.1, from coordinate 181,056 downwards.
CATTTCTGGCGGGCGACGGCACCTTCACGCTACGAGGCGGCGGTGCAGGCGCAATCGGGGCTGATGCGGCTGTCACAACAGGCGCTGGAGCGGCTGATCACGCGCGTTGACGGGGCGCCGCTGATGCGCCGGGAAGGCCAGCTTCAGGTCTATGAGGGGCAGGCGCAATTCGCCGCCTCGCTGCCCGCGTGGGATCTGCGCCGCCGCCATGGCATCGCCTTCGACCTGCTGGAAAGTCCGGCGGTGATTGCGGAAATCCAGCCGGGGCTGAACCCGCGCTTCACCCATGCAGGCTTTACCCCCGGTTGGATGAACACCGTCGATCCCGCCCGTTGGACGGAACACCTTGCCGCCGCTTTCGTCACCGCAGGCGGCGTGATCGAGGTGGCAGATGTCCGCGCGATCCAACCGCGCGAGGCGGGCGTGGATATCATCACCGCCACCGGAACCCGCACCGCCGCGCAGGTTATCGTTTCCGCCGGGGCGTGGTCGCATCATCTTGCCCGGACGCTGGGCGACCGCATCCCGCTGGAAACCGAACGCGGCTACAACACCACCTTCCCCACGGCCAGTTTCGATCTGCGCACCCATCTGACCTTCAGCAATCACGGCTTCGTCGTCAGCCGCATCGGCGAGGGCTTGCGCGTCGGCGGCGCGGTAGAGCTGGGCGGCCTGAACCTTCCGCCGAACTACAGGCGCGCCGAAATCCTCGTGCGCAAGACAGCCGAGTTCCTGCCCGGCTTCGATCCGAATGGCGGCACGCAATGGATGGGCTTCCGCCCTTCGCTGCCCGACAGCCTGCCGGTCATCGCCCGCGCACCGGGGGCCGACCGGGTGATCTATGCTTTCGGCCACGGCCATCTGGGGCTGACGCAATCCGCCGGAACTGCCGAACTGGTCGCCGCCCTTGTGGCGGGTCGGGAGCCTGCGGTGTCGCTCATCCCCTTCGATCCGCGTCGGTTCTGACCCGACCCCTGGCCTCAGCCGAACAGCCGGGGCCAGGTATCGGAAATGCGATAGCCCTCGGGCCAGGGATCTGCCGGGTCCAGCATGTGCTGATGCGTGCCCGTGATCCATGCCCGGCCACTGATTTCGGGCCGGATGGCCGGAATATCCCCGACGCGGGTTTCCCCAAGAATACGGCCATGAAACTCTGACCCGATGATCGACACGCCGGTAAAGCGGTCCTCCGGCCCCATCTGGTTGCGCGCGTGCAGAATGGCCATGCGGGCGGAAACGGCGGTTCCGGTCGGCGACCTATCCAGCTTGCCGGGCTGAATTGCAACCACCGATTGTGCCCGCAACTGGTTGCCCTGCCGCGACACCGGACCGGCGAACAGACAGAAGGAATGATGCGTCCAGTCGGGCTGCCCCGGATGCTCGAACCGATATCGCGCATTGGCGGCATTGGTAATGCGGATGCCGGTTTCCGCGATCTCGCGCGCATTCCCGGCCACGAGGTCGATGCCCAGAGCGACCGGATCGACCACGACGAAACTGTCCCCGCCGAAGGCCGTATCGACCGTCAGACAGCCCAGCCCCGGCACATCCAGCGGCACATCCAGCCGCGTGGCGAAAGACGGCAGGTTTTCGACATGGATACGTTGGGCCTTGCCTTGCGCGCATTCCGCCCGCACCCGCACCAGACCGCCCGGTGCTTCCAGCACCATTTCGGTGACCGGCTCCTGCATCGGGATGATGCCGCTGTCCAGCAACACCGTCGAAACGCAGATCGAGTTCGATCCCGACATCGGCGGTGTGTCTTCCGGCTCCATGATGATCCATGCGGCCTGCGCCTCGGGATGTCTGGGCGGCACCAGAAGGTTCACATGACGGAACACCCCGCCACGCGGTTCATTCAGCATGAAGTTGCGCAGCACCTGATTGCGGGCAATCCAGTTGCGCTGTTCCCAGACCGTGCTGCCGGGTGGCGGGGAAACACCACCGACAATCACATCGCCCACCTCGCCCTCTGCATGGCAGGACACGACATGGATGACCTTCGTGCTGCGCATTTCTTTCCTCCGCTTGCGTGACGCCCGATAATGAATATTGTATCCAATATACATTGCAGAGTCCAAGCTCTTCGCTGGCAAACTTTGTCGATGCGAGGCATATCCGGCACATGAAGTTCGAACCCACCGATCTGTCACAAACCCGATCCGCCGCGGATGTCGTCTTCGCGGCCTTGCGCGCGGCCATCGTGAATGGTGATCTGGAAAACGGCACACAGCTTCGACAGGAGGAAATTGCCGCGGCTTTCAAGGTCAGCCGCATTCCCGTGCGCGAGGCGATCGCCCGGCTTGAACAGCTCGGCCTTGTCGAGACGCGGCGCTACAAGGGGGCCTTCGTTACCGATCTTCCACCACAGGAGATCGAGGAAATTTTCCGCCTGCGCGCCCTTGTCGAAGGCGATGCCATCCGTCACGCGGCAGCCCGGATGACCGGCACCGCCCTGGCCGAGGCCGAAAGCGCGCATCTGGCCTTTGCCGATGCGGCCACCCCGGCCGAATGGATGGAACAGAACCGCCGCTTCCACTGCGCGCTTTATGCGGTTGGTGGGCAAAGGCACTATCTTGGCGTGATCGAAAACCTGCTGAACCTCAGCGACCGCTATCTGCGCGCCCAGCTTTCGCTGACCGACGGCCACCGGAAAGCGGTCGAGGAGCATGCACTGATCCTTGATGCCTGCAAGGCCGGCGATGCCACACTTGCCGCCCGGCTGACCACACAGCACATCAAGGACGCCAAACTCGCCCTACTGAAATGTCTTGGCCACTGATCTGGCCGCCGTCACAAAGCTTCGGCTTTCTGAAGACTCTCATATGCCTGCATTATTTGCGCGCATAGCCACTGCGCAGTGCGAGGCTCCCACCATGACACCGTGCTGCCGTGGCAATGTCAGGGACTTTCGTCCTGAAAAGGGATCAGGCTCGCTTTGGTTCTGCCCCGCGCCATGCAGGGCGCCCAAAGGGCACTATACTCTTTATTTTCAGGGGGATAACTGGTCGGAGCGAGAGGATTCGAACCTCCGACCCCCTGCTCCCGAAGCAGGTGCGCTACCAGGCTGCGCTACGCTCCGACCGTGGCGTGGGGTTAAACCGGATTGCGCGGCATTGCAAGGGGGCCGAATGCGATTCTTGTGCAATCAGCCTTCGTTCCGCTCTGCCAGTTCGCGGCGGCGCAGCAGAAGCGAGATCCGCGGCGTCGTGCCTGTCTCGGGCCGCGAGCGCGATTCCAGCACCGGGCGGTTTTCCGACACTTTCGCCCGCCCCTCGCGCAGCACGATATAGATGCCGGAGGCGATGATGACTGCCGCGCCCAGCAGGGTGTAGCTGTCCGGCGTTTCGTCGAAGATCAGATAGCCGAAGATCGCGGCCCAGATCATCTGCGAATACTGCATCGGCGCCACGATCACCGCCTCGGCGCGGCGATAGGCCATGATGATCAGAAGCATGGCCACAAAGCTGAACAGCGCGATGATGCCCAGCATGCCCAGATGCACCACTGGCATCGGTTTGTAGACGAAGGGCAGCGCCAGCCCCAGCACCACGAAATTGGCCATCATCGGATAAAGCAGCAGAACGACCGAGCGTTCCTCGGTGCCGATCTTGCGCACGATGACCGAGGCAAGCGAGGAAAATATAGCCGCCGCAAGCGCAGCCGCATGGCCGAGGCTCAGCGGTTCCGCCCCCGGTCGCAGCACAATCATCACGCCAGCCAATCCAACCAGCACCGCAAGGCCCCGCCGCAGACCGACCTTTTCGCCCAGAAGCGGAATGGCCAACAAAGTGATCAGCAGGGGCGCGGCGAACAGAATCGCATAGGTCTGCGCCAGCGGCAGCACCGAGAAGGCATAGAAGGCAGAGACGCCGGTGATGACCGTAGACACCATACGCAGAGCCATCCACCACGGGTGGCGCGGGCGCAGGTGGCCATCGGTGCGGTCGCTCATCAGCATGGTGGTGGCGAGCGGGAAGCTCAGCAGACCCGCGAAGAAGATGATCTGGATTGCGTGATAATCGGCGCCCAGAAACTTCACCACCACGTCATGTGTGGCATAGATGGCAAAGGCGAGAAGCGCGAGAAGCGCGCCCTGGGCATTGGGGGTCATGGGTCTGGCCTGCGGAAAGCGACGCCTGCGCCGCGGTGTTTGCGCTATCGCCCGTTTTACAGAACGGGGGGCATGGCCTCAAGCCATACAGGCGCAACAAAAACGGCCGCCAACGAGTGGCGGCCGGAAATCGCGCGGATCAACCGATCAGATGCCAGCCAATCAGAGGCTGGCGTCGAGCGCCGCAACGATGGCGTCGCCCATGGCGGAGGTCGAGACGGGGGTGCCACCTTCGGGGCCCATCAGATCAGCGGTGCGTACGCCATCGGCGAGGACTTTCTCGACCGCCTGCTCCAGCCGGGCCGCCTCGTCACCAAGGTCAAAGCTGTAGCGCAGCGCCATGGCGAAGCTCAGGATGCAGGCGATCGGGTTGGCCTTGCCCTGCCCCGCGATGTCGGGGGCGGAACCGTGGACGGGCTCATACAGCGCCTTCGGGCGGCCATTGGCCATCGGCGCACCCAGAGATGCCGAGGGCAGCATGCCCAGCGAGCCGGTCAGCATGGCGGCGGCATCCGACAGCAGGTCACCGAACAGGTTGTCGGTCACGATGACGTCGAACTGCTTGGGCCAGCGGCAGAGCTGCATCGCACCGGCGTCGGCATACATGTGCGACAGCGCGACATCCGGGTATTCCTTGTCGTGGATTTCCTGCACGACCTGACGCCACAGGATGCCCGATTCCATGACATTGGCCTTCTCCATCGAGCAGACCTTGTTGCCGCGGCGGCGGGCCAGTTCAAAGGCCGAGCGCGCGACGCGGGCGATTTCGGATTCGGTATAGCGCTGGGTATTGATGCCCACACGCTCGTTCCCTTCGGTGAAGATACCGCGCGGTTCGCCGAAATAGATGCCCGAGGTCAGCTCGCGCACGATCACGATGTCGAGGCCCCCGACGACCTCTTTCTTCAGCGACGAGAAATCGGCCAGCGCATCGAAGCACTGGGCCGGCCGCAGGTTGGAATAGAGGTCCATTTCCTTGCGCAGGCGCAGCAGGCCCCGCTCGGGCTTCACGCTGAAATCGAGGTTGTCGTATTTCGGACCACCCACGGCACCCAGCAGTACGCAATCCACCTCTTGCGCCTTGGCCATGGTGTCATCATGCAGCGGCGTGCCGTGCTTGTCATAGGCGCAGCCGCCGACAAGGTCTTCGCTCACGTCGAAGGCGATGCCGCGCTTGGCATCATACCAGCCGATGATCTTTTTCACCTCGGCCATGACTTCGGGGCCGATGCCGTCGCCGGCAAGGATGAGGATGGAGGGGTTTGCCACGTCAAGGGCTCCTTGATCTGCACGCAGGTTTTGATCTGCAAGAAAGGTTGGCCGTGGCGTAGCCTTTGGGGGCAGTCGGGTCAAGCAGGCTTGGGGTTTCGCCTATGGCAGATCGAGCGTGACCCAGACCGGGAAGTGCCGCGAGGCGGCCGCCAGCGCCTCGGCCAGCGGGCCGGTTTGCGGGCGCATCACGCCCGCGCCGGTGACGCGCAGACCGGCAGAGGGCAGGATGTAATCCACCCGCAACCCGCCCGGCCCTTTGGCGTAGAATGCGGTATCCAGCGCAGGGTCGCCCTTGTGGTCGGGTTCGGGTGAAACCTCGGCCGCGCGGGGGGCCGGGTCTTGCAGACGGGGGTCGGACAGCAGGGCGCGCAGCGCCTCGGGGCGGCCATCGCCGTCCTGTGTGTCAAGATTGGCGTCGCCCAGCAGCACGAAGGGCGCCTGTGGCGGATCAAGTGGCAAGGCGCCGTCCAGAAGGCGAAGCCAGAAGGCAGCCTCGTCGTGATTGCGGCGGCCGTTGCGATCCTCCGGCCCATCGAACACCGGCGGCGTCGCGGCCCAGGCCAGAAGCTCCAGCTTGGTCCCATCGGGCAGATCCAGCCCAACCTGCCAGTGATTGACAGACGACAACCTTTGAAGCGCCCGCTCCTCCGCACCCATCCCCGGCGGCAACAGCGCGCCCGGCAGATCGGCCCACAGGAAGCCCGTGTAATCCACAGCAGCCTCGGCCCGGATCGGCAGGCGCGACAGCAGCGCCATGCCGCCCTGCCCCCGGAATGCGCCATAGCCCATAGCGTCTCGCGGGCCGTTCAACCGGCCATCCCGGTCAATATCCAGTTCCGTGGGCAGACCAGCGTTGGGTCCAAGGGCAAATTGCCAGCCGTAGGACAGGCCCGCTTCGGCCAGCCGCCCCCGCAATGCCGTCAGCGCCGCCTGTTCGGCATCAAAATCCACCCCGGTCAGCAGCAGCACATCGGCATCCAGCGCCACGATCACTGCCACGGCACCAGAAATCGCCGGGCTCTTGCCGCGCTCGATTTCCTCCAGCAGAAGACCGGGGCCTTTGCGGGTCAGCCCCGCATTCCATGTGGCAATGCGCAGTTCGTCCGCCCCGGCCGGTGCCGCGAGACTGAGCGCAATCAGGCAGGCATATAGCCTTCCGCGCCCATCACACTGGAAATACGGCGCTTTTCGCGGATCATCTCGGCGATCTTGCCCATGGCGATACCGCGCATGAACAGGCTGAACGGCAGGAAAGCCCATGCGGTCATCGTCCAGATCAGGGTTTGCGGATTGGTCAAAGTCAGAGGCTCGAACCCGGCCGATCCGATGCGCACGACCGCCGGGATCAGGAAGGGCAGCAGAAAACCGAAGGCGATGTTGATCCGCGCATCGCGCTCCAGCCGCACAACGACATCGCCGCCGGTCGTCGGGTCGAAGGTGGGCAGGTTGACCCAGACGTTGAAGCCATTGCCACGGTCTGGCCAGCCCTTCAGCTTCAGCAGGATAACAAAAACGGCCAACCCCACCAGCGAGATCAGATAGGCCATCGCCGCAGCCGTGCGCACCGAGATGACCTGAAGCTCCGACGCGCCCTCGGTCATCATCAGGGTCGCCAGACGGACCGGCGAATAGGGGAAATCCATCGCCTGCCCGATCAGCAGGCCAATGGCCCCGATCAGGGTGTTGAGAGTTGAAGGCTCCACCAGGCTTTTCTGTATGACGGTCAGAATGAAGACGGTGCAGAACAGGATCAGAAAGCGGATGCGGTTGAAGGGCGGCGCATCACGGAACTCCACCAACCCCGGATAGGTGGTCTTGTATTCCGCAAAGGTCAGCGCGCCAGCGAACAGGGCCACCAGCGCCACCATCTGCTTTTCGTCAGAGCCGGTTCCGGGCATGAGAACCGAAGGGGTTGCAACAAGCACCACCACGAAAAACGCCCGAAACGCGGCCCCTATCAGCCGTGTGAACACTGCCTTGCCTTCCTCAACCCGGCGCCGCCCGATACGTTGCCGGACGGCTTTTCCCAGTTTTTCCCGTGCTTTGCGACGGGCTGCCTCAATCTTGCCCAAGTTTTGCCTTCTTTCTTTCAAAGTCGCAACGGTTCAGGGCATTTAACGCGATCAATGCGGCAATTACGGGGAAAAACTGTCGCCACTTTGCATCAAAGCAGGGCAAGAAAAAGGCCGCCTTGGGGTTTCAACCCAAGGCGGCACAAGATGTAGTGGGTCCTGAAGGTCAGACCCAGGGACGCAGCAGACCTGCCTTGGCCTCGAATGTGTCGATGCTTGCCACTTTCTCCAGCGTCAGGCCGATGTCATCCAGCCCGTTCAGCAGGCAATGCTTGCGGAACGGATCGACCTCGAAGCCGAAGCTCTGCCCATCCGAGGTGGTGACGGTCTGCGCTTCCAGATCGACGGTCATCCGGGCATTTTCGCCTTTCTTCGCGTCCTCCATCAGCACATTCACAACCTCCTGCGGCATCACGATCGGCAGGATGCCGTTCTTGAAGCAGTTGTTGAAGAAGATGTCGGCAAAGCTGGTCGAGATCACGCAGCGGATGCCGAAATCCAGAAGCGCCCAGGGCGCATGCTCGCGCGAGGAACCGCAGCCGAAGTTGTCACCGGCAACGATGATCTCGGCCTTGCGGTAAGCCGGCTGGTTCAGCACGAAATCGGCAATCTCGGCGCCGTCCTGCGTGTAACGCATCTCGTCAAACAGGTTCTTGCCAAGACCCGAACGCTGGATCGTTTTCAGGAACTGCTTCGGGATGATCATATCGGTGTCGATATTGACCAGCGGCATCGGCGCGGCAACGCCGGTGAGGGTGGTGAACTTGTCCATGGTGCTATGAGCCCTTGTTAAGTTGACTTTTGGTCGCCAGTCCATTACATATACTAATGAAATGGGCTGGAGTTTTTCGGTCGGCGTGGGGCTTCTGGGCTTGCTCGGAGGCCCTTCGGCTTTTTCACGGGAAGCATTTCGGGTGTGGGAAGACCATCTTATGTTGAAGAACTTTGGCAGCCCGATTTTCCTGATCTGGACGCAGATAAGCCAACCCAAGTGGTCTTGCTGCCAGATCTGCAATTTGAAGACCTGTCGAGTTTGATCTTTTGTCGACGAACATGGGCTGCCAGTTGAAGCTCTGTATCACAGGCAATGCTCTCCCGATTTTTGGCTGACCAGCCGCGATGCGCCGGAATTCAAGTTCGAGGTGCCTATCCTCTTTCTGACCCCGCGCCTCAAACAAGACATGGACGGCATGCCCGTTCTCACCTTCGGATTGAAGAAATTTTGCTGCTTTCTCAATGCAGAAGGTGAGAGCAAGGTCATACGGGCTCCAGGGGTCAGAATAGCGCTCCGCGAGTTTCTCCTTGTCGATGATCGCACAGCAAAGGTGAATATCCGCCTCTTCGATCATCTTTGTCAGTCGTCCGATAAAGGCTGCTCTGGTTTGTACGGAGACTTGTAGAAAAGCAAACGCACCAGACTGTCGCCGGATATCCCGCTCATGAAGAATCAACTGATCATGCCCGACAGTTTCAAATTTGAGAGCTTGAAACTGAGGCACGAGTGAACCGGCATAGTAGGACTTTCGGACAATCAGGAAGACCAACACGAAGATCGGAAAATCACTCGCATCAGCCCCCAGAACTGGCGAGCCACTTTCATCAGCATAAATGATATACTCACTAAAAGCGGCCGCCTCGTGCATCACGCGTTTTCTGCCATCATCTCGCGCACATCCGTCAGGTGGCCGGTCACCGCCGCCGCCGCCGCCATGGCAGGGGACAAGAGGTGCGTGCGGCCGCCGCGGCCCTGACGGCCCTCGAAATTGCGGTTCGAGGTCGCAGCGCAGCGTTCGCCCGGCGACAGTTGGTCGGGGTTCATGGCGAGGCACATGGAACACCCGGCCAGACGCCATTCAAAGCCCGCGTCGATGAAGATTTGCGCCAGACCCTCTTCCTCGGCCTGCGCGCGCACGAGGCCCGAGCCCGGCACGACCATCGCGCGCATCCCCGGCTTGATCTTCTTGCCCTTCAGGATGGCGGCGGCGGCGCGCAGATCCTCGATCCGGCCATTGGTGCACGACCCGATGAACACGGTGTCGATCTTGATGTCCGACAGTTTCATGCCGGGGGTCAGACCCATATATTCCAGCGAACGGCGCGCGGCCTCGACCTTGCCGCCGGTGAAATCTTCGGGCGCGGGCACGGTGCCGGTGATCGGCAGCACATCCTCGGGGCTGGTGCCCCAGGTCACGACGGGGGCGATGTCCTCGCCCTTGAGCGTGACCACCTTGTCGAAATGCGCACCTTCATCGGTGAACAGCGATTTCCAGTAGGTCATCGCGGCTTCCCAGGCGGCGCCTTTCGGCGCATGCGGACGGCCCTTGATGTATTCAAAGGTCTTTTCGTCGGGCGCGATCAGGCCAGCACGCGCGCCGCCCTCGATCGCCATGTTGCAGACAGTCATGCGGCCTTCCATCGACAGGTCGCGGATCGCCTCGCCGCAATATTCGATGACATAGCCGGTGCCGCCCGCCGTGCCGGTCGCGCCGATGACCGACAGCGTGATGTCCTTGGCGGTGACGCCCGGACGCAGTTTGCCGGTGATCTCCACCTTCATGTTCTTCGACTTCTTCTGGATCAGCGTCTGGGTGGCCAGAACGTGTTCCACTTCCGAAGTGCCGATGCCATGCGCCAGCGAGCCGAAGGCGCCATGGGTGGCGGTGTGGCTGTCACCGCAGACCACGGTCATGCCCGGCAGCGTCCAGCCCTGTTCCGGGCCGACGATATGCACGATGCCCTGACGGATGTCGGAAACCGGGTAATAGTTGATGCCGAAATCCTTGGCGTTCTTGTCCAGCGCCTCGACCTGAATCCGCGATTCCTCATTGTCGATATGGGTGTCGCGGCCCGCCGTCGTGGGGACGTTGTGGTCCGGCACGGCGATGGTCTTTTCCGGCGCACGGACCTTGCGACCCGTCATGCGCAGACCTTCAAAGGCCTGCGGGCTGGTGACTTCATGCACCAGATGGCGGTCGATATACAGCAGGCAGGTGCCGTCTTCGGCCTGATGGACGACGTGGTCGTCCCAGATCTTGTCGTAGAGTGTGCGCGGAGCGGTCATGGCTCTCACCTTCATCAATGGGATAGCTGTGGGGATGCGAAACGGGGCCTTCAGATCTTGAGGCCGGCACGGCGTCAAAGCCGGGCGAGAATCGTGCGGGTCATGCCGAAAAAGCGGGCCGGAAGCCGCGCATGATCGGTGATGTTGAAGTAGATGAACCCGTCCATGGCAAAGGAAATACGCCTGATCGGGCTGAAATGCAATCGGCCAGCCAACAGAAGCCATATGCCCCGCCATGTGCCTGCATTGCCGAAATCGCTATCGTTTCCGGGCATTTCTGTCTTAGCCTTGCAGGATAACGCAGCAGAAAAACGGACGAGTAATGGAGTTTGGTGCGAATGCGATCTGGCAGAAGGCCGTTGCCCTAGCGGTCCAGGCCGCAGAATTCATCGAGTCGCTGACCGAACCGCCACGGGTCTGGCAGGTGGCGATTCTGGTGCTGATCGCGGGTCTGGCGCAGGCTCTGGCATGGATGACAGGCCCGCGGCTGGACAGCTGGATGCGCGAGCGCGAGGGGCTGAAGCTTTGGCAGATGAGGACGCTGATCACCCTGCGCCAACGGTTGCGCGGAGTTTTCTTCGTGATGCTGGCCTGGGCGGCGGTGGGCCTGTTGATGCTGTGGAGCCCCTTCCCCTCGCGCCGGTTTCTGGTGGAACTGGTGGCCACCATCGCCTCGGCCTGGGTGTTCATCGGGCTCGGGTCGCAATTGATCCGCAACCGGCTGATCCGGCGCATCGTGCGATGGGCGGCGTGGATCTATGTGACGCTGCTGTTCCTCGGCCTTGTCGCTCCGGCCTCGGCTTTTCTCGATTCGCTGGCGGTTGAGTTCGGCAGTTTCCGGCTGTCAGTCCTTACGGTTCTGAAGGCGCTGGCAGTGACCGGCGTGCTGCTGACGCTGGCACGGCTGATCTCGCAGGGCGCCGCGCGTCGCATCGGCAGCAATCAGGACATGAGCCCGACAATGCGGGTTCTGACCGTGAAGATGCTGCAAATCATGCTGTATGGCGCGGCCTTCTTCATCGGGTTGAAGGCCGTGGGCTTCGATCTGTCGGGGCTTGCCGTGCTGTCCGGTGCCATCGGGGTCGGCCTTGGCTTCGGCTTGCAGAAGGTGGTGTCGAACCTCGTTTCCGGTGTCATCATCCTGCTGGATAAATCGGTGAAACCCGGTGACGTCATCTCGATCGGCAATACCTTCGGCTGGATCGAGGCACTGGGCGCGCGCTATGTCTCGGTCGTCACCCGCGACGGCAAGGAATACCTGATCCCGAACGAGGATCTGATCACCGGGCAGGTGGTCAACTGGTCGCATTCCAACGATTTTGTCCGGCTCGACATCAATTTCGGAACCTCTTACGGCGACGACCCGCATCTGGTGCGCAAGCTGGCGGTCGAGGCGGCGGCCAGCGTCAACAGGGTGCTGACCAACAAGGCGCCGGTCTGCCATATCATCGGCTTCGGCGACAGTTCGGTCGATTACGTCCTGCGTTTCTGGATTCAGGATCCGACCGACGGTCTGACCAATATCCGCGGCAATGTCTTCCTTGCACTTTGGGATACGTTCAAGGCGCATGGCATCGCCATTCCCTTCCCGCAACGCGAGGTGCGGGTGATCGGCCTGCCCGAGGACACCGGCACCGGCCTCAAGGTGCCGACAGGGCTGGACCCTGACGGGCAGAGCGTTTAGGGCGGACCTACTCTGCGGATCGTTGAGATTCCGCCGAACGACTGTTAGATTGCTTCCCAACCCGGCGCCGGGGCGAATGCGGCGTGTCACCTGGAGGACGATGTCCTGTCTCATTCTGATCCTGCGACCGGCCTGCCGGTCGGACCGCGAGCCGAGCGCATGAACGACGCCGGCCCATCCAGCGAAGAGTTGCTTGCCCGCATCATCACCTCGCTTGAAGACGACAAGGCCGAAGACATCGTGCAGATCGACCTGCGCGGGCGGTCTGACATGGCCGATTACATGGTCATCTGCTCGGGCCGGTCCTCGCGTCAGGTGGCGGCGATTTCCGAAAAGCTGGTTGATCGGCTGAAGCAGGACTATGGCCGCCAGTGCAAGGTCGAAGGCAAGGAAACCGGCGACTGGGTGTTGATCGACACAGCCGATGTCATCGTGCATGTGTTCCGCCCGGAAGTGCGCGATTTCTATCAGCTTGAAAAGATGTGGCTGCCTGCGGGCCAGCAGCGCCCTGCCCCGACCTCCGGGGTCTGATGCGGGTCCATCTTTGCGCCGTGGGGCGGCTGCGCGCCGGCCCCGAGCGTGATCTGATCGACGATTACACAACGCGGTTTGACCGCACCGGCCGGGCGCTGGCGCTGGGGCCTTTCACCGAACATGAGATCGAGGACCGCAAGGGCGGCGGCATGGAGGCAGAGGCGACGCTGCTGGAGCGCGCGCTGCCCTCGGGCGCCTTGCTGATCACGCTGGACGAACGCGGCAAGCTTCTGTCCAGCCCGGAATTTGCCGATCATCTGGCGAAATGGCGCGATGACGGGCGGCAGGATGTCGCTTTCGTCATCGGCGGAGCCGACGGTATCGCGCCTGCGCTACGGGCGCGGGCCGATTTCTCCATCAGTTTCGGCAAGATGGTCTGGCCGCATATGCTGGTGCGGGTGATGCTGACCGAGCAGCTTTACCGCGCGGCCTCGATCCTTTCGGGCGCCCCCTATCACCGGGCCTGAGGTCAATCCGGCGTGACAGTCAGCGTCACCCGGTCCCCGGCGAACCAAGTGGTGCCGTATTCCAGCGGCCGCCCTGCCGCATCCACATTCACCGCCACCGAACGCAGGATCGGCGCGCCCTCCTGCACTTGCAGGGCCAGCGCCAGCACCGCCCCGGCGCGCTTCGCCGTCAGCCGGGTTTCGGCGCGCGTGTAATCGGCGACGCCCAGCGCGGTCAGGGCAGCAGTGACCGACTGGTATTCCTCCAGCAGAGCCAGCAGACCGGGCAAAGGTTCCGCAGGAAAGACCGACCGGAACGCTGCCAGCGGCTGCCCGTCGGCAAGCGACACGCCTTCCATCACATGCACCGGGGCGCCGGGGGCCAGTGTCAGCGCCTCGGCCTCCTCTGCGCTGGCGGGGCGGGTCTCCAGCCGGGTCAGCCGGCGCGACGGTGCGCGCCCCGAGGCGGCGACGTTCTGGTGAAAGCGCACGCGACGCCCCAACGGGTAATCGGTGGGCCGCGCGGTGACGAAAACCCCGGCCCCACGCCGGGCATGCAGGGTTCCCGCCTCTGCCAACACCGCCAGCGCATGCCGCACCGTATGGCGGTTCACGCCGAAACGGCTGGCCAGATCCGCCTCTGACGGCAGCTTGTCGCCGGGTCGATACAAGCCCTCGGCAATCTCGGCGGCCAGCGTGTCGGCAATGGATTTCCAGATCGGGCTGCGGGCCACGGAATCTCCTGTCGCAAAAGTTTCATGCCATCGGGCGTTGTGCCGACTCAGGTCATCGGCTATCACTTGTCTAGTTGTATAGTAAACTAGACAAATCCGCAACCTGTCGAGGATCAGATGACCGAACGCCCGGAAGATCTGGCGCGGAAGGGCTGGATGTCCCTTCTGGCCAAGGCGCCACCCGCGCGGCTTGCCGCCCTGCTGCCCGACCTGCCTGAAACCGCGCTGCTGCGCCCGGCCGAAGTGGGTTCCGTCATGGTGCGGGGTCGCGTCGGCGGCACCGGCGCCCCGTTCAATCTGGGCGAGATGACGGTGACTCGCTGCTCGCTGCGGCTGGCATGCGGCGCTGTGGGCCATGCCTATGTGCAGGGCCGCGACAAGGATCACGCCCGCCGCGCCGCCGTTGTGGATGCGCTGATGCAAACGCCCGAGGCCGCGCGGATCGAGGCGCAGGTGCTGCATCCCCTGCGGCTAGAGGCAGAGACCACCCGCACGACCCGCGCCGCCAAGGCGGCTGCAACAAAGGTCGAATTCTTCACCATGGTCCGCGGAGAGGATCAATGACGCCCGAAGCCCTGACCGGCGGGTTCGCCGCGCCCGCGACCGAGGCCGCCCATGCCTTCCGCGCCGCGCTGGAGGCGATGGCCCGCCCCGGCACCCTGCATCGCCTGACTGGCGCTACCCCGCCCGCGCCGCTGTCGCCCGCTGCCGGGGCGCTCTTGCTGACGCTTGCCGATACAACGACGCCGGTGCATCTGGCCGGGACGGTCGATTGCCCGGCGGTGCGCGACTGGATCACCTTCCATACCGGCGCCCCCTTCGCCCCGGCGGATCAGGCAGATTTCGCGGTGGGCGACTGGGCCGCGCTGCATCCTTTGACCCGCTTCCGCATCGGCCAGCCAGATTACCCGGACCGTTCCGCCACGCTGATCGTGGAACTGCCCACGCTTTCCGCGACCGGCGTAACGCTCCGTGGCCCCGGCATCCGTGACACGGCGCAACTGTCGCTGCCCGAGATCGCGGCATTCCGCGCCAATCGCGCGCTCTTTCCGCTGGGGTTCGATTGCTACTTCACCAGCGGCGACATGCTCGCCGCCCTGCCCCGATCCACCATCGTGGAGGAAGCCTGATGTATGTCGCCGTCAAGGGTGGCGAACGCGCCATCGACAACGCCCATGCCTGGCTGGCCGAAGAACGGCGCGGCGATCCATCGGTCACTGAACTGACCCTGCCGCAGATCCGCGAGCAGTTGAAGCTGGCGGTGAACCGGGTGATGGCCGAAGGATCGCTGTATGACCCCGATCTGGCGGCGCTGGCGATCAAGCAGGCGCGCGGCGATCTGATTGAGGCGATCTTCCTCATCCGCGCCTATCGCACCACACTGCCACGCCTTGGCGCCTCGCAGCCGGTGGAAACGGCCGCGATGGCGGTGGACCGCCGCGTCAGCGCCACCTTCAAGGATCTGCCCGGCGGGCAGGTGCTGGGGCCGACCTTCGATTACACGCACCGCCTGCTGGATTTCAAACTGGCGGCCGAGGGCGAGCTGCCGGTCGCGCCACTGGCGCCCGCCAGCCCTGAGACGGTGCCGCATGTCACCGGCCTTCTGGACCGCGACGGGCTGATCGAAGCCGCCCCGCGCGAGGAGACGCCGCCGCCTGACCTGACACGCGAACCGCTGGAACTGCCCGCGAACCGCCCGCTGCGGCTGCAAGCCATCACGCGGGGGGATGAGGGATTCATCCTGTCGCTGGCCTATTCCACCCAGCGCGGCTACGGCCGCACCCATGCCTTCGTCGGCGAACTGCGCATTGGCCGCGTGCCGGTGGAAATGGACATTCCCGAGCTGGGCTTCGCCATCGAGATCGGCGAGGTCGAACTGACGGAATGTGAAACCGTCAACCAGTTCAAGGGCTCGAAAACCGAACCGCCGCAATTCACCCGTGGCTATGGCCTGACCTTCGGCCAGACCGAGCGCAAGGCCATCGCCATGAGCCTCGTGGATCGCGCGCTGCGCTGGCAGGAGTTGGGCGAGGATTTCACCGGCGCCCCGGCGCAGGACGAGGAATTCGTGCTGAGCCATTGCGACAACATCCAGGCCACCGGATTTCTGGAGCATATCAAGTTGCCGCATTACGTCGATTTCCAGTCCGAACTGGAACTGGTGCGCCGCCTGCGGGCCGAGGCGATGCAGATACAGGAGGCGGCGGAATGAGATCAGTCCCCACCCCCGTCGCCGCCGCCATCTCCACCGCCATCCCCGTCGTCAGATCCCCCATCAGAGGTATGGTTTCGTGGCAGCCCGGCCAGCGGAAGCTTGTTCTGCCGGATATAGACGCCTCCTACGATTACACCGATCACGATGGCGAAAATCCATGCCTCCATTTCCTGCTTCCCTTCATGTGGTCCTGCCATGTCTGATGCTTACAACTTCGCCTATCTGGACGAACAGACCAAGAGGATGATCCGCCGCGCGATCCTGAAAGGGATCGCGGTGCCGGGCTATCAGGTGCCCTTCGCCAGCCGCGAAATGCCGATGCCCTATGGCTGGGGCACCGGCGGGGTGCAGGTGACCGCGGCCTGTCTGACGCCTGACGACCGGCTGAAGGTCATCGATCAGGGCGCCGACGACACCACCAACGCCGTGTCGATCCGCAAGTTTTTTCAGCGCACGGCAGGGGTGGCGGTGACCGAGGCGACCGCCGAGGCCACCGTGATCCAGACCCGCCACCGCATCCCTGAAACCCCGCTCTGCGAGGGCCAGATCCTCGTCTATCAGGTGCCCATCCCGGAACCCCTGCGCTTTCTGGAACCGCGCGAGACCGAGACACGCAAGATGCACGAGCTGGAGGAATACGGGCTCATGCATGTGAAGCTCTACGAGGACATCGCCCGTCACGGCACCATTGCTACAGCCTATGCCTATCCGGTGAAGGTGGAGGGGCGCTATGTGATGGACCCCTCGCCGATCCCGAAATTTGACAATCCGAAACTGTCGGACAATCCGGCGATCCAGCTCTTCGGTGCAGGCCGCGAGCAGCGCATCTATGCCCTGCCGCCCTATACACAGGTTATCAGCCTCGATTTCGAGGATCACCCGTTCGAGGCATCGAAAGCGCCGCATGACTGCGACCTCTGCGGCGCCGGTGACAGCTATCTGGACGAGGTCATCACCGATGACCGGGGCAGCCGGATGTATGTCTGTTCCGACACCGATTTCTGTGCGGGACGCCGCGCGGCAGGACATGTCGGACGGCTGGGCCAGCCGGGAGCGGCAGAATGACCGGGGGACAAAATTCTTTGAAGAATTTTGGCGCTCCTGCCCAAGGGGATCGCGCGATGGGGGCGGTGGATATGGATACTTGTGCCAAGGTCAAAGAGGACCGGCCGCTTTTGTCGGTTCAGGGCGTGATGAAGCTTTATGGCAGCCGGATCGGCTGTACCGATGTGACGTTCGATCTGTTTCCCGGTGAGGTTCTGGGGATCGTGGGCGAAAGCGGTTCGGGCAAATCCACGCTGCTGGGCTGTCTGGCCGGGCATCTGAAGCCGGATGCGGGGCGCATCCTTTACGATGGCCGCGACATGGGTGCGCTGGGGGAACCGGAGCGGCGGCGGCTGAGCCGCACCGAATGGGCCTTCGTGCATCAGAATGCGCGCGACGGGTTGCGCATGGGGGTCAGTGCCGGCGGCAATGTCGGCGAGCGGCTGATGGCGGTGGGTGCGCGGAACTATGCCGCCATCCGCGACACCGCGACTGACTGGCTGGGCCGGGTGGAGATTGCCGCCGACCGGATCGACGACCGCCCTTCCGCCTTTTCCGGCGGCATGCAGCAGCGTTTGCAGATCGCGCGCAATCTGGTGACCGGGCCGCGGCTGGTGTTCATGGACGAGCCGACCGGCGGTCTGGATGTCAGCGTGCAGGCGCGCTTGCTGGATCTTTTGCGCGGACTGGTGCGCGATCTGGGGCTGTCGGTCGTGATCGTCACCCATGACCTTGCGGTGGTGCGTCTGCTCGCCGACCGGCTGATGGTGATGAAATCGGGCCGGGTGGTGGAACAGGGGCTGACCGATCAGGTGTTGGACGACCCGCAGCACGGGTATACGCAATTGCTGGTATCCTCTGTCCTTCAGGTCTGACCCATGCTTTACGCCTATGCCCCCGCCGACCGGAAACTGAAGCCGCTGCCGCAGGGCAGCGATCTGGCTGCGGCCATCTGGGTGGATCTGTACCGCCCGCTGTCCGGTCAGGTGGATCAGGCGCAGGCCTTGGGCGTCGAAGTGCCGACGCTGGCCGATATGGAAGAGATTGAGGTTTCGAACCGTCTCTATCGTGAGGGCAGCGTCGATTATCTGACTGTGGTGCTGCCGGGATTGAGCGAGACCAAGGCGCCGATGTCCGGCCCGGTCTGTTTCATCCTTCACCCCGAACGGCTGGTGACTGTGCGCCACCATGCGCCGCGACCGTTCGAAACCTATCCCGAACGCGCGGACCGCGTCGGTCCAGGCTGCGGCGATCCGCGCAGGGTGTTCCTGTCGCTGATGGAGGAAATCGTCGGGCGGCTGGCCGATCTGATGGAGGGCACCGGGCGGGGGTTGGACACGCTGATGGCGCGGGTGTTCGAGGAAGGCGCCAAGGCGAGCGACGACGCGCTGCAAGAGGCACTGCGTCAGGTCGCCCGTGAAAGTGACCTGATCAGCCGGGTGCGGCAGTCGCTGCTGACGCTGGAACGCGCCATCAGTTACTTCGGGCAGGCACTGGACGAGGCCGGGGCGGGCCATGGCTTGCGTCCGGTGGTGAAGGGGCTGATGCGCGACATCCGGGCGCTGGAGGTCCATGGCGACTTCCTCACCAGCCGGGTCGCCATGGCCTCGGACGTGACTTTGGGCATGGTGAACCTTGCCCAGAACAAAACGGTGAAGATCGTTTCGGTGGTGGCGGTGATCTTCCTGCCGCCCACAGTGATCGCCTCGGCCTATGGGATGAACTTCGCCCATATGCCGGAACTGCAATGGGCATTCGGCTATCCGATGGCGCTGGCACTGATGCTGGCCTCGGCGGTGCTGACCTATCTTTTCTTCAAGTGGAAACGCTGGCTATGATCGAGATTACCAATCTTTCCAAGGTCTTTACCCTGCACAATCAGGGCAGCGCCGTGATCCCGGTGATGGCGGGGGCGGCGCTTTCCGTCACGCCTGGCGAGTGCGTCGGGCTGACCGGGCGGTCGGGGTCGGGGAAATCCACCTTGATGCGGATGATCTACGGCAACTATCTGGCCGCCGGCGGCAGCATCCGGGTCGGCGATCTGGATGTCGCCCGCGCCGCCCCGCGCGAGATCATCCGGCTGCGGCGCGAGGTTCTGGGCTATGTCAGTCAGTTCCTGCGCGTGGTGCCGCGCGTGCCGACACTGGATGTGGTGGCGGAGCCGCTGCTGCAACTGGGCGTGCCGGTCGATGCGGCGCGGGCGCGGGCGGCGGATCTGCTGGCGCGGCTGAACATTGCCGAGCGGCTTTGGGGCCTGTCGCCCACCACCTTTTCGGGCGGCGAGCAGCAGCGGGTGAACATCGCGCGCGGCTTCGCACATCCCTATCCGGCGCTGTTGCTGGACGAGCCGACGGCCAGTCTGGATGCCGCCAACCGCGAGGTGGTTCTGGGGCTGATCGAAGAGGCCAAGGCGCGCGGGGCGGCCATCGTGGGGATCTTCCATGACGAGGCGGCGCGGGATCGCGTTTGCGACCGGCTGGTCGATGTGACCGGCTTCACCCCGCGTCTGGCGGCCTGACGTGCTGGTCGCGGTAGTCGGACCTTCCGGGGCCGGGAAGGATACGCTGATCGCCGGTGCAGTGGCGGCGCGGCCCGATCTGCGGCTGGTGCAGCGGGTGATCACCCGCCCGACCGAGGCCGGAGGCGAGGATTTCGAAGGGGTCAGCCCCGAGGACTTCGCCGCGCGCAAGGCCGCCGGTGACTTCGCGCTGGACTGGCAGGCGCATGGGCTGAACTATGGCATCCCGCAAGCGCAGCTCGCCGCACCGGGCGTGGTGATCTTCAACGGCTCGCGCATGGCCCTGCCGCAGGCGCAGGCGCGGTTTCCCGGACTGCGGGTGATCCTTGTCACCGCGCCGGATGCGGTTCTGGCGCAGCGCCTGGCCGCGCGGGGACGCGAGCCAGAGGCCGATATCCGCGCCCGGCTGGCCCGCGCGGCATTTACCCTGCCCGAGGGCATCAAGGCCATCGAGGTGCGCAACGACGGCACGCTGTCCGAGGGCGTCGCGCGGTTTCTGGCGGCGCTTCAGCCGGTCAGGGCGTAGCGATGCAAAAAATGGAAGCGACCCGCACTATCCTCGCCGAACAGGCACAGATCCTCGATCACGAAAGGCTGCGGCAGGACCGGGGCAAAATGCGGCTCCAGCACCTTGCGCGTCGCTGCGGCGTCCGGCGCGCTCAGGCTGCCGGTCAGCGTCAGGTGAAAGCGGAATTCCTCCATCACGAAGGGATAGCCCCAGCGGTCCAGCAGAGCGCGCTGGCGGGGGCTGAGCCGTTCGGGGCGGCGGCGGGCGATTTCGACCTCGTTCAGTGGCGCGCGCAGGGCATCGGTGCCTTCGACCACCGCAGCACCCAGCGCCAGAAAATCTGCCTCGCCACCTTCGGGGATCAGCGCCAGAAAGCCGTGCAGGTTGACCAGCCGCAGCCGGTCACAGACGGCGGGCTTCAGACGGCTGGCAAGCTCCGCCACCCCCGCCGCAACATCCTCCTGCCCCAACCCTTCGGCCGGGCGGAAGGGCGCGCGGATCGTGCCGTGAAAGCCGTATTTGCGCGGCTCGGCCGTCAGATCGGCAACCGTGCCGGGCAGGCCCGGCAATTGCGGCTGCGGCCGAGGTTCGGCCGCGACCGGGTCCCAGCCCAGCCATTCCGCCGCCCGCGCGGCAAAGGCGCCGGGGCGCGGGGCATAATAGACAGCATAGCGTTTCATCTTTTCCATGTCGGGTGGCCTAGCCTGCGACTGTCACAAAGGCGTGACGGTTTCGTGCCATTGCAGCCGCCTGCGCCCGGAACCGCAAGACAGGACTTTCCGAAATGACCGATACGATCCTCGCCAATGCCACCCTTGTTCTGCCGGGGGAGACCCTGCGCGGCCAGGTGCGGCTGTCCGACGGGCGGATAGCCGACATTGCCGAAGGGGCCGCCGTGCCCGCGGGTGCCATCGACTGCGCGGGTGATCTGGTGATGCCCGGCCTGATCGAACTGCATACCGACAATCTGGAACGCCATATCGAACCGCGCCCGCGTGTCGGCTGGCCGCATCAGGCCGCCATCATCGCCCATGACGCCGAGCTTGCCAGCGTCGGCATCACCACGGTATTCGACGCGCTGCGCGTGGGGTCGGTCGTATCGAACAAGAAGGCCAATTACGGCGAATATGCCCGTGCACTGGCCGATGAAATTCTGGACCTGCGGGCACAGGGCGCGCTGCGGATCAGCCATTTCCTGCATCTGCGCGCCGAGGTTTGCTCGGAAACGCTGGTGGATGAACTGGCAAAGTTCGGCCCGGATGATCGTATCGGCATTGTCAGCCTGATGGACCATACACCGGGCGAGCGGCAATTCCGCGATGTGACCAAGCTGAAGGATTACCTCTGCGGCAAGCATGGTCTCAGCGAGGCGGAGTTTCACACCCATATCGCCGACCAGCGCGCCCTGCGTGATCGCGTGGGCGCAGTGCATGAGGCGGCTGTCGTATCCGAGGCGCGGCGCTTCGGCGCGGTGCTGGCGAGCCATGACGACACGACCGGGCCGCAAGTTGCGGTTTCGGCCGGGCATGGTGTGCATTTCGCCGAATTTCCCACGACGACCGAGGCCGCACAAGCCTGCCATGACCACGACATCCGCGTGATGATGGGGGCGCCGAACCTCATTCGCGGCGGCAGCCATTCCGGCAATGTCGCGGCACTGGATCTGGCACAGGCGGATCTGCTGGACATCGTGTCGTCGGATTATGTGCCCTCATCGCTTCTGTCGGCGGCGCTGATGCTGGGCGATGTCTGGGGCGATACCGCGCGCGGCGTTGCCACCGTGACCGCCGCCCCGGCCGAGGCAACAGGGCTGGAAGATCGCGGCCATCTGGTGCCGGGTGGAAGGGCCGATGTCATCCGCGTCACACGGATCGGCCAGGCAGGCGCGGTGCGGGGTGTCTGGGTTCAAGGCCGCCGCGTCGCCTGAGCCGGGTTTTCGCCGCAGCGCCGCAATCGTCGTGAAACTGCAAGCGAAACGTCATCAAATCGTGGCCTTCTGTGCCCATGGTCCGCTCACGACCCCGTGACGGAGCCTTGCCGTGACCCAGCCGGACCGCCGACCCGCCGCCGCTTGCCAGTATCGGACGCTGTTTCTGTCCGACCTGCATCTGGGCGCTCTTGGCGCGCGGCCGGATCTGGTGCTGGCCTTCCTGACAGCGCATCGGGCTGAAACCTATGTGCTGGTGGGTGACATCCTCGACCTCTGGCATCCGCTGCTGCCGCACTGGAGCGCGGCGGATCAGGCGGTGATCGACCATCTGGCGGCCCGCAAGGCCGAGGGCGCACATATCCTTTACCTGCGCGGCAATCACGATCCTTTCCCCGACCGCGCACCGCAGCATTGCCGCGTTCCGGCCGAGGCGCAGGATGCACTGATCCATACCGCCGCCGATGGCCGTCGCTATCTGGTCCTGCATGGCGATGCCTGCGACGGGCGGCTGTTCCGGGCCCATATCTTCACCCGTCTGGGCAGCCGGATCGACCATGGCCTGCGCCGGTTCGAACGCCTGCTGACCCGCCGCCGCCCCGATACCCCGCCCGAAGCGCGCAGCGCGGTGGACATGCTGCTGACCTCGGTCAATGCGTTGCTGTATCTGGGCCGCGCGCACGAACGGAAGGTGTTGCGCCTTGCCCGTGGACAGAAGGTCGATGGCGTGATCTGCGGGCATTTCCACATTGCCGGGCTGCATGACGATTTCGGTCTGACCTATGCCAATTGCGGCGACTGGATCGACAGCCTGACCGCGCTGGCCGAAGCCGCGGACGGCAGCCTGCGCCTGCTGGATGCGCGCAAGGCGCCCGCGCTGCTGCCGGGCCGCGCCACCGCTGAACCCGAATTTGCAGGTGCCTGATGATCGCCCTACTGCTTGCCCTTGTCGCCACCGGATTTCTGGCGGTGCATTATGCCTCGGTGGTGCTGTTCCTCCGCAGGCTGGAGACCGACCGGCCCGCCGCGCCCGGACTGATCGGCACGCCGCGCGTGACCCTGCTGCGTCCGGTCTGTGGGCTGGACCCGTTCGATGCCGAAACGCTGCGCACCTCCTTCACGCAGGATTACCCGGAATATGACGTGATCTTCTGCGCCGCATCGCCCGACGATCCGGTGCTGCCGCTGATCCGCCACCTGATCGCGGAACATCCGCAGGTGTCGGCCCGTCTGCTGGTGGGCGAGGCACGGGTGACGCGCAACCCGAAGATCAACAATGTCTGGAAGGGCTGGTATTCTGACACTGCGGAATGGGTTTGCATGACAGATGCGAACCTGCTGCTGCCGCCCGATTATCTGTCGCGCGTGGTGGCAAGCTGGGGGCCGGCGACAGGGCTGGTGTCCTCGCCCGCCGTGGGCATCCGCCCGCAGGGCCTTGCCGGACGGCTGGAATGCGCCTTCCTGAACGGCAATCAGGCGCGACTGCAATTCGCCGCCGACAGCCTTGGCAAGGGCTATGCGCAAGGCAAGACGCTGTTCTTCAACAAACCGCTGATCGAACGCTTCGGAGGCTTGGCCGTTCTGGGCCGCGAACTGGCCGAGGATGCGGCGGCGACCCATCTGATGCGCGACATCGGCCTCAGGGTGCGGCTGACTCCCCTGCCCTTCGCACAGCCGGTGGGACGGCGACGCCTTTCGCAGGTATGGAACCGTCAACTACGCTGGAGCCGCATCCGCCGCGACGGGTTTCCCCAGCTTTTCGGGGCGGAGCCGGCGAATGGTTCCGTGCTGCCCGGCCTCGTCTGCCTTGGCGCACTGGCAGGCGCAGGTCTCTCGCCTGCACTGGTTCTGGGCTACCTGGGTCTCTGGTATGCTGCCGAAGCACGGCTGATGCGGCGGGCGGGCTGGCCCTCGGGCTGGCAGGACATCGCCGTGCTCCCTTTGCGCGACCTGATGATCCCGGCAATCTGGGCCACTACCTTCCTGCGGCGCGGCTTTGACTGGCGCGGCAATACCATGGGTGATGCCGCTGCTGCCCCGACGCTGCACCCGGCGGAGTAATCCGGCCACAATGATGCCTGAACCCGATCTGGTGGCCCTGATCCAGAGCCACGGCCTGCTGATCCTCGCGCCGCTTGCCCTGATCGAAGGGCCGGTGGTCACCGTCATCGCGGCCTATCTGGCGCGGCTGGGGCTGATGGATCTGCCAGCGGTGGTCATCTGCGTCATCCTTGCCGATGTGGCCGGCGACGCGCTGTTCTACGCGCTGGGACGGCACGGGCGCCGTCTGGTGCCACAACGCTGGCTGGACCGCATCGGACTGACCCGACCGCGCCTTGCCCGGCTGGTGCGGGCGTTCCGGGCGCAGGGCACGCGGCTGCTAGTGGTGGGGAAGCTGACCCATTCGGCAGGTGCGGCCGTGCTGACGGCGGCAGGCATCGCCCGAATGGATTTCGGGAAATTCCTGCTGGTCAACCTGCTGGCCTCGATCCCGAAAAGCCTGCTGTTCGTCGGGCTGGGCTGGGTGTTCGGCTCGGCCTGGCAGCGGATCGACGACTGGATCTTTCACGGCGCACTGGTGCTCACCGCACTTGCCGCGCTGGCCGGGACATTGTGGTTCGTACATAAACGAAAGGTCGGCCGATGAGGGGCAAGATCACCTGTCTGGTTCCCGCCCATGACGAGGCAACGCGGATCGGCGCCGTTCTGGGCGTGCTGGTCGGGCATTCCATGATCGACCGGGTTCTGGTCATAGACGACGGCTCGCAGGATGGCACGGCAGAGGTTGCACGAAAAGCCGGGGCAGAGGTGCTGCGCCTTGTGCCGAACCGGGGCAAGACACGGGCGCTGGCGCAGGGTATCGCCGCCAGCGACGGCGACTGGTTGTTGCTGATCGACGCGGATCTGACCGGGCTGACGGCGGCGGATGTCACCCAACTTGTCTGGCCCGTGCTGGAAGGTCGGGCCGATGTCAGCCTGTCCCTGCGCGGCAATGCGCCACGGCTCTGGCGCTGGCTGGGGGTGGATTACATCTCGGGCGAACGCATGCTGCCGCGCACCCTGATCGCCCCGCATCTGACCGCGCTGGACAGCCTGCCGAAATTCGGTTTCGAGGTCTTCCTGAACCGGCTGATGCTGAATCACGGCCTGCGCCCCGCAGTCGTGCGTTGGCCCGGTGTTGCCAGCCCCGCCAAATCCGTCAAGCGTGGCTTCTGGCGGGGTATGGCGTCGGATGGGCTGATGATCGTCGATATTCTGCGCGCCACCGGCCCGATGACCGTGCTGAACCAGATTGTCCGCCTGACGCGACAGGTGCGTTAGCCACCGTATTTCTCAAGGAAAGCCTCGGCCGGCAGGCTGCGGAAATCGGGCAGCGCCTGACGCAGCGTCGCGTGATCCCAATCCCACCAGCCCAGCGCCAGCAGGCGGTCCGTGACCTGTGGTGTGAAGCGGGCGCGCAGCGGCACGGCGGGGCAGCCTGCCACGATCATGAAGGGCGCCACATCGCGCGTGACCACGGCCCCCGAGGCGACGATGGCCCCGGCGCCGATGGTCACCTCGGGTTTGATGATCGCGCCATGGCCGACCCAGCAATCCGGCCCCAGTGTGCTGCGCCGGGCCGCGCGGGCGGCAAAGAAGGCCGGATCATCCACGGCATCCTCCCAATAGTAAGAGGAGCGATACAGGAAATGATGCTGCGCGGCATGGGTGAACGGGTGATCCGTCGGCCCGATCCGCGTCATCGCGGCGATGTTGGCGAATTTGCCGACGGTCGTATTGGCAATGTCAGCCATGCGGTCGCAATAGGCATAATCCCCGAAGTCGGAGTTCAGCACCCGGCTGCCCTCACCCACCTCGCAATAGGCGCCGAAGGTGGAATTTACGATCTGGCAGCCCGGATGGACGAAGGCTTCGGTCGCGGAAAGTTTCGGCACGGGTTTATCCCTTGATCAGCTTCTTGCGCAGCCAGCCCGACAGGCTGTCCATCGCCATGACCATCAGCACGATGAGCACCATGTAGTAGGCGACCTCTTCCCAGTCTTTCTGGGTGATGATGGCCTGCGTCAGCAACAGGCCGATGCCGCCGCCGACGATGGCGCCGATCACTGTAGCGCTGCGGGTGTTGGATTCGAGATAGTAAAGCACCTGGCTCACCAGCACCGGCGTCACCTGCGGGATCACCCCGAACCGCGCGCGCTGCACGGCGCTGGCGCCAGTGGAGCGGATGCCCTCCACCTGTTTCTCGTCGATGTTTTCCAGCGCTTCGGAGAACATCTTGCCGAAACTGCCGGTGTCGGTCAGCAGGATGGCCAGCGCGCCGGTCATCGGGCCGGGGCCGAAGGCGCGGCTGAGGATGATGGTCCAGATCAGCCCGTCCACGCCGCGGATGAAATCGAACACCCGGCGCATGGCAAAGCGCAGCGGCCCCAGCGGCATGAAGTTGCGCGCGGCCAGAAAGCCCAGCGGCAGGGCGATCACCGCCGCCCCCATGGTGCCAAGGAAGGCCATCAGCACGGTTTCAAACATCGCCCAGGCGACGTCGCCATGGCGCCACATGCGGTTGTTCCAGAACTCGGACAGCATATAGCCCAGATTACCGCGCGCGGGATCAACCCGTTCGCCCCACAGCGCCAGCGCGGCCAGTTCGCCCACGCCCTTGCCCGCGAAGGGGCTGTCGAGTGTGAAGAAGAACAGTTCCCACCCCGGCTGATAGCGGAAGGTTTCAACCTTCGACCGGGTATAGGCGAAGCGCCCGGCATCGGTGGTGACGCTGACCCGGTTGTCAGAGGCGTTGATCCAGTCTGGCAGCGGTTCAGGCGTGGTCAGGCGCAGCTTGCCGTCTTCGGGCGCGATGTCGATGGTGCCGTAGCCCGGCACCACATAGCGCGCACCGGCCGCGTCATAGGTGACGATATTGCCGCCGCCGAGGTCGATGACCGTGGTGTCGCCCGCCTGCGTCACCCAATCGGGCAACTGGCCTTCGGGATAAGCGCCTTTCGCCTCGCCCTCGATGGCGACGCTGAGCCTGCCGCTGCGGTTGTCGCGGGTCACATGGGTCTTGTAAGACCAGAAATCCGACAGAAGAATGACCGCATTGTCGGGCCGGAGGCGCGCGGCGATGCCCGCAATGTCGAAGGCAAAGAAGATATAGACGAAATAGGCGCAGATCACCGCAGGCACCGCCAGCGCCATGCGGCTGTGCCGGGTGAAGTTGCGGGTGACCGTTTCGGTCAGCACGGCGCGTCCATCGGGAAATTCGGTCACGGCCATGTTCAGCGCCCCCTCACCAGTTTTTCACGCGCGCGGTCCGACAGGCGGTCGATGGCCACGATGGTCAGGAACAAAAGCAGGAAGATCGCCACCACCTCGTCATAGCGCCCCTGCCCCCATTGCATCGCCAGTTTCAGATCGTGGCCGATGCCGCCCTCGCCCACGAAGCCAAGGATGGCCGAGGCGCGCACATTGATTTCAAACCGCAGCAGCGCATAGCTGATCCAGTTCGGCGCCACCTGCGGGATGATGCCCAGCCACATCTTCTGTCCCCATGTGGCACCCACCGAGGTCAGCCCCTCGACCGGCTTCAGATCGGCATTTTCGGCCACTTCGGAAAACAGCTTCCCCAGAGCCCCCGAGGTATGCAGGGCGATGGCGATGACTGCCGGAACCGGGCCACCGCCCAAGAGGTAGATCAGCACAAGCGCGATGACGATTTCGGGCACGGCGCGAAAGGCATCCATCATGCGGCGGAACACGCCGGTGAGGCGCGGCCAGCGCGACAGCCCCCGCGTGGACAGCAAGGCCAGCACCATGGCGGCCAGCCCGCCCGCAAGTGTGGACACCGCCGCGATGTTGATCGTCTCGATCAGCGAGGGCACATGCGCCCAGATCAGGCCCGGCACCTCGGCCCGTTTTGCCCAGGCTTCGGAAATCACTTCCGAAGGAAAGGCAAAGACCTGCGGCAACCCGTCGATGAACCCGCCCGCATTGCGGCTTTCGGCGAGACGGAAACCCGAGGCCATCAGCGCCACGAACAGCACCAGCAGAATCCCGCCATACATGCGGCGGCGACGCACCAAATCAAGATAGGCGTCGCGCCCGTTCGTGGGGCCGGGGCCTTTGTCGCCCTGCGGGCCGAAGGCGATATCTACCATTGTGCAGTCCTGTTGCGGGGCCGGAAAAGAAATTGCCGGGCTCCCTTCAGGGAACCCGGCGACACGTCAGAAAAACTCACATGCCTTCTTGCAGCTTCCGGGCCGCAACGATGCCCAGATACTCGTCATGGGTAACCGGAACGAAGTCCTTGGCTTCGCCCGCAGCCACGCCATAGGCGCAATCCTTGTCGGTTTCATGAAGATCGGCGGTCAGCGCGATCACCTTGTCCTTGACGTCCTGCGGCAGCGCCTTGCGCACCACCATCGGCCCTTCGGGGATCAGCTTCGACTTCCAGATTTCCACGAGGTCATTCATGTCGACGAGGCCCGCATCGGCAGCCTTGCGGAAGGCGCCGGAATTGTAGCCGTCTTCCCAGTTGCCCAGACCGTCAGCCCAGCTCACGCCAGCCGCGAAATCGCCCTTGGCAACGCCGACGATGGTTTGCTCGTGGCCGCCCGAGAATTTCACTTCACCGAAGTAATCTTCCAGCTTGCCATACTTCTCTTGCAGCTCTGCACCCGGCACCAGATAGCCCGAGGTCGAATTCGGTTCACCGAAGGCAAAGACCTTGCCCTTGGCATCCTCGATCGAGGTGATCCCCGAGTCCTTGCGGGCGAAACCGATCGAGTAGTAGCCGGTCGAGCCGTCCATGTTCTGCTTGGTCAGAACAGGCTCCACCGCTTCCGGGTCGGTCAGGTAGATCTTGGCATAGCCCGAGGCGCCCAGCCACGCGAGGTCCAGCGAGCCGCCCAGAAGGCCCTGGATCACGCCGTCATAATCGGCCGGGGTAAAGACCTTGACCGGCACGCCCAGCGCCTCTTCGATCTTCGCGCGGTAGCATTCGTTCGAGGTCATGCGATCCTGGGCGTTTTCGCCGCCAAGGATGCCGACATTGAACTGGGTGATGCCTTCGGCGCTGGCAGCGCCGGTCAGCGCGGTGGTCGCGGCAAGGGCGAGGAGGAGGTTTTTCATCGGGGTGCTCCGGGTTCTGCCCTGCATCCTGCGGGGCGGGTGAAACGGGGTCAGTTGGCCAGCATCCGCTCGGCCCAGGCCCGGTCGGGCGCGGTATCGGCGGGGATGGAGGTGGAGGTCGCGGCTTCGTTGAAGCTGTCGTCGGCGCCGTAGATGTCGCGCGCAACGCCGGTCGAAAGCTGTTCGGGCGTGCCGTCAAAGACGATGCGACCGTCCCGCATGCCGATCACCCGGTCGCAATAGCGCCGCGCAGTATCCAGCGTGTGCAGGTTGGCGATGACCATGCGGCCATCCTCGACATTGATGCGCTTCAGCGTGTCCATCACAATCTGCGCATTCATCGGGTCGAGGCTGGCAATGGGTTCGTCGGCAAGGATGATGCGGGGGTCCTGCATCAGCGCCCGCGCGATGGCGACGCGCTGCTGCTGACCGCCCGAAAGCGCCTCGGCCCGCTTTGGCGCCTGCTCGGCGATGCCCAGCCGGTCAAGGATTTCCAGCGCCTTCAGGATGTCGGCACGGGGCCAGAGATTGAACAGCGTCTGAAGCGTGGACCGGCGGTTCAGAATGCCGTGCAGCACATTCGAGGCCACATCCATGCGTGGCACAAGGTTGAACTGCTGGAAGATCATCGCGCAATTGCTTTGCCATGCGCGGGCGGCAGCGCCTTTCAGCGCAAGGATATCGCGGCCTTCAACCATGATCTGTCCGGTGCTGGCGTCGGTCAGACGGTTCATCATGCGCAGGAAGGTCGATTTGCCCGCACCGGAACGGCCGATGATTCCCACGAATGCAGGGCGGTCGATATCAAAGCTGATATTATCTACCGCGGCCTTCTGGCCGAACACGCGCGATACATTGCGGACTTGCAGCATCCCCGCCCCTTCCGTTCGAGTCGGGGCGATAGCTATGCGCGCTGCATGACAGCCACGCCAAAGTCAGGTGACGACTTGGTAACAATGCAGCGGGACGGGGCAATAGATCTCAATCCATCGCCTGACACGCGAGGGCGGCGCAGATGCGCCACCCATGATTGTCGTGCTGCCGGTCAGCGGTCGAATGTGGCCAGCTTTGTGAAATCGAGCTGTTCCAGCACCGGAACCATGTCCGTCGGCTCCATCCCCTGCGCCTGCACCAGCACCCGGTTGCCGACAAGCGCCGACAGATCGCTGCCCTGTTCCAGCATATCCTGCCCGCCGACCTTGGTGACCTTGCCCATCATCTGCATCATCTGCGCATTGCCCAGAACCCCCGCCATCGAGGCCACAAGCGGGCTGTCGGCGGTCAGCGTCAGGGTAAAGCCGTTGCCACCCGCATCAGCGTATCGGGCGGAAATCATCGTTCCGGCCATGCCCATCATCGCCATGCCATTGGCCGCCTCGGCATCGACCTCACGCGTCCAACCCGAAGGTGCCTCGGGCAAAAGGGCCTGCAACCGCCCGGCCTGCAAGGCCTGCACCGCCTTGCCTGCCGCGATGACCTGCGCCGCCGTGCCGTTCAGATCTCCTGACGCATAGGCGGCCGTCGCGGCGTCCAGCGCATCGGTCACATCGTCGGCAAAGGCCGGCGGGGCCAGCGCGATCAGTGCGCAAGTGGCGAAAATGGCTTTCCTCATCATCCGTTCCCTGGTCTTGAAATATCCCGGCGCAACTGCGCCAGCGCCAAAAGACGCGACCTTGCAGCCACCGTCCAGCCAAAACGACATCGGCGTTGATCTGCATCAGCGCCCCGCCCCGAAGCCGGACCATACTGTTCGGTGAAGGGCGAGCATGGGCAATCCCTGTTCGCCTGAAGACCGGAGGAGCAAGACCATGAGCATCACACTCGATCTCGCCGCCCGGCGGGTGAACACCACCACCGACGGACAGCAGGACCAACCAGCCATCACGGCGTTGGAGGGTGGCGGTTTCGTTATCGCCTGGGTCAGCCATAGCGACAGCACCACCCCCGACCCCTATCTGGACAGCGATATCCTCGCACAGCGCTTCGGGGCCAACGGCAAACCCCTCGGGGCAGAGCTGACGCTTCAGGGCGGCAATGCCGAATGGGATACTTCGCCGTCCCTCGCCCCCCTGCCGGGCGGAGGCTTCGCGGCAAGCTGGTCTGACTCGGGGGTGAAATACAACCAGATCCAGACTGGCATCTTCACAGCGAAGGGGCTTCAATCCGGCAGCTACGCAGAAGCCGGGGGCGCATATGGCCCAACCGATGCCGTGGCGCTGGACGATGGCCGCACGCTGGTTCTGTGGACGGATTTCGGACCGAAGGGGGCCGCAACCAGCACGATCGGTGTGAATGGCGTGATCTACAACGCCGATGGTTCTGTTGCTGTGCAGCCTTTCCCGGTCAATGGCGACTGGCGCTCGCCCTGGGGTTATGAATCGGTGACCGATGCGCGTGGCACCGCACTGAAGGAAGGCCGCTTCGCCGTAGTGTTCCAGAACACATCGGGGCGCGATTCCGATGGCTCCACCTCGATCTGGCTGCGTCTGTTCGAGGCGGACGGCACCGCGAAGGAACAGGAGTTCCAGCCGCAGACCACCACCGACGGCACTGACGCCGATCCGGTCATCGCCACACTGGAAGACGGCGGTTTCGTCGTGGTCTGGCAAGGCTATGGCGACGGGTCGGGCAGTTGCATCCGCGCCCAGGTCTTCGACGCCGACGGCACGATGCGCGGCGCGGAAATCGACGTGAATACCCAGACCTTCGGGCAGCAGACCCAGCCCGCCGTGGTCGCACTGGAGGATGGCGGCTTCATGGTCAGCTGGAGCAACAACAACTCGTCGCGCGGGAACGGGCTGATGGGGCAGTTGTTCGAGGCCGACGGCAGCCGCAGGGGTGTCGAACTGGTGCTCTCAGACTGGTATCACCCGACACTGGGCACGCATGACAGCGCGCTTACCCGGCTGGAGGACGGCCGCATCGCCATAGCCTCGACCGAAAATTCGGCCAGTGACCCCGACATCTTCGTTGCGCTTTTCGATCCTGATCGCCTGCTCATGGGCAATGCAGATGCAAACGCCCTGCAAGGCACCGCTCAGGGGGACAGCCTTTACGGGTTCAATGGCGCCGACTCGCTCTGGGGGGCGGGCGGCGATGACAGGATGCTGGGCGGCAATGGCAACGATCTGATGATCGGCGGCACCGGCAGGGACCGGATGGAAGGCAGCGCCGGCGGCGACACGATGCGCGGTCAGAAGGGAAATGACACGCTGCTTGGCGGCACCGGCAATGATGGCCTTGAAGGCGGAAATGACCGCGACAGGCTGGACGGAGGTGCGGGCAACGACAGGCTGGAAGGCCAACGCGGCGCCGATACGCTGCTGGGTGGCGACGGCCGCGACTCGCTCGATGGCGACAGCGGCAATGACCGCCTTGACGGCGGCGCGGGCGACGACCGCATGACGGGCGGTGAAGGGGCCGATACCTTTGTCTATGGCCGTGGGATCGACCGCATCACGGATTTCGACCTGACACGCGACCACCTGCGCCTTGACCCGGCCCTGTGGCACGGTGCGGAACTGTCCGCAGCCCAGATTGCCGACCTTGCCGAGGTGCGGCGCGGCAATCTGGTTTTCGATTTCGGCGCGGATGACCGGCTGATCCTCAACGGGATCACCGACAAGGCGGCCCTCGCCGATACCCTGTTGGTCGGGTGAAACCCGGGGGCGCCCCACGGAGGGGTCGCCCCGATCGCAAACGACGGGTTTCCTATCGGAAACGACATTTCCGCTTGCAAGGATCTTGGACCTTCCATAAGCACAGCAGCGGGACACCTCTCCCCAACGAGAGGCTTATATCTGGAAGGATACCATGGCTGATCTGATCGCCCCGGCTGCGCGCCCGGCCAATCCGCGTTTTTCGTCTGGCCCCTGTGCCAAGCTTCCCGGCTTCACCCTCGACATGCTTGCTGATGCGCCGCTGGGTCGCTCGCACCGTGCCGCTGTGGGCAAGGCGAAGCTGAAAGAGGCCATCGACCTCACCCGTGAAATTCTGGGCGTGCCTGCGGATTACCGCATCGGCATCGTGCCCGCCTCTGACACCGGCGCCGTGGAAATGGCGCTGTGGAGCCTTCTGGGCGCACGTCCGGTGGAAATGCTGGCATGGGAAAGCTTCGGCGATGGCTGGGTTACCGATGTCGTCAAACAACTGAAACTGGACGCCAAGGTGCAGAAGGCCGGTTATGGCGAGATCGTCGATTTCACCACCGTCGATTTCGACCGGGATGTCGTGTTCACCTGGAACGGCACCACCTCGGGCGTGCGCGTGCCGAATGGCGATGCGATCCCGGCAAACCGTGCGGGCCTGACCATCTGTGACGCCACCAGCGCCGCCTTCGCGATGGACCTGCCTTGGGGCAAGCTCGATGTCACCACTTTCTCCTGGCAGAAGGTGCTGGGCGGCGAGGGTGGCCATGGTGTGCTGATCCTCAGCCCCCGCGCGGTCGAGCGGCTGGAAAGCTACACTCCCGCCTGGCCGCTGCCCAAGATCTTCCGCATGACCAAGGGCGGCAAGCTGATCGAAGGCATCTTTACGGGTGAGACGATCAACACCCCGTCGATGCTCTGCGTCGAGGATTATCTGGTCGCGCTGAAATGGGCGAAATCCATCGGCGGGCTGAAGGGGCTGATCGCGCGCAGCGAAGGCAATGCCAAGGCGATTGCCGATTTCATTGCCGACAGGGACTGGATCGCCAATCTGGCGGTCGATCCAGCCACGGCCTCCTGCACCTCGGTCTGCCTCAAGTTCACCGATGCCCGCATCAAGGACGGCGCCGCCTTCGCCAAGGCCGTAGCGAAACGGCTGGAGAAAGAGGGCGTGGCACTGGATGCCGGTGCCTATCGCGACGCACCTCCGGGCCTGCGCATCTGGTGTGGCGCCACAGTGGAAACCGCCGATGTGGCGGCGCTGATGCCCTGGGTTGAATTCGCCTTCGCCGCCGAGATTTCGGCGCTGACCGAAGCTGCCTGATCCTTTCGGGGGCGCCGCACGTGCCCCCTTCCCCATCCCCCCGGATGCGCCTGCGCATCAATGTGAACAGATATTCGCAAAGGATACCCCATGGCTCCCCGCGTTCTCGTTTCCGACGAACTTTCCGAAACCGCCGTCCAGATCTTCCGCGACCGTGGCGTCGAGGTTGATTACATGCCGAAGCTAGGCAAGGACAAGGAAAAGCTGGCTGAACTTATCAACCAGTATGATGGCCTCGCCATCCGCTCGGCCACCAAGGTCACCGAAAAGCTGCTGGAAAGCGCAACGAACCTGAAGGTCGTGGGCCGCGCCGGCATCGGTGTGGACAATGTGGACATCCCGGCCGCGTCCAAGAAAGGCGTGATCGTGATGAACACGCCCTTCGGCAACTCGATCACCACCGCTGAACATGCCATCGCCATGATGTTCGCCGTCGCCCGGCAGATCCCCGAGGCCAATGCCTCCACCCATGCCGGGAAATGGGAAAAGTCGAAATTCATGGGGGTCGAGCTGTTCAACAAGACGCTCGGCGTGATCGGCGCGGGCAATATCGGCGGCATCGTCTGCGACCGTGCGGTTGGGCTGAAGATGAAGGTCATCGCCTATGATCCCTTCCTCTCGGAAGAGCGCGCCAAGACGCTTGGCGTGCACAAGGTCGAGCTGGAAGAGCTGCTGGCCAAGGCCGATTTCATTACCCTGCACGTTCCGCTGACCGACAAGACCCGCAACATCCTGTCGCGCGAGAACCTCGCCAAGACCAAGAAAGGCGTGCGCATCATCAACTGCGCCCGTGGCGGTCTGGTCGATGAGGCGGCGCTGAAAGACGCGCTGGACAGCGGCCATGTGGCAGGCGCCGCGCTCGACGTGTTCGAGGTCGAACCGGCGACCGAGAACGTGCTGTTCAACCACCCGAACGTCGTCTGCACCCCGCACCTCGGCGCCTCGACCACCGAAGCGCAGGAAAACGTCGCGCTGCAAGTGGCCGAGCAGATGTCGGATTACCTGCTGACCGGCGCCGTGCAGAACGCGCTGAACATGCCGAACGTCACCGCCGAACAGGCCGCCATCATGGGCCCCTGGATCAAGCTGGCCGACCATCTGGGTGCCTTCATCGGCCAGATGACGGACGAGCCGATCAAGGCCATCAATATCCTCTACGATGGCCGCGTGGCCGATATGAACCTCGCCGCGCTGAACCAGTCGGTCATCGCCGGTGTGCTGAAGGCGCATAACCCCGATGTGAATCTCGTCTCCGCCCCCATCGTCGCCAAGGACAAGGGCATTCAGGTCTCGACCACCAAACAGGACAAGACCGGCGCCTTCGACGCCTATATCAAGGTCACCATGGTAACGGACAAGCGCGAACGCTCGGTCGCGGGCACCTGTTTCGCCGATGGCAAGCCGCGCTTCATCCAGATCAAGGGTATCAATATTGACGCCGAAGTCGGCGCCCATATGCTCTACACCACCAACGAGGACGTGCCGGGCATCATCGGCCTGCTGGGGATGACGATGGGCAAGAACGGCGTGAACATCGCCAACTTCACCCTTGGCCGTTCCGGCGTCGGGCAGGATGCCATCGCGCTCCTGTATCTCGATCAGGCCATCGACCCGAAGGTGGTGGACACGCTGGAGGCGACCGGCATGTTCCAGCAAGTCAAACCGCTGCAATTCCACGTCGCATGATACGAAAGGGCCGGGCATCCCCCGGCCCTTTTCCTTTCAAGGCGGCGCGACAGCCGTTCCGCCCGTGAAATCCGCTCACCCGCGCCGCAACCCGACCTCAGCGCCTGTGGCACCCTTGCCCTTTGCCCCTTGTCCAAATACTCCACGGGGGTCCGGGGGCGTGAAGCCCCCGGCGCTTCCCAACCCGCGAAGGGATACCCCATGCGCGCCTATGCCATCGGTGACATCCACGGCCACCTGAACCTGTTGCTGACCGCCCATAACCTCATCACCGAGGATATGGCCCGCCATGGCGGCCCCGCCCCGGTCATCCATCTGGGCGATCTGGTGGATCGCGGCCCGGACAGCCGCGGTGTCATCGAACATCTGCTGCACGGGCAGGCACGCGGCGAAGACTGGGTGGTGCTGAAGGGCAATCACGACCGCATGTTCAGCCTGTTTCTGGATGATCCTGCGGCACAGGATCCGGGACTCCGCCCCGACTACAGCTGGCTGCACCCGCGCCTTGGCGGGGCTACCACGCTTGCATCCTACGGCATCCATGCCCCCGGCGACCGGCCGGTCGCGCCGGTCCATGCCGATGCGATGGCGGCAGTGCCCCAGGCACACCGCGACTGGCTGGCGTCCCGCCCCACGATGCACAGACTGGGTGAGCTGGTCTTCGTCCATGCCGGTATCCGCCCCGGTGTCGCCTTCGAGGATCAGACGGAAACCGACCTCGTCTGGATCCGCGAACCCTTCCTTTCGGACGACCGGGATCATGGTGCGCTGATCGTGCATGGCCATACCGCGCTGGATGCACCGATGCATTACGGCAACCGGCTGAACCTCGACAGTGGTGCTGCCTATGGCGGACCTTTGACTGCCGTCGCCTTCGAAGGGCGCGAGGTGTTCCACCTGACCCCGTCAGGACGTGTGCCGCTGCACAACTGAGTGCAACCCGAAGGAAGCGCCATATTCCCGCCACAGGCAGGTAAGCTGCCGTTAATTCCGCCTGTTCACGCTGGTCTCGGGGGCGATCCAGCAAGGGAATAACGGACATGACAACAGAAATGCTCGACGGGCAGCGCGTTCTGAAACTGCGGGACCATGCGGGCCATGCACTGCCCAAGGCCGATGACATGCTGGCCATGGTGCATCTGTGGCGGCTGATTTCAGGCGGTCACGCCCTGCGCGATATCACACTGGCGCCGCGTCGGTTTCTCTAGGGCTTTCAGGGGGCCGGGTCAGGCCCCCTGCCGGTCAGATTCGACCGGGATGCGCCCACGCAGGCCAAATGCCAGCGCCGCAACCAACACCGCCACAGCCATCGCCGCAAGGGCCACGAACAGGCCGCGCGGCCCCATCTGTTCAGCCATCTGCGCCAGGACAAAGGGCATACCAATACCGCCGACCAGCCCCCCGGCCACAACCAGCGGCGAGACGCGCGGGTCATGCCCCATCCTTTGCACCGCAGCCACGAAATAGCCCGGAAAGATCGTTGCAGCAAAGGCGCCCGCAGCGACGAACATCCAGCCCGGCTCAAGAATGACGGCACCGCAAAGCGTCAGCACCAGACCGGCAACCGACAGCGTATAAAGCGTGAAGGGCGCGACCAGATGCGCGACGAAGACCAGAAGCACCCGCGCGGCAAGAAAGGCCACGAAGAACAGGCTGAGCATTTCCGCCGCGCTGACCTCGGACAGGCCAGCCCGCACCAGCGCGGCAGGGCCAAGGCCGATAAGTGTCGCCTCAAACCCGACGCCGAAGGCACCGAAACCCAGCACGATCCAGTCGATCCGCAGAGCGCCCCGCGCCGTGCTGACAGCCGGTCGCCCGACATCGCGCGCCAGCACCAGCGTCAGGAGAAAACCCGCTGCCAGCACCAGAAACAGAGGCCGGAACGCCCCCGCCAATGCGACGAAAGCAAGCGGCGCCAGAATCGCCCCCGCCCCGAAAATCGCATTGATCAGGGTCAGCATGGCCGGGCCGCGCGCACCATAAGCCCCCAGCAGACGCGGGTTGAACAAGACGGCGGCGCATCCCTGGCCCATGCCTGCCAGCACCGCGCCTGCCAGCATGGTGTTCCAGCCCAGCCCGGCACCCAGCAGGGCGGATCCCGCTGCCAGCACCAACACCACAACGCGCGGCGTCATCCGTGTGCCCAGTGCGAACATCGCCGCCACGCCCAGCGCCGCGCCGATCCAATGCGCCGTGAACAGCACCGAAACCGAAGCGAGGCCCCTCCCGGTTTCCCGCGCGATCACCGGCAGCGCCGGGCCATAAACCGCCTGCACAGCCCCCATCAGCACAAAAACCGCCATTCCCGCCGCCAGCAAGACCCCCCGGTCCCGCGCCGTCATTTCCATATCCATCTCCTGCGGCGGTTCCGCCTTTGCCTTTCACGCGGCGATGACGCAACGTCAGACTCGCGCGTATCCTGATGCGCGGCCAGTCTCGCACCGATCCGAGCGAAAGGCTTACACATGACCGACATCGTTATCCTCTCTGGCGCCCGCACCGCAATCGGCGCTTTCGGCGGCAGCCTCGCGGGCTTTGCCCCTATCGACCTTGCGACCCATGTGGCCAAGGCTGCGCTGGAACGCGCGGGGGTGGCGGGCGCGCAGGTCGGCACCACCGTCTTCGGCCATGTCATCAATACCGAGCCGCGCGACATGTATCTGTCGCGGGTCGTAGCCATTCAGGCCGGTGTGCCCGATACCGCGCCTGCGATGAACGTGAACCGTCTGTGCGGCTCCGGTGCACAGGCGCTGGTCTCGGCCGCCCAGATGCTGATGCTCGGGGATGCCGATTTCGCGCTGGCCGGCGGGGCGGAATGCATGAGCCGCGCACCCTATGCGCTGCCCGCCGCCCGCTGGGGGCAGAAGATGGGCGACGCCCGCGCACTGGACATGATGACCGGCGCGCTGACCTGCCCCTTCGGGACCGGGCATATGGGCGTGACGGCCGAGAATGTGGCCGCCGAATGCGGCATCTCGCGCGAGGATCAGGATGCTTTCGCGCTGGAAAGCCAGGCCCGCGCCGCCCGCGCCATTGCGGAAGGTCGCTTCAGGGACCAGATCGCGCCGGTCGAAATTCAGGGTCGCAAGGGCACAGTGGTCTTTGATACGGATGAACATCCCAAAGCCACCACCGCCGAGGCGCTGGCCGGGCTGAAAGCCGTGTTCCAGAAGGGCGGCAGCGTGACGGCGGGCAATGCCTCGGGCATCAATGACGGGGCGGCGGCACTGGTTCTGGCGCGGTCTGACGCGGCCAAGAAGGCCGGATTGACGCCGCGCGCCCGCATCCTTGGCTATTCCGTCGCCGGGGTGCGCCCCGAGGTCATGGGCCTTGGCCCCATCCCCGCCGTGCGGCAGTTGATGGAACGCACCGGCCTGACGCTGGCCGATTTCGATGTGATCGAATCGAACGAGGCTTTCGCGGCACAGGCCCTTGCGGTGACGAAGGAACTGGGGCTGGACCCGGCGAAGGTGAACCCGAATGGCGGCGCGATCGCGCTGGGGCACCCCGTGGGCGCGACCGGCGCGCTGATCACCGTCAAGGCGATGTATGAACTGGAACGGATCGGCGGCAAGCGCGCCATCGTCACCATGTGCATCGGCGGCGGTCAGGGCATCGCGCTGGCGCTGGAGCGGATCTGACCGCTATTTCAGCAGCACCCGGACGCGGGAGGATCGCCCTTCCGCGTCAATCACGCTCAGCGTGACAAAGCCCGCGCCGGGCATGGCCAGCAGCGCCTCGCGGCTGCGCAGGCCCGTGCGTAATGGCACGCCATCGGCCATAAGGGTCAGCGGCAACTGACCGCCCCGCAGTTTCACCAGCAACTGCCCGTCCAGCCGCTCGACCTCCGCTCCTTCCGGCGGAAAGGTAACCACTGGCGCATCGGCCTTCAGTTCGAAGGCAGCAGTGCGCGACCGGAAACTGCGCAGGGGTTGCGGCAATTCGGCATTCGACAGCAACAGTGTCGCCGGGGGCACGGGCGGCAGCGGCGTCAGGCTGCGGCTGATCCGGCCGATGGCCTGAAACAACACCGGCGCGGCGGTATCGGCGCCGAAGGCCCCCGGCACGGGCGTGCCATCCGCCCGCCCCATCCAGACCCCCACCACATAGCGCCCGTCAAAGCCGATGGCCCAGGCATCGCGGTGGCCGTAAGAGGTGCCGGTCTTGTAGGCCAGCCGGTTCGAGGGCGCACCGGGTGGCGGTGGTAAACCCGCCAGCACATCGGCCACCTGCCACGCCGCGACCGCCGACATCACCCTTTGCCCCGGCGCACCATCCCCCATGACCCGCAGGGGAAGCGCCACGCCGCCGCGCGCGATGGCGGCGTAAAGTTGCACCATATCGTGCAGCGTCACCCCCACGCCGCCGAGGCTGATCGCCAGCCCCGGCTCGTCGCCCTTCAACACCGGCGCCATGCCCGCGCGCTGCATCCCGGCGATGACCTTGGCCGGGCCCAGCGCCTCGGTCAGCAGCACGACCGGGATATTGAGCGACATCTGCAAGGCCTCGCGCACTCGCACAGTGCCACGGAAGATCTTGTCGAAATTCTGCGGCGCATAGGTGCCGAAGTTGACCGGCTTGTCGTCGATCATGGTTTCAGGATGGGCCAGCCCCTCGTCGAAGGCGAGGCCATAGACCAGCGGTTTCAACGTGCTGCCGGGTGAGCGCAGCGCCTGCGTCATATCCACGAAACCCTGCCGCCGGTCGGCCAGAAACCCGGCCGAACCGACCGAGGCAAGGATCTCGCCCGAGCGATGGTCGGCGGCCAGAATGGCGATCTGCAACTGTTCGCCCCGCGCCTGCACGGCCTCGCGCGCCAGCGCCTCAAGTGATTTCTGCAAACCCGCCTCGATGGTCAGCTTCAGGCGCGGCACGCCGGGGTTTTCGGCAACCACCCGGTCGGCCAGATGCGGGGCGAGCATCGGCACCGGCTGGCGCGCATCAGGCACCCTTTCGCCCTGCGTCTCACGCGCCTGTTCGGCGCTGATGACGCCGTCGCGCAGCGCGCGCTCCAACACGCGGCCCCGTGCCTCTGCTGCGCGACCGGGGTGGCGGTCGGGGCGGCGGCTTTCCGGGGCCTGTGGAATGGCGACCAGCAGCGCGGCTTCCGCCGGCGTCAGGCGGCGCGGTTCTTTTCCGAAATAGGTCAGCGAGGCCGCGCGCAGCCCTTCAAGGTTGCCGCCGAACGGAGCAAGATTGAGGTAAAGTTGCAGGATCTGCGGTTTGGTCAACCGCTGTTCCAGCGCCAGCGCCACGCGCATCTGCCGCAGCTTGCCTGCAACCTTGCCGGTGCCGCTGTCCTCCAGCAGCCGCGCCACCTGCATGGTCAGGGTGGAGCCGCCCGAAACCACGCGCCCCGACCGGACCGCCTGCGCCAAAGCCCGCGCCATCGACCGCCAGTCAACGCCATGATGCTGCCAGAACCGCTTGTCCTCATAGGCCACCAGCATGGCGAGGTAACGCAGGTCCACCTCATCCGGCGTCACAGTCATGCGCCAGCGGCCATCGGCCACGGTATAGGCACGCAGCAGGATGTCGTTGCGGTCCACCACCTCGACCGAGCTTGGCAGGGTCAGCGGCGGCAGATCGGTCGCCGCCACCCAGTCCCGCGCCCGGTCAAGGCCAAAGGCCGCCACCCATAGGGCAGCGACCAGGGCAATGGGCCAGCGCGCGCGCATCACTCTGCAATCGTCACCCGGCCGGTGCCGCTTTGGGCGCGGAAGCTCGGGCGATACATGTCCTCGACCGAGGCGGCAGGATGGGTGAAGCTGCCGGGCGAAACCGCGCGCACGATATAGGCCAGCCGGAAGCTGCCGTTATCGTAACGATCCAACGCCGTCAGGAAACGATCCTGCCGGAACTCGCTATGCGCGGCATCGGTTTCCAGACCCAGCCAGTCCAGCGCATCGATATTGCCGCCGCCGATCAGGTTGGGGTTGTCGATCTCGAACCCGGCGGGCAGCGGATCGTTGACCATCAACCGCGCCTCGCCGCGCCCGAAGGGCGTCACCTCCAGCACGGTGACCAGACGATCGCCCACCTTCAGCCCGTCCAGCGTCGCCGCCTGACCATCCAGCGTGTAATAGCTGCGGCTGATGGAATAGCCGTTGCCAGCGGCCGACAGCGGTTCGGCCGGCACGCCATAGGTGGTGACGGTCAGGAAGGTCTTGGCGCCGTTGTTCTGCACCGTCACCGGCGCATCGCCATCGGACAGCACCCGCACCAGCGGCCCGGTGACTGGCGCCCCGTTCATGGTGACATCCGCCCCTGCCCCGTCGAGCAGCGCGTTGGAGGCAAGCAGCGTCCATACGCTTTCCTGCGTCGAAAGCGCGCCGGTGGTGGCAATGCGACTGACCAGCTCGTCGCGGTTCACCGCCTGCGAGCCGGATTCCACCGCCAGCGTCAGCACCGCCGCCGCGTCGCGCCGGGTGGTGCCGTAATCCGCCCGCAGGATCTGCGCCGTATCGGGCTTCGCCGCATCCAGTCGCGCCATCGCCTTGCGGAACATCGCATCGGCCCGCGCCGGATCGCCATAGGACGCCAGCGCCGCGCCAAGCTGCGCCTGTGCCAGCGGCGTGGCGAAGGCATCGCCCTTCACATCGGCGTAATAACGCAGATCGCCAATCGCCGCCGCCCCTTCGCGCGCCAGAACCAGCAGCGCATAGGCCAGCGCCTCGCCGCCCTCGTCGAAGTCGGACTGGTAGTTCACCTGATTGCGCAGATTATCCAGCGCATTGCGGAAGGCCAGTGCCGGCACCTCATGCCCCTGCGCGCGGGCCCGGCTGAGGAAATCGGTCACATAGGCATCCAGCCACAGATCGCCGCCCGAATATTCCGGCGCCGACCACAGGCCAAAGGCGCCCTCGGCATTCTGGTTCTGCAAGATCTCGGTAATCGCCTGGTCGATGCGGAGGCTGATATTGTCGGCCCCTTTCAACTGCATCGCCTGCGCCACCTGATCAAAGTAAACCAAGGGCAGCGCGCGCGAGGTCATCTGTTCGGTGCAGCCATAGGGGTAACGATCCAGCGCCTCCAGCAGCCCCGGCGCATTCAGTCGCGCGATGGGACCGACGGCGAGCGTCGCCTTGGCGGTGCCGGGCATCATCCCGTCGAAAGCCGCGGAATCGAAGGTAAACGCTTGCCCCTTGTCCAGATCGAAGCGGCTGACCCGCGCGACCTCGGGTTCGCCCGATTGCACGGGCAGGGTGAGCGTCTTCACCAGTTCCTTACCTTCCGGCGTGGTCAGCGTGACGGTGATCTTGTCGATCCCCGCTGCGCCTGCAGTCACCGGAATACGGAGGCTGGTCTTCTGCTTTTCGCCAAGGTCGATCTCGGCCGGGACGGTGCCAAGGGTGACGCCCTCGCCCGCTACGGCCAGTTTCATTCGCCCGGCCGGGCCGGTGGCATGCACGATTTCCAGCAGCAGGCGGCTTTCATCGCCGGGCGCCATGAAGCGCGGCAGCGAGGCGGTCACCACCACCGGGTCGCGCACCAGCACATCGGCGCTGGACTGGCCGACGCCCTTGCCGCTCCAGGCCACGGCCATCACCTTCACGGTGCCGTTGAACGAGGGCAGGTCGAAGCTGACACGCGCCAGACCATCGGCCCCCACCGCGACCGGGCCAGTGAAATAGGCCACCAGTTCTTCGGTGGGCGGCGGGGCTTGCAGCCGGGCTTGCGCGCCCGCGTCTCCGCCCGAACGCACCTGTCCCTCGGCCCCGTTCAGCCCGTCGATGAGACGGCCGTAAACGTCGCGGATACCGATGCCCAGCTTCTGCTGGCCAAAGTAATATCCAGCCGGATCGGGTGCCTTGAAGCCAGTGAGGTTAAGGATGCCCACATCCACGGCCGCAACGGTGACATAGGCGGTATCGCCCGCGGCCACACCTGCGACCTTCACCGCGATGTCCAGCGGGCCACGCGGCGCGGCCTCGGCCGGGGCCTGCACGGTGACATCCAGCTTGGCGGCGCCGGGATCGATGCTGGCATGGGCCAGACCGAGCGCCCGCGCCGGGTTGCGCCCCGCCGCCACATCCATCGGCCGCAGCACCGAGGCGGTGACATAGACCCCCGCGCCCCAGTCATCGGTGACGGGCAGGTCGATCAGGTTCTCACCCTCGGCCACATCCACCGCCTGCATCGCGATCAGCCGGTCAGACATCACCATGACCAGCGCCTTGCCCGCCGCGCGCGGCACCATGCGCAGCTTCGCCGTCTCGCCCGGCCGATAGGCGGGCTTGTCCAGCGACAGTTCCAGCGTGTCGGGCGTTGCGGTGGCATCGGCAGGCGCATACCAGCCAGCATAGAAACTGGTCGAGGTTTCGGCCGGCGTGCCGTCGATGCGGCTGACCGAAAGCTCATACTCGCCCCATTGCACCGGGGCCGACACCTGCACCGGATCGGCGCCCAGATCGACCTCGCCACTGGCGATGCGGGTGCGGGTCGTCACCGGCTCCCAGTTCCAGTTGCCGGAGTAGCTATACCATTGGTAATTGGTCTCGACGCGCGTCAGCTCCCACGCCGCCTTCATCGGAGTGGCGGCCAGATCAGTGCCGACGCCGATCAGCGCGAACCGCGCCTCGGCGTTTTCCGGCACGGTGCCATCAAACAGCGGCTTCACCCCGATCATCGGCGATACAGGCACCAGCGGGGTTTCCACCCGCCGTTCCACCGGACGGCCCGAGCCTTCGGCGATGCGCAGGGTAAAGCGCGCCTCCAGCGGACGGCCCGGATCATCTGCTTCGGGTAGCGCGGCGGCAACGGTCGCCTTGCCCGCGGCATCGGTGCGGGTGCCCGAGGCGATCGCCTCCATCCGCGCGTCAAAGG
Source organism: Gemmobacter lutimaris (assembly GCF_003570715.1). Lineage (GTDB taxonomy): Bacteria > Pseudomonadota > Alphaproteobacteria > Rhodobacterales > Rhodobacteraceae > Gemmobacter > Gemmobacter lutimaris. The sequence continues at coordinate 136,319 of NZ_QXXQ01000003.1, read as the reverse complement.
GCTGATCGTGGCGGCCGAAGACATAGCCGGGCCATGCGGGCAGCCCCTTGGCGGCGCGCAGCAGCACCTCACCCTCGATCGCCAGATCGGCACCGGGCGCCCCGAACAGATATTTCGCCTCGACGCCGATTTCCGCCACATCGCCGGGCGCGAGCGGGGTATCCGGCAGCTTCAGCGCATAGTCGATGCGTTCCGGCAGAAAATCTTCGACGAGGAAGGTTTGTGTCGCCAGTGGCTTGGCCTCCAGATCGGCATAGACCTGCATCTTCCAGACGCCGCGCGGCGCGCTGCCCGCGATGGGTTGCGCAAAGACATGGCCGCCCTTGCCTGCATCTGCCGCCTGCGCACGGGCATATTCCACCCCGTCGGGCCGACGGTAAATCGCGGTCAGCGGGAGTCCTTCAACCGCCTGCGCGCGCGGATCGCGGGTCAGCGCGGTGGCATAGACGGTTTCGCCCGCACGATAGGCGCCGCGATCCGTGGTCAGGAACACATCCACCGGCCCCGCCGCCTCTCGCCCTTCCACCCCACGGTCGGACAGGTCGAACTCCGGGTCGGTCAGCGACAGGAAGGCCAGATCCTTGTCGCCATCCTTCGCCACCAGCATCGAGGGCGCAGCCCCGCCGGTGCCGCGCGCCAGCCCGGCGTCAAACCGGGCATAACCTTGCGCGTCAGTGACTGCCGTGCCGAGAACATTGTTGGTCCGGCTTAGCAGTTCGACCGTCACACCCGCCCGTGCTTCGGCACTGGCGAGACTGCGGATGATGACATGCAGCCCGTCAGTCCCCGAAAGCGAGGTCATGCCAAGGTCGGAGACCACGAACCATTGCCAGGCCGCCGGGATGGCATAGGGGTCCACCCCCGGCACCGCCGCCTTCAGCGCATAGATCCCGGCGGGCAGGTCATGCAGTGCCTCGGCCAGCGGCAGGCGCGTGGTGACATCCTTGTTCACCTCGCGCACGACAGTGGCGCTGCCCTTCCACAACTCCTCGCCCACCTCACCGGCAAAGCCCTGTTCCTGATATTCGGCAATCGGCCAGTCGATATAGCCATTCTGCGCCGCCCGCAGAATGTTGCGGTCAGACACGCGATACAACGCAAGATCCAGCTTGTCGGTATTCACCGTCACCACCGGCAGCGCCGCCTGATCGGTTTTCGGCAGCACATAGGCCCGGCCGGGGAAACGCACCTGCGCCGCGCGGTCGCGGACATAGGCGCTGATCTGCACCGATTTCGCCAGTTCCTGCCCGTCGGCCGAGGGCAGCCCTTCGCGGAAGGTGAACTGGTAGCGCTTGCCATGGCTGACGCCCTCGACGCACAGCTGCCGCCAACCACCCGGTTGCACCGTCAGCCCGGTTTCCGGCAGTTGCACGAAAGGAGCGTAATCCAGCCCGGATTCAACCAGATCCTCCGAGACGTTCACGCAGACACGAGGCCGCGCCGTATCGCTTTGAATATCCGTCTCAAGAATGCGGAAGCCGTATTTGCCAGCGGCCTTGTCCAGCAGCGCCGCCGTATCGTCGCGCGGCTGAATGGATTGCGCCAGACGCAGCGCCTTGACCATATCACCGCCCCGGCCCTGCGCCTCCATCGCCAGTGCCATCTGCACCAGCGCATTGTGCCGCACCGCCACCAAGCCTGTGCGCAGATAGGCATTGACCGAGGCTGAAAGGGCGCGGAACCGCAACGAACCGGCCTCGTTCTGGTTCTGGTTGGCCGCTGCAAGCAACAGGCGGGCGTATTCCACCCAAAGGTCGGCGCGATCCTCGGCGTTCAGCGCGGCGCCGGTGAAATTTGCGGCCTGCATCAGCTTGCCCGCCGCCTCGTTCTGGCGCGCGGCTTCCATATGTTCGGCCGCCGTCCACTGGCCGGTCGTATGGAGATTGCCCAGCCCCTGCGCCTGATCCAGCGCCAATGCGAAGTCACCGTCGTTCAGAAAGCCCAGATCGGCCCGGCGCGCAGGCGCCTCGCGCAGCAGCGCCGGATCGGCCTGCACCAGACGCCCCGAAATGGCACCCTGATAAAACGCCCCTTCCCCCGGATTTGCCTTCACGAAACAAGACCCGTTGCGGGTGTTGAATGTGAAATCCGTGCAGCGCGGTTCGGCCGTGCAGGCGCGTTCACAGGCTTCCAGTGTGGTATCGAATTGCGAGGAAAGATCGCCGCCCGGCAGGTCCGCATCCTGCGTCAGGACGAATCGCTTGGCCGGTATCAGGTCCTGTGCGGAGGACAGCCCCGGCAGCCCAAGGGCCAATACAGCCACGGCGACGGCAAGGCGAAACGGACGCATCTGAAAATCCTCCTGAAAAGGCTTGGGCGCAATGCTGCCACGGCGGGCCGCGCGGCGCAATCGCCGCGTCCCTCTGTTCACGATCTGATCTTGTTAAGCCTTGCTTCACGATGTTGCGGGAACCTGCCCCTGCCCGACGGAACCCCGTCCGGGGAAGCAGGATGTGGATAACGGATGGAACTGGCGGAACGGCTGGCCAAGGAAAGGCGCGCACGGCTGGCGGCAGAACGGCTGCTGGAACAGAAAAGCAGGGAGCTTTATGCCGCCAACGAAAAGCTGGCCCTCCATGCGCGCGCACTGTCGGATCAGATCGTGGAACAGCGACAGGTGGTGAAATCCGCCCTTTCGGAAGCGGAGGCGCTGAAGGGGCAGAACCTGCGCTTCCTGACCGATCTGGAACGCGCCCATACTGCGGCGGTGATGGCCGAACGCCGGCTGTGGGATTCGATTAACACGATCCGCGACGGCTTTGCCGTTTTCGACTCATCCAATCGGTTGGTGGCGGCGAACAGGGCCTATCTGGCGGTCTTCGAATCCGAAGCCATCCCCCCCGGCACCGACTATGCCGAAATCCTTGGCACAGTGGCTGAATCCGGTCTGGTGGATATTGGTGACCACACGGTCGAAAGCTGGTGCGCGCAGATGCTTTCACGTTGGGACGATGATCCGATCCCCCCGCGTGTGCTGCAATTTTCCAGTGGAATCTGGGTCCGGCTGGTGGACCGAAGGTCGCGAGACGGCGACATGGTCAGCCTTGCCGTCGACATCACCGAACAAATGCGCATCTGGGCCGCGATCGAAGCCATTCCCGACGGCTTCGTTCTGTTTGACAGGGAGGACCGGCTGATGGTCTGCAATCAACACTACCGCGATCTTTATGCCGAAAGCGCCCCCGCCATGGTGCCCGGCGCCAGCTTCGAAGCCATCCTGCGCTATGGGCTGGAACAAGGCCAATACCCCGAGGCCGCAGGCCGCGAGGAGGACTGGATCGAAGAACGGCTGGCCCTGCGCGAATCCGCCAGTGTCGATTTTGAGCAGGCCATCGCGGGCGGGCGGTGGCTTCGCGTCATCGACAAGGAAACCCCGGACGGCGGCCGCGTCGGGTTGCGGGTTGACATCACCCGCGTCCGTGAACAGCAGGCAGCACTGGAAAGCGCGCGCGAAACGGCCGAAGCGGCGGTGCGCGCCAAATCCGCTTTCCTTGCCAATATGAGCCACGAAATCCGCACGCCGATGAATGGCGTCGTCGGCATGGCCGAACTGCTGTGCGACACGCCGCTGACCGATGAACAACGCCTTTTTGCCGATACCATCCGCTCCTCGGGCGAGGCGCTTCTGGTCATCATCAACGACATTCTGGACTATTCGAAGATCGAGGCGGAACGTCTAACCCTGCACCCCGAACCTTTCGATCTGGAGCGGGTGATCCACGAAGTCGCCATGCTGTTGCAACCGCGCGCGCAGGCCAAGGCGGTCGATCTGATGATCGACTACGACATGTTCCTGCCCACCCGATTCATCGGCGATCCGGGGCGGCTGCGGCAGGTGCTGACCAATCTGATCGGCAATGCGGTGAAATTCACCGACAAGGGCCATGTTCTGATCCGGGTTGTCGGGATTGAGGCCGCGCCGGGGGCGCAACAGCTTCACATCACTGTGGAAGATACCGGCATCGGCATCGCGCAGGAAAACCTCGATCATATCTTTGGCGAATTCAATCAGGTGGAAAGCGCCACCAACCGCAAGTTCGAGGGCACGGGTCTGGGCCTTGCCATCTCGCGTCGGCTGGTCGAACATATGGGCGGCGCAGTCTGGGTGGACAGCGAGTTGGGTCGCGGATCGTGCTTCGGTTTCCGTCTGTCGCTGCCCGTGGCGGAATCGGCCGAGGATCATCCGGCCAGCGTATCCCTGAAACGGGCGCTGGTGGTGGATGACCAGTTCATCAACCGCACCATTCTGGAACGCCAGCTATCGACCTGCGGAATGCAGAGCGTGCTGTGCCGGTCCGCCGCAGAGGCGCTGACCCGGCTGGAACAGGACCGCGACTTCGATGTGATTCTGGTGGACGAAGACATGCCCGAAACCGATGGTCTGGCCTTCGTGGACCGCGCGCGTGCAGCCGGGATCACCGTGCCAGCGCTGCTGCTGTCCGCCAATCCCGTTCTGGCGCGCGACCGCGACAAGAACAACCATAGCGCTGGCTTTCTGCAAACGCCCCTGCTGCGCGCCGATCTCTATCGCCGTCTTCAGGCGCTCGCCCCTTTGGTGCCTGCGGCCTTGCCGCCACCACCGGGGCGGCGACTGATGCGGGTTCTGGCAGCCGAGGACAACCGCACCAATCAACTGGTTTTCCGCAAGATGGTGCGCGATCTGGCCATCGAACTGGTCTTTGCAGATAACGGGCGCGAAGCGGTGGAGCTGTTTGAAAGCTTCCGTCCCGATCTGGTCTTCATGGATATTTCGATGCCCGAGATGGATGGCCGCGACGCCGCACGCGCCATCCGCACCATTGAGGCCGGGCGATCTCATGTACCCATTGTCGCCCTGACGGCACATGCGATGGAGGGCGACGAGGAAAGCATCCTTGCCGCAGGGATCGACCGCTATCTGACCAAACCCCTGCGCAAGACTGCGATTTGCGAGGTATTGGCACAGTTCACACCGGCAGATGCGATACCTGCGCGCACTGATCTGCCGGAAAGTGGGGCCGCATGAGGGTCAGACGCTGCGCCGGAAAACCAGCCGCCCGCCCTCTGACGCCTCCGGGTCATGCCTGTAGCCGCCCGAGGTAAAACCGCGCAGGTCATCAGGGTCGGACAGCCGGTTTTCCAGAATGAACCGCGCCATCGCCCCGCGCGCTTTCTTGGCCCAGAAGCTGATGACCTTGGCGCCCCCCTCGCGGTCTTCCAGAAAGACCGGGGTGACCACGGGAAGGCGCAGCGCCGCAGGATCGACGGCCGAGAAATATTCTATCGAGGCGCAATTCACCAGACACCGCGCCCCGGCCTGTTCGGCGGCCTCGTCCAGCGCCGTGGCCAGCCGATCACCCCACCAGTCGTAAAGCGAGGCGCCGCGCGGGTTGGCCAGACGCGAACCCATCTCCAGCCGGTAAGGCTCGATCCGGTCGGTCAGACGCAGCAGGCCGTAAAGACCCGACAGGATGCGCAGATGCGCGGACGCCCAGCGCCAGGCATCGGCGTCCAGCTTGCCCGCCTCCAGCCCGGCATAGGTATCGCCCGCAAAGATCAGGGCGGCAGGCGCAAGATCCTGTGTGCCGAAGGCGGCGAACCGCCCGGCATTCAACTCGGCCAGCGCGGGGGAAATGCCCATCAGCTTGCGCAGATCGGCCGGAGTTAGGGCGCGGGCAATCCCGACAAGCTCGGTGGCTTCCGCCGCGAAGTGCGGATCGGTCGCGGCGATACCGGCAGGCAGCGGCGCAGGCGCGGGATCAAGGCGTTTGGCGGGGGAAATCACGGTCAGCATGGCGGGTCTTTCAGGCGTCACGGCACAAGGACAGGAAAGCTTCGCCAAAGCGGTCCAGCCGTGCGGGGCCAAGATCCCCGACACGATCGAGATCCGACAGGGTGGACGGCCTCGCCTCGGCGATGCGGCGCAGGGCGCTTTGCGAAAGCGACATCGGTTTGCCGGTGCCATCCTCGCCACGCATCAGCCGCAGTTGCGCCTCGGCCAGCAGATCGAACAGCGCCCCGGCGGGCTGCCCGGCCAGTCGGGCGCGGGCCGGATGCATCGGATCGGCGGCACCATTGATGACCGACAGGAAGGCCGCGCCATAGCTTTCCAGCTTCTTGGCCCCGACACCACTGACGCGCGACATCTCGTCCAGCGTGGCGGGGCGGCGCTCTGCCATCTCGATCAGCGTGCGGTCGGGGAAGATGACATAGGCGGGCACGCGCGCGGCCTCGGCCAAAGCACGGCGCTTCGCTTTCAGCGCCGAAAGCAGCGGCGCGTCCTCCTCGGCCACCAGCGATTTGACGGCCGGCCGTGCACTTGCCTGCACCGTGTCACGCCGCAGGGTGATGCTTTCCTCGCCGCGCAGGATCGGCCGGGCGGCCTCGGTCATGCGCAGGGCGCCAAAGCGTTCTGGATCGGGGCGCAGCAAGTCGCGCCCCATCATCTGCCGGAACACCGCACCCCAGCCGGTTTTCGACAGGTCACGCCCGACACCGAAGGTGGGAAGCTGGTCATGCCCCTTCTCGCGCACCTTGGCCGTATCATTGCCAGTCAGAATGTCGATCAGATGTCCGGCGCCGAACCATTCGCCTGTGCGCAGCACGGCTGACAGTGCCTTGCGCACGGGCTCCGTTGCATCAAAGACCTGCGCGGGGCGGTCGCAGATGTCGCAATTGCCGCAAGGGCCGGAGGTCTCGCCAAAGTAGCCAAGCAGCACCTGACGGCGGCAGCCCGTCGCCTCGGCCAGACCCAGCAGCGCGTTCAGCCGGGCGTGATCGGCCTCTTTCCGGTCGGCGGGGGCGGGGCTTTCGTCGATCTGCGAGCGGCGCAGGCGGATGTCGTCGGGGCCGTAGAGCGTCAGCGTCTCGGCCGGGGCGCCGTCACGCCCGGCGCGACCGATTTCCTGATAGTAAGCCTCGATGGACTTCGACAGATCGGCATGCGCGACCCAGCGGATGTCAGGCTTGTCGATGCCCATGCCGAAAGCGATGGTGGCGCAGACGATCAGGCCGTCCTCTTGCTGAAACCGCACCTCGACGCTTCGGCGGTCTTCGGCATCCATGCCGCCGTGATAGTGGCAGGCGACATGCCCGGCCTCGCGCAGCGCCTGGGCCAGCACCTCGGTCTTGGACCGTGTGGCGCAATAGACGATGCCGGATTGCCCCTTCCGCGCCCCCGCGAAATCAAGGATCTGGCGGCGCGGGCTGTCCTTCACGGCGAAGGCCAGATGGATATTTGGCCGGTCGAAGCCGCGCAGGAAGGTGGCGGGTGCCTCGCCGCCGAACAGCCGGGTCACGATCTCGGCGCGGGTTTCCTCGTCTGCGGTGGCGGTGAAGGCGGCAAGCGGCACGTTCAGCGCACGCTTCAACTCACCAATGCGCAGGTAGTCGGGGCGGAAGTCATGGCCCCACTGGCTGACGCAATGCGCCTCGTCCACCGCAATGAGATTGGTGCCGACCCGGCGCAAAAGCGCGGTGGTGTTGCCGGAGGCGAGCCGTTCCGGCGCCATATACAGCAGTTTCAGCCGCCCTTCATCCAGCGCCCGGAACACCTCTTCGGTTTCCTCGTCGGTATTGCCGGAGGTCAGCGCCCCGGCCTCCACCCCCGCCTCGCGCAAGCTGCGCACCTGATCGCGCATCAGGGCAATCAGCGGCGAGATGACAACCGTGACCCCCTCGCGGCACAGCGCCGGAAGCTGGAAGCACAGCGACTTGCCGCCGCCGGTGGGCATGATGGCCAGCGTGTCGCGGCCTGCCAGCACCGCCTCGACGATCTCTTCCTGACCGGGGCGAAAGGCCCCGTAGCCGAAGACCCTCGCCAGAAGCTCGCGCGGGTGTTGCATGGGTCAGTAGAAGGACGCGGCGTTGTTGATGATGACGATGCGCAGCGCGTAGATGCCCAGAAGCACGATGAGCGGCGCGAAGTCGATGCCCGACATCGCGGGCAGGATGCGGCGCACCGTGCCGTAAACCGGCTCCAGCAGGCGGTTCAGGCCATACCAGAGCTGCGCGACCAGCGGCTGTCGAGTATTGAGCACCTGAAAGTTGATCAGCCAGGACATGATGATGTGGGCAATGATCACCCACTGCGCCACGTCAAGCAGCAGAAGCAGGATTTGCAGAATGGAAACCATGGCGCCCTCACAAGCTGTTGTGGTCTAGGTAACGCGATGACCCTAGGGGAGCAAGCCTTTCCGCAGCGTTCCGCTTGACCCTGTGGATGACGCGCGGCAGGCCACAGGGACAGGAGGCGCCCATGTATCCCTATGTTCGACTCGCCAAGGAAATCGTGAAGTTTCGCAAGGCCCCCGCCCTGGGGATCTTTGACACCCATGTCAGCACCCATCGCATCTGGCCATGGGACATCGACCCGTGGATGGAACTGAACAACGGCCGCACCCTGACGCTGTTCGATCTGGGCCGGGTGCCGCTGGCCATCCGCACAGGGCTGGCGCGGGTGGTGCGCGAACAGGGCTGGGGCATGGCGGTGGCGGGCAACACGACCCGCTATCGCAAGCGGGTCACGACATTCCAGTGCGTGAAGATGCATTCACGCTGCGTGGGCTGGGATGCGCGTTTCATGTATCTGGAACAAAGCATGTGGCGCGGTAATGACTGCACCGGCCAGATGCTTGCCCGATCGGCCTTCACCTCCAAAGCCGGGATGGTGCCGCCCGCACGCGTGCTGGAGGCGATGGGCCAGCCCGTCGAAAGCCCGCCTTTGCCCGAATGGGTCGCCGCCTGGATCGCGGCGGATGCCACCCGCCCCTGGCCACCGGAACGGCACTGCTGATCCGGCAGGGGGTTGCCAGCCGGGAGCCTTTCAGGCTTGATCGGCCCGAACGGGCAAAGGGGACAGCCATGGTCAGCGCGAAGAAACGCATCTGGGGCTGGTTTTTCTTTGACTGGGCCAGCCAACCTTACAACACCTTGTTGCTGACCTTCGTCTTTGGCCCCTATTTTGCGGAAGTGGCGAAAAGCTATTACCTGACGCAAGGCCTGTCGGCCGAGGCGGCAGGCGCGCAGGCACAGGCGTTCTGGGGCTATGGGCAAACCATTTCCGGCGTGATGATCGCCCTGCTGGCCCCGGTTCTGGGCGCCATTGCCGATGGGTCGGGGCGCCGGATGATCTGGATCTGGGTGTTTTCCGCCTTCTATGTCATCGGCTCATGGGGGCTGTGGTATCTGACCCCCGACATGCCCGATCTGACCATGGCGATGGTCTTTTTCGGTCTCGGCCTGATCGGGATGGAATTCGCCACGATTTTCACCAACTCCCTGATGCCCAGCCTCGCCGAGCATGAGGAGATGGGCAAGATTTCCGGCTCTGGCTTCGCTTTCGGCTATCTGGGCGGGATCATCTCGCTGATCATCATGCTGCTTCTGCTGGCAGAAAGCGGCGTGACCGGCAAGACGCTGATCGGACTGGACCCCGTTCTGGGGCTGGATGCAGGCAGCCGCGAGGGCACCCGCGCGGTCGGGCCCTTCACCGCGCTGTGGTATATCATCTTCATGGTGCCCTTCTTCCTGTGGGTGCGCGAAACACCCGGCACCGGCACCGGGCAGCCGGTGAAGGCGGCGCTGGCTGATCTGGGGCGGCTGCTGAAGACACTGCCCAGCCGTCAGAGCCTGTTCGCCTATCTCATGTCCTCGATGTTCTACCGCGACTCGCTGAACGCGCTTTACGGGTTCGGCGGGGTCTATGCCTCGGGTGTGCTGGGGTGGAGCGTCACGCAGATCGGCATTTTCGGCATCATCGGCGCCATTTCTGCCAGCCTTGCCACATGGATCGGCGGCAAGCTGGATGCCGCGCGCGGACCAAAGCCGGTGATCGTGATGTCGGTCTGGGTGCTGATTGTCGTCTGTGCCGTTATCGTCGGCATGTCACGCGAACAGATCTTCGGCATTCCCTTCGCGGAAGGGTCCGGCGCGCCGGATGTCATCATGTATCTCTGCGGTATCCTGATCGGCGCGGCGGGGGGCACGGTGCAGGCTGCCTCGCGCACCATGATGGTGTTTCACACCACCCCCGAACGCGCGACCGAGGCCTTTGGCCTGTTCGCCCTGTCGGGCAAGGCGACCTCGTTCATCGCGCCCTTCGCCATTGCCGTCGCCTCGGACATCAGCGGATCGCAGCGCATTGGCGTCGCGCCGCTCATCGGGCTGTTTCTCATCGGGCTCATTCTGCTAATCTGGGTGAAACCGAACGGTGAACGGGCAGTCTGATGATCCGCAAGATATTTCTGGCCAGTCTGCTGGCCGCAGCAAGCCTTTCCCTAAGCGCAGCACCCGTCAGCGCAGAGAAACTGGCAAACAAACTGTTCGGCGCGAAGGATGCCCCGTCGCAACAGGCGCCCATGCCCATCGGGTCTTACGCGCGGGGCTGTGCGGCGGGGATGGTGGAACTGCCGGAAACCGGACCGACGTGGCAAGCCATGCGTCTGTCGCGCGGGCGGAACTTCGGCCAGCCGGAAATGATTGCTTTTCTTGAGGATCTGTCGGCGCAGGTGTCCCGCATCAATGGCTGGGCCGGGCTATACATCGGCGACATCAGCCAGCCACGCGGCGGTCCGATGACCAGCGGCCATGCCAGCCACCAGATCGGGCTTGATGCCGATATCTGGATGCTGCCGCCCAAGCGGCTGAACCTCAGCCGGGCGGACCGGGAAAAGATCAGCTCGATTTCGGTGCGCTCTGCCGATCAGCGCAAGATCACCACGAACTGGACGGCACAGCATGCTGCGGTGCTTAAGGCCGCCGCCTCTGACCCGCGCGTGGATCGTATCTTCGTGACCCCGCCGGTGAAGATCGAACTTTGCCGCACCGCCGGTCGCAAGGACAAGGACTGGCTTCAGAAAATCCGCCCCTATTGGGGGCATGACACGCATTTTCACGTCCGGCTGAAATGCCCGCGTGGCGCCACGGCCTGCGAGACGCAGAAACCCACAGTGGCCGAACTTTCCAATGGCGGCGATGGCTGTGACGACAGCCTGACCTGGTGGGTGACCGCCGCGCTGGAGCCGCAGCCGAAAAAGCCCAAAGACCCGAATGCGCCGAAAAAGCGCGGGCCGCGTGAATACACGATGGCCGATCTGCCCAAGCAATGCGCCGCCGTTCTGTCATCACGCTGATCCTCGCCTGCGGGCTCGCCCTTGAAGGCAGCGCCAGCCCGACGGAGGCGCCCGGCCACCTCGGAAGCTTCGTATGGCGCTCGGACGATCCACGCATGGGCGGCATGTCGGGGCTGGAGATCAGCGACGACGGTCTGCGCTTCACCGCGCTTTCTGATCGCGGCGGCTGGACCTCCGGGCGATTGCGGCGCGACGGTTCTGGCCGGATCATCGGGATCGAGGCCGCCCCGGTGCAGGTGCTGCGGGGCAAAGGCAAGTCGTCGCTGGCCAATGGGCGCAATGACAGCGAGGGGCTGGCCATCGCGGCGGACGGAACCGCCTATATCTCGCTCGAAGGCGTTGCGCGGGTTTTGCGCTATGCCCGGATGGGCGCCGAGGCGGAAAACCTGCCGACCCCGCAAGCCTTTGCTAAGATGCAGCGCAATTCTTCGCTTGAGGCGCTGGCCATCGGGCCGGATGGCGCGCTTTACACCCTGCCCGAAAGATCTGGGCGCGAGGACAGGCCTTTCCCGGTCTGGCGCTTTCACAACGGGACATGGGACCAGCCCTTCACCATCCCGCGCGAGGGATCATTTCTGCCGGTCGGCGCCGATTTCGGGCCGGATGGTCGGCTTTACCTTCTGGAGCGGCAGTTTCGCGGACTGATGGGCTTTGCCTCCCGCGTCCGGCGCTTCAACGTGACCGGCAATCAGATCGACCGCGGGGAAACCGTGCTGCAAACCCGACCGGGCCAGCATGACAATCTGGAAGGCATCGCCGTCTGGCACGATGCACAGGGTATCCGGCTGACGCTGATCGCGGATGACAATTTCCGGTTCTTCCAGACCACCGAAATCGTCGAATATCGCCTGCCGGATTGACTCGTGCCCTGTCCGGGCGTAACGGGGCGGCCTGCCCAAAAGGGCCAAGTCTCCGCGACCTTGTAAAAACGGATCACACATGTCGAAATCCCTTCTGCCCGGCGTTCTCGCCATGGCGGCCACGGTGGTGGCTTCCAACATTCTTGTGCAATACCTGCTCGGTCCCTGGCTGACATGGGGCGCACTCACCTATCCTGTCGCCTTTCTGGTCACCGATCTGACCAACCGCATCTATGGTGCCGCCGCCGCGCGACGGGTCGTGCTGGTGGGCTTTGTCGTGGGCATCCTGTGCTCGCTGATCGGATCGCAGATCGTGGGCGAGTTCGGTCCTCTGGTCACCCTGCGCATCGCGCTGGGATCGGGCGCCGCATTCCTTGCCGCGCAACTGACCGACATTGCCATCTTCAATCGCCTGCGTGCCGGAAGCTGGTGGCGCGCGCCGCTAATCTCTACCCTGTTCAGCTCCACTCTCGATACGGTAATCTTCTTCACCACCGCCTTCTCGGCCAGCCTCGCCTTCATCGAGCCTGCGAATGACGTATCCTGGGCGGGCGAGGTGCTGCCGATCCTCGGCTTCGGCCCCGCCGCACCGCTTTGGATTTCGCTGGCTGTTGCCGACTGGATGGTCAAGCTGACCCTCGCAGCTGTTGCACTTGTGCCATTCCGCATCATTGTCGGAAAGTTGACTCTACGTCCGGTATAAAACCTTTTGACAAAGCCCAGATCTGTGTCACGCTCCCCTTATCGGCAATCTTTTGAAAGGAGGTGATCCAGTGTCTAGAGTGATATTGGAGAGAGGTGTCGGGACAGTCAGGAGGAGCGAGATTTAAGGGCAACCCCTTGAAAATCAATCCTATGATTGGGCTTGAAACCTAACTGGCCCATCTCCTTGGAACTCGGAAAGGGTCGCCGTTTGTAGGCGGCCCTTTCTCGTTTTCGGCCACCATAAAATCCGGCGCGGCCCAGCCTTAAAATACCGGCCCGCAATAGCGCCATTTCCCCCCTTTCGCCGCGCGCCAAAGCCGTTAATCTCGCGCCATGCTGCGGATCACAGAGACAATCACCATCGCCGACTGGGAGCTTTCTGAAAGCTTTTCTCGATCCTCCGGGCCGGGCGGCCAGAATGTGAACAAGGTGGAAACGGCGGTGGAACTGCGGTTCGAGGCGGAACGCTCCCCCCACCTGACGCCCGCGGTGAAGGCCCGGTTGAAGCGTATTGCGGGACGGCGCTGGACCACCGAGGGCGCCATCGTGATCCGGGCGGAGGAAACCCGCAGCCAGGCGCGTAATCGTGAACTGGCCGAGGCACGTCTGGTCGAGATGATCCGGCAGGCGCTGGTTGCCCCCAAGCGCCGTATTGCCACCAAGCCGACACTGGGCAGTCAGCGGCGGCGGCTGGCTGCCAAGGCCCAGCGCGGCGAGGTAAAGACCCTGCGAGGCCGGGTGGAGGGCGAGGAATGACCGAAGTGGAAGAAGCGGCAGCGCTTTGGGGCGCACGCATTCAGGCAGAATTGCGCAACCGGGAAAACGCGGTTTACGCCATCGCGCTTCCTGACGGTGCGCGGGCTGCCTTACGGCTGCATCGTGTGGGCTACCAGAACCCGGCCGCCATCCGTTCAGAGCTCTGGTGGTGCGCCGAACTGGCACGGTCGGGCGTCGCGGTGCCCGCGCCTGTCGCCTCGACCAATGGCGATCACTTGCGCCGGTTGCACGGCGGGCGTCTGGCCTCGGTCATGTCATGGATGGAGGGCGCCCCGTTTGGGGAGTCACTTGTGCCCTTGACGGGAACGCGGACCGAACAGACGGCGCGCCACCGCGCGCTTGGCCAGTTGCTGGCCCAAGTGCATGACGCCACTGACCGCCTGACACTTCCGCCCGACTTTACCCGCCCGCGATGGGACATCGACGGCCTGACCGGCGAAAACCCGCTATGGGGGCGGTTCTGGGAACATCCTGCGCTTTCTGCCGAGGATGCCGCCCTGCTGGTTCGCGCGCGCGACCTGCTGCACGAGCGGCTGACCGATCATGCCCGCCACAGCGCCCTTGGCCCGGTTCACGCCGATGTGCTGCGCGAGAATATCCTTGTCGATGGCGACCACCTGTCACTGATCGACTTTGACGACAGCGGCATCGGTTTCCGCCTTTACGACCTTGGCACCGTTCTGTCGCAAGACCTGTATGAGCCGCATCACCCCGCCTTGCAGCAGGCGCTGATCGAGGGATATGCCAGCCTGCGGCAGGATGATTTCAATATGGTGCCATTGTTCACATTAGCCCGTGTGCTCGCTTCGGTCGGATGGGCCATGACGCGGTTGCCACCCGAGCACCCGGTCCACCGCAGCCATATCGCACGCGCTGTGATGTGGGCCGGACGCCAGCTTTCCGCGGCAAACTGAACGATCCGACAGGAATTTTCCGGGAATCGGTTGCCGCCCAGCCGTGGCCGGGCTATGCGCTGCGCGTGTAACAGGCCGGTGACGGAACCATGACACAATTTCAACAGAACAAGTGGAAGACGCTCGACAAGGATCTGTCGCGTCTTGTCGTGCTGGAGCAGGCAACCGGCTTTCTGTCGCGGCCGTTGATCGCTGTCGGCGTCGGCCTTGCCTTCATCGCCTTCTGTGCCATCGCCGCTGCGGTGCTGACCGGCGGCGCACCGAATTCGCTGATCATCGTCGCGGCTGCGGCTTTCGGGGCCTATATGGCGCTGAACATCGGCGCCAATGACGTGGCCAACAACATGGGACCGGCCGTCGGCGCCAATGCATTGACGATGGGCGGCGCACTGATCATCGCGGCCGTGTTTGAAACTGCGGGCGCGCTGATCGCGGGCGGCGATGTGGTTTCGACCATCTCGGGCGGGATCGTCGCCCCCGAGGCGGTGGCTGACCCGCAAACCTTCATCTGGGCCATGATGTCGGCGCTGATCGCTGCCTCGCTGTGGCTCAACCTCGCCACATGGTTCGGTGCCCCGGTCTCGACCACCCATGCCATCGTTGGCGGTGTGATGGGTGCGGGTATCGTGGCAGCCGGTTTCGATGCCGTGGACTGGGGCAAGATGGGCCAGATCGCCGCAAGCTGGGTGATCTCACCCATCCTCGGCGGTGTCATTGCCGCCGCCTTCCTTGCCTTCATCAAGGCCCGCATCAATGATGTCGAGGACAAGCTCGGCGCTGCCCGCCTGTGGGTGCCCGTGCTGATCGGGATCATGGCCGGCACCTTCACCACCTATCTTGCGGTCAAAGGGCTGAAGAAGCTGGTTTCGGTCCCGATGCCTGTGGCGCTGTTTCTGGGTCTGTCAATCGGCATTGCAGCGGTGCTGATCACCCGACCGATGATCCGTCGCAAGTCTGAGGGGATGGAAAACCGCAAGCGTTCGCTCAAGGTGCTGTTCTCGATGCCGCTGGTGATTTCGGCGGCGCTGCTGTCCTTCGCCCATGGCGCCAATGACGTGGCCAATGCCGTCGGTCCGCTTGCCGCCATCGTCCATGCCGTCACTGACCACGCAACATCCGACAAGGTCGGCATTCCGCTCTGGGTCATGCTGATCGGCGCGGCGGGCATCTCGTTCGGGCTGACACTGTTCGGCCCCAAGCTGATCCGCATGGTCGGAACCGAGATTACCAAACTGAACCCGATGCGCGCCTATTGCGTGGCCCTTTCCGCCGCAATTACCGTCATCGTCGCAAGCTGGCTCGGCCTGCCGGTCAGTTCGACCCATATCGCGGTCGGCGCGGTGTTCGGGGTAGGCTTCTACCGCGAATGGCATGCCGACCGTCAGGCGCGGCGCACCGGCATCATCAAGGGCAAGCCTGTCGCCCCCGAAGAACGCTCGCGCCGCAAGCTGGTGCGGCGCGTTCATGTGCTGTCGATCGGGGCGGCCTGGGTTGTTACCGTGCCGCTGACCGCAGTTCTGTCGGCGCTGCTTTTTGTCCTGCTGCGGCAGCTGGTCTGACCTGCATCAGACCAGAAGATCCTGCGCCTTCTGCCCCCCGACGCCAAAGACCCGCTTGTAGCGCGCAACCTCTTCTGCCGGTCCCATGGCCTTGTTGGGATTGTCGGAAAGCTTGACCGTCGGGCGCCCGTTCGCGCTGACGGCCTTGCAGACAAGGCTGAACGGTGCCAGCCGGTCCCCTGCCAGACCGCGGAAATCATTGGTCAGCATGGTGCCCCAGCCGAAGGAAACCTTGACCCGGCCTACGAAGCGGGCGTGCAGTTCCTCGATCTTCTCGACATCCAGCCCGTCCGAGAAGATCACAAGCTTCTGGGTCGGATCCTCGCCACGATCCTTCCACCAGCGGATTGCCATCTCGGCGGCACCGGCCGGATCGCCGGAGTCGATGCGAATGCCCGTCCAGGTCGTCAGCCAGTCGGGCGCGTGCTTCAAGAACCCCTCCGAGCCGAAGGTATCAGGCAGGATGATGCGCAGATTGCCATCATGTTCGTCGTGCCAGTCGGCCAGAACCCGATAGGGCGCCTGGGCAAGCTCTGCATCGTTGTCAGCCAATGCCGCATAGACCATGGGCAGTTCATGCGCATTGGTCCCGATCGCCTCGATATCGCGCTTCATTGCGATGCGGCAGTTCGATGTGCCGATGAAGGCGTCGCCCAAACCTTCCTGCATGGCCTGAACACACCAGTCCTGCCAAAGGAAGCCGTGCCGTCGGCGCGTACCGAAATCGGCGATCTTCAGCCCCTCGATGCGGCGTAACCGTTCGATCTTTTCCCACAGCCGGGCCATGGCGCGGGCGTAAAGCACCTGAAGCTCGAACTTGCCCATGTCGCGCAGCACGGCACGCGAGCGCAATTCCATCAGCACCGCCAGCGCCGGAATTTCCCACAGCATAACCTCGGGCCAGCGGCCCTCGAAGGTCAGCTCATACTGGCCATCGCGTTTCTCCAGGTGATAGTCCGGCAGGCGCATGCCTTCGAACCATTCCATGAAATCAGGGCGGAACATCTGGCGCTTGCCATAGAAGGTATTGCCGCGCAGCCATGTGCTTTCACCACGGCTGAGGCTCAGCGAGCGGACATGATCCAGCTGTTCGCGCAACTCCCCCTCGTCGATCAGTTCGGCGAGGCGAATGGATTTCGTGCGGTTGATCAGGCTGAACACCACGGTCGTATCCGGCTTGTTGCGAAAGATCGACTGGCACATCAGCAGTTTGTAGAAGTCCGTATCGATCAGCGAACGGACGATCGGGTCGATCTTCCAGTTGTGGTTGTGGACCCGCGTTGCGATATCGACCATTCTGCATCTCCCTTTGCGCTCATCTCTAAGGCATAGGCGGGGGAGACGTCAAAACCCGTCTCGGGCTGCCGGGCGATCCTGTCCAGCAATTCATAAAGGTCGCGGCGTGTCAGCGGCTTGGACAACATGCCATCCATCCCTGCCGCAGCAACCGCAGCGCCCTGTTCATCCTTGGAGAACGCCGTTTGCGCGATGATCCGACATCGCGGCAATCCTGCGGCTGCCTCATGCGTCCGGATCGCACGGGCTGCGGTCAGCCCGTCCATGCCCGGCATGGACAGATCCATCAGCACCAGATCCGGCGGATCAGCCTTGTAACGCGCCAGCGCCTCCTCTCCATCGCGGGCCACGCTGACACGCGCGGTGCTGTGCTCCAGCAACTTGCGGGCGATCATCAGATTGGTCGCATTGTCTTCGGCCACCAGCACATGCAACCCGGTCTGCGGCCTGACAACTGGAACCGGCGTCGCATCAGGGCGAACCGCACCGCTCAAACGTGGCAATCGCAGTGTCACGCTGAAGACAGCCCCCTGCCCCGGAACGGAGCTGACGGAAATATCGCCTCCCATCTGCCGGGCCAGCAGGCGCGAGATCGTCAACCCCAGGCCCGACCCTCCGAAGCGGCGTGAAATGGTGCTGTCAGCCTGGGTAAAGCTGTCGAAGATCGTTTCCAGCCGTTCCGGCGCGATGCCGATGCCGGTATCCTCAACCGCGATGCGCAGCAAATCAACCGCCCCCTCCGGCTGGTAATCCAATCGCACCTGGACTGCACCACGGTCGGTGAACTTCACCGCATTCCCAAGAATATTCAGCAGGATCTGCCGTATTCGCCCGCCATCCCCAAGATGGCGCGGAAACCCTTGCGGGACAGATGTGCGCAATTCGATGCCTTTCTTCGACGCGAAGGGCCGCAAAAGCTTCGCAACGCTTTCGATCCCCTCGGCCACAGAAACCGGTTCGGCCAGCAGGTCTGATTTTCCAGCCTGCGCCTTCGAAAGGTCCAGCACATCATTGATGATCGTCACGAGGGCGCGGCCGGATTCAAGGATCGTATCGAGGTATTGGCGCTGCTGGTCATCCAGTGCCGTTTCGCCCAGAAGCTCCGCCACACCGATCACCCCATGCAGCGGCGTGCGGATTTCATGGCTCATCGTAGCAAGGAATTGCGATTTGGCATGTGCGGCGGCCTCTGCCGCCTCACGCGCCGCGGCCAGCTCAGCCGCCTGACGCCGCGCCTCGGTCACGTCACGCTCGACTGCGATGAACACCTCGGGCTTGCCCTCCGCGTCCAGAACGGGAGTCAGGGAAATGTCCATCCAGAGGCGCCCGCCATCCTTGCGGCGGTTCTGAAGCTCCAGCCGCAGGGGCTGCGCCTGTTCATAGGCCTGCCGCAGCCGCAGCAGATCATCGGCCAGCGTTTCGGGGGCGTTCAGCAGATCACCGGGGAAACGACCGACCGCCTCGTCAAAGCGATAGCCGGTGATTCGGCTGAAGGCCGGGTTGACCCATTGGATGCGACCGTCAGGCCCGGTGAAGACAACACTGTCACCTGCATGCTGGGCTATCCGCGCCAGCCATGCCGACTTGCGCGCCGCTTCAGACAGCGCCTTCTGCGACCGGCTCAGCGCAACCTGTTCGTCCAGCAAGGCCCGCTCGAACCGCAACCGTTCTTGCCGACCCTTGCCGACCGAGCGGATGAAAAGTGCAGAACTATAGCCCAGAATCAGCATGGAGAAGATCAGGAACAGGCTGCCCGGTCCGCGCTGCGGCACCAGATCGGCGATCAGAACCAGTGCAGCCAGACCATAAATCGCCAGCCGCGCCGAGCCGCCTTCGGGGAAGTGATGGCGCACAAGTCCCGCGTTGATGATGGCGGACATCAGGAAGACGGCAGCAAAGACCTGCGCCTCGATCAACGGGATGAAATACCAGCAGAGCGCTATGCAGCCCGAAATCGTCAGTGCCTGAAATGCGGCAGTGCCCGTGGCCAGATGGCGGGCGTCCGGTGGCACCTTCTCGGAACAGCGGCGCAGGATCCAGCGCAGCGTCAGACAATCGACCGCCTCACCCAGCAGGGCCAGCCCGATGCTGGCGGGCGCCAACCAGGGCGATCCCAGCGCACCGATCACCGCGGCCCCGATCAAGGTCATGGTTTGGCGCACCAGAAAGGTGCGCACACGCCCGCGCGCATAGCGGCGGAACAGGCCATGCGGGCTGTTCCGGCTTATGAAGATCGCACGTGCTTCGGCGATTGCCTTGTCCATCCTCTGCCCTGCCGGTTTCCGGCTCAGCCTAGGACGAGGACGTTAACAGAGGGTTCAGACAAGCTTTACGCCCTTGGCCTGCATCTGCGTCAAAGCCGCCGCGAGCGATCCGTCAAGGTCAATCCCGCGGCAGGCCGACAGCTTCACCGTCACATCAAACCCCAGCCGCGCCGCATCCAGCGCCGAATAGGCCACACAGAAATCTGTCGCCAGCCCAACCAGCATCAACCGCGTCGCCCCGCGCGTGCGCAAATAGCCCTCCAGCCCGGTCGGCGTCGTGCGGTCATTTTCGAAGAACGCCGAATAGCTGTCGATGCCGGGGCGGAAACCCTTGCGGATCACCAGATCTGCGGCATCGGCGTTCAGCCCGGCATGAAAGGCCGCCCCGGTCGTGCCCTGCACACAATGCACCGGCCACAGAACCTGCGGGCCATACGGCATCTCGCCCATCGAGAACGGCGCTGCACCCGGATGATTGGCGGCGAAGCTCGCATGATCGGCCGGGTGCCAGTCCTGTGTCAGCACACGCACGGAATAATCGGCCAGCATCGCGTTGATCTCGGGCACGATCTCGTCGCCCCCCGCAACCGCCAGCGCGCCACCGGGGCAAAAATCGTTCTGGACGTCGATGACGATCAGGGCCTCGGTCATGGCTGGTCCTCTTTCGCTGCTGCACCTTCTGCGTAAGGCCGCCCGCAGCTTGCGTCAACGCCGCACCCTTGCGCGCAGCCCTTGCCAGCCAAGGGGCACTGACCTATGCCCAAGGCATGATCACCATCGCCGCGCTCTACCACTTCACCCGCTTTCCCGACCCCGCCGCCCTGCGCGCACCGCTCTTTGCGCTGGCCGAGGCGCAGGGAATCAAAGGCTCGCTCCTGCTGGCGCAGGAGGGAATCAACGGCACCATCGCCGGCTCCCGCGCCGGTATTGACGCGGTTCTCGCCCATATCCGCGCCCTGCCCGGCTGCGCCGATCTGGAGCACAAGGAAAGCCACGCCGATACCATGCCCTTCGGCCGCATGAAGGTCCGGCTGAAGCGCGAGATCGTGACCATGGGCCAACCCGATGTGGACCCGCGCGCCCGCGTCGGCCATTACGTCACACCCGCCGACTGGAATGCGCTGATCAGGCAGCCCGATGTCGCGGTGATCGACACCCGCAACGATTACGAGGTCGCCATCGGCACCTTCCGCGGTGCGGTTGATCCGCAGACCGCCAGTTTCCGCGATTTCCCCGCATGGTGGGAGGCGAACAAGGACCGCTTCCACAACAAGCGCATCGCCATGTTCTGCACCGGCGGCATCCGCTGCGAGAAATCAACGAACTTCCTGCTGGCACAGGGCGTGGAAGAGGTGTTTCACCTCAAGGGCGGCATCCTAAAATATCTCGAGGACATGCCCGAGGATCAAAGCCTCTGGGATGGCCAGTGCTATGTCTTCGACCAGCGCGTCAGCGTGGGCCATGGCCTCGTGCCCGGCGGGCTTGCCACCTGCCACGCCTGCCGCCGTCCGCTCCAGCCGGAAGACATGTCCCGCCCGGAATATGAGGAAGGCGTCTGCTGCCATCACTGCGCCGACGAATATTCCGAGACCGACCGCGCCCGCTTCCGCGAACGCATGCACCAGATGCGCTTGGCCGAGGCGCGCGGCACCCGGCACCTCGGCGGCTGATCCTTCATCTGTTTCCAAATATCCTCGGGGGTGAATTGGCCGCAGGCCAAGAGGGGGCAGACAGCCCCCTTCTTCACGCCTCGGGGATCAGGATCTCGCGCTTGCCGACATGGTTCGCCGGGGTGACGACACCCTGCTCCTCCATCTGCTCCACCAGACGCGCGGCCTTGTTGTAGCCGATGCCAAGCTTGCGCTGGATGTAGGAGGTTGAACATTTCCGGTCGCGTGCCACGATGGCCACCGCCTGATCGTAAAGTGCGTCCTCGCCATCGGTATTGCCGCCGGCATTGAGGCCAAGCACCGCGTCGATGTCGCTCGCCACCTCGTCATCCGGGCCTTCCACCACGCCCGACATGTATTGCGGCGGGCCAAAGCTCTTGAGGTGGTTCACGATCTCTTCGACCTCTTCGTCCGACACGAAGGGGCCGTGGATCCGGGTGATGCGCTGGCCGTTGCCCATATAAAGCATGTCGCCCTGGCCCAGCAGTTGCTCTGCCCCCTGCTCGCCCAGAATGGTGCGGCTGTCGATCTTCGAGGTCACCTGGAAGGAAATCCGGGTGGGGAAGTTCGCCTTGATCGTGCCGGTGATGACGTCGACCGAAGGCCGCTGCGTCGCCATGATGAGATGGATGCCCGAGGCCCGCGCCATCTGCGCAAGACGCTGGATGCAAGCCTCGATCTCTTTCCCGGCCACCATCATCAGGTCGGCCATCTCGTCGACGATGACGACGATATAGGGGAAGGGTTCGGGCGCGAATTCCTCGGTCTCGAACACCGGCTCGCCGGTATCCTCGTCAAAGCCGGTCTGGATGGTGCGCTTGAACATCTCGCCTGCGGCCTGCGCCTCGCGCACCCGGCCGTTATAGCCGTCGATGTTGCGCACCCCCATCTTCGACATCTTGCGGTAGCGCTCTTCCATCTCGCCCACCACCCATTTCAGGGCGACGACCGCCTTCTTCGGGTCGGTGACGACGGGCGAAAGCAGATGCGGGATGCCGTCATAGACCGAAAGCTCCAGCATCTTCGGGTCGATCATGATGAGCCGGCATTCCTCGGGCGTCAGCTTGTAGAGGAGGCTGAGGATCATGGTGTTGATGGCGACGGATTTCCCCGACCCCGTGGTCCCCGCGATCAGGAGGTGGGGCATCTTGGCAAGGTTCGCCACGATCGGGTCGCCGCCGATGTCCTTGCCCAGCGCCAGCGGCAAGCGCAACTGGCTGTCGCCGAAGTCGCGCGCGGCAAGAATCTCGCGCAGCACCACCTTCTCGCGGCTGGCGTTGGGCAGTTCGATCCCGATGACCGAGCGGCCGGGCACAGTGGACACCCGAGCCGAAAGGGCGGACATCGAGCGTGCGATGTCATCGGCAAGGCCGATGACCCGGCTGGCCTTCAGGCCCGGCGCCGGTTCCAGTTCATACATGGTGACAACAGGGCCGGGGCGGACCGAGACGATCTCGCCCTTCACACCGTAGTCATCCAGCACGGATTCCAGCATCCGTGCATTTTCCTCAAGCGCCTCATCCGACAGCGTATGGCGCGTGATGGTCGCGGGAGAGGCCAGAAGCGAAAGCGGCGGCAATTCATAAGCCGCGCTTACCTGATCCTCGAAGCGCAGACGCGGCTGCGCTTCGGCCACCGCCTGACGGGAGGGCGTAATCGGCTTCTTGGCCGGATGCTGCACCACACCGCGTTTCACCTCGGGCGTGACCAGCGGCGCCGACGGGCGCGCGGGCATTCCGCCCGTATCGGCACGCAGCGGTGCAGCGTGGTTCACGGGTGTCGGATCATAATCCGGTTCGTAATTGTCATCCGGCGACCAGTCGTCATAGGCATCTTCCACCGCCTCGACCACCGGCGCCGGGGCGGGCGCCTGCATACGCGGCGTGGCGGGCACAATCGCCTCGGCCTCGTCCCGCCACATCGCAGGCTGCGCGGGCAGGACCGCAGGCCCGACCGGCATCCGGGTCGCGGCAGGCCGCAGAAGCGGCGCCGGACGATCCAGATCGGCAGCCGCAGCAGCATGAGCGGAATCGAGCGTCAGCGGCTCTGCACGCGGCACGGGGGCGGGTTCGGCCACAAGGCGCGACAGCGGGCGAGACGCGGGCGTTACAACCGGAGAAGGCGCGACCGGCTCTGCCCTGAGGGCTGGCGCGGACATTTGCGCGGTCTGTTCGGCAAGCTGGGCCTGCGCTGCCGCTGCACGCGCGGCGGCCGAGGCGACGGCCGCGGAAATCGCATTGGAGGGCGCGGACATCACGGGTTCGGGCGTCGTGACAGTCGGGGCCATCACCGGGGGCTCGATCCGCAGGCCACGGCGGTTCAGCGCCGGTTCACGGCGGGCGATGGCTGCTTGCAGCGGCGTCATGTGCGGCTGCGGCGCGGCAACCCCCTTGCCATGCCGGACGCGTGTGCGGATCACATCAGAAATACGGGCCTTGATCCGGTCTTCAGGGGCCAGATCGACCTCGGTCATTGCCGCTTGCATCACCGGCAATTCGGGCATCGGATCAGGATCCACAACACGGCGCAGACGCCCCAGCAATCCTTCCTTCCGGCGCGGGGCCTGAGCTTCGACCGGATGTGTCATGCTGCGCGGCATGTGACCTGCGCCACCCAGCCGCGCCGGAGCCCCAAAATTCGGAACGAAGCCGTCGTCGTCCTCGATGTCCAGCAGATCGTCCTCGACCGGAAGGTGCATCGGCAGTGTCGGCTCCAGATCAGCACGAATGACCCGGCTACGCCGCGTCGCCCCGCCCGGCATTGATAGCGCCGCAGGGGCCATCGCCGGTTGCATCCGAGACGCCGGCTCCGACCGGCGCGCGGCTGCCGCCTCGGCCCGCCGCTCACGCTGCCGTGCCTGAGCGGCCTGTGCGGCACGCGCCGCCCCGGCGGTTCCGCGCCCCGCCCACACCATGACCTGCGAATAGGCCATCACGCTGCCAACCGCGAGGAAGTGCCGCAGCGCGCGCAATTCCTCGGCATCGAAGCCGGTCACGAACAGCAACATTCCCAGCAACGCGACGCCCGACAGAAGCGACATCACCTTCAGCCCGAAGGTCGCCTTCACCGGAGCGACGCCCAGCATCGCCCCCAGCACGGTATCCCCGAACAGCCCGCCGATACCAAAGGCATGCGGCCAGTCGGCCCCCGGCACATGGGTCGCTGCGAAGACCGAGGCCATGGCCACCGCGATCAGGGCAAAGACCACGCGGCCCGCCGCACGTTCCGCCCCACGATGCAGCACGAAGCGCATGCCCCAGGCGAACAGGATCAGCGGGATGGCCCAGGCGCCCTTGCCGGTGATGATCATCAGGGTCGAGGCGATGGCCGCCCCGATCCCGCCCAGCCAGTTGCGCACTGGCTGATCGGTCGCGACCATCCAGCCCGGATCCTCGGGCGAATAGCTCAGCAGCATGACAGTAAACAACAACGCGACGGCGATCAGGCCCAGCCCGATCAGCTCCCGCGCGCGGCGCTCCAGCGCGGCCTGGGTGTTCGGGTCCACCAGCGGATCACGTTGACGCATCTGATACAAAGCCATCTGCCACCTCAGCCGTAAATGCAGTCGCGCAGCTTCGTCAGGCCGCGTTCCGTTTCGTCTTTTGGCGCCACCAAGGCGACGCGGATATAGGGCTTGCCCGGATTCTGCCCGCCGACATCGCGCGACAGATACGCCCCCGGCAGCACCCGCACGCCCGTCTCGGTCCAGAGCTTCAGCGCCGCCGCCTCGCCATCTTCGACCGGCAGCCACAGGAAGAACCCGCCTTCGGGCGATTGATAGCCCTGCATGCCGCCAAAGATGCTGTCGGCCAGCGCGAATTTTTCCTGATACAGCGCGCGCGAGGCGGCCACATGTGCCTCGTCACTCCAGGCGGCTTCCGCCACGCGCTGCAAGGGCAGCGGCAGCGGGGCGCCGGCAAAGGCCCGCAGCTTGCGCAGCCGTTCCATGCTTTGCGGTCCGGCAGCCGCGAAGCCCGAGCGCAGCCCCGGCAGGTTTGACCGTTTCGACAGCGAATGGAAAGCCACCACCCGTTCAGGGTCCGCCCCTACCTCGGCCGCGACCTCAAGGATGCCGGGCGGCGGGCTGTTGCGCCAGATCTCGGAATAGCATTCATCCGCGAAAATCTGGAAATCATGCTTCTCGGCCAGCGCGAGCAAGGTTTTCCAGTAGTCGCGGCTGGCCACCGCGCCCTGCGGATTGGCGGGCGAACAGATATAGGCGATTGTCACCCGGTCCAGAAGATCCGGAGAAAGCCCTGCAAAATCTGGCAGATGCCCGGTCGCGGCGGTGGCAGGCACATAGACCGGCTCTGCCCCCACAGTCAGCGCGGCGACGGCATAGACCTGATAAAACGGGTTCGGCATCAGCACAACGGGCTGCTTGCCGTTCTTGGTTTCCGGGCACAGCGCGATACAGGCGTTGAACAGCCCCTCGCGCGTGCCATTCAGCACCATGAAGCGATCCGGCCCCAGCGCCACGCCATAGCGTCGCTGCGTCCAGCCG
Source organism: Gemmobacter lutimaris (assembly GCF_003570715.1). Taxonomy (GTDB): domain Bacteria; phylum Pseudomonadota; class Alphaproteobacteria; order Rhodobacterales; family Rhodobacteraceae; genus Gemmobacter; species Gemmobacter lutimaris. Next base: position 110,659 of record NZ_QXXQ01000003.1, on the reverse strand, counting down.
GAGATCGCCGCCAGCAATTCGGGCGTGCCGTCATTCGGCGGATAGACCGAGAAGCCATCCAGATTCGCCGCCAGAATCGGCCCGACGAAATCGGGCATCGCATGTTTCGGTTCGCCGATCGTCATGGCAACCGGCGCCCCGCCGGGGGGCAAATGATCCAGCAATTTCCGCAGACGCGGAAACGCATAATCCGGCAGGTTCGAGAACCGCTCAGGAAACGCCATTGGTATACTGCCTCATCTCGGGGTCATATCGCCCCGTTTGCGATGAGGATAGCGGGCAAGCCCTGCCCGGTCCAGTAGATCGTGACACAATCGGTTGTATGTGTCGGTAGAATGTGACTTTTGCGCCCTCAGCCCAGCGCGCGTTCCACCGCGGCGCCCAGCCGCAGCAGACGTTCCTCCTGCATCGCGGGGCCCATCAGCGAAATCCCGCAGGACGGCTGGCCAGTTGGAAGGGTCAGCACGCACAGGCCCAGCACGTTACCGATGCGGGTGTTACGCAGCGCCAGCAGGTTCTCAGAGGTGAAATAGGCGTGATCTTCCATCAGCCGCTTCGCATCCGGCGGCAGGATGGGCGAGGTCGGGATCAGCACGGCATCGAAACCGCCAACCCGGCGCTCCCAGATCTTGCGCAGATCCTCCAGCCGCCGCCAGGCCGCGATATAGGCAGTGGCCGTCACGGTGCCCCCGGCGCGGAAGCGTTCCAGCACCGGGGGGAACATTTTGTCTGGCGCCGCCTCGATGGTCTTGCCCCAGATTGCATAGGCTTCGGGGGTGAAGAGGTCGGCAGCCAGCCGCATCGCCTCGGCCACTTCCGGGGCATCGAACTCGTCGATGGTCGCACCCGCATTGGCCATGCGGCGCAAAGCCCCGTCAAACCCCTGCGCCGGTGCGTCGCGCAGATCATCCAGTGCCACGGTCTTCAGCACACCGAAACGCGCGTTGGTCAGGCTCGCCCCTTTCAGATCCGCCGCGCGGCGGGCCGACAGAACGGAAAGGATCAGCGCGCAATCCTCGACAGTGGCGGCAAGCGGGCCGACCGTATCGAAACGGTCGCACAGAGGCACCACCCCCTTGGTGGACAGCCGGCCATGCGTGGTTTTCAACCCGACCAGATCATTCCAGGCCGCAGGCACCCGCACCGACCCGCCGGTATCCGAGCCGATGGCGGCAGGCGCCAGCCCGAAGGCCACCGAAGCCGCCGCACCCGAGGATGACCCACCCGGCACCGCATCAGGGAAGTTGATGCAGGGCGGCGTTGCCGTCACCGGGTTCAGCCCCAGACCTGAAAAGGCCAGTTCCGTCATATGGGTCTTGCCAAGGCACACCAGACCCTGCGTCGTCGCCCCGTGCAGCAGTTCGGCATCGGTTTCCGGCACCCGGCCCTTCAAGAGTGCCGATCCGGCCTCGCAGGGCACGCCCGCCGCATCGAAATTGTCCTTCCAGCTCAGCGGCACACCATCCAGAGGCCCGAAACGGGTTCCCGCCCGTGCACGGCCCACAGCAGACACCGCGGTGGACCGCGCCCGGTCTGCGGTGGTGCGGACATAGATGCGCTTCGCATCAGGGTGGCGGGCGATGGCATCCAGGAAAGCCTCGGTCAGGTCAACCGGGTTGATCTTGCCCGCGTCGATTGCCCGCCCCAGATCCGCCGCACTGCGCCCGAGCCATTTGTCCATCATCGCCGCAAACTCCGCTGTTTGGCGCAGGCTAGCGACGCAAGGGCGCATGGACAATCCCGCTTGGCGCGCCATATTGGGCGCATGATGCCGGATACCGATATTCTGATCGCGGGCGGCGGGCTGAACGGCCCCGCGCTGGCCCTTGCACTGGCCCAAGGCGGGCTGCGTGTCACCGTGGTGGACAGCCGCCCCGCCCCCGCGCGGGCCGAAGCCGGGTTCGACGGCCGCGCCTATGCGCTGGCGCTGGCGTCCAAACGCCTGCTGGTGGCGACCGGCGTCTGGCCGCGCATCGCGCAAAGCCAGCCGATCCTCAAGATCAAGGCCAGTGATGGCGAGGCGGGACAAGGCGCCGCGCCCTGGGTGTTGGGCTTTGATTCGGCCGAGCTTGAGGAAGGCCCGATGGGCTTTATGGTCGAGGACCGGCATCTTTATGCGGCCTTCCTTGACGCCATGCGGGACGAACCCGGCATCACGCTGCTGTCGGGTGAAACCGTCACCGCGCAAGAGGCGGATACGCAGGGCATCACCGTCGCGCTCGCCTCGGGTCAGCGACTAAGCGCACGGCTGCTGGCGGGTTGCGACGGGCGACAATCGGGCACCTGCGCCCGCGCTGGCATCCGCCGCACCGGCTGGGGCTACGGGCAGACCGCGCTTGTCACCGCGATCCGGCATGAAAAACCGCATGAGGGCGTGGCGCATCAGTTCTTCATGCCTTCCGGTCCGCTGGCGATCCTGCCCTTGGCGGGCGGTCACCATTCCAGCATCGTCTGGAGCGAGACTGACGCCACCGCCCGCGCCATACAGGCACTGGACGATGAAGGCTATCTGACCGCGCTGCGCCCGCGCTTCGGCGATTTTCTGGGCGAGATAGCGCTGGCGGGCGCCCGCTTCACCTATCCGCTGAACCTGACACTGGCCACTAGCTTCATCGCGCCACGGGTGGCACTGGTGGGCGATGCTGCGCATGGGGTGCATCCGATCGCCGGACAGGGGCTGAACCTCGGGCTGCGCGACGTGGCCGCGCTGGCGCAGGTGGTGATCGAGGCGCATCGGCGGGGCGAGGATTTCGGCAGCCTGACCACGCTGGACGCCTATCAACGCTGGCGGCGATTTGATTCCACGACGCTGGCGCTTGGCATGGATACGGTCAACCGGCTGTTTTCCAACAGCAACCCCCTGCTGCGGCTGGGGCGCGATCTGGGGCTTGGCGCGGTGAACGCCCTGCCCGGCCTGCGGCGCGGTTTCATGCGGCAGGCCGCGGGCCTGTCGGGCGATCTGCCGAAACTGTTGGATGGCAAGCCGATCTGAGCGTCAGTCCAGCGCGCGGGCTTCGGATACCAGCATGATCGGGATGCCGTCGCGCACCGGAAAGGCCAGCCGCGCGGCCTTGGACACCAATTCGTGCCGCTCGGCATCCCAGGTCAGTTGCGCCTGAGTCATCGGGCAGACCAGCGCCTCCAGCATGCGGCGTTCAGGGGTGTTCTGATCGGTCATTGCAGGCGCTCTCCTTCCGTGCCGCCGCGCAGGGCGATTTCCATCAATGTCACCAGCGTCTCACGCCGGGTCGGCAGCGAGGGGGCCTCCAGCAGCGCCTGCTTGTCCGCCGGATCGAACGGGCACAGCATTGACAGCGAATTGACCAGCAATTCGGCCTCGGCCTCTTTCAGGCTGCCCCAGTCGGAAGACAGGCCCTGACTTTGGAAATACCGCGCCAGCAGATCCAGAAAGCCGTCGCGGTCAAAACCCGGATCGGTTTCCGCCGCACCAAGATCGCGGGCGAAGGGCGCCCAGTCCACCGCCCAGCGGCGATAGGGCTGGAAGCCATGAACTTCTTCCCTCAGGCGAAACCGCGATACGCCCGAAAGGGTGATCATGTAGCGCCCGTCCTCGGTTTCGGAAAAGCCTGTCAGCCGGCCGGCGCAGCCGATGGCATGCAGACGCGGGGCCTCTGCCCCCGGCACCTCGCGCGGCTGAACCATTCCGATCAACCGCTGTTCGGTCTTCATGCAATCGGTCAGCATCGCCAGATAGCGCGGTTCAAAAATATGCAGTGGCAGGCGGGCCCGCGGCAGCAGCAGGGCGCCCGGCAGCGGAAAGACCGGGATCAGGTCGGGCAGGTCGGCAGCTTTGATCATGGCCATCAAACTAGGCCGCTTGGCCGGTCAGGCAAATATCATCGACGAAAGTTTGCGCCGCCCCTTCAGCACGATGGGGTCTTGCGGCTTCAGCGCGTCGAAGATGGTGAAAAGCTGGGCACGCGCGGCACCGTCATTCCATTCGCGGTCCCGGCGGAACAGGTCCAGCAACTCGTCCACCGCCTCGTCCACCTTGCCCGAAGCATTCAGCGCCACCGCAAGATCAAAGCGCGCCTGATGGTCGTCGGGATTCGCCGCGACCGCCGCGCGCAGTTCCGCCTCCGGGCCCGCATTGGCAGCCTGCTTGGCAAGCTCGATCTGCGCCCGAGCCGCCTCGACCTCCTTGGCGTGGGCGATCTTCGCGGGCACACCGGCGAGGAATGCCTCGGCCTGTTCGACATTGCCCGCCGCCATATGTGCACGGATCAACCCGCCATAGGCGGCGGCATTCTCCGGCTCCTCGCCCAGAATTGCGGCAAAGATTTCGGCCGCGCCGACGGCATCGCCATCGGTCAGCGATTGTTCCGCCATCTCCAGCGCCTCGCCCAGTCCGCCGTCACCTGCCATGGCGGCAACGCGCTCGATAAACTTGGTCAGCTCCGACCCCGGCAGCGCGCCCTGAAAGCCGTCGACTGGCTGGCCCTGCCAGAAGGCATAAACCGTCGGGATCGACTGGATACGCAATTGCCCAGCGATCATCTGGTTTTCATCGACGTTGATCTTGACCATCTTGACCCGACCTTTGGCCGCGGTCACAGCGGCCTCAAGCGCGGGGCCAAGCTGTTTGCATGGGCCGCACCACGGCGCCCAGAAATCGACGATCACCGGCACTTCGCGGCTTGTGTCGATCACATCGGCCATGAAGGTGGCTTCCGACGAATCCTTGATCAGATCGGCCCCGGCGGGGGCGGTCTTTTGGGAATCCAGTCCGAACATCGCGTCCTCGTGTCTTGCAGCTTTGCCCCTATATGGGCGCAGTGCCGCAAAAGGCCAAGGGGAATTGCATTTCCTGCGTCCGGCACTAGCCTGCCGGGAAAACGGAGAGTGCCATGCCCGTTCTGATGACCTTCGGCGACAGCAATACCCACGGTTCACCCCCGATGACCGACCGCGTGAGCTATCATCGCTTCGGCCCGGATATCCGCTGGCCGCGCCGGGCGCTGGCGGCACTGGGGCCGGAGTGGGAGTTGGTGGAGGAAGGCCTGCCCGGCCGCACCGCGCAATTCGATGACCCTTGTATGGACGGGCTGATGAACGGTCACCCGGCGCTGCGGCAGGCGCTGCAAAGCCACGGGCCGCTGGATGTGCTGACCATCATGCTGGGCACCAATGACATGAAAACCCGTTTCGGCGCCAGCCCCGAAGCGGTGATGGGCGGCATCGCAGGGCTTCTGGACCTTGCACTCGGGGTCGAGATGCAGACCCGCCACGGCGGCTTCCGGGTGCTGCTGATCTGCCCGCCGCCGGTGCTGGAAACCGGCGTCCTTGCCCCGGATTTCTGGGGTGCCCGCGCCAAATCCCTAGCCCTGCCCCCGCTTTACCGCGCCCTCGCCACTTCTCGCGGGGCAGCCTTTCTGGACGCAGGGGAGGTGATCGCCGTCAGCTCGGTTGATGGCGTGCATTTCGAGGCAGAGGCTCATGCGGTTCTGGGCGCGGCGGTAGCCGAAAGGGTGGCGGCGCTCATGTGAGGCCTTGCCCGATGCGACGGGTAACCTCTTGGCAGTAACCTTGTCCGGTGCCGGAAATTTCATCTGACAGTGTCGTGCCACCGCACTAGATTGCAACCATGGAACTCAGGGCCATTTTGTTTCGCTTGTTGGCTATGGCCGTCTTCATGGCGGCCGTCGGCCTGTGGCCCGGCGCGATGTCCACCGCCCGTGCGATGCCGCAGCCTCATGCGGCGCAGGGCATGACCGCCCCCGATTGCCACGGCATGACACCCGGCCGGATGGATGAAACCTGCCGCCAGCACTGTCTGGGCCAGACGGTGATGACCGAAGCCTTCGCGCCGCTTGGCCCGATGCAGCGTGTCATGCCGTTCGAACCGGCCCCTGTTCTTGCCCTCGCCACCTCCACCAGCCCCGAACCGGAAGGCAAGCCGCCGCGTCTTTGACTCCTGTCCCAAAGTCCCACTTTTGACCGGAGATCAAGATGACCCGATTTTCCCGCCGCGGCTTCATGGCCGCCTCTGCGGCCATGGCCGCTTCGCTTGCGGTTCCTGCCCGGCTGCGTGCCGCCACTGCCCCGCTGTCGCTGACCGCCACCACCCGCGTGATCGAGGTTGGCGGTCGTGCCGCCACCGTCATGGGGCTAATGAACGCGCAGGGTGGCCTTGGCCTGACGCTCGCCCCCGATCAGCGCTTTCGCGTCGATCTGACCAATGCGCTGCCGGTCGAGACGATCATCCACTGGCACGGCCAGATCCCGCCCAATGCGCAGGATGGCGTGCCCAATACCAACCCGATGCTGAAACCGGGCGAGACCCGTGGCTATGATTATGCGCCCCGCCCCGGCACCTTCTGGATGCACAGCCATCTGCCGGAGCAGGAGATCGGTCTTCTGGCCGCGCCGCTGATCCTGCGCAGCACCGAGGATCTGCGCGCCGACCGGCAGGAGGTGGTGATGTTCCTGCACGACTTCGCCTTCCGTTCGCCGGAGGAGGTGCTGGCCGAGGTGACCGGCGGCATGGCGATGGATCATGGCAGCATGAACCACAGCGCGCCGGGTGGCATGGATCACGCTGCCATGGGGCATGGCAGCATGGAAGGGATGGGGGAGATGGCAGGTATGGCTGGCATGGCCATGGACCTCAACGATTTCAACTTCGACGCCTATCTGGCCAATGACCGCACGCTGCACGATCCCGAGGTCATCACAGTCGAACGCGGCGGGCGCATCCGACTGCGGGTCATCAACGGCGCCGCGATGACCGCTTTCTGGGTAGATACCGGCACCCCGGCCCTGCTGGTCGCGGTGGATGGCGAGCCGGTGATGCCGCTGCCCGGCGACCGCTTCTCCATCGCCCCGGCACAGCGGCTGGATATCGAGATCGACCTGCCCGCCGACGGCACCGCACAGCCCATACTCGCCCTGCGCGAAGGCGCGCGCGAACGCACCGGAATCCTTCTTGCCCCACAGGGGGCCACCATTCCCCGGATCGCCGCGCTTTCCGACAAGGCGCATCCGCCGGTTTCCGGCGACATGCGGCAGGAGCTGGCCTTGCGTGCCGTGACCTCACTGCCCGAGCGCCCGGTGCAAAGCCGGCAGATGATCATGCTGGGTGGTGCCATGCAGCCCTATGTCTGGACGATCAATGGCCAGACATGGGACAACCGGACCCCGGTCGTCGCGAAAAACGGCGAGAGGGTGGAACTGATGTTCCACAACATGTCGATGATGGCGCATCCGATGCATCTGCATGGCCATGTATTTCAGGTGGTCGAGGTCAACGGCACCCGGTTCGCGGGCGCGCTGCGCGATACGGTGCATGTGCCTGCCATGGGCAGCGTGACCATTGCCTTCGATGCGGGCGAAGTCGCGCCGTGGATGCTGCATTGCCACCACATGGGCCATCTGGCGACCGGGATGATGACGGAACTCGCGGTTTCTGCCTGAGCCGCCTCAGCCGCCGATCCGGCCCGCGTGGGTCGGCGGCTGTGCGGGATCGTCATAAACCCGCCAGTCGATCCCGCCGCCGTCAAGCCGCATCACCACCGTGGCAAGCGTGTTCTCCTCATCCGGGTCGCACGGGTCGGTGCGGCGGATCGGCAGGCCCGGCCCGGCGGCATCGGCCAGCACCGCCAGCGGATCGCCAGCCAGCAAAGCCTCGGCGCGCGCCTGCCGGTCTGCGGAGGAGCGGGTGATATATTGCGACGCCAGCCCACCCGAATGGTGCAGCGCATGATTGGCATGGGCGAAGGGCGCCGTCACCTCCTGCGCGGTCAGCGCCCCGCCGCCATATTCCACAGACCAGAGCCGCCCGCTGGCGGCCTCGCCCAGCCCGATGTGAAAGCCGCCAGAGTTCGCGCTCTCCAGAAGTGCCACCGCATCTGCCGCTGTGGCGCAGGCCAGCATCGCCCGGCCCAGAACCATGCGTGGCACCGAAGGCTCCACCCCTTGCAGGCGGATATTGTTCACCGTCATCCCCAGCCCCGCTTCGGTCATCGCAAAAGTATGTCCGGGGATGGAGCCCGGATAGCAGAAGCTGACGAAACGCGGCGCACCCTCCGGGGCGAGGTCGGCCAGAAAGCAATGGCCGCGCAGGCTCGGGTAACCATCCTCATTATGTGCCATCACCGCCGGGTTGCCGGGGCGCAGGACCGAGGTGCAGCCCTCGGCTTCAGCAAACGGCGGCAGCGCGGCGAGGATGTCGCCCCGGCATTGCCAGGCAAAAACCTCGGCGAAGGGCAGACCCAGCCCCTCGGCCAGACCCTCGATCTCGGCCCAGATCGCGGGGAAACGGGTGCGCACGGTTTCGGCCATGCGGGCGCGGCGGCCCGCATGCACCGGATCGACCGCTTCGCGCCAGAAGGGGTTGCCGCGCAGATGGGTCAGCACCGCCGCCCGCCCCGCCATGCCCAGCGCCCGCCCGATCTCGCGCGGCGTCCCTTGGGCCTTCAGTTGACCGAGTGTCATGCCGCCTCCTGTTTCATGCCATGGAAGCCGGTGACTGCGCCAAAGGCAAGCCCCGGCGCGGTTAACCGCCCGTTTACGATTCGGGGCGCAAGCTGCGGGCATGACCAGATCCCGCGCCTTCGCTGAAGCCCCCCTGCCCCTTTTCGCCCCGTCGGGTGACGAGGATGAGGCGGTGGGTTACGCCCTTCAGGGGCGCCTGCCCTCGTATATTGCCGACCACCGCAAACGCCTGCGCGCGCGGTTCATGGAAGGCGGCGCCACTGCACTGCCGGATTATGAATTGCTGGAACTTCTGCTGTTCCGTGCCATTCCCCGCCAAGATGTCAAACCACTGGCCCGGCTGCTGCTGGAGAGCTTTGGCGATTTCAATCGTGTGATTGCCGCCCCTGTGCCCCGCCTGCTGGCGGTGAAAGGCGTAGGCGAGGCAGTGGTGCAGGAATTGAAGATCGTCGAGGCGGCAGCGCAGCGTATGGCGCGGGCCAAGGTGATGCACCGGCCGGTGCTGTCAAGCTGGGATGCGCTGCTGGATTATTGCCATACGACCATGGCGCATCGGGAAACCGAGCAGTTCCGTATCCTGTTTCTGGACCGCAAGAATGTGCTGATCGCGGATGAGGAACAGGCACGCGGCACGGTGGATCATGTGCCGGTCTATCCGCGCGAAGTGGTGAAGCGGGCGCTGGAACTGAATGCCAGTGCACTGATTCTGGTGCATAATCACCCTTCCGGCGACCCGACACCCTCGGACGCCGACATCCAGATGACCATGCAGATCCGCGACGCAGCCGAGGTGCTGGGCCTTGTGCTGCACGATCATCTGATCGTCGGAAGGGAACGGGAGATCAGTTTCCGGTCTCAGGGCTATCTGTGAACACCGGGCGCAACCAGACCTCGACCCGGCGGTTTGCACGACGCCCGGCTGCGGTTGTGTCGCAGGCCATCGGCAGCGCCTCGCCGAACGCCTCCACCTCGGGCAGGTGCGCAGGGTCGGTCCCGAGCGGCAGCGCAGAGGACAGCGCGGTCAGCACACCGATGGCCCGGCTTTCAGACAGCCGCATATTGGCGGCCCCGTCGCCCGAACCATCGGAAAAGCCTGCAAGGATCAGCCTGTTGCCCCGGAAGGCATCAACCTCGATCATCCGGGCCAGAAGGCGCAGGTTTTCCCGCGACCTTGCATCCAGCGTGGCCGACCCATCCTCGAACCGGAAGGTCAGCGACGACCGGCTGGCGCCCGCCATGGCATCGGCCAGACGTTTCAGCTCGGCCAGCGGGACATCGCCCCCGGCCCCCTTGATCGCATTCAGCAGGCGTAGCCCGTCCGCTGTCAGCGGCACGGTTTCGGGCGCGCGGTCGATATACCCGGCTTCTGCAACCGCCGCCTCGGCAGCCGGATGGTCCAGAAAATCCAGAAACTCCCGCGCGAAAAGCGGCAGACGGCGGCGCGGGGTCAGGAGGTTGATGGCAAAGGTCAGCGGATAATCCCCCGCCTTCACCAGCGCCCGGTCGGCCAGCAGCGGAAAACCGCAGCTATCGGTCAGCGGCAAGGCCCGTGCGGCACCACGTTGCGCCTGCCCGGTGATCGCCAGTGCCCAAGGGTCCCGCGCCACCGCCGCGGCCAGCGCCTCGGGCGTATCATGGATCACGACCGCAGGCACATCGCGCCCCAGACGCGCCACCAAAGCCTGCTGCACCGAAGTGTCCCTGGCCAGCGCATGCAGCGCCAGCGGCATGTCGGGCCCACCCAGCGCCTGCCAGTTACGAATTTCACCCGACAGCGCCTGAGCCAGATCGGGGGTCGAGATCCGGGGCAGCCGATTGTCATGCGCGACAATCGGGATCAACGCATCCAGCGCCATGGCCCGTGCACCGAAACCCTTGTCGGCTGTCGCCGAAACCGCAAGTTCGGCCGCGCCGGACAGCAGCGCCGCGCGCGCCTCCTCGGGTGAGGTCGGGCTGAAGGTGATGCGCGCCAGCACCTGATCGGTTCCGGTTTCCGACAATGCCGCGATGAAACCGGCGCCCTGAGGCTCCAGCTTCAGGGCCAGCGCGCGCGTTTTCGCATAGGCGGCCAGCAGCGGCGGCAGCAACGCCTTGCCCGGTGCCTCAGCCCCGGCAATCCGCAGAACGGCCAGTGTTGCGGTCATGTCAGGGCAGCCCGGACCGTCGCAGATCACGCCCTCGCCATCCACCGTCAGCATACCGAACCGGGTTTCAACCCGGTAGAATTCACCATCAAACCCCATCAGCGTGCCGTCGATCGACAAGGATCCGTCGCGCGCCGTCAGGGTGACATCCTGCGCCTGTGCCGCCTGCCCGCAAAACGAGAGCGCGGCGAAAACCGCCGCGCACCAAAGCATCAAACGCATGTCTGGCCTTCAAGTTACCTTGTGGCGAGTTTCGTTCCCGGCACGAGGTTTTTCAATACCAGAATATCACCCGAAGCCCCGCAATCCGGCATGGCGAGCGTCAGTTCGGAGGTCGCGCTTTTCCCACCTTCCGATGTCACCGTTTCCCCCAGCAGTTCGCGCCCGCAGGTTGTCTCTGTCACCACCGCCTCGACCACCACATCAGCCGTGCCCGTCGCGGGGAAGGTATAGACCTCGGCCAGCATCGGCAGATCGACCGAATCGTCGCCCAGCAGGGTCAGGAAGCCGCCAGCCAAGGGCTTGCCCGGCACCGGCGTATGCGGCGCATTGGCCGAAACATTGCCGGGCTGGCCATAATCGGCACCGTTTTCGAACGCCTGCACCTGAAAGGCATCGCGGTCCAGCCATTGCACGGCAAAGCGGCGCAGACCGGCGACTTCGGGGATCGGCTGCCTCGCTTCGACCCGCGTGCCGTCGGCGAGTTTCGCCGTCACAGTGCCATCGGCCGTCATCGCGGGAAGATCCACGAACAGCGTGCCGGTCGCCGAGGTTTTTCCGGTGATCGCCAGACCGCCATGCTTGATCACCACGCGGGCATCCGGCTGACAAGGGGCCAGTAAGGTCAGGCCCAGCATCGCGTGATCCTGCGCTGCAAGGTCCAACGTCACGGGGCAGGCCTTGGCCTCAACCTGCGCGGAAGAATCCGGCAAAACGGTAGGTGCAGGATCGGGCGTCGGCAGGGCAACCAATTCCGGTTTTGGCGCAGGGGCCGGTGTCAACATCGGTGCAGCGGGCAAGGCCGCGGCTTTTGCCTCTGGCGGACGCACCGACGCCAATGGCGCCGGATCGGACTCGGCCGCCAACGGCACAACGCTGGTCGCCCGGACCTTGACTGCCGCAGCTTCGCGCTGCGCAGCCAGCCGTTCGGTCGCGGCACGGTTCTGCACAAAGTGGCCCGCGCCAAGACCCGCAGCCAACAGCGCGGCGGCAAGCGCGATTCGACGTTTCATGTCCATCGGAAGGCTCCCGAGTTTCTGTCCCGGTCAGGACTAGTCAGGAAACCGGGCCATTCCGTGGCGAAAGCGGGGAATGTTTCCAGCAGCGCGCCGGTAGACCGCCTCAGACGAGGCGGCCGTGGCAATGCTTGAACTTCTCGCCCGAGCCGCAGGGGCAGGGATCGTTGCGCGAAGGGTTGCCCCATGTCGAAGGGTCGGCCTCGTCGAAGCCCGCAGCGGCGATATGTTCCACCGCCTCATGGCTGCCCGTAGCTGCCGCAGCATCGGCGGCTTCCTGTGCCGCCTGCTGCTGGGCCAGATACTGCGCCATCATCTGTTGCTGTTCTTCCTGCGTCACTGGCCGGATCAGCGCGAGCTTCTGCGTCACGTCCTGACGCAGCCCGTCCAGCATGGATTCGAACAGCGCGAAAGCTTCGGTCTTGTATTCCGACAGCGGGTCACGCTGGGCATAGCCCCGGAACCCCACGACCGAGCGCAGATGTTCCAGCCGCAGCAGGTGTTCGCGCCACTTGCCGTCGATGGTCTGCAACAGAAGCTGTTTTTCGATATTGCGCATGGTTTCCGGCCCGAAGCTTGCCAGCTTCTCGGCCATCATGGCATCGGAGGCTTTCTCAAGCCGTTCGCGGATCACGTCCTGATCGACACCCTCTTCCTTGGCCCAGTCGATCACCTTCACGTCCAGCGCCATCTTTTCCAGCAGCGCGGCGTAAAGCCCGGTCGTGTTCCACTGTTCGGGGTAGGTCTTGGCGGGCATGAACTGTTCGACCAGATCGTCGATGACCTGATAGCGCATGTCCTGCGCGATTTCCGACAGATCCTCGGCCTGCATGATCTCCAGCCGCTGACCGAAGATCACCTTGCGCTGGTCGTTCATCACATCGTCGAACTTCAGCAGTTGCTTGCGGACGTCGAAGTTGCGGCCCTCGACCTTCGCCTGCGCGCGTTCCAGCGACTTGTTGACCCAGGGGTGAACGATGGCCTCGCCTTCCTTCATCCCCAGTTTCGACAGCACGCTGTCCAGCCGTTCCGACCCGAAGATGCGCATCAGGTCATCTTCCAGCGACAGGAAGAAGACAGAGCGGCCAGGGTCGCCCTGACGGCCCGAGCGGCCGCGCAACTGGTTGTCGATGCGGCGGCTTTCGTGGCGTTCGGTGCCCAGAACGAACAGGCCGCCCGCCTCGATCACCTTCTGCTTTTCTGCGGCATGTTCCGCCTCGACCTTGGCGCGCACCTCGTCGGGGTGCAGATGCGGGTCGGCGGTGATGGCCTGCATCACCTTCATCTCGACATTGCCGCCAAGCTGGATGTCGGTGCCGCGCCCGGCCATGTTGGTGGCGATGGTCACCGCGCCGAAGCGCCCTGCATCCGCCACGATCTGCGCTTCCTGTTCGTGCTGCCGCGCGTTCAGCACGTTATGCGGCACGCCAGCCTTCTTCAGCAGATCGGAGAGGAATTCCGATTTCTCGATCGAGGTGGTGCCGACCAGCATGGGCTGGCCCTTTTCATGCGCCTCGCCGATGGCCTTGACCACACCCTCGTATTTCTCGCGCGCGGTGCGATAGACCTGATCGTGTTCGTCCTTCCGCGCGACCGGGCGGTTGGTCGGCACTTCGACCACGCCGAGCTTGTAGATTTCCATGAATTCTTCCGCCTCGGTCTGGGCGGTGCCGGTCATGCCCGACAGCTTGTCATAAAGGCGGAAGTAGTTCTGGAAGGTCACAGAGGCCAGCGTCACGTTCTCGGGCTGGATCGACACGCCTTCCTTGGCCTCGATCGCCTGATGCAGCCCGTCCGACAAGCGGCGGCCGCGCATCATCCGGCCGGTGAATTCGTCGATCAGCACCACCTCGCCATCGCGCACGATATAGTTCTGGTCGCGGTGGAACAGCTTGTGGGCACGCAGCGCCTGATTGATGTGGTGCACCAGCGTGGTGCTTTCGGGGTCGTAAAGCGTCTGACCTTCCGGCAGAAGGCCGGACTGGCGCAGCCGGGCTTCAATGAACTCGTTGCCTTCTTCGGTATAGGTCGCGTTACGGCCCTTTTCATCCAGCTTGAAATGCGCCTCGGTCAGTTCGGGCATCAGCGTATCGACGCGGGTGTAAAGGTCGCTGCGGTCCTGGCTGGGACCGGAAATGATCAGCGGTGTGCGCGCCTCGTCGATGAGGATCGAGTCGACTTCGTCCACGATGGCGAAGAAATGGCCACGCTGCATCATCTCTTCGATGCTGCCCTTCATGTTGTCACGAAGGTAGTCGAAGCCCAGTTCGTTGTTCGTTGCATAGGTGATGTCGGCGCGATAGGCCGCGTGTTTCTCGGCCTCGGGCTGGTAGGGATAGACCACGCCGCAGGTCAGGCCAAGCTGGGCAAAGACCTTGCCCATCCATTCGGAGTCGCGCTTGGCAAGATAGTCGTTCACCGTGACGACATGCACGCCCTTGCCGGCCAAGGCGTTCAGATAGGCCGGGAAGGTCGCCATCAGCGTCTTGCCCTCACCGGTCTTCATCTCGGCGATATTGCCCTGATGCAGGAAGATCCCTGCTTTCAGCTGCACGTCGAAGGCCCGCAGGCCCAACGCGCGGCGCGCGCCTTCACGGCAGTTGGCAAAGGCTTCGGGCAGGATGCTGTCAAGGCTTTCGCCCTTGTTCTGCACGCGGTCCTGAAGGGCGCGGGTGCGCGCGATCAGTTCCTCGTCGCTCAGCGCCTGAAACTCTGGCTCCAGCGCGTTGATCCTGGCGACCATCGGGCGAACCGATTTGACCTTCCGGTCATTGGGCGTGCCAAAAACCTTCCGCGCGAGCGTTCCGAGACCAAGCATGTTTTCTCCGGTGTCCGGTTGCTGACAGAAACGTGCGAGACGGGGGCCTTGCCCGCCTCACCCAGCTTTCATAGAAGAACCCGGAAAGGCGCGGAAGGTGCCCCGTCTCGCGCGACCTTCGCGGATGTAAGGGGGCGGAAGCGCCAAGTCAACGTGGCGCGACATGCGCCCCGATCAGGAGACGGTGATATGGCGAAAATGACAACGATCCTTGGGGCGTTTGCGCTGACGGTGGCCCTTGCCGCCCCGGCCCTCGCTGCCGACCCCACGGCCGAAACCGTTGTGGCCGATGTGAACGGCACCCCGGTGACGCTGGGGCAGATGATCGCCATGCGCGCCTCGCTGCCGCCGCAATATCAGGCGCTGCCCGATGACGTGCTGTTCAAAGGTATCCTTGATCAGCTTGTGCAACAGACGCTTCTGGCACAATCGGTGGAAAAGAACCTGTCGAAGCGCGACCAGATCACGCTGGAAAATGAACGCCGCGGCCAGATTTCGGCCATCGCGCTGCAACAGGTGGTGACAGCGGCGGTGACCGATGCCGCGCTGCAAGCCGCCTATGATGCCAAGTACAAGGACTTCCAGCCCGGCACCGAATACCGGGCCGCGCATATCCTCGTGGACAGCGAGGAGAAGGCCAAGGACATCAAGGCCCAGATCGAAGGTGGCGTCGATTTCGCCGATGCGGCCAAGACCCACGGCACCGACGGCACCGCCGCCAATGGCGGGGATCTGGGCTGGTTCGGTCCCGGCATGATGGTCAAACCCTTCGAGGATGCCGTGGTGGCGATGAAGCCGGGCGAATTGGTCGGCCCGGTGAAAACCGATTTCGGCTGGCACCTGATCAAGCTGCTCGAAACCCGCCCCTCCGCCGCGCCCGCGCTGGACGACGTGCGCGACGAACTTGCAGCCGAAATCGAGAAAACCGCGATCACCGATCACCTTGCCGCGCTGGAAAAGGATGCGAAGGTCGAGAAACCGGGCGAAGGGATTGACCCGACCGTCCTGAAAGACGAGAGCTTGTTGGACAAGTAATCTCTGCCGGAGTTGCGCCATGAGCAAGACCGACTGGAAGGCCGAAGCCAAGGCCCTCAAGAAGAAGCTGAAGAAGAAGGTCGCCACCCTAACGGCGCAACTGGAAGAGGCGGCAGAAACCGCCAAAGACCGCGCCGAGGATTTGGCCGAAGCTGCGGTCGCGGCGGTGACGAAGGCAGTCAAGCCGGTGTCGCCGCTGGCCCCCGCGGCTTTCCCGGTGCTGCCGGTCATCAAGGGTGCGGCTTTTTCCGCAGTCGGCGCCGGGATCAAGTATCAGAACCGGCGCGACGTGATGCTGGTCAGTCTTTGCCCCGGCACCACCGTCGCGGGGGTGTTCACCCGCTCCTCCACCCGCTCGGGCTGCGTGCGCGACTGCCAGGAGAAACTGGCGATGAAGGCGCCGGCCGATGCCGGCGCCGCCATCGTGGTGAACTCGGGCAATTCCAATGCCTTCACCGGCAAGATCGGGGACAAGGCGGTGGCCGAGGTGACCGACGCCGCCGCGACCGCACTGGGCCTGCCTTCCAGCAGGGTGTTTTCCTCCTCCACAGGGGTGATCGGCGAACCCCTGCCCTATGAGAAGATCACCGCCGTCATGCCCGAACTGGTGGGCGGCCTGACGGAAGAGGCGATCCAATCCGCTGCCGAAGCCATCATGACCACCGACACCTTCCCCAAGGGCGCCAGCGCCGTGATCGAAGGGGAAGGTGGCCCGATCCATATCTCGGGCATCGCCAAGGGCTCGGGCATGATCGCGCCAGACATGGCGACGATGCTGGTCTATATCTTCACTGATGCGAAGATCAGCGCCGCCAATCTGCAAAAGATGCTGTCGCGCAACGTGGACGAGACCTTCAATTCGATCACCGTGGACAGCGACACCTCCACCTCGGACACGTTGCTCCTCTGCGCCACCGGCCAGAGCGCGGCGGCAGAGGTCAAGGCCACAGGACCTGTTGCCAAGGCATTCGAGACTGCGCTGCGCAGTGTGATGATGGATCTGGCGCATCAGGTTGTGAAGGATGGCGAAGGCGCCACAAAATTTGTGGAAATCCGGGTCACCGGCGCCGCCTCGGCCGAAGATGCGCTTCGCATCGGCAAGTCCATCGCCGACAGCCCGCTGGTCAAGACCGCGCTGGCCGGGCAAGATCCGAACTGGGGTCGTATCGTCGCCGCTATTGGAAAATCCGGCGCTGCGGCAGACCGCGACAAACTGCGCATCACCTTTGGTGATCTGGTCGTGGCCGAAAAAGGCTGGCGCAACCCCGACTACCGTGAGGAAGACGGCGCCGCCTATTTCCGCCGCTCTGAACTGGTGATCGGTGTCGATCTGGGGATGGGCCGCGCCAAACGCTCGATCTGGACCTGCGATCTGACCAGCCGCTACATCGAGATCAACGCGGATTACCGCTCCTGATTTCATCTGTTCGAAAATATCCCACAGGGGGTCCGGGGGACGTGAAGTTCCCCGGCGCCAGCCAGAAGCGGAACGATTCCATGAAAATCCTGCTCGTCGCCGCTGTGGCGCTGATCGACGCCGATGGCCGTGTGCTGCTGGCCCAACGTCCCGAGGGCAAGTCACTGGCCGGATTGTGGGAGTTTCCCGGTGGCAAGGTCGAACCAGGGGAATCGCCCGAAGCCTGCCTGATCCGCGAGTTGAAGGAAGAATTGGGCATCGACACCTGGAAAAGCTGCCTTGCGCCGCTGACTTTCGCCAGCCATGCCTATGAGGATTTCCACCTGCTGATGCCACTTTTCGCCTGCCGCCGATGGGAAGGCATCCCCACCGGCCGCGAAGGGCAGCGAATCGCATGGGTGCGGGCTCAGGCGCTGAAGGATTACCCGATGCCCCCTGCAGATATTCCGCTGATCCCGATCTTGCGCGACTGGCTTTGATTTCAGTGGATAACTAAATTTTTAGTCGCAGATATAAAATAATCTTAGTAGCCGATTAACCACTTCCCCCCTATTCTTTTGCTGTTCTGGCTGAATTTGGGGGGAGAGATGCTGAGAACGATCGCCTTGGGCTCCTGCGTATCCGTGCAGGGCATTGTTGTCGGCTCGACACAGGACGGAAAGCTGATGGTTCGCGTCGATGACAAGACCTTCGTTGGCTACCCGGTGTCTGGCGCGCGCAACTGAAACGACCGATAAAAAAAGCAAAAGGCCGGGCGATTTGCCCGGCCTTTTGCTTTGCGTGTCGCCAGCCTTAGACCAGCGAACGCTGCACTTCTTCGCGTTCGAAGATCTCGATGACATCGCCAGCGCGAATATCCTCGTAGCGTTCGAAGGCCATGCCGCATTCCTGACCGGACTGCACTTCCTTGACCTCGTCCTTGAAGCGCTTGAGCGTCTTGAGCGTGCCTTCGTGGATGACCACGTTGTCGCGCAGCAGGCGCACACCTGCCGAACGGCGTGCCACGCCCTCGGTGACGATACAGCCCGCCACATTTCCGGCGCCGGTGATGCGGAAGACTTCCTTGATCTGCGCATAACCGATGAAGTTTTCGCGCACCTCGGCCTTCAGCAGACCCGAAGCCGCCGACTTGATGTCGTCGATCAGGTCATAGATGATCGAGTAGTAACGGATCTCGACACCCTTCTGCTGCGCCGAATTGCGCGCGGTCGCATTGGCCCGGACGTTGAAGCCGATGACCGGCGCGTTCGACGCTTCGGCCAGACCCACGTCGGTATCGGTGATCGCACCCACACCATAGTGCAGTACGCGCACGCGCACCTCGTCGTTGCCGATCTTTTCCAGCGCCTGAACGATGGCCTCGGCAGAACCCTGCACATCGGCCTTCACCAGCACAGGCAGCTCCGCCACATCGGCATCGGCCTTCGCCTTCGCCATAAGCTGTTCCAGCGTGGTCGCAGCCCCGGCGGCAGCGCGCTTGTCCTTGGCGGCCTGTTCGCGGTAATCCGCGATCTCACGCGCCTGCGCCTCGGTCGAAACCACGTTCAGCACGTCACCCGCTTCGGGCGTGCCATTCAGGCCCAGAACCTCGACAGGAACCGACGGACCGGCTTCGGTCACGGTTTCGCCCTTGTCGTTGATCAGCGCGCGAACCTTGCCCCACTTCTCGCCCACGACGAAGATGTCGCCGCGTTTCAGCGTGCCGTTCTGCACCAGAACGGTGGCAACCGGGCCGCGGCCCACGTCCAGCTTGGCCTCGATCACCGCGCCCATGGCGGGGCGATTCGGGTTGGCCTTCAGCTCAAGGATCTCGGCTTGCAGCGCAATGGCTTCCAGCAGGTCATTCAGGCCCTTGCCGGTCTTGGCTGAAACCTCGACATCCTGCACGTCGCCCGACATCGCCTCGACCACCACTTCGTGCTGAAGCAGGTCGGTGCGCACCTTCTGCGGGTTGGCATCCGGCTTGTCGCATTTGTTGATGGCGACAATCATCGGCACCTTCGCCGCCTTGGCGTGGGCGATGGCTTCAATCGTCTGCGGCATCACGGCGTCATCGGCCGCGACCACCAGAATCACGATATCCGTCACCTGCGCGCCACGGGCACGCATCGAGGTGAAGGCCGCGTGGCCGGGCGTATCGAGGAACGAGACCAGCGAACCGTTGGGCGTTTTCACCTGATAAGCGCCGATGTGCTGGGTGATGCCACCGGCCTCGCCCGACACGACGTTGGCCTTGCGGATCGCATCCAGAAGCGAGGTCTTGCCGTGGTCAACGTGGCCCATGATGGTCACGATCGGCGGGCGCGCTTCCAGATCCTCGGCCTTGTCCTCGACGGTATCGATGACCTGTTCCACGTCGGAATCCGACACGCGGACGGCGCGGTGACCGAAATCCTCGATGATGATTTCGGCGGTATCGGCGTCGATGGTCTGGTTCATGTTGACCATCATGCCCATCTTCATCAGCGCCTTGACCACGTCGGCGGCGCGTTCCGCCATCCGGTTGGCCAGTTCGCTGACAACAATGGTTTCAGGCAGCTGCACGTCGCGGGCCTGCTTTTCGGCCTTCTGACCGAAACCCATCGCCTTGTTGCGGGCTTTTTCCTGCTTGCGCTTCATCGCGGCGAGCGAGCGGGTACGCCCACCCTCGCCATCCAGCGCGGCAGTCAGGGTCAGCTTGCCGGAACGGCGTCCGTCGTCGCCCTTGCCCTTGGCGCCACGATCACGGTCACGCTCTTCGCGCTCGCGGTCGGTCTTGCGCGGGCTGATCGTCGTGGCGGGTTGCTTGTTGGCACCGCCCCGCGTGTCTTCTTCGGTGGCGGCAGCGGCCGGAGCAGCAGCATCGCGCGCCTTGGCCGCAGGCTTCGCAGCCTCGGCAGCGGCGCGCGCCTCTTCCTGTTCACGCTGGACCTGTGCACGCGACTTGGTGCCAAGAATGTCGGCCTTGCGCTGCGCGGCAGCGGCAGCCTTGGCCTCCGCCTCGGCGCGGGCCTGACGCTCTTCCTCTTCCAGCCTTGCCTTGATGGCGGCTTCGCGCTCGCGCTCCTCGCGCTCCTTCGCCTCGATTTCCTCGCGGCGGCGCTGGCGATCTTCCTCGCGCTGACGCTCTTCCTCGGCACGGCGCGCGGTATCCTCGGCCTCGCGGGCCTTGGCGGCGCGCAGCGCGGCCAGACGCCGTTCCATCTCGGCGTCGGAAATGCCGGCAGGGCGTTTCGACGGATCGCCCAGATGCGAGGCCGAGCCGCCACCTGCGGCACCACCTGCGGTGCCGGGCTTCGGCACCACCACGCGCTTGCGCTTGGTCTCCACCACCACGGTGTTGGTCCGGCCGTGGCTGAAGCTCTGCTTCACCTGACCCGGGCGCTTGCCAGCGCCGCCACCAAGCCCGAGGGGTTTTTTACCGTCCGTATCGCTCATACCGTCTTCGTATCCTCTCCGGCGGTCTCGCCGCCGTCATGCTGTCCAGCGACTCCACCCCGGAGCCCGGCCAGCCTTGCCGCTTCCTCTACAACACGGTCGCTGAGTCCACCAGCCGCAAGCGCGCCGTGTATGGCACTTTCGCGGCCAAAAGCCAAACCGATTTCCTGTCCGGTCAGGCAGCCGATGAACAGCCCCGTCTTCATGGGCGGGCGGAGCTTCGATTTGCCCCGTTCCGACCCGTCACTAGCCTGGATCAGCACGGTCGCAGTGCCATCCACCAGCCAGCCCTTCACCTTCTCGTAGCCGGTCACTGCCAGCCCCGCCTTGCGGGCAAGGCTCAACAGTTCCACGACCCGCCGCGCCAGCATCGCCTCCAGCAGATCCGCCAGCGCCGCAGGGGGCGTGACCTTCGCACGCGCCGCACGCGAGAAAAGGCCCTTTGCCGCTGCACGATCCAGCGCCTCGCGGGTGGAAGTCACCCAGAAGCCCCGGCCCGGCAGCTTGCCCAGAAGATCGGGCACCACTTCGCCATCCGGCCCCGCGACGAAACGGATCAACCCGGCCGTCGGCCCGGATTCGCCCGAAACGATACACCGCCGTTCCGGTCCATCCCTGTCGTCCTTGCGGCCGCCGCGCGTCATGGGGAACCCGAGGCTCAGGCCTCGGCCTCCTCGGTATCGCCTTCGTCTTCTTCCGTCTCTGCCGACGCCAGCTCGGTCGGATCGACCCAGCCCAGCATGACACGCGCCGTCATGATCATGTTCTGCGCCTCTTCCAGAGAGACCTCGAACTTTTCAAGCACGCCGTCGTCTTTCTTGCGCTGGCCGTTTTCGGTCGTCCAGCCGCCCGCCAGTTCCCAGTCGGCACAAGTGGCGAAGTCTTCCAGCGTCTTGATGCCGTCCTTCGCCAGCGCCTCGATCATCTGGGGCGTCAGCCCCTCGAAGTTGAACAGGCTGTCATCGACACCCAGCGCACGGGCATTCTCGATCGCCTTGCGGTTCTGTTCCTCGATGTAATCGCGGGCGCGGGCTTGCAGTTCCTCGGCGGTGCCTTCATCGAAACCGTCGATGGACAGAAGCTCGTCCTGATCGACATAGGCCACTTCTTCCAGATTGGTGAAGCCTTCCGCCACCAGAAGCTGGGCCATCATCTCGTCGATATCAAGGGTATCCATGAACAGTTTGGTGCGCTCGGCGAATTCGGCCTGACGACGCGCCGATTCCTCGGCCTCGGTCATGATGTCGATATCCAGCCCGGTCAGTTGCGAGGCCAGACGCACATTCTGACCGCGGCGACCGATGGCGAGCGAAAGCTGCTCGTCCGGCACCACGACCTCGATCTTCGCGGCTTCCTCGTCGAACACGACCTTGCTGACCTCGGCCGGTTGCAGCGCATTCACAAGGAAGGTGGCGGTATCGCCATTCCACGGGATGATGTCGATCTTTTCGCCCTGAAGCTCGTTCACAACGGCCTGCACGCGCGAGCCGCGCATACCGACGCAGGCACCCACAGGGTCGATGGAGTTGTCATAGCTGATGACGGCGATCTTGGCGCGCGAACCGGGGTCACGGGCCACAGCCTTGATCTCGATGATGCCGTCATAGATTTCCGGCACTTCCATCTTGAACAGTTCCGCCATGAACTGCGGATCGGTGCGCGACAGGAAGACCTGCGGGCCGCGGGTCTCGCGGCGCACATCCTTGACGTAGCAGCGGATACGGTCGTTCGGGCGATAGCTTTCGCGACCGATCTTTTCGTTCCGGCGCAGGATGCCTTCGCCCCGGCCAATATCAACGATCAGGTTGCCATATTCCTCGCGCTTCACCACGCCATTGATGATGGTGCCCTTGCGATCCTTGAACTCGTCATACTGACGATCCCGCTCGGCCTCGCGCACCTTTTGCAGGATGACCTGCTTGGCGCTTTGCGCGGCGATGCGGCCAAGATCCACGGGGGGAACCTCGTCGATCACCTCGTCACCGACCTGCGGGTCTTTCAGATAGGTCTTTGCCTGCTTGACGGTCAGCTGGGCGTGATGATTCTCGTATTCCTCGTCCGGCACCACGGTGCGGATGCGGGCAAAGGTGGCGCGGCCCGTCTTGCGGTCAATCTTCACCCGGATGTCCAGTTCAGCGCCGTAACGCGACTTGGCGGCACGGGCGAGGGATTCCTCCATCGCCTGAATCACCAGATCCGGGTCGATCATCTTTTCGCGCGCCACCGCCTCGGCGGTTTGCAGAAGCTCCAGCTGGTTCGCAGACGTAATCGCCATGATGTCCTCTTGGCCTGTCAGTGTTTCGTCGCGGGGGGTTCGAGGTCGTCGTCCTCATCCCCTTCGGTTTCTTCGATTTCGTCGAACTTCGACTCGTCGATGACGCCGGCTTCCTTGCGCTGGCGCAGAACTTCGGCGATCAGCTCGTCGGTCAGCAGCAGCTTGGCATCCGACAGCCAGTCGAATTGCAGCCCGATGGTCAGCGTCTCGCCGCCTTCCTCGATCTCGATCAGCACCTCGTCGCCTTCGGTGCCTTGCAGAACACCCTTGAAGCGACGGCGGCCGTCGATCAGCTCGGTCGTTTCCAGCCGCGCCTCGTATTCGACCCACATGTCGAAATCCTTCAGGCGGGTCAGCGGGCGGTCGATGCCGGGGGACGACACTTCAAGGACATAGTTGTCCTCGATCGGGTCTTCCACGTCCAGCAGGGCCGAAACTGCGGTGGAGACGGCGGCGCATTCGTCCACCTCGATCCCGCCATCCGGGCGGTCCACCATGATTTGCAGGGTCCGCGTCTTGCCGCCCATCAGGCGGATGCGCACCAGTTCGAATCCCAGCCCTTCGATGACCGGGCCGACAATGTCGGCCAGTCGGCGGTCGATGGCGGTCTTGGCGATGAGATCGGTCATCCGGGTTCCAAAAAGCAAAAAACGGGCTCGCGCGGCCCGTTTACATCTTTCGATGGGCTGCCGGTTTGGACCCGACAACGCCGCTGTTGAGAGGCATATAGGGCGTTCCTCCCCGAAAAGCAAGGCGGAATGCCACATGCCCCGCATGACGATTGAGAGGCGCCCGGAAGCCTGCTAGCCTGAGCGGGCTGCAACACCGTATTTGATTTTCCCGCAGCCGATACTTCCCTGACCCCGTTCCATTTTAATGACAAGGAGTTCCATTATGGCCACGCGCAAGATCACCCTGAACGGGAGCACCGCCTTTTCGGCCTTCGGATACAGCTTCAAATGGGACGCGGCACAGATCAACTCTGTCTACATGAACAACGAATCGACCGGCGGCTCCGATACGCTGGCGCTGAAGCTGACCGGGCAGCCCTGGACGATCCGGCGGCTTGCCCTTGACAGCGCCGCATCCGATACGCCGTTGTCGCTGACCATCACCGATGCGGATGACGGCGTAGTCGGGCGGCGGCTGGATCTTGTGCAACTGCCGACAGCCGGAGATGTCAGCATCACCCTGCATGACACGCGCATCCGGTATCTTTCAGGCGGCGCCGATGCCGATGTCACGCTCACCCTCGGCTCCCAGCAGACCAAACATGTCGAACTTTATGACGCCCGCCAGACCAACATCACTCTTGGCGCAGGCTCTGTTCAGGCCCTGCTGCTGAGCGAGGGCAATGACACCGTGACCGGCGGCGACGGCTATGTCGGTTTCATCGACTTCGACGAAGGCAACAACACGCTGATCGGCGGTACGGGATATATCGGCTCTATCCGCTCCAACGGCAACAACACGTTCGAATTGAAGGGCGGCGCGGACAGTGTCAGCCTTGGCTCTGGCACCAGCACCGTGACGGTCAGCGGCGGCTTCGTCGGCGCGATCACCAGCTATTCCGGCAAGAACACGGTGAACGTCAACGAAGGCGGAGAGGTGCGCAGCATCGGCTTTTCAGGCGGCGTGGACAAGGTGACCGTCGCGGGCAAGGCAAACCAGATTTCGCTCGGCTCCAACAACGATTCGCTGACCCTCACCGGAGACGGGCGCGTCGATCAGGCCGATCTGGGGGACGGCAACAACAGCCTGCGCATGGATGGCGACCGGGTGAATTCGGTGGTCGCCTATGACGGCAACGACAGCTTCACCATCACCTCGGGCAATATCAACCAGATCGCGGCAGGCGGCGGCACCAACAAGTTCATCGTCAAGGGTGGTTGGGTCGGCTCCATTCAGGGCTACAGCGGCAATGATACCGTCACCCTGTCCGGCGACGGGCAGGTGAATACGCTACTGCTGGGCGATGGTGTGAACAAGGTGAAGACCGGCAGTCAGTGGGTCGAACATATCGGCACCGGCATCGGCAATGACCGCATCACCCTCGGGACGGGCGGCGCCGGTTCGGTGACCAGCGGCGACGGCAATGACGTGATCCGCACCGGAGCGGGCTGGGTGGACAGCATCACCACCGGCGGCGGCAACGACACGGTGACGCTGGCAAAGGGTGGCACCGGCGTTACGCGTCTGGGCAGTGGCGACGACCGGGTGGTCGTGCTGGCCCAGGACCCGGCGAACGGGCTGATCCTGTCAGCCGGTCAAGGCATCGACACGCTGGACCTCGGCAAGTTTTCCAAGGGCATCGTGATCACGCTGAACAACCTTGGCGCATGGCAGAACCCCGCAGCCAAGAACGGCAACATTGACGGCACCGGCAAGGGCTATCTTGCGATCAGCGGGTTCGAGAATGTGCAGGGTTCCGCCGGAGCCGACCGGATCGAGGGCAACGAGCTTGCAAACCGTCTGTCAGGCGGAAAGGGCAATGACACGCTGACCGGCGGCGCGGGCAACGACACCCTGCTGGGCGGCGGTGGAAACGATGTCTTCGTCTTCGGTGCAGGCAGCGGGACGGACCGGATCGAAGGCTTCACTGCCGGGGCGGACCACATCCAGATCACGGGCGCCGACAAGCTGTCGGATCTGACCTTCACCAGCGTTGGCGTCAATGAAACCCGCATCGACATGGGCGCAATCCACATCACCGTCACCGGCCTGTCACTGAACGCCCTGCGGGACGAGGCGAATTTCCTGTTCTGAAACCGGAAAGGAAAGGGCCGGGCGTTCAGGCGCCCGCCCCTGCCCCGCGATTGTCGCGCCAGACCCGCCAGTTCAGCGGCGCAGCCAGCGCCAGCCAGATCGCATAGGGCAGGATCAGCAGGAAGGCGAGGCCGTCGAGGGGCCAGAACGTCCACAGCATACCGAGAACCGCAGCACAAAGCGCGGCCATGACCATGACAGACAGCCCCATGCGCCGCGCGCCGAAGAATGTGGGCGTCCACAGGGTATTGAGCGCGATCTGCACGGCCCAGAACCCCATGGCGAAGGCATTGCCCGGCTGCACGGCGATCCGCGTGGCTGCTAGGCTCGACAGGACATAGATCGTGGTCCATGCGACCGGGAACATCCAGTTCTTTGGCCGCCAGTCGGGTTTCACCAGCCCTTCATACCAGTCACCCGGCTTGAACATCCAGCCGGTCAGCCCGGCCGCAAGGCTCGCGCCCATGAACAACGCGAACAGCCCCCAGTCGAATGCGACATCCATTCTACAGATCCTTCATCAGCGGCCGCAGCCCGTTCATCACCGATACAAGCCCGGCCGAGATGCCCGGTTCCGAAAGTGCATGTCCCGCCATACCGACCATGCGCAGATCGCAGCGCCGCCAGCCCTGCGCCAGCCGCCACGCGGCCGCAGGCGGACAGATCATGTCATAGCGCCCCTGCACGATGGTTGCGCCGATCTGTTCGATGCGCGAACGGTTCTTCATGATCCAGCCATCGCTTTCCAGAAAGCAGCCGTTGACGAAATAATGGTTCTCCAGCCGTGCAAAGGCACGGGCGTAGTCTGACGGGCTTTCATGCCAGGCCCCTTCGACCGAAACCGAGGCCAGCGCATTTTCCCATTGCGCCCATATGCGGGCAAAGCGCATCTCTTCCAGCAGGTTGCCGGAAAACAGGCGGCGGTGATAAGCGGCGATCAGGTCGCCCCGCTCTGCCTCGGGGATCGGTTCGACGAAGCGCGCCCAGAGATCGGGAAAGAACGCCCCCGCCCCACCGCCGTAGAACCAGTCCAGTTCCGACCGCGTGCCCAGAAACACGCCACGCAGCACCATGTGTCGCACACGCTCGGGGTGGGTGATCGCATAGATCAGCGCCAGCGTGGCACCCCAGCTACCGCCGAACAGCACGAAACGGTCGATCCCCAGCAGTTCGCGGATGGTTTCGATGTCCGACACCAGATGCCATGTGCTGTTCGCAGCCACTGCCGCCGTCGGACGCGAGCGGCCACATCCGCGCTGGTCGAACAGGATCACCCGATAAACCTCGGGGTCGAAATAGCGCCGCATCGCCGGGCTGCACCCGCCACCCGGCCCGCCATGCAGCACCAGAACCGGCACACCATCGGGACGACCGCATTGTTCCACATAGATGCGATGCCCGTCGCCCATGTCGATCTGGCGCTGGTCGAAAGGCTCGACCGGCGGATAAAGATACTCGACTGCGCGCTTTTGGCCTGATCTGTGATCCATGATCGTATTATATAACCGCCCGGAACCATTCCGCCACGGGAGAGAATGCCATGATCACCACCATCGACCCCGGTGAAGTCGCAAAATTCGAGGCGATGGCCGCCGAATGGTGGGATCCCTCCGGGAAATTCAAGCCGCTGCACCAGATGAACCCCTGCCGGCTGCATTACATCACCAGCCAGATTTCCGCCGAGTTCGACCGCAACCTGACGCAGCCGCTGCCCTTTGCCGGGCTGCGCATCCTCGACATCGGTTGCGGTGGCGGGCTTCTGTCGGAACCGATGGCACGACTGGGCGCCGAAGTGGTGGGAGCCGATGCCGCGCCGCGCAACATCCCGGTGGCGCAGCTGCATGCCGAGCAGTCGGGCCTGACGATCGACTATCGCAACACCACGGCCGAGGCGCTGGCCGAGGCTGGCGAACAGTTTGACGTGGTGCTGAACATGGAGGTGGTAGAACATGTGGCCGATCCGCTGGCCTATCTGACCGCCTGTCAGACCCTGCTGAAACCCGGCGGGCTGATGATCTGTTCCACCCTGAACCGCAACGCCAAAAGCTTTGCCATGGCGATTGTCGGTGCCGAATGGGTGATGCGCTGGCTACCCAAGGGCACGCATGACTGGGCCAAGTTCATCACCCCGGACGAGCTTTACGAGCTGATCCGCCGCGCCGGTCTCGACCCGGTAGATCGCAAGGGCATGGTGTTCAACCCGGTCAGCTGGAACTGGAGCCTGTCGGCCCGCGACCTTTCGGTGAACTATGTCACCGCGAGCGTGAAGCGGTGAAAACCGTGCTGTTCTGGGCGCTGCTGGTTCTGGGGTCGGCATGGGCGGGCACAGCACTTTGGGTGCAGTTTCCGCAGGCCCGGCCCGTGGCGCTTGGCCTGTTCGCGCTGCTGGTCGCCGGGGTGGTCTGGGCAAGGCTTGGCCCCGGCTGGGGATGGAGTGCGCTTGCCCTGTCCGCGCTGGTCATCGGCGGCTGGTATCTGAGCCTGCGCCCCCAGCAGAACCGCGACTGGGCGCCGGATGTCGCCCATATCGTGCGGGGCGACATCATGGGCGACAAGGTGACCCTGCACAACGTCCGCGCCTTCCGCTGGACGGACCCGGCCCATGCTGCCGAACTCTGGGAAACCCGCAACTACGACCTGTCGCAACTGACCGGCGCGGACATGATCACTTCGGTCTGGGACAACCCGAAGATTGCGCATCTTCTGGTCAGCTTCGGCTTTGCCGACGGTGGCCATGTGGTGTTCTCAGTCGAGATCCGCCGCGAGAAGGGCGAAGCCTTCAGCAGCCTCGGAGGCTTCTTCCGGCAGTTCGAACTGTCTCTGATTGCTGCCGACGAGGCGGATGTGGTGAAGCTGCGCACCAACTTTCGCGGCGAGGAGGTGCGGCTTTACCCCCTGCGCCTGACGCCCGATCAGCTGCGCGCGGTGTTCCTGCGGTATGTCGAACTGGGCAATGCGCTGAACGAAAAGCCGCGCTGGTATAATACGGTCACCGCCAATTGCACCACGGTCGTCTGGCAGTTGACGCGCGTGCTGAACCCCGACCTGCCGCTGGACCGCAGCCTGCTTCTGTCGGGCTATCTGCCAGACTGGCTCTATCGCATGGGCGTTCTGGCCGATGACGGCTCGCTGGAGGACATCCGCGCCCGTGCCGTCATTTCGGAACGGGCGAAAGCTCTGCCCGAAGGGGCGGATTACTCTGCCGGGATCCGGGCAGGGCGATAGGATCTACAGAAAATCATCTGCCCCGATCTGGTCAATCGTCAGGCCCTTCAGCAAGACGGTTCCATTGCCATGGTCCACCAGAACGCCCGCAGCCTTCTGCGTCAGATTATAGCTGCCCCGCACCGACAGATGGTCGATGCCATCCTGAAAATCGGTAATCGTGTCGGCCCCGCTACGCGCGCCGAACACAAAGAGATCGGCCCCGCGCCCGCCGGTCAGCACGTCGCGCCCCCCGCCACCATCCAGCCGGTCGGCACCGTCGTCACCTGACATACGGTCATTGCCAGCGCCACCTTGCAGCCGGTCATTGCCCCGCCCGCCCGAAAGTGCATCGCGGCCACCGCCACCCAGCAGCGTATCGGCCCCGTTGGCACCGGACAGGGTGTCATTACCCCCCAGCCCGTCCAGCCGGTCATTGCCGCGCAGCAGGAACAGCCTGCCGGGCGCAAGTGTGTCGTCGTCGGCCGAGCCCGTCACCTCGTAGCTTTGTGCATTGACGGCGCGCACTAGCGCCGACTGGCCATAGGTCACATAGACCCCGCCCGCATCGCGATGGTGCAGCGGAAACACGCTGTCGGCATCGACACGGAAACCGTCGATCTTCAGCAGAGTTTTGAAACCGCCAGAGAAATGTGTAAGCGCCGCATAGTCGAAGCTGCCGCTTAGCGCAGTGTCGCCACTTTGCTGGATCACCGCACCATCGCCGGAAAGACCCGCATAGTAGAAATCGCCGATATGGACGGAAATCGCCCGGCCATAGCCCAGATAGACCGTCGAATTGCCGTATCCAGACAGAAGCTTGTCGCTCAACCCGGCCAGATCGCCGGTCACTGATACCGTTGCCATGTCACCCCTCACGAATCGCTGCACGCAATCTGCCAGAACCGCGTGCAGCGTCAATTCGGGTTACACGGCCTCGGACGATCTCGCCCAGAGGTTGATGTCCTCATCCGAGGCGATGCGGTCGATCTCGGCCAGTTCCTCGGGCGTGAAGGTCAGGTTGCCGATGGCGCCCGCGCAATCGACAACCTGTTCTGGTTTCGATGCCCCGATCAGCGCGGTGGTGATGCCACCGTCGCGCAGCACCCAGGCAATCGCCATCTGCGCCAGCGTCTGCCCGCGCTTTTGCGCCAGCGCATCCAGCGCCCGCACGCTGTCCAGCGCGCGCGGGGTGATGGTTTCGGGCGCTAGGCTCTTGCCCTGCGCAGCGCGACTTCCCGCCGGGATTCCGCCCAGATATTTCTTGGTCAGGATGCCCTGCGCCAGCGGCGTGAAAGCAATGGAACCAACGCCCAGATCGGCCAGCGTGTCCTTCAGCCCGTCGCGTTCCACCCAGCGGTTCAGCAGGTTGTAGCTGGGTTGATGGATCAGCAGCGGCGTGCCCAGATCCTTCAGGATCGCCACTGCCTCGCGGGTGCGCTGGCTGTTGTAGCTGGAAATCCCGACGTAAAGCGCGCGCCCCGAGCGGACTATGTGATCCAGCGCCATCATCGTTTCTTCCAGCGGCGTTTCCGGGTCGAAACGGTGGGAATAGAAGATATCGACGTAATCTAGACCCATCCGCTTCAGCGACTGATCACACGAGGCAATCAGATACTTGCGGCTGCCCCATTCGCCATAGGGCCCGGCCCACATATCATAACCTGCCTTGGACGAGATGATCAGTTCGTCCCGGTAGCCCGCGAAATCGGTGCGAAGAATTTCTCCGAATGCCTCTTCGGCGCTGCCGGGCGGCGGGCCATAGTTGTTGGCCAGATCGAAATGGGTAATCCCAAGGTCAAAGGCAGTGCGGCAGATGTCGCGCTTCACCTGATGTGGTGTGTCGTGGCCAAAGTTGTGCCACAGGCCAAGGCTGACAGCCGGAAGCTTCAGCCCCGAGTGGCCGCAACGGCGATAGATCATGCGGGAATAGCGGTCATCCGCCGGGCGATAGGTCATGGCATCCTCCGTGTTCGCGCAGGATGATAGCGCTACCGCCCGACAGGGGAAAGACCACCGGGGAAGGATCAGGCGATCTCCATTTCCTCGACCAGCACGGCCCAGCCGGCGCCGTGCATGTCGCGGTCGGCACGGGTGCCCTGCACCACCGGGCGCGGCACCGACAGCTTCACCACGTTCAGATCAGGGATGTCGAAGCGTTTCATGGCCTGCGGCTCCACCCCGAACAGATGCGCGACGCGGGCGGTCTCCAGCCCCGTCGTGACCCGCGCGAAAGCCTCCGGGCTGCCGCAGAAGATGTCCACCGTCAGCCAGAACGGTCCGGCGTTCTTCGACCGGACCTTTTCGACCAGCGTTCCCAGTTCAGCCATGGCCCACCTCGTGCACATCCAGACGGAAGGCCGACATCGGATCGTCCAGCCGCATCACATGGTTCAGACAGAATTCATACAGCGCGCCGCGCTGCATTTCCGCCGGCGAGAACGGGAAGGCGAAGGTCGGCATCGGCTCGTTCTCGGTCAACGCGTGGTGCAGCAGATAGGGGTTGAGCATCTTGCCCGCCTCAGCCGCCTGCGCCTCAGTCGGGCAGGTGACGATGCCCAGAACCCCCACCTCGACCGGGGTGGTCGTGCGGTTTTCCAGCGGGCCAAGCGTCGCATCCATCCCGATCAGTCGCAACTCCAGCGTGAAATCCTCGGGTGCCAGCCCCATGCGCTCCACGATCTGCGCCGCGACGCGGGCCTGCACATCCGCCGCCCATTCGCGGGCATGGCGCACATAGCGGCGGTCGCGCAGCAGGGCCAGCGCGACGGTCTGGTAGCCCGCGACGCGCGCGCCTTCCAGCTTCACCGTATAGTCGCCCTTGATCCACTCCGAGCCTTCGACCCGCACCCGCCGCGCATCCAGCGCAGTATAGCGGGCGCCGGTGACATCCAGATGCCCGCCCGGCTCATGCAGCACGAAAGGATCGGAGTTTTCATACAGCATATGCGCCGACACCGTGTAGGGCGTGGCGGCGGCGGTCAGGGCCATCGGCTCCATGGTAAAGCCGGTGGCGTCAAAGTCGATCTGAATGACGCCCGTGGCCGGCTGGGTGGTGGCGATGGCGCCGCATTCACCGATCTTGGCCCCGTGCCAGCAGGCGCCGGGATGATCGCCGCTCACCAGTGGCAGCGCGGCGATGATGGCCGTATCGGTGGTGCGCCCGGCAATCACGATGTCGGCGCCGGTCGCCAGCGCCCCCGCGATCTGTTCCGCCCCCGCCAGCGCTACGATATTGCTGCATGCGTCGATCAACGCCTCCGAAATGTCAGGCGCCGGGAACAGCGGCGCGATGCGCCCTTCGGCCAGCGCCGCTTTCACCGCAGCGGCGGATTGCCCGCTTTTCAGCGTGGCCACGCGCAGGGTTTGCCCGGTTTCGGCCGCGATCTCGCGGGTGATTTCCAAGAGCCAGTCCACCGCGCTGTCGGCGCCGCAAGTGCCCGCCGTGCCGATGACCAGCGGCACGCCCGCCTCGGCCCGCGCCTGCATCAGCCCGCGCCATTCCGCCTTGGTCGAGGTGCGCGAATATTTCGACACCCCCCGCCCAAGGTAAGAGGGCCCGCTGTCCGTGGACCCGCCGTCAACCGCGATGATGTCCGGTCGGTTGGCGATACCGCGCGACAAGGCCGCGCGGTCATAGCCAAGTCCCAGTGCCCCGGTGGGGATCAGAACCCGTGTCATGTTTCAGTCCTCGTTCACATCCATCACCGGCACCGGCGGCTTCTTCAGCACACCGCGCAGGAACAGCGGCGCAACGAAACCGGCGATGGCCGCGATCCACAATCCGATGGCGATGGGGCTGGAGAACAGGAAAGTCCAGTCACCGTCCGAAATCACCATGGCGCGGCGCAGACTGTCCTCCATGTTCGATCCCAGCAGGATACCAAGGATCACCGGCACCGTCGGCACATCCAGTTTGCGCAGGAAATAGCCCAGCACACCGAAGACCACCATCAGCAGAAGATCGAAGGTGCTTCCCGACAGTGAATAGATGCCGACGAAGCTGATCATCGTCACCATGGGCAGCAGCACCCAGGCCGGGATCATCAGAACGCGGACGAACAGCTTCACCAGCGGCACGTTCATGATCAGCAGCACGACGTTGGCGATGAACAGGCTGGCAATCAGACCCCAGACCACCTCGGGCCGTTCCTTGAACAGCAGCGGGCCGGGGGTGATGTTCAGCGTCAGCAGCAGCGCCAGCATGACCGCCGTGGTGCCCGAACCGGGAACACCCAGCGTCAGCATCGGCACCATGGCGCCACCGGCGGCGGCATTGTTGCCCGCCTCGGGGGCGGCCACACCGCGCGGATCGCCCTGACCGAAGCGGCCACGCGAACCAAGGATGCTCTTTTCCGCCATATAGGCCATGAAAGACCCCAGCGAGGCGCCTGCCCCCGGCAGAACGCCCGAGACAAAGCCAATGCCGGTGCCACGCAGCATGGTGCCGGTCGAGGCCTTGAGGTCCTTCCACGGAATCGTCAGCTTGCCCAGCGTCACGCCGATGGCACTGTCACGGCCATGGCTTTCGATGAAGATGAAGATTTCGGAAATGGCGAACAGGCCCACGATGGCGACAAGGAAGTCGATCCCGTCCATCAGGTGCATGTTTCCGCCGGTAAAGCGCGGCAGGCCGGTGGAGTTATCCAGCCCGATCATCGCGATGCCCAGCCCCAGACAGGCCGCCACCGCCGCCTTGGCCTGGTTCTTCGATGCAACGCCGCCAAGCGTGCAGAAGGCCAGCAGGTAAAGCGCGAAATATTCCGCCGGACCGAACAGATAGGCGATGCTGGCCAGCAGCGGCGCCATGACGACAAGGCCAACGGTCGAAAGAAAAGACCCGACGAAGGAGGCGACGCCCGAAATCACCAGCGCATCGCCCGCGCGACCCTGCCGCGCCATCGGAAAGCCGTCCAGCGTGGTCATCATTGCAGGCTCGTCGCCCGGAATGTTCAGCAGGATTGAACTGATCCGCCCGCCATACATGGTGCCGTAGTAAACCGAGGTCAGCAGCACCAGCGCCTGTGTCGCATCCAGCCCCATGGTGAAGGCAACGGGAATGAGGATCGCCACGCCATTGGCCGGCCCAAGGCCGGGCAGCGCGCCGAAGATCGTGCCCAGAAAGCAGCCGACCACAGCCAGCAGCAGCGTGAACGGGGTCAGCGCAACGCCGAACCCCATGACGAGGTTGGAAATCGTGTCCATCAAAGCCCCCTCAACCCATCATCGCTTTCGGCAGGGCGACCAGCCCGAGGCCCAAGGCGTATTTGAACAGCACGAACAGGCCCACCGACAGCGCAACCCCGGTCAGGGCAGCCTTCGCCGGTTGCGGTGCAATCATGTAGCTGACACCAGCCGCTACCAGCGCGGTCGGGATCAGGAAGCCCAGTGGTGCAAGCATGTAGGCATAGGCGGTCAGGATCACGACCGTCACCGCCATCTTCAGCCAGACCGGCAGCGGCGGCCATTCGGGTTCGGCATCGGGTTTCCACAGCATCGTCAGGCCGCACAACAGGCCGACCACGGCGATCATCATGGGAAACACCCGCGGCCCCACCGGGTCCGACAGAAAGCTGGTCTGGATCTGGAAGGCGCCCGCGAGATACGCGAGCGCCGAGATCACGACGACCAGACCGAAGATCCGGTCGCTGGCCATTACTGGATCACCCCGATTTCCTTCGAGAGATCGGTGGTCTGGGCCACGACATCATTGACCCAGTTCTGGAAGTCGGCACCGACCTTGGTGAAGGGCGCAAGGCCGTTCGATTCCATCACCGCTTTCCACTCGGCGCTGTCAGCGACCTTTTGCAGCTTGTCGGCCCAGGTGTTGAAGGCGTCATCGCTGATGTCATGCGGCACATAGAGACCGCGCCAGTTCACCACCTCGACGTCGAAGCCCT
Organism: Gemmobacter lutimaris; assembly: GCF_003570715.1. Lineage (GTDB taxonomy): Bacteria > Pseudomonadota > Alphaproteobacteria > Rhodobacterales > Rhodobacteraceae > Gemmobacter > Gemmobacter lutimaris. The sequence continues at coordinate 75,994 of NZ_QXXQ01000003.1, read as the reverse complement.
GTTCCTTGGCGGTCGGGATGTCCTCGAAGCCGGGCACGCGCTCGGCCGTCAGAACGGCCAGCGGGCGCACATCGCCAGCCTTGATGAAGCCCACGATTTCCGACATGTCGCCGGTCATCGCTTGGGTGAAGCCGCCGATCGTCTGGGTAATCGCCTCGGCGCCGCCGTCCATGCCGATGTATTTGACCTTGGCCACATCGGTGAAGCCCGCGGCCTTCAGCACCATCAGCGGTTTCAGGTGGTCAAAACCGCCTGCGGCCGAACCACCGGCAAAGGCAACCGAACCCGGATCGGCCTTGATCGCCTCGACCAGATCGTTCAGCGACTGATAGGGGCTGTCCTTCGCCACCACGATCACACCCGGGTCACCCCCGATGGCGCCGACGAACCGGACCTGATCGGCAGTCGCACCGCCATAGGCGTTCTGCGCCAGACGGGTGGTGGTCGCCGACGAGGCCGCGACGATCAGGTCGGCATCTTTGCCGCGCTCGGCCACGACATGGCTGAAGGCAAGGCCGCCACCGGCGCCCGCCATGTTGGTCACCTGAACCGGCTGATCCACCAGTTTCAGGTCGTAAAGGATCTTGCCGATCTGACGGCAGGTGAAATCCCAGCCGCCGCCGGCATCGGCCGGGGCAATACATTCGGTCGCGAAAGCCGAGGTGGCGCCAAGGCCAAGGGCGGCGCTGGCCAGCAGCGCGCGGAACAGGGTCGATTTCATGCGTGTCCTCCCGAGACATCGTTATCACCGCCGGGCCAGCCTCCACCGGCCCTTGCGGGAGACACGATTCGCTGAAAAGCTGACACGAACCTGTCATCAACGATGAAATCGACGGCAATGCGCTTTCTTCTGGTCGAGGATAACGACGATCTGGCCCGTTCCGTCGCCGCGCGGCTGGCGCTGGACGGCCATGCGGTGGACCGCGCGGCGGGTATCGCCGAGGCCGAGGATTGCCTCGGTGCCGCCAGTTATGATCTGATCCTGCTGGACATCGCGCTGCCCGATGGCGATGGGCGCGACTTTCTGGTAGCCCAGCGCCGCGCCCGCCGCGACACGCCGATCATCATGATGACCGCCCGCGCCGCCGTTTCGGACCGGGTGGATGTGCTGGACCTTGGCGCCGACGACTACATCACCAAACCCTTCGACTTTGCCGAGCTGGAGGCCCGTTGTCGCGCCGTTCTGCGACGCAGGGGCGGCGCCTTGCAGACGGTGCGCGACTATGCGGGCGTCACCTTCAACCCACTGACTGCGACGGTCAGCATCGCGGGCGAAACACGGGAATTACGCTCGCGCGAGTTGCGGCTGCTGGAAATCCTGCTGTCCGCGCCGGGGCGGATCTTTTCCAAGGCGCAACTTTGCGACCGGCTGTTTTCCTATTCCGAGGCGGTGACGGAAAATGCCATCGAGGTCTATGTGGCCCGACTGCGCAAGAAACTGGAAGGGTCGGAGGCGCGGATCGAGACGCTGCGCGGCGTCGGCTACCGGCTGACCGGCGGATGACGGGCTGGCGGATGGCGCGGGCGCCGCTGTCGCTGCGCCAAAGGTTGTTGCTGCAATTGCTGGGCATTGCGGCGATGCTGGCGGTGCTGCTGTATTTCACCGTGCGCACCGTGGCGGGGCAGGCGGCGGAGGCAACGCAGGACGGCATTCTGGGCGCGGCCACCACCGCGATTGCGGAACAGCTGCGCGCGGGCACAGAACAGGTGGAGATTGACCTGCCCTACGACGCCTTTTCGGTGCTGGGCTCGATTTCCGAGGACCGGGTATTCTACCGCATCGACGTGGGCGGCGAGACAGTGACGGGCTATGAAGACCTGCCCCCACCGCCCGAGGCCACCGGCAAGGTCGGCCCGCAATTCTACACCCGGCCCTTCCGCGATACCGAGGTGCGCATCGCCGCTGTGACGCGGCAGGTGGTGGTGGCGGGGCAAGCTTTGCCTGTGCTGGTTCTGGTCGCGCAGACCCGGCAGGGGCAGGACGCGATTGCCGAACGCATCGCCAACCGCGCGGCGGGGCTTGGGCTGGGCTTCTTCACACTGGCGCTGCTGTTGTCGCTGGTCGCCGCAGGCTCGGTGCTGTCTCCTATCGACCGACTGGCCGAGGCGGTGGCGCGGCGCGGCCCCGAGGATCTGCGCGCCGTCGATGCCAGCGCCCCGCGCGAGCTGGTGCCGCTGGTGGGCGCACTGAACGGCTTCATCGCCCGTCTGCGCGCCGCACTGGGCCGCACCGAAACCTTCATCACCGAGGCCGCGCATCACATCCGCACACCCTTGGCCACCGTCCGCACGCAGGCCGAAATCGCGCTGCGCCAGTCCGACAACGAGGCGACGCGCCAGACCCTGCGCGGCGTCATCCGCGCGGTGGAAGAAAGCGCGCGATCCGCCACGCAACTGCTGGATCATGCCATCGTCGTCTATCGGTCTGACCGCATGACCTCGGACGCGCTGGAGTTTGGCGCGCTGGTCGCAGGCGTGGTGGCCTCCATCGAACCCGCCGCCTCGTTGAAGGATGTCGATCTGCGGCTGTCACCCGCACCGCAGCCCCTGCCGGTGACAGGCGACCGGGCGCTGCTGGAAAGTGCGGTGCGCAATATTCTGGACAATGCGGTGAAATATTCACCCGAAGACAGCGTGGTCCGCCTGTCGCTTGCGGCCGAGGATCGCCGCGCCGTGCTGCGGGTCGAGGACCGCGGGCGCGGCCTGTCGGGCCTTGACCCGGCCAGCCTTTCGGGCCGCTTTCGCCGGGGCGGCAATGTGGCCGATGTGGTGGGTTCGGGCCTTGGCCTGACCATCGTGACCGAAGTCGCCGCAGCCCATGACGGGCGGTTCAGCCTGACGGAACGTGAAGGAGGGGGCGTATGCGCCGAATTCTCTGTGCCCTTGCAGTAATCCTTGCGCCGCTGGCCGCCGCCGCCTTCCCCGTGGAGGAGGAGCACGTCTTTCCCGGCACCGGCACGGGATCGGAGCTGTGGATCCTGTCCACCACCGACACCGAATATTTCGCCCCGCTGCTGACTGCCTTTCAGGCGCGCCACCCTTCCGTGACCATCCGTTACACCGTGACTGGCAGCGCCAGCGTCTATACGGCGGTGGCGGACGAGGGCGTGGCCTGCGATCTGGCGATTTCCAGCGCGATGGACTTGCAGATGAAGCTGGCGAATGACGGCCTCGCCCTGCCCCATGCCAGCACCGCGCAACTGCCCGACTGGGCGCAATGGCAGGATCGCATCTTCGGCTTCGCGCAGGAGCCGGTGGTGCTGGTCACCTCGCGCAAGGCGCTGGAGGGGCTTGCACTGCCCCGCACCCGGCGCGACCTGATCGACCTTTTGCGCGATCATCCCGGCCGCTTCGAGGGGCGGATCGGCACCTATGACCCGCTGCAATCGGGCGCCGGTTATCTGTTCGCCACGCAGGAGGCACGGCAATCCGACAGTTTCTGGCGTCTGGCCGAGGTGATGGGCGCCAACCGCCCCCGGCTTTACGCCAGCACCAAGCCCATGCTGGACGATCTGGAAAGCGGCAGCCTCGCGCTGGCCTATAACGTGCTGGGCAGCTACGCCGCGACCCGAGCCGCGCATGACCCGGATATGGCGTTGATCGAATTCGAGGATTTCACACTGACGCTGCTACGCACCGCCCTGATCCCGAAAGGTGCACAAAACCCCGAACTCGCGGGGATGTTCATCGACTTCCTGCTGTCACCCGAAGGCCGACGCTTGTCCGGCCAACAAGGTGGCCTGCCGCCGGTGAACGAGGCGGCGCTGGTGCAGACGCCGCGCCTGCGCCCGATCCGGCTGGACCCCGGCTTGCTGGTTTATCTGGACCGCATCAAGCGCCGCGCCTTTCTGGAAGAATGGGCGGCCGCGGTGAAACAGCCCTGAGACGCCGCCATGCGGCTTGCCCTTGCCAAACGGCTTTGAAACACTCGACCGCATTGAGCCCAAGCTTTCATCGCGCAGCCGCGTCACAGGAACAGCCCCCTGCCGGGCATTATCGTTTCGGAGGTATCAGAGATGACCCGTTCACTCCGCCGATTTTCGGCCCTTTTTGTCGCGCTGCTGGCGACCCTGCCTCTTCATGCCCAGACTGCGGACGAGATTCTTACCCCGGCGCAGACGGAGGCACTTGCAAATGCCGAGACCGATCTGCGCGCCAGCCTTGCACCACATGCCAGTGGGCAAGATGCGGCGACGGCGACCGACATCCTTGCCGTGATCGGTGGTGAACGCCTGCCGATGCCCGACCGGCTGAGCCTTGCCGGAGCGCCCTGCAAGGTGCGCAGCCTGCAAGTCACTGCCGATATTGCTATCGCCTACCCGTTCTTTTCCTGTGCCTTCCGGCAGGAAGGCCCGGCCGGTCTGGTGTTGCAGAAGGATTCCGGCTCGCAGCGGCGTCTGGGCCTGCTTGCTCCGGGGGAGGACGGCACGAGCCTCATCTTCATTGGCGGGCGCTATTATGGTTACGAGGCACCACGCGGGTTCAGTGGGTTCGGCAGCGGCGATCCCGCTTTTGACAGTCTGGGCCTGATGTATCGGGGCGGGACGGATCGCTACTACATCATCTTCGCGCCGACCGAGGGGCGCAGCGAGGTTTATGAAATCCTCACCCGGTAAGCGATGGCCGGGCGGTCGGGGACACCCCTGCCTTCGGCGCAGGCCGCTGCGGGCGTCCACCCGTCACAACAGGCGCGACCGATACCGCCACGAAGTCGTCATCTGACAGCAATATAACCCTTACAGACTTGGTGTTGACTGCGGCGCAGATGACCTCGCCGCAGTCAGCCTGCGGCATCACTGCGCTTGCCAGAGGGCTGCACAAGATGAATGCTGTCCATCCCGCCCGCCTCGCCCCGCATCTGATCGAAACCGTGCCGGTCGTGTCGGTCGTTGTGCCGCTGCATGACGAAGCCCTGAATATCGCCCCCTTGGCGACCCGGATTCTGGACATTCTCGACGGGCAGGCTTTCGAACTGATCCTGGTGGATGACGGGTCGCGCGATGCGACGCGGGCAGAGATCCTCGGGCTGGCCCGGCAGGATCGCCGTATCCGGGTGCTGGTTCATGATCGCGCGGCAGGCCAGTCTGCCGCCGTCCATTCCGGGGCCCGCGCAGCGCGTGGTCGCATCGTGGTGACGCTGGACGGTGACGGCCAAAACCCGCCGGTCAACATCCCGGCCCTGATCGCACCCTTGATGGCCCCCCGCCGCGACCCGGCGCTGGCGCTGGTGGCAGGCCAGCGCGTCGGACGCCGCGATACCATGGGTCGTCGTCTGGCATCGCGTTTTGCCAATGGATTGCGTGGCTGGCTTCTGGGCGACAGGACACGCGATACCGGCTGCGGGTTGAAGGCCTTTGACCGCGCCGCCTATCTGGCGCTGCCCTATTTCAACCATCAGCACCGCTTCCTGCCGGCGCTGTTCCTGCGGGATGGCTGGCAGGTCGCCCATGTCGAGGTCACCCATGCGCCGCGTCTGGCCGGGCGGTCGAAGTATACCAATCTCGGGCGGGCACTGGTGGGAATCACCGATCTGGCGGGCGTGGCCTGGCTGATCCGCCGCCGCAAGCGCGAAACCCCGCGCGAGATCACCCCGGAGGCGGGCGCATGAGCCGCGAAGCGGTCTGGGCCGCCCTGCATGTCACTGACTGGACCGAGTTCACCTGGGTGATGATCGGCCTTGGCGGGCAATTGATGTTCACCATGCGCTTTCTGGTGCAATGGATCGTATCGGAACGCACGCGCCGGTCGGTCATCCCGGTCGCATTCTGGTATTTCTCGATGGCCGGCGGCCTGGTGCTTCTGAGCTATGCGCTGTGGCGGCGTGATCCGGTCTTCGTGTTCGGTCAGGCGACCGGGCTGGTGATCTATTCCCGCAATCTGTGGCTGATCCATGCCGAAAGGCAGTCGCATGCCCAAGGCCGTGCCTGATTTGCGGCGGGTCGCGCTGCTGGCCATTGCCGCGCTAACGCTGTGGCGGGTGCTGATGCTGGCCACGATGCGGACCGAGCTTTGGACGGACGAGTCGCAATACTGGCTGTGGGGGCAATCGCTGTCTTTCGGTGCCTATTCCAAGCCACCGCTGATCGGCTGGCTGATCCGGGCCACGACCGAGCTTGCGGGCAATACCCCGTTCGGCGTGCGCCTTGCGGCGCCGGTGCTGCATGGGGTGACGGCAGGAATGGTGATGGCCCTGGCGGCACGGCTGGCCAATGCGCGTGTGGCCGCGCTGGCCGGGCTGACCTATGCAACGATGCCCGCGGCCACGCTGGGCGCGATGATGATGACGACCGACACGCCCTTGCTGTGCGCCATCGCGGCGGCGCTGCTGATGCAGCACCGGCTGGCCGCGCGCGCTTCGACCCGCGATGCGGTGCTGCTGGGGCTGGCGCTGGGGCTGGGGTTCCTGTCGAAACATGCGATGCTGTTTGCCATGGCCGGAATGGGCATGGCCGCGCTGGTATCCCCGGCATGGCGGATCACCCGCCGCGATGCGACAGTTGCGGTGGCTGTTGCCCTGTTGCTGGCGCTGCCGAACCTGCTGTGGATCGCCAGCCACGGTTTTGTGACCCTGCATCATCTGGCCGAAGATGGCGCTGCCAAAGGCTTTGGCCTGCATCTGGCTGGCGCCGCGCGCTTTCTGGCCGAACAATTCGCGGTGATGGGGCCACTCGCCTTCGCGGCTTTCCTGCTGGGCCTTCGAGACACCCACCCGCCAATCCGCGGCGCGGCTGCGGTGGCACTGGTGATCCTTGGCATCGTCACACTTCAGGCGCTGACCAGTCGGGCGCTGGCAAACTGGGGCGTCGGCTTCACGGTTGCGGGCACGATCATCGCCGCACATTGGCTGGCGCGGCACCGGGCGCTGGCCTTTGCCTCGCTGGCACTGGGCGCGGCGGTGGCGATAGCCCTGCCGCTGATTGCCACCTTCGGCACCGGCTGGCGGATCGGGGAAGGGCCGCTGATCCTGTCGCGCTATCTGGGCCGGGCCGAGGTCAGCCAGCGCGCGATGGATTTCGCAACGCGCAATGGTGCTACCGTGATTGCGGCCTCGGATCGCGGCCTGCTGGCCGATCTGAGCTGGCAGAGCCACGGCACCGGACTGGAAATCGCTGCCGCCCCGCATGACGGACCACCGCGCCACCACTGGGATCTGGCACTGCCGCTACAGGCCGATCCGGACACGCCGGTTGCGCTTCTGATGCAGGGAACCGAGCCGCCCTCCTGCGCTACCGGCCCGTCAGAGCGCTGGATCGCCGGGCCGGGCTTTGCCGAGGGGCGGCAGATGTCGCTGGTCCTGACCACCCCCGAATGCCTGACGGAGGCCAAGGATGACTGACCCCACCCTCGCCCGGCTGCACCATGCAGCGCTGATCGCAACGCTGGTTGTGCTCTGCCTGTTCAGCGCCGAACCGGCGCTGGACATTGCGCTTTCGGCACAATTCCTTGATGCACAAGGCGACTTTGGCCTGCGGGGAAACCCCATGATCACCACCCTCAACGATACCCTGCGCTGGGGTTTGACGGTATTTGCCCTGCTCGCCGTCACCCTGCCCGCTTTGGCCCAACTGACCGGCTTCACACCGCAATCCGGCAGGACGGGCTGGCATTTCCTCGCGGCCGTGTTCGTCATCGGCCCCGGCCTGATCGTAAACGGCATCCTGAAGGAACATGCAGGCCGCGCCCGGCCCGCCGACATCGCAGAATTCGGAGGCAACCATCTGTTCACGCCCGTCCTGCAAATCAGCGACCAGTGCAGCCAGAACTGTTCGTTCTCCTCCGGCGAGGTAGCGATGACGGCGACCTTCGCCTTTGCCCTGCTGGCCCTGACATGGCCACATCTGCCGAAACAGCGCCGGTGGCTGGCCATCGCGGCCGCCATCACGCTGATCGGGGCAAGCCTGCTGCTGCGCGTCGGCATGGGGCGGCATTTCACCTCGGACGCGCTGGCCTCGGTCGCCATTTCGGCCTTCGTGGTGATGGGCGGCTACCGGCTGTTCAACCTTGGCACCGCGCGGCAACAGATGACATGGCAGGCGATCCACAGTGACGGGCTGGCACTTTCCGGGCATCTGCACCGGCGGATGCGGGGGACCATCGCCCAGATGCGGCGCCTTCTCCCGCTGACCATGGCAGAGCGACGCTGACAGGCAGGGCGGCAACAGAATGTCACAAAGCTTGCACCCGCAGGGCTTAGGCCCTATGTGGACCGCTCTTGTCCCTTTTGGCCCCGGGGGGGATTCCTGATGATCCAGACACCTTACTACCTGATCGACCGGGCGAAGCTTTCGCGCAACATGGAAATCATCGACCGGCTGCGCGCGCAGTCCGGCGCCAAGGCCCTGCTTGCGCTGAAATGTTTCGCCACATGGCCGGTGTTCGACCAGATGCGCGAACATATGGATGGCACCACCTCCTCCAGCCTCTATGAGCTGCGGCTGGGGCGCGAGAAGTTCGGCAAGGAAACCCACGCCTATTCCGTTGGCTGGTCCGACCACGAGATCGCCGAGGCGGTGGGCTATGCCGACAAGATCATCTTCAACTCCATCGGTCAGCTTGAACGCTTCGACAACCAGTCAGCGCAGATCGAACGCGGGCTGCGGCTGAACCCCCGGTTTTCGACCTCGGGCTTTGACCTGGCCGATCCGGCCCGCCCCTTCAGCCGTCTGGGCGAATGGGACCAGAAGAAGATCGAAACCGTGATGGACCGCATCTCGGGCTTCATGATCCATTACAATTGCGAAAACGCGGATTTCGACCTGTTCGACACCCAGCTTGCCCGGATCGAGGATGAGTTCGGCGACCTGCTGAAACGCCTGAAATGGGTCAGCCTCGGCGGCGGCATCCATTTCACCGGCGAGGGCTATCCCGTGGACAAGCTCGCGGCCCGGCTGCGCGCCTTTCAGGATCGGTTCGGGGTTCAGGTCTATTTGGAACCGGGCGAGGCCGCGATCACCAATTCCGCCAGCCTTGAGGTGACGGTGATCGACACGCTGAACAACGGCAAGGATCTGGCCATCGTGGATTCCTCGGTCGAGGCGCATATGCTCGACCTGCTGATCTATCGCCAGCCGGCGAAGATGGAGGTGTCGGGCGATCATCCCTGGATGATCTGCGGCAAATCCTGTCTTGCGGGCGATATTTTCGGCGAGTTCAACTTCCCCACACCGCTGTCGGTGGGCGACCGGCTGTCGATTGCCGACGCGGCAGGCTATACGATGGTAAAGAAGAACTGGTTCAACGGCGTGAAGATGCCCAGCATCGTCGTGCGCGAACTGGATGGCTCGCTGAGCCTGAAACGAGAATTCGGCTATGCCGATTACGAGAGCAGCCTTGGCTGAGACTCTCCCTTCCATCTGTCCTTAAAGGAGACGGTTCGAAGTGAAACGGAACGTGTTGATCATCGGCGCCGGTGGCGTGGCTCAGGTCGTGGCGCATAAATGCGCGCAGCATAACGACCGGCTGGGCGATCTGCATATCGCCAGCCGCACCAAGGCGAAATGCGAGGCGATCATCGCCAGCGTCCATGAAAAGAACGCGATGAAGGTGCCGGGCACTTTCGCGGCCCATGCGGTCGATGCGATGGACAGCGCCGCCGTCGCCGCGCTGATCCGCGAGACCGGCGCGCAAATCGTGATCAACGTGGGTTCGGCCTTCGTGAACATGACAGTGCTGGAAGCCTGCATCGAAACCGGCGCCGCCTATCTGGACACCGCGATCCACGAAGACCCGGAAAAGATCTGCGAAACGCCGCCGTGGTATGGCAATTACGAATGGCAACGCCGCGACCGCTGCAAGGCGGCGGGTGTGACCGCGATCCTTGGCATCGGCTTCGATCCGGGCGTGGTGAACGCCTATGCCCGCGTGGCCGAGGGCATGCTGGACAAGATCACCTCCATCGACATCGTGGACATCAATGCCGGGTCGCATGGCAAATGGTTTGCCACCAATTTCGACCCCGAGATCAACTTCCGCGAATTCACCGGCACGGTCTATTCGTGGCAGAACGGCGGCTGGCAGTCGAACAAGATGTTCGAGGTTGGCCAGACCTGGGATCTGCCGGTTGTGGGCGAACAGAAAGCCTATCTGACCGGCCATGACGAGGTGCATTCGCTGTCGGCGCGCTACAAGGATGCCGATGTGCGGTTCTGGATGGGCTTCGGCGACCATTACATCAACGTGTTCACCGTACTGAAGAACCTTGGCCTGCTGTCGGAACAGCCGGTGAAAACCGCCGAGGGGCAAGAGGTCATTCCGCTAAAGGTGGTGAAGGCCGTGCTGCCCGATCCGGCCAGCCTCGCGCCGAACTACACCGGCAAGACCTGCATCGGCGATGTGGTGAAGGGCGTGAAGGATGGCCAGCCGGCGGAGTTGTTCATCTACAACGTCGCGGACCATAAAGAAGCGTTCGAGGAGGTCGGCTCGCAGGGCATCAGCTATACCGCCGGTGTGCCGCCGGTCACCGCCGCGCTGCTGATCGCCGATGGCACCTGGGATGTGGGCACGATGGTCAATGTCGAAGAGCTGGACCCCAAGCCCTTCATCAACCTTTTGAACACCATGGGCCTGCCGAGCCGCATCAAGGATGCGCAGGGCGACCGCCCGCTGGAGTTCTGAAATCCGAAAGGCCCGGTCTGAACGCCGGGCCTTTTCCTTATCGCCGCATCATCGCCAGCCGGATCAACGCGCGCTCCATCAGCGCCATGGCAGGCGCGCGCGAGGCCGACCGCAGCGTCAGGTCGGTTTCCACCAGCAAGGCCAGCGCATCCTCCAGCCGCCGCGCGCCCCAGCTTTCGGCCTGCCGCATCGCCCGATCCTTGCGCGGCCCGCGCAGCCGGAACGAGGCCGGTCCGCGCGGATCAACCGCCAGCGCGTGCAGATTGCGGAAATGGCGCATGGCAAAGATGCAAAGCGTGACGGGCTGCACCCCCTGCCCTTCCAGCCGCCGCATCAATTGCCCCACGGCAGCCCCACGACCTTCGGCCACAGCCTCCACCACGTCATCCACCTCGGCATCCACCGTGGCGGGGGCCATGGCCATGACATCGGCGGGCGTCAGCGGGCTGCTGTCGCCCCATTTATACAATGCGATTTTCTCGACCGTCTGGCGGAAATCACCGGGGTCGAGTTCCTTCGCCAGAGACAGAAGATCGGTCATCGCCTCTGGCGCGATGTCGCGCAACCCGCTTTTGCCCAGCGTGCTCTCAATTTCCTCGCGCGAGGGGGGATCGTCATAGATGCCAAGGCTGCGCGCCGTTGGATGCGATTCGAACAGCTTCACCAGCGCCGATTTCGTGGTCAGCCCGCCCGCCGTCACCACGATCTGCGCATCGCCGGGACGCCAGTCGCGGAACGCCTCGGTCACCGCCGGGGCGATGGTGTCGGTCGCTTCCTCCACAAACACCACGCGCGGACCGGGAAAGAAACCCTGCGCCTTCATCGCGTCCATCAGAAGCGCCGGTTCCTTGCGCACATCACCGCCCGACAGGCGCGCAAGCCGCATCTCGGCCTCGCCCTCCAGCCCGATCAGGGCAGCAATCGCCTCCTGCCGCCGCAGTGAAACGCGCATGGCGTCCTGCCCATACAGCAGCAGCCCCGCCGCCGCCGGATCGGGCTTGGCGCAATAGGCCGCCCCCGCCGCGCCAGTCAGCTTCACAGGAAGCTTCCCGCCGTCGCCAGAAGCCGCGTGACGATCTGGTCGGCCAGAATCCGCATCAGCCGGTAAGCCGCGTCTTCCTCTGCCGTCAGCCCTGCAACGGTCGACCCCGTGGCCGACCATGAGGTGAAGCTCGCCGCCGTGCCCTCGGCCAGCGGGGTGCCTGCGGCATTCTTCAATACCCAGTCCACCGTGCCGCGCAGGTTATAGCGCGTCGTCGCGTTTTCGGGCGTCACACCCACCCCGATGCTTTCAGTGCGGATGGCGTAGGACAGGTGATAGCGGTCACCCTGCGGACGGCCCAGCCGTTCTTCCAGCCGCTCGACCAGATCGAAGGCGTTCTTGTCGGACGGCGCATCGACGCGGATCGCACCTTGCAGCGCGGCGGCAGGCCCCCCCGGCGCATAGGCCGGGGTGAAGGTGCAGCCCGTCAGGGCCGCACCGGCAAGCGTTATGAACTGGCGGCGTTTATACCACGACATTGATGATGCGACCCGGCACGACGATGATCTTCTTCACCGGCTGACCGGCCAAGAACTTCACCACATCCTCGTTCGCCAGCGCGATCTTTTCAACCTCTGCCGCCGCCATATCCTTCGGCACGCTGATTTCCGCCCGCCGCTTGCCGTTGATCTGGATCGGCAGCGTCACGGTATCATCCACCAGCAGCGCCGGATCGGCCTTGGGCCATGCGGCCTGCGCGCAAAGGCCCGCGCCGCCCTGATAGCTCCAGATCGATTCCGCGATATGGGGGGTCATCGGCGACATCAGTTGCGCCAGCGTGCGGATCGCCTGTTTCATTACCGGGGTCGAGGCATCGGCCTTCGCCAGCACATTGGTAAAGGCGTAAAGCCCGGCGATGGCCTTGTTGAAGGCAAAGCCGTCAATGCCTTTCGTCACCTCGTCCACCGCCTTCGCCGTGGCTTTCAGCAGCGCCGCATCGTCCTTGCCCTGATGGTCCGCAGGCAGTTCCCCGATCCGCGAACACAGGTTCCACACGCGGGTCAGGTGCTTGAAGGCCGCCTCCGCGCCCGAAGCCGTCCATTCCACGTCACGCTCCGGCGGGCTGTCCGACATGACAAACCACCGCGCGGTATCGGCACCGTAAGAGGCGATGATATTCATCGGATCGACGACATTCTTCTTGGATTTCGACATCTTGGCCGAGGGGATAACCTCGACCACTGTGCCGTCCTTCAGCGTAGCGCCGGTTTCGCTGCGCAGAATGTCCTCTGGCAGGTGATAGACCGGACGCCCCTTGTCGTCGCTGGTCTTGTAAATCTCGTGCGTCACCATGCCCTGCGTGAACAGCGCATTGAACGGCTCGCGCGCCTTGGCGGGCAGGTGGCCGGTCTCGTTCATCGCACGGGCGAAGAAGCGGCTGTAAAGCAGGTGAAGGATCGCGTGCTCGATGCCGCCGATATACTGGTCGACGTTCATCCAGTATTCGGCATCCTCGGCCACAGTCGGCGTGGCGGCGCGGGGCGCGGTGAAGCGGGCGTAATACCAGGACGAATCGACGAAGGTGTCCATCGTATCCGTTTCGCGCCGAGCCGCTGCCCCGCATTTCGGGCAGGCGGTCGCGGCCCAGGTCGGGTGGCGGTCCAGCGGGTTGCCGGGCTTGTCGAAGCTCACGTCATAAGGCAGCTCGACCGGCAGGTTTTCCTTCTTCTCGGGCACCACACCACAGGTCGCGCAATGCACCACCGGAATCGGGCAGCCCCAATAGCGTTGCCGCGAAATACCCCAGTCGCGCAGACGGAATTTGGTGACACCCTGGCCAAAGCCCTTGGCCTCGGCCAGCGCGATCGCCTCGGCCACACCCTCGTCGCCGGTCATCGGCTTGTTGCCGGCGATGCCGCGAACATATTGAACCCGCTCGGACTTCATCGGCACAAAGGCATCAGTCAGCGGCGCATCCTCCGCGCCTTCGGCCAGATATACCGCCTTGATCGGCAGGCCGTATTTGGTCGCGAATTCGAAATCGCGCTGGTCATGCGCCGGGCAGCCGAAAATCGCGCCGGTGCCGTAATCCATCAGGATGAAATTCGCGATCCAGACCGGCAGCTCCCAGTTCGGGTCCAGCGGGTGCTTCACCCGGATGCCGGTATCCATGCCCAGCTTCTCGGCGGTTTGCAGGGCCTCTTCGCTGGTGCCGATGCGGCGGCATTCGGCGACAAAGGCGGCGATCTGCGGATTGGTCTTTTCCAACTCCTTCGCCAGCGGGTGATCCGGGCTGATCCCGGCGAAAGAGGCGCCCATCAGCGTGTCGGGGCGGGTGGTATAGACCTCCAGCCGGTCAAAGCCCGCCGGCGCCGCCACGGTTTCAAAGCCGAATTGCAGGCCGCGCGACTTGCCGATCCAGTTGGCCTGCATCAGGCGCACCTTTTCGGGCCAGTCCTTCAGGCCATCGAGCGAGTCGAGCAGATCGCCCGCCATGTCAGAGATCTTGAAGAACCACTGGGTCAGCTCGCGCCGTTCCACCACGGCGCCCGAGCGCCAGCCCTTGCCGTCGATCACCTGTTCGTTGGCCAGAACGGTCATATCGACAGGGTCCCAGTTCACCACCGCCGCCTTGCGATAGACCAGACCCTTTTCCATCATGTCGATGAACATGGCCTGCTGCTGGCCGTAATATTCCGGGTCGCAGGTGGCGAATTCGCGGCTCCAGTCGATCGACAGGCCCAGCGGCTTCATCTGCCCGCGCATGTCGGCGATATTGCCATAGGTCCAGTCCTTCGGATGGCCGCCGCGCTCCATCGCCGCGTTTTCGGCGGGCATCCCGAAGGCATCCCAGCCCATCGGATGCAGCACCGAAAACCCGCAGGAGGATTTGTAGCGCGCCACCACATCGCCCATCGTGTAGTTGCGCACATGGCCCATATGGATGCGCCCCGACGGATAGGGGAACATCTCAAGCACATAATATTTCGGCTTGGCCGCATCGCGCCGGGCGGTGAACACCCCGGCCTTGTCCCAGGTCTCTTGCCATTTCGGCTCGATCTGGCTCGGTTCATAGCGCGACATGCTGGCCTCATCTCATCGGTTCAACGCGCGCGAATTAAACCGACCGGGCCGGAACAGTCCAGCCCGCGCAGCTTTTACCTTGTCTCAAATATCCCGGCGGAGGCGCGGCGGGGGCAGCGCCCCCGCTTGCGGCGTCACAGACGGCTGTCGCGCACGCGGATTTCCCGCGCGCGAGTCAGAATCGCATCCTCGATCGCGCGCTGGGTCTGCGGCGAAACCGCGGCACCGCCACGGCCCTGCAAGGACACCCGCAGCGAACGCGCATCCAGAGCCGGGTCGCTGATATAGATCGTCGCGCGATAGGCGCGGCCGCCGCCGGGCGGTGTGCCATAGCCCGTAACGATGACCCCGGTGAACGGATCAACCGATTCGATGGGCAGGAAGTTCAGCACGTCCAGCGAGGCCTGCCACAGATAACGGTTCACCTCGACCGTAGTATTCGGATCGGCACCGCCGCCGAACAGGTCCCAGATCTTCCGCTGGCGCGATTCATCGGCCATTTCGCGGGTGGCGGTTGTGCTGCGCGCCTTGCCGGGGGCCACGACAGCCTCGGTCTGCGAATGGTCCACCGGCTGGGTCCTCTTGCGGAACAGGCCGGAATCGCCGCTTCCGATGCCGCCACAGGCCGCAAGGGCAAGAATCAGGCTGCCGGACAGCGTGAGGCGCGCAAGGCTGGGCAAGGACATTCGCAACTCCCGTCAATATAAAGGCTGTCTAGCCGAGCCTCCGGGACCGGACAAGGCTTTTCCCTCAGGCCTTGTTACCCTGCGCCTGCCCACCCGCACGAGGCAAGCATGTCGGCCCCGCGGCAGGACTGTGACATTGGTGCACCATACCCCGCCGCGATTCCCCGCAAGCCGCCACTGCCGATTGCAATTCGAGGCCCATCAGCAGAAATAGAGGCCATACCCAATTCGGATTCCCCTGAGTTGGGCCGCACCTTTGAGTCAACGAGGGAAAACGATGAAAAAGATCCTTCTCGCCACCACGCTGCTGGCTTCGACCGCCACCGTGGCTTCGGCTGAAACCGGCGTCACCGTTTCGGGCTACGGCCGTTTCGGTCTGGAATACCTGGAAGGCCGCGCCGAAGAAACCCAGATCGCTTCGCGTCTGCGTTTCAACATCGACGGCAAAACCGAAACCGACTCGGGCGTGACCTTCGGTGGCCGTCTGCGTCTGCAGTCCACCGACGGTGGCGCTGCTTCGACCAACGCCGCGCTGTTCTACGCTTCGTATGAAGGCTTCCGCGTTGAAGTCGGCAACGTGAACACCGCGTTCGACTCGGCTGGCCTGATCTACAACTCGGAAATGGGCTTCCAGGACTCGTCGTACGGCGATCCGCAAGGCGCCTTCTTCGCCTACAACTCGACCGGCGCTGTCGCTCCGGGCGCTGGCATCTTCGCTTCGTACTCGATGGGCGACTTCACCGGCCGCATCTCGTATGTGAACCCGGACCAGATGACCGGCGCTTCGACCGACGCTGAAGTCGGCGTGTCGTTCGACTACGCTTCGGGTCCGTTCGCTGTGTCGCTGGCCGCTTACCAAGACGGCGCTGGCGTTGCTGGCAACGACGGTTTCTTCCTGGGTGCCGCCTACACCATCAACGACGCGGCCACCGTTGGCCTGAACTACATGGATGAAGATGCTGCCGGTGGCCGCGTCGTCACCCTGTACGGCAACTACACCATGGGCGCCACCACCCTGCGCGCCTACGTTGCTGACCTGGACGTCGCCGGTGCTGACACCGCTTACGGCCTGGGCGCTGACTACGACCTCGGCGGCGCTCGTCTGTCGGGTTCGGTCCAGCAAGGTTACGCTGGTCAGACCTACGCCGACGTGGGCGTGCGTTTCGACTTCTGATCTGACGATCAGTCGATACGGGAAGGGCGGGGTTTACCCCCGCCCTTTTCCTTTTTCGCCCCCGGTTTCCGCCGGGGGCCTTTTCTTTTCCGGACTGCTGTGGCCATCTGCGGCCCAAAGACGGAGGCACAGATGGGTCTGGCAGAGATCAAGGCACGGATAACGGTGGCAGAGACGGCCGCAGGGCGCACAGCGGGCACGGTTACGCTGATCGCCGTATCCAAGGTGCAGCCGCTGGACCGGGTGATTGCCACACTGGAACAGGGCCAGCGCATCTTTGGCGAAAACTATGTGCAGGAGGCCGCCGGGAAGTGGCCTGACCTCCGGCTCCGGTTTCCCGGCACCGCTGTCCACATGATCGGTCCCTTGCAGACCAATAAGGCCAAACTGGCCTTCGATCTGTTCGACGCGATCCACACCCTCGACCGTGCTTCACTTGCAGAGAAACTTGCCCGGCTCGCGCAGACGCAGGGGCATTGCCCGACGCTGTTCGTGCAGGTGAACACCGGGGCGGAGCCGCAGAAGGCGGGCGTTCTGCCCGATGACGCTGATGCCTTCATCGCCGATTGCCGGGCCAAGGATTTGCCGGTCGCGGGCCTCATGTGCATCCCGCCCGAAGGTGAAGACAGCACGCCACATTTCACGCATCTGGCGCAGATCGCGGCGCGGAACGGGCTGGACCAGCTTTCCATGGGGATGAGCGGCGATTTCGAGGCCGCAATTGCCCAGGGCGCCACCCATGTGCGCGTCGGCAGCGCGATTTTCGGCGCCCGCAATTACGGCTGACGCTTACAGCAGGTGCCCCGATTTTGCGGCCTTGGTGGCAAGGTAGCCGCGATTTTCCGGGGTTTCACCCACGCGCAACGGCACACGCTCGGCCACACGGATGCCCTGCCCTTCCATCATCGTGATCTTGCGGGGGTTGTTGGTCAGCAGGCGCACCGCTGCAAACCCCATGGTTTTGAGAATGCCCGCCCCCAGGCGGAAATCGCGCTCGTCATCCTCGAACCCCAGCCGGTGATTGGCTTCGACGGTATCAAAGCCCTGATCCTGCAAGGAATAAGCGCGCATCTTGTTCGCAAGCCCGATGCCCCGGCCCTCTTGGTTCAGATACAGCAGCACCCCCGCACCCTCGGCCCCCATCTGCGCCAGCGCAGCACGCAACTGCGGGCCGCAGTCGCATTTCAGGCTGCCCAGCACATCGCCGGTGAAACAGGCCGAATGCAGCCGGGCCAGCACGGGCGCCTTGCGGTCGGGCTGACCGATCTCGATGGCGTAATGTTCCTCGCCCCCATCCTCGGGGCGGAAGATATGGACGCGCCCCGCACGACTGGCGGCCATGGGCAGGCGGGCCGAAACCACCTCGGCCAGCGGCGAGGCACGGCCCAGTTCTGCCGCCGCCTCGTCAATGTCGATGACGGTCAGGTCAGCCGCTCGGGCAAGCGCCGCCCCCTGTTCCACAGGAACCACCACCACCGCAGGCAACAGCCGCGCAGATTTCGCCAGCGTGATCGCCGCGCGATGCAAGGCGGGCACCCCACCGCGTATTTCATGGAACGGCCCCTTCATCGGCAGGCGCAGGTCATCCGCCGGATCAGCCATCGATGACAGCCAGTCCAGCCCCGCATCGGCGGGCAAGGCGAGCCGCGCCAGATCACCGTCATAGACCCGGATCTTCAGCGTCTCGGCCCGCCGCACGGTCAGCGCAAGTTCCGGGTGGCCCAGACGGCGCAACTCTGCCAGCCGCGCGGAGCTGAGCGTTTCCACCGGAACGGCCACCGCCGCCGCCTCGCCCCCCGTCAACATCACGGGCACACCCATGCGCAAATCGCCGCGCGCGCGGGCGAGCCGTTCGATGATGCCGGGCGCGGCGATGGCGGGGGTGCTGGTCATGTGATGCGTCCTCTTGGCCTCTATGTAACGATCTGACCGGGAAAGTGAAACATTTCCCCCCGCTGCGACACGAGGGCGTGAGCCTTTCGTTGCAAATCTTGCCGGAACCATGAAGCGGGCGCATGTGTTGGGCAAGCAATCACGGAGGCCGGACCATGGCAACGCTGCGCAAAATTCTTCTGGTCGATGACGACGACGATCTGCGCGAGGCGCTGAGCGAGCAACTGGTGATGACCGAGGATTTCGACGTGTTCGAAGCCTCGACCGGGCTGGAAGGGCTGGAGAAGGCCAAGGCAGGCGGGCATGATCTGGTGATCCTCGACGTCGGCCTGCCCGATACAGATGGCCGCGAACTCTGCCGCCGCATGCGCAAGGCCGGGGTAAAATGTCCGATCATGATGCTGACTGGCCACGATACAGATTCCGATACGATCCTCGGGCTTGATTCGGGTGCAAACGATTATGTGACCAAGCCGTTCAAGTTTCCGGTTCTTCTTGCCCGCATCCGGGCACAGTTGCGGCAGCATGAACAATCCGAAGATGCCGTGTTCCAGCTTGGTCCCTACACGTTCAAGCCCGCGCAGAAGCTTCTGGTGGACGAAAAGGAACGCAAGGTCCGCCTGACCGAAAAAGAGACCAATATCCTGAAATACCTCTATCGGGCGCAACAAGGGGTTGTGGCGCGTGATGTGCTTCTCCACGAGGTTTGGGGGTATAATGCGGGCGTGACCACCCATACGCTTGAGACCCACATCTACCGCCTCCGGCAGAAGATTGAACCCGATCCGTCGAATGCGCGGCTCTTGGTGACCGAGTCGGGCGGTTATCGGCTGGTGGCTTGACCGGATGGAAAAAATCTGGCGACGATGGTCTTATTGTCGCCGGATTGCATGACTATATCATGCGACAGGTTCCCCTTGCCGCGCCGGGGTCATGACGCGGCATCCTCCCTGTTGGACTGGCCGGGCTTATGCCCGGCCTTTTTTTTCCGAACGGATGTGATACAATCAAAAGATGTGTCGAAGGGGGTATATCTCGCCTTTGCCGCATTCTCCCTGTTGGAAGCCTGGCCGGGCCTTGTGCCCGGCACCTCTTCCGCCCTGACGCGGCGGCAGATCGTGCCGTGCTGTTGGAATCCCTTCGGGTCTGCCCTACATAATATCGGTCTGCGGCGCTTGCCCGAGGAGATGTGATGTCAATGCGGTTTTCCCTGTTCTGCCTCGCCTTTGCTGGCATGGCGCTTCCGGCCGCGGCCGAAAGCCTGTCTTTCACCTTGTCGAACCAGTCCAACGCCGATCTGACCGAATTCTACGCCTCGCCCGTCGGCACCGACTCGTGGGAGGAAAACATCCTCTCGACCGGCGCATTGCCGGCCGGGGCCAGCGGCGACATCACCATCGCCGAGGCAAAGGGCTGCGAGTATGACTTCCGCATGGTGTTTGCCGATGGCGACGTGCTGGAGGACCGCAGCAACGTCTGTGACAGTGGTGCCTACACCATCCAGTAACGCCGCAAGGCTTTACCTCGCGGGCCGTGCCACCTAGACAGGTGGGGCGAAAGGAAACCGCCATGCCCTTCACGATTGCCACCTGGAATATCAACTCCGTCCGTCTGCGCGAGGCGTTGGTGTCGCGCCTGATGCAGGAGGAGGCACCGGATGTCCTCTGCCTGCAAGAGATCAAGACCCCGATCGAGAAATTCCCCCGCGAGGCGTTCGAGGCGCTTGGCTACCGTTACATGGTTGCGCGCGGGCAGAAGGGCTATAACGGCGTCGCCATCCTGTCGCGCCTGCCGCTGGAAGATGCGGGCGACCGTGATTTCGCCGCACTGGGCCATGCTCGCCACGTTTCGGCACGGCTGGAAAACGGCGTGACCGTGCATAATTTCTATGTGCCTGCCGGTGGCGATATTCCCGACCGCGAGGCCAATGTGAAATTCGGACAAAAGCTGGATTTCCTGACCGAGATGCGCGACTGGGCGCATGCCGACAAGCCGTCGAAGGCGATCCTTGTGGGCGACCTGAACATCGCCCCGCGCGAAGATGATGTGTGGAACCACAAGGCCCTGCTGAAGATCGTCAGCCATACGCCCGTCGAGGTCGAACATCTGGGTGCCGCGCAGGACGCTGGTGGCTGGGTGGACGTGACCCGCAAGGACATCCCGGAAGGCCGGCTATATTCGTGGTGGAGCTATCGTTCCCCCGACTGGGATGCCGCCGACAAGGGCCGCCGGCTGGATCATGTCTGGGCCACCCCCGACATCGCGGGCGCCGCGCATGGCAGCCGCATCCTGCGGCCGTGCCGGGGTTGGGATCAGCCCTCGGACCATGTGCCGGTCTTTGCCAGCTTCGACCTGTGATCACCGCTCCGGCGGGGTAAAGGTCAGCCCGTAGGCAGCATAGGCGGCAGCAAGGCGCCCGTCGGCCAGCGCCGCCGCAATGGCATCGTCCAGCGCATAGGCAAGGTCGCGGTGGCTTTGATGCACCGCAATGCCAACGGTCCAGCTGCCCAGAGCGAAACCCGGCAAGGGCGGCTGATGCACCGCGACGCCCTCGGCTGCGCCGAACTGCAATTGCGCGCGCGGCCCCATCGCGGCCATGACCTCACCCGCCACCAGCGCCTTCATCGCCTTGGCCATATCGGGAAAGCGATGAATGTTCGGCCCGATCTGCCCACCCGGAAAGGCGGTCAGGTAGAAATCGGAAATCGAATCGTTTTCCACCGCCACCGTGTCAAAGCGGAAATAGGCAGGCACCGGCCCCCCTTCGTGCCGGGGTTTGTCCGAAGGCACGGCATCGGGATAGGCGTCAAGCCGGTAGGCAATCGCCACTTCCTCCTTGGCATACTGCCCGGTAAAGACCACCTGCTCGACCAGACAGGTGAACTCGCTGTTATAGGGCACCCGCATCATCACATTGGATACCGGCTCTTTCTGCACCGTGCCGCGCCAGATGTAGGACATGAGATCGGTCTGCGTATTTTCTCCCGCCTGCACGAAGCGGTATTCCGGCTTCACGCCCAGCCCTTCGGCCAGAATGCGGCCGACCTCCACATCCACCCCGCGGGGGGTGCCTGCATCATCCCAGCTATAGGGCGGGAAATCCTCGTAAACCGCGATAGTCAGAGTGCCGCGTTCAACGATCTCATCCAGTGTTTGCCCGACATACTGGCGCGATGTGTTCTGCGGGCGGGCGCCGGGGGCCACGCCTTCGCAGCGGGCGAAAACGGGTGCGGCGGCGAGGCTGAACAGCCCCGCCGCCAGCCCCGCAACAAGTGCGGAACGCCGGTCCATCTCAGTGTGCCGCCGAAAGCCCGACCGTCAGCGCATCGGCCGCATGTTTCGCTCCGAGATCCGAACCATCCAGTAGCTTCGCCGCCCGGCTGGCCGCGCTGTCCGCGACCGGCGCGCCCGAGGCGGTCTTGACCTCGACCGCGATGGCGGCAAGCTCTTCCTTCAGCGCGGGCTGATCGGCGCCACCCGCCATCAGCGTGTCGCGGATCGCGGTCAGACGGGCGGAATGCGCATCCAGTGCGCCATCCTCGGGCCGGGTCTCGATATAGGTGCGAATCGCCCAGCCTGCCTTCTGGCCCAGAACTTCGCCGAAGGCTGGCATCTTGGTGACACCATCCTGAGTGTAGCCGTGCTGGAACCGTTCCATGAACCATTCGTCGCCGTATTCCTCGGCCTCCAGAAAGCGCACATCGGGGGCCAGACCACCCGACACCGCGCCCAGACCATGACAACGCGCGCAGTTCTGGTTGAAGGCGCTGTCGCCGATCTCTACCGCCTTGGCCCAGACGTCATCCCCTGCTGCTGCCGCACGATAGGGGTTCTCGGTCAGCCATTCCTCGCCCACATCGGGCAGCGCGTCGGTGTTCACCGGCTGCGGGGCCACATCGCCGTGGGCAAAAGCCATGGTCGCAAGCCCCGCGAGGGCCACAGCGGCAACGAAGCCGCGGGTCATGTTCGTCATTGCGCATCCTCCCTGAGCACTTGAGTCAGAGCTAACCTTTCCGCACCGCAGCGCGGTATTGGACTTTCGTGCAAAGCGGCGGGGTCTTGCGACCAATGTCCAATATCGCCCTGTGGCGTGGGCGACCAACATCCCCGACAGGGAGAGAAACCATGCCAAAAACAACCCTGCGCCGGATGGCGCTGGCCGCCGTTACCGGCATTGGCCTGATGCCCGTTCAAGGGTTATACGCTGCGTCGGTGGACGTTCAGGTGATCTATCTGCGACAGCAGGTGGTGCCAGCGCCGGTCCTGTCGAACCTTGATCCCGTGCCCGAGGATCTGGGGATCGCCGGGGCGAATCTCGCGCTGGCCGAGGTTGCCGCGACGGGCAAGTTCCTTGGTGAGACCTATGCCCTGACCGTGATCGACGTGCCCCCGGATGGCGATTTTGCCGCCGCCACGCGTGAGGCACTGGCCGGGGCCGGGTTGGTGCTGGTGGACGCCACCGCCGCCGAGCTTCTGGCCGTGGCAGACACGCCCGAAGCTGCGGACAAGCTGCTGTTCAACGTCGCTTCTGGGGACGAGGCGCTGCGGTCCGCCGATTGCCGGGCCAACCTGCTGCATACGATCCCCGAGGATGGCGCACGCACCGATGCGCTGATGCAGGTTCTGGCTGCGAAACGCTGGTCGAAACTGGCGTTGATCACCGGGCCAAAGGCCGCCGATCTGGTCTATGCCGATCATCTGCGCCGCTCTGCGGCCAAGTTCGGCCTGACGCTGGTGGGCGAAAAGGCATGGAGCTTCGACACCGACCTGCGCCGCGCCGCCACAGTCGAATTGCCGCCCTTCACGCAGGATCTGCCGGACCATGACGTGCTTCTGGTGGCCGATGAAACCGACGATTTCGGCCGTTATGTCGAAAACAACACATGGCTGCCGCGCCCCGTCGCCGGGTCCGAGGGCATGGAGCCACTGGGCTGGACGCATGTGATGGAACAATGGGGCGCTGTCCAGTTGCAGAACCGTTTTGAAGAGACGGCGGGACGCGACATGCAAAGCCGCGACTATGCAGCATGGGCCGCAATCCGGGCAATCGGCGAGGCGGTCATCCGCACCGGCAGCGCCGATCCGGCCACACTGCGCAGCTATATGCTGTCCGATACCTTCAAGCTGGACGGGTTCAAAGGGCGCGGTCTCAGCTTCCGGCACTGGAACGGCCAGATGCGTCAGCCCATCGCGGTCGCCAATGCCCGGGCGCTCGTGACGCTCGCCCCGGTCGAAGGGTTCCTGCACCAGCGCAACGAAACCGACACGCTTGGCCTCGACGAACCCGAGAGCCAGTGCCACGCCTTCACGGAGTAACCCGATGCGCCGCCTTGCCGCAGCCCTGCTGCTGACTGCCACGCCGTTGATCCCCGCCCCGATCCATGCCGGGGAAATCTGGGTCACCAATGAAAAGGATGACACGGTCAGCGTCATCGACACCGACACGCTGGAGGTCATCAAGACCTATCCCACCGGCGAGCGCCCGCGTGGCGTGACCTTCTCCAAGGATTTCAGGCGGCTGTATATCTGCGCTTCTGACAGTGACACCGTGCAGGTGATGGACCCTGATACAGGCGAGATCCTGCATGACCTGCCTTCGGGTGAAGACCCTGAACAATTTGTGCTCGCTCCCGATGACCGGCATCTCTACATCGCCAACGAGGATGATGCGATCACCACGGTCGTCGATACCCAAAGCCGTCAGGTGGTCGCGCAGATCGACGTGGGGGTGGAACCCGAAGGCATGGCCATCAGCCCCGATGGCAAGATCGCCATTACCACCTCTGAAACCACCAATATGGCGCACTGGATCGACACGGCGACGCACAAGCTGTTTGCCAATACGCTGGTCGATAGCCGCCCCCGCCATGCCGAATTTACCGCTGACGGCAGCCAGCTTTGGGTCAGCGCTGAAATCGGTGGCACTGTCACCGTGTTTTCGGTGGCCGACCAGCAAGAACTGGGAAAGGTGCATTTCGCCATTGCCGGAGTGAATGACGATCTGATCCAGCCCGTCGGGTTCAAGTTCTCGCCCGATGGCAAACGCGCCTTCGTGGCCCTTGGCCCCGCCAATCATGTGGCCGTGGTCGATACCGCCAGCTACGAGGTGACGAATTACATCCTCACCGGGCGTCGGGTCTGGCACATGGCCTGGTCGCCAGATCAAAGCCAGCTTTTCACCACCAACGGCGTGTCCGGCGACGTGACGGTGATCGACGTTGCCCGCGAAACCCCTGTCAAATCCATCAAGGTCGGCCGCTTCCCCTGGGGCGCGGCGATGCGGCCGTGAACCAGAAAGGACATCCCATGAAACCGCTGATCCTTGCCGCGCTGCTGGCCGCCCTGCCCCTTGCTGTCCATGCCGAAGGGGAGGATGACGATGACGCGGCTCTGGGGGCCGCTGGCTTGATGTCGAAGGGTAACAAGAGCAACCTGCCGCCCATCCTGCTGTCCGCCGGTGCGCCGCTGGCAGATGCGCCGTGGAAGCTGAAATCCGGCCACTACTACGAGGTCGAGATCGAGGCGGATGGCAGCCAGGAGCTTGGCCTCGTCGCGCCGGAATTCTTCCGTGCCATATGGATCGACGAAATCGTCATCGAGGGTCTGGAGGTGCGGCCGCTGGGCCTCGATTCCGTCGAGTTTGACGAGGCGGGCACCATGGAAATCGGCTTTATCGCCGTGAAACCCGGCAGCTATGTCATGCGCGTGCCCGGCACCAAGGGCGATACCCAGAAGCTGGACATCGTGATCGAATGACGCCCGGCCTCGGCATCCATGGGGTCAGCTACAGCTACGGCGCCAAGGCGGCGCTGAGCGAGGTGGCGCTTGAGGTGCCGAAGGGCCGGTTCTGCGCCCTGCTGGGGCCGAACGGGGCCGGGAAATCGACGCTGTTTTCCCTGCTCACCCGGCTGTTTACCACACGGACAGGCCGCATCACCGTCGCGGGGCAGGATCTGGCCCGCGCACCCCGCGCCGCGCTGGCGCGCATGGGGGTGGTGTTCCAGCAGCCAACACTGGATCTTGACCTGACGGTGCGGCGCAACCTGCTGTATTTCGCCGCCCTGCACGGCATCGGCGGGCGCGAGGCCGAGGCCCGCACCGCCGAGGCGCTGGAGCGGCTGGGCATGGCCGAACGTGCGGCTGAACCCGTCCGTGCCCTGAACGGTGGCCACCGCCGCCGGATGGAACTGGCGCGCGCCCTGATCCACCGGCCCGAGGTCTTGCTGCTGGACGAACCGACTGTCGGCCTTGATGCCGCCGCGCGGGCGGCGATCACCGCCCATGTCCATGACCTTGCCGATCAGGGGCTGGCCGTGCTCTGGGCCACGCATCTGACGGATGAGGTGCGCGACAGCGATCAGCTTGCCATCCTGCATCGCGGCCGGTTGCTTGCCGATGGCATCACCCGCGACCTGCGCGGGGACGAGCCGCTGCGCGAGATGTTCCTGCGGCTGACGGGGGCCGAGGCATGATCTGGTGGCTGGCCTTCCGCGCCATCCTGCACCGCGAGGCGCTGCGCTTTCTGGGTCAGCGCGGGCGGCTGGTTGCCGCCCTGGTGCGGCCGCTGGTCTGGCTGCTGGTCTTTGCCGCCGGCTTTCGCGCCGCACTGGGCCTGTCGATCATCCCGCCCTACCAGACCTATATCACCTATGAAATCTACATCACTCCCGGCCTCTGCGGCATGATCTGCCTGTTCAACGGCATGCAAAGCTCGCTGAGCCTGGTTTATGACCGCGAGATGGGGTCGATGCGCCTGCTGCTGACCGCACCCTTGCCGCGCTGGTGGCTGCTGCTTGCCAAGGTCACGGCGGGGGCGATGATTTCGCTGCTGCAATGTGCTGCCTTCCTTGCCATCGCGGCGGGGGTCGGTATCCACATGCCGTGGCAGGGCTATATCGTCGCCATTCCCGCCATTCTGCTGGCCGGGCTGATGCTGGGGGCGCTGGGGCTGATGCTGTCGTCTTTCATCCGCCAGCTTGAAAACTTCGCGGGGGTGATGAACTTCGTCATCTTCCCGATGTTCTTCCTGTCCTCTGCGCTTTACCCGCTGTGGAAGATGAAAGAGGCCAGCCCTCTGCTGGCGCAGATCTGCGCTGTGAACCCCTTTACCCATGCGGTCGAACTGATCCGCTTTGCGCTTTACCTGCAACCGAACCTCGCGGCCGCAGGCTGGGTGCTGCTGGCGCTCATGGTCTTCGGGGCGGCGGCGCTTTGGGGCTATGATCCGGCGCGCGGAATGCAGGCGCGCAAAGGGTCTTGAAACCGGCGCGACGGCTTCCCAGATCACTTGGGCGGGTGCCATGACGGGCCCGCGCCATCAACCGAGGCCCGCCCGCAACGGGGGGCCGGACAGACATCGCTTCAAGAGGATGACCATGCGCAATCTCGATTTCGCACCGCTTTACCGTGCCACCGTGGGCTTTGACCGGATCGCCGATCTGATGGATCGTGCCCTCAGCGCCGACGTGGCCCAGCCGACCTATCCGCCCTACAACATCGAAAAAACCGACGAGAATGCCTATCGCATCTCGATCGCTGTCGCAGGCTTCACGCCCGAGGAACTGAGCGTCGAGGTCAAGGAAGGCGCGCTGTTCGTGTCGGCCCGCAAGGCACCGGAAGAAGCCGAACGCAGCTACCTGCATCGCGGCATCGCCACCCGCGCGTTTGAACGCCGCTTCGCGCTGGCTGATCATGTGCGCGCCACCGGCGCCACCCATGAACACGGGATGCTGCACATCGACCTCGTGCGCGAAACGCCCGAGGCGCTGAAACCCCGCCGCATCGAAATCGCCCGCCCCGCCGGGGTGACGCAGGTGGTGGATGCCGCCGTCAACTGACCCCGCCCGCAAGGACGGCAAGGCCCGGAGATTTCTCCGGGCCTTTTGCATTGGTGCGAAATTTTCAGGTGACAGGCCAAGGATTGCGCAGCCCGTCGCGTCTGAATAGCGTCATGCGCATGGAAACACCGGATGAAACCCTTGCTCTGGCCGCCGCAAGTGGCGACCGTGCCGCTTTCGCGGCGCTGGTGACGCGGCATTACGACCGGGTTTACGGTTTTGGCTGGCGGCTGACTGGCTCGGCCGCGGATGCGCAGGATCTGGCGCAGGAAATTTGCGCCGCCCTGCCCGCCAAGCTGGCAAACTGGCGGGGCGAGGCGCGGTTCACCACATGGCTTTACCGTGTCGTCGTCAATGCCGCCTCCGATCTGCGGCGGCGGCAGGCGACGCGGGCACGGGCCGCTGATGGCTGGGGCGATTGGGAAATCGCCCGTCAGGCCGAAATGGAGGAATCCCGCGCCGCGCGGCAGTGGCTGGAAGGCGCCATGGCCCGGTTGTCGCCGGAACTGCGCGAAACCGTCGCGCTGGTTCTGGGCGAGGAACTGACCCAGGCCGAGGCGGCCGAGGTGCTGGGCCTTTCCGAAGGCACGGTCGCCTGGCGCATGTCCGAGGTGAAAAAGCGGCTGCGCCGCATCGCAGCAGAGGACGAGGCGCAATGACCGATGATTTTGACAAGCTGAAATCGGCCCTGCGCGCCGCCCCGCCACCGCCCGGTGATGCGGCGCGGATGGCGGCGCTGGATGCCGCGTTGCAAAATTTCGATCTTTTGCAGGACAACCGCCAAGAAACCGCTGCCCCCGCGCGTCCCAATCCGGCAAGCCCTGAAAGGAAGGGCTTTCTGACCGGAGTCAAAGACATGCTGAAATCCCTTTCCCCCGCCGGGCTTCTGGCGGCAACGACCTCTGTCGCCGCGCTGGCCGTGGCGGTGATCGCCCTTTCCCCTGCGCTGCACCAGCCGCCCGAACCGGCGCTGGTGCGCCTTGCACCGGAACCCACCACGCCTGAGGCCGTCGAAGACATGGCGCCCCTCGCCGCTCCCGCGCCGCTGGCAGGGGCGCCCGCCTTGGCCACGCGCAAGGTGGCGCCAACCATAGCACCTTCCGCCGATGCCCCCGTGATGCTTGAGGCCGCTCCCGAGGCTGAGTTTGCGATGGGTGGCGCAATAACGGCAATGGACGCGGCCACCGCGCCAGAACCCGATACCTCGGCCTTCGCCAATGCCGATGCGAACCCGGTGAAGTCGGTCGATACCGACCCGGTTTCCACCTTCTCGGTCGATGTTGATACGGCCTCTTATGCCGTGATCCGCCGCGATCTGGAGGCGGGCGCCCTGCCCCCGCCCGAGGCGGTGCGGATCGAGGAGATGGTGAATTACTTCCCCTATGCCTATCCCGCGCCCGAAGGCGATGCGCCGTTCCGCGCCGATGTTTCGGTCATGCCGACGCCGTGGAACGCGGGTACCCGGCTGGTGCGGATCGGCTTGCAGGGCCGCCTGCCCGCGCTGGCCGACCGACCGCCGCTCAATCTGGTATTTCTGGTCGATACCTCGGGCAGCATGGACGAAGCCGATAAGCTGCCGCTGCTGAAACAGGCGCTGCGGCTGGTGCTGCCGCAACTGCGCCCCGAGGATGAGGTCGCCATCGTCGCATATGCTGGCTCTGCCGGTGTGGTGCTGCCGCCCACACCCGCCCGCGAAACCGCCGCGATTTCCGCCGTGCTGGATGATCTGGTGCCCGGCGGCGGCACGGCAGGGGCGGAGGGGTTGGCCGAGGCTTACCGTCTTGCCGACCAGATGCGCGGCGAGGGCGAAATCAGCCGCGTGCTGCTGGCGACGGACGGGGATTTCAACCTCGGGATTTCAGACCCCGAGGAACTGGAGACTTTCATCGCCAAGGAACGCGCGGGCGGCAGCTATCTGTCGGTGCTGGGCTTCGGGCGTGGCAATCTGGACGACGCCACCATGCAGGCGCTGGCGCAAAGCGGCAATGGCATGGCGGCCTATATCGACACCGCGCAAGAGGCTCGCAAGGTGCTGGTGGATCAGCTTTCCGGCGCGCTGTTCCCGATCGCCGACGATGTGAAGATTCAGGTCGAATGGAACCCCGCGCAGGTCGCGGAATACCGGCTGATCGGCTATGAAACCCGTGCCCTGCGGCGCGAGGATTTCAGCAATGACAAGGTGGATGCGGGCGAGATCGGCGCCGGCCATCAGGTGACCGCGCTTTACGAGATCACCGCCCCCGACAGCCCCGCCCGGCTGACCGAGCCGCTGCGCTATGGCACCGCCCCCGAGGCGACGGGACCCGCGGGGGAACTGGGCTTCCTGCGGCTGCGCTATAAGGCGCCGGGTGCGGCAGAAAGCCAGTTGATCGAAACCCCCATCCTTTCGACCGACGTGGCCCCCGGCGCGGATGCCCGCTTCGCCGCCGCTATTGCGGGCTTCGGCCAGCTTCTGACTGGCGCGACCTATCTGGGTGACTGGGGCTGGGACGATGCGATCCGCCTTGCCGAAGGCGCACGGGGTGATGACCCGTTCGGCTATCGTGTCGAGGCGGTGAACCTGATGCGTCTGGCGAAAAGCCTGAACCGCTGAAGCGCGTGATGCCCGATCAGGGCATCACCTCGAAACGATCCACGTCGATCATGCCATGGTCGGTGATCTTCAGATGCGGGATCACCGGCAGGGCGAGGAAGGCGAGTTGCAGGAAGGGTTCTTCCAGCTCCACCCCCAGGGACCGGGCGGCGGCGCGCAGCGTGATCAGATCGTCGCGCACCACCTCGAACGGTTGCAGGCTCATCAGCCCGGCGACGGGCAGCGCGAGTTCGGCCAGCACCTTGCCACCTTCCGTCACCACAAAGCCGCCTTCGATCTCGCCCAGCCGGTTGGCGGCCAGCGCCATATCGGCATAGTCGGCGCCGACCACTGCGATATTGTGGTGATCGTGACAGACGGTCGAGGCGATGGCACCGCGTTTCAGGCCAAAGCCCTTGACGAAGCCGGTGGCGCGGTTGCCGTTCTTGCCGTGACGCTCGATCACCGCGATCTTCACCAGATCGCGTGCAAGGTCGGGGCGCTTGTCGCCATCGCTGGGCGCGATGTCATAGGTCAGATGTTCGGTGATGATCTTGCCGGGCAGGATGCCGATGACCGGGGTTTCGGCGCGGTTGCCGCCAGTGCGGAAATCCTCGGCGCGCACCGGTGGCGCCTTCACCGAATGGCGTGCGACCGGCGGCACGATCCGGCGGGTGACGAAGGCGGCATCGCCCACCCGCACCCCGCCGGTGAACACCATCTCCGGCCGGCAGGTCGCCAGATCCTCCAGCACCACGATGTCGGCCCGCTTGCCCGGCGCGATCAGGCCACGGTCCTTCAGACCAAAGGCTTCGGCCGCCGAAAGGCTGGCGGCCCGGTAAGCGGCCAGCGGCGGGCAGCCCAGCGCGATGGCGGTGCGGATCAGGTAATCCAGATGACCGTGTTCGGCGATGTCCAGCGGGTTGCGGTCATCGGTGCAGAAACAGCAATAGGGCGAGGTCCGTTCCGTCAGCATCGGCGCCAGCGCATGCAGGTCTTTCGAAACCGAGCCTTCGCGGATCAGCACCCGCATCCCCTTGCGCAGCTTTTCCATCGCCTCGGTGGCCGTTGTCGCCTCATGCTCCGTTCGGATACCGGCGGCGATATAGCCGTTGAGGTCGCGCCCCGACAGAAGCGGCGCATGGCCGTCGATATGGCGGCCGCGAAATGCCTCCAGCTTGGCCATGCAACCGGCGTCCTGATGCAGCACGCCGGGGAAGTTCATGAACTCCGCCAGACCGATGACGCGCGGATGATCCATCAACGGCACCAGATCCGCCGCCTCCAGCCGGGCGCCCGCCGTCTCCATATGGGTCGAGGGCACGCAGGAGGACAGGTTCACCCGGATGTCCATGACAGTATGGGCTGAGGCGTCGAGGAAATATCCGATGCCTTCCAGCCCGCAGACATTGGCAATCTCGTGCGGGTCGCAGATCGCCGTCGTCACGCCATGCGGGCCGACGCAGCGGTCGAACTCGTAAGGCGTGACCAGCGAGCTTTCGATGTGCAGATGCGTGTCGATGAAGCCGGGGACGAGGATCTTGCCCGTCACATCCACCACCTCGCGGCCTTCGTAAGAGTCAAAGACGCCTACGATCAGCACGCCGCAGATGGCGACATCGCCTTCCAGCAATGCGCCGGTAATCACGTCGAACACCCGCCCGCCGCGCAGCACCAGATCGGCGGGGGCAAGGCCACGGCCTTGCGCGATGACATCGGAAAGCGGCGGCAGGGTCATGGCAGTCTCCTTTTCCCGGCAGTGAAGCGCAGGGCGCGCGGCACGGCAAGCCGTTTCCGGCTTGCGCCTGCCGACGGGGGATGACACCCATGGGCCAAGGAAGGAAACGCCCTATGCGACCGCTGCGCGGCATCACCTACAAGCTGCTGTCTGTTCTGGTGTTCATCACCATGTCGGGGCTGATCAAGGCCACCGCCGCGCATGTGCCCGCCGGGCAGGCGGTGTTCTTCCGATCCTTCTTTGCCATTCCGGTCATCGTGGTCTGGCTGCTGACCCGGCGCGAGTTTCCCGCCGGGCTGCGGGTGCAAAGCCCGATGGGCCATGTCTGGCGCGGCGTGGCGGGCACCTGCGCCATGGGTTTCGGTTTTGCCGGTCTGGCCTGGCTGCCGCTACCCGAGGTCACCGCCATCGGCTATGCCGCGCCGCTGCTGACCGTGGTTTTCGCCGCGATGTTTCTGGGCGAGGAGGTGCGCGCCTTCCGCATTTCCGCCGTGGCCCTGGGCATGTGTGGCGTGCTGATCGTGCTCTGGCCCCGCCTGACGCTAAGCCGCGAGGGCGTCGATCATGCGCAGGCGATGGGCGCGATGCTGGTGCTGACCGGCGCGGTCTTTGCCGCACTGGCACAAGTCTTCGTGCGCAAGATGGTGGCCACCGAAAAGACACCCGCCATCGTGTTCTGGTTCTCGCTGACCTCGACCCTGCTGTCGCTGATCACGCTGCCCTTCGGCTGGGTGGTGCCCACGGCGCAAGAGGCGGCGCTTCTGGTGATGGCGGGGCTCCTGGGCGGGATCGGGCAGATCCTGCTGACATCGAGCTACCGCGAGGCCGATGCCTCGCTGGTGGCGCCGTTCGATTATGCCTCGATGCTGTTCGCGCTGGCGATCGGCTATTTCATCTTCGCAGAAGTGCCGACGCTGCCCATGCTGGGCGGGGCCAGCCTGATCATCACGGCGGGCATTCTGATCATCTGGCGCGAGCGGCGGCTGGGGCTGGAACGCGCGCGTCAGCGCAAGGCGATGACGCCCTGATCAGGCGTTCAGGTGATCCTGAAGCGTCAGCAGGTCGGCCCAGGTATCACGTTTCGCATGCGGGTTGCGCAGAAGGTAAGCGGGGTGCAGCATCGGCAGCACCGGCTTGCCCCAGGCCTCGGCCCATTTGCCGCGCAGACGGGTGATACCCCGCTGACGCAGCACCGCCTGCGCGGGCGTGTTGCCCATGATGACGATGACCCCCGGATCGGCCAGTTCGACATGGCGCCGCAGGAAGGGCACCATCATCGCCATTTCCTCGGGCGTGGGTTCCCGGTTCGAGGGCGGGCGCCACGGCATCACATTGCTGATATACAGCGCGCGCTCCGCGTCGGGGCTTTGGCGGCCAAGGCCGATGGCGGCGAACATGCGGTCCAGCAACTGCCCGGCACGGCCGACAAAGGGCAGGCCCTGCATATCCTCGTCGCGGCCCGGCGCCTCGCCGATGACCATGACGCGGGCGGCGGGGTTGCCATCGGCAAAGACGGTATTCCGGGCGCCGCGTTTCAGGTCGCAATGCGGATAGGCGCCCAGCGCCTCGCGCAGTGCCTCCAGCGTCGGCGCGCGCTGCGCTGTTTCCCGCGCCACGGCGACCGGATCAATCTTCACCGGCTCGGGTGGTGGTTCGGGCACCTGCCGTTGTGCCGGGCCGCGCGCCGGAGCCGGAGCGGCGGCGCGGGCGGGCGGGGCCTCCCGCTCCGCCAGATCATAGCGATCCAGCGGTGCATCCAGCACCGGCTCGGTCACGCCAAGTTCGTGAAGCCACTGAAGTGCTGCGGCAGAGGCGTGCCAGTCGGCGAGGATGTCGGCGTCGATTCCCATATCCGCCAACCTATGCCCCGCCGCCTTCCGGGGCAACAGCGCCAGATTGCCCGACGAAGGCGGTTGTGCCAGAACGGGGCATGGCGAGACGGGTTCCCAGGCTTCTGATCCTCGATTGTGACGGCGTGTTGATCGACAGCGAGATCATCAGCGCTCGTATGCTGGTTGCCGAACTGTCGCGCCTGGGTGTGCAGATCGACCTGCCCTATGTGTCGCAGCATTTCCTTGGCCGCAGCTATCCGACCGTCATGGCGACGATCCGGCGCGAATTCGGGCTGGATCTGCCCCCAGAATTTGAAACCCGCTACCGCGAGGCGCTGCTGGAGGCGTTCGGCCGCGAGCTGAAGATCATGCCGGGTGTTGCGGACATGCTGGATGACCTGTCGGTGCCGACCTGTGTCGCCACCTCCTCCAGCCCGCGGCGGGTGGAAATGTCCTTGCGGCTGGTGGGGCTGTGGGACCGGCTGGCGCCGCATATCTTCACCGCATCCGAGGTGTCGCGCGGCAAGCCCGCACCTGACCTGTTCCTGTATGCCGCTGCGCGGATGGGCGCCGCGCCGCAAGACTGCCTTGTGATCGAGGACAGCCTGACTGGCGTGCGCGCGGCCCTTGCGGCGGGGATGGAGGTCTGGCGTTTTACCGGCGGCAGCCATATGGGCCCCGACACCCTGCCCGAACCCGACGATGCACGCCCGCATCATCGCTTTGCCTCTTTCGGCGATTTCTACCGGATCGCCCCCGACCTACGGAGCATGCCATGAGCCGCGCCGAACCCGAGACCACACCGCAGGACGATGCCGCGCGGGCGGCGTGGCTTTACTACGTCGGTGGGATGACGCAGGACCAGATCGCGGGTGAACTGGGCATCAGCCGACAGCGCGCGCAACGGCTGGTCAGCCGGGCGATGGCGGAAGGTCTGATCCATGTGCGGCTGAACCACCGCATCGCTGCCTGTCTGGATCTGGAAACCGCGCTGAAGGACAGGTTCGGGCTTTTGCGCTGCCGGGTGGTGCCCTCGCTTGGGCCGGGCGCCGATCCGGTCACCGCCACAAGCAGTGCTGCCGCGGCCGAGATGGAACGCTTCCTGCGCATGCCTGATCCACTGGTCATCGCACTGGGCACCGGACGAGCGCTGCGCGGTATGGTGGATGCGCTGACCCCGATGGAGGCCGAACAACACCGTCTGGTGTCGCTGATCGGCAATATCGCCCCCGATGGCTCGGCCAGTTTCTTCGACGTGGTGATGCGCATCGCCGACAAGGTGCGCGCCCCCCATTACCCGATGCCGGTGCCGGTGATCAGCCCCACCCCTGAGGAACGCGCGGCCTTCCATGCGCTTGCCCCGGTGCAACGTGTAGTGGACCTTGCCCGCAAGGCCGATGTGGTGGTGGTAGGCGTCGGGCAGATGTCAGACGACGCGCCGCTGCTGGCTGACGGATTCGTCAGCCGGGCGGAACTGGACGAGATGCAGGCGGCGGGCGCCGTGGGCGAGGTGGCGGGCTGGGTCTTCGATTCGGCGGGCAATTACCTCGATCTGGGCACCAACCGCCGCACGGGCGGGGTGCGGGTGACACCGGGGCTGGATCGGCCCGCCGTGGGGATCGCTGCAGGCGCAAGCAAGGCGTTGGCGATCATCGGTGCGATGAAATCCCGCATTATCAATAGTCTGGTGACAGACGAAGCCACAGCGACCGCCATTCTGAACCGCCCGTAAGCCTTGTTTCCTTCGCATTTGCGGCGAATCCGGGGGCTTGACGGTAGCGCCATCATGTGAGCAATTACCCATAGTGCGATGATTTGCTCATTCGCATACAGGGAGGATCACTGATGAACATGACACTCCGCGCCATGCTTGGCGCGACGGTTTCGCTTACGCTCGCGGGTGCTGCGCTGGCCGAAACCACGATCACCGTCGCCACCGTGAACAACGGCGACATGATCCGCATGCAAGGATTGATGGACGCTTTCAACGCCAAGCACCCCGACATCAAGGTCGAGTGGGTGACGCTGGAAGAAAACGTCCTGCGCCAGAAGGTTACCACCGACATCGCCACCAAGGGCGGCCAGTTCGACGTGATGACCATCGGCACCTACGAGGCGCCGATCTGGGGCAAGCAGGGCTGGCTGGTGTCGCTGAATGACCTGCCCGCCGATTATGACGTGGACGACCTGCTGCCTGCCATCCGTGGCGGCCTGACCGTTGACGGCAATCTGGTCGCCGCGCCCTTCTACGGCGAAAGCTCGATGGTGATGTATCGCACCGACTTGATGGAGAAGGCCGGGCTGACCATGCCCGACGCGCCCAGCTGGGACTTCATCAGGGAAGCCGCCGAGAAGATGACCGACAAGGCCGGCGAGGTCTATGGCATCTGCCTGCGCGGCAAGGCCGGCTGGGGCGAGAACATGGCCTTCCTGACCGCCATGTCCAACTCCTTCGGGGCCAAGTGGTTCGACATGGACTGGAAACCCCAGTTCGACCAGCAGCCGTGGAAAGACACGCTGACCTTCTATCTGGACCTGATGAACAACTACGGCCCGCCCGGCGCCTCGAACAACGGGTTCAACGAAAACCTCGCACTGTTCCAGCAAGGCAAGTGCGGCATGTGGATCGACGCCACCGTTGCGGCGAGCTTCGTGACCAATCCGAAGGATTCGACCGTGGCCGACAAGGTCGGCTTTGCACTGGCGCCCGACAAGGGTCTGGGCAAGCGCGGCAACTGGCTCTGGGCCTGGAACCTCGCCATCCCGGCGGGCACCCAGAAGGAAGAGGCCGCCAAGACCTTCGTCGCCTGGGCAACCTCGAAAGACTATCTGGCGCTGGTCGCCGAGAAAGAAGGCTGGGCCAATGTGCCGCCGGGCACCCGCACCTCGCTGTATGCGAACCCGGAATACCAGAAGGTGCCGTTTGCCAAGATGACGCTGGATAGCATCAATGCGGCCGACCCGACCCATCCGACCGTGGATGAAGTGCCTTATGTCGGCGTGCAGTTCGTGGCGATCCCGGAATTCCAGGGTCTTGGCACCGCTGTCGGACAGATGTTCTCGGCCGCTTTGGCGGGCAGCACCTCGGCGGAGGATGCGCTGGCACAGGCGCAGGCGATGGTGACCACGGAAATGACCCGCTCGGGTTACATCAAGTAAGGAACGCCTGTCGTTCCTCCCTGGGCGGGGCCGGCCCTCTCACATCCGCTGGCCCCGCCGTTTCATTCCCCTCCGACATTCAGGAAACGCCATGGCAACCGAACATTCGCGGACGGCGGCGCGCCTCATGGTCTCTCCCGCGGTCATCCTGCTGTTCCTGTGGATGATCGTTCCTCTGGGCATGACCATCTATTTCAGCTTCCTGCGCTACAACCTGCTGATGCCCGGCATGGAAAGCTGGACCGGCTTTGACAATTATTACTACTTCATCACGCAACACGCGTTCTGGGATGCGCTGGTGAACACGCTCCTGCTGGTGGGGGGTGTGCTGGTCATCACCGTCGTCGGCGGTGTGGCGCTGGCGCTGTTGCTGGACCAGCCGTTCAAGGGACAGGGCATTGTGCGCGTCATGGTGATCGCGCCTTTCTTCGTGATGCCCACGGTGTCGGCGCTGGTCTGGAAGAACATGTTCATGAACCCCGTGAACGGCATGTTCGCCCATATCGCCAAGGCGTTTGGCTTGCAGCCCTTCGACTTCCTGTCACATGCGCCGCTGGCCTCGATCATCCTGATCGTTGCGTGGAGCTGGCTGCCCTTTGCCACCCTGATCCTGCTGACCGCCCTGCAAAGCCTTGACCGCGAGCAGATGGAGGCGGCCGAGATGGACGGCGCAAGCTGGCTGAACCGCTTCATCTATCTGACGGTGCCGCATCTGACGAGGTCGATCACCGTCGTCGTGCTGATCCAGACCATCTTCCTGCTGTCGGTCTTTGCCGAAATCCTTGTCACTACCAACGGCGGCCCCGGCACGGCTTCGACCAACCTGCCCTACCTCGTCTATGCGCAATCGCTGCTGAACTACGACGTGGGCGGCGGCAGCGCGGGCGGCATCATTGCCGTGATCCTGGCCAATATCGTTGCGATCTTCCTGATGCGGATGATCGGCAAGAATCTGGAGACCTGAGCCATGTCGCGCAAAACCACCGCCACCCGGCAGGCCGTCGTCACGGTCGCCGCCTGGACCATCGGCTTCCTGATCTTCTTTCCGATCCTCTGGACCATCATCCTCAGCTTCAAATCCGAGGGCGACGCCATCAAGGCGCCGCTGGATGTGCTGACCTCGACCTGGTCGCTGGAAAGCTATCACGAGGTGCAGGAACGCTCGAACTACCTGAAGCATTTCTGGAACTCGGTCGTTCTGTCGCTGGGCTCCACCCTGCTGGCGCTGTTGATCGCCATTCCGGCGGCCTGGTCGATGGCCTTCGTGCCGGGCAAGCGCACCAAGGATCTGCTGATGTGGATGCTGTCCACCAAGATGATGCCTGCCGTGGGCGTTCTGGTGCCGATGTATCTGATGTTCCGCGATTTCGGCCTCTTGGACACCCGCATCGGTCTGGTCGTGGTGCTGACACTGATCAACCTGCCGATCGTGGTCTGGATGCTTTACACCTACTTCAAGGAAATCCCCGGCGAGATCCTTGAGGCCGCGCGGATGGACGGCGCAAACCTGCGGTCGGAAATCCTTTACATCCTGACGCCGATGGCCGTGCCCGGCATCGCCTCGACCCTGCTTCTGAACGTCATCCTCGCCTGGAACGAGGCGTTCTGGACCCTGCAACTGACCACCTCGAACGCGGCGCCGCTGACCCAGTTCATCGCCAGCTATTCGTCGCCCGAGGGGCTGTTCTACGCGAAACTTTCGGCGGCCTCGACCATGGCCATCGCGCCGATCCTTATCCTCGGCTGGTTCAGCCAGAAACAACTCGTCCGCGGCCTGACCTTCGGCGCGGTGAAGTGAGGTAACCCATGGGACAGATTACCCTTTCCTCGATCACGAAAAGCTTCGGCGACGTGAATGTCATCCCGCCGCTGGATCTGACGATCAACGATGGCGAATTCGTGGTCTTCGTCGGCCCCTCGGGGTGCGGCAAATCCACCCTGCTGCGGCTGATCGCCGGGCTTGAGGACATCTCCTCGGGCAAGATCGAGATCGACGGACGCAATGCCACCGATGCGGCCCCGGCCGAACGCGGCCTTGCGATGGTGTTCCAAAGCTATGCGCTTTACCCGCATATGTCGGTCAGGAAGAACATCGCCTTCCCGCTGAAGATGGCGAAGATGCCGCAGGCCGAACAGGACCGGAAGGTTGAAAACGCGGCGCGTATCCTCAACCTTTCCAGCTATCTGGATCGCCGTCCGGGGCAGTTGTCGGGCGGTCAGCGCCAGCGCGTCGCCATTGGCCGCGCCATCGTGCGCGAACCGGCCGCCTTCCTGTTCGACGAACCGCTGTCGAACCTTGACGCGGCGCTGCGTGTCACGATGCGGCAGGAAATCAGCGAACTGCACCAGTCGCTGAAGACGACGATGATCTACGTCACCCACGATCAGGTGGAGGCGATGACCATGGCCGACAAGATCGTGGTGCTGAACGCGGGCCGGATCGAACAGGTGGGTTCACCGCTGGAGCTGTATCGCAGCCCGCGCAACCTGTTTGTCGCAGGCTTCATCGGCAGCCCGAAAATGAACCTCATTACCGGGGCCGAGGCCGACAGGCACGGCTGCGCCACCCTTGGCGTGCGGCCCGAACATCTGGAAGTCACGGCCGACGGCCCGTGGAAGGGCGTGATCGGGCTGGCGGAGCATCTGGGGTCCGATACCTTCCTGAAGGTCGCGGTGGAAGGCGTGGGCGATCTGACGGTGCGCGTGCCCGGCGAACGCGGGCTGCATCATGGCCAGACCATCAGCCTTCTGCCACCCCCCGACAAGCTTTACCGCTTCGACGCAAACGGGATGGCGCTTTGATGCGGCTGGCGGGAAAAACGGCCCTGATCACCGGGGCGGCACGCGGCATCGGGCTGGAGTTCGCCCGCGCCTATATCGCCGAGGGCGCGACGGTGACGCTGGCCGACGTCAATGCGGCTGCCGCCGAAGCCGCAGCGGCGAAGCTTGGTCCGCAGGCCCATGCGGTGCAGATGGATGTGACCGATCAGGCCAGCATCGAGGCCGGTTTCGCCACCGCCATCGCGCGGATGGGCAAGCTCAACATCCTTGTGAACAACGCGGCGCTGTTCACCGCCCAGCCCATCGCTGACATCACCCGCACCGATTACGACCGTATCTTTTCGGTCAATGTGGCGGGCACGCTGTTCTGCATGCAGGCGGCGGCGCGGCACATGATCGACCGGGGCGAAGGCGGCAAGATCATCAATATGGCAAGCCAGGCCGGGCGGCGCGGTGAAAGCCTTGTGGCAGTCTATTGCGCCTCGAAAGCCGCCGTCATCAGCCTGACGCAAAGCGCCGGGCTGAACCTGATCGCCCATGGTATCAACGTCAATGCCATCGCCCCCGGCGTGGTGGACGGCGAACACTGGGATCATGTGGACAGCCTGTTCGCCCGCTTTGAAGGCAAGCCCCCCGGCCAGAAGAAACGCGAGGTCGGCGCCACCGTGCCCTTCGGGCGCATGGGCACGGCGCAGGATCTGACGGGTATGGCGATCTTCCTCGCCACGCCGGAAGCCGATTACATCGTCGCCCAGTGCTTCGGCGTGGACGGCGGAAACTGGATGGCCTGACCATGACTGTAGAAACTCCGCGCTACGACCGCAGCAAGCTGACCCCCGGCATCGTCCATATCGGGCTGGGCAATTTTCACCGCGCGCATATGGCCGTCTATCTGGACGACCTGTTCAACCTCGGCCTCGGACATGACTGGGCGATCCTCGGCGCCGGGGTGCGCGCGCCGGATGCAAAGATGCGGGATGCGCTGAAGGGGCAGGATTGCCTTTCAACGGTGATCGAGCTTGATCCGGCAGGAAAGACCTGCCGCCGTATCGGCAGCATGATCGACTTCCTGCCGGTCGAGCCGGGCAATGCCAGCCTGATCACCGCGATGACCCAGCCCGAAATCCGCATTGTCAGCCTGACGGTGACGGAGGGCGGCTATTTCATCAACGCGGCCACTGGCCAATTCGACCCCGCCGCACCCGAGATCATGGCCGATGCCGCCAATCCCGACGCACCGGGCACCGCCTTCGGCGCCATCGTCGCGGCGCTGAAGGTCCGGCGGGCTGCGGGGGTGCCGCCCTTCACCATCATGTGCTGCGACAACCTGCCAGGCAACGGCCATGTCACCCGCGCCGCCGTGGTCGGCCTCGCCCGCCTGTCGGACCCCGAGCTTGCAGGTTGGATCGACACGCATGTCGCCTTCCCCAATGCGATGGTGGACCGCATCACCCCCGCCACCGGCCCGCGCGAACGCGCCATGGCGGCGAGCTTCGGTCTGGCCGACGATCCGGTGCCGGTGACGTGCGAGCCGTTCCGACAATGGGTGGTGGAAGACCACTTCCCCGCCGGCCGCCCGCCGCTGGAACAGGTCGGCGTCACCTTCTCCGACCATGTTCATGCCTACGAGATGATGAAAATCCGCATCCTCAACGGCGGGCACGCGATCATCGCCTATCCCGGCGGGCTGATGGACATTGAATATGTGCATGAGGCGATGGCGCATCCGCTGATTTCCGCCCTGCTGGACAAGGTGGAACGCGAGGAGGTCATCCCCTATGTGCCGCCGGTGCCCGATACCGATATCCCGGCCTATTTCGATCTGATCCGCGCACGATTTGCCAATCCAGAGGTGGCGGATACCGAACGCAGGCTCTGCCTCGACGGGTCGAACCGGCAGCCGAAGTTCATCATCCCCTCGGTCCGCGACGCGCTGGCGGCGGGGCGGTCGGCGCGCGGGCTGGCGCTGGTGTCGGCGATGTGGTGCCGCTATTGCGCGGGCCGCAGCGACAGTGGCGCCGAGATCGCACCCAACGACCCGAACTGGGACGTGCTGCAAGGGCTGGCCCGGCAAGCCCAGGAACAACCGCAGGTCTGGCTGGACCAGCGCACGATCTATGGCGATCTGGGCGACCATGCGGGATTCGCGGCGGATTTCGCGCATTGGCTGCACAGCCTCGCCGCACAGGGCACTGAAGCGACGCTGCGTGCCTATTTGGTAGGCTGATTTCGCACCCTTTCCTCCCCTGTTCAGGGGAGGAAACCGCGCCGGGCGCTTGCCTGCCTGCCCGGCACCGCGCTACGCTTTCAAAACCCCGGCCCTGACAGGGCCGGGGTCATTCCATTCCATCACGACGCATTGATCCGAAGGCCAAACCTTTTCCACCCGCGATGAAGGGGGACCAGAATGCCGATCAGAGACATGGCCCATAGCTGGCTCAGCTCCGACGATACTTCGGTGACGCTGGACGAAGCCGATGATTTCGTATCCGGTGGCCGGATGATCCCGTTCGAACTGGAACGGGTCTGGACCGGCAGCTGGTATGACTACCGGATCGCCACCCCCACCTTCAACGGCCGGTTCACCGTCGATCTGGGCGCGGGTGACGATGTGTTTCAGGTCAGCAGCGGCGATGATGACGTAGATGGCGGCGCAGGCTTCGACCTGCTGGATTTCCGCATCGACACCTTTGCCGATGGCGAGCTTTATGGATGGGAGTTCGATCTGCCCTATCCGCGTTACTACGCCAATGTCGATCTGGCCGCCGGAACCGCCTCTTGGCAGGGCCGTGACATCGTGCAGGAAGAATCCTCGACGATCTGGGACAACGGCAAGGCCGTCGGCACCAAGCATTTCAGCTTTTCGATCACGAACTGGGGTGGCTACACCGACAGCCTGCGCAACTTCGAGGCAGTGATCGGCTCGGAAGGCAATGACATCATCAGCGGCAGCGATGGCGAGGTGGAGTTCTTCGACCTCAGCGAGGGTGGCAGCGATACGGTCAACGGGCGTGGGGGGATCGACTGGATCGGTTATGGCCGGGGCTCTGGCGGCTCGCTTTTCCCCGATGACCTCACGGCGATCCGGGCGGACCTGAAGGCCGGAACCGTGCAGACTCGCGGTGGCTATTACGAGGATTACGCAACCATCGTCACCTCGCTGAAGGGGATCGAGAGTATCCTCGGATCACCCAGCAAGGACATCATCAAGGGCGACGACAAGGCCAATGCGATCTCGGGCGGGCTGGATGACGACACTCTGGACGGGCGCGGCGGCGTCGATACGCTGGTGACCGAATTTCACCTGACCAATGCCTTTGGCGACCTTCTGGAAACCTCATGGGAGGCCTTTAACGGCGAACGCCCCGACCCGGATCTGGGGGTCGAGGTCGATCTGGCGGCGGGCTTTGCAAGGGACGGCAACGATACCGATACCATCAGCAACTTCGAAAATGTCACCGGCACCTCGCGAAACGACACCATCGCGGGCGACGGCAAGGCCAACCTGCTGGAAGGCGGCAAGGGGGCCGACACCCTGTCCGGTGCGGCAGGCGAGGATACGCTGGATGGCGGCAAGGGCGTCGATACACTGACCGGCGGCGATGGCAAGGATGTGTTTGTCATCACGCCGGGGGCCGAGGACGGACCCGACAAGATCACCGATTTCACCTTCGGCACCGATGCGCTGAGCATCAGGCAACCCGCTGCAACAGGAGTTCCCGCCATGATCAAGCTTGGTGGCAATCTGATCAAGCTGATGGATGGGCTGGACGGCTATCTCAATACCAGCGGCAAGGACATCATTGTCAGCGACGCGACCAAGACCGCGCTGGTCGAACTGTCGAACGGCGTGGCACAGCTTGCCACCCACCTGTCGGATGCAATCATCAAACCGACGGACAAGAGCATCGGCACCTCGGGCAACGATGTGCTTGTCGGCGGCGATGCGGCCGACAAGCTGGTGGGTCTGGATGGCGACGATGTGCTGCGCGGCAATGGCGGCAATGATGATCTGTCGGGCGGCGTAGGCAAGGACAGGCTGCTGGGCGGCGCGGGCAACGATGTGCTTTCCGGCGATGCAGGCAATGACGACCTGTCCGGCGATGCGGGCAATGACCGCCTGTCGGGCGGCGACGGGGCGGACGTGCTGCACGGTGGGGCGGGGGCCGATACGCTGGAGGGCGGGGCGGGCAATGACACGCTGAATGGCGGCGGTGGCAAAGATCGTTTCATCTTTGGCCAGAATGGCGGCGTTGACAGGATCGAAGGGTATGAACGCGGTGATGTGCTGGATATTTCAGGCTTCGCCCAGATCGGGCTGAAGCCGACGCGCGGCGATCTGGCGATCGAATGG
Source organism: Gemmobacter lutimaris (assembly GCF_003570715.1). Lineage (GTDB taxonomy): Bacteria > Pseudomonadota > Alphaproteobacteria > Rhodobacterales > Rhodobacteraceae > Gemmobacter > Gemmobacter lutimaris. The sequence continues at coordinate 32,288 of NZ_QXXQ01000003.1, read as the reverse complement.
GCCAACAAGGCGCAGCGCATCGCGCTGGTGACGCTGGACGATCCGCTGAGTTCGAAGGACATCGCGCTGTTCGAGGTGGAACTGGGCAAGAAGCACACGCTCAATTCCTTCCTCGACAATGCGAATTTCGCCTTCAACGGCGGGCTTGCCACCATCTTTGCCGATCTGGGCGATGCGATCACCAAGGGCACTGCCAAGATCAATCATATCGTCGGCAGCATCGGGAAAGACGTGCTGAAGGGGCTGGGCGGCAATGACATCCTTGAAGGCAACGCCGGAAACGACAAGATCGACGGCGGCGCGGGTGACGACCAGCTTTCCGGTGGAGCAGGGAATGACAAGCTGGTCGGCGGCAGCGGCAACGACAAGCTGATCGGTGATGCCGGCAATGACACGCTGGACGGCGGTGGCGGCAATGACATGCTGGTGGGGGGCACCGGCAAGCTGTTGCTGCGCGGCGGCACAGGCGACGACACACTGGTGGCCAATGGCGGCACGACGCAACTGGTGGGTGGCGCGGGCGAGGATACTTTCGTTCTCAGCAAGGACGCCCTGACCAAGGGCCACATCGACCTCGTGGATTTCGACCCCGAGGAAGACCGACTGCTGATCGACCCGTCACTGGATCTTGAAGAGATGAACCTGACCATCAAGAATAATCTGATGACCATCGAAAGCCTGAATCAGGCCTTCCAGATGCGGGCAGACCTGTGGGATGACATCCTGGGCAGTATCCGCTGAGACCTGTGCCGATTTCACCGATTGATCCGCCTTCCCCGGCTGCCTATAACGCGGCAACCGCTGCCGAGGGAGATTTCCATGTCGTTCCGCGCCCGTCATCTGCTCGGCATCGAACACCTCGCCCCTGACGAGATCCGCAGCGTTCTGGATCTGGCCGAACGCTATGTCGATCTGAACCGGCGCACCGTCAAAAGCTCTGACGCGCTGGAGGGGATGACCCAGATCAACATGTTCTTCGAAAACTCGACCCGCACGCAGGCGAGTTTCGAGCTGGCGGGCAAGCGCCTTGGCGCCGATGTGATGAACATGAGCGTTGCGCAGTCGAGCGTGAAGAAGGGCGAGACGCTGATCGACACCGCGCTGACGCTGAACGCGATGCACCCCGACCTGCTGGTGGTGCGGCATCCGAACTCGGGCGCGGTCAACCTGTTGGCCAGCAAGGTGAATTGCGCCGTGCTGAACGCGGGCGACGGCAAGCATGAACACCCGACGCAGGCGCTGCTGGATGCGCTGACCATCCGCCGCGCCAAGGGCCGCATCCAGCGGCTGACCGTGGCGATCTGCGGCGACATCGCGCACAGCCGGGTGGCGCGCTCGAACCTGATCCTTCTGGGCAAGATGGAAAACCGTGTGCGGCTGATCGGGCCACCGACGCTGATGCCCTCGGGCGTGGCCGAATTCGGCTGCGAGGTGTTTGACGACATGCGCGAGGGGCTGAAGGGCGCCGATGTTGTGATGATGCTGCGGCTTCAGAAGGAACGGATGGACGGCGGCTTCATCCCCTCGGAACGCGAATACTATCACCGCTACGGGCTGGACGGGGAAAAGCTGTCGGTTGCCGCGCCGGATGCCATCGTCATGCATCCCGGCCCGATGAACCGCGGGGTGGAGATCGACGGCGAGCTGGCCGACGACATCAACCGCAGCGTGATTCAGGATCAGGTGGAAATGGGCGTCGCGGTCCGCATGGCCTGCATGGACCTCCTGGCCCGAAACCTGCGCGCCGAACGCGGCGCCAAGGCGGCGGAGACCATGGTATGACCGACGGCCCCGCCCGCGACAGCCTGTTTCGCGGCCCGCAGGCCTTGGCCGAGGGCGAGCGGCTGGTGGACAGCTTTCGCGCCGACCGCACGGTCTACTGGCGCAATACCCTGATCCTTGTAGTCATCTTCGGCACGCTGGCCGGGGCCGCGCTGCTGGCGTTTGGCAACCCCTATCCATGGATCGGGCCGGTCGCGGCGGTGCTGGCGCTGGGCCTGCGGTCGGCCTGGCTCGCCTCCGAGGCGCTGGCGGCAGAATGGCGACTGACCGACCGGCGGCTTTTGGGCCCAGCCGGGCAGGCGATCCCGCTGGGCGATATTGCCGATGTGAAGCCGGTGTTCGGCGATCTGGTCGTCATCACCCGCTCGGGCGAGAGATTCCTGATGAAATACCTGCGCGACGGAGCCGCCACCCGCGCGCGGATCGAAGCGGCACGGGGCGGCCGGGCATGACCGATTTGCAGCCGGGTGAACGTATCCTGTGGGAAGGGCGGCCCGAGCCGGGCGGCCTGCTGGATGTCTCGCGCCCCGGCGAAATGGTCTTCGGCCTCGCCTTCATCGCTTTCTCGCTGTTCTGGATGACCAAGGCGCTGGAACAGGGCGCCTTCTGGCTGTTCGGCCTGCCCTTTCTGGTTGTCGGAATGAAACTCGCGTTCTGGCGGGCCTATCAGCCGCGCCTGCGGGCGAAATTCGCGCGCTACACGCTGACCGACCGCCGTGCCATCGTGGCGATGCACTGGCCGCTGGCCGGGGTGCGGGAACATGCGCTGACCCTGACCCCGGCGACCATCGTGGACAGTGAGGGCGAGCCAGCAACGATCAGGTTGCACCAGCAGATGACCGGCCCGCGCGGCGCGGTGACCGAAAGCCTGATCTTCGACCGCATCGACGAAGGTGCGCAGGTGCTGGCGCTGATCCGGCAGGTGCAAAGGGGGGCGGCATGAAACCCGATCCGAACCGCAAGCCCACGAAAGAGGAAATGCGCGCCGGCGGCATGGTGGCCGTCGCCGTTCTGGTGTTCCTCGGGCTTTTCACACTTGCATTCGTGCTGGGGTCCGGCTGATGCCCGCCCCTGCATTTCAATCCTACCCCCGGAGGGCATGACATGACCCTGCATTTCACCAATGCCCGCCTGATCGACCCCGAGGCGCTGACGGATGCGCCCGGCAGCCTGACGCTGCGCGGCGGGCAGATCGTCGCAGTGAACGAACCCGCGCCCGAAGGGGCCGAGGTCGTGGATTGCGGCAGCAAATGCCTTGCCCCCGGTATCGTGGATCTTGGCGTCAAGATCGGCGAGCCGGGCGAACGGCACCGCGAAAGCTTTCGGTCCGCCGGGCTGGCGGCGGCGGCGGGCGGGGTAACGACAATCATTGCGCGTCCCGATACCGCGCCCGCCATCGACACGCCCGAGGTGCTGGAATTCGTGACGCGCCGCGCGGCCGAGGCCAGCCCCGTGCGCATCCGCCACATGGCCGCGCTGACCAAGGGCCGTCAGGGCCACGAGATGACCGAGATCGGCTTTCTGCTGGATGCGGGCGCCGTGGCCTTCACCGATGCCGATGCGGTCAGCACCGATACCAAAGCGCTGGGGCGGGCCTTCACCTATGCCCGCAGCCTTGGCGCGCTGGTGATCGGCCATCCGCAGGAACCCGGCCTGTCAAAGGGTGCCGCCGTGACCAGCGGCAAGTTCGCCTCGTTGCGCGGTCTGCCGGGTGTGCATCCGATGGCGGAACGCATGGGCTTTGACCGGGACATCGGCTTGGTCGAGATGACCGGCGTGCGCTACCACGCCGACCAGATCACCTGCGCCCGCACCCTGCCCGCGCTGGAACGCGCGCGGAAGAACGGGTTCGACGTAACGGCCGGGGTGTCGATCCATCACCTGACGCTGAACGAGATCGACGTGGGAGATTACCGCACCTTCTTCCGCATGACTCCGCCACTGCGGTCCGAGGACGACCGTCTGGCCATGGTCGAGGCAGTGGGGGCGGGGCTGATAGACGTGATCTGTTCCATGCACACGCCCGCCGACGAGGAAAGCAAGCGCCTGCCCTATGAAGAGGCCGCCTCGGGCGCCGTGGGGCTGGAAACGCTTCTGCCCGCCGCGATGCGGCTTTACCACGCCGGCCACCTGAGCCTGCCGCAATTGTGGCGCGCGCTCAGCCTCAACCCTGCGCGACGCCTGGGCCTGCCGCAAGGGCGGCTGGCGGCGGGCGCGCCGGCCGATCTGGTGCTATTCGACCCCGATGCGCCCTTCGTGCTGGACCGTTTCACCCTGCGGTCCAAGTCGAAGAACACCCCCTTTGACGGGCAGCGGATGGAGGGTAAGGTGCTCGCCACATGGGTGGGCGGCACCCGTGTCTTTGCGGCAGGAGAATAACGGATGCCGAGCCTGACGACCGATCCCACGACACTGTTTCTGGTTGCCTTCTTCGCCTATCTGTTGGGGTCGGTGCCTTTCGGGGTGGTCATCACCCGCCTGATGGGGCTGGGCGACCTGCGGCAGATCGGATCGGGCAATATCGGCGCGACCAATGTGCTGCGCACCGGCAACAAGGCGGCTGCGGCGGCGACCCTGCTGCTGGATGGCGCCAAGGGCGCGGTGGCGGTGCTGATCGCGCGGGCGGTGGCGGGCGAGGATGCGGCGCAGCTTGCCGGCCTAGCGGCCTTCCTGGGCCATCTTTACCCGGTATTCCTCAACTTCAAGGGCGGCAAGGGCGTGGCAACCTTTCTGGGTGTGCTGCTGGCGCTGGCCTGGCCCGTCGGCCTTGCCTGCTGCGCCACATGGCTTCTGGTCGCTGTAGTCTCGCGGATCTCCTCGCTCTCCGCACTCGCGGCGGCGGCAAGCTCGACAGTCTGGATGCTGATGCTGGGTCAGGGACGGATGCTGTTTCTGGGCATGATCCTGACGCTGCTGGTGTTCTTCCGCCATGCAGCCAATATCCAGCGCCTGCGCACCGGGACGGAACCGAAGATCGGCAAGAAGTGAGGCATCGGGGCGCAGGCCGCGCCCCGGCCAGTTACACCACGCGCGCCGCCTGATAGAGCGGCGCGAGACTGCCGCCCCATTCCCCGTTATAGGCGGCAAGGAAGCGATCTGCCTGCACCTGCCCGCTGCCGAGGCTTTGCATCAAGGGCGCCAGCAGGCGTTCCTCGTCCAGCCCGCGTGCGGCAAGCCCGGCATGCGACAGGCCCACGGTGGCATGTGCAAGGTCAATCAGTTTCACGCCGTTTGCCTCGCCCGCCAGTGCGGAAACCGAAGCCGCAACCCGCAGCCCCTCGCGCGTTTCCACATCGAAGCCCTTCACCAGATCCCATGCGGCATCCAGCGCGGCGTCGTCATACATCAGCCCGACCCAGAAGGCCGGCAGTGCCACGATATGCGGCTGATCCCCGCAATCGGCACCACGCATCTCGATGTATTTCTTCACCCGCGCCTCGGGGAACACCGTGGTCAGATGGTCCGCCCAATCCGACAGCGTGGGCTTTTCGCCCGGCAGCGCGGGCAGTTCGCCGCGCAGGAAATCGCGGAAGCTCTGGCCCAGCGCATTGATGTATTTGCCGTCGCGGTAGACAAAATACATCGGCACATCCAGCACCCAGTCCACATAGCGCTGGAAACCCATGCCGGGTTCAAAAGCAAAGGGCAGCATGCCAGTGCGCGCGTCATCAAGGCCCCGCCAGATGCGCGAGCGCCAGGACCGATGGCCGTTCGGCTTGCCATCAAAGAACGGCGACGAGGCGAAAAGCGCCGTCGCCACAGGTTGCAGCGCCAGCGCGACGCGCAGCTTCTTCACCATGTCGGCCTCAGAAGCGTAATCGAGGTTCACCTGCGTCGTCGAGGTGCGATACATCATCTGCGTGCCATGGGTGCCGACGCGGCCCATGTATTCGGTCATCAGCCGGTAGCGCCCCTTGGGCATCACCGGCATCTGGTCATGCGTCCATTCCGGCGCGGCGCCAAGGCCAAGGAAACCGACGCCCCAGCCTTCTGTTACGGCGCGCACTTCGTCGAAGTGGTTCTGCAATTCGGCGGCGGTGTCATGCAGGCTGGCCAGCGGCGCCCCCGAAAGCTCGAACTGGCCGCCCGGTTCAAGCGAGATATTGGCGCCGTTGCGGCTGAGGCCGATGATATAGTCCCCCTCAAGCACCGGCTGCCAGTTGAACCGGTCGCGCAGACCTTCCAGCAGCGCCTTCACCGAATGCGCGCCGTCATAGGGCAGCGGCAGATGGCTGTCGGTCAGGAAGCCGAATTTCTCGTGCTCGGTGCCGATGCGCCATTCGGCTTTCGGCTTGCAGCCCGAGGCGAGGTATTCGGCCAGTTGCTCAAACCGCTCGATGGGGCCGCCACCGGATTGGGGAATGGACATGAGGAAGGCTCCGTTCGATGCGGGTCGGGCGCCAACAGGTGGCGCGCGTTCGCGGTCAAGTCAAGGCGCGGCGCGCAGCACGATGCCAGATGACCGGGCCAAGCGTATCTGTCGCAGGCGCAGGCAGACCACCTGACACGGCGCCCCCTACGGGGGCGAGCGCGGCGACAAGGGTCTGGCTGTCCATGCCCGGCAGGGCCGAGAAGGCATCGAACAGCCGTTCAGCCCCGGTGGCATCTATCGGCACCAGCAAGGCTTGCCCGTCCGCCTGTTTCAACCGCCAGAAACGTCGCCCGCTGCGCGCAAGCAGTCGCAACTCGACCAGTTCACGCAATGAAACCGCACCGCCGCCGGTCGGGCCGAAATAGGTGATCTGGCTTTCATCCAGCTCAACCAGCCCCGGACCGATGCTGTTCTGACGGAACCGCGCGCGGCGCAGGGCGAGGATCAGGAAGGCTGCGCCCGCCGCCGCAATCGCCAGCCCGAGCGGCCCGAAGACCCAGCCACCGCGACCGGCAAGCCACAGGCCAAAAGCGCCCAGAGCGACGGCAAAGGCGCTTTCGCGCCAGCGGGAAAGGGTGGCCAGAGCCTCGGGGCGAATCACTTCCAGTCTCCCAGCGCCGCCTGCCAGAGCGTCAGCGCCGCCAGCGCCGCCGTCTCGGCGCGCAGGATGCGCGGGCCAAGGCTTGCCTCCACCACCTGCGGCAGGGCGGCAAGCTTCGCACGCTCGCGGTCGGAAAAGCCGCCCTCGGGACCGATCAGGATGGCCCAAGGCCCGGCGGGTTGCCCGGCCAGTGCGGTGGCGACACCGGCCTTCGCCTCGTTACACCACAGGATACGGCGGTCGGCAGACCAGCCCGCCAGAAGCCGGTCGAGCGGTTGCAGTTCGACCACCTCAGGCACGAAGGTCGCGCCGCATTGTTCCGCCGCCTCGACCGCATGGGCCTGCTGGCGGTCAGCCCGCAATCGTTCGGAATTTGTGAACTGGGTCTGCACCGGCAGGATGCGCGCCACGCCGAGTTCCACCGCCTTTTCCACGATGAAATCGGTGCGCGCCTTTTTCACCGGGGCGAAGACCAGCCAGAGATCCGGCGGCGCCTGCAAGGGTCGGGTCTGCGACTGGCAGACCAGCCGCCCGCCGCGCTTGCCGGTCTCGGCCACCTCGGCCAGCCATTCGCCATCCCGACCGTTGAACAGCAGCACCAGCGCGCCGGGTTGCAGCCGCATCACGGCGAACAGATAGCGTGCCTGATCCTCGGTCAGCGGAACCGATTGCCCCCCGGCAAGAGGGTGGTCTACATAAAGCCTGATCTTCGCATCTGCCATGACAGGCCAAACCTATGACCGAGCGCGCCAAAACGCCAGAGGCCCAAGCAAGCGTCGCCGATGCGCCGAAGGGGAACTGGGTCGATCTTTATGCCCCCGCGGCGCTGCGCCCCTATCTGCGCCTTAGCCGGGCCGACCGCCCCATCGGGACATGGCTTCTGCTTCTGCCCTGCTACTGGGGGCTGTGGCTGGCCGCCGCCGCCGATCCGGCCGGGATCGGCTGGCGCGATCTGTGGATCTTCGCAGGCTGCACCCTTGGCGCGGCCGTCATGCGTGGCGCGGGCTGCACCTGGAACGACATCACCGACCGAGAGTTCGACGCGGCCGTCGCGCGCACCCGGTCGCGGCCGCTGCCCTCAGGTCAGGTCACGGTGCGGCAGGCAGTGGTCTGGATGGCGTTGCAATGCCTGATCGGGGCGGCGATCCTGTTCACCTTCACCCCAATGGCCATCACGCTGGGGGTGGCCTCGCTGGCGCTGGTGGCGATCTATCCCTTCGCCAAGCGGTTTACATGGTGGCCGCAGTTCTTTCTGGGCCTTGCCTTCAACTGGGGCGCGCTGGTCGCTTGGACCGCCCATACCGGCAGCCTGAGCCTGCCGCCGGTGATCCTGTGGGTGGCGGGCATCATCTGGACGCTGTTCTACGACACGATCTATGCCCATCAGGACAAGGAGGATGACGCGCTGATCGGGGTCAAATCCACCGCGCGGCTGTTCGGCGACGAAAGCTCGCGCCTCTGGCTGACGTGGTTCATGATCGGCGCAGTCAGCCTTGCCGCGCTTGCCGTCATCGCCGCGCTGATCGAGGCGGGAAGCCTCTGGCCCATGGCGCTGGGGCTCCTGGGGGTGATGCTGTTCGCCTGGCATCTGCGCTGGCAACTGGCACGACTGGACACCACCGACACGGAAAACTGCCTCTGGCTCTTTCGGTCGAACCGCGATGCCGGGCTGATTCTTGCGCTGTTTCTTGCCGGTGCTGCGACGGTCTGATTGATCCGTCCGTCCCGGCACCCTAAGGAAGCTGTAACGTAATGGTTCCGAAGGCCCACCGATGAGATTACGCACCCCGCTCCTGACCACGGCCGCATTTGTCGGCGGGGGGGTGGTTTCCATCGTGATCGCCTGGACTGCCGCAATGCTGATCGAGAACCGGACAGAGGCGGCGGTGCGGTCACAACTGCTGACTGCCGGCATGACCTGGACCCATGTGCGCACCACCGGGCTTCAGGTCCGCCTGTCAGGCGAGGCCCCGAACGAGGCCGCGCGCTTCCGGGCGGTCAACCTTGTCGGGGCGGTGGTGGATGCGTCCCGCGTGCGCGATCGCATGACGGTGGCCCCGGTGCGCGCCATCGAGGCGCCGCGCTTTTCGGTGGAAATGCTGCGCAATACCGACGGGTTGTCCGTCATCGGGCTGTTGCCCGCCTCGGTCCGGCTGAACCCGGCCGACCCCGAGCCAGATGCCGCCGATCAATTGCTGCGGGATGAGGTTTCGGCCATCGCGGGCGACCTGCCGGTGTCGGACATGCTGGAAACCGCCGCCTTCCCGGCACCGGACCGCTGGTCCGAGGCGCTGACCTTCGGGACCGAGGCACTGAAACTGCTGCCACGCTCCAAGATCTCGGTCGCGGCGGATCGCGTGGCGATCACGGCGATTTCCGACAGCGACGCGCAGAAACGGCGGCTTGAAACCGAACTGGCCAAGATCAAGCCCGCAGGGCTGGAAGTGGTGGTCGAGATTTCGGCACCACGCCCGGTGCTGACGCCCTTCACCCTGCGGTTCATCAAGGATGCCGAGGGCGCGCGGTTCGATGCCTGTTCGGCCGACACCGACCGCGCACGCGACCGCATCCTGCGCGCCGGCACGGCCGCCGGGGTGCAGGGCACCTCGATCTGCACCGTCGGTCTGGGCGTGCCGACGCCGAGCTGGGCCGAGGCGGTGGAAGCCGGGATCAAGGCGGTGGAGGCTTTGGGCGGTGGCAGTATCACCTTCTCGGATGCCGATGTGACGTTGCTGGCGGAACCGGGTGCCTCGCAGGCGACCTTCGATCAGGTGGTGGGCGAATTGCAGACCGCGCTTCCGGCGGTGTTCTCGCTGAAATCCACCCTGCCGCCGAAGCCCGATGCCAAGGCGCAGGGCCCGGCCGAATTTACCGCCACGCTGTCGCCCGAGGGCCGGGTGCAGTTGCGCGGCCGCCTGACCGATGCGCTGCTGAAATCGGCGGTGGACAGTTATGCCAAGGCGCGTTTCGGCGCCGATCAGGTCTATACCGCGACCCGGTTTGACGAAGATCTGCCCGATGGCTGGCCCGTCCGCGTTCTGGCCGGGCTGGAGGCGCTGGCCGAACTGCATGACGGCAGGCTGACCGTGCGCGCCGATATGGTCGAACTGACCGGGGTCAGTGGCAATCAGGGCAGCCGGGCGCGGGTGTCGCAGATCCTGTCCGGCAAGCTGGGTCAGGGCCAGTCGTTCCGGGTAAGTGTGCGTTACGACGAGGCGCTGGACCCGTTCGCCGCCTTGCCCAGCCCGCAGGAATGCGCGGCCAGTCTGAACAAGGCCGTCGCCACCAGCAAGATCAACTTTGCGCCCGGCTCGGCCGAAATTGATGGGCCGACAGGCGAAACGATGGATGCACTGGCGAAAATCCTTCAGGGCTGCCCGGTGATGAAGCTGGAAATCGCCGGTCATACTGACGCGCAGGGTTCGACCGAGGGGAACCTCGCGCTCAGCCAGGCGCGGGCCGAGGCTGTGCTACTGGCACTGCAAGGGCGGCGCGTCGATATCAGCGGCATGGTGGCGAAGGGCTATGGCGAGGGGCTGCCGATTGCCGACAACGGCACCGAGGAAGGGCGCGAGGCGAACCGGCGTATCGAATTTACGCTGCTGGAACCCGCGGCACCGGCCGAAGTCGTCGAGGAAGATCAGGTTGAGGCCACTGCCCGGGCGGCAGAAGGCGAAGCCACGCCCGACTCCGCACCCGCCGCTTCCTCCGAGGAGGACGGCCCGGATTTCTCGCGAGACACCAGCCCTTCGATCGCGCCGAAGGAAATCACCTCCCGGCCGAAACCCCGGCCGGAACAGACCAACTGACCGATGACGACCCGAGCTTGAGGACCGCACAGCATGAACCGCAATGAATTCGTCATCGTCTCGGCCGTCGTTCTGATGCTGGCCTTCACCTTGGGCTGGTTTGCCAACTGGCTGGTGCATCGCTTCCGCCGCGTCTCTGCCGCTGACATGGGCGAACTGGAGCGTCTGGCGCAATCCCTGCATGAGGCCGAGGAGACCCGCGATCAGGCGATCATCTATCTGGAACAGCGCGAAGCCGAGCTGACCAACCAGATCGCCCAGACCGAGGCCGAGCTGCGCGCCGCGATGGAAGGCCTGCGCGATGCCCGGCACGAGGCCGAGGAAATGCGTGCCTATATCGAGCGGATGCATTCGAACGGCTGACCTTCCGGCTGCATATTTTGATCAAAAGCGCGGATTCCACCGGAAACCGTCGCTGGTGAACTGGACAGCGGCAGCACAAAGGGGTTTCCTGCGCGCGACCCGAAACTGGAGGCCCCCATGCTTGATTCCGTGACCGACCTGCGCGCGCTGCTGAAAGACCCGTCGCTGCTGGCAACACAGGCTTACGTTGCCGGTGAATGGATCGACGCAGATGACGGCAGCACCTTCGAAGTGACGAACCCCGCCCGCGGCGACGTGATCTGCACCGTACCGAACCTCGGCCGCGCCGAAACTGCCCGTGCAATCGCCGCCGCCGAAAAGGCGCAGAAGGAATGGGCCGCCCGCACTGGCAAGGAACGCGCGCAGGTGATGCGCAAGTGGTTCGATCTGATGATGGCGAATCAGGACGATCTGGGCGCGATCCTGACCGCCGAAATGGGCAAGCCGCTGGCCGAGGCGAAGGGCGAGATCGCCTATGGCGCCAGCTTCATCGAATGGTTCGGCGAAGAAGCCAAGCGCATCTATGGCGAAACCATTCCGGGGCACCAGCGCGACAAGCGCATCACCGTGATCAAGCAGCCCATCGGGGTTGTTGGTTCGATCACGCCGTGGAATTTCCCCAATGCGATGATCACGCGCAAATGCGGCCCGGCCATCGCGGTGGGCTGCGGCTTCGTCGCCCGCCCGGCGGCGGAAACCCCGCTGTCGGCGTTGGCGCTGGCGGTGCTGGGCGAACGCGCGGGCCTGCCGAAGGGCATCTTTTCGGTCATCACCTCGCAGCGGTCCTCGGACATCGGCAAGGAGTTCTGTGAAAACCACGCCGTCCGCAAGCTGACCTTCACCGGCTCGACCGAGGTGGGCCGCATCCTGCTGCGTCAGGCGGCGGATCAGGTGATGAAATGCTCGATGGAGCTGGGCGGCAACGCGCCCTTTATCGTGTTCGACGACGCCGATCTGGATGCGGCAGTTGAAGGCGCGATGATGTCGAAGTTCCGCAACAACGGCCAGACCTGCGTCTGCGCCAATCGCATCTATGTGCAGGCTGGCGTCTATGATGCCTTCGCCGCCAAACTGGCCGCTGCGGTGAACAAGCTGAACGTCGGCGACGGGCTGAAGGACGGGGTGACCACCGGACCGCTGATCAACATGGGTGCGGTCGAGAAGGTCGAGGAACACATCTCCGACGCGCTGGGCAAGGGCGCACAGATCGTCACCGGCGGCAAGCGTCACGATCTGGGCGGCACCTTCTTCCAGCCGACCGTGGTGGCCAATGTCACCGACGAGATGCTGGTCACGAACGAGGAAACCTTTGGCCCGCTGGCGCCGCTGTTCAAGTTCGAGACCGAGGACGAGGTGATCGCCAAGGCCAATGCCACGATCTTCGGCCTTGCCTCCTATTTCTACGCCCGTGACATCGGCCGCATCACCCGCGTGCAGGAGGGGCTGGAATACGGCATCGTCGGCGTGAACACCGGCATCATCTCGACCGAAGTCGCGCCCTTCGGTGGCGTCAAGCAATCCGGCCTTGGCCGCGAGGGCTCGCGTCACGGGATGGAGGATTATCTGGAAATGAAATACATCTGCCTCAGCATCTGATCCGCCCGGATCTTTCGCAGACGGCCGTCGGGACAACCCGGCGGCCGTTCGCGTTCAGGGGGTGCCACCCAATGTGATCGCCAGCGCGACGGCATAGCTCATGTCGGGATCGAACCGGCCTTCCTTCAGAAACAGCACGGTCTGGGCGATGACCTCGGGGCTGAGCATCATGAAGGTATGGGTGACCGGCAGGGTGATATGCGCTTTCATCCCCGCCACCTTGGTCGAGGCGACGGAAACCTTGCCATCGTCGCGCCCCGTGATGATCGAAGAATAGACCGGGTTCAGCGAACGATTGCCGGCGATCACCCCCAGTTCGTAATCCGGCAGCGGCAGCGCGCGCGGCACCGAGCCGGCGCCGGTGCCCAGTTCCAGCCCGGCGGGGCCGTTCAGCCATTCGAAGGCGCCGATATGGCCGAAGGCATCCACCAGTTCCGAGCCATGGTTGGGCGGTGCCAGCATGACGACGCGCCCCATGACCTCGGGCTTGTGATCCTTCAGCCAGACCCGCGCCAGAATACCGCCCATCGAATGCGTGACGAAATGCACCGGGCCGGGCAGGCATTGCGCCACGCCCTCACCCACCAGCGGCGCCAGATCGCGGATCGGCGCCTCGGTCGAGGGGTAGCCCTCGTTCACCACCTGATAGCCTTGGGCCTCCAGCGCCTCTTCCATTGCCAGAAGCGAAGCCTCGCTGCGGGCAAGGCCGTGCAGCAGCACGACGCAATCGGCCTGCGCTGCGCTGGCAGTCAGGCTGGTTGCAAGGGCAAGGGACAGGGCAAGATCGTGGCGCAGGCTCATGCGGCGGAGCATGGACAAAGCCGCGCGCATCGGCAAGGCTCGGCCCATGAAAACCCCGTGTCCCCGTCTCGCCGTTCGTGCCCTGATCCTGCATGAAAACCGCCTTTTGCTGGTCAATGCCTGGGGCGGGGGCGTGTCCGACCTGTGGTGCGCGCCCGGCGGCGGCGTGGAACGCGGCGCCTCTTTGCCCGACAACCTGATCCGTGAAGTGCATGAGGAATGCGGGCTGACCGTCGCTGTGGGCGAGGTGGCGCTGGTAAACGAGTTCCACGATCCGAACGGGCCGTTTCATCAGGTGGACGTCTATTTCCGCTGCACCATCGTCACGGGCGACCTGCGGGCGGACTGGCGCGACCCCGAGGGCGTGGTGACCGAGCGGCGTTTCTTTGCCCGCCCCGATCTGGCGCATATCCGCTACAAGCCCGATAGCCTGCCGGTCGCCGCATGGGATGGCGGCGTGACCTATGACCCGCTGGAGCCGATCATCCGATGAGCCGCGCTTTCGTCAAGGAAGATACCAATGATCTGGCACCACTGCCGGATCTGCCGGTGTCACCGCATCCGAATTACGTCACCCCGCGCGGGCTGGCGGCCTTGCAGGCGCGGCTTCTGGTGGTGCAGGCGGAGCTTGCGCAGTTGCGCGCGCGGGCGGAGCGGCTGGACCGTCTGCCCGAGGCCGCGGCAGAGCGCGACATCCGTTACCTTGAGGCCCGCCTGCGCAGCGCCATCCTGATCGACCCGGCAAGCCATGGCACCACCGAAGTTGCCTTCGGTCATCGCGTGACGGTGGTGGATGAGGACGGCACCGAACTGGTCTATGAAATCACCGGCGAGGATGAGGCCGACGCCGCCCTTGGCCGCATCGCGCCACAATCGCCGCTGGCGCGGGCCCTGATCGGGGCGCGCGTCGGCGATCTGGTGACATGGCGCCGCCCGGCCGGGGCGGTGGAACTGGAAATCCTGAAGATCGAGGTGCCCGATGATCCGTGATCTGGACCCGCAGGCTGACCTTGCGGCGGTGGAGGCGCTGTTTCGCGCCGCCGCCGATTACGTCGATCTGGAAAGCGGCGCGGCGGTCGATGGCTCGCAGGCCGCCGATTTCTTCACCGACGCCCCGCCCGGTATCGACCCGACGACCAGCCTGCGTCTGGGGATGTTTGCCGCTGACCGGCTGATCGGCAAGGTGGATGTCGCCTTCGGCTATCCCGAGGCCGGAGACGCCTATATCGGCCTCATGGTCTTTGCGCCGGAGGCACGCGGCTCCGGCCAAGGCGCGCGGCTGCTGCGCGAGGTCGAGGCGCGTGCCAGGGCGCGCGGCGCCACAAGGCTGTTCATCGCGGCGCTGGAGGCCAATGCGAAGGGTCGCGCCTTCTGGGCACGCGAAGGATTTCAGCCCGATCAGGTTTTCCCCGACCGTGACTATGGCGCGCGGCGCCATACCGTGCACAGGATGGTGAAGGCGCTCTAAGGCTCAGGCCCGCGCAGCCGTGTCGCAGGAGGCCCAGACCCAGCCGCAGGGGGCAAGGCTCAGCTTGTCGCCCACCAGCGTTGCCCCCTCCTGCGGCCCGTCCAGCGCAGTCAGACCCTTGACGGGCAGGCTCACCGGCTTGTCCGACAGGTTGAAGGCGCAGAACACCGATCCCTCCGCCCCGTCGCGCCGGAAGGCCAGCACGGGGGCCTTCACATCGAAGAACGTGCTGCGCCCGGCCACCAGCGCCGAGCCTTTGCGCCACGCCAGCAGGCTGCGATAGCAGTCCAGCACCGACCCCGCCCCCTGCGCCGCCACGTTGCGCGCCAGTTGCGGCGGTTTCACCGGCAACCAGGGTTTGCCGGTGGTGAACCCGCCATGGTCCGAGCCGTCCCAGACCATTGGCGTGCGGCACCCGTCACGGCCCTTGTAATCCGGCCAGAAGCGGAAACCCGGCGGGTCGGTCAACTCGTGATATTCGATGTCGGTCTCGGTCTGACCCAGTTCCTCGCCCTGATAGAGGCAGATCGAACCCTCGAAGCTCAGCAGCATCGCGGCCGCCAGCTTTGCCACCGCGTCCTGCGGCCCATGATCGGCCCAGCGCGAGACATGGCGGATCACGTCATGGTTGGAAAAGGCCCACATCGGCCAGCCATTCGGTGCGGCGGTAAAGAAGCCTTCGACGCGCGACCGGAAATGCGCAGGCGTGAACTTCGGCCCCAGCATGTCGAAACTATAGGCCATGTGCAGCCGGTGGCCCGAGGTATATTCCTCCATGATGCGCAGGGCGCGGCGCGGGCCTTCACCCACCTCGCCGACCATGGTTCGGGCATCGAATTCGTCGAGCAGTTCACGCATCCGTTCCAGAAACGGCAGATTTTCCGGGCGGCATTTGGAATATTCGTGGTCCTGCATGTCATAGGGGTTCACGGCGGGAATGTTTTCCTCCCGCGGTTCCGGCCCGTTGTCGCGCAGCTTCGCGTCGTGGAAATAGTAGTTCACCGTATCCAGCCGGAAGCCATCGACCCCGCGTTCCAGCCAGAAGCGCATGGTGCCCAGCAGGTAGTCCTGCACCTCCGGGTTGTGGAAATTGAAGTCGGGCTGTGAGGTCAGGAAGTTGTGCAGGTAATATTGCCGCCGCCGCGAATCCCACTCCCATGCGCTGCCGCCAAAGACCGAAAGCCAGTTCGAGGGCGGGCTGCCATCGGGCTTCGGATCGGCCCAGACATACCAGTCGGCCTTTGGGTTGCTGCGGTCCTTGCGGCTTTCGACAAAGGCGGGGTGCTGGTCCGACGAATGGCTGATCACCTGATCAATGATGACCTTCAGCCCCAGATCATGCGCCCGCGCGACCAGCGCGTCGAAATCCTCCAGCGTGCCGAACAGCGGGTCGATGTCGCAATAATCGCTGACATCATATCCCATGTCGGCCATCGGGCTTCTGAACACCGGCGACAGCCAGATTGCATCGACGCCAAGCCCCGCCACATGATCCAGCCGGGCAGTAATGCCCTTCAGATCGCCGATGCCGTCACCATCACTGTCCTGAAAGCTGCGCGGATAGATCTGATAGACCACCGCGCCGCGCCACCAATCCGTCATCCGAAACCCCATAAATGTTCGCGCTAACATCGCGACGGACCACCTGCATGGCAAGCCGCATCGGCAGCGGGTGGCATAAATTCCTGCCGATTGTGGCCGCAAGGGCGAAATCGCTGCCAGAAGCATCAGGAACGGTCATTGTATGGATCACAAAAATCAAATTGACCCTGCCGCAGGCGCGCATCACCTTGCACCGAACCCCGGAGCGCGCCGATGACCAAAGCCCCCCTTTTCACGCCTGTCCTGATTGCAGGCTGTGCCATCTTGTTGCTGAACTTTGCCCTGAGGGCCAGTTTCGGCATGTTCCAGATCCCGATTGGCGAGGAATTCGGCTGGCCGCGCGCGGAATTTTCGCTGGCCATCGCCATCCAGAACCTCGCCTGGGGCATCGGGCAGCCGCTGTTCGGTGCGGTCGCGGAACGGTTCGGCGACCGCAAGGCGATCATCGGCGGTGCGGTGCTGTACGCGCTGGGGCTGGTGCTGTCGGCCTATGCGATGACACCGCTGGAAATGCAGCTTTACGAGGTGCTGGTGGGCTTCGGTATCGCTGGCACCGGCTTTGGCGTGGTGCTGGCCGTGGTGGGGCGCGCATCTTCGCCGGAAAACCGCTCGCTCGCGTTGGGGATTGCGACGGCGGCCGGATCGGCCGGTCAGGTGATCGGCGCACCGCTGGCCGAAATCCTGATGCAAAGCTTTCCGTGGCAGACGGTGTTCCTGATCTTCGCGGGCATCATCATGGCAACGCTGCTGGCGCTGCCCTTCCTGCGCTCGCCCGAGATGGCAACGAAGCAGGAGCTGGAGGAAAGCCTTGGCACGGTGCTGAAACGCGCCTTCACCGACCCGTCCTATATCATGATCTTCCTCGGGTTCTTTTCCTGCGGCTATCAGCTTGCCTTCATCACCGCGCATTTCCCGGCCTTCGTGACCGAGATGTGCGGCCCGATCGACCCGAACGGCCCGCTGGCCGCCATGGGGATCGAGACGACCTCGGCCCTGGGCGCCGTTGCCATCGCGGTGATTGGTCTTGCCAATATCGTGGGCACCATCACCGCCGGGATGCTGGGCAAGAAATACACAAAGAAATACCTCCTGGCAGGGGTTTATACCGCGCGCACCATCATCGCAGCGCTGTTCATCCTGCTGCCGATGACGCCGACGACGGTGTTGCTGTTTTCCCTGTCCATGGGGGCACTGTGGCTGGCAACCGTGCCGCTGACCAGCGGGCTGGTCGCACATATCTACGGGCTGCGCTACATGGGCACGCTTTACGGCTTCGTCTTCCTGTCGCACCAGATCGGCGGCTTCCTTGGCGTCTGGCTGGGCGGCAAGATGTATGACCTGACGGGCGGCTATACGCTGGTCTGGTGGATCGGCGTCGGGGTCGGTGCCTTCTCGGCGCTGGTGCATCTGCCGATCCGCGAAAAGCCCTGGGCGCCGCAGGCTGCCTGATGCGCGCCGGGATCTCGGCGCTGGTCGCCGCCTATGTGTTAAGCCAATTCTACCGCGCCTTCCTTGCGGTCATGGCGCCGGTCCTGAAAACCGATCTGGGGATCGGGGCCGAGGATCTGGCCGCCGCCTCGGGCCTGTGGTTCCTGACCTTCGCGGCGGCACAGATCCCGGTCGGTTCTGCGCTGGACCGGATCGGGCCGCGCCGCACGGCAGCGGTTCTGTTCGGCCTTTGCGCAGGCGGCGGGGCATTGGTGTTCGCAGCCGCCTCCTCCGCATGGCAGATCCAGCTTGCCATGGCGCTGATCGGGGTGGGCTGTTCGCCCGTCTTGATGGCGACCTATTACATCTTCGCCCGCACCTACGCGCCCGCAATCTTCGGAACGCTGGCGGGTGCGGTTATCGGCATCGGCAATCTGGGCAATATCGCGGGCTCCCTTCCGCTGGCATGGGCGGTAGAGAGTTTCGGCTGGCGCGAGACGCTGGTGGCGCTGGCGGCCGTGTCGCTGGTCATCGCGGGGCTGGTTGCCGTGCTGGCGCGTGACCCGGAACGGGTGGCGGGGCAGGCGCGCGGTTCGGTGCTGGATTTGCTGCGGATGCCGGCGATCTGGCCGATCCTTGCCATGATGTCAGTGGCCTATATGCCGCCCGCCGCGCTGCGCGGGCTGTGGGCCGGGCCTTACTATGCCGATGTCTTTGGCGCCGATACCGCGCGCATCGGGCAGGTGACGCTGGCGATGGGGCTGGCGATGGTGGCCGGGAATTTTGCCTATGGCCCACTGGACCGGCTGTTCCACTCGCGCAAGCGCGTTATCCTGACCGGCAACCTGATCTGCGCTGGCGGCTTTCTGGCGCTTTGGGCCATGCCCGCAGCCGGGGGCTGGGTGACGCCCGGTCTGATGGTGCTGATCGGGCTGACCGGCGCCACTTTCGCGGTGATCGTCGCGCATGGCCGGGCCTTCTTCCCACCGCATCTGGTGGGACGCGGGGTAACTCTGATCAACCTGTTCGGCATGGGCAGCGTCGGGATTTCGCAGATGATCACCGGGCGGCTGCATGCCGCCGTGGCACCCGTGCCGCCCGAGGCGCCCTATCAGGCGCTGTTTCTGTTCTATGCGCTGGTCATGCTGGCAGGGTGCGCCGTCTACCTTCTGGCACAGGATCGCACGGACTAAGCTTTCCCTTGTCGCACCACGCCCCTATCTTGTGGCGCGAAAGGCAGGCCGATGATCGTCTATCCCGCTGAATACAACGCCCGGAAAGAGGCAGTCTTTGCCGCCCTTGCGCAGGTGGAAGGCGAAGCCCACCGCCTGCCCTTCGCCCCGCTGCGCTTCCGCGACTGGCCCGAGACCGAGGCACGCGTGGCTACTGCGCTGGCGCGGGCGAAGCGCCAGCCGCGCGGACCCGTGATGCGCTGGCTGAAGCGACAGCTTTTGCGCGGGCAATACAACTGGGCGCGCAGCTATTTCACCGCGCACCCCGACCGGGTTGCCGTGGCATGGAACGGGCTGACCGGCTCGCGCATGGCCTGGCTTCAGGGCGCCCGCGACGCGGGGGCGCCGGTGCTGCATGCCGAGCTTGCCCCGCTGCCAGGACGGATCACGCTGGACCCGGCAGGGGTGAATGCCGAAAGCAGCGTTCCACAGGACCCCGAATTCTTTCGCGCCTGGGCCGCGCTGCATGAAACCCATCGCTGGCGCGAGGCGGGTGCGGGCCTCAGCGCACGCGCCTCGCGTCGCGCCGATGTGGGGCAGGCCGGGGCCGATGGCCTGCCGGATACGCCTTTCCTGTTCTGCCCGCTTCAGGTGCCCGATGACAGTCAGGTCCGGCTGTTCGCCGGATGGTGCGGCGGGATGGGCGGGTTTCTGACCGCGCTGACGCAGGCCGTGCCGCATCTGCCCGAGAGCTGGCACCTGCGGGTGAAGGAACACCCTTCTGCCAAACAGGCGCTGGGGCCGCTGCTGGAGCCGCTGCTGGCGACCGGACGAGTGGTGGTGGACAATGCGACCGACAGTTTCGCCCAGCTTGCGGCCGCGCGCGGGGTGGTGACGCTGAACTCCTCGATGGGGTTGCAGGCATTCTTTCATGACCGGCCGGTGGTGACGCTGGGCCAGGCCTTCTTCAACCTGCCCGGACTGGTGCAGCATGCCGGGGGGCAAGAGGCGTTGAACGCCTTGTTCGCGGCACCCGAGGCGCTGGGCTATGACGAAGCCTTGCGCGCGGCCTTCGTGGCATGGCTGGCAGAGGTCTATTATCCGCATTTCAGCCACGAACCCGGCCAGCCACCCAGCTTTGACCGACCCGCCTTCGCCACCAAACTGGCCGAGGCCCGCGCGGCCGGAGGACGGGAATGAACCGGCTGGGCTACCTGATTGCCAAATACGGCCGGAATGATGCGGCCTTTCAGGCCGCCTCGATTCCCGAAGCCGAATTGCTGACCCCGCTGGCAGGCAAGCGCGTCGCGCTGGTCGGCAATGCGCGCGCATTGGCGGAAGGCGCATTCGGGGCCGAGATCGACACCGCCGATCTGGTGATCCGCATTAACGCCGCGCCGATCCCCTCCGCCCGGTCGCATGGCACACGAACCGACTGGGTGGGCCTTGCCGTTCGCATGCCAGCCGCGCGCCACCGGCTGCTGGGCCAGCCGCGCCTGTTGTGGATGTCGCCCAAGCTGCACCGCATTTCATGGCTGGTGGCATCACAGCCGGGGTTCTTCCGCTATCCGCGCCCGCGCTATAATGTCCTGCGCACGAAACTGGGGGTCGGCCCGACCACGGGCATCATGCTGATCGACCTGCTGGCGGATTCGGCACTGACGGAGCTTCGGCTTTACGGATTTGACTTCTTCGCCTCGCTGTCGCTGTCAGGCCCGCGCACGGCAGCGGATGTGGGCCATAACTTCGCGGGCGAGGCGGATTTCGTGGCCGAACTGACAAAGCGTGACCCGCGTATCCTTCACCGGCGATGATCGCGCTTTCCCTCGCCGGGGGATTGGGCTAAGGGGCCTCGTCTTCTCTGTGAAATGGAGGTCCCCCCGATGGGCTACAGAGTCGCCGTCGTCGGCGCCACGGGCAACGTGGGCAAAGAAATGCTGAACATCCTCGCCGAGCGCGAGTTCCCGGTGGACGAGATCGTGGCGCTTGCGTCGCGCAATTCGCTGGGCACTGAAGTCAGCTTCGGCGACAAGACTTTGAAGACCAAGGATCTGGCCGAGTTCGATTTCACCGGCTGGGACATCGCCTTCTTCGCCATCGGCTCCGATGCAACGAAGGTCTATGCGCCCAAGGCGGCCTCGCAGGGTTGCGTGGTGATCGACAACTCGTCGCTGTATCGCTACGACCCGGAAATCCCGCTGGTCGTGCCGGAAGTGAACGCCGAGGCGGTGGACAACTACAAGAACAAGAACATCATCGCGAACCCCAACTGCTCGACCGCGCAGATGGTGGTGGCGCTGAAGCCGCTGCATGACCGCGCGAAGATCAAGCGCGTCGTCGTCTCGACCTACCAGTCGGTTTCCGGCACGGGCAAAGAGGCGATGGACGAGCTGTGGAACCAGACCAAAGGCGTGTTCGTCCCCGGTCAGGAAGTCGCGCCGAAGGTCTATCCCAAGCAGATTGCCTTCAACGTGATCCCGCATATCGACGTCTTCCTGGACGATGGCTCGACCAAGGAAGAATGGAAGATGGTCGCCGAGACCAAGAAGATCCTCGACAAGAACATCAAGCTGACCGCGACCTGTGTGCGCGTTCCGGTGTTCGTGGGTCACTCCGAGTCGATCAACGTCGAATTCGAGGAACCGCTGGACTGGCAGGAAGCGCAAGCCATCCTGCGTGAGGCGCCGGGCATCCTTGTCGTCGATAAACGCGAGGCCGGTGGCTACATCACCCCGGTGGAATGTGTCGGCGAATATGCCACCTATGTCAGCCGCATCCGCGAAGATTCGACCGTGGAAAACGGGCTGAACTTCTGGTGCGTGTCCGACAACCTGCGCAAAGGCGCGGCGCTGAACGCGGTGCAGATTGCCGAGGTTCTGGGCAAGCGCTGCCTCAAGAAAGGCTGATCCGTCTCTGACGACACGTCAAAGGCCCCGCCCCGGCGGGGCCTTTTCGCTTGTGGCGCCGGGCTGGCGTTGACCGCGGGCGCGGGCGGGTCTATCCCCCACCCATATGGCCAGCGGAGGCGAGATTGACGATTTACCTGCATCAGAACGACCTGCCCGACGGGCTGGACCTCGGCCCGGTTGTGGCAATCGACACCGAGACCATGGGTCTCGACCCGCGCCGCGACCGGCTGTGCGTGGTGCAGCTTTCGGCGGGCGACGGCCATGCGCATCTGGTGCAGATCGCGCGCGGGCAGACCAGCGCGCCGAATCTGGAACGCCTGCTGACCGATCCGGCGGTGCTGAAGCTGTTCCATTTCGGACGTTTCGACATCGCGGCGATGCAGAAGGCCTTCGGCGTGACCACCGCGCCGGTCTGGTGCACCAAGATCGCGTCGAAACTGATCCGCACCTTCACCGACCGGCATGGGTTGAAATACCTGCTGGCAGAACTGGTGGGTGTCGATGTCTCGAAACAGCAGCAGACCTCGGACTGGGGGTCTGCCGAATTGACCGAGGCGCAGAAGGAATATGCGGCCTCCGACGTGCTGTATCTGCACAAGCTGAAGGCGGCGCTGGAGGCGCGGCTTATCCGCGAGGGGCGGATGGATCTGGCGCAGAAGTGTTTCGATTTTCTTCCCACGCGGGCAGAACTCGATCTGCTGGGCTGGGAGGAACCGAATGACCTCTTCCACCACTGATTTTCTGGCCGTTGGCCGCCGCGTCATCCGCCGCGAATCGGAGGCGCTGGATCTGCTGGCCGATACGCTGGACGGCACATTCAGCGCGGCGGTCGATCTGATCCTGAAGGCACGCGGGCGGGTCATCGTCTGTGGCATGGGCAAATCCGGCCATATCGCCCGCAAGATCGCCGCCACCTTCGCCTCAACCGGCACGCCGGCACAATTCGTCCATCCGGGCGAGGCGAGCCATGGCGATCTGGGCATGGTGACCGGGGACGATGTGGCACTGGTGCTGTCGAACTCCGGCGAGACGCCGGAGCTTGCGGATGTCATCGCCCATACGCGGCGGTTCAGCATTCCCCTGATCGGGGTGGCAAGCCGGGCGGGTTCGACCCTGCTCAGGCAGTCGGATGTGGCCATCCTGTTGCCGCCAGCGCCCGAAGCCTGCGAAACCGGCATCGTGCCGACGACCTCGACCACCATGACCTTGGCACTGGGGGATGCGCTGGCTGTAGCGCTGATGGAGCACCGGCAATTCACACCCGACCAGTTCCGCGTGTTCCACCCCGGCGGCAAGCTGGGCGCGAAACTGGCCACCGTGCGGCATCTGATGCATGCCGACCTGCCGCTGGTCAGCGGTGACACCCCGATGAGCGAGGCGCTTCTGGTCATGAGCCAGAAGGGCTTCGGCGTGCTGGGCGTGATCGACGCAGATCGTCACCTGATCGGCGTGGTGACCGACGGTGACTTGCGGCGCCATATGGACGGGTTGCTGTCGCTGTCCGCCGAACAGGTGATGACACGCCATCCGCGCACCATCGGCCCCGAGGCACTGGCCGAAAAGGCGGTGGCCGAAATGAACGCCCGCAAGATCACCTCGCTTTTCGTGGTGGACCCCGAGAGCTCGCAACAGGTGGTCGGGCTGATCCACATTCACGACTGCCT
This sequence comes from Gemmobacter lutimaris, assembly GCF_003570715.1. GTDB lineage: Bacteria > Pseudomonadota > Alphaproteobacteria > Rhodobacterales > Rhodobacteraceae > Gemmobacter > Gemmobacter lutimaris. The sequence continues at coordinate 8,721 of NZ_QXXQ01000003.1, read as the reverse complement.
GCGCGCGGGCGTGGTCTAGGCCATGGCGAGGGACGCGCATTCGCGGCTGGTGGGATGGTTGAAGGTCATCCTGCCATTGTCTGCGCTGGCGATTCTCTCGACGCTGTTCCTTGTCGCGCGCACGGTCGATCCTGATGCGGCCATCCCCTATTCCGATGTCGAAATCGCCGAACGCCTGCGCGAGCCACGCATGACAGCGCCTACGCTCGCCGGGGTGACCCGCGACGGGGCGACGATCACGGTGACCGCCGCCGAGGCACGCCCCGCCGAAGAGGCAGGCACCTCTGCCAGCAGCGTCCGCGCGCGGCTGGAAACGCCGGATGGCGCGCATACCGCACTATCTGCCGGACAGGCGCAGGTGGATGCCGACGGAACCACCGTAACGCTGGATGCGGGCGTTCTGGTGTCCAACTCTGCCGGATACGAGATGAAGACCACTGCGATGCGGCTGCGGCTGGATACGACCGAAGCGCGCAGCGATGGCCCGGTTGAGGGCTTCGGCCCGCCCGGCCGGATCGAGGCGGGCGGCATGGCGGTAACGGAAGCCCCCGGCGCACCGGGCCAGTATGTTCTGGTTTTCAACGGTGGCGTTCGCCTGATATACCAGCCGCGTAACCCCTGACAGAGGCCGATCATGCGCTGCCGCCCCCTTCTTGCCCTCGCCCTGAGCTGCCTGCTTCTGCCGGTAGTCGCAGGGGCGCAGCAGGCAAATATTGCGTTCGGCGGGCTGAAGCAGGATACCAGCCTGCCCGTGCAGGTGGAGGCCGACAACCTGACCGTCGAACAGGCCACTGGCACGGCAGTGTTCAGCGGCAATGTCCGGGTGGCGCAGGGGGATCTGAAACTCGCCGCTGCACGGGTGCAGGTGGAATATGCCGCCGACGGCAAGGCCATCGAACGGCTACATGCCTCGGGCGGCGTGACGATGGCCAATGCCACCGACGCGGCCGAAGCGAAAGAGGCCGTTTATACCATCGGCTCCGGCAATCTGGTGATGACGGGCGATGTGCTGCTGACCCAAGGCAAAAGCGCCATTGCCGGACAGAAGCTGGTCATCGACCTGAAAGCGGGCACCGGCACCATGCAGGGGCGGGTGTCCACGACTTTCGTGCCGGGCAACAAGTGATGGCGGATCTGGCGGTGACAGAGGGTTCGGCCGGGCTGCATGTGCGTGGCTTGCGGAAAAGCTACAAGAAACGGCCTGTGATCCGCGATGTGACGCTGGATCTGCAACGCGGCGAGGTCGTGGCACTTCTGGGCCCCAACGGCTCGGGCAAGACGACCTGTTTCTACTCCATCGCCGGTCTGGTGACGCCCGAGGGCGGGCAGGTGCTGATCGACGGCAAGGATGTGACCACCTTGCCGATGTATCGCCGTGCACGGCTCGGCGTGGGCTATCTGCCGCAGGAAATGTCGATCTTCCGGGGGCTTTCGGTCGAGGACAATATCCTTGCCGTGCTGGAGATTCGCGAGCGCGACGGCCACAAGCGGCGTGAGCGGCTTGAGGAACTTCTGTCCGAATTCTCTATCACCCACCTGCGCCGCGCACCCGCGCTCGCGCTGTCGGGCGGTGAGCGGCGGCGGGTCGAAATCGCGCGCTGCCTTGCGGCGGAACCGAAATACCTGCTGCTGGACGAACCCTTCGCAGGTGTGGACCCCATCGCAGTGGGAGAAATTCGCCATCTGGTGCAGGATCTGAAGCTGCGCGGCCTTGGCGTGCTGATCACCGATCACAACGTCCGTGAAACGCTGGGAATCGTGGATCGCGCCTATATCCTGCATGACGGACATGTGCTGATGAGCGGCACCACCGACGAGATCGTGCGCGACGAAACCGTGCGCCGCGTTTATCTGGGCCAGAGCTTCCGCCTGAGTTGACGCTAGGATGGCGCGACAAACCGTCTGTCACGCGGCCTTCATGAAGCTGTTGACAAGTCACGCCCTCCTGCCGCCAAATGCTTGGGATGCGTGCGAGAACCGCCCCCGACTCCAGACATGACCGGCAGCTTCCTGCCGATATGACTGGTATCCAAGTGCAGGCGGCCCCATGTAAAATTCATCAGCGGGTAACCCTGCATGATGCAGGATCTGCCGTGCTGTTTTCGTGAAGGAGGAGCCATGCGTTACCAGATCAGTGGAAAACAGATTGATATCGGTGAGGCGCTTCAGACCCATGTGAAGGCCGAACTGGGCGAGGTGGTGGAAAAATACGCCCAGCGCCCGACCGACGCTGTGATTGTGTTTTCCAAGGCCGCGCACGAATTCGTATGCGAGGCCACGATCCATCTTTCCACCGGACTGAATGCCAGTGCGAAAGGCAGCGCATCCGAAGTCTATGCCGCGTTCGAAGCCTGTCGCGAGAAAATGGACAAGCAGTTACGCCGTCACAAACGCCGTCTGCGCGACCATCACCACAAGCGCACGGCACCTGTTGAATTCGACGGCGGTTCCTCCTATATCCTCGCCCCGACCGATGAGGGCGACGAGAGTCAGGCAATCTCTGATCAGCCCATCGTCATCGCCGAGATGGAGACGAAGATTCCTTCGATCACTGTCGGCGAGGCGGTGATGCAGATGGAGCTGGCAGGACAGAAAATGCTCGTCTTCCGCAATGAAGGACATGGCGGGGTGAACGTCGTATATCGCCGGGATGACGGCAATATCGGCTGGATCGACCCGCGCAACAGCAAATAGGCGCCCTTGCGGCGTGGAACAGACGGCGACCCTGATGGACATTTCCAAGATTCTCAATCCTGAGGCCGTCAGGGTCGTCAGCCAGTTGACCAGCAAGAAGCGCCTGTTTCAGGAGCTGGGTGAAATGGCGGCGCAGGCTTACAAGCTGAATGCTTCCATCGCCATTGATGGTTTGCAGGAACGCGAAAGCCTTGGCCCGACCGGCGTGGGCCATGGAATCGCCCTGCCCCATGCGCGTCTGGAAGATCTGAGCGGAATTGTCGGCGTTTTCGTGCGGCTGGAAAAACCGCTGGATTATGACAGTGTTGACCGGCAGCCGGTCGATCTGGTGTTTGGCCTGTTCGCCCCGAAAGATTCGGGCGTGGAACATCTGAAGGCGCTGGCCTTGGTCAGCCGCACCATGCGCGACAGTGGCATCTGCACAAAGTTGCGCGCCAATACCGACCCGGCAAAACTGTTCGCCATCCTGACCGAAAGCCGCGCGCCACAAGCCGCCTGAGCGTCAACCGCGCCAGCGGCCGAAGCCGTAGCCGACATAATCGCGCTGATAGGCCTCGCGCGCCGCATCTTCGATCTCGCGATCATGGATGCGGGCCAGCGCATCGGGCAGCGCGTTATCTTCGGTGAAATCCGGCATCGCAACGTCAGTTTCGGCGCAAAGCCAAGCGAGCCCCTCGGCCAGACGCTCCTCGCGTAGCACGGCATCCGGGCCCTGAAACTGCGCAAAACCCTGAAGCACGGCGGTTTGCGAGGCAAAGCGCGGGTCGATCTTCTGCCCGGTCTGCCCCGACAGATAGAGCTTCAACCAGCGCAGCACCGCCAGAAAGGCGGCACGTTCTTCCTCTGCCGTAAGGGCTTGGTCGGGCGCAGGCAGATCCAGCTTGTAGCTGCGGACCAGCAGCCGATGCAGATCACCACCCGCCATGACGGCATCCTGAAAGGCGGCATAGACGCGCAACAACGGGTGGCGCAGCACGGTGAAGCTGCGATGCCCTCCGTTCTGACGCTTCCACTGGCGCAGGGTTTTCTGCGCGAAATCCGTCATAATGCCACCTGCACCCAGACGGCCGAGCCATGCGCGCACCTCTGCCTCTGGCCCGCCCCGAAGCGGCATATAAAGCAAGGGCGCATCCGCCGCGGCGACAAAACCCGGAATTCCGGGTGTGCGGCGGGGTTCAAAATTAGGGGTGCGGGCGAGGTTGAAACGATCCAGCCGCGCCAGCGAGTGTTCCATTTCGGCCGGATTGGTCACCTTTTCTGCAATCTCTTCGGGGTTCTGCTTTTTCAGCTTGGGGTCCGTCACCTCCAGCCGCGCCGGAATCCCAAGGAAGGCCGCAAGACCGTTCAGCACCTCAAGATCATTCAGATCCTCATAGTCGATGTAGAAAGCCGTCTGCCCCGACACCTGCAACCCATGCAGCAGATACAGTTGAAATTCCTGGGCGGTGCGCAGATGCGCCTCAAACTCGGCGGCATCGAAATGCGCACGCGCGGATTTCAGCTTCGCCGCGTTCTGCAATTTCCACTGCCCGGTGTCCTGCGCGATCTTCAGGCTGACATAGCTTTCCACCGGATTGCGGGTCAGGATGATCTTGGCGCAGGCCGGATCGGCCAGAACCGCGTCGATCACCCGTGCGTCGTGATCGTGGAAGCAACGGAATCCCGCCAGCCCCGGCGTCGCCGCCCGCATCGCCGCCAGCACGGGAAACGGGTCGGCATCGCGTTGCGCGATGTCGATCCCCCAGAGCGACAGATTGTCTTTCTTGCCCATGAAATGCGGGTTGAATACCTCGCCGTGGCATTCGACGCCTTCCAGCGCGTTCAGATTGGCCTCAAGGAAATTAGAGCCTGTCCGCATTTCCGCGAACATCACGAAAGAGGTAAATCCGGTCAGGGGCAAATCACTTCACCAGATAGGGGCGGCCGCGCCGCGTGGTCGAAGGCCGGGGGTCGTCACCGGCCGGAAAATCGCCCATCAGGACCGGCTGCATCCCCTGATTGCGCAGGTTTTGCAGGAACTGGCCGAAGCCGGTCAGATCCGACATGCGCGGCGCTTCGGTCAGGCGGCGGCTGGAGCGGGGGCTGATCTCGTCGATGATGGTTTGCAACGGTTCCATCGGGTTTTCTATGAATTCCGCCAGTGTCCAGATTCGCACCCGCGCCTTCACATGCAGCGAACGCAATTCGGCCAGATGTTCCGCCTCGATCTTCTGAAGCCGCGCCGCCTCTTTGCGGATGTCACCGAAATTGCGGTTGGAATGGAACAGCGGCACCGCCCAGGCGCCCGAGATGACCGAGACCTGTGCATTCGGGTCGCGGCCAAGGAAGGGGCCAATCTTCTGGTTATCACGCGGGCCGAACTGGAAGCACTGCCTCTCGCCCCGCGTGTTCCACATCAGGTTCCCCATAAAGCCGCGCAGGTTGTAATCGCGCAGATCGGCGCTGTCGGACAGGGCGCCGTTATAGACCGTCTCGCCCCCCGCGAACTCCACCCGGTCCGGGGCGAACAGATGGCCATGCACGCGCGAGCCAGTGACCTTGCCCAGCCAGATGTCGAAATTCTCGAACAGGTCGGAAAACCCTTCGAACACAGAATAGGGCGCGGCCGTCATGCCGTTTTCCCAATGCAGGTTCGGGAAACGGCTTTGCATGTAAAGCCCGGCACGGCCCTTGGTGCGGCGTTCCACGGCCTTGGCGAACAGCCGGTCGATCTTGCCCGGATTAGGCTCTGCCGCTGGCTGGCGAGCCAGATCGTCTGACAGGAAGATGCGGTAAAGCTTGTCGGCATGCGGCCAGATCTTGCGCGCCACAAAACAGTCGGACCGGCGCAGCAATTGCAGGTGATCGTCGTAAAAGATATGCGGTTTGCCCTGAAAATCGAACTTCGACAGGGTCAGAGACCGGCTTTCCACATTGGCCGAGACCTGACGCACAAGCGTCTGGAAATAGCTTTCATCGGGGATCCAGACCTTGCGGAAATAGCGGTCATAGGCGGGGCGCTCCGGGTCTTCCAGAATGGCGGACAGGGTTTGTCGGGTCAGACACCACCACTGGCTTCCCAGATGCGGCACCAGCGCGGGGGGGATTCGCCTACGATAACCGACACGACGTTGCAGCCGGACATAGCCATCGAACAGCCGCCGCTGCTTGCGCCATGAAAACGGGAATCGCAGGGTGAAGCGTTCGATGTTCAGCCCGCCGATCGTCCAGCCGACATCCTCGGTCGTGACGCTTTCGATGAAATCGGTTTTCGGCCGTCCATCCAGATAGGCGACCAACTCCTCGACCGGGCGCAGCGGCAGGCACGAGCCGGAGGCAAGATAGACATGCCGCACCCCCGGAAATTCCCGCAGCATCAGCGTGGCGGCAGCCTGTGTAGCCGCGACAAGGCCCCAGCTTCCCCATTCGCAGGCATGGCGCTGTGAAAAGCGGACGTCAGCCACCCCTTCCAGATCACGCGTCATGCGGCGCAGCGCCGATTTCGACACACGCTTGTCAACATGGATCACCACCGGGCAGCCATGTTCGGCCCAGTAACGCGCCACCTGCGCGGCACGGCCAAGCGCGGTGTGACAGAGCATGACGAAGCCGACGCTCACCCCTGCCCCCTCATGCCCAGTTGCCCTTGGACATCAGCCCGAGAATCTCAAGCTGGCGCCAATTGATGTATTTCTCGCTCCACTTGCACCAGAAATCCGGGCTGGCGGCCAAACCCTCCTGATAGGCGCGATATTCGTGACTGTTGGCATAGTGCTGCTTGCGGGCCATTTCCTCGGCCGCCTTGTGGGCGAAGGTATCGAGGAACTTGGCATGCAGAAGACAACCCGAGGCCTTCTCGCCGCCCCATTCGTCATAAACAAGGTTCAGCCCGCGCGGCAGAAGCATGTGGGTCGAACTGACATAGGCATAATCGCGGTGCCATTTCACCAGCGGGATCTTGTTCAGTGCCGGTGCGCGTTCCGGTGCATCTGTAAAAAAGGTGCGCGCGCGGGGACCACCCTGAATCCACAGGTTCCCGAACTTGCGGTTCTTCGACATGGTGTAATTGCCACTGTCGAACCATTGCGCGATCTCGAACGGATCGGTGCCTTCGCGGTAAACATGTTCACCAAAGGGGCCTTTGGGATACATGTCCAGCAGCATGGCCGAGAACGACTTGATGGAACTCGCGTCAAGCCAGTCGGTCAGGGCACGCAAGGGCCGGGTGTCGCAGAAGGGATAAACGAAGAATTCGTCTGAATCGACAACCAGCGTCCAATGGCCATGACCGTAGCGCATTTGCAGCCAGTTCAGCCAGTCCACGCCGAAACGGGATCGTTTGTAACTGGCCCGCGTGGTCCAGACCGAGACATCGGGCTGCGCCGCCAGATATTCGCGCGACCCGTCATCGCTGTCATTGTCCACGAAAAGGAAATGATCAATGCCGAGGTCACGGTAATAGCGCAGAAACCAAGACAGGCGAACTTTCTCGTTCCGCAGGGTCGAGAACAGCAGAAGGTCACCCGACCGGATGGCGCCCGTGCGATCAGCAACAGGTTTCAGCTCGCGTCGTTTGCGAAACGCGCGAATCCGCCAGCGCTTGCGCGCAAGCCGAAGCTGATATGACCCAAGTATTCCCACACACTCTCTCCGACCGGAAAATACCGGCCCGGTTTACCAGTCATTGCTTAAGACGAGTTTGAAATGGGCATCCCACTCAGGACCTGCCGCTGCCATCCCCGTCTCCCGGTATGCTGCGGCTGCCGCGTCTGGGTGCGGACCGGCTGACAACGCCCGGATTATTGTTTCCGACCAAGAATAAACATCTGAAGTCCCGAGGTAAATGGCCGTATCACCCAGAAGTTCACGCAGAACCGGCAGGTCCGACACGAAAACAGGAACCCCCAACGCGCGCGCCTCCAGCGGGGGCAGGCCAAAGCCTTCGGCCAGGCTGGGAAACAGCAGTGCCCGCGCGTTGATCAGCAGGTGCGACAGGGCGGCATCGTCCAGCCCTGGTGCCTCGATCACATGGCGAGGGGCTGCATCCAGCCGGGCAAAAACCGCCTCGTTCCTCCAGCCGCGGCTGCCCGCGATAACAAGTTGCGGCATCCTGTCCTCAGGCAGATGCGCGCCCAGCGCTTGCCAGACATCCAGCAGCAGCATGTGATTCTTGCGCGGCTCAATCGTGCCAACCGTCACGAAATAAGGTCGCGCCGGGTCAAGCGCCGGCAAGTGCAGCGAGCCCGGATCGGCAACCGTGATGCCAAGCGGCGCGACAACTGCCTCCGGCACCGGGCCAAAGCCGCGCAATTGCGCCTCATTCGCCTGCCGCGTCACCTGTGCGGTATGGATCACCCGATCCGCCCCGCCCGCCACCGCCGCCAGCTTGCGTGCAAAGACCTCTGGAATGCCTGCGCGGGTATATTCCGGGTGGTCGAGCGGAATCACGTCATGCAAAAGCACCGAACTGCGGATGCCCCGTCTCCGCAAGGCACGGAACAACGCCGTATTCAGATGGCTATGGCCGACGTTGTAGTATCGACAATCCGGGGGCAGCCGCTGCAACAGAAGCCCGATGAACCCCACAGGCAGCGTGGTGCTGGCCAATTTGCGAATGGCGGTTTCGGCCTGTGCCCGTGCGGGGTTGGAACGGAACCGAAGGCGCGCGGCAAGTGTAGGGGCAGGCAGGGGTTGTTCCCCGCGGGCGAGCCGGGCCACCTGTGCGGTGGCAGGCGCATCCAGCAGCGCCACGGCAGACGAAAGACGGACCAGCGCATAAAGCGCGGGCCCGCCCGTTTTGTGATCCGCCAGAAAGCGGTCAAGATAGGCAAGCTCTACCCTGTCGATACCTGTAGCTGCCTGTCGGCCCAGACGCGACATCAGCCGCGTCAGATCCAGCAGGCGGGCGGCAGGCACAGGGATTACTGGGCGGCTTTCTGCTGGGCGATCGTATCGTGAAGATAGGCGGTGAACTCGTCCCGCAGATCCGGGCGAGCCATGCCGAAGGCAACAGTGGCCTGAAGGAACCCGGCCTTGGACCCGCAGTCG
>NZ_QXXQ01000029.1 GCF_003570715.1 Gemmobacter lutimaris | reverse complement strand
CTGCTCGAGCCGATCGGGAACGTCCCTCCGGCAGAAGCAGAGGCAAACTTCTACGCCGCTCTGGAAACTGAAGACATCGCCGCGTAACTAACCAAAATCAGCCTCCGGCAAACCCGGGGCGGTTCACCTGGGCCAGATCGGGCTGGCGCTTGGCGTGACCGAAGCCACGCCCGAGGCGATCCTCGCCGCCGCGCAGGCGCGGACCACCGCGCAACCGGCCGAGATCACCGCCCTGCAATCCGAACTGGCCGATGTCTCGACCCGGCTGAAGGCGCTGCAGGACACCACCGCCCGCGACCGCGCCACCGCCTTCGTGGATGGGCGATCAGCGAGGGCCGGGTCGGCGTGAAGCCGATGCGCGAGCGCTACATCGCCATGCATATGGCCGATGCCAAGGGCACCGAGGAGCTGATCGGCGCCATGCCCGCGGTCACCGCCGAACTGCCCTCGGGCGAGATCGCGCTGCAGGCCGCCGACAGCGGCGATCTGGTCGCCCGGGCGCGGGCCTATCAGGCGAAGCAGAAGGCCGCCGGGATCGACCTCGGCTGGACCGCCGCCGTCACCGCCGTTTCGGAGGGCAAGCAATGATCCCGACCTTCATCCGGGCCTTCGAGGCCTCGGCCGCCATCGCGGGCCGCCGCATCGTGGCCTTCTCCGATGTCGCCGCCTCGTCGAAGATCGCGCAGGCCGCCACGGCGACCGCCCCCGCCCTCGGAGTATCCGAGGCGATGGGCGCCGAGGCAGGCGGCATGTGTGATGTCGTCCTGGCGGGCATGGCAGCGGTCGATCTGGGCGGCACCGTCACCGCCGGGGCGCCGCTGATGGCGGATGCCGCGGGCAAGGCCATCGCGGCCAGCGCCGCCGCTGCCACCACCCGCCGGGTGGTCGGCTTCGCCATCCAGCCGGGGGTTGCCGGCGACATCATCGACATCTGGCTCGCGCCGAGCCTGCTCGACCGCGCCTGAGAGGAGTAACCCATGGCCCCGAAACGCCCGTTTACCGTCGATCCCGTCCTGACCGCCATCTCGGTCGGCTATCGCAACCCGTCGATCACCTATATCGCCGACGAGGTTCTGCCGCGTCAGACGGTCGGCGGCGAGATCTTCAAATGGACCGAATATCCGCTGGCCGATGCCTTCGCCATTCCTGACGGCCGGGTCGGCCGCAAGGGTCGCGTGCAGCAGCTGGAGTTCACCGGCGAGGAGAAGGAATCCGCCGTCGAGGATTACGGCTTCGACGCGCCCATCGTGCATTCCGATGTCGAGGCTGCCGCCAATGCCCGCGCCCGGGGCCTGTCGGCCATCGACCCGGAAAGCCATGCGGTCGAGATGCTGACCGATGTGCTGCAGAACATCCGCGAGGTGCGGGTGGCGGGGCTGGTCCACAACCTCAACACCTATGCCGCCGACAAGCGGGTCACGCTGTCGGGCAGCTCGCAATGGTCGGATTACGCCAATTCGGACCCGATCACCGCGCTGAAGACCGGGCAGGAATCGACGCTGGTCTATCGCCCGAATACCTGGGTGATGGGGCGGCCGGTCTGGTCGAAGCTGTCCTCGCATCCGATCATCGTCAACGCGATCAAGGGCGGCACCCAGACCTCGGGCCTCGTGAGCCGCGAGCAGTTCATCGAGCTCTTCTCGGGCGAGGGGCTGCAACGGCTGCTGATCGGCGATGCCTGGGTGAATACCGCCAAGCCCGGTCAGGCGCCGTCACTCAGCCGGTGCTGGGGCAAGCATCTGGCCATGCTGCACCTCAACCCCGGCGCTTCGGTCGAGCGCGGCGGCATCACCTTCGGCGCCACCGCCGAATATGGCAGCCGGATCTCGGGCCGGATCGAAGACCCGGATGTCGGGCTGCAGGGTGGCTACCGGGTGCGGACGGGCGAGCGGGTCAAGGAACTCGTGATCGCAAAGGACGTCGGCTACTTCGTCCAGAACGCGGTGCAGTGACATGGCGCCGCGCAAGAACACCCAGGGCTCCAATGACAGCCTCAGCGGCGGCACGCCCGACCGGGCCGGGGAGCGCACAGGGGCCGCAAGCCAGATGACCGGCGCGCAGCCCGACGGCAACGGCGATGCAGGGGATGTCGGAGCTGGTGCCGTCGAATATTCCGCCAGCCCCGCGAAAGAGGCTGAGCGGGCGGCGCGGATGCAGGCCATCGCCTCCATCGGCCCCAATCCCGCCCCGATCCTGCCCAAGGGCCCGGCGCCCGAATTCCTGTCCGAGCGCCGGATCGCCACGGTGGCCAGCGCCATCGAGCATGACGGCTACCGCTTCGCCCCCGGCGATCCGATCCCGCTGACCCTGACCGAGTTCACCGGGCTGAAGGGCACTGGCGCGCTGGCCGGGGCCAGCTGGGACGATCTCGAAACCCTCTAAGACGATCCGGCGGCCTGCGCGCCGCCGGGGCCGATCCCCTGCCGGAAAGCCCTGTATCCGATGACCTATGCCACGCTCGAGAACCTGACCGAACGCTATGGCGCCGACATGCTGCTCGGCATCACCGACCGCGCGACGCCCCCGGCCGGGGCGATCGATACCGGGGTGGTGGCGCGGGCGCTGGCCAATGCCGATGCCACGATCAACGGCCGCCTCGGCACCCGCTTCGTGGTGCCGCTGGCCGGGACGCCGCCGGAGATCCGCGAGATCGCCGAGGCCATCGCGATCTGGAAACTGCATGTCTACAAGCCCGACGAGAAGATCGAAGCCGATTACAAGGAGGCGATGAAGACGCTCGAGGGCATGGCCGCCGGGTCTGTCGTGCTGCATGCCACCACGCTTGCCCCGGTGGAAACCGGCGGCACCGGCGCGCGGCTCACCGACCGCGACCGCCCGCTGACCGCAGAGAACCTGCGGGGCTACATCTGATGATCGGGGCGATCTCCGCTCGGCTGTCGGATACGGTCCCGGCCCTGACCGGCCGGGTCGCGGGGGCGGTCGATTTTGGCAGGCTGATCGAGGCGGGCAAGCTGCCCGCGAAGACGCCTGCCGCCTTCGTGCTGCCTGCGGGCATTCAGGGCGGCCATGTCGCGGCCGCCGCCGGGGCCTATGTGCAGGATACCGACGAGATCCTGACGGTGATGCTGGCGCTGCGGGTGCATGACGCGGCGGGCCAGCGCGGCGGCGATCCGCTGAAGGCGCTGATCGATGCGGTGCTGGGCGCGCTGTGCGGCTGGTGCCCGGCCGGTCCCGCCACCGGGGTTCTGCGGCTCGTCCGGGGCAGCCTGATGAGCATGAATGCGGGGCTGATCCTCTACCAGATCGACCTCGCCCTTTCCAACCAGCTGAGGATATCGCGATGACCGCGCCCCATCCGCTGCCCGCCGAGGGCGGCAGCTACATCCGCAATGCCGATGGCAGCCTGACCCCGCTCGACGAGGCCGCTCCCCAAAAACCGCCTGCGGCAAAGCCCGCAAAACCCGCCGTAAAGGAGGAATAAATGCCGCTTTACTGGGACGAGAAAACCCTCCTCCTCAAGACCGAGACCAGCTACGGGGTCGATGCCACGCCCACCGGCGCGGCGAATGCGCTCCTTGCCACCGATGTGCGGCTCATGCCGATGGAGGGGCAGGATGTGGACCGGGCGCTGGAGATGCCGTGGATGGGCGCCTCGGGCACGATCCCGAGTGGCTTGCATGCGAAGCTTTCCTTCAAGGTCGAGCTGAAGGGGTCGGGCACGGCGGGCAGCGCCCCGGCCTTCGGGCCGGTCCTGAAGGCGCTTGGCTTTGCCGAGGTGATCGCCGCCGGGGCTTCGGTGACCTACAGCCGGGTGTCGAAGAACCATTCCTCGGCCACGATCTGCCTCAATATCGCGGGCACGCTTTACAAGATCCTCGGCGCGCGCGGCACCGGCACGCTGCGGGTCGATGCCCAGGGCATCGTCTATCTGGAGGCGGAGCTGACCGGGCTCTTCGTGCAGCCGTCGTCGCAGGCGCTGCCCACGGTCACGCTCGGCACCCAGCTCAGCCAGTTCCCGCAGGTCGCGACCTCGGCCAATACGCCCACGTTCACGGTGGATGCGACCGCGCTGGTGCTGCGCTCGCTGGCGCTGAACCTTGGCAATAGCGTCTCGACCCGGTTCCTGATCGGCTCGGAAAGCGTGATCATCGAGAAGATCTCCGAGATGATCGACTTCACCGTCGAGGCGGTGCCGCTGGCCACGCTGAACCCCTATGCGCTGGCGGCGGCGGGCGGTCTGGTGCCGCTGAGCCTCGTGCATGGCACCGGCGCCGGGAAGATCTGCACCCTGACGGTGCCGCGCCTGCAGCTGCAGCGCCCCTCCGGGCTCGAACAGCAGAACCGCATCGTCGAATGGCCGCTGCGCGGCGTGCCGCTGCCGGACAGCGGCAATGACCAGCTGACCCTCGCATTCACCTGAAGGAGCCTTCCCTTGTTCAAGCTGCTGCAAAAGCCCGAGTTCTCGCACACCGTCAAACTCTCGGTGCCTGTCGATGGCGGGCATGACACCCAGACCTTCACCGCGCGGTTCCGGGCGCTGCCGGTCAGCGAGGTCACGGCCCATGACACGATGACGGCCGAGGGGACCGCGACCTATCTGCGCGAGATCCTGACCGGCTGGGAGGGCGTGGTCGATGATGCGGGCGAGGAGATCGCCTTCAATGATGCGACCCGCGACCGGATGATCGATCTGCCCTTCGTGCGGGTGGCGCTGCTGGAGACCTACAACGCGGCGATGCTGGGCGCGAAGCGGGGAAACTGAGCGAGGCGGGGCGGGTCTGGGCCGGGGGCGGTTTCTCCGGCGCGGACCGCCGCGCGGCCGAAGCCGATGCGGCCTTCTTCGGCCTGGCCCTTGAGGAGGCTGACCGGAGCTTCGGGCTCTGGGCCGAGAACCTTCCCGCGCTCGAGGCCTTCTTCGCGGTCAGCAACCAGTGGCGGGTCTCGCCGGTCTTCGGCGGGCCGCCCCTCTGGCTCGGTCTCGATTACGCCGCCTGCCGCGCCGCCTGGGACAGCGCCGGGATCGTGATCACCCCCGAACTCTGGGCCGGGTTCCAGACCGTCGAGGCCGCCGCAAAAGACGCATTGAACAGCAGGTAAAACATGACCGCCGATGGCAAGATCAATCTCGACATGCTGATCCGCGTGGTGGCCGATCAGGCCCGGCGCGAGATGGCGGATCTGACGCAGGCGACGCGGGGCGTGGCGGTCGGGGCGCGGGATCTGGCCTCGGCAGGCGGCGCCACCGCGCCGGTACTGGATGGCCTTGCCGCCGGGGCGCGCCATGCCCAGACCGGGCTGGTCGGCATGACCACCGCGCTTGCCGCGCAGGAAACCGCGATGCAGCGGGCGATTGCCGCCTGGTCGGGGCTGTCGCGGGCCACGGAGGACAGCACGGCCTCGGGACTGCGGCACGGGCTGATGCTCGACGAGATCCGGGCGCGCTACAATCCGCTCTTCGCGGCCTCGCGGCAGTATGAGATGGCGCTGCGCGATATTGCCGAGGCGGAACGGCTGGGAGCGATCTCGGCGCGCGAGGCGGGGGCTGCGCGGGCGGCAGCCGCGCAGGGCATGCTGGCCCCGGTGCAACAGCCCGGTCCGCGCGGCGGTGCGCCATCGAGTGCCTATACCGCGAATATCGGGGCGCAGGGCTTCGACATCGGCGTGACGGCGGCGATGGGGATGAACCCGCTGATGATCGGCCTGCAGCAGGGCTCGCAGCTCGCGGGCATCGCGCAGCAGATGGGCGGCGGCGAGAAGGCGGCACGGGGGCTGTTGCAGGGCCTGACGGCAATCGCCAGCCCGCTGAACCTTGCCATCATCGGCTTCACCACACTGGCGGCGGTCGGCATTCAGGGCTTCAGTGCTCTCGCGGTCTCCAGCAAATCCCTCGAAGAGCGGATGGCCGAGCTGACGACGGCATTTGACCGTTACAAGCGGTCGGCCGATCTCGCGGGTTCCAGCGCTGAAGATCTGTCGCGGCAATTCGGGGTCGGCGCCACGGCGGCGCAGGAACTCTATGCCATCCTCTCGGGTCTGGACCGTCTCAGCGTCGATCAGAAGCTGAAGGCGACCAGCAGTGCCGTGCGGGACATGCTGGGCCTGATGAAGGAGAACAACCGTCGCGGCGGCAATGAGGGCCGGATCGCGGAGTTCTTTGATCTGGGCGGCTCGGGCTGGGGCAATGCCCGGCCCTATGCGGCATCGCTTGGCGCCTTTGACGACGCCGTGCGCGGATTTGAGAAGGCGGAAGGGATCGATGCCCAGATTGCCGCAATGCAGACCCTGCTGCAGGCGGTGGATCACCTCGCCCGGCTGAAGGACGGCATATCCAAGGATGAGCAGGCGCTGATCGACCAGCTGAAGCAGCAGGCCGATACCCTGCTTGGCATTCAGGCGATCGAGACCGCGCGGGCCGAGGCGAAGAAGCGGCAGGTGGACCAGATGGTCACCGGCTACCGACAGGAGGCCGACCTGCTGGCGGTGACCGCGCGGTTCGGGTCGGACAGTATCGAGGTGGAGCGGCTGAAGGCGGCGCAGGCGCGCGAGAACCTCGATCTGCGCCTGAAGGGCATCGGCGTCGAGAAGGGCAGCGCCGACTGGCTGCGCGCCCGGATCAGCCTCTCGCTGCAACTGGCGGCGCAGGAACAGGCGGCGCTCGAGGCCCGCCGGGAGTGGATGGCGGATCAGCAGGACCGGCTGGCGGCGATCACCCGCGAGACCGGGCTGATCGGGGCCAGCAATGCCGAACGGCTGCGGACCAATGCGCTGGCCGAGGCCGAGGTCGAGATCCGCAAGCGCAAGATGGGCCTTCTCGAGGCCGAGGCGCACCGGATGCGCGCGCTGGCCCGGGCGGCGGCCGAGGCCGAACGCGACCGCCAGCGCGCGCTGAACGATATTGCCACCACCGGGCTGATGGACGGCTATGACGCCCGGCTCGCGGCCGAGCGCAATCCGCAGATGCGGGCGCAGATCGAGGCCGAGAAGGACTATGCGCGCCAGATCGCGGCGGGCGCCGATGCCACGGTGGCGGCGGCCTCGGCCGAACAGGTGCGCACCCGGGCGCTGGCGGGGCTGCGTCAGGAACAGCTGGACGTCCTGCGCGGTCAGCAGGAGGCGGTGCAGCAACTGCATCTGGAACTGGCGCTGGCCGGTCAGACCGAGGCCGTGCGGGCACGGGTGCTGGCGCTGGTGCAGGCGGAACGCGAGATCCGGCAGCAGGGCTTTGTGGGCGAGGAAGCGGAGGCGATCCGCCGCAACGCTCTGGCGCGGGCCGAGCTGGCCCGGAGCATCGAGACGCAGGCCGATGCCTGGAAGCGGGTTCAGTCGGCGGGCGAGGATGCCATCGACAGCGTGCTGGACAGGCTGCGCGGCGGCGATCCGAAGGGCGCGCTGTCGGAGATGCTGGGCGAGATCGAGGGGATGTTCTTCGACCTCGCGCTGCGCAATCCGCTGAAGAACGCGATCCTCGGCACCGATCTCGGCACCTGGGGCGATGTCGGCGGCTGGTCGGGCATCTTCGGGCGGCTGACCGGCCAGACGGCACCCGATGAACGGGCACTGGTGGCGCAGGCCACGGCGCCGGTGCAGTCCATGTCAGTGACCGCCGCCACGGTGATGATCGGCGGGCCGGGCGTGGCCAACCTGCTCTCGGCCAGTACCGCCGGGGCGGTGGGCGGCTATGACACGGCGGGTGCCGCAGGCCTTGGCGGCAGCGCCAATGTCCAGCAACAGGTCTGGGCCTTCTTCGCGGCCAAGGGCCTCGCGCCGCACCAGATCGCGGGCATCATGGGCAATGTCGCGGCGGAAAGCGGGTTCAATCCGCTGGCGGTGGGGGATGCCGGTCAGGCCTTTGGCCTCTTTCAGCACAATGACCGCAAGGGCAGGCTCTTCGACTTCATCGGCGGGCAAGGCAATCTGGGCAATGTGCAGGCGCAGCTCGAGTTCGCCTGGCAGGAATTGCTGACCTCGGAACGCGGGGCGTTCAGACGGCTGATGGCCTCGGACAGCCTTTACGAGGCCACCCATGCCTTCACCGGCTTCGAGCGGCCGCAGGGCTATGATGCCAACAACCCGACCAGCGCGATGCACTGGGACAAGCGCCTCGCGGCGGCCGAGGCCGCGATGGCGAAGTTCGAAGGCACCACGCTCTCGGCACAGGCGCAGCTTGGCACGCTGGGCGGCGGGTTTGACACGTTCGGGACCATGCTGGCGCAGGCCTTCACCGGCGGCGGTCAGGGCGCAGGCGGCGGCCTCTTTGGCGGCATCCTCGGCCTGATCGGTCAGGGTCTCGGCATTCCCGGCTTTGCGGCGGGCGGCGATCATGGGGGCGGCTGGCGGATCGTCGGCGAGAACGGGCCGGAGCTGGAGGCGACCGGGGCCGCGCGGATCTTCAACGCCAGCCAGACGCAGCAGATCCTGACCTCCGCACCGCCTGCGGGCGGTGGGGGCGCGCAGGCCGTGGCGCCGACCGTGGTGGCGCCGCAGGTCTCCTTCGTGATCAATGACCATTCCGGCCAGAAGATCGAGACCGAAGAGGGCGTGGATGATCAGGGGCGCCCGCAGGTCACCATGACCATCGGCCGCTCGGTCGCCGGGGCGCTGAGCCAGCGCGGCAACCCGCTGCGCCGGGCCATGCAGTCGGAATTCGGCGCCCGCCCGACCCCGAGGGTCCGGTGATGGCGCATCCCGAATGGCCCGCCGAACTTCCGCGCCCCGAGCGCGACAGCTGGCAGACCCAGCTTCAGGACAGCCGTCAGAAACGGCTTGCCGAGGCTGGCCCGCCGGGCTGGGCGCGGCGCTTCAGCAGCGCGGCCCGGCTGGTCACGCTGTCGCTGATCCTGAGCCGGAACCAGAAGGCAATCTTCGACCGCTTCTACGAGCGGGACTGCGCGGGCGGTGTCCGGCTGTTCTGGATGCCCGATCCGACGACCGATGGCTGGGAGATGCTGTCCGCGAGCGGCGAGACGCTGCTCGATGGCGCGGGCAATCGCCTTCTGCTGTCGGCGCGCTGGCTCTGCCGCTTCGGCGATCAGGTGCCGGTCGAATCCATCGTCGGGCAGGTCGAGTTCCGCAAGCGCTTCAATGTGGTGGTGCTGCCATGAGGAGGCTCTCGCTCAATGCCCGGCTGGCACAGGAGGCCGAGGACAGCACCGAGCTTCAGGTGGTGTTGTTTCGGATCGATCACCCCGATCTGCCCGCGCCGATCCGGCTTTCGACCGACAATACCGAACGCCTCGCCTCGGAACCGGATGTGATCTACGGCACCCGCTCCGGCTGGGCCGGGGCCGATCCGGTCTCGGAGCCCTATCTCTGGGTCATCGCCTCGGCGCTGGTGCCTTCCGATCTGGAGGATACGCCCGCCGCCGGTCAGATTGTGCTGGAGGCGCTGGACCGGGAGATGGTGCGCCTCGTGCGCTCCTTCACCTCGCGCGCCACCATCGCCATGGCGGTGGTTCTGGCCGCCTCGCCGGATCTGGTCGAGGCCGAGTTCACCGATATGCAGATCCTCTCGGCCGATATCGATGCCGGGGAGATCAAACTGAGTTTCTCCCGCGACGAGATCGAGAACGAGCCGTTTCCGGCCGGGCGGATGTCGCGCGGCCGTTTCCCGGAGCTGCACCTATGACTTGGTCTGATCGCTTCATCGGCATTCCTCATGGCGATCTCGGCCGGGATCGCGCGGGCTGCGACTGCTGGGGGCTGGCCTGCGTGATCTACCGCGAGGAGCTGGCGATCAGCCTGCCGGATTACCTCGGCTACAGCTCGGCGGCGGAACAGGGCGAGGTCGCGGCGCTGATGGACGGGGCCGAGACCTCGCCGCTCTGGCTGCCGGTCGAAGGCCCGGGCATCGCCTTCGATATCGCGGTGTTCCGGCGCGGGCGGTTGCGCAGCCATGTCGGCATCGTGGTGCGGCACGGGGTGATGATCCATATGGCTGACCGCCGCGCAGCCGTGCTGGAAGCCTATGATAACGGGCGCTGGAAACACCGTTTTACCGGCCATTACAGGCATGTTGATCTGGTCTCGGAGGCCCGGCGATGACGGCCGCGCGGATCCCCGTCACCGCCGCCCGCGCCATCGATCCCGGTTTTGGCCGGGCCGATCTTCAGGTGCCGCCCGGCCTGACCCTCGAGGCGATCGTCGCACTGGCGCTGCCCGGTCTGGCGCCAGAGGAACGCGGGGCGCTGCGCGTCATGCTGGTCAGCCCGAAGGGCAGTGCGGTCATCGACCCGCGCTTCTGGCATGTCGTGCGGCCGCGCGACGGGGTGCATGTCGTCATCCGGCTGGTGCCGGGGGATGATGCGCTGCGCTCGATCCTGTCCATCGTGGTCAGCGTTGCCGCTGTGGCCTTCGGCGGGCCGCTGGCGGGCATGCTGGGCATCACCAGCCAGCTTGGGGTCAGCCTCGTGACGGCCGGTCTGACCGTGGTCGGGCAGTTGCTGGTCAATGCGCTGATCCCGCCGCCGAAGCCGCTGGAACGCGAGAACCGGTATGCCATCGGCGGCTGGCGCAACCAGGTGGTGCC
Source organism: Gemmobacter lutimaris (assembly GCF_003570715.1). Classification (GTDB taxonomy): domain Bacteria; phylum Pseudomonadota; class Alphaproteobacteria; order Rhodobacterales; family Rhodobacteraceae; genus Gemmobacter; species Gemmobacter lutimaris. Next base: position 3,092 of record NZ_QXXQ01000029.1, on the reverse strand, counting down.
GGATGGCGCGGTGCCGGTGGTGCTGGGGCGGCATCGCTATGCGCCGCCCTTCGCCGCGATGTCCTGGACCGAGATCGTCGGCGACTGGCAATATATCCGCAGCCTGTTCTGCTTCGGCTACGGGCCGCTGGCGCTGTCGGAGTTCCGCATCGGCGAGACCGCGCTGGAAGAGTTCGACGAGGTGGAGACCGAGGTCAGGACGGGCCTGCCGGGGGATGCGCCCTGCAGCCTCTATCCCCGTCAGATCGTCGAGGAGAATGTGGGCGCGGAACTGCTGCGCCCGCTGCCGCGCGATGATCTGGGCGAGGTGATCGAGGGCGAACCGGCGGAAGAGGCGCCGGTGATCCGCACCACCGGCGCCGATGCCTCGGCCGCGAGCGTGATCCTCGCCTTTCCGGGCGGGCTTGTCGCCCATAGCAAGAAGGGCGATGCCAAGGCCCATTCGGTCCGCATCCGCATCCGCCAGCGCCTTGTGACGGCCGAAGTCTGGGAAGATGTGGTCACGCTGGAGATCAGCGCCAAGAAGCTGGAGACCTTCTACCGCCAGCATACCTGGGATCTGCCGAGCCGGGGCCGCTGGCAGGTCGAGGTCACCATGCTGACCGACGAGACCACCGACAACAAGATCCAGCAGCGCTGTTCCTGGGCGGCGCTTCAGACCATCCGGCCCGAATATCCGTTGAACTTTGACAAGCCTCTGGCGCTGGTGGCTGTCAGGATCAAGGCGACCCACCAGCTGAACGGCACGCTCGACAATTTCTCGGCACTGGTGGAGCGGCCCTGCCTCGACTGGGATCATGTCGCGGAGGCCTGGGTGGAACGGGTCACCACCAACCCGGTCGCGCTCTATCGTCATGTCCTGCAAAGCCCGGCCAATCCCCGGCCGGTGGCGGATGCGGGCCTCGATCTGCAACAGCTTCAGGACTGGCACGATTTCTGCCGGGTGAACGGGCTGACCTATTCCCGGCCGCTCGATGCCACCGGCACCACCCTGCGCGATGTGCTGGCCGAGGTGGCGGCGGCCGGGCGGGCCACGCCCCGGCATGACGGGCTGCGCTGGGGCGTCACGGTGGACTGGCCATCGGCGCTGATCGTGGACCATATCACCCCGCGCAACAGCCGGGGCTTCAGGACGCGGCGCAATTATGTGGACCCGCCGCATGCCTTCCGGGTGAAGTTCGCCGATGCCGGGAATGACTTCCGGGAGGCCGAGCGGCTGGTGCGCTGGCCGGGCCATACCGGCGAGATCGAGCTGACCGAACTTCTGGACCTGCCCGGCAAGACCGATGCGGCCGAGGTCTGGCGCGAGGCGCGGCGGCGGCAATATGAGGCGATCTCCCGGCCCGACACCTTCGAGGTGACACAGGACGGCCCCGTCCGGGTCGCCACGCGCGGCGATCATGTCATGCTGTCCTCGGATGTCATCGATCAGGTGCAGCGGGCGGCGCGGGTGCGCCGGGTGACCGGCCAGAGGATCGAACTGGACGAGCTGGTCACCATGGAAGCCGGTCTGGACTACGGTCTGCGCTTCCGGGTCTTTGAGGGGGACGAGGATACGGTCGGTGCCTCGGTCGTCCGCACTGTCAGCACGGTGCCGGGCGAGACGCAGATCCTGACGCTGGAGGGCGGCGGCGATCTGCCCGGGGTCGGCGATCTGGTGATGTTCGGCCGGGCCACGACCGAGGCGCTGCATCTGATCGTCACCGGCGTCGAGGCGGGCACCGGCTTTACCTCGATCCTGCGGATGGTCGAGGCGGCACCCATCATCGACACGCTGCTGGCCGCCGACACGATCCCCGCCTGGTCGAGCCGGGTGGGCGCGGAACTGGACGAGAGCCTGCTGGCCCCGGCCGTGCCCCGGTTCACCCGCATCGCCAGCGGCGCCTCCGGCTCCACTGATGCCAACCGGGTGGATTACCTGATCGCGCCGGGCAGCAGTGCGATCACGACGGCGGGCTACGCAATCGACCACCGCCTGAGCGGCGCGGGCGGCTGGACCACGGTGACGATCCCGGCGGCCAATGGTGGCGGCGCGCTGGAGGTCTATGCGGCGGGCGATGCCATCGAGATGCAGGCCCGCGCCGTCAGCATCTCCGGCGTCGAAAGCGCCAGCACCGCGATTGTCAGCCTGACCATCGGCGCAGGCGATGCGGATATTCCGGCGGCGCTCGATGACGAGGCGGTCAGCGTCACCACGCTGCCGGGCGGGGCGCTGATCCAGCTGGCCACCGGCGCCGATCCCGCGACGGCGGCGGTGCAGGTCTATCGCAGCGACACCGCCACGCTGGACCGCGCCACCGATGCGGTGGGGGCGCCGCAGGCGGTGGCGCCGCTGGCAAGCTTCACCTTCGCGGTGGGCGACACCACCCGGACCAATCTGGTCGCGGGCGGCGGCATGGACAGCCCGGCCGACTGGACCCTTGCCGGGGGCTGGACCATTGCCGCCGGTCTCGCCAGCCATGCCGCCGGGGCGGCCGATGCGCTCTGGCAGGCGGTCGATCTGCGCGCGGGCCGCTGGTATCGGCTGTCCTGCCGGGTGCAGGGCCGCACGGCGGGCATCCTGACGCCTTACTTCACGGTCGGGACCAATGTGGCCGGTGCCAGCATCTCGGCCAACGGCACCCATCTGGACCGCATTCAGGCCGTGACCGGCAACGAGCGGCTGCTGTTCCAGGCGGCCAGCACCTTCGACGGCGCGCTCGACGATGTCGTGCTCTACGCCGAGACCAGCGCCTGCCTCGCGCGCGGCACCCATTACCTCTGGCTGGAGCCGCAGAACGCCGATGGCGTTCCCGGCCCCGTCAGCGGCCCCTTCATCATCACTGTCACCTGAGGACCGACCATTATGGGCGTGAACACTGTCAATCTCGAACAGGCCAATTTCATCGACGAGTTCCTCGGCAACCGCGACGGCTCGACCGTCCGCGTCCCTGCATCCATGGCCAAGATGCAGCTGGCCGCCGAGACCGCCGGGCCGAACTATGAGACCCGCGACGAACTCTATGCCGATCTGGACTGGGCCGAAGGGGTTCTCTCGGCCGTCTGGGGTGACAGCATCGAGGCGCGACGCGGTGTCTATCGCAAGGTCGGGG
>NZ_QXXQ01000028.1 GCF_003570715.1 Gemmobacter lutimaris | reverse complement strand
CGCACCGGCCCACGAACCCACCACCACCATCCGCCATACAAGACCTCCATCTGCTCACGAAGGCCTTCTCGCAGGCGGGTCACGCGTCAGGAATATATCAAATCAATGGGCCCGAACCGCCGCATACGGTTATCCGTTTCGGCGCGTAAATCTTGTATTTGCGCCGACCTTCCCTGTCTCGCTTGAAATCACGATGGGTTCAATTGACCGGGGCGATCACGCCCAAACGGAACCGGTCTTCGCCAACTTCGCGCCCCGAGAAACATTAGCCGCGCCGGGGCCGGTTTCGGCCTTAACTGGGTTGAATAACTAAAAGAAATACCCTTGGATGGACCATGGACGCGCAGGGTGTCGGGGCTTTCGGTTCTGATCGTGCGTCGGCGGAAATTTTCGAAAACCGAGCTGCCCGACCCCGGCGCATGGTCGGGGCTCTTACCGGTGACGGTCGTAAGATGGATACAAGATGAGTTCAGCATACCCAACCCCCGGGTCCGTCATCAGCCTCCGCTCCGCCACCTGGAAGGTGCTGGGCACCTCGACGCTGAAGCGCGGATTCCGGGAGGTCCACTGTCGGGGCCTGAACGGTCTGGTTCGGGACAAGGAGGCCCGGTTCGTCTGGGATCTGGAAAAGGGCGCGCGCGTTCTTGACCCCGCGGCGGTCAGGCTCGTCCCGGACACGTCCCCCGGTCTGATCGACACGAAGCTGCACCTCGCGGCCGCGTTCCGGGCGACACCGACGACGACGCGTCGCCCCCTGACGCTTGGCCGGGCCGCGATTGACGATCTGACCTTCCAGCACCTCCCGGTGGAGCGGGCGCTGGCGCAGGACCGGGTTCGGCTCCTGATCGCGGACGATGTCGGCCTCGGGAAAACCCTGGAGGCGGGCCTCATCACCTCAGAACTCGCCCTGCGCGGTCGAGCGGATCGGATCCTGGTCGTCACGACCCGGGCCATGCTGACCCAGTTCCAGAAGGAGTTCTGGACCCGGTTCTCGATCCCGCTCTCCCGGCTCGACAGCGCCGCAATCCGGCGGATGCGGAACAAGATCCCGGCCCATTACAACGTGTTTGACCAGTTCGACCGGTCCATCGTCTCGATCGACACCCTGAAACGGGACAACCAGATCCGGGACGCGCTGAAACATTCCTACTGGGACCTGATCATCATCGATGAGGCGCATAACGCGGCCGAACGGAAGTCGGCCGCCGGGTCGAACTCGCAACGGGCCGAGTTGGCGCAGCTCCTGTCTCGCCGGACCGACTCCCTGCTGCTCCTGACCGCAACCCCGCATGACGGGTCTCAGGAAAGTTTCGCGAGTCTTATCAAGATGCTGGACCCGACGAGGGTTCCGGACCCGACCCGGCTGCATCGGTCTGACATCGAGGATCTGGTCGTCCGCCGGTTTCGCTCGTCGCCGGAGGTGGTCGCCGATATCGGTCGAGAGGTCCCGAAACGCCAGCTCCTCCCACGCCGCTTCCCGCTCAGCCCGCAAGAAGAGGTGGCCTATCAGGCGATCGCAGACCTGCACCTCGATCTTGATGAAGAACAGACCAAAGGACGCGCGATCGACCTGTTTCGAACCACGATCGCAAAGGCGATTTTCTCGAGCCCGGTCGCCTGTCGTGAGACGCTCGAGCGGCGGATCCGGGGGATCGAAAACGGGACAGCCCGCGGCACCCCGGCTGACCGGGACCGGTTGCGGGCGCTGGCGGACCATGTGGCGGCGATCGATACGGGCGCGTTCAGCAAATATCAGGAGCTCCTGCGCCTTCTGCGCCAGTTGAACTGGACCGGGCGCGCCGCGCGGGACCGGCTGGTCATCTTTTCGGAACGGATCGCGACCGTGTCCTGGCTCGCGGACCGGCTGCGCGAGGACCTGGGCCTTTCGGCCGACCAGGTGGCACGGGTGGACGGGGGAAGCGTCGAGGCTGACGTCCGGACCCAGGAGCTGATTGAGGCGTTCGGTCAGGAGCGATCACCGATCCGGATCCTGATCGCCTCCGATATGGCGTCCGAGGGGCTCAACCTCCATTTCCAGTGCCACCGGCTGATCCATTTCGACCTCCCCTGGTCCCTCCTCCGGTTCCAGCAGCGCAACGGGCGGATCGACCGGTACGGGCAGGACCGGCCCCCGCAGATCAGCTATTTCGTGGGCGAGAGCACGCACCCGAAGGTGCGACAGATGTGGGTCCTCGAGAAGTTGGTCGCGAAGGACGAGGCGGCCCAAGCCGGGGTCGGCGACCCGGCCGTTTTCCTCGGCGCGGGGGACGCGGACGGGGAGGAGGCTGTCGTCGCTGAGGCGGTCGCTACCGGCATCGGCGCGGAGGCGTTCGAGCGCCAGATGGACGCCCGGGCCGCGGAGGCCGTAACCCACATGTCGGTCGACGATGAGTTCGCGGCCCTCTTCGGGGATTACGCGGCCCCGGCTCCGACCGACGCGGCTCCTCCGACGGATCAAGCTCCGCCTCGCCTATACCCGGATACCTTCACTTATGCCCGGGCGATGATCGAGCGGCTCTCCCGGTCGGAAGGGCGCATCTTCCCGGAGCCACCCGGGATCTTCCCGGAGGACCGGGTCATCCGGCTCCCGATCCCGGACGACATGCGCGCGCGCGACGGGTTCGGTTATGCGAGCGAAGGGGCGGTTGATAGCCGGTTCATGCCGGAGGAGGCGGTCGGCCCCGGGGGCCGGATCGAGTTGACCGACCAACCCGGGGTGATCAACCAGGCGATCAACGACGCGAAGGCGCAGGAGCGGGCTTGGCCGACCGTTCAGTTCCTGTGGGACGGGCACCCGATCCTGCACTGGTTCGCAGACCAGGCCAGCACCTTCTTCCCGGAGCACGCCGCCCCGGCAGTGTCCCTACACGGACGCCTGCCCTCGGGGGAGGTGGCCGTGGTCCTTCACGGGGCGATCCCGAACGCGAACGGGTCCCCGGTCGTGGACCGGTGGGCCGTGGTGATCCGGTCGCCGGACGGGACCGTGCGGATCGAAGAGGTGGGCGCATTCTTGGAACGGACCCGGCTCGCCGGGGACACCCCGAGCCGCCCACTGGAGGACCTCTCGGCGGCGCAGGCAGCGATCCCGGTTGCGGTGGACCGGTTCCAGACGCACCTGGTAGATCTCCGGAAGGCGCGAGAAGCGGACATCCAGCGCGACCTCGACGCGGTTCTTGACCGGCTGTCCACCCTGGAGACACGGTTCCGAGCCCAGCTTACGCTTGATCTCGGCGACTTGCCCGGTACCGATGAGGGGCTCAGCCCGTTTGAGAAGAGACGCCTGACGATCCGCCGCAAGCGGGAACAGGAGATCGAGAAGCTGTTCCATGACTGGACAGACTGGTTCGAGCGGACCCGGAAGATGATTCCGGACCCGAACCCGCATGTCGACGTCAAAGTTGTGTTTGTGGGGTGACCGAATGGACCTGATCGGGATCGAAAACGAAGCGGAGTTCTTCCCGTCCGGGACCCTTTCGGACGTGCTGAAGGAGGAGCTTCAGGACATCACCGCCCGCTGGGCCGGTCTGGACCGGTCCGCCCATCCGGTCGAGCGGCTAGCCCGCGTCGCCGGCCCGACCGTCGAGGCGCTTCGTCAGGTGCGCAACAGTTCGGACCGGTCCCGGCGGGCCGAACTGGTCCGGGACGCGCACCACGACGTGTTGACCGCCCTCGGCTACGTGTGGCGGCGCGAGGGGGCCTATACGGCTCTCGAAGGGGCGCCGGTAATCCCACTCGTGTCCCGTGCAACAGATACCAGCGGTCGTGATGCGCTCTGGGTGATCGAGGCGCAGATCCCGGCCCCGGAGGACGAGGCGTCGGACCCGCTGGGGACCTGCTTCACGGAGGAGCAGCTTCCGCCGGACCTGCGCGAGGCAGCCCTACTGGATCGTACCATCGAGTCCGTCCTCGCCGAGGGGGTGTTCGAGCTGTCCGACGGCCCTCGTCACGTTCTTGTCCTCGGCCTCTCGCAGATCGTGCTGATCGACAAGAGGAAATGGCCGGCCAGGTCCGTCCTCCGGTTCGACCTCCAAGAGATCTTCGCCCGGGCGGACCGGGACACGCTCACCGTGATGGCCTGCCTGATCTCACGCGAGGCACGCGTTCCGGATCAGGGGGCGCCGATCTCGGATCGGCTCGAAGAGGAGGCGCAGCGGAACGCGAACGCGGTCACGACCTCCTTGAAGCGAACTGTCCGTGACGCGATCGAACTGCTCGGTCAGGAGGTGATCGCGGTCACCGGCGGGAAGTACCCGTCCACCTTCCCGGACTCTGCCCGGCGCGGGGTCTGGATCGACGGACCGGAGCTCTCGCGCGAATGCCTGCGCTACATGTACCGGCTCCTGTTCCTGTTCTACGCGGAGGCGAACCCGCGCCTGAACCTGCTGGACATGCGGAACCCGATCTACGCGACCGGGTACTCGCTCGAGGCGCTGCGTGAGCTGGAATCCGTCCCGCTCCGGACCACGGCGGACCGGGAGGGCACCTTCCTCTGGGAAAGCCTCCAGCGGACCCTTGATCTTCTCTACACCGGTCTCGACCTCGCCGACGAGGAGCGGGGGACCGGTCTTCGCCTGCCGGCCGTCAAGGTGTCCCTGCTCGACCCGGAGAGCACGCCGCTCCTGAACGGGCTGCGGTTGCGGAACGAGGCGGTTCAGCGGGTGATCCGGCTGCTGTCGCTCCGGTCGACCGGCAAGAGCACGGGCCGGATCTCCTACGCCAAGCTCGGGATCGGCCAGCTTGGCGCGGTCTACGAGACCCTGATCTCGTTCACCGGGGTGGTCGCCAAGACCGACCTCATTGAGCTGAAACCCCGGAAGGGCCGGTCGAGTGACGCGGCTGAGGACGGGGATGAGGCGGAAGCCCCCGAACCGGAAGAGGACGCCGAGGAGGACCTGTTCGGTGAGGAAGAGGCCGAACAGGAGGACGCGTTCCGTCGTGACAAGGTGGACAAGCTGGCTCCCAGCTGGTTCGTCCCCCGCAGCCGGATCAACGAATTCGCTCCGGAAGAGATCGTGTTCAACGGGTCTGAGGCGCTCGTTTACGAAAAGGGCACCTTCATCTACCGGCTAGCTGGCAGGGACCGGGAAAAATCCGCCTCCTACTACACGCCCGAACCACTCGCCCGGCTGCTGGTCAAGCACGCGCTGATGGAGCGGTGCCGGGATCTGACCGCCGACCAGCTGCTGGACCTGAAGATCCTCGAACCCGCAATGGGCTCCGCCGCCTTCCTCGTGGAAACCACGAACCAGCTGGCCGACCTCTACCTCGAGCGGAAACAGAAGGAGACGGGCCGAACCATCCCGCAGGAGGATATCGTCCTCGAGAAGCAACGGGTCCGGGCCTATATCGCGGACCGGAACTGCTTCGGGGTCGACCTCAACCCGATCGCCGTCGAACTGGGGGCGATCTCGCTCTGGCTGAACAGCCTGCACGGGAGCGAGTTCTCGCCCTGGTTCGGGGACCAGCTTCACGCAGGGAACTCCCTGATCGGCGCGCGTCGGGCCGCCTATGCCCCCGCGCTTCTCAGCGCCAAGGCGCAGGGCGACCTCTGGTTTAACGGGAAACCCGATGAGATCGGCTGGCGCAAACGCCTGCCGGACGGTCACGTCTGGCAGTGGCTCCTCCCCGCCAAGGACATGGCGAACTTCGATAAAGACAAGTCGATCGCCCCCTTCGCGAAATCCGCGCAGGACCAGATCAAGGCGTGGCGCAAGGACGGCTTCTTCAAGAAGCTCGAACCCCACGAGATCAAGCTGGTGCAGAAACTCAGCCGCGTCGCCGAGGCGCTGTTCGATCAGGTCGCCGAAGATCTCGCCAAGACGCGCGCCGCCGCGAATGACGAGATCACCCTTTGGCCTGACAAGGTGATCCCGGGCAACCGCCAGATGGACTTCCACCAGAAGGCCCGCCTGAACGCCCATCTGATCGGGGCGGACCACGCCACCAACACGCTGCCCTACAAGCGGTTGAAGACGGCGATGGACGCGTGGTGCGCGCTCTGGCTCTGGCCGCTCGACAAGGCGCATCTCCTGCCCAACCGGCGGGAATTCATGGAGGGCATGCGCCTGATCCTTGACGGCGGGTTCTCTGCCGACGGGTCGCTCGCCATGGAAAGCACCGCGGACATTCAGGACCCGTCCCCCGATTTCCTGGACATGTTGGAGCCTGACGCACCAGCGCGTGATCTGTTCAAGGCCGCGTCTAAGCGGCAGGATACCCTGTTCCGCGAAACCAATGTAGAGGCGCTGGTCGAGACCTTCGACTGGCTGGGCGTCGCGGTCGAGGTGGCCGAGCGTGAGCGCTTCGTGCATTTCGACCTGATCTTTGCCGACGTGATGCGGGCGCGTGGCGGGTTCGACGTGATTGTTGGGAACCCGCCTTGGGCCAAGCCCTCGTGGAACGAGGGGCTGGTGCTTGCGGATATCGACCCGCTCTATGCCGGGCTGTCGGCGTCGGACGCAAAGAAGGTTCTGGGCGAAGCGCTGCCGAAAGCGCCGTCTGTGCGGCGCGAGGGGCGGACGGTTCCGGCGGTCGAGGCCTTCCTACAGGACTTTGTGTCGACCCGGGGGGCGATGGAGGTAACCTCGTCCGAGGTGATGAACCCCTTCGCCGGGGGTGGGTCGAACAACCTCTATCGCTGCTTCATCGACCTGTCGTTCAGGCTGGTTGCTCCGCAGGGCTATGCGGCGCTGATCCATCAGGACGGGCATCTGGGCGACCCGAAGTCGGGGGTGTTCCGGCGGCACTGGTATGCGCGGATCGTCAAGCACTTCCACTTCCGAAACGAGATGAAGCGGAAGATGTTTGCCGAGGTTCATAACGAAACTGACTTCTCATTGAATGTTTACAGAGGGATAGCCTCCGAACCTGAATTCGACCAGGTGTCCCACGCTTTTCTTCCCTCACAAGTTGAAGACTCCTACGTCCACGATGGTGTCGGTGCGATCGAGGGCATCAAGAATTCTGAAGGAAAGTGGAACTCGAAGGGACACAGAGATCGCGTGATGCGCATCGACCTGAAAGCACTTGCTGTGATCCATGCTCTTTCCGAAGAGGAAAGCGTTCCCGTCGAAGAGGCCCGGTTCATCCAGCCCTATTCGGCGCGGACCTTGGACGTGTTCCGCCAGATCGCACGATTCCCGAAACTGGACGCGGCGATCCCACAGATCGAGCGAGTGGTTAGCGCGGCGAACGGGGACAGGACAGTTGAGGTGCCGCTGTGGCAGATGAACCGCCTCTGGGACGAGACGAACGCTCAAAAGGACGGAACAATCCGGCGCGAAACAGCTTTCCGGCCGGCGGATCAGATGATCCTTCAGGGGCCGCTGTTTCACGTCGGGAACCCACTTTATAAAACCCCCAGAACCGTCTGCAACTCAAATAAGGCTTACGATGTAGTCGATCTTTTTTCGGCGCCAGACGATTACCTCCCGCGCACAAATTACGGTCCGGCGCTAGAATTCGGAGCCTACCGGAACCGGATGACCCAGTGCCGCTGGGACTCGACGAAAGGCCACGCAGATTTCTATCGCGTGGCGTTTCGTAATATGATTGCGCTGAATGGAGAGCGCAGCTTAATCGCTGCCGTCATCCCGCCAGGGACGGCGCATGTTCATACGGTCGAAAGCGTCGCGTTCGAAGATGAAATGAACACTCTTTCTCTTATTGCCGCGTCAACCTCTCTTCCCTTCGATTTCATGATCAAGTCTTCTGGCCGTGGCCATGTTCATGATTCTGATATGGCACGCTTTCCATGGTGCGAAATCGAAACGACGGCTCTCCACCGCTCCCTCCGCCTATCCTGCCTGACCTCCGCCTACGCCGACCTCTGGAACCGCCACGCCCTCACGCTCGACGTCCTCCCGTGGTCCTCCTCTGACCCGCGCCTAGGCCTCGAGGGCCCGGTCGAGGGCCCGGCCACCTGGGACCGGACCGCAGGCCTCCGGACCGAATTCGCCCGCCGGATGGCGCTGGTCGAGATCGACGTGCTGGTCGCGCAGGCGCTTGGCCTGACCCTCGACCAGTTGATCGAGATCTACCGGATCTACTTCCCGGTCCTCCAAGAGAATGAGGCCGGAACCTGGTACGACCAGAACGGCCGGATCGTCTGGACCTGCTCCAAGGGCCTGCCCGGCGTCGGCTGGCTGGATGACCGCGGCAAAAGCCCCGGCCGCGCCGCTTGGGAACGGATCCTCGCCGAGACCCCGGCAGAACTGACCTGCACCGCCATAGACGATACGATGCCCGGCGGCCCCCGCACCGTCACCCGCCACTTCGTCGGCCCTTTCACCCAGTGCGACCGGATCGAAGACTACCGCCGCGCCTGGGCCCATTTCGAGCGGCTGAAATCCGAAGAGGCCGCGTGAGATGAACCCGATCCTCCTCGCCCGTCATGTGCAAGACAGCCTGCGCGAACTGGTCCACACCACGCTGAACAGCACCAGCCCCGCCTTCAACGGGATGGTGGACCGGTTCATCGCCGAGCCCGCGAACTTCCTGAAGGGGCCGTGGATCTCGGTCGACATGCCGTTCCGGCAGATCGACGGGGCGAAGGAGGGAACGTGGGTACAGCCCTTCCCGGAGGTCCCGCTGCGCTTCGCCCCCTATCAGCACCAGACGGACGCCTTCGCCCGGCTGAGCGGTGCCGCGATGCGCTCGACGCTTGTCGCGACCGGGACCGGGTCGGGTAAGACGGAATCCTACCTCTGGCCGATCCTGGACCACTGTCGGCGCAACAAGGGGAAGCCCGGGATCAAGGCGATCCTGATCTACCCGATGAACGCGCTGGCGACCGACCAAGCGCGCCGGATTGCCGATGCGCTGACACGGATCCCGTCGCTGAACGGGGTGCGAGCCGGGATCTACGCGGACGCGGAACCGCAGAACCCGGCGCATGAGGTGACCGAGGACAGCGTGATCACGCATCGTGAGACGATGCGGAAGAACCCGCCTGACATCCTGCTCACGAACTACAAGATGCTGGATTACCTTCTGCTGCGCGGCCGGGACAAGCCGCTCTGGGCGCAGAACGACCCGGAGACGCTCCGGTTTCTGGTGGTCGACGAGATGCACACCTTCGACGGGGCGCAGGGGGCGGACCTTGCCCTGCTGCTGCGCCGCCTGAAGTACCGGCTTAACACCCCGGAAGGATACCTGATCTGCGTGGGGTCTTCGGCCACGCTCGGCTCCGGGGAAGATGCGGCGACGGACCTGCGCCATTACGCCGAGACGATCTTCGGCGAGCCGTTCGATGCGGGTGCGGTGGTCCGGGAGACCCGGAAAAAACCGGATGAGGTGTTCGATGACCCCGAATATTTCAGCCTGCCGGAGCCGAGTGAGATCCACGTTGCCCTGAGTGAGGCGGCGGAAATGGACCAGCCAGGGGCCGCGCGCCGGCTTGCCTCCTGCCTGTTCCCGGATCGGACCGACCCGGACCTCGCCTTCGTGGACGCGGGTGACCCGGCGGATCCATCCTGGCGGATCCTTCTGGGGGAGCGGCTGAAAGATCACGTGCTGGGTCAGCGCACCATCAAGATCATCGCCCTACACCAAGGACCAGCTTCACTCGAGGCGATCGCGACCGGCCTTTCGCAGGTGAAGATCATTCGGGAATGGACCGAGGCGGATCATCGTGCGCTCGCCGAGCTGGTGGTCGCCCTTGCCGCATGGGCGCGGTCCGGGTCGACTGAGAGCCCGCGCCCCCTGTTCAACGTCCGCCTCCAGCTCTGGATCCGGGAGATGGCCCGGATGGTGACAACCCTGCCACGGCTCGAAGCGGGCGGGGTTCGTTCACAGATTGACCTGTTCCACGAGATGGACCTGGAAAGGGACCAGCTTCGCCGGGCCCTTCCGGTCGTGAACTGCAACCGGTGCGGGGCGACCGCGCATCTCGGAAGGCAGGACGCCCGGTCGAAGTCGCTTCATGCGGACCTGGAGCAGCTCTACCAGGAGTTCTTCGACGAGAACGGGGCGGATCGGATCCGGCTTATTTATCACGAGTCGATCGACCGGATGGTCCCGGCCAGCGGCGCCGGTGGTCAGATCGTGAAGGGGGTCCTGAACGCGGAAACGGTCGAGTTCACCCCGGCCGATCACAAGGATCTCGGCCCGGGACCGGCCTCGCCGGTCTGGTTGTACAACCCGACCGACGCGAACGGACGGATCGACCGGACCTGTCCCGCCTGCGGGCAGGCGCGCGGGCTTCTCCTGTTCGGGATGCGGGCGGCGCGCTTGACGACCGGCATCACCGGGACCCTTTACACATCCGAACAGAACGAAGAGCACCCCGAGGCGAAACCCCGCTTCTTGATGTTCTCGGATTCGGTTCAGGACGCAGCGCACCGGGCGGCGGTGGCCGAAACCCGGAACGCACTGTCGGTCTACCAGAAGGCACTCTACGGGGCACTTCGGTCCGCGGAAACGGGCGCGATGACCCTGAAAGAGGTGATCGAGGACGTCCCGCGCGCCCAGTTGAACGACCTCGGCCCGGACGGGTTCACAGCGCTGTTCATCCCGAAGGAGTTGACCTGGCGGCGGCGCTACCGGGAGCTGGTCGAAAGCGGGGCCACCATCACCGACCCGGTGTTTCTCGACCATATCCGGATCAGGCTCGGCTGGGAGTACTTCGTCGACCTGAGCTACCGGGCGCATTTCAACCACACGCTTGAGTTGAACGGTATGGCGGCGGCGGACGTGCCGACGGATCTGCTTCGCCTTTCTGCGGAGCGGCTGGCACGGGAGCTGCGAAACGACCTGCCGGGCGCGCCGGAGTTTGACCCGGACCTTCTGACCCGGCTTCTCGCCGGGGTGACGCAGCGGATGCGGCGGCAGGGGTCCGTGGCGCACCCCTACCTCGAGAGCGCGATCGCGAACGGGAAAGGGAACTACGGGCTGAACTGGTACGCGGCCGCCATCCAGGTGGGCGTGGGGAAGACCGGTTCCCTGCCAAGCCCGGACAGCCGGCGGGGCCTCGCGCCGATCCCGGTGACCCTCGGCGCCGCTCCGACCGGGTTTGAGAAGATCACCCGGACCGGCCCCGCGAGCTGGTACCGGGACTGGCTGTTCCGGCTGATCGGACCGTCCGACCTGCGCTACGGCGCGGACCCTGACGCGATCTATCCGCTCCTCCTGCGCCGACTTGAAGCGGACGACATCGTCCGGCGCGTGAATGGGCCCGAGGGGCAGAACCGGCATGCCTGGCTTCTCGTGCCGGAACGGGTCACCGTCTCCACCGCGACGATCGGGCTGTGCTGCGACTTGTGCGGTCGGCGCGAGACCGGGCTTTCGGAGAACGCGGCTGTCCTGATCGGTTCCCCCTGCACGCGGATCGGTTGTGACGGGCACCTAGCAGCGGTTGAGCAGGCTGACCGGCCCGCCCTGCGCCGCGCCCTTCGCTCGGACCGAAACCACCGGGTGGTGGCGCGAGAGCATACCGGCATCCTCGAAACGGATGAGCGGCTGCGGATCGAGACCGGGTTCATCAAGAGCGAAACCCGCTGGGCCCCGAACCTGATCTCGGCCACCCCGACCCTGGAGATGGGGATCGATATCGGGGACCTGTCCACCCTGCTTCTGAGCTCGGTCCCCCCGGAAGAGGCGAATTACGTCCAGCGGATGGGGCGGAGCGGGCGGCGCGACGGGAACGCGCTGAACATGGTGCTGGCGAATGCGCGTGCCCATGACCTCCAGTTCTGGGAAGACCCAACCCCGATGCTGGCAGGCCAGGTCCGGCCGCCGGGCGTGTTCCTCGCGGCCGAAGAGGTGCTGCTTCGTCAGGTGACCGCCTATACCCTCGACGCCTATGTCGCGGCCACGAAGGAGAGCGGGGATTACGGGAAGGTCCGGGACGTGCTGAAACGCCGGGCCTCCGGCGCGACCGAAGGGTTCCCGGTTGAGTGGCTTGAACTGGTTCGCGAAACCGGGCCGGAACTGGCAGACCGGTTCCTGTCTGGCCTGCCGCAAGAGGTGCAGGACCGGACGGATCTGGCCGACCGGATCCGATCTTACCTGACCGGAACGGACCCGAAATCGATCGGCTGGCGCGTCGGGGAGGCCTTTGACGGGGCTGCCACCGAACGGGCCCGGCTGGTGGAAAAGCGCGAGGAAGCGACCAAGGAACTTGGTCGGCTCAAGAAGCGCCGGGCCGAGCTGACCGATGAAGAATATGAGCGTCGTGAACAGGACCTGACCCGGGACCGGACCGAGATCAACCGTCTGATCCGAAGCGGGATCGACGATGTGCCGGTGATCAAGTTTCTGACCGACAAGGGAATCTTGCCGAACTACGCCTTCCCCGAAGAAGGGGTGAAACTGACCTCGATCCTGTCGCGGCGCAACGATGGCGCGACAGCACGGGACGAGGACGGGCTTCTGCACGTCGAATACTCCCGGCCCGCCAGCTCCGCCCTGTCGGAATTCGCGCCGGGCCAGTTCTTCTACGCCAACGGGCGCCAGGTGCAGATCGACCGGATCGAGATCGGCAAGGAAGATCTGGCCGGCTGGACCTTCTGCCCAGCCTGTTCGCATGTCGCGCACCGGATCGAGGGGGCCGAGACCCGCACCTGCCCGCAATGCGGGGACGAGATGTGGTCGGATAGCGGCTCCGCGCATGACGTGGTGCAGCTCAAGTCTGTCATCGCGATCGACAGCGAGGAAAAGGCGGCGATCCGGGACGGGGATCAGCGGGACCAGCGTCAGTTCGACCGGGTTCTCATGCCCTTCCATGGGCCGGAAGACATCGCCGCCTCCTGGTTCACCAGCCGGGAAAACGGCGCCCCGTTCGGTTTTGAATTCCTGCCCAGCTGCACGTTCCGGGACTTCAACTTCGGGACGAAGTCCACCCTCCCCGGGCCGCGGATCGCGGGAGAGCGTCGGCCCGCACAGCCGTTCCGGATCTGTCGTCACTGCGGGTCGCTTCAGGGTCCCCCACGCGGCGAGGACGATCGAGGAACCCACCCGCCGAACTGTCTTGTCATGCGGGATGAGGACCTGCTTCGCGAGCAGTGGGAAACCGGCGTGTTCCTGATGCGCAAGTTCAACACCGAGGCGATCCGGATCGTGATCCCGGTGGTCGGGGACGCGGATGATGATGATCTGAAGAGCTTCGTCGCGGCGATCAACCTCGGGATGCGGCGTCACTTCGCGGGGAAGGTGGACCATATCCGGTCCACCATCTTCCAGGCGCAGCTGAACGGAATGACCACGGTTCGCAGCCTTTACCTCTACGATTCCGTGCCGGGCGGATCAGGCTATCTGCGTCAGATCGCGGAACACCCGAGCACGATGCGCGAGGTTGTCAGCCGCGCGGCGGAGGCGCTGCGGGACTGCCCCTGCAACCAGGAGCCGGACCGGAACGGGTGCTTCCGCTGCGTGAAGCCCTACAGGTCACAGTTCGGTCCCGGCGAGCCGGATCGGGACCGGGCGCGACAGATGATGGAGGCTATCCTCCAGAAATGGGACAGCCTGACCCAGACCGAGACCGGGATCGACGCGTCAATTCGGGGCGCGCTGGTCGAGAGCGTGCTGGAGAAGCGGCTTCTGCGAGCCCTCTCCGGCTTTTACGGAGATGGGGCGCTGACCCCGCAGGTGCTGCCGGGCGGACGGCGTGGGTTCGTGCTACGCGCGGGGCGTCCGGACGCGCCGCGCCTCTGGACGATCGAGCCTCAGGTGCAGATTGACGCGCGGTTCCGGGGCCTGCCCCGCAAGCGTGTCGACTTCCTTCTGACCCCGGTTGGCCGCAGCGGCGGCCTGCCGATCGTCATCGAAATGGACGGGATCGAGTATCACGCGGGTACGGTCGCCCAGGACCTGTTGGACCGGATGTTGATGATCCGGTCCGGGCAGGTGCGGGTCTGGACCCTGTCCTGGCGCGACCTTGACCCGGAGGACAAGGGCTACCTGAACCCGCTCTCTGAAACCGCCCTCGGGGCGCAGATGACCGGGCCCCTTGGGCGTGCGCTGGCGCATCCGCTGCTCGCCCCACATGCAGAAGCGGTCCGGACGCTTCAGACCATCAGCACGCTCGATGCAATGAGGCGCCTTCTGGACGGGGATGCGGACGGGGATGCGGACGGGGATACGGTGATCCGCTCCGTCCTGATCCGGGGCCTCGTGAAGGGCGGTCGCCCCATCGACCAGCTTCCCCGGCAGGCGGCCCTTTCAGAGGCGGGGCGCCTGTTTCTCTCCGGTACGCAGGCGGTGGAACAGGTCGGGGTCGGGGCGCTCGATCTCTATTTGGCCTGTGAAAAGATCTCGCCCACCGAATGGACTCAATCGGATCGCGACCTTCGGCTTCTCCTGCGTTCGGTCCTGCCCGATCCGGGCGAGGTTCCGGCCGCGAAAACCCTCTACACGGAGGCCTGGCGCGGGCTCTGGCGGATCGTGAACCTGTTCCAGGGCGTGCGTGGTCTTCATGTCGAGTTCGACGGGCTGGACACGTTGGCCCCACCCGACATGGTGGAACCCGTTGACCAGGGGGATCAGGGCCCCGGGTTGGCCGCATGGGAAGAGGCGCGGGCGCTGTGCGACGACGCGTTCCACCCGTTGATTGACGCACTGATCGCGGCCGAGGCGCCCGGGCCGGACCACTTCGGGGACGATCTGGTTGCGGGCGGACGCGTGGTGGGCGCGATGGAATTCGGATGGTCGGATACCCGCGTCGCGGTTGCCGAGACATCCCATGAGGGGGTCGGCTGGGCGCTGATCCCGTTTGATCCGGAAACCGATCAGATCGGGGAGACGGTCTCGCGAATTATCACGGCCCTTCAGGAGGCACGGACATGACAGACACAATGAACAAGCGGGTCTCCTACGACATCGGCTGCATGAAGAGCCTGCGGAAACTGCCGGACCGGGTCGCGCTCCGGTTCATGGACCTGATGACGAAATATATGTCGGACCCTTCCGCGAATGGGCTGAACTTGGAAACGGTGGAAGGATCGAGGGACAGCTCGATCAAGTCCTTGCGGGTCGACCAAGGGTACCGGGCCATCGCCTTCGAGGTCGGCCGCGACATCATGTTCGTGCACGTCAACGAACATGACAAAGCCTACCGCTGGGCGGCAGGGCGCCGGGTCAAGCTCGACCCGGAAACGAACCGAATTCGGGTGATCGAGGAGGTGGACGCGGTTATCGAACCGGTGGCGACGCCGGACACGTCCGCTCCTCGCCTCTTCGATGAGGTTACAGATGCACGGCTGCGCGCCCTCGGAGTGCCGGAGGAGGAGCTGACGGCCGTCCGCCAGATTCCCACGATCGAGGCGCTGGAGGACGCGGAGGACCGGTTCGACCCGCTCACTTATCAGATCCTTTACGCGGTCGCGGCCGGTTATGCGGATGAGGAAATACAGTCCTTGACCGGGGTCGGCGCGGAGCCGGACGCGGAACCGCCGCAGCCCGCCGTAGAGTTGACCTTCGGGAAGTTGATCGAGACCGAGCAGAGCCGCCAGACCATCTTCATCCCGGAAAGCGAGGCGGAGCTGCGCCGCGTTTTCGAGGAGGGGCTTGAGGGCTGGCGCGTGTTTCTGCACCCCGAACAGCGCAAGATCGCCTACCGGGACTATAACGGGCCGGTCCTGGTCCGCGGCGGGGCCGGTACCGGCAAGACCGTCGTCGCGATGCACCGGGCCAAGCACCTCGCAGACCAGATCAAAAACGATCCGACCCGATCCGGCCAGCGGGTCCTTCTGACCACCTTCACGACCAGCCTCGCGCATGACATCGAGGCGAACCTCCGGACCCTGTGCCCTGACCATCTGGACGCCCGCCCGCCGCGGATCGAGGTGATCAACCTGGACCGCTGGGTGTCCCAGTTCCTCAAGCGCAAGAGCTTCGCGCGAGAGGTCGCCTTCTTCGGGGAAGCGAGGGACCGGCTGGATCAGGTCTGGAAGGAGGTCTTCGATGATCACGAGCTGCCCGAGGGCCTGTCCGAGCCGTTCGTTCGCGCCGAATGGGCGCAAATCGTCCAGGCGAAGGGTCTGACCGATCAGAAGGGGTACCTGAAGACGTCCCGGGCCGGCCGGGGCACACCGCTCGACCGCAAGAAACGGGCAGCGTTGTGGGACATCTTCGCCGATTACCGGGCCCGGCTGATCAGCGAAGGGCTGGCGGAGCCTGACGACGCTTACCGCGAGGCGACCGAGATCCTGACGGCGGAGGCGCCGAACCTGCCCTATGCGGCGGTGATCGTCGACGAGGCGCAGGATATGGGCGAACAGGCGTTCCGGCTGATCCGTGCGATCGTTCCGGAGACCCCGGCTGGCGACCGGAACTCCCTCTTCATCGTGGGCGATGCGCACCAGAGGATTTACGGGCGCCGCGCCAGCATGTCGGGCTGCGGGATCAACGTGCGCGGCCGCTCGAAACGGCTCCGCCTGAACTACCGGACGACGCAGGAGATCCGGGCCTGGGCTGTCTCGGTTCTCGAGGGGGTCAGCGTTGACGATCTTGATGAGGGGACCGATACCCTGCGCGGTTATGTCAGCCTCATGCGGGGGGCCACCCCGGAGCTGGTCGGGTGCCGGACAGAGGCGGAGGAGCTGGACGGGCTGGTGGCCTGGGTCCGGGCCCTGCCGCCCGACCAGATCCGCCTCTCCGACATCGGGGTCCTGTGCGCGCGTCGCGCCGACGCGGACCGGGTTCAGGCGACGCTCCGCGCGGCCGATATCGAGACGGTGATGCTCCAGTCCGGCGCTGATGACCGGTCCATCCCCGGGGTGCGGATCACGACCATGCATCGCGCGAAGGGGCTCGAGTTTTTCGCCGTGGCGATCCCGTTCCTGTCCGAGGCCGCCTTCCCGCCGCAAGGGGCGCTCCGCGCCGCCGTCGACCCGGCCGACAGGGAGGACATCGTCATGCAGTACCGGTCCCTCCTGCATGTCGCGGCGACCCGGGCGAAGAAGGCGCTGCGGGTGTCGTGGTCCGGTACGCCGACCAGGCTGATCAGCGATCAGACCCACAGCCTGGGATGAGGTCCGGTGAGCCGAAAGCGCCGGAAAGAACGCGTTTTTGACGTCGAGGCGCGCATAGACTGGATGGAAATGTATCGCACGCTCCCCATCGGTGGCGTCCGGCAGGCCTTCCCGGATACGGCGTCCTGTCAGCGGCGCTTGGCGGATGTGCGCTGGCCGTCAGGGGTGACATGTCCCTCCTGTGGCGACCGAAATATCGGGCTGATTGAATCACGGTCGCTGTACCAGTGTGTATCGACCCAGCGGAATCTGCACAGGTTAAGCCGCTAATGCGAATGCCTCAGCGGGGGTTTTCATATCCAGCGCCTGATGCGGGCGTCGGTTGTTGTAGAAGCTGATCCAGTCACCGATGGCGC
>NZ_QXXQ01000027.1 GCF_003570715.1 Gemmobacter lutimaris | reverse complement strand
AACGGCTTCAACCGCTCCATCTGCTCGTCTGTCAGCCAGAAAAGGTTGCTCATCCTCACCCCCAATGTCCGGGAGCTTGAATCACGCAGCGACCGCAGCCTCAAGCCGATCAATGGGTCCTGACCCTAGTCGTCCTTGGAGAACGGGATTGCGGTCACACCCTTGTGCTCCCAGCGGGACGTCGCATCGTCCGCATCACCCGACTGAAAGGCGTAGGCCTCATCCAACCGTCCGTATGATTTGTTCAGGGCCTCCAGCAGATATTGTACTGGAGGGTCGTCCGCGTTGTAGCCAACGAACACCACGGAATAGCGATCGATCACATCTTTGAAAAAGCGGGTTGCCCAACCTTCTGCAAGGTATGCACGCCCGAATTCAGCGCTCGACAAAACGAACCCATCGCCCTCAGCCCCATCGTAGTCACCCGTAGCACGGCCATGCAGATAGACGATCCCATGCAAGTCCCCCGGTCTTGCCGGGTCGGGTAGCCTTGGCGGCTGCCACGCCTCCAATCCTCGCCCGCAATCATCAAACAATCGGTCAAAGTTGGTCGTGACTAGCTTCGTTACACCATCCTTGGTCGTAGCAAGGTCCAGCAGAATTTCATGTGCCGACAGGTCCACACCCTTCTCAGGGTCGAAATCCTTCACCTTGTGCGGGTCAAGGGCTTGCGCAACGGCAGACTCAATGTCTCTTTCAAGAAAGTCGCGCTCAAGCAGACCGAAAACTCGGTCGGCTGAAATCAAACCCGGCACGCCGGTTCGCCCTTCTATCTCGCGGGCCTCAGACAAAATCTTGACCGCCGCGGAGTCGTCAGGAACGCCAAGTGTCTTTAGGATCTGATCTGCTAGGCCGAAGAAGTCAGGCAACTTAGCTTTAGCCCGTGAGACGCCAGCGCCACAGAAGAATACGACTCGGCCTTCATCCAGGGCCAGAAGCAATTCATCTGGTATGTCCGGGCCATGCTCAATGAATTGCACTAGTCAACCAGCCCCATTTCTCTTTTAGATTGCTTATCAAAGCGTGCCTCCGCTTGCAATTGAGATTGACTCCCAGTGAAAAAAACAAAGCTGTCATGTCCGCTTTTCCATGGGCTGTTCTTCACTTTGCAAATGCAGCGAATGTCCGCAATCCGCCCTTCGCGACGCCTCTCGCCCTATCTTCACCCTGAGTTTTTCGCCTGCCGTTCCGCGATCAAAGCCGCGAGTTCAGGCAGATCGGCACCGGCCAGGCCAGTCGCTCCAATCTCAATCAATCTTCGGTTCTCCTTGGTCATGCCCTTCTTCGGCCATGCCGACTGGAACCTGTCCAGGGCCTCAGAAAACCCGGATGCCCAATCGCCCTGCGCCTTCTTCGATCGACTGGATATCGAGGCCGCGAACTCGGCGGGCTCGGACGCTCTTTCGGCAACCGCCTGGGCACGCATCATCAGAAGGTCCATGAACCGCTGGAAGCGGGACGGGTCGATCCGGGGAAGGACGGCGTCCAGAATCCGGGGCAGCCACTGGTTCGGCATGATGATTTTCGGCGCG
The DNA here is from genome assembly GCF_003570715.1 of Gemmobacter lutimaris. Lineage (GTDB taxonomy): Bacteria > Pseudomonadota > Alphaproteobacteria > Rhodobacterales > Rhodobacteraceae > Gemmobacter > Gemmobacter lutimaris. Next base: position 16,995 of record NZ_QXXQ01000027.1, on the reverse strand, counting down.
ATGACGATCCCGGTCAGGTAGCCATCAAGCCAGTCAGACGAAAGGCCCGTTCCGCGCAGCAGCGCGGCAACTTCACCCTTCTTCTCGGGCTCGGGGGCCGCTTCGGCCAGATCCTCAAGCGATGCCTCCGGATCGAAATCCGGATCATCCCGCACCCAGGCCTCAATCGTTTGCTCATGGATGTCGAGCATGACCGGGATCTTCTTCAGCTCCCGGCCTTCGAGAAGCGCGGTGGCGCAAGCCACAAAACCGGTCGCATCCGGATGAAGGCTTTTCTCCAGCACATCGGCGCTGCGGGCCATGATACGGGCCCACCAGTCGCGCCGGGTCTCGAGCCATTTCCAGAGCGCGACCTCTGCCGAGCGAGCGCTGCGCGCCTTGTCGAGGACCGCATGGGCTTCATCGCTGTCCTCGAACCAGCTTTCGATGATCTCGTGCCGATCCCACCAGTCTTCGCTGGCCATGATCAGGGCACCCTGCTGACGTGAGGGAAGCGCCTTGACTGCCGCGAACGATCCCATGTCGGCAATAAGATCCGGCGTCGATCTGGGCTCCGGGCGCAGCCCGTCGAGGCCGCAGAGGCGCGCCACCTCGATCAACCCCGGCACTGGCGGCAGATCGCGGGCAAGACCATCGGCCAACGCGAGAGACACGGCCCGGCGCAAACAGTCGGTCGTCCCGGTCAATGCGCCAACCTCTTCCGACATGCGCTCAATGATCGACTTCTGCTCCCGGGCGGTAGCACAGGGGATGGTATAGGCATCCTTTACGCCTTGCCCCTGCTTCAGGAGCAGCATCGCCATCTTGCGTTGCGATCCTGCTTGCAGCGCGACACCGATGCTCTGCGCCCCACCCCCATCCGGCAGGGTCATGCGGATGCCATGAATCTTCCATGGGGTCACGTCCGGGTCAGCAACAACGCCTTTGCGCATGGCCTCTTTGAGAACCTGATCGACGCTTCTCCGTGCCGCATCCTCGGGCATCCAGCTGCGCAGAACGACCAATGTCGCCAGAATGCGCCCCGGAAGGTCGCCGCGCGCAAGACGATCAGCCAGGCCTTGCGCTGCGGCAAGGCGGATATGTGGAGCCGGGTCAAGCAGCCAGAAACAGGCCAGATCGGCATGGAGCGCATCGCTTCGACCCACCGAATAGGCCACCACATGATCGCGCATCTCCGGGGGCATGGCCGGGAAACTTTCGGTCAGCGCATGGTGCAATGCGAGTGGATCGCCCTCTGCCTGCTGGATCAGTTCGGTGAAGAGTCCTTCAAGCAGGGCTTCGCCTTCGACGGGATTGGCCGTACGTCGCCCATTTTCTAAAATGACGCCCTGGCGGTGCAACTCCAGAGAAGCCGGGGCGGTCAGGCCATTGCGCGTCCAGAGTTGGGCGAAGATGAGGTTGTGAGCAGGCGTCATCCGCCCCTGTCGCCGCGCAAGATCAAGCGTGTCTTCGACAGTCTTGAGAAAGGTCTGGCCGCGCGCCTTGCCGTTTTCCCTGGCGATACGGGCGGCATCGAGGCCTGCGCCAAGCAGATCCAGAAGGCCCTCGTCATTCGGCGAAGGCGTTTCGATAGCACAGAGCTGCGCGACGATCTGGCCGCCCAGGGCCGGACGATGCAAGAGGTCGAAACTCATGCGCTCCAGAACATCGCGACGCGCGCCAAAGCCATCGTCGCCCGCAGCCGCAAGGGCGGCCAATGCCTCATCGATCCGACTCTTTGCCACGTCTCACCCGCCGAGCAGTACTGTTTTGACGACCAGCCTATCGAAGCGGCTGTGGCTTGTCAGGAAGATATGGCAGCCGTGCCTGGCGACAAAATGGCGGGCACGCTGACCGTGGCCAGAGCCGAAGGAGAAAACCGGGGGCGGCGCGCACCTGGACCGGATCACAGGTCCCAGTCCGCCACGCCCTTGCGCTCCGATTGTCTGGCCAAATCGCGCTCTGCCTTTGCCACCTCACGCAAAGTCAGTCCCAAGGCGACATGCGATTTCGCGGCTGAGACCACTGCGCGGGCGATCCGGTGGCGTTCGGCCTGATCCCCGACATCCTGCGCCAGCGCATCTGTCCGGCCTGCGGCGAGGTCTGTCACGATGCCCGCCCCATATCGCGCCCGCAATTCCCCCGCGAAGCGCTCCGCATGAGCATCCCCCCGGAACTCAACCTTGCCCTCGGCCTGCATGATGCGTCCCATGGACCGCAGCGCGCGCACAAGCCGGTCGTTCTCAGGCGCGGTTTCATGGGTAACGGTATGGTCAATCGCCGCCGCCGCTCGGTCATAAAACCCCTGCAGCTCCCCGGCCATGCGCCGTCCCTGCTCCGGGTCGCGCAGGTCCAGTCGTTCCCGTCCGGCGAGGAGCAGAAGATCGCTGCGCACCCAATCCCGCTCTTCCCAGGCGTTCGCTGCACCCGTTTCCAGACGGCTGGCGATGTGATCACGGCTGAGGCCAATCGCGGCGGCACCCGCCAGGATATCGTCCCGCAGCCGCTCCGTTGCCCCGGGCTGCAGGGTCGTCTCCAGCTTGCCCCGCATCAGGACATCGCCATCGAGCGCCATGCCGTAAATCACCGACTGCGGCATCATCTGCAGAAGCTGCGCGCCGCGGGCATCACCGAGGCCACGGGCGATGTCGACGGCATAGCCATAAAGCTCATCCCGCAGGTCCTTCCGCTCGGCCATGGGTGCCTTGCGGATCCTGGCTTCTGTCTCCGTCATCCACCCGCTGAAATGCTGCTCCAGATCAGCGCGCTCGAGCGTCGCCGCCTCGGCCGGAAAGGGATGCAGCACCCCGCCCCGCCGCAGCACCTCCTCCGCTTCGGCGATCTTTTCCCCGATCTCCGGCAACCCGGTCAGCGCTGCCACATGGTGCAGGCTGCGCATGGTGTCGGCCGTACGCGCCAGAGTGGCCAGCGCATCCTCCAGCGCCCGGCCCTCGCGCGGTCGTTCTTCCGGCGCCCGGCCTTCCGTCCGTGCCCGCTCGATCTCTGCCCGCGACGGGCCATAGCTCAGCAGCCCCCGCTCCGCCCGGGACGTGGCATCGAGGAACACGCCTTCCTCGGCCGCGATGGCCACCATGCGCTCCTTCATCCTGTCGAGGTTGAACGCATGCTCCCTGGCCATGAAGAACCAGCTGTCGTTCAACATGCCCCGGTTGTTCACCACGATATGGACATGCGGATGCGCCCGGTCGGTATGCAGCGCCGCGACATAGGACCAGACATCGTCCTGATGTTCGCCCGACTGGAACATCTCGAAGGCCCAGGCCTCGGCAATCAGCGTGGCCTTCTCGGCCCGCACATGGGACGGAAAGCTCAGCAGCAGATGACTGGTGTGCCCGTTCTTGGGAGACCCTCGCCAATCCTCCACCCAGTCGCCCACGATCTCCCTGCGCTCTTCCCGGGTCAGCCCCCTGGCCTTGTCATCCAGCACCACGCCATTGCCGAAGATCGCGGCCGATTTCGAGAACAGGTAATCCATCTGCGTCGCCAGCTCCTTCGCATTGGCCGTGCCGCCCCTGCCGATCTTCTTGATGACCGCGGCATGCGAGCCGAGGGCAAAGCGCCACAGCTGGCTGGCCCGGGCTGAGAACCGGAAGCCCTGCCGGGAGGGGGAGGATGACCTCGCCTTCACCCGCCCCTGCCGAGGCCGCAGGAAATCGAGATCGCCCAGAACCGCCTGAGCGAGGCCAACAGGCCGCGAACCAGGCTTAACCACGGCGCGCGCCTGCCTGACCTTCGGCAAACTTCAGGAACAGCGCCACGCCCTGCCGCCGACGTTCCGCGATGATCTGGCTCAGCGCCTTCGCCACCATCGGCAGTGACCGGCGCAATTCTTCGACCGATGCCCATTGCGCCCGCACCATCGGCGCCCGGCCCCGGTTCGCCGCCAGCGCGATCTGGTTCACATTGGTGCCGATCTTTGCCAGCTCGTAGCGGATCTCCTCCAGACGCGCGCTGTCCTCCCGGCTGAATTCGAGGAAGCCCGAGGCCATCCGCACGACCGACCGCACCCCGTCCGAGCGGGATTTCGCGCCAAGCTGCACGCAAAGCGCATCGAAGGCCCGCAGCTCTTCAGCCGGCAGACGGCAGCTGACGACCTGTCCCCGATCCGCCGACCGGGGGCGCCCGCGCCCGGCGGATTTCCGGGGCACCGGATCAGCGGCATTCCTCGCCACCCCAGCCGAATTTCGGTCTTTTCCATGCGCGTCATATTTTACCACAGACCTCATCCACCGAATATTTGTAGACACATCGCATTTCCTGCCACCTTCTCTATCCCCTTCTTTCGCCCCTTGATCAAGCACAATCTATGCGCGATATGACCCCTTGCAGGTTGTGCTCCCCTTGGGTAACTCACCTGACACCGAGTGCACTTCGCTGTTCGCTGAATGCACAAGGCGCAACCGGAGAAGGTGCCCCTCCAAGCCCTTGGCAGGAGGGCATTTCCCGGGAAGAAGTGGTGGTAACGCCCTGTTTTTATTGATGTGAGGACCCAACCGTTCAGTGTTGCGGGTTCGAAGAAAGGATGTTTAGGATGCGTGTTATGGCATCAGCGACGTGTGATCAGGGCTACGCCTTATGATACACGCATTGCGCGATCAGATAAAAGATATACGCATCCAGTAATCAGACAAATGATTAAAGAAATACGCCTTGCGCAATAGGGTTTGCGCGAGATGGTTTCTGATATACGCAGTCCGGCTTCAGATTAAAGAGATGTGATTTAAGATAAATGATTTTGGCGATCTGCATTCAGACAAATGGGATCGGCGATACGCGAAGTGAGGAAGATGGTATGGGTTACGGAATACGGGTTGTGCTGGTGATGAACAGGAAGGGCGGATCGGGCAAAAGCACGCTCTGCCGCGCCCTCGCCTCTGCCGCAGCAAGTCGCGGCGAGACGGTCACGATCTTCGACACGGATGCCTCGAAGTCTTGCCTCAAGTGGATGCAGGCGGGGCAAGCAGCCGGAAACTGGTCGCCGCTGGTCGAGGTGATCCACACACTTGACGCGCACCGGGTCGTCGAGGCGATTGACCAGATCTATGAACAGCCGGACCAGGAGCATCTGATCCTGATCGACACCTTCGGCGGCGGGTCTGAGGCGCAAGACGTGCTTGCCGTTGCCGCCCACCGGATCATCTGCCCGATGATGCTGTCACGCGGTGATCTCAGCGAGACCCTTGAGACGGCCAGCTGGTATCTGAAGCTCCGGGGCCGGGTCGACAATCCGGATGAGCTTGCCGGCTTCTCCGTTGTGTTCAGCCGGGTGCAGGTCCGGCTCTCTGAAGCCGAGCGCGCGGTGGCGGATGAACTCTTCCGGTCGTTGCCCGCGTGCGAAGCCTGGTTGTCCAGTCGCAGCGCCTATGTCCGGATGGACAAGGAAGGGCTCCTCGGCCCGATCGCGGACAAAACGCCAAACCGCGGGCTGGCGGCGCATCTTCAGACTGCCGTGAAGGAAGCCGGTGAACTTCTCGACGAGATTGATCAGTTGATCGCGGCACCGGCGGAGGTCGCATAATGGCACCGCGTAAGGATCAGATGCGGATCATCCGGCAGGACGCAGGTTTTTCGGCAAAGCTTGGGTTTGGTGGGATGGTCGCGCCACCGGCAGAGGCCCACAGGCCAAGCATGGCGCCGCTGTCTTCGGTCAATGTCATGTCGGGGGTGAAGCCTGAAGAACCTCTGACCGGGGCAGCCTCCACACATGTCATTCCTCAACACGATGATGGCGGATTGCCCATCTACGGCCAAGAAGAAGCCCGGAAAGAGGAGGGTGAACCGCAGACACCACCGCACTTGGCGCAACGCCATGCGGTGCCTGCCCCTTCCGCAACGGCCCGAGGTCAGGTCGTCTATGTCGCGGTGTCGCTCACTGCCCGGCAAGCCTGTCTGGCAGAAGCCTGGGCCGCAGTGGCGCGGTGCTCGGTCCAGTTCCTGATCCGTCGCGTGGCCCAGGGCCTGCGTGACCAGCTCTTTGACGATTGGGAGCGCGATGGCATGCCCGAAGTCAGTGAGCCTCGCGGCGCGCGGGGCAAGCATCCGACCAGCGTGACATTGACCCTGCGACCGCCTTTTGCAGCCGACTTGGCCGCCCGGCACGACCCGCTTGGAATCTTAGGATTGGCGCGGGTCATGGGCCCGGCCTTCCGCGCACGGTTCCAGGAGGCGTTCGACTTGGCCCTGGACAAAGCGCCGCTGCACACGACACCCGAGGGAGAAGAGAAATGACTGATCAGAAATCGAATGCCCTCCACTACGTCACGCCGACAGCCGAACTTGATGTTGGTCGGCCTGTGGAATGGATGGTTGACCCGGATCACCGTGAGACGATCCTCGGCGTCACCTATGAGTTCAGCCACACGGGCGAGCGCAAGACGGTCTGGTACACTGCCAACAAACGCCGCCCGAGAAAGCTCGCCGTCGTGGCAGTGACCCACCTTCAGCAGTTTGAAGCCTCCTGATCAAGGCAGGCCGCCGGTAGGCGGCCGCGCTCATAGCCAAGGGCGACCCGAAGGTTGCCATCCATCAAGTTTCTGAATCGGATCGTACTATCCGATTCAGAAATGCCATTGGACTTCCTACGCACCGGAGCAGATTCTGAGCCGAGGAGGATAGCAATGGCATTGGCACATCTGCACCGCACCGATCCCAAGGCCAACATGGCCCGGTTCTATTGCATTGAAGTCGCACCGACACTGTTCGGCGAGGTCTCCGTTCTTCGGACCTGGGGCAGGATCGGGACGCGCGGTCGGACAAGTGTCGAAACTTGCCTGTCTGCCGCAGAGGCGGAGAAGGCTGCAGTCCGAACGCTTCGCCAGAAGGAGCGGCGTGGGTATCTGCCTACCCGGCAAATGTAGCCCTAAGTTACAGGCTTTCCGCCCGCCGCTCGTGGATGGCCTGCGCAAAGTCAGCCGCATGCGATCGTTGAAAGGAACTTGGGGAAAGTTTATGGTGCTCCAATGGACCACCGGCGGAGAAGATGATGAGCGTTCACAAGCAGAGTGTCAGCTTCACAGATGCTGCTTTCAACTTCGCTCGCGAGCTCGTCGAGAGCGGGGAATATCCAAACATCAGCGCTGCGGTCTCTGGCGAAATGGCGCGTGCGCGCGCGGCGCGGGAGAGGGAGCGCCTTATCTTCGAAGCCGAAGTCCAGAGGCGTCTCGCCCTCCCCCTTGATGCATGGGAACCCGTCCGAACGGGCGAATCCATCACATCTGGTGCGCGTGCCCAACTGGCACGGCTCGCCGAGTCCGGCGGTGGCACCGCCGCCTGATGCACCTCGTTCGACATCCGTTAGTTGACCAAGACCTCGCCGCGTTGGTTGATCACATCGTCGAGGTCACCGGTGGGGACTTCGACGCTGCCGGACGACGCCTTGATGAGGTCGACGAGCTTATCGCCGACATCTCAGCCAATCCGCTGTCCGGTGTTCGATTGGCGCCACCACTCGATGGATGGCTCGTCCGCCATGGCGGGCGGGGTCACCGACTTACCGTCGTGTTCCGTGCGGATCTCGCCCAGGACCGCCTCTTTGTTGCACTTGTTGCCTTCGGTGGTCGGGACTGGATGACGGAAGGCAAGACTCGGAAATCTTTCGGCAGGTGACCAACATTTACCGTGACCGTCAGGGCGGATGGGCCTGTCCGGTTTAGCCGCCGGTCCATGTCGCGTAGCGAAGATTATGTAACACAAATTGACACAGAGGGCGGGAAGCTGTCGGTCAGCTCGGATCATCTGGCCGCCCATCCAGGCTGGAAAGCGGACGGTCGCATGTCTTCAGGGCCGCTTGGGCACAAGGCAACGAAACTGTCTCAGGACATGGCCGCGACGAGGCGGCTCTTTTCGGTGTTCAGAAGCTGCTCGACCTGCGCCATCACCTCGGCGGGGGGCAGGCCGGGCGGGATCGGTGGGAAATAAGAGGCGACGATCGTGCCGCCCCGCTTTGCGCCTTTGCCCCAGAAGCAGCCGGCATTGTGCACTACCGGAACCACCGGCAGATCGAGCTTGCGATAGAGCGCAATCAGCCCGGGCTGGAACTTGCGTTGCTCATGCACGCCGATGCGGGTGCCTTCGGGGAAGATCAGGATCGAGCGGCCGCGCGCCACCTCCTGCCGCGCCTCGGAAATCATCGCCGCCATTGCCCGGCCGCCGCCGCTGCGGTCGACTAGGATCATCGGCGCATGGCGCAGGAACCAGCCGAAGACCGGGATCTTGCGCAGCTCCTGCTTGGCGATTATGCAGACATCGGGCACCAGCTGGTTGAACGCGAGGGTTTCCCAGGTGGACTGGTGGTTGCAGACATAGATGCAGGGGGCATCGAGATGCTTGTTCTCGACGCCCTCTTCGCGCAGGCGCAGCCCGAGGATGCGGTGCGACAGGCCCAGCACGCCGCGGGTCCAGAAGCGGATCGCGGCGCGGGTCAGGCCCGGGCGGTGCAGCACGGCCAAGGCCGGGATGAAGAGGCTTTGCAGCAAGGTCCAAAGCCCGAAAAACACGTCGAAAAGTCTGGATCGGACGCTCAGCATCCTTGGCCTCGTGCGCGGTGGTGCAAGCCTGTGGTCGGGGCGCGCTCAGGCGGCGCGGGGCAGGTCGGGGGAGTGTTGCGGCACGAAGCCCGCGCTGCGGGCCGCGCCGAGGAAGGCGTGGCGCGCCTCGCCGACCGAGCCCAGACAGTCCATCGCGGCCTCAAGCCGGCCAAGCGCATGTAGGCGCGCCGCGTCGGCAACGGGCCATTTCTTGCGCAGCCAGTATTGCGCCTGTTCGATCGTGCTGAATTTCTTCACGTCGCCCTCGGGCGAGATGACAAGAGACATGGGTACACCCCAGTAGATTTCGATCAAAGTATTGGTCTTTCTTGGAAAACGCGAGGGTACCCGGCCGGGCCGGTTCCGCTCGCCGAGGGCGCCCCGGCCAAAGGGCCGTTCGCGCCAGGTTGATGTCTGGGCCTCGGCTCTGGCCGCGCGGGTCGCGCACCGGAAAGCCTGCCAGTTTGGTCATTCGCGAGGTCGCGCGGCGCCATCCGAGCCGTGCCCGCGGGCAGGTTCGGCCTGACGGCATTCCCCGGTATGGGCGCGCCCATCGTGTCCCCAGGCCGCCGGCGCGGCGCGCCCAAGGTCTCTGGTCTGGTCGAGCTGTTTTACGTGGCCGGTATCGGTCATCGTGTGTCCCTTTCTGAAGTGCCGCCCGCAGGATGCAGGGGCAGAGCACGGCTCATGGTCGTCGCTGAGCCAGAAGGAACAGGGTCCGAGAAGAAGAAATGCCTGACCTAGATAGGGGCTCGCAGACTGGATTGCGAGAAAATAAAGCACTCCCGCGCCGCATATCCGTCAACCCGTTGCTGCGGAAAGATAATATTCCGACAGCTTGGGCCGTCCGAACCATCCGAAGGCGGTTTTCTGTCGCCCGGCGACGGTTTCGCGACGGTTCGCCGGAAACAGGGCTCGCAATTGGGCCGAGATCGGCCCATATCATGAGGATCTGCAGTGTTCATCCCGGGGTCGGACGACGACCTCTGCGGGCGCCGTGGCGCCGATCGGGGAACCGGGCAGTGATCCGTGCCCTCCGATCTTCCAGACCTGCAGTCCGAAGGCCTGATCGCGACGGCGCCCTGTGTTCCTTGCGACGCGGCATCAGACCCCAAAGACCGTGTTGCCTGAAAGGATGCTGACCCATGAAGAGACCTGACACCAAGGCGCCCAAAGCCGCCGAGGCCCCCCGGACCCTCACCTCGCACATTCCCGATTCCCCGACGCCGCCCGAGCGCAAGTCGATCTTCGACACCTCTTACGCGCCCGAGGGCGCCGAACGGCGCAAGGCATGGTCGCGTTTCGATCGCAAATCGGAATGAGGGCCGACCCGCCCAGACCCGGTGTCCCGTTCAAACCCAGAGAGGTCCATGATGAGCGCCTCTGACATTCGGATCAAGCTCGGGTGCCGGTTCAATCTGAGCCTGCAGCAGCCAACCCCCATGATCGCTTTGCTCAACGTGCATTTCTCGCGCGCGGGCGATCTGGAGTTCCCCGATCATCTGCGCAGCGTGCCGCCGGTGCCGCTGAGCGCCTATCGCGACGGATTCGGTAACTGGTGCACGCGCCTTGTTGCGCCCGCTGGGGCGTTCAGTATCGGTGCCGAGGCGATCATCGCCGACAGCGGCCTGCCCGATGCGCGCCCGCCCGAGGGCGGTCAGGTGGCGGTCGAGGCCCTGCCCGACGAGGCGCTCGTCTTTCTGCTGGGCAGCCGCTATTGCGAGACGGATGTTCTGTCCGATATCGCCTGGCGGCTCTTTGAGCATACCCCGCCCGGATCGGCCCGGGTGCAGGCGATCTGCGATTTCGTGCATCGCCATATCCGCTTCGACTATCTCGCCGCCCGCGCGACCCGCAGCGCCGCGCAGGCCTATGCCGAGGCGCAGGGCGTGTGCCGCGACTATGCGCATCTCGCGATCGCCTTTTGCCGTTGCATGAACATCCCCGCGCGCTATTGCACCGGTTATCTGGGCGATATCGGCATGGAGCCGCCCTATGCGCCGGGCGATTTCGCGGCTTGGATGGAGGTCTGGCTGGGGGATCGTTGGTGGGTCTACGACCCGCGCAACAACATGCCGCGGATCGGCCGTGTGCTGGTCGCCCGGGGCCGCGATGCCGCCGATGTGCCGCTGATCCATTCCTTCGGGGCCAATGTGCTGACCGGCTTCGAGGTCTGGACCGATCAGATCGACTGAGCCGCACAAACGATCGGGGCAAGGGCCCGCCAGCGGTACGAAGATCCGAAGGCGGGCCTTTTCCTTTGCAAAAGGCCGGCAAACCGTATAGGAAGGCCAAGCTACGTTGTTCCCAACTGCACCTGTCTCCTTTCTCGGCTTCAGTCTGCCTTTTTGAATTGACTGGGCCAAGCCGCCGCATCTTGCGGGCGGTATTCATTTAAGGAGATCTCACGATGGCCAATGGCACCGTGAAATGGTTTAACGCCACCAAAGGCTTCGGATTCATCGAACCGAAAAGCGGCGGGAAGGACATCTTTGTCCATATCTCGGCCCTTGAGCGCGCGGGGATCGCGCAGCTGAATGACGGTCAAGCGGTCACCTTTGAGGTCGAATCCGGCCGCGACGGCCGTGAATCCGCTCGCGATCTGAAAGTCGCCTGATCGGATCGATCCGGGGTCCGGCCGCCTTGGCCGGATCACACGATCAAGGAGGCGTCATGCCCCGCAAGGACAAGACCCGCGGTTTTTTCCGCGATATTGCTCAGCCGCCGTCCACGGCGCAGGAGCGCACCGATGCCGCCGTCAAGCTGATCCGCGAGACCGAGGCAGATACACGCGCCGAGCTGACGGCGCGGCTGCGCGCGGCCCGCATCGCGCGCGAAGGGACTGGAGCGGCATCCGCCGCGTCCCCGGTCAAGGCGAAAGCGCGCGACTGAGCCGCGCACCACGCCGTCAGACGATATTCTCGGGGGTTCTCTCCGGGATGTTACGGAGGGCCAAACATGCCTGCCGACAATATGCCTTCGGGCAAGACACACGGGGCGCACAAGGTGCCCCATCGGGAGGAAGATCCGGGCCTCGGCTGGGATGAGTTCTTCCAGAGCCTCGTGACCGAGAGAACCCCGGACCGGCGGCGCGCGCTGCCGCAGGGGATTCAGGAGTAGCGGCTTTCACCGCCTTGGCGGTGGACGGCTTTCCCGGTGCGCCGGCTGAGCGCGATAGGGCTCCACGTCGGGCCGATCTGTGTTCGTCGAACAACGCACCGGGAGGTGGAGCGGCAGGGGGAAATCCCTGCCGTTTCGCTTTGCAAAGGCGCCTCGAGCCCGCGTGAGTAGGGCGATGTTCGCACTCTATTATGCGTGACACATGTTTGCTTTGCTGCGGGTGCGACCGGGGCTGCGCTGTGTCTCGATCATCACCGTGCATGGGTCCCGCTACTTTTGTTGCGATGCGCATCGACGTCGGCTTCGGTCGGGGCGCGGCGAAGCCAAGCGTTGGGCCTGACCGGCCGGTTTGGGCCGTTTTCCCGTCCTTGGCCTGTCTCGAGGCTTCCCCCGACCCGGCGGGTTTCCCCGCCGGGGAGGTGCTGGTCGGCTTCAGAAGCCGACCTCGTCGTTGTTGTCGATCAGCTCGGGGCCTTCGCCCTCGGCCGTCTTCGGGCGGCTGAGGAAGTCGATCTTCTCGGCGATGATCTCGCAGCCGTAGCGGTCGACACCCGCCGCATCGGTCCACTTCGAGTAGTGGATGCGGCCCTGGACGAGGACCTTCATGCCCTTCTCGCAGTTCTCGGCGACCGACTTGCCGAGGCCGTTGAAGCAGGTGATGCGGTGCCATTCGGTGTCCATCACGCGGTAGCCGTGCTCGTCGCGGATCGGGCGGCCTTCCGACAGGCGGGGGCGCGAGGTGGCGAGGGTGAAGTGGGTGATCTTCGTGCCGCCCTGGGTGGTGAGGGCTTCCGGGGCCTGACCGATGTTGCCGGCGAGGATGACGATGTTCTGCATGGTGTTTCTCCTGTGTCTGGTGCGAGGGACCATCCCTTCGACAAGACCCGGCAGAAGCCTGTCGGGAGACGTCTGCACGGCTGGGCCAAGGACCAGCCGGAAACCCCCGAGGGGACGGGGTGGAGCGGGCAGGACGCTTTGCGGCCAACACGGCCCGGACAAGAGCGGGGTTGCGGGCAGGAAACCGAACAGGCTTAGGGGATTGTCAGTCGAAGAGGAGGTGCCTCAACCAGACCACAGGGGGAGAGGAACCCAAGCTGACAAGTTTAGCCGACCTCATCCGGCAATGTCAGGACCAAGGGGGAACCGTCCCGAGAAGCGAGAATTAGGTCACCGCGCCCACATATTCCCCCTGCCCCCACGTTAGGCTGCCGCCCTACCCCGCGCCGAGATCGCAGAGCATTTGGAACACCGAATGGCACCGCAGCAATGGGCTCAACTTCACGGCCCGGTCGCAGAGGGGCCTGCGATATGGGCAGAGGGTTCAGATCCAGATCCCACACCATCCGAAGAACCCCGCCATACGACAGAGGTGACCGCCACGATCAGGGATCATCGCGGAGAAGGACGGGCTCGCGACCGGCCAGATCGGCACCGAGTTCGCGGATGCCATAGGCGCGACAACAACGAGGACATCGGCTTCAGCCCGAGACCAACATCGGACCGGGGCGGAATGGCAGCGCTGCAACCAGAGGACCGAGATTCAATCTTGAGGTGCAGACGGCGCCCAAGCATTCTACGGTGACAATGTATTTTCAGGGGAACCTATGGATCCGATCGTATTTGTGGCTTTGGTTTGGTTCGTCCTGGCCCCCGTATTTCTGGTGCTCTGGCTGATTGGAAAACGCAAGCTGCGCTCGAGGACGTCCGAGGCAGAGACGGCTGCCGCGATCCACAGAGAAGAGGTCGCCAAGCTGGCAGCCGAGCACGAGGCAACGAAGGCAAAGTATTCCGCAATCATTTCCGAAGAAGCCGAGGTAGCACGTCTCCAGAGCATTGCTTCCGCACTCACTTCGGACATCGACGCGCTCCGCAAATCCTATGCCGAAAAGCGGGCGCATTTCGACCGGCTGGAAAGCCAAGTCGCCATCTATGATGAACGGCTCGCCTTTGCTGAATTAGGCATCTATGAGCCCCATTTCGATTTTACTGACAGCGAGGAGTTCAAGGCCAAGATCGTCGAGGTTCGGGACCGCCAGAAGGCGATGATTTCGGCAAAGCAGGCGGCGCTCTGCCCGACCGAATGGACGGTGGAGGGCAGCAAGGCCAAAGGGGCCACCATGATCAACCGTCAGATGCGATTAACGATGCGGGCCTTCAATAACGAATGCGAAGCTGCGATCGCCAATGTCCGCTGGAACAACGTTGTTGCGATGGAGAAGCGCATCTTGTCGGCAGCGGCCTCGATCGACAAGGAAAACACCTCGATGAACCTGACGCTGAACGACAGGTTCGTCGCCCTCAAGATCGAAGAACTCCGGCTCACCCACGAATACCGCGAACAGTTGAAACGCGAAAAGGACGAGCGGGCCGAAATGGCGCGTGCCGAGAAGGAAGAGAAGAAGCTCCTGGCTGAAGCCGAGGCGGCTGAGCGGGAGGAGGCCAAGTACCAGGCCCTTCTGGAGAAAGCTCGCAAAGAGGCGAATGGTGACGGCAACGCCCAACGGATCGCAGAACTGGAAGCCACTCTGGCTGCGGCCCATCTGGCCAGCGAACGTGCCCGAGCCATGGCCGAAATGACGAAGTCCGGCTACGTCTATATCATCTCGAACGTCGGCTCCTTCGGGGACGATGTGGTGAAGATCGGGCTGACCCGCAGGCTGGATCCGGATGACCGGGTGCGCGAACTTGGGGACGCCAGCGTGCCGTTCAGTTTCGACACCCATGCCATGATCTACAGCGATGCCGCTCCCGCGCTGGAGGCGGCCCTCCACAAGGAATTCGCCGAAAAACGGATCAACATGTCGAATTTCCGGAAGGAATTTTTTCGGGTCGCGCTGGAGGACGTCGAGGCAGCGGTTGCGCGATTGGCGCCGACGGCTGTTTTCTTCAAAGATCGGGAAGCGCAGGAGTGGCACGAAACCCTCGCGCGCCGGAACGCCAGCTTGCTCGACATGCAATCGGCCGCAGCCAGAGAACTGCCAGCGTCAATCTGAACGGATTGTTTTACGAGGGCCGATCTCCGGCCCTCGAAAGTTGGGGGGCTCACGCCCCCCTCTCGAACTTCACCACCGGGATGCCGAGCTTCTTGGCCTTGTCGGCAAGGTTTTCCTGGATGCCATTGCCCGGGAAGACGAGGACACCCACGGGGAGCACATCAAGCATGGCGTCGTTGCGCTTGAAGGGGGCGGCCTTGGCGTGCTTGGTCCAGTCAGGCTTGAAGGCAACCTGGGTCACACCGCGGGCCTCGGCCCATTTGGCGGCGATGAGTTCGGTGCCCTTGGGGCTTCCCCCATGCAGAAGGACCATGTCGGGATACTTGGTGCGGACCTGATCCAGCTTGCCCCAGATCAGGCGGTGATCGTTGAAGTCGGTCCCCCCGGTGAGGGCGACCTTGGGTCCTGCGGGCAGCATCACTTCGGTCTCGGCCCGGCGCTTGGCGGCGAGGAAGTCGCGGCTGTCGATCAGAGCTGCGGTCAGGTGCTGGTGGTTCACCTTTGACCCAGTGCGGGGCCTCCAGGTGGAGCCCGTGTGATGCCAGAACTCGGTGGCGGCGTGATCGCGCATCATGTCGATGCAGTTCCGCCGTTCGGTGAGGGTCAGGCCCTCGGCCGTCAGACGCTCGAGCTCGGTGGATTTCACTTCGGAGCCGTCCTGCTCGCGCTGGAGGCGGCGCTGGCCCTGTTCGTTGTCGTCGAGCGTCCGTTCGATCCGGGCGGTGGCGCGGTGGAAGAGGTTGACCTGGCCCCAGAGCACTTCTTCGAGGTCGGGTTCCATGCGAGTGTCGGCGAGGCTCGCGACGAGGGCGTCGAAGATATCCGCGACGGCACCCCGAAGGCGGTCTGCATCTGGCATCGGGCGGGGATCGGGCTCGTCCTCGAAGGGGCGGTAGCCGTAGAGCTGCAGCTCCTCCAGCGCATTGGCGGTCTGGGATGCGGTGTGGGCGGGTTCGTAAGCGTCGTCGCGGGTTTGGAACGTCATCTTCTTCTTGCCTCCGGGCCTGTCTGGTCCGCGCGTCATCCCGCGCGGCCTTCATGGGCGTAGATGCGCCGTCACGGGGGAGGACCCTTCACCCCCGCCCCCAAACAACTCAAAAGCGGGGGCCGGAACGCATGTGGAGGAGGACGGGGGGTGGCTGATTTGTGTCGCGATGCAAAGGCGGGGCGTGCCCCGCTGGCGGAAATCAGTTGCCCCCCGTCCTTGAAGGGTCGTCCCCTTTGACGGCCGCTTGCCCATCTCTTGAAGGCCGCTCGGGGGACGGGTGGATAAGCTGCCCCGAGAAGAGGCAGAAGGTGACGGTTCAGACCTGCGATGGCTCCAGTCCGCCTGCCCCGCCGTCTTGAAACGCCCCTTGCGCGGAGAAGCTCAGATTTCCAGGCGCTGCTGATCCTCGGGACCGATCTGCTTTGACAGATGCTGACGCAGCACCGCCGGTCCATCCGCAAGAAGATCGTCGTTAAAGTCCCCGAGCCGCGGTTCGAGCACCCGCACCGAAATCCCGACCTCTGCTGCTCTGGCGGTCAACCTCTCCGCTGCGCGCTGCCCGGCAGGATCGCGGTCGATGGCAATGTAGAGGCGCCGCAACCCCTCCGGCAACAGAACGGCTCCAAGGTGACCCGATGAGAGAGCGGCCCAGACGGGAAGGCCGGGGGCGGCCTCACGAACGGAAAGCATGGTCTCGATGCCTTCGCCGACAACGAGGATGTCATCACATGGGGTCAACCTGACGGCATTGCCAAGAAGGTGACCCATGGCCCGCCGCTGCGTCTCGACTGCCGCCTTGCCTTGGCCGTCAGGCGCGAGCCAGGTGCGATGTACCCCCTGCAAGGCCCCTGCCCCATCGGTGACCGCAGCGATCAGCGCTGGTCGGGGAATGCTCTTGGTCTGACCCTCATCCCGATGCCAGCACTTCGGGTGGAAGCGAAGGGCGCTCGTCTTGCCGCCAAGGATAATGCCCCGGGAGCGGAGATAGGTTTCCGCAAGCGTGCCTGGAACAGGGACCGAGGCCACATACAAGCGCGCTGCCACCTCTGGGGTGCCCCCGGGGGACTTCGATTTTCTCGGGGAAGGGCCATCCGGGGTAACCTGCGCCGGACGGCCAAGATGCGCGCGCGCCTCGGCCAGAAGATCGGGAAAGCGCGTGATCCCCGTCCGCTCGCGGATGATGTCGAGAAGATCGCCATGTTCACCGGTGGCGCCGTCGGTGTTATGTTGAATTCAACATAAGCAGGACCATGTTGCGGCGCGGGTTATGTTGCCGGGCTTTGATTTCCCCTTTGTTTGTTTTGGGTTGCTGCCGTCGGCGCAACATAATGTCTGCGTCAGATTGGGGATATCATGATGCCCCGCAGTG
>NZ_QXXQ01000026.1 GCF_003570715.1 Gemmobacter lutimaris | reverse complement strand
CGAAACACCGCACTTCCGTCCGGCAACCCTGTCGGAGCATCGGGAGTCGGCATAGTGGATCGCCCGAACCATCACGATCATGCCCATAAGATCGCAGTAGGCTAAACCTCCGCTCGACCTATGTCGGAAAGCGCCACATTCGGTTTGTCCTCGCGGCGAGCCTCTCCCATCACTTGACCCTCATCGACAGAACGGTCGCTTGAGCTTGGCACGCAGTTGTTGACATGGTCCCTCCCTCTTTCCGGGTTCTTTCTCCCTGGGCCTGACACTGCCGTTTGCTCGTTTGAGCGGTTCTGCCCTGCCGCTTCCCGTGATCCCGGCTCAGGCACCTCCCCTTCGACTGACAATCCCCTAAGCCTGTTCGGCCTCTGGCTTGCAACCCCGCTCAGGTCCGGGCCGTGTTGGTCGCGTACCGCTCCCTGCCCGCACCACCCCGGCCCTTCGGGGGTTTCCGGTGACCCAAGTGCCACCGTGCAAGCCTCAACCGACAGGCTTCATTCGGGTCTTGTCGAAGGGATGGTCCCTTCAGCCAGATACAGGAGCTTCACATGCAGAACATCGTCATCCTCGCCGGCAACATCGGTCAGTCCCCGGAAGTCCGCACCACGCAAGGCGGGACCAAGATCACCAACTTCACCCTCGCGACCTCGCGCCCGCGTCTGTCTGAAGGTCGGGTCCAGCGCGACGAGAACGGCTACCGCGTGATGGACACCGAATGGCACCGGATCACCTGCTTCAACGGTCTCGGCAAGGCTGTCGCCGACAACTGCGAAAAGGGCATGAAGGTGATGGTCCACGGCCGCATCCATTACACCAAGTGGACCGATGCCGCCGGGGTCGACCGCTACGGCTGCGAGATCATCGCGGAGAAGGTCGACTTCCTGAGCCGTCCGAAGGCCGGTGAAGGTGAAGATCCTGAACTGGTCGACCGCGAGGACCAGTTCGCGGGTTGACGCCCCGCAGATCAGACCCGGTGGCGCAAGCCGCCGGGTCTCTTCGCTTCGCCGGCGGGCCGTAGCCAAAGCCAGCCTCAGAACAGACGGCGGACAAGCCGCGCCAATCCTATTCAGGCCTGGGTCAACTTGGACAAGACCAATGCCTTCTTTGCTCGCCGCTTGTTGGGCGTGTACCAGACGGTCTTGCGCTCGCCTGTTTGACTGAACTCATACGTCACCCCGAGGATCGTCTCGCGCCGATCCGGATCGACCATCCATTCGACGGGTGTGCCGATGTCAAATTCAGACGGCGGGATGGTCCGCTTGAGGGCAGGGGCTTCTGTGCTGGTCATTGTTCGTCTCCCTCGTTTGTTGTCTGAATTTTTGCCTTGGCCAGTGCCACGTCGAACGCCTCCTGGAACCGGGCGCGGTAGGCGGGGCCCATGGCGCGCGCCAATCCAAGAATGCCAAGCGGGTCATGGATGTTCGCCAGGTCCGCCGCGAACTGCGGCCGCAAGGTCAAGGTCACGCTGGTCGGATGCTTGCCTCGTGCCCCACGGGACTCTTCGACCTCCGGCATCCCATCACGTTCCCAATCGTCGAAGACCTGATCGCGCAGACTTTGGGCCACGCGGCGGATCAAAAACTGGACGGTGCAACGCGCAGCCGTGGCCCACTCTTCTGCCAGCCGTGCCTGACGGGTGGTCAGCGACAATGAGACATGGACAACATGGCCGCGCGCAGCTGACCCAGTTGCAAGACCAGCCGCCTTCGCATCCGAAGCCCTCTGGGCAATGAAAACCTTCTTCTCGTCCCGGGACTCTTCTTTGGACCCAAAGGGTCTGATGCTGACCTCGCCTGTGTTGCCACTTGCTGTGGCCGCCACTGCAATCGCGGGTGGCGAAGGTTCTGTCTCGGTCAATTCATCGGCTGACGTCGGCTGAGCCGGGATTGCCCGATCAACCAAATCACTTTCGCCCACCTTCCCGCCAAACCCCAACTTGGCCGAAAACCCCGCGTCCTGGCGGATGATCCGCATCATGTCCTTGCGCTGCGCCATCATGCGACCTCCGCCGGATTGAGGATCAGCTGGTCGATCTCTTCCAGAAGGTCCCCTGCCTCCTTCACGGCACTTTGGACATGGGCAGCAAGCGCCCGGTTCGGCGTCTTGTCCGCGATCACCCCGAGAAGGCCTTCTCTGTCCATCCGAACATAAGCGGCGCGGCTACCGAGATAGGTCTCAAGGGCAGGCAAGGACTGGAACAGCTCTTCAGCCACCGCCCGCTCAGTCTCTGACACCCGCACAGGCACCCGGTTGAGCAATACAGAAAACCCTGCAAGCTCATCCGGCTTTTCCACTCGGCCGCGCAGCTTGAGGTACCAGTTGGCCGTTTCCAGCGTCTCACTCAGATCGCCCCGCGACAACATCATCGGGCAGATGATCCGGTGCGCTGCGACCGCCAGAACGTCCTGTGCTTCAGATCCCCCGCCGAAGGTGTCGATCAGGATGAGATGCTCCTGATCAGGCTGCTCGTAAATCTGCCCGATGGCTTCTGCCACCCGGTGGGCATCCAGCGTGTGGATCACTTCAACCAAGGAAGACCAGTTGCCTGCTTCCTTTCCCGCCTGCATCCACTTGAGGCAGGATTTCGAGGCATCGGTGTCGAAGATCGTCACCGTTTCGCCTTTTGCAGCCGCAGCAGAAGCCAAGGCCCGACAGAGGGTGCTCTTGCCCGATCCACCTTTCCTGTTCATCACCAGCACAACACGTATCCCGTAACCCATACCACCTTCCTCACTTCGCCGATTGCATTTTTCACAATGCGGATCGCGTAAATATTTTATCTTAACTCGCATCGCGTAAATCTGAATCTACACTGCGGATATCAGAAACCGGCTCACGCAAATCTTATTGCGTGAAGCGCGTTTCTTTAATCGTTTGTCTGATTACTGGATGCGTATATCTTTTATCTGATCGCGCAATGCGTGTATCACAAGTCGGAACCCCGAACACACATCCCTGATGCCACAAACCGCATCCCACACTTCCTTTCTCTGGAACCTGAACACTGAACCACAGGCTCCGTACGGTAAATAAAACAAGGCTTTAGGCCTATAACTACGAGGAAAATGCGCCTCTGGCCACGTGGCTGGGGGTGCACCATCCCTGTCTTGCCTTGTGTGTTGCGCGATCAGCGAAACGCATTCGGTGGCGGGGGAGTTACCCAAGGTCAGCACAATCTGCAAGTGTATAAATCGCGCTTAGATTGCACTTGAAAGGGAGGTGAAGGTAGGGATAGGAAGAGTGGCAGGAAATGCGATGTGTCTACAAATAATCGGTGGCAGAAGTTGGCGGTAAAATCAGATCCTCGCGAAACAAGACTTAAGTCGCGGTCCAAGGTTTTGGCGAAGACTGACAATGAAGTTTCTGATTCTGCGGTGCAGCAAGGGGCTGGGCGCGGCCGGCCTCGGTCGGAGGACAAGGGTCAGGTCGTCAGCTGCCGCCTACCTGCCGAAGAACTCCATGCCTTCGATGCGCTTTGCAGCCAGCTTGGCGCGAAATCGCGATCTGATGGGGTGCGGTCGGTCGTGCGGATGGCCTCAGGTTTCCTCGAGTTCAGCCGGGAGGACAGCGTCAAGCTGGAGGAAATCCGCTACGAGTTGGGCAAGATCGGCACCAACGTGAACCAGATTGCCTTGGCGGCGAACCGCGGCAGGGCTCCAATGGTCAAGGCGCAGTGGGCTTCGGTGGACGAGTTGCGACGGTCGCTGCCGCTGGTGGCGAAGGCGCTGAGCCAGATCATCGCGGAACGCCGGCGGCAAGGCGTGGCGCTGTTCCGGAAATTTGTAGAAACTCAGGAGGGCGCGCGTCATGGTTAAGCTTGGCTCGCGTCCCATCGGGGTTGCAGAGGCCGTTCTTGGGGAGATCAACTTCCTGTGGCCGCAGCAGGGCAGGGTGAAGGCGGGCAGTTCGTCTTCGCCCAAGCGCGGGTTCAGTTTCTCGAGCCGAGCAAGCCAGTTGTGGCGGTTTTCGCTTGGGTCAAACGCGGCTGTGTTGAAGAAGATCGGCAAGGGTGGGACGGCGAACGCCAAGGAGTTGGCGGCCCAGATGGACTATCTGTTCTCAAAGTCGGCCTCGATCTTCGGCAACGGGGTCGTGTTGGATGCGGATGCCAAGGGGCTGACCAAGGACGAGCGCAACGACATCGTCGGTGACTGGGTCGAGGACTGGCGCGGCGCGCCGAAGAACGGCCACACGACCCACCTCCTGATGAGCTTCCCGTCCCATGTGCGACCTGAGAAGGCAAAGTTGATCGCCGAGGCTTGGGCCTTCGAGATGTTCCAGTCGGGCGAGCATCAGGACGATGTCTGGTCCTATGTCGCAGCCCTGCACACCGACAAGGCCCACCCCCATGTCCACATGGTCATCAACAACCGGGGCACGGTGAATGACAGCTGGTTCTTCATGGCGAAGGAAAATGTCTTCAATCTGGAAGTGATGAAGCAGCGCATGGTGGCGATCGCAGCCGAAGAGGGTGTGTTTCTGGATGCCACCTCGCGGGCCGAGCGCGGCTTGCTGACCTATGGGCCGTCGCGGGCGGAAATCGAACGGGCGCGGGTCGAGGGTCGTGCACCGGACGAACGGCCGCGTGAGGGTAAGGCGCTGGAAGATGCCTTGGCGACAATGGCCCGCACGGCGGATACCATGCGCAGTCTGCAGCATGTGGCGGCGTTGACCGGGCTGCCGGAGATTGGCGAGAAGATTGCCAAGGCGGAAGAGGCCCTGCGGCGGGGCGGGGTGTTGCGGCCGTTTCCGGGTGAGGTGGCTACAGCGGAGCGCGCCGATCTGGACCGGCATTTTAGCGGATGGATGGCCGAGGCGGAGGGCAAGATCCGAAAGATGCCCGTTGCCGAGCGCAAGGACATGCGGGACGAGCTTTATGGCTATGCTATCGATATCGCCAAAGGCTTGGGCGATGCGAGAGGTGCGCAACTTTTGCAGATGCTGCCGCAGACCAAACTCTATGGAACGGGACTTGAAGGTCACCGCCTGACACAGGGCAAGGTGGCCATTGATCTGCAGCCAGGTGCCGCCGACCGGCTGAAAACGGACATCGTCGGCAAAGCAGTTTCCTTGGGTCTCAGTGGTGACCGGATGGCCGAGCGTCTGGAAACGGGGGCCGCCAATGCTTGGGAAGAACGCGATTGGGTGCGCAGTGATCTGTTGGTCCTGTCTGGGCGGCGGCATGCCGATCTTCGCAATCCGGATCAGAGTCGGAAGGTCGTCGATGATCTTGAAGGTTTCTATGAAACGGCAGCCAAACTGATTGAGCATGCCCGGGCGCATGAGGTCGTTCCCGAAAATAATCGATTGCTGCGCGCTCTCGGTTCGATGGGTCGCATCATGCAGGCGGAGGGCAAGGTTGAGTTCCGGGGAGATGCTCATGCGGAGCGCTTCGCTGATGAGCTGCGTCAGCGGTATGGAAAAGGGGTTGTGACGGAACTCGCCAGCGGGCGGACGGATGCGCTGAATGGTGATTTCGAGGACGCGGATGAGCGGAAGTGGATCGCGCGGGCCATCGTTTCTTCGGCTAAGTCGCATGTGGCGTTCGGGCTGACGCTGAAAGAGGCACGGCATGCCGAACGGCTGCTCGCGTCAACTTCTGCTCGGGGCGAGAATGATTGGGAGCGGTGATTGCGCTCAATGCCCTCGTCAGGGTTGCGCTAAGGGTTTTAGCACGTGCCGTAGTAGCCGCCGGAGTATCGGCAGTATTCTGTGGCAGTGCCGGAACGGATCATCTCCCCAGCAATGTCTCGGCCGTTGGGCAGCTGGCATTGGGCAACAAGGCGTCCATATCGATCAACGTCCAGAACTGCGCAACGCAGTTGCTTGCCGGATATCAGACTGTGCAGGGTCGACGTGGCGGTTGAACCGCCCTGGTGGTTCCATTCCGGCGCATCGAGGCCCCAGACACGAATTCGACGCGACTCGCCACTCAGCGTGAAAGTGTCTCCGTCCAGAACCTTGCTAACACGTGCTTCAAGGATGGGTGCTTCCTTGGCCTGGGCCACTTGACCCATGAGCAGTACTAGGGCTGCGGTTGTCGCCGCGATCAGCGCCAAAAATAGTCGGCGTTGGCGGAGCCGTTGAAGCAGGTTGGGACAATCGGTCGTTCGACCAAGACGGCGCAAACTCTCGCGCCAATGCAAGATCTTGCGTGATATTAACCTTGAAAGTCTGAAAGTGTATGGAGGCAAACTGAGGGAATTGGTCATAAGCGCGTCAAAACCTTCGATTCTAGTGGCAAAAGCGATCACTTGTTCTAGCGGAGGTCTCAGGTCATTTTGCCGCTCGTTTCATGGCGATCAGGCCGGCGGCATTTAGCCCTCGGCTCCATGAACGGTTCTGCCAGTATTGTCCCTTGAGCTCGGTCGCGTCCTCGTTTACGTGAAGCACCGCAGATCCATAGAATTTCGGTTGGTCAGTCACCGCTAAAGGCTGAGTGTTGTCTTGTCTGTTGGTCTGCTCGTAAATCCATGCAATCGACTTCTTTCCATTCTCCGACTTAAGAAACTCAACGGAGATCGTTTCGGAGCCAAGCAGTGGAGTCTTTAAGTTTGGCAAGAACGTCACGTCGGTACGAAACCACGTTTGCTTAACTTTCACATCAAAGCTTGCCTCTAGGAGATTAGGGTCAGGACTCATAGCCAGTATATTACGGTTGCCGCCAGTGCGATGGCAGAGAGAAAGACCTTGGGGCATCTGTCGTAGCGGGTTGCCACACGTCGCCAGTCCTTGAGCCTGCCGAACATGATCTCGATGCGATTGCGGCGTTTGTAGCGGCGCTTGTCGTATTTCACCGCCTTCTTGCGCTGCCTACGGCCGGGGATGCAGGCGCGTATCCCTTTGTCTTTCAATGCTTCTCTGAACCAGTCGGCATCATAGCCGCGGTCCCCAAGCAACCAATCGACATCCGGCACGCTACTGAGAAGTGCACGTGCGCCGATGTAGTCGCTGACTTGTCCGGCGGTGACGAAGAGGTTGAGCGGTCGGCCCTGGCTGTCGCAGATAGCGTGCAGTTTAGTGTTCATGCCGCCCTTCGTCCGGCCAATCAGCCGTCCACGCCCCCCTTTTTGACGCCCATGCTGGTCGCTGTCCGATGGGCCTTCAGATACGTCGCGTCGATCATCACGGTCTTCGTCTCGCCGTGCTCGGCGGCCAGACCGGCCATCATTCGCGCGAAGATGCCCTTGTCGCTCCATCGTTTCCAACGGTTGTAGAGCGTCTTGTGCGGCCCATAGGCGGCGGGGGCATCCCGCCACCGCAAGCCATTGCGATTGATGAAGATAATCCCACTCAACACACGACGATCATCGACGCGTGGCTTGCCGTGTGACTTGGGAAAGAAGGGCTCAAGACGCGCCATCTGGGCGTCGGTCAGCCAAAACAGATCAGACATGTTCACCGCTCTCTTTTCGAACCGTGAATCACGCCATCTCAGGGAAATCAATGGGTCCTGACCCTAGGCCCTCTGCATCGTTAGAGAGATGTTGGGCGACTATTCTTCTGCCGATATCGTCGCCGTCAATGGAGATATACGTCAAGTCTACATCCTATTCGGGTTCACGCCCGGTTCGCATTACATTCGCAATAATTGACGAAGTGTTGTCTGTCCGGCAACTCACCTCTCACCATTTACACGGCTAGCAGCAACAATACAGCAGCCTTTAAGGGGGCAGGTTGCGAGGATGCTATCGCTTATTGTTCTTGCTACCTCGATACTCAGCTGCGGATTTGGCCAGTTGGGATTGGTTACGACACGACTGTTACGTCCTCCGAGCTTCCTTGTCCAACAAGCCTCGCAGCAGGTCCATTCGATCCCCGCTGAAATCACCCTCCGTGAGCGTTAGCCCTTGCATGGCGCGCACGAAGAACTGACGAAAATCCCTTCGCTCCTCGCACCACGCCAGCAATTTCACCCCCTGGGGCGGATGCACCAAGGCTAGGGGCAGGACCGTGCGGGTCGTCTCTTGTCCGGAAAGGTCGGTGTATCCGAAGACCACGGGCTGGCTGGCACGGATCGCCCCGTGGAGCGCGGATAGATCTGCCGCCGCGGCCGCAGGCAGGTCTCCGTGCCAATAGGCGGCCGGGCGGACGTCGAGCAACTGGTAGATGCGGCCGAGAAGGGCGGCTTCAGGATCGGTTTCCGCAAGTCGGGCAAGCGTTGCCTCGGCAGCTCTTGCGGCCACCGGATCACCGCGGTGGCTTGCCAGGGCGAGTCCTCTAAGGGCTGCATCGCGCAGTTCGGGATCCAAAGCAGACGTTGGTTGGGCTGCCACGCTGGTCGCTGCACTTTGCCCAAAACCGATTGCGGCGGCAAACCCAGCAAGCCGGGTGCCGAGCGCGCGGCGCGTCAGGGTCAAGGGCGTGGGGCGACCGGGTCGCATGGCGAATCCTCTATGGCATTGGAGAAGGCGCCCTCCTTCGCATGGAGAGGGGCGTTTGGTCCAGTATTTTGATTGAAAGCCATCGCCTCCGAGCCTGGAAAATGCCCGCATCCGCAAGGCCAACGGCCTGTTCAAGTACGCGATTTGGACCGGAGTCGATCCCCGGATGGCGTTAAAATTCCAAGCCTGCAAGGTTGTTGGAGAACTTGCTCATCTTTGAGACCGCGATTGCGATGGGTGGTCTTAATGCTGCGAGATCAACCTCGGGCTCTTCGATGGCTTCGGCCTGTTCCGCCGTAACGAGAACCTCAGTATCGACCTCTGGCACGATCTCCTCCCGCGCCACAATTTCGGCCGCAAGTTTCGGCTCAGGTTCAACTGGGGCTTCAGCCTTTGCCTTCTCCGGCCTCACAAAATCCACCACCATCCGTTCGGCCAGACGTCGTTCCAACGCCTCCATCCGTTGGGTCAGGACCTGCACGTCCGCGGTTTCTTTGGGCGGATAGGGCAGGAGGCCTTTCTGGGCGTCGAACAGCTTCTTGAACGTGGGGTCCTGGAAGTAGACAATCCTGTGGACCAAGAGCGGGTTCTGACGTTCCGGGATGAGGATGGCTTGATCGGGGTTCAGCCGCCGCACCTCGTCGGGGGTCAGAAGTGGCCGCTCTTCCATCCGCCGACTGACCGACCGCCTCTGCATGAAATCCCTGTCCCTTGAAACACTGTCCGACACCGAAAGCTTGGTGGTCTTGCCCAACGCATCCGAAATCTCACCCGCCGTCTTCTTGTCGTTCGCCGCGAGGTAGAGCTTCATGCCGGCGGCAGACTCGAGCGACAGGCGAACGTTTTCGCCATAGATGTTGTCGAGACCGGGAATCGACTGGGTGATGATGGAAACTCGCGCACCGTGCCCGGCAAGCTGCTTCAGGGCCTGCTCGACGATGGGCATTGGCCCGAGCTGATCGAACTCGTCCAGCATGACCATGACAGGCCAAGGTTCCGATTTCGGGTCGGGGAGAGTGGAGCGCATGGTGGCGATCAGCTCGCCGAAGAACAGCCGGACCAAGGGTGACAGGGTACGGATGTCATCGGCGTTGACGACGACATAGATCGACATCGGCCGCTTGCGCAGGTCGGAAAAGGAGAAATCATTGCCGGAGGTGGCGCGATCCACGGCCGGGTTGTTCCAAAGGGTCATGCCCGCCCCGCCCAGAACGGACGCGTGCGACGACAAGGTCCGGTCAGAATAGCCCGCGAACTTGCGGAAGGTCTGGGCCGCGTTGGGGTGTTTGACCTCCTCGGCATGTTCGCCATAAACCTCCTGGGTGGCGCCTCGGCCAAAGAGAATGCGGCTGATCTCGCCAATGGTCGGCTTGCCCCGCTCAATCGCTAGCAGGCCAGCGGCCACGAAGAGTTCGCGCCCTTCAGTCAGGAAATCGCCAGCCGTTCCCTTGTCCGAAACCGTCAAGAAGTAGTCCGAGATCTTGGCCAGCTCGGTGTAGCGCTGCTCATAGTTTTCAACGCGGGCGACACGCTCGAGCGGGTTGTAGCGATGGGTTGGATGCTCAAAATCGAAGGGTGAGAAGCGGTAGACCGCATCGCCCTCGGCCTGACGGTGCCGGGAGGTTGCCTCGAAAATCTCGCCTTTCACGTCGAGGACCACGATGCTGCCATTGAAGAGGAGCGTGTTCGGGATGACATAGCCCACGCCCTTGCCGGCGCGTGTAGGCGCGACAACGAGACAATGCGGGAATTTTTGGAAGGTGGCGCTGACATATGGCGCGGTCTTTGAAGGGGCGCCCAACTTGCCGAAAATCATCCCCGCGCCCAAAGGCTGCAGGAGGCCATTTGCCTTCATCTCCGCGCGCGCCTGAAACTTAGCCTGACCGTATTCGGTGAGCTGTTGGCGGAAGGTTAGGGCGACGGCCGCAACCGTGAAGAGCACGGTCGACGCGCCGACGATCTGCCAGGGTAGCACCCAGGGCACGGAGCTCAGCCGTGCAAAACCAGGGAACTCGGCAATCAGGACAAAGATGCCGGTTGCGTTCGGATCGCGCCCCAAGATCAGGTTGAGGACAAGGCCCCCGGCAATGAGACCAACCAGCAGGCCGGACGTAAGACCAAGAGGAAGCAGCAGAGCAATGCGTTGCATGATCAAAACTCCCGGTCTTGATTGCGATCATGAGCATGAGCCCGCGCGTGTTCCGGCGGTCGCGACGCCGCCTGCGCCACCATTCTGCGTTCAGCCGCCTCCGCTTCATGCGCGCTGATACCAAGCGAGGGATGCTCTTTGGCAGCCGAGACGACGGCCACCGCCATCGCCGCCCGAGCGGTCGGGTCCGGCACATCCTTGGCAAGTGCCTCGGTCCGGCCCGAAGCGATGTCCTTCAACACTGTCGCTCCGTAGCGTTCCTTCATTTCTTCCGCGAAATCCCGCGCCTGATTTTCATTTCGGAAGGCGACCGATCCTTGGCTGGCTTGTACCTTGGCAAGTGAACCCAGGGCCTCGACCAGAGGATCTGGCCCGCGGGGCACTTCGATGCTGCGGGCTGACTGGATCAGTTCGGCCGCACGTTCGTAGAAACGATCCACCTTCTCGGCCGCAGCATTGCGCCCCTGCGCGCTGCCGAGATCAAAGCCGTGGCGCTTGGCGACATCGGCAATATCGGATTTCACCCAAGATTCCTCCTCGTGGGCATTTGTGGCCCCGGTTTCCAAACGCTTCTGGAGTTTTTCACTGTCGATGCCTGCCAAGCGGGCGTTGAGGCTCAGATCGGCCCAGAGGATATTCGCGCCGCCGTTTTGGAATGCGGTCTCATCGCCACCAACCACGAGCGCGGTTGCACTGATGGAGGTGCTGTAAAGGGTCGAACGCGGTGGGTTTTCGCGCTCAGTCGGCCCCCGATCTAGCCCAAAGGCTTCCGCCGCCTCTTTGGCGATCCCCTGCAATTCGGATCGCAGGTCGCCCTGTTGGTCTGCCGGCAATCTGTCGATCTGCGCGGTTGATTGCGCCACCCAGAGCGAGATTGCCCGCGCCGGGTCAGAAGCAAAATCGCTCCGCTGCCGCTCCTCTTCGACATATGCCGCCATCACTGGGCTATGCGTCAGATGCTTGGCCAAGGCTTCACTGAGCGGACCCTCATCGGGAAACTTGGCCAACACCTCAGCCCCACCATCCCTGCCATAGGAGGTAACGGCCAAAAGCTCATCGGGTAGAAATCCGCTGGAGCCTTCACCGTCGACAAAGCGACCAGTGCCAATCGTGGCCTCGGCATTGGCGATATGCTCTGCCACCACCTTACGAAATTCCGGGTCGGCGACGAGCCGCTCGGCCAGATCGCGGGTGTTTTCAGTGTCCCGGCCAAGGGTCAGCACAAGCTGCGCATCATCGCCCGCGTAGATTGCTGTCTCGGGCCGGGCAAACTCGGGCTGTGGCCGATGCTCAAGGACAAGCCCTTCCGGCCTGCGGTCGGGTTCTTCCACCAATTCGCGGTCCATCTCGGCCGCGCGCTTCACCGTCAGCTCAAGCCCCTCTTCGCCACCTTCATAAAAGTCATAGGCATGGCGCAAAGCCTCGCGGGAACTTGGGAAGGTGCGCTCCGAATAGGTGAGTTCACTCTCCCCTCCCGGCAGATTTGCCTCGTAGCCCGTGTGAATCCCTCGATCACTTGCCACCGCCACGGGCCTCAGCTCGACATTTGCATCTGTCGTGACCCAGTCACCCGCGGCGATGATGGCTGGCTTTTCGGCAGAGGTATCCCTATAAGCGGCGACGTCACGATCTGCGGTTGCTTCGCGGGCTTGCACCGCCGCGCGCAATGTCGGCCCGGGCGGGACCGCGTCACTGTGATCGGCCCAAAGCGTTGCCGCCTTTTCTGGCTCTCGTCGTGCGAAAGCCTCGAGATCATCCCTCAACCCGGTGTCGAGCCGCTCGGTTACGGCAGGACCATCCTTGCCCCATTCGAGCTTGCCCAAGCGTTCCGTCAGCGAGGCTTCCATCGCATTCAAAAACCCGGCGCGGAACTTGGCATCCGGCGCATGAGAGTCAGGCAGGCTCTTGAAATACCGCGTCTCGCCCGTCTCATGGGTGCCATGGATCTCTGTCCGAGCCATCGTCCGGGCGGTATTGCCGTCGATATGCGCGACCGAGGGCCGCTCGGCGGGATCCGCGCGAAAGAAGGCCTCGCCAGCTTGGCGCGGGTCTTCAAATTCCTGCGCCGCCCCCGACAGGGTCAGGCGGACCGAGAAGTATTCTTTCGGGCGATCTGCGGCGGCGCGCTCCGCGTCGCTGCGTTCTGTTTCCGGGCGCGCCGCGCCTGCATTGATGTCGTTTTCCATGAGTTACCTGCGGGCAAAGAGCCGAAAATGGGGAAGGGGAGGGCGGGCGCTGTCGGGTGCCGCGCTGGCGTCAGTCGTCGAGACCGGGGAAATACATCTCCATTATCCCGCGCTGATCGCCGATGCGGCCCATCTGCAGGATCACGTCGATCGAGGTCTGAAGATACCGGATGACCTCGCCGAAACTGAGCTTGGTGCCCTGCGCCATCACCAGAAGCGCAAGGCGATCCATCGCCTTGCGGGCCGAATGGGCGTGCAGCGTAGTGAAAGACCCTGAATGCCCGGTGTTGATCGCGTCCAGAAACGTTGCCGCCTCAGCCCCTCGCAATTCGCCCAGAATGATCCGATCAGGTCGCAAGCGCAGCGTGGCCTGCAAGAGTTTGTCGGCAGACCGAGGTGAGCCCTCGTCACGCTGCGCGATCAGGCTCACGGTATTGGGCTGACCGGGGAGAAGTTCGAGGGAATCCTCAATCGTGACGATCCGTTCGTCGGAGGCGACCATTTCCAAGAGCTTGCGACCGAGCTCGGTTTTGCCGGTTGAGGTGCCGCCCGAGACGATGACGTTCAGCCGCTCGGACACCAGTTTGCTAAGGAAGGCTTCGACATCCGCCCCTTCAGAACCGGCGCGGATTTCCGCCACCATCGCGCGGCGCTCCTCTTCCAGGGAGTTTTCTTGGCCGCGCAGGAAGCTGAAAGATTTGGCGACGCGCCGAACATCTCCCTGCCGGGACCGAAACACCCGGATACCGATCACCGTGCCGCCCGAGACGGCAGGGCTGCCCACCACTTGGCAGCGCAGCATCAGATCGCGATACCGCACGGCCGCCGAAACCAGAGGCGCGGTTTCGGTGAAGGTGTTCGAGGTCGAGTTGGCAATCTGGGAAGCCAAGTCGCGCACCGCCCTGGCGGGCAGGGCGGCAAGGCCGCTTGGGGTCATGTGAATCTGCCCCGCGCGCTCCAGCCAGATCGATCCATCGGCATTGATCGCCAGTTCCATGACGGCCGGATCGGACAGGGCGGCGTCGAGCTGTCCGAGATAAGTGTCGAGATAGCTCATCAGTAAAACGCCAGATCCGCATCGACGCGGATCATCACGACCGCGCCTTGGTTGACGCTGATCGTCGGAGGGATGCTGAGATAATCGGCCATCACCGTATTGACCGCCTCGCCGAGATCGGTGCCCATGTTTTCGGCGGTGTCGGAGGCCACTTCATTGGCCGCGTATTTGTCGGCGGCCAGTGTTGGGACGGCACCGATCAAGGAAATCAGAGCGGCGGTGCCAAACCGCTGAAGGAAGTGGTTTCTGACCGCACCGGGCAGGCCCGAGCGCCCGATGCGGTCCGTGCCATAGGCGGCAAGGGTGACGGACTGCCCGTCGGTGGTGACCAGCCGATCCCAGGCGATAAGCACACGCCGCTGACCGGCATCGACCTCGGAATCGTAGCGCCCGAAGAGCCGCGAGCCGCGCGGGATCAGCACGCGGGACATATCAAACGACCAGACATCATGACTGACGATGGCTGAGACGTTGCCAGCCAGATCCGTGCTGATCGCGGTCTCGAGGGCCGCCTCGATCAGCGTGCCTTGCATCACAGTATGTGCCGGATCGGCGATGACCTCTGCTTGCCGGACTTCGGCTGCCTTGGCCCCAGCCCTGCGAAACGCCTCATCTCCCGTAGTCGCTTGTCCCGGCGCACCCGGGGCAGGGGCCACGGTGCCAGCCTCGCCGCCCATGTCCATGCTAGAGCGCAGAGCCACCATGTCGGAATGGATCTGCGCCTCGTTCAGCATCTCGGCCTCTTGCCTGCGCCGAGCCAATTCTTCTTCCCGAGCGCGGGCCGCTTCAGCCTCTGAGTCGCCGTCAATCAACGCTTTGGTCTCGAGTTCGGTCTGTAGCCGGATGTTCTCGCGCTCGAGATCGGAGAGCGCCGCCGCGCGGGCTTTTGCGTCGGCATCAAGGGCTGCAACTTGCGCCTTCAGGTCCGCCAGTGCGGCCTCATCAGTGACAGTCACCGGATTGGCTTTCAGATCGGCGATTTGGGCGTTCAAAGCCTCGATTTCGGCCTGCAACCGTTCTGCCTCCGGGGTATCTGGTGCTGCCGGAACGATCTGTGGCTTTGGCCGTGACACGCTGAAACCGTCGGTGCCCGTGCCATCGCCTTGGAAATCGCTGACCGAAGCGGTCTCGATGGCAGGGACCGGGGTAGGGGCATCGGGTGCGGCCAGAACCAGCCAGGCCCCGACGCCAACGCCGGCCACGGCCGTCACGGCGGAAAGCGCGTAGGGGTTCAAGCCCCGGCGGCGCTTCGGAGCCTCGGAAGGTTTCATGCGCTCCATGCGGGCGGAGAGTTTTTCGGCCTGGGTCTCGTCGGTCATTGGCTGACCCCCGGCTCGGCGGTGACGCAGACATATTCTTCGCCATAGCGCAGAACCCAACGCTCAGAGCGCGTGCTGACCGTGATGGTTGTGCCGCGCACAGAGGAATTGACTGAGTATTCTTGCCCCTTTGCATCGGCCCGGAAGATCGTCGGCATTGGCGCGCCGGGTGGGATGATAAAGGTGGTTTTGCGCCCGTCATCCGAGATCGACACTGGCGCAAATCCGGGCAGGCTGCGGCCCTTTTTCATGATCTTGTAGGTCATGGGCAAGGAGGCGGGTATCTCGCTGCCGGTTGTGGCGGCGCGCGTGCTGCCCGGCACGGTGAACTTCACCGAATAGTTTGGTTCGCCACGCCCACCTTCCGTGACTTGCAGAAAGTAGATGTTGCGCTGCGTCTCGACCGTCAGGTTGGTCGTCGCCCCGGCGACCACGGGCTTGATGATGAAGAGGTTCGCCCGCTCCAGCTTGTCGATCTTGAAGCTTTCGAGATCGCCGATGGCGATCGACTGGATCTTCTCGCCTTCACCAAGTTCGACGAGGGTCACATTCCTGAGCCGCGTGTTGATCCGGTAGACCTGCCCCTCCTGGTAAGTGGCATAGGTCACGCGGGCATCATGGCTGCCGGGCTTGGGCGCGGTTTCGGCCAAGGCGGGCAGGGCGGTGATCGAGATCAGAAGCCCGAGCGCAGGAAGGGTCAGTGGGTGGGTCATATCATTCCTCCGTGGGGGCCAGGGTTTCTGCGGTGATGCGGTAATCCGTCACCAGAAACCCGGTCGGGTTCTGCCAAACGAGGTCGAGCGCGGTTTGTTTGGACGGCTCGAAGCGAAAGGTGACGGTGGCTGTGAATTTGCCGATCCGGTCAGGCACGCCTTCGCCATCGGACACCCAGGTCTTGGTGAAGCGCACTTGGGCGGTCGTGTCCGTCACCGGGGTGATCGACAGAACGTCAATGACCACCTTGGAGTTCTGGCCATAGAGCTTTGGCGGATAATTGGCGTTGCCTTCCGTCCAAAGGCTCACGAGGCCCTGGCGCGCATTGCCTTCGGACCAGGTGTAGGCGCGCAGAATGCGGGACTCATTGTCGTGCTGGTCATAGGTTTCGCGGTCGGTGACATAGGCAAAGAGCAGGCTTTGCCGGATGGCTTCGGCCTGTTCGATCCCGGCCTTCTCTACAGCGACCACGCGTTCGGCCACGCCGGTGTCTTTGTCCACGATAGCGAGGAAGGCCTCGGTCTGCTTCAAGGGGAGCATTGTGACGACAGCAATCATGCCCATGAGACCGATGGCCAGCCCGCCGCCCGCCACCAGATAGGCGATGCGTTCGCGCTTTTTGACGCCGTAGAACATCTCGGCCTCGAGAAAACTTCTCAATTCAGGGGGCGATCCTGTCATTGTCTTGCTCCGGAAATAGGGAATTGCGCGATCGGCAGTTGTGCGGCGTGGGCCAGTTCGTCAGCGTCAACTGTCGCGGATGAATTGACCCAAACGCGCCCTTGCGGCTTGGCCGCGCTCGGCATCGGACCGTGCCTGATCTCGCAAATGGTGGTGTTCAGTCTTGCCGTGCATGAAACCCGATCGAACCTCGTTCATCCGGCGCGCCGAATAGTCGGACGCCTTTTCCAGCGGCTTGCCCGCAACCCGCAGAGCCTGCGGTGCAATGCTCGCGAGGCTGATCTGGCCGGTGATGTGGGTCACGGCATTCGGGATCGCCATCAAGGCAAAGATCCCGACAAAGACGATGACGAAGAAGCCGAGGATCGAGCCGAGGTCAGTGACTGCATCCGCGTTTCGGAAGACGTCGTGGGCAACAGTGACGACAGCAACGATGACCCCGGCGGAGGCGACCGGATACATCAGATAGCCGATCATGGCTGAGAGCCAGGCCTCAAATATGCCCTTTGTCTTCTCGAAGATCGTGGCACCGATGGCGATCGGAGCAACCCCGAGGAGGAAAGCGATCATCAACTTCGAGAAGCCGACGATGAAGACATAGACCGCCATCAAGACGCCCAGCACAACATAGAGAACGGCAGCCACAAAGCCGCGCATGATCGATGACATCGCGGAAGATACAGAGTCGACGTTTCCGGCCATCATATTGGCCATGTCATCCATCGCCGCCGTGGCAGAGGCCCCAACGCCACTGCCACCCAAGCGGAAATACTCCAGCGCAAGCGCGCTCAAGCCGTTGCTGGCGGCCTCATAGATCTGGGTGAAGTTTGACCAGGTCAGCCCAAACATCAGGACCATAACGATCCGGAACGACAGTTGAACCGCGTCGCGCATTGAAATTCGGTAAACATTTAAGGCTGCGTTGATCCCGACCATGACGAGGAGCAGGGTCAACAGGCTGGTATAGAGTGGCCCGATCGCCCCCGCCGTCGCCTCGAAGTACTGACGACCAGCGGAGGTGATCGCCGAGTCCAGCGTCGCCAGTATGGTCGAGACGCTGTCCATCAGAAGCTGCCCCCGCACATGGTCTCCGCGATCGGGAATAGGGCATTCGATGCTTCAAAGACCTCGAGCGTTTGCTGCCAGGTCAAGCGCTCGACGGACTTGGCCCTGCGCAAACTGGCTGCCAGGGACTCGACATCGTCCCAGCTCGCGACTTTCCCGGCACAAGAGCAGTCCTGAGTTTGAACCACATTCCTGACCTTTATGAGCCCGTAAATATCCCGATAGGCGCGGGCTTCGGTGCCCTTCTGGGACAGCTCATACTCTGCCGGCCAATTTGCCCGGCAGTTCCGGAATTCTTCGTTCACTGCTCCCGGGATCGGCAGGATGTCTTCCGGTATCTCGACCTTCGGCAAAACGTCGAGATAAGCTTCCTCTTGGGCAAGGTCTGCCGGGACAGGGGTTTCGGCCCAAGCTGCGGCCGAGAAAACCGCGATCAGCCAAAGGGCACCGCCCATCGTTCGCACTTTGAAATCATTGGCCATGCTCATTCTCCCCCAAGGACTTTGATGAACTTTTGCTCTTCGGCTGCTGTAGCGGCATCCATGACGCCGGCCTCGCCCATGCCCATCAGCTGGGCGGACTCCATGTTCCAAATATTGGCGAGTGCGATCGACAGTTCTGCCGTCACGCGGGTGTTCAGATCGATGGCCTCTTTCAGCCCTTCGGTGTCGGGGATTTCCTGAACAAGCTCGTGGACCCGCTCGAGGCTTTCGGAGGCCTTGACCGAGGAGGTTTCTGCTGCGGCCGAGAGGAAAGCGGCGGTGTTGGCTTGCGTACCAATCCGGGCGGCCCCCTCGTCTTCACTGTTCGCAAGCGTGTCGACGGTGGCTACATCAAGCCCGGCCGAGGCGAAGAACTCCGAGACATATTGCGCGGCGGGTTTGTCGCCGACCTTGCCGGAGGTGGTCATCAGAGAGTACTTGCCATCTTTCGCCGAGATCAGCCCGCCAGTCAGATCTGCAACATCCGGGAGGATATCGTCAAAGAAGGTGTCCGGGTCTGGTATGCCCAAGGCCTCCAGCGTCAGCCCGTTCCGCAAGGCGTCAAGCTGGGCCTTCAGGGTGGCGATCTGTTCGATCTGCTTCAGGATCTGCTCATCGAGCTTCAGGTTGGAGGCGATCATCTCCTTCACTTGCAGCTTGGCCTCGGTCAGCACCTCGCCGATCTTGGCGATACTGGTGAGGTCAACTGTTGGCACGCCCTGCGCGAGGGCAGGGGCCGAGGAAAGCAAGGCTGCAGAAGTAAGGAGGGGGCCAAGACCCCGGACAAGATTGCGGATCATTCGGAACCACCCTTCACTTTGATGAATGTTGCGTCGATGGCATAGGCCTGTAGCCAGAGGGCGTAGCGCGCCTGATCGACCTTCACGCGGGCCGCCTTGACCCGCTCGACCATCAGCCCGATGCGGACCGCTTCAGCCCGGGCATAGCTGTTGAGATCCAGCGCCTCTTTGGTCGATTTGGTTGTCGGAATGCGTTCGATGATGGAACGCAGCCGCTTCAGCGACGCCTCAATCTCCAGAGAGGCGGCCATGCCATAGTGCAAGCCAGCGTCCGCCGTATTGCTGGCCTCGGCGATCGCCATGTCGCGCGGATCGAAGGTGCCAACCTGATCTACGCCAGTGATCTTGCCCGCATAGGCGTTGAAGAATCCGGTGATGCGGACGACGTAATTCTGCGTCTCTTCAAAGGGCGGGATGCCGCCATACTTCGTGACGTTGCCGGGTCCGGCATTATAGGCGGCCAAAGCCAGCGGCACCGAGCCAAACTTATTGAGCTGGGTCAGGAAGTAGCGGGCGCCACCATCAAGCTGTAGCATCGGGTCGTCGTAATAGGCGGGGTAGATGCCAAGGTCCTTGGCGGTGTCCGGCATGACTTGTGTGAGACCAAAGGCGCCAACCGGGCTTCGGGCTCCGATGGAAAATCCGGATTCCTGTTTCACGAGGCTTTGGAACCAGATGCGAAACTCGACCGGGTTCAATCCGGCGCGGGCAAGACCAGGGTGGCCTGCGTATTTCTGCGCGGTGGCCACGATCATCTCTTCGATGCTGGTCTTGGCATCGCCGAAAAGCCGGGCGGCATAAGGGTTGCTGTCCTCAACCGCATAGAGAACTTCCGCCTCAGCCCCGGGGATCACTTCGAGATCGCCGATCCACGGCGTCCGGCCAGTCATCATCGCCAGCGTGGCATCCAGCGCATCGAGTTGGTCCTGGTGCAATTCGTCGATACGACGCTTCTTGTCGGCCTCAAGTTCGCGCCCACCGGTCAGATAGGACATCTGAGCGATTTCCAAGCCGTGCTGGATGATCGACTTCGGGTCGACAATCGGCACGCCTTGCGCCGTCGCAGGCCAAGGCAGGACCGCCGCGCTCAAGGCCAATGCCCCGATCATGCCAAGAGGTTTATTCGCAGGGAGTGACATCAAGACCCGAAGTGTTGCCGCGTGGGACAAGCGCCGCATCCGGGCTTGCGCCCTTGGTGGAAGTGGTCACAGTGGATCCAGCGGTGGCCCAGCAATTGGTCTTGGCAATCGGCACACCGGTGCAGCCCGCGAGGGGCGCAAACCCGAGTCCGATAATCAAGGTTATGTAATATATTGATTTCATTG
>NZ_QXXQ01000025.1 GCF_003570715.1 Gemmobacter lutimaris | reverse complement strand
ATTCAATAGTCCCATGTGGATCACTCCGTTGCCCCCGCCGCTCACCGCTTTGGGGGAAGGTTCACATGGCTCAGTTCTCAGTGAAAATTATGCGCCTAACCGGCTCACTTCTGGGTGAAAATCAACACACCACGCCCTCTCCTCGGTGAAGAAATGGGGCGGCACGGTCGACGATTTCATGGCGGTGCATGCCTGGTTAGATGTTATCTGGACAGGCAAGGATTTTCTTGGCGCCAAGGGTAGCGATAGTCCATAGGAGGGACCCCGCCGTCCGCACTGCGCGGATCAAAGCGCTGGCGGTGCGGACGGCGGGGAGGTCCCTGTGGTCTATCGCGATTGTCGCGCATCTCCAATTCATCTGTTTATGCTTGACTGTCCTTAGGTGTTTAGTCCCGGCATCTGGTGGATCGGGTCGAGGATGAATCGATCTGGTTCTGATGTCCAGATTCTGCAGATGTATTCGTAGGGCGTGAGCCCGCTGAGCGTCTTTAGTCGGCGTGCGAAGTTGTAAGCTGCCAGGAAGTCCGCGAGGTGCGTGCGCAGCTGCCCGTGGTCATCGTAGTGGTATCGCTTTACGGTTGCGTCCTTGATCGTGCGGTTCATCCGCTCGACCTGGCCGTTCGTCCACGGATGGTTCGGTTGGGTCAGCCGGTGCTCGATGCCGTTGGCCTCGCAGATCATGTCGAAGCGCATCGGCCGGGAGTAGATGGTGTTCCGGTTCCGCGGCTGCTCTGCGAACTGGATGCCGTAGCATGTTGGGAATGACGCGCGGTTGAAGGTTACGGCCGCCTGCGCAGCCTCCAAAATTGCGCAGCAGGCGGCCATAACCGGGTCTCGGGTCTCTATGGTGGTTTTGCGAACCACACCACAGAGGAGACCGGCTATGGCCAAGGTTGAGCATACTTCGGATGCCCGTGTTCTGGTAGGCATCGACATTTCCAAGCACCGGCACGAGGTGCTGATTGCCGCTCCGGGCAAGACGCGGCGACGGCGCCTGACGATCACCAACAGCACCGATGACTTCATGCGCCTGATCGCGATCTTGCGGGAATACGGCCTGCCTGTCCGGATCGGCTTTGAAGCGACTGGCAACTATCATCGGGTGCTGATGTATCATCTTTGCGTCGCCGGGTTCGATCTGAAGCTGGTGTCGTCGGTCGCCCTGGCCCGCACGCGGGAGGCCCTACACAACAGCTGGGACAAGAACGATCCGAAGGATGCCCAAGTCATCCTGCACATGCCGCAGATCGGCGCGGTGCAGATATTTCAGGACCCGATGGTGGCCGGCACGAATGACATTCAGGAACTGTCCAAGACCCATGATGCCGTGTCGCGGTCCAAGACCGAGCTGTGGCACCGGATCCTGACACATTACCTGCCGCTCTACTTTCCAGAAGCCGACCGTTTCCATCGCAGCTCGCG
Source organism: Gemmobacter lutimaris (assembly GCF_003570715.1). GTDB lineage: Bacteria > Pseudomonadota > Alphaproteobacteria > Rhodobacterales > Rhodobacteraceae > Gemmobacter > Gemmobacter lutimaris. The sequence continues at coordinate 21,456 of NZ_QXXQ01000025.1, read as the reverse complement.
CACCGATTGGTTCCTGGCTTTCCTCGAGATGTTCCCCTCTCCGCACATGATATCGGCCCTGACCAAGGAGGAATTTACCAAGGCGGCATGGGAAGTGGTCGGACGTAAAGTCGAGAAGACCCTCATGTTGTCAGATATTTACGAAACAGCAAAGGCATCTGCCTGTTTACCTGTCGCGCCGGACTCAGATGCCATCCGCATGTTTCGCATGATGCTGGCCGAGGGCAGAAGCCTGATCCGGCAACGCAATGCCATCGAAGATCGGGCGGTCGAACTGCTGGGTGGCCGGGCCGATTATCAACTGCTGCGCACCATCCCCGGCATCGGGCCGATCAATGCTTTGACCATTCTGGCCGAGACCGGCGACCTGTGCCGTTTCCACCATCACCGTCAGTTTCTGAAGTTTTGCGGCATGGATCTGGCCACCGTCCAGTCCGGCATGTTCCGCGGCCGCAGCAAGATCTCCAAATATGGCAGCGCTCGCCTGCGCCGCACATTGTGGCTTGCAGGGCAGACGGCGGTCCTGAAGAAAGCGAACAGCTTCCGGGACAAATTCGAGCGTTACATCGCTCAAGATCGCCATAACCCGGATTTGCGCCGGAAGGCCTATACTGCCATCGCCGCAAAGATGGCACGCACTATTCACGCCGTGATCAAATCCGGCGAACCCTATCGTCCCTTTTTCGAGGGGACGAGCCCAGGCGGAAGGACCTCTCTCTCAAAGGGCCGTGGAGGCGCATGACGCGACCTCGTAGATAATGTTCGGGCCTTCCGCTTGGGATTTAGGATCTCGTTTTAAGGACGGTGAGGGCGGCAACCAGGCCGACCCTGTATTTGCTATGGAAGAGACCACTTCTTGACGGCGGAGCCCGCCTGGGCAACAGTTCAACAGGTATCCGGTCGCTCGGATGCCCCGTGATCTGACGCCCTAAACCGCGTTTTGTTCCCGAGCTAGGACGTTATCCGTCAGAACCGTGTGGACCTGATAGGGCACGGCCTCGAGCATGTGCTGCAGGAACTCCTAGGCTGTCCTTCTGTCAGCAGTTGCAACGAGTTGAGCAACGACGAACTTAGAGGTCCGGTCGATGCCGACGAACAGGTAGAGCTTGCCCTCGGCGGTCTGCACCTCGGCAATGTCGATATGGAAGAAGCCGATGGGATAGCGTTTGAACTTCTGTCGCTTGGGCTTGTCCCCTTCGACATCTGGCAAGCGCGAGATGCCGTGCCGCTGCAGGCACCGATGCAGCGCAGACCGGGTCAGGTGCGGGATCGAGGGCTGAAGGGCATAGAGGCAGTCATCCAGTGGCAGAAGAGTATGGCGCCGGAACGCGACGACCGCCGCTTCCTCGTCCTCGGTCAGGACCGTCGAGCGCGGTTCCTTCGGTCCGGTCTTCATATCCTCGACCGATGCCCGCTTCCGCCACTTCGCCACCGTCTTCGGATTAATCCCCAGCTCCCGGCTCAACTGCGCGAGCGAAGCTTGCGATCGCTGTATTGCTGCTCTGACGGCGTGCGTGGTCGTGGCGCTCCCGTGACGAACCTGTCCCATGCTGCTTCCTTCCATTCCTGCGAAAGGATCGCACCATCAAACCCTGGGATCAAACACCGGGCCATTACTCATCTGCCAATTTTCCGTCGCGCAGATGGATAAGCCGATCGAAGCGGTCGAAGATTTTCTCGTCATGGGTCACGGTCAGGATGCAGGCTTCCTGCTCGGCGGCAAGCTTTCGCAGCAGGTCCATGACCAGTTGTGCGCGTTTGCTGTCCAGGGCAGCGGTCGGCTCGTCCGCAAGGATGATCCGCGGGCGGTTCGCCAGCGCGCGTGCGATAGCAACCCGCTGTGCCTCGCCCCCTGACAGTAGCGCGGGCTTGACCGGGGCGCGGTGGCCGACCTCGAGATAATCGAGAAGCTCTTTTGCCCGCTCCTTTCCCTTTTCGGGCGCCCAACCGGCAAGATCGAGGACGAGGGATACATTTTCTGCCGCCGTCAGAAAAGGCAGCAGGTTGTGGGCCTGAAAGATGAAGCCGATCTTGTCGAGCCGCAGGCGGCGCAAGTCGCTGCGCAGCCATTTGCCGTCAAAGACCGGATCACCGTCCAGCACCACCCGGCCCGAGGACGGGTCAAGGATGCAGCCGATGATGTTCAAAAGCGTCGTCTTGCCAGACCCCGAGGGCCCCAAGAGTGCGATCACCTCGCCTGCGCGCACCTGCAGATCAACCTGACGCAGCGCATCGACGCGGGTCTCGCCGTCGCCATAGTGCTTGGCCACGGCCTGCACATCGACCAGAATATCACCGATTGCCATGACTTAACCCCCCAAGGCGGTGGCGGGGTCCACCTTCATTGCCGCGCGCACGCCAAGGCCACTGGCGGCCAGGCAGACCACAACGATGATCCCGGCCAGAACGGCCACGTTGAACGGCTCCAGCACGACACGGCGCGGAAAGACATCTTTGACCAGCAGGATCAGGATCAGACCGATGCCCCAACCTGCGGTCCCAAGGATAAGCGACTGCTGCACGATCAGCCCGATGATGGTACGGTCGGGGGCGCCAATCAGCTTAAGCGTCGCGATCTGCTTCAGCTTTTCCATTGTCATGGTGTAGATGATCAGCGCGATCACCACGGCCGACACCGCCAGCAGGATACCCAGAAACAGCCCGATCTGACGCCGCGCCTTGTCCACGACCGAGGCCAGGAGGATATTTTCCTGCTCGATCTGGCTAAGGGCCGCCAGATGCTTCCACTGACGCAGGGTTGCGGTCAGCAGATCGACATCCGCGCCGGGGGTGATGCGTACGATGACCGCCGCGACCGAGGCCGACTTGACCGCCCCAGCTCCGCGCGCGGCCTGCACCCGTTGGTCGGCTGGGGCAAGCTCCGTTTGCAGAACCATTGCATCGTCCAGCGTCATGTAGACTGCGGGATCGCCGCCCGAGTTCATCGCCCCTTCGACCAGGCCGACAACGGTGAAGCGGTTGCGGCCAAGTCGGATGGTATCGCCGAGCACAAGGCCGGTCTTGCGGTCGGCTACCAGTTCGAAATGGCTGGTGCCGATGCCCCGCCCTTCGGCGATGACCTTCGGGCCACCCGGTCGTCCCGGTTCGTATCCGATGACATAAAGCCGCAAGGCGCGGTCAAGGAACGGGGCCTCGATGGTCTGGTAATTGATGGCCCCTGCCTCGGCCACGCCGGGCATGCGGGCCACGGTATCGCGGCTGTCGGCGGGGATCGAGGAGGCTTCTGCAAAAGGCCCCTTGGTGCCCGCTTCAACCACCCAGACATCCGCTGCGGGGGCCTCGACCACCGCCAGCGCATCGGCCACAAGGCCGTTGTAGATGCCGATCATCGCCAGAACGACCGTCATCAGAAGGCCAAGGCCAAAGCAGGTCAGCACAAAGCGGAACAGGCCATGCCGGATGTCTTTCAGCGCCAGATTCATGGCGCGTCCCCAATCCGTGCCAGCCTGCCATCGTCGGCACCCTTCGGTGGCATGGCGACAATCGCGGCACCGTCGGGCAGGCCGCCTGTCACCTCGACCCGGCCCTTGTCATCACGCGCTCCAAATGTCAGCGTGGTGCGCTGCAACCGACCATCCTGCACGATCCAGACCGTGCCACGAAATCCGTCAAAGCCGGTGATTGCCACCTCCGGCACCATCAGGGCGCTATCACGCGTACCGGTCAGAATGCGCACCTCGGCCTGTTCGCCTAGGAACATTGCTGCGGGGCAATCGGTGCATGTCAACCAGACCCGGCGCTCTTCGTTCACGCGATCACTTTCAAGGCCGATCCGAGCGACGGTGCCGTGAAACTCGGCAGAGGGCTGCGACCGCAGGCGGATGAGCCCCTCTTGTCCAAGCGCAAGTTGGCCTGCCCGCTCTTCGTCGATAAAGGCCTGAATCCAAACCGTTGCCGGATCAATCAGAGTGAAGATCGGATCCCCGGATTTGACCACTGTGCCTGGCTCGACATGGCGGGCAACAACAACCGCATCATAGGGTGCGACCAGCCGGTGATGGGCCAGCAAGGTCAGTTCCAACTGCAATGCCGCCTCCGCATCTGCGCCCTGCGCGCGGATCACGGCCAGATCGGCCTCGGCCAAGGCCAGTTCGGCCCGCGCCACATCCTCGTCGCGCTGTGCCTCCTCGGCTCGCTGGATAGAGGCGACGTCCTGCCGCGCAAGTTCCTTCTGTCGATCGTTCGCGGCAATGCGCTGTGCCAGAACTGCCTGCGCCCTCGCCACTGCGGCATCGGCCTTGGCCTGACCGGCGGCATTTGCCGCAACCGCTGCCTGCGCGCGCGCAACGCGCGCTTTCTGCTCAGCCGGATGCAAGGCGGCCAGTTCCTGTCCGGCCTTGACCGCGTCACCTGCATCTGCCGATACCGACACCAATGCCGCGCCAACTTCGAACCCGACGCGCGACAAAACCCGGGCCTCGACGGAACCCAAACCGTAAAGGCGCAAGGGCACCCCGGCTTCAGCCGCGACAACCGTCACGGTCAGGGGCCGTTCGGTCAGAAACCAACCACCTGCCGCCAAACCAGCCAGCGCAACCGCGCCGAGCATCCACAACTTGCGCATGGCTCAGCCCTCGGCCCGGCGCATGCGGTTGATCAGGCCATCCTTCAGAACGAAGTGGTGATACAGCGCGCCGACAACATGCAGTGCAACCAGTACCAGCAGGACGATCTTCAGCGCGTTGTGCCCTTGCGCCGCCAGATCAACCCCACCGAACCAGGCTATCGACCCGCTAAGCGGCATCAGGATCATCAACGCGTAAAGGCCGACATGCGTGGCCTTTGCCAAGGCGCGCTGAGCGGCATTGTCGCCGACCATGACGGGAGAGCCGCGCCGCGCCCGGATCGACAACCGCCACAGCGCGAACAGCATGACCAGCGCCCCGCCTGCGACATGACCCAGAACCAGCGGATTGAAGGTGGTTTCCAGACCTTTCGTCGTCGCGTCCCATGCGGCAGCAATGGCATCCTTGAACAGGTATTGCTGCACGATCAGCAGGGCCGCGCCCCAGTGCAATGCGATCTGAAGACGGGTGTATCCTTTGGGGCTTGGCATGGCGGTCCTTTCGGTCTGGCGAATCAGCTTGCTTGGCTTGCAGATTATGTTAGTAATTACTTACTTACAAGAGGTGCCCCATGTTGCGTCGCAAATCCGCCGAGGATCGCAAGACAGAAATCGTTGCTGCTGTTCTGGACTTGGCCGACCGCATCGGCCCTGACCGATTGACTACCAACGACATCGCGCAAGCGGTCGGCGTCACCCAGGCCGCGATCTTTCGGCATTTCCCGACAAAGGCCGAACTTTGGACCGCCGTCGGGGACGCCATCGCAGATCGGCTTGAAGCTGCCTGGAAGCAAGCCGTGGACAGCAACCCAAGCCCGCAGGCAAGGTTGCGAGCGCTGATTGCTGCGCAGTTGCAGCAGATCGGGGAAACCCCCGCGCTTCCGGCCATTTTGCATTCCCGCGAATTGAACGTGGACAATGCCGCCCTGCGCGACCGGTTTCGTGGGGTTCTGATGCAGTATCAGGCGCATCTGGTGGCAAACCTGCAGGCCATGGCCGAAGCCAGGATGATGGGGGCGGGAGTTCAGCCAAAGGATGCCGCCGTTCTTCTGACCTCGCTTGTTCAGGGCATTGCCATCCGGTGGAGCCTTGGCTCGCGCAGCTTTGACATCGTGCCCGAGGGGATGCGCCTGCTTGAGGTGCAACTTGTTCTGTTTGCCTGCAAGGAGATGCAGACATGAAAACGCATCACATCGCCGGTGTAGGGGCCATAGCCTTTGGGTTGTTGACGCTGATATCGGGCGGATCGGCCCTGTTCGGCGTGGTTGACATGGGGGCCGTCGTGCCCTTTGTCTTGTGGTTCAACTTCCTCGCAGGCTTCGCCTATGTCATTGGCGGCCGACTTCTGATGATCGGGCATCGGCTTGCGTTGCCCGTGGCGCTGACCATCCTGATCGCGACCGCAACCGTCTTTGCAGCGTTCGGCTGGCGGGTTTTCGCAGGAGATGCCTTCGAGGCGCGCACTGTCGGCGCGATGACGTTTCGGACAGCTTTCTGGGTAGTGATGGTCTGGGCTTCCGTGCGAAGCTCATGACACTTGGTATGAGTTTGCTATAGCGCGCGGTTTGGCCGACGTAATCCGATGTCAACATAGCTTGTTTGTTGTTCGCTCACTGCTATGGGTCGGCTTCTTCACCCAGATCCTTCAACAGACGTTCGATGCGCGATGCTGTGCTCTGATGTCGTTCGACCTCTTTAGACCATCCCCGCTCGCGCGCATCTTCAGCAAGTACTAACTCGAGTTTTCTCCGCTCTTGCAGCCGACCAGCGTAAGCTTTGGTCGTGACGAACTTGGCGCAGCTGAGATACAGGTCGCATTCGCAAGGTCCCTCCGACGGAAGGCGTAGACAATGGCCAAGTTCGAGCTCAGTCTTGATGAAGTTCGACTTAAGCCAGTCGATCGCAGCGCATGACAGCTTTCCTGCGCGGATCGCTTCTGCGCCCGGCCCGGCAATCATTTCGCCGGGTCCCAGAACGCTGCGGTAGTCGCGCAGCACTTCGGCGTCGCTGATCCGTGCGTAGACCATGGACATGTGCGGCGTCTGATGCCCCAAGACGCTCATGATCGTGTGCAACTTGGCACCTCGTTCGGCGAGTTGCGTGCCCACAGTGTGCCGAAACCGATGGCTGGTAACTATCGGCTTTCCATCTTGATCGACTAGCCCGGCGAGTCTGCACATCTGATTCAGGGGGTATTGTAGCAAATAGTCTGCCGACATCCGCCCGCTGCGGCGAAAGAAGACATAGCGGACCAAGTCGCCAGTCTTGTCATCCCGGATCGGACGGTCGTTGGCTTCGAGCCGTCGCTGGATGACTTCGCGCAATACCCTTGCGGCGTCGTCATGCAAAGGCACGAGGCGTTCCCGCATAGTCTTTCCAGCGTGTATCCGCAGTCGGAAGGTCCCGTCGGGATACTGATCCAGGCAGTCCAAGCGGAGCCGAATGACCTCTCCCCGCCGCGCGCCAGACCAGCGGGCGATCAGGAGCGCTGCCTTCTGAATGTTGAACGGCTTGCAATAAGGACCCCGCTTCTGGGGTGATCGGCGTCCAAAAGGGACCCCACCGACCGGGGGTTGGGTCCATTGTGCCTTCGATGATTATCGGAGGCCGAGCACGGGATGCTGATCGTGGAGACAATCGCAAAAATCAGGCGGCTGCATTTTACTGAGGGCAAGGGGATCAAGACGATCTGCCGTGACCTGAAGCTGTCGAAGAAGGTGGTGCGGAAGGTGATCCGCACCGGGATTACCGAGTTCACCTACACCCGAACGGTGCAGCCGCGCCCGAAGCTGGGTGCCTGGCTGGGGGAACTCAACCGGCTGCTGGAGGTCAACGCCGCGCGGGTCAGCCGGGAACGGCAGTCTTTGACACAGATCTACGAAGAGCTGAGCGGTCTCGGTTATGAAGGTGGGTATGACGCGGTGCGCCGCTACGCCTCGAACTGGGCGCGCAATCAGAGCTCGGGTGCCTCTTCTGCTTTCGTGCCCCTGAGCTTTGCGCCCGGCGAAGCCTATCAGTTTGACTGGAGCCACGAGGTTGTGGTGATCGATGGGGCGACGACCACCATCAAAGTGGTCCATGTTCGCCTGTGCCACAGCCGGATGTTCTTCGTTCGCGCCTATCCGCGTGAGACGCAGGAGATGGTGTTCGACGCCCACGACAGGGCTTTTGCCTTCTTCAAGGGCACCTGCACCCGCGGGATCTACGACAACATGAAGACGGCGGTGGAGACCATCTTCACCGGCAAGGAACGTCTCTACAATCGCCGGTTCCTGCAGATGGCCAGCCATTATCTGGTCGAACCTGTTGCCTGCACCCCTGCCTCGGGTTGGGAGAAAGGCCAGGTGGAGAGCCAGGTCGGCACGGTCCGCCAGCGGTTCTTCTCGCCCCGCGTCCGGGTCAAAAGCTACGAGGAACTGAATGCCTGGCTGCTGGACAAGTGCATCGCATCGGCCAGAAGCAGCAAGCATCCGGAGCTGACGGACAAAACCGTCTGGCAGGTCTTCCAGGAAGAGCGCCCGCACCTTGTTCCTTATGCCGGGCGCTTCGACGGATTCCATTCGCTGCCTGCGGCGGTGTCGAAGACCTGTCTCGTGCGCTTCGACAATAACAAATACTCGGTTGCGGCAACGGCTGTCGGGCGGCAGGTCGAGATCAGGGCCTATGCTGAGCGGATCGAGATCCGGCAGGAGGGTCGACTGGTCGGAGACCACCCGCGCCACTTCGGCCGGGACCGAACGGTCTACAATCCCTGGCATTATGTGCCTGTTTTGCTTCGCAAACCCGGTGCGCTGCGTAACGGCGCACCGTTCAAGGACTGGGTTCTTCCCGGAGCGCTCGAACAGATCCGCCGTAAGCTGCAGGGTTCCTCGGATGGCGACCGCCAGATGGTGAAGATCCTCGGCGCGGTGCTGACGGAAGGGATGCCTGCGGTGCAAAAGGCATGCGCCGAAGCCCTCTCGCAGGGCGTTCACTCCGCCGATGTGATCCTCAATATCCTGTCTCGCAGGCGCGATCCGGAACCGCCGCCTCTCCTGCTGACCTCTCCGGCCTTGCGCCTGACCCATGAACCGGTGGCGGACTGCGCCCGTTATGACCTGCTGCGGAGGGCCAGCTGATGGATCGTGCTGACATCATGGCCGCAATGGGCGAGTTGAAGCTCTACGGGATGCGCGCCGCTTATGACGAACTCATGGCGGTCGCTGTGCGCCGCCAGCACGAACCCCGCCAGATCGTTGGAGATCTTCTGGCCGCCGAGATCAACGAGAAGAAAGCGCGGTCGGTCAAATACCAGATCACCACCGCCAAGCTGCCCTATGCCCGGGAGATCGAGGAGTTCACCTTCGATGACACCCCGATCAACGAGACCCTGGTGCGCGATCTGGCCAGTGGAGAGTTCCTCAGCCAACAGCGCAATGTCGTGCTGGTTGGCGGCACGGGGACCGGCAAGACCCATATCTCCGTGGCGATCGCGCGTGCGGTCATCCGCAATGGTGCCCGGGGCAGGTTCTTCAATGTCGTCGACCTGGTGAACAGGCTGGAGGCCGAGGCCCGTGCTGGACGGGCGGGCCGGCTTGCGGAACATCTGATGCGCCTCGACTTCGTCATCCTCGATGAACTCGGATACCTCCCATTCGCGCAGTCCGGCGGCCAGTTGCTGTTCCATCTGATCAGCAAACTCTACGAGCAGACTTCCGTCATCGTCACCACCAACCTCGCATTCGGCGAGTGGCCGACCGTCTTCGGGGACGCGAAGATGACCACCGCGCTGCTCGATCGCCTCACCCACCACTGCGATATCGTCGAGACCGGCAACGACAGCTGGCGCATCAAAACCCGAGCCTGAACCCCCTCCGAAACGCAGGCCCGCGTCGGCTGCGCCAGCTGGAAAGCTACGCCGCCACGGGCCTGCTCAACCGCGAGCCAAAGGGGTCACTTTTGGGCGCCGATCGGGGGGCCCGTTTGGATGCCGATTGACATTCTGAAACTCACACTCGAGGCTCGGCAGCTGCGCCATAAGGCGCGACAGCTGGTCCTCTGGAATAAACCTTGGCACGCGGTGTGCCAACTTCGGCAGATCGTTCGGATCAAGAATGGGTCGGGTCGGAAAATTGGGCCAATCCCATGCCGCGCCATCAGACAGGAACTTGGCAACTGTGCCCGCCCTTGCTCGACGAGCGTTTATGGACAGTGGCGCGCCGGTGCGTGTTGCAATGTCGAACTGAAGGTGGCGAAGGTAATCGTTGAAAAGCTCAGGATTGATATCAGCAAAGTTCAAAATGCTGGGCTGCCGGGTAGACAAGTAAGTCACAAAATGCCTCATCGAAACGGCCATGTGATCTACCGTCGGGCGAGCAAGACTGACCCGCTTTCTCTCAAGCCACCGGTTTGCCCATTCCTGCAGGTCTGGCCTCGGCGAAGCGATCGGCTTGCGCTTGTCTTGGATAATCTGAGGTCGGATGACATCGTTCCCGTTTTGGAAGAGGAGCAGTTGCAGAACGCGGGTTTTAACCCGCCAGCTGCGCTGAAAGCCTGCCGGGAAGCTTTCTTTCTCGTTTCGGAAGATATGAGTGTCATGCCGTGCGGCGAAGGCGTCGACACCTGCGATCATTTCGTCGAGGTGATGCTGGCGAAGATCGCCGAAAGAGCGAACACCCGTGTGCATCGCAAGGCGTGGCAAAACCACGCGGAGCGCTGCTTGCACGCCGGTTGCGGAATAGCCAATCTTCGCACTGTCCGCGACCAATGCGTCGAGCCCCTCATAGGCGTTCAATGGCTCCATCGTCTCCGCCACACGCATGTTCCCGACTGCGAACAGGAAATCGTAGTCCAAGCGGATTCGGTCGGTCATGGCTGCGTAATAGAGATAGCTGCGTGCCCTAAAGCTGACCGGATAAGTCGGGTGGGCCTGCTTGTCACCATTTAGGCAGCCAATTCTGATGGGCAGGGGAGCAGCGAACCAATCCCTGATATCCGGCCACCGCTCAATAAACGTGGATCGGTATATCAGCCGCTTGCGGCGAAAACTTTCAGCCATCGGGATGCGCGCCAGAAATGCCGCATAGTCAGCTTCGTCTGCGTGCTCAAATATGACAGGGCGGTCGGCGTCCGATTTTGGCGATGCATGGGTCACAGACCCTCTCCGTCCGTTGTTTGTGAAGGACGATCCAGCCCCAAGGCGTGTCGATACTCGGCGACCACCACGGCGTCGGAAACCCTTGTGTAAATTCTGGTCGATTCCGGCGAGGCATGACCCAATCGCTTCTGTAGTGTCAGTTCTCGCATCCCTGCCTCCCACATGCGCGTCGCATGGGTGTGGCGAAGGGCGTGCGGTGTCATCCACGGCTCACGGATCTCGGCGCGCTCACATGCGCGAGCGAAAAGTCGCGCCAGCGAAGAATAGGACAGCGGTTCTTGACGGTTTACGCCTGTGCCGCCGAGCAGGAACACGAAAGGAGCGTCAGCATCACCCGGCCGTTCGTGCATGACGTATGTGTTCAGCGTTTCCAGTGTCTCGCCATCATGCAAATCGACTACGCGCTCGACGCGAGACTTTGATCGCGCGCCCTTTGGATGATCATCGCGGCAGCGCACAAAGATGCGTCTGCGCCCGTAGCCTATATCGGTGAGATGCAACCCGAGAACTTCTCCGGGGCGCAGGCCTCCGTTCAGCATCAGTAATACTAGGCTGCGATCTCGGAGATTGCGCGTGGCGGCCAATAGGCCTTCGACCTGTTGCTGACTCATCGGTCTTGGAAGCCGCTGCATGGTCTTGAGGCGCAATTCTCTGACCTCAGACCTCTGCCGTGAAATCCCTGTCAGAAACGGCCTGTGCCTGTCGCTCACCCGCCAGGATTTTTGATCTTGTTTCTTCACGATCGGGTTTGCCCCGCTGAACGCTCCGGTGAAAATCGCCCAACGATAGAAGGCGTCGACCGCCACAAGGGCGCGATTGATCGTGGCGGCCGACAGTCCTTTTGCAACGGGCGCCCCCTCACTCACCACAAGTCTGATCGAAGTGCTCCGGCGCTTGCGGTTAGCGGGCACTGATCGAAGGTGCCCCAGGAAGGCGACGGAGAGTTCAGGGGAGAAGGCGGTCCAATGAATTCCTTGGGTTGAGAGAAAGGTCCAGAGATGAATGAGGTCGCGCGCGTAGGCGAGGGCGGTGTTGGGCGAATATGCTTTCGCCAGCAAGTAGGCAGCAAATCGACAGATCGGATCGACTGGATTACCTTTCAAATCTGTCACCAGAATTGTGCCGCCGTTAGCGGAAGTTGTCAGTTTGAACATCAGCGCCTCAAGAGATTCCGGGGTTATGCCGTCCAGCATAGGGCAAAACGCCGCCGCGGGCGTGCTGTCCACATAATCGACTCCTCAAAAGCCCATTCTGCGGACTTTCGCCACCGAGCCATGTTTCATCATGCCGCAGGAATCTGGCTCGCCGAGACCATCTTCGGGCCGACGATCACGCTTTCCACCGGCCGGATCATCCCGACCCGGTGGGTCGGCGAGCAGCATGTGCGCGAGGACCTGGGGTTCATTCCGAGTTTCGCGGACTGGGTCAAGGCGATCCGGCCAGAGCCTTGGATGGGCCGCGCCGAAAAGATCGAGGCGCTGGTCGATCCGCACCTGGCACCGCCGGTTGTGGAGGTTAGCTGACATGAGCCGGGCTTACCGCGATCTCGGCGTCTCGCCCGAAATCACGCCGCTCGCGATGCTGCGCATTGCCATCGGTCGCCTTCATCCCGACACGCTGGCCGTGCGCAGCTGGCGCGCGGCGCGAAAACGCTATTACCGCGAACTCCTGCAGGCCCATGCCGAAGCGCAGGCCCTGGCGCATGTCGCCTGCGAGTGATCCGGGCTGACCATCCAAGTTCCAACCAGCCCGGCCTTCTGGCCGGGCCTTTTCATTCTGGAGGCACTATGGCCGACTATTTCACCCACTTTTCCTGCGTCCTTGACGTGGGTTCCCCAGAAAAAGCCACCACGGCGCTTGGTCTCTTGGCCCACCTGCATCTCGACGAGGAGGGCGCCGACGATCCGGAATATGCGGGCTTCGCCATGACACAGCAGGACGGTCCCGGCAGTTCGATCCTCTGGTTCCATGACGATGACGGGCAAGGCGATATCGAAGGCGTCATCCGCTTCGTGCTGCGGCTGGCGGAAGAGATCGACCTCACCGGCCTCTGGGGTTTCGAAGTCGCGTACACCTGTTCCCGGCCCCGCTTGGACGCCTTCGGCGGTGGAGCGCATGTCATCGACCTTGGCGCGCGGAAATCCATCGGCTGGACCAGCACGCATGAATGGCTCGAGGCCGCGCTGCGCGGGGAGGACTTCGATGCCTGAGGTGATCTGCACCACGGTCTATCAGTTCCCGGAACTGTCCGCCGCCGCCAAGGACAAGGCCCGCAGCTGGTATCGCGAGGCGGCCGTCACCGACGATTGGTGGGATGCGGTCTATGAGGACTTCGAGCGCATCTGCGACATCCTCGGGGTCAGCCTCAAGACCCGGCCCGTCCGGCTGATGGGCGGCGGTATCCGCCAGAGGCCTTGCGTCTGGTTCTCAGGGTTCTCGTCTCAGGGGGACGGCGCATCCTTCGAAGCCACGGTCAGGCATGCCAAGGGCTCCGCGCGCGAAATCCGCGCCTATGCCCCGAAGGATCACGCGTTGCACGGCATTGCGGACCGCCTGCAGAGCGCTCAGCGGCAGAATTTCTATCAGCTCAGCGCCGATGTGACCCATCGCGGGCGCTACTATAACGAATACTGCATGACCATCGATGTGGCGCGCGATAGCCCGACCGGGCAGGCACCGACTGGGGGGAGTGAGGAGACCGTCGTGGAGGCACTGCGCGATCTTGCCCGCTGGCTCTATCGGCAGTTGGAGGCCGAGTATGACCACCTCACTTCGGATGAGGCCATCGAGGAAGGGATCATCGCGAACGAGTATACGTTCACCGAGGCAGGGCGGCGGTTCGGGTGATGGCTGCGGTAAAGCCGCAACCTTAATGTGATCTGGGCCAGAACCTTGCTTTTGGCCCAGAACTGATCCATATATCTTTCCTGATCGGGGAAACATTATGCCAGCAGAACTGACCATCAACGAAGCGGCCCATCTTGCGGGTGTGTCGACCAAACTCATCGAGAAATCGGTGGAGTCAGGAATCTTGCATGCCGAGAAGGTGACCGATGTCCTGACTCGCCGGTTGACCCGCCGCTTGCCGCTTGCAGCGGTGCCATTTCTGTCGGCGATCAACGACGAGTGGCTCCGGGATCTTCCCGTCGCGCGCAAGCGGCGCATCTGGACGATTGTCAGCCGCAGTCGTCTTGCAGCCGAGGCCCGGCTCGCCGAAGTGCGCCTCAACGAAACCATCACCCTCGACCTCGAGGGCATGGCTGGCACGCGTACGCGCCTCGCTTACGACTATCGGGCTGCCCGCGATGCCCACCTCGTTTCCGACGACGAGATCTTGGGCGGAACGCCCGTCATTCGCGGCACCCGCCTGACGGTCTATTCGGTCCTTGGGCGTCTCGAAGGAGGCGATACGGTCGCGGACTTGGTGGAGGATTATCCAGGCATTCCGGAAGCCGCTTTTCTGGCGGCAGCGACCTATGCAAGAACCCACCCGCTGCGCGGGCGCCCGTCCGGGCGGCCCTGGGTGCCGGACGCAACAGTCCGGCACTGAGAGATGCAGTTCTTTGTCGATGAATGCATCTCGCCGCAGGTTGCTGCGCGGCTCAACGGTACCGACCGCAATACGGCCGTTCAGCCTGCTCGCATGATCGCTGCAACCAGGACTTCCTTCGTCACCTTTTGTGCGCGGCCCTGAAGGATCTGGAATCCCTCTGACACCAACAGCTTGCTCGTGACGGCATCAACCAAATCAGGATTCATCTTCTCGGTCACGGCGAGTGCTTCCCGGCAGGCATCAGGAAATTTAGAGCAGGCTTCAACGACGTAGTCGGTGCCCATTGCCAGGGCGACGGCGGCGATGTCGAACATGTCCCGGGGCTGGAGGTGCGAGCCGCGGAATACCACCTTTTTCGCGAGGATTTCAGCGGGCGTCTCAAGTTTAACGCGTCGTCCGCGGATTTCGGAAATGACATACGGTTCTTCGGTGACCGGGTCGCAGCAGATGAAGTCGATCTCGCCGACGCCATTGAACACGATCTTCAGGGCGCGTGTACCATCGGTTTCATAGTCGCTCGGTGCGAGCGCCAGATCGTATCCCTGCGTCTCGGGGTTCAAATACGGGATGTACTGGGCATCGTCGATGAAGAGGTCGATGTCGTGGCTTTCGCGATGCTTGATCTGGAGCATGAGAGCCGTTCCGCCCCCAAAGCTCCAGTTCGACATGTCGATACCTTGGCCGTTGGCTTGGTCAATGATCGCCATAGCCACGTCAAAAAGCTCTGGCCAGCGGCTTGGCTGCGGGACGTTCATTCAGATCGCAAGCGGGAGTTTGTATCCGGCGAGCTCGGAGAATTTCTTTGCGACCACGGTGACCGCGTCCTTGCTGACACCCATCTCGTCGATAAACGACTGCTGCAGTTTGGGTGACACTTCGGACAGGAAGGCGAACACGCTGCAATCGCAGGAATCGACACTCTTGATGTCGGCGATCTTTTCGGCCAGCTGGGCAGCCGTCACCAGCACGCCGTAAGGCGCGCTGACTGTCGACATCACTTTCGCTGCGACCGAGGCCATTGCATCATCTCTGTGTGGTAACTGCCCATGTAATGTAGTCCACGGGCCTCAACAAAGCAATAAAGCCCCGTTTGAACCAAGTTTCACCTGTTCCCGTCGATCCACTTCGACATCAGGCACTTGTCGCGGAAGCACTCGTCTGGCACGGCGCGGCGCTTGATGCGGGCCAAGCGTTCGGCAAAGGCGACCTGCTTGGACGACGGAAGACGGTCCAGCTCGGAGACTGGCTTCAGGTTAGCCTGGGCTTCGATCCAGGCGCTGAGAGTGCGTCGGTCCTTTTGAACCTCCCAAGGCAGAAGCGTCTGGTTGCGCAGCGCCAGAGCGCGCGCATAGGCGATCTGCTTCGGCGTGGAGGGCAGGGCAAAGGTAGTGTTTTCCATCGGGTATCTCCCTTGGCTGGTCCCTCGGAATATAGAACATAACAGGAACAAAATCAACCCGACGGGACCCGAAGAGGCAGAGGTGGGCGGTATCCGGGGGACGTGCGGGCGAGTCGAGAGAGCTGCCGATGCGCGTCCTTCACCCCTGATCTGGAGGATTTCCGATGAATCAAATTGCTACCGAAGCCAAGCCTGCGACGCTTGTCCCCGAAACCCGTCGCATGGAGTTCTTGCCGGGCCTGTTCGGCCGCAAGCTGATGCTGGTTGGCGAACGCACCGTCTATCAGTTCATGTCCTGGCTTGCCCCCGAAGATTACACCGGCGGCATGTGGCGGTTCCACGAACAGGGTCGCCAGCCGCTGTTCCTGTCGCCCGAAACCGACAAGCGGTTCCGCATCTCTTGCGAGACCAATAGCTATCAGGGCGAGGTTTCTGCAGAGGCCGCCGGGATCATAGCGACCCTGTTCGCCCTCTCGCACCTGTCGTTCCGGCACGAAGCCGACCAACTCGCTGACGCCTATGCGCGCCTCTATGCCTTCGCCGGGGATCATGCCGAGGCGGGAGAGATTTTCGCGGCTATCGACTGAGGGTCAAAACTGGGCGGGCCGATCGCAGGGATTCCCCGGCTGGCCTGCCGTCCGTTTGAAAAGAAGCAGGGTCGCCCGCCGCATCCATGGCTCGACCGGGCGAGGTATTGCCCGACCTATGCGGTCAGGCACCGCCCCGCACCACATGCTTCTTTGAGGGATGATGGTTTGCAGCGTTCTGAGCGCTCCAAGTCGCGATTTTTCAAAGAGGTTGATGGCCAGATTTACGCTGGCGGGAGCCGACGATGCTGGGTTTCGCCCTGCAGTGGTTGCCTACGGAGGTCTTGGGCACCTCCCGGCGTGCCGCCGGGACCGGGCCTTGGTCCTGCGGACGGGAGCCAGCCTTGGCCATCTCCCCCCATGCGGGCCACAGTCCCTGGCCCGGGGAAGGGGAGGGGAGGGAGAGCGGAGCCGGAAGGGGTCAGGTTCCGGCGGGTGAGAGAGAGCGCCGCGCGGGACTGCCCCTCCAGCTCTCTCGAGGTTTCCCTGATGAACGATCTTTCCTCTGCGACCCTGGCGCCTGCGCCGACTGCCGTGCCGTCCCCGTCTACGACGGCTTCCCGAATCCTGGCCGTTGCTGAAGCGCTACAACCTGATCTGGCGCAGGGCTTCCAGATCGACGCCCTGCGCTTGCGGCTGGAGATGGAGCGCGCCTTTGGCGGCTCCGATGCGGATGGCGCCTGGGACTGGAAACTCACCTATGAGGCGGTTGAAGTGGCGCTCGTCCTTTTCCTGCGGAAATTCGGCCGCGCGCTGCTCGCCCGGGTCGGCTCGCTTGCGGCGCTGCTGCCGATCCTCGCCAAGGTAGCGGGCCTCTTGCCCACGCACACCCGCCGCTCGGAGGAGATGGAGCGCTTACAGCAATTCTCGACGCCGGTGCCCATGGGGATCGCGGCCCTCTCCGCGGCGCAGATCACTCAGCGTGATCTGGTCCTCGAGCCTTCCGCCGGGACCGGGCTCCTCGCGATCCTCGCCGAGATCGCGGGCGGCAGCCTCGCACTGAACGAGCTGGCCGAGACTCGTGCCGATCTTCTGCGGCTCCTGTTTCCAGGGCGCCCCGTCACCACTTTCGACGCCGCGCAGATCGACGATCATCTGGGTGCCGGCCTGCGCCCGAGTGTCATCCTGATGAACCCGCCGTTTTCGGCTGCGGTCCATGTCGGTGGCCGCAACACCGAGGTGACGGCGCGGCATCTGCGCTCGGCCCTTGCCCGCCTCGTGCCGGGCGGGCGGTTGGTCGCCATCACTGGCGCCAATTTCGCGCCGGATGCACCCGCTTGGGCCGATGCCTTCGCTCGGCTGACCGAGTCCGCGCATCTGGTCTTCACCGGCTCGGTGTCTGGCGGCGCTTTTGCCAAGCACGGCACAAGCTTCGAGACGCGGATTTCGGTCTTTGACAAATGCCGTGGTAGCGAGCAGGGCGGCATCACGGCCGACCTCGCTCCGCCGATATCGCCCGATGTGGCGCATCTCTTGGCCCGGATCATCGCCGAAGTTCCGCCGCGCCTTGAACTGGCAAAAATCGCCACAGCTAGGTTAGAATCCACTTCTCCTTTCCCGGGAAATCCGGCCCGCGCCCCAAAGATCACCGTTGGCATATCGCGAGCTTCCGCCTCGGCCTCGTGTTCCGCCGCAAGCACGCAGATCGACGCCGAAGACCTCGCCTATAGCCTCCGCGAGGCGGCCGAAGGCGACAGCGCTGCGCGTCTGTCGGATGCGATCTACGAGACCTTCCGGCTTCAAGCCTTCGACATCCCCGGCGCGGCTTCGCATCCGACCAAGCTCGTGCAATCGGCGGCCATGGCCTCGGTCGCACCCCCGAAACCGACCTACCGGCCGAAACTCCCCGCTGCCGTCCTCCGCGACGGCCTGTTGTCCGACGCGCAACTCGAGACCGTGATCTATGCGGGCGAGGCGCATAGCGCGCACCTTGCCGGGTCTTGGACCGTCGACGAGACCGGCGACGTGATCTCCGCCGCGCCAGAAAACGCCAGCGACGCCATCCGCTTCCGCCGTGGCTTCTTCCTCGGCGATGGCACCGGGGCAGGCAAAGGCCGCCAGTCGGCCGGGATACTGCTCGACAACTGGGCCCAAGGCCGACGCAAGGCGCTCTGGATTTCGAAGAGTGACAAGTTGCTGGAGGACGCACAGCGCGACTGGTCGGCCCTTGGCCAGGAGCGGCTGTTGGTCACGCCGCTGTCGCGCTTTGCGCAAGGCCGCGATATCCCGCTGACCGAGGGCATCCTTTTCACCACCTATGCGACGCTGCGCTCGGAAGAACGGGGCGCCAAGAAATCCCGTGTCGATCAGATCGTCGATTGGCTCGGGGCGGATTTCGACGGGGTGATCCTTTTTGACGAAAGCCATGCCATGGCCAATGCTGCAGGCTCCAAGGGTGAGCGCGGCGACACGGAAGCATCGCAGCAGGGCAGGGCGGGCCTGCGCCTGCAGCACAAGCTGCCCAATGCCCGCGTGGTTTATGTCTCGGCTACGGGGGCGACGACCGTCCACAACCTCGCCTATGCGCAACGCCTCGGACTTTGGGGTGGCGAAGATTTCCCATTCGCCACCCGCGCCGAGTTCGTGCAGGCCATTGCAGCTGGCGGCGTCGCCGCGATGGAGGTCCTCGCCCGTGACCTGCGGTCCCTCGGGCTCTACACCGCCCGCTCGCTTTCCTATGACGGTGTCGAATACGAGATGCTGGAGCATGCGCTGACACCCGAACAGCGCAGCATCTATGATGCCTTTGCCGGGGCCTTCGCCATCATTCACAACAACCTCGCCGCTGCGATGGAAGCGGCCAACATCACGGGTGAGAACGGCACGCTGAACCGTCAGGCCAAGTCCGCCGCGCGTTCCGCCTTCGAGAGCGCCAAGCAGCGCTTCTTCGGCCATCTGCTCACCTCGATGAAAACCCCCACGCTGATCGCGGCCATCGAGGCCGATCTGGCGGCAGGCCATGCGGCCGTCATCCAGATCGTCTCGACCGGCGAGGCGCTGATGGAGCGACGCCTGTCGGAGATCCCAACTGACGAATGGAACGATATCCGCGTCGACATCACCCCGCGGGAATATGTCCTGGACTACCTCGCCCATTCCTTCCCGGTACAACTCTTCGAGCCCTTCACCGACAGCGAGGGCAATCTGTCCTCCCGACCCGTTGTGCGGGATGGCCAGCCAGTTGAGTGCCGCGAGGCCGTCCGCCGACGTGACGCGCTGATCGAAAAGCTGGCCTCGCTGCCGCCGGTGCCGGGGGCGCTCGACCAGATCGTCCAGCGCTTCGGCACCGATCTCGTGGCCGAGGTCACCGGCCGGTCGCGTCGCATCGTGAGGAGGGGCGAGGGTCAAGCGGCGCGGCTTGTTGTGGAAAGCCGGGCGGGCTCTGCCAATCTCGCGGAAACCGCCGCCTTCATGGATGACCAGAAGCGCATCCTGATCTTCTCGGATGCGGGCGGCACGGGGCGCAGCTATCACGCCGATCTTGGGGCGAAGAACCAGCGCCTGCGGGTTCACTACCTTCTTGAACCCGGCTGGAAGGCCGATGCGGCGATCCAGGGCCTTGGCCGTACCAACCGTACCAATCAAGCGCAGCCACCCCTGTTCCGGCCGGTGGCCACCGATGTGAAGGCGGAGAAGCGGTTCCTCTCGACCATCGCGCGCCGTCTCGACACTCTCGGGGCGATCACGCGGGGTCAGCGCCAGACCGGCGGGCAAGGGCTGTTCCGGCCTGAGGACAATCTCGAGTCGCCTTACGCCCGTGACGCGCTGCGCCAGCTCTACCGCCGCATCTACCGCGGCGATGTCACGGGCTGCTCGCTCGGGGCCTTTGAGGACGCGACCGGTCTCAGTCTGACCGACGACAATGGTCTGAAGGACGATCTGCCGCCGATCACGACCTTCCTCAATCGCCTGCTGGCGCTGACGATCGATATGCAGGCCGTGCTGTTCTCGGCTTTCGAGGAATTGCTCGACCAGCGGATCGAGGGGGCCATCGCGGCCGGTGTCTATGACCTCGGCCTCGAGACGCTGCGCGCCGAAAGCTTCCGCGTCACGAACGCTCGCGTCATCTACACCCATCCCGGCTCCGGCGCGGAAACGCAACTTCTGACCATCGCGGAAAAGCGCCGCAACGCGCCGACCTTGCTGGCCGACGCGCTCGACTGGCTGGATGACCCGAAGGCGCGGCTTCTGGTCAACAGCCGCTCGGGCCGGGCGGCGGTACAGGTGCCTGCCACCAGCCTGATGCTGGACGACGGCACCATCGAGCCCCGACTGCGGCTGATCCGACCGACCGAGGCCAGCACGGTTCCAGCGAAGATCATGGACGACACCCACTGGCTTGAGGCAGATCGGGCGACCTTCGCCGCCGCCTGGACAGCGGAACTGGCCGAGGTGCCGGAGTTTTCAGAATCCACGCTGCACATCGTGGCCGGCCTCCTCCTGCCGATCTGGAAGCAGCTCCCCCAGGATGAAACCCGCGTCTACCGGCTGCAGACCGATGACGGTCAGCGCATCATCGGCCGCCGTGTTTCGCCCGCCTGGGTCGCGACCACGCTGGCAGCTGACGCGCCGAAGCTCACGGCTGCAGAGGTCCATTCCCTTGTTCTGGAGGGTAAGACCGTCGTGCGTCTGGTCGAGGAGATGGAGTTGCACCGGTCCCGCGTTATGGGCGTGAACCGGATCGAGCTTTCGGGGTTCACCGAGGCGCAGAAGGACCGGCTCAAGGCGGATGGGCTCTTTTCGGAAATCATCGCCTGGAAGCTGCGGCTCTTCTGCCCGACCGATCCTGCCGGGATCGCGGTCCTAGAGCGACTGCTTGCGCGTTTTGCGGTCTCTGGTCTACATGCACGCAATGGTTGAATTGTGTGATCATGTCATTGGAAACAGAAGACCTCTTGCGTGAGCTTTCCGCAAATGCCGAAAGCGTTTGTCGTCATTACCTTCCCGCTGGACGGCGGGAAGGCTCCTACTGGATCGTCGGAGATCTGCAGAACAATCCCGGTCGGTCGCTCTTCGTGCGGCTGACCGGCCCCACATCGGGGCCCGGTGCCGCCGGCAAGTTCACCGAACATGTTGCGGCGCGGGTTATGTTGCCGGGCTTTGATTTCCCCTTTGTTTGTTTTGGGTTGCTGCCGTCGGCGCAACATAATGTCTGCGTCAGATTGGGGATATCATGATGCCCCGCAGTGCAGCGGA
>NZ_QXXQ01000024.1 GCF_003570715.1 Gemmobacter lutimaris | reverse complement strand
CCCAGCAGGGCCGGGGTGCATAGGGACCTCGTCTCGTAGTCCCTGACGAGCTACCAACCGACCTCCGCTCTCTCCACTCGCCCCACCGCGCAAGCGCGAAATCAATGGGGCGTGGCCGTCGCTTACGAAACAAACGATATTCCCCTGGGACTTCACCTGGCCGAGGGTCCGGTTGGTCCGGGAGAAGGCCTGGATCAGCCCGTGGTACCGGAGGTTCTTGTCCACGTAGAGGGTGTTCAGGGTCTTTGCGTCGAACCCGGTCAGGAACATGTTCACGACCAAGAGGATATCGATCCCCTGGTCCGGGGTGAAATCCTTCCGGTCCCGCGCCTTCATCCGCTTCGCGAGCGCCCGATAGTAGGAATAGAACCCCTTCCCGTCCCGGACGGACTCGTTGACCCCGTAGAGGGCATTATAGTCCGCCACGTAGCCCGTCAGCTTGTCGCGTTTCGGGTTGTCTCCGCCCCCGTTATCTGCGGGGAACTCCGTGTCCGGGATCAGCCCGTCCGCGTCCGGGTCCTCCTCGTTCGCCGCGTAGGTGAAGATGGTCGCGATCTTCAGGTCATGCTGGCCGGCCAGCCGCTTCGCCTCCAGGAGGTCGTAATAGGCGCAGAGCGCGTCCACGGAGCTGACCGCGAAGACCGCCCCGAACTGGCGGCCTCGGGTCTTCCGGTCATGGTTCTCAATGATCCAGTCCACGACCCGGCTCATCCGGTCCGGGTGATCGTAGAAGGCGCGGGACTCGAGCGCGCGGTCCCGCTCCGCCTGCGCCTTCCGGTCCGCCTTCTCGTCGCCCGTGGGCGTGACCGGGGCGCTGGTCTGGCCGAGATACTCGACAGAGAAGCGCAGCACGTTCTCGTCCCGGATCGCGTCCGTGATGACGTAGTCGTGCAGCCGCTCGTCGAACAGGTCCTTCGTGGTTCGCTTCCCGATCGCGTTCTCCTTGAGGATCGGGGTCCCGGTGAATCCGAACATCTGACAGCGTTCGAAGAAGGCCCGGATCCGGCGATGGGTGTCGCCGAACTGGGACCGGTGGCACTCGTCGAAGATGAAGACGGCCCGGCCCCGCCTCAGGTGCTCGAGCCGGGGCCCGTAGAGGTCCCGGGAGATCGCCGTGTTCAGCTTCTGGATCGTGGTGATCACCAGCTTGGTGTTCTGGTCCGCGAGCTGAGTCACCAGCTGGCGGGTGTTGTCCGTCCCGTCCACGGAGCCGGGCTGAAAATGGTTGAACTCCTTGGTGGTCTGGTAGTCGAGGTCGGCCCGGTCGACGACGAAGACCACCTTGTCCACCTTCGGCAGCGCGATCAGGTTCTGCGCCGCCTTGAAGGAGGTGAGGGTCTTCCCGGACCCGGTCGTGTGCCAGATGTACCCGTTCTTCCTGCCCTGCTCGACCCGCTCCTG
This sequence comes from Gemmobacter lutimaris, assembly GCF_003570715.1. Lineage (GTDB taxonomy): Bacteria > Pseudomonadota > Alphaproteobacteria > Rhodobacterales > Rhodobacteraceae > Gemmobacter > Gemmobacter lutimaris. The sequence goes on along the minus strand of NZ_QXXQ01000024.1, from coordinate 34,770 downwards.
GATCCGCTCGGCCGCGTAATACTGGTAGGGGCGCAGCACCATCAGGAGCTTGTCGCTCTGGTGCAGGACCACGTATTTCGAGATCATCTTGGAGAGGTGGCACTTCTCCAGGAACGCGTCCGCGAAGTCCCCCAGCCGGTTCATCGGCGTGTTGTCCGGGGTCGCCCAGGTGAAGGTCTGCTTGAAGGACTGGTGTCGGTTATTCGCGTAGTACCGGGTGTTCACCCCGTTCGAGATCACGAAGACCTGGACGTACTGGAACAGGCCCCGTGCGGCCCGGAAGCTGTCGCGCTGGTACCGGTTGATCTGGTGGAACGCCGCCTTCAGCTCGACCCCGCGGCGCTTCAGCTCCACCTGACAGAGCGGGATCCCGTTGATCAGGAGGGTCACGTCGTAGCGGTTCTTTCGGCGCCCCTCGATCCCGATCTGGGTCGCCACCTGGTACCGGTTCCGGCACCAATGCTCCGTGTTCAGGAACTCGATCCAGACCGGATCCCCCTCGTCCCGGTCCAGCCGGAACCTCCCCCGCAGGGTCTCGGCCCGGTCGAACACGCCCCCCTTGTCAAGATGGTTCAGGACCCGTGCGAACTCCGCGTCCGTCATGGTGATGCCGTTATGGGCCTCGAGCTGCGCGCGCAGGTTGGCGGTGAGGGACCCCTCGTCCGGGAGCCGGACCGGGGCCCAGCCGAGCCCCTGGAGACGGGTCACCAGTTCGGTTTCAAGCTGAGCTTCGGACTGGACGGACATTACGGGCGGTACTCATCAAGCAGCTTCAGCTTCTCCCGAACGTAATCCGGGTCAATGTGATCACGCTCCCACGAGCCCGTTTCAACCATCCGGATCATGCGGATGAGACGTTCCGCATCGGAGTGATGCATCGTTGACCTCATCTCAAACGCCTGCTCTTCGGTCAGCGGTCCCTCATGGCAAAGCGCCTCAAGCCAGGGGTTGGGCCAGGACCGATCCCCCTGCCGGATGGACCTGAGGATACGGTGAATGGACGCTTGCCCGATCTGGTCGAGAATGGCCTGCCCCTCGGGGTCCGGACGCTCAAGAACGAACCCGCCTCTCGGGTTGAGCCCGTCGAACAGGCAAAGATGGACCTTGTGACCCATGAAACGGGGCCAGAGAAGAAAGATCGACCCCCGTGCCTTTGGTCCCCCATCGGGATTAAAAGTGTCGAAATCCTGAGGGTATTCACGCCCAACTTCCTTCAGTTGAAGAACCTCCCCGTCCCATACGGAGTGGTGGATCCAGGCATGGCGGATCAGCCGTGACCAAAGATCACAGGCCTCGGATGGGGAGGCCTGCATCCGGATCGCGAATTCGACGGGATGATCAACCACCCCGATATCAACCTCTGTTGCTTCAGGGGGCCGGTCGAAGGTTTCAACGATCCAGGTTTCGATCCGGGTCTGAAGCTGCTCGAGGGAGGGCTGGTTTTCGGTAAATTTCATGGGTTACACAAACATCTTTTGGAGGAGCCCCTTCTTGAAGGTCTCCATGTGGGCGATTTGGTCCACCACGGCGTCGATTTTGGCGTCGAGGGCGTCGAGGGCGGAGGCGATCCTTTCTTGCTCATCCGGGCAGGGAACAGCGACTGTGATTTTCCCGAGTTCTACTGGAGTAATTGCCGGGTACCCGGTACCCGTACATCGTTCCAACACATCCCTGACAAACTTTTCAGTATGCAGCAGGTGAAAAACAAAAGAATTACTATTTCGGGCCCGAAGTTGCGCATAGCCGGTTGAGGCAACGTAATCACCATCCTCCTGAAACAGGAGGTTGTTCTTTTGATACGGTCGCACAAGCTGGAAGAGCACGTCTCCTGCTTTCAAAACCCGTTGGGCTCGGCTAGGCGCATTTATTCGTTCCATTCTCTTGGGATCACTCAAGCGTCCGGCGTTGACACTCTCCAAATCAACGTACCAGAAAACATCAGGGAAAACCTCATTCGGTGGATTCACGGCGGTGATATCCACCAGCCTCTTTTCCTCCCATTCCGGAAAGTCCGACCCGTCCTCGCGCGTGAACCGCAGCTGCAGCGAGAAAAGCCGCTGCATCAGGCCCGCCTTGAACTGGCGCAGCCCGTCCGCCTTCTCCCGCAGGGCGGCCAGTTTGGCGTCGATATCCTCGAAGAACGCCGCAATCCTGTCCTGTTCCGCCCGGCTGGGAAGGTGCAGCGGGATCTTCGCGAAATCGTCCGGGTAAAGGCGCAGACGATCCATCGTCAGGCCGTGAGAGTAGGAGCGCAGCTTGTGCAGCATGCGCGAGGTCTGGAACCAGTAGTTGAAGAACTGCGGGTTCGTCTCCTTGTTGGGCCTGAGAACGACGTAGGCCGGGCTGACCATGCACTCCTCAGGAGCCACGCCGACGGCCCCCTGCCACATCCGCATCATGTTGTAGACGACATCACCCGGCTGAGCCCGGAGGTTCTGGCCGTCCGCAGCGTCCGACTCCATGTGACGGTCGAGGCTGTCGCGCGGGACCATCCCCCGGTCGAGTGTCACGGAATAGATGGGAAGGCCCGCCTTGCCGCGTGCGCGGCTGTGCTTGAACGCGGCCCCCGCGACGGTCGGCCGCCAAGGCTCCTTGAACTCTGGAAAGCGGATCTCCGGCGCGCTCATACGGGGGCCTCCAGCCCCAGCTGGGCGCAGACCTTCCTGATATTCGCGTCAATCTCGGCCATGCCCTGATCGAGTGCGGTCAGGTTTTTGGTCACCGCCTTCATGTCCACGGCCTGCTCGGCCTCATAAGTGTCCACGTAGCGCGGGATGTTCAGGTTGTAGTCGTTCGCCGCGATCTCCTCGCGGGTGGTGAGGTGGCTGAACCGAGGGGTCTCGACCCGGTCCCGGAACCCGTTCACGATCCGGTCGATGTTCGGCTCATCGAGCCAGTTCTGGTTCTTCCCGCGCACGAACTCGGTGGAAGCGTCAACAAACAGGACCTCCTCCGTCTCACGGCACTTCTTGAACACCATGATGCAGGTGGGGATGCCGGTCCCGTAGAAGATGTTCGCGGGCAGCCCGATCACCGCGTCGAGCCAGTTCTTCTCGCGGATGATGTATTCCCGGATCACCCCCTCCGCCCCGCCCCGGAACAGGGCACCGTGCGGCAGGACCACCGCCATCACCCCCTTGTCATCAAGGTGGTGCAGCATGTGCATGACGAAGGCGTAGTCCGCCTTGGAGGCGGGCGGGAGCCGGCCGTAATCGGCGAACCGGTCGTCGGTCTTGAACAGGTCCTTCGCGGACCAGTTCGCCGAGAAAGGCGGGTTCGCCACGATCGCCTCGAAGGTCATCCCCTCGTGCATCGGGTTCTCGAGCGTGTCGTCCTGGCGCAGGTCGAAGTTCCGGTAGTGGACCCCGTGCAGGATCATGTTCATCCGGGCCAGGTTGTAGGTGGTCCGGTTCATCTCCTGCCCGTAGAAGTCGCTCACCTCGCGCACCTCGCGCGCGACGCGCAGGAGGAGCGACCCGGACCCGCAGGTCGGGTCATAGACGGATCTCAGGCGTTCCTTTCCGGTCGTGACGATACGGGCGAGGACGGTCGATACCGCCTGAGGGGTGTAGAACTCCCCCGCCTTCTTCCCGGCCCCGGAGGCGAACATGCCGATCAGGTACTCGTAGGCGTCCCCGAGCACGTCGGAATCCGTGTCCGCGAGCCGGAAGTCGATCCCGTCCAGGTGGGTCAGGACCTTCGAGATGAGCGCGTTCTTCGCCTCCTCGGTCCGGCCCAGCTTGGTGGAGGTGAGGTCCAGATCTTCGAACAGGTGGTCGAAGTCCTCTTCCGAGGCGGTGCCCATGGTGGACCGCTCGATGTTCCCCAGGATCGTCGCGAGCTCCGGAAGTACGAAGGCCCCGGGTTTCCGGCTGCGCGCAGCGACCGCGCTGAACAGCTCGGACGGCTTCAGGAAGTAGCCGAGCGCCTCGGTGCTGGCGTCCTGGACCGCGGCCAGGAGCTCCTGGCCCTCAGGGGTGGTCTCGTCGATGTCAGCGAAGACGATCCCGTCCTCCTTCAGCGCTTCGTCCGCGTAGAGATGGAGCCGCTCGGACAGGTATTTGTAGAAGATGAACCCGAGGATGTAGTCCCGGAACTCGTCCGCGTTCATCTTCCCGCGGAGGGTATTCGCGATGCCCCAGAGGGCCTTCTCGAGACTGTGTTTCTGCTCGTCCGTCATTCGAGTTTATCTTCTTTTGATTTCAATAGCTTGAACCCCATCTTGAACGCTTCAGTCTGGGTCAGCCCTCTGGATGCGCACCATACCTTGAACTCGCGCCGTTCCCGTTCGGTTATCTTGAAGTTCAGGGCTACAAGTTCATCGAGCTTCGGATCCTCGTCCTGATTTTTCTCAGCCATTTTTGGGTCTCCGCATGCACTACGCTGTATTCTTAGGTGGATTTCTTTATTTCAAGGTAACCTCATGCCTGTATCCTGTCATGCGAGAAGGTTCTGTTCTCCACATCTGTTTGCGTCCGTTATGTGGCCGCTCCCCTCCCCTTTCCCGTGTTCTGGACTGTTCTCTTTAATTCAAGATTCAAGATTCTAAGATTCAGGGTCGATTTTGTTTTTTTAATCAGAATGTTACGCGTTTAAATGTGAAGGATTCGGGGACTCCGGTGAGGTTTTCGGGGGATAGTGTGAAGTTTCCGGGGGGTACTATGAGGGATCCGGGGTGTTAATATGAGGTTTTCGGGGAAGGAGGTCAAAGTTATCCACAGGCCGGGACGCGTTTACTCGCTCTCGTCGATCAGCTGAGTGACTTCCCCCCTGCCCTTCCGCGCGAGCCGGTTCTGGCTTGGATATGGGTCTGTCACTGTGGTCGCTGTTCCTGCGATCCTGGCCTTTCTGCCGACCTTCGAACGGTGGACCTCACGCCATGCTGCGTCCAGCTCGTCCTTCTCCTTCTGCCACCATCCGACCCTGATGTGTGTGACCCTCTTGCCCGTCTTCACCGGAACGATCGTCACGCTGAAAGACGCCAACGCGTTCAACTCCATGACCGTCTGCTTGATGACATGCTTGTTCAGGGCGCCGAACGCGGCGTACTTCCCTTCTTCTACGCCCAAAAGGTCCCGAAACTCCTCAAGCGTCAGATCCTGATAGCTTTTTCTGCTCAGTCCGGTCCACTGGCTAATGTGCTCATAGAGGCTGACGCTGTATTTTGAGCTGAACGCCATCAAGACCGGGAGGGATATCTTCCCCCAGATGGCAGAGTCTCGAAGGATTTCGACGAGCCGCTTGTCGAAGCTGTAGCTCAGGACCCCAGCTGGTCTCTCCGGGTCATCCAGGTCGTTCCCCCCGAGAAACTGCACCCGGCGGGTCCGTCCGTCAGGCAGACGGACCTTGAGGATGCTCGTCATCAGCGCTTCGATCGCCTCTTCAACCTGCTCATAACCCTTGTGATTGTCGGGTTTCAGATCGTCGATCTCGATCGTGTAGTCCCTCCCCTCCGCCACCCCCTGCATGTGGGCGTTGTGCCAGAGGATAGTGATTGAGCGGCGGGCGTTGAGAGTCAGCGCCTGGTGGCCCGTGATCTGGATCAGCTCAGCAGGCTTCACCGCCTGATCCCGACGCGGTTTCAGGTCAAAAACCTTAAGTGTTGTGTCCTGATCCTGCTTCATAACAAGATGCAGGATATAGTAACCCGCCTAAATGTGAAGGATATTTGCTCATCCTGTTCACATTTCCCCGAATCCCTCACACTTGTGACGTGTTTTTGCGAGATTTAGGCCTCAGAAAATAAATTATATCAACACGTTAGATCGTTGATCGGGTTCCTGTTTCTCGCGCCCCGAATTCCTCACTTTTGATAGTCGTTCAGCGCAGAGTGGCTCATGTGCCGATCAAAGGTTGTAGTATAAGTGTTGTTGCGTAGTAGCTGATAGCTACTAGATAGCTATCAGCTAAATTACAGCTAGCTGGTAGCTATCAGCTAGTATACGATGGGGATTCAGAACTCTTGAAGAGGGATTGCTCATGCCGGTCATAGTTTTCGCGACTCCAAAAGGGGGCGCAGGCAAGACCACCTCTGCGCTCTTGCTTGCATCTGAGCTGGCCGCCCGCTGCGCAACTGTGGCGATCATTGACGCGGATCCAGAGAAGTGGATTTCGCAATGGGGCGCGCTTCCGGGCCGGCCAGCCAACGTCACGATCACCAGTGATGTGACTGAGGACTCGATCGTCGATCAGATCGAGGCCGCCGCCGCCGAGGCTCAGTTTGTCGTCGTTGATCTGGAGGGGACGGCGAGTCTCATGGTGGCTAACGCGATCGGCATGTCCGATCTGGTAATTATACCCACACAGGGAGCCTCGATGGACGCCAAGGGAGCTGCGAAGACGATCCGCCTCATTCGGAACCAGGCCCGCATGGCACGACGGGAGATCGCGCATGCGGTTCTCCTGACCCGGACCAGCGCAGCCGTGGCGTCCCGGTCGCTCCGGAACGTGCGAGATCAGCTAGACCAAGCGGGTATCCCGGTTTTTGAAACGTCGATCGTTGAGCGGGCAGCTTATCGGGACATCTTGGACTACGGCGGTTTGCTTGAAGACTTGGACCGGGACCAGGTCAGCAATCTCGACAAGGCGGTTGAGAACGCCAGGGCTTTCGCGAGGGAGGTTCTCGCTCGCCTCAAGGCCGCTCAGGCGTCGGCGGAGGTGAAATAAGATGGGCCGTAATCGCGTGGATTTGGGCTTCGGAGACCCTTTGGACGATCTCGACCTGAGCGAGTTCCAGCCTCGAAAGACGCCGGTGCCGCGTTCGCCGTCCGGAGAGACTAGTCGGGCCGCGGAAGCCGCAGGCTTTCGGAGCCGTGAGCCGAGGACGACTGAGAAGCCCGCCGATGGGGCAGGGGAGACGGCAACGCAACGTCGACGCCGCACGGGCCGGAACGCCCAGTTTAACCTTAAAGCTCGGCCGGAGACGATCGCGGCCTATTGCGCGTTAGCGGATCGGATGGGTTGGGGACTGGGCGAGACGCTGGAGAAGGCCGTCGAGCTCCTTGAGGAACGCTATGGCCGGACCGGTTGATCGGCCTGACACTCTCTCGGAAACCTCCTTACGTCGCGATCATTCGCTCGACCACTGCCGCTCTGACTGTTTGAGCCAGGTGATCGTGAAAAACACCCAGGCGCGCCCCGCTGCGTTCGTCTGTCATCCATCCATCGCCCCACCGCCAGGCTTCGAAGAAAATCCAGTCGACGAGGTAGTCACGCACGGACCTGTCACTATGTTCGGCATAAATGGCGTGGATCTGGTCTCGGATCGCAGCCGGGATGTCGGCGACTGCCCGGTCCACCTGCGCCGAAAACGCCTCTTCACCGGGGGGCGGGGCTTCCTCCGGTTCCGTGCGCCACAGGACCGGAACCGCCGCGTCCGTCCATCCCCCGCCAGAGATCAGCCCGAGCAGGGCTAGAAGAGCAGCGGTTTCCGGATCCGCCGTGCTAGGACCGGGGATGCCTGAGCCGGCTCCCGCCCGTCTGCGCCGCAACGGAGAGCACCACGCACGCCGCATCGTCCCACTTGGGGAGAACAGCGGGAAGCGCCGGGGTAGGGCGGAGGAGGGCGCCGCGCGCCGTCTCGGTCGCATACCCGAGCGCCTCGAGGGCTTCGCAGGACATCTGCCACGCGGAGATATGGCTATGCTCGAGCTCCCCGGAGGCGCCAGGCGTGTTCGCCACGAGATATTCGGCGACAGCCGTCGCCTGGTCCGGTGTCAGCATCTGCTCCCCCTGATACCGTCGACGCGATGACTGAACTCAAGCCCAGCATACACGTCGCCGACAGCGAGCACGGCCCCAATTTCCGAGATCTCCACGACCAGATCCGTTCCGGTGCAGATGTGATCGCGCCACCCGGGGTCGTCGCGCCGGTGGATAATCGCGCGCAGGTGACAGGATCTCTATCACGAGGGTCGGGGAGGTCGCGCACATCGCCAGATCCACTCGCGGCCCACGGTCCACGACCAGGTCCGGGTACCGGATCGTCGTTTCTCCGGTGCCGACACCCGTCCGCGCGCAGGTCGGCCGACATCCGGTCCCGCGCAGCTGTCTGTGAAGAGACGCGAGGATGTTGGCGACGAGGTTCGCGTGTCGTTGGGTCGTCGGGGCCATCATCACCGGCTGGCCGTTGAGCAGTTCCCACCGGTTCTCGCGTGCTTGGAGAAAGGTGGCGAATTCAGGCTCGGTCATGGGGCGGCGGTTCGACAGCATGGCAGCACCCTCTCCTTGCGGGACACGCCTCACCTGGGGCATCGTTTGTCAGTATAGTCGGGAGCGCTGCGATGTCTGCGATCATCACGAACAGAGCAGCCGCGAAGGCCCGCGCCCGGGAGCGGGATGAAGAGCGGCTCCGCCAGGGTGAGATCTCTCCGTCCGAGCTCCAGCGGGAGAACCTCGTATTTCGCGGGTTCCGGAAAGACGTCATCGGCCTCAAGCCGAAATACAAGCCGGATCACGTTGAATTCGTGTTTGATGATCCGAAAACCTGACTAGAACATCGCGGCACTGACCTGCGAACCGGTTCCGCAGGTGCGGCGGGTGCGTTGCGTCTCATAAACGGGCGTGTCAGTGGGACCTTCCCATCAACCATGACCAAGTTCACCGATGCACCTTTCTGAACATGACCGCGAAACCCTGCTGAAAACCCTGAACGCCAAGGATCCAGCTCTCATTCAGGCGCGGATGGCGAATGCGCTGCTCCTGCTGGCGGAGGGGCTGAGTACGGAAGACGTGGCGGGTCTTCTTTATCTGGATGAGGCGAGCGTCGCTGGGTGGCAGGCCCTGTTTGCGAAACGGAACCCGAAGGCGGCGTGACCCTCTCACGCCATGGGGGGCCGTTTCAGACTCGATTTAACACTATTACTAATAGTGTTAACCGCCCGCCCCTCACCCGGCCGCCCGGACCGCCGGATCAGCGGGGCAGGGGGGTGTTTCGGGATTCCTTGTTTAACAGTATTCGGGTAAACTGTTCACTATGTCCGAAATGCGCCTCCACGATACCACCGGCCGACGCCTCTACCTCAACGCGGAAGAGCGCGACTCCTTCCTCGCCGCGGCCCGCCGCCAGACCGCCCGGGACCGGACCCTGTGTGAGGTCCTGCACTGGACCGGGTGCCGCCCCTCGGAGGCCTTGGAGATCACCCCGGCCCGGGTCGACCTCTTCGGTGGAACCATCACGATCCGCAGCCTCAAGAAACGCAAGGACGCTTCGGGTCAGCAGAAGGTCGTGTTCCGGTCTGTCCCGGTACCGCCCGAGTTCCTCGATACTCTCGACATCGCTCATGCGATCCGGGAGGCCCAGAAGTCCAGGAAGAGGGCTGTCACCCCGATTTGGGATATCTCCCGCGTCCGGACTTGGCAGATCGTCACGCGCGTGATGGAGGAGGCGGGGATCCCGGATGGGCCTAACCGCAGCCCGAAGGGTCTGCGTCATGGGTTCGGGATCAACGCGACGGTGAACGGGGTGCCGCTCCACATGGTCCAGAAATGGATGGGGCACGCGCAGCTCAGCACCACCGCGGTCTATGCGGACGCGGTCGGGAAGGAAGAACAGCACATCGCGACGCGGATGTGGGGGTAGGGATGGACCTGACCCGGATCGACCCACCGAACAACGTCCACCGGTTCTACCGTATGGAGATCATGCCGGGCCTCTTCGGGGAATGGTCCCTGATCCGGGAATGGGGCCGGATCGGCCAGCCCGGGCAGGTCCGGGTCGACTGGTACGACACCGAGGCCGCCGCGAAGGACGCCCGGTTCGACATCCTCATGAAGAAGGCGAAGCGGGGCTACGAGTAGCCGGGGCCGGGCCGGCTGTTCGGGACTGCGTTGATCTACGCTCTCCTGAATTTATCCTTCATTCATTCAGGAACGGGTATTTCGAGAAGTATGTTTGTATTACAGTGTCTTGAGAGATGTGATTGTTTCACGGACCTTGTATGGATGCCGGAACCGCGCTACATGAATAAATAATGAATATATGAGTTAGCCCCATGCATGCCATCCTCGAGATCCGAGATCTGACCCCGCAGGAGCGTGCGGTTATCGAAGCCCTGCTACGTGCCGCTGGCCCGGTCAGCCAGCGCGAGCTGATGTCCCGCATGCGCGACGCCCCCAGTCAGGCGACGATGTCCCGGGTGATGTCCGGGCTGATCAACCGGGGCCTTCTCCTCAAGGAGGGGGAGACCCGGGGTGCCCGCTTCTCGCTCACGCAGGACGCGCGACGCGTGGCGACGGATCCCAGGCGGCGCACTCCGATCCCCTACGACCCCGGCCGGATCGGCGGCTATGTGCCGAACCAGACACGTTGGCTCCCTGAGGAGGCAGCCGCCCGGATGCGGGACGCCGTGGAACAGGCCGGGGGACAGCGACTTGATGCCTCCACATACAGCAGGGCGATCGCGGAGAGATTTCTGATCGACCTATCGTGGGCGTCCTCGAACCTGGAGGGGAACACCTATGATCATCTCTCGACGGAGATGCTGATCAAGTACGGTGAAAGCGCCTCCGGCCGGGACCGGTTGGAGACGGCGATGATCCTCAACCACAAGGCGGCCATCTCCCTGATGATGGAGGGACTCGATGGCGCATTCCCGGACGCCGGGTCCGTTCAGCGCCGACACGTCCTCATGATGCGGGATCTGCTGGACCCGGCCGACCTCGGCAGCGTCCGCAGGGGCGCGGTGCAGATCTCTGCGACCAGCTACCGCCCCTCCTCAGACTATGTTCTGCTCACGGCCGGCCTCAGCGACCTTCTCGCCAAGGCCGGTCAGGTCGAGGACCCGTTCGAGGCGTCGTTCCTCCTGCTCGCGGGCCTCTCCTACCTGCAAGCCTTCGGGGACGGGAACAAGCGGATGGGTCGGCTCCTCTCGAACGAGCCGCTGCTCCGGGCGGGTCTGCCCCCGCTCTCCTTCATCGGGATCGACAAGACCCCCTACATCCTCGGGCTGATCGAGTTCTATGAGGTCGGCGCGACCGGTCTTCTCGGGGAGGCGATCGCCGGGTCCTATGAGATGACGGCGCCGGACTACATCCAGGCGGTGACCGTCCAGCGGGTTCCGCATGGGTTGGAGCTGCGTGAACGGGGCCGTATCGCGGAGGCGTTGGGGCGGCTGTTTCGCGACAGGACACCGGACGCGGGGATCCCAGGCTTGGTCGATGAGGTTTTTGGGGACCTGAACGAAGCTGACAGGGACAAGATGGCCGAGATCCTCACCGATACGGCGGATCGGGCCTCTCCCGCCTCCGCCTTCCTGTACGGGGTCACGGAGGTGGATATCCGAGAGAGGAACGCTGCCAACCGGGGTGTGTGATTCATGACGCTTGCGTGTCTGTAAACCCAACTGGTTTCGTCATTGGGTTTCTGTCCCGGTCAACCTGTTGAAATCCGGTAGGGCAGGGCGGTCCGGTCAGAAACGACCATTTTTGACCGGCTGATAGTAACCAGAAGTTTTGTCGTGACTGACCACCAGCTATACTGACGTTCCACCGCCCGCCGTACCCTGCGACCACCGCGTTCCGGCGTGCCGACCCTTCATACGTCGTCAATTATGGTATAGCTGGGCCTGGCGCCGGGAGCATTCTCGAACAGCCACAACTCCACGTCGTCGGCGGTCTTGCCGTGGCGGCTCCCGTGGTCCTCCGCGGCCTTGAGGAAGGGACCGTAGCTGGCGCAGTGTCGGCCTTGCGGTACGTGCCGGACCGGCGGGCCGAGCAGCCGACGGGTTTCGGTCCAGATGTCATCAGGAAGCGGCACGGAGCCGCCTGTGATCGCCCGCATGACGCGCTGGTCGTAGATCAGGCAGCTACCCTCCTCGGCTGTGACGCCCGCGAAGTAGAGCAGCTTCGTGAAGGTGGATGGCCCCATGCCGATCGGCTGGCCTTCGGCATCCGCCAGAGAGGAAAACATCTCGCAGATCCGGTCCGCGGGAAGCCTTTCAGCGCGCGCCGTTTCCAGCAGAATACCAATCGCTTCCGCTCGGTCGAAAATCCGCGCGAACCCCCGCCCGCCGGGAAACCGCCCGCGGGGATAGCCCCAGACCATCGTCGCATGGATCCCGGCGGCGTGGGAGCGGCGGAAGAATGCTTCGACGTCGCCCCGGGTGAGGACGTGGTCCGAACGCGGGTTACACCCTGGGCGGTAGGCAACCTCGAGTATCATCGGGAAGGTGGCCTGGAACGCGGGAGACGTGGCGTAGCGGCGCCAGTTCTCGACATTGATCGGGGTGCCGTGTCCCCGAAGATGCGCAGATACTGCCATGGTCCCCTCGATCCGCCCATTCCCATCACAGGAACTTGCCGCCGCCTCCGGCGAAAAATAATTCGTGTGTCGTTCGCCTAGAATTTCGGTAATCAATCAAGCCGCGTAAGATCCGGAAAACAAGCGCCAATTCCCGAATTTCCAAAAGGACCAGCAGGTCTATCCGTAAGATAGAGTTTCGACACAAAGGAGTGGAAATGAACGTACCAGAGTATCTTCTTCTTCCGGCATCACTCGATCCCGCGGAAAATGTGCTGCTGTCCGTCCGACTTGCAGGGGTACCCGCCGTCCAGGTGCGTCAGGTCTCACTGGAATACCTTCTGGGCGTTGTGGTGCGTGGTGACCGGATGCTGACGGTCGACGAGCATCCCTGCGTCGTCACGAAGATGACAATCGACTTCGCGCAGGGGCGGGCCCGCCTCGATCTGCGCCGCGACCCAGCCTGACCTGACCAGTTCCTGAACCACCGCGGATCCCGACGGCTTGTCAGCCGGGTTCCGCGGGGTCGAGCACCACATCGTCCAGATCAACGGCGGGCGAGCCCGAGACGGAAACCGAGATCATGCGGCCCAGCGGGACTGCGAACGCGAAGGTGACGGTCAGGTCGCTGACGGGCTCACCCTCAGAAGCGTAGTCGCTCCGCGCGATCCCCCGGAGGATCTGATTGATCTTCGCCAGCTCCAGGTCGGTCAGTTCGAAATCCTTGTGTTCCATGTTTCTTTCCTGAATCTCAGCGCCAGAATAGCGCATTTCCTTCGCACCTGACACGGCCGGCACAAGTGCTTTACACCCCGGGATAGCGCCGGAACAGCGCCGGGTCCGCCACGCCCTCTGCCGTAAAGGCTGCATCCAGATCCCGCGCGAGCCGGTCGATCAGGTCCGTGCATTCGACCATCGCCTGAAGCGGATGCGTGAACACTTGGTCAGGGAACAGCAGCCCCAGCAGGTTACCCGCCATCGCCGCCGTGCTGTCACTGTCGCCCGAGTGCAGCAGCGCCGTCTGAAGGCCCTCGTCCAGATCCCTCGCGTGGAGCGCGGCGTAGAGCGCGATGGCGACCGCCTCCTCCGCCACCCAGCCGCCGCCCAGCCGCTCCACCGTTTCGGGTTGCCGGTCCCCCGGCAGCGCAAGGGCGGCGGCGATGGCCCGGGTCGCCGGGTTGTCCTGATCTGTGGCCAGGCGCTCGGCCGCTGCCCGCAGGTCAGTGCCGTTCCACGCCGCCGACAGAAGCTCGATCCAGACTTGCGCCGCCAAGGCTGCGACAGGGTGTCCGTGCGTAAGACCGGAGACCTCGACCGCGCGCCCCGGCAGCAGAACCATCGGCGCAAGCCGCATAACGCCGCCGCACCCCTTACTGTCGTTACGCGCAGCCATACCGAAACTGCGCGCGGTGGCGAGGGCGGACAGGCAGGTTTTTCCGGGCGCGCGACGGGCCTGTAGCCGCGGGTCGCGGAACAGACCGATCTCGTCCGCATCGATGGCGATCCGTGGGGCGACGCCTTGGGTGACCAGCCACCGGAGGTAGGCGTGATGGATGATTGACGCGGGATGGCAGATGCCTCGCTGCGCCTGCCGAACTGCGGACCGGATCAATCCTTCCGCCGTGAAGAGCGTCATCTGCGTATCGTCGGTGATCGCTCCGGTCGTGCCCCGGTGCGCGGGCAGGTGGCGGATGCCGTCCGGGTGGCGTCGCCTCAACGACGCAAGGTCGAGGAACTCGATCTCCGCGCCCATCGCATCGCCGAGAGCCCCAGCAGCAAGCATCGCGCGAAGACGTTCTGCCCGTGGGGTCGGGTCCGGCAATGGGGGCACGTCGCCGCCAGCCGAGGCAAGGCCTTCGAGGCTCTGCCCGCGCTCACGCAGCACGCGCCCCGCGTAGGTTACGGCGTCCTTCGGGTCGGACCCCCGTTCGATCTCGACGATACCACCTTGCTCCAGCCAACGGTGAACCCGGGGGCCGACCGAACCCCAGGTGTCTTCGGTGGGCGATCTAGGCAAGGCCAGGACCTCCCGGCTCTCTCCCTTGGCGTCACCGGCGGTTCGGAGGGCGACGCGGAGCGTAGATACGTTCGCTGCCGCGCCGTCATTCCCGCTGGGCGCGACAACTCGCAGGACGCCGGAGGCGACAGACAACACGATGTCGGGGTGCGTCATGTCCGGCGCACCTGCCAGATCACGTGCCGCTTGTCCGCCTCCCCCACGCAGTCGACGCAGCGGAAGCGCAGCCCGAGGACGTTCCGGAACTCGACACCGATCAACCCGTTCCACCCATGCAGCGCTGCATAATCCTTCGCGTCGAACAGCGGACGATGGCGTCGGTAGACCCTTCCGCTGCGCGGTGCTGTCCCCGCACCGCGGATGACAAGCAACCCGCCGTCCATCAGGCGATCCAGCACGCGGTAGAAACCGGGCCAGCGCGACCAGGTCTCGTCCCGCCACCTGTCGGGACCACCGACGAAGACCGCAAGCGGCCCGCCCGTCCCGTCTAGTGCCGCGCCTAGGTCACGTTGGTCCATGACAACCCGCAGGTTATGGTCCAGCCCATTCCGCTGCCATGCACTTTCCGCTACGAGCGCCCCCTCGGCACCCGTGCCGACGGCGATGCCCGGGTCCAGCCGCATCCAGCCAGACCGCTCCAACTGCTGGGTCAACTCCGGGTCGCACGGGCTGGAGGGGCCGAGGTTCCCATCCTGCTTGAGCGGCCCAGTGAGCAGGTGGAGGGTTTGGACCACCTCTCCGAACAGGTGCAGCGCCGTTGCCGCATCGTCCAGATCGCCGATACAAAGAAGCCTGCCCCCCGTAAGCGCGGCCGTGCCGAAATCCGTCGACAGGGTGCCCACCGTATCGTCCATCCAGATTCTCCCTGCTGTCATGGGTTTGGGTTCAGCCCTGTGAAGGCGACCCGAGCGCCTTCCAGAACATGACGAAGGTTGTACAACAGGCACCAGCCAAGCAGCCTACCGCTTGGGTTATGTCGCAAGAGGGTCTCATAGAGCCTCGATGTCACGCCTCAGGGTCGCAGCCAGCTTGGGCAACCCCGACTTCGTCAGATCAAACAGGAACTCCGAAGCCGTCATCGGCGGGGTCCGGTATCTCTTTCGGACCCGGGAGAGCGCCCGCGCAGCCTCAGACGGGAACAGCTCGTAGGTACTGACCAGCATGTCATCCGCTCCGAGCGTCTCGATCCCGTATTCGTCCAAGACGGCGGCGGGGAAATCGCGCCGGTTCTCCGTGACGATGACCTGCGCCGAGGCCCGGATCGCGGCGGCCAGAACATGGCGATCCCCGGGATCTGGAAGATCGAGGCTGGGGATGATCGGCCCGTAACCGGTCACGAAGCACTCGTCGAAAACCTCTCGTATCATCGCCTCTTGCTGACGCACGCTGGTTTCTAGGTGCGGTTTCAGGCGGATGAGGTTCCGGGTCCATTCATCGAGGATGTCGTCTGTGAAACGGGCCCGAAAAAGCCCTTCATGCGCAAAGGTCAGAAGCACGTCCCGGACCCGGAAGGGAAACAGGACGTTCGCATCCAGGAGCACCACGAAGGGGTTCGCAACAATGCTCATCCCTGATCGAATTCCTGCCCGAGACGGGCGAGGTCGTCGAGAACATCTTCGCGGCGGCGCCTCTTGCGGTCCCGATACGCCATCAGGGCGTCGAGCGGGACGCGTCTGTGTTTCCCGACCTCCTCGAAGTCGATCTCACCCTCCTTGAGCAGCTTCGTCAGATGCGGCCGGGAAACGTTCAGCATGTCGGCCGCCTGCTGGGTCGTCAGCATTGTCCCGACAGGTACGAGCGTGACCATGTTGCCGCTGGCGACGTGTCCTAGCAGCTCGATGATCAGATGGCCCACGGCCGGAGCGATCCGCACCGGTGATCCGTTTTCCCCAGAGATCCGCAGCCCACCATCCAGCTCCATCGCCACTGCGATGGCGGTGGCCGCGTGGGCTGCACTGTCGATTTCATCTGCCGTGGGCGGTCGCTCCATCAGCCCACCATGGTCGATCTTGGACATGGGTCTCCCTCCGGTTTTTATCAGATATGGAGCGCCATGAGACATGACGCAACAGGAATAGTCGAAACAATCGAAATAAGTGTAAATGATGTGATCCTGGGCCGGTCCACAAGGAGCCGTCATAGCCTACGACATGTTACAGTAACGCTCCGTTACGGCCCTGTTACGGGGCCTTGTAACAGACCTAAATCATTGAAAGGAAAGGAATGTTTCTATCTCTATCTATGGGTGTTACATAGATAAATATATAAGTACACGCGCACACGCCCATACAGGCACACGCAGGCGCACATAGGCGCACGCCCACAACCCATTTATCCCTGGATTTTCCTGTAATCTGTTACACGGTTGATTTTTTTGAGTTTTTCCCGTTACGGACCCGAAGGGCGTTACAAGAAAGGAGGGACCGGTCGCTAGCTTGGCTGGACCGGACATGCCCTCGTTCAGTTCTCAAGCCAAGAGTAACCGACCCAGCCCTGAGGTCGCGCGCCATGCATGTCGCTCTGACGCGGACGCGCACTGGTTTCGAAAAAACATTTCTCATCAAAGATTTATGGGTGAGTTCTGTAGATTCCGTTTCGGTTTTTCACGTGCCCGGCGGATTTTCTTGTTGTGGCCACAACAGAAAAGGAGATGCGTCATGCCTGCCCGTCCCGAGTTCCCGCTGATCGTCGTCACCCCGGTCGATTCAGAGATCCGCCTTATCCAGATCGGCCCCGGGGTGAACGCGGCCGAGGAGCCGCTCCTGTCGCATGCGGGCCTCGCCTGCGAGCTGGGCGGCAAGGTGGAGGTGGCGATGACCGGGATCACCGGCACCTCCGAGCTGATCCGGCAGTTCCTGACCACGGTCGGCAACGACCTGACCCGCGAGGCCCTGACCGCGCTCGCCAAGGAGCTGAACAGCCCGGCCCGCCGCTTCGGGGTCCCGCCGGCGATGCGGACCCGGATCGACCAGATCCGGACTGACTTCGATGATGTCCCGGAATCGGACCCTTCTGACACGCCAGAACCCTGAGCGAACCGTTTATCGCTCTGAGGAGTTAGCGATGCAAAGAGAGGAAAACATGTCAATCAGGGTCTTTTACACGCTGACCGAACCGTTGCGGATGGTCCGTATTCCGGCCGGGCACGATCCGGCGATGCACCCGCTTCTCGCCCATGCGGGGATCGTGCTGGAGGAGGGGCGCCCAGCCACGTATTCCCTGGACGGGATAAGTGGGCTGTGTAGCGCGAACCTGCAGAGGTTCATTACGACGGTTAATAACGACATGAGCCCGGAGCTGCTCGCCGGGATCGCCGACCGGCTGACCGATACGGACCGGTACCGGCTACGGGGAGTCCCGGGGGAGGAAGCGATCGAGGCGTTCTGCGATGAGATCGACGTTGTCCTGAACTTCGAGAAGATGTGCGGCGAGGTAAGGTTTCCGAGCTTTAGCGAGCTGGACCTCCCGGCACCTTGACCCTCTCTTTTCCTGTCTTGCGCTTCCAGATGTCCAGAAGCCGGAAAAGACCATGTCGAGAGCGCCCCGGATCTCATAGTCGGATCCGGACAGGTCAGCGACCGGCGCCCCCTTGAACAGGGCGGAGGGAAACGCTGCCAGCCACGACGCTGACCCCGTTTCCAGATCTGTAGCGAGTTATTTGTATTTTGCAAAATACAAATAAATTCAATGACTTAAGTTACATCACACGTTGACAGGCTGGCCTGTTCTCGATATGGTTCGGTCAGTCTGACGGCCCAGACGCCTCACTGAAGCGAGGATATTCAATAAATCAAGATCGGCGCTGGACGCCGCACAGCTTATGTTGTGCGCCGGTTCTTCGTGCCTGCGGAGAAGACGGCAAGATGGCTCCCCCGACGTACCTGGTCCTATCTGCGCGAGTGCGACGCGGAAGTCGACGAGGACACATGCGCCTGGCCCGGAAGGCGGTCATCGACGACGCCGGGCGGGGGCATGTCAGCTTGCGACAGATCCGGCGCATCCTCGAGCGGCTCGGGGCGGCCGATCCCCAGATTCTGCACTGACAGGGAGAACCCGTATGCCCCTGATTGCCGTGCTATCCGACCTACATTTTGACAGCTGGACCCGGTGGGCCGTTGATCCTCTGACGGCCACTGGGCTGGATATCGTCATCCATAAGCGGCGGCCGGATCTGCTGGTGATCGCGGGAGACCTCGCCAATGATCCGGTCCGGAACTGGCCGGGGATCCTCGAACGCTTGGGCCGGCTCATCAATCCCGCAAAAATCGTCATCATCCCTGGCAACCACTGCTATTACGGGCACCGGCTCGACGGTGATCATGTACTACGAGAGCTGTGCTCGGACGCCGGCGCACGTTTCGCCCAAAAAGACGAGGTCCGGATCGGGAATACGCGGCTCCTGTGTTGCACGCTCTGGACCGACTTTTTGCTGACCTGTGATGTCCGGCAAGCAGTGGAAACGGCCGGGCGTGTGATGAATGACTACAGGCGGATCAGGATCGGGACTGCGCCTGGTCTACCCTACGACCGGCAGGACACGCGCCCCATCACACCACGAGACACGCTGGCGCTACATCTAGACCATCGCGCTTGGCTGGCCGCGGCTCTGCGGGAACCTCATTTTTCCGGCCACGAGGGCAGGACTGTGGTCGTGTCTCATCACGGTCCGAGTCCGGCGACTGCGGTCGGCGTGATTGATGCCCTCACGCCGTCCTTCCACTCAAATCTTGATGGCCTGATCCGAGAGACGCAGCCCGATGCCTGGTTTTTCGGGCACTCGCACCGGCGGTGTGGTGCGCACGTAGGCCGGACCGTGATCAAAAACGTGTCCTTGGGATATCCTGAAGAGCTAGGGACCCATGCCCTGGAACTGGGGCCGCTCATGTTTTTTGAGACGGACTGAGTTGAGATGGAAACGAAATGCCGCCTCAGGTCCGACCTTCTCCAACCCATCCAGCTCCGCTTAGACGGCCTCTCCGAACGCTTGGCGCATCTGGACCGAACTCTAGCAGAGGTCCCCAGTGGGCTGTCCGAGAACATACAACAACGCCTCGCACGTGTCGCCCTGTTCAGGGGTTTGAACGGCGTGCTGCGCAACTGCGAGGCGATCGTAACGACGCTATGTCTGGTCATAGACGGAAGCGTGCCGGACCATGATGACGGCTGGTACGAGGATGCCCTGCGCCAGCTCACCGGGTCCGGTTCGGGCCGGAGACCGGTCCTGCCGCCAGATCTGGCCGACTTGCTGAGAGAAGTCGCGGCAGATCCGGACTTCGATCCGATCTTTGAACTGGACGAGAACCTTGAGGTTCAGCGGCGGCGTCATGCGGCAGCTCTTAGGGTTGCGCCGCTGCTGATCGACGCTCTTACAGCGCTCGACGTCTGGATCACCGGCGGGACCCTCAGAAACGGGCAAGCACCCGACCCGGCGTTCGCTGCGCAGCATGCGGGTCGGATGGAGCGCGCCAGGGCCCGGGAACGAGCCCTCCAGCGCGCGCTAAGCGGCATCGAGGAGGCCTTCCACGACCGAGGGCACACAGTCGTTCCGTTCGGCTCCCTCGTGGAAAACCGGGTCCATCCAAGATCTGACCTTGACCTGCTCGTACCGGGAGAGGTGTCACGCGAGGTGCAGCGGGAGCTATGGGACGCAGCCGAGGAGATCGCGCGGGAAGAGGGGGTCGAGGTCGATCTGCACTTTCCGGACCTCTACAGCGGTGACTTTCTAGACCGCCTCAAGATGATCCGGGACGGCCAGATTGTGCCGCTGCGCGACCTCATCGCGGCCACCAGAAACCCGAAAACCCACGAAGATTGAGAGATGCCCGATGGATTTTGATGATTTCCTAGATCCCTACCGGCCACTGTGGGACGAGCTCGAAGTCCTGCGCGCGCTCTTTGATCCGGCACACCCGGAACAGACCATCGCGCAGTTCACATCCGTTTTCAAAAATTTGTACGACGACGACCGGGACGACCTCTACGCAGATGACCATCCGGAGGATCTGGCGGGCAAGGTGCGCCGTTTCCTGAACCGTGTGGGGAACCTGAGTTCCACGGCGCCCTCGCAGGAAGAGCTGGACCGGGCACCGGTCCTGCACCAGTGGTGCGCCGTGAGGCTGCACACAACACCCTTTTTGCTCGGACAATCAACCGGGCATCCGCTGCTGAGGTGGGGCGCCAGAACACGCACCTCGGTCCTTATGCAGCTATCTCCTGATCTCACCTGGGCCAGGACATGGAATCGCTACTATTTGCTCAGCGAGCATGCGCCGGAGACCCTGTACAAAATGCAGGCCGACGGAGTTGTCTCGCCGGCGGTCGAGCCGATCCGGTTCGATGATCGGCTGCACTGATGACAGGCAGGATTGACAATAAAACTCGGATGCGCGCCCGCAAAGGGTGCCGAAATTTTCAGGCGGTCTCGGATCGGGTGGTCGGTCAGCTTAAGGGGCATGGCGTTGAGATCCCACTGCCGCACACGCGCAAGACCCTGCGCAAGTTCGCGATGCGCGAGGCGGCCGACTTCCTGCGGATCAACCAGAACACGTTCCGGCACTACATCTCCACCCTGCGGGATAGGCTCCCGACCGGGGAGATGGATAAGAACAACCGGCGCTACTTCACCGCCGAGGAGGTCCACGAGATCCAGCGGGGCCTGTTCGAGGCGAAGAAGATCGACCCGAAAGTCCACCCGCGACGGCGGAGAGACGAACCCTGCGTGGCGATAACCTTCCTTACCGTCCGAAAGGGCTCCGGCACGTCCGTCCTGTCTGCCCACGTCGCGGCCAACCTGTCCCTGTTGGGGTACCGGGTACTCTTTGGCGACCTCGATCCCCAAGCGAGCATCACGAACATGTTCGGGGTCACGCCTGAACTCGACCCGGACATGCCGACCGCCTATGACGTGATCCGGCATATGGAGCCGGTGCCGGCCCGGGACGTGATCCAGAAGACCTTTTTCCCGAACCTCGACCTGATCCCTGCCTCGATGAGCCTCATGGAGTTCGAATACGAGACAGCCCTCTCCTCCCGGACCCCGAGCACGGCCGGCGCATTCCACACCCGGATCGCGAACGCGCTCGAGCCGATCCTGCCGGACTATGATGTCATCATCTTCGACGCCCCGCCGCAGCTCGGCCTTGTAGTGGCCGCGGCCCTCTTCGCTTCACGCGGAGTCCTAATCCCGCTCAACGCGTCCATGCTGGATGTGATGTCGCTCACCAGCTTCCTGTCCATGGCTGGGAACCTGATGGAGGTGGTCGAGGGGCACGCGCCGGAGCACGGGTTCGATTTCGTGAAGCACCTCATCACCCGTTACAAGGCGACGGACAAGCCCCAGGTTCAGGCGGCCGGCTTCCTGCGGACCGCGCTTGGGGACTCCGTCATGACGACCGAGTTTGTCGAGTCGACCGCGATCATGGACGCGACCGCCGCTAAGCAGACCCTGTTAGAGGTGGAGCCCCGCGGGACCAATCGGAAGACCTATGACCGGGCGATCGAGTCGATCCGCCAAATCACGGCGGAGATCGAAGCAGAAATATTTCAGGTGTGGGGAAGAACAGCTAGGTCCTGAATTCGGGAGAACCGCATGACTGAGACGCAAACTGGCGTTCTGAACGGTATCGATATTATCGTGTTCGACCTTTTCGGCACGCTGATCGAGATCACACGCCGACATCGCCCTTTCGCACCACTGACCAGGAAGATGTCTTCCCAGAAGGTCGCCCAGCTTCGCCGCATGGCAATGACGACCGAGCTGACGCTCGCAGACCTTGATGCAGTAATCAAGGGCGGGGCTACAGTCGCCGACTTGGTCGTAGCGCAAGCCGCTATCGCCCGTGAAGTCGCCTCGACCGTCCTCAGGGCCGGGATCCGGGAAATGCTTGCGGGCCTACAGGTACCTTACGGGCTGTGCAGCAACCTGAGCGTGGACTACGTGCCCGCGCTGGCACGGTTCCCAGAAATCCAGCCGCTGTTCCAAATCCTGTCATGTCATGTGGGCTGCATGAAACCGGACCAGGCGATCTATGACCACGTCATCCAGGCGGCTGGCGTACCCGCGAGCCGCATCCTTTTCGTGGGCGATACCCGCGCCGCTGATATCGATGGGCCGACCCGGGCTGGGATGCGCGCGATGCATATCGACAAGATGTTGGTGTTGTTCGTTAGTGGAAACGCGGATCAGGACATGCGCCCGCACCGTGAACGGCGGGACGATTTCCCAACCGCGTTCCGTGCCGCCCGCGGCACGATATCGACCGATCTGGACATCGAAAGCTGAGGGACCGTCACCCAAGAGCCGCCCTTGACCACCTACACGAGACGGCTTGTCACAGAGGGGTCAGGGGGCCGGAAATTATGTCGGTGAGGGGATGCCTGTGCTCTCCGTGCCAAGCGGCTTGCGCCGCAAACGCGGCGGCGTTCTCGTTCAGCCATTGATCCCGAAGTGCGCTCGCCTCTTTCTGCGAGGGCGGCTCCTGTGGGGTATTCGGGTGGGCTCTCGTCATCTGTGGGGCCGTCGGCTCGAGGGACTCAATGACTAACATAGCGCATGTCCGACACCTTGCACCCTAGAAGATCTGCAGGAATTTTGCGAAAAACGGAATGGTTAAGGGGTATCCGGTCTGATCCGGGGCGGTTAACGGCGGATGCGTTCAGATACGGAAAAAGTTAAGAACGGTTAGGGACAGTCTCCGTCGGTGTGTCTTATACCGTTCTTAACCATTCTTACGAATATGAACGATTGCAGACAGTTGCGGCGGTGAGCGGAAGCGCGTCCAGATCACAGGAGCAGGTCCACCGGATCGGACCTGCGCGCCGCCACAAGCTGCCCGAATTCACGGCTGACGGCAATGCCGGTCGAGTGATCATAGAACTGGGTGGCCGTCTGCGCGGAACGATGATTCAACAGGTGCTGCGCCCAGCCCGCCCCATGTTCCAGCTCCTCAATACACTCGGTCGCCACGCAGTCCCGGATCCGGTGGATCGGAACCTGGACCCCGATGCGCTCGGACGTCGTCTCCCCGAAAACCTGCCCTAGAACGTCAGCGACCAGGGCCTCGCCCCGGACCCGCATACTCGGCCACAGGGCCGTGCCGTCATCGAACATGGGGCGGAACCGCTGTCGCCAGACATCCACAGCGTCCCACACGACCGGACTGGTGAGCTGCGCCCGGTAGCGACGGTAGTCCTTCTCGGAATGCCGGACTTTCAGATAGTGGCCAGATATGTCCACCCGGATAACGGGTCGCTCTTCAAGACGAAAACTCGTGGCGAGGTCCAGGCTCGCCAAGGCGCGGCGGCGCAAAGGGAGCGCCGCAGCAACCGTCAGCAGAAGCCCGTTCCGGTACAGGGTGGCCGCCTGCATGTCGTGGCTCGATCCGGCCTGCGCCTCGTCCATCATCTCCTGACCCGTCTTGTAGAGCAGGGTCGCAGGAACGATCTGCGCGGGGTTTTTCCGGCAGGGGCCAGCGGTTTCTGCCCGTCCCTTCAGGTCCCGCAGAACGGCCTGGCAGGCACCAGACCGAAACCCGGGGGTGAGGATGTGCGTGTAGCACATATAGACCTTCGTGACCGCGGAGCGGACGGCCGACACCCAGACCCCAGATTCTGCCAGGTGCACCGCATAGTCATTCAGCTCGGCTCCTGTCAGGGGGCGGGAGGTATCGCCGTGCCGGAAGTGGGCCCAACCGGAAAGCGCCTCCGCCATGCCTTTAAGCGTGAAGGGGCTCAGGACATCGTCGGGTGGATCGGTTTCACACCGTGTGACGAAATCATCGAACGGAACACGCCACGCGGCGGGCAGATGGGCCACAGCCCCCCGGACGGCGTCCCACTCGGATTTCAGCGTCACCTCGACCCGGAGCTGAATATCACGGACATGACGGGTCACGATTGCCCCAGCGTCATCCCCCCAGAGGCTGCTCAGCGCATCGCGCAGGTGCATCGCGATGGCATAGCCTCGCTTCGCCCCCTTCTCTTCAAAAAGCCGCTCCAGATACCCCTTCAGGGCTGCGTCTGAGGCAAGGCGGCTCCCGAATTCTTCACGGTATCCGCGATAGGCGGAGACGATCGAGACCTTTCGAGCCTCTGGATAGCCCGGATGGCACTCGCTCAGCCGATCCCAGAGCCGCGCGGTCTCGGGGTCGAACTTACGTTTTCTTGCCATCGAGGTATCCGATCCACTCCTTCAGAGCCACGGACTCATCGATGTCCGCGTAATACCGTATCGTTGTCTCGATGCTCTTGTGCCCAAGAAGCTTCTGCACGGCGGGCAACTTGTCCGGATCCTCTTTCAGCCAGATCCACCCAAGCAGGTGACGCCAGAGATGTGGGTGGATGCGCACACCGACGCGTTCATGGACCTGATCCACGAGGCGATCCGGCAAGCCGTCATAGAACCCACCGATCCGCTGTTTTCCGGCGTGAGGCGGCGAGGGGAAGAGGTACGAGTTCCGGTCGTCGTCCGGGTGGAGCATCTTGGGCCTCAAGCTCTTCAGGTACTGGTCCAGAAGTTTACTCACCTTGATATCGAGGGGAATGATCAAAGGGGGATCCTGCTGCTTCCGTGACTTGACGAACGACGGCGGGATTTCCACGGTCGCGAGCCCTTCCCGCCACCGAATCCACTCGAGACGCAGACCCGCCAGGTTCGAGCGCCGTGGCGCCCGGGTCAGCATGAGGTGCGCTGCAAGCGCCAGCATGACCTGCTTGATCAGAAACTGGTCGAACACCACAGCGGGAGGAGGGAGCGCCCCATGCTCCTGCCGGTACGCTTCGCGGCGGCGCACCACCTCCCGGTTCACCTCCACCGTGATCCGATCCGGCATGTCGATCAGTGCCTGGATCCGCTCATTCGTGAATTTCCTGAGTGTTTCCTTGTTATTGGGAGCGATGCCTTCGTGCTTCTTTCCGTATTTCTCTTTGATCTTCCCGATCTTCTCCAGATCGTCCGGGGGGCGCTGCACGAAATCCTTCGCCAGGGTCGCAATCATCGTGAGGATACCGCTGGTATAGGAGGACTGCGGGTTATCCTCGGACCGGCGCGCATCCAGCCGTTTCGCGATCGCTTCGACGATTTCGGGATCCGTCAGTTCTTCGACGGTTTCGATGTGGAACTCACCCACCTCGTACATGACCTTGGCGCAGGTTGCGCATAGATCACGGCGGCTCCGGACCGTCGCAGGCTTCCATCTGCGGCTCTCCGGCATGAATCCATGCGCCGGTCCCCGGGAAACCTGCTCTCCCTTCGCGATCGTGCTCTGGTATGCCTGACTGGCCTTCCAGGCCCGCTTCTTGTCAGAGGTCGAGGCTGGGGCCTCGGCTGCATCGAGCCGGGCGATGTGCTCCGCCCACGTCTCCCCCCGGTTGGAAACCCCACCCCGCGCCCAGGGGACCACGCGGTTGTCGAACTCCTGAAGGAGGGCGTCGGCGATACCACGCGGGACATCGTACTTGATCGATCTGTTGGGAAACGTAATCTCGACCGGGGAGAACCCAAACTCCGCGAAGTCCGGATCGCCCGCTAAATGCGAAATATACCGGGCAGCATCCTTGGCCTGCCGCCGGGCGCGCTCTTCTGGCAGCTGTTCCTCGTCGAGGCTGAACTGATAATACTGCATCAGCGTGTCAACGGAGATATCAGGCGGGGCGATCGCACGCTCATGCAGATACCAGAGCAGGGGCGAGCAGCGCCACCGGAACGCCTCGGGCATCTCGGAATCCACAGTCCGATCGTGAACCTCCCGGTATACCCCTTCCATCTGGAGGATGTACCGACGCTTCCGCACCGGGTCAGGTTTCAGGACAGAGAGGACCTCGGAGCGGTAAACCGCGTAGGTGCCGGGTGTCACGCCGAACGTGGCCGGCGTGTGCGTGTCGAAAAACGTCGTGACCGCCTGGCGCGAGGCCACAGTCGTCTCAGGAGCCCAGTTCGCCTGTCGGCACATCCAGAAAAGACGGCGGGCGATCCGCGCGCCCTTCTTGGCCTCCGGAGTACCCTCGGACCACGCCGTGGTCAGGCGGTTCGCGACGGCCTGATAGGTCTCCTGAGAGGTGGCCACAACGCGCTTATTCATCAAGGTCCAACTCTTCCAGCACCGGGCGCGGCTTGATCTGGAATTCGAAGAAGTCCAGCCACTCCTTCTTCACGACCCAGCTCTTTCCCAGCTTCGCAGCCTGAAGCCGGATCGTACCATCCGGGGTTTTGCAGCCCCGGGTGATCCAGTCCCTGACCGTCCGAGGGTTGCGCTGGAAGCGGTCCGCGATCGCGTCGATGTTGTGATATTCAGCCATGGTCCTACTCCGTGTGTCCTTCCTTCACAGTAGTCTCGGCAGGCGAAAAAATCATCATCGGAGCCGAGGTTTTCCACATACAAGTATCTGTTAGGAAATAGTTTTTCTCAAATTCGCAGTAGGGTCCTCCCCAACCCGTGAGCTGTCAGGCCGCCTGGTCGTTCTCGAGGCTCTTCGCGGGGACGACCGTTTGGCCAGTGACGGGAGAAGAAGTTATTCTGTTGGCCCTGACGATCCCCAGTATTCGCTGTCGCGCTGCTTGAAATCGGAAGAACCAACACGGAAGTCACCGACGGGAGCTTCGATTTGCAGATCGTCCCAGTCGGTGTCCCAGCAGGACCAGATTTCATCGGCGAGTTCGTCATCCGACCTATCCCGCACGTCACTATGGGTGATATGAGTCATGAAGTCGGCGAGGCGGAAACTGACATGCCACGCGAATTCCCCGGCCCCAAAGACCTGGCGGGTCGCGGACAAACCCTTCCAGTCATATTCGTCGGAATACTCGTTTGCGGTCGTGCGCGCCTCGGCCACTGCGGCGCGCAAGGCAGCGAGGTTAGTCACGCTGTTGTTCAAGAGTGACATGGTGATTTCCTTTCGAATATCGGGCCTAGGTTTCCCGTCGGGCGGAGCGGCGTGAGGCCGGAGAAGAGGGTCTCTGCGTCAAACCTCACCCCTGGGAGGGATCACGCATGAGCCGGGAGACGATGTATCCGCTGCCATACTCCGTCTCCGAGCAGCAACGCTCGAGAGGGACACCGTAAAGCTCCTTGGAAAGCTGGCGGGCTTCCGCCGCGCTAACGGCGTGATGGCCAGCATCGGGGGCGAGAAACGCGTCGCGCTCGGCTTTGCTGTCGAAAACGTGCAACTTGTCGACCCGCTGGCCATTGAGCGTAGTCGAATAGCCCGGCTGGTACTGTTCAAGCGCGTAGAACCGACGACGACGGGTGATGACAGCCATGCTGTCGGCGATAACGTTCAAAGGCCTTCTCCTTCTTGAGTCTAGGTGGCTGCATCACAGCGACGTAGCAGGGCGCCAGCGGGCTCTCCAAGCTAATCCTGGATGACTCATCTAATATTTTTTTGACGTTAGATCAAGTATCCATTCTGCCCTCATCTCACTTTTCTTCACCACTCGAGCCCGCAAACAACGCGCGCCAAAAGGTTTTTGTTGTCGGCGCGTCACCGAAGCTGTAAATGGATAACTCATCCAAAATGAGGACTGCGCTATGCTGCCAGCGCCGCCGGAGCACTCCCTTCGTGACTTAACTCAGGAGCAGGCCGAGAACTGGGTGACAATCGGGCGACTCTTGTTTGAGCTGGAAGCTCACTCCCGGGGCGATGCATCCGGGCGGCCCTGGCAAGATGTGCTCCGGGATAAGCTGACGGAGCTTGGTGCGCCCATCTCGGCGGGACACCTCTACAAAGTCAGGCGCGCATATGCGTTCCTACATGCACATGCTCCGGGAGACTTCGTGCAGGGCGAGGCAGAAGCGCCGAAAATCTCTTCAGTCGAGGTTGCAGAACGACTGTATCGAATTGACGTGCAGGAAGGTCTGAAGGCCCTAGCAGACGCTGTAGGACCAACCCCGGTCCCCTATGTGGATCTGAAGAAACGATACGACAAAGCTCTCGAAAACCGCCCTGAGATGAAGAGCCCTCGGCAGGTGGCCTGGGAGACGCGAAGAAAAAGTTCCGGATCACCCAAAGCTCCGGATGATGTCGCGGCCGAAGCCCCAGAACAGCCTAGAGACAACGCGTCAGGGCAGGATGAAACATCAGGACCACCTCAAGCTCTCCAAAAGAAGGTCTCAACGTTATTCCATCAGGCATGGAAGGCAGGCTGGGATGCCGCAACAGCACAGCGCGAGCCGGAGCTTGATGACCTACGCAACAAGGTCAGGGAATATCAGGAAGAAATAAAAATTCTCGCGAGCAAGGTTCGCGAGCTCAGGGGGTACGCACACGACTTTGACGAAGATTCCTAGACTGTTCGCATGATGCGGTGACGCAGCACAAACCCCCGATCCGGAACCTGGTCGTAGATCCGGAACGGGGGGTGGGCTTTGGGCTGCCACGTGCGACCAAATTCAACCGCACACGGGACGGGGACCGCCGGAAAAACCGACAACTCCACCTCCATCCCGTGTTGATCCTTGATGGCGTCAAAGGTCTTGCCGACGAGTTCACGGAACCGTGAGAGATCGTCCTTGTTTCGAAGTTCGCTCGCGCCCAGCCGACTGCTCCGGATTTCCCAGATAGAAACCGGCTCATCCGGTAGTGCACGGGCGATACGATCATCGGTAATCCCCGCTGTCACGGAGAGTTTCAGGACCACTTTCTTGGGGCCCCGCGCCCCGGGAACACAAGTAAACTCAAGAGGCTCGCGATCATCCGGCCAAGCCCATCCGGGTTTCGGCTCTCGATGTCTCCCATAGACCGAAACCGCCGACAGATCAGACAAGAGGACCCCGAGTTCCATGAGAACGGGTATGGGCGCGAAACCGAACACCGCAAGGTGTTCGAGGTCTCCCTCCGCGAACCTGCCCTTGATCTCCCGCTGAAACTTCGCGCGGAGGGCGTCGATGACGATGGGGTAATAGCGCGGATCGCTGTCCTTCTGGGCGATGTCGCGCACCTTGATATCGATCGGTCGCCGATCCGCGAGGGTGAAATCCGGCGTCATGGCCTCGATGCAGTCCCGGACCGGAATCGCCGTCTCGTTGTCCCCTATGGACGCGGCGATCCGAAGGATATGTGCCGGTATCGCGCTGGGGTTCGCAAGGAGCCGCTCCACGCGTTCCTCATGTGTCCGTTTCATCTCCCGCAGGACTGCCACGGTGTAGCGGGCGATCTTGGCCGGATCGTCGATCTCGCGGTGATGGGGGTCACACATCAACATCAGGTTTTCCGGATCGTTCGAAAGCTGGTGCGACAGGATCGGATCACCGCGCACACCCCCCGGATCGGAAGCGATGATGTGCGCCACGTAAGCGTTGTTCTTGGACAGGTCTCCGGTCACCAGATCACCGTCGAGGCGCTTTCCACACCCATGATACTGGCAGCGACCGGCGGCTCGCCCCCAGACGAGAATTCTCTCCTTCTGCCCTGGACTAGATCCCCGTGCCATCTGCGTTCTCCTGCCGCTGTCTGAGAATTTCGCCCACGGAGATCGGCCCGGGCGCGTTAGAGCCGCGCCAAACACCGTCGAGATGCCAGATCTCGTAGTAGTGTAGCCACTCGGACGCCCAGGGGACGATCCGGTCAGCGATCAACATCGTGTTGTCCCATTCACCCGCATCGGGGTCGAACAGGCAGAGGGCGGAATCCTCCGGCGCCTGATGGTCGTAGTTGAGGTGCGGCAGATCGATGAAATCGGTTCCCGGTCGTGGGGCGATGGGCGGGTCCAGGACGTGGACCAGGGGGGTCGCGCGCGGGTTCTGCCACTCCCAGATCACCGCGACCTTGTATTTCATCTGGAAACCGCGAAGCGGCCCGATCCAGGCGATGTGCCTGTTCCCACTGATGAGCTTCGGGACAAGATCGGGCCAGCGGAACTCCATGCGCTTAAGCTGCACCTGAACCGACCGAGGCTTCTTGGGCTTCGCCTTCATTCGCCACGAATGCCGGGGTGGAAATGGTGAGGGGCCGCCCTCGAAACTTGCGCAGCCCTTTGCGGCGCCACCGCAACAAGGGCGGGGTTTGCGACGAAACCCCTGTTGTGCTCGTAGTGAGAGGCTGCGGTGGTCGAGGATAGGCCATCGATATACGCGCGGACGGTCTTCTCGCTGACGCGTTCGCCGAACAGGTCGTCGAAGATCTTGCGGATATCCACCAGGCTGGAGGAGCGTGCGCGCTGGAGCTCCGTGATGAGGTGCCGCAGGTCTGACCGGAACAGCGTCATTTCGCGATCGTGCGTCGGCCACCGGTCGTTGAAATTCTCTTCCCACAGGGCGGGATTTCGCTCTTCCGGTCGGCGTCCGCTCGCGAGCGCACTCGCCATACGCCGGTCAAGCTCCGCGGCGTAGATCTCGAGTTGTGCGCAGATCCCGAATGGGGAAAGGGGGACCTCAGCGGCGATCTTGGAGAGATAGATCGAAACGGGGCGCTTTTCGTCCCGTTTGGCATAACGCAGGTTGAGGTATCGCTTCATGAGCTTGAGGGCGATGACCTGCGGAGCGTCCCGGATCGGATCGATCTGTTCGGGAAGATCGTCGATATCAGCGTCGGCCATGACGTTTCCGACCACCAGGCGATCCTTGATCTGCATCCTCGCACGCAGATCACGGACACTGTCCTGAAAGCCCCGGGTCGGCATCGTGATACGGGACCTGAAATGCTGCGCAAAACCGTAGGGGTTCACACGGAACCGGCGATCAAGTCGGTCATCAGGGCTGTGGTAGATTTCACCAACCCTCTCCGGCCGAGGGTCACGATCCGGATCCATCGGCGTCACATCGAGATGCATGAACGCGAACTGGAGCTGAATACACCGCGTGCACCGCTCGATCTTCTTCACATCGGGGAATCCCGCAAAGGCGGCATGAAGCTCGTCCAGCACCCGTCGCGGCGTCCATCCGACCGGGGTCTGGAACTCGAGAACGGCATCCAGATCAAACCTGTCGTCGTCCGCGCCATGAACGATGGTGGCTCCGATGGCGCGCGAACCCTGCGGGTAGACGAGCGCGTTCTCCATATACTGACGGATCGGACTGGTCGGGCGCTGGAGGTGATCCGGAATAAGGTTGTAGCGTTTCGAGGCGACTTGGTGGTCTCGATCACTCAGTTCCATCTCGAGAACGGTGCCGAGCAGCAAGGCATCGAGGTGCGGCGAGGTGTCGTCCAGTGGCATCGGAAAGCCCTCCGTTATGGTGCTCGTCCGATTGCCTCCCTCAACCTAACGCGCTAACGGATACAATATATGTGAAATTTGACCACACGACAACACTATAGACGGTAATTCGTTCTCCATTTACCCCAACTCGATTATTTGGGGATCTGGTCAGTTAGGGTCACATGCTCAACAGTATCCCGCTCGCCCAATTCGGGATCTGGCCGCCGGGGTTTCCAACCCCCGGTACCGGCCACCGGAGTAGCGGGCGCAGTCGAGCGCGTGCCCGTTCGCCACCGCGATCGCGCCGATGTCCTGCCCGTTCAGGAAACAGACCCCGACCCAGCGGTCATGGGTGCGCTCCCCGTTCAGCTGGCAGATCACGGTCTCGCCCCGCACCAGCCTGTTCATGAAGGCGCGCGCCTCCCGGCCGATCCGGGTCGACGTCTCGGGCCCGTCCAGCCCGTTCAGGCGGACCGGGACTCCGGCCACGACGATCGTGTCCACATCGCGCACGACCGTGACCCGGCCCTCGATCATCCGGTCCGCAAAGGCCGGGCCCGACGTGAGCGCGGCAACAAGGATGGCTATTTTCCAGGTCATCAGGCGATCAACGGGGCGACCAGCATCTTCGCCACTCCCTCGCCCTGTAGGCCTTCCAGACCACGTTCATCTCGAGCCCGTCGGCCAGCGCCTGCTTCATCTTGTTCTTCACGTTATCGGAAACGCACGGACGGGTGCTTCCCGTCACAGACTTCCGCTACTAGATCGAAAGGGTTCATGGATAGGGGGATTCTCACAGTAGCATCGAAGTGCTACGGTTGAGTGTCGGGTAGCGGTGTCGTGCCCTGATCTAAATCGGATCGGACAGGACAGCGGGAAGAGTGTCTATGACCAAATCGTTTTCCATAACCGTCTATCCGGACCCCTTAGCAGGGGAATACCTAACCGTTTCCGACGCTCTGAACCAGATTCTTGATATGATAGACGCCTTGGAACGGGCGGAGTCGCCGAACCAAGGTGAGCGAAAGATTGTTTGGCGACTAACGAAGGCCCATACCAACTCACCTCCCTTCACCCTAGTGGCGGAGGCGTATCCGTGTAAGCCTGATCTATCAGTCGTTCTGGAAGCAAATCGGGTCACCGGTGTCTTGGCCGGTGATGTGAAAAACCTTCTGGAAGGTCGTGTGGAGGGGGTAGTATTCGACGCGATCCCCACAATCAAACGGATCATCGCCCGGAACACCACAAACATCCAGAGAACCGAAGTAGTCATCGACGGCGCCGAAGCGTTTAACATCTCGCCTCACAACGCCAGAGTTGCCCAAGCCGCGATCGAGCGTGTCGAGATAGCGCAGCGTGAAGCCGCCCCTGATTGGAAGCGCACCGAATATGGAACCGTGGAAGGTGAGATCGTAGGGTTGACGAAGTGGAACGGCAAACCGGCCCTAGTGGTGGTGGAGCGCCTTTCCGAAAAGGACTTCACCTGCGTCTTGTCGAACGAGCTCTCGGAGCGCTTGGGTCCCCAACACAACTGGGCCGAGGTGTGGGAGGGCCGAAGGGTTCATTTGACCGGCGCCTTGCAATACAACTCAGACGGCGATCTAAAACGAGCGGATATCGAAAATTTTGAAGAAGTTCCTTGGACGGATGTGAGAATAGCGGACTTGAAAAACCTTGATGTTCTGGATGGGCGTACGCTGAAAGAGCACCTGGACCTGTTACGGGGTGAAGAGGTTGGGTAAGCCAGTTCGGATATATTGGGATACATGCGCCTTCATCGGTTTGCTGAACGGCGAACCGGACAAGAAGCGCGAACTTGAAATCGTTTATGGCTTCGCAAGAGCCGGAAAAGTCGAGATCTGGACCTCTACACTTTCTATGATCGAATGCCGTCGATTGAAGGATGAGAAGTTCGCTGAAAAACCGCTTTCCGACGGAAACGATGCAAAGATCAGTGATATATTCAAACAGCCCTTCATCAAACCAAT
Organism: Gemmobacter lutimaris; assembly: GCF_003570715.1. Taxonomy (GTDB): domain Bacteria; phylum Pseudomonadota; class Alphaproteobacteria; order Rhodobacterales; family Rhodobacteraceae; genus Gemmobacter; species Gemmobacter lutimaris. The sequence continues at coordinate 1,399 of NZ_QXXQ01000024.1, read as the reverse complement.
ACCCATGGCAGTCGATATCGCAACCACTGCCCGGGCCCTATGGCGTAAGACGGATGGCTTAAACAAGTACCAAGATGCGGTTCATCTGGCATCGGCAGCCCGGTGGGATATCGGAATCGTCCACACCTACGATAGGGACGACCTTCTGCACCTGTCGGAGAGGGTCCGGAGCCTGAACGGCAACCTGATCAAAATCCACTACCCTGACAACACCACTGACGGCGAGCTCTTCGAATACGCGAAACAACAGGTTAAGTAGCGGGACAACGGCAACTGAAGAACACCGTCGAGTGGTATACCTATCGACCGAGCCGGTTCACACCTCATAGTCTGGGTCTATCGCCCCGCACTCATGTCGGTGGATCGTCAATCAGGCGGTTCAGTCCTCCCCGACCTCATCGACGCCCTCGTCGAAGGTGCTGACCAGCCGCTCCATTCCCTCGACGACCCGCTCAACCGCAGACCGGCGCCGCAGGATCCCGGGCTTCTCGACCATGATCGACAGCACCCGGTCCTGAAGGGGGCGCTTCCCGGTGAACAGGGTCTCCGCGATCAGCTTCTGGAGCCCGTCCGGGTCAAGCTTCTCCGCCGCGCAGAACTCCGCGAAGGCGCCGGCACGTTTCCCGGCCCAGAAGCTGTCGAACTCCTTCCGGAGGTCCGCGTCCGGGGGCAGGTTCGGCATCACCTTGTTCAGGAACTCCTCGAGATAGGGCCGCTTGTTCCGGAGACCGATCTCGGAGGCGATCAGGTCCACGACCCGCTGGCGCTGCGTCTGCGCCTTCCGGGACGTCCGCCCCTCCGCCGTCTCCGTCGCCTTCAGGGACAAGAGCAGGGCCAGGATGTAGGCCACGTTGATCTCGTCCCGGCGCAAGAGCTCCAGCTCGAAGTCCAGCCCGGCGAGCGGATCAGGCCCCTCCCCTTCCCCCTCACCGTCCCCCTTCTGGGCGAGGTCCAAATACTTGCTCTTGAAGTCCTCGTACTCCTGCGGGTCGGAGGCCAGGTCGGCCGGGTTGAATTCGGAGAAGGAACCCAGCACGTTCCGGACCCGCATCAGCTCCCGGAACGCCTTGGCGAAGGCGGCCTGCGCCTCCTCGTCCGGCAGGGCGTCCACGTCGTCCGGGGTCGGGGTGATCGCGTGTAGCGCGTCCAGCGCCTCCTCGTACTTCTTGAGGTGCTCTTCGTAGGAGCCGATCAGGACCACCTCCGCCGCGTCCCGGTTCGCGAAAAGGGCGATCGCCTCGTCCGTGTTTTCCTTCAGGTCCCGGAAACAAAGTATGCGGCGGTTCGGGCCCATTGATTTGATATATTCCTGACGCGTGACCCGCCTGCGAGAAGGCCTTCGTGAGCAGATGGAGGTCTTGTATGGCGGATGGTGGTGGTGGGTTCGTGGGCCGGTGCG
>NZ_QXXQ01000023.1 GCF_003570715.1 Gemmobacter lutimaris | reverse complement strand
GCAGGCTCAAGGACTGGCGCCGCGTCGCCACCCGCTATGACAGATGCCCCAAGGTCTTCCTGTCAGCAGTCGCCCTCGCTGCAACCGTCATCTTCTGGCTTTGACGATCAATGGGTCCTGACCCTAGGCATTAAGAACTACAGATTGAAATGCTATTTATGTCCTTCGAAACGTATGGGTTATTATCGTGAACAAGAAGTTAACCCATCGGATTGAATTACCCACAAAATGTGGGGCGCAGTCCCGGGTGCTTTCGATCTGAAACGGGAACAGACCGACGCCGCAGTTTCGGCGTGAGACAGGGCGGCTGGTGTTCACCAGCAGCCGGAGGCTGCGGGGTATCCGGACATAGGGTTGCGCTGGAGGCTGTGCCAAGCAAGTGCGCCGCATGGGTTCTGCTTGTTGGCATCATTCTTGGGTCTGGATTTCCGGCCTCTTTCGGCGTGGGAAGGCCTCTGGCGCGCAAGAAGTGAGGGGCCCTGCATCCCCTGCATCCCCGGCATCACGCCATCCGCGCCATCATCTCCTCCACGCGATGGCAGGCGACGCGGCTGCCATCGGGCATCGTCGTCATTTCCGGCCGTTCAGCGGAACAGCGGCTGTCGGACTGTGGGCAGCGCGGATGGAAGGTGCAGCCCGAGGGTGGCTTCAGCGGGCTGGGCACCTCGCCTGCCTGCGGCTCGCGATCCCGGCGCGGGGCGGTGACATTGGGGATCGTTTCCAGCAGCAGCTGTGTATAGGGATGGCGCGGATGGGCGAACAGCACCTCGGTCGGCGCCTGTTCGACGATGCGGCCCAGATACATCACTGCAATCTGGTCAGACATGTGGCGCACCACGCTCATGTCATGGCTGATGAACAGATAGGTCAGGCCCATCTCGTCCTGAAGGCGGCGCATCAGGTTGAGGATCTGGGCCTGCACCGACACGTCCAGCGCCGAAGTCGGCTCGTCGCAGACGAGGAAGTCCGGCTCGGAGGCGAGGGCGCGGGCGATGGAAATGCGCTGCCGCTGCCCGCCGGAAAATTCATGCGGGAACTTGCGGCCGTCGCTGGCGGTCAGCCCCACGGTTTTCAGAAGTTCCGCCACACGGTCGGCGATTTCGACCTCGGTTTCGCGCAGTTTCAGCTCGCGCAGGGGTTCGGCGATGATGTCGAACACCCGCCAGCGCGGGTTGAGGCTGGCGTAGGGGTCCTGAAAGATCATCTGCACCGACAGCGGGCGGCCATCGGGACCGGGGGCGAAGGCGATGCTGCCTTCGGACGGGGCGTAAAGCCCGGTGACCAGCCGCGCTACGGTGGATTTGCCACAGCCGGATTCGCCCACAAGGCTGAGGCAGCCGCCCTTAGGCACCTCGAAGCTGACATCGTCGACGGCGCGGACGAAGAGGCGGGGCTTGCGTTCGATGACGCGGTTCAGCCAAGGGGCGGAGACGTCGAACCGCCGGGTCATGGCGCTGACGGTCAGGGCGGAGGGGGCGGTGTGGGGGATCATGCGGCGGTCTCCGTGGCGGCAGCGGCGGGGTCTATCCAGCAGGCGGCGAGGCCCGCGCCCATCGGGCGCAGGTCGGGGCGGTCGCGGCGGCAGCGGTCCTGCACCAGCGGGCAGCGCGGGTTGAAGGCGCAGCCGGTCGGGATGGCATCGAGGCGCGGCATGGCGCCGTCGATCTGCGCCAGACGCGGCACACGGGCGCCCAGCGTGGGGATCGAGCCCATCAGCCCGCGCGTGTAGGGATGTGAGGGGCGGGCCACGACCTCGGCCACCGGGCCGATCTCGACCAGACGGCCCGCATACATCACCGCCACCCGGTCCGCGGTTTCGGCGATGACGCCCATGTCATGTGTCACCAGCATCACCGCCGTGCCGTGATCCTTGCAGAGCTTGCGCAAGAGCGCGGTGATCTGCGCCTGGATCGAGACATCAAGTGCGGTGGTCGGTTCATCCGCGATGACCAGCCTGGGCCGCGCGGCGAGGGCGAGGGCGATGACCACCCGCTGCCGCATACCGCCGGAGAACTGGTGCGGGAAATGATCCACCCGTTCGGCAGGGGCGGGGATGCCGACCTCGGCCAGCAGGTCCACTGCACGGGCGCGGGCAGCGGGCTTTGACAGGTCGCTGTGCAGGCGGATGGTTTCGACCAGCTGCCGCCCGACCGAAAACAGCGGGTTGAGCGAGGTCAGCGGGTCCTGAAAGATCGCGCCGATCTCGCGGCCCCTGATCTTTTCCATCTGCGGTTCGGGCAACTGGTCGATGCGGCGGCCGTTCAGCCAGACCTCACCCCCCGCGATATGGCCCGGCGGCTCCAGCAGGCGCTGCACGGCGAGGCCGGTCATCGACTTGCCCGCACCGGATTCGCCCACGACCCCCAGAATCTCACCCGGACGGATGGTAAGGCTCACATCGTCCAGCGCGGTGACCGTGCCATGACGGCCCGGAAATTCCACCCGCAGATTGCGGACATCAAGCGTCGGCTGCTCGGTCATGGGATGGCTTCCTCGCGGATGGGGTAGCTGGGGGGGAAAAGGTCGGAGACGGGCGGATGCTGCCAGCTCCGTTCGGGGTATTTGGCGACCAGCCCGTCGAACTGGGCCTGCGCGCGGGATTGTGCGGCGGCAAGGTCGATGCCGGCCACGCGGCCCTCGCACATCGACAGCCGCCCGTCGACGAAGGTGGCCTGCGTGACGCGGCCGGTGCCGCCCGCGACCAGCGTAGTGATCGGGTCGATGGCCGGGGTCATCACCGCATCATCCAGCCGGAAGACTGCCATATCTGCGCACGCACCGGGGGCAAGCCGCCCCAGATCGTCGCGGTTCAGCGCGCGGGCACCGCCCAGCGTGGCCGCATCCCAGAAATCGGCGCTGGACTGGTGCGGCGCCCCCGGATCGGCTAGGCGCGCGGCCAGAAGGCCCGCCATCAGGTTCATCAGCATGTCGGCGGGGACGGTATCGGTCCCCATGCACAGGTTGATCCCCGCCGCCTTCAGCCGCCCGAAGCTGCGCAAGGCAGACCCGAAACGGGCCGAGACCAGCGGGCAATGCACGACGCTGACCCCATGGGCGGCGTAATGCGCAAGATCGGTTTCGGTGGCATTGGTGGCATGGGGCGCGATCAGCCGGTCGCTGAGCAGCCCGGCCCGCGCCAGCCAGTCGGGCGCGGTGGTGCCGTGCAGGCGGCGGACGGTCTGCACCTCCATCTCGCCCTGCGCCATATGCAGGCGCACCTTGCATCCCAGATCGGCGGCGGCGTCCATGGTTCGGCGCAGCAGCGGCAGGGTGCAGGTTTCCACCCGGTCGGGTGCCAGCATGCCGCGCACCAGACCGCCATGGCGGCCCTCCTGTGCGGTGATGAAGGCGATGGCGGCCTCCAGCCCTTCCATGCCGCGCGGCTCGTCAAACACCGGCTCCATCTGGCCGGGGCCTTCCAGAACCATGCCGCCCGAGCGATAGGCGGGCGACAGATAGACCCGCAGACCCATCTCGCCCGCCGCATCGGCGGCGGCGGTAAATTCGGCGGCCGTCTCGCCCCATTCGCGGTAGAACAGCGAGGCAATGGGCGCGGCGGTGGTGATGCCGTTCAGCAGCAGTTGCGCGAAGGCAAAGCGCTTCTGGAAGGCCAGTTCCTCGGGCGCATACATCTCGTAGGGGCCACGGTCGACATAGCTGCGCGGCCAGACCCGGCCCTTGGCCCAGCCGGGCTGGTGGTCGATGGCCAGCACGGTGGTGTCGAGGTCGGACAGCGCGTCAAGGTCGATCAGCCCCGGCGAGATCAGCGCGCGGCCCAGGTCGATGCGCCGTGCGACCTCACCCGGAAAGCGCGGCCCGACATGCAGGATGCGGCCCGCCTCGAACACCACCTCGCCACCGGGGATCAGGCAATGCTGCCCCCCGGCATGGCCCAGCACCCATTGCGCGGTCAGAGCGGTGCGGCCGGGCAGGGTGGTGCCAAGCGGCAGATCCGTCAGCCGGGTCATGGCATCACCACGCCGGGCAGGGCAATCCGGCCCGCCCGCGCCACGACCCGCCCGCGTTTCACCACCAGCGGGCGGGGCGCTTCCTCGACAACGGCATGGGCCAGCGTTTCGCCTGCGACCAGTGTCAGGTCGCCGGGGGCGCCGGGCACCAGCCCCGGAGCCTCCAGCCCCATCGCCTCGACTCCGCCGCGCGAGGCGGCGTCCAACAGCAGTTCCAGTTCATCATCGCGGCGCATGCGGTTCTTCATGCCGACGATGCGGGCGCGGTGCAGCATGTCGGGCTGGCCCCACGGCCCCCAGGTGTCACGGATACCGTCGCAGCCAAGCCCGACCTTGATCCCCGCCGCGCGCATGTCTTGCAGGCTGGGCACCTCTGCCGAAGGGTGGCCGGTGGTGAAGATGCGGATGTCGGCTTTTGCCACCTCCTCCATCAACGGGCCGACGCGCAGCGGATCGGGCATGCCCAGACAAAAGCAATGCGAGACGCCGACCAGACCCTGCATCCCGAGGGCATGGGTGCGGGCGATGATTTCCTCCAGCGTGAAGGCGCCCAGTTCGCCATATTCGTGCAGGTGGATGTCGATGGGCTTGCCGTGTTTTTCGGCCAGCCGGAAGATGGCATCCAGCGAGCCTTTCGGGTCGCGGTCCATCGAGGACGGGTCCAGCCCGCCGACCACATCCGCCCCCATGGCCAGCGCCTCGTCCATCAGCTCGTAGGTGCCGGGGCGTTTCATAAGGCCCGATTGTGGGAAGGCGACGATCTGCATGTCGACCGCGTCCGCCAGTGCCGTGCGGGTGGCGAGCTTGCCTTCCAGCAGGCTCAGCCCGTGATCAGTGTCGATGTCGACATGGCTGCGAATATGGCCGGTGCCGTTTTCGACAAGCTGGATGGCGTGACGCATCGACTGGCGGTGGACATCCAGGCCCAGCGGAATGCGGCTGTTCCTTTCGTTGTCGATCAGATCCTGAAGGCTGCCGCCCTTGCGGCCCGGATACCAGGGCATGCCCCAGGTGGTCTTGTCGAGATGGGTATGGGTGTCGGCCAGCGTCGGGATGGCGATGGCGCCCGCGCCATCCTCGATCGTCGCGCCTTCGGCGGCGAGGCCCTTGCCGATGGCGGCGATGCGGCCCGCGCGGATCAGGATGTCCTGTGCTTCGGCCCCCATCGGGCGGATGTTGCGGATCAGCAGATCTTGCATGGCTTACCTCAGTTTCGGGTTCAGGGCGTCCCGCAGCCAATCCCCGAGGATGTTGACGGCGACGACCAGCAGGCAGAGTTGCAGCACGGGGAAGACGGTGATCCACCACATGCCGGAGAACAGGAACTGATTGCCCAGCCGGATCAGCGTGCCGAGGCTGGGCTGGCTGGCGGGCATCCCGATGCCGAGGAAGGACAGTGTGGCCTCGGTCAGGATCGCCATTCCGAAGTTCAGCGTGGCGGCAACCAGGATCGGGGTCAGCGTATTGGGCAGGATGTGGCGGAACATGATGCGCCGCGCGGGCACCCTGAGCAGTTGCGCCGCCTGCACATATTCCTTGCTGCGTTCTACGGCTGTCTGCGCCCGTACGGTGCGGGCATATTGCACCCAGCCTGACAGCACGATGGCCAGCACCAGTACGCCGCCCGCGCCTACCTCGCGCAGCGAGGGCGGCAGCAGTTCGCGCACGATGGCGCTGACCAGAATGGCGATCAGGATGGTGGGGATCGACAGCAGGATGTCGCCAAAGCGCATCAGCAGGTTTTCGATCAGCCCGCCGTAATAGCCCGCCACCAGCCCGGTGCCGATGCCCACCACCAGGGCGAAGAACACCGAGGCGAGGCCGATCAGGATGGAAATGCGCGAACCGTAAAGGATGGCCGAAAGGATGTCGCGGCCTTGGGTATCGGTGCCCAGAAGGTAGGGCCATTGCCCGCCCTCTGTCCAGATCGGCGGGTATTCGGCATTCAGCAGGTCAAGCTGCGCGGGGTCGAACGGGTTCTGCGGCACATAAAGCGGCGCGGTGAAGGCGCTGAAGATCAGCACGAACAGCAGGGCGGCCGCGATCATGGCGCCGCGATGATGGGTGAAGGACCACCACAGGTCGCTCTGGCGCAGGCGGGACAGCCGCGAGGGGGGGAGGGGACGCGCGGTCATGGGCTCAGCCTCTTGCCATGCGCAGGCGCGGGTCGATCAGCGCATAGGTGATGTCGACCAGCGTGTTCAGCGCCACGAAGATGAAGGAAACGATGCAGAGATAGGCCGCCATGACCGGGATATCGACGAAGGTGACCGCCTGGATGAACAGCATCCCCATGCCCGGCCACTGGAACACCGTTTCCGTGATCAGGGCGAAGGCGATCAGCGAGCCGATGTTCATGGCGGTCATCGTCACCACCGGCATCAGGCAGTTGCGCAGGGCATGGACATAGTGGATGCGCCAGCGCGGGACGCCGCGGGCCCGCGCGAATTTCACGAAATCCGAGCGCAGAACCTCCATCATCTCGGCGCGGACCAGACGCATCACCAGCGTGATCTGGTACAGCGACAGTGCGACCGAGGGCAGGATCAGCGCGGCCCGGCCCGAAGGGGTCAGAAGACCCGTGGTCCACCAGCCGATGCTGACCACCTCGCCCCGCCCGAAGGCCGGTGCGATGTTGAGCATGACCGAAAAGACGAGGATCAGCAGGATGCCGATGACGAAACTTGGCAGCGAGACGCCGATGATCGACAGGAACTGCAAGCCCTCGCTGGCCCAGCTGCCGCGATGGATGGCGGTATAGACGCCGAGCGGCACGCCGACGACCAGCGAGATGATGGTGGCCAGCAGAACAAGCTCGATCGTGGCGGGGAAACGTTCGGCGATGAGGCTCATCACCTCTTGCTGGTTGCGGTAGGAGACACCGAAATCCCCCTGCACCGCATTGCCGACAAAGCGCAGGAACTGCACTGCGACGGGATCATTCAGGCCGAGGTTTTCGCGCAGCGCGTCCTTTTCGGCCTGCGTGGTCTGTTCGTTGACCATCAGCTGTACGGGATCGCCGACGAAGCGGAAGATCAGGAAGGCCATGAGCGCCACGGCCAGCATGACCAGCGCCGCATTGGCCAGACGTTTTATGAGAAATACGATCAAGGCGAGGCCCCCTTGTTGCGGATGCGCGTCACGGCACGGCCCCGCAGCGGGGGCCGTGCCGCAAGGGTCATTCCGCCATACGGGTCATCCAGTGACGGCCCTTGTTGTCGGAAAGCTGCACGACGCTTTCCACCTTGTCCGACGTGGCCCATGCCATCGGCTGCTGGTGGAAGGGCAGCATGATCAGCTCGTCCTTCACGATCTTCAGCGCCTCGGACTGCATGGCGAGGCGTTTGGCGCGGTCCAGTTCGGTCGAGGCGGCATCGACCAGCTTGTCGAGGTCAGGATAGACCCAGCCGCCCCAGTTGAACACGCCCGCATTGTCGGATTTCGAGTGGAACACCTGAAGCAGGATCGAATAGCTGTCGAGCATCGGCTCGTTGGCCCAGCCGAAGCTGAACATATCGGCTTCGCCATTGGTCTGCTTGATCTGCTGCACCGCATTCGGACCGATCGACAGCGTGGGCTTCAGCCCGGCGCGGGTCAGCATGGACACCAGCGCGTTGCAGATTTCCTCTTCGTTCAGCCAGACATCATTGGCGCAGACGATCTCGAATTCATAACCTTCGGCACCCAGTTCCTTGATCAGCGCGGCGGCCTTTTCGGGATCATAGGCATTGGGCGTATCCAGCGCCGCGTCATAGCCGGGGATCGCCGGGGCGACCACGGTGCCCGCGTTGCGCGACTTGCCGCGCATCACCTTCTTCTGGATCAGGTCAAGGTCGATGGCGGCGGCGACGGCCTCGCGCATCTTCTTGTCCTTGAACAGGTTGGGCTGGCCGTTGTGCAGCTTGTCGGCAAAGGTGAAGCCGAACATGATGGTGCGCAGCTCGCTGCCTTCCAGCACCTTGACGGTGGGTGTGGATTCGAGGCGGGGCAGATCCTGGATCGGGGCCTTTTCGGTAAAGTCGATCTCGCCCGACAGCAGTGCGGCGACGCGGGTGGCATCCGAGGCGATGGGGGTGAACTCGATGCGCTTGAGGTTGTGCTGCGGCGTATCCCACCAGCCTTCGTTCACGACGAGAACGGTCTTGCTGTCGGGCACGCGGCTTTCGACGCTGAACGGGCCGGTGCCATTGGCGTTGAAGGTCGGGTAACCCTCGACCTTCTTGGCGACGTCGGTCGGGACTTCGGCATTGTGGTCCTTCAGCCAGCCCGCATCGAACATATGGATGTTGGTCAGGTCGTTCAGCAGCAGCGGGTAGGTGCCGTTCACCGTGATGTCGACGGTATAATCATCGACCTTGGCGGAGGAGACATAGGCGGGCAGGTTGCCGCGCAGGGGCGAATCCGGGTGGCTGACGCGGGTCAGCGAGGCGACCACATCATCGGCGGTGAACTCGGCGCCATCATGGAATTTGACGCCCTGCCGCAGCTTGAAGCGCCAGACATTGCCGGGCAGCACTTCCCATTCGGTGGCCAGCGCCGGCTCGATTTCCAGCTTGTCGTTGTAGCGCACAAGCCCTTCGTAGACGTGGTTCAGGAAGCTGATGGTGAAGGTCGATCCGTAGGAATAGGGATCAAGCGAGTTGATATCGCGCGCCGCACCCCAGCGGAGCGTCTGGGCCGAGGCGTCGCCCGCGAAACAGGCAAGCGCGACGCAGGAAAGAAGCGAGGCTTTGAGGCTGGTCATGGTCTATCCCTGTCAAGGTGCCGGCCCGTCCGTCTGATGCGGGCTTCTCCGGCGGTTGCAAAGGTCTTCCGTCCGATTCCGGCGGTGGACCAGTCCAGAGTGCGGGGTGACGACTTTTCTGTCAATAATTTTGTCGACAATTTTGTCTGGTATATTTTCACGCCAGGTTTCACGGCGGAAATGCCCGAAATTCAGGCCCGGCGAAAATCATCGCTGCCCGCCGGGGCGGGGCAGTGCCTCGGAAAAGGCAGGGGAGGTCAGACCAGCGCGTCGCGCAAATCGCGCAGCACCGGGACATCCTCGGTCAGGTCAAGCTCGTCCTCGACATGGCGCAGGTGATCCTCCATCAACCTCAGCGCGCCGGGCAGGTCGCGGGCGCGGATGCGGGCAATCAGCCCGGCATGTTCGTCCGGCCCGCAGTTGTGATGCGAATGGCGGCGATACATGGTTGTGATCAGCGTCGAGCGCGAGATGAGGTCGCGCAGGGTGGAGGTGAGGAAGCCGGAGCCCGAAAGCTCTGCCAGCAGCAGGTGAAAGCCGCCCGACAGGCGGATGGTGGCGGTGGTATCGCCGCGGGCATCGGCCTCGCGCTCCAGCGCCAGATGCGCCTCAAGCTGCGGGATTGCCGTATCGGCGATATTGGCCATCAGCCGCTCCAGCACGCGCGCCTCGACCTGGCGGCGGAAGTGAAAGACATCGCGTGCCTCGTCGACGCCGGGTTCCGAGACGAAGGCCCCCCGATTCGGCAGGATCGTCACCAGCCCGTCGCTTTCCAGCATGGCCAGCGCCTGACGGACTCGTGCGCGGCTGACCTCGAACACCTCGGCCAGCTGTTCTTCCTTGAGGCGGGTGCCGGGGCGCAGCTTGCGTTCGGCGATGGAAAGCCAGATCCTTTCGCAGATTTCCGCTGCCGGGCCGGGCGTGGCTTCTTTGTTCTGATACATCAGAACCCCCTTTCACTACGGCATTCTTGCCGCCTTCAACCGAATGTCAATCGGCGGCAGGTTTTTATTGACAACAAAAATGTCGACAATCATGTTGAAGATAATAGCGGGTTCCCGGCCCGTAATCCAGAGGGACAGGACGACAATGCCACAGACCATGGAATTCGATTTCACGCGCCTGGACCCGCAGGACCGTTACCGTCTTCTGACCAACTTCATCGGGCCGCGCCCCATCGCGCTGGTATCCACCCGGTCGGAAGGCGGGCAGGACAATGCGGCGCCCATGAGCTTTTTCAACGTATTCTCGCATGACCCCGCGCTTGTGGTGCTGGGCATCCAGACCCGCCCTGACGGGCAGGAGAAAGACACCGTGCGCAATATCCGCCGTGAGGGGGAGTTTGTGGTGAACATGGTCGACATGGCGCTGTCGCAGGCCATGCTGGTCTGCGGGCTGGGCGTGGCCGAGGATGTGGACGAGGTGGCGCTGGCCGGGCTGACCTCGGCGCCCTGCGCCCATATCCGCGCGCGGCGCATCGTCGAAAGCCCCTGCGCCATGGAATGCCGGGTGGACCGGCTGCTGGAATACGGGCGGCGCCTTCTGGTCATCGGCGAGGTGGTGCAGATGCATGTACGGCGCGACTGTCTGGACGCGGCGGGGCGCTATGTGAACCCCGAGGTCTATCAGCCCATCGCGCGGCTTCATGCCGACAACTACATAACCTCTGACCGGCAATTCGTGATGCCGACGCCGTCGATGCCTGTAGATGCCCGCGTGGGCGCCGGGGCCAAATGATGCGCATTCTGGTCATCAACCCCAATTCCACCGTCACGATGACGGCGCAGATTGGCGAAAGCGCCCGACGCGCCGCCTTTCCCGGCACGGTAATCGAAACCGTGAATCCCAAAGGCACTCCGGCGAGCATCGAAGGTCATGCCGACGAGGCTCTGGCGGTGCCCGCGATGCTGGAACTGATCCGCGCGGGCGAGGCGCGGGGCTTTGACGCCCATGTCATCGCCTGTTTCGACGATCCGGGGCTGGCTGCGGCGCGCGAGGTGGCGCGCGGGCCGGTCATTGGCATCTGTCAGGCCGGGGTGCAGGTGGCCTCGACCATAGCAAGCCGCTTTTCCATCGTGACGACGCTGCCGCGTTCGGTGCCGATCATCGAGGATCTGGTGGCGGGTTACGGGGCGACGGGGCGCTGCCGAAACGTGCGGGCGGTGAACATGCCGGTTTTGGCGCTGGAGCAGGAGCCGGAAACCTGCGAACTGCGCCTGCTGCACGAGATCCGCGCCGCACGCGAACAGGACGGGGCAGAGGCGGTGCTGCTGGGCTGCGCCGGAATGTCTGACATGTGCGACCGGTTGCAGGCGCAGACCGGAATGCCGGTGATTGACGGGGTCAGCGCAGCGGTGAAGCTGGCCGAAGGTCTGGTGGGTGGGCGTTACCTGACCTCGAAGGTCGGGGCGTATGACTTTCCTCGCGTCAAGTTTCCGCAGGCGGCAGGCTGACCTTCGACGGCTCTGACGCGGACATTCCGGTTCACCTGTCGGGTGAACCGCACGGGGTTTGCCGGAGGCTGATTTTCGTTAGTTGCGCGGCCATGGGCTCAGTTTCCAGAGTTGCGCAGAAGTTGGCTCGGCGTCTGCGGGCGGGATGTTCCCGATGGGTTCAGGCAGGCGTCGGTTGTTGAACCAGTCGACCCATTCCTGCGCGGCGTATTAGACAACCTCGAAGCCGCGCCTGGGGCCACGGCGGTGGATGATCTCGGCCTTGAATAGGCCGTTGATCGTCTCGGCCAGTGCGCTGTCATAACTGTCACCGACGATACCGGCTGAAGGCTCGATGCCCGCTTAGGCAAGACGTTCATTGTAGCGGATGGACAAGTATTTGAGAGCCCCTGTCGCTGTGGTGGACCAGCCCCATGCCCTTGGCCGGACGGCGTTCATGAACTGCCTGTTCCAGAGCATCCAGAACCAAGCCAGCATGTGCTGAAGCGCCAGCCGACGATGCGGTGGGCATATCTCCCCTTTGCCCAATCCGGCGGGCAGCTCCTGTTCCACCTGATCAGCAAGTTCTACGAACAGACCTCGGCCATCGTCACCAGAAACCTTGTCTTCGGCGAATGGCCGACAGTGTTCGGCGACGCCAAGATGACCACCGCGCTGCTCAATCGCCTCACCCACCGCTGTTCCATCTTGGAAATCGCAAACAATAGCTTACGCTTCAACGCAAGTTCAGCCGCAGAATACCGAAAAAGAATAAGGTAAACAATGCCGTGACTCCAATATCACACAAAATCCATAGTCACAGGTGGCTTACTTCTCGATGGGAAATCCGCCTCAGTTCTGGGCGGAAATCAACACTCGGAAACCAGATGGAAATCAGCCGACGTGCCATGCCAGTTCAAGAGCCAGTTTCCTTTTGATCCCTTTTTGTTCTTGCTGAGGGTCCAGTGATGCAGAGTCGAGTCCGGCGCCGGGCTGGCCGTGGGCGCGCAGTGCCAGCGGGTTTCAGTGGCATTGCTGCCCGCGCCTTCGCGGATCAGCAGAAGCCCGGTGCTGCGCCCGGCCTCTGCCGCCAGTTGCAACCTGCGGCCTGCGGTCAGGGACAGTGGCTTTTCCGGCTCGGCAATCACCAGCCCGACCGGGGCAGTGCGCAGGGCCTCTTCGACACACCATAGAACATCGGCCCCGCCCACAGGCCGTAGCAGATGCAGCCTTTCGCCTACCCCCAGCGGCAAGCCGCGCAACATGGGCAGTTCCGGGGCATGGGCGGGGGTGATCCAGATCAGTGGGCCGGGGTGGCGCAGTGCCTGGAACAGCGCAAAGGCGCGGCGGCCACGGCCTGCGGCCTCATGCACGCGGGCAGGGCGCAAGCCGAAGGGATCGGTGGACGCTGTTTCAGGCCGCATCTTCCGGCGCCCCCTCTGCCACGATCTGCAATTCGCCATCCGGCAGCGGCCGCTGCAGATGGCGGGCACGGTCGAAGGGCGTCGTCAGCCACTGCCGCCATTCCTCCGGACGGGTCAGGATCACCGGCATTGCCTTGGGGTGAATGCTGGCCACCTCGCGGTTCGGATCGCAGGTCAGGAAGGCAAAGGCATCCACTGTCACCTCACCTTCTTTCAGTTTGCGGATTGAGGTCCATTCCGTGCAGATGCCTGCGAAGAAGGCCAACGGTCGGTCGGGGCCAAGCGCGAACCAGATGGGTTTGCCTTTCATCGGGCCGGAGCGGCTGTCGGGTTCGGCAAAGCTGGTGAAGGGCACGAGGCAGCGGTGCGGCACCCCAAACCAGCGCTGCCAGTGCGGCGAGGCCAGATTGCGGATATTGGTCACCCCAGGATCAGTGCGCCTGCCCGCCAGAAACTGCGGGGGCGTCGGCATCCCCCAGCGGGCCAGCGACAGCCGGAAGCCGGATGCCCCATTCCCTCCCGCAAGGTGCCGGATGATGGGCGCCGGATGATCCGGCCAGATGCCGGGCGTGGCGGGCAGGTTGCCGCTGGTGTCAATCAGCTCTTCGTCATCTTCCAGCACGTCATCAAAGACATGGCGCATCGCATCTTGGCTCTTGGTCTGCGAGTAGAGGTTGCACATAAGAAGGCCCTCGCCCTAAGTTGCAATGGAACATTACAGGAACACATGCTTGCTGGGTAGAGTGTCAGAGGTCTTGGTGGTGCGGTGCGCACCGACTGTCCGGGTGTGCTGGCATGGGCGTAGGCGGGGGCCTGCCGGGTTGACACGCGTGTCGCCTCTGGTTTGAAGCCGATTGAACTATAATGACGCGATCCCAGATGCCGCATCTGCGCTTGCATAGGGCGGGTGCGATACGGATGGCTGGCCGATGAACTTTCCTGTTTAGGATAGTTCATGTGATATTGAGGTTGGATTGAACGACACTTCCCTCCAGAGCGGGGCTGCGCGGCATAACCGGCGCCAGCAACAATGAGCCTCGCCTGACCAGCCCCAAAGGTGGAATGGGCGGGCTTCCTCGCTACACGGCCCCCTCGGCTATCAGACCCTGCCGGTCTCGCTCTGCCCCTGCTTGCTGGCGGGCGAAGGGGTTATCCGAGAAAGGTCTTTGCCACCTGGACTTCCTGCAACTGCATCAGGCGTGCCGCGGCCTCCATGTGGGTGCGCATCCGTTCGGCGGCCAATGCCGGATCGCCTGATTCAAGTGCATCCAGCAGAAGCGCATGGTGGCGGTGACCCTGTTCCCACAGGGCATGGTTATGCGGCGCATAAAGCCGACGGATCACGGTCAGATCCGACAGGATCTTGGCGATGAACCCCACGATGAACGACAGCAGCGGGTTGGGGCACAGCTCGGCCAGCTCGCGGTGAAAAGCCAGCGAGGCGACGTGCTGCGCCTGCTCCTCGACCAGATCGCGGGGCGGATGATCAAAGCGCGAGGTCTCGGCGCGAAAGCGGGCCAGCGTCTCGGCGGGGATCCTGCCGGCAACCATCGCCGCCACCTCCGGCTCCAGCCGGATGCGCAGCTGATAGAGATCCGCCAGAGAGAGGTCGCGGAAATAAAAGAAATTCGAAAGCATTGTCATCGCATGATCGCGCGACACGTCATCGACAAAGGCCCCACCCCCCGGCCCGGTGCGGGTGCGGATCAGGCCCTGCGCCGCAAGCATGCGCATCGCTTCGCGCACGGTGCCCTTGGATTTGCCAAGGGCGGCCATCAGATCGGCCTCGGACGGCAGCCGGTCGCCGGGACGCAGCCCCTGCGCGACGATATAGGCCTTCAGATGCTCGGCCACCTGTTCGGTGCGGGCACCATTACGTCTGGTCCGGGTGGTGGCAGGCGGCACGCTGGGTCTCTCCGGTTTCCTGCAATTGCGGCACTTTTGTCCGGCAAAGCTGCGATACCTTTGGACAACGCTGGGCAAAAGCGCAACCCGGAGGCGGGTTCAGCGGGTCGGGAAGCTCGGCCCCCGCTGTGTCCTGTGGCGCCAGAGGACGGCCGACGACCGGGGCGGAGCGGGCCAGAAGCCGGGTATAGGGGTGGCTTGGGCGGGCAAAGATCCGGTCGGCGGCACCGATCTCGACCAGCGTGCCGAAATACAATACGGCGATCCGGTCGGATACCGCCTCGATCACCGCAAGGTCATGGCTGATGAACAGATAGGTCAGCCCGTATTGCGTCTTGAGATCGGCGAGAAGGTTCAGCACCTGCGCCTGAACCGACACGTCCAGCGCCGAAACCGGCTCGTCCAGCACGATGATCTTCGGCCGCGCGAGCAGCGCGCGCGCAATGCCGATCCGCTGTGCCTGCCCGCCGGAAAATTCGTGCGGGTAGCGGTCAAGGAATTCGGGTCGCAGGTTTACCGCCTCGAACACCTCATGGATGCGGGCGGTGCGGGCGGCAGCATCCATGCCGAACAGGATGCGCAGCGGGGTTTCCATGGTCTGTCGGATGGTCTTGCGCGGGTTCAGCGAAGAGATCGGATCCTGAAACACATACTGGATCTGCTGGCTGGAGACCCGCCGGTCCGAGGTATCCAGTGGCTTGCCGTCGATCAGGATCGTGCCGGTGCTGGGCTGCGACAGCCCGACCAACATGCGCGCCAGGGTCGTCTTGCCGCAACCCGATTCCCCGACGATCCCCAGCGTTTCGCCCGGCCTGACCTCCAGCGACAGAGGTTGCAACGCATGCACCATGGTCGTTGCACCGCGCAACAGCCCACGGCCCACCGGAAAGGATTTCGACAGGCCATCCACTTGCAGCGCGGGTGTGGTCATGACAGGGCCTCCTCGGGGTATAGGCACCGTGCGGCGCGTGGGCCAGAGACGCGCAGGGCAATCGGGTCCCTCTGGCAATCGGGGCGGGCACGGTCGCAGCGCGGGGCGAAGGCACAGCCCGCGGGCAGCCGGTTCACCGCTGGCGGCAGGCCCGGAATGGCGGCAAGCTGACGCCGCCCCCCGCCGAGTTCCGGCACGCAGGCAATCAGCCGTCGGGTATAGGGATGGGCGGGCGCAGCCAGGATGCTGGCGGTTGGCCCTTCCTCGACGATCTGGCCAGCATACATCACCGCCACCCGGTCGCAAAGCTGGCCGACCACGCCGAAATCATGGGTGATGAACAGGATCGACAGCCCCCTTTCGCGCCGCAACCTGTCAAGCAGCGCCAGAACCTGCGCCTGCACCGTGACATCCAGCGCGGTCGTCGGTTCGTCGGCGATGATGACCTCGGGGTCGTTGACCAGCGCCATGGCGATGCCGACACGCTGGCGCATACCGCCTGACAATTCGTGCGGATAGGCGGAAAGACGGCTTTCGGCATTGGGGATCTGCACGGTGCGCAGCAGATCGAGGCAACGCGCCCGCGCCTCGGCCAACGGCATCTTGCGATGCACGCGGATCGCCTCGACCATCTGGTCACCAATGCGATAGAGCGGATGCAGAGTCGAAAGCGGATCCTGAAAGATATAGGCGATGCGGCGCCCGCGCAGGCCACGCAGATCCCGATAGGGCAGCGACAGCAGGTCCACCCCGTCGAGCCGCGCGGCGCCCCCGGCGATCACACCGGGGGGCGAGGCGACAAGGCCGGTGACGGAAAGTGCGGTGACCGATTTGCCGCTGCCGGATTCCCCGATCAGCCCGAGGCACTCGCCCTTGCCAAGGGTCAGTGACACGTCGCTGACCGCCTTGTAGACCTGCGCGCCGACCTCGAACCGCGTCGTCAGCCCATCCAGATCCAGCACCCCGCGCGCGGGGGTCTCCGCCGGGGGCGGGGCGGGGCGGGCGATCCGTGTCACCGGGCTGGGCCGCGCCAGCGCGCCGGAACGCAGCCGGGGGTCCAGCGCATCGCGCAGGCCATCGCCCAGCAGGTTGATCGACATGACGATGACGAAGATCATCGCCCCCGGCACGATGAGCGTATGCGGCGCCGCGATCAGCGCTGCCCGCGCCTCGCCCAGCATCGAGCCGAGATCGGCCTGCGGCGGCTGGCTGCCCAGACCGAGGAAGGACAGGCCGGCGGTCTCCAGCACCATCCAGCCGATCGTGGTCGAGATTGCGACGATGATGACCGGCAGCACGTTCGGCAAAAGCTCGGTCACGATGATGCGGGCGTGGCCCTGACCGGACAGGCGGGCGGCGTCGATGAACTCGCGCGCCGTCAGCCCGACGCTGATGCCACGGATGTTGCGGGCAAAGAACGGCACGTTGACCGCCGCCACCGCGATCAGCGCGTTCAGCATGCCGGGGCCAAGCGCGGCCACGATGGCCAGTGCCAGCAGGATATAGGGAAAGGCCATGATCATGTCGATCAGGCGCATCAGGCCGTTGTCGATCCAGCCGCCGAAATAGCCGGCGCAGATGCCAATCAGTGTGCCGAAGAAAGCGGCCGCCGCCGCCGCGGCGACCCCCACGGCCAGTGAAAGCCGTGTGCCCCACAGCAGGCGCGACAGCAGATCCCGGCCAAGGTGATCGGTGCCCAGAAGATGCCCTTCGCTGAACGGGCGCAGGAACTTGTTGGGCGTGTCGGTCACATTCGGGTCGGCCAGCGGCAGAAGCGGCACCACGAGGCACAGAAGCACCAGCGCCAGCAACAGCACGGCGCCAAGCGCGGCCAGACGATTGCGAAACAGGAGCGTAAGGAAAAGCCGCATCTGTCAGGCCTTGATCCGAGGGTCGATCAGCGATTGCGCCACATCGACGATGATGTTGAACAGCACATAGCAGGCCGCGACAAAGGTCACGCCGCCCTGCACCAGAAGAAGGTCGCGCTTGAGGATGGCATCGACCAGCATCCGGCCCACACCGGGCCATTGGAACACCACCTCGATATAGACCGCGCCCGACAGCACGAAGCCTGCCTGAATGCCCAGAACGGGGATGATCGACACCATGGCCGCGCGCAGGGCATGGCGCCAGATCACGCCGGTTTCGCTGACCCCCTTGGCCCGGGCGGTGCGGATGTAATCCTGCCGCAGCACCTCCAGCATGGCGCCGCGCGACAGCCGGGCCACAACGCCGGTCGCCACGGCGGCCAGCGCGGTTGCGGGCAGGATGATGTGGCGCAGCAGATCTACCAGCGTCCGCCCGCCATAGACCTCATACATGCCCGAAACCGGCAGCCAGCGCAGTTGCACTGCGAAGATCAGGATCAGCAGCATGCCCAGAAAGAAAGACGGGATCGAAATCCCCACCAGCACCGCCAGCGTGATCGCCTTGTCCGCCAGCCCGTATTGCCGCGCCGCCGAAACCACGCCTGCCACGATGCCCAGAACCGCACAGATCAGCAGCGACACCCCGGCGAGGATCAGCGTGGCCGAGAACCGTTCAAGAATCTCGTCCAGCACCGGCCGGTTCAACGAGAAGGACCGCCCGAAATCCCCTGTCAGCATGTTGCCCAGCCAGATGAAGTAACGCTGCACCATGGGCTTGTCCAAGCCCAGATCGGCATTCAGCCGCGCCACATTCTCTGGCGAGGCATAGGCGCCAAGGATGGCTGTCGCCGGATCGCCGGGGATCAGCGACATGATGAAAAACACGATGACCGTGATGCCAAGGACGACCGGAACAGCCGACAGCAGACGGTAAAGGATATAGCGCCCCATTCTGGCCTCCTTCTGGCAAAAAAGGGGGGCACGAACGCCCCCCGATACTCGTTACAAAACTCAGGCCTTGGACACGTTCTTCAGCGTCAGCAGAAACGAGGGTTGCAGGACCAGCCCCTTGACCGCCGCCGTGGCCACCGCGTTCTGTTTCCAGTTCGCAACGAACAGCCAGGGTGCATCGTCATGCACGATGACCTGCATCTTCTTGTAAAGCTCGGCCCGCTCCGCCTGATCGGTTGAAACGCGGGCGCGGTTCAGCAGTTCGTCCACCTCGGGATTGGCGTAATAGCCCGAGTTGAAGCCACCCTTGTCGGGAAAGGCCTCGGCCCGCAGCGCCAGATAGGGCAGGGTATCGGGATCATTGGTCATCCATGCCATTTCGGCCATGTCGGCCTTGCCCGAAAGGCCGGGGTTCACCTGATCGAGGAAGGTGTTCCATTCATAGGTCTGGATCGTGACGTCAAAGCCTACCGCCGCCAGATCGGCCTGAATGGCGGTGCCCATGGCCACCGGGTCCAGCATCCCCGAGCCGCCCTCGGTGACGAAGAAGGTGATCTTCGGATTTGGCGTGCCCGCCTCGGCCAGCAGGGCGCGGGCCTTCTCCGGGTCATAAGGATAGGGGGTGACATCGGGATTCACCGCCCAGTTGAAGGCAGCGGGGGTCGGGCCGGCGGCGACGGTCGCGGTGCCCTCCAGCACGTTGTTCACCAGCGCCTCCTTGTTGACCGCGTAATTCGCAGCCTGACGCACCCGCTTGTCTGCAAAGGCGCCATCCTTGCAGTTCAGGATCAGGAACCACAGATGCGCGCCAGCGGCCTCGACTATGGTGTATTGGTCGTTGCGGAACTGCGACAGCGTGACCGGCGGCACCTCGACCATGATGTCGAGCCCGCCTGCCAGCATCTCGGCGGTTCGGGTATTGGCATCGGTGATCGGGCGGAACACGATGGCCTCCGACGCCGGGGCGCCATCCCAGTAATCGGGGTTCTTCTCGATCGCCACCATTTCATTCGCGCGCCATTCGGCGAATTTGAACGGCCCGGTGCCCGAGGGATTGCGCCCGAAATCGGCGCCATGCTGCGCCACGGCGGCGGGCGAGACGATATAGCCGGTGGGCGTCGCCAGATTGGCAAGGAAGGGCGCGTAGGGTTCGGTCAGTGTAAAGACGGCGGTCAGCGCATCCGGCGCCTCGACCGAAGCGACCGACGAGAAGAAGAAGGCGAGCGGGAACGGCCCGGTATCTGCATAGGGGTGATCCTTCTTCAGCATCCGCTCGAAGGTGAATTTCACCGCCTCGGCGTTGAAATCGCTGCCATCATGGAACTTGATCCCTTCGCGCAGGTGGAAGGTATAGGTCTTTCCGTCCCCGGAAATGTCGTAGGAATGCGCTAGCGCCGGCTCAACCTCAAGCGTGCCATCCCTGAAACGCACCAGCCCGTCAAACACGTTCACCGAGATGCGGAAGTCGTTCGCGGCGGTGGCGGCCTGCGGGTCGAGCGTTTTGGGTTCTGCGACCTGACCGAGGATCAGCACGCCGGGCGGTGTCTGCGCCAACACGGGCGCGCGCAGTCCGGTGGCTGCGACGATCAGGGCGGTGGCACTGGAAAGCAGAACCGCGCGGCGGGTCAGGCGTTGGGGGCGCATCAGGTCTCTCCTGTTGAGTGTTTGTTTCCCGCAAATTTATCATGATAAATTGATAGTGATAGTATTTTTGCTAAACTCGGCTTCAGAGATTGCGCCTCTTGCGACCGTAAGAACCCTAACTATCGAGGAAACAATGACCTTTTCTCTACTTGCCCGAGATGAAAAATCCGGCGCTCTGGCCGGGGCGGCCGCAACAGGGTCACTTTGTGTCGGTGGATGGGTGTTGCGGGGGCGATGGAATGCGGGCCTGTCCGCCTCACAGGGCGCCGCGCCCAGCACGTTGTGGGGAGAATCGGTGCTGGACCGCATGGCGGCCGGGGCGGCGGCGGCGGCGGCGCTGGCCGGGACGGTTGCACCGGATCCGAACCGTGACTGGCGGCAGCTTTCGACGCTGGACCGGCAGGGCGGCACCGCCGGGCATAGTGGCGCGCAGAATTCGGCCCTGTGCAGCCATATCGCGCGTCCGGGCGCGGTGGCGGCGGGCAATATCCTGTCGGGGGAGGAGGTGCTGCATGCGTTGCTGGACGCTTGGGACAATGCCGGCGGCCCCCCGGCCCTCCGGCTTCTGGCCGCACTGGAGGCTGCGCAGGCGGCGGGTGGTGACACGCGCGGGTTGAAATCGGCGGCGCTACTGGTCTTGCAGGCGGATCGTCCGCCACTGACCCTGCGCATTGACCTGTCGGAAGATCCGTTGCGTGATCTCCGCGCGTTGCACATGGCCAGCGCCAGCGGCAGTTACGAAAGATGGACCCATGCCGTTCCGGTAGAGATCGACCCCACACGCGCCGACGCGGCCCTGATCAGGGCGGATGGCTAGATGTGTCCGTCCCCGGCCCGTGCAATCCGACAGCACAGCCGACAGGCCGCAGAAATAATCCCGCGCCCGGCCAGGCCGGACTGCCGGTGCCGAACTGCTTGGCCACTGTGAAATGACCGTTTGAACCGTAATCCACCGTTGCGGTCGCCGACGCCTGCTGTTCAAGACGACGGCAGGCGCGCTGGTCGGGGCGATCTTGATCAAATGCCTCCGCTGCGCATCCTTCAATCATCCGAGGCCGCAGCGGCCAGACCGCGCAGAAAAGGACGCCTCGTGTGATCCTTTGTTCAGCCAGAAGACATGACGCCCTTCGCGGCATCAGCCCTTGCGCTGTTGCCGCAACCGCTTTGCCCCTGTGCTCTTTGCTGGTCGAATCCGATATGACGGATATAAGAGTGTCACGATGGATGATCCGACCGAAGACTTGACCGAACAACTGGAACGCGCGCGCGTAGCGTGGTTCTATTTTCTGGGTGGGCTGACGCAGCAGGAAATCGCGGCACGCATGAACATGACGCGGCTGCGGGTGAACAAGATCATCGGGCAGGTGCGCGAAGATGGTGCGGTGCGCATTGACGTGACCCTGCCATTGACCGACTGCATCGCGCTGGCCGAGGCAGTGGCGGCGCGCTATGGCCTTATCGAGGCAGTCGTTGTGCCCGATGTGCCTGACTATCTGGAACAGAAGCGTGTCATCGGCGAAGCAGCAGGCACAATGGCCGCCGCTCTTGTCGAGGGGCGCGATCTGGGGATCGGCGTGGCAACGGGCCGCACGCTCAGCTTCGCGGTCCGGCGTCTGAATGCGCGGCCACACCCGGACAGTTGGGTGGTCGGGCTGACCGGAGGGGTCACGCGATCTTCCGGCACCAATACGTTCGAGGTGGCCACCAGTTTTGCGCGCAGTCTGGGCGTCGAATGCCACTACCTGACCGCGCCACTTTACTGCGCCTCGCCGGAAAGCCGTGAAACGCTTTTGCTGATCGACGAACTGACCGATGTTCTGGCCCGCACCGAAATCGCCGATCTGGGCATCACCTCTTGCGGATCGCTTGCGGGCGACGCGACGCTGACGCAAATCCGTGTGGTGAAGGATCATCTTGACGATGTGCTGAAGCGCGGTGCGGTGGGCGAGTTTCTGGGCTGTTTTCTGGATGCGCAGGGTCGTCCTGTCGATCATTTCCTGAACGAGTCGATCATTGCGCTGAGCCCCGACAAGTTGAAGCTGAAACCGATGTCCATGCTGGTCTCGGGCGGGATCGAGAAGGTGCAGATCATCCGCGCCATTCTGCGTGGCGGCTATGTGAACCGGCTGGTCACCAACGAGGCCGTGGCCCGCGCACTGATGGCGGGGCCACGGTAAGCGGGTCGGCCTGTTGTCCTGTGCCGCGGTGCTGCCCAGCCCGTCAGCAGGTGACCGGCCATCCGCCCCTCGATGGTGAGGGGCAGGTGGCGCGAAGCTGCGCAGGGCAGGTTTCATGCCCGCTGGTAGCGTAGGGCGGTTGGGTCTCGCCCCGCTCAGAGTTTCAGGGAGAGGAGCAAGTGATCGACAAAACGGGCAACGCTGGGGCGCTGGAGGGATGATCGCTGGCAGCGCAGGAAATTGCCGCGCCCTGCCGTGATCTGCGCCGGATGGGCGGTCACCAGTCGGCCATCCCGAAGCGGCCCCTGCACCATATGCAGCCAGCCAAGCATCACCCCTTCCCCGGCCAGAACTGCGTCGATCAGCAGCGACACCTTGTTCGTCGACAGGCTGGAGGCCCCGCGGTCCCAGCGCGCGCCCTGAGAGCGGAACCATTCCTCCCAGCCAAGGGGCTGCCAGCCGATCGCATCCGCGCTCCAGTGTCGGTCATGCAGGTGCAGCAGGTTTGCGCGATTAAGGCTCTGGGCATCTTCGAAAGGGCCATGCGCCGCAAGATAACCGGGTGTGCAGACAGGTTGCGCCACCTCGGGAAACAGGAAATGCAACTCCTCGCCGGTCTCGCTCCGTTCATTGCCACACAAAACGGCAATGTCCACGCCCGAATAATTGCGCAGGGCGTCATCTTCGTCCGAGGCAAGAAGCACAAACCCGACCGAAGGATGTTCGGCACGGAACCTGTCGATCAGAGGTTTCAGCCACCAGGCCGCCATGCCGTCAGTGGAGGATATGGTAATGGTTTCCGGCTGGCCGTCCGGCTGCAACAGCCCGACGCCCGCACTGATCATGTCCAGTCCGGCGGCAACGGCGGCAGAAAGGTCGCCGCCGGCGGGGGTAAGCTCCAGCGCGTTGTGTTTGCGGATGAAAAGCGCAGTATCGAGCGCCCGTTCCAGCAGCCGGATCTGTTGGCTGACCGCTCCTTGGGTGATATTCAGTTCCTTCGCGGCCAGCGTAAAGCTCAGATGCTTGGCCGCGACCTCGAAAGTCGCAAGCGCGCCGAGCGATGGAAGATGCCTGCGGCGCACTGGTCGCATCATTCAGCCCTTGCCTGCCATTCCTTCCAGCGAAGATAGACATTCGCCCCGATCGTGTCGAATGGATGCGGTGGAAGGCGGGCCGGTTTCATTTCGTCCAGAAAGAAGCGCGTGATGTCGCTGGACTGGCCAAGCGCAAGCGTCGCGGCGGCGATCCCGCCCAGTGTGCCGCGTGTGGTGCCAAGGCCATTCTGGACACAGGCCGCAAACAGGCCGGGCTCCAGTTCGTGCGTCACCGACACGGCGTTTCTGGTCAGGCACAGATGACCCGACCACGAATGCTCGAAGCTGACGCCCTTCAGGGTTGGGAAGCGGGCATCGAATTTCTCCCGCATCCCGCGGACGACCCGCGCCAGATCGGCACGGCTGGTCTGCATTCTGGGCCGGTAATAGCCACCCTGACGGATGATGATGCGGTTGCCACCCTGCGCGGTCGAGATGCGGCGCACGGTCGATCCCATCGGGTCTGACGGGGTCAGGCCCCAGGTTTCCTGCCCGCCGAGACCGCGCAGAAGATCGGTGGGGATTTCTTCGGTCATGCAGGCATTCAGCATGATGTGCATGAGCTGGCCACGCCCGAAGCCAAAGCTTTCCAGATGGCCATTGTTGGCAAGGATGACCCGTGACGCGCGCACCCGTCCCTGCGGCGTTGTCAGCAACCAGCCCGCGCCGGTGCTTTCAAACGCCGTCACCGGCGAGGTTTCGAAGATGCGCACATTCCGGGCCACCAACCCGGAAGCCAGGCCGCGAATATATCCGGCGGGTTGGATCAGTGCTGTGCCCGGTGTGTAAAGGCCACTGGAGTAATAGGTGCTTCCGGTCACCTCGCGCATCGTCTGTGCGTCATAAAGGGCATGCGGCTCGTTCAGGGCCGCCAGATGGGCCGCATAGGTCCGGTTCGCCTTCTCGCCCACCGCGGAGACCGCACCGTTGATCTTGCCCCAGCGTTGAAAATACCCGGCTGGAAGGCCGTATTCGCGTTGCACATCCGCGGCAAAGTCGATGGCCAAACGGTTCAGCTTCGTCAGCACGCGGTCGCGTGCCGCCCCGGAACCGGCATAATCCGCACTCGTCAGATCATGCGGAAGGTCGATCATGAAGCCGGAGTTCCGCCCGGCCGAGCTTTCTGCCACACGCCCTGCATCCAGAACCACGACCGACAGGGCGGGATCGGTCAGCCGCAGATGCCGTGCCGCCGAGAGCCCGGCAAAGCCAGCGCCGACAATGGCGATGTCGCAGCCCACCTCTGCGTGCAGCACGGGGAGGGGCGCGGCCGGCGGCAGGATGGAATTCCATCCTGCAGCGCCGGTGTGGAGGGGAAGGCCGCTTACCTTGCGCGGGGCCATGTCGATTTCAGCCGATCATGCTGTCACTGGTGTCGGTCAGATCAAGCCAGATGGTCTTGAGCTGGGTATACTGGTCATGCGCGTGGATGGAGTTGTCGCGCCCGCCAAAGCCCGACTGCTTGTAGCCGCCAAAGGGCGTCGTGATGTCACCCTCGCCAAAGCTGTTTACCGTGACGGTCCCCGCACGAAGCATCCGCGCCCCGCGCAGGGCGCGCTTGCCATTCGCGGTAAAGATGGAGGCCGCCAGACCGTAATCCGTTTCATTGGCGACGGCGATCGCCTCTTCGAAGCTTCCAACGGGTATCACCGTCAGGATCGGTCCGAAGATTTCTTCGGTCGCAAGGGGCGACAGGCGGTCGGTCACCTCCACCACAGTCGGCTCGATAAAGCCCTGCGCCACGATCTTGCCACCCAGAAGGACGGTTTCCGTGGCACAGGCCGCTATGTAGCCCGACACCTTGCCGAAATGCGCGCCGGATACCAGCGCCCCGACCCGGACCTCGGGGTTGAGTGGATCGCCCACGATCCATTCGCGGGCATGCGCACGGATCTTCTCGATCAACCTGTCCTTGATGCCGCGCTGCACGATCAGGCGGGATGCGGCGGAACAATTCTGGCCCATGTTCCAGAAAGCCCCGCTCACGACATGCGCGGCGACGGCATCCAGATCCTCGGCATCGTCCAGCACGATGCAGGGGTTCTTGCCGCCCAGTTCAAGAACGATCTCCTTCAGGTTGCTGTCCGCAGAGTAGTGCAGGAAATGCCGCCCTGTCGCGGTCGAGCCGGTGAAGGACACCATGTCCACATCGGGGTGACGGCCCAATGGCTCGCCCGCTTCGGCACCGCCTCCCGTCACCACATTCAGCACGCCGCGCGGCACGCCTGCCTCGGCGGCCAGTTCCGCCAGCCGCAGCGCGCTGAGCGAGGTTTCAGCCGCAGGCTTGACCACGACCGAACATCCCGCCGCCAATGCGGGGCCGATCTTCCATGCCAGCATGAGCAGCGGAAAGTTCCACGGCAGCACCAGCCCCACGACCCCGACGGGCTCGCGCACGACCAAGGCGATATGATCGTTCGAGGCAGGCGCGACCTGATCATAGATCTTGTCGATCAATTCGCCATGCCACCGGATGACATGGATGGATTCGGGGATGTCCACGCTTTCGCAATCAAGGATGGTCTTGCCGCTGTCGAGGCTTTCCAGAACCGCGAGTTCGCGGGCGTTGCGCTCCATCAGTTTCGCCAGCCGCACCAGAACCTGCTTCCGGGCGCCGGGATGCAGGCGTGACCACCGCCCGTCCTCGAAAGCTTCACGCGCCTTGGTGACGGCGAAGTTCACATCTTCGGCCCCGCAGGCCGCAACCCGGCCGAGCGGCGTGCCCGTAGCAGGGTTCACCGTTTCGAAAGTCTTGCCAGAAATGGCGGGGCGGTAGGCGCCGTCGATCCAGGCGTTCTGCGGCAGATCCAGACTGGCGGCGATGGCCTTGTATTCTTCATGGGTCAGCAGATCGGTCATGGCTCAGTTCCCTTTCAGGATCGCTTGAACAGTGGTCCTGAGCGTGCGGATCACCTGCTCAAGCTCGCGTTTTTCTTCCTTGTTCAGCCCCTTCAGCGGCGGGCGCATCGGGCCAGACTTCAGGCCAGACAGCTCGACTCCATGCTTGATGCACTGGATGAATTTGCCGCCCTGTTCCAGCACGGCCATCAGCGGAAGCATCGCCGACATGATCCGGCGGCCTGTGACGAAATCGCCCTTCAGCACGCAGGTTTCGTAAAGCGCGACATGTTCTTCCGGCAGGAAATTCGATCCGCCGCAAATCCAGCTTCGGGCCCCCCAGGCAAAGAATTCCAGTGCCTGATCGTCCATCCCGCAGGACATCTGGATATGCGGGTAGTCGCGTGCCAGAAGGTGCACACGGTTGATGTCACCGCTGCTTTCCTTGATGCCGATGACGTTCCGCGAGCGCCCGACCCGATCAAGGAACGCGCGCCCCATCGAAACCCCCATCCGGCCCGGATAGTTGTAAAGGATGATCGGCAGGTCCGCTGCGCGGTCAATGGCCAGCGCGTTCAGCGCGTTCTCGTGTTCGGTCGGCACCGAATAGGGTGGCGTGGCCAGCAGGATCGCATCTGCGCCCATCTCGCGTGCGCCTTTGGCAAGGGCAAGGGACTCCGGTGTCCGCATCGCGCCGGTGCCGACAACGACAGGAATACGGCCTTTGACCCGATCCACGATGAAACGGGCGATGGTCAGCCGTTCGTCAATCGTTTCGGCATAGTTTTCGCCGGTCGAGCCGCCAGAGACAAGGCCGTGCACCCCTGCCGCGACAAGACGGTCCACAAGGTCGGCCAGGCTATCGAAATCCACTTCCCAATCTGAATGGAATGGCGTGATGACGGGGGTATAGATGCCCTCCAGCTTGAAACGGACGCTCATCCGCGGCCCTCCTTTGCGACCCAGCCATGACCTGACCGAACGAGGGGGTTCCTTCATCGGCAGGGGTGTGCCGCAATGGCTAGACCCCCGGTGGAAGTCGCGCAAAGGAGAATGTTCTGCGGCTGAGCATTAGATGAACTAATGCCACAAGCCGGGCGCCGCCGGAACGCAGCGCCCTTGCCACCGCAGTCATGGCGGTGGCTGTGCGTTACAGCGGAATGCGCATTCCGTCATGCCCCAGATAAAACGGCCCCGACCAGTCGGCGGCTATGCTGGCCTGCCATTCGGCCTCGCCAAAGGCCGGGTCGTCCGAAGGGATCAGGTGATTGAGCGCAAGCGCCTTCACACCTGCCGCCGCGGCGATTCTGGCCGCATCGGCGGCAAGCGTATGGGCGCGCAGCCAGTGATGCATCAGGCGGTCATCACCATTGCCGATCCGTGCCATAAGCGCGGGCAGCGCCTCGCCCAGCATTGCCTCGTGAATCAGCAGATCGGCCCCGGCGGCGAAAGCCGCCATTTCGGGCATATAGGAGGTATCGCCCGAGAACACGACCGACTTGCCCGCACTTTCAAAGCGATAGGCGTAACAGGTCACAGGCGGGTGCAGTGTGGCCATGGCCCGCACGGTCAGCGGCCCGATGGTGAAACCGCGCGTCGGGTCCACCACCTTGAAGTGCACGAGACCGGCCAGATCTGGGCGGCCCTCGTCTTCGATACGGATGGCGATGTCATTCTGCATCGAGGCAAGGAAATGCGTCCAATACTCGGCCAGCCCCTCGGGGCCATGCACGGTGACCGGGGTTTTCAGGCCAGCCACCCAGGCCGTGTGCAGCAACGGCCCGAGTTCGAGGTAGTGATCGGAATGCAGGTGGGTGATGACGATCTGGTCAAGATCCTTCAGCGCCATGCCCTGATCGACCAGCCCGCGCGTCACCCCCAGCCCGCAATCGACGACGACCCGCTGCCCCGACAGGCACAGCAGGTTCGAAGTGGGGTTGGTGGAGCCGGTGCGGATGGCCGGCCCCCCTTTCGTGCCCAGCAGGGCGACATGATCGGTCATCGCACCCTCACAAAGCCCGGAAGCCCGCATCGAGCGCATCAAGGATTCCCTGCGCATCGGCCTCGCTCAGCACCAACGATGGCGACAGGATGATGTTCGGCCCGGAGACCCGCACCATCGCGCCCGCCTCATAAGCCGCCTGTTGCACTTTACCGGGCACCGGCTTGTCAGCCGGTTGTCTGGTGGTGCGATCAGCCACCAGTTCCAGCGCCAGCATCAGCCCGTGACCACCACGCACATCGCCGATCACATCGTATTTCGTCTGCAAATCCTTCAGACCTGCGAACAGTTGTGCGCCACGCGCGGCGGCGTTTTCGATGACATTCAGCCGCCGTGTTTCGGCAAGGCAGGCAAGCGCCGCCGCCGCGCCGACCGGATGGCCGGAATAGGTATAGCCATGCCCGATGGCGGCTTTCGCACTGGCGTCGCTTTCGAACACCTCGGCCACCGCTTCCGCGATCATCACCGCGCCGAAAGGGAAGTAACCGTTGGTGATGGCCTTGGCGGTGCACATGAAATCGGGCTTCACCCCCCAAAGGCGGCTGCCCGACCATGCGCCGGTGCGGCCGAAGGCGGTAATCACCTCATCCGCGATCAGCAGGATGCCATGGCGGCGGCAGATCGCCTCGACGCCGGGCATGAAGCTGGCATCGGGCACGATCACCCCACCCGCGCCAAGGATCGGTTCCATGATGAAGGCGGCGATGGTGTCGGCGCCCT
The DNA here is from genome assembly GCF_003570715.1 of Gemmobacter lutimaris. Classification (GTDB taxonomy): domain Bacteria; phylum Pseudomonadota; class Alphaproteobacteria; order Rhodobacterales; family Rhodobacteraceae; genus Gemmobacter; species Gemmobacter lutimaris. Next base: position 12,118 of record NZ_QXXQ01000023.1, on the reverse strand, counting down.
GAAAGGCGATTTCATCCTCGATCTGCGCGAGGATAAGCTGGGCCAGTCGCGCGGGGTCTGTCTCGTTGAACGGGTTGCGATAGGGATAGGGCGCGGTGATGTGGTGGCAGCCGGGCAGAAGCGGCTCGTAATTGCTGCGGAAATTCGCGTTTCCGTTCACCGAGGCGCCGCCCATATGCGTGCCGTGGTAGCCCTTCTTGAGGCTGAGGAATTTCACCCGCCCGGCCTGACCGCGCAGCTTGTGGTATTGCCGCGCAAGGCGCAGCGCGGTTTCCACGCTGTCTGACCCGCCCGAGGTGAAAAAGGCGCGCGTCAGCCCGTCGGGCTCGAAAAAGGCCCGCAGTTCCTCGGCCAGTTCGATGACGCAATCGTTGGATGTGCCACGGAAGATCGAATAATAGGGCAGGCGGTCAAGCTGCGCGGAGATGGCGTCTTTCACCGGCTGGCAGGAATAGCCGAGATTGACATTCCACAGCCCGCCGACGCCATCAATCACCTCGTGCCCGTCCACATCGCGGATGCGCACACCCGACGCTTCGGTCACGATGGTCGGGGCATTGGAAAGGCTGTCGGCAGGCGAGGTCATCGGGTGCCACAGGCTGCGTGCGTTATTGGCCTTGAGGAAATTCTGGTCTTTCATGGCGGTCTCTTCTGTCAGGGCGGTGATGGGATGGAAGGGGGCGCGCCAAGGGCAAAGCCCTCGGGCGGGATGCCGCCGCGCAACTGCATGATCTGCAGCGCGGCTGTGATGATCTCGGCCTTGATCCTGGCGCGCAACGCATCGCTCATGCGGGCGGAGGGCGCAGCAACGGCCACCGCGCCCATACAGGTAGACCGGGCATTGAACAGCGGCACGGCAACCGAATGCACGTCTTCCTCGAAACTGCCGGCGGATTCGGCGATGCCGCTGCGGCGGATCTCGTCCAGACGGGCGCGGATGATTGCGGGGTCGGTTTGGGTCTGCGGCGTGAATTTCGGTAGTTTGCGCGCCAGAATCCGTTCGCGCAGCGCTTCAGGCGCATGGGCCAGAATCGCCAGCCCCGAGGATGAGGCGTGAAACGGCAGGTGATCGGCGTCATGCATCATCACGCGTGTGCCGTGCTGCGTGGAATAGACGAAATGCACCAGTTCCACCCGGTCGCCCGCAAGAACCGAAACATGGGTTGATTCGCCCGTCGATTCTGCAAGCGCGGTCAGAATCGGCACGACGACCGACTTGAACGGGGCAACTTCTTCGCGCAGCGCGGCAAGGCGCAGCACGGCAGGGCCGATGCGATATTCCCGTGCGGCACCGATTTGTTCAATCAGGCCATAGGTTTGCAGTTCGGTCATCAGCCGAAAGCATGTGGCTTTGTTGACGCCGGAAAGGCGTGCCAGATCGGACAGGCCGATTTGCGGCCGATCCCGGCGAAACAGGTCCAGAAGCTCGAGCGCCTTTGAAACGGTGCCCATGTCCACATCCTTTCGTTGCAGTTGCGGCGAATTCGGGCGCGGCTGCACCCTTTTTTGTTGACAGGTTGACGCAGGGTCTGTCAATCTAAATTTGAACCAATGGTTTGAATAATGAACCAGATAAACAGGGAGACTGCAATGACGAAATTGGCTCTGCTTGCGGGAGTCGCTGCTGTGGCGCTGGGGGCCATGGCCGCGCCGGTGCTGGCTGACTATCCGCAAAAGCCGGTCACATTCATCGTGCCGTGGCCGCCCGGCGATCTGGAAGATCTGCTGACGCGGATGATCGCCGAAGAGTTCCAGAAAGAGCTGGGCGCACCCGCGGCGGTGGTGAACATGCCCGGCGGCGGGGGCGTTGTGGGCGGGGTGAAGGTGGCGACCGCAGCCCCCGACGGCTATACCGTAGGGTCTTTTGTGCTCGACATTCCCACCATCAAGACGATGGGCGCCGAGGCCGCGATTGCCCCCGACGCGCTGGAGCCGGTGGGCATCTTTCTGACCTATCCGTTCCTGATCGCCACAAGCAAGGATGCCCCCTATAAAACGATGCAGGAACTGGCCGATTATTCGAAGGCGAACAATGTGCGCCTTGGCCATTTCGGCTATGGCCTGCCGCCGACGCTGCTGACCTTCTCGGCGATGAAGGAACTGGGTGGCGCCTTCGCTGCGGAAGCGGCCTTTGATGCGGTTGATTGCTCGACCCTGGCCAATGGCGATGCCGATGTCATCAACACCACTGCGCAACTCGTTCTGTCCTGCATGAATGAAATCACGGTTCTGGCCACCGTGACAGGCGCGCGCACCGCGATCACCCCCGATGCGCCGACGCTGGCCGAAATCTCGCCCGATCTCGACCTGTCGCTTTGGAACGGTCTGTTCGTTCCGAAGGGCACACCGCAGGAGGTGAAGGACAAGATCGCTTCGGTCGCGCAGAAAGTGATCGCCTCGGATGCGGCGCAGGAGATCGCCAAGACCACGGGCGCGCTGGTCTACTGGGAGCCGCAGGACAAGGCCGTGGCACAGGTGGCCACTGACAAGGACAAGCTTGTCGCCATTCGCAAGGCCATGGGGGTCGAATGACCTTGGACAGGCGCGCGGACCGATCCGCGCGCCGTTTTCTTTCGGGATAACGATATGTCAGACGAAACGCCCGAGGCGAACAGGCTGGAAAGCCTGCTGTTGAATGGCATCTTCGCGCTGGTGGCGGTGGGGCTTCTTGCGCTGATCGGCAAGGCAACCGGGCGCGGCGTCGCTTCTGGCGGCTGGTGGACGCGCCCGGCCCTGGCCCCCGGTTTTGCGCTGGTCCTTCTGGTGGGGGCGAATATCTTCACGCTGGGCCGCGCGATTGTCGATCTGCGCGCCCGGCCGCCATCAGCGGAGGAATGGCGCGATGCCCGGACCAGGGTTCTGGGCTGGCTGCGCCCGCTGGAGCTTCTGGCCTATTTCGGCCTCTATCTCTGGCTGACCATCCATATTGGTTATTTCCTGGCCACGTTCGCCTTTGTCATGTGGCTGATGCTGCGGACCGGGCTGAACAGCCCGCGCTGGCTGCTGGCCGGAGCGGCACTGACGGTGGCGCTGGTTCTGATCTTCCGCGTCGGTCTGGGGGTCTGGATGCCCAGTCCCGGCTATTACGACGCCGCACCCGAAGCGGTGCGCTCCTATCTGATCCGCTGGTTCTGAGGCCCGATCATGGAATTCATCTTTGCCGGCCTTGCCCAGCTTTCCGATCCGTGGCTGATCGCCGTCATGGCCTTCGGCGCCATTCTCGGGGTGATTGTCGGCGCCATTCCCGGTGCCGGTGCCGCGGTCACCATTTCCATCCTGCTGCCCTCGACCTTCGGGATGGAGCCGCTGTTGGGCATGACGCTGCTTCTGGGGGTCTATTGCGGGTCCGCCTACGGCTCGGCCATTCCTGCCGTCCTGCTCAATACGCCCGGCTCGCCGGTGGCGGTGCTGACCGCGATGGAGGCCAAACCCTTCGCGGACCGGGGCGAGGCGCGGCGCGCCATGTCTCTGGCCTATTCCGCCTCTTTCGTGGGTGGGGTGATGGCGGTGCTGGCGCTGATGGTGCTGACCAAACCGCTTGCCCTGATCGCACGGAACTTCGGTTCTGCCGAATTTGCCATGCTGGCCATCTCGGCGCTGGTTCTGGTGGTCGTGGGCCATGGTGGCCGCCGCATCGAGGCGCTGGCGGCGCTGGCCTTCGGGCTTTTCCTTGCCACGATCGGGCTGGAAACGGCCTATGCGACGCAGCGCTATACCTTTGGCGAAACATGGCTGATGCAAGGCATCCCGCTGGTGCCACTGGTAATCGGCCTGTTCGCGGTTTCCGAGGCGCTGGTGCAGCTTGGCGGCAAAGGTGCGCGGGCCCGCGAGGTGAAGCTGTCGGGAGGTTTCTTCGATGGCTTCCTTGAGGTGCTGCGTTATCCGCGCACGCTGTTCGGGTCGTCGATTGTGGGCATCATCATCGGCATCATGCCCGGTGTGGGCGAGTTTCTGGCCCAGCAGGTTAATTATGTCTGGGCACGCAAGCTTTCGCCGCAGGGGCATCTTTTTGGCAAGGGCGCGCCCGAGGGCATCATCGTGTCAGAGGCGACGAACAACGCGGTGCCACCCGCGGCGCTGATCCCGATGCTCGCGCTGGGCATTCCGGGGGAAGAACTGACCTCGATGATGCTGGCGGTGTTTCTGGTGCATAACGTGGTGCCGGGGCCGGAACTGTTCCTGAAGCATGGTGATTTCGTCGCCGGGCTTTACTGGACGCTGCTTCTGATGAATTTCGTCATCATCGCCTTCCTGCTGTTCGCAACCAAATGGATCGCCCGCGCAGCGCTGGTGGACAAGCGGTTCCTTGGCGTGGCGATCCTGACGCTTTCACTGATCGGCACTTATGCCGCGAACTACAATTTCTCGGATGTGGGGCTGTCGATGTTCTTCGGCCTGCTTGGCTACATCCTGCGCGCGCATCGCTGGCCGCTGACGCCCATTCTGCTGGGGCTGGTGATGGGTCCGATCGTGGAATCGCGTGTGCGGCAGGCGCTGGGCGGGGCCGGTGGCGACTTCACCGTGTTTGTCACCCGGCCGATCTCGGCGGTTCTGGTGGCGGCGCTGACCGCGCTGATCCTGTTGTCAATCCGGGACAGCCTGCGCAACCGCAAGCGCCGCGCCGACTGGCAAATCAACGATAGCTGAAAGGCAAGACGATGCTCGATAAATCCCGGATCGAGGCGCTGCGAAATGCGCCCGTGGCCCCCGCCCTGCACCTGATCGACGGGGTGGCCCGCCCCGCATCGGATGGTGGCATTATGGAGGTCCTTTCGCCGCTGGACGGCAAGCCCTTAACCACCATGGCCCGTGGCACCGCCGCCGATGCCCATGCGGCCATTGCCGCCGCCCGCCGTGCCTTCGAGGACGGGTGCTGGTCGGGGCTGGCGCCAGCCGCGCGCAAGGCGGTGTTGCTGCGCTGGGCCACGCTGATAGAGCGGGACGCGCTGGAGCTTGCCGTGCTGGGCGTGCGCAACAACGGCACCGAGATCGGCATGGCATTGAAGGCCGAACCGCTGAGCGCGGCCGCGACGATCCGCTACTACGCCGAGGCGACCGACAAGATCTATGGCGAGATCGCCCCCACGGGCGACGATGTTCTGGGTCTTGTGCACCGCGCGCCCGTGGGGGTGGTGGGGGCCATCGTGCCATGGAATTTCCCGCTGATGATCGGCACCTGGAAGCTTGGTCCGGCGCTGGCCGCAGGCAACACCGTGGTGCTGAAACCCGCCGAGACTGCGTCGCTCACCCTGCTGCGGCTGGCGGAACTTGCGCTGGAGGCGGGAATGCCGCCGGGTGTGTTCAATGTCGTGCTGGGCGAGGGTGCGGTGGTGGGCGAGGCGATGTCGCTGTCGCCTGAGATTGACGTGATCGTGTTCACCGGCTCGGGTGGCGTCGGACGTCGGCTTCTGGAAAATGCCGCGCGGTCGAACCTGAAGCGGGTCTATCTGGAGCTTGGGGGCAAATCGCCCAATATCGTCTTTGCCGATGCGCCCTCACTGGACGAAGCGGTGAAAGTGTCCGCCAACGGGATCTTCCGCAATGCCGGGCAGGTCTGTGTGGCGGGGTCGCGCCTGTTGGTGGAACGCAGCATCCATGATGCGTTCGTGGAAAAACTGGCGGCCTTCAGCGCCACGATGAAGGTTGGCGATCCGCTGGATCCGGCCAGCGCGGCGGGGGCGGTGAACAGCCTGCGCCAGCTTGAACAGAACCTGCGCTTCGTTGATGAGGCGCGCGCGCAGGGACGTAAGGTCGTGCTGGGCGGTCGGCGCATTCTGGAGGAAACCGGCGGCTATTTCATGGAGCCGACGATCATCACCGGGGTCGGGCCGGACGATCCCATTGCACAGCGCGAGGTGTTCGGCCCGGTGTTGGCGGTCATCCCCTTCGATACTGAAGAAGAGGTGCTGCGTATCGCCAACGGCACAGATTACGGTCTGGCAGCCGCGGTCTGGACGGGCTCGCTTTCACGCGCGCATCGCATGGTGCGGGCGATCCGGGCGGGGGTTGTGCATGTGAATACCTATGGCGGGTCCGATCTGACGGTGCCGTTGGGTGGCGTCAAGCAATCGGGGAACGGGCATGACAAATCTCTGCATGCCTTCGACAAATACCTCGATCTGAAAACGGCCTGGATCAAGCTGTGAGGACCAGATGACGGATCGCACCATTCTGGTCGTCGGCACTTACGATACCAAGGACGACGAGCTGACCTATATCGCCGACGTGCTGTGCGCGCAGGGCGGTGCTGTGCTGAGCATGGATGTCAGTGTGCTGGGCGATCCGTCACGGCCCACGGACATTTCCAAACATGATGTGGCAGAGGCGGCGGGCGGTTCGATTGCCGGGGCCATCGCGGCAGGTGACGAAAACTATGCCATGCAGATGATGGCGCGCGGGGCCTCGGCACTGGCGGCGCGGCTTCATGCCGAAGGGCGTTTTGACGGGGTGCTGGTGCTGGGCGGAACGATGGGCACCGATCTGGCGCTGGATGTCTGCGCCGCGCTGCCCATCGGGGTGCCGAAATATGTGGTGTCCACAGTTGCTTTCTCGCCCCTTATCCCGGCCGACCGGCTGCCTGCCGACATCCAGATGATCCTTTGGGCGGGGGGACTTTACGGACTCAATTCTGTCTGCAAGGCCTCGCTCAGTCAGGCGGCGGGGGCGGTGCTGGGCGCCGCGCGCGCGGTGGAACGCCCTGCTGCAAAGCGCCCCCTTGTCGGCATGACCTCGTTCGGCAAATCCTTCCTGCGCTATATGGTGACACTGAAACCCGCGCTGGAAGAACGCGGCTTCGAGGTGGCGGTGTTTCACGCCACCGGCATGGGTGGCAGGGCCTTTGAAAGCCTTGCCGCGCAAGGTGCCTTTGCCTGCGTGTTCGATTTCGCCACGCAGGAAGTGGGCAATCACATCAACGGGTCAGCGATCTCCGCAGGCGAGGATCGGCTGACCGCAGCGGGCCTTCATGGCACGCCGCAACTTGTGGCACCGGGCTGTTATGATCTGGTCGATCTGGCGGGCTGGCAGCCCTTGCCCCCCGCGCTGGAGGGGCTGCCGAGTCACGCGCATAACCGGCTGCTGACCTCGGTCGTGCTGGATGCGCCGCGTCGCCGCATCGTGGCGCGGGCGCTGGCCGGGCGTCTGGCGCAGGCGCGGGGCGAGACGGCGTTCCTGTTGCCGCTTGGTGGTTGCCATGCGCTTGATGCCGAAGGCGAGGAACTGCGCGACGCCGACGGTCTTTCGGCTTTCGCTGCGGAACTGCGCGCAAGCTGCCCGCCGAATGTGGCGCTGCACGAAACGCCGGCGCATATCAATGACCCCGCATTCTGCGCACTTGCGCTTGCGATCTTCGACGACTGGTGCGCGCGGGGTGTGGTGCGCCACGACTAGGCAACATTGACCAGACCGACGCCTGATGTGAGGGCGCAGGACATGATGCACGGCGGCAGGCATTCCTGCCGCCGTTTGGTCATGTCGTTTCGCTGCCTCCCTCAAGATGTAGTTTCATTTGCAACGATTTGATCCAGATCAAATCATGTTCAGGTAGAATCGGCCAATCATTGCAAATGCTACGAAATTGGAGGAATTTCCCATGGCCACCCCGGAACTGAAGATCCAGCAGGTTCACCACGTCGCCTATCGCTGCAAGGACGCGAAAGAGACGGTCGAATGGTATAAGACCAACCTCAACATGGATTTCACACTGGCTTTCGCGGAAAACCATGTGCCTTCGACCCATGAACCCGATCCCTACATGCACATCTTCCTTGATGCCGGAAACGGCAATGTGCTGGCCTTCTTCGAACTGCCGACCAAGCCGGAAATGGGGCGCGACGAGAATACCCCGAAATGGGTGCAGCACCTTGCGCTGAAGGTGGCCGACCGCGAGACGCTGGTGGCCTACAAGGATCGCCTGGAAGCGAACGGGGTCGAGGTTCTGGGCGTGACCGATCATTCGGTCTTTCATTCGATCTATTGCTTCGATCCCAACGGCCACCGGATCGAGTTGGCCTATGACGATCCGAAGGCGGCGGCCCTGGCGGCGCGTGCGGCCGAGGTCAAGGACGAGATGCTGGAGGAATGGACCAAGACGAAACGCGCACCGCGTCAGGCAGCCTGGCTCCACTCCAAGGAATTGAGCGAGATCTGATATGCTGAACACCTATCAGTTTCCGCAATTCGATTACCGGCAATCGCCGGAACAGGCTGCCGGAACGGTGCTGCGCCACCCTGTTGTGGTGGTAGGTGCGGGGCCGGTCGGCCTGACCGCTGCACTGGACCTTGCCGCGCGCGGCCTGCGGGTCGTCATTCTTGACGACAACAATACTGTCTCGGTCGGGTCGCGCGCAGTCTGTTATGCCAAGCGCCCGCTGGAAATCTGGGACAGGCTGGGGGTGGCCCGCCCCATGCTGGACAAGGGGATAGAGTGGAAACTGGGCCGCGTCTTCCTGCGGGACAAGGAAGTCTATTCCTTCGATCTGCTGCCCGAGGATGGTCACAAGATCCCGGCGTTCATCAACCTTCAGCAATATTATCTGGAGGAATACATGGTCGCCGCCGCCATGGCGAACCCGCTGATCGACCTGCGCTGGAAGCACAAGGTCGTGTCGATGCGTCAGGGCGAGGATCATGTCTCGCTGGCCGTTGAAACGCCGGATGGCATTTTCCAGATGGAGGCCGACTGGCTGCTGGCCTGTGACGGGGCCAATTCCGACATCCGCCGCATGGTGGGCGCAGAATTCACCGGCCAGTTCTTTCAGGACCGCTTCCTGATCGCCGACATCGTGATGAAGGCAGGCTTCCCGACCGAACGCTGGTTCTGGTTCGATCCGGATTTCCACCGGGGCCAGTCAGCTTTGCTGCACAAGCAGGCCGATGATGTCTGGCGGCTGGATTTCCAGCTTGGCTGGGAGGCTGACCCCGAAAGGGAAAAGCGGCCCGAGAACATCATTCCGCGTGTGCGCGAAATGCTTGGTCCCGATGCCGAGTTCGAACTGGAATGGGCCAGCGTCTATCAGTTTGCCTGCCGTCGGGTCGATAATTTCCGCCACGGACGGGTGCTGTTCGCGGGCGATGCGGCGCATCAGGTTTCCCCCTTCGGGGCGCGCGGGGCAAATACCGGCGTGCAGGATATCGACAACCTGTCATGGAAGCTCGCGGCTGTGGTCAAGGGGCAGGCCCCCGAGGCGCTGATCGACAGCTATCATGCAGAACGCGCCTTCGCGGCGGATGACAACATCCTGAACTCGACCCGTTCGACCGATTTCATCACGCCCAAGAACGCGGCGTCACGCCGCTACCGCGATGCGGTTCTGGCCCTCTCGGGCAAGTATCCCTTCGCGCGGCCGCTGGTGAATTCGGGTCGGCTTTCGACGCCGACCCCCTATGTCGAAAGCCCGCTGAACACCCCGGATGCAGAGGAATGGTCCGGGCGTATGGCGCCGGGCACCTGTGCGGCGGATGCCCCGGTCCGCAGCGGCGGGCAGGCTGGCTGGCTGCTGGAGCATCTGGGCGAAGGGTTCACGCTGCTGGTTTCCGGTCCGGAGGCCGAGCCTGTCACCTGTGGCGCCTTCACCGCATCGGTGCTGCGGGTCGGGCAGGATATCGAGGATTCCGAGGGGAAGATCGCCACACGTTACGATCTGTGCGACGGGGCTGTTTACCTCATCCGCCCGGATCAGCACATCGCCGCCCGCTGGCGGTCGTTCGACCCCGAAGCCATCCGCGCGGCAATTCTGCGCGCAACCGCAGGAACCGAGGCATGACCCTGAATCTTCTTCCCAATATCGAAGCGCCGGATGCCTTCTACGAGGCGCTGACCGAAGCGCAACGTGACATGTCGGAGGACGAGGCCAATGACATGAATGCGCGGCTGGTGCTGATACTCGCCAACCAGATCGGTCGTCTGGCCGACCTGAAAGAGGCGATCCGCCTCGCCAGAGATTGAACACAGGCATGACGGGTTGCGGCGTGATTACCGCCGCAGCCCGTCATGTTCGAACCAGTGCAATCCGCTGGCAGGGCAGGTGCGCCGCAGGTTTCACGATTTCCGCATTTGCGCTGCGGCCAGTGCCTTTTCCAGAATCTCGGCATTGCCGATCTGATTGGCCAGAACAAGGATCAGACGGGCATTCAGTGCCGCGCTTTCCTCGTCGCTCAGCCCTTCATGCGCGGCGATCAGCCGGGCATAGAATCCGTCGGGATCGGTAATATTCGGCGTCAGGTTCAGATCCATTCTTTCACTCCTTGCCGCAGGCATGACCAACGGCCCGCCGCACGGCGGATTCGTCAAAAGCGGCCCAGCGGGCGGCGACATGTTGGTCGGGGCGGATCAAAAGCACGGCTGACGTGGCCCCGCCCAGATACCGCTCTGCCAGTGCGCCGGTCGTATCATCGTTGACCGACAGCTTGACGCGCCGCAGCGCAATGCCCCCCACATCCAGATGTTCCGGCGCATCGGCATCGACCGTCAACAGCACGAAGTCCCCGCCCAGCCTGTCCAGCAGGAAACCATCTGCCAGCGGTGCATCGGGGCAGGGCGCACCCGGCCGGGTGCGCGCGGGGGCCTCGGGCAGGGCATCCTCGCCATTCAGCGGCCCGTTGTCATAGACACAGGGCAGTGACAGCCGCCCCGAATTTACCAGCGGGCGGGCGAAGGCATGCTTTTCCGCCAGTTGCAAAACCGCGTTGCGGAATGTGTGGCTGATCTTGGACTTCGGCGTAATGAAATCGGTGGAACGGCTGGAGTTCAGGATGTTCTCGTCCGCCGCGAAGCAGCGTTCCACATCGTAACTGTCCATCAGGCTTTCAGGCGCCTGACCCTTCAGCACCAGCCCCAGCTTCCAGCCCAGATTGTCCACATCCTGTATGCCGGAATTGGCCCCACGCGCGCCGAAGGGTGAAACCTGATGCGCGGAATCTCCGGCAAACAGGATACGCCCGTGCCGGAACTGCTTCATGCGGCGGCACTGGAAAGTGTAGATGGATGACCAGACAATATCGTAGCCCAACCCCTCACCCAGAAAGGCGTCAAGGCGGCGGCGGATATTGGCTTCCTTCATCTCCTCCTTGCGATCGACATTCCAGCCAATCTGGAAATCGACCCGCCACACATCATCGGGCTGCTTGTGCAGCAGGGTCGAGGCCCCGGCGCCGTGCGTGGGTTCGAACCAGAACCAGCGTTCGGTCGGGAAATCGTCATTGTGCATGCGGATGTCGGCGATCAGGAAACTGTCCTGAAACACCCGGCCCTCGAAATCCAGCCCCAGCATGCCGCGCAAGGGGGACGAGGCGCCATCACAGCCGATCAGCCAGTCGGCCTCGATCCGGTACGGTCCTTCCGGCGTCATGATGTCCAGAACGACGTGATCGTCCTTCACTTCGATGGCGTCCAGCCTGTTCTTGCCGCGAATTTCAATCGGTGTGCCGGTGGCCTGCAATTCGCGCACGCGCTCCACCATGAAACGCTCGAAATAGGGCTGTTGCAGGTTGATGAAGGCCGGATACTTGTGCCCGGCCTCGGGCAGCAGGTTGAAGTCATAGATCTGGCGATCCTCATGGAACACCTTGCCAAGGTTCCAGACCACGCCCTTTTCCACCATCGGCGTGCCACAGCCATAGCGGTCGGCGATTTCAAGGGTGCGCTTGGCAAAGCAGATGGCGCGGCTGCCCATGCCGATGCCCTCGTGATCGTCCAGCACCAGCACGGGGATGCCCTGCTGGCCCAGATCCAGCGCCGTGGCGATGCCGATCGGGCCGCCACCGACAACCACCACAGGGTGACGAACCGGCTGTGCGGCATCCTGATCGGCCGAGCGTTCGTAGGGGTAGAGTTTGAAAGCAAGGCTGTAACGGTCGTCCAGCACGGTGGAGTCCTCCCGAGATGTTCGGTTTCGCGGTCAAACCCTCGGGTTGACCGATGAATTTCAATGGCTTCAGGCCTGGAGTTCTTGCCACATTTGTTGATCTCGGATTGCGGTCCAGATGCGTGGGGTGTCGATGCCTTTTGCTTCGTCGTATGCGCGAGCGACGTTGAAGGGGAGGCAGTGTTCGTAGATGGCGTAGTTTGCGAATTTGGGGTCGCAGGCGGCGCGGACGGCGTCCCATGCTTCTTTGAGGG
>NZ_QXXQ01000022.1 GCF_003570715.1 Gemmobacter lutimaris | reverse complement strand
TCTGCGGCGAATTCTGACCCTGAGGCAAAGCACCCGACAAGGCCTCCGTCTCAAAATCATTCCCAAAACCAGACATGTACCCAAACTGCCCGCCAGCAAAAATACCACCAGCACGCCGAAGCCCGGAGAGAAAGGTCTCGTCTGTCATAGATGGGTCTCCGCAAATTCCGAATCTGTGTTTGAGCTTTGCGGATCATTATTGTTGCATGTGCAACGATGTCAACATACTCATTGCGACGGCAACGAAAAATGGTGACGATACACGGGCGAAGAAACCACGCGCAGATAGCAAAGGAGACGTGGGTCATGACCGATGCCGATGTGTTCGATCTGGACAGATTCACGCCCTACAGGCTCGCCGTGGCAGCCAAGCGCACCAGTGAGGAACTGGCGATCCAGTATCGGACGCGGTTCGGCATCTCGATCCCGGAATGGCGTGTTCTGGTGCATCTGGAAAGTGCGGGTGGCGACATTTCAGTGCGCGACATCGAGGCGCGGGTCGCACTGGAGAAATACGAGATCAGCCGGACGGCATCGCGGCTGGAAGAACGGGGGTTGGTGACGAAATCAGCCAGCACGACGGATCGCCGTCTGATCAGGCTGGCCCTGACGACAGAGGGCCGGGCTCTGATGGCCGATCTCTTGCCGCTGGCGCGCGCCTATCAGGAAAAGATCGAAAAACGCCTCGGGGCGGCCTTTGAAGGGCTGGAGGCGGCGCTGGACCAGTTGTTGAAGGAAGGCGCAAACCCGGCCGATTGACGGCAGACGCTGTGGCTGGACTTTCCGCTGCCTGATTGCCGCCCGGTGCGACCCCGCCGGGGTGCCCGCACGTTCCGCCCATTCCCGTGCGCTGACGAGTTCAGGGGCGGGGCCTGACGGCCACCTCCTCTCTGCCGATCCGTCCTTCCCGGAACAAGGAGGTGGGCGCGCATCTGAAATGCGGGGCGATCCAGAGAACCCGTTTCGGCAAGGGCCCTGATACGGTGGTGCTGGACATAGGGGCTTCAAAGGCATGCGCTACGGTATGGTCGGGCCGGTGAAGGCTTGCGCCGTGCCATGTATCTTTGGGCTGCAAGGGATGATGGCGGCTGCACCCGTGGCGGAGTCATGACGCTTGGCAGCCTCCTGTGCAGCAGATCGTTCAGGTTCGGCAGACCTGGTGCGCTGCGGCGCCGGCTTCGATACTGCCGGGGGCAGGTTCGGTCATCGGGTCTAGCGCAAACCGGGGAGTTTGGGCGATCTCTGCAAGCGGTTTTGTTTGCCTGCAAACAAATAATCTATTATTTTCAATATATTGCAACTCATTCAGTTCTTCGGTAAAGCCCGCTCAGCCCGTTTCAGCCGAAGGGATGCCCCATGTCGCCCAGCCTGCCCGAGATCCGCGCAACCCTGAGCCGCGCCTATGACCTGAGTCCCTCGCTGGATCTGGCAGAGGCGACGCGCGGCATATGGGGCCGCATGGCGCGGGTGGTGCCCTTTGCCGACTGGGCCATGCACGCGCCCTATGTTCAGGCGATCAACCGGCTGAAGGCGGAACGCGGTGCGGTGGTGCTGGCGCATAACTACATGACGCCCGAAATCTATCACGGCATCGCCGATGTGGTGGGCGACAGCCTGCAACTGGCAATTGCCGCGACGCGGGTGGACGCGCCGGTGATCGTGCAATGCGGCGTGCATTTCATGGCCGAGACCTCGAAAATCCTGAACCCTTGCAAAACGGTGCTGATGCCCGACATGGCGGCGGGCTGTTCGCTGGCCGAGGCGATTACGCCCGAGGGCATCGCCGAAATGCGCGCGCGGTATCCGGGGGCGCCGGTGGTCAGCTATGTCAACACGACGGCAGCGGTGAAGGCGGCCTCGGACATCTGCTGCACCTCGGCCAATGCGGCGCAGATCGTGCGGGCGCTGCCGGGCGATACTGTCATCATGGCGCCCGACAAGTATCTGGCGCAGAACGTGGCGCGGCAGGTGCCGGAAAAGCGGGTGGTCTGGTGGGATGGCGCCTGTATCGTCCACGAACGCTTTACCGCGCAGGATCTGCGGGATTTCCGCGCGTTCCAGCCCGATACCACCATCATCGCCCATCCCGAATGTCCGCCCGATGTGGTGGCGGAGGCGGATTATACCGGCTCTACCGCGGGCATCATTGATTTCGTCGCGCGCGAACGCCCGACGAAGGCGCTGCTGGTGACGGAATGTTCAATGGCCTCGAACATCGCCGATGCCCATCCGGCGGTGGAGTTTGTCGGCCCCTGCAACATGTGCCCCTACATGAAGATGATCACGCTGGAAAAGGTGCTGTGGTCGCTGCATTCCATGACGACCCCGGTCGAGGTGGCGGCGGAACTCGTGGCCCCCGCCCGCGCGGCGGTGGAGCGGATGATCGCGCTTTCCGCCGCGAAGGCCGCCGCATGATCGAGACCGGCCGCATCGTCATTCTGGGGGCGGGGATTGCCGCGCTGACGGCGGCGCTGCGGCTGGCCCCGCGTCCGGTTCTGGTGATCTCGCCCGATCCTTTGGGGCAGGGCGCCTCGTCGGTCTGGGCCCAGGGCGGCGTGGCGGCGGCGCTGGGGCCGGATGACAGCGTGGCGGCGCATGTGGCCGATACCGTGGTGGCAGGGGCGGGCATCGTTGACGTCGCCGTCGCGCAGGCCGTGGCCGAGGCAGCGCCCGAGACGGTTGCGGCACTCGTGGCGTTGGGCGTGCCGTTCGACCGCGATGCCGCAGGGGCCTTCGCCCTGTCGCGCGAGGCGGCGCATGGGCAGGCGCGTGTCGCAAGGGTGCAGGGCGACAGCGCCGGGGCCGCCATCATGGCGCGGCTGATCATGGCCTTGCGCGCCACACCTTCGGTTCAGGTGCTGGAGGGGTTCGCGGCGCAACGGCTGGCGCTTTCGTCTGGCCGCGTCACCGGCGTCTGGCTGGGTCGCGCGGATGTGCCCTCGCAGCCCGTTCTCCTGAAGGCACCTGCGGTTCTGCTGGCCTCGGGCGGGGCGGCGGGGCTTTATGCGATCACTACCAATCCGGGCCGGGTGCGCGGGCAGGGGCTGGGCCTTGCCGCACGGGCGGGTGCGCGAGTGGCGGATGCGGAATTCGTGCAGTTCCATCCCACTGCCATCGCCTGCGGTGGCGACCCCGCGCCGCTGGCGACCGAGGCGCTGCGGGGCGAGGGCGCTTTGCTGGTCAACAGCCGGGGGCAGCGCTTCATGGCGGGTGCGCATCCGGCGGCCGAGCTTGCGCCGCGCGACATCGTGGCCCGTGCGGTCTTTGCCCAAAGCCGGGCCGGGCTGGCGCCGGCGCTGGATGCACGGGCGATCTTTGCCGGGAACGGCAAAGCGCATTTCCCGACGGTGGCCGCGGCCTGTGCGCAGGTAGGGATCGACCCGGCGCGACAGCCCATCCCGGTTGCCGCAGCCGCGCATTACCATATGGGCGGCATTGCCTGCGACTCGCGTGGCCGCAGTTCGCTGCCGGGGCTGTGGGTGGCGGGCGAGGTGGCGGCGACCGGGCTGCATGGTGCGAACCGTCTGGCCTCCAACGGACTGCTGGAGGCGCTGGTGATGGCCACGCGCGCGGCGGCGGATCTGGCAGAGAACCTTCCCCTCGGGGAAGCCCCGGAGGTGCATCTGGCACCGCGGACCGAAGGCGTGGGCCCTGACCCTGCCATGGTGGCCGATCTGCGCGGGCTGATGACCGATTGTTGCGGCGTGATCCGCAGCGAATCCGGCCTGCGCCGTGCGCTGGGGGATCTGGCCCTGATGTCCCGGCGCGCGTTGCCGGAACCGATGCTTAACATGGTGGCGGCGGCAACGCTGATTGCTGCTGCCGCGCTGTTGCGGTGCGAAAGCCGGGGCGGGCATTTCCGCGCCGACCATCCGCAACCCGACCCCACTCTGGCCCGCCGCAGCCGCCTGACGCTGGCGGAGGCCGAGGCGCTTCGTGATGAAAAGGTGACTGCCTGATGCTGCCCGACCTTCTTCTGGAACCCTTGGTCCGCAATGCCCTGACCGAGGATCTTGGTCCGACCGGCGATGCGACCGTCGCAGCGGTCATCCCGCCGGGGCTGCACCATGCGGCGCGGCTGAATGCGCGCAGTTCCGGGGTGGCCTCGGGCCTGCGGCTGGCGGCGATGGCGTTCCGCATGGTCGATCCGGCGCTGCGTGTTGTGGCGCTGGCTGAGGATGGCGACCGTTTCGAACCCGGCACGACGCTGATGACCGTTGAAGGGGCGGCGGGGTCGATCCTGATGGCGGAACGGGTGGCGCTGAACTTTGCCGGGCGCATGACCGGCATCGCCACGCTGACCGCCGCTTTCGTGGCCGAAACGCGGGGCACCCGCGCCCGCATCACCTGCACCCGCAAGACCACACCGGGCCTGCGCGCGGTGGAAAAGGCTGCCGTCCGGCACGGTGGCGGCTCCAGCCATCGCTTTGGCCTGTCGGATGCCATTCTGATCAAGGACAATCACATCGCCGCCGCCGGGGGAATCCGGCCGGTGCTGGAGGCCGCGCGGGCGGCGCGGTCCCATATGATGCGGGTCGAGATCGAGGTGGATCGTCTGGACCAGCTGGAGGAGGTGCTGGCGCTGGGCGTGGCGGATGTCGTGCTTCTGGACAATATGACGACCGCGACACTGGCCGAAGCTGTTGCCATGACGGCGGGGCGGGTGGTGCTGGAGGCGTCGGGCAACATGGCACTGCCGCGCATCGCCGAGGTGGCGGCGACCGGGGTCGATTACATCTCGGTCGGGGCGCTGACGCATTCTGCCCCGGTGGTCGATCTGGGGCTGGATGCCTGAGCGCGGGGCGCGTCAGGCGTCGATCTCGGCCAGAAGCTGCTGGTGGCGGGCGGTGTAATCCGCGCGCACCTGCACCGGCGGGCGCAGCCGGATCGACAGATCGGGGATCAGCGCATGCGGCGGGCGGCCGAACAGCCGGTCGGCCTCGTCCCGCGTGAAGCCCGCGATCTGCACCGCCTCGGCCCAGGCGGAAACCGTATCGGCGGCCTTGATCGCCTTCTTGACCGCCACAGGCAGCGCGGCGGGCAGGCCAAAGCGCAGATGGATGGCGGCGGTCAGGCGCTGGTCAAGCTCGGCATAATCCGGACCGATGGCGGCCTTCACCGGGCTGATCATGTCGCCGATCACATATTCCGGTGCGTCATGCAGCAGGGCCGCCAGCCGCCAGCGCGCGGCGATGCCGGGGTTTTGCCGCGCGAAGATCTGTTCCACCAGCAACGAATGTTCGGCCACCGAATAGGGCCAGTCGCCCGAGGTCTGCCCGTTCCAGCGCGCTACGAAGGCAAGGCCGTGGGCGATGTCGGCGATCTCGATGTCCATCGGGGTCGGGTCCAGCAGGTCCAGCCGCCGGCCCGACAGCATGCGCTGCCATGCCCGGGCGGGCTTGCCCCGATTGTTTCCTGATCTCGTCATAGTTTTACCACCGGACCCGCGACAATTGCCGCTCGAGTTACAGAGTGCTATCTCAGCGTCAAACGGAAATGCAAGGAGACCGGCGGATGCCGCAGGATTACATCGTCAAGGACATTGCTCTCGCGGATTTCGGCCGCAAGGAACTGGACATCGCGGAAACCGAAATGCCGGGGCTGATGGCCTGCCGCGAGGAATTCGGGCCGTCGCAGCCGCTGAAAGGCGCGCGCATCGCCGGATCGCTGCACATGACGATCCAGACCGCCGTTCTGATTGAAACGCTGAAGGCGCTGGGCGCCGATGTGCGCTGGGCCTCGTGCAACATCTTCTCGACCCAGGATCACGCGGCGGCGGCCATTGCGGCCGGTGGCACCCCGGTCTTTGCGATCAAGGGCGAAACCCTTGCCGACTATTGGGAATATACCGACCGGATCTTCCAGTTCCCGGAAGGCACCTGCAACATGATCCTCGATGATGGCGGTGACGCGACGCTCTACATCCTGCTGGGTGCGCGGGTCGAGGCGGGCGAAACCGGACTGATCGATGTGCCGACCTCGGAAGAGGAAGTCTGCCTGTTCAACCAGATCAGGAAGCGCCTTGCCGCCAGCCCCGGCTGGTTCACCAAACAGCGCGACGCGATCAAGGGTGTGTCGGAAGAAACCACGACCGGCGTGCATCGCCTGTATGATCTGCACAAGAAGGGCCTGCTGCCCTTCCCGGCGATCAACGTTAACGACTCGGTCACCAAGTCGAAATTCGACAACAAATACGGCTGCAAGGAATCGCTGGTGGACGGTATCCGCCGCGCCACCGACACGATGATGGCCGGCAAGGTTGCCGTGGTCTGCGGCTATGGCGATGTGGGCAAGGGCTCGGCTGCCAGCTTGCGCGGCGCAGGTGCCCGCGTGAAGGTGACCGAGGTCGATCCGATCTGCGCGCTGCAAGCCGCGATGGATGGCTATGAGGTCGTGGTGCTGGAGGATGTGGTGGCAGACGCCGACATCTTCATCACCACCACCGGCAACAAGGACGTGATCCGCATCGAGCATATGCGCGAGATGAAGAACATGGCCATCGTCGGCAACATCGGCCATTTCGACAATGAAATTCAGGTCGCGGCGCTGAAGAACCACAAATGGACCAATATCAAGGATCAGGTGGACATGATCGAGATGCCCTCGGGCAACAAGATCATCCTCTTGTCCGAAGGTCGTCTGCTGAACCTTGGCAATGCGACCGGCCACCCCAGCTTCGTGATGTCCGCCTCGTTCACCAATCAGGTGCTGGCGCAGATCGAGCTGTGGACCAAGGGCGCCGAATATGCGCCGGGCGTCTACATCCTGCCGAAGGCGCTGGATGAAAAGGTGGCGCGCCTGCATCTGAAGCGGATCGGTGTGAAGCTGACCGAACTGCGCCCGGATCAGGCCGATTACATCGGTGTCACCGTCGATGGGCCGTTCAAATCGGATCATTACCGCTACTGAGGCGGCAAGACTGGCGCGAGGCAGGATGTCTCGCGCCAGGGCGCTGGCCTGCGTGCCGCGCAAACTGGGTTATGATTGCATCAAGCAGTCGATACTGCACGAAAATCGCAGCTTTCATTGGAAAATTTGGCGATGTCGCGGTAATCCGAAGCAAAACATATCAATGAGTGAGGCGGGACATGTCAGAAGAAACCAAACGCGAAAAGCTGCGCGGCCGGATGCTGGAAGGCATGCCGAAAGGCGCGCGGGTGGCCGAGATCGGCGTCTGGGAAGGCGGCTTCAGCAAGCGCATCCTTGAAATCTGCGAACCGGCAGAACTGCACCTGATCGACCCGTGGCTCTATCAACCCGAATTCGGCAATACCGGCTTTGGCCGGAAGAAGAACGAAAACCTGATGGAGCAGAAGTATCAGGACGTCTGCGACATGTTCAGGGATGACGCGCGGGTGAAGATCCATCGCGCCATGTCGGATGCGGCGCTGGCCGCGCTGCCCGATGCCTCGCTGGACTGGGTTTATATCGACGGCAACCATAACGAGCCCTTCATCGGTCAGGACATCGCCCTGTGCCTGAAGAAGGTGAAGCATGACGGCATCATCTCGGGCGACGATTTCAACTGGATGTCCGATGCACAGGGCGCCCCGGTGAAACGCGCGGTCGAGGCCATGGTGGAGGAACTCGGTGATCAGGCCGAACTGAAGCTGATGGCGAACCAGTGGATCGTTAAGCTCAACCGCCCGGCAGCCTGACCCTTCCGCCAGCGGGGAACCCGCGGCGATAATTCCCTTTGTCGTGGCCCGGCGATGGCCTAGGCTGCCGTCGTGGCCCGTGAGGGGCGAAAAGGAGCATGGGATGAGCAAAAGAGACGAACTGATCGCCAAATATGCCGATGACCTGCGCAACAAGTGCAAGATGGACCCGGATATGGATCTGCTGCGCAAGGTGACCATCGGCTGTGGCCCGGCGATCTACAACGCCGATGCCGAAACCGTTGCGGCCTCGCAGCCGGACGAGCTGGAAACCGTGAAGAAGAACTTCCTGATGAAGAAGCTGGGTCTGGCCGACAGCCCGGCGCTGATGGAAGCGATCAATGCTGTGGTGGAAATCTATGGCCGGTCCGAGCGCAACAAATATCGCGCGGTCGTCTACTACATGCTGACCAAGCATTTCGGCAAGGAAGCTGTTTACGGCTGATGCCTCTCCCTTTCCTGCCAACGCCCGCAGATCCTGCGGGCGTTTTGCATTTTAAGGACTTGGTCTTTGCAGGGCCTGCCCGAGTCGCGCTATCGTCAATCCATGGACAGGATGTCCGGGGCCTTTTTCAGAACACGCGTGGTGCCAAGGGAGCGCGTGGGGTGGATGGAGGGCCCCTTTGGGGTTGGGGCCCTCCATTTTTATGGCTCGACGCCCCCCATCCGGCAGACGATCTTCCATTCGGCGTCCGTCACCGGCTGCACTGACAGGCGCGAGGTCTTGACCAGCGCCATCTCCTCCAGCCCCGGTTCGGTCTTGCAGGCCTCCAGCGTTACGGGCCGTGCAAGCGGGCGAATGGCGCGGATATGCACGCAATCCCAGCGCGGATCGTCGGTGGTGCTGTCCGGCGCACTTTCGGCGCTGACCTCGACGATGCCGACGATCTCTTTCCCCTGATTGGAGTGGTAAAAGAATCCCCGGTCGCCGATCTTCATGGCGCGCATGTTGTTGCGGGCCTGATAGTTGCGCACGCCGCCCCATTCCTCGCCCGCCTCACCCTTGGCGACCTGCTGGTCCCAGCTCCAGGTGTCGGGTTCGGATTTGAACAGCCAGTAGTTCATCCGATCACCTTCTTCCATTCGGTGATCTGCACGCTTTCGAACAGCCCGGCCCTGGCATAGGGATCGGCCTCCGCCCAGGCGCGCGCCTGATCCAGCGTCTCGACCTCAAGGATCACCAGCGAGCCGCACATCTCACCCGCCTCGTTCAGGAACGGTCCGGCCATTTCGACCACGCCGGTCGACTGGATGTGTTCCAGATGGGCGGGACGGTTTTCCTGCCGGATATGCAGGGATTGCGGTTTGTCCTTGCAGACGAGGGCGACGCGCATGGGCTACTCCTGTTTCAGGGGGCGGGAAAGAAGGCTCTGGATGGCTTCGGTGACGGTGATGCGGCCATCGACCAGCGCGGCAACGGCGGTCGAAACCGGCAGGTCCAGCGCTTGCGTGCGGCCGATCCTTGCCACGGCGCGCGCCGTGGCGGCGCCCTCAACCGTTGTTGCGGGGTCAAAGCTTTCGCCCCGGCCCAGCGACAGGCCGAAGCTGAAATTGCGCGATTGCGATGACGTGCACGTCAGCACAAGGTCGCCAAAGCCCGACAGACCGGCCAGTGTTTCGGCCCGCGCACTCCGCGCCAGCGCAAAACGCAGCATTTCGGCATAGCCGCGTGTCATCAGGGCGGCGCGGGCGGAATCGCCAAGCCCTGCGCCGATCACCACGCCTGCGGCAATGGCCATGACATTCTTCAGGGCGCCGCCCAGCTCGGCCCCCATGACATCGGTGCTGCGGTAAAGCCGCAGAACCGGGGTTGAAAGCCGCGCTTGCAGATGTGCGCCCAGCATATCATCCCGGCAGGCGAGGGTCAGCGCCGTGGGCAGGCCGATGGCAATGTCGGCGGCGAAGCTTGGCCCGGTCAGCACGGCCGGGGCGGGACCGCCGAGGGTTTCAAGAATCTCGACGGGGCCAAGCCCGGTGGTCAGATCAACCCCCTTGCAGCAGGCGACCAGCGGACGGCTGGCAAGGCGGGCGCCGTGGTCCGCCACGAAGCGGCCAAGGGCCTGCATCGGCACCGACAGCAGCAGCAGATCGGCGCTATCGGTCTCGGCAAGATCGGCGGTCACGGTCACGGTTTCTGGCAGCACCAGACCCGGAAGCCGGCGGATCTCGCGTCCCGCCTGACCGCGCCCCCACAGCACCACCGGGCCTTCGCGGCCAAGCGCGGCGGCCAGCGCCGCGCCGAAGGCGCCAGACCCGAGAATGGCAATCTTCATGCCTTCGCCCCCTTCTTGCCCGACCCCAGAAGGGCGGGGCTGGTGCGGTCCAGCGGCCAGCGCGGGCGGGCCGACAGATCCAGCCCGTCAGGGCCACGGGTTGCCAATTGCTCGATCCCCGCCCAGGCGATCATCGCCGCATTGTCGGTGCAAAGCGCAAGGGGCGGAGCGAGAAACTTCACCCCGACGTCATTGCAAAGCGCGGTCAGGCGGGCGCGAATCTCGGTATTGGCTGCCACGCCACCCGCCACGGCGAACGCATCCACCGGATGTGCGGCCAGTGCACGGCGCGATTTCTCAAACAGCACATCCGCCACCGCCCGCTGAAATCCTGCGCAAAGGTCCGCGCGATCCTGCCGCCTCAGCCCGCCGTGTTCGGCAATCAGTGCGTCGCGCTGGCGCAGCACGGCGGTTTTCAGGCCCGAGAAGGACATGTCACAACCGGGCCGGTCCAGCAGCGGGCGCGGCAGGGCAAAGCGCTTCGCGTCGCCCATGGCCGCTTCGGCCTGCACGGCGGGGCCGCCGGGTTGTGGCAGGCCCAGAACCTTGGCAACCTTGTCGAACGCCTCGCCCGGTGCATCGTCGATCGAGCCGCCCAGACGGGTAAAATCATCTGGCCCGTCCACGCGCAGGAACTGACAATGCCCGCCCGAAACCAGCAGCATGAGATAGGGATAGGCGATTCCGTCGGTCAGCCGGGGCGTCAGCGCATGGCCCGCCAGATGGTTGACCCCGATCAGCGGCAGCCCGGTCGCGGCGGCCAATCCCTTGGCGCACATGACCCCGGATAGGACGCCACCGATCAGCCCCGGCCCGGCGGTCACGGCAATGCCGTCCAGATCGGTCAGGCGCAGCCCCGCATCGGCCAGCGCGCGTTCGACGCAAAGGTCAATGCGTTCGGCATGGGCGCGGGCGGCGATCTCCGGCACGACGCCGCCGAAATCGGCATGCAGCGCCACCTGACCCTCGACCACCGAGGACAGGATTTCCGGCGTGGTGCCCGCGCGGCGGCGCACCACGGCGGCAGCGGTATCGTCGCAACTGCTTTCGATGCCCAGCAGGGTCAGGCTTTCGGTCATGGGCTTTCCGTTGAAACGCAGATGCGACCGGGGTAACACCGCAGTCATGCTCAGGCAATCCCGCGCCCCTGCTGTGGTGCGGCCTGCGGTCATCCTGACCCGGCCCGCTGCGCAATCTGCCCGTTTCGCCACGCAGCTTCGCGCGCGGCTGGGGGAGGGATTCGATATACTGACCGCGCCGCTGATGGCGCCGGAGTTTCCCGCAACCCGCCTTCCCGATGGCCCATTCAGTGCGCTGATCCTGACCTCGGGCACCGCTTTGGAGGCGTTGCCGCATCTGACTGGCGCCCTGCCGCGCCGGGCTTATTGCGTGGGGCATCGCACGGCAGAGGCCGCGCGTGCGCTGGGCCTTGATGCGGTGTCTGCCGATGGCGATGCGGAGGCCTTGCTGGCGCTGTTGCTGGACCAGCGCCCCGAGGGTGGGCTTCTGCACCTGCATGGCGAAGCACCGCGCGGCGATCTGGTGGCGCGGTTGATGGCTGCGGGGGTGGCGGCAGAGGGGCTGTGCGTCTATCGACAGCGGGCCTTGCCACTGACACAGGCGGCCACGGCCCGGCTGGCACAACCGGGGCCCGTGGCTTTCCCGGTGTTTTCGCCGCAAACAGCAGAACAGCTTGTCATCGCGCTGGCTTCGTTGCCGACGCTGACGGCCATGCTGCATTTCGCGGCAATTTCCCGTGCAACCGCCGCACCGCTTCTGCGTTCCTGTCTTGGGCCGGTGGATGTAGCGGCCCGACCTGAGGCCGCGGCGATGCTGGATGTGCTTGATCCGCTTCCGTGGGACAATCCGCGCCTTGAGGCACGGGGATCGAATGACTAACCTGTAGTGGAAACGCAGGAAAAGGGGGATGCTATGGCCGAGACCGAGGACCGCGCGGCGGATCAGCAGGCGGAGCCCGTCACCCTGACGGAGCCGGAAAAGCAACCGGCGGCGGAAAATCCGCAACCCGAGCCTGTGTCGCCTGTGTCCGATCCGCCAGCACCGCCTGCGGCAGAGCCTGCCAGCGGCGGCGGGTTCGGCCGCTTTATGGGCCTGACCTTCGGGGGGGTCGTGGCGGCGGGTCTTGGCTTTGGTCTTGCCACCTATGGCGTGCGTGAAGGCTGGCCGCTGGTCACGCCGCCGCAAGCCGGGGTCGAGGCCATGCAGCAAGAGATCGACAGTCTGCGCGGGCAGCTTGAGGGCGCGACCGCGCTAGCTGCCCGTGTCGACGCGCTGGAGCAGCGTCCCGCCCCCGTTGCGGACCTGACGCCGCTGGAGGACCGGATGGCGAAGCTGGAATCGCAGGGCGATGGCGGGGCCGCCCTGGCCGCGCTTCAGGCGCAGGTGGCCGACCTTGCCGCCAAAGTGGCGGCGCAGGCGGGCGATGCGGGCCGGATTGCCGAGGAAATCCAGAGCCAGGTTCAGGAACGGCTGGATGCGGCCGAGGTGGAGACTGCACAACTGCGCGCCGCGGCCGAGCGCCGTGCGGCGCTGCTGGAGGTGGAAACTGCGCTGCGCACCGGCAATGGTCTGGCGGCGGCGATCAGCCGGGCCGAGGCCGCCAGGGTGACGACACCCGCGCCGCTGGCCGATTTCGCCGCCGCCCCGGTGACAATCACCGCCTTGCAGGATGGCTTTGCCGAAGCCGCCCGTGCCGCGATCTCGGCCGCAGCCACCAGCACCGGGGCCGAAGCAGGCTTGGGCGAGCGGATGGCGAGCTTCCTTGTCAGCCAGACAGGCGCAAGGTCGCTGGAACCGCGCGAGGGGGACGATGCAGATGCGATCCTGTCGCGCGCCGAGGCGGCCCTGCGTCAGGGGGACGTGGCGGGCGCCCGCGCGCTGGTCGCACAGCTTCCCGAGGTGGCGCAGACCGCAATGGCGGGCTGGACGACCGAGGCCGACCGCTGGCTTGCCGCCAATACCGCGATTGCCGACCTTCTTTCCGCCGGCTGACAGGAGAACGCGATGATCTGGACCCTTGTTAAAGTTCTTCTGTTCTTTGCCATCGTCGCCGGGCTGACCTGGGGCGGTGTCATGCTGCTGGAAAACGGCGAGCCGGTGCGTGTGGCCGCTGCCGGATACGAATTGACGCTTGGCCCGCTTCAGGTTGTGGTCGGGCTGTTCGTTCTGCTGGCAGGGATGTGGTTGCTTTTGAAGGCGGTCAGCCTGTTGTTTGCGCTGCTGCGCTTCATCAACGGCGATGAAACCGCGCTCAGCCGCTATTTTGACCGCAACCGGGAACGCAAGGGCTATCGCGCGCTGGCCGATGGCATGGTGGCGCTGGCGGCAGGGGAAAACCGCGTGGCGCTGTCGCGGGCGCACAAGGCTGAAAAGCTGTTGGGTGACCCGGAACTGACCGATCTTCTGGTGGCGCAGGCGGCCGAGGCTTCGGGTGATAATGCCAAGGCAACCGAGGCTTACAAGCGGCTGCTGGAACATGACCGCACCCGGTTCGTCGCCATCCGGGGACTTCTGTCGCAGAAAGTGGCCGAAGGTGACCGCGAAACGGCGTTGAAGCTGGCCGAGAAGGCTTTTGCACTGAAACCGCGCCACGCCGAGACGCAAGACATTCTGTTGAAATTGCAGGCCGATGCGCAGGATTGGAAAGGCGCGCGGCAAACGCTTCAGGCCAAGATGCGCGGCGGGGGGCTGACAAAGGATGTGTTCCGCCGCCGCGATGCGGTGCTCGCGCTGCAAGAGGCGCAGGGGATCATGGATGAAAGCGCCTCGATCGAGGCGCGCGAGGCGGCGATTGCCGCCAACAAGCAATCGCCCGATCTGATCCCCGCCGCCGCCATGGCCGCGCGCAGTCTGGCGACCGCCGGGAATGCCAAGGGCGCGACCCGCATCCTGAAAAAGGCATGGGAGGCGCAGCCGCATCCCGATCTGGCAGCGGCTTTCGCCGAGATTGAGCCGGAGGAAACCCCGGAGGCCCGTCTGAAACGCTTCCGCACGCTGACGGCGGTGCATCCCGATCACCCGGAAACCCGGATGTTGCTGGCCGAGCTGAACATCGCGGCCGAGGATTTCCCGGCGGCCCGTCGCGCGTTGGGCGATCTGGTCGAGACCAAACCCACCGGGCGGGCGCTGGCGTTGATGGCGGCCATCGAACGTGGCGAAGGTGCGGATGAGGCTGCGGTGCGTGGCTGGTTGGCCAAGGCACTGACCGCGCCACGCGGGCCGCAATGGTGCTGCGACAAATGTCAGGCGATCCATGCCGCATGGGGCCCGATCTGCGACAATTGCGGCGGGTTCGACACGCTGAGCTGGCGCGAACCGCCGCAGACCGCGACACCTTCGCCCACCGGGACGGAAATGCTGCCGCTGCTGGTCAACCCGCCCGTGCCGGCTGCTGCCCCGGAACCGGAACCTGAAGTTGCCGAGGTGATCGAGCCGGAGGTGATCGACCCGCCGCAACCTGCGCCGAAACAGGCAAAGGAAGACGAGCCGATCGACCTCGCGGCGATTGTCCGCAGCGCAAGCTAGGGGCGCGAGGCCGCCGGGCTGCCGCCCGTCCATTTGCGGAAGGCGCGGTAGAAGGCGCTGGGTTCGCTGTAGCCGAGCTTGGTTGCGACTTCGGCGACGGACAGGCATCCTTCTTGCAGCAACTGCCGCGCCAGTGCGGCGCGGCGCGCGTCCTTGAGGGCGGCAAAGCTTTGGCCTTCGGCGTGCAGGCGTCGGCGCAATGTGGCGGTGGACATGCCGAAGCCCCGCGCCAGTTCGGGAAAATCGGGCCAGTCTGCCGGAACGTGGCTTGCCAGCAGGTGCCGCACCCGCGCCGCCGTGCCGCCATCCTCGCGGTAACGCACAAGGATATTGCCCGGCGCCCCGCGCAGAAACCGTTGCAGCGCGGCCTCATCCCTGTTGACCGGCAGGCGCAGCCAGCTTGCATCGAAGCTGAGGCTGGTAAGCGCTTGGTCGAACAACACGGGGGCGCCGAAAAAGCTTTGATAATCGTCGCGTTGAGGCGGGGCCGGGCAGGCAAAGGTGACTTGCCGCAACGGGATGCGCCGCCCGATCAGCCAGCAGGCCACGCCCATCAGGATCAACCAGTAGGTACGATAGGCGAAGGCGCTGCGCGGTTCGGCGGTGGTCAATTCGATCACGGCAAGGCCGTCGCGGATCGTCAGTTCCCCGCGCGGGTCATCCAGCACCACCCCGAGAAAGGCGATGGCCCGACGCAGCGCGGGGGCCAGTGTCTCGCTGCCAAGGCTGGCGTGGCACAGAAGGGCAAAACTGCCCGGCCGCATCGGGCGGGCGGCAAGGCCGAAGAATTCATCCCCCGTCACGCGCGCAATCTCGGTCCACAGGCGGCCATATTCCGCTGTGCCAAGCGGGCTGGTTGTATCCTCCGGCAGGCCGAGGCGGGCCAGCAGGGGTGCAGGTTCAAGCCCCGCGCGGGGCAGGCAGGACAGGGCATCGGCGACAAAGCCGGGGGTTATGGGACGGTCTTCCATGCGCATATGGTAATTTCGATCACTGAATTAGATAGTGAATGTCATTGAATGCAACCCGCAACCGCCTAACCTTGCGCGCGGAGAATGAAGGGAGGCGAAGGCATGGAAATCAGGGATCGGGTCGTTCTGGTGACCGGGGCCGGATCGGGCCTTGGGGGTGCCGTGGCGCGCATGGTGGTGGAGGGCGGCGGCAAGGTCGTCCTGCTGGACGTGAATGCCGAAGCGGGCACCACGCTCGCGGCCGAGCTTGGCGCGGTCGCGCTGTTCCAGCGCACCGATGTCACCAGCGACGCCGAGGGGCAGGCGGCGATTGCCGCCGCGCTGGGCGCCTTTGGCCGGGTGGATGCGCTGGTGAACTGCGCGGGCATCGCGCCGGGCGAACGCATCGTCGGCCGCGACGGGCCGCACGCACTGGACAGTTTCGCGCGGACCATCTCGATCAACCTGATCGGCACCTTCAACATGCTGCGCCTTGCCGCTGCCGCCATGGTGGCAAACGATCCCGGCCCGGATGGCGAACGCGGGGTGATCGTCAATACGGCCTCCATCGCGGGGATCGAGGGGCAGATTGGGCAGGCGGCCTATGCCGCTTCGAAAGGCGGGGTGATCGGGATGACATTGCCTGCCGCGCGCGAACTGGCGCGCAGCGGCATCCGTGTCATGACCATCGCGCCCGGCCTCTTCGCCACGCCGATGATGGCCGGTCTGCCGCAAGAGGTGCAGGACAGCCTTGGCGGCACGGTGCCCTTCCCGCCACGTCTGGGGCAGGCGCAGGAATATGCCGCGCTGGTGCGCCATATCTTTGAGAACCGCATGCTGAACGGCGAGGTCATCCGGCTGGACGGCGCGCTGCGCCTTTCGCCGCGCTGAGGACAGGAGGAAACCATGGCACGAACGGACGATCCCGTTGTCATCACCGGCTATGCCCGGACACCGATGGGCGGCTTCATGGGCGATTTCGCTGCCCTTTCCGCCAGCGAACTGGGGCTGGTGGCGACCAAAGGCGCGCTGGCGCGCAGCGGGCTGGACCCGCAGGCGGTGGAGCAGCTTTATTTCGGCTGCGTCCTGCCCGCCGGGCAGGGGCAGGCGCCCGCGCGGCAGGTCGCGCTGGGCGCCGGGCTGCCATTGTCCACCGGGGCGGTGACGCTGAACAAGATGTGCGGCTCTGGCATGATGGCCGCCATGCTGGCACATGACGCGTTGCTGGCGGGCAGCGCCGAAATCATCGTGGCGGGCGGGATGGAAAGCATGTCAAATGCGCCCTACCTGCTGCCCAAGGCTCGCGCAGGTTACCGTATGGGCCATCGGCAGGTGATGGACCACATGTTCCTCGACGGGCTGGAAGATGCCTATGACAAGGGTCGCCTGATGGGCACCTTTGCCGAGGATTGCGCGCAGACCATGGGCTTCACCCGCGAGGAACAGGACGGCTATGCGCTCACCTCGCTGTCGCGGGCGCGGGCTGCGATTGCCGATGGCAGTTTTGCGGCCGAGATTGCGCCCGTGGTGCTGAAGGGCCGTGGGGGCGAGACGGTCATCGACACCGATGAACAGCCCGGCAAGGCACGGCCAGACCGTATCCCGACCCTGCGCCCGGCGTTCCGCGAGGGCGGCACGGTGACGGCGGCCAATTCCTCGTCGATCTCGGACGGGGCGGCGGCGCTGGTGCTGATGCGCCGGTCCGAGGCGGAAAAGCGCGGCCTGACCCCGCTTGCCGCGATTCGCGGTCATGCCACCCATGCCGACAAGCCGGGCTTGTTTCCCACCGCGCCCATCGGCGCCACGCGGCGGCTGATGGATCGCGCCGGATGGTCGCTGGCCGATGTGGACCTGTTCGAAGTGAACGAGGCTTTCGCGGTGGTGGCCATGGCCTCGATGCGCGAGCTGGACCTGCCGCATGACAAGGTGAACGTGCATGGTGGCGCCTGCGCGCTGGGCCATCCGATCGGGGCTTCCGGCGCACGGATCATGGTCACGCTGCTGTCTGCCTTGCAGAAATATGGCCTGAAACGCGGCGTCGCCTCGATCTGCATCGGCGGTGGCGAGGCAACGGCGGTGGCGCTGGAGCTACTGTAAGGATCGGTGTGCAACAGCCTTTCGCTGCCGACCCCGTGGCAAAGGAATAGCTGTTGCACGTCTTCCTGCGCTCGTTTAAACGAAGCCGCGATGCTTGGGTCGGATGACTGGCCACGACAGCAGGAAAGACTTGTGCGCGCGGCCCGCCCGTTGTAGGCCGCAGCAGAGAAGAATGCCGGT
Source organism: Gemmobacter lutimaris (assembly GCF_003570715.1). Classification (GTDB taxonomy): domain Bacteria; phylum Pseudomonadota; class Alphaproteobacteria; order Rhodobacterales; family Rhodobacteraceae; genus Gemmobacter; species Gemmobacter lutimaris. The sequence continues at coordinate 24,881 of NZ_QXXQ01000022.1, read as the reverse complement.
GTAGCTCAGCTGGTAGAGCACGTCATTCGTAATGATGGGGTCGGGGGTTCGAGTCCCTTCACCGGCACCACTAACCAAATGAAGACAAGCGGTTAGTGGTGCGTATTTCTTCTCAGTTCCGATCAGCAGAAAATCCGTAGGCCCTTGGCCCGTTCAGGAGCTGACACAATCTGCCCCGGTCAGAATGGTTTCCTGCCCGTCCGCGAGGCGGATGACGACCCCCTGTGGCGAGGTCAGGTTGTGCAGGGCAGGGATGTCCCGCCCTGTCAGCAGCCCGCGCAGCACCAGCAAAACCACTTTATGCGCCACGATGATGGCAGGGCGTTGCATGTCGTCAAGAAACGATCGGAGCCTGAGGGTCAGCTTTTCCAGCCCCTCGCCGCCCGGCGCGTTCTGGTAGAGGTCGAAATCATCCTTGCAACTGGCCGCCAGTGAAGGGAATTGCGCGGCGCGTTCGGCGGGGGTCAGCCCTTCCCACGCCCCGCAATCCAGTTCGCGCAGGCGCGCATCCGTCACGGGACCCACCCCGCCAAGCGCGATGGCGGCGGTGCGTTGCGCGCGGGGCAGGGGGCTGGCGTAACAGGCATGCCCGCCGAGGTCCGGCAGATGGGTGGCAAGAATGCGCGCCTGTTGTTCGGCCTGCCGCAGGCCCAGTTCGGTCAGCGGCGAGTCCTTGCTGCCCTGAATGCGCCCTTCCCGGTTCCATTCGGTTTCGCCGTGGCGCAACAGCAGGATTTCGGCGGCGCTCACAGCAGCACCGCGCTGTCGGTATTGGCGGAAAGATGCACGGCGGTGCCGGGTTCGAACCAGTCCTGCCCGGCGCTGTGGCTTTGATCGACCACGATTTCGGCACCGCCTGCCTGCACCAGATAGCGGATCTGGCTGCCCAGAAACTCGCGGTGCAGGATCTGGCCGGAAAGCGCATTCGCGCCCGCCTCGCGGCGCAGCGTGATGTTCTGCGGCCGCAGAACCATGCGCGTGCCGGTCCGGCCGGCGCTGGAAGGCAGCGACAGCGTATCGCCGGTGCGGGTGCGGAATCGGGCGCCGCCGGTATCAGCCTCGACCGTGCCTTCCAGAATGTTCGCCGTGCCCAGAAACTGTGCCACGAACAGGTTGACTGGCGTGTCATAAAGCTGCTGCGGCGTGCCAACCTGCTGGATCACGCCGCCATCCAGCACCGCCATGCGGTCGGCGGTGGTATTGGCCTCCTCCTGATCATGGGTCACGAAGATCGTGGTCAGCCCCAGCTTGCGTTGCAGTGCCAGAAGCTCGCGCCGCATCTGCACGCGCAGGCTGGCGTCGAGGTTCGACAGCGGCTCGTCCAGAAGCAGAACCTTGGGCGCGATGACCACCGTGCGGGCCAGTGCGATGCGCTGCTGCTGCCCGCCCGAAAGCTGATTCGGCATGCGGTCGGCCAGATGGGCAAGGCCCACCAGCTCCAGCGCCTCATCTACGCGGCGGCGGATCTCGGCGCTGGCCACCTTGCGTTCGCGCAGGCCGAAAGCCACATTCTCGCGCACCGACATATGCGGCCAGAGCGCGTAGGACTGGAACACCATGCCGACATCACGCTTCCACGGCGGCAGATCGGCCACGGGTCGCCCGCCGATGCGGATTTCGCCCTGCGGACGTGGCCCGAAGCCGGCAATCGACCGCAGAAGCGTCGATTTGCCAGAGCCGGAGGGGCCGAGGAAGGCGAAGAATTCGCCCGGTTCGATGGTCAGGTTGACCCCGGTCAGCACATTGGTGCTGCCGAAGGACAGATGCAGGTCGCGGATTTCGATTCCGGCCATTTCGCTGTGCATGTGAAGAACTCCTTGCAGCTTGTCTCAGTGCTCGCGCCCGGTGGTGCGCAGCTTCTTGTCGCGTTCGATGATGATCTGGGACAGGACCGTGCCCAGTGCGACGATGACCACGGCCAGCATTCCCAGCGCCGCCCCCGCACCGCGCCCCGACGGGGTCTGCATGAACAGGTAGATGCCATAGGCCAGCGGGCTGTCGCTGTCCGAGGACACCAGCATGATGGTGGCCGACAGTTCCACCGCCGCTGTGGCGAAGCTGGTCACGAAGCCCGCAAGAATGCCGCCGGTCATCAGTGGAACCACGATCTTGCGGATCGAACGCAGCTTGGTTGCGCCAAGGCTTTCGGCCGCTTCCTCCAGGGCGAGGCTGACCTGTTGCAGCGCCGCCATGCAGGCGCGCAGCGCGTAGGGCAGGCGCCGGATTGTCAGCGCCAGCGCGATGATGACCCACCAGCTTGCCAGCGGCTTGTCGAGGAAGGGCACGTTCACATCCTGGAAGGTGCGCAGATAGCCGATCCCGAGCACCACGCCCGGAACGGCCAGCGCGGCGGTGGCAAGGTAATCCAGCCACTTGCGCCCTGCGATGCCGGTGCGCAGCACGATATAGGCGATGGCGGTGCCGATCAGCACGTCCAGCGTGGCGGCGAGGCCCGCGTAAAGGACGGTGTTGACGACGTAATCCTGCGACGCTTCCCACATCCGGGCGTAATTGGCGAGGGTATAGCCGTCGGGCAATGGCGCGAAGCTCCAGATCGTGCCGATGGACAGCAGGAACAGCCCGATATGCGGTGACAGCACCACGGCGAGGATGAACATCACCACGCCATAGGCCAGCACCTTCTCGCGCGGGGCGAGGTCGCGCTTTGCCAGACCGCCGCCGCCCTTCTGGACCGTCGCATAATCCTTGCCGCGCATCACGAGGAACGAGGCCCAGAGCGACAGGATCGAGAAGGCGACCAGAATGACCGAGATCACATAGCCCATCGGATCACTGATCCCGACAGAGGTGATGCGCAGATAGGCCTGCGGGGCCAGCATGTTGTTGACGTTCAGCAGCAGCGGTGTGCCCAGATCATCGAACACCTTGATGAACACCAGTGCGGCCCCAGCCACATAGCCCGGCGTTGCCAGCGGAAACACCACGCGGCGGAACAGCCGCAGCCCGTGCGCGCCAAGGTTTTGCGCCGCTTCTTCCATCGAACGGTCGATGTTGCGCAGGCTGGCCGACAGGTTGATCAGGATGAAGGGGAAATAGTGGATCGACTGCACGAGGATCACACCGTTCAGCCCCTCCATGAAGGGAATGGTAAAGCCCAGATGCTGCCGCAGCAGCAGGTTGATCGTGCCATTGCGCCCGAAGATCAGCTGCATCGCTACCGCGCCCACGAAGGGCGGCATGATCAGCGGGATGAAGCCAAGGCTCTGGATCAGGGCGGAGCCACCGAAGTTGAACCGCGTGGTGATATAGGCCAGCGGCAGCGCGATTACCGTCGCCACCACCACCGACATGGCCGAAACGTAGAAGGAATTGACAAAGCTTTCGCGGAACAGCGCCGTGGCGAAGAAATCACCGAAGTTCTGAAGCGTCAGCGCGCCGGTCGCCGGGTTCTGGAAGGCGACATGGATGACCTGAAGCACCGGGAAGATCAGGAAACCGATCAGGAAGATGGCGATGAAGACGCCGGTCAGCGCGATGGGGCTGAGGCGCGGAAACAGGAAGGCGGGAAGCCGGTCGGCAAGCGTCTGCCGTCCCGTGCCCGTGGCGGGTCTGTGGCTCATGGGGGTGTCCTGCTGGAAAGGGTGCGTGGTGCCGCCGGGAGCGGCCGCACCACGCTGACGGGCGCCGCGGGGCCCTACTTTCCGCGGCGCCGGTTCGGGCATCACATGCCGGCGGCTTTTTCCGCCAGTTCACGGGCCTTGGCGTAATTGGCCACGACCATCGCATCCCATTGCTGTTCAAGCTCGGCCTGACGTTGGCCGATCTCGTCGCCCTGTTCCTTGCGGACCTTCGTGAAGGCGCCTGCAAAGGCCGGGTCGAGGCTTTGTTCCTCGGTGATCGGCATGGCCTCGATCAGCTTGCGCGCCTCGGCGATCAGCGCCTTGGCTTCGGCATTGTCGCTGCCCGCATGCTTTTCTTCAGCCAGTTGCACAGCGCGCACGGCGGCGCGCAGGTCGTCCAGCCGGTAGGTGACCATGACGTCGAAAAGCGAGCTGACGACGTAGTAACGCGCGCCCGATTTATCGACATCGAACTTCACCGCCGCGCCGATGGAATTGTCGGTGAACGGGTTCGGGAGCCCCTCGGGTGCCTTGGCATAGGTGGAGGGGTTGACCGGCAGACGCATGATTGCCGGATCGAACAGCGTTTCCTGCCCCGGTTCCGACAGCAGGAAGGATACGAAAGCCTTCGCCCCCGCCTCGTTCGCCGGATTGGCGACGATGCCGATATTGGCGGGCACCAGCGCGGTGACCGTCGGATAGGCGAAATCGACCGGGAAGCCCGAGGCGCGCGACGAAAAGGCGAAGAAGTCGATCACGATGCCCATGCCGAAATTTCCGGTGTTCACCCCGTCCGGCACGCCGAAGGACCGTTCGGTCACGCTGGCGAAGTTGCCCGCCATCCATTTCCAGTCGGCCCAGCCCTGATCCCAGCCTTCGCCCTGAAGCACGGTTTCCACCGTCAGATGCGTGGTGCCCGACCGCGAGGGCGAGGACATGCCGACATGGCCGAAATACTCGGGCTTCTCCAGATCCGCCCATTCGCGTGCAGGCTCCAGCCCGTTCGCCTCCATGTAGCGGGTGTTCCACATGATGCCGTAGCCCGAGGCGGCAAAGCCGTAATAGAACCCGTCGGGATCGTTGATCGGGTAGCTGCCGATCTGGTCGGGGATGCCTTCGGTCGAAAGACCGGCCTTCAGCAGCAGGCCCTCTTTCTTCAGCACCTCGAATGCATCCGGGGCTGAGGCCCAGAACATGTCGGCGGTGTTGTTCGAAGCGATTTCCTTGATGTATTTCACACCGGATGAGGTGCTTTTGTTCAGCACCTCCAGATCATATTCCGGGTGTGCGGCCTCGAAGGCCTTTTCGATCACCGAGGTCATGTCCTCGGGGAACGATGTGACGATCACCACCTTGTCGGCCGCATAGGCCGTGCTGGCAAGACAGGTCAGCGCCGCGACAGCGACGGACCCGCGGAGTGCTTTGCCCATGGTTCTCCTCCCTTGAGCGTTTCATTTCGCCCGCTTAGGGGTAGGGGGTGCATGAGGTTTGCACAAATTATTGATTTTAATTGATATTTCTATAAGTTTCGGGTCAACTGTGACGCGCGGTGCGGGTCAGTTCTGACCCGCCGTCACAACCCGCAGGCTTTCAGGCGCAGGTAAAGCCGCTTGCGCGGAATGGCCAGAGAATCAGCGGCTTCGGCCTTGCGGCCGCCGCTGTGCCGCAGCGCGGACATCAGCAGCGCGGTTTCAAATTCGCGCATGGCCTCGTCATAGCTTTGCGGACCAGCCGCCTGCGCATTGTCTTCGCGCAGCGAAACGCGCAGCCCGATCACAAGCCGTTCGGCCACGCCGCGCAACTCTCGCAGGTTGCCGGGCCAGGCGTGGTTGCGCAGGCGACGGATTTCGGTGGCCGAAATTTCAGGAAACGGGCGCTTGTGACGGGCGACGGCCTCGCGCAGGAAATGTTCGAACAGCAGGAAGAAATCTTCGCCACGCTCGCGCAGAGGTGGCACCTCGATCTCGGCGAGGTTCAGCCGGAAGATCAGATCGGTAGGCAGATCCGCCAGATCCTCGGGCGGCATCGCGGCCACGACCCGGCACCCTCCCGCGGTTTCGGGGCTGGTCAGAAGCGAAACCATACGCAGTTGCAGCGCCTTGCTCATGGTGGAGATACGGTCGATGAACAGCGTGCCTTTCGCCGCAAGCTCCAGCACGCCGGGGCGGCCTGCGCCATTGCCAAGGAAGGTTTCATCGAAATTCGTCTCGGTCAGACCGCCGCCATCCAGCATGACGAATTCGCCCTCTGACCCGGAAAAATCGTGGATCACGCGGGCGATCTGGCCCTTTTCAGTGCCGGTTTCACCGACCAGAAGCACATCAACACGATGCCCGGTCACCGCCTCCACCTCGCGGCGCAGGGTCTTGACCGGATCTGACTTGCCAAGAATGCGGGCGCGGATGTCAGTGCCGCGTGCGATCCGGGCTTTCAGTCGCTGGTTTTCCAGCACGAGTTTACGGGCGTTCAATGCGCGCCGGACGGTAGCGATCAACAGTTCGGGCGGGGCGGGCTTTTCCAGAAAGTCGAAGGCACCGCTGCGGATGGCACCGACGGCGGCCTTGATGTCGCCATGCGCGGTGATCAGCACGAAGGGAACAGAAGGCGCGGCCTTGCGCACGGCGGTCAGCAGGTCCATCCCTGACATGCCCGCCATGCGCAGGTCTGACAGGATGATCCCCTCAAATTCCGGCTCCAGCACCGCCAGCAGATCCGGCCCTGCCGCGAAACCGCGCGTGTCAAAGCCCGAGCCTTGCAGAAGTTCCAGCGTGGCGTCGCGGAAATCGGGATCGTCGTCCACGACATAGATTTCATGTCCCATCGGTCGGACCCTCTTTCGCGCAGGGCAGGCGCAACGTGGCGACTGCGCCCTGACCCTCGTCCCGCGACGAGATGCGCAGATCGCCCTGCATGTCGCGCATGATGTTGTAGGAAATCGACAGCCCCAACCCCAGCCCGCGCCCGGCTTCCTTGGTGGAAACGAAGGGCATCATGGCGCTGTCGGGATCCAGATTGCCCAACCCCACACCAGTATCAGAGATGTGCAGCAACCAGTCGGCGCCCTGCCGCAACGCCGCAACCTCGATCCTGCGGCGATCGGGTGGGGCATCCGGGCCCAGATCCTCGATCGCATCCACCGCATTCGTCAGCAGGTTGAGGATCACCTGTTCCGTCAGGATCGGATCGCCGGTCACGTTCGCTGCGCGGGTGCCGGGGGCGATGTCCAGCCTGACGCCGGTTTCGGCAAACCTTGTATCCAGCAGGGCTGCCGCCTCATCGGCCATTGCACCAAGATTCAGCGTCTGGCTTTCGAACCGGCCACGCCGCGCAAAGCGTCGCAGATGCTGGATGATGCCCTGCATCCGCTCGGCCAGTGCGGTGACAAGCTGCGCCTGCCGTTCCACCCCAGCCATGTCGCCCGCCTCGGCCGCCGATTTCAGCAACGCCATGCGATAGGTCATGGCGCCAAGCGGCTGGTTCAATTCGTGGCTGATCCCGGCGGCAAGGGTGCCAAGCGCTGCCATCTTGCCCGCCTGAACCAACTCGTCCTGCGTGGTGCGCAGATCGGCGATGGCGCGATCCCGCGCGGCAATGGCGCGGCGAAATTCACCCACCGCAAAGGTCAGTCGGGCCATGTCATCGCTGGCGGGCGGGGGCGGGGCCTGACCTTCCGCCGTCGCCAGCAGATCTTCGGTCAGGCTGCGTAACGGCACCACGATCCGGGTGCGGATCAGCCTGTCCAGCGCCATCGCGCCCAGTAAACCCACCAGAAAAGTGCCCCCGATCAGCCAGAGCGCCATGCGCCGGACGCCGGTGGCCGAGGCTTCGATACGGGCCAGAACCTCGGTCTTTTCATGGGCGGAAAGCCGTTCCAGCCGGGTCTGCAGCGCCTTGATCCCCTGAAGCGTGGTTTCGATGGCGGCATAGGATTGCGCCCGCGTTTCCAGCCAGATCTGCCGCTGCCCAAGGATCGACCTGTCGCCCTCGACCAGTGCAAACAGCCGCTGCAACGACTGGCGCAGGGTCAGATATTCTGGCGCTTCGGGCACTTGCGACAGGCGTTCTGCCATGCGGGTGGCAAAGTCCTGCAACAGCGTGGACAACTGGTCGATCCGCTCGGCGTCGTCTGCCACCGCGCCCTGCACGATCAGGGTCATCGCCGTGGCCGCATCGGCGCCGATCTCGGCAAAGACATCACGGTTGCGCCGTTCGCGCGAGATGGCGGCGGCAAGGGCATCGCGGTCGCGCGGACTTTCGGCGCGGCGCAGCTCCAGCATCCGGCTTTCGATGTTGTAATCGAAATCCCGCAAGATCGGTTCGATCTCGTCCTGAATGTCGATGTTCAGCCAGCGCAGGCTGTCCAGCGATGTCGCGATGTCGCGTGACAGGGCAAGCTGGGCCTGTGTGCCCTGAATGACTTTCTGCATGCTGGCCCGCAGTGGCATCCCGGTAACCGGCGCCGTGCCCGAGGGCTGTGCGGCAAGGGCCTGCGTCAGCGCGGCGTCGATACGGCGCGTTTCCGCCAGTAGCGCGGCCTCATCCGCCTGACCGCCCAGAACTGAGGTTGCCAGCCCCGCGAGATCCGCCGAATGGCGGGCGAGTTCGCCGGTCAGCACAAGGCGTGGCACTTCGGTATCGGCAAGGGCGCGATACCGGCCCTGCGCCTGCCACAGGAAATAGATTGCCAGCGCCAGATTGACCCAGAGCAGAAGAATGATCAGCCCCACGACCAGCAACAGGCGCTGCCAAATGCCCAGATGGCGGATCATGGGCGGCCCCGCTGTTCAAGACCGGACAGCGCGAGCTCAATCTCGGCCAGTTGCCGGTCGATCCGGGCCTGCCATGCGCGGACCAGATCGCGCTGGGGTGTCGGCAGGTCTGTCAGTTCCATCACGCGATTGGCGAAACTGGTGTCGCCCGCGGTGCGCACCTCAAGTTCCGAAATCGGAATCGACTGCATCGCCCTTCGGATAGCGGCTGTTTCGGCCGCAGGCGCGCGGCTTTCCAGGGCGTGCAGGCGTGTCCAGAGGGCGCGGCGCCGGTCAAGCCGGTCGGTGATCGCCAGATCGAAGATCACGTTTACCGCCCAATAGCGTTCCGAGGCCAGCCCGGCATTATAGCGCAGCCATTGCGAGCGGACGGCGGCCCGGATTTCCGGTGGTATCAGGTCGCCCGCCGCTTCGCGCACGCGGGGGGAAATCGGGATACGGCCGATGCCGGGTTGCAGCAACAGGCGTTGCCCCGCGTCATCGGTGACGGCGGCTATGAAGGCGCAGCCACCTAGCGGATTGCCTGCACCCGCCAGCAACCCGATCTGCGCCGGGAACAGGATGGCGGGCGTGCCATAGTGGAATTGCAGTTCCGGTTCCGCCGTTCCGGCAAGAAAGTCGATGGTCAACCCGATGTCGAACCGCCCGCTGCGGATGCCGTCGGTCACCCCGAAGCTGCGCGAGGTGATGGTGGCAAGGTTTTCGGTCAGGGCGAGGAAGTATCGCCAGCCATCGTTCCAGCCCCGCACCTGAAGAAAGCGTTCCACCGTCATATGCGCAGTGCCGGAACGCGAGGGCGGCGCCATGCCGATCTGGCCGCGCCATTGGGGCGCCAGAAGGTCGTCCCAGTCCTGCGGCGCGCGCGGTCCGTCACGGCGCAAGGTCCAGCCGATCGAAGACAGCGCGAAGGGGCCATAGCCTTCGGCCGGGATTGCGGTGCAGCCGGACTCATGTGCGAACCGTCCGCGCCGCGCCAGCAACTCGAACGACTCGGGGGCGGAAGCCCAGAAGATGTCGAAGGCGCGATCATTTCCGCGCAGCAGTTCCTCCACCGCCGAAACGGTGTTCTTGTTCAGCACCAGAACATCCAGTTCCGGGATCTGTGCCTTGATACGGGCGACATAGGGATCGGTCATCGCGGGCGGCATCGAGGTCAGGATGCGCAGCACCTCGGCCCGCGCGGGTGTGATCCCCACAAGCAGGCCCAAGCCGTATATGCAAACGGCCAGCGCCGCCTTGCGGTGCGCCCTGCCGGGCCAGAAACTGCCCATAAGTATCGTCCTCCCCGGCTCATCAGAAACGGAAAGGGCGTTCCCTTGTCCAGCACCTGTCGGCGTGACGCCAGAGATGGGTCATTTCTGACACATCACAGATCTGAGCCCCGCTCAGGACAGCCCGAGATCGCGCGCTTTCAGGGCCGCCTCTACGCGGTTTCTGACCTGAAGCTTTTGCAGGATATTCGTCATGTAATGCTTGATCGTCTTTTCCTGAAGGTCGAGGGCGCGGGCAATTTCCTTGTTGCTTTGCCCCAGCGCGACATGACGAAGGATCGCAGCTTCGCGTTCCGTCAGATCCTCCACTTCCGGGGATGCGGTTGCCCGGCGGCGGTCCTGCAAGGCGGCCAGTACGCGGCCCGCCAGCGCCGGAGGCACATAGGAAGCCCCCTCTGCCACGCCCAGCAGGATGCCAGTCAGTTCATCCGCCCCAACACCTTTCAGCGAATACCCCCGCGCCCCGGCCTTCAGCGCCGCCAGCAGGTCTTCGTCGGTCTCCGAGGCGGTCAGCATGACGATGGCGACCGCAGGAAAACGCCTTGCAATCTCGTCCGCCGCCGCAAGCCCGGAACCCGGCATCGAGATGTCCAGCAAAACGATGTCGGGCATATGTGCCTCGACGGCGGCAACGGCGTCTTTCGCGGTTCCGGCCTGTGCCACAACCGCGAAACCGCCATGCTCCTGAAGCGTCAGCACGACACCGCCGCGAAACAGAGGGTGATCGTCGGCAACCACGATATGCACCTTGCCCGGCATCAAGTGGCCTCCCATGGCAGCGTCATTGCAAGGCGGGTGCCGCCCTGCGGACAGCTTTCAATCTCGAAACTGCCGCCGATGCTTTCCACTCTTTCCCGCAGGCCGGCAAGGCCAAGCCCTGTGACGCTGCGCTGTGCAGGGTCGAAGCCGGGGCCGTCATCCGTCACGCGAATGATCATCTGCCCGTCGGTGGCCCTTGCGCTGACCTGCACCTTGCTGTCGGGCGCATGGCGGTAGGCATTCATCAAGCCCTCCTGCACAAAGCGGTAGATACAGATCAGGAAGGGATGCGGTGCGGGCACCGCCAGAGGGCCTTCGCGCCCGAACAACCGATACACCGTTGCGCCTGATCGCCGTTCGTGTGCCGAAATGGCAAGGTCCAGCGTCTGCGCCACCGAACGCCTGTCAAGTTCCGGCAGAGTCAGCCCGCTGCACAGGTCGCGCACGTCGCGCAGCGCCTCGTCCAGACAGCCACGCATCTGCAATGCCTCCGGGTCATCGGGGGCCACGCCAGCCCGGCGCATCACCGCATCCAGACGCAGCGAGGCCAGTGCCAGCGCTTGTGCCGGGCCATCATGCAATTCCGCACTGACCCGCCGCATGTAGCGTTCGTTCGTCTCGCTTACCCGTTGCGACGCGCCCTGAACACGGGTTCGCAGCGCTTCGTTCTGGGCCGAGATCCGCGCGAGTTCGTCCACCTGATGCCTCAGGCGCCGGGTCTGGTCTTCTATGGTCCGGCTGCCCGAGCGCACGATGCTGAAAAGTGCCAGAAAGGTCATGCCGGTGACGATGGCGACCGCGGCCCAGGCGCGGGCATGGGCGCCGCGCAGATCGGCCTCCAGCTCGGTCGCATCAAGGTAGAATTCGGCTACCGCGATGATCTCGCCCGATACGATGGAATGTATGGGATTGTAGACTTCCAGCAGCGGCACGCCGGTTTCGCGTTCGCGCAGGCTTTCCGCGCCCTCAAGCTGATCGAACGAGGCGTTCAACTGCCCGTCCCAGGCTTGCTGCAATTCCTCGCTTGGCGGGAAGTGCTGTCCGATCAGGTCTGCATCGCTGCTGAAGGCAAGCAACCCGCCGGGGCGCCAGATCTTGACCGAGATGACCCGCTCTGAAAGCGGGGACCGGGTCAACAGATCGTTCATCCGCTCGATGGTTTCCGCCGACAGGGTTGCAGACCGGACAAGCTCTTGCGACATCGGCGCGACGAGGCTTTCCATGTAGACCGCGCTTGAAATTGCCGAGTTGCGGACAACGCCCGTTTCGATGCTACTGCTGACGATCGAGCCGATAACGGCCATGCCGATCAGGGTGACGAGGCTGCCCGCCAGCGCAAAACGGTAATGCAGGGGCAGGCCGACGAGCCGCGTCCGGAGCGATGCCGCCCGGCTGTTCCCCTGCATGGAGGAAAAATCGTCGCGCATTGTCGTCACATCGGGTCATCCTCGTTGTCGCCATCTATCAGGCGGTGGGGACCGGAGGATTGCAAGTCTCATCGGACCAAGGTCCGAACTCGGGTCTGCCTGAGGTCCGACGCAGGGACAGCGGAGGTCTGAGTGGCCGGGGCAGGGGTCCGGGTGCTGTCGCCAGCGGGGAGGGCGGAATGTCAGGCTGGGTTTGCCCAGGCAAGATGCCTGCGTTCATTGGAGGAACTTCATATGTCCAAGATCCTGAAGCCCGGCCTTTCTGCCGCACTGCTCACCGCCTTCGTCATCACGCTTGCCCCCGGTGCAGGTGGCGCGACCCCGCATCTGCCGCGGCTTGGTCATTCCCTTTCCATGAAGGACGGGGCCGAGATCCTGAAGGTTCGCAGGGGACGTGGCGCCGATGACGGTGCAACGCATGATCTGGGCGACGACAAGGGCGGTCGCCGGGGTGGCAAGGGGCGCGGGGCTGATGATGCGCCGGGCGACGACAGGGGCGGGCGGAAAGGTGGCCGGGGCCGGGGCCGCGACGATGGTCCCAACCACACCTGACCCAGTTTGCAACCAACAATCGCGCTCTTCACACTGCTGGCCCGACGCGCAGGGGCGGAGGGCGCATTTGTCAGGCGGGGGCTCCACCATGGTCCTGGGGCACGGTCTGCAAATTATAGATCAAAAACAAACTCATGCGACCTCGCGGTGCGTCAGCACGGCGGGGTTTTGCGCCATTTTCCGATGAATTTCCGCAGCGCAACACGAACCCCTGAGGGTAACGTCTATGTCATGCTGCAATGGAAGATACAGTGGTGAGCCCGACAGGATTCGAACCTGTGACCCACTGATTAAAAGTCAGTTGCTCTACCAACTGAGCTACGGGCCCGCCTTCTGTGAGCGGCTAACTACGGAGTTCGTCCGAGGCGGTCAAGGGCCAATCCGCAGAAAATTGTCATCTCTGGAAGAATCCTTTGAACTGGGGTAGGAGGCGGGCATGACAGAGCTTTTCCCCCATGGCCTGCCCTTCATGAAGATGCACGGTGCAGGCAATGATTTCGTGGTGATCGACTCGCGCGGGCGCGGGGCGGTGGTCACTGCTGCGCTGGCGCGCGCGGTGGGGGACCGCAATCGCGGCGTGGGGTTTGACCAGCTTGCTGAAATCCGCGACTCGGCCGAGGCAGATTTCGCACTGGATTTCTGGAATTCCGATGGCAGCCGGGCCGGGGCCTGCGGCAATGCCACGCGCTGTGTCAGCGATTACATGATGGGGCAGCTTGCCCGTGATGCGGTCGAACTGGTGACTCAGCGCGGCCGGTTGCTGGCCCGCCGTCTGCCCGACGGCCGTGTGTCGGTGAACATGGGGCACCCGCAACGCGACTGGCAGGAGATTCCGCTTGCCGCGCCGCAGGATACCGCGCACCTGCCCTTGCCCGGCACGCCTGTGGCGGTCGGCATGGGCAACCCCCATTGCGTTTTCTTTGTCGCGGATGCCGAGGCAGTGGATTTGCCTGCCGAAGGCCCCGTCTACGAACATCATGCGCTGTTCCCCGAACGCACCAATGTCGAATTTGCCAGCCTGCTGGGGCCCGACAGGCTGCGCATGCGGGTGTGGGAACGCGGCGCGGGGATCACGCTGGCCTGCGGCTCGGGGGCCTGTGCTACGGCGGTGGCTGCGGCGGAGCGTGGTCTGACCGGGCGCAAGGTCGAGATCGTGGTGGATGGCGGCATGCTGGAAATCGACTGGCGCGACGACGGGGTCTGGATGGCGGGGCCGGTGGCCCGTGTCTTTGACGGCATTCTGCGGCCGGATTTCCTGTCGGGCCTGCTATGACGGTACCGGTGTTTTCGACACTCGGTTGCCGGCTGAATGCCTATGAGACCGAAGCGATGAAGGAACTCGCCGCAGCGGCGGGTGTGGATAATGCTGTCATTGTGAACACCTGTGCGGTTACGGCAGAGGCGGTGCGCAAAGCCAAGCAGGAAATCCGCCGCCTTGCTCGCGAAAACCCCGGTGCGCCGGTCATCGTTACCGGCTGCGCTGCGCAGACCGAGCCGGAAACCTTTGCGGGAATGCCCGAGGTGACCAAGGTCATCGGCAATACCGAGAAGATGAAGGCCGACACCTGGCAAAGCCTGCGTGCGCCCGACCTGATCGGTCTGACCGAGAAGGTTCAGGTCGATGACATCATGTCGGTGCGGGAAACCGCCGGGCATCTCATCGACGGGTTCGGCCGCCATCGTGCCTATGTTCAGGTGCAGAACGGCTGTGACCATCGCTGCACCTTCTGCATCATCCCCTATGGCCGGGGCAATTCGCGGTCCGTGCCTGCTGGCGTCGTGGTTGAGCAGATCAAGCGTCTGGTAGACAAGGGTTTTCAGGAAGTCGTGCTGACCGGCGTTGATCTGACGAGCTGGGGGGCAGACCTGCCCGCGACGCCGCGGCTTGGCGATCTGGTGATGCGCATCCTGCGGCTGGTGCCGGATCTGCCGCGCCTGCGCATCAGCTCCATCGATTCGATCGAGGCGGATGAGATGCTGATGCAGGCCATCGCGACCGAGCCGCGCCTGATGCCGCATCTGCACCTGAGCCTTCAGGCCGGGGATGACATGATCCTGAAGCGGATGAAACGCCGACATTTGCGCGACGATGCGATCCGTTTCTGTGAAGAGGCGCGGCGTCTGCGGCCTGACATCGTGTTCGGCGCCGACATCATTGCTGGCTTCCCCACGGAAACCGAACAGATGTTCGAAAACTCGGTCCGGTTGATCAGGGATTGTGGTTTGACCTTCCTGCACGTTTTTCCCTTCAGCCCGCGCAAGGGCACGCCCGCCGCCCGTATGCCACAGGTGAACGGTGCGGTCACCAAGGCCCGTGCCGCGCGGCTGCGGGCCGAGGGTGAAGCCGCACTGACGCGGTATCTGGCCAGCCAGGCAGGCGAGATGCGTCACATCCTGACCGAGACCCCGCGCATGGGCCGGACAGAGCATTTCGCCGAAGTCCGCTTCGAAAGCGATCAACCCGAGGGTCAGATCGTCACGGCGCGCATTACCGGCTTTGCGGGCGAACAGCTTCTCGCATAGGCTTGTCCCGCAAGGGGACAGCCATGACCGAACACAGCCACTCCCACGACCATGGTGACATGGATCTGCCGTTGACTGCCCTGGTCCTGACCGGCATGGCGGCGGCCTTGGTCAGTGCGTTCCTGCTGCCCGGCTGGTGGGGACCGGCGGGTCTGATCGCTGTCTATCTGGCGGCTGGTGTGCCGACAGGCCTTTCGGCACTCGGTGCGCTGTTCCAAGAGCGGCGGCTCGACATTGACCTGTTGATGGTGCTTGCCGCGCTTGCCGCCGCCGCAGTCGATTCGGCGCTGGAAGGTGCCGTCCTGCTGACACTTTTCGCCATTTCCGAAACGCTGGAAACGCGGGCGATGGGCCGTGCCCGCCGCGCGGTCGAGGCGTTGATGGCGCTGCGCCCTGATACAGCGCTGAAACGACAGGGCGATAAAGTGGTGGAGGTGCCTTCGGCCAGCCTGCTGCCCGGTGATATGGTCGTGGTGCGGCCCGGTGCGCGGGTGCCGGTGGATGGTGTGATCCTCGAAGGCGAGGCGTCGATGGACCTCTCGACCATCACGGGCGAATCGATGCCTGCGCACAAGGCGCCGGGCGACCGGGTGTTCGAGGCGACGGTGAACCTGAACGGTGTGCTGGAAGTGGAGGTCAGCCATGCCGCCGCTGACAGCACGGTGGCCCGCATGGTTGCGCTGGTGACTGAAGCCCAATCGCAAAAGGCGCCGTCGGAGCGGTTCTCTGACTGGTTCGGGCAGCGGTATACGATTGCGGTCTTGCTGGGGGCGATTGCCGCTTTTCTGGGGTTTCTGGCGGTCGGCACCGATACCGATACTGCGCTTTACCGGGCGGCGACGCTGCTGGTCGCGGCCAGCCCCTGTGCGGTGGTGATCTCGGTTCCCGCCGCGATCCTGTCGGCCTTGTCGGCTGCGGCGCGTGGCGGGGTGCTGTTCAAGGGCGGTGGCGCCCTCGAAGCTTTGGCCGAGGTGCGTGCCTTCGCCTTTGACAAGACCGGCACGCTGACCACCGGCCGGGCCGAGGTGACGGGTCTGCACACGACCGACGAAACCGCCTTTCTGGCCCTGCTCGCCGGGATCGAGGCGCAGTCCGAGCACCCGATTGCCGATGCGATCCGCCGCGAGGCCGCCACGCGTGGCATCGCCGCCGTCGGTGTGCATGAGGTGCGTGCGCATCCCAGCGAAGGCGTGACCGGCCAGCATTCTGATGGCCCGCTCTGGGCCGGAAACGCCCGGATGGCGGCCCGCATGGGGGTCGATCTGCCGCATTTGGGCGGTGTCAGCGACGGAGCGGAAACGCTGATCTGGCTGGGGCGCGAGGCGCAGGTGATCGGCGCGGTAACGGTGGCAGACCGACCGCGCGACAGCTCGCGCGCCGCTGTGGCACGGCTGCGGGCCGAGGGGTTGAACCTTGCGTTGATGACCGGCGACCGACACGCTGTCGCCCGCCGCATCGGGGCCGAACTGGGGTTTCAGGAGGCCGAGATCCACGCCGATCTTCTGCCCGCGGACAAGGTGGCGCTGGTGGGTGATCTGGCGGCGCAGGGGCGCGTGGCCTTTGTCGGCGACGGGGTGAACGATGCGGCCGCGCTGGCCCGCGCAGATGTTGGCATTGCAATGGGTGCGGCAGGCAGCGAGGTCGCCTTGCAGGCCGCCGATGTGGCTCTGATGTCGAACGAGATGGGGCAACTGGCCGCTGCCCGACATCTGGCCCGCCGCACGGCGCGCATCATCCGGCAGAACCTGATCTTCGCGCTGGGCGCCATGCTGGTGCTGGTGGTGGGCGGGTTGTTCTTCGACCTGCCGTTGCCATTGGCAGTGCTGGGGCACGAGGGCGGCACGGTTCTGGTGGTGCTGAACGGGCTGCGGTTACTGGCAGATCCGATCCGCCGGGCCTGAAACGAAAGGGGCGCCACAAGGGCGCCCCGGTCATTTCAGTTCTTCATCCCGTCCCAGAAGCTGCGCACCTTCTTGAAGAAGGAGCTGGCCTCGGGGTTGTTTTCTTCCGACAGCTTCTCGAATTCGCGCAACAGTTCGCGCTGACGGGCGGTCAGGTTCACCGGGGTTTCCACCACCAGTTCGATCAGCAGATCGCCGGTGCCGCCCCCGCGCAGCGCAGGCATACCCTTGCCGCGCAACCGCATCTGCTTGCCGGTCTGGCTGCCCGCAGGCACCTTCACGCGACTGCGGCCCCCGTCGATTGTCGGCACCTCGACCTCGCCCCCCAGCGCAGCGGTGGCCATCGGCACCGGCACGCGGAAGAACAGATGCACGCCGTCGCGTTGGAAGATCGCGTGCTCCTTCACCTCGATGAAGATGTAAAGGTCGCCCGTCGGCCCCCCGCGCAGACCGGCCTCGCCCTCACCAGCCAGCCGGATGCGGGTGCCCGTTTCCACCCCGGCGGGGATGTTGACGGAAAGCGCGCGCTCTTTCTCCACCCGGCCGGCACCCTGACAGACCTTGCAGGGGTTCTTCACCATCTGCCCCATGCCGTTGCAGGTCGGGCAGGTGCGTTCGACGGTGAAAAAGCCCTGTTGCGCCCGCACCTTGCCCATACCCGAGCAGGTCGGACAGGTGACAGGCTCGGCACCGCCTTCGGCGCCGGTGCCGTGACAGGCATCGCAAGGTACCGAAGCCGGGACGTTGATGGTTTTCTGGACACCCTTGTAGGCTTCTTCCAGATTGATCCGCAGGTTGTAACGCAGGTCCGAGCCGCGCTGTGCACGCGAGCGTGCTCCGGCACGACCGCCGCCGCCCATGAAATCGCCGAACAGATCCTCGAACACGTCCGAGAAGGCGCTGGCGAAATCGCCATTGCCGCTGAAGCCGCCACCGCGCGGGCCGCCGCCGCCGCCCATGCCGCCTTCGAACGCCGCATGGCCAAAACGGTCATAAGCGGCCTTCTTGTCGGCATCCTTCAGAACGTCATAAGCCTCGTTCACTTCCTTGAACTCGGCTTCGGCATTGGGATTGTCGGAGTTGCGGTCGGGGTGAAGCTCTTTGGCCTTGGCCCGGTAGGCTTTCTTCAGTTCATCCGCAGATGCCCCGCGCGAGACGCCGAGCACCTCGTAGTAGTCACGTTTTGCCATGGCTTATCCCCCTTCGGAACCGGAGAGGGGCGGCCCGTTGCCGGACCGCCCCCTTCGGATTTCCGCGGTCTTACTTCCGCTTGTCTTCGCCGAGATCCTCGAAATCAGCATCGACAATGTCGTCATCGACCGAACGGGGGCCATCTTCGTCGCCACCGCCGTCACCGTCGGCCTGCTGCGCCTTGTAGATGGCTTCGCCAAGCTTCATCGCGGCTTCGGTCAGGTTCTGGATGCCGCCGCGGATCTTGCCCGCATCATCGGACTTGAGCGTTTCCTCAAGCGCACCCATCGCCAGTTCGATGACCTCGACGGTCGAGGGATCGACCTTGTCGCTGTGCTCGGCCAGAGATTTCTTGGTCGAGTGAAGCAGGCCTTCACCCTGATTGCGGGCTTCCACCAGTTCCTTGCGCTTCTTGTCGGCTTCGGCATTGGCCTCGGCGTCGCGGACCATCTTGTCGATCTCGTCATCGGACAGACCGCCCGAAGCCTGGATCGTGATGTTCTGTGACTTGCCGGTGCCCTTGTCTTTGGCGGAAACCGACACGATGCCGTTGGCGTCGATGTCGAAGGTCACCTCGATCTGCGGCATGCCGCGCGGGGCCGGCGGGATGTCTTCAAGGTTGAACTGGCCCAGCAGCTTGTTGTCGGCGGCCATCTCGCGTTCACCCTGGAACACCCGGATCGTCACGGCATTCTGGTTGTCCTCGGCGGTCGAGAAGACCTGGCTTTTCTTGGTCGGGATGGTGGTGTTGCGGTCGATCAGACGGGTGAACACACCGCCCAGCGTTTCGATACCCAGCGACAGCGGGGTCACGTCCAGCAGAACCACATCCTTCACGTCGCCTTGCAGCACGCCGGCCTGAATGGCGGCACCCAGCGCCACGACCTCATCGGGGTTCACGCCCTTGTGGGGCTCTTTCCCGAAGAACTTGGTCACTTCCGCGATGACTTTCGGCATGCGGGTCATCCCGCCGACCAGAACCACCTCGTCGATGTCGTTGATCGACAGGCCCGCATCCTTCAGCGCCGCCTGACAGGGCTTCATCGACTTCTTGATCAGGTCATCCACCAGGCTTTCCAGCTTGGCGCGGGTCAGTTTCATGACCATGTGCAGCGGCGTGCCCGAGTTGCGGTCCATCGAGATGAACGGCTGGTTGATCTCGGTCTGGCTGGAGGACGACAGCTCGATCTTCGCCTTTTCGGCGGCTTCCTTCAGGCGTTGCAGGGCCATCTTGTCCTGCGTCAGGTCAACGCCATGCTCTTTCTTGAACTCTTCGGCGAGGTAATTGACGATGCGCATGTCGAAATCCTCACCGCCGAGGAACGTATCCCCGTTGGTGGATTTCACCTCAAAGAGGCCGTCGTCGATTTCAAGAATGGTGATGTCGAAGGTGCCGCCGCCAAGGTCATAGACCGCGATGGTGCGGGTTTCTTTCTTGTCGAGACCATAGGCCAGCGCAGCGGCGGTAGGCTCGTTGATGATGCGCAGCACTTCAAGACCGGCGATCTTGCCCGCGTCTTTGGTGGCTTGCCGCTGGGCGTCGTTGAAGTAGGCCGGAACCGTGATCACGGCTTGGGTGACGGTTTCACCAAGATAGGCTTCGGCGGTTTCCTTCATCTTCTGAAGGATCATGGCGCTGACCTGCGCCGGCGAATATTTCTCGCCCCGGACCTCGACCCAGGCATCGCCGTTGCCACCGTTCACGATGGAATAGGGAACCAGTTTCTTGTCCTTTTCCACCTCGGCATCGGTCACGCGGCGCCCGATCAGGCGTTTGACCGCGAAAACGGTGTTGGTGGGGTTGGTGACGGCCTGCCGCTTGGCGGCCTGTCCGACCAGACGTTCATTTTCCGTAAAGCCCACGATGGAGGGCGTGGTGCGAGCCCCTTCGGAGTTCTCGATGACGCGCGGTTGCGACCCATCCATGATGGCAACGCAGGAGTTCGTGGTCCCGAGGTCGATCCCGATGACTTTGGCCATGATATGATACCTCTTCTTTCGGCGATGTTGTGGAGGCGGACCCTGAAAAGGCTTCCGTCCCCGATCCCATTTCAAGCGGCGGAGCGGCCCGCTCCAAACCGGCTTCCCGGCGTATATAGGCAGGGGGAAAAGCCCCTGCAAGCATGACAATCGGATGAATTTCTGCGGAACGTCGGCATTTCGGCCCGGTGTTCCGCCGGATCAGGGCGCAAGCGAACAGCAGCCCGAAAGCGCGACGGGTTCGGCGCTGCTTTCCTGTGATGGATTGACGAACAGGCTGATCGAAAGGCCATAGCTCCGGTCACTCATCCCGTCATTGCAGGCTTCGGCGGTCAGCGTGGCAAAGCCGCGTCGCGCCGGGCCTTCGATGGCCCAGCCGATCTGCCCGGAACGGCTGCTGCTGGACAGATGCCAGTCGATCCACAGACCCAGAGGCCCGTTTTCATCGCCCATCTGCGACAGGGTCATATTGCGCCGCGCGGGATCGTAGGCCAGCGACCAGAAGGGCTCGGTGCCAAAACAACGCATCGGCCGGTCAAGGCTTTGCCACCCGGGTCCCGACGCGGGTGTCAGGTAGCGCATCGAAACCCAGCCCGATGCCTCGCCCGTATTGATGCGGCCCCATGTGCCATTCGGCGCAATCTCCACCACCTCGACCGAACGGGCACCGGGTGACAGGCTGCCGATCAGGCCAGCCCCGGCTTCAGGCGCGGCACGGATGTTCAGCACGTCGTTTACGGCCACGCCCTGCACATCGAACAATGCGGGCATGTCCTGTGCCATGGCAGGGAGGCAGAGGCAGGATATCAGGACAGCAACGAGCCGCTTCATCGTTTGGAGAACCAACTGGCCGAGATATGTTTCCGGGTATAGAATTCCGCCATCATCCCGATGACGAAGCAAATGCAAGTTACCTTCAGCGCATAGGCGATCGAAGTGTAATGCGGGTGATAATTCATGAAAACGAAGCCACGGCCCTGGTCAATCGTGTGGAACAGCGGATTCCAGTCGAACCATTGCCGAATCTTGTGTGGCGCCTGATTGGCGATCAGCATCTTGCCACTGGCGATCATGTTCGCGCGCATGTAAACCATTGTCACGACACCGAAAATATCCGGCGCCCATGGTTTTGCGGCAAGGAAGATCATGCCGATGGCTACCCCCGAGGCCCAGGACAACAGCATCATTGCCATTGCGCCGACAGGATCATGGATGGTGATGGGCGTGAAGGCCGCATGATAGCCGTATAGCACACACGAGGCCGAGAGCAGTTGCAGGTAAAGCGAACTGAGCGCCGAGGAGGCGATCGAAACGATGGTGTTCATCGGCGCGTGTTTCATCATGGCAGAGGTCGGCCCCTCGGCCCCCGCCACGGCCCCAAGCGCCTTGGAATGGGTCATGAACATGAAGACGCCTGACATGACGTAAAGCACGAAATTGCCGCGTACCGCCGCCGCTCGGTTCGAACCCATCAGCGTCATCATTGTATAGAAGACCAGAACCAGAACGACGGTCTGCACCATGTTCAGAAGCAGTCCGATGACGGCATTGCCGTGGCCTTGCCGCACATGCCGCACACTGGCATGGAAAATAAGTTCCAGCGTGGCAAAGGCCGACTGTGCCGACGACCTTGCGCGTTCTGCCTCGAACATTCTGCCGCACCTCTTTGGGCTCTGTTCCCATCTTGCGCGGGAAATCTTGCCGATCCCTTAGCGACGGATGATAAGGGGATCAGAAAAATGAAGCAACATTAAGGCCCGACGGGCCAACCGGAGCCTGCCCATGGATCATTCGACCCTCATTCCCGTCATTCGCCGCCTTGCCCTTGAAGCGGGTGACCGGATCATGGAGATCTACAATTCGCCCGAGTTCGAGGTGAAGTCCAAAAGCGATTCCAGCCCGGTGACCGAGGCGGACGAGGCGGCCGATGCCATCATCGCGGCGGGCCTGCGCGCGGAATTTCCGGATGTAACCCTGATCACAGAGGAACAGGCGGCAAGCCATGATCTGCGTGCCTCGACCTTCCTGATCGTCGATCCGCTGGATGGCACCAAGGAATTCGTGCAGCGCCGCGGCGATTTTACCGTCAACATCGCCTATGTCGAAAATGGCGTGCCGCTGCGCGGTGTGGTCTATGCCCCGGCCAAGGGGCGGCTGTTCTACACGCAGGAGGATGGCGCTGCGGTCGAGGAAACCGGCGCTTTCGACAAGGCCGCGCGCGGCCCGGTCACCCCGCTGCGCGTCAGCGCGCCGGACAATGATGCGCTGATGGTCGTTGCTTCCAAGTCGCACCGCGATGCTGCGACAGATGATTACATCGGAAAATATGGCGTCAAGGACATGACCTCGGCCGGGTCGTCGCTGAAATTCTGTCTGGTGGCGACGGGGGAAGCCGATCTTTACCCGCGCCTTGGCCGAACGATGGAATGGGATACGGCGGCGGGCGATGCGGTGCTGCGCGGGGCAGGGGGCCATGTCGTGCGTTTTGATGATCACACGCCGCTGGCCTATGGCAAGGCGGGCTGGGACAACCCGTTCTTCATCGCCTACGCGCCGGGCGTGGAGCTGAAGAAGTGAGCGTCCTTCTGGCCATCCCTGCCCGCTATGCCTCGACCCGGTATCCGGGCAAGCCGCTGGTGTCGCTGAAAGGGCCGGACGGAGAAAAGACCCTGATCCGTCGTTCGTGGGAGGCCGCGCAGGGCGTGAAGGGGGTGGATCGCGTGGTGGTTGCCACCGATGACGACCGTATCAAGGCCCATGCCGAAAGCTTTGGCGCCGAGGTGGTGATGACCTCCTCTGCCTGCCAGAACGGCACCGAGCGCTGCGCCGAAGTGGCGGCGAAACTGCCGGGGTACGAGATGGTGGTGAACCTGCAAGGCGACGCGCCGCTGACGCCTGCATGGTTCGTCGAGGATCTGATTGCCGGGCTGCGCTCGGACAGTCAGGCCGACATTGCGACGCCGGTGCTGCGCTGCGATGGCCGGGCGCTGAACGGCTTTCTGGCGGATCGCCGGTCAGGGCGCGTCGGCGGCACCACCGCTGTATTCGGCACGGGTGGTCGGGCGCTCTATTTCTCGAAAGAGGTGATCCCCTACACCGGGAAAACCTATGCAGACGAGGATGCGACGCCGGTTTTCCACCACGTCGGGGTCTATGCCTATCGCCCCCGCGCACTGCGCGCCTATCCGTCCTGGCCGGTTGGTCCGCTGGAGGCCCTGGAGGGGCTGGAGCAACTTCGCTTCCTTGAACAGGGGCGCAATGTGCTTTGCGTCGAGGTGGAAGCCAAGGGGCGCCAGTTCTGGGAACTGAACAACCCCGAAGACGTGCCCCGGATCGAGGCCATGATGGCCGAGATGGCCAGCGCGTGACCGATCTGCCCACGATCAGCGTGATCGTGGCAAGCTGGCAGCGGCCGGATGCCTTGCGCCGCTGCCTGACCGGGCTGCGGCAGCAGGATCACCCGCAGCTGGAGCTTTGTATCGTGGCCGACCACGCCGCCTGTGAGGCGGTGGTCGCCCCGATGCGGACGGCGGGGGTGGGCTGCAAGCTGGCTGTGGCCGATGTGCCCAACCTGTCTGTGGCGCGCAATGCGGGTCTTGCGCTTGCGGCGGGCGACGTTGTGGCTTTCATCGACGATGATGCCGTGGCCGAGCCAACCTGGGCCAGCCGTCTGGCCGCCGCTTTCCGCACCCCCGGAGTAATCGCGGCAACCGGGTTCACACGCGGACGAAACGGCATTTCCTTCCAGTGGACGGCAGCCGAGGTCGATGCGACCGGGCAGGATCATGCGCTGCACCTTCCGCCCGGCATCAGCCTGCGTGCCGGGACATCACGGCAGGCGGTGAAGCCCGTGGGCACCAATTGTGCCTTTGACCGCAAGGTCCTTCTGGCCATTGGCGGCTTTGATCTCGCCTATCGGTTCTATCTTGAAGATGCCGATGTCGCGCTGCGGCTCGCACCGCATGGCCTGACCGCCATTGTGCCCGATGCGCAGGTGCATCACGGGTTTGAGGCCAGTGCGCGCCGCCGTGCTGACCGTGTGCCACTGGATCTGCGCGAAATCGGCGCCTCCAGCATGGTGTTTCTGCGCCGCCATGCCGGAGAACGCGAATGGGCTGCGGCGCTGGACAGACTGCGGGGGGATCAACGCCACCGCCTGCTTCGCCACATGGTTGCCGGCCGGATCGAACCGAGGGATGTGGAACTGCTGCTGCGCGGGCTGGATGCGGGCATAGCGGAGGGGGCAGCCCGTCCCTTGCAAGGTCTGCCGCCCCTGCCGGCGGGGGACGCGGCATTTTTGCCGCTTCCCGCAACTGGCGCGCGACCCGGTGTGGTGATCGCGGGGCGCGTCTGGCAACGCATGAAGCTGGCGCATCGGGCGCGGGCCGCCGTGGCCTCCGGGGCGGTAACGACTGTGTTGCGTTTCAGCCCGACGGCCTTGCGTCATCGTGCGGGCTTTCACCCCGATGGCTACTGGCTGCAATGGGGTGGTCTTTTCGGGGCGGCGCAGCGAGATGAGCCTGCCTTTCGACTGGTTTCCTTCCAGAGCCGCGTTACACGGGAATGTCACAGATGGGCGGAAGTGCGCCCATGCCCGTCCGACACCTCACGCGCATCTTGAGCGCGCCAAGTGGCCACGTTAGGCCTGACACAAGCTGGCGGCATTCCCACAGTTGGCTTCCAAAATGGCGCCTTTTTGTCACTTTTCTTGGTTATGGGCTTGGGAATGCGGTAACATTGCCGAAAGAGGCGCGTTTGCGCCATTGAGAACATGCGAATGCAAAAGGAATTGAGCCAGATCATGAAGCCCAGAAAGGTCACCAAGGCGGTATTTCCGGTTGCGGGGCTTGGAACCCGTTTCCTGCCCGCAACGAAGTCGATCCCGAAAGAGATCATGACACTGGTGGACCGCCCGCTGATCCAATAC
>NZ_QXXQ01000021.1 GCF_003570715.1 Gemmobacter lutimaris | reverse complement strand
TCGGCAGATTGAAGGACTGGCGCCGCATCGCAACCCGCTACGACAGATGTGCCAAGACCTTCCTCTCTGCTGTCGCCCTCGCAGCAACCGTCATGTTCTGGCTTTGACGATCAATGAGTCTGGAGCCTAGACAAGCGTTTTCTGCTCGGAGCGGAGTCCGTGGCCTGTCCAGTCCCTCATCGCTACTATCGTGGCCGAGTGTTTGCTGCGTAGCAAGATGAACGGCAGCTTCCGAGAGCGCGGGAAGGCAGCACAAGTCGAGGTCGACCGGCGGCTATGGGCCGGTCTCGATCACGGGAAGTCACGGCCCCTACGCGAACGCGACTGAAATCTCGGATGGGAGCTTTGAGGGACAGGCTGGAAACAGGCGGCAAAGCAACTCCAGAGCTCTGTCGGAACGTTGCCGGATTTCTGTGGCGTCAGGGGGCGGCATTCGGCCGATCACCCGGCGGATCTGCAGATCACCCAGCAGTAGCCCGAGATAGATCTCGGTGATCTGCGCAGGGTCGTCGCTCTCCATTGCCCGGTCGAACAAGCCGGTCAACTGTGGCGCAATAGAGCCGCGCCCAGTTTCGGCAATGATCCGACCGAGATCGCCGCTGGGGTCGGCCGCCGCCGCCCGGTTCAGGGCAACAACTTCCTCGCTGGTGAGAACCGCGATTAACCGGGGGCCGAACTCCTGCAGGGCGGCAATCGGATCACGGAATGTGGCGGCCGACATCAACAGCCCGTCACGCAGTTCCTCGATATTGGCCTGCACCATCGCGCGGAACAGGCCCGGCTTGTCGCCATACCATTTGTAAAGCGTTTCAAGCGAGGCTCCAACTGCCTTGGCAACAGAGGCCATCGTTGTCGCGGCATAACCATGCTGGACAAGCAGCGCCAGCGCAGCCTGCTCGATCTCTTTTCGCCGCGCCTTCTGTGCTTCTTGCCGCATGTACCTTCGCTCCTGAATGTCCGCGTTGACAGGATCAGTAATTGTAGTTACGGATTATCGCAACCGTAATATAAGTTACACATATCTTTGGCCGGAGGGCCCATCTTGTCCGAATCCCGTTCGATCTCCGCCGCGCTGAGCGTGCTGATCATCCTTCAACTGGTCATGCTGGGCGCCCTTTACGCGCAGGTGCCGCCGCATCCGCCCGCGACGATTCCGCTTTTCGCAATCGCCCCGTTCCTCGCTGTCGCCCTTGCGACTGCGGCTGCTGCTTTGATCATCGGTCCCCTTGCCAGCCGGACGGGCAAGGTGCTCAGCCTGCTTGCCGCGCTGATGGCCATGCTGTCCTTTGGCCCCCAGAAATATCTGGACCTGCAGTTTCCGCTGATATGGCCCGCCGTTCTGACGGCACAGGTCGCCGTCATCGCGATTTTCATTGGAGTGCTGATCCGTCAGGGGCATCGTTCGGCAAGATGACGTGGTTTGCGCCGCTCAAGGCATCGGCATTACTCACCCTGCCGCTGCTAGTTTCAGTTAGTTTCAGCGAGGCATGTTTCGACTTCTTATCTGCCCGGCAAAGTTCAGCCCTGCGCGATCTGGACATGATCAACCCGGCCAGGGCCATCGAGGCCATGCAGGTGATGAACGCCTCTCTCCGTAATCCGCTTTTCGGCGCCGTCTACTTCGGAACGCCTTTTGCTCTGACATTGGCGGTCGTCATGATGGCCGTTCTGCGGGCAAGAGTCGCCGCCGCGGTGCTGGGTCTCGGGCTTGCCGTGCATATGATCGGAGTCTTTGGGGGCATTGTCGCGCCCAATGTGCCGCTGAATCGGGAACTTGCCGCAGTCGATGCCCGGGCGCCGGGCGGCGACACAATCTGGCGGGCCTATTCCACGCGCTGGCAGTCGGCCAACCTGAGCCGGATGATCGCCGCCGGTGGCAGCCTGATGCTGGTTGCCGCCACACTCACTGCTGCTGTCCAGAACCGGAGAAGATCATGAGCATTACCCTTCTGACCTTTGCGCTTGCGGCTTTGTTAACCGTCGCAATGCCGGGGCCGACCTCCCTGTTGGCCTTCTCCAACGGGGCCCGCCACGGGCTGCGCGATGCCGGTTTCGGAATCGCGGGGGCGGTGTTTTCAGACCTGGTTCTGATCGCCGCTGTCTCGGCCGGTCTGGGTGTGCTGCTCTCCACCTCGCAGCTTTTGTTCTCGGCCGTGAAATGGCTGGGGGTGGCCTATCTGGCCTATATCGGTCTGCGGCTGCTTTTCAGCAAGGCCGCCTCTGCCGAAGCACCGACGGCTCAGGTCACAGAGGTGCGCCGCCTGTTCTCGCGCAGTTTCCTTGTCGCCGTCACAAATCCCAAAGGTTACCTGTTCTTCACAGCGCTTCTCCCCCAGTTCATCGATGCCGCCGCGCCAGTCCTGCCGCAATACCTGCTTCTGGCGGTGACTTTCTCACTGATCGACCTGGCGGTCCTGCTGGCCTATGCGGCGGCAGGCAGGCGTTGCGCGGGACGCTTTGGTACGAGGCTGATCACCCGGATGGACCGGGTCTGCGGTGGCGTCTTCCTTGCGCTGGCGGGGGGATTGGCCATGCTTCGGCGCGTGGGGGTGTGATGCTGCTGCGCCATGTCGTGTTCTTCTCCGCCCGGAATCGCGCGGATGTAGAGCGGCTTTACGAAGGCTTGCTTCTCCTGACCCAGATCCCCCATGGCCGCGTGGAGATCGGGCGCAACCTCGGGATCGACACCCTGTCCGCCCCTGTCGATTTCGTTGTTTATGGTGAGTTCGCGGATGAAGCAGAGTTGGCTCGCTACAAGGCGCATCCGGCCTATGCCGCCTCGATATCCATCGCTCGCCCCTTGCGCGAGCTGCGGGTTGTGGCAGATTTCCACGCGGGTCTTGCGGAAGGTGCCTGAGTGACGATTTACTGTGTCGATGTCTCCCTCGTGGCTGCGCACCGCATCGGGGCACATATCCTGCCCCCGGATGGCAAGAATCTGTGTGACGACGAAGATGCGGAGGGGGTCTGGTTCTCGCCAAGCCTTGATGGCGCCCGCGCCTTGAATGATGCCGAGGTGTCGGTATTGCAGCGCAGCCGGATTGAGCTGATGCAAAAGCCCGTGCGCCCGCTGCACAGTGCCGGGATCCATCACAACCTGATGATCGTCAGCACCGAATTCGCCGCCATGGCCGAGGAAATGGCACCGGGCAGGCACCAATTCGTGCCGCTGTCGGATGTCTGGTTCTACAAAGCCAAGGAGCCCTCGCCGGGCCGCTATCTGGCCGCGCTGATCATGGATTATGCACCGACCGTCGATCTGGAAAAGTCGCGGATAATGCGCCAATTCTTGCCTCATCTGCAAAAGACGGCGGTCCGACTGTCGGCTATATATCCCGTTCAAAGGGTCGTTCGCACGGATACCGCCTTGGGGCGCAGCCTCTGGGCGGATGAGGTGACCGGGGCGATCTTCTGCACCGAGGATTTCCGCAAGCGAGCCAAGGTCCTAGGTGGCACACTGGGGCTGGGTTTCGGGGAATGCACTGAAATATGACACGAGACGCCAAGAGAAGCGCGGCCACAGACAGGGAAACATCGCGCCCGCGGATGCTGGCCCGTCTGTCAGGGGTTCTTGCTGGCTGCGCCGCCGCCCTGATCCTTGGGGTTTTTTGTGTGGTGGTGGCGGATGTTCTGGTATTGCCCGAGGGGACGAGGGCGGCGTCAAACGCTCCGCCTGGCCCGCCAAAGGGACTGGTGTTCTTGTTCAGCACCGCGTTTTTGCCGGGGTTCGCCGCTTTTCTGCTTTATCCCGTGACGCTACATCGTCGCCGAAGGGGCCTGACTGCGGCTGTAGAACTTGAGATACTCATCATCCTCGCCGCATGCTTCACACTTTGGATGGGCTTCGTGCTGGCGGCTATGTGACGACGGCTTGAGGGACGAGAATGTCAAGATCAGCACAGCGCAACATATTGCCTGTCCACCAGAATGATCGCCGCACCCGATCCAGGCGATTGCGGATACTGGCTGTTCCCGTTTACTCGATTGCTGCGGTGCTGCTGCTCTCTTCTGCCGTGCAGGCGAAGAAGGTGCTTTATTCGAAGATCCTGATCGCCGCCGAGACCATATTGCCGCAATGCGCGGATCTGCCGGCGGGGAGCTGCGCCTATCCGCTGTTCATCGGAGCGCACTCGCCGCGAATGAAGGGGCGTCCGGAGGAGGGTTTGCCCCCGGCGCTGAGCAACCTGCCCGGAGCGCGCTTCAATACGGCGTTCTCATTTTCCCAAACCGACCCGGATCTCTGCCAGCTGGAGACATTCGCGGGCGATCTGTCGCGGGCGGCAGTTTGGGTAGGTCAAAAGGCGACCGGAACGGCTTGGCTGCAGCGCGTCGAGGGGGCAGCCAAAGCGTGCCAGGTCCACTATTCCCCGAGCATCAGAATGGGTGCAAATCAGGATCTGATCTGGCTCAGGGATGATCTCGGAGTGACCATCGTCGGATGGCGGTGGTGCTCCACGATCGCCGGAGAGGTGAAAGGCTGCGAGCTACACCTGACGCCCAGGCGGCGGGGCTGTGGCGTGAAGGAGGGACTCGAAATTACCGTGGCGGGTCTCTCGCCGCGCGCCAGCGAGGTGCTGCTTGGCGATCTTGCAGCCAGCGTCACGCGGCTGGCGGTCAATCTAATTATTCCCGTTTCGCTGGAGCATTGCCTCACCGATGGCCAGTTTGTCGATGTTGCGGGTTTTGTCCCGGATGATTGAGAGTACCGAAAAAGGGGCCAATTCCGGCGCGCCCCGAGCTCTGATGATCTTGCAAATTCAATGTGACGGGGGCGATCTGACAGGCCAACTGAGGCAGAGAGTCGCTTGAATCGTCCCGGAAACTGTCCAAACGATGGGGGCTCACTCTTCTCAGGATGAGCATGTTAGCGGGACATAACTTTCATTGAGCGCGCAGAGAGGTTTATGAAACGCCCCTCGGGTTTTCTTCCTTCAACAGCGACCAGGCATCGACGTTCAGTCCTTGAGCGATGCGATGGAGGTTGTCGAGTGAGATGTTTTGCTCACCGCGCTCGACGGCGCTGAGATAGGTGCGGTTCAGGCCCGCTTCATGTGCCAGAAACTCCTGTGACCAGCCTTTCTCGGCGCGCAACAGTCGCATGTTGCGGGCGAGGACGTCGCGCAGCGGGCTCCGGGGCGTGGTTTTCATGCGGGATGCTATTGTGCATCACCGCTTTTAACTCTACCTGTTTTAAGATACATTCGTGGGCCACGCGATGGTTGCGGCCGCAGTGTCCGAGTTGAGGGTATCGGGGTGACAGTTTCAAAGCTTTCAAACGACAAGGTTGTTCAGAGGAGACTTGCCGCGTTTCTTGCAATGTTTACGGCGCCGCAATCAGTTGTTCCGACAGTCACATCCCAGAGGCGATGTGATCGGTCCGCGGCGGCCAGGACCCTGGATATTGTCCTTGAAATCCTGCTCGATGCTGGTCTTGGACTGGAAGCCGCGCCATCCCTGCCACAGGATTCCTGCAACTGGTCGCTTCCGCGGGTTCTCTGCGCGCCGAAGAACGGATCAAGGTTCGAAATCACCATCGGTTTGCGAGGAGGATATGATTGCAGGGGGGTGATCGGAACAACTGTTGTTCGAAGCGAAGCTATGACGTTTGAAGCCCTGACCATGATGCTGCGAAGTCTCGCTGCGCTTGAGATAGGTGAGGAGCTGTAGACAGCTGATCCGGCAGTGCGCCGGAAAGCCCGTCCCTATCCCGGTGAGCTACGATCTGAGAGCTCCAGGAACGCTTGCCGGGGTGCCTCTGTCGTAGAAAGTGCCCGTGGTTCACCAGAAGAGATCTCATGCTCCCATTTCCTGTATTTTCCTGGTGAACCTGCGCATGCGCGCCACAGCAACGATCTGGTCTGGCCGGAAGGCCGCAAGATTTGCGTCCGGTCCTGACGAATCTGGCAGGTTGGCACCTTCGCCGGACTGGCCATTCTGCGCGAGGATTGGCTTTTCCGCCGCCATGAGTTCCGCCGCCAGTTTTGGTTCGGCCATGGCCGAAGCCGATCCCGGTTTTTCCGCTCGCACGAAATCCACCACCATTTTTTCGGCCAGCCGCCGCTCCAGCGCTTCCATTCGCGCGGTTAAAACCTGAACCGCGGCAGCCTCCTTCGGCGGATAGGGCAGGGGTCCCGCCTGCGCTTCGAAAAGGGTCTTGAAGGTCGTATCCTGGAAATAAACGATCCGATGGACCAAAAGCGGATTCTGCCGTTCCGGGACAAGGATGGCCTGATCCGGGTTCAGCCTCCGCACCTCGTCGGGTGTCAGGAGGGGCCGCTCCTCCAACCGTCGGCTGACCGATCGCCGCTGCATGAAGTCCCGATCCCGCGACACGCTGTCCGACACCGAAAGCTTGGTCGTCTTGCCCAAGGCGTCCGAGATCTCTCCGGCGGTCTTCTTGTCGTTGGCCGCGAGGTAGAGCTTCATCCCGGCGGCAGATTCGAGCGACATGCGGACGTTCTCGCCATAGATGTTGTCGAGGCCGGGGATCGACTGGGTGATGATCGAGACGCGCGCGCCGTGGCCCGCGAGCTGTTTCAGGGCTTGTTCGACGATGGGCATTGGCCCGAGCTGGTCGAATTCGTCGAGCATGACCATGACCGGCCAAGGCTCAGATTTCGGGTCGGGGAGGGTCGAGCGCATTGTCGCAATGAGCTCGCCGAAGAAGAGCCGCACCAGCGGTGACAGGGTGCGGATGTCATCGGCGTTGACAACGACATAGATCGACATCGGGCGCTTGCGCAGATCCGTGAAGGAAAAGTCGTTACCGGAGGTTGCCCGATCCACCGCCGGGTTGTTCCAAAGTGTCATGCCCGCACCGCCCAGGACCGAGGCGTGGGACGACAGGGTCCGGTCGGAGTAGCCTGCAAACTTGCGGAAGGTTTGGGCAGCATTGGGGTGTTTCACCTCCTCGGCATGCTCGCCGTAAACCTCCTGCGTGGCACCACGGCCGAAGAGGATGCGGCTGATCTCGCCGATGGTCGGCTTGCCCCGCTCGATCGCCAGAAGCCCTGCAGCTACGAACAGTTCGCGCCCCTCGGTCAGGAAATCACCAGCCGTCCCTTTGTCCGAAACCGTGAGGAAGTAGTCCGAGATCTTGGCAAGCTCCGTGTAGCGCTGTTCGGGATTTTCAATGCGGGAGACGCGCTCGAGCGGGTTGTAGCGATGGGTCGGGTGCTCGAAGTCGAAAGGCGAGAAGCGATAGACCGCATCGCCTTCGGCCTGCCGGTGCCGCGAGGTGGCCTCGAATATCTCCCCTTTCACGTCGAGAACGACGATGCTGCCGTTGAAGAGGAGGGTGTTCGGGATAACATAGCCCACACCTTTCCCGGCGCGCGTGGGTGCGACGACGAGACAATGCGGGAACTTCTGGAACGTGGCGCTGACGTAAGGCGCGCGTTTTGAAGGTGTCCCGAGTTTGCCGAAGACCATGCCTGCGCCCAAGGGCTGCAAGAGGCCATTCGCCTTCATCTCGGCGCGAGCCTGGAATTTGGCCTGGCCATAGCCCGTCAGTTGTTGGCGGAAGGTCAGGGCGACCGCGGCGATCGTGAAGACCACAGTCGAGGCACCGACAATCTGCCAGGGCAGAACCCAAGGCACGGAGGTCAGCCGTGCGAAGCCGGGGAATTCCTCGATCAGGACGAATATGCCGGTCGCGTTCGGGTCGCGCCCCAGGATCAGGTTCAGCGCGAGGCCGCCGGCAATAAGGCCCACGAGCAGGCCGGCCGACAGACCGATCGGGAGGAGAAGCGCGATACGTTGCATGATCAGAACTCCCTGTCCTGGGCATGCGCTCGGTCATGACCAGACGCGCGCGTGTGCTCCGGCGGCCTGGGACCGGCCTCGGCCGTCATGCGACGTTCGGCGCTTTCCACCTCATGGGCACTGAGGCCGAGAGAGGGGTGTTCTTTTGCCGCTGAGATGACGGCCGCAGCCATGGCTTGGCAGGCACTGGCCTCGGGGACATCCTTGGCCAAGGCGTCAGTGCGTCCGGCGGCGATATCTTTCAGCACATTAGCACCGTACCTTTCTTTCATCTCTTCCGCGAAATCCCGTGCTTGGGCCTCGTTGCGGAAGGCGACTGAGCCTTGCCGGACATGGAGTTTCGCCATCTTGTCCAGGGCCTCGACCATCGGGTCCGGGGCTCTCGAAGCGTCGATGCTACGGGCGGACTGGATCATCTCGGCGGCGCGTTGGTAGAAGCGATCCAGGCGTTCTGCGGCCGCGTTGCGGCCTTGCGTGTTGTCGAGGTCATAGCCGTGACGCCTGGCGACGTCGGCGAGATCGGATTTCACCCAAGCTTCCTCTTCACGGGCGTTGGCGGCACCGGTTTCGAGACGCTTGCCAAGCTTTTCGGCGTCGATGCCTGCGAGGCGGGCGTTGAGGGTCAGGCTTCCCTGCAGGCTTTCGGCACCGCCGGATTGAAGCCCCGTCTCTTCGCCGCCAACGGTCAAGATCGTCGGGCTGATCGCCGTGCTGTAGAGGGTCGAGCGGGGAGAGACCTCGTGGCCAGTCTGCTCCCGATCCAGGCCAAAGGCTGCTGCAGCTTCCTTGGCGATGCTCTGCATTTCGGCACGAAGGTCTTCTTGTCGGTCCGACGGCAACCGATCAATCCGGGCGCTCGACTGCGCCACCCAGGTGGAGATGGCCCGCGCTGGATCAGCCGTGAAGTCGCTGCGCAGCCGTTCTTCTTCGACATGGGCCGTGAGAACCGGGCTTTCAGCCAGATGCCTGGCCAGGGCTTCGCTCAGCGGCCCTTCGTCCGGGAACTTGGCCAGCACCTCGGCACTGCCATCACGACCATAGGAGGTGATGGCCAGGAGTTCATCGGGCAGAAACCCTGCGGAGCCTTGGCCGTCGACAAACCGGCCGGTGCCAAGGGTGGCCTCGGCATCGGGAATATGCTCGGCCACCACTTGCCGAAACGCAGGATCGGCAACCAGGCGTTCCGCAATATCGCGGGAGGCCTCGGTGTCACGGCCGAGGGTGAGGACCAGTTGGGCGTCTTCGCCCGCATAAATCGCAGTCTCAGGGCGGGGGAATTCCGGCTGTTCGCGATGTTCGAGCACGAGGCCCGAGGGTCCGCGGTCCATCTCTTCGCCAGCGTCACGATCCACCGCGGCGGCCCGGCTGACGGCAAGCTCCAGCCCTTCTTCGCCGCCTTCGTAAAAATCCCAGGCATGCCGCAGTGCCTCCCAGCTGTTCGCGAAGGTCCGCTCCGAAAAGCTGATCACCCCCTCACCACCGCTTTCGGACGCGTCATAGCCTGCGTGGACGCCGCGCTCGGTTGCGACCGCGACGGGGCGCAGCTCCACGTTCCGGTCCGTCGTGACCCAGTCCCCTGAAGCGACGACTTTCGGCCCTTCTGCACGCGACGCGAACTCAGCCTGCTGCTCGCGGTCCGCGTCAGCTTCGCGGGCTTCGACGGCCGCGCGCAGGGTCGGCCCCGGCGGAACTTCACCTGTATGCTCATTCCAGAGCGCGGCCGCCTTTTCCGGTTCCCGCCGCGCGAAGGCTTCCAGATCGTCCTTCAGCCCGGCATCCAGCCTCTCGACGGCCTTCGCCCCGTCCTTGCCAAACTCGACCCTCTCCAGGCGCTCAGAGATCGAAGCCTCCATTGCCGCCACAAACCCGGCCCGGAATTCCGCATCGGGGGCATGCGAGTCCGGCAGCGATTTGAAATAACGTGTCTCTCCCCTCTCGTGTGTCCCGTGGGTTTCCGTATGAGCCATGGTCCGGGCGGAGTTGCCGTCGATATGGGTCACCGAAGGCCGCTCGGCCGGATCGGCCCGGAAGAAGGCCTCGCCGGCAAGACGCGGATCTTCGAACTCCTGCGAAGTCCCGGAGAAGGCCGAGCGGACGGAGAAGTATTCCTTCTTCCGCTCTTCGGCCACTTTCGTCTGCAGGCCGTCAATGTCTTGGTCCATGAATGCAACCTTTCAGCCAGCAGGCCAATCAAAAGTGGAAAGGGAGGGCAAAGACCGCAGTCTGTCAGTCCTCGAGCCCGGGGAAATACATCTCCGTGATCCCGCGGCGGTCGCCCTGGCGGCCCATCTGCAGGATCACGTCGATCGAGGTCTCGAGGTAACGGATCACCTCTGCGAAGCTGAGCTTTGTGCCTTGCGCCATGACGAGAAGCGCCAGCCGGTCCATGGCTTTTCGCGCCGAATGGGCGTGGAGCGTCGTAAAGGAGCCGGAATGGCCGGTGTTGATCGCATCGAGAAACGTCGCAGCCTCAGACCCGCGCAATTCGCCGAGGATGATCCGGTCGGGCCGAAGGCGCAGGGTCGCCTGCAAAAGCTTGTCTGCCGAGCGGGGGGAGGCCTCGTCCCGCTGCGCGATCAGGCTTACGGTATTGGGCTGGCCCGGCAGGAGTTCGAGGGAATCCTCGATGGTGACGATGCGCTCGTCCGGGGCGACCATCTCCAGAAGCTTGCGGCCAAGCTCGGTCTTGCCGGTCGAGGTGCCGCCCGAGACGATGACGTTCAGCCGTTCGCTGACGAGCCGCGCGAGGAAGGCATCGACATCCGCCCCCTCAGACTCGGCGCGGATTTCCGCAACCATGGCCCGCCGCTCCTCTTCGAGGGACTTTTCCTGTCCGCGCAAGAAACTGAAGGAACGCGGCGCGCGCCTCGTGTCCCCCTGCCGGGACCGAAACACCCGGATACCAATGACGGTGCCACCCGAAACGGCGGGCGTGCCGACCACCTGACAGCGCAGCATCAGATCGCGGTAGGGCACAGTGGCCGAGATGAGGGGTGCGGCTTCGGTAAAGGTGTTCGAGGTGGAATTGGCGATCTGGGCGGCGAGATCGCGCACCGAGCGCGCGGGCAGGGGCGCAAGCCCGCTCGGCCCCATGTGGATCTGGCCTGATCTCTCGACCCAGATCGTGCCATCGGCGTTGATCGCAAGTTCCATGACGGCCGGGTCAGAGAGCGCCGTGTCGAGCTGCCCGAGATAGGTGTCGAGGTAGCTCATCAGTAGAACTCGATGTCGGCGTCGACCCGGACCATGACGACAGCCCCCTGATTGACGCTGATCGTCGGCGGGATGCGCAGGTAGTCGGCCATCACCTCATTCACCGCCTCGCCGAGATCATTGCCGACATTTTCGGCGGTATCAGATGCCACTTCGTCATCGGCGTATTTCGCGGCGGCGATGGCGGGCGCCGCTCCGATCACCGAGATCAGGGCGGCGGTGCCGAAGCGCTGCAGGAAGTGATTGCGCACCTTGCCGGGCAGGCCGGAGCGCCCGATGCGGTCCGTGCCGTAAGCCGCGAGTTCGACGGATTGGCCATCGGTGGTCACGATCCGGTCCCAGGCGATCAGCACCCGGCGTTGACCGGCATCAACGTCGGAGTCGTAGCGGCCAAAGAGACGGGACCCACGTGGGATCAGGACGCGGGACATGTCAAATGACCAGACATCGTGACTGACGATGGCAGCGACATTGCCGGAAAGATCGGTGCTGACGGCGGTTTCCAGCGAGGCCTCGATCAGGGTGCCCTGCATCACGGTATAGGCAGGGTTGGCGATTACCTCCGCCTGGCGGGCCTCGGCCGACTTGGCCCCCGCACGCCGGAAGGCGTCGTCGCCCGTGGCAGCGGCACCTCCACCTCCAGGACCGGTCGGGGCGGCACCACCCGTCTCCCCGCCCATATCCATGGAAGAGCGCATCGCGACCATGTCGGAATGGATCTGCGCCTCTTTCAGCATCTCGGCTTCCTGACGCCTCCGGGCCAGTTCCTCTTCGCGGGCGCGGGCCGCTTCGGCCTCGGCATCACCCTCGACGAGCGCCTTGGTCTCAAGTTCGGTCTGAAGCCGGATGTTCTCGCGTTCCAGGTCGGAGAGGGCGGCCTCCCGTGCCTTTGCATCCGCATCAAGGGCCGCGACCTGCGCTTTCAAATCCGCAAGCGCGGCCTCATCGGTGACGGTCACCGGATTGGCCTTCAGTTCCGCGATCTGGGCATTCAGGGCCTCGATCTCGGCCTTGAGCCGGTCCGCTTCGGAAGTATCCGGGACGGCAGGGACGATCTGCGGCTTTTCTTTCGTGATCGAAAACCCGTCGGCGCCGCCATCCCCCTGGAAATCGCTGACTGAGGCGGTCTCCAGCGCAGGTGCCGGGGCAGGGGCCTCTGGCGCGGCGAGGACAAGCCAAGCCCCGACGCCGACACCCGCCACAGCAGTCACGGCCGAAAGCGCGTAAGGGTTCACGCCACGGCGGCGCTTTGGCGCCTCGGCAGGTTTCATGCGGGCCATGCGCGCGGCGAGTTTGCCGTCCTGATCTTCCTCGCTCATTGGCCGCCCCCCGTTTCCGCGGTTACGCAAACATATTCATCACCGTAGCGCAGAACCCAGCGTTCCGAGCGGGTGCTGACAGTGATCCTCGTGCCGCGTACGGCGGAGTTGACCGAATATTCCTGCCCCTTGGCATCAGCCCGGAAGATCACCGGCATCGGCGCGCCGGGCGGGATGACGAAGGTCGTCTTCCGTCCATCATCCGAGATCGACACCGGCGCGAAGTCGGGCAGCCGCTTGCCCTTCTTCATGATCTTGTAGGTCATGGGCAAGGCCGCCGGGATGTCTGTTCCGGGCGAGGTGGCCCGGAAGCTGCCCGGGACCGTGAACTTCACGGAATAGTTCGGACTGCTTTTGGCGCTTTCCGTCACCTGCAGGAAGTAGATGTTCTTCTGGGTCTCGACCGTCAGGTTGGTCGTGGCACCGGCGACCACGGGCTTGATGATGAAGAGGTTCGACCGCTCGAGCTTGTCGATCTTGAAGCTCTCGAGATCGCCGATGGCGATGGACTGGATTTTCTCGCTGTCGCCCAGCTCGACGAGGGTCACTGTCCTGAGCCGGGTGGTGATCCGGTAGACCTGACCCTCCTGATAACTGGCATAGGTCACCCTTGCGTCATGACGACCGGATTTGGGCGCGGTTTCGCCGAGGGCGGGCAGGGTAGTGAGGCTGGCCATAAGACCCGCCGCGAAAATTGTCAAACCTGGCGTCATGTCAGCCTCCCGAAGGGGTGAGGGCCTCGGATGTGAGGCGATAGTCGGTCACGACGAACCCGGTCGGGTTCTGCCAGACGAGATTGAGCGCAGTTTCTCTGGTTGGCTCGAACCGGTAGGTGACCGTCGCCGTGAACTTGCCTTCCCGGTCCGGGATGCCCTCGCCATCCGAGACCCAGGTCTTGGTGAAGCGCACCTGTGCGGTGGTCTCGGTCACCGGTGTGATCGAGAGGATGTCGACCCGGACCTTGGAACTTTCGCCATAAAGCTTCGGCGGATAGTTCGGGGCTCCTTCCGTCCAGAGCGCCACGAGCGAAGACTTCGCATTGGCCTCGGACCAGGTATAGGCGCGGAGAATCCGGATCTCGTTGTCGTGCTGGTCATAGGTTTCGCGATCGGTGACATAGGCGAAGAGCAAACTTTGCCGGATGGCCTCGGCCTGTTCCATTCCGGCCTTCTCAACGGCTACCACGCGTTCGGCCACACCGGTGTCCTTGTCGACGATGGCGAGGAAAGCCTCGGTCTCTTTCAGGGGCAGGAGGGTGACGATGGCGATCATCCCCATGAGGCCGATGACGAGCCCGCCGCCCGCCACCGCGTAGGCGATGCGTTCGCGCTTCTTCACGCCGAAGAACATCTCGGCTTCGAGAAAACTTCTCAATTCAGGGGGTGAACCTGTCATGGTCTTGCTCCGGAAAACGGGGGTTGGCGCGGCTGTCGGGTGGCTGGATCAGCTGTCGCGGATGAACTGGCCCAGCCGCATCCGTGCGGCATGGCCCTGCTCGGCATCCGACCGCGCCTGATCGCGCAAATGGTGATGTTCGGTCTTGCCGGTCATGAAGCCGGAGCGGAACTCGTTCATGCGTCGGGCGGAATAGTCGCTGGCTTTTTCGAGAGGCTTGCCCGCAACCCGGAGGGCTTGGGGTGCGATGCTGGCGAGGCTGATCTGGCCGGTGATATGCGTCACGGCATTCGGGATGGCCATCAGGGCGAAGATGCCCACAAAGACGATGACGAAGAAACCGAGGATCGAGCCGAGATCGGTGACCGCATCCGCATTCCGAAACACATCATGCGCGACGGTCACGACGGCAACGATGATCCCTGCGGAAGCGACCGGGTACATCAGATAGCCGATCATCGCCGAAAGCCAGGCCTCAAAGATGCCCTTGGTCTTCTCAAAGATCGTGGCCCCGATGGCGAGCGGGGCGACACCCAGAAGGAAGGCGATCATCAGCTTGGCGAAGCCGACGATGAAGACATAAACCGCCATCAGGATACCGAGGACGACATAGAGGATGGCGGCCACGAAGCCGCGCATGATCGAGGACATGGCGGACGAAACGGAGTCGACGTTTCCGGCCATCATGTTGGCCATGTCATCCATGGCTGCTGTGGCGGAGGTCGCGACACCGCCGCCGCCAAGGCGGAAGTACTCCAGTGCCAGATCGCTCAGACCATTGCTGGCGGCCTGATAGATCTGGCTGAAGTTCGACCAGGTGAGACCGAACATCAGCACCATCACGATGCGGAAGGCCAATTGCACCGCATCGCGCATGGCGATCCGGTAGACATTAAGGGCGGCATTGATCCCGACCATGACGAGGAGGAGGGCGAGGAGGCTCGTGTAGATCGGGCCGACGGCGCTGGCTGTTGCTTCGAAAAACCGTTGGCCCGCCGCGGTGATCGCTTCATCCAAAGTCGTCAGAATGGTCGAGACGCTGTCCATCAGAAGGAACCGCCACACATGGTCTCGGCGACGGGAAACATCTCGTTCGAGGCGTCGAAGACCGCCTTGGTGTCCTGCCAACTCAGACGCTCTTTTCCGGCTTCTTCGCGGATAGCAGCTGCAATGAGGTCTACGTCGGACCAGGCGGCAACTTTCCCTGCACAGGCGCAGTCGCTTGTGGCGATCACGTTCCGCACCTTCACGTAGCCATAGATATCCCGATAGGCACGGGCCTCAGGCCCCTTCTGGCTCATGGCATATTCCGGCGGCCATTGGGCCTCACAGTTCCGGAACTCTTCGTTCACCGCGCCCGGGATCGGCTGGACGTCGTCCGGCACCTCGACCTTCGGCAGGACGTTGAGGAAGGCCTCTTCCTGGGCCATGTCGGCTGGAGCAGGAGCCTCGGCCGAGGTCATCCCCGTCCACAGGGTCGCCAGGATCAGCGCAGCGCTGAAGGGCTTCTGTTGGAGCTTCCTCATTCTCATTCCTTTCGGATCACTTTGATGAACTTCTCTTCCTCGGCGGCCGTCGCGGCATCCATGACTCCGGCTTCCCCCATTCCCATGAGCTGGGCGGATTCCATGTTCCAGATATTGGCCATGGCGATGGACAGCTCGGCCGTGACCCTTGTGTTGAGGTCGATGGCCTCTTTCAGCCCTTCAGTGTCCGGGATCTCCTGGACCAGTTCGTGCACCCGTTCGAGGCTTTCGGACGCCTTGACCGAGGATGTTTCCGCCGCGGCCGACAGGAAGGCGGCCGTGTTGGCTTGCGTGCCAATCCGCGCCGCACCCGGGTCCTCGCTTTTCGCAAGCGTATCGACTGTCTTCACATCAAGTCCGACCGAGGCAAAGAAGTCGGAGACAAATTCTCCTGCGGGCTTGTCGCCGACCTTGCCTGAGGTGGTCATCAGGGCGTACTTGCCATCCCTCGCGGCGATGAGCCCGCCCGTCAGATCGGCGACATCGGGAAGGATATCGTCAAAGAAGGTTTCCGGGTCCGGTATGCCGAGTGCTTCCAGTGTCAGCCCGTTCCTCAGCGCGTCAAGCTGCGCCTTCAGGGTGGCGATCTGTTCGATCTGCTTCAGGATCTGCTCGTCCAGCTTCAGATTCGAGGCGATCATCTCGCGCACCTGGAGTTTGGCTTGCGCCAGCACCTCGCCGATCTTGGCGATGCTGGTGAGGTCAATGGTGGGCACGCCCTGGGCCGCCGCTGTCATCGGGAGCGCCAGGGATGCGGTGAGGAGAAGGGCACTGACGCCCCGGATGCGCGTAGGGATCATTCGGAACCAGCCCTTACCTTGATGAATGTTGCGTCGCGGGCATAAGCCTCGATCCAGAGCGCGTAGCGGGCCTGGTCGACCTTGACCCTTGCGGCCTTGACCCTGTCGACCATCAGCGCGATCCGCGCCACCTCGGCCCGGGCATAGCTGTTGAGATCCAGCGCTTCCTTGGCCGAACTTGTGGTCGGGATCTTCTCGATGAGGACGCGAAGCCGTTTCAGCGAGGCCTCGATCTCGAGGCTCGCTTCCATGCCATAGTGCAGCCCGGCGTCCGAGACATTGGAGGCCGTGGCGATCGCCATGTCGCGCGGATCGAAAGTGCCGACCTGATCAATGCCGCTGATCTGTCCCGCATAGGTATTGAAAAACCCGGTGATGCGGACGACGTAGTCCTGGGTTTCCTTGAAGGGCGGGATACCGCCGTATTTCGAGACATTGCCGGGACCGGCGTTGTAGGCGGCGAGCGCCAGCGGGACTGAGCCAAACTTGTTGAGCTGGGTCAGAAAATACCGGGCACCCCCATCGAGCTGCAGCATCGGGTCGTCGTAATAGGCGGGATAGATGCCGAGATCCTTTGCCGTATCCGGCATCACCTGCGTCAGGCCGAAAGCGCCGACAGGCGAGCGTGCCCCGATGGAAAACCCGGATTCCTGCTTCACAAGGCTCTGGAACCAGATGCGGAATTCGACCGGATTGAGGCCAGCCCGCGCGAGCCCCGGGTGGCCCGCGTATTTCTTCGCCGTGGCGATGATCATCTCTTCGATACCGGTCTTGCCATCCCCGAAAAGACGCGCCGCATAGGGGCTGTCATCCTCGACATCATAGAGGACTTCGGCCTCGGCCCCCGGGATCACCTCGAGATCACCGATCCAAGGCGTCTGGCCGGCCATCATCGCCAGCGTGGCGTCGAGCGCATCAAGCTGTTCCTGATGCAGCTCGGCAATCCGCGCCTTCTTGTCGGTCTCAAGCTCCCGCGCCGCGGACAAGCTGCTCATCTGCGCGATCTCGAGGCCGTGCTGGATGATCGATTTGCCGTCAGCAATCGGCACGCCGCGTGCGAGCGCCGCAAGAGGCAGAACCGTAATCATCAAGACAAGCGCCCTGACTGAGGCTGGTGATCTAACGGCAAGGAATGACATCGGCCGGCGAGCTGTCCACGCGCGAGGCAGGGTACGAAGTCGGGTTTGCGCCCTTTGTGGAACTGGTCACAGTGGAACCAGATTGCGCCCAGCAATTGGTTTTCCGGATCGGCACTTCTCCACAGCCCGCGAGCGCAACACCAAGAAAGCCCATAAGGATACTTATGTAATATATTGATTTCATTGAGTAATCATTCCTTCCAGAATTTGGGCCGCGCGGCGTAGTCGGCACCGAAGGCATTCAGACCGGCCTGCCCGCCCCCAAGTGCTGTCAGCAAAGGCCCGAGTGCCTTCAGATCGACATTGAGGACGGTCGAGCCGCCTGGAGACCGTGACAGGACCAGTCTCTGGCCGGGGATCGGGTTCAGGACGAAGTCCAGCTCGCCGTCGGTCAGGCGGAAGCTGTCATAGTCGCTCGATGCCGCTTCGCCGTTCGGGAAGAGAAGCTGGTTCGGCAGCGCTTCAAGGATCGACCGGGCTTTCGATCCCCGGATCTGGCCTGGAAACTGGGTCATCATCACGACGACGACGTTCTTCTTCCGGGCCGTCACCAGCCATTCGGCGAGCTTTTTGGCGAAATATTCATCGTCGAGAACCTTCCAGGCCTCGTCGATCAGGATCAGCGTCGGGCGCTTTTCCTCGATCAGCATCTCGATCCGGCGGAAGAGATAGCCGAGGATCGCGGTGCGCTCGGTGCCGAGATCAAGGATTTCCGTCAGGTCGATGGCCGTCACATCATCGCTGGTGAAGTCGACCACCGGCTCCTTGGCTTCGCCGAACACCCAACCGTAGCGGCCGTCCGGTCCCCATTCGCGGAGACGCTGCGCGAGATCGAGGCCATCGCCGACATCCCCGAAGAGCTCCTGAAAGCTATGGAAATTCCTGAGCCTCTCGCGTGCCTTGCCATTCTGGGCGATGGCGGATTTGAGCGCCTCCGATTGCAGGGGCGTCATTGGCCCGGAGCGGGATTCCAGAAGGGCCACCAGCCAGTCGAGAAGCCAGGCTTCCCCGCGCTCTCCGGCTTCAGTCGCGAGCGGGTTCAGCCCTGTCGGGCGTCCCGCGCGGACTTCGGCATAGCGACCGCCAAGGGCATGCACGGCCATTCTGAGACCGGCTTCCTTGTCGAAGATGATCGTCCGGCCCCCTGCCCTTTGCGCCTGGGCCGCAAGGAAGGCGACGGTCGTTGTCTTGCCCCCGCCGGATTTTCCGAGGACGAGAGTATGCCCGTTGGTCGGCTCAGCCGTCGGGTCGCCCGGTTCGTGGAAGCTGAAGCGGTGCAGCGAGCCCTGCAGCGTCTGAAAGGCCGTGATCGGCGTCGCCCAAGGCAGACGCGCCTTCTCCGTGCCAGTGTCGGCGGCGTGCAGCGCGGCCATATCGGCGAAGTTGATCGACGACACCGTCATGTCGCGCGCCCGATACTCCATGTTGCCGGGATGCATGGCGAAGAAGGCGGCTTCGAGTGCCGTGACTTCGCGCACGAGCCGCATGCCGTTCTGATGCGCGATGCCGCGGATGCGGGCGACCTCGGAGTCGAGGGCGGCCTCAGTCTTTGCGAAAACGGTGATCGTCATCTGATGCACGCCAAAGCCAAGTGCGCCGCTCTCGGCCTTGTCCGCCGCCTCAAAGAGCTGTGCCTCGACAGTGGCTGCGATGTCTTCAGCCGATCGCATCTGGGCCACGCGGCGCTTCACCCGCTCGGCGATGCTGCCCCGTTCAATCGGCGTGTAGCTGTGGGTGATGATTGTATCCTGCGTGGCCCCGAGCGCATC
Source organism: Gemmobacter lutimaris (assembly GCF_003570715.1). Classification (GTDB taxonomy): domain Bacteria; phylum Pseudomonadota; class Alphaproteobacteria; order Rhodobacterales; family Rhodobacteraceae; genus Gemmobacter; species Gemmobacter lutimaris. The sequence continues at coordinate 40,998 of NZ_QXXQ01000021.1, read as the reverse complement.
GAGCATGCCGGGCCAGGTCGCATTGGCATAGGATTTGACATAGAGAACGGTGGCGAGTTTCGGGGTGGACGTCCCCTCTTCGATCTCGACCACGCCCTTGCCAAACTGCACGGAGGCACCGGCGGCGTCTTCCGCAAGGAGGCAGTACGGGCTGCGCGGGTGCGCCCGCAACTCACCGGTCAGAAGCGAGGCGTAAAAGCCGATCAGGCTTCCATCACTGATCTTCATCCTGCGGGTCTTGATGCCAAGACCGGTCTCAAGGATGGAGACCACCTCACGCAGCTCTTCCAGACGCCGCGCGGTGTCTTCGCCCCAGACCCGGGCCGCAGCCTTGCCAAAGAGCGGAACAGCCAGCGGGGTCACTTGTCGCCGGACGACGGTCAGGATCAACACCGAGTCCTGCAGGTTGCGGCGGCTAAGCTCATGCCGCCAGGCCCTGTCGATGTCGGCTGCAAAGCTCAGCCCATGGATCGGCGCGATGCCGGTCTCTGCAGGACGCATCATCCGGTGCAGATAGAAGGTGAAACGCTCATCGAGCGTGTCGAGGAGATGCGCGAAGCCTGCCCGAAGGGCTGCGACCGAAGCCGCGCCTGACGTAACCCCGTCGATGCCGGTCACCTCAAGCGACAGCATCAGCGCATTGTCCCTTGTGCGGACGACCTCGTCATCAAGCTCGATGACGTAAGGTAGATGGGCGTAGATCTTTGGGTTGGCCGGGATCAACCGTCCTGCCCTGCCCCGCGGCGTCGTGCGCTCAAGAAACATGGCGCCGCCTCCGGTTCAGGATGGCCAGCGGCGTCACCTGCATCATGACGGCAAAGACATGGTGCCCGTTCGGGTTCAACTTGGTGGCAACACGGGCAAACCCGTACCAGACGGGGGCGGTCAGGAACCACCAGACCGGTTTGAACAGGATGAAGGGCAGCACGGTCATCGCGCCCACCGCCATGGCATAGGGCATCGGCAGGCCGAGAAACCTGGCTTGCCGCGAGAGCCCGAGGATGACCGCGCTTTTCTCCATGGGGCTGGCCTCGCCTCAGCTGAACGACGAACGCAGGTTGGCGACGATGGCAGGCCCTGCGAACACAAGGAAGGCGCCGACCACGACCAGCGCCACCCAGGCCCAGCTGATCCGGTTGAAGGCCGCTAGAAAGCCGGTCACCACGAAGGCGATGCCGAAAAAGGCTGTCGACAGCGTGCCGCGCAAGGAGGCCAGCAGACCAGTGGCCACCTTCTCAGCCTTTGCGAACTTTACCTGTGCCAGTGCAGGTTCCGCATGGATGGCCAGAGCCAGCCCCGCGGCCAGCGCGAGGAGAATGAGATGTGATTTCTGCATGGGGTCCTTCCGTCAGGTTTCCGCAAGAATGCGGTCATAGGTCGCGAAGACCCGTCGGACATGGGTCCGGGTCTCGCGATAAGGGGGAATGCCATCATGCTTCCGGACGGCCTCCGGCCCGGCATTATAAGCGGCCAGGGCAAGGTCGAGGCGGCCGAATGCAGCCAGTTGCTCCAGAAGGTAGCGGGCACCGCCGTCAAGGTTCTCGATCGGCTGGCCCGCATCGACGCCAAGAGAACGTGCGGTGCCGGGCATCAATTGGGCAAGACCGATTGCTCCGGCGGAGCTGACAGCTCTCTGTGAATAGTTGCTTTCGACCTTGATCATCGCCTGAAAGAACGCGGCCCATTCCCTGGGAGAAAGATCAATCTTAGCCAGGGCGGGATGATCCTGATACCGGGCCGCGACAAGCCGGATTGCGGGCAGCACCTCGGCCGGTGCCGCGATGCCCTTGGAGCTATAGGAGACCTCGGTCGTTGCCCCTGCCCCTTCCCGGACTTGTTCTTCCGTATCCGGACGCGCCGGAACAATCAGCTTTCCCTGGCCGTCATAGCGTAGGACTGATGCCTCAAGTGAGGCGAATTCGATCTCCGTTCCCTGCCCTTCCGGTTCATTCCACCGGATCACGTCCGCCTGCGAGGCTCCGCATGCCACGCCGCACATCGCCAGCGATAGCAGGCACGTCGAGATGATCGAGGGCGAGCTTCCCGAAAGCGAGACCGAACATGCCAATCGGCGAGTTGACCACCCGTTCCCGGGCCAGAGCCGTGACCAGCATGAAACGCTCACCGGCACTGTTGACCACATAGAACAGCCATTCGCCGGAAAATCGCCCCTCAGGGTCCGGCGCCGAAACACACTCGATCTCAACTGTCGCTCCCTCAGTGGCCGCCATCTTGCGGAAGTCACGTTCCAGCAAGACGGGCAGCGCACGCCGTTTCGTCGTCATGGGATCCCCTCGGGTTCGATCTCTCGGGGATCGTTGTAGCGGAAAGTTTTCCGTGCAGCGATGCCTAACAGAAAGTATGGCGCATACAACGTAAAAATGACAAATACGATGAAATAAGTCTGAAATGGCGTTCGAAAAGGGTCGCACCTTGTCGGCCAGAAGAGCAGGCGGCTGCCGGAGGAAGGATCAAATTTGCCAATTAAATCCGATGGCCGAAATGCTTTGCACGGCCAGCGAAACAAGGGAAATTGCCCCCCAGTTCCGCTGCCGATCCGAGGACGGCTCTTGCGCCAGGTGGGCGTGCTGCGTGTCGCATTCGCCGTCGCAACCTGCGCCCCTTTCGGTGTGGTCCCCGCCTCAGCACAACCCGAAGTGATTCGTTGCCTGCCACCCGAAGCACCGATGACCGATCTGCCTGTCGACGTCCTGGCCGAGTACCGCATGGAGATCGCCGCAGAGTTCGAGGCGTATTTCTCGTCGATCACGGAACACATCGCCTGCCTCGATGAAGAGCGCGCCCGCGTCCTGCACGAGGCTCGCGCCGCGACCGAGGCCTACGCCCGTCTCATCAGCACCATCCCCGCCGGAAAGGACCTTCCGTGAAACGTCACCTCCCTGCCCTGCTTCTCGGTATCGGGCTTTCGACCGCCGTCGTCTCACCGGCCGCTGCCTACCCGGTCGACTGCGCAATCCTGCTCTGTCTCGCAGGGGGCTGGCCGGCCTCGATTGAATGCACTCGTGCCCGCGCGGTCTTCATCCGGCGCATCACGCCCTGGCCGATCGAGCCGCCGCTGCAGATCTGGAATTGCCCGATGCGGGCAAGTTTCCATGGCGAGGTGAAACCAATTGAGCACCTGTTCGACATCGCAGTTCGTGGTGGGCCGGTGCCGATCGACTCAGTTCCGGAAACGCCCCTGGCCCTGCAGTTCGTCCAGGGGCGGGCGGATGTTGATATCTCTGACCCTTCGTTTGATTTCGTGCGGTCGATCCGCGTCTTCGAAATCACCTATCAGCAACACCGAAATCGGGATGGCGGCTGTAAAAGTTCAGAAAGCGTCTATCTGGGCTCCTATGGCGCACAAGGCAAATACCACCGTCGCCGAAGCAGTGTGTCTGCTGTGCCAGCCACGTCAGATCTCTCTGTCCCGGCGGATTGTCTCGGCTACCGGCACCGGTCCGTGTTCGTCGAATGGCGCGATGCCAAAGGCAGCTACGGACATGAGGAGGTTCACTACTGAGACCCTTAACGACCTTCCGCTCCTGCAACGATCGAAAGACCGCCCTCCCCAGAAACGGAAACGACGCCAGACCATAGGCCCGACGCCGCACTGATTTCCTCGTGGTAGTGGGAATCTAGCGCGAGCTTTGGGTCCGTTCAACCGGCAAACACTTTTGACGGATCGATTCTTTGTACCTTGCGGTCTGGTGTCGCCCCAAGACGGAACGACACATCATGGAAATCACCACCGGCGCCATCCTGCGCCGCATCACCGAAACACCACTTTCCACAGCGGCGCACAAGCTTGCGACCATCATCCTCGACGGGATCGCCTGGAAAGACGGCTACAACGGACTTGAGCGCGGGACGGCCGCCTTCACGCTGGCGCATCTCGCCGAGAAGATGGGGGTGTCACGACAGCATCTGACGGCACTCTTGGCCGAGCTCGCTGCGTCCAGCCTGGAACTCGTCCGGTGGAAGCCGAATGGCAAGTTCGCGCCGTGGCTCTTCCGGTTCGGGGGGCAAGACGATGTCGATGCGTCGCCAGATGTCGTGTCATCCCCAAGCGACACATCACTATCTAGAGAGTCTAAGAACAAAACTATCTTCGCGGGGAGGATCAAGATTGCGGAGGGAACCAACGTTTACCGAACGCCGTGGGCGGCCCTGATCAAGGCTGCGAAGGCGTCGCTCGCTTGCTGGAACGTCGACACACAAGTCATTTGGGAGCGCTTCCTTGCATTTAACCGGTCGCGTGGCAATGCGGCCGTGCCAGCGGGGTTTCTTCTGGGCTTCATGCGCCGGTGGCGGACTTCGCCGGATGCCCCACTGAAACGCGATGCATATGCAACCCCGATGCGCGCATTGAAGCCGGAAGACTTGGAACTGCAGCGACTGATTTCGGCAGCGCCCAGCAAGAACTGGCAGTTTCACGCGGCGGATTTACGCAGACTAATCGGTCAAATTGCCTATGATGCTCGTGTCGCCAGAATGGAGGGCCAGTTCGGATGTCCGAGGTTCGCTGCTTCACTTGCGGTGCACGGACTAGCCGTACTCGCTGGCGAGATTGCACAGTAGAGAGAAGAGACCTGATGGCGAAAGCCGAAGGTGTAATACGTAATTGACGACAATAGCATGGTCTCTTCACGGAAGCTCACTGCCAAGAGCAATCCAGCAAGGTGAACCGCACCGGGTTCTCCGGAGGCTGATTTCGGTTAGTTACGCGGCCATGGGTTCTGTTTCCAGAGTTGCGTAGAAGTTTGCCTCGGCTTCTGCGGGCGGGATGTTCCCGATCGGCTCGAGCAGGCGGCGGTTGTTGAACCAGTCGACCCATTCGAGGGTTGCGTATTCGACGGCCTCGAAGCTGCGCCACGGGCCACGGCGGTGGATCACTTCGGCTTTGAAGAGCCCGTTGATGGTCTCGGCCAGCACGTTGTCGTAGCTGTCGCCGACGCTGCCCACCGAGGGTTCGATGCCCGCCCCGGCCAGCCGTTCGCTGTAGCGAATGGACAGATATTGGGCGGATTCAACCGGTCGTCGCAACACCTTCGATCATATCCTGAATGAGCAGCCGGTCGAGAGCTTTGGCTGGTGTTTGCCATCCCAGTGTTTTCCTGGGGCGCGTGTTTAGCGCGTGGGCAACGGCATTCAGCTCGTCTACGCCGTGTTGGCTGAGGTCCGTGCCCTTGGGAAAGTATTGCCGGAGCAGACCGTTGGTGTTCTCGTTGCTGCCACGTTGCCAAGGGCTCTGAGGGTCGCAGAAGTAGATTTCGAGACCGGTGTCGATCCGCAGCTGCGTGTGTTGGGCCATCTCGGCCCCTGGTCCCAGGTCAAAGAGCGGCGCAGGTGGGCAGGTAAATTGTTGATCGTCGCGGCAATGGCATCTCGGACATAGGTCCGGTCGCTGGCCTTGAAGCTCGTCTCGGTCACCGTGACCAGCCTGGCGTCGCGGATCTCGCGGGTGCTTGTCGGGCGGATGAGCCAGGCGTGGAAGCCGGAACGCGAGACCTCCAGCACATCGCACAGCCAGCTGACTGGCCAGTTGTGGCGATGCCTGGGCGCCGTCGCGGTGGGCGCAAACGTGCCATGGGAACGCAGGCCCCGGTGGTGCCGCCACTGCTGCCAAACCAGCGTTGGTCACTGGATTTTGTGTCGGATCAGCTGACGGATGGCCGCCGGTTCAGGATCCTTACCGTGGTCGATGACCTGCCTTGAGTCGGTTGACTGCAACAACATAGGGTGCATGGATCGCCCAATCGGCAAATGGCACTACAAGCCCAGCATGACGCCCGTGATCCAACGGTCGAGTGATCAAGCGTGCGCTATTGACAGAATCTCTCTCATATAAATCGTTGGCGACCGCCAGCTCCCCGATCTTCGCATGAAGCGCCCGCACCGTATCCTCATCGACTTCGGGAGCCTTCTTGCCGCCCCGATCGAAGATCTCCGCCGCGCCGTCCAGCAAAGTTTTCTTCCATTGATGGATTATCGTCGGATGCACGCCGTATTCGGCGGCCAGTTCCGACACCGTGCGCTCGCCCTTCACGGCCTCCAGCGCCACGCGGGCCTTGAACCCCGCATCATGGTTCCTGCGTTTCGACATGTCCTGATCTCCTCGCTCTTGGAGACCAGCAGACGTCAGATCGTAGCTTCCGTCACTGTCCGATTTTCGGGGAGTAGCTCACTACATCGCCACAGTTCTGGCCGGTATCCGCCGCAAGCACGGCCGCCCGCCCGTGCAGAAGGAAGCGATCCTGCCCGAGGATCTGCGCGACATGCTGGCCACCCTGCCCCATGACCTTCGCGGCCTGCGTGATCGCGCCATCCTGCTGATCGGCTTTGCCGGCGGACTGCGCCGGTCCGAGATCGTCAGTCTGGACCACGGCAAGGACGACACGCCCACTTCTGGCGGCTGGGCAGAGGTGCTGGAGGATGGTGTGCTGATCACCCTGCGCGGCAAAACCGGCTGGCGCGAGGTCGAGATCGGACGCGGCTCGGCCGACCAGACCTGCCCGGTCCATGCCCTGACGCAATGGCTGCACTATGCGAAAATCGATTTCGGCCCCCTGTTCGTCGCGGTTTCCCGTAACGGGCTCAGCGCCACGTCCGAGCGGCTTTCCGACAAGCATGTCGCTCGGCTGATCAAGTCTTGCGCCCGCTAGGCGGGCCTGCGCCCCGATCTGCCAGAGGCGGAGCGGATCCGGCTCTATTCCGGCCATTCCCTGCGCGCGGGCCTTGCCAGCAGTGCCGAGGTGGATGAACGCTATGTTCAAAAGCAGCTCGGTCATGCCAGCGCAGAAATGACCCGCCGTTACCAGCGCCGCAGGGACAGGTTCCGCATCAACCTGACCAAGGCCGCGGGGTTGTGACGGGTCAGGCGTCGTTGGGATAGGGCCAGCAGGTTCTGAGGCGCGTGCAGGATGCGAAGAATTTCGTGTGCCTGCCCTTCCAGCCGATGGATCACCAGATGCGACCGCCTAGGATGCGCCCATCTTTACCAGACATCACCCCCATTCATGCAAAGGGGTTCACAATCCGCAGCCTGCCTTCCACAAGCAGGCCATCTTGCATGTCCTCGGTCCACAATGTGGTGCAACCCGCAACCAAGGCGCTGGCCACGATCATCGCATCGTAAATCGAGAAGCCGTAGCGCTCCGCCAAAGCGCGGCCGACGTCATGGGTCCGCAGGGTCAGTTCTTCGACGGGACACAAGGCGCGCACGCCCTCAAGAAACGCCCTGGCCTCCTCCCAACTGAGACCGGCCCTGCGGCGGCAGTTCACCAGCGTCTCGCTCAAGACCTGTACGCTGATCCGGGGCCCCTGCCCGAGAATGACCTCGGCTCGGTCCGCCTTCGGGTCGCTATCAAGCAGGTAGAGGACAACATTCGTGTCCGCGAATTCAGCGCTCATGCGTGTCGTCGCGGCTCAGGCGTTCCGCTGCAGGCAGCTTGCCGCGGAAGCGACGCAGACCTGTCAGCACCTCATCCGCGCGCGCCAGACGACGGACCCTGATCTGTGTGTCATCCTTGACCAGATCAATCTGATCGCCTTCCTTGAGGCCAAGTTCCCGGACAAGCTGCGCGGGCAAACGGACGGCAAGCGAGTTGCCCCATTTTGCGACCTGCATCGTGACCTCCTGTCTGGATATACTTGGGATGATGTATATCAGAAAGGTTGCAAGGACAAGTCTGACGCTCTGCCCCGGCTATGCTTGTGCGTGACGGAGTGGCTGACACCAGATTTAGAAACAACTTGCACGAATCTGACTCCTCCGGCAATAGTCACGGAAAAGGGCGCCTAAACGCCGAAATCCGTGAACACGTTTCGGTAAAGAATCGGGGCCGCGCGAGGGCAGATGAGCGGATCCGATACACAGGAAGACCTGAACGCCGCGATCTGTCAGTACTCCGAGTTGCTGGCGGCGCAACTGCATTCGCAGCGTGAAAGCCTGTTCCCCCCCGACGCGTCCAAATCCATGCGCAAATTCACCTCTGGGGAAGCTGCTGCACTGCTGGGCGTCAACGACTCATACCTCAGAAAGCTTCACCTTGATGGCAAGGGGCCATCGCCGGAAGTCTCATCGGGGAACCGGCGGCAATATTCGGCTGAAGACATTCATAACTTGCGGGTTCTGTTGGAAAAAACGGCTCGCCGACCCGGAGACTACTTGCCCGGTCGCCGCGCGGGCGATCACCTTCAGATCATTGGCGTGATGAATTTCAAGGGTGGTAGCGGCAAGACGACTTCCTCGGCGCATCTCGCTCAACGGTTGGCGCTCAAGGGGTATCGTGTCCTGGCGATCGACCTTGACCCGCGGGCCTCGCTGACGGCCCTGCATGGGGTTCAGCCTGAATTTGACCCTGTCGATGGCGGCACACTCTACAATGTGATCCGGTATGAAGACCCGGTTCCGATCGCAAAGGTCATCCGCAGGACATACATCCCGAACCTCGATCTGATTCCCGGCAACCTCGAACTCATGGAATTCGAGCACGAGACACCGCGGGTCCTGTATCGCGGCAATGCGGGCCTGTTCTTCTTCCGGGTGAAAGAGGCGCTGGCGCAGGTCGATGAGCAATACGACGTTGTCGTTATCGACTGTCCGCCGCAGCTCGGGTTTCTGACCATATCGGCGCTGTCGGCCGCGACAGGCGTTCTAGTGACGATTCATCCCGAGATGCTGGACGTGATGTCGATGAGCCAGTTTCTCAGAATGACGGCCGACCTGATGGACGTCATTGCCGACAGCGGTGCCGACATGTCGCATGACTGGATGCGGTATCTCCTGACCCGCTACGAGCCGACGGACGCACCACAGAACCGCATCGTCGACTTCTTGCGGACGATGTACGGCGACAAGGTCTTGAACGCGCCGATGCTCAAATCGACGGCCAGCTCGGATGCCGGGCTGACCAAGCAGACCCTTTATGAGGTCGAACGGAGCCCCTTCACCCGCACGACCTATGACCGGGCCATTGAAAGCCTCAATGCGGCCAACGACGAGATTGCCCAGCTTATTCAGAAAACCTGGGGGGCGCTGATGACCGACAGCAAGAAAAAGCGCATGTCCATGCTCGACAGTCTGGCGGCGGCGGGGACGCCCCCTGCCCCCGGCAGCATGATGTCAAGTAATCGTGCCCTGCGTTCGGCGCGTGACGCCGTGGATGCCCACCACGTTTGGGAGCTTGATCCTGCCGATATTCAGGACGAGAGATACTCGGATCGTCTCGACCCGAAGGATGTGCAGGATCTTCGAGCGTCAATAGAACAAAACGGGCTGACCGAACCCAGCCTAGTCTTGCCGCCAGTGGACCTCTGGCGTGGCACCAAGCCAAGCCAGGCGGCAAAGTTGCGCCCGCTGTCGAACGTGTCGAGATCCGGTGCAAACGCCGCGACGGCGCCTGCGGTGACAGGGCCGATCCCCGGGATCGTGCAGAGCCGACGCAAGTGAGCATCCGTCTTTGATGCCGCTTCGAGTTCACCCGCCAGCTGTTCGATCACTTCCGTCAGCCTGGCGATCTGGTCGAGATAAATCGCTCCCATCTCCCGGACCTGGACCGGCAGAACGCTGGTCTCTTCGGCCAGCGCGTTCTCGAGCACCTTCAGGCTCGCCGGCCCTTGCGGCGCCACCAGCCCAAACTCAGCCAGATGCCCCCGCAGCGCATTGATGAGCTGTGTGCGCTGCCTGACCAAGCATTGGTGGGTCCGAAAGGCTACTGCCCGGCCCTGCGTCTCGGCACTCTTCACAGCCACGAAGCGCATGGTGGGGCGCGAGGCCGCCTCCGCGATGGCTTCAGCGTCCGCTTTGTCGTTTTTCTGGCGTTTGACAAACGGCTTCACATACGCCGCCGGCATCAGGCGCACCTCATGACCATGGAACTGCGCCACCCGGCCCCAGTAGTTTGACGTGGCGCAGGCTTCCATCGCCACAATGCAGGATTGCTGCGCGGCCAGAAGCGCCGCCAGGCGAGTCCGTGACAGAACGCGGTTGTATAGAACCGCCCCATCCAATCCAATTGCGCAGACTTGGAAACTGCCCTTCGCCAAGTCGATCGCCAGCATGCTGATCGGTCTCGTCATCGATGTGCCCTCCCTTCGGTTGCGGTGAAACCATCATGGCATAAGTGATGCCGTTGGGTGGGGGCATCCACCGCATCAGTTCAAACCCACCCTTGACCCCAGCCTGATCCGAAATCCATAGTCAGAGGTGGCTCACTTCTCGATGGAAAACCCGGCTCAGTTCTGGGTGAAAATCAACAGCAGGCCGCTTTCGGGGTTTCCGAGCGCGATCTGACCGTTCTGCAGGGGCTTCTCAGCTTCTTTCCGGAAGATGCGCTTGGCGGGAATACAGAAATGCTCGTCTTCCCGTCCAACAAGGCGATCTGTGAGCGGCTGAATGGCATGCCCTGCTCGACGATGCGCAGGCACCTCGCCCGCCTGGTCGAGGCTGGCTTGCTCCGCCGGCGCGATAGTCCAAACGGGAAGCGCTATGTCCGCAAGCACGGCGAAGAGCGCGTGGCCTTCGGCTTCGACCTCTCGCCGCTTTACTGCCGCTCAGAGGAGATCGCGCGGGCCGCAGAGGCCGTGCGTGAGACAGAGGGGAAGTCGCGGCGCCTGAGAGAGATCGTGAGCCTCATGCGCCGCGATCTCGCCGCGCTGGCAGAGTTCGGGGAGGAGATCCAGCCGGGGCTTGGGCTCTGGGATCAGCTTCGGGATGCAGCCAGTCTCGCGGCTCGTGGCCTTCGCCGCAAGCTTTCCCTTGAGGACCTTTCTGCGTATCGCGCAAGTCTTGAAACTCTCCTGGACCGGGCTCGCAGTGTCATTGATGGGCCTGAAACAGAGAAAATGAACACCGATGATGCCCGATTTGAGCGTCACTATCATAATTCAAATAAAGACTCTATTGGTCTTGAACCAGCCTTCGAAAAAGGCGGGGTGGCGGCCGGTGCGCCAGATGATGAAACAGACGCGCATGTGACTGAGTTGCAAGAGCCGGATACAAGACGGGTTCCAAACATCCCGCTCCATCTGGTGATTACAGCCTGCCCTTCCCTCAAGACTTTCTACAGTGGCGATGTCCGGCACTGGCACCAGCTTTTCGATGCGGCGTGTCATGTCCGGCCTGCCATGGGGATCAGCACCTCCGGCTGGGAAGATGCACAACGGTTCATGGGCCTGAGCAGGCGTCGATTGTTCTTGTTGCCATGCTGGAACGCTTTGCCGACATCCGATCGCCCGGCGGCTATCTTCGCGCACTGACATCCAAGGCGGCGGCGGGCGAGTTCTCCTGTGGGCCGATGATCATGGCGCTGATGTCACGACGGAGCGCGGCGTGATGTTCACAGCTGTGAACTCCTTCCTCTGTTTGATGGGTAAGGGGCAGGGAAGGTCAACAGGACAACGGGAAGTGAAATCCGGAGAGTGGCTTTCGGTGCCTGTCGTGGTGAAGATCTGATGTCCGAAGCAGTCCACAACGTCAGTCTGCCCCGCCGAGGATCACGCCTCGGCGGAAAACATGGGGTGCATTGTCATGAGTGACCAGTGCCACGATCCGGATGGTCTGCGTAATGTGCGTATACCTGCCGCCCCACAGGTCGGCCCCTGCCAACGCGATGCACAGAAAGAGGTAACTGGGCCAGTCTGCCTGGGCATGATCCACGGTGATCACTCGCAACCTGACGCGGGCTTGACCGAAAAATGACGTCCAACGCCAAGGCTTTGCAGGTTGCCTGTGCCATTGCGACTGAGGAACAGGGCGTCGAGCCCCGTCTGCTGTGCAAGGCGTGCACCCGCATCGACGCCCAGAACCATCAATGCTGTTGCCCAGGCATCAGCCTCAGCGCAGCTGGGCGCGATCACCGTTACGGATGCGGGAGAGTTGGGAAGCGGTGCACCGCGCGCGGGGTCCATTGTGTGCGAAAGCTTGCGACCCCGCACCGTGACCCAGAGGCGATAGTCGCCCGACGTGGCCACTGCGGCTTCATGAAGCGACAGGATGGAATGGGGCGCACGGCGGTTATGGTCGGGGGCCTCAACCGCGAGGGTCCAGGGGGCGCCGTTAGGCCGAAGACCCATGGCGCGCATCTCGCCGTCAATGCCAACCAGCGCGGCGTGGATGCCATGCTCACGCAAGACTTCGGACAGACGATCCACGCCGTAGCCTTTGGCGATACCGTTCAGGTCCAGCGTGATGGGGGCTGTCTTGCGTGCCCGGTTGCCGTCTAGCTCTACCCCTTCGTGCGCGGGGTGGGGGGGGGCCTGCATCGCGGCGCGGATGGCCTGCGGATCGGCGGCGCCGGGGCCGAAACCCCAGGCGCGCACCGCATCGCCCATTCCGATGTCAAAGGCCCCGCCAGAGGCGCGTCCTATGGCCAGCCCAAGCGCCAGAACGCGGGTCAGATCGGGAGGGATGTCCCGCCATTCCCCTACCGGGGCGGCGTTCAGGCACATCAGATCGCTGTCGGGCTTCCAGGTGGACATTTGCGCATCCACAGCATCCACCGCCGTCTGCAACGCTGTCTGCAACGGGGCAGGGTCAAATCCCAGAGGGGCAAAGAACAGTGCGCTCCAGCGGGTGCCCATGGTCGGGCCGTTCAGCGCATGGCGGGCTGGCTTAGTAGACATCTTCGATATAGCGCCCCCCGGATTTGAGCATTGCGGACGTCAGGCCCATGGGTGCCAGAATATCCTCCAGTGCGCGGGCGACGCCTTGCGCCATGTCACGCCCGCCGCAGACCATGATTCTCGCGCCCTGTCGGATCGCCTGGGCCACCAGTGGCGCCTCGGCCCGGAGCGCATCCTGCACATAGTGCGGCCGCGCCCCGCGCGAGATGGCGGTGGAAAGGCGGGTCAGCCTGCCCTCGGCCTGCCATGCCGCCAGATCGTCGCCATAGAGGAAGTCGCTGTCCGGGTGGCGCATCCCGAATACCAGATGCACAGGGCGGCGGCGGGCATTGGCGCGGATGATCCCGGCCAGCGGCCCGATCCCGGTGCCAGCCCCGATCAGGATCAGGGGGGCCCGTCCCTGCCCGGCATGGAAGCCCGGATTGCGGCGCAGGAAGGCCTGCACGGCTTCGCCCGGTTCCAGCGCCAACATTTGGCCGGAGCAGAGACCGCCGGTGTGTTTCTTCACCACGATTTCGACGAAACCATCGTCGCTGCCCGAGGCAAGCGAGTAAAAGCGCGGGAGGGCCGAACCTTCGGGCAGGATGCCCAGAAGGTCGCCCGCCTGAAACCGCGCAAAGCCCTGTCCGGTCAACCGTGCCCAGAGCGATACTTTCGGCAGGGCAAAGCGCAGGATTGCCGTCGGGGCCTGCACCTCAGCCCCATAATCGCGGCGCGAGATCAGCCTGAGGCTGTGGGCGTCAGGGCGGGCGGGCTGATGGTCAAGCGCAAGCGGCATCCCCAGCGCCTCTCCCAAGGCCCGGCCCCAGCGCGCAAAGTCCTGCGGCGACTGCCGATCCACAGTGTCCATGGGCAGGAGGGTGGCCCAGCCTTTGGCGCGGGCGGCTTGCTCCACCTCAGCTGCAAAAGCGCAGAAGGCGGGAAAGCTGCGGTCGCCGAAGCCGAGGACCGCCAGCGCGGCCGTAGGTGCCTTGGGCAGGCGGTCCAGCCGGTCGAGGAACCCCTTGGCCGAAGCAGGGGCGTCACCTTCGCCATAGGTTGCGGTCAGGATCAGGACGCGTTCAGCCAGCGGGTGGTGGGCCGGATCGAAACCTGACATCGGCGCGACATGCACCGTCTGTCCTCCATCTTTCAGGGCATGTGCCAGCGTCGCGGCGAAACCCCAGGTGCTGCCCCCTTCGGAGCCGACAAGGATCACGTTCTGTGCGCGGCCCGCCGGTGCATTGTCGCGCAGCCGTGGCCGCCCCCGCCGACCGGCGGCCCAGATCAGGGCGCCGGTTGCCCCCATGACCGGAACGCTCAGCGCGATCAGGCCGAGGATCAGCCCAAGGACCGCCGCGCCCTGACCGGTGTGCAGCATGTAGATGGTTTCCGAGAGCTGCTGCCAAGGCGTAAGGTCTGACCACGACAAAAGCTCGCCGGTCCCTTGGTCGATCAGGCCGGTGCCCGCATCGGTGGACAGGGTGAACACATCCTGCGCATCGCCCGCGTAGGGAAAGCTCAGCTTGCGGAACGTGTGGACGGGCACATCGCGCAGCGCGGCCATCCGCTCCAGCGGGAAGGCCATCTGTCCGCTGACCGCCGCAGGATCGGCCAGGCGCTGTGCGCCATCGGGCAGAAGGTCAAAGGTCGAGGCTGTCATCCACAGCGCCGTTGCAGCCGACAGGGAAAGCCCCAGAACCGCAACGCGCGCCAGTTCCACATGCAGCCGCCCGGTCAGCGGCCCGCGCAAGCGCGCGAACCAGTGCCGCCAGCCGCCCGTTCTCCGCGCCACAAGGGCAGCCCCCGACAGGGCCAAGACCAGCATCGCCGCCGCGCCTGCGGCCATCACCAGCCGTCCGGCATCGTCCAGAAACAGCGATCGGTGCAGATTGGTCAACCAGCGTTCCAGCGGGTTTGGATCGGCCGATCCGACATCCGCGCCCGTCGCAGGGTCGATCACAGCCGATCCCGGCGTGCCACCGTCGAACCACCAGGCGGTGATGGTGCCGGACGGTGCGCGCCGGATTTCTTCCAGCCCCGGATGGGTGGCGGCAACACGCACGGCCAGATCGGCCACGCTCTGTCCCGCGACGGCTTGCGACGCTGCAAGACGTTCGGCCATGGGGAAGACCGACAGCGCCGCACCGCTGAGCGCGAGGACGGTCACAAGGACAAGGGCCAGCAACCCCGGCCAGCGGTGAAGCGCGCGGATCATCGGTCCGTTCCCTTACTGATAGGTGAAGCTGGAAATGTAACGGCGGCCAGCCACGGGCGTGCCCGCACCAGCAGTGGTCAGGGGCACCGCGATCTCGTTCGGGCTGTCGCGCATGTCCTCGACCGCGGCGTCGATGTGCAGCGTGTAGCCCGCGTCGAACAGCGCATCGGCCAGGTCAAGCGTGATTTCAAGCTTCCGGCCCGCGCCGACGCTGGCCCCGGTGATGCCGTTGATCTGAGCGAGGTCGCCCCCCGCGGCGGCATACCAGTCGCTCAGATGCGCATAGTATTTCGACTTTCCGCCAGCCATCCAGAGGCTGCCGACATAGGCGTCCAAGGCATCGGTGACATAAAGTGCCAGATAGGCGCCATCGCCGCCATAGCTATTCATGGTGGTGGTCAGCGTCACGGGCCGGGCCATCGCCAACCCCGGCAGGGTCAGCGCGGTGGTCAGGGCAAGGGTCGCGAGAAGGGATTTCATCAGGTTTCCTTTCGGTGATGCGCACGCCCCAATGGATCGGGGCGCGATGACGGGATCAGTTGGTCACGGCGACAGGCGGCGCGCCGTTGCCGAAAAGCCCGTTCGCGGGCGGTGCCGCCGTGCCGGCGGGCGCGGGGTTGCCAGGACCGCCGGTACAGGTGTCCTCGTCGTCATCGTCGTCGTGCCCGCGGCGGAACCATCTGCCGTCATCATCGTCATCGTCGTCCCCGCTCACACGGATCAGCGGCATGGACAGGTCGTCCGCGCTGAACACGGCGGCACAAACGCCGCTGCACTGGTCCTGCGCATTGCCTTGGGTCTGCATTGCGGCAAGGGCTGGCAGGCCGAGCGCCACGGTCAGGGCTGTCGGGGCGAACAGAAGGGAAAATCGGGATGTCATGCTTCGGTCTCCTTAGATCTGATGCTGCCAAGCTGGGGCCCGGACCTGAGCAGTTCCTGACGCCGCCACGGTTTCTGCTTAAGCTTGGCGTCAGGAAGAAAAAGGCCCCGCCGGGAATGGGCAGGGCCAGTCGGACCACGAGGGACAGGTGGTCGGGGAACAGGGTCAGTCATTTTCCGGTCTTTTGCGTTCATTGCCGTGATCGTCATTCTCGAATTCGAACTCGACGATCTGGAGCGTGCCGGGATGCAGCTTGACCTCGATCGCGCGGCCTTGCGCGTCGCGGCCATCAATCTCGTAGCAGCCGTCGTCGATCCTGATCCGGCGCACGTCCCAGCCTTGTGCGGTGGCAAACCGGGTCACGGCCTCGCGCGGCTGCCAATCGGCCATCGGCACGAAGCAATCATCGTCAGCGAGGGCAGCACCGGCAGGCAGGGTTGCCAGAAACACAAGAATTGTCAGGGTCTTTCGCATGGGCCACACTCCGGGTTACGGCCAGTCTGGATGATGTGATGCACGCCGAAGCTTACGGCAGCCTGAAGACGGCTGATCCAAAGCTTCAGCCTGCTGTCAGGAGAGAGGGGCAGAAGCAAACCAACCGGGGCCTGAAGGGACGGCAGAAGACCATGCGCACATTGCTGATCGAAGACGACATGGTTCTGGGTGCGGCCGTGCGTGACCAGATTGCCGCCGATGGCCATTCGGTAGACTGGGTGCAGCGGCTGGATTCGGCGGGGGATGCGCTGGCCGGGGCAAGCTTTGACCTTGTGTTGCTGGACCTGATGCTGCCCGATGGAAGGGGTATCCCGTTCCTGCGCCGCCTGAGGGCCAAGGGCGATGTGACGCCCGTCATCATCCTGACTGCGCTGGACCAGATCAGCGACCGGATCGAGGGGCTGAATGCGGGCGCCGACGACTATCTGGTGAAACCCTTTGACCTCGCTGAACTTTCCGCCCGCATCGGATCAGTGGCCCGGCGCTATGCGGGCAACCCCAATCCCATCGTCACGCATGGGCCCTTGCAGATTGATCTGGCCGCCCGCAGCATTCACAAGGCAGGCCGCCCCGTGGCCCTGACCGCCCGCGAATGGGCGCTTTTCGAGGCGTTCCTGTCCCGGCCCGGCCAGCTTCTGTCCAAGGCACAGCTTGAGGACAAGCTTTATGCCTTCGGGGCCGAAATCGAAAGCAACACGATCGAAGTGCATGTCAGCCGCCTGCGCAAGAAGCTGGGCGCCGAGGTGATCGAGACGGAACGCGGTCTCGGCTACCGTCTGGGTCGCGCATGAGGGTGCCACGCAGCCTTCAGGGGCGGCTCGGTCTCTGGCTGGGGATTGTGCTGACTTTGCTTTGGGTCGCGGCGGCCAGCGTGACCGCGCTGATTGCGCGGGGCGAGATCGAAGAAGTTTTCGATTCAGCCCTGCAGGAAACCGCGCAGCGCATCCTGCCGCTGGCCGTCGTTGACATCCTCAACCGCGAGGAGGCGGGCATCAGCCAGCGCCTTGCCGCCATTCGCGGGCATGACGAATTTTTCACCTATATCGTGCGGGACGATCAGGGGCGCATCCTGCTGCAATCCCATGCCGCAGACCCGGCCGCGTTTCCGGCATGGGACGGGATCGGGTTCCGCCAGACGGCGACGCATCGGCTGTACAGCGACGAGGCCGTGCAAGGCACGATCCGCATCACCATGGCCGAGCCGCTGGACCATCGTGCCAGCGTTGCCCGCGAAATCCAGATGGGTCTCGGGCTGCCCCTTCTGATCGTGCTGCCGATCGCACTTTTGGCCATCGTGCTGGCCGTTCGTGCGAGCCTTGCGCCTGTGCGCCAGTTCCGTGACCGGCTGTCGGCGCGCGGCGCGCGCGACCTCAGCCCGGTCGCCAGCGCCGATCTTCCGACCGAGATTGCGCCCCTCGCAGAGACGATGAACGGTCTTCTTGGGCGGTTGCAGGCGGCCTTCGAGGCAGAGCGCAGTTTTGCCGCGAACGCCGCACATGAACTGCGCACACCGCTGGCCGGTGCCATTGCACAGGCGCAACGGCTACAGGCCGAGACGCGCGATGCCGATGCCAGGGCGCGCGCGGCCGAGATCGAGGCCACGCTGAAGCGCCTGACACGGCTTTCCGAACGCCTGCTGCAACTGGCGCGCGCCGAGGGGGGCCGCCTGCGCCGTGATGTGGCCGCCGACCTTCGCCCGGTGGCCCGGCTGATCGTAGACGACCTCGCGCGCGTCGCGGGGCCTGGCCGCATCCTGCTGACCATGCCCGAAAGCGCCATCCTGTCGGATCTGGACCCCGACGCCTTCGCGATCCTCCTGCGCAATCTGATCGAGAACGCCCTGCGCTACGGTCAGCCGGGTTCCACGGTCGAGGTATCGCTGCGCACAGACGGAACGCTGGTCGTCGCCAACGACGGCCCGGTTGTGCCGGCTGACGACCTTGTGCGGCTGACGCATAGGTTTGAACGTGTCAGGTCCGACGGCAGGGGCAGCGGTCTTGGGCTCGCTATCGTCGCCACGATTGCCGAAAGGTCAGGCTGTCAACTCGACCTAAGGTCGCCGCGCGAAGGCCGGGACTCGGGGTTTGAGGCAAGACTCTCGCCGACGGGAATACGCGAAATGAACCTATAGGAATGGGTCAGGTTTTTTCTTTCTGGCCGAAAGTCAGCCCTTGATTATTGGCATATCGAACGGGCAGCGCGACGCGTCTGCGTTTCACAGGGTCTGGCAGGGGTTCCCCACTTACGCTCAGTTCGTATCAATCGGCAGCGCGGTCATGGCCTTCGTCCGCTCCATCGAGAACTTCGAGGTCACATTGCGGCACACCAAGCGCCTTGTCAGGTCCAGATAGAAGGCATCGTAAGCGGCCATGTCACCAACCACGACCTTGAGAAGATAATCGACCTCGCCCGCCATTCGGTGGACTTCCACGATTTCCGCATAATCCGCCACAACGGTGGCAAAGGCCGCTCTCCACTCCGGGGTGTGGTCGGCGGCATCAATCTCGACGAAGACGGTGAGGCCGAGGCCGATGGCGGCGGGGTCAACGATGGCGACGCGGCCGGTGATGACCCCGGCCGCCTCAAGCTTTTGCACCCGTTTCCAGCAGGGAGTCTGCGACAGGCCCACCCGCTCGGCCAGTTGCGATACCGGCAGGGTCGCGTCGCGCATCAACTCGTGCAGAATGCGCCGGTCGATCCGGTCGAGGGGAATCGCCTCGCTCATGCCGTGATGAACTCGCGCACGAAGGGCGTTTTCGGTCGGGCGCGGATGTCTTCGGGCTTGCCTACCTGTTCGATGCGGCCCATCGACATGACGACCACCAGATCGGCCAGTTCCATCGCTTCGTCCTGATCGTGGGTCACGAAGATGGTGGTCAGGCCCGTGGTGTCATGGATGTCGCGCAGCCCCTGGCGCAGTTCCTTGCGCACCTTCGCATCCAGCGCGCCGAAGGGTTCGTCGAGAAGCAGCATCCGCGGTTCGATCGCCAGCGCACGGGCAAGCGCCACGCGCTGCCGCTGGCCGCCCGACAACTGGCTGGGGTAGCGCGCGCCGATGTCTGGCAGCTTGATCAGATCGAGAAGCTTGTTCACCCGCCGGGCGATCTCGGCCGCTGCGGGGCGCGACTTGCGAGACCGCGCACGCAGGCCGTAGGCGATATTGTCGAACACAGTCATGTGCCGGAAGAGCGCATAAGACTGAAACACGAAACCCGCACGCCGGTCCTGCACCGTCAGGCCGGTGGCGTCCGTGCCATCGAACAGGACGCGGCCCGTGGAGGGAAATTCCAGCCCTCCCAGTATACGCAGAAGCGTTGTCTTGCCGGAACCGGAGGGCCCCAGCAGCGCGACCAACGTGCCCGAAGGGATGAAGAGCGATACGGGGTGCAGCGCGGCGGTTGCGCCGAACTGCTTGGCGATGTCTTCGATCTCGATATTCATGGCGGTCTCCATCAATGGCGGTGGGATGCGGCCAGCTGGTCGGCGTAGCGCCATTCCAGAGCCGTCTTGAGCGTCAGGGTGACGAAGGCGAGAAGCGCCAGCAGCGCCGCCATCGTGAAGGCCGCGACTGAGAGGTATTCGTTGTAGAACATCTCGATCATCAGCGGCATGGTGGTGGTCTGGCCACGGATCTTGCCCGAGACGACCGCGACCGCGCCGAATTCGCCCATGGCGCGGGCGTTGCACAGCAGCACGCCATACAGCAGCGCCCAGCGGATGTTTGGCAGGGTGACGGTCAGGAAGGTGCGCCAACCGCTCGCGCCGAGGGTCAGCGCGGCCTCCTCCTCGGCGCGGCCCTGTTCCAGCATGACGGGGATCAACTCGCGCGCGACGAAGGGGAAGGTGATGAACAGCGTCGCCAGCACGATCCCCGGCAGGGCGGAGACGATGGGAAAGCCGCTTGCGACCAGCCACGCACCAACCGCCGAGTTCGCGCCGAACATCAGCACGAACAGCAGGCCCGCCACGACCGGCGAAACCGAAAAAGGCAGGTCGATCAAGGTGATCACCCAGGCCTTGCCGCGCCAGTCGAATTTCGTGATTGCCCAGGCCGCTGCAATGCCGAAGGCGGCATTCACCGGCACGACGATGGCCGCCACCATCAGCGTGAGCCGGATCGCCGATTGCGCATCGGATTCCGACAGCGAGGCGATGGCAAAGGCCCAACCTTGCCGCAGCGCCTCATCGAACACCGCGATCAGGGGGGCGAACAGAAGGACCGTCAGCACCACGAGGCAGACGCCGATCAGCACCCGTCTTATGACAGGTGGCTCTGTCGTTGCCGGGCGGAACGCGCGGGGGCGGGAGGGAATGGTCAGGGTATCGGTCATGATGTCTCTCACACTGCGCCCATGCGGCGGCGGCTCCAGATCTGGATAAGGTTGATGGCCAGAAGCAGGGTGAACGAGATCGCCAGCATTGCGATGGCGATGGCGACGGCACCGTCATAGTCGAACTCCTCCAGACGGATGACGATCAGCAGCGGCGCAATCTCGGTCACGTTCGGCAGGTTGCCCGCGATGAAGATGACCGACCCGTATTCCCCCACCGACCGGGCGAGCGCCAACGCAAACCCCGTCAGCGCGGCGGGCGCGAGCATGGGCAGGACCACATGGTTCAGCGTGCGCAGGCGGCTGGCGCCGAGCGTGGCGCTGGCCTCCTCGGTCTCGCGGTCGATTTCCTCGATGACGGGCTGGACGGTCCGCACGACGAAGGGCAGGCCCACAAAGATCAGCGCGATCCAGATGCCCGGTTCGGTGTAGGCCACGCGGACGCCGAATACTTCGCTGATCGGGGTGCCCAGCACCCCGTTCGGGGCATAGATCGCCGTCAGGGCAATGCCTGCCACGGCGGTGGGCAGGGCAAAGGGCAGGTCCACCGCGGCATCGATCAGCCGCTTGCCGGGGAAGCGGTAACGCACCAGCACCCAGGCCAGCAGGACGCCGAAGATCAGGTTGAACAGCGATGCTACAAGCGCCGCACGGAATGACAGTGCCAGCGCCGACCAGACTCGGGGGCGGTTCACCACCGCCCACATCTCGGCCGCACCGAAGCTCGCAAAACCGCGCCACAAGAGCACGGCCATGGGCATCAGCACGATGACGGACAGCATCGTGACCATGATCCCGAAAGACAGGCCCCACCCCGGCATCGGGGTGGGATTGCGCAGGGTGAAGGGGCGCGTGGTCATGTCACTGCGCCTGATAGATCTGGTCGAAGATACCACCGTCACCGAAATGCTCGGGCTGCACCGCAGCCCATCCACCGAAATCGGCGATCGACAACCGCTCGACCTCCGGGAACCGGGCCACGTCTGCCGGATCGGCGGCCGAGGTGTCCCAGGCGCGGTAGTAATGGCGCAATGCCATGGCCTGCGCCTCAGGACTGTAAAGCTGCTCCAGATAGGCCGTCGCCAGCGCGCCGTTCGTATCCGTAAGGTGGCCATCGACCAGCGCCACGGGCGGCTCGGCCAGCACGGAAACCGAGGGCACCACAATGTCGAACTGGTCTTCGCCCAGTTCGGCCAGCGCCAGATAAGCTTCGTTTTCCCATGCCAGCAGCACGTCGCCGATGCCGCGCTGCGCGAAGGTCGTCGTCGATCCGCGTGCGCCAGTGTCCAGCACGGGCACGTTGCGATAAAGCGCGCCGACGAACGCGCGCGGGTCCAGCCCGTTGCGTTCTGCATAGCCCCAGGCGGCAAGGTAGTTCCACCGCGCGCCGCCCGATGTCTTGGGGTTCGGGGTGATTACCTCTACCCCTTCGGCGGTCAGGTCATCCCAGTCCTTGATGCCTTTCGGGTTCCCTTCGCGCACCAGAAACACGATGGTCGAGGTATAGGGCGAGGCGTTGTGGGGCAGCCGCGCCTGCCAATCCTCGGGGATCAGGTCAGAGCGCGCCGCGATCTGGTCGATGTCAGAGGCCAGCGCGAGCGTGACCACCTGTGCCTCCAGCCCGTCGATCACGGCCCGCGCCTGTGCGCCCGATCCACCATGCGAAGTCTGGATCGTCGGCACCGGGTTGCCCTGCGCCACCCACCAGTCGGTGAACCAGGCGTTGTATTCGCGGTAGAATTCGCGGGTCGGGTCGTAGCTGACATTCAGCAGCGTGTCGGCCTGCGCATGAGGGGTGCCCAGGGTCAGCCCGCCGAGCCCGATCAACGCCGCCGCAATCACGGCCTTCCAGCCACGCGCGGTCTTGCGCGGCAGGGGATGCCCCGCAATCTTGTGGCCCCCGGCTTCGATCAGCAGGCGGCCATCGGGCAGCCGTTCGATCAACGGCCCCTGAGCCAGGACATGGGACGAGACGAAAACGGTATGGATCACGGCAAGGCCTCCTGTTCGTGTCAGAGGCGCATGGCCTCCATGACCATAATCACGACAGAGTTGGTAGATAAAAGCAACGAAATAATCACGTCAAAGTTTGTCGTGAAAAGAGGGGATCATTCTCCGCTCCCCGGCTCGGGCAGGGAAAACCGGACTCAGACGCCCGACAGGCGGGCGGCTTCGGTAGGGTTGACCGATTCGGCCGGGTCACCTTCCCGGCGATGCGGTTGCGACCGCGCCAAAGCCTGGCGACGGGTCACCACCTGTTACGTCCGGTGCCCGGAGCAGTCTTCTTAGCGATCCCGCTCGCACCGCCTGACGCGAGAGATCAGAGCAGAAGCCACAGATCACTCATGGCCACATTTTCGAGACGCACGACCATTGTGAGTTCGCTCGCGCTGGCCCCGTCGCTTGCAGAGACTTCATCCCATCGAAACAGGCTGCTGCCCGTGTTGTCCTGTGCCAGAACCCAGGCCGTCGCATTTGCAGATGTCCATATCGTTCCGCTGTTGTTCAATGCGTCGGAAACAACCGCCGCATCGCTTGCGTCGCTCAGATCGCCTGACAGTTGATACAATTCCTGCGCCGTCACGGTTTTGGCCGCGCCAACCGTCGTTAGCGACAACCCAAGGGCGGAAAGATCCACCCTGTCGTTTTGAAGCGCCGAGTAGTCAGTGATAACGTGATGATGCCCTGACGAGGCAAAGACGAATGTATCGCTTCCGGCGCCGCCTGTCAGGATGTCTCTGCCGCCAGTTGCGACAAGAACATCATTCCCGGACCCGCCGAACAGATTGTCAGAGGCTGTGCTACCGGACAAAGTGTCGTTGCCGGCAAGCCCCGTCAGCGTGAAACCCGATGTGCCCGTCGCAAGCGTCATGTCGATCGTTCCGCCGCTGGCGCGCGTGGAAATGGCACATGTGCCATCGTTCACCGTGGCCGAAGTTGCGACAAATGCCGTGATCTCGACCGCCGCCGCTATGGCGCCGGATGCCACCTGCACCGTGTCGCCTGTTGTCAGATCGGCTATGCCGGCCACCGCGTCGCTCACGGACAGAACGAAGGAATCGCTGCCGCTGCCACCCAGCAGGGTATCAGTGCCGCCATCCGCGATCAGCGTGTCATTGCCCGTGCCGCCGAACAGCCGGTCATCGCCCGCGCCACCAGCAAGGCTGTCATCACCTGTATCACCGAGCAGCGCGTCATTGCCCGCCCCGCCATACAGCCGGTCGGCATCGTCGCCGCCATAAAGCAGGTCGGCCTCTGTGCCGCCCTCCAGACGGTCGTTTCCGGCGTAACCACGCAACGTGTCGTTGCCCGTGCCGCCATAAAGCGTGTCATCGCCTTCGCCGCCGTCCATGCTATTGGCCAGCCCATTGCCCGTGCCGGTCAGCCCGCCGTTGCCCAGATAGACCAGATCCTCGACATTGGCGGCCAGCGTCAGGGTTTGCAGCGTGGTGCGCACCTCGTCGCGTCCGGAGTCCAGCGCCTCCAGAATGATGTCGTCGGCATCGTTGATGAGGTAGGTGTCATTGCCCTCGCCGCCATCCAGCGTATCCGTTCCCGCCCCGCCATCCAGCGTGTCATCGCCCTTGCCGCCATAAAGCAGGTCGTCGTCCGCATCGCCCGCAAGCCTGTCACGACCATCTTCGCCCTGAAGCGTGTCATCGCCCGCGCCGCCCGACAGCAGGTTGTCGCGGCGCGAGCCGATGATCAGGTTGTCCAGCGCGTTTCCGGTGCCGTCGATCAGCTTTGCGCCGGTGAGTTCCAGCTCTTCCAGATTGTCACCCAGCACCCAGCTGATTTCGCTCAGAACCCTGTCTTTGCCGCCGTCCGCCGCCTCGATCACCTGATCCAAGACGGAATCGACGATGAACACATCGTCACCGCCTCCCCCGACCAGCGTATCGTCTGCGCCATTTCCGTCCAGCGTGTCAGCGCCTTGCCCGCCTTCGATCCGGTTGGCCGCGCTGGTGCCGGTGAGGCTGTCGTTGCCAAGCCCGCCGATCAGCGTTTCGAACCCGTTGATGCGGTCGCGGCCATCGACGCCGGTGCTTTGCGCCGCGCTGCGCGACAGGTTGACGGTGACATTGCCCGCGCTCTGCGCATAGGTCAGTGTATCGTTGCCTTTGCCGCCGATCAGCGTGTCATTCCCGGTGCCACCCACCACGGTATCGTCGCCGTCACCGCCATCAATGCTGTCATTGCCATCGCCGCCCAGCAGGTAGTCATTGCCCCCCATGCCGCGCAGCGTATCCTTGCCTGCGCCGCCGTTGGTGCGGTCATCGACGGCTGTGCCGGTAAACAGGTCGGCGCCGGGGCCAAGCAGCGTGGCGTCGTCATTGGCGATCACCACCGTGATCCGGTTCTGCGTCAGCAGAAGACGGGGGTCTGCGGCGTTGAGGTTGAGCGTAAAGCTCTCCTCCTCTTCCGGCTGGCTGTCGGGCAAGAGCCACAGGGTGATCGTCGCGCTGGTCTCGCCGATTTCGAAGGTGATGGTGCCGGCGGGCAGATCGGTCAGGGCAACGCCCCCTGCTGTTGCAAAATCGCCTGCCGTCAGCCCGGCTGATCCGGAGGTCACGTTCCAGCTCAGACTTTCCGTGGCAGTTGCCGCCGTTTCAAGTGTCAGATGCACCACCACGCTTGTCGGGGCGCCATCGGTGCCTTCGACCACGCGGAGCGCGGTCTTGTCCGGCACCGTCAGCAGCGGGCGGCGATTGACGGAAGGCGCGTCAGAGAAGCTGAAATTCTCGACCTCGCCGACGTGGGTCATGCCATTCGGCCCCAGCACGGTGAAAAGACCATCGCCATAGGCAAAGCTCGCCTGTGCCAGTGCGAAGTCGAACACCACGGTATCGGTGCCAGCGCCGCCCATCACGGTGCTGTTGCCCGCGCCTGCGATCAGCCGGTCGTCACCGTCGCCGCCATAGAGCAGATCGTTGCCGCCGCCCGCATCCAGCGTATCGTCGCCGTTGCCGCCGGACAGGCTGTCGTTGCCGGAGCCACCGCTCAGGCTGTCATCGCCGGCACCGCTGTCGATGCTGTCATCGCCCGCCAGCCCGCTGATCGTGTCACTGCCCGCGAAGCCCAGCACCCGGTCGTTCCCTGTCGTGCCGGTGAAGTTGTCGGCGCCATCGGTCAGGCGGGTCGCGCGGAACTCGTCGGCACCAAACAGCGTGCCCGCGAAGGAGAACCGCTCCACCTCGGTCACCTGGTCCGTGCCTTCCGACGTGGTCACCACAAAGCTGTCGGCCGTAGCGTTCCAGCTCACACAGCCTTCCACATACCCATCGGCGAACACCGCTACGTCGAAGCCCGCGCCTCCTGCGAGACTGTCGTTGCCCGCGCCGCCGGTCAGCGTATCGTTGCCGCCTCCACCGTAAAGGCTGTCGGCCCCGAGGCCGCCCGCCAGACTGTCGGCACCAGCCCCACCGTCAAGGCTGTTGCCCTCCGCATCGCCCGTCAGTGTATCGCCACCGTCGCCGCCGATCAGGTGTTCGATGCCGCGCAGCGTGTCATTGCCACTGGCGGTGCCCACAACCACAGTGGCCGCAGACAGATCCACCCGCACGCCTGCGGTTTCACCGGCAAAGGACGCTGTGTCGGCGCCATCCCCGCCATCCACCAGATCGCTGCCCGCGCCGATGACCAGCAGATCGTCCCCATCGCCACCATAAAGCTTGTCCAGGCCGCCGCCGCCATAAAGGCTGTCGTTGCCCTCAAGCCCTGACAGCACATTCGCCGATCCGTTGCCGGTAATCGTATTGTCCAGCGTGTTTCCGGTGCCCTTCAATGACCGGATGCCCAGAAGCTCCAGATTCTCGACCTCGGAAATCAGCGTGAGGCTGGTCGAGCTGAGAATGGTGTCGCGGCCCTGATCGGGCAGTTCGAACACCACCTCGCTGGCCGCGCGGATACGGTAGACATCGTCGCCCAGACCGCCCATCAGCGTGTTGTCGCCTGCCGCACCATCCAGCGAGTCATTGCCGGCACCGCCCTCCAGCCTTTCGTTGCCGCGCCCGCCGGTCAAACGGTCATTGCCAGCACCGCCGATCAACACCTCGATCCCGCTGAGGATGTCCCGCCCCGCGCCGGTTTCCTGCGCCTTGCTGATGCCCAGGTCGATGGTCAGATCAGCCGAAATATCGGCATAAGTCGCGGTATCGGTGCCGCTGCCGCCGGTGATCGTGTCATTGCCCTCGCCACCCCAGAGCGTGTCGTCGCCGTTGCCACCTTCCAGCAGATCGTTGCCGTCGTTGCCCACCAGCAGGTTTGCCCCGGCATCGCCGCGCAGATGGTCGTCAGCGGTGCTGCCGATGATCCCTTCGATTCCGATCAGCACATCGCGGCCCTGATCGCTTTGCGCCTGGGCGCTGCGCCGGCTCAGCGAAATCCAGACGCCGGTTTCCGACTCGGCATAGCTCACCAGATCGAAGCCGTCGCCGCCATCCAGCGTATCGTTACCTGCGCCGCCTGCCAGCAGGTCGTCGCCTGCGCCGCCCTGAACCAGATCGTAGCCCGCCCCCCCCATCAGCGCATCTGCTCCGGCATCTCCGTGCAAGGTGTCATTGCCCGCAAGACCGTCAATGGAATCGTCGGCCGACGTGCCGTTGAACAGGTTGGCCGCTGCGGTCAGCGGCAGCAAAGCTGGAAAGCGGAACCGGTGATCGAGGGTCATGGCGTTGTCCTTTCATAGGGTTCAGCAAAGGGGGGGGCGTCAGCGCGATTGGGCGACCAAACGCATCAGACCGGCGTTCACAGCCCCCAGAACGGTGGTTACGGTGTCGCCACCGGCCAGACCGCGCGCTGTCAGTTGCATTTCAACCGCGCCCGTGATGTCCTGCGCGGCGCTGGCCATGTTCAGCATGGCCACCGGCACATCGGCCGAGCCACCCAGTTGGGTCATGCGGAAACTGCTGGCGCGGCTGCTTTCCGCGATGGCCCGGTCCAGCGCCTGATTGGCTCCGACACTGATCCCCGCCATGGCCAGATCAACCTGTGCGCCATAGCCTGAGGCAGCATCAACTCCCACCGCGAGACTGGAGACAATCTCTCCTGTATTCACGGCTCCCAGCACCGTGGTCTCCACCCGGCCCATGACGCCGCCCAGCCTGATCTCCGGGGCGATGACGTAGATTGCCGCCATTTCCGACGGCACGATGCCGCTAAGCACCTCATGCACCGAACCGTCGATCCGCGTCATCATCAGTTCGCGCGCGAAGGCAAGCTCCTGGGCGTCCTGCGCTTCCTCAAACAGCGAAAGCTGTCCGGCCGGCGGCAGGGCGTAAAGCGCGCTTCCCGGCGGATACAGCCCGGCGGACAGCCCGCTGGTCATTGCCGCCTGCATCTCGGGGGTGACGGTGACGCCGCTTCTGTCGGCCTGCGCAAGCACCGGGCTTCCGTCATTGGCATAACCGACGATCACCCGGTCGCCCGCGCGCAGGGTGCGGGGGGTGTCGATCGTGGTGCCGATGGTTTCAGCCATGTTGACGAAAAGTCCCGACAGCGGTGACGGACCCATCGCGCTGACCAGACCCAGAACGCGGTCCAGCGTGGTGGCCTGCCCGCCCTGTGCCGCCGTAAGGGCCAGTGCGGTTCCGATGCTAAGCCGCCAGAACCGAGACCTCATTGTGCCACGCCTTCACTGTCCT
Organism: Gemmobacter lutimaris; assembly: GCF_003570715.1. Classification (GTDB taxonomy): domain Bacteria; phylum Pseudomonadota; class Alphaproteobacteria; order Rhodobacterales; family Rhodobacteraceae; genus Gemmobacter; species Gemmobacter lutimaris. Next base: position 12,825 of record NZ_QXXQ01000021.1, on the reverse strand, counting down.
GCGTTATCTTCAAGGTAATCCCGCCGCTGTTGATGGTGCCGATGGAACTGGTGGCTTGCTGGACGACCGTGGCGCCGCTGTTCGCGATGTTTTCGGTGCGCAGGCTGATGGAGCCGATCACAGTGGTCGTGGCCACGGCCAGATTGCCCAGAAGCACGGCATATCCACCCGGCTGCGCTGCGCCGGTCGCGGCCGCTGTGCCCGCCTGCCCGATATCCTCAGGCACTGCGACCGGGGCTATGGGCAGGATCTTTGCAACCTCGATTGTGCCGGTATTGGACGATGCAATGGTCTGCGTGTCGATCTCGCGCCAGACCAGATCGGCGGTTGTGCTTGCCGCCGTGTTATAGCCAATCGCCGCAGGCAGCATCAGATCGCCCGATACCAGCGTGGTGGAGCCGTCGATCCTGTTCAGAATGCTGGGGTCCGTCGCCGGATTCACGACTTCGGCGATGTTCATCATCACATCGGTCTGTCCCGCCACGGGCGCATCGGCGGCGATGTCCGCCAGCACGCGCTCCAGAATGCTCCCGGCGCTGGCTGGGGTGCAAAATGCAACAAGGGCCAGTGCCGGAAAACACCGCCCCCATTGCAGTTCCTGTTGCAGCTTCTGTGGCATCGTCTTTATCCACCTGCGACTCTGGCCGAGGTGCTCCTGCAAGGAATGAAACCTCAGTTCATGCCGGTGATCCCGGACTGCGTGCCCGTGACCGCGGCATTGATGCCCGAGATGATGGTGCCGGTGTTGACGGCGCCCAGAACGGTGGTGGCCACGTTGCCGATGGAGCCGTTGAGCGAAGCGAACGAGTTGTTCACCGAACCGATGACGTCGGTCGCGTTCGAGGCCACGTTCAGCACCAGCGCGGTCTGGTCGGTCACGCCGCCCAACTGCGCGATCGACGAGGAAACCGCCGACGAGGTGCCCGAGATGGCTTCCGAGACGTCCTGATTCACGCCCAGCGTCATGTCGCCGGTGTTGACCGCGCCCAGAACGGTGGTCGAAAGATCGCCGATATCGATCTGCACGTCGCTGTGGGCGAGGACATCGGCGCCCACAGCGGCTGTCGCGGATGTGATGCCGGTCATGGCGTTCGAGATCGAGCCGTCTATGGCACTGACCAGCGTCCTCGGGCTGGTCTCACTGCCTTCGGTATAGCTGTAGGTCGCGGCCTGCCAGGTGGTGAAATCCGACAACAGGGCGTCGGCGGCAAGGGCGGCGGCTGCCGCGACGCCCTGCGCGGCCTGCGCCTCTGCAAGCGTGTAGTAGCCATGATATTCGTCAGTGGCCGGACGTATCCAGAAACGATACAGGGTGAAGGACATCCATGGGTCGAAGGGATCCTCGTAAGAATACGAGTCGATGTAATGCGCGGTGTTGTAGTCCGAAACGAATGTCGCCTGCGCCGCGTTGAACGCATCCTGCATCTGCTGGTCGGTGATGCTGGCGCCGTCACCATCGGTCCAGCCGCCCTCGGTCATGGTGCCGGGGACCGTCGGGCCGCTGATGTTCCCTGCGATATTGGCGAAGATGCCGGTCACCGGCAACATCCCGTCGTCCGTGATGGCGCCCAGCACACGCTCTAGCACCGATTGCGCCGAGGCCGCACCCGCCTGACCAAGTGTCAGAATGACCGAGATTGCTGCTAGAGCTTTCATGGATACGCCTTGAGATGCCAAACAGGCCTTTAATGCGTGATCTCCGCCGGCAAAACCGGCGGAGAACGGGGATCAGATGATCAGTTGGTGCCGATGATGCCCGACTGCACACCCGTGACCGCGGCATTGATGCCCGAGGTGATGGTGCCGGTGTTGACCGCGCCCAGAACGGTGGTCGCCACATTGCCGATGGAGCCGTTGAGCGAGGTGAACGAGTTGTTCACCGAACCGATCACGTCGGTTGCGTTCGAGGCGACGTTCAGCACCAGCGCGGTCTGGTCGGTCACACCGCCCAGCTGGTTGATCGAGGCCGAAACCGCCGACGAGGTGCCCGAGATCGCCTCGGACACATCCTGGTTCACGCCCAGGGTGATGTCGCCGGTGTTGACCGCACCCAGAACGGTGGTCGACAGATCGCCGATATCTACCTGCACTTCGCTGAACGCCAGCACGTCGGTGCCAACCGATGCGGTCGCATCCTGAATGCCGGTCATCGTGTTGGTAATCGAACCGTCGATGTTGTTCAGGATCTGTGCCGGACCGTCGATGACCTTCGCCGTATAGGTGCTGTAGGTAGTCGTAGGCGTCGTGGTGACATAAGTGCCATCAGCTTTGAGGTAGACAGCCGCAGTGGTTGCGGCAAAGCCGGCAGCCGCTGCAGTTGTCATAGCGTCGTATTGAGCCTTCGTGACATACTCGCCAGTCGTCGAATTGTAATACAGCGATCCGGTCGCGAAGGTTTCGTAGGCCTCTGAGGCCTTGAGGGCCTCATAGTCGGCCGCCGAAATCACGGAGCCATCAGTTTTAGTGTACACCGTAGAAGTCGTCGGCTGAAGCACCGCGATGTTTTCGGCGATGTTGGCGAAGGTGCCGGTTACCGGCAGCATGTTGGTGTTGTCGACGTTGATGCTGCTAAGCACACGCTCCAGAACCGACTGGGCCGAGGCGGCGCCGGACATGGCGATCACTGCAAGAGCCGTGGTGGCGAGGAGTTTTTTCATCTCTGGTTTTCCTGTTTGTCCTGCCTCCCTCCCTCTGGGAGGCGTTGATTTCCGGGTTTTGAGGGCCGGCTGTCTTCCGTTCCGGGCTGTCGGGCCTGGAACAGAACTCGGGTCGGGGGCGCGCGGGCGCGTCATGGCTTGGCACCTCCCAGTTGTTTGTCATCGGCTTTCGCCGGGTCGGGCGAGGTTTCCTGCGGCGCGGGGGCCAGCACCGGAGCCGGGTTGGCATCTTTCGTTGCCGCACCCTCGGCCGCCTTGGCCTTTCGCTTTTCGATCAGCTTCTGTGCCGCTTCGGTGGCATTGATCGCCTGTTCCACCACCGTCGCCGCCGCATCGCCTTCGGGGCCGGTAAGCCCGGCAGTGGCGCCGGCGCGCAGCGCCTGAATCGCCAGTGTCATGTAGCGCACGGCCTCGGACGCTGCGGCCTCGCCCTCTTCGATCGTCTTGGCGTTCAGCACCCCATCGGCCGAGGAAATTGCCCGTGCCGCATAAGAAGTCGCCGAATTGGCAAGCTTGCGCGCCTCGTCGGACAGCGGGGGTGCGGGCCGGGCCGCAGTGGCCTTCGGGGCCCCCGCCCCGGCCGGCGCGCCCGGCGCCTGGGCCCCCGCCCCCGGTGCCGGCGCACTACCACCGGCGACCGAGGCGGCCAGCGCCTCTTCCGCCTGCTGCTGCTGTTGCGCCGCGATCCTCGCCGAGGCGATCACGCCTTTCATCGCCCGCGCCTTGCTGCCCCGCACGCCGTTCGGCACCGCCGAGAAGGTGCTGATCTTCTGCCCGCACTCTGTCACCTGCGATGTGGGCAGCACCTGCGCCAGAAGGTCGAAGGTCGCGTAGCTCAGCATCTGGCGCAGCGTGAAATGCAGTGCCTCGCGCTCCATCCCACCGGCTTCCGCCGAAACCAGCGTGTCACCGAAGAAGCGCCCGACCGAAAAGCCCATCTCTTCAGCGAAAAGCTGCTTTTGCAGCGGCACATTGGCGATGATTTCGCCCGTGCTGGCCGATGTCAGGGCGAGATCCAGCCCCACGAGGATACGGTTCTGCCGATAACGCGGGCCGATGCCCGCGATTTCGACCTCGGCCCCGCCACCGGGGATGTAGTCAAGACTGTTGATGGAGCCCGAAATGAACAGATCCGCCGCGCGCTGGGTCTTGACGTTGCGGATGCCCCAGTTGTTCTCGGCCAAGATGATATTGGGATCGCGGCGGTTCACGACACTCAGCCCGGCGCGGAAGAGAGCCGATTGCACCATGTCGCCCGCGCCCTGGGTTACCAGTTTGCCGGTGCCGCCATCGGCGTATTGTTCTTTGCCGGTATTGTCGGCGATCTGACCGACAGCAAAGGTCACCACCTCCGGCACTGCGCCGTTCAGGCAGGCCAGTGCATCGTCGAATTCGGTAGTGATGTCCGTGATTGGCGGCCCCTTGACCAAAGGCGCATCCACACCTGACGGCGTGCGCGAACCGGCAGGCGCCTGAAGGCATCCCGCAAGACACGTCGAAAGCAGCAGGGCGAGGAGGGGGTTGCGCGACACCGGCCGATCCAGTCACTGGCAGATCGGATCGACAGCGGCCGTCGCGGCAGAGGTGGAAACCTCGCTTGCGGCGCTTGCCGACCCGTCAGTCGTGGCCCAGGCGGTGCCGCCCGTTGTGGTATTGACCTCACGGATGGAGCCATCGACACACCCGTTGGTGCGCGCAGCATTGACCGCGTCGATCACGTTGCCGCTGCCGTGCACCTCTATCGTGTTGCTGCCGGTGTTCAACGAGCCAACCGAATAGGTCTGCTGGCCAATCTGGTCGCCGATCTGCTGATCGCCGGTCACATCGCCCGTGGCATTGGTTTCGATGTAGCCGGAGCGATTGTCGTAATAATTGGTCGTGTTGTAGACCGAGGTCGGGTCTGCCCCTTGTTCGGCTGAGCGCACGACCTGCGCCTGTTGCAGGCGCAGGCTGCGATCAGTTGCAGAGGAAAACCCGTAGGACGACGACCACGACTGACCCGAGCTGGCATAGTTCTGGGCCAGCGCGGAAGAGCCCGCGCCGCAGGCGAGGGCCAGAGCCACGAGGGGGAGGATCGCAACGCTGCGCATGGATCAGCCGGACACCGAAGCCGAGGTCGAACCGCCTGAAGCGCCCGCCGAGGCCGAACCGCCGCCGCCCGTGGCCGAAGACGAGCTGCTGCCCTCTGACGCGCCTGCGGCCGCAGCGCCATCATTCTTGCCACCGCCAGCGGCCGAAGACGAACTGCTGCCGCCCGACGCCGAGCTGGCGGCGCTGCCGCCCTGCGCGCCGGTTGCCGAGGCACTGGTCGAGCCATTGGACGCGGAGGCCGAGGCGCTGCCGCTGCCGCCGTGATGCGACCCCCCATTGTGGGACCCGCCCCCGTTGTTGGAGCCACCGCCATTGTTGGTGCCGTCGTTGGGGTTGCTTCCGCCGCCGCCACCCGATGTGGCCGCCGCTTCGACTTGATTGAGCGGCGCCGCTGCAACTGCCGGGCAGGGAACGAGATAGGGATCCCATTTGTCCTGCGAGATAACATAACCCGGAGGCGCCTGCACGCAATAGACCGGAGTCACGTCATAGCTGCTGTGCCGCGACACAGGCGCGGTGCAACCGGAGATGGCCAGCGCGCTGACCGCCGCGCCTATTGCTGAAACCCGATAGGAATACATCTACTATCCTGAATTTGCGTTATTTTCCACGGCTAACCGCTTCTGAAACATAAAACGCATCGACTTTGATCAACAGGCTATCAAAGGGATGGGTGTATTGATCATTTGGGATAGGTTCTGGGGGAGCCAACTGGATTTTGCGCAAATTCATGGCGCGAAATCAAAACGGAAAAACCGCCAAAGCGGCGGATCAATAAAGACGGGCGATTTTCAATTTCTGCTGCGCCATAGGCGGACAGAAAACGCCAGCGCTGCAAACAGAAGGTTTCCGCTGATCGCGTAAACAAGTAGCGAAGCCAAGGCAGTTCCCCCCATCCAGAAGAAATGGGTGAGCGCGAAAACAAGGGCGAGAGGGACGGCCATGAAAAGACTGACCCACATGCCGGCTTCTTCGTTGTCAGGCATGATTCATCCCACGTTTCCGCCATAGGGCGTTGTTTTGTCTGGCTTCTGCGGCAGCTTCCTCAATTGCCGCAAACGAACAGGGCAGCTTCAATGAGGCATCCGCGAACGGCAGGCGTTCTGCCGAGAAGTCATGACCCGAAAAATCGCGCGACATCAGAACGACAACCAGATCAGTTCTCCGCCGACGGAGTTCAAGAATGCGGTCGGCTGCGAAAGCGATACCACCCATTGCATCCAGATCAATAAAAAGCAGACTTCCTTCGTGCAATTTATTGATCTCTGACAACGGGTCCGCTTTGCGGTGGCGTTTCGCCATGATGCCCTGTTCGGTCAGCCATCCCATAAGCGTTCCAGCCTGTCCGGGGCCGACGCCAAAGATATGGATTGGCCAGGCCAAGAGGCTCTGTTTGGGCTGGTGCACATGTGACATACCCGTTGAACCCGGCCGCGACATGAATGCTGACCAAGCCGAGCGGACTGTGGAAGCCGCGAAATTCAGGCCTGAATATCTTGCGTTATTTGTCGTCATGCCGGGACGTGCTCCATGCTCCCTTCGACTCATATCTTTACTGAATCGCGCAGCGCCAATTGTCGAAAGGCGGGACAGAACTATCTTTAGGTATCACTCTACGCCTAAAGGCTTGAACGATGCCTCCCATGGTGAAAGACCCGTTTCGGGAGGGTCGAAGATGCCTGCCACATCGAGCAGAGGAGCAGGTTTCCAGAAATGAGGCCGTCCAGACGTCAGGGAAAGAACTTGAAGTGGGGGCACCGCCTGATGTTGCCGGGGCTGATTGCCGTATTGTTGCTGCCTGCGATGGTGGCCGCAGCGGGTTTCGGGCTGCTCGCGCTGCGGGCCGAACGCACTTCCGCTGACACGGCGATCCGCCAGACCGCGCTTTTGGGGGCTGTTGCCGTCGAGGGTGGCCTGCCCTTGCCCGGCCGCGTCACACTGCCCGAAGGCGCCAGCCTGCGACAGGCGTTCCACACCGCGGTCGGTGGCCTTGCAGAAGAAGGTGGATGGTTTGCGATGATCGGGCCTGACCTTGAGATCATCGTTGAAAACGTCCCCGATGTATCGCCACGACGGCCGGAACTGCCGCTCTGGCTGCGCGATGGGCTGCTTTCGGGCAGTTTGTCCGGTTCGGGAACCTGGGCGGTTGGGGCTGGCATCGGCCCTGTTCGCACACAGGCTGTATTGTTGCGCGAGTCGCCCCGGCTCTGGCTGCTTTACGTCCGCCCTGATCGTCCTGCGCCGCTCCTGCGCACCAGGCATGGTTTTGCTTTGGGGGTCGTCCTGATCTTATTGGGTGTGCAGTTTGCCGTGCTGATGCCAGTGCTGCGCCAATACGCGGCGCGGCTTGCGTCGGATTTGTCGGACCAGCGCCGGCCTTCTGGCTTCGATACCATGCTGGAAGCGGACATGCGGCGCCACGACCTGCGCAACGGGCTTTGGGCGGTCCAGGCGATGGTCGGCGAAGCGACGCGTGAAAAGACCGTTTCGGGCGATGTTCAGGCGACGTTGCGGGCCGCCAATCTGGCGCTGGGGCAATTGAACGCCCTGCTGGATGACGCTCTGCCTGCCTTGGAAGTGGTGGAGCTTCGGTCGTTCCTTACGCAGCTGGCCGCGGTGAACCGCCTGCGGTGCGACGCGCACGGGAATGATCTGAAACTGTCGCTGGGTTCCTGCCCTGTATGGGTCACGACACATCCCACCGCCCTGTTCCGGATCCTGATGAACCTGATGGACAATGCGGCAAAGTTCACGAAAGAAGGCGAGATCACGCTGACGCTCATGGCCACCCCGGCCAAGGCCAGGCGGCGGCAGGTCACCATTGTAATTTCCGACACCGGGCCCGGCATCCCGCCTATGGATCAGGGGGCGGTCTTTGCGCCGCACCAGCGCAGCGCATCGTCCAATCCTGCCGGCGTTGCGGGGCAAGGGCTGGGTCTTGCCGTGGTCGGACAGCTCGTCCGGTTTCTGGGCGGGCGGATCGCCATGGTAAGCGAACCCGGTGCTGGCACGACATTCCGCCTGTCGTTGACGATGGAGGAAGCCGTTCCGCCCGACTCAGGGCAAGATCTGCTGCGGAACCGGCGCATCTGGGTGGTCGATGACAGCGAACCAATCCGCGATCTGATAGAACAGCAATTGCGGGAGATGGGCGCGGTGACGCAGAGTTTCCACAGGGCTGACGCGCTTCTGGCGGCGCTTTCACGAATTCCCGCTGGTGAATGGCCCGCAGTGGTCCTGACAGACTTGCGGATGCCTGATTTCGACCCCGCCACTTTTGTATCTGACCTGCGCGAAAAAACAGGTGGCCGATCTTCCGGCGGCCCGCTTGTCGTCGCCCATTCCGCGCATCTGGATGAAAATCTGCTCAGCGTCTGCCGAAATTCCGGCTATGATGCAGCCCTGCAAAAAGGCGTGCATCTGGCCAGAAAAATCAGCGAGCTGCTTGGCCCGGAGCCTTCCCTGTTCGGGCGCCGGAACCTGGTTGCTCACAGCAGGCATCCGCGCAGACGTGACAGATAAATCCGGCATTCGCCGATCCCCGCAGCCACAACTTCCGGGTCGGCTTCTTCGGCGGCGAATTCCAGCCTGCAAAGGCCCTGATGCATCCTTGTGGCGCCGATGATAGCTGCCATTCCGGCGCATCGGTGGGCCTGTGCCCCAAAATCGCGCCATTCTGCGGCGGTGCGGTTCGCCGGGATGTCCGTAGACAACAGCGCACCGCAATCGTCCAGAAACTCCACGATGATCTGATCGACCTGCGGGGAGCCGATCACCTCGCGGAGAAGGGCGAGTGTCTCCTGCACGGTGTCTGTCTCTGGCTGCGGCGGTTCAGGCAGGGGCGTCCATTGGCTATCGCCATTCAGAAGGGCCGTCAGCGTCTCGATACTGACCGGCTTCATCAAAACGGGGGCCATACCGCTTTCCGCCAGTCGGGTTATGTCGCGGGAATGCACATTGGCTGTCACGCCGACGATGCGGGCCTCCCTTGACAGGCCATGGCCGCGGATGCGGGCGGTGGCCGCGATCCCGTCAAGACCCGGCATGTTGATGTCCATCAGGATCAGATCGTAACGCCAGTTCCCCGACATCACTACAGCTTCCTGCCCTGAACCTGCCTCGTCGGCAATGTGGCCAATGCTGGTTACCATGCGGGCGACCATGTTGCAGTTGACGGGATTGTCATCCACAACCAGCACCCGCAGACGGGCGCTTGCCCCATCTTCCGCAGGATCGAGCGACGGCGCCGGAAATTCGATCCAGAAAGCGCTACCCTCTCCGAGGATGCTGGCCAGACCCAGAGAGCCGTTCAACTGGCGAACCGCATCGCGGACGACCGAAAGGCCCAGACCAAGACCGCTGCCATCTTCCAGCGGGTCGCCGAAATGGATGAAGTCATCGAAAATGCGGGCTTGTTCGTGATCCGATATGCCGACGCCTTCGTCTTCAACTTCAAGACGCAGCCAGCCGGGGTTTTCCGCGATCAGGCGGACCTCTATTCGTCCTGTATGGCTGAAGCGTATGGCGTTGTTCAGCAGGTGGCGCAGCGCCCGCCGGAAGGCTGCTGCGGAACCCATTACACGCAGACCGGCAGGAACCGACGGGTTCAGCACAAGTTCAAGGCCGCGGGCGCTGGCCAGCAGGCGCATGCGGTCGCAAAGCTCGGTCATTTCACGCACTGGTGCAAATCCGCTGACCAATGTTGCAGATGACAGCGGTGTCGGCAGGGCAGCGCCGATCACATGGTCGATCTGGTCAAGCGCCGTCTCGACTTCGGCCTCGGCTATTCGCACGGCCTCGTCGGTTGCCCCTCGCGCCGGATCCCGCATGAGCGCCAGTGCGGCGGCGATTACCTGCAATGGCGTGCGCAATTCATGGCTGAGGGTCGAAAAGATCCGGGCCTTGTCTCTTGCCTCCGCCGCAGCATTGCCCCGTTCCCTCCGCAGGCGACGACGCTCAGCAAGGGTCTGGGTTATGTCACGAATGAAACCAATATGTACCAGATCGCCATCAATGCCCTTTTCGTCAACGACAGAGAACTCCACCGGCAGGACGGACCCATCGGAACGCCGTGCGAACCCCTGCATAAGCCCAAGGCCGCTGACACGGCGCAAAAGGCTCCTGCTTGCTTGTGCGCCGCCACCGACCCGGTGACGCGAAAACAGGTCTGAAACATGCTGACCGATGGCCGTGTTTCGGTCATAGGCAAACATGCGTTCAATCGCAGGGTTGATTTCCAGTATTCTGCCGTCGTCGTCGCAGACCACGATACCGTCAATCGACGCATGGGCCAGCTTGCGGAGCATGCTTCCCACCTGTGCCATTTTCTCGGCCTGACGCAGGGCATCGCGCTCGGCAAGAAGGAGAAGCGCGATCATCAATCCGAGGATGCCGATCACGATCACGTTCATAAATATGAACTTCTCGATGAGGCCATCATGGGCCAAGCGCTCGTCACGGGCGTGTTCGTTCTCGATCATCAGGACATCGACGGCCAAGTTCCGTATGTCGCTGGTTGCGGCCCGCGCTGTCATCAGAAGTTTTAATACTTCATCGTGGTCAAGTGTTTGTGCGGAATCGATGCGTCTTGCCAATTCCTCCAGATTGGTTGTGATCGCGGAAAGCTGCTTTTTCAGCGCCGTGCTGTCTTCGACATGGCCGCTGACGGTGCGATCAATATAAGAACGCACCACATCGATGCGGCTGTAATAGACCTCGAAAACCCTGCGCAAATCCGTCAGGGGGGCGTCATTTTTCTGTGGCTCGATCAGCAGGGATGAAAGACTGATCAAGAGATTCTTGTGATCAACCTCCAGCTGCCCCACTATCCATGTTCCGTTATCAAGTTGTTGGAAACGGAATTGCTGGCTTCCTCTCAGTATGAGAAGGGTCTGTAATGCCAGCAGTATGAAGCATGGCAGAATTACGACAAAGAATATGAGCACCCATCTTCGTCTGAGCTTTTTGCTGCTCTCTGATAAACTTGCACTGATTAAACTCATGAAAGCGTCTCAGCGACTAACGTGCAATTCGACCAGTTGCCAGATGCTTTGCGAATAAGCCACTTCCGTCTGGAAGCGGATATTTGAGTCGAAAGGATAGATTATCCAAAGTGGCCCGCGCTCGCGCAGGCCATAGAGTTGGCCATCAATGCGAGTTGCAATGATGGGAACATCGGATTCGATCGCGCCGGGCTTGAAGTCTACTCGATAATCATTGGCGGCAACCGCAATGACGCTGCTTTCGTCCGTCATCCCGACAAGCGCCAAGGTGTCGTGCAGGCTCGGTCCTGAATACAGTTTGGGGCCACTGGTCCAGAGCGTGCCTGTCGTGAAGCTATGTTGTGGCAGCGCGTCCAAATCGGCCATGGTCAATTGGCGTTCTTCACCCGAGGGCCCGACCAGACGCAGAAGGACGCCCTGATCTGCCGGGTCCCCGGTCGTGGCAGCGTGCAGGTCCGCTGCGACCTGGGTGAAGACCAAGGTTGCGAGGCACAGACCGATAAATTTGAGCTTTGACAACCACATAACCAATGCTTCTCCTACGATGTGATCGCTTGACAACTACGCTGGACCGGCAAGACATCAAGATTTCTTGGGATACCAAAGCTTGCCATATACAAATGGTCCGGACAAACTATCTTTAGATAGTTGTCCCCATTTGGGGCGATGCAGGGTTGTCGGCACTACCCTGTGCGCTGTAGTGCGTAGGGCCGAAGCCTTATATAGAATAGTGAAGATCACTATAGTGGAAATCCACAAATGGTAACAATGCAAGCCACGGATGTGATCAAGATTTTGATCGCCGACGACCACAGGCTGATGAGTGACGCAGTTGGTGCGACGCTTCAGGCGGGGGGCGAGTTCGTGGTCGCCAAAGTGGATAGCCGGGAGGCCGTGGAGGAGGCGCTTGTAACGCCTGGCGGCTTTGATATCGTGATGCTGGATGTGCTGATGCCTGGAATGATCGGCCTTGAGTCGGTGATTGATATCATCAAGGCTGAAACCAAGACGGCCGTTGTCATTTTTTCGGGGAGTGTAAGACCCGACTTTGTAGTGTCCGCTATCCAGAATGGTGCTCGGGGGTTCATTCCGAAGACACTTCCATTGCAATCGCTTGCTGCCGCGTTGCGCCTGGTGCGCTCGGGGCAGATTTTCTTGCCGTCAGACATATTAATCGGATTTGGCGAAGGCGCCGCCAAGGATCTGGATGCCAAGCGTAACCCTGCGGCGCTTACGCCGCGGGAGCTGAGAATTCTGACCTTGGTTGCGGCAGGCAAAACCAATAAAATCATTGCTTGGGAAATGGGCCTTAGCGAAGTGACTGTAAAAATGCACTTGCGATCTATATTCACAAAGCTCGGCGCGCATAACCGTACCCACGCTGTAATAATTGCTCAATCTAAGGACATAATCTAGCCCGAGATTGAGAGCATTTCTATTTGCCTCTCACGCGCAAAAAAAACGCAGGGAATATGAATTCCCTGCGCAGTTGGGCGGGTTCTACCCTTTGCGATAAATACTGCATAGGGTAGCGCAGTTTGTCCAGGACGGACAAATGGAAAGGTGCGATAACAAACCTGGCCGAAGCCTGAGTATGTTATCGCGTGAAACCAGACCCAAAGAAGGCGACATCAGCCTGCGCGACTTTAACCTTGAGATTCTCCCCCAGAACCACAAGTCACACGCGCAATTCCGAGCCACACACTTCCATGGTCATGATTCCATTGCAGACTTATAACCAGATATGGCGGCCTTGGCTCACATTCTTAAGGGTGGGTAAATCTATCAATAGAGAACCGCCCGTAAGCGCGGCGCCGATCAACGAGGGGGGGGGGGGGGGGGGGGGGGGTGGGGGGGGGGGGGGGGGGGCGGCGGCCAAAATCTCGGAAGGCTGGCTCGGTTTGGTTTTCGGGTGAAGCGCAACCTTCCTACGCCCCCCCCCCCCCTTGCTTTGGCGTGGCGCATCCCAAAGCAGAACACCTGCGCCTTTTCCCCGCAGTCCTCGGCCTCCGCAGCGCGACCGCCGATCTTATGGCCCCACGCCCTGCTTCCTCCCTATCTGGAAGTATTTTTTT
>NZ_QXXQ01000020.1 GCF_003570715.1 Gemmobacter lutimaris | reverse complement strand
AAAAAACACATCACATCCACGGTCATTGCGACCGGGGCGCACGAGATCTGTGCCAAATCTGAGGAGCACTCGCTCCCCGGCATGGGTTCGGTCAACCTACAGCCAGCGTTCCGGCCGATCTCGCGTCGGGACATCATGGCCGCGGTCAACACATGCAGTCGCGATCTCGGCATCCGGCAAGGCGCTGTGGTCGTTCTCGATGCGCTGCTGAGCTGCCTGCCCTGCCAGGGCGCGGATGGCCGCGAGACGCCGGTCTCTCCGACCACCCTGCTCACTGTCTACGCCAGCAACGAAACCCTGTGCTTTCGCGCCAAGGGTCTCACCGACCGTCAGCTGCGCCGGCATCTTGAGACGCTAGAAGCCGCCGGACTTATTCGCCGCCGAGACAGCGCAAATGGCAAGCGCTTCCCTGTGATGCAGCACGGCAAACCGATCGGCGCCTTCGGGCTGGACCTGTCCCCCCTCTTCGCGCAGTCCGACGAGCTGCTCGCCCTTGCCCTGCGCCGCCGCGAGGAAGCAGACGAGTTGCGCGGGCTGCGGGCCCAGATCCTCAGACTGCGCGCGGCCTGCGCCGAACTCCACTTGAGCGACGCTGTCACCACGTTCATCGACGGGCTGCGTAACCTTGTGCGGCGCACCTCGCTGACTCTCATTGAGGCTCGGGCAGCTCTCTCGCAACTGACCGCGGTCATATCGTCTCATGCGGCCCGCCAGGTGGGGGCCGTTTGCGAAACCGAACAGGTTGAGCAACGCCTTCCCTCCAATGCGGAAGCCGCTAACACTACGTCCTGCGAGGAGACCACCATGGGCCGCACCCCAGACCAAGCGGTTCCCGAAACCTTTCAGGCCCTCACCGCAGAAACCTGCCGCCTGCCGCCAACCGAGCAAAAGCCCGGCTCTGACGGACGAAATGTCCGCCACATAGAGCAAGAGTCAGATACAAAAAAAAGAATGCAGAAAACCACAGCTCTTCCCAATTGGGCAGCCCTGACCGAGGTCAACGCGTTCTATGAAGAGCCAACCAGTAGCCAAGAGGCCACACGCGTCGCTTTCGAGTTCGGGAAGATGCTGAGAATAAGCCAGGACATCCTCGCCAGCGCATCGAGCAGACTCGGGCTGTGGGAGCTTCTCAGGCTTGAAGACCGCATGGCAAAACAGATCGGAACCATCCTCAACCCGGATGCCTATGTGAGATCCGTCTTGCGAGCTTAAGCACAGATCGCAGTCTTATGGACTTCAAACACCCAAATAGACCGCTAGAAGGCGATCGGATAGATTCTATGAATGTTCTCACACAGGAACAACGGGAATCGAGATTATGTGCAATCTTTACGCCCAGACGAAAAGCCAGGACGCGATGCGTCAGGTCTTTAGTGACGTGCTGGAAGAGGATGAGGAACTGATCGATGCCGCAGGTAACCTCGCGCCCGCATCCGGCATCTTCCCCGACTATGCCGCGCCGATCATTCGCCGCGGTGAAAGACGGGATTGGACACTGACCACGGCCCGATGGGGTATGCCGACGCCACCCGTCTATCTGGCCGGCAAGCGCACAGACCCCGGCGTCACAAATATACGAAACGTCAGCTCGCCATATTGGCGAAGATGGCTCGGGATCGAACACCACTGCCTCGTTCCCTTCACCAGCTTCTCCAAACTTGATGTTCGACCTGACGCGCGTCGCAATCACCCGGCCTGGTTTCCCTCGGGCAGGATCGACCACTTGCGTTCTTTGCTGGAATCCGCACCGAATGGACCTCGGTCAGAAAGTTGAAGGAGGGCGAGATGACAACTGAGCTCTTCGGGTTTCTGGCCTGTGAAGCCAAAACAGAGGTCCGCCTGGTGCATGCCAAGGCCATCCCGGTGATCCTCACCTGGCCGGATGAATGGCGCTGCTGGCTGACCGTGGATACGAGCGAGGCGCTGAAGCTTCAACAGCCCCTAGCCAATGGGCGCCTCAAAATAGTCGCGGAGGGCACTCGTGCGGACCCTGCGTGACCGGCTACAGGTCGGAAGTGATGATCCTCTCCATCTGCTGAAGGGCCGCGTCCACGAAGTAGAAGGACAAGGGCGAAACGTCTTTGCACTATTCCAGGCGGCAAGATTGGCGGGACCGGTCTTCTGGATCGTCTTGGCGCATGATCGTGATCGGCCAATGCCGGGATCCCTGCCAGACGGCATAGCCGAGCACCTGTATTTCATAGAAGCGAGGGGCGAGACCGATCTGCTCTGGACCGTCGAAGAAGCGCTGAGGGCGCGGCCGGTGTCTCTGGTCATCGCCGCTCCGGAAAAGCCCATCTCGCTGACCGCGGGCAGACGGCTCCAGCTGGCGGCCGAGGCCGGTGGCACGACGGGTCTGATGCTGATCCAGGAGGGCAGGGGCAGCAATGCCGCCGAGACCCGCTGGAAATGTGATCCGCTGCCCTCGCCTCTGGACTCGACTCGTCATCGCTGGATCCTTAATAAGAACAAAAGAGGAACGACCGGAATCCATGATGTGAGCTGGAATGGCGCGACGGCTGCTGTCCATCTGGTTCCCCAGGCTGGCGAGCGACATCAGCCTGAGGGCCCGCCCCGTTGAGGGGCCTTTCGCTTTGACGCGCCTAGCGTCGAACGCGGAGCATCTGCATTGTCTGAACAGTATCGCAAGCGCCGCCGGGCTCCATCGTGGCATGCCCTTGGCCGATGCGCGCGCCGTCTGTCCGGTCCTCTCCACGCGGCCAGCCGATCTGATCCGGGAGGGCAGGGCGCTTGAAGGGCTGCGCAGATGGGCCAGCCGTTACGGACCACATGCTGCGAAAGATGGATCGGACGGCCTGATCGTCGATGTTTCGGGCGTGCCGCATCTCTTTGGCGGTGAAGTCGAGCTTCTGGCCGATCTCGAGGCGCGGCTCGAGAGGGCAGGGGTCTCCTCGAAAAGCGCTATTGCCGAGACCCGGGGCGGAGCCTGGGCACTTGCCCGCCGTGGTGGCGGGGTGATCCCGGAAGGCGGGTTGCTCTCTCGGCTGGGCCCGATGCCGGTGAGCGCGCTGCGGATTGAGGCTCCGGTCGCCGAAGGTCTGACCCGCCTCGGGCTGCACAAGATCGCCGACCTGACCGCTGTGCCCCGGGCGCCACTGGCGCGCCGGTTCGGCGCTGAACTTCTTCGCCGTCTGGATCAGGCGCTTGGGACCCAAGCCGAGCCTGTTGCAGCCGAAGCGGATGCGCCGCATTTCGGGGTGCGGATGACCCTGCCCGAGCCGATCGGGCTCACAGCCGATGTGATGGGCGTGCTCGACAGGCTTCTGGTGCGGCTTTGCGACAAGCTGGCATCGGCGCAGATGGGGGCACGGGCTGTCCGGCTGGAACTGCAGCGCGTGGATCGCTCGGCCGCGGTGGTCGATGTCGGTCTCGCCCGCGCAATGCGCGACCCGGTCCGGATCTCGGCCCTGTTCCTCAAAGGGGTGGATGAGGTCGATTCCGGATTCGGGATCGACGGTCTGCGCCTGACCGCTTCAATAACCGAGCCACTGGCGTCTGAGCAGATCGGCAACGCGCAGGCGCGGGCCGAAGATGAGCTTTCCGACCTGATCTCGCGGATCGGCAATCGGCTGGGCTTCGATGCGGTGCAACGCTACCTGCCGGCAAGCAGCCGCATTCCAGAGCGCAGCTTCCTGACCGTCCCTGCCGCCTATGCCGCACCGGAGCCGTTTCCGCCAAAGCGCCGTCCCCGCCGTCCCATCACGCTCTTCCCGGCGGAAGCCTTGGCCCAGGTCTCTGGCAGCCCTCCCGCCCGCTTCAGCTGGCGCCGGATGGGTTTCACCACCCTGCGCGCGCATGGCCCTGAGCGGATCAGCCCCGAATGGTGGTTTGACGACCCCGCCTGGCGCAGCGGTGTGCGGGACTATTGGCGAATCGAGACCAATGAAGGGCCGCGGCTCTGGCTCTTTCGCACGCCACAATCCGGATCACGGGACTGGTATGCTCAAGGGGTCTTCTTGTGATTCCTCATGCCGAACTCTGCGTGACCTCCAACTTCACCTTTCTGCGCGGAGCCTCGCATCCCGAGGAACTGGTGAAGCGCGCGGCCGAGCTTGGTCTCACGGCCATAGCCATCACCGACCAGAACTCGGTTGCCGGAGTGGTGCGGGCGTTTTCGGCGCTGAAGGAACTCGCGCGCATTGCGGAGGAAGCGGGCCAAATTCAGGTGGGGCAGGGGGCCTCGTTGCCGAAGCTGATCCCGGGCGCGCGGCTCGTGCTAACCGACAGCCAGGTGGAATGGGTGGCGCTACCCACCGACCTGGCGGCCTGGTCGCGGCTGACCCGGCTCTTGTCGCTCGGCAAGCGGCGCGCCGAAAAGGGCAGCTGCCATATAGGGCTGGCGGATATGGAGGAATGGGGCAGGGGGATGATGCTGATCGCCTTGCCACCGGATCCGCTGGACGCGACCGGCTTCGAGCGGGATCTGCGCCGGATCGCTGCCCGTTTCGCCGGTCAGTGCTTCCTTGGCGCAGCACCACGCTATGACGGGCAGGATCAGGAGCGGCTTGATCGTTTGGCCGAGATTTCGCAGGCCACGGGGCTGCCCAAAGTCGCTGTCGGTGATGTGCTGATGCACCGATCAAACCGGCGGCCGCTCGCAGATGTCCTGACCTGCATCCGCGAGGGCTGCACCATCGACAGAATTGGCGACCGGCGCCTTGCCAATGGCGAGCACCGCCTAAAATCCGGCGAGGAACTGGCGCGCATCTTCCACCGCTATCCGGCTGCCCTGCGTCGCACGGTCGAAATCGCCGACCGCTGTGCTTTCCGCATGGATCAGCTGTGCTACCAATATCCAGATGAGGCGCGGGACGGAGAGCCCGCTCAGACCCGTCTTGAGCGGCTGGCGCGTGAAGGGCTGCACTGGCGCTATCCCGGCGGGCCGCCGCCGAAGATCGTCTCCCGTGTCGAGAAGGAGCTGCATCTGATCGCCGAGGTGGAATACGCCCCCTACTTCCTGACCGTCTACGACATCGTCAGTTTCGCGCGCTCGAAAAGCATCCTCTGTCAGGGCAGGGGATCGGCCGCGAACTCCGTCGTCTGCTATCTTCTGGGCATCACCGAGGTACCCCCCGAGAGTATCACCCTGATCTTTGAGCGCTTTATCTCGAAAGAGCGTGGTGAGCCGCCAGACATCGACGTGGATTTCGAGCACGAGCGTCGCGAGGAGGTGATCCAGTGGATCTATGAGCGCTACACCCGCGAGCGCGCGGGGTTAACCGCTGTGGTGATCCACTTCCGCTCCCGTGCCGCGATCCGCGAAGTTGGCAAGGTCATGGGGCTAAGCCAGGATGTGATCGCCCGGCTCGCTGGGCAGATCTGGGGCTGGTCCTCCTCGGCCCCCGGCGAGGACTGCTTGCGCGAAGCGGGCCTCAGCCCCGAGGACAGTCGCGTTGCTTTGGCTGTGAAGCTGATTGGCGAGATCATCGGCTTCCCCCGGCATCTCTCGCAGCATGTTGGCGGTTTCGTCATCACCCAAGGACGGCTTGACGAGCTCTGCCCCATCGAGAACGCCGCGATGGAGGATCGCACCGTAATCGAATGGGACAAAGACGATATCGACGCGCTTGGCCTCTTGAAGGTGGATATCCTCGCACTTGGCATGCTGACCGCGATCCGCAAGGCTTTCGGCCTGATCGAGACCCACCGCCAGCGGCAGCTGACGCTGGCGAACATCCCGCCTGAGGACGGGCGCGTCTACGACATGCTCTGCAAGGCGGATGCGATCGGGGTGTTTCAGGTTGAAAGCCGCGCGCAGCTGAACTTTCTGCCTAGGATGAAGCCCCGGAAATTCTACGACCTGGTCTGCGAGGTGGCTATCGTCCGGCCAGGGCCGATCCAGGGCGGCATGGTCCATCCCTTCATCAACCGGAGGCAGGGCAGGGAGAAGGTCGAGGATCTCGGCCCTGCAATGATGGAGGTGCTCGGTCGCACCTATGGCGTGCCCCTCTTCCAGGAACAGGCCATGCAGATCGCCGTGGTCGCGGCAGGCTTCACGCCCGCCGAGGCCGACCGGCTGCGCCGCTCGCTCGCTACCTTCAAGCGCATGGGCACCATCGGCGGCTTCCGGGACCGCTTCGTCGGCGGGATGCTGGAACGCGGCTATGATGCGGAGTTCGCGGCGCGCTGCTTTGCCCAGATCGAGGGGTTTGGCTCCTACGGTTTCCCCGAAAGCCATGCCGCCAGCTTTGCCCGGCTGGTCTATGTCTCGGCCTGGCTGAAGCGTCACCATCAGGCGATCTTTACCTGCGCGCTGTTGAATGCCCAGCCGATGGGATTCTACGCGCCCGCGCAACTCGTGCGGGATGCGCGCGATCACGGGGTCGAGGTCCGGCCGGTCTCGATCAACGATTCCGTCTGGGATTGCACCATCGAGCCCCGGGCTGATGGTTCACATGCTTTGCGGCTTG
The DNA here is from genome assembly GCF_003570715.1 of Gemmobacter lutimaris. GTDB lineage: Bacteria > Pseudomonadota > Alphaproteobacteria > Rhodobacterales > Rhodobacteraceae > Gemmobacter > Gemmobacter lutimaris. Next base: position 30,311 of record NZ_QXXQ01000020.1, on the reverse strand, counting down.
GTTTCCGGCAGGTGAAGGGGATGCGCGAGGAGGATGCCATCTGGATCAAGGCCGCCCGCGGCAATGGCTACTCCGATGTCGAAAGTGTCTGGCGCCGCGCAGGGCTCAGGCCCGATGCGCTGGATCGGCTCGCCGAGGCGGACGGCTTTGCGGCTCTCGGTCTCTCGCGGCGCGATGCCCTTTGGCAGGCCAAGGCCCTGAAGGCGCCAAAACCGCTGCCACTGTTCGGGCTGGATGGCGAAGGCGAGCATGAACCGCTGGTCGAGCTCCCCCGGATGACGCTTGGCCAGGAGGTCATCGAGGATTACCTGGCGCTGCGGCTGTCGCTCCGCGCCCATCCTATGGAGATCCTGCGCCCGAACCTGCCGGAGAGCTTGCCTGCGGCGTCAGCTAGCCATGCGAAGGGCCGGATCCAGCTCACGGGTCTGGTCATCACCCGCCAGCGCCCGGGCACCGCCTCGGGCGTGGTCTTCCTTACCCTTGAGGACGAAACCGGCACCGCGAATGTCGTGGTCTGGAAAAAGGTCTATGAGGCCTTCCGCGCCGCTGTGGTCGCCGGGCGGCTCTTGCGGGTGACGGGGCGGATCGAGCGCGACGGGCAGGTGACCCATCTGATAGCAGAATCCATCGAGGATCTGTCAGCCCGGCTTTCCACCATCGGGCAGCAGTTGCGGATCGGGGCTGAGACCGAGAGGGCAGGGGAGACCGTCAGGCCCAGCCGAACAGCGGGCAGAGCGCGACACCCGAGGGAGCAGGCGAAGAAGCTGTTCCCGAGCAGGGATTTTCATTGAAGTCGCTCATCGCGTGCTGGCCAGCCTCGAATGAAATGTCATGAACCAGAGCGTGCGAGGTATCGTCTTCTTCCGGCCCAAAGCCGACAGTCGGCGCCATTGCCGCGCCTCAGCGTGCACTCTCCAAACCGGCCAGTCGTGTTTGTTGCCGACGTAAGGTTTGTGCGAGATATCTGGTGCGCAAACGGGATAGCTGCGACGCGTGTGGTAGACGATGCTTCAGCAGATGGAGTGGGGGCGACACAGGACAGTGGGTGGTCTCGGTTGACCCCGTATATGGTCCCAACACGAATCATTTACAAAACTAGGATTGTGGTTATTTTAGCTCCATGACAACGATCAGTCCCAACGCTCGCTCTCTTGCCGCCCTTGGCCATGATGCCCGTTTGTCGATCTTTCGCCTGTTGGTGAAGGCTGGCGACGACGGGCTGAGGGTCAGCGATATCGGCGAGCACCTGGGGCTTGCCCCGTCGACCCTGGCGCATCACCTCTCGACGCTGGTCGATGCGGGGTTGGTGCTGCAGGACAAGCAGGGCCGCGAGGTGTTCAACCGGGTCGATTTTCCCGCGGTGAATCGACTCGTCGGTTTCCTGACGTCCGAATGCTGCGCCGGCGTCACGACCTGCTCGTCGGAGGATGCGGCCTGATGTGCGCGCATTCTTTTTCTGGCCTTGAAACACCTATAAATCCGGAGATTTGGTGATGACTGAGTCAACCCTCCCGACACCCGGCCTCCGGTCCATTCTGCGCCATCTGTGGCGGGATGAGCGGGTCTGGCTCGCTTCGGCGCTGATCCTTGTGGCGTTGGCCGTGTTCGACGCACCCCAGGCCGCGGACAGCGCCCTGTTTGCGGGCAAGGCCCTGCTGGGCACAGCGCCCTTTTTGATCCTGTCCATCGGCATCGCAGCCTGGGCCAATGCGACGGGGGCCGAAAACCTGATCGCCAAGGCATTTACCGGCGCGCCGATCCTGATGATCGGGCTCGGTGCGCTGGCGGGTGGCATCTCACCCTTCTGCTCCTGCGGGGTGATCCCGCTGATCGCAGCGCTGCTGGCGATGGGCGTGCCGCTATCAGCGGTCATGGCCTTCTGGCTGGCTTCGCCGATCATGGACCCGTCGATGTTCGTGCTGACGGCGGGCGTGCTGGACCTTGAGTTCGCGGTGGCCAAGAGTGTGGCCGCCATCGGGCTGGGCGTTTTCGGCGGCACCGTGGTGCACCTGATGATGAAGCGCGGCGCCTTCGCCGATCCGCTGCGCGAGGGGATCGGGAACGGGGGTTGCGGCGGCGCCAGAATTCGCGCGCCCAAGCCCGTGGTCTGGCGCTTCTGGGCACAGGCGGACCGCCGGGCAAAGTTCGGCAAGACGGCGCTGACCACCACGCTGTTCCTTGCCAAGTGGCTGACGCTGGCCTTCATCCTCGAAAGCCTGATGCTGGCGCGGATTCCGGCGGAAACCGTCACCGCGGCGCTTGGGGGCGAGGGGCTGCTGCCGATCGTGACTGCCACGCTGGTGGGCGTGCCCGCCTATCTCAACGGCTACGCCGCGCTGCCGCTGGTCGGTGGGCTGATCGAGCAGGGCATGGCGCCCGGGGCAGGCATGGCGTTCCTTGTCGCGGGCGGCGTCACCTCGGTCCCGGCGGCCATGGCGGTCTGGGCGCTGGCGCGGCCACAGGTCTTTGCGGTCTATATCGGCCTGTCCCTGACGGGCGCTTTCGCTTCGGGGCTGCTGTTCCAGCTCTGGACACAGGTGGCATGAACACCAGCGGCGAGGCGCATTGTCTCGCAGCTCCCTTCCACATCGAAGCCCCATCATGATCCCTGGACTGTCTCCGGCGCGGCGAGGACTGATTGTCGCTGCCGTCGGCTCTTCTCTCACCGTCAGCTGGGCCTCCAGCTACTATATCCCCGCCGTTCTGGCTGTGCCCATGGCCGAAGACCTCGGCCTCTCGCCGGTCTGGGTGTTCGGTGCGTTTTCCATGGCGATGGTGGTTTCCGCCATGGTCGGGCCCTGGGCCGGGGCGAGGATCGACGGCTTTGGCGGGCGCGGCGTGCTGATGCTGTCGAACCTCGTCTTCGCGGCGGGCCTAGGGTTGCTCGCCGTGGCGCCGTCGCCGCTGGTCCTGTTTGCAGGCTGGGCGGTCATCGGGCTGGGTATGGGGATCGGGCTATACGAGGCTGGTTTCGCCACTCTGACGGGGATCTACGGCAAGGATGCCCGCGGTCCGATCACCGGCATCACCCTGATCGCCGGGTTCGCGAGCACGGTGGGCTGGCCGCTTTCGGGGCTGATGCTGGCGACATGGGGCTGGCGCGAGGCCTGTATCGGCTGGGCACTGATCCATCTGGTGGTGGCCTTGCCGCTGAACGCGTGGCTGCCGAAAGGCACCACGACAGTCACCGCAGAGGCGACGCCGGTCGAGGACGGCCCACCGCCTTCCCGGCTTGCTCTCTGGTTGCTGGCCTTCGTCTTTGCGGCGACCTGGTTCAACTCGACCGCCATGGCCGCGCATCTGCCGGGGCTGCTTCAGGCGGCGGGGGCCAGCACGGCCGTGGCCCTCGCGGCGGGCGCGCTGATCGGCCCGGCTCAGGTCGCGGCCCGGGTGCTGGAATTCGGGCTGTTGCGCCGGTTCCATCCCCTTGCATCGGCCCGGCTGGCCGCGGCGGCGCATCCGGTGGCGGCGGTCGCACTGATGGGATTCGGCGCCCCTGCGGCTTATGCCTTCACGCTCCTGCACGGGGCGGGCAATGGTATCCTGACCATCGCCAAGGGGACACTGCCGCTCGCCCTGTTCGGGCCGGCGGGATACGGGCGTCGGATCGGCTGGCTCAACGCGCCTGCGCGCATCTTGCAGGCGGCCGCGCCGCTGATCTTTGGCGCTGCTCTGACAGCATGGGGCCTTCACGCCATCTGGCTGACCGCAGGAGTTGGTGTGCTGGCGACGATTGCTCTGCTTGTCCTCAGACGGGCCTGAGCCGCCGGGCGGCCAGCCAACGGGCCAAAGCCATCAGGCCGGCCGTGGCGAGGCCAGCGTAAGCCCCCCGATCTGGTAGCTGAGGCCCGAGAGCAGCGAGCCGATCAGCCGACCTGCGGCACTCGCCATGTCATGGAGCATCACTCCTGCGCTGCTTGATCCAGATCACGGCACTGGTCGCCCGCTCATGCGCAGATGCGCATGAAGGGGAGTGCCTCCAATGATCTTGGCCGTTCTGTCTGCCCTTGCCGAACCGACCCGCCTTGAAGCCATGCGCCTGCTGGCCGATGGCTCGGAACACTGTGTCTGCGAGCTGATGCGAAAGCTGGGAGCCACCCAAAGCCGGATGTCGCGGCACATGCAGGTGCTGAAGCAGGCGGGGCTGGTGCTGGACCGGCGCGACGCGCAATGGGTGCGCTACCGGATCAACCCAGAACTGGCGCCATCCCTCGCGCGCCTCGTTGAAGCCGCGCTGGAGCGCCCGATCATGGTCACGGAGCGGGCAGCATGAGCGTGTTCGGCTGGCTGAACGACCAGTTGCTGCGGATGACCTGGCTCAACGATCTGGTGGGGCAGGGCGTGGCGGCCGTCGGGCTGGACCCTGCCTCGCAGCTGGGCGGGTCGGTGCAGTTCTTCGTCTATGACGTGATCAAGATCTTCATCCTTCTCTCGGTGCTGATCTTCGCTATTTCTTACGTCCAGAGCCATTTCCCGCCCGAACGGACGCGCGCCATGCTGGGCGGGCGGTCCGGCCTGGGTGCCAATACGCTCGCGGCCCTTCTGGGCACGCTGACGCCGTTCTGTTCCTGCTCGTCGATCCCCTTGTTCATCGGCTTTACCGCGGCGGGGCTGCCGCTGGCGGTGACCTTCTCGTTCCTGATCTCCTCGCCGCTTGTCGACCTGGCCTCGGTCATCCTGCTGGCGTCGATCTTCAGCTGGCCCATCGCGCTGGCCTATGTCGCGGTCGGGCTGGTCGTGGCCATTGTCGGCGGCACGGTGATCGGGCGGCTGGGGATGGAGGATCAGGTCGCGGATTTCGTGCGCACCGTGCCGGTGACGGGCGAGGCCGCGACGATGGCGACGGGCGAGCGGCTGGCCTATGCCAGGGATCAGGTGGTCGAGATCGTGCACCGGGTCTGGCCCTATGTGCTGATCGGGGTGGGCATCGGGGCCGCGATCCACAACTGGGTGCCCGCCGAGATGATTTCGGCCCTTCTGGGGCAGGACAAGTGGTGGTCGGTCCCGGTGGCGGTGCTGGTGGGGATCCCGATGTATGCCGACATCTTCGGCACCCTGCCGATTGCCGAGGCACTGGTGGGCAAGGGCGTGGGCCTTGGCACGGTGCTGGCCTTCATGATGGCGGTGACCGCCCTGTCGCTGCCCTCGCTGATCATGCTCAAGCGGGTGGTCAGGATGCCGCTTCTGGTCACCTTCACCGGCGTCGTGACGCTTGGCATCCTGTCCATCGGGCTGATCTTCAATGCCATAACCCACTGGTTCATCTGAGAAAGGACCACATCATGATCATCAAGATCCTTGGCTCGGGCTGCAAGAAATGCGTGGCCTTGGGCGAGAATGCAAAGGCCGCGGCAGCGGCCGCAGGGAAAGAGGCCGAGATCGTCAAGGTCACCGACTTTGCCGAGATCGCCGCCTATGGGGTGATGTCGACGCCGGGGCTGGTGGTCGATGAAAAGGTCGTCTCGACCGGCAAGGTGCTGACGGCGGAAGAAATCGGAAAGCTCATCTGATGGAGTATCGCGTCCACGCCCGCCGCATCGACGCGCATGGCAGTCTTGCCGTGGCGAAGGAGGCCGAAGTCACGCTCGACACCGATCTGGCGGGGCGGCGCGATGCGATGAACCCTGTGGAACTGCTGCTGTCGGCACTGGCCGCCTGCATGCTCAAGGGGATCGAGCGGGTGACGCCGATGCTGCATTTCCAGATCGACGGGGCCGAGGTTGCTCTGGAAGCGATCCGCCAGGACGCACCACCGAAGCTGACGTTGATCCGGTATGAGATCGTCGTCGACAGTGCCGAGACCGACCAGCGGCTGGACCTTCTGCACCGCAACATCCTGAAATACGGCACGATCTCGAACACGCTTTCGGGGGCCGTGCCACTGGAAGGCTCCCTACGCCGCGCCTCAAGTGGCAACTGACAGGTTCACCCGCTTCATCAGGGCCTCGGCACTTTCCTTGCGCTCGGAATAGCGGTCCACGAGGTAATCAGCCCGGTCGCGCGTCAGCAGGGTGAACTTCATCAGTTCTTCCATCACATCGACGATCCGGTCATAAAGCGGCGAGGGGCGCATCCGCCCGGTTTCGTCGAACTCCTGGAAGGCCTTGGGGATGGAGGACTGGTTGGGGATCGTCAGCATCCGCATCCAGCGGCCAAGAACACGCATCTGGTTGACCGCGTTGAAGCTTTGCGATCCGCCCGAGACCTGCATGACGGCCAGCGTCTTGCCCTGCGTCGGCCGCACCGCTCCGTCGGAGAGTGGGATCCAGTCGATCTGCGTCTTCATCAGTCCGGTCATGGCGCCGTGCCGTTCAGGGCTGGACCAGACCATCCCCTCGCACCACGCCACCAGTTCTCGTAGTTCACGCACCTTGGGGTGGCTTGAATCCACGCCGTCATCGACCAGCGGCAGACCGGAGGGGGTGAAGAACCTGACCTCCGCCCCAAGCCGGGTCAGGATCCGCCCCGCCTCCTCGGCCGCCAGCCGCGAAAAGCTGCGGGTGCGTAGAGAGCCGTAGAGGATCAGGATGCGCGGCGGATGCGCAGGGGCAGTGCCACCGAACAGCCGGTCGCGGTCGATGGCGGGGAACATCGCATCGTCGATGTTGGGCGTATCAGACAAGACGATTTCCCTCCGCGTCGATGATCATCTGCCCGTCCTCCTTGGCCAGAGGGCCTGGGGGCAAGCGGTCCAGCAGGTCCAGAACCACCTCGGACGGGCGGCACAGGCGCACGCCCTTGGGCGTGCAGACGATGGGGCGGTTCACGAGGATCGGATGCGCAACCATCGCGTCCAGAAGCTGATCGTCCGTCACGTCCGCGGCGGTCAGGCCCATCTCCTCGGCTGGCGAACGGGCGACGCGCAAGGCATCGCGCGGGGTAAGGCCCGCCGCGGCAAACAGCGCCAGAAGCTGCGGGCGGGTCCAGCCTTGCTTCAGGTAGTCGATGACCACGGGCGCATATCCGGCGGCGCGGATGATCCCGAGAACGTTGCGCGATGTCGCGCAATCGGGGTTGTGGTGGATAACGACGGGAAAGCTCATGCCGGGAACCTGCCGCGCGTGCGGTTGGCGAAAGCAACCAGCGACAGCATCACCGGCACCTCAACCAGCACGCCCACAACCGTGGCGAGCGCAGCACCGGAGTTGAGACCAAAGAGGCCGATGGCCACGGCCACCGCCAGTTCGAAGAAGTTCGACGTGCCGATCAGGGCACAGGGTGCTGCCACCTTGTGGGGCAGCTTCCAGGCAAGGGCCCAGGCATAGCCAAGCGCGAAGATGCCGTAGGACTGGATGATGATCGGCACGGCGATCAGCGCGATCAGCAGCGGTTGGGCGATAATCACCTGCCCTTGGAAGCCGAACAGCAGCACCACCGTCAGCAAGAGGCCGAGGACGGACCCAGGCTTGATCCGCACGGTGAAGTCCGCAACCGCCGCTTCAACGCCACGCGCCATCAGGGCGCGTCGGGTGAGCGCCCCGGCGATCAGCGGGATCACGATGTAGAGGACCACCGACAGGATCAGCGTCTCCCACGGCACGCTGATGTCAGTGACACCCAGCAGGAAGGCTACGATGGGGGCGAAGGCCACGACCATGATCAGGTCGTTCACGCTCACCTGCACCAGGGTGTAGTTGGGATCGCCCTTCGTCAGCTGTGACCAGACGAAGACCATCGCGGTGCAGGGCGCAGCGCCAAGCAGGATCAGCCCTGCGATATACTCGGGCGCCTTGGCCGGGTCGATCAGCCCCGCGAACAGGTGATCGAAGAACAGCACCGCCAGCGCCGCCATCGTGAAGGGCTTGATCAGCCAGTTGATCACCAGCGTGATGACCAGACCCTTCGGCCGCCGCCCCACATCCTTCAGCGACCCGAAGTCGATGGCGATCATCATCGGATAGACCATCGCCCAGATCAGCAGGGCAACGACCAGGTTGACCGAGGCATATTCCAGCCCGGCCAGCACACCGAACAGGCCTGGCGCAAGGTTGCCCAGCACAAGGCCCGCAAGGATGCAGAGGGCGACCCAGAGGGTCAGCCAGCGTTCGAACAGGCTCATGGGGTTTCCTTCCGGGTGGGGACGCAGCAGACATCGCCGGGGAGCGCTGTCAGGCTGGCGATGAACTCCGCCAGCGGGGCCAACGCATCGGGGTTCAGCGCATAGCAGACACGCGGCCCGTCGATCTCGCCCGAAATGATCCCCGCCGCCTTGAGGATGCGCAGGTGCTCTGACACGGTTGATTGCGCGAGACCCACCGCGCCCACGATATCCCCGCCGATGCAGCCGGGCGTTGCCTGCAACAGTCTCACGATCCGAAGGCGTGCCGGATGCGCGAGGGCTTTGGAAAGTTCCGCCAGTTGGTCGTCATGGTGCATGAGTGGCTCCACATACCGTTTATCGTCGATAAACGATAAAATGGCGCGAAGCAAGGCGTCAGTTTTGGATGCGGATGCGCACAAAACGTTCGTTCCTTCAGTCTGTAATTCAGCGGCTGGAAGGCGACAGAATGAAGTAATGGACTGTCCGCTTCCCGCCCTTCACGTCGGCCAGAGTAAGAGGAAGCTGGTTTCCCGGTGACGGGTTGAGGGTTCGGGAGAGTGGCTCCCGGCGTCCGTCGCGGGAGATAGCTGATGGGTGTTGTGGAGGTTCAGGATCCGGTCGCGCCGGCCCGGTCGGGTGGCTGGAAGGTAGATGTAAGCCGGGGTGAGCGGAACGGGCGGGTGTCGTCCGAATGGTTCAACCGGCCGGATGACGAGCGGTATCTCTCGCTCGATGAACTCTGGGCCTCGGTGAAGGGTCGGTCTGAGCGCAGTCGGTCCCGTGTCGTCGCGACGGCCGACATCCGGGTCGAGGCCGCGCGCGACAACCCCGAGCGGTTGCATCTGATGCTGCCGAAGGCTCATGAACCCGTCGCACCCACGCACTGGGCCTTCGGCCAGCTCGCCAGCATCATTGGCGCTCCGGCCTCCTACCTGCGGCAGCTGCCCGCGCCGTTGGCGGGGATCAACCTGCAATATGGCCTGACCAACCACCGCGCCGAGCAAGTGAAGACCTTCGAGACGGAAGATGGTCGCACGGAACTGCGCGCGGTCACCGGGCCGGACTACGGCCGCATCCATGACTATGAACTGGTCGAGGCGGTCCAGCGCATCGCGGGCAATGGCACGGGCGACACGCGCTGGAAGGTGCCGGGCGTGCTCGACTGGTCGACCGGGGTCTACAACCCCGATGTCGAGATCAGCCGCGACACAACCACGCTCTATGCCTCGGACCGCGACGTCTTCCTGTTCCTGGTCGACGATCACAACCCAATTGAGGCGGGCCGGCTGCCCGACGGCTCCCCCGATCTCTACTTCCGGGGTTTCTACTGCTGGAATTCCGAAGTGGGGGCCAAGACGCTGGGCATGGCAAGCTTTTACCTGCGGGCGGTCTGCCAGAACCGGAACATTTGGGGGCAGGAAGAGTTTCAGGAAATCACCATCCGCCACTCGAAGTATGCCGCCTCCCGCTTTGCCCATGAGGCCGCCCCGGCCCTAACGCGGTTTGCCAATTCCTCGCCGCAGGGCTTCGTGAAGGGCATCAAGGCCGCGCGGCAGCAGATCGTGGCGCGGACGGATGAGGACCGGGACAACTTCCTGAGGAAACGCGGCTTCTCGAAAGCCGAGTCCAGCAAGATCATCGAGAAGGTGCTGATGGAAGAGGGCCGCCCACCGGAAAGTATCTTTGACTTCGTGCAGGGCATCACGCGGCTTGCGCGCGACAAGACCCAGCAGGATGCCCGTCTCGACATGGAAGGCCGGGCCAAGAAGCTCCTCGATCACGTCGGCTAAGCATCGGCAGTGGGGCAGGGGGCTCCGTGGCCTGCTGCCCCGCCTTTTCGCCTTCCTCCAATTTCGGCCAATTCGCCTTGGCGGCAAGATGCTGTCCGGGCGATTTCGGCTGGGATCAGTAAATGAGACCAGACATGACCCGCTTTTTCGAACACCCCGCCACCTTCATCCCGCGTCGCTCTTGCTGCGCCGAGCTGACCGCACAAGAGCAGGCCACGATCTTTGCCGCCCGCGAGATCCTTGCCCGCCACATCAACCGTAATCCTGTGCTGGCGTCTTGGGCTGCGCTTCTGGACTATTGCGCGCTCGCAGTTCGCGGTGAGGTCGAACGGTTCCATGTGTTATACCTCGACCGCAAGAACCGCCTGATCTCCGACGAGCGCCTTGGCGTCGGTACGGTCGATCACGTCCCGGTCTATCCGCGAGAGGTTGTCAGGCGCGCCCTGGACCTCAATGCCTCGGCGCTGATCCTGGTCCACAACCACCCGTCCGGCGATCCCGAGCCATCGGAGGCCGACATCGCCATGACGAAGGAAGTTCAGAAGGCCTGTGGCGTCCTCGGCCTCACCTTGCACGACCACATCATCGTCGGTGCGGGACGGGAGGTCAGTCTGCGCGGCCGGGGGGATTTCTAATGACCAGCCCTGGCGCAGCGGCCGCGTGGGTCAGAGGGAGAGAAGGGCAGGGGGTTTTCGACGGGTTGGAAGTCGAGAGAGAGGTTCTCGGCGCCCGTCGGGAGATCGGTCCAATGACCAATATGCAGAAAATCACCCTCGCGTCCTCGCGGGATATCCCCTTCCACAATCTGGTCCTGAGCCAGTCTAACGTCCGGCGTGTGAAGGCCGGGATCTCGGTGGACGAACTGGCCGAATCCATTGCCCGCCGCGGCCTGATCCAGAGCCTGCACGTTTGCCCGGTGATCGGTGAGGATGGGGTCGAGACCGGAAAGTTCGAAGTGCCCGCTGGCGGCCGCCGTTACCGCGCGCTGGAACTGCTGGTGAAGCAAAAGCGCCTAGCCAAATCGGCCCCGGTGCCCTGCATCGTCAGCTCCGTCGATGATGGCGTGCTGATCGATGAAGTCTCACTGGCCGAGAACATCGAGCGGGCGCCGCTGCATCCTCTGGACCAGTTCCGCGCCTTCCAGGCGATGCGCGAGAAGGGCATGACCGAAGAAGCCATCGCGGCGGCCTTCTTCGTCGATGCCAAGGTGGTGAAGCAGCGCCTGCGCCTCGTCGCCGTCGCGCCGGTGCTCCTCGAAGTCTACGCCGCCGATGAGATGACGCTGGAACAGCTGATGGCCTTCACCGTCTCCAGCGATCACGCACGTCAAGCGCAGGTCTGGGAGGCGGTAAAGAATTCCTGGTCGAAAGAACCTTACCAGATCCGCCGCATGCTGACGGAAGGGTCTGTGCGGGCCTCTGACAAGCGCGCCCGGTTCCTCGGGCTCGATGCCTATGAGGCCGCGGGCGGCTTCGTCCTGCGCGACCTCTTCCAGCAGGATGATGGTGGTTGGCTGCAAGACTCTGTGCTGCTTGAACGCCTTGTTGGCGAGAAGCTGAAGGCGGAAGCCGAGGCCATCGCTGGCGAGGGCTGGAAATGGATCGAGGTCGCCGTGGGCTTTCCCTACGGACACACCATGGGCCTGCGCGAACTCCTGGGCACCACGGTCGATCTGACGAACGAGGAGCGGGCAACCCGCGAGGCGCTGCGTGACGAATACGACCGGCTGGAGGCCGAATATGCCGAGGCCGAGGACCTGCCCGAAGAGGTCGATCAGCGCTTGGGCGAAATCGAACGTCAGCTCAGCGCCTTTGATAGCCGCCGGATGGCCTTCGATCCCGATCAGATCGGCAGTGCAGGGGCCTTCGTCAGCATCGACAGCGACGGCAGTTTGCTGGTTGAACGCGGGTTTGTTCGGCCCGAGGATGAAGCGCGCGCAGAGCCGCTGGGCAATGCGGGTGACGTTGGCGCGGATGGCACCGAGCCGATGGACCCCGGCACCGGCGAACGCCCTGCTCCGGTGATCAGCATGGCTGGCGAAACGCGCCCGCTGGAGGAGGATGAGGACGAAGGCGATGCGATCAAGCCGCTGCCGGAGCGTCTCGTCATCGAACTGACCGCACATCGCACCCTGGCGCTGCGCGATGCCGTCGCCAACAACCCGCGCATCGCGATGACGGCGCTTCTGCACAAGTTGGTCACGGATTGCTTCGTCTCTCGCGCCTCCGGGGCCGCGCTTGAAGCCAATGTGCGCGACATCCACTTGGCCGTGCAGTCCGCAGATCTTGCCGACAGCTTTCCGGCCCAGAACATCGACACCCGCCACGCCGGTTGGAAGGCGGACATGCCGCTGGGGCAGGGGGATGATGTGCTCTGGGATTGGCTGCATGCGCTGGATGAGGCGAGCCGTCAGGCGCTCCTCGCCCATTGCCTCAGCTTCGGGGTGAACGCGCTCTACGAGCGTCCCAACCCCTACAGCGGCATGGGAATCAGCCAGCACGGTCTCGATCGCCGTCTGCGCGAGGCGGATCGTCTGGCCCGTACCACCGGGCTCGATCTCGTCGAGGCGGGCTGGAAGCCGACGGTCGCCAACTACCTCGGCCGCGTCACCAAGAGCCGCATCCTGGAAGCCGTGCGCGAAGGGGTGGGCGAAAGTGCGGCGCAGTTGATCGACCACCTGAAGAAGGGCGACATGGCGTGCGAGGCTGAACGGCTCCTCGACGGCTCCGGCTGGCTGCCCGAGCCGCTGCGGCTGGACGACCCCGATGCGGCTGCCGCTCCGGTGCAGGACGTCGGCAGCGATGAGCTTCCCGCCTTCCTCACGGAAGACGACGAGGCGCATCCTGAAGACGAAGAGGAGCGCCAGCAGCTGATCGCGGCAGAATGACCTGGAACGGGGTGGCTTCGGTCACCCCGTTTTTTCATGTGGGCGGATCGAGAGCGAATGCTTCATGCCATCCGTTCGGCGTAGCGCGTCTTAACGGCCCGATTGATGAACTGGTTCAGCCCATCTCCCGCCCGCGCCAGCACGATCATGCGGTCGATATTGGCCTGCCCAGCCGACAACGAGGTGTAGCGATAGATCGCTCCATCCTTGAACACGATATCCATATGCGTTGAGCCAATCTCATAGGCCCGGATGCCGGAATCCTGGTCCCAATCACGGTATGGAGTCACGGCTGGCCTCACTTTGCAAGATGTAGATTCAGCATAGAGCCTGTTCGTGTTTCGTTCAAGCTCGGGTGCGGATGCCGCGGCCCCGGTTTTCGAAAGGCGTTTGCTGGGCGATCATCGGCGCGGCGGTGAGTGGGGCAGGGGGACCAGGGCACATACACCGCCGTCTGTTTCTCAACGAATTGGGCGGAAGTAGTGGAGACCGCAGGCCAGATCGACCAGCATCTTGGCCCAATCGCGGCCAAGTCGCTCGAAGATCGTCATTTGCTTTGCCATCAGCGGGCAGACCTGAAGCCCGTCGGTGCGTCGTATACCGCGAGGCAGCAGGGCAGGGGAAGCGCACGCAGGCCTGGCGGTCTGAGTTGGTTCTCATCGCCTGTGGTGCCAGTCCTGTCTCTCCTGACGGGCCTTCAGGGTCGCCTTGATCTCCTCTCTCCGTCTGTCCCAGACCGCGTCCAAACGGCCTCTGGTGATGGGCTGATCTGCCCGAAGGACGGCTTCGCCTCGACCGCTTCGGCGCAACAGCGTCGTCACAACTTTCTTCCCCTGCCGGTGCGGGCACCGCCATTCCTCGCGGGACAAGAAAGTTCCTCCTGTGCTGTCCAGCCCCCGTGAAGGGGGTGCGCCAGAGGTCGCCTCCGGGTTGTCGATCGCCATCGAGGCCGCAAGGACGCGGGCCCGAAACATAGCAAAACGGAGAAAGAACATGGCGACCATCGGCACCTTCAAGAAGACCGGCAATGAATACACCGGCGAAATCTTCACCCTCAGCCTGCAGGCCAAGGGCGTGCGCCTCGTCCCCGATCTGCGGGCCTCGGGCGAGAATGCCCCCTCCCACCGGGTCCTGGTCGGCCGCGCCGAGATCGGCGCCGCCTGGACGAAGAAATCGAATGAGGGCCGCGAATACCTGGGCCTGAAGCTGGACGATCCGAGCTTCGCCGCGCCCATCTACGCCAACCTCTTCGATGACGAAGACGGCGAGGGCTACAGCCTCATCTGGTCCCGCCCCACCACCCGCCGCGGCGACTGATCGCAAAGGCAAAGGCCCCGGTCGAAAGACCGGGGCCGAAGGCTTCCTCCAAATCGGCGATAGCCGATCGTCGGCGCCTGATGGGCGTCAGCGGTTTGCATCGTCCTGGAACTGACCGATCCGAGCCAGGATGTCGTCGAAGGCAGGAGCCTTCGCGTCGAACATCATCGGGGCCATGGCCCGGTAATCGGCGCGGAGATCCTTGATCCTATCCTCACTGGGCACGAGCCGCAGCGATCCGGGCTTTGCGGTGTCATAGCTCGCCCATGCTGAGCGGAAGAAGATCGACTTGTGCCGCGTAACCTGTGCAAGGAGGTCGAAATCCTGCGCGGCCGCCTTCCCGTCGTCGGTCTCAAGCAGCATCGCGATATCGTAGAAGTGCCGCGAGAAATATTGCGGCGTGGGTGAGCCATCCGGCCGATGGGCTTCCGCATGGAGTGCCGTGACCTTCTCCCAGAAGGTACGTCGCGCAGAGAGGACGGTCACGGTTGTGTCGTGGTCCTCGAAGAAGGTGGGAAAATCGTCGGCCGCATAGGGCCGGATCACCCGCTCTTCTGTTGGCCACGGATCGCCGCGCGCTCCGAGTTCGAGTTTCACGCGGGGGATGATGTAGGACATTCCGGCATATTCGGTGTCGGAGAACGCCGACGGGTAGTGGAAGTTCACGGTTTGAGCATCAGCGGGATCAATGGCCAGGGACCACTCGCCTTTGTCAGGTTCTCCCATTGCGTTGACGAAGGCGGCCCGCAGAGCAGGGAGAAATCTGCCTGCGATATGGGCCGCGACATCGCTCCCGAGGTCATCGATCAGCTTCTCCGCCTTTTTCCGACCGAGTCCCTCCTTCTCGGGATCACGTTCGCCTGCGTATCCGAGGTCGGCGCGATCAAATGACAAGTCGATATCTTCGGAGAACCGCCGGATCGCGTTGTACGCTTTGGAGAGCGACGTCCCGCCCTTGAAGACAAGTGAGGCCGTCTCGCCCTTCGGTAAGGCAAAGATGCGCCTCAGGGTCCAGCAGACCCAGAAGTCCTTTTCGATGATCGTATTGGCGATACCCCGCATGGCGGCGCTCTCTCCGAAGAGTGCAGCCCGTTCGGCGAAGGGGAGACGGGCGACCTTATCCACGAAGGTCGCCCAATCCGTGACCGGCAATCGACAGAAGAGTAGCGCGCATCCAGGCAGGCGCTTGAACTGCGCTCTTGCTGAGGATCTTCTTGTCGCCGTCCGACAGGGTACGGGCCGCGACCTGCGCCACATCTGCAGCGCGGGACACGCCGACATGCCGCAGCGCCTGAACGACGGTCCCGGCTGGACTGCCGGGGGCGATCAGATGCTTAGGCGAGGCATGACGGAGATCCACGATGCGCTTGCCCAGCACGACGCGCCTGGAGGGGCCATCGGTGAGCCAGGAGCTTTGGGCGGCAACCTGGGTCGAAAGGCCAAGCGCGTTTGCGGCGCGGGCGCCGTCTATCTGCAGGTGCGAGCCGGTTTCCCGGGCGAGAGCCTGTGCCACATCGTCCGGCGCAGGGGACAGAGGCCCCAGTTTGGGGTGCAGCTTTGGAAAATCGTAAAGGCCGCGAGCAAGCCTTCGCAATTGGCCGGACTTCGTCAATCGGGACAGGGCTTGGTCGACAGCGGCCCGGGTGGCGATGTCTAGGAAATCACGCGGCGTGAAGACACTGCCGCGTCCATTTGCCCGGACACGCTTCATGACCCGATCGGGAACAGAGGCGGATGAGACCATCATATGTCAGAAAATAGGCTATGCTTTTCTGACAATCAAGTGTGGTGATCTTGAGTCTGGATGGTTGAGGCGCAAGGGTAAAAGCGTTCCTTCAAGAGAGCATGGCACATCCCGGCAGAGCCGGGACCGGGCTCTGGTCGTCCCGACGGGAGCCTGCCGGGCAGTCTCCCCCCATTCGGGCAGCGATCCCTTGCGCGACGGCCAATCTGGCCAGAATGAAAGCGCTGCCGAAGAGTTCGGCGCTTCGACCTGGTGCCAGGGATTTCCAGGGGGCGAGCATGCCCGCCCGTATTCATCATTTGCAGCGTTCCGCTTCTCTGTCCCGGTCTGAACCGCGCCGATCGCTAGCTACCCGCGTGGCCGCAAGGCTGGCGAGCGGTGGGCATCCTGTGACGGTGCGGGGCTCCTTTCCGGGTTCAAAGCCCCATCCCCCGCTTCCATTCGCTGTCCTTGGTCTGATCCGTCTCTTTGACACTCAACCCCAGAGGGGTCGGCTACGCGGGCGTGCCGCCCTCGCGGATTCGGGCGAGCCGAACGCACGAGGGTGATTGCATATCCGGTCAGACACTTCGGGCGCCTGTCGCGCGGGGGATGGTCCTCCGCCCCCAAGAAGACAGGAGCTGACCCCATGTCCAAGAAGGATGCCACCGCTTACGCCGCCAGCCTCGCCGCCACGCTGATGGTCGCGATCACCGTGTTTCAGGCCGGGGACGGCACGCATGGGGCGATGCCGTCCGATGAATACGATGGCGACGAGGCGCTCGTCGCCCTGGAAATCGATCCCTGGCAATGAGGCGCGCAAGCGCCTCATCCCCTTTCCGGGTCGCGCTGTTCCAGCGCGCCGGACCAGGGGAAACGGCGCCGAACCGAGGGGTCCGGCAAAGGAGAGGTCGAGGGGGGAGCGGGCAAGGCGAGCCCGCCGAGACAGAGAGAGCGGCGGCGGGCTCGCCTGTAACCCGCTCTTCCCGGAGATCCGAAATGACCATCCACCTTCCCGGCCGCGCTGCGCCGGCCCCTGAACTCCCGTCCGAACTGTCCCGCATCCTGGCCGAACAGGCTGAGCGTGAGGCTGCCGAAGTGGCATTGCACGCCCGAAACAAGGAGGTGCTCTTCGACGGTCTGCGCCAGGTCGGCATCGCCCATGTCCTCGTCAGCTTTGATGGCTCGGGCGACAGTGGCCAGATCGACAGCATCGAAGCCCGCAGTGGCCTTGATGCCAGAGTCACGCTGCCCGCCGCCCAGATCACCTTTGCCGGCATCGACTGGCAGTCTGGGGCCCCGACCGAGTGCCGCCTAACCCTCGAAGGCGCTGTTGAGGAACTGGTCTACGACCTCCTCTCTGACACTCATTCCGGCTGGCAGGACAATGACGGCGCCTATGGCGAGTTCTGCATCGATGCCCACGCCCGGACCATCCACCTCGAGTTCAACGAACGGTTCACCTCGTCCGAACTCTACACCCATGATTTCTGAGGGGGCGGCGATGGCACATCCATACCACCACGCGCTCTCCTCGGTGAAGAAATGGGGCGGCTCGGTCGAGGACTATCTCGTCCTTCACGAGTTTGTCGACGCCTCGAAACTCATCTTGGCGGACTTCCGGCATCGGGCGCTGCGTCATCATGCCGAGGGGATTTTCCTGTTGGAGCAGATCCACGGCAAGACCCTGACCCTGTCCACCGGCCGGGTTATCCCGACCCGTTGGGTGGGCGAGCAGCATGTCCGCGAGGATCTGGGCTTCATTCCGAGCTTTGCCGACTGGGCGCGATCGATCCGGGCAGAACCCTGGATGGGCCGGACCCAGATGATCAAGGGCGAGGTCGATCCGCATCTGGCGGGCCCGGTGCGGGAGGTCAGCTGACATGAGCCGCGTCTATCAGAGCCTCGGCCTGGCGCCCGAGGCCTCCCCCCTTACGCTCCTACGCACTGCGATCCGGCGGTTGCACCCCGACACGCTCGCGGTGCGCAGCTGGCGCGAGGCGCGCAAGCGCTACTACCGCGAGCTCTTGCAGGCCCATGCGGCAGCGCAGGCCACCGCCGACATCACCCAGCCCGCGGAAGCGGGCTGAATTCTTCCCTCCATTACAACGCACTTTGACCCGACCGTCGCGGCTTCGGGTTTTTCAGTCTGAAAGGAGCCCATCGTGGCTGATTATTTCACTCAATTCTCCTGCGTCCTGGACGTGGGCGCGGCTGACAAGGCCGTCGCGGCTCTTGATCTCTTCCTGCGCTTGTGCGCGGAAGAGGAGGACGCGGACAATCCCGAATTCTCGGGCTTCGCCCTTTCGCTGCAGGACGGTCCGGGCAGTTCGATCCTCTGGTTCCATGACGATGACGGTCAAGGCGATGTCGAAGGCGTCATCCGTTTCGTGCTGCGCCTCGCGGGAGAGCTCGGCCTCACCGGCCTCTGGGGCTTCGACTACTCCCACTCCTGTTCCCGGCCGAGGCTTGAGGCTTTTGGTGGCGGCGCCCATGTCATCGACCTCAGCGCCCGCAAGAGCATCGGCTGGGTAAGCACCCATGAATGGCTGACCGCCGCCCTGAACGGCGACGACGTGGACGCGGTGGAGGCGCTGGTCGCATGAACACTGCCGTTGCCACCCCCACGCCCGCTTCCTTCCCCGTCCCGGAATTCGGTCGCAGTGCCGCCGGTTTTGCAGTCGCCCGCATCGGCGATGCCGCCTATGCCATGATCCCCAAAGCCAAGGGTGGCCATTTCCTCGGCAGCGGCTGGCGATTGACCAAGCCGCTCTCGGACTGGAAGCGGTCCGATTTCTACGGCCATGGCGGCGATCTCGCGGACGAGGCCGCCTTCCGCGCATTTGTCCAAGAACAAGCCGAACATCAGGGCGAGGAAGCGACCCTTGGTCGGCAGGAATTCCGCGCCCATGCCAACACGCCCTGGGGACCGTCACAAGGCGCGGTCCGCTATGTCGAGGGCGTGGTGTTTCACACTACCTCCGGTCATGGCGGCTTCCAACTTGCAGCGGATCGCAATGCAAAGGTTCCTCCGCTCCTGCGCGAGCCTGGCGGCTGGTACGAGGAAGACTCCGCCTGGGCGGCCGTGGCTGTCGCCTGGCCCGACCTCTTCACAGGGTTCGAGCGGCGGCAGGCCGAAGAAACCCTGCGGAACAGCTGGCCGGATGCCTGGGAGGCGATCCATGGGCGAAAGCTCAAGCCCGGCGAGTCCCATGTGCGTGACGGCGAGGCTTTCGCCCGCGACCATGCGGAAAACTGGGTGGTGATCTCGGCGATCTATTCGGACCAGCAGCCCGGTTTCACCGAAGTCGTCGCCACGCGTGGCGGGCGTCGGGATCCCCAAGCCGAAGAGCGCCGCTTCCTTGTCCGCTCCGGGGATTGCAAGGTCGGCCGCTTCGGCTTCGTCATCGATGAAGCGCGCCATGTCGTCTATGACGGCCGGTCGAGCTTCATCGGCTGGCGGGGCAGGGCAGGGGGGTGACGAACCGGAAGGCGGGTGCCTGGTGTGCGGTCGGACACCCGCCAGAGGCAGAGGCGGGGGGATAGGGTCCGTGACGGGTCAACAGGTGGGAGGAGGTCTCCCGCCGCCCGTCGCGGAGTGACCCTGATGACCGCCCCCATTTCCCAGACCGCCTTCCGCGGCCCGCGCGACATCTTCGTTGGTGGGGCCTTGGCCCAGTTGCGCCTCGCGACCCGCCTGCCGCTGCGGGTCAGCTGCCAGTGCCGCGCGCATTGGGACGCCCCGGCGCTCGATCAGCTGCGCTTCGAGCGCGACGTGGAACTCGGCACCTTCGGCGACCTCGCATCCGCGATGGCCAAAGCCGCTACTTCCGTCGCGTCCGGTCTGATCGCTGCGGATCGCGACCCCGATCTGCGGATGGTGCCGCAGTTTGTCACTGTCCTCGATGCCGACCACTACCTCGTGCTGGCGGGCGAGGTGAAGGCGGACGGGATCGCCTGGTACACGCCAGTGGCCAGTGATGCTGAGGCGCGGAGCGTGGTCAGCGAGGCGTGCCACCTGCGGTCCGAGGCACGGGCGGCGGTGGGCGCCGGAAATCCGACTGGGGCGGATGCGCTGATCGTTCGGGCACGTGCGCTGGAAGGCCGTCTCGTCGATCCCTTCTGGCGCGACCTCGCCCGGAGCCTCATGGGCCACGCGCATGCCATCTGACCTTCTCCTTTCCGGACTTTACCCCGTTTCCGCCACCGCGTCGCGCCAAAGAGGGCTTTTCTTATGCTGGCACTGATCACCACCACCGTCTACCGCCTCGATGAACTTGATCAAGGTGCGAAGGACAAGGCCCGTGCCTGGTATCGCGAGGGCGGCTTCGACCATGACTGGTACGACGCCGTCTACGAGGATTTCCAGCGCATCGCGGAAATCCTCGGCATCCGAGTGAGAACCCGCACCGTCCGTTTGGTTGGCGGGCGGATACGCCAGGACCCCTGCATCTGGTTCACCGGCTTCTCGTCCCAGGGTGACGGCGCTGCCTGGGAGGGCTTCTGGTCTTACCGGAAGTCTGCGGCTGCCGATCTCCGTGCCTATGCGCCTCAAGATAAGATCCTTCATGGCATCGCCGAACGACTGCAGGCGGCACAGCGGCAGAACTTCTACCAGCTTCACGCCGAGGTCGCCCATCGTGGCACCTATTGCCATGCCTACAGCATGGCCATCGAGGTATGCCGCAACAGTCCGGTTGCACAGGAGATCGCCGGGGATGCCGAGTCCGTTGTCACCGAAGCGCTGCGCGATCTGGCCAACTGGCTCTATCGCCAGCTGGAACAGGAATACGACCATCTGACCTCAGACGAGTCGGTCGATGAGATGCTGTTGATCAACGGCTACACCTTCACCGAGGAGGGGCGGCAGTTCGGATAGAGGCGGGCCGCTCCGTCGCTCTTGCGGAATATCCAGAATATCTGTATATTCTGGACAAATGGAGGTCCCGGTATGCATGAGCTTCCCGAGTTCAAGGCTGCAGACCTGACGCGGCACACCAGCGAGCTGTTCGATGCGGCGATCCGGTCGCCGATTGCCATCACCAAGCATCGCAAGCCGAAATTCGTGCTGATGAGTATGGATCAATACCAACAGCTCGCCCGGGGTGCGACCCAGCAGGTTCACATGCTGGATGAGATGCCTGACGATTTGAAGGCCTTGATGATTGAAGGGCTGGAGCAGGACATGAACCAGGATGGCGAATAGGCCCAGCCCCGGCGAGGTGTTCCGCTACCCGTTCCTCTGGAAGCGGGAAGAACTCTCCGGCGAAACCGAAGGTCGCAAGAAGCGTCTCGTTTGCATCGCGGTGACTGTCGCGAGGCAGGATGGCGAGACCGTGGTCTTCATCCTGCCGATCACGACGCAGCCGCCGCAGCCCGCGCGCCACGCCATCGAAGTGCCGGAAATCGAGTCGCGGCGCGTCGCTCTGGAAGCCTATGTGCGCAAATTGATCATGCTTGACGAGGTCAGCACCGACATCGTCGAACGCTCCTATGTCTGGGATGATCGCAAGCCGCTTGGCGCATTTAGCCCGGCCTTCACGGCCAAGATTCGCGCCACGCTCCTGGCGCTTGCCAGGGCCGGGGCAGCAAAGCTCGTGGATCGCATGAAGTAATCGGTGGAGGTCTACTGACCTCACCGGTTCCCGTCGATCCACTTCGACATCAGCGCGCGGTCGCGGAAGCATTCATCCGGCACCGCGCGGCGCTTGATCCGCGCGAGCCGCTCGGCAAAGGCCACCTGCTTCGACGTCGGCTGGCCAGAGTCGGAGGGTTTCAGCTTCGCCTGCGCCTCGATCCAGGCGCTGAGCAAGCGGCGGTCCTGTTGGACCTCCCAAGGCAGAAGGCTCTGGTTCCGAAGCGCCAGCGACCGCGCATAGGCGATCTGGCGTTCGGTGGCGGGCAGGGCGAAAGGGGCAGCATCCATGATGGGTCTCCCATGCGGATCGTAGCCCTCAGTATAGAACATATAGGGAACAAAGTCAACTCCACGCCCGTGAAAGAGCGAGAGTTGGGTCGGAAATCCGGGGCGTTCGGGCGGGTCGAGAGAGCCGCCAGTACGTGTCTTTCACCCCTGATCAAGAGGATTTCCGATGACCGACGCTGCCTCCACCCTGAAACCCGCGACCCTCGTGCCCGAAGCGCGCCGCATGGCCTTCCTGCCCGCCCTCTTCAGCCCCGCGCTGATGCTGATCGGTGAGCGGGCCGTCTATCAGTTCATGTCCTGGCTGGCCCCGGATGACTACACCGGCGGCCTCTGGCATTTTCACGAGCGGGATGGCCGGCCCCTGTTCCTGTCGCCCGCCGCCGATAAGCGCTTCCGCATCTTCTGCGAGACCAACGGCTATATGGGCGAGGTTTCGGCAGAGGCTGCCGGGGTCATCGCCACTCTCTTTGCCCTGTCGCATCTGTCGTTCCGGCACGAAGCCGATCAGCTGTCGGAAGCCTATATGCGGCTTTACGAGTTCGCGGGCGAGCATCCCGAGGTGGGCGAGATCTTCAAGGCGATCGACTGACACTGGGCGGCGCCGATCTGACTGGCACCTCGCAATTCTGTGGCACCCTTCGGCGGTTTCGTCGGGGGGGGTGTTTGCATTTCGCGGATACAACTGGCTCAGGCTGGACATTCGGCGCAGACGCACTGTCCCGTGTCGTCGGCTGTTTCACGGCACGACGTCCCTGGCTTTTGACCCACCATTGCCAAGCGAACATCGGCGCAGCAGTGAGTAGGGCAGGGGACCAGGGCATACTCCGTGCCGTCTGTTTCTCACCGAATTGATCGGGGGAACAGGAGACCGCAGCCTGGATGGGCCAGCATCTTGGCCCAATCGCGGCCGCGTCATTCGAGGATCGTCTGTTGCTCTGCCCTCTGCGGGCAGACCAGAAACCAAGGGGGCGGCGAATGCCGCGAGACAGCAGGGCAGGGGGCGCGCGCGCAGGCCTGATGGGCCGAGGGTTCTCATTGCCGGTTACGCCAGTCCTGTCTCTCCTGACGGGCCTTCAGCGTCGCCTTGATCTCCTCTCCCCGTCTGTCCCAGGCCGCGTCCAAACGGCCTCTGGTGATGGGCTGATCTGCCCGAAGGACGTCTTCGCCTCGACCGCTTTGGCGCAACAGCGTCGTCACAACTTTCTTCCCCTGTCGGCGCGGTGCACCGTCATTCCTCGCGGGACAAGAAAGTTGCGCCTCGGCTGTCAGGCTCCCCAGGGGGACTGCGCCAGCAGTCGCCTCCGGGCTCTTTGATCGCCATCGAGGCCGCAAGGACGCGGGCTTGGATCACAGAGCAAAACGGAGAAAGATCATGGCGACCATCGGCACCTTCAAGAAGACCGGCACCGAATACACCGGCGAAATCTTCACCCTCAGCCTGCAGGCCAAGGGCGTGCGTCTCGCCGCCGACCTGCGGGCCTCCGGCGAGAACGCCCCCAGCCACCGGGTCTTGGTCGGCCGCGCCGAGATCGGCGCCGCCTGGACGAAGAAATCGAACGAGGGCCGCGAATACCTGGGCCTGAAGCTGGATGATCCGAGCTTTGCCGCCCCTATCTACGCCAACCTCTTCGATGACGAAGACGGCGAGGGCTACAGTCTCATCTGGTCCCGCCCCAACACCCGCCGTGGCGACTGATCGCCAATGCAAAAGGCCCCGGTTGAAAGACCGGGGCCGAAGCACTGCGGCTCCACACAAGGGCGGAGAGCGGACGGTCGCTGCGCAAAGGATGGAGGTCAGCAATGCGAACAAAGCGCCAATTCGCTGCAGTTACTCGAACGACCGCTTCACGATGATCTAAATTCGTTCGGGAAAGCGCCTGATGCGTTGCACCAGGCGCCTCTTGTTCCTGTCACATCGCGTTACTTGATGGCGAGGATGTCGAAGTTGTGGACGTTAGCGACCACACCGTCGTCCCACCCGCCAGCGACCAACTCCGCTGCCCGTTCGTTCAGCAGCCCGGCGACTTGACCGGCAAAGTGTGCTTCACGGCCAGCATTGTTGGCGAAGATGTCGAAGATTGCGAAGGATGTCTCGTCAATCTGCAGCGCCGCCCAGAACAGTGTGCCGGGTTCGCTTTCTCCGACGATGGGACCAGCTGCGGTCAGCAAGGCTGCCAATTCCGGCCCTCTGCCGGGTGCTGCTTCGAGCGTGATGTACGTGGCTGTCGTGGCCGAGTAGAGATCAACCGGTTCTTTCACCGACAGGACATCGGAATTGTTGATATTCGCGACAACACCATCGTCCCAGCCCCCGGCGACCAGCGCGTCGGCATTTTGGTTCAAAGCCGCGGCTACAGCGCCGGAGAAATGCGCATTGCGCGCTTTTTCATCCACGAAGATATCAAAGATCGCGAGCGTATCGTCGGCTTGCAAGGCAAACCAAAGCACGGTGCCTGGTTCGGTGTCCGCGACAATCGGGGCGGCTCCGGCCAGAAATTTGGCGAATGCTTCGGTCTGGCCTTCAGCGGCGGGCATGGCGATGTAGCTGGCAGTGTGATTTTCCATTGGGGTTTCCTGTGCGAGTGCAGATGTCGTGATCAAGGCCAAAGCGGCGAGTGTCTTGAGAATTTGGGCTTTCATGGTCGCCTCCTGATCGACAGGTCGTTGTGGTTTCGATGCACCCTTTTCCCATGCCGAATGCCTCAGACACCAATCCCGAACTTCTATTCTTTGATAGACATGTGCTATGGTGAACCTCATGGCGGAAAGTGACGGAGACCGTGGCAGTGGAGATGAACCAGATCAGGTATTTTTTGGCTGTCTGCCAGCATCGCAACTTCACCCATGCCGCTAGCGCCTCAAATGTTTCCCAACCGTCCCTGACGACCGCGATCAAGAAACTTGAACACGAGCTCGGTGGTGATCTGTTTGTCAGGGACCGCGCGGGATGCAGGTTGACGGCACTCGGAAAACTCATGCAGCCAAGGCTACAGAAGGCGCATGACGAAACGCAGGCAGCTAAGGCAGAAGCCGTCCGCCACACGCGACTAGAGCGGGTTCCTGTTTCTGTCGGTGTTGGCGAAACGATTGGTCACAACCGGATTTCAGCCGCCGTGGAACGCTTCCGTACACGATTGCCGCAAGCCGAAATAGAGTTGATCGTGGCGTCGGCCTCCAAGCTTCTGGCCGGATTGCGAGAGGGTGAATTTGACGTCGTAGTCACAGCAGCGACGGTCAGTGAAGACCTCTATCGAATAGACCGGCTCTATGACGAGTCCTACAAGGTTGTGGTGTCCAAGTCGCATCCGTTGTCTGAACGAGACGCTGTTTCTCTTTCGACACTCGCTGAAACTGACATGCTCGATCGACCCAATTGCGAAATGCGCGATGCGTTGCATCGGGCATGTGCAGACCAAGGTCTCGAACTCTACGCAGCCTATCGGTCAAATCGCGTGGATTGGTTAGTCGAACTCGCGCGGCAGGGATTAGGCGCGGTGATTTTGCCAACCACGGCAATTCCAGCAGACAGGGGCCTCGTTTCGATACCCATCGACGGCCCTGAAATTTCGCGAACTGTTTCTGCTCTTCGTTATCGGCACCAAACGACGAGACCAGAGACAAATGATCTGATCCGTGAGATTGCGCGTGTGTAGGCGTAGTATCATTGATGGCCGACATTCGCGCATAGTGCAGTAACTGGTACTTTGGGCTCCAAGTGGACCTTCGTTGCAATGACGTCGAACGGCAGCTCTGGGCCGACCACGTCGATCCTATGAAGATAATTTGGCACCTCCCGGCGTTCCGCCGGGACCGCGCTCTGGTCCTTCGGACTGGAGCTTGCCGCGGGCAGTCTCCACCCATTCGGGCGGCGATCCTTGGTGCGAAGAGGGAGAGGGGTGCCGGGACGGGTCAGGTCCGGCGGTTGAGAGAGAGAGCGCTGATCGGGCCTGACCTGTTCCTGCTCTCGTGAGGATTTCCCGATGAATGACCTTTCCCCGGCGACCTTGGCGCAGGCGCCGGTCGCACCGGCCTCTGCCATCCTGGCCACGGCTGGATTGCTGCTGCCCTTGCTCGAACGCGGACAGCGCCTGGACTCCTCCACGCTGCGCGCGGCAATGGAAACCGCCTTTGGCGCTACTGATGCCTCCGGCCTCTGGGACTGGAAGACGGCTTACGAGGCCTGCGAGGCCGCGACCGTCCTCTTCCTGTGGAAATACGGTCGCGCCATCTTCCGCCAAGCCCACACGCCCACAGCGCGACTGGCCGCCCTATCGAAGATCGCAGGCCTTCTGCCCAGTCACACGCGCCGCTCCGAGGAAAGCCAGGCGTTGCAGCAGTTTTCCACGCCAGTCCCGCTCGGGCTCGCCGCGCTGACTGCCGCATCAATCACGACCGACGACGTTGTGCTGGAGCCTTCAGCCGGAACCGGCCTCTTGGCCATCCTTGCCGAGATTTCCGGTGGCCGCCTGATCCTCAACGAACTTGCTGACACCCGGGCTGACCTCCTCTCCTCCCTCTTCCCGGCCCCTTCTATCACCCGGTTCGATGCGGCACAGATCCATGACCATCTCGATCCTGCCGTGGTTCCGTCGGTCGTCCTGATGAACCCGCCGTTCTCGGCGATGGCGAATGTCACTGGCAAAGTGCAGGACGCCGCGTTCCGCCACATCACTTCGGCGCTGGCGCGGCTCGCCCCGCGTGGGCGACTGGTCACGATCACCGGCGCGGGGTTTGGCCCTGACATGCCCGCCTGGCGCGATGCTTTCGTCAAGTTGCAGGAACGCGGGACTGTCGTCTTCTCGGCGGCGATTGACGGCTCGGTCTATGCGCGTCACGGCACGACGTTTCCGACGCGGCTGACTGTGATCGACAAGATCCCGGCCAACGATCCCACTTCGTTCCCGGCTTCTCCGGGCATGGCTCCTGACGTTGCGACCCTGTTCGGCTGGATTGCAGACTACATGCCGTCGCGCCTGCCGGTGGAATTGCCCAATCCGCCATTGCCGACCCTGCCCGCCGCAGCGCGGTCTGTTCGGGGCTATCTCGCTCGGGCAAACGCAGTGCCAACTCCCCGCAGACCCACCGCTTCGCCAGCCGCCGTCGAACTCGCCTACGAGGTTATCGATGCTGTGCCGCCCGACACTGCCCGCCTTTTGGATGCAATCTACGAAGAATACGGCCTGCAATCGACCCGGATTCCCGGCGCGGCCCCGCATCCGACTAAGCTGGTGCAATCCGCCGCCATGGCCTCGGTCGCTCCGCCGCGCCCGACCTATCGGCCCATGCTGCCTGCTGACATTTGCGGCCGGCTTTCCGATGCGCAGCTGGAAACCGTGATCTATGCAGGAGAGGCGCATTCTGACCGCCTCGCTGGAAGTTGGACCCTTGATGAGACCTTCGACACGGTCACCGCAGCGGCCGACGGAGCTTCGGGCTCGGTCCGCTTCCGCCGTGGTTTCATGCTAGGCGATGGCACCGGGGCAGGGAAGGGCCGCCAGTCGGCCGGGATCATTCTCGACAACTGGCTACGCGGTCGTCGCAAGGCAGTCTGGATCTCGAAATCGGACAAGCTGATCGAAGACGCGCAGCGCGATTGGTCAGCTCTCGGTCAAGAGCGTCTCCTGGTCACGCCCTTGTCACGCTTTGCCCAAGGCAAGCCAATCACGCTATCCGAAGGCATCCTCTTCACCACCTATGCGACGCTGCGCTCGGATGATCGCGGCGAAAAGGTCTCGCGCGTCCGGCAGATCGTGGACTGGCTCGGCAGCGACTTCGACGGTGTCATCATCTTCGATGAAAGCCACGCCATGCAGAATGCCGGTGGCGGCAAAGGCGAGCGCGGTGATGTGGAAGCCTCTCAGCAGGGCAGGGCGGGCCTGCGCCTGCAGCACGCACTGCCCAATGCCCGCGTGGTCTATGTCTCGGCTACCGGCGCCACGACGGTTCACAATCTCGCCTACGCCCAACGACTCGGCCTCTGGGGCGGCGAGGATTTCCCCTTTGCCACCCGCGCCGAATTCGTCGAGGCAATCGAGGCTGGCGGCGTTGCGGCCATGGAAGTTTTGGCCCGCGATCTGCGCGCCCTGGGCCTCTATACCGCGCGGTCGCTCTCCTATGACGGCGTCGAATACGAGTTGGTCGAGCATCAGCTGACCGAGGAGCAGCGGCGCATTTATGATGCCTATGCCGGGGCCTTCGCGGTGATCCACAACAACCTCGATGCGGCGATGGAGGCCGCCAACATCACCGGCTCCGATGGCACGCTGAACCGCCAGGCCAAGTCGGCTGCGCGTTCGGCCTTTGAGTCCACCAAGCAGCGCTTCTTCGGCCACCTTCTGACCTCGATGAAAACCCCGACGCTGATTCGGTCGGTCACAGCGGACCTCGCGGCAGGACATGCCGCCGTCATCCAGATCGTCTCGACCGGCGAAGCGCTGATGGAGCGGCGTCTGGCGGAGATCCCGACCGAAGAATGGAATGACCTGACGGTTGATGTCACTCCAAGAGAGTACGTAGGTTCGTACCTTCAGCATTCCTTCCCGGTGCAGCTCTATGAGCCTTTCACCGATGGCGAGGGTAATCTGTCGTCGCGCCCAGTGTTCCGCGATGGTCAGCCGGTTGAATGCCGCGAGGCCGTGCGCCGACGTGACGAGATGCTGGAACACCTCGGTTCGCTGCCCCCCGTTCCGGGCGCGCTCGATCAGGTGATCCAGCATTTCGGGACGGAGATGGTGGCGGAGGTGACGGGTCGGTCGCGGCGAATTATTCGCAAGGGCGAAGGTCCTGCGGCGCGGCTCGCGGTCGAGACTCGCGCGCCTTCGGCCAACCTTGCGGAGACGTCCGCCTTCATGGATGACCAGAAGCGCGTGCTGATCTTCTCCGATGCCGGGGGCACCGGGCGCAGCTATCACGCCGAGCTTTCGGCCAGGAACCAGAGGCTCAGGGTCCACTACCTGCTGGAACCAGGCTGGAAGGCTGATGCCGCAATCCAGGGCCTTGGCCGCACCAACCGGACCAATCAGGCGCAGCCGCCGCTGTTCCGGCCGATCTCGACCGATGTGAAGGCGGAGAAGCGCTTCCTCAGTACCATCGCCCGTCGCCTCGACACGCTCGGGGCTATCACCCGCGGCCAGCGTCAGACCGGAGGGCAGGGGCTGTTTCGGCCTGAGGACAATCTCGAAAGCCTCTATGCGCGAGATGCGCTGCGCCAGCTCTACCTTCTGATCGTGCGCGGCAAGATCGAAGGCTGCTCGCTGCAGCGTTTCGAGGCGGCGACGGGCCTGAAACTGATGGACACCAATGGCATCAAGGATGATCTGCCACCGATCACCACCTTCCTGAACCGCCTCCTGGCCCTGACCATCGAGATGCAGGGCATCCTCTTCACGGCCTTCGAACAGCTTCTCGAGGCCCGGATTGATGGGGCGATGGCGTCTGGCACCTACGACCTCGGCTTGGAGACCCTGCGCGCGGAAAGTTTTCTCGTCACCGACCGACAGGTGATTTACACTCACCCGACCACCGGCGCGGAAACCCGACTTCTCTCCATCACGCAACGCCGCCGCAACAAGCCGCGCTTGCTGGACGAAGCGCTCGCCGAACTCGACGACCCGCGCGCCGTGCTGATGGTCAACACCTGCTCGGGTCGGGCGGCGGTGCAGGTGCCGACCACCAGCCTGATGCTGGATGATGGCGAGATCGAACGGCGGGTCCGGCTGATCCGACCGACCGAGGCGCAAAACATCGCCATCCGCCTGATGGGCGGCACGCAATGGGTCGAAACAGATCGTCCGACCTTTGTCGCCGCCTGGAATGCCGAAGTCGCCGAAGTGCCAGAGTTTACCGACAGCACACTGCATGTCGTGTCTGGTCTTCTCCTGCCGGTCTGGAAACGCTTGCCCCAGGACGAAACCCGAGTCTATCGCCTGCAGACCGACGACGGTGAGCGGATCATCGGGCGCAG
The DNA here is from genome assembly GCF_003570715.1 of Gemmobacter lutimaris. Taxonomy (GTDB): domain Bacteria; phylum Pseudomonadota; class Alphaproteobacteria; order Rhodobacterales; family Rhodobacteraceae; genus Gemmobacter; species Gemmobacter lutimaris. The sequence goes on along the minus strand of NZ_QXXQ01000020.1, from coordinate 664 downwards.
GGTTTCACCCACCTGGGCCGCCACGGCGACTGGGGCAAGGGTGCCCGACCTGACCGCTGAACAGGCCTATGCCGCGCTCATCGAGGGCAAGACCATCCTCGATCTGGCCGAGGGCCTGCAACTGCGCCGGTCCCGCGTCATGGGGGTGAACCGGATCGAGTTGATCGGGTTCTCTGAGGGCATGCGCGAACGGCTCCGGGCCTATGGCCTCTTCAGCGAGATCATCTCGTGGAAGCTGCGCTTCTTCGTGCCGGTCGGACCTGACGGCGCGGGAGTGCTTGCCAAGCTCTTCAACCTCTGGCCTATCTCCCGCATTTCCGAGCGTGAGGTTGCCTGATGTCCCGTATTGATGCCGCAGATTTGGCGCAGCGCCTTGGCCAACAGGCCGAGGCAGTCTGCCGAACCTATCTCTCCAACGGGCGCAGACAGGGCAATTACTGGCAGGTTGGCGATGTCCGCAACACGGCGGGGCGCTCGATGTTCGTGCGCCTCACCGGCCCCGTTTCGGGCAAAGGTGCCGCTGGCAAATGGCAGGACCATGTTGCGGCGCGGGTTATGTTGCCGGGCTTTGATTTCCCCTTTGTTTGTTTTGGGTTGCTGCCGTCGGCGCAACATAATGTCTGCGTCAGATTGGGGATATCATGATGCCCCGCAGTGCAGCGGA